>DFXK01000002.1:0-512238 GCA_002383165.1 Flavobacteriales bacterium UBA4110
CCTGGTTCGAGCCCAGGTGGGACCACTTTTAAAATCGAGCACTTACAGAAATGTGGGTGCTTATTTTTTTTAAATGGATAACACATAGGTAACACAAGTAGTGGTACTTAGATCAATTTTTTTTCGTCTCTATTCTAAAGCCAAATTAAACCTTTAGACCCTTTCAATAAAGTTTTTTAACTATTTCTAGGAACTTGCCTTATAAAATATAAGAAATGGAAAATGAAGTGTTATTAGAAAAGCTTGAAAATATTGAACAATATTTATTGGGTCTAAAAACTATTTTTAACGTCAAAGAACTATCTACATATACAGGTTTTAAATGCTCTTACATTTATAAACTTGCGCATCGACGACTGATTCCCTATTCAAAACCTAGTGGAAAAATGTTATTCTTTGAACGGGTGAAAATTGATAATTGGTTGTTAACTAATTCTAGTCGGTCTAATTCAGAGGTAGAGGAAACCTTAGTCAAAAAAACATTATTATACCGGAAATATTAGATAATAAATTTAGCATTCTAAAAAATCGTTTTTACTCTATTAATCACTGGAATGATTATTCGGGAAATGGTTTTGCTGACTTTAAACTGTTTAATTCTTTAGGGTTGTATATAGACAGGCATCCACGTGTTGGGAATTTTATCAGAATCGATATTCCCGGTCCAGATAATGTCCGTTCAAAAGGTTTTGACTGGGTAAGAATCGATGAAATCACTTCGTCAACTAATAATGAAAAAGAAAGACATCTAATTACATGCAGACCTTCTGCATTTCCAAAAGGAGATCCAAAAACTATAGAGCACTTTTATTCTGATAGTGCGACATCAACATTCATCATTGAAAAAGGAATTGATTATATAAAGGTTGGTATCTACGGACGAAATGAAATGCTGAATAAAAAAAATGTTGGAATTTTAAATACAATTAGAAATTTTCTAGTGACTTTCGGCGGCTTCTTAAAATTAACGAAAATACAGTGGAAAGCACTTGCTGATGGAATGCTAATTAAGTTTGGTGAAAAAGAATCTTTTTTGAGTGAAAAAAACCAATTACAAATTTCAGTGTTTTACTTTCTTAAAAACAAAGCTCTACCATATTCAAAATTCATTCTTGCAATATTTAATACAGAAATTCCTTGTGGACATTCCACCTCACATGCTTCTGTGTTGGAACAGTGACCAAAATGCTCAGCATCCATTTGTTTTACCATATTAATCACTCTTTCACTTCGTTCTTCTTTTCCTTGTGGAAGCAAAACCATGTGACTAATCTTTGCGGAGGTAAATAAGGCAGCACTTGCATTTTTGCACGTTGCTACACAAGCTCCGCAACCAATACATGCTGCGGAATCAAAGGCTTCCTCAGCAGTTTGATGGGTAATTGCAATCGCTGTGGCATCCGGTGCTTGACCAGTATTTACCGTTACAAAACCACCGGAAGAAATAATTCTATCAAATGCCGAACGGTCAATTTTCAAGTCTTTTTTCACCGGGAAAGCTAATGCACGGAAAGGCTCAATAACTATGGTATCTCCATCTTTGAAAGACCTTAAGTGAAGCTGACAGGTGGTAGTATGTTCCAAAGGTCCATGAGCCAAACCATTAATCATTACCCCACATTGGCCGCAAATGCCTTCCCGACAATCATGATCAAACTCAACAGGTTCGTCACCTTGTAGGATCAATTTCTCGTTCAAAGTATCCAGCATTTCTAAAAAAGACATATGAGGATTTAAGTCTTTTAAATCATAATTCACCAGTTTCCCTTCACTCTGATTATCTTTCTGTCTCCATATTTTAAGATGTAAATCCATAGGTTTTTGTGTTTTATTTGTAACTTCTTACAGTTGGCTGTATTTCTTCAAAAATCAGAGGCTCTTTAATGAGCTCAGGTTCATTGTTTTCACCTTTCCAGGCCCAAGCTGAAATAAATTGAAATTCATCATCATTCCTCAAAGCTTCTCCATCGGGAGTTTGAAATTCTTCACGAAAATGTGCACCACAAGATTCATTTCGGGTTAGAGCATCATAGCACATTAATTCACCTATTTCAAAATAATCAGCAACGCGGCCAGCTTTTTCAAGTTCAGCGTTCATTGCTTCGGCTTTTCCTGATACTTTTACATCCCTATAAAATTCCTGTTTTAGCTTTCTTATCTCTTTGATGGCGAATTGTAAACCTTCTTCATTCCGGGCTAAACCACAATAATCGTAAAGTAATTTGCCCAAAGTTTTGTGGAAATAATCAACAGTCTTTGTTCCATTAATATTAATGAAACCTTCAATTTGCTGCTTAATGCGATTTTCAGCTTTCTCAAATTCTACACCATCGGTCGAGATATTTCCGGTATGGATTTCCTGAGACAAGTAATTGGCAATGGTATATGGTGCAATAAAATAGCCGTCAACGGAAGCCTGAAGTAGGGAATTGGCTCCCAATCGATTCGCGCCGTGATCTGCAAAATTAGCTTCTCCTAAAGCAAACAATCCAGGAATGGTAGTCATTAATTCATAGTCAACCCAAAGTCCACCCATTGAAAAGTGAGCGGATGGCGAAATCATCATTGGCTTCTGATAAGCATCATATCCTGTAATTTTCAAATACATATCGAATAAATTCCCGTATTTCTCCTCAATTTTTTCTTTTCCCTGTTCTTTAATTGCTTTAGAAAAATCAAGATATACTGCATTTTTTAACGGTCCGATTCCAAAACCTGCATCTATTCTTTCTTTTGCAGCTCGCGAAGAAATATCTCTTGGCGCCAGATTTCCGAAAGCAGGATATCGTCTTTCCAGATAATAATCTCTCTCGTTTTCAGGGATTTCATTAGGAGGCCTGGTTTCATTTTCTTTTAAAGGAACCCAGATTCTACCGTCATTTCTCAAAGACTCAGACATCAACGTTAATTTTGACTGATAATCTCCTGACTGTGGCAGTGAAGTAGGGTGCACCTGAATCCAGCTGGGTGAAGCCATTAAAGCTCCTTTTTTATGTGCCCTCCAAATTGCAGAACCATTACAACCCATCGCCAAAGTAGATAAATAATAGATTTTTCCATAACCTCCTGTCGCCAAGACAACGGCGTGGGCTGCATGCCTTTCGATTTCTCCAGTATCTAAATTTCTTACAATAATACCCCTCGCTTTTCCTTCAATGATGACCAAATCCAGCATCTCGTGTCTCGTAAATAACTGAACACTTTTTTTTCCGACCTGACGCATTAATGCCTGATAAGCGCCCAGAAGCAATTGTTGTCCTGTTTGTCCTCTCGCATAAAAAGTTCGGCTTACCTGAACGCCACCAAATGAACGGTTATTCAAATATCCTCCATATTCTCGGCCAAAAGGAACACCTTGTGCAACAGCTTGGTCGATAAGGTTTAATGAACATTCTGCCATTCGGTAAACATTGGCTTCACGTGCTCTGAAATCTCCGCCTTTTAAAGTATCAACAAACATTCGGTACACACTGTCACCATCATTTTTGTAATTTTTAGCGGCATTCACTCCTCCTTGAGCCGCTACAGAATGTGCCCTTCTCGCACTGTCCTGAAAACAGAATGATTTTACATTATAGCCCATCTCACCTAATGAAGCTGCAACCGAGCTTCCTGCCAATCCTGTACCGACAACAATGATATCCAATTTTTTTCTGTTGGCAGGATTGACAAGCTTCGCTGTTTTCTTATAGTTTTCCCATTTCTTTTCTAATGGTCCTTCCGGTATCTTTGAATCTAAGATCATACTATCTAAATTTAGCGGTTAGTGAAAAATATATAAATCGGCATCAATGCAAAGCCTAAACTTATGATTAATGAATACACGATTCCAGCATTTTTAAACCATTTTACAAATTTCGGATGAAATACACCTACAGTACTAACTGCACTTTGAATTCCGTGTATCAAGTGATAGTACAATGCAATCATTGATGCCACATAAATGAGCACGTACCACCATTCTTTAAAAATGCTTATGACTAAAATGTACAAATCTTTATTTCCGTGATCATCCAAAGGAAGATTACCAAATTTATAGACGTACCAAAAATTCTGAAAATGAATGACAAGGAAAATCAAAATCAATGTTCCCAAAATTACCATATTTCTTGATGCCCATGTACTGGCTCTTTTTCTGTTGTCGGTTCTGTAATTTTCTCCTGATTTTCGATTTCTTATAGTGATGATTAATCCATCCACGGCATGCACGATGATGCTCGTATATAAAACATACGAAATGATTTTTATAATTATATTTCCTGACAAAAAATGCGAATAGGCATTAAATTGAAGATGAGCCTGCTCCTGCGGTAAAAAAAGCTGAAGATTTCCAAGGAAATGAATCAGCAGAAAGAAACTAAGGAACAACCCGGTAACGCACATCAGTATTTTTCGTGATAACGTAGACAGCATATTTTAAGTTTATGATTAATAGTACCCTAGAATCTTCATCCACAGGCCACCAACGCCCATATAAATAATCAGTAAAACAATTCCTATTTCCAAACCTCTAAGCCACCATTCTTTTAAATCAACATATCCGCTTCCAAAAAATACAGGAGCAGGACCATGACCATAATGGGTAAGAACTCCATAAATTGAACCCAAAAATCCAAGCATCATTGCTAATAACATTGGAGGAATTCCTACGGCAATTCCAACGCTCAATAAGGCTGCATACATTGCTGCTACATGCGCGGTAGCACTTGCGAAAATATAATGGCTAAAAAAGTAAACGAGAATAATAACTGGAAAAGCAATGGTCCAGGTCATTCCACCAATTTCCATTTTAATCAGATTGCTAAACCATCCAATAAATCCTAAATCATTAAGAGAGCTGGCCATCATAACAAGCACAGCAAACCATACTATGGTATCCCAGGCTCCTTTTTCTGCTTTGACGTCTTCCCACGTTAAGACTGATGTGAGCAGTAATAGCGTTAAACCAATAAAAGCTGTAGTAGTGGCATCAATTGACAATGCACCACCAAAAATCCAAAGGGCCAGCAGAATAAAAAATGCTAATAACATGAGCCATTCATTTTTAGAAATAGGTCCCATTTCTTTTAATTTCTCTGCAGCCATTCTAGGAGCATCGGCGGTTTTCTTTAATTCAGGTGGGTATAGTTTATACAAGACCAGCGGCACTACAAAGAACGCTACCAATCCCGGTACAAATCCAGCTGCAGCCCAAGACATCCAAGTGATGTTGATTCCCAAGTTGGCAGCGAATTTCTGACACATAGGGTTACTTGCGGTTCCGGTCAAAAACATGGAAGATGCAATAAGATTCATGTAATAACTGTTCAACGTCAAATAAGAACCCAATTTTCTGTGTGTTTCCGGCTTATCGGGAACAGAGTCAAAGCTGATCGCCATGGATTTCATAATAGGGTAGATAATTCCGCCACCTCGTGCGGTATTACTCGGAATTGCCGGAGCCAAACAGACATCGGCTAATCCTAAACCATAAGCCAAGCCTAATGAACTTTTACCGAAAACTCTAATGAACAGGAAAGCAATTCTGTTTCCCAGTCCTGTTTTGATAAAGCCTCTTGCGATAAAGAATGAAATTCCTATCAGCCAAATTACTTTATCTCCAAAACCACTTAATGCCTTGGTAATAGATTTTCCTGCATCACCCGGAGCAACCACTTGCGTAAGAGCCGTAAAACCTATTGCCATCATGCACATAGTCCCCATTGGAGCAGCCTTTAAGATGATTCCAAGAATTGTGGCTGCAAAAATTGCAAACAGATGCCATGCATTTTCCGCTACTCCTTGCGGTGCGGGTATAAACCATATTACAAGTGCAACTGCAAAAGTAATTGCAACAGCTTTAATGTTAATTTCTTTCATAATGATTGGTTTTATTAAAATCTACTTTGAACCTGAACAATGAAAAGATTGTTGTTGTATTGACTGGTGTTCTCAATGGAATGTTTATAACGGTCGAACTGCATACCTAGTTGAATTCTAGCGCCGTAATCCTTTAAAAATTCCAATCCAAACATAGGGGTGATGGTCTGTCTGGGATTTGAATTAAGCCTAAAATTGTTATCCAAATATTCATAACGGCACGATAGTTCAAGTGCACTTAAATTTCTGTGTTTGATTTCGTACCGAATATTAGGAAGAAAGTAAACGCCTCGAATCTGATATTCATCTGGATTGTCAGGTCTCAATTCAGAAATTGTTGCGAAATATAAAACATGATTGGTAGCCTGCTTAGCTTCAAGCTGCATATCCAAACTCCATTTCAGATTAAAGTGAATAAGCGAAATAACATCTACTCCTACGGCGTAAATCTTCTTGCTCAAAACCTCTCCGACACCAGCATTGAAACCAAGATTCAAATTATACTTTTTTACAAGATCAAAGACAAGACGAGTGGAGTAATGCTTACCATTATCATTATCAGTGATCTGATTTTTACCATTACCATTGACAACAGAAACTGCATAGTGAAAAGGTATTTTACCCAATTGTAATTGTCCTGTTGCTGCCAAACCGATCTGGAAACTAGTCCAGCCTAATTTTCCAAACTCTGTATATTGATTTGACCAATCAAAAGACTTAATGATATCAACAGGATAAGTTTCCTCAAGTCCGAACAATGGTCGGAACTGCCCAACAGTAAAGGCCAATTTAGGACTGAAAGTATATTTTAGGTAGGCATTTTCAAGAACTCTTGATTTGGGGTCATTTTTAAAGTCAGCAAGATTTGCAAGTACGGCGACTTCAGTACGCTTGCTGATTTGAGCGCGCATTTGAACCCTCATATATTTAATCATAAAACTATTATCTGTTCCGCTATGATCTATATGATGTAGTCCATTGACATCAACATCCTTGGTCGTTCCAATCAGATATCGAGCTTGGAAAAGCCCTTTGAATTGTAACTGAGGATACTTAGGATTCTCGATAAGTTTCTCGCCATGTCTTAAAGTATCTATAATCTGTGCATTTGACATACTTACAAATAAAACCATCAAGAATAATAGAAACTTTTTATAATAAGACAGAATTTCCATTAATAATTTTTTAGGAATTGGTAGTTATATTTATTATCGATATGGTTAAAAATAGTGAAATCTTAATTATTATTTTGTTTTAAAATATTAATTATTAATGAATTTGTTAAAAATAACATCTATGGTTGTACGTCTTCAAACTAGCTTAGACATTTTGCAATAATTCCTTAAGGAGTATTTAGGTTTATAAATTTATTAAATTTTATTGAAAATACAACTGTTTTCTTTTTCGGATTGCATCTGATTTTATTTGTTTTCTTTTTTCCAAAATCTGCTCAGATCTTCCGAAGTAAACATCTGCTGGAGGAAGGTTTTTCAAAGATTCATGATATCGCTTGTTGTTGTTTTCTACAAATTTTTCTAAAGCTTCCATTAATTCTTCTGGATGGTAAAAATGATTGAGTTTAACCACATTTTTCATCGTTCTATGGTATCTTTCAATTTTGCCCTGGGTTTATATTTTTTAATTAATGTTTAATTGAATGCTAAAGCATTTGCGGATGCCGGCGAAACCTTCAATTTATTTTCAGTATTACACCAATCAAGCATTGCACAAAGCTGGTTTAGGAAATGAATATTTTAATCGCTTAGCTATCTGGAAAGAATTCATTAAACAAGGGGCGACCACGTATGGTGAAGATTCGAAAGTAAATACCACGCGTTCCGATTGCCACGCCTGGAGTGCTAGTCCGAATATAGAATTTTTCCGGATTGTATTTGGAATTGAAAGTGATGCAGCTGGTTTTTCAAAAGTAAAAATTGAACCTCATTTAGGAGATTTGAAAGAAATCAGCGGGACAATGCCACATCCAAAAGGAGAAATCTCTGTAAATTACAAGCTTAATAATAAAGGTATTCTAAAAGCTGAAATTAACTTACCACAAGGCATTTCAGGATCGTTTATCTGGAATAGTAAAGTGAAAAATCTGACTGGAGGTAAGAATAGTTTGAGCCTGTAAAGTATATTCCAAAGCTTATCAATATTACTAATTATGCTAATAACGGGTTTTTAATTCATTTTCGTTAATATTGCCAAGACACTATCCCATAAAGTTTGTAAGTTAAAAAGTTAGGGCTTGGATTTTATAATCTGAGCCTTTTTTCAAAAATAAGCTTATTTCTCACAGGTTTAGGTATTATGACTCTGCCTTTTATTAAAAATGAATAGTTTATTTTACTTCCGATGATCGCATTTGGAATCGGGTGGGCTTCGATGATGGGATTGCCGTATTCTATGGTTTCACCATCCATTCCGCACAGTAAAAGGGGAATTTATATGGAGTAATTAATATGATGATCGTGATCCCGATGCTGATCCAGACTTTGTCTTTTGGCTTCGTGTTTAAAAATGTTTTAAAAAATAATCCTTGTTCGGCAATTATTTTAGCAGGAATTCTTTTCTTGGTTGCGGGTTTATTTGTTATACCGATGAGAAAATCTATGACAAAATAGTATTAAATTTATTCATAATTTAAATTAAAAATCCTAAGAGCTGTCTTAGGATTTTTTAATTTAAGTAAGTAAATTCAATTTTGATTTAAAACAAAGCTTAAACTTAAGTCAATTAATATCGTATTAATTTGTCTTGGAGGGTATAATGTGGTCTTTTCTCATAAATTTATTTAGAAAAAAAACATTCCAAAGAATTAACTCGAGTCCGTAGAAAAAATCTTCTATCGGTATAGTAAGGATACGAAATCCAATAAAGTTATAAGGATTATAATTCACAATTGGAGTTTCCAAACCTGTCCCGGTAAGAATTCCGTTAACTGATAAAAAACCTGGGGAAAGAATCAGATAGATAAAAGATACTTTCCCGATCCATCTGACGCCGAGATAATAATACAAAATAATCAGACTGAAAGCTAATGTCAGAAATGTCACCAATGTATAAACTCTATCATAAAAGACAAAAGCTACTGATAAATAAGCGATTACAGAAAATATAACATATAATTTTTCAGGTAAAGGCTTCCAGTCAAGTTTAAAGAATTTATCAAGACAGTAATAGGTAAATACGCAGGAAAAAGGTATGCATATAAAAAATAAAATCTCTTCAATTGGTAAACCAAATAGCCTTATTCCAAGCAGGTAATCATCATTAAACCACCATACACCATTTTTTGTAAACCAAATATCCCAAATTATGAAAACGAGACCCACCAGAACGGAAGCTTTAAAAAAAGCACCAAAATGTCTGCTAAATTGTATTTTTGGATGATACGAAAAAATGAAACAAACGATGACCGTGAAAAAATCTATAAGCAGGTATGTAAAGTGCATTAAGCTTGTTTTTTGTTTTTATTGAAATACATTTTAAAATATTTCACAGGAACCCACAGAAATCCGAAACATTCGCCTTCTTCTTTACCAATATGTTTGTGATGCTGTTTATGGGCTCGGCGAATCGCCAACAGGTAAGGATTTTCAGTATTTTTCAGAACTTTAATTCTTTGGTGGATGAAAATATCGTGAACAAAGAAATAAGCCATTCCATAAATTGTAACACCTAAGCCTATGTAAAACAGATAGTTGAAATCATTAACACTTCCAAAATACATCAGAACAATTGCCGGCACTGCAAAAATAACAAAGAAATAATCATTTTTTTCCAGAGGCGGATCTGTGCTATGGTCGTGATGATCTCTATGTAAACTCCAGAGAAAGCCGTGCATCACATATTTGTGTATAACCCAGGTGGCACCTTCCATCAGAAAAAAAGTGGTTAAAACGATTAGGAAATTCATCATTAATTCTTTTTTGAATTAAACATTTTTTCTAAAATAACTCTTCTGTATTCAAAGATATGTTCCAGTTTGTTTCGGACAAATAATTTATGAGCCAATTCACCTAAAAATCCCATGGGCAGTTCATAATCAATCGTATCTTTCATCAGAACGCCGTTGTCGTTCTCAATGAATTCGTGGCGGTGATTCCAGAGTTTATAAGGTCCTTTTTTCTGAAAATCTGTAAAGCTTTTCTGGAAATTGGCCTCAGTGATTTCTGTTTGCCAGGACATTTTGATGCCAAGTAAAGGAGAAACATAATAATCAATAATCATCCCTTTATAAATTTTGTCATCCGGAAGATTGGTTCTTACAATAAAATTCATCTCTTTCGGCGTAATCTTGGATAGGTTGTTAGCAGATGAAAAAAAGCTCCAGGCTTCTTCCAGACTGCAATTAAGCTGTTGTTCTTTGTACAGTTGGTGTATCATTTTTTAACTCTTTAGAATATCGATTATCATTTGTTTTAAAATGATGTCATCTACGTCTTTAATATTTCTGTTCAGGAGCATCTTATCTTCATCAATGTTAGATTTATATCCCAGAAAAGCAGGACTTTCTTTCTGAATAGAATAGCGGAGAAAGCGTGTTTCTATCAAATTCGGGTTCTGTTTTACGGCTTTATCAAGATTTTTTTTACCTTTTCTAAAAGTTGTGAGTTTCTCAAATGGATCACTGGCATGTTTGGCCCAAACAGCCTGAAAAGCGCCCTGATAAGCCAGATCCAGACCTGTATTGCTTTTATTTTCAAAATGTTTTAGCATCTCTTTGCATATTTTTTTATCAGAAACTGCTTTCTGATAATTTTTTCTGACAATATCATAATCCTGCGCATGGAGCATTGAGAAACATATTATAAAAGCCGAAACCAGCCACTTCATATCAATGACATTTTATACTCTACATAGCAACCCATCATTAACGAAATTTTTCTAGAATTAGAAATTCTTATCCTTTGATTAATGATTTTTACTGCAGAAGTTCTTTTTATTTTTCTAAATAATGAAACATAATACCTGTAAGCCAGATAAACCCCGAATTTAGAAGAAGCCGGAAGCATTTTTATCCCTTCCAAAGCTTTTTGGAATTCATCGTGTATTTCTTTTTCTATATCAGTTTTTACCTCACTGTTAAAATCTTCGATATTAACATTTGGGAAATAAGTGCGTCCTAAAACAAAATAATCATCCTTCATATCCCTCAGAAAATTAACTTTTTGGAAAGCCGAGCCAAGTATCATTGCGTATGGTTTCAGTTTTTCATACTCTTGTTTGTCTCCTTCTACAAATACCTGAAGACACATCAGTCCCACAACTTCTGCCGATCCGAGAATGTATTCTTTATAAAGTTCCGAATTATAATCTATTTTATGAAGATCCATTTCCATACTTCTCAAGAACTGATCTATCAATTGAAAATCAATCTGATATTGATGGATCGTTTCCTGAAAAGAGTGTAAGATAGGATTAATCGAGATCTTTTCTTCCAATGCATCGGTAGTTTCATCTCGGAATCTGGCTAATAATTTTTGTTTATCATAACCGTGAAAACTGTCCACAATTTCATCTGCAAGACGGACATAGCCATAAATGGCATAGATCGCATTTCTGATTTTCGGGGACAATGCAAGAATACCCAGCGAGAAACTTGTGCTATATTGTTTGGTGGTTTGTTTGCTTACCTTGTAGGAAAGTTCGTCAAATAATTTTTTCATATTACAGTAGATTCGGTTTATTTTTTATTGGCTTCAGTGGCGGCTATCTTTCCGGAAATGATAGAGGGCGGCACGCCGGGTCCTGGAACAGTAAGCTGACCGGTATAAAAAAGATTTTTCACTTTTTTATTTTTTAAAGATGGTTTTAGAACGGCCGTTTGAGAAAGGGTGTTTGCCAATCCATACGCATTGCCTTCAAAAGCATTATAATCATTAGTAAAGTCATTGAGACAGTAACTTTTTTTATACTCTATTTTAGATGAAAGATCAGATGATCCCGTTTGTTTTTCAATTCTTTCTATCATTTCCAGAAAGTATTTTTCTCGCATCGCTTCAGAATCTTCAATTCCCGTTGCAATAGGCATCAGGAGAAAAACATTTTCACAGTTTTTTGGGGCAACATGCTCATCTGTTTTTGATGGGCAGCAAACATAAAACAATGGTTTCGAAGGCCATTTCTTATCTGTATATATTTCTGTGGTGTGCAAATCCAAATCATTTTCAAAGAAAAGCGTGTGGTGTTTAAGATTTGGTATTTTTTCTTTGAAACCTAAATAAAATATCAAGCAAGAAGGCGCAAATGTCTTATTATTCCAATACTTTTGATCATAATTTCTGTACTCTTTATCCAGCAAAACCTGTTCTGTATGATGATAATCTGATGATGCAATGACGCTGTCAAAAAATATTTTTTTCCCATCTACAATAATTCCGCTTACCTTCTTATCTTCTACAACAATTTTTTCTACATTCGCATTAAAGTGAAAGTGAACGCCTTGCATTTTTGCAATAGTCGCCATTGCTTCTACAATTTTGATAAAGCCACCTTTCGGGTACCATGTTCCGAGTTTATAGCCACCATAATTCATCAAACTATAAAGCGCAGGAATATCTTTCGGAGCTGCTCCAAGGAAAATCACTGGAAATTCCATCAATGTGATCAGTTTAGGATGCTTAAAATATTTTCTTACGAAATGGTGAAAATCAGTCAAAAGGTCTAATTTCAAAGCACTTTTCGCAATTTTAGGAGAGATAAACTCAAACCAGGAATGACAAGGTTTATTTACGAATTCCTTCATTCCCACGTCATATTTGAACTGTGCATCTTTCATGAAATCATCCAGCATTTTTCCTGCTCCCTTTTCCGTTTTCTCGAATAGGGATTTCATGGATTCATAATCGTGCGGAATCTCCATGGTTCCATTCTCAAAAACCATTTCAAACTGAGGATCTAGAGACACCAACTCATAAAAATCAGAAACTTTCTTATCAAAATCGGCAAAAAAATCTTCAAATATATCTGGCATCCAGTACCAACTTGGACCCATATCGAAAGTATATCCGTTGTCTGTACGGAAACTTCTTGCGCGACCGCCCAAACTGCTGTTTTTTTCGAAAACGTGTACTTCGTTTCCTAACTTAGCGGAATAAGCTGCTGCGGACAAGCCTGAAAATCCAGATCCTATAATTGCTATTTTCTTTGTCATATTAGTTTTTATCAAAAGAGTAATCTTGTAAAACAGTGTCAATTAATTTATTATTATCTATATTTTTGGAAAAAATAGGATGATGGAATTGTTCCAATTTATCCAGAATTCTTATGAGATCCATTTTCTCATTATAAGTCAGATTGCCTGTTACAATGCTTGTCGCAGTTCGGATTTTATCCATTTGCATATCCAAGGCTTGCAGACCGGATTCTGTTATTGTAAGAACTTTTGTTCGTCTGTCTGTAACAGAATCTTTTTGCTCTACCCAGCCTTGTTTTATGAGTCTGTTGATAATAAGTATACCCGCTGGCTTTTCCTGCACATTTTTTCTGATGAGCTCCATTTTGGTCAAAGATCCAAAAGATTTTAAATTTATAAGGTATATAAATTCGTCCTGTGTGCTGAAATCGGAACCAGCAATAGCCGATTTAGAATAAGTTTTAGCATATCGGTTAAGATGAACCAAAAGCGTACTGATAACACTTTCTGGTGACCGTCCGAACTCTTTGCCATCCCAAATAGGTTCACTTTTTCCATCTCTCTGCTGGTCTGATTCCTGATCATATATCCAGTTGCGAAATCCTACAATATCCTTACTGTATAGATTATTGACATTCTCCGAATCAAATTTTTCAAATAATTCTAATAGATTTTTAACGATCGTAAAATCCATGGTCGTAAACTTTAATAAACAAATATACTATTTTTTATACAATTAGTATACAAATATACATATCAACAATAAGACCAATCAATCCATATTATTTAAAATTTATTAAACTTTAATATTTAATTCTTAAAAGACTATTAAAACTCGTAATTATTGAAAATATAATAGATATATGGAATTATAATTGTTTACTAATATACAACTTAAATAAAAAGGTTATGAAAACGGAAGTAAAAATTAGAAGTTTATTGTTAGGGGTATCATTATTAGCGGCAGGATTTGCAACAGCACAGACTACCAAAACCACTGAACAAATACAAACCACTGCTCAAACACAGGGAACTACAAACCCCGAAATTGAAGCGCTAAAACTAAAAATTTCATCTAACCCGGATGACACACAATCTTTGGTAGCACTAGCAACAGCTTATCAAAATGCAAATGATTGGAATTCTGCCATCGCAACTTGGAACAAAATCACAGCAATCCTTCCAGATTGGGCTCCGGCTTATTACAGCATCGGTTACGCCAATCAGTCAGCTAAAAATAATGCAGGTGCAAAAGCTGCTTATGAGCAATATATCACCAAAGTTAAACCAGAAGAAGTGGATGCGGCAAAACAAAACTTGGCTTACGCCTATTTCTTCATCGCATTTTTGGATAAGGATACAAATCCGGAAAAAGCAAAACAATATATCGCAAAATCTTTGCAGTATGACGGCTCCAACCAAGATGCGCTTAACTTAAGCAAAAGCTTGATGAACTAAGAATCAAATTTTCAATAATAGAAAAGACGCTTATAATCTAAGCGTCTTTTCTGTTTATGAGTTCTCCTCAGAATCTTTATTTGGTGGATTGTTATTTCCATTACCATATTTCTTTTTGTAAAAATAATATCCAATACCGCCAATCAGGAAAACTGGCCAAAAGGGTAGTAGAAACAATAGAATATCTCCAATTACTTTCCAGCCGGAAGAAATGGCGTCTGCGGATTTTTCTCCAAAACTTTGATTTTCTGATTCTTTTGGTTTCAGATGATTGTCGTATAAAGTGATATCCAGACTGCAAAGTTTATTCGGATTGTAGGAATCGCCTTTAACTTCAAGGTTTTTGTTATGAATACTTCCTAACATCGATAAATCTTCTACCAAATAATCAAACTTATCATTAGAAACTTTTGTCGTCAAATACAAAGTCTGAAACTCATCATTACTAACCAAATTTTCTGTGTTGATGATGCCATCGTACTTTCTGATAATATCTCTTACCGATTGTTTTGCTAGAGCAATATTATCTACATTCAATTCAACGGAACCATTTTTTACCATTGCGTTAACTGACTCAACTGGTTCTTTTTTCACAGGTTTATCTTTGTAGATAACTTTGGTAACGGTTTTCGGTTTTGGGATTTCTTTTTTGATTTGATTTTTTATCGAATCAATATTAGAACTGATTTTCTGCTCTTCAATATCTTTTTTGAATTTTTCAACATTCTCAGAAATAGAATCGATTTTATTTTTGCTATTCGCAAAGGCTTTTTTGATGTCTTCTTTATTTTTAATCAAATCTTTAGCTTTCAGATTCACCGAATCTAAAACTGCATCAGTATTAAGATTGTTGATTGTTTCAGAAGCTTTATCAATTAAAGAATCTGCATTGGCAATTGTATGATTTGCTTCCTGTAAATCTGCTTTTTTACACATCGTGAGTGTGCTCAAAATAACTGCGGTCAATATTAATTTTTTCATTGGGATAATTTTATGATGTAAAGCTATCCAACAACGAAAAGAATGATTTGTAAATGAATCCGAAACTTTTTGTAATATTTTAATCCATTTAAAATCAAACATTTAATTTGATTTTACAAATGATTTACAAGAAATAATGTAAAGAAAAGCATTCGATTTTTCGGAAGCAATAAAATTATTTTTAGTATTTTATTTAAATTATTATACTTTTATTAAAACTATTCAAATGGATACAGAATATTTATATAAAGCTGATATTGAGACTTTAAAGATTATTAAAGAGGAGGGTGAGAAAAACTTGGCAAGCATACTTGAAGCCGATGAAGTGATTACTAATAAATCTAATAGTTTAATGCAGATATTAATTCCTATATTTTTATTACTTGTTGGTTATAATTTAGATTTACTTTTTAAAAAAAATATTGATTATAAGTTTTACTTTTCACTTCTACTAATAATAAATTTATATATTATACAGAAATATTTTACCAGTGAAATCAGTAATGATGGGAGCTGAACCACAAAAACTACTGAAAAATGATATTATAGCAGGTTCTATCAATGATTATCATAGTTTAATAATTAATAGAACATACAACATTCAGATAGCAATTGATAAATCAATTACTTCGCATAAAAAAAGGCATAATAGCTTCACAAAAGCTAATAAAACTTTGTTTTTGGGATTGCTTGTTATTTTTTGTCTTTTTTTATTATTACAGGTTTATCACCTTTTTCTAAGTATGTGTTTGTATCCCTAATTGGTGGATTAGAGTTTGTGTTACCGGAGTTATTGCTATTAGCGTCTGCCATAATAATTTAAATTAATTAATTAATTAATTAATTAATTTAAATTATTATCTCAAAATTAAGTATTTTTTAATTATAAAAAAAAATCCGCAGAGCAATCTGCGGATTATATATTTTAATGATTTTTAAACTCACTAATAAAATGCAGTTTCACATTCGGAAATTTTTCCTGCGTCATATGGATTGTAAAAGACGAATCGGCTAAGAAAACCAATTGGTCATATTTGTCTCTAGCCAAGAAACGCTGTTTCAGTCTCGCAAATTCTTTGAATTCCTCAGACTTTTCATCCGCTTCAACCCAACAAGCTTTGTGAATGCTGATTGGTTCATAAGAACATTTCGCACCATATTCGTGTTCCAAACGATATTGGATAACCTCGTATTGAAGCGCACCAACCGTTCCAATGATTTTTCTGTTGTTCATTTCCAGCGTAAATAACTGAGCAACACCTTCGTCCATTAGCTGGTCAACACCTTTCGCCAATTGTTTCGCTTTCAATGGATCGTTATTATTAATGTAACGGAAATGTTCCGGAGAGAAACTCGGAATTCCTTTGAAACTCAATTTTTCGCCGGCTGTCAAAGTATCGCCAATTCGGAAACTTCCCGTATCGTGAAGTCCGACAATATCGCCAGGGAAACTCTCGTCCACAACTTCTTTTTTGTCAGCGAAGAACGCGTTAGGAGAGGAGAACTTCATTTTTTTACCTTCTCTTACAAGCAAGTAATTTTCATTTCTTTTGAAAGTTCCGGACACGATTTTCACAAACGCCAGTCGGTCTCTGTGTTTTGGATCCATATTCGCGTGGATTTTGAACACAAATCCTGTGAATTGAGTTTCTTCAGGTTTTACCAATCTGGTTTCACTTTCTTTCGGTTGTGGCATTGGTGCAATATCGATGAAAGCATTCAGTAACTCACGAACGCCGAAATTATTAAGCGCAGAACCGAAGAAAACCGGCTGTAAATCGCCATTCATATAATCTTCACGATTAAACTCTGGATAAACCGACTGAATCAAATCCAATTCTTCGCGCAAAGTTGTCGCCGCTTTTGCACCAACCAATTCATCAATTTGAGAATCGTTGATATCATCAATTTTCAGAGATTCTCCAACTTTCTGTTTTTTCTCTTCCAAAAACAATTGGATGTTATTTTCCCAAATATTATAAATCCCCTGAAAGTCGCTTCCCATACCAATCGGCAGAGAAAGCGGACAAACCGTCAAACCTAATTTTTGTTCCACTTCATCCAGCAAATCAAAAGCATCTTTACCTTCACGGTCCAGCTTGTTGATGAAAACAATCATCGGAATGTTTCGCATTCTACAAACCTGAACCAGTTTTTCCGTCTGTTCCTCAACCCCTTTTGCAACGTCAATCACAACAATTACAGAGTCAACTGCAGTCAGCGTTCGGTAAGTATCTTCCGCAAAATCCTTGTGACCAGGCGTATCCAAAATATTGATTTTGTGGTCTCTATATTCAAAAGCCAAAACGGAAGTTGCCACAGAAATCCCTCTCTGACGTTCGATTTCCATAAAGTCTGAGGTCGCTCCTTTCTTGATTTTGTTGGATTTTACAGCACCAGCTTCCTGAATCGCCCCTCCAAAAAGCAGGAGTTTTTCCGTGAGAGTGGTTTTTCCCGCATCGGGGTGGGAGATGATTCCGAAAGTTTTTCTTTTGCTGATTTCTTGTTGTAAAGACATAATAAAATTTGAGATTGCAAAAATCGTGATTTTTATCGGATTTTGAAAATCGGTTTTGCCTCTAGATAATAATATCTAATCTAAACGATTATTTTGACCGAGCAGAAAAAAAACCTAGACCGAGGTTAAAAAGTTACCTTCAGAAAAAAATTAATTTTTTAAAAGTTATAAAGGATTCAAAAATTAATCATTTTATAAAGTTATTTAGATTGATTCACTTTTAGGTAATAGGCCAGAATTAAACCTAACAAAACAATCCCTACGCTTAAGGGAAAAATATAGGGTAGGCCAAATTGGTCTGCAACGCCGCCAATCAAAGGTCCGGTTATCCCTAACGAAATATCAATAAATAAACCATAACCTGCCAGCGCAGAACCTTGGTTGGAAGAATGAACGGTTTTCATAGCCATAACACCTAATGCTGGAAATATCAGAGAAAATCCTAAACCTGTAATTCCGGCACCAATCAAGGCTAAATACGGATGAGATGATAATGTAATAATCACTAATCCCAAGGTTTCCACAGCCAGACAAACAATAGCTACATTGATTCCGCCAAAACGGTTGATGGCATTACTGAAAACTAATCGACCGGCAACGAACAAAATCCCGAAAACAGATAAACACAATGCACCATTTTGCCAATGATAATAATCGTAATAAAGTGTTACAAACGTAGATATTGTGGCAAATCCGAGACCGCCCATTGCAAGACAAAGTCCAAACGGTGCTACTTTTCCCAGAACATTCCAAAAGGATTTTTGTTCTTCTTCAGATTCTATTCGAGTACAATTGTCTTTGGTCCTTGCCAGGAAAAATCCTACTAATCCTAAAAGAAGAATTATAATACCCAAACCGTAGAAACTAAAATATTTTAAAATGATAACGCCCAATGATGCACCTAACGCCAAAGCACCGTAGCTGGCAATACCATTATAAGAAATAATCTTAGCAGTATGTTCTTCACCAAAAGTCATAATCGCCCAGTTGATAGGACTAGCACCCACCAGTCCTTCGGCGCAACCTGTGAAAAATCTTGTAATAATCAAAAATAATAAGCTTACAACAGGAGATAACCTAAAGTAATATGCTAATACCAATACCAATCCTGTGAAAGAAAAACTTAGCATACTTGCCAGAACAGCGGGCTTAGGTCCTTTGCTGTCAATCACTTTTCCTGAGTAGGCTCTCAGTAGAAAGGTCATCACATACTGCAGGCTTATAACCACTCCTGCGATCAACATACTGAAACCAAGACTTTTAGTTATAAATATAGGTAAAACAGACAATGATAACCCGATAATAAAATAACCTATAAAAGTGAAAAATACATAAGATATAATGCCGTTTGATAAATTTTTGTTTTTGTCAATCGTTGCATCCATAACATTAAAATCAAAGATGCAAAGTTACTGCGGAAAATTGATTTTGAAGCATTTTGAAATATTATTTATTAGATAAATTTAAGGCGAGCTTTCGTCATAAATTCTGCCAAAATCAGTAACTTTCGGCTTTCAAATGAGCATAAGCTGCTTTCTCAGGAAAAATTAGGCGAAATTATCGATCAAAGAAATATGCTAAACACTCAAAATAAAATTACTGTTTGATGACTAAGTTTCAGAAGTTAATAAAATCTATAAAACATATTATAAAGCAACCAAGTTTGGTAAATCTGATTCTCGATCAGAACGATATCAGGAAGGCAGAATTTCAGGAAAAATATCCTCATCTATCGAGTTTACCGGAAGTATCGCTGGATGAGATTTGCAATGGTAATTTTCAGTCAGAAGTAGATCTTTTTATTTTGGATGGCGGCTCGCTTTCTACAGACCTGGCTCTGCTGAAAACTTTGGCAAAGGGGAGAAATAGCTATTTCGAAATCGGCACTTGGCGCGGCGAAAGTGTATGGAATATTGCTAAAGAAATAGACGATTGCACCACACTGAACCTTTCCAAATCCGAAATGGAAGCAATGGGCTGGAATAAAAAATATGCAGAACTGCACGGGATTTTATCTAAGAAAAATTCTAAAATCCTGCATTTGGAAGGCAACACAAAAACCTTTGATTTTGCAGGACTTAACAAAACATACGATCTGATTTTTATAGACGGAGACCATTCCTATGAGATGGTGAAGCACGATACAGAGCAGGTTTTCAAACATTTGGTTCACGATAATTCGATTGTAGTGTGGCATGATTATTCATACAACCCAGAGAAAATCCGCTACGAAGTTTTCAAAGCCATTCTGGACGGGACGCCGAAAGCATTTCACAAGAATCTTTATCATCCTCAGAACACGATGTGCGCGCTTTTTACTAAAGAAAATTATAAAACTTCCAGTTTCGAAAGCCCGAAAACACCAGAATATTTGTTCAAGGTAAATCTGGAATCAAATAAATTCTAAATGAAATTTCTCCTTATCATTCCCGCACACAATGAAGAAAGTAATATTTCTCCTTGTCTAGAATCTCTGAAATGCCAGAGTTTTCAGGATTTCATTTGTATTGTTGTGAATGATGGCTCGACGGATAGAACTCAACAAATTGTTGAAGATTTTATATCCAAAACTTCAAATTTTAAAGTTTTAAATTTACCAAAATCAGAGCACCAGCCTGGCGCAAAGGTAGTGAGAACTTTTAACAAAGGTTTAGAAACTGTTGATTGGAAAAGTTTTGATGTGATTTGTAAGTACGATGCAGACATCGTTTTTCCCAGAAATTATTTGGAGAAAATCAATCAAGTTTTCGTTATCAATCAAAAAGCAGGAATAGTGTCTGGTTTGGTTTACATCAAAAAAGATAAGTCTAATTCCGAGATTAAAAATCTACGAAATCCAAACGAAAATTGGTTAGATTTCAGCAATACAAATAACGAGTGGACTTTTGAAAATCTATCTTCTAAAAATCATGTGCGTGGCCCTGTAAAAGCCTACAGGAAAGAGTGTTTTGAAGATATGAAAGGTTTAAGAACCATACTCGGTTGGGATAATATTGATATTTTATTAGCAAAAAAACACGGTTGGGAGGTTGTTACGATTAAAGACCTCTGGGTAAAACATTTGCGTCCGACAGCTTACAAATACAAAGATCAGAAAGCAGAAAAACTAGGACAATATTTTTATAATATTGGTTTAAATTTGCCTCTGGCAATGATATCTTCAGCAAAATCGAGCTTTAAAAACCGTTCTGCTAAAGAATTTTTTATCACTATTATATACTTTCTCAAGCAAAAGGAAAAATTAAATCTTACAGAAGATGAGATCCGATTTATACGGAACCTGCGCTGGAAGGAGTTTTTAAGTAATTTTGGATTATGATTTTCGAGAGCTATTTCCCGCATTCCACTTCAAACCTAGCAAAGCAGTTTGATGGAGTTAATCTTTTTTGCTCGGTAAATTCTCTGGCAAAAAAGGATTTCCGTTACAATCGGTTATAGTTCCAATATTGTAATTAGCAAAAAATGAAAAAAATTGCATACATAGAACTCGATACACATGCCGAATTAGCGGCTAATTTCTATGAATTAACCCAAGATTCATCAGAAATATGTGTTGATTTTTATTTCTCGGAAAAGATTTTTAAGATCCTCGACATTCACACTGAAAACATTTTCTTGACCGATAATTCAGCGCTTTTTGAAACCCTAGAACAGAAAAAATATGATTTGATTATCATTGGAACTGTCCACAGACATTTTAATCTTTACAAAACAATTGTTGGAAAATTTAGAACCGCAATTATTGTTCATAACCAGAATTTTACCAAAGTTTCCAAATGGCATTTGCTCAAAAGTATTTTCAAAAAAGATTTTAAATACAGACTAAAGTTACTCCTGAAAGAATCCTTACTGGATGCTCCAAAAGTTTATCAACAGTCGCATTATCTGTTTGGAATTGATAAGCAGATGTCAAAGAATAATAACTTAGAATTTCTGCCCATTTATTTTAATGAATTTAATTCAAGCGAGTCAGAATCTGACACTGTAAACGTAGTAATTCCCGGAACAGTGTCGCAAAGCAGGCGAGATTATTATTCATTTTTTGAAAAACTAAAACAGTTCAGAGATACCGGAGTTAATTACAAGATTATTTTACTGGGAAAAGCCGCAGGAAAGGAATTGAAAAATATAAAGTTAATTTCAGCTCAACTTCCACAATTTTTTACTATACAATATTTTGAAAATAAAATAAACCAGGACATTTTTGATGATTGGATGATGAAAGCTGATGTTTTATATTGTCCAATTCAAAAAGAAACTGAATTTTTCTCTATCAAAGAAATCTACGGAAAAACAAAAATCAGTGGAAACATTGGAGACGCTATCAAATATGCAAAACCTGCCATTTTTCCTGAAAGTTACGCGTCAGATTTAAAGTTTATCATCAAAGAAAAAAGGGATTTGCAGACTCAATTTTCAGAAGTTAGCAATCAGTCTTTTTATTTTAATAATTATATAAAAGGAAATATTTCGGAAGAATTAACCCTTTTATTGAAATCACTTTAAGAACTCTTTTTCAAAAAACTTTTACTCAGAACAATTTTCGATTTTCTAAGATTCTTTATTGAATTGAATCTGATTCTCTCATTATACAAAAACCAACCGCCAATACAACCAATTGCGCTCCCAATTAAAATTTCCAACAATCTCATTTTTAAAAGATAATCGGGATCAAGTGAAGTAGAACTTCCAGTTTCAGCAAGTAGAATTCCCATCGGTGTCAGAAACATTACAGCTAAAGCATAATGTCTTGTAATCAACATTTCGACGATGATTTGAAGTGTGATAATACAAATGCAAATCCACAAAATATCGTTCACATAAGAAAAGATAAACCAAGCAATTCCTAATCCGATAATGGTTCCTATAATTCTATGCAAGCCTCTTTTCCAAATATGATATCGGTTTACACCTTGTAACACCGCTAAGCTGGAAATTGGGATCCAATAAGGATATTCTAGTTTGAAAATCTGTCCAACCAAAACCGATGCAAACATACAAATCCCAATGATAAACGATTCTACAAGGTTGACGTAAGGATTGATTTGAAATGTTGTTAAAGAAGATTTTGATTCTTTTTTGTTTTTCATCAAGCTGTAAATCAAACAGATTAGGCAAGCGTTCAAAGTTCCAATGGTAAAAATTCCAATTTTCTGAGGAATAGCTTCTGGATGATGTGGAAGTCCGATTGCCATGGATGCCATCATTATAAAGAAAAAACTTCCCGGAGGTTTCAGATTAAAATATCTAACGATGTAATAAACTATTGCAGAAAAAATCCCGAAAGCAAAAGGCGCTATCCACATATTAAAACTAAAAACCAATCCGAAAATGTAAGAAATAATCATCCCAAAAGAACAGACAAACATCTTCATCATGATCTCGAAAATATCTTTGCTATTGGGAATGTATAAAATAACTAAACCCGCTAAACTCGCCGCCAAAGCTGATTTAACATCTGCAAAAAAATAACCGAATAATAATGGCATTCCCACTGCAAGTCCTGCAAGAAAAGGAATGTGCCAACTTCTGGGCGAAGATTTCAGTACAAAAAAAGAATTGATTTCTTCTTTAATATAATTGATTTTCAATGGATTGATTTTTACTTTAGAATTAGATTTTGGCAGTCATAACTTGTTATTTTTGCCAATGCAAAATTAATAATAATCATTCATTTTCGACTTCTGATGCAATGATAAATTGCTTAAAATTCGCTATTTTTGTTATCTTAAAATTTTGAGATTATAATGGATTATCTGAAGGGATTGAATGAAGCACAGTTTGAGGCAGTTACTACTTTGCAAGGGCCACTAATGGTTTTGGCTGGCGCCGGTTCCGGAAAGACCAGAGTGCTGACAATGAGGATTGCACATCTGATTACTAACGGTGTAGATCCTTTCAATATTCTGGCTTTGACGTTTACGAACAAGGCGGCCAAAGAAATGAAAGAACGTATCGCAAAAGTCGTAGGCGTGAGCGATGCACGTTCACTTTGGATGGGAACATTTCACTCTGTTTTTGCGAGAATTCTGAGAAGCGAAGCACATTATCTCGGCTATCCTTCCAACTTTACTATTTATGATGCTCAGGATGCTCTGAATGTCCTGAAAAAAGTCATCAAGGATATGAGTGTAGATGCTGAGGTTTATAAAGCTAAAAAGGTTCTTTCGAGAATCTCTCAGTATAAAAATAACCTGATAACTGTCAATGCCTATTTCAATAATCCAGAATTGATGGAAGCGGACGAAAGAGCTAACATGAGACTGATTGGCGAAATTTACCGAAAGTATGTGGAGGCTTGCTTCAAAAATGGCGCGATGGATTTTGATGATTTATTACTGAAAACCAACGAATTACTGACACGTTTCCCTGAAGTATTAGCCAAATATCAAGACAGATTTCGATATATTTTGGTTGATGAGTATCAGGATACAAATCATTCGCAATATTTGATTGTCAAGGCTTTAGCATCAAAATTCGAGAATATCTGTGTAGTTGGTGACGATGCACAGTCGATTTATTCTTTTCGTGGCGCAAACATCTATAACATTCTGAATTTCAAGAAAGATTATCCCGATGCAGTCACTGTTTCTCTGGAGCAGAATTACCGCTCTACACAGAATATTGTAGATGCAGCCAATGTCGTGATTTCCAAAAATTTGCAACAATTCAAGAAAAATGTTTTTAGTGAAAATGAAGTCGGGGAGAAGATAAAAGTTTACCGAAGCCTTTCCGATGCGGATGAAGCCAATTTTGTATCGGCCAATATCTTCGAACTTCATAACACGCAACAGAGAAAATTCTCGGACTTTGCAATTCTTTACCGTACCAATTCGCAAACCAGAGCTTTTGAAGATGCGCTCAGGAAAAAAAATATTCCTTACAGAGTTTATGGCGGATTGTCTTTCTACCAAAGAAAAGAAGTCAAAGATTTATTGGCTTACCTAAGGATTTTGATTAATGAAAATGATTCAGAAGCCTTATCCAGAATCATAAATTATCCGGCAAGAGGTATTGGTGAGACCACTCAAAATAAACTGATTGTTTTTGCAGATTCTCGCAGTATTCCGATAACTCAGGTTTTGGACAATCTCGGCTTTTATGCACCCCAATTAGGTCTGAATAACGGAATTATTACAAAGCTCGGCGATTTCTGGGCGATGATAAAAGCGTTTCAGGTAATGCTGAAAACTGAAAACGTCTATGATGTCGCCATGGAAGTGGCAAAACGTAGCGGTTTGATTAAATTTTTAAAAGAAGATCAAACGCCGGAAGGAATTTCACGTGTAGAAAATATCCAGGAATTACTGAACTCGATGCAGGGTTTTATTGAGGAACAGAGACAGATTGATGACGGCGACGCGAGCCTTTCCAATTTCCTAGAGAATATTGCATTGTCATCCGATACTCAGAATGATAAAGATGATGGTGATAAAGTATCGCTGATGACCATTCACTTATCCAAAGGATTAGAATTTCCCGTAGTTTACCTTGTAGGCTTAGAAGAAAATCTGTTCCCGAGTTTTATGAGCTCATCTACCAGAGAAGAACTAGAGGAGGAGAGACGTCTGTTTTATGTGGCGTTAACAAGAGCAGAGAAACAGGCTTATTTCACCTATGCTGTCTCACGTTTTCAGTGGGGAAAAATTACGGATTCTGAACCTTCGAGATTTTTGAGCGAAGTGGATTCAAAATACATCGAATTCATTAATCCGATGCTGGAAGCGAGATTCGTTAATAATTCCGGAATCAGTTCCAACATTTTCGATGAAAGACCTTCTGAGCCGAGATTTTTCAAAAAGAAGGAAGAGAAGAAAACTCTGGAAAGAAATGAGACTATTCCTGTTGTAAAGAAAACATTAAAACCAGTTGCTACTGCTAAAATAATCAATCCAAGCGGATCTTCTTCAGAAGATATAGAAGTGGGCGACAGAGTTCGTCACGATCGTTTCGGTGTTGGGGAAGTGACATTTCTGGATGGAACTGATCCTCAAAACATCAAAGCCAAAGTCATTTTCAGCAATGAAGGAGAGAAAAATCTTATTCTGAAATTTGCTAAATTGACGAAGATTTAGAAAGAAACAAGAATCAAGGCAAAAGATTCAAGAAAATATTTTTTTAAGCACAAAACTACAAAAGAGTTATAGAAACTAATTCTTGCGAACAAAAAAGAAATTACATCATCATAAAACTTTTGTGACTTTTGTGGTTAATATTTTAATAAAAAGCTAAAAACAAGTCGCTAGAAGCTAAAGGCAAAATTATGATTCGAGCAAAAAATATACATAAATTCTACGGAACCCTGGAGGTTCTGAAAGGAGTTGATATCCATATCAAACCAAGCGAAGTGATTTCCATTGTTGGAGAATCAGGCGCAGGAAAATCAACGCTACTTCAGATTTTAGGAACACTGGATAAACCTTCGGAAATTGAAAAATTCAATACTGAAATTGCTTTAGACGGCAATTCTTACCTTAAAATGAAAGATAAAGAATTGTCAAAATTCCGTAACAAAAATATCGGTTTCGTATTTCAGAATCATCAGCTTCTACCTGAGTTTACAGCACTTGAAAATGTTTTGCTTCCTACCAGAATTGCCGGCATTCCCGAAAAAACAGTAATCGAAAAGGCGCATTCCCTATTTGAGGATCTAAATATTGCAGCAAGACTTCATCATAAACCTTCTGAACTTTCCGGAGGTGAAGCGCAAAGGGTTGCTGTAGCACGAGCTTTAATCAATTCGCCAAAAATTATATTTGCTGATGAACCGACAGGAAACCTGGACTCTAAAAATGCTGATGCACTTCACCAGTTATTTTTTGATTTGAGGGATAAATATAAACAGACCTTTGTCATTGTGACGCACAATCCTATTCTAGCAGAAAGTACAGACAGGAAGCTGGTGATGAAGGACGGACAGATTATTAACAATCTTTAATTATTTTCAACCACTTTGAGCATAAAATCCCTTGCGGAAGACGACCGCCCAAGAGAAAAATTCCTGCTGAAAGGAAAAGCTGCAGTTTCGGATTCCGAATTGCTTGCTATTATTATGGGCAGTGGAAATCGTGAGGAGTCCGCTGTTGAATTGGCAAGAAGAATTTTAAATTCGGTGGAAAACAATTGGCACAGACTAAGTCAGCTCAACATAAAAGATCTGATGAAATTTAAAGGCGTAGGCGAAGCCAAAGCCATTTCTATTGCTACTGCTCTGGAAATTGGAAACAGGAAATCTCAGCAGGAAGTTTTAGAAAGACAAAAAATAAACAGCAGCAAAGAGGCTTTCGAGATATTGCAACCTCATCTGTCTGACTTGCAAACGGAAGAATTCTGGGTTATTTTTTTAAACCATCAGAATAAAATTCTTTATAAAAACTGTCTTTTCCGTGGAGGAATTGCAAGTTCTGTTGCTGATGTACGAGTCATTTTCAAGACAGCTATCGAGCATTTTTCTACCGGCATTATCGTTGCTCATAATCATCCTGCTGGTAGTCTGAAGCCTAGTCAGCAGGACATTAATATCACCCTTAAGATAAAGGAAGCGGGAAAACTTTTGGATATAGAATTGTTAGATCATCTTATTATTGCTCAGAATCAGTTTTACAGTTTTAAAGAAGAAGGGATTTTATGATACGGAAAATTAAGTATGAATCTATTGATTTCGAGAAATATAACCATTGCATTGCGCAATCTTGCCAAAGAAAATTCTATGCAGAGCGCTCGTTTCTGGATATTAGCACCGGAAAAAATTGGGAGATTTTGGTTTATGGCGATTATGAGGCGGTGATGCCAATTCCACTGATCCGCAAATTGGGTGTCAAAGTTGTAATTAACCCAAAATTGTGTCAGCAGTTAGGCATTTTTTCTAAACAAGATTCCAAAGTGCTGAACGACAACTTCCTTGACTTCTTCCGTAAATATTATAAAATCTGGTATTATGCTTTCAACGATGTCAATCAGTTTTCAAAACCGCTGAAACAGCGTAACAATTTCCTGATTTTTCCCGAGCCATATGACTTAGTCAGACAGCGCTATTCACCAAAGCGGAAACGCAAACTGCGACTTGATCAGGAAGTACTTGACAATTCGGAGATGATCAAAAATCCAGATCTGCCAGCTGTCCAGGCTTTCATCCGGAAAACCGGTCTAGGTGCGGGCGAGAAGGATTTGGAAGATTTTATCCGATTATTGTCAGACTTCAACACGGCAGGTTTTCTGGATTTCTACGGCTTCTATTACCATCATCAGCTGATCAATCTAATTGCGATATATCACAATGATTACACATTGGCCCTGCTTGGCACTTATAATGACCGGGAATACGTAAAGCTCAGCGGCTCCAGCTATCTAATTGACAAAGTGATCGCAGACAACATCGCAGATAAAATTTTTGATTTTGAGGGCAGTGAGGTGCCTGCTGTGGAGGAATTCTTCCGGGGTTTCCGTCCTGCTTTGAAACCGTATTCCTGCATTCAGTACAGCAAAAAAGAATTGTTGCGACAAATTTTTGTTAAGTTTTTTCGATGATTACAAATATTCCATTGCGTTTAACTAAAAATCCTTAATTTTGCAATCCGATTTCACACATGTTTGACTCAGATTATTTACCTTATGCTGTTGCAGCTATCATCGCATTGCCATTTTTGGTTTTTGCGAAACAGTTCGTGAATAGTTTTGTCAGACTTAAAAAACAGGAAATCAATTTTCTGGCTACCAAATCCAATAATGAAATCAAATTCCATGCTCTCGAAAGAATGACGATGTTTCTGGAGCGTTTGAAGCCTTCTAACCTCGTCATGAAGTTTGACAGAGATCTGAAGCCGCACGAGTTTGTGTATCTCACAGAAAAAAACATCAATGAAGAATTCGAATATAACGCTTCCCAGCAATTGTACATCTCAAGATCTTCCTGGCAGGATATTGTAACAAGTAAAAATAATGTCACGCAACTTCTGAGAAAAACTTATGAAGAGCTGAATGAAAACTCCGGATTGGAAGATTTCAAAACAGTATTTCTAATGAGCTATGTAAATTCGGAAGATTATATTTCAGACACTATCGAAAATCTAAGAAAAGAATTAAACAAAATAATATAAATAAACATGATTCCTAATTTTAAAGCACATCCTTGGCACGGAATCTCTGCCGGAGAAAAAGCGCCTGAGGTGGTAAACGTTTTTGTAGAAATTGTTCCTACAGATACTATAAAATATGAAGTGGACAAGGAAACAGGATATCTGAAAGTAGATCGTCCTCAGAAATTTTCCAATATCATTCCAGCCTTATATGGTTTTATCCCGAGAACGTATTGCGAAGATGAAGTAAAAAATCTTGCAGTGGCTACGGGTGCTACAGACGTTACAGAAGGAGACCACGATCCGTTGGACATTTGCGTTCTGAGTTCTCACAATATCACTTTTGGAAACATTTTAATGGAAGCTATTCCAATCGGTGGATTCCAGATGATTGACAAAGGCGAAGCAGATGATAAGATCATCGCTGTATTGGTAGAAGATCAGGTTTACGGACACATCAGAGATATTTCGGAATTACCGAAAGCAGAAGTCAATCGTTTGCTTCATTATTTCCTAAGTTATAAAAACCTGCCAACTGAACCTGCAAAAGTTAAAATCGACTTGGTTTATGGGGCAGAACACGCTAAAAAAGTGATTTTAGCTTCACAAAAAGATTACACGGACAATTACGCTAAGTAATTATTACGAATTAAAACAATAAAAAAATGTCATCTCCAAGCGGTGGCATTTTTTTTTAATAGGTCTGCCTTGGTATTTTTGGGCGCCTTAATCCATCCTTCATTCCCGCTTTTTTCTGTCATTGCGGACACCGTTCACCCAATTGTAGAAACTTTGTATAATCGCAATAACAGAAAAAGAGCTCCATTCAGGCCGGGGAGCGCTTCGCCAAGTAGGCGTCTTGTGTCAAACAAAGAAAGTTTAAACTCCTAAAGAAGCTTTCCAGTAAGGAATAATCCGGCAACGGAGAAATAAATAATAAGTCCGGTTACATCAACTAAAGTAGCCACAAAAGGTGCGGAAGAAGTAGCAGGGTCTAGTTTCAGCTTTTTAAGAATGAAAGGAACCATAGACCCGGAAAGTGTTCCCCAAAGAACAATCGCAATGAGTGAAACACCAACACTCAAACCTACAAATGGCCAGTAATCTCCATAGTTAAACAATCCTGTTTCGTGCCAGATCATAATTCTCAAAAAGCCGATAATCCCAAGAATACTTCCCAGGAATAATCCTGTGAAGATTTCCTTTTTCATCACATACCACCAGTCTTTCAGTCCAATTTCCTGAAGCGCCATTGCACGGATAATCAATGTTGCAGCCTGTGACCCGGAATTTCCGCCACTGGAAATAATCAATGGAACAAACAATGCCAGTACAACCGCTTTCTGTATTTCATCCTCAAAATAACCCATTGCCGAAGCTGTGAGCATTTCTGAAAAAAATAAAATAATCAGCCACATTCCTCTTTTTTTTACCATTTCCAGCAGAGAAGTCTGTGTGTACGGTACATCCAGCGCTTCCAGACCACCAAACTTTTGTATGTCTTCTGTGTTCTGCTGTTCGATCTGATCCAAGATGTCGTCTATGGTCACAATGCCCACAAGAACACCATTTTCCGTAATGATTGGGAGTGCACTTCGGTCATATTTTTCAAAGTACGGAACCGCATTTTCCTTTGAGGTTGTTGTGGTGATTGCTACAAAATGATTGTCACAAAGTTCGGATATCAGCTGATCTTCATCTGCCAACAAAAGAGAGCCAATGGTGATATCATCTATAAGGCGGTTTCGCTCATCTACCACATAAAGAAAATTGAGCGTCTCTACTTTTTTCCCTACTTTTTTAATCTGCTGAAAACATCTTTTAACCGTCCATTCTTTTCGGATCTGGATATAATAAGGAGTCATCAGACGCGCAATGGAATCTGCCTCGTACCCGAGAAGCTTCAGTGCTACACGTCTCTCCTGCGGATTGAGCAGGTTAATGGAATATTTTATAAGCTCATCGGGAAAATCTTCAAATAGCTGAGTTCTGTCATCGGGAGACATCTCGTTCAGGATGTCAGAAACTTCGTGGCTGGCGATACTTCTGATGGTATCCTCCTGAAAGTCAGGATCCAAATGCGAAAATACTTCCGCCTTTTCAGATCTTGGAAGTTTCAGAAACTGCAGGATGCGTTCCTCTGCGGGCAAATTGCTCAGAGTTTCTGCGACGTCCGCAGCGTTCAATATGATTTCTTGATTCTCGATTTTTAGAATTTTGCTTTACAAAAGTATTAAAAATCTTAGTAATAATCGAGTAAAACGGCTATTAAAATTCTGTAATAATCAGATGGGTTTGTGTGTACTTGCAGATCGGTTTTTCAGTTCTTTGCTGATTTTTCTTAAGGCACCTTTCGTACCTATAATTACTGAGTTTTCCGCAGTTCCAAGCAGTCTGCCATTTCCTTTGTAAGTATCATAAGCAGCTTCCATAACAAAATCACCTTCAGCGTTATACAGCTTCATGCTTACAATAACCTGATTTGAAAAAACATATTTTCCAAAACCGACTTTGAAATATTTCACTTTAGGAATAACTGCGATATCAGCATTATTATTTCTGCATATTTCTTTTACCGTACCAGTGTCTACATCATCAAAAGAAATAGGTGTATCTACTTTAAGATATTTTAGATTTCCCATAGTTTTCATCTGGTCCGAAGTGGCTGTATAAAATGCAGAGTAAGTAGGCTCTTTGATTTCAGAAATATCTGGAAAAACTTCAGGATTGAAATAAAGAACTGTTTTAACCTTAGATATTTTTGCGTTTTTGTTAAAGTACAGAAGGCTGTCTCCAAAATTTGCACAGGAAGATAGGAGAGTGAAAGCAAGAACCGAATAAAAATAGAAGGGGTAGAGTACTTTTTTCATTATTACGTACAAAATTACAATCAATATATCATATAATAGATATTTTTTTAAGAAAATTTAACATTATAATAAATAGAAAAACTGCCTACAAGTAGGCAGTTCAAAATTGATGGTTATTAATTTTTAATCTTTTTTAATAATCTTAAAGGTTTGTGAAGAGTTATCTGTATAGGTTTTAAGAATATAGATACCTGATTTTAATATCTCAATATTAATTTGGTCTTCTTTTTTATTTACATTTTTTTGCAAAATTTTTCTTCCGGACATGTCAAATATTTCTATTTTTTGGACCTCTTTCGGAGACTGAAGATATAATAAGTCTCTTGCAGGATTTGGAAATACAATTACTTTGTCAATTTTTATATTTTCCATTCCTAAGGAAGAACAATCCGCTACTACATTAATATAACCTGCTTTCGTCATCGTATCTGTTCCGTTATAATTGGCTACTACTAGCTTCACTTGATACAATCCAGGAGTATTGTAGTTTACATTTACTGTTTTTGTTGTAGCAGTAGCAGGAGATCCGCCCGAAAAGGTCCAGTTCCAACCTGTTGGTCTGTTTGTAGAGGTATCGGTAAAAACTACAGTCTGGCCTACACATACGTTTGTCTTGTCCGCTACAAAGTTTGCTACAGGAGGATTAATGGGGCAAACATCTTCAGTTTTATCTTTAGCAAAACCATCTCCACTTCCTCCAAAATAAGCATAAAAATGATAAGGCGTAGGACAATTACTATTTTCTACAGTTTCTGTTGCAAATCCATCTCCACTTCCCCCGAAATAAGCATATTGATGAAATGGAGTAGAGCAGGTGGCATTTTCTAAGGTTTCTGTTGCAAATCCATCTCCATTTCCTCCAAAATAAGCGTATTGATGAAATGGTGTAGAGCAGATTGTATTGGTTATAGTTTCTGTTGCAAATCCATCTGCATTTCCGCCGCGGTAAGGATAAGCTTCTTCTCCCTGGGCTTTGAGATGAGAATTCAGGAGAAAGATGATACAGAAAACCGATAATTGGGTTAGATATGTTTTCATCTTCTAATTTGATTTAGTTGTTATTTTAAAAATTGGGTAGAAAGTGATCTTTCTTTTCAAATTAGAAATGATTATCTCACACCACGCCCACCATATCCTGCATTTCTAGTAGCTAGAGCAGCACCGGATGCCCTGTCAGAAATCCTTAAAAATGAACTGTTGTTTCCATTATAATTTGCAGCGCCTATAAAGTCGCCACCTCGTAAGTAAACACCTGTATTATCTGGCCAAGAGGCTTGATTAGCATCTCCATCCGTTGCAGTAGTTGTTGATAATTCTCCGTCTCCAGCCAGTCCTGTATAGGTATTGCCTGTTGTTTTTGTAGTGACTGCAAATTCATAAGTATTACCACTCATTTCCATAGCACCGTAATATGCTGCCGCTGCCGTCGCTCTTCCTGAAGAATTGGTTGCTGAAAAACCTACTTTAACTGTTCTTCCGGTCCCAGCATTTGCCCATCCAGTTGCTGCATAATAATTGGCTCTTCCGTTAGCAACAGTATTGAATCCTTCACTTGCTGTATAAGCATTGGTAATACCTGTGGAAGAAGCAACGTTTATTTCTGTTGTTCCCCAGGCATACTCTCCGGCAACAGGAGATAAAGGACCTCTGCATATTTTTTCGAATTCTAATTCTGTCATCGGTCGTAGTGCAGACCAGTCTAAAAATGCAGCAGTATCGCCCCAGGAAAGTTGATTCATTGCAACATTCTGCCCATCATTCACATCATTATAATCGCCAAGGGTCACATCGCAACCGTATAAAGCTGGTGTAGATGCATTATTTCCAGGCACCTGTATTTTTACACCATTACCGTAAGCATTGCTGAATGCAAAAGTTCCAGCAGCAGAATTTGGAGCAGCTACAGATCTTCTTGCCTGCTGGTTATATGTTAGTGTATTTAAAAATTCTACATATTGCTCCTGTGTAATCTCATATTTCATGGAATAGAAAGCATTATATCCTTTTGGGAAAGCTACCGGCGCACTGTCACCACTTCCTAAAGATGATGTAGCAATTGATCCGTTGCCGGTAATGCTATATTGCGTATAAGTGGATGTAGATATACCGTCACCAACCGAGAATGAGCCTGCAGGGATATTAACCATCTCAATACCGAACACCTTAAAATTGTAATTTTCATAATTTGCAGAAGCTACGTTCATCTTAAGCGTTACGGAAGTTGAGGAAATGTTACCACCACCTATTGCACTTCTGTAAACAAAGACACCTTTACCATCTGTAACAGCATCTATTTTAAGTGGCGAAGCAGTAGAATGATCCGATGCTGTAACACTTAGGTTAGCATGCTTCCACAGTTTATCTGCACAATCCTGGTATTTAAGAAATACCCAGACCGCATCGTAATTGGCAGGAGCAATATTCGTTCTCCAGCTGTTATCCCATTGAATGTTAAAAGTCACCGTTCCGGCACTCGTATCAACACTTGTACCAGTAATTTTTAAATTATTTGCCTGAACATTAAAAGCAAATAGTCCCATTGCAGCAATTGCAATTTTCTTGAAGTAGTTTTTTGTTTTCATAATAAAAAATTTATGTTGTTGATGTCACAAATCTCTTTTTTTTAGCAAGGATAAAAAATAAGGCATTTGACGTATTTTTAATTTTCATTGATAAAACAAACTAATTCCTTACTTTTGTTTTTATGACTTCTACCGATAAAAGATTATATCTTATTGATGCCTACGCAATGATTTTCCGTGGGTATTTTGCATTCATAAAAAATCCGCGAATCTCTACAAAAGGGATTAATACATCAGCAATTTTCGGATTTACGAATTCCTTGATAGAACTAATCAAACGGGATCGCCCTACACATTTAGCTGTGGTTTTTGATGTCGGAAGAACCAATATCCGCCACCAAGATTTTACAGAATATAAGGCTAACCGACAGGATACCCCGGAACCGATTCTTATTGCAATTCCTTACATCCACAGAATTCTGGAAGCGATGCACATCCCGATTCTTGGTGTAGAAGGATATGAGGCCGATGATGTCATAGGAACCATCGCTTGCAAAGCAGAAAAACAGGATTACAATGTCTTTATGGTGACGCCAGACAAGGATTTTGCACAGTTGGTCACCGATAAAATAAAAATCTATAAACCGGGACTGAAAGGTGGCGACATCGAGATTCTAGGTGTCGAAGAAGTGAAAGCCAAATATGAAATCAATGATCCGAAACAGATCATCGATTATCTTGGAATGATGGGAGATGCCGTGGACAATATTCCCGGCCTGGAAGGCGTCGGTGAGAAAACAGCCAAGAAATTTATTCAGGAATTCGGTTCAATGGAAAATCTTTTAGCTAATACGCATACACTGAAAGGCAAGCTTAAAGAAAAAGTTGAAGCCAGTGCAGAAAGAGGCTTATTATCTAAAAAATTAGCTACAATCCTTTGCGATGCACCCATCGAATTTAAAGAGGAACAATATGATCTTGAAGTTCCGGATTTTGATAAAGTAAAGGAAGTATTTGACGAGCTGGAATTCCGGAGATTATACGAAAATCTTTATCGTGCCTTTTCCAACAAAGAGTATGTGGAAGAACTGATGGAAGGTGATGATGATAAAACTAAAATTACCGAAGTTGTAGATGGATCTGTAACTGTCCATAAAAATGGGACGATGGATCTGTTTGTCACTTTTGAGCAGTTGGAACAAGCCACTACCACTAAGTCTACCATTACGGAAAATGACCATCTTTACCAGTTCGTAGATACACCAAAAGCGCAGAGAATCTTGGTGGAAAATCTTCTGAAGCAAAAAGCAGTTTGTTTCGATACAGAAACTACATCTCTAAATGAATTGGAAGCTGAGCTTATTGGCATTAGCTTTTCCTACAAAAAAGGCTTGGCATATTACGTCCCTATTTCGAATAATCAGGAAGAAGCGCAGAAAACGGTAGAACTTTTCCGACCATTTTTTGAAGACCACAATGTTCTGAAAATTGCCCATAATCTGAAATACGATTACAAAGTTCTGAAAAACTATAACATTGAAGTGGAAGGAAAATTGTTCGACACTATGGTCGCACATTATCTGTTGAATCCTGATGGACGACACGGAATGGACTACCTATCCGAAATGTATCTGGACTACAAACCGGTTTCTATAGAATCATTAATTGGAAAAAAAGGAAAAAATCAGCTGACGTTGCGTGACGTAGATGTTCAAACACAGACAGATTATGCTGCGGAAGATGCCGATGTAACGTTTCAGCTGTACGAACTATTTGCGCCACAACTTGCTAAGGAAAATCTGGAAGACCTTTTCTACAATGTCGAAATGCCATTGATGAAAGTCCTCGCAAAAATAGAACTGACAGGCGTAAAGCTTGATAACAATTGGCTGGCTCAGGAAAGCAAAGACTTGGAAAATGATCTGAAAATACTGGAATCTAAAATATTTGAATTGTCCGGAGAAGAATTCAATATGAACTCGCCGAAACAGTTGGGAGAGATTCTTTTCGAGAAAATGCAACTGGATCCTAAGGCGAAAAAAACAAAAACCGGCCAGTATGCTACTTCGGAAGATGTTCTTCAGAAGCTATCTTCCAAGCACGAAATTATACCACAAATATTGGAATACAGAACATTACAGAAGTTAAAATCCACTTATGTAGATGCATTGCCGGGTCAGATTGATAAAAAAGATGACAGAGTTCATACTAATTTTTCTCAGACCACAGCTGCAACCGGAAGATTGGCTTCCGTTAATCCAAATCTGCAAAATATCCCGATCCGAACTCTCAGAGGACAGCAGATCCGTGGCGCATTTGTTTCCGATGAAGGCAAAAAAATCATCTCTGCCGATTATTCTCAGATCGAACTGAGGTTAATTGCAGAAATTTCTGGCGAACAAAATATGATTAAAGCTTTCCAAAACGGAGAAGACATCCACGCATCCACAGCTGCAAAATTGTTTAATATTCCGCTTGAAGATGTTACCAAAATTCAAAGAAGTCAGGCAAAAACGGTAAATTTTGGAATCATTTATGGTCAGGGTGCATTTGCTTTGGCAGAACAGACCGGACTTTCCAGAACCGAAGCTAAAAAGATGATTGATTCTTATTACGAGACCTATCCGCGTTTGAAAGAATATATGGCTGAACAAGTTAAAAAAGCTCAAGATTTTGGGTATGTAGAAACTATTCTTGGTAGAAAACGTCATTTGAAAGATATTAATTCCAGCAATTTTGTTGTCAAAGCACACGCTGAAAGAAACGCTGTGAACGCGCCAATCCAGGGAAGTGCAGCCGACATCATTAAACTCGCAATGATAAAAATCGACAGTGAACTGGAAACTCAAAATCTTCAAACCAAAATGTTGCTGCAGGTGCACGATGAATTGCTTTTCGAATCTCCATTAGAGGAATTGGAAACGGCAAAAGCTTTAATTAAAAAAGAAATGGAATCCGCTTTTCCGACCAATGTTCCGTTATTGGTGGAAGTTGGTGTGGGCGATAATTGGCTGGAAGCGCATTAATCATATAAATAATTACAGATAATAATTTAAAAAAAATTATGAAAGCAGTCGTTTTTTACGAACACAACGCCGAAAAATCAATGGACGAATTTATGGCCGTTTTTCCAAAACACGAAGCCTTTGAAGCAGAATTTTTAAAATCCGGGAAAGTTTTGGGAACCGGCGCGTTTGCTAATCCTGGGGAAGGTGCAATGGCGATTTTTGTCGATAAAAAGGCTGCCGAGGATTTCGTCAATGGTGATCCTTTTGTACAGGAAGGACTGATTGCAAAAGTAACCATCAAAGAATGGAACGATGAATTAGCCTAATAGAAATATTATTATGATTTCACAGATAATTGCAAAACTACCTTTTACGGATAAGCAAAAAACCAAAGATTATTATTCTGATCTGGGATTCGATTTCGTTGCAGATTATGACCATTATCTGATTGCAACATATAATAATTCGGAGTTGCATTTTTTTGAATTTAAGGAACTTTTACCAGAAAAATCTGATTTTATGCTTTATCTGAAAATATCAAGTAATATCGAAAAGTATTATGATCTTTTAAAATCAAAAGACATAAAAATTCATCCAAACGGAAAGCTGGAAACCAAACCTTGGAATATGAAAGAATTTTCCCTGATTGATCCGGACGGAACGTTGCTTACTTTTGGTGAGAAAATTTAAAATTGTTGTAACAATCATTTTATAACCACGACTTAATAATCAAATAATTTTTATGAACAATATAAAACTATACGGCTTTTTGCTGGGCGTTGCATTACTGAACAGTTGTGCCTCGACTAAAAACTTCTCCTATGACGGAAAAGGATTCAAAGATGCATACAACAGCATCACATCCGCAGAACTGAAAGAAAACCTTTATGTGATTGCAGATGACAAAATGGAGGGAAGAGACACCGGAAGCGCCGGACAAAAAAAAGCAGGCGAATACATGATAGAGCAGTACAAGAAAAACGGCATCGGTTTTCCACCAGCTTTGGGCTCATACTATCAAAAAGTTCCTGCTGAATCCATGAAAAAATACGGTGAAACTCTTCCGGATTCCGAAAATATTTTAGCGTTTATAGAAGGTTCTGAAAAACCGAATGAAATTATTGTAGTTTCTGCTCATTATGATCACGTTGGGATTAAAAAAGGTGAAGTGTATAACGGAGCAGATGATGATGGAAGCGGAACAGTAGCAGTGATGGAAATTGCACAAGCTTTTCAGGAAGCTAAGAAAAAAGGTTACGGACCAAAACGCTCGATTCTTTTTCTGCACGTAACCGGTGAAGAACACGGATTATTTGGCTCAGAATATTATTCCGATCACCCCGTATTCCCTTTAGCCAATACTGTTGCAGATCTTAATATTGATATGATTGGACGTGATGACCCAGAAAACAGAGGCAAGCAATATGTTTATGTAATTGGTTCCGAAATGCTAAGCTCGGAATTGAAAAAAATCAATGAAGCTGCGAATGATAAAAGCGTAAAACTGGAGCTCAACTACAAATATGATGATCCAAAAGATCCTCAGAGATTGTATTACAGATCAGACCATTATAATTTTGCAAAACACAATATTCCTGTAGCTTTTTTCTTTGATGGCATCCACGAGGATTATCATAAACCGACTGACACGCCGGATAAAATTGATTATGAGTTACTGACAAAACGTACAAAACTTGTTTTTACTACGGCTTGGGAACTTGCCAACAGACCTGAAAGAATTATTGTTGATGGGAAAAACACCAGATAAAATTGTAGTTATATACTAAAAAAGCAACTCAGCCGAGTTGCTTTTTTTATGAAAAATCATTGTTTTTGATTTCCGGATTTTCTAAAAACTTGTAGAGATAGGGCGCTTTGTTAGCAGAGCCTGTATAATGTTTTTCCAACCTTTCCAAAATATTGAGACTCAGCATTTTTCTCTGAAAATTATTTCTTCTCAAAGGTTCACCAAGTATGGCTTCATACAGATGCTGCAATTCCTTCATAGTAAACTTATCCGGTAGAAGATTGCTTCCCATCACCTGATAATCAATATTTTTTCTGAGATACAGCAAACCTTTCTCTATCATCTCCTGATGGTCAAAAGCCATATTCGGAAGGTTATCTACATCAAACCACTGACACTCTTCATTAAAAGAATCTGGAAAAGTATAGGTAAGTGTATAATCTATTAGCGCGCAATAACCTACAGATATGAAACGCTGATAAATCCAGTGACTTTTATCTACTTCAATATTCTTATTTTCCAACAATTTCTGATGCACATTGTTCTCAGTTCTTTTGATATCACCAAATGTGTAAAATTGTTCCATAAAAACATCGGAAAGATGGGTTCTTTCGTACAGCGTTCTGGCTGCCGCATCATTAAGATTCTCATCATTGAATATAAAACCACCAGGCACAGACCAAAGATCTAGGTCGTGATACTTCAGCAACAGTACTTTGAGTGAGTCTTTATGAAAACCAAAAATAACACAGTCTACAGAAACATGGTCTACAAAATCTTTTGTGTCAATTAGCTCTTTAAGATTGGTCTTAATTTTTTTATTTTCGGTCATAGGTCATTATAGTTTTATTAAGAAAAAATGTGAGTCCAAATATAAATAATAATGGCATAATAATGTATAAAGGATAAAAATTGCTCATTTTTCCATGAAACATCATGGCCATATATAGAGATCCTAAAGAACTCCCTAGTGATGAAAATATCACAACTACCGAAATAAAAAGGTGTGTTTTGCTGGTGGGAATTCTATTGAGAACTTCAGAATTATAAAGAGGATATAAGGGTGAGAGAAATAAACCCGTAAAAGGTATCAGAATAATGAGAATCCATCTGGAGCTGCTGTAAAAAAACGTAATGAGCAGCTGCGAAATTCCTAAAATTATAAAAATTGTAACCAAGCAACTTATTACAAATTTAAACCAATGAATTTTTAAAATCAACTTGCTGGTTGCAAGCCGTCCCAGAAATGAAAATAATGCTAAAAATGCAGACGATTGTAATGCAAAATAGGAGTTAACCTCCAAATTATTTTTATAAAAGCTTGGCAGCCAGGAATTGAAGCTTTGCTCTACAAAAACCATTAAAAATATAATGCAAAAAAAAATGAGAATTCTGGGCGTTCGGAAAAATGATAATCCACCAGCAAACTCGCTTTTCTCAGCCTTACTTTCTTCAATTACAGTATTTCTTAAAAGTGTAAGTGTAACGATACTTAGCACAGCAATAATCCAAAATCCGAATTTCCAATATGCCGCATAATCACTGGAAAGAAGACTTCCAAAACCAATATTAACTATAAAAATACCGATCATAAAAGAAGCTTCTACACGACTCATTGTACTAGCAAGTTGCTCATCTTTAAAATTATCTTTTATGATACTGAAAACGGAAATCTTGGCGAGCGCAAAACTAACGCCTACGATACTGAGCCAGATTTTAAAAAACCAAAAAGCATCTATCAGTGGAAGTGCAATACAGCTTAGGATGATAAAAACAAGAGAAAATATCAGTGCATTTTTATTACCTGTTTTTCTAATAAGATTGACACAAAAAAGAGAAACCACCGCCATAGGAATATCTTTAAAAGACTCCAAAAAGCCGAGACCTTTATACGAAATGTGCTGTGAAAGCTGTAGGATGATTACACCCATACTATTTAGCAAAATCGAGAATATCAAAAAGCTTAATATGAGCGGTAATTTAATTTTATTATTGTGAATGTTCATTACTAAGCTCTTAACTTATTTTTAACATTGATTGTAGTTTTTGGGGATTTCAAATATAATAAAAATAATAGATTAGTCTACATCGAATACCGCTAAAATCACTATAAATAAAGAGATTTTTAAATTTTCAATTTTTTTTTTTGATATATCAAAAAAAAGGATATTTTTATTGTCTCAATATGAGATTAACAAAAATTAATTAAAATATGAACTTAAAGTATTCAAAATGTCTCGGGTTAGCCGCTGTATTGTATTTTACGGCCAATTACTCAGCGCAGCAACGGGTAAGTGATACAGCTTCTAAAGAAAAAACGATAGAAGAAGTGGTAGTTATCGGTTATGGGACTCAAAAGAAAAGTAACGTGACAGGATCCATCGCAAGTATCAAAGCTTCAGATATTGAAGATATTCCTGCGGGTAAACCAGAACAAGTACTGCAGGGTAGAGCTGCAGGTGTCTCTGTGGTAACTAATTCTGGACAACCAGGATCTGGCGCTACGGTAAGAATCCGAGGCCTTACTAGTTTTGGTGCAGGTGGAAATGATCCAATGTGGGTTGTGGACGGAATTATAGTAGACGGAATAGGTTGGTTAAATCAATCTGATATTGAAAGTATCGAAGTTTTAAAAGATGGTGCATCATCTGCAATATATGGAGTAAGTGCTGCTAGAGGTGTTGTTTTAGTAACCACAAAAAAGGGAAAGAAAGGTGTTTTGAGTTTAGCTTATAACGGAAGTTATGGGACATCACAAGCCGCACGAAAATTAGATTTATTAAATGCTACACAGTATGCTACAATAATTAATGAAGGATTTGCAAACGATAATTCTCCCATTAGATTTGCAAATCCAAGTATGTTTGGTATCGGCACGAATTGGCAAGATACAATATTCAATACTGGAGACAGACAATCACACGAAGTAAGCATCAATGGTGGAAATGATAAGTCAACTTATTATGCGTCATTTGGTTATTTCGATCAAACCGGTATTGTAATGGGCGACATATCAAACTACAAGAGAATCAATGCCCGTTTAAATTCCACACATAAAGTGCTAGATGTTCTAACAGTAGGTCAAACGTTTCTATACACCCATCAGAAAAGTCAGGGAATCGGAGTTAATGAAACATTTGGTGGCCCACTAAGTTCAGCCATTAACCTAGATCCTACTACACCTGCTGTGGTTACCGACTGGTCACAAGTTAATTCAGCAAATTATACCAATGCCTATATTATTAGCGATGCAAACGGAAATCCTTATGGGATATCGCCTTGGGTGAATCAGGAAATGTCTAATCCATTAGCATATCGACATACACAAAAAGGTAAATATGGTTGGTCAGATGATTTTGTTGGAAATGTATTTGCTGAGCTTAAACTTACAGATGGTTTAACTTTCAAAACCACATTAAACGGAAAAAAATCTTTTTGGGGCAGCCAAGGATTTACACCTAAGTTCTACTTAAGCCCAACTCTCGGCAATTTAGTTAATAATAATTTGAATAGAGTAACGCAGACTAAATTTGAATGGAGTATGGAAAATACATTAAGCTACCAAAAAAGACTGGGTGATCATAACTTTAATATTATGCTGGGACAGGGAGTTTACAGATATAATATTGGTTCCGGTGAAAGTGTTACCTACAGTAATATACCTGTGGAAAACTGGTACGAGGCAGCATTTTACGCAGTTGATGCCAAGAGTATTACAGCCAGTGCCTGGGATACTGCACAAACAAGAAGAGCATCTTATTTTGGAAGATTTATTTATGATTACCAAGACAAATACCTATTTACAGGTACATTTAGAAGAGATGGATCATCCAAGTTTTTAAAATACTGGGGGAATTTCCCATCTTTTTCAGCGGGATGGAATGTACATAAAGAAGGATTTTGGAAAGATAATGACATCATCAATACTCTAAAAATCCGTGGAGGATACGGAGTCTTAGGTAACGATGCAATTGAAGATTTTATGTATAGAAGTTCTCTTGTCTCAGGAAGCAATTATCCAAATGGAGAAATTAATCCTACTATAATTATTGGTTATAGTCCAAACACATTAGGAAACCCTAATCTGAAATGGGAAGAGACTGTACAAAGTGATATAGGAGCAGATATTCGATTCCTAAATGATTTTACTTTAGGCTTTGACTATTATTATAAGAAAACTAAGGATATCCTTCGTCGTGTAGCCATTCCTGGTTATGTTGGTGTACCTACCGATCCATTTGATAACATTGGTGATATGGAAAATAAGGGTATGGAGTTCGAGTTAGGCTATAAGAAAAACTGGCAGGATTTCAGTCTATCTTTAAATGGGAATTTTTCTGCCAATAAAAATAAAGTTTTGCGTCTAGAAGATGATGTAGAATGGAGAGAGTTTGCTGGCTTACATTCAATGGGACCAGTTTCTAGATTGCAAGTTGGTAAACCTGTTGGGACATTCTATGGTTATACCTACAGTGGCGTATTCCAAAATCAAGAGCAAATCAACTCCTATACAAATAGTAATGGAAACTTGATAATTCCAAATGCAAAACCAGGAGATTTTATTTGGCAAGATAATAACGGAGACGGAAAAATAACCCAGGAAGATATGGTAGATATTGGAAGTTCTCTTCCTAAATTCACTTATGGTTTTACGGTGAATATGAATTACAAAAACTTTGATTTAATGGTTTTCGCGCAAGGACAGGGTGGCAATATGCTACTTCAAGGTCTTAGAAGATTGGATATGCTGGATGCCAACTATCAAACCGCTATTCTTAACAGATGGACAGGAGAGGGTTCTACAAATGACAATCCTAGACTTACTCGTAACGACCCAAATGGTAACTATACAAAAATGTCAAAATACTATCTGCAGAAAGGAGATTATATGAGAATTAAGTTAGTTTCATTAGGATACACCATTCCAAAGGATGTTACTACAAAGTTCGGAGCTAACAAAGTCAGAATTTTTGTTACTGGTGAAAACCTTTTCACATTCACAAAATACACAGGATATGATCCTGAAATTGCAGGTGGTAATGAATATGGTATAGACAGAGCATATTATCCACAGGCTAGAACATTTTTATTTGGTGCAAACATTCAATTTTAAATTTAGAAACAATGAAAAATAAAAAAATTATATATAAGACTTTCTCGGTCATTTTGCTTACAGGTTTAAGCCTTGGAAGTGTAAACTGTACTGGGGACTACATCGGTGATGTAGAAAACATAGGGTCATTTGATGATGTTAATTATTTCAAGACAGAAGATCAGTGTCTTAGCGCAACAGCATCTGTGTACGATAAAATGAAAAAATACGCTGGTGGATTCGAGAATATGGTAACATTTTTTAACGCTGGCTCTGATGATTTTTATTCTGGTGGAGGTAGTTCAACAGATGGTGCCGGAATCCAAGGATTTAATAATTATACTATTAACCCAATCATTATGCCCGCTAGCTACTGGAAAGATTTTTACCAAGGTGTGGCTAATGCCAATTGGGTTTTAGAAAGAATGCCTGATGCTCCTGTTTCCGAAAATTTTAAGAAACGAATTATAGCAGAGGTTACCGTTTTAAGGTCACTATACTATTTTGAACTTGTTAAGATTTTTGGTAATGTTCCACTCATATTAAAAAGAATCAGCTCGAACGATGATTACTGGAATATACCTCAAACACCTAAGCAGGAGGTTTATAACCAAATCGAAAATGACATTTTGGCTGTTGTAAATGATTTACCAATGACTGTAGGTGGTGCTGAAAATGGTAGAATTACCCAAGGTTCCGCCAGAGCAATACTTGGAAAAATCTATTTGTACGACAAAAAGAATACAGAAGCAGCGGCTCAATTCGCACAAGTGAATGGTACACCTGGACAGACCAGCCAATACGGTTACAAATTGGTAGACAATTATAATAAACTTTTTGAGCTTTCCGAGGTATCTCCAGGTAAATATGAATACAATAAATTCACTAGCGAATCAGTACTTGAAGCGGTGTATACGAATGCAGGTATGTCAGACTGGAGTTTTTGGGGTCAAGGTAAAGATGAAGGTAACTCTATCTGTATAATGACAGGACCAAGATCATACAATTTGGCTTCAGGTAGTACTGCACCTGACATCGTTTCTGGCTGGGCATTTAACACCCTTTCCGATAATCTTTTTAACTTTATGCAGAATGATCCCCGTGCAGAAGCTACTATTCTGAATGCAAAAAAATTGCAGAGTGAAGGAAAAATAACATACTCTCCGGCTTATGCCGACACAGGATATTTTCTCAAAAAATATGCACCTTTCAGAAAAGGGGTATCTGATCTTCCTGGTTCAATGGAACTTAACTTTAGACAGAATTACATAGTAATACGTTTAGCAGATAGTTACCTAATGGAAGCAGAAGCTTTAGGAGGAACAGGTGCGAGGGCACAAGCATTACTTGATGCTGTTAGAGCAAGGGTCGGACTTCCATCCGTGCCAGTTAGTATGCAGGCAATAAAAGATGAACGTAGAAAAGAATTGGCAGGCGAAGGTCACAGATGGTTTGATCTTGTAAGATGGGGAGATGCTCCTTCTGCTTTATCATCTAAAGGTTTTGTCACCAACAAAAATGAAGTTTTACCAATTCCTTATTCAGAGTTATTGAATACGGCTCTAAAGCAAAATCAAAATTATTAATAAGTGTAGATTTATGAAAACAAAAATATTTAACAATAAGTTTTTAATTGCTCTTTCGCTTGCAATAGGAACCTCGTCTTGCGTACCCGATACCATAGATGGTGATGGAAACGGACTAACTCCTACTAACTCCGATGCATCTTTTACCGTTACCAAAACATCCGAAAACCGTTACAGATTAACAGCCTCTAATAATAATTATATCTCATCAAAGTGGGACATTGGTATCGGAACTTTTTCGCCTGGGCCTAATGTTTATGACATCTTTTTGCCAGATGAAGGTACTTATGATATCGGGCACCAAATTATTGGACAAGGTGGAATCGTCGGAGGAACTTCTACTCAGAAAATTACCGTTGAAAAAAATGACCCTAAAGCTGGAAACCTGATCAAAGGTGGCAAATTTATGGACGCAACGGATGTCGCAAAGTGGACTTTAGCATTCCCAAACCCATCTAATACTGCGCTTTGGAGCTGGGGTGCTGGTAGTGCAACTTTCACATCATCCGGATGGAACAGAAATGTGATGTATCAGGCTGTAGAAGTAGTTGAAGGCACAAAATACCAGGCTGATGCTATCGTAAGCTCCAAAACCGGAGTTTCAGATTCTTGGTTTGAAATCTATGTTGGATATAAAAAACCAACTGCAAATGAAGATTATACCGGAGACGGAACGGACTCTTCCTGGCTAAGAGGTATCAATACTTGGGCAGGAAGCGGTAAAGAACCATTTACAAAAGCAAAAATATCAGTTGTTGGATCTAAAAATTCTAATAATCCAGATGGATATTTTACTGCTACCAAGACTGGAACTGCCTATTTTGCAATACGTTCGGGTGGTAATGACATGAAAGACGGGATTACCATCACCAGTATAGAATTCCGCGGTGTGAACTAATTTTTTTCTTATCATATTCTTAAGTGAAAGAGGTGTAAAAGCCTCTTTCATTTATTTTGACAGATCTTGAAGCCGTTTTAGAAAGGCTCTAATGAGAAAATTTTGCCAGTGCAATTTTCGTAAATATTAAATCTAATAAAATGAATAAAAATAAAATACTTCCCAATAAACTGTTTTTCTTAGGACTTAGTCTTTTTTCGATGATGTTCTGCCAAAGCAGTAATGTTGATGATCAGGCTACCACTACTTCGCCGAATAATGGAGAAGACAACTCAACTTACGCCACTGCAAGCGTCTGGCTTACTAAAGCTGATGAAACTATAAAACTTCAGAAACAGACTGATATTTATTTTAAAAATGCTTCCAATAATTACCAGACCATTGAGATTGATGCGGCACAAAAGTATCAGACTATTGATGGATTCGGATATACTTTGACAGGAGGAAGCGTTCAGGTTATCAATCAATTATCGGCATCCAAAAAAGAGGAATTGCTACAAAATCTTTTTTCTTCTAATGAAAATTCGATAGGAGTTAGCTATCTTAGGCTGAGTATCGGTGCATCAGATCTTAATGCAGATGTGTACTCTTATGATGACATGCCAGCAGGACAGACGGATCCAACTTTAGCGAACTTCTCTTTGTCCAAAGATCAGGCTGTAATAGATATGCTGAAAAAAATATTATCCATAAACCCAAATATAAAAATCATTGCAACGCCTTGGTCACCACCTGTTTGGATGAAGGACAACGGAAGCAGTATTGGAGGCAGTCTGAAGCCAGAATACTATAATGTATATGCTCAATATTTTGTGAAGTACATTCAGGCAATGAAGGCCAACGGTATTACGATCGATGCCATTACCCCACAAAATGAGCCGCTACACCCGGGTAATAATCCGAGTATGTATATGACATCGGCTCAGCAGGGTAGTTTTATTAAAAATAATCTGGGACCGGCATTTCAGGCAGCTGATATTAAAACGAAAATAATTCTGTATGATCATAATTGTGACAAACCGGATTATCCTATGGATATTTTAGCAGATGCAGATGCTGCAAAATATGTGGACGGATCAGCGTTTCATTTGTACGCTGGAAATATCAATGTTTTAGGCAATGTGCATTTAGCTTATCCCAATAAAAATCTGTATTTCACAGAACAATGGACTGGCTCTAATTCATCATTTTCAGGCGATCTTATCTGGCATATGAAAAATGTGATCATCGGCTCCATGAGAAACTGGAGTAAAGTTGCCCTGGAATGGAATGTTGCTAATGATGCTTCTTTTAATCCTCATACTACTGGCGGTTGTACAGAGTGTAAAGGTGCTATTACTATTAACTCCGGAGAAGCTTTTACTAAAAATGTGGCTTATTATATTATCGGACAGGCGTCTAAATTTGTTCCTCAAAACTCACAAAGGATTTCGTCTACCCAACCCGGAACTTTGAGTACTGTGGCTTTTACAAGACCTGATGGTAAAATTGCTCTTATTGTTTTGAATGAAGGTGATAATACTGAAAATTTTAACATCAAATATAACAGTAAAACTGCAGCAACTTCGCTTACTGGAAAATCGGTGGCAACATTTGTGTTCTAAAATAAATTAGTAAATGAAAAATTTAATTTTAGCAATCATCTGTATTTCATTACTAATATCCTGTAATGGATTAAAAAGTAAAAGAGTGATGATCTGGCACGATGAATTCAATACTACTAAGATTGATAAATCTAAATGGACTTTTGAAACTGGTGGCGATGGATTCGGAAATAATGAACTGCAGTTTTACACCAAAGACCGCAAGGAAAATGCAAGGGTAGAAGATGGCAATCTCATTATAGAGGCCAGACAGGAACAATGGGTAAGTAACCAATACACATCTGCGAAACTCATTACCAAAGAGACGTTTCCTTTCCAGTACGGAAGTGTGGAGGTGAGAGCAAAATTGCCTAAAGGTAAAGGAACTTGGCCGGCGATATGGATGCTTAGTAAAAATATCAAAAAGTGGCCGGATGATGGTGAAATTGACATCATGGAACATGTAGGCTATAATGAAGGATTTATCCACGCTTCCGTGCATACAAAAAAGTATAACCATATTATCGGAACACAGAAAACCGACACACTTGTCGTGAAGGACGCTATTGAAAAATTCCATGTTTATAGAGCAGACTGGACGCCTGAAAAAATTGAAATGTTCATCGACGATAAAAAATATTTCACGTACATCAATACGGAAAAAACATACGATGCCTGGCCATTTGATCAGCCTTTTTACCTGATTCTGAATCAGGCTGTCGGCGGGAATTGGGGCGGAAAAGAAGGTGTGGACAGCACAATCTATCCTCAGAAATTTCTTATAGATTATGTTCGAGTTTATAAAATAAATGACTAAAAAACAATAATCTGATTCGCAATTGTGATGTATATTGAATAGGTTAACAAAAACCAACTTTTTATTACGCTGTTATAAAAAAAAGCAAAATTAATCACTTAAGATGCTAATTATAAAATGTCCTATAATTTACATTATGTTAAATTAGGTATAATAATCATATAAAAATCAGCACTTTATAATGTGCTGATTTACTTTCTTACTTTAAATATAATTTTATTCTATTCTAAAATCTACTAAAGCGTCCAGCTTTGGAAACTTTTTCTCGGAAATAAATTTCTTGCCTTTACAGTCGATCTCTTCCCAGCCTTTTTTATGATTAAGATCACCGACCTCAATTACATACGGCTGATATGTCAGCTTGCCATCAGCATCCAGAATTTCTCTATACTGCACGGCAATATCAAGAATGCATTCAAAATCTGTATTGAGTCTTACATCTCTGTAGATTAGATCAAAATGCGTTTCCTTGTTCTGAGGAATATCCAAATAAGTTTCGTAGCTATAAGTTTCACCTTTCAAAACGGACATCGCTTTGATAGCAAAATATAAAGCCTGCGTGTAAAACTCTCTTGTTTTTTGCCGCTCTATATCATTTTCATAAAAACCGCCTTCTACCAGAACAGACGGAATTCCGGCTTTCATAAAATTATCTCCGGCTGAAGTTGGGTAAAATTCGTCTGTATATTTTGCAATTCTGTTTGGCAGCATTTGCTTCATCTGCAGATAAATGGCAGCGATGACGGCCATACTTTTTTTCCTGTTTTCTGTTATAGCTCTCTCTGGGCTTTCAGATGGTGCTAGGAATGATAACGTTGCAGGATGCTTTCCATCTGTAGTAAAAATGGTTCGCTGATCGTGAAGATTCAGTAAATAATCATAATCTCCAGTAAGTACTACAGATTTCAGAATTTTCATTTCTGAACTGGAATTTCGCAAATAATCTCTGTTTATATCAATATCAAAGGCGTTTCTTCTGGTCCATTGTTCAGACCCGTCAGGATTCAACATAAAAATAAAATCAAGCTGAATAAGTTCAAATAGCTTTTCCTTAAGTTCTGGATGTTTTTCAAAGATAGCAAGAAGATCAAGCATTGCCAGAGTTGCAGTAGATTCATTCCCATGCATCTGAGACCAAGCTGCAATTCTGGTGACACCTTGCCCTAAAGTCATCATATAAATTGGTTTTCCTAATCCGGATTTACCAACTTCTTTTATGCAATCGCTGTAATTACTCTGTAGATAAGAAAATAATTTTTCAGGAGAAATATAACGTTCTGGAAAATTTACATTTTTAAAATAGGGAAAACTGACGGTCATTTTAGTTGTTTTGATTTGTAACAAAAATAAGATTAAATCCGAAATTACACTTGTTACATTTGTAAAATCATTAAACATTGACAAATGTCACTTTGTCTGTTGATTATTTTGTGGAATGCATTATTTTTAATTTCAATTCATAAATAACATAATTTCAATAATTTATAACATTAATCTAAATATAAATTTTAATTTTACTTTAAGTGTATTTTTAGTGAATATTCTCCGTTTGTTCATCAATCCATTAAACGCAAAAACACCATAAATATCCTAATATTTACAAATGTGCAACACATTAATTAACAATTAATTCCTTATTTTTGCCAATATTTTAAACAATGAGTAACGAAATTTTGTTTCTTTCCGGATTCCTGCTTTTTATTGTAATTATCCTCTTATTGGATTTGGGACTATTTAGTAAAAAAGACGGACCAGTGTCTCTAAAGCAAGCCGGGCTGATGAGTTTTTTTATTGTTCTTCTTTCTATGGGTTTTTATGTCTTACTCACCTATTACGGTCATCTGATCCATAATATTGATAGTATTGAAAGGCTACAGGAAATTGTTGCTAAACATAAACATCCAATTCAGATAAACCCATCAAATTTCGAACATTCATTATTATTATATGACAAGAACCTCGGCTTGGAATTTTTAACTGGCTACCTTGTGGAATATGCGTTGTCTGTAGACAATATATTTGTGATCTTATTAGTATTTAGCGGATTTGGTGTGGCGCCGAGAAATTACCACAGAGTCTTGTTCTGGGGAATTTTTGGAGCCATTGTGATGCGTTTTCTGTTTATATTTATTGGTGCAGCACTCATTCAGAAGTTTGAATGGATAATGTACCTTTTTGGCGCATTTCTTATATATACAGGCATAAAGATGTTTATAGATCGTAATAAGGATGAAGAAATTGATCCTCAACATCATCCAATTGTCAAGTTTGCACAAAAACACTTCAAGGTTCATAACCAGTTTGTAGGTAATAAGTTCTTTGTTATTATAGACGGTGTAAAAAAAATGACTCCGTTATTCCTGGTTCTCATCATCGTAGAAGCTACAGATCTTATCTTTGCGGTAGATAGTATTCCTGCTATTTTTTCTATAACTAAAGATCCTTATATTGTGTTCTTTTCTAATATTTTTGCCATTATAGGACTAAGATCTATGTTCTTTTTGCTGGCTGGAATTGTTGATAAATTCAGATTTCTAAAGATAGGTCTTGCTGCTTTATTAGCATTTATTGGTCTTAAAATGGTGTTCCATCATTATCTGGAACTTATCGGTTTTGGAACTTCGCATTCCCTTATTGTAATAATGTCCATATTGCTTCTTAGCATTGGAACTTCCCTACTCTTCCCTGGAAAGGGGCATAAGAAAGCCCATTAAAATAACTTTTACTTTCACATTTACATAGTAATCCAGCTACTCATTGAGTAGCTTTTTTTATAAACTTATGATCCCCATTTTTGGATTTATCCACAGATGCGCGTTTCCCACAAGCTTTAATATTCATTTGTTGATAAGTGTAAATTCCCATACAGTTTTCCACAGTAAATACGAATATTACCTGTAAAACAATGACTTATAGAGTAATGTATGTTACTAACAAGATGTTTACAGAAGTAAACTTAACCTAATTACAAATGTAACTTTGCTTTAAAAAATTATTTTTACATTTGTGAAATGGAATTTAATGATAGAATTACAAAAGTAATAGAGTTTTCGGAACTGTCTCCAGCTGAATTTGCTGAAGAGATTGGAGTGCAACGCTCAAGCATCTCTCATATCATCTCAGGAAGAAATAAACCGTCGCTCGACTTTATAACTAAAATAAAATCTAAATTTCCTGATATCGAATGGAATTGGCTAATTACCGGAACCGGTGAAATGTTGATTAGTAAAGATGAAGCTAAAATTGCTGAAAAGCAAAATTCTAAAGAAGAGGACAAGCCAGTAAAAAAATCGCTACCTGATCTCTTCTCATTAATTAATGATGAGCAGTTCGGCTATACGGAAACCGAAGATAAGGTTAAAAAAACAGTGATGCGAGAATCTGATATTAGCGCACCAGTATCAGAAAGAAATAAAATAAACGATTCTCAGCCATTAGAGAATTTTTCAAAAAAACAAGTTTCCGATCCAAAAAAAATCAGAAGAATTGTATTTTTTTATGATGATGGAACTTTTGAGACCTATGAAAATTAATTTTTTTTGATAACTTTTTCCAAGGCCTCATAGTTCAACGGATAGAATAGAAGTTTCCTAAACTTTAGATCCAGGTTCGATTCCTGGTGAGGCTACGTTATTATTTTATATATTTTGCCACTTTGTTTTCAAGCTCTTCCAGATCGAATGGCTTGGCAACATAATCATCTGCTTTGGCACTTTCTGCAAGAGATTCTATATCATTATTGGCAGTTACGTAGATCACGGGAATATTCCGGAACTGTTCATTGCTTTTCAGAAGTTTTGTAGCTTCAATTCCGCCAATATTCGGGATCCAATTGTCCATCAGAATAATATCAGGATGAAACTCGGAAACTTTTTCCAAAATGTTGTGAGACGTCTGCGAGATATCTACCTCATAACCGCCATCCTTGAAAATTATTGAGATGAGCTCCAGCAAAGTGGTATCATCATCAAAAATTAATATTTTTTTCTTATCCATAATTTTAGTGTGGGTCTTATCTATTTAATTGATTAATATTAATATACAGTTTCTCTGCATTAATGAGAAGATCATAGGCGACCTGTTCTTTTGCGTGTCTTGGCATATAATCTACTACAGCAGTTTCAGGATCCTGAATCCAGATTTTTCCATTATTGTTTNNATATAATTCAGTCCGTATATGCCGTCTGCATTGGCACCGGATAATAAAATTGCTAAAAGATTTTCTTTGTACACCTGTGATGCCGATACAAAAGAAATGTCTATAGAAGGTCTCGAAAAGTGATGCTTTTCTGACCTGTCCAAAGAAAGATTGCTCTTCGAATCAAATAGAAGATGATAATCTGCCGGGGCGATATATATTTTATCATTTTCTATTTCCGTTTTATCTTCTATTTCAATCACCTTCTTTTCTGTAAATTGCTGAAGTAATGACTGCAATATACTTGTAGATTGTGCTTTTCTATGGACCACAAGGACAATGGGAAAATCTAATTCCCTATTCAAACCGCGAACAAGATCGATTATGACCTGCAGGCTGCCTGCAGATCCGCCAATAATCACCAATTCTGTCCGTATCTTTTGCATCTTTAGTTCTGTATCGTTTTTTTCCAGATTTTTTGATCATTGATCTGCTGGTAGGTCTTTCCTAAGTTAGAAAACCGTAATGTTTCTTTCGACCCTAGTGCAAGATATCCCAGATTTTCCAAACTGTCATCAAACAATTTGAATACCCGTTCCTGCAAAGGCTTATCAAAATAGATCAGGACATTCCTACAGACAATCAGCTGAAAGCTGTTAAATGAGCTATCAGACACTAGATTATGGGTAGAAAGAATCATTTTTTCTTTCAGACTACTGTCAAATCTTGCACTATCATAATTTGCAGTATAATAATCTGAAAAGTCTTTTTTACCCCCTGATAAAATATAATTTTCAGAATACGTCTTCATCTGACTAATGGGAAATACACCTGCTCTCGCCGTTTCTAAAACTGAAGGATTAATGTCTGTCGCATAAATTAACGATTTATGATATAACCCTGCCTCTTTCAGAAGTATTGCAACAGAATACGCTTCTTCCCCAGTAGAACATCCAGCAACCCATATTCTTATAAGTGGATAGGTTCCAAGCTGTGGAAGTATATTTTCTCTTAGTTCTTTAAAGAAATATGGATCTCTGAACATCTCTGTGACATTGACTGTTACTTCTTCTATAAAGCGCTTCAGATAATTTGGTTCGTTAATAAGTGTATATCTCAGTTCTGCAAAGCTCGTAAACTTATCTATCAGGCAAATTCTATTAACGCGCCTTTTGAAAGATGCCCGGCTGTATAGCGAAAAGTCATAGCCATACAAATCATAAACATCTTTTATCAGATATTCTAACTCTTCATCTTTTACAATTCCGGGTTCTATCATTATGATAATTTTTCAATGGTATTTAAAAGAGTATCAACATTAATTGGTTTTGTAACATAATCATCTGCTCCTGCTTCCAAACATTTTTCACGGTCTTCTGGCATGGCTTGCGCTGTCACGGCAATAATTATGTTATTATTAATTGATGTTGTTCCACGGATAATTTTCATCGTCTGATAGCCATCCATATCCGGCATCATCATATCCATTAATATGACTTTTATATCTGGTTCATTCTTTAACATTGTAATGGCTTCGTTTCCGGACAGGGAACTTCTAACATCATAACCTTTTGATTGTAATGTTAGCTTTAGAGCAAATATATTTCTAGGATCGTCATCTACGATCAGTATTTTTTTCTTCATATTAACTTTCGTATAGCCATACTCTTAATAATGACAGCAACTGATCTATATCCACAGGTTTTGAAATATAATCCGAAGCGCCTGCAGTAATACATTTATCCCTATCTCCTATCATTGATTTTGCAGTAACGGCAATGATTGGCAGTCTTTTATATTCTGGCATTTTTCTTATTTCTCTGATGGTCTCATAACCATCCATTTCCGGCATCATCATATCCATAAGAACCACATCAATATCAGGGTTTTTATTAATCTGCTCCAATGCCTGTTTCCCATCCATTGCCAAGATGACTTCTACCTTATATTTTTCCAGAGCTTTAGTGAGAGAAAAGATATTACGTGCATCATCATCTGTTATAAGAACTTTTTTGCCACTTAACACCTCTGTTAGTGATCCTAAAGTTTTAGTTCTGGTTTCTTCGGTATTATTTTTTTCTGCAACCAAGTGTAGAAATAGTCCCACTTCATCCAAAATTCTCTGATAAGAATGTGCTGTTTTTACAACAATAGAATCTGCATATTGCTTTATTTTTAACTCTTCCGAAGTTGATAAACTATGTTCAGTGAAAATGATTATCGGAAGATTTTCAAGACCTTCATTGCTTTTAATAGATTCTACAATCTCATACTCTTTTCCACGGAACGCTCCGATATCTAGAATGACACAATCTACTTTATCTGAGTACAACGCTTTCACACTGTCTTCGACATTATTCTCTACAGAAAGTCCGATATCGTAACTGCTGAGGAAGTAAGACAATGCAGATGCATGTCTTGCATTTTCCTCCACAATCAGAACTTTTTGAGAAGATTTTCTAATGGTTTCTTCTATCTTTCTGAATATCTTGTTCATTTCTTCCAGTGCAAGAGGCTTATTGATAAAATCAACAGCGCCTTTCATTAAACTCTCTTGTTTAGCTCTTAACGAAGACATCATATGAACAGGAATATGTCTGGTAGCTGTAGTAGATTTCAGCTCATCCATTACCTGCCAACCATCTTTTACAGGTAGCTGTATATCAAGAAGGATCGCAGAAGGATGATATTGCATGGCAGCAGACAACGCAAGATCCCCTCTTACTACTACAACACCTTTATAATCCTGAAGCCTCGAATATTTTAGCAAGGCTTTTGCAAAATTGGTATCATCTTCTACAATGAGTATTACCTTATCGCCTTCTTTGATTGCTTCTCTGTCATCTTCCACATCATCGGGGATTTTTAGTGATTTTGAAGATATGATATTATCAGAAAGAATATTCTGTATAATTTCTGCATCGTCTTTGATAGTTTCTACTTTATTCTGATCTGTTTCTGTAATCTCTATATCATCTTTTTTGATCACAGGAATTATCAGGCTAAAATCACTTCCTTCATTTTCTTTACTTGTTAATGTAAGTTCACCGCCAAGTAATCTTGCAATTTCCCTGCTAATAGAAAGTCCGAGACCTGTTCCTCCAAATTTTCGTCTCGTAGATCCATCTGCCTGTTGAAACGCTTCGAATATTACATTTTGCTTATCTGCAGGGATACCAATTCCGGTATCTTTCACCGAAAATATGACAAAATCCTTTTGTTTTGGATCCTTTTTTATATGAAGGGTAATGCTACCTTTTGATGTGAATTTAGCTGCGTTAGAAAGCAGATTTCTCAAAACCTGATCTAGGCGCAAACGGTCTGTCTCAATACTCTTGTTTACATCTTCATCGATAATGATATTAAACTGTAAAGATTTTTGCTTAAGAATTGGATCGAACAGATTTTTCAAATCTTTTACCACATCATTCAGCATAATGGTCTGATGCTCCAGTGTCATTTTACCTGACTCTATTTTCGCCAAATCCAGAATTTCATCTATCAAAGTAAGGAGACTTGTTCCAGAACTTTGGATTACTTTTGCAGACTCCACCTGATCTTCATTCAGGTTTTCATCAGGATTTTCTGCCATTAGCCTAGAAAGTAGCAAAATAGAGTTGAGTGGGGTTCGGAGTTCGTGTGACATATTCGCCAGAAATTCCGATTTATATTTGGTGCTGAGCGCCAGTTCTTCTACCTTACGCTGTATCTCGGCATTTCTTTCTGCTATCAGAATATTTTTTTCTTCCAGTAACTTGGATCGCTCTTCCAGCTCGGCATTAGTCTGCATAAGCTCTTCCTGCTGTACTTTCAATTCCTCTTCAGAAGCCTGCAATTTTTGAGTCTGCGCTTCCAACTCCGTATTCAGATTTTCGAGTTCGGAATGCTGAACCATCAATTCTTCGGACTGAGTCTGAGTTTCTTCTAATAATCGTTGTTCTTGCTCTCTACCTTTTGCAGCGCCTATGGCGACAGCAATATTTCTACTACCTTCCGCAAAATATTCTAATTTTTGATCACTGAATTTCTCTGTAGAACTCAGTTCAATAACGCCAAAATTTTGGTGGCCGGCAACGATAGGAAGTAACAAAATGCTGTTTACCTGAACCTTGCTGCTTGCAAAAGAAACTGCAAAATCAGAATCATTAATATTATTAAAAACTTTAATCTTTTTCTCCACAAAAACCTGTCCCACCATTCCTTCTCCGGAGTCAAATATTTTTTTCATTCTGTCTTCCAGTCCGTACGCTGCTTTCAGTTTCAGTCTTCCATCATCATTTAAATATATCGCCCCATTGATACAGTTTGCATACTCTATAAAATGTTTCAGTGACTCATTGCTCACATCCTGTACAGACTTGTTACCTACCAATGATTCATTGAGCAAAACAAGTCCGGTCTGTCGCCATTCACTATTATTGATTTTGTCAAAAGATTTTTTAAGAGAATCTGTCATATGATTAAGCGACTCTACCAGATCACCTAAATCATCCTGAGAATTGTCTGTCGCTTTCTGACTGTAATCTCCACTGGCTACTTTATTCGCAATTTGTTTGATGGCGTTCACACGTCTGGTGATCTCAAAATCTTTAGCTTTCAGTTCTTTTTCCAGCTTATCTCTTCTGATGAGGTCAGCTCTCATTTTCGTGTAAAAGAACACAGTCACAATGATAGCTGCAATTGCCGAAAGTATGATGAATAAAACAGTGGTGTTAGAAGATTTTGTGAGATCTTTGTTTTTGATTTCAAGCTTTTTTTCTTCATTCCTTACAAAGTCATTGACTAACATTCTGGAACGGTCCATATATGATTTACTCATCAGGAACTGTTGTTCAGTCATGACAATGCCTTTTTTTCTGTTTTCTACAAAAATTTTAAAATTATCAATGTTATATTTTATATTTTTTTCTAAATTATCCAGAACTTCGCGCTGATTGCCGTTATCAGTATTTAGAGATTTTACTCTATTCATAGCATTAGGAAGCTCTTTTAAACCTTTATTGAATGGTTCCAAGAAGCTTTCTCTACCTGTTAACTGATAACCTCTGCTTCCAGTTTCGACATCTAGAAGTGCTACCAAAATATCCTTAACAGCTGTTATTGATTTTCGGCTTGCCGTGAGTGTTTCGCGGTTTTCCATCTGATTCTGAATACTGAGATAGGAAGCTACTGAACTGGCAATAAGTATTAAGAGTGAAAAACCGACGCCTACCTGTAGATTTCTTATAATTTTCTTTGGCATAAAAAATTAGTTTATTGGCAATGTAAAATAAAATGTGGAACCTTCTCCTATCTCACTGGATACGCCTATGGTTCCGTGATGTTGCTTGATGATTTCCGAACAAATATAAAGACCGATTCCCATACCTTGAAACTGTAAAGAAGATTCTTCCACACGGTAAAACTTATGGAAAACATATTCCTGCTTAAAGGCTGGAATTCCTATTCCAAAATCCGTTACACTTATCCGAACCTCCTTTTCATCCCAGAAGCTGGTTACAATAATCTGATTATTGTGTGGAGAATATTTGATGGCATTACTTAGAAAATTAATAAGAACCTGCTCTATCCTGATTTTATCAAAAGGAATGAGAAAGTCCGGCTCCATACCGTGTCTTTCAATTTTCACCGCTGTTGCGCTAGTATTGAGAATGGTTTCTATGGCATTTTGAATAACCAATTCTAAATTTTCCGGCTTTTTATTAATTATCAATTTACCGTTGTCAATTTTCGAGACATCCAGCAGATCGGTGATAAGACTATTAAGCTTTTCAATCTGATCCAGCGTTTTTTTCACATAAACCAATTCGGAGTTTTCCTCATTTTGTTTTAGTTTCCTTTCCAGCAGCTGTGTATATGCCTTAATACTCGTAAGTGGCGTTTTCAGCTCGTGGCTGGCAATACTTAGAAATTCATCTTTTTCCTGCTCTATCCTTTTCTGATCATCAATATCCGTAAAAGTTCCGACCCAGTTTTTGATATAGTCTCCTTCAAAAACAGGTGACATCCTAAGCAGGTGATATCTGTAAAGATTTGTTTCGATATTTTTTATTCTGATTTCAAGTTCGAGAGATTTACCTCTTTTTCTACATTCTTCGAATTCTGTTCTGATATCCTTATCTTCAGGATGTGTTTCCGGGAACTGCTGTTTGGATTCGGAATACTGATACCACTTACAATTGACGAAATCAACTTCTGCATTTTCATTTAGCGTAAAAGCAATTTGAGGCAATGCCTGAAGCATTAGATGAAAATGATCGATCTGAGATTTCATCGTAGCCTGAGATTCACGTCTCCCTTTCACTTCCAGTTCCAAGTTTTGCTGGTTTTTTTTGAGTGCAAGGTTATTTTCCTGAAGGTTATAAAAAGTTTTTACTTTCAGCAGGAGGATATCTGGATCAATCGGTTTGGTGACATAATCTATACCACCCGATTTATAACCTTTGGTAATGAATCTTTTTTCGGTACTTACAGCGGATAAAAAAACAATAGGAATATCCTTTGTTTTGCTGTAGCCGGAAAGAGTTTCCGCCACTTCGAAGCCATCCATATCTGGCATCTGGACGTCAAGAATAATTAGCGAATAGGTATTTTTAAGCGCTTTTACCAAAGCTTTCTCACCGGAATCTGCAGTATCAACCTGAAAATTATTAGACTCTAATAATTTCTTTAAGGAATAGATATTGTTCTGGTTATCATCGACAATTAAAACCATAGATTTTTAGACTGTACTGTTTTTATAATTTTAAGATTTTAAACGGTCAAAAATACTTACAATTTTTCGATAAACTATATTTTTGAGTTATAATCAAACAGAATAATATTTAGAAAACACATTTCTTTCGATTACAAGAAAATCTCACTAATCAAAAATCATTCTAAAGTTGATAATTATTATTTTTTTTTCAAAAAAAGTAATTGCTTGAGCGGAAAAGTAGTAAAAACGTAACTTTGCATAAAATATCATTTTTGAAAGATCTCCTGCTCATAACGCCGCCATTTACCCAGCTCAACACACCATATCCTGCGACAGCTTATATCAAAGGTTTTCTGAATACCAAACATTTTTCTAGCTTCCAGATGGATCTCGGAATTGAGGTGATTCTGGAATTATTTTGTTCCGATGGACTGCGAAAGGTCTTTAATGCAAACATAGACCATCAGCATTTTTCCGAAAACTCTGAGAGAATATGGGCGCTGAGAGAAGATTATATCTATACAGTGGATCAGGTGCTAATGTTTCTTCAGAATCAAAACCCAACATTGGCCAGGCAGATCTGTTCTATGAACTTCCTTCCGGAAGCGTCACGATTCAATCAGTTGGATGATCTGGACTTTGCTTTCGGGAATATGGGAATGCAGGACAAGGCTAAGCATCTTGCAACGCTTTATCTGGAAGACCTTTCGGATTATATCGTGGAAAATATTGATGCGGACTTTGGATTCAGCAGGTATGCAGAGCGGCTGGGAAAAAGTGCCAATTCCTTTGATGAACTGTATTCTAAAATCAATGCCGAGGAAACATTTACCGATCATATCACCTTAAAAATTCTAAAAGAAAAATTAGATAGTGTCCAGCCAAAACTAGTTTGCTTTTCGGTGCCTTTTCCAGGTAATTTATACTCTGCTTTCCGGTGCGCAAAGTTTATAAAAAAACATTATCCACACGTAGAAACAGCGATGGGCGGAGGCTTCCCAAACACGGAACTTCGGGATTTAAAAGATGCCCGGGTTTTTGAATTCTTTGACTTTATTACTCTGGATGATGGCGAATTACCTTTGGAATTAGTTATAACCCGTAGCCTCCAAAAACAAGCTAATGATGACGCAGAATTTAAAAGAACTTTCCTGCTGGAAAATGGCAACGTAACTTATAAAAACAATTCTAAAAGGCACGATTATAAACAATCGGAAATCGGGACACCAGATTATTCCGACTTAAAACTTGATCAGTATATTTCGGTGATAGAAGTGGCGAACCCAATGCACAGCCTATGGAGTGATGGGCGCTGGAACAAGCTCACAATGGCACACGGTTGCTATTGGGGCAAATGTACTTTCTGTGATATTTCGCTGGATTATATTAAAATCTATGAACCGATTTCTGCCAAAATTTTGGTGGACAGAATGGAAGAATTGATTCAGCAGACCGGAGAAACCGGCTTTCACTTTGTGGACGAAGCCGCACCGCCAGCTCTGATGCGGGAAGTCGCTCTTGAGATCCTAAGGAGAAATCTGGTAGTAACCTGGTGGACGCCTATCCGTTTCGAAAAAAGCTTTACTCGGGATCTATGTTTCCTGCTGAAACTTTCAGGCTGCATCGCCGTTTCTGGTGGACTGGAAGTTGCCAGCGACCGTCTTCTGAAACTCATTGACAAAGGTGTTTCTGTAGAACAAGTAGCCAGAGTTACAAGACATTTTACCGAGGCCGGAATTATGGTTCACGCTTATCTGATGTACGGCTACCCGACCCAGACTGTTCAGGAAACGGTGGATTCCTTGGAAATGGTTAGGCAACTGTTTGAGATGGGCGTTTTGCAAAGCAGCTTCTGGCACCAGTTTGCAATGACGGCGCATTCTCCAGTGGGGCAAAATCCTCATGAGTTTGGCGTGACGCCTGTTTTGCAGGACATTCAATTTGCGAATAATGATGTTGATTTTATTGACAAAACAGGCATTGACCACGGGAAATTTGGGTTTGGTCTCAAGAAATCGCTTTTCAACTATATGCACGGGATCAACTTCGATTTGCCGTTGCAGGAATGGTTTGATTTCAAAATCCCGAGAACAACCATTCATCCCGACTATATTCATGATTGTCTTGTGGATGAAGAAGAATTCAGTTTCAAAGCCAATTCAAAAGTGATTTTTACTAAAAAAATAGCTTTTACCAATCAAACTACCAAAACAAAAAAGGGCAATTCCTGGAAAATGACGCAGCTCACATTCCATTTAAAAACCAATATTGTGAAAATTGAACTAGATCAGGTAAAAGCACAGTGGCTTCTTGAGATTATCAGCTCATACAGCATAGAAAATTCTAAAAAACTGACACTTCAGCAGCTTAAGGATCTTTATGAAAAGGATTTTGAAGACTTTGAACTGTTCTGGTTTTCCAAACCGATGCAGCAGTTGAAGGAAAATGGGATTATTCTAAGTTTATAATTATCCGTCTACTTTATATCGTATTAATATGTCTGAGACAATTTCTGACCATCATCAAATCAAGACAGTTTCCTCTTTTAAGGAACTAATAGATATGGAATTCCAAGGTGACAACAATGCTATCTGCTGGCAAAGAAATTTGGTTGGAGATTTTGGTGAAATTGTTTCCAAACTTGAACTGAAAAACAATATCACAGAAGTTTCTGTTGAAGATTTAGAAAATCTGACACTCACAGACAATGGTGAGCTTGCAAGAGAAATTATCATAAATGATTTGCGATTATTAACTGATTTTGGTGCGTCGCCATCACTTAATTTGCTTAAAAATTACGAACGTGATGATGAGTTAGATTTCATCTCAACCGACGTCTATTCTTATCATGTAGATCGTTCACCTATCGCTACCAGCACATTTCTCTGCACTTATTTTGGTACTGCAAGTGACATTTTACCCAATGATCAGGCGATTCAAAAAATTCTGGTTCCTGAAGTCCGTGAAAAACTAAAAGAACTGTACGATGGCCAAGAAGAAGATTTTGAAGCTTTTTTGAAAGCGTATTATTTTGATTTACATTACCAGCCGAAAGCCGATGCACATCCTATCAATCTCGGATTAGGAAATCTCTGGCGTTTGTCCGTAGATCATCCGGAACAGAAAGTGCCGCCATGCGTCCATCGTGCTCCGGTAGAAAACGATGGCGAATATCGGTTGCTTTTGATTTGCTAAAATATAAAAAAACAAACCTGCTCAGTAGCAGGTTTTCATATTTATAAAGTAAAATGTTAATGTCCGGACTTAGCGTCGGCATCATTTTTTACGTGGCTCAAATATTTGGTACAATAACCACCGAAAATCAAAATCACAAGATAACAGAATACAGGAATCACAAAGGAATGCTGAACGCCAAAGTGATCTGCCTTAAACAGAGGAAATTTCTACCGAAAAAGCAAAAATCTTGGAATCCTAAGGAAATTGGATGAGCAAAAACGTGGTGGACCTCATAAAGCGCCAGATCTCTATTCTTTTGACTGAGAGAATTATAACAAAGCTCTTGAAAACGGTTTGACAAGCTGGTAGATTTTATGCTCAGCTTTTAAAATAAAAAAAGAATCATTAAATAATTAATGATTCTTTTTTTATTATGTGATTTAAGGATTTTTTATTCGCAAAGAATAATACCTTTATCGTTGTTAAATTCAAGAACGCCACTTTTGATCTCGTAGGAGAAAGCAGACTTGGCTTCTGTTTCTTTGGTCAGATATTTTTCGTAAGCTGCACCGACTTTGTCTGTGTAGATCTTCACTTTACCGTTTGCCAAGGCAGAAACTATCGCCGCGTGGTTCTTAAAAATCTGGAACTGCCCGCTTTTTCCAGGCAATAGAACTGACTCTACCTCGCCATCAAAAACTACATATTCCGGAGTTAAAATTTTTATATTCATTATTATGAAATTATAGATTGTAGATTTTAAATTATAAATTATTGCAATTCAATCTAAAATCTAAAATTTAACATTTAAAATTTCTTAAGCGTTTTCAGCAAGCATTTTTTGTCCTGCAGCAATCGCTTCTTCGATAGTTCCTTTCAAGTTGAAAGCAGCTTCCGGATACTGATCCAATTCTCCATCAATGATCATATTAAATCCTTTGATGGTATCTTTGATATCTACCAAAGATCCTGGGATCCCTGTAAATTGCTCAGCAACGTGGAAAGGCTGAGACAAGAATCTCTGTACTTTTCTAGCTCTGTAAACTACCAATTTGTCTTCTTCAGAAAGTTCTTCCATACCAAGGATTGCGATAATATCCTGCAATGCTTTGTATCTCTGTAGAATTTCTTTTACTCTTTGAGCACAGTTATAATGTTCTTCACCAATGATTTCCGGAGCCAAGATTCTTGACGTAGAAGCCAATGGATCTACCGCTGGATAGATACCTAATGAAGCAATTTTTCTATCTAGTACTGTAGTTGCATCCAAGTGAGCAAACGTTGTTGCAGGAGCCGGGTCAGTTAAGTCATCCGCAGGTACATAAACCGCCTGTACAGATGTAATAGATCCGTTTTTAGTTGAAGTAATTCTTTCCTGCATCGCACCCATTTCTGATGCCAATGTTGGCTGGTAACCTACCGCTGATGGCATACGACCCAAAAGTGCAGATACCTCAGAACCAGCTTGTGTAAAACGGAAGATATTATCTACGAAGAACAATACGTCTCTACCTTGTCCGGATTCTCCACCGTCTCTGTAGTACTCAGCTAAAGTAAGACCAGACAATGCTACTCTCGCTCTTGCACCTGGTGGCTCATTCATCTGTCCGAAAACGAAAGCTGCTTTAGAATCTTTCATCGCTTCAAGATCTACTTTGGAAAGATCCCAGCCTCCATTTTCCATAGAGTGCATAAACTCATCACCATATTTGATAATCCCGGATTCCAACATCTCTCTCAAAAGGTCATTTCCTTCTCTTGTTCTTTCTCCTACTCCTGCGAATACAGAAAGACCACCGTGTCCTTTTGCAATGTTGTTAATCAATTCCTGGATCAATACTGTTTTTCCTACACCTGCTCCACCGAACAATCCAATTTTACCTCCTTTTGCATAAGGCTCAACAAGGTCAATTACTTTGATTCCGGTGAAAAGAACTTCAGCAGAAGTTGACAATTGATCAAATTTTGGTGCTTCTCTGTGGATTGGCAAACCTCCTTCTTTTGACAAAGCCTGGATCCCGTCGATAGCATCACCTACCACGTTGAAAAGACGTCCATTAACTTCTTCCCCTACTGGCATAGTGATTTGCTTACCTGTACCGGTAACTTCCTGACCTCTCTGAAGACCATCCGTAGCATCCATTGCGATACATCGTACCATATCTTCTCCAATGTGCTGCTCTACCTCTAATACAACTTTCTCGCCGTTGTGCTTGATGATCTCTAAAGCGTCATATATTTTTGGTAATTCTTCAACTTCATTAAAAACCACGTCGATAACCGGTCCAATAATTTGTGAAATTTTTCCTTTAATTTGGTTTGCCATTACTAAATTTTTACTTGTGCGCAAAGATAATAAAAGTTTATAAATGAGCGTTGTCAGAAAAAAAGATTTTTATCATATTTGTATGACAATTTTTAGCACCCTATTTAGGTGTATTTTTACACAGGCAGATTTGATTACGTTTTGCCATAAAATTCAGAATTTGAAAATCATCAGAGATCTTACAGATTACCAATCTACAACACCTTTAGCATTATCATTAGGTATGTTTGATGGTGTTCATTTGGGACATTTATCTATCATTAATACTTTAAATAAAATCGCAGATAAAGAACATCTTGAATCTGCTATCTTAAGTTTTTGGCCGCATCCAAGAAAGTTTTTAAATCCAAATGATGATGTCAAAATGCTCAACACGCTTGAGGAGAAGTTAGAATTACTGGAAAAAAGCGGAATCAAAAATATTTTTCTAAAAACATTTGACGAAGAATTTAGAAATTTGACCGGAGTTGAATTCTGCGAACAAGTTTTGGTTAATAAACTCAACGTTAAGCACATTATAATAGGACACGATCACACATTCGGGAAAAACAAAAGCGGAAATTTTGAATTATTAAAATCCCTCTCTGATGAATTAGGCTTTAAAGTCAATCAATTGGAGGCTGTACAAAAAAATGATCTTAATGTGAGTTCTACAAAAATCAGAATCGCATTGTCAGAAGGCAAAATTACTGATGCAAATGAAATGTTGGGTTACAATTATCCTTTAACAGGAAAAGTTATCCACGGAAAAAAACTAGGTAGAACAATTGGTTATCCAACAGCCAATATTGAAATTCCTATCAATAAATTACTACCTAAAAGTGGTGCTTATATAGTTGAAGTTTATGTCGACAATCAATTTTATAAAGGAATGTTGAGTATCGGAACCAATCCTACAATCGATGACAAAAATAAATCTTTACATACCGAAGTTTATATTTTGGATTTTGACCAAGATATTTATGATAAAGAAATTACCATCAAATTTCGAGACTTTCTTCATGATGAAATTAAGTTTGAAGGTTTGGAAAATCTGATTGAGAAATTGGATGAAGATAAAAGGCTGACAGAGGAATTTCAGTTTTAATAAATAAAAAAGGATAGCAATTGCTATCCTTCTAATTATATATTTTCAATTAAACTTATTTCAAAGTAAACTTGATTTTGGTTCTGATATCAGAAGACGAACTCCCTACCAAAGCTTCGAAATCTCCCGGTTCTGCAACCCAATCGTGTTTTGCGGGATCAAAGAAGCTCAATGCAGATTTATCAACTGTGATCGAAACATCTTTGGATTCTCCAGCTTTCAAATACACTTTATCGAATCCTTTCAACTCTTTCAAAGGTCTTGGCAATGATGATTTCAAATCGCTGATGTATAATTGTACAACCTCTGCTCCATCAACTTTACCATTATTTTTAACATTAACGGTAAAAGTGATTTTGTCATTCGAAGTCAATTCAAACTTGTCTGCTTTTACTTTTCCATATTCGAAAGTTGTGTAACTCAAACCGTGCCCGAAACTGAATAATGGTTTGATGTTTTTCGTATCATGCCAACGGTAACCCACGAAAATCCCTTCGTTATAAGTAATATTGATAGGATCTTTCAAATCTTTTCCTTTTCCTGCAGCTAGTTCCTCTTTGTTTCCAGGATATTCTCCCAAAGCGTGCGCTGAATTATCTTCTAATTTAACAGGGAAAGTGAAAGGTAACTTACCAGAAGGATTAGCATCACCAGCCAAAACTGCTGCAATCGCGTGTCCAGATTCTGAACCTAAATACCAAGATTGTAAAACCGAAGGAACTTCTTTGATCCAAGGCATTGCAACGGCATTACCAGAAACCAAAACAACAGCCATATTTTTATTTGCTTTTGCTAAAGCTGAAATTACAGCATCCTGATTGTATGGCAATCCGTAGCTTTCTCTGTCCATACCTTCTGCATCCTGATGATCACTTTTATTAAGTCCACCTACAAACACTACAAAATCCGACTCTTTAGCCAATTTTACAGCTTCAGCAATTAATTCTGCAGAAGAACGAGTTTCTTTAAGATCTTGTCCAGATTTTACACCGTTGTAATCTCCTCCAACATCTCCAACATAACCTCTGGCATAAACCACTTCGGTTTGTTTTCCGAAACGTTCTTTGATTCCGTCAAGAGGTAAAGTTTCATATTTTACTTTCAGAGAAGAACTTCCACCACCAACGGTCATCATTTTGATAGCGTTCTCTCCTATCACTGCAATTTTCTTAGTCTTCGCTAAATTGATTGGCAATGTTGCTTTTTGATTTTGAAGAAGAACAATACCTTCTGAAGCGATTTGTCTTGCCGCAGCAATATGATCTTCTGAAGCGATAGAACCAAAGGGTTTATTCTTATTCATAGATGTTTTGTAAGCCAAGCCAAGAACTCTTCTTACTTTATCATCCAATTCTTTAGTTCCAACTTTTCCGGATTTAATCAAATCCAAATAAGGTTTTGCTAAATAATAATTCTCATAAGCGTTACTTGTTCCTTTTGACAATCCGTTTGTCCAAGTTCCAAATTCCAAATCCAAACCATTATGAATCGCTTGATCTGTATCTAAAACGGCACCCCAATCGGAAACTACAACTCCTTTGTAACCCCATTCACCTTTCAAAATATCATTCAACAAATATTGATTATGGCTGGCGTGTTGACCTTTGTACAAATCATAAGCACCCATAATCGTCCAAGAATCACCTTCTTGAACAGCAGCTTTGAATGGAGGCAAATAAATTTCGTACAAAGTTCTATCATCTACAATCACATTGCTTGTATGTCTGAAAGTTTCTTGATTATTCAAAACGAAATGTTTCACACTCGTTGCAACACCATTAGCTTGCACACCTTTGATATAAGGCACCACCATCTGCGAAGTCAAAAATGGGTCTTCTCCCATATACTCGAAGTTACGACCATTGAGTGGTGTTCTGTAGATATTAACTCCAGGGCCAAGAATTACATCTTTACCTCTGTATCTGGCTTCTTCGCCAAGAGATTTTCCGTAGATAGAAGACATATTTCTGTTCCAAGTTGCAGATAATGCGGTCAATGCTGGATAAGCAATAATGGAATCATTAGTCCACCCTGCTTGATCCCACTCGTCCCAAAGCACTTCAGAACGTACACCGTGAGGTCCGTCAGCTGTCCAAAGTTCTGGAATCCCCAATCTTGGAACGCCGTGAGAACTGAATTTGGATTGTGCATGAATCAAATTGATTTTTTCCTCCAAAGTCATCCTTGACAAAGCATCTTCGATACGTTGTTCTACAGGTTTGGTATCGTCTAAATAAAGTGGTGTTTTTTTCTGAGCAAAACTAAATTGCGACATACAGCCCAATACAGAAAGTAATATTAATTTTTTTATCATAAAATTTACTCTTTTCTAATAGAAATTTTTGAATGCCTAATATACAAATTATTTCATTATCTCAAAATGAGAAAATAAAAATTTGTTATGATTAATAACCATAAACAAGCTTGGGATGTATAATTTAGAATGTATTTGTGAATTGAATCTTAATCAAGATAAACTTAGAACATTTAGCTGTTCAGAATTTCTTCTTTCAGTTTCTTGGTCAAAGATTTAAAAACTAAATCGTAAGAATGGTCAATTAATTTTAGAATCAATTCTTTTTTGAGACCTTGACAAAGAACTGAATTCCAATGGGTTTTATTAAGATGAAAAGCGCCGTTGATTTGATGGTATTTTTCACGAAGATCTTCGCTCCATTCTGGGTCGGCTTTTGCGGAAAATGTTGCAGGATTTTTTTCAATGGGAAGAAATACGAAAATTTTGCCACCAACTTTAAAAACCAAAGTTTCTTGGTCAAACGGAAAAGCTTCTGTTACAGCCTTTTTGGACAGACAATATTCGCGGATTTCTTCTATTTCCATTTTGAGGAAATTAGAACTTAAAAGTATTCTTCGGAAGTTCTTTGTTGATTTCGATTTTATTAATCAACATAACATAATCACTGTCCTTCTTAGGCGAAGACGACTCGATTCTGTAAGGCATTAACAATTGTCCAACTTTTCTGTAATCGGAATAAGTCAGAGTTTCATCTTTCTTGATTTCGCGATACAACATATAGTTTTTGACATCAAAAAAATAGATGGTTTTATTCACATTTTTCGTCAGTTCTACTTTGAAATAAAATTGTTCTCCAATTTTTTCTTTACCTAATAATTCTGCTTCAAAACCTTTGTTTTCCCAATCGATAAAGTCGTTATCAAAATTCTCAGGGATATAATCTGTGTATTGCTGAAGTTTATTCTGAGCATAATTCATCGCATAACCATTCTTTCCGTCAAAACCTTCAACAGGTGTTTCTTTTCCACCCATTACAATTGCCGTTTTGGTAAGATTTGGACGTTGCTGATAGATTTTCATTAAGTAAGAATCATTAACTCCCAAAGTTACTCGCCCTTGTATCTGAACTGTATTCAGAAGTTTCCAATTGGTAAGGCCTCCAGAATTTTCTATATTTTTATCAATGATATCTTTTGCAGATTGAGCAGAAATAACGATGGAAAATATGATGGAAAATATGAGAATTAATTTTTTCATTCAGAATTTTTAAGGTTGCTAAGATAAAATTTTCAATTGGCTTCTTGTCTTAAAGAACGTTAATTTTGACATTATTAACGACTAAATTAAATCAGTTTTTTGGCTTTCTCCAAATCTTCAGGTGTATCAATCCCAATCCCAACAAAATCAGTTTCTACCATTTTAATTTTCATCCCATTTTCCAAATATCGCAATTGCTCTAATTTTTCCGAAATCTCCAAAGGTGTCATTTCCAAAGAAGAGAATTTAATTAAAGCTTCTTTTCGGAAAGCATAAACGCCAATATGTTTATAATACTTGACGTCATAAGATAATTCGCGCTGAAAAGGAATTACTGAACGACTGAAATACAATGCAAATCCATTATTATCAGTAATGACTTTGACATTATTTGGATTCCGGATTTCATCAGATTCTTTCAATTGAATTTTCAATGAAGCTAAAGAAATTTCCTTTTTATCATCTTTATAAAAAACGTCAATCAGTTGTTTCAAAGGATCTTTTTTGAGAAAAGGTTCATCGCCTTGAACATTAATCACGATATCACAATCGATGTTTTGAACAGCTTCTGCAATTCTATCGCTCCCAGTTTCGTGTTCGCCTGTCATTACAGCTTTTCCGCCGTTTTTGGAAATTTCATCAAAAATCAATTCAGAATCTGTAGCAACGAATACTTCATCAAACAAACCAGTTTCCAAAACATTCTGATTAGTGGTTGTGATAATAGTTCTGTTTCCCAGCATCTCCATCATTTTACCTGGAAATCTTGTAGAATTATAACGAGCAGGAATAACTGCGATAACTTTGTTCATAGATTTTCTAGTTTTTTAAGGGATTTACAAAACTATAGATTTCATTATTTGTTTTGTTTTATAATTTGTTCCAATCGATCATCAGGTTCAAAATCGAGAATATCAATGAGCTTTACTCTTTTAAAATCTTTATGAAATGTATTGATAACCACATTCCAATTTTCCGGAACCACTGCAGAAGGAACTTTCAAACAAAGTTTTTCATTGGAATCAAACCAAACATTTCCAATCTTTTGACAATCGGAATAGTTCCTAAAATCTCTCCAAGTTTTAGATAATGCTGAAGTGTCAACAATTTGAGAACCAGCATTATTAGGAATTTTAATAATCATAATCCTGAAATCCTTATTGAATCCCAGTCCCTTGCGATGCGCCAATGTTTCCAAATAAGCTAAAGAAATACTTTCTGCAGTATAAATAACTTTCTTGCCATCTGAGTTCCATCTCCCTTCCAATCCACTTGCAAAAAGTGAGTCTGCGTATTTTTTATGTACAATCCTATAAACCAACATTGTTATACAGGATAACCCTGAGCCAATTTTTCTATTTCTTCATACACTAAATCTACACCGCCAGAAGTAGAAATAAAATCGATTGGCTTGTCCTCAGAATTCCAAAAAGGACGGTTCATCCAAAGTGTAAATTCATCAAGGTTTCCAAAAATATCCTTACCAAAATTATAAAGATTGATTAATTTTAAAAGATGCTCGCTATAAATTGGATCCAAACCCTTTTCCTGATCTCTATAATTGCTAATGGTTCTTGGAGAAAGATTGATTACCGATGCCAGGGTTTTCTCTGGCATATTGATAGCATCTGCAAGCAAATAGAACACATCTGTTTTCAGACCTTCTCTTGCTTTTTTCAATAGTTTGTAATCGTCTTGTATAGAATATCGATTAAAGACGGAAGAACCAACACCATAAGTAGCAACTGGCTCTCCCACTTTTGATTTTTTAGAATTTTCGTTTTGTTTATAATATGCCATCTTTGTATTTCTTTACACAAAGATAGAATTTTTTCCAAAAACAAAACGAATTTTTTCCATTTATTTTAAATTATTTAGTGCTTGTTCCAACTTCGGAAGACAGTCTTTAATATCCTCCAAAGAACAACCGCCCACAGAAGCTCTAAACCAAGGCACTGATTTATCATTTCCAAAGGCAGAAAACGGAACCAAAGCCATTCCTGCATTATTAATCAGATAGAAAACCAAATCTGTAGAATTTTCAATTTTACTTCCATCCGGAGCAGTTTTTCCAAGATAATCTAATTTGATGGTCAGATAAAGTGCACCCATTGGTGAGATACTTTCCACAGCAAAACCTTTCGATTTCAAATCTTGGATTCCTGCGTGAAGTTCTTTCAGACTTGTATTCAGTTTTTGTTTATAATCCTCTAAGAAAGTATCAACTGCAGAATCATCAGCTAAAAACTCAGCAACAGCTTCCTGTTCCGGTTTTGGCGCCCAAGCTCCAACGTGCGTCAAAAGAGCTTTCATTTTATCAATCACCAAACTCGGTCCGAATCCCCAACCTACTCTAACACCTGTAGCAGCAAAACATTTGGAAGTTCCGTCAACATAAATCGTGTAATCTTTCATTTCCGGGTAAAGACTTACCGGATTGTAATGGTCTTCACCAAAAGTCAGCATTGCGTAGATTTGGTCGTACATCAAATAAAGCGGTTTCTCGTCTGCACCTCTTTTTTTATTTTCTTCCAAAACCAATTCACAAATCTCGGATAATTGCTCTTTTGTAAACATTGTTCCGGTTGGATTCAGTGGAGAACAGAGGCATAGCAGAACTGCTCCGTCAACATAAGGACGAAGGTCATCTGCTGTTGGTAAGAAATTATTACTTTCCTGAGTCTGAACTTCAACCGCGTTAGCAGTCGTTAAATAAGCATAATGGTTGTTATTCCAAGAAGGAATTGGGTAAATCACTTTATCACCTTCGTCAACAATCGTTTTGAAAACTGCGTAAATCAAAGGTCTTGAACCAGCTGTAATCAAAATATCATTAGCCGAATAATCCAGATTCCAACGCTTTTTCAAGTCATTGCTTACGGAAGTTCTTAGAGACTGTAAACCGTTTGCAGGCGGATAATTGGTCAGATTATTTTTATAAGCTTTCTCAATTTCCTGTTTCAATTCCGATGGAATTGGATAGATATTAGAATTAAGATCGCCGATTGTAAGATTCGAGATTTGTGCACCTTTGGCTTTCAAATCGTTAACTTCATTTCCGATTTTGATAATTTCCGAACCAATCAGGTTAGATGCGAGTTTAGATACTTTCACTTATTTATTTTTTGATGTTTTTCCGAAACTTAATCCGGATTTCTACTTTTTATGATTTGCAAATTTCTTAAATGTAACAGATTAATTCAAGACATACAACAAAAAAAGTTCTCAAAACTAAATTACTTCAGTAATTGAGAACTTTAGATTAAAAATATTTTAGATTATATTTTTATCTGATAAAAATTTTCAACTACAGATTCAAATCCTGTTTTACCTTAGCAATCTTCTCTTCAAGCTTAGGAAGTTTTGCAACAAAATCTTCTTTTGAAGTAATGCTGTCTTTTACAGAAACATAGAATTTAATCTTTGGTTCGGTTCCGGAAGGACGAACACAAACTTTAGTCCCATCTTGAGTATAGAAAATCAACACGTTAGACTTTGGAATATCATCCATTACTTTTTTCTCGTTCTTAGAAACTACGAAACAAGTCTGCTCTTTGAAATCCTTCACTTCTTCTACAGGAGAACCAGCAATCTCTTTCGGTGGATTACTTCTGAAATCACTCATCATCTGCGTGATTTCTTCAGCTCCAGTTCTACCCTTTCTTACGACATTAATTAAGCCTTCGTAATAGAACCCAACTTCTTTGTAGATGTCAATCATATATTCGTAAACCGTTGTGCCATTGGCTTTGCACCAAGCAGCGATTTCACAAGCCGTCAAAATTGAACCACAAGAATCTTTGTCACGAACGAAATCTCCAGTCATAAAACCGAAACTTTCTTCGCCTCCACAAATGAATTTTTCCTGACCTTCAAAATCACGAATCATTTTTCCAATCCATTTGAAACCAGTCAATCCAACTTTGCAATCCACTCCAAATTTCTCCGCAACATCAAAGAAAACATCAGAAGTCACAATTGTAGAACCAATGAACTCTTTTCCAGTAATTTTACCAGCTTTTTTCCATTGGTCAAGGATATAATAAGTTAAGATTGTATTGGTTTGATTTCCGTTCAGAAGTTGCATTTCTCCTTCAAGGTTTCTAACTGCAATTCCTAATCTGTCGCCGTCTGGGTCTGTTCCGATAACGATATCAGCATTGGTAATTCTCGCCAAATCCATTGCCATAGAAAGTGCAGCAGGTTCTTCTGGATTCGGGGAAGCCACCGTTGGGAAATTTCCGCTTGGAATCATTTGTTCCGAAACCAAATCTAATTTGGTAAATCCAGCTTTCTTCAATGCTTTTGGAACCGTTGTATAGGTTGTTCCGTGGATTGATGTGAAAACGATGTTCAGATTATCTCTTCCAACATTTTGATAAAGAGAATTTTCCATACAAGCATCGATGTAAACATCATCTTGGTCTTCGCCAACCCATTCGATTAGGTCATCATTTCCATTAAATTTGATATCTTCAAACTTGGTTGCATAAACTTCTCTGATGATATTTTCATCATCCGGCGGAACGATTTGCGCACCGTCATTCCAATACACTTTGTAACCGTTATATTCCGGTGGATTGTGAGAAGCCGTCAAAACGATTCCTGCATTACATTTTTTATCTCTTACTGTGAAAGACAATTCAGGCGTTGGGCGATGTTCCTTGAACAACAGAACCTTGATTCCGTTAGCTGTCAAAACATCAGCAACGATTTTTCCGAATTCTTTTGAGTTATTACGAACGTCATAAGCAATTGCTACTTTGATTTCTTCCCCAGAAAATTGCTGATGAAGATAATTAGCAAGTCCTTGAGTAGCCTGCCCTAATGTGTACTTATTTAAACGATTGGTTCCAACACCCATCACACCACGCATTCCTCCTGTTCCGAATTCTAATTCTCTGTAAAAAGAATCTTCCAAATCTGGCGAATTTGAATCAATGAGGGCTTGAACAGCTGTCTTGGTTTCAAGGTCGAAAGCATCAAGAAGCCAAAGTTTTGCTTTATCTAATGTTGATAATTCTGTCATTATTTATAGTTTTTTGTTTTAATTAATTTTCTTGTTTTCCAAAGTTGCTTTTTCAGTTACTTTCAGTTTTTTCGAAGGATTTCCATAATAAATCAATTTCGAAGTATTACCGATTTTTCCTTTGATTTCTTCATCTACGTTCAGTTCTGCATAATTTCCGTTCTGAGATTCGATTTCCAAATCTTTGATGTACCAATACGGCGAAATAATACTCGCTGTATCTTTAATATTAAGCTTGGCTAAAGTCGTTTTTCCCAACAGATTAGCTCGGCTTTTGTTCGTCATTTCAATCTCCGACTTTTCTGAAATCACTGAACCTATAAATTTAGCATTATCTTTTAAATGAAGCGCGAAATTTTCAACTTTCATTTGGCTTGAAATGTTAAGTTCTACAGAATCAGCTATTTTAATCACATCAAAAGGGTTTTTGCCATAAATCGTAATATTATAGAAATCTACTTTATCAGTTTCGCTTTTCTCCGAAATTGACAGATTTTTGTCTTTAACCTCAATATTAAGATTATCAAAAAAATTAGGGTAAGTTTCTACATTTACAAAGTTATGTGGACTTTGAACATAAAACACCCGGAATTTTCCTTTCAAATCGAGTTTTGAAAACTCAGAAAGCTCAATGTCTTTGGATTGGATTTCGCCTTTTGGAGATACTTTTCCGCAGGAAATAGCAATTATCGAAAAGATAAAGAGATATGTAACGGAATTAAGAATTTGTTTCAATTGAGTAATTTTTAGTCGAAGCAATTTACAATTATTTTCAGAAAATCAGAAGATGACTTTAATCAAAAAGAAAGTCCGCCGTATCTTACGAAACTTCCTAATAGTAACATCAAAACACCGATTGTTGTCACAGATAAAATATGAAAAGCCATTAATGGTAAAGTTTTAGCAGTCAGTTTTGGAATCACAAAAAAATTAGCGCTGATTGCAAACAATACAGTTATTAAAAGTAAAATCAGTTTTAAAGAAATAACCGTTTCGATGGGATTCGAAAAATGAAACCAATTTGAAAATCCAATCCCGAATTTGTAAGACATCCAAACGCCAGAAATGACCATCAAAAGCAAAGCAGGAATTCCTATTTTCTCATACTTTCGTTCGAAATCGAGAAGGATTTCCACATCCTTTTTTTTCAAAACTTCTGGCAAAATTGTTACCGCTAAAATCAAATGTCCGCCAACCCAAACCGTAGCGCCTAAAAGATGGATAATCAATAGCAAATGATGACTCATAATTAAATCATTTCTTCGATGTGATAATTCTTGTGCTCACGGTTGGTTCTGATAATCAATTCGCCTAAAAATCCTGCTACAAAAAGTAAACTTCCCAAAATCATCATCGTCAATGCAATGAAAAACCAAGGATTATCAGCATTCAGATTTCCATAGATTTTGAATACGTAAACGTCAATCAGTTTTGAAACACCTAACCAAATTGCAGATAAAAATCCGATGATAAACATCAAAGTTCCAGCTGCGCCAAAGAAATGCATTGGTCTTCCACCAAATCTGCTTACAAACCAAAGTGTCACTAAATCCAAAAAACCACGAACAAAACGTTCGGTCCCGAATTTCGAAGTTCCATAAGGTCTTGCCTGATGCTGAACCGGTTTTTCCGTAATATTTTTGAAACCTGCATTAGCAGCCAAAACCGGAATGTAACGATGCATATCGCCATAAACATCAATGGATTTTACAACTTGTTTTCTATAAGCTTTCAATCCACAATTGAAATCGTGTAGCGAAACTCCCGAAACCTTTCTAGCTGCCGCATTGAAGAGTTTTGACGGAATATTTTTGGTCATCACATTATCGAAACGTTTCTTTTTCCAACCGGAGACAATGTCGTAATTGCCAGCAGTTACCATTTCGTAAAGCTCAGGGATTTCTTCTGGAAAATCCTGTAAATCAGCGTCCATTGTGATAATTACGTCGCCATTTACTTTTTCGAAAGCAGCGTGAAGCGCCTGAGATTTTCCATAGTTTTTAGAGAATTTAATCCCGTGAATCTGCGGATTTTGGATTTTCATATTTTCTATGATAGACCAAGACAAATCCGTGCTTCCGTCATCTATGAACCAAACTTCGTAAGATAATTTGTTATCTCGACAAACTTGGTCGATTCTGGTAAAGAGTTCTTCCAAAGAGTCTTGTTCATTAAGCAATGGAACGATTATAGAAAGATTCATTTTTTATAAAAAGATGTTAGATGTTTTGATTTCAGATATTAGAATTTTTAATTTTAAAGTAAATTACTTGTTTAAATAAAACCTTTTAATTGATTATTATTCAATATCTTATTCGTAGCGTTTCTTGTTTTTCAAAAATCCTGCAATCACGATAGACAAAAGTAAATAAAATAGTAAAACGCCTCCAAAAATAGCAGACAAAAAACTGAATGAAAAATAATTAATATTTTGCTTTTTGGCGCCATTGATACCGATGCTCATTTTTTTGTACTCATCATTCAAGCTTTTAATTTTTTCCGTGTCTTTTGGGTTTATCTCTTTGATTTGCTTATTGTAAGACTCATCCAACTTTGTCAATTCTGATTCAATATGTTGATGATTCAGCATATCTCTGGCATCTGTATCAACATAATTAAGAAACAAAAAAATCGACATAAAAGATAGAAACCCTCCAACAAATAATGTTATAAAAATCTGTTTAAAGGCCTGAGGATAAGTGATTTCTCCAATATTCTTTCTCAGATAATAAACAGAAAGAAACCCCATTAAACTATAAATGAAAGTTAATCCAAACGCATTAACATTAATTGATATGTTAAAATAATCTGGTCCTGCGAAAAAATAATACACTACGAAGAATAAAAACATAGTGATTGCGTACAAACCAAAGCCAAAGGCTATCGGGTTTTTTGTCATAAATCTAAATTTTGATACTTAATTAATAAAAAAAATGAAAAATTTTGTCCTTAATAATCAATTTATTAACCTCAATTATATCGATAGTTAAAGGATTTTTCATTAATTCTGTTTTTGAAATTGCAATATTTTTCTATCTTTGCATCGGCAAGTCCTAAACAACCAGCTCCTGAGAATCCTCCAGGGTGGGAACGCAGCAAAGGTAATCGGTTGTAGCGGTGTGATTTAGGTAGCTTGCCATTTTTTATTTCTATAGGTTAAGAGATTAAGCCATATTCAAGATTTTGAATTGACTTAATCTCTTAATTTTTTTGTTAGAATTCGAACTCCTCTCCTAATTTCGGTAAAGAAAACTCGATGTTTTTATCAGAGAAATGCTTTTTAGCCTCTTCGTGATTAATTTCAATCGGTGGAAAAGTATCGAAATGACAACCAATCACTTTTGGTGTTTTCAATAATTCTGATGCTGCAAATGCTGCTTTTCTAGGACACATTGTGTAATGTTTTCCAACCGGAAGAATTGATAAATCTAATTTTCCGAAAACCTGCGGAAACAAGCTCATTTCTGCAGTTACGCCTGTATCTCCAGCCAAATAAAGATTTCTTCCGTCAGCAAATCTAAAAATATATCCAGAAGCCAACCCTCCATAAGAACCGTCCGGGAAAGAACTTGTATGTAATGCAGGAACCATCGAAATTTTCAAACCTTCCAATTTCGCAGAACCTCCGAAATTGATATCAATATTATTAGAATGTCCAAAATATCCACAAATCTCTGGTTGACCGATTACGGTTGCATCAGGATGATTTTCTAGAACTTCTTTCACGTCTGCAATATGGTCGCCGTGAGCGTGTGTAATCAAAACATAATCGATTTTCTGAGCTTTGATATCAAAACCAGATTTTGCTTTCTGATAGTTATAAAAAGGGTCAGAAAGGATTGTTACGCCGTTATATGTGAACAAAAAACAGTTTTGTCCTAAGAATTTTATTTTCATTTTTATTTGATTTGTTAATTAACAAAATTAAGTCCGACAGCGGTCAAAACAGCCATCATAAAAGTTAAGATTCCAACTTGTTTTAGGAATGGGTCTAGTAATTTAGGCTCCTGGATTTTCATAATGGTTCTTCTCAACTTCATAAAAGGGAACATCAGAATCATCACGATAAATGGATAATAAACAACACCTTGATTGCTGTTGGCGAAGTTAATCATCAGAAAAGTAAGCATTAGCAAAATCGGAAGTTGTAACAATATGATTTCATAAATCATCGCTTTTTTGTATCCCAATCTCAATGCAAAAGTTTTCTTTCCGGATAATTCGTCATTCACAATATCTCTCATATTATTGAGATTTAGAACTGCCATACTCAACATTCCAATAGCTGAAGCTGGAATCAAAATATCGTAATCGAAGGTTTTTGTGAACAGAAAATAACTCCCACAAACCGAAACCAATCCGAAGAAGATGAATACAAAAACATCTCCTAATCCCAAATACCCATAAGGTTTTTTACCCACCGTATAACCAATCGCAGCCAAAATACAAGCCACTCCTAAGCCTATAAAAATCCAGAATTCTCTGATATTCGATGGATAAAAAGCAACATACAACAATGCAACTGTTGCAGCAAAAGATAAAATTGATAACAAAATCACAGCATTTCTCATTTGAGTTGCAGTTATTTTCCCGGAGGCCACAGCTCTTTGTTCTGCTTCCCCTATTCTATTTTTGTCGGTTCCTTTTACGCCATCGCCATAATCGTTGGCAAAATTGGAAAGAATTTGATATAATAAAGTTACTAAAAGCGCCAAAGCAAAAATTCTCCAATCCCAAGTGCCTCCATTTTCAGAAAGTCTCCATTTTGCAATGAAAGCTCCCATAATAATTCCACTCAAAGAAAGTGGTAATGTTCTAAGCCTTGCGGCTTGTATCCAATGTTTCATATAATTATAAACGATAAATGATAGTTGATAAATGATGATTGATATCGTTTATCATTCATCATTTATCAATTATTTTACGAAATCCACTGATCGTCTCCGAAATTCGGTTTTCGTTTTTCCAGAAAGGCATTTCTACCCTCTTTGGCTTCTTCTGTCATATAAGCTAAACGTGTTGCTTCTCCAGCAAAAATCTGCTGTCCAACCATTCCATCGTCTGTCAAATTCATAGCGAATTTTAGCATTCTGATAGAAGTTGGAGATTTTGCAAGAATCTCTTGAGCCCATTCGTAAGCCGTATCTTCCAATTCAGCGTGAGGAATTACCGCGTTTACCATTCCCATTTCTTCCGCCTCTTTCGCTGAATAATTTCTCCCTAAAAAGAAAATTTCTCTGGCTTTTTTCTGACCAACCATTTTTGCTAAATAGGCTGAACCATAACCTCCATCAAAACTTGTTACATCGGCATCAGTCTGTTTGAAAATAGCGTGTTCTTCACTCGCTAAGGTCAAATCACAAACCACGTGAAGCGAATGTCCACCGCCAACTGCCCAGCCGTTTACCACAGCAATCACAGCTTTTGGCATAAAACGAATTAAACGTTGAACTTCCAGAATATTAAGACGATGTCTTCCGTCTTCTCCTACATAACCCTGATGACCTCGCGCTTTTTGGTCGCCACCGCTGCAAAAAGCGTGACCACCGTCTTTTGGACTTGGCCCTTCGCCAGTTAATAATACAACGCCAATTGAAGAATCTTCGTAAGCGTCATAAAAAGCATCGTAAAGTTCTGAGGTTGTTTTTGGACGAAAAGCATTTCTGACTTCTGGTCTGTTGATAGCAATTCTTGCAACGCCATTTGATTTTTTATAGGTAATATCTTCGTATTCTTTGACGGTTTTCCAGTCTGCCATTTTTTGAAAATTTAGAGTGTAAATATAAGCAGAATTGACGGGGTTTCAAAAGAATTATGCAAATGAGAATAGGATAATTATTTTCAAAATCTATATCTCTATTTCTTTTATAAATGCAAAGTTCGCAAATATTTTTTTTTGAAATTATTGAAAATATTATAAGGTTCGCAAAGACGTAAAACTCAGCAAAGAAATTAATTGATTCAAATTGAGAAAAGTTACCTCTAACAAAGTGTGAATCTTGCGCCAGCGCGTAAGGGATAGTAACGGTTATCCTTTTGTTTTTTTCTGGGATTCGGGTTGTATCAGAAAGACAAATGTTTATAAAAAAACAAAAGATATGAGTGGATAGCCCGACCCGCTTGTTTTTCTATGGCTAATTTTGATTTTTCTTACCAATGTTTTGGAAAAACAAAGGGTTACGCCCAAATAAAAAAGCTCCAGAAATATCCAGAGCTTATAAATTATATTGAAACCAACTTATTCTACAACTTTGATGGCGCTTGCCAAAAATCTTGTTTCAGTTTTTGGTTCTGTAATCGCATCGATTTCTGCTTGCGGTTTTTTAGCATCTTCTGCGTAATGTTGTAATTCTTTTACAGAAGTAGTTTTGCTTTCTGCGCTACCTTCCAAAACAACTGTTTTACCTTCCAAAGCTGTAGGAACGAAGAATGCGTAATCTTTCATCTTAACGAAAAATGTTTCTCCGGAATCTGTTGCCAAACTTACCCAACATCCTTTTTTAGGACAAACTCCAGTCACTTTTCCTTTTACAGAAGTTTTAGCGATTTTCGGTGTTGATTTTAATTCTTTATTAAGTTCATCCGTAGAAATAGCTTTTTTGACTGCTTTAGCAGAAACATCTTGACCGTAAAACTCTCCTACTTTCGCATCACCAGCCGGCGGACCAGACTGCGCAAATGCAGAAACAGACAAACCAATCAAAACAAATGCGAATAATATATTCTTCATAACTTGATACTTATTTTATAATGTAAATTTAGAAAATTATTTAGATTGAGAAAAAATAATTTTCCGATGTAACGAAATAGACTTTTCAATTGTCTTACTTTATATAAAATCAAACTATAAAAAAATATACTTATGAAAATAAAACTTTTATCCCTAATTCTTTTGGCTTCTGTTAGCAATTTTTCTTGCATTCAGAAAAGCGGTTCCAATGACGTGATGTTTTCTCATATTTTGTCAGATTCTGGAAAAGGTGAAGTGATTGAAAAATCTTATTCGGTTGACTTTGACGAATTGCAAATTTCGACTTCTCTGAGTGCGGAAGTTTATAAATCAAGTGAAGAAAAAATTGTTGTTTACGCACCTTCTGACCTAATGCAATATGTAGTTGTAAAGCAGGAAGAAAGAAAAGTTCAGGTAAAAATCCAATCTGAAGGTAAACTCAACATCTCAACAGACAGAATCAAAATTAAAGTCTATGCTAAGGATTTTGACGGATTGGTAGCCAATTCCAGCGGAAGTATTACTTTGAAAGACGATTTCAAATTTTCCGACCTTGATGTGAAAGTTTCTAGCTCTGGGAACATCAAAGGAAATATCAACGGAAACAATATTAACATCCAAACTTCTAGCAGTGGCGATTTTTATGGTGAAGTCAATGCCAGAAATCTGAATATGCAAACTTCCTCATCAGGTGGAATAAAAATTACAGGAAAAGTAGAAAGTGTAAGCGCTCAAGCATCTTCAAGCGGAGATATCAAAGCTGAAAACTTAACGGCAGACAGCGCGGTTCTTACAACTTCTTCTTCGGCTGATATTACCATTGGTGTTCGCCAAAGTGTTACTGCAAGTGCGTCTTCCAGCGGAGATATCAACGTTTTGAAAAGAGGCGACCTGAATAAAGTGACCAAAAACGAAAGCAGCTCCGGTTCTGTTAATATCCGGTAATTTTATATTAATTTTCTCTCAAACGAAAAGAGACCTGAATTTCAGGTCTCTTCTGTTATTTATTAAAATCAATTCTAATTAGAACTTGATGATATCTTCCATTTTAGCAGTTTCTTCGTTTACCAACTCGTCATCTACCAAGATTTTTCCAGAGTGCTCATCGATAATGATTTTCTTTCTCTGAGCAATTTCCATTTGTTTCTGTGGTGGAATTGTGAAGAAAGAACCTTTTGGCGCTCCTCTTTCCAACCCTACAACTGCAAGACCTGTAGATGAACCTTGACGGATTCTTTGGTAAGAAGCCAACAATCTATCGTCGATTTTTTCAGCAAATTCTTTAGATTTTTCCAACAGATAATCTTCTTCTTTCTGAGTTTCAGAAATCAAATTATCCAATTCATTTTTCTTATGATTCAAGTGGTTTTTTAGCTCCTCGATTTTAGAGTTCAAATCAGACAAAGTTTCTTTTTTGTGGTCGATTTTACTGCCGAATTCTTTGATTCTTTTTTCAGCCAACTGAATTTCTAGCTCCTGATATTCCACTTCTTTTGCTAATGCTTCGAACTCCTTGTTATTTCTAACGTTATCTTGCTGTGTTTTATATTTATCAATAAGAGTTTGAGCTTGCTTCATCAAGTCTTTTTTACTGTTGATTTCAGCATTTTGCTCAGCAATTTCGTTTTCAAATTTTTGGGCTCTTTTTTCAAGACCTTCAATTTCTATTTCCAGATCTTCAACCTCAATCGGCAATTCACCTCTTGTATTACGGATCTCGTCCAAACGTGAGTCAATGATCTGAAGATCATAAAGTGCTCTTAGTTTTTCTTCAACAGAAATTTCGTTTACTTTAGCCATATCTATAAAAAATAATTAACAGGATTTGTTTTTTGTGTCGTTTTAGCGATTGCAAATGTAGTAAATTTTTCGGACAAAATTTCAAATAATTGTTGAACCACAAATTGTTCCGATTCAAAATGCCCGATATCACAAATCAGTATTTTGCCTTCCGCCGAAAAGAAATCGTGATACTTGACATCACCTGTTATATAAGCGTCACATTTGGTAGATAAAGCAGCTTTAATTCCACTAGCTCCTCTACCACCTAAGACACCTACTCTTTTGATTTTTTTCTGAATTAAATTATTGTATCTGATAACGTTAAGGTGAAATTTTTCTTTCAAGAATTTCAAAAAATCAATTTCATCCATTTCTGTTTCCAAATCTCCGAATCTTCCCAAACCTGTATATTGATTTTCGTTTTCTAGAGAAATTAATTGATAAGCCACCTCTTCGTAAGGATGATTCTGCTTCATTGCAAAGAGAATCTGATGCTTTTTGTAATCTTCAAAAACCACAGAAAGCAAAACTTCATTCGCATTTTCTCTTTCACTGTGAGTTCCTTTTACAGGATTTGAACCTTCCAACGGTCGAAAAGTTCCATTTCCATTGATTGAAAAACTGCATTCATCATAGAAACCGATATTTCCAGCTCCGGCTTCAAACAACGCATTTTTCAACTGATCAGCGGAATCAACAGGAACATAGACTTCCAGTTTTTTCAATTGATTTTGTTTCGGCATTAGAATATTTTGATTCTTCAAACCAAGAACTTCGCAGATTTTATAATTAACTCCAAAATAATCATTATCAAAAGCTGTGTGAATTGCATAAATGCCAATTTTATTTTCTAAAGCTTTCAGAACAGCTCTTTCAACATAATTTTTTCCCGTAATCGATTTTAATCCAGAAAAAATAATCGGATGAAAGCAAAGAATCAAATTAAAATTCTTTTCAATAGCTTCATCAACAACAGATTCTAAAGCATCGTGAGCAATCAAAACACCGGAAATTTCTCTTTCAGGATTTCCACAAAGCAATCCTACATTATCAAAATCCTCCGCTTGTCTTGCCGGAATTATTTGTTCAAATTCCTTTATAAATTCTTTAATTTTCATATTTGAGATATTATCTGATGAACAATCTGTCATCAAAAGTAAATTTTTCTATTTTCTTAATTTTCACTTTTGGAAAATTAATATGGCTCGGATTGATTATATAATTGAATTCCCCTTGAACAGCAGCAGAAGGAACTTTCATTACTAAGAATTTGTTTTCTCGTAAAAATTTATCTCCAATTTTCTGAGTACTATCTGGGTGAGGAAAAGTATTCCAATCTTTCGGTAATCTTTTTGGTTCAAGGAAATCAATATCAGGAAGCTCTATCTGGACCAATCGATAATCCTTCGGCAAAATCCCCAAAGGAATATGAACCGCAATTTCCGTCACACACAAAGCAATCGACTGACCTGTATAAAGAGCAGGTCTTCCTTTGCTATTCCATCTTGCGCCAGCTATTTCCGCACCTTTTCCAGAAAGGTCGTTAGCGTAGATTTCTTTGGAAAGCCTGTAAACAATCATCAATATTACGCTAAAACACCGTGTTCTATACGGGTTAGCTCATCCATAAGAAGAGATATTCCAAAAACACTACCCAATAAATCCTGAGGTTTTGTTTTGCCCAAAGCAACATTCTCTGATTGTAACCATATCAAGAAATTCTCAGAAGAACCAAAAACATCTTCCCCTCTTTTATAAAGCATTTCTATTTGCAATATTTTTTCTGATTGTAATACATCAAAAGACTTGTCTTCTTTTTGATAACGGGATAATGTCTTTCCAGAAATGTGAAGAAAATCTGCCCAATCTTGCATAGAAAAAGGAAATTTTTTTGACAAACCATCAAAGAATTTGAAAGAAATTCCTTTTTGGGCAATATCTATCAAGTTAAAAACACCAGCATCATCAAAATTTTGATAACCATAAGAAGTAGACGGCTCTTGAATAATATTGGAGGAAATTTCTGAAGAAGTTTTATATTTTTTCATTTTGTAATTTTCTCTTACAAATATACGACTTTTGTCTTAATAAAAAAGACTTTTGTCTAGCATTTTAAACAAAGACTTATTTTAATTACTTTTATAACTTTAATTTAACTTTTGAGTTATGAAAATCAAGCCTGAATTTGATCTTATACCAGAAGATGGTTGGAGAAAGAAAATTTACGAAATCATTTATCTATCAGACACTAAAGCCGGAAGAACATTTGACATTAGCCTATTGATTCTGATCGTTTTTAGTACTGTTTTGATAATGGTAGAAACAATTCCTATTGTAAAACTGCAATATTACAAGGAGTTTTATTATGCCGAATTTTTTATCACAATTATATTCACCATAGAATATTTACTCAGAATTATATGTATCAAAGACAAGGAAGAATATATTTTTAGTCCGATAGGAATCATTGATTTTTTATCAATTATTCCATTTTATATCAGCTTGATTTTTCCTGTATGGCATTTTGTTGCGATTATCAGAATGTTGAGAATTCTGAGGATTTTCAGGATTTTCAATCTGGCGGATTATATGCACGATGGGCGATTTATCGTTTCGGCTCTGAAACACAGCTCCAGAAAAATTTACATCTTTTTACTGTTTATGATTATTTTCATAGTTATCATCGGCGCTATGATGTATGTTGTAGAAGATGGCAAAAACGGATTCAGCAGTATACCCCAAAGTGTTTATTGGGCCGTGGTAACCATAACTACAGTTGGCTATGGCGATATTTCGCCCGCTACACCATTAGGAAAACTTTTATCTATCATTGTAATGCTCTGTGGTTATAGTATAATAGCTGTTCCAACAGGAATTGTAACATCAGAGTTCCGCAGAAGAAGAAGTGATTTAAAATGTGACCGATGCGGAAATGATGATCACGGTGACAGCGCAAGATATTGCAAAATATGTGGAGAGAAAATGGTTTAATCTTTTTCAGAAAACATCAGCTCAAATTCCTGTCGATTTTCTTGAAATGTTCTTTTCGCCTCATCATATCCAATTTGAAAAATAGCTTCCAATCTGTTGGGTTTTCTTTCAAAAGTACCGTATTTAGAAAGCTTTTTTGACGTAATAAACCAATCACAAAATGCAAATTTGTAAATCTCGGTCCTATGTGATAACAGCTCGTAAGCACGCGTGGTAACCGAACGGATACTTTTCAGATCGCTAACTTCCACATCCTGAGGCGGCGTAACATATACACCAATCATTTTATCGCATTCATTATTAATAACATCTGCAGGAAAATTATTTAAAACGCCTCCGTCACTGTACATTTCTGTTCCGATAAAATAAGGTGTGGATATACCAGGAATACAAGAAGAAGCGATAATTGCATCTACAACTTTATAATCTTTTTCGAATACTTTTTGCTGCCCAGTAATAAGTTCTGTAGCAACAATTCTAATATCCTTGTCCAGATCTCCAATTGTCATATCCTCAAAAATAGGATTGAGATAAGTGGAGAATATTGCGGAAGAAACCAATCCTGGTTGATTAAAAGTAAAATGTTTCCAGTTAAAAAAGTAGATTGACTGGAAAAAGTCCAGAATCTCTTCCGGTGATTTACCAAAAGCGTAAAGAGATCCAACTATAGAACCAGCACTGCAACAGGAAAGGATATGTGGTTTGATGTTTTTTTCATTTAGAAATTTTAAGACACCAGCGTGAGCCAATCCACGCGTTCCTCCTCCAGACAACACCAGACCTAATTTTGAATTTTCCATTAAGTAAAATTAAAAAAACCACAGAAAATTCTGTGGTTTTAAAATATGAATATTATGTTAATCTCATTAAATATGAATCACTTCTCCATAAGCTGCAGCAACAGCTTCCATCAGTGCTTCAGAGATTGTTGGATGTGGGTGAATCGCTTTTAGCACTTCGTGTCCTGTAGTTTCTAATTTTCTTGCTACAACGGCTTCTGCAATCATATCCGTCACGCCGTCTCCCACCATATGACAACCTAACCATTCGCCATATTTTGCATCGAAAATAACTTTGATAAAACCATCTACATCACCATTTGCAGTTGCTTTTCCAGAAGCTGAGAAAGGGAATTTCCCAACTTTGATTTCGTAACCTTTTTCTTTCGCTTGCTTCTCAGTCAGACCAACAGATGCTATCTCCGGATGACAGTAAGTACAGCCAGGAATATTGCCATAATCGATTTTCTCAACGTGCATTCCTTTGATTTTCTCTACACAAGTAATTCCCTCAGCAGAAGCAACGTGCGCCAAAGCTTGAGTTGGTATTATATCGCCGATGGCATAATATCCAGGAACAGAAGTTTCGTACCATTCATTAACAAGAACTCTTCCTTTATCTGTTTTTATACCGACTTCTTCCAGTCCTATTCCTTCTAAATTTGCAGCAATTCCGACAGCAGAAAGAAGAACATCCGCTTCTAGAGTGATTTCTCCGGTTGCAGTTTTCACTTTTGCTTTCACACCATTTCCCGAAGTATCTACAGATTCTACGGAAGAATTAGTCATAATTTCGATTCCTGATTTTTTCAGAGACTTCTCTACGTGTTTTGAAACTTCTTCATCCTCCAAAGGAACAATGTTTGGCAAAAATTCTACTACAGTCACTTTGGTTCCCATAGCGTTGTAGAAATCTGCGAACTCAATTCCGATGGCGCCGGAACCTACAACAATCATAGATTTTGGTTGCTCAGGAAGCGACAATGCTTGTCTATATCCAATTACTTTTTTACCATCTTGAGGCAAGTTTGGCAATTCTCTAGAACGTGCGCCAGTTGCGATGATAATATTAGTTCCAGAATATTCAGTTGTTTTTCCTTCAGCATCTACTACAGAAACTTTTTTACCAGCTTTCACTGTTGCAGTTCCCATAATAACGTCGATTTTGTTTTTCTTCATCAAGAAAGAGATTCCGCCGCTCATTTTAGAAGCTACACCTCTACTTCTCTGGATCACTTTTGTGAAATCGAAGCCTGGATTTTCCACTTTATTAAGGCCATAATCCTCAGCGTGCTTCAAATAATTGAAAACGTGAGCAGATTTTAGAAGGGCTTTTGTCGGGATACAACCCCAGTTAAGACAAATACCTCCAAGATTCTCTTTTTCAATAATGGCTGTTTTGAAACCTAATTGAGCAGCTCTGATTGCAGTCACATAACCGCCAGGTCCACTTCCAATAACAATAATATCGTAGTTCATTGTAATTAAAAAATTTTAGCGAATTTACGGAAAATTATTGAAAGCATAATATGACAAAAAGCAACTTTGTGAGTTGCTTAATATTTAATTTTTAATCATTTTAAACGTTTCTGATTCTGTTCCATACTTCAACTTTACCAAATAAATACTTTGAGGATAACTCGAAATATCAAAATCATGCAGTCCTTTTACCAAGTTATTTTTCTTGATTAAAATCTTTCCAGTATAATCATACAAAATAAACTCTTCAGCATCACGTTTTAAATCAATTTTGAAAATTCCTTTTGTTGGATTAGGATAGATTTTGGTAGTAAAATCTTTTTTGTCCAAACTTTCAACTTCCAATTTTTTGTTAATATATTCTTTGGTAACACCTTTTTTACAATCTGGAGTACTTGACCTTTGAAGAATTAATCTTAGTAACAAATCATTGAGTTTTTCTACTTCATATTCGCTTGCTGTTGGTTCAATGTGATTATTCCCGATTCCGCTGTCATTCGTCAAAAAAGTATAAGTTCCGTTGGTCAACAAAGCAAATGTTCTCATAAGATATTCTGTCTGTTTATCAGTATCACTTGCTGCAATTGGGATAATTGTAATTCCTTTTTTGGAAGCTAATTTAATTTTCTGATTTAGTTTTTCAATATTTCCTTCAGATAAATGTGGTGGCGCATCCAACAGCAAGAACATTATTTTTGTAGAATTCTCCTTGTTCCAAGATAATTCATCAATCGAAGTTTGTAAGGCTTCAACCACTGCTTCCGGTTTATCTCCACCTCCGCTGGCATTTTGTTTCTTAATGAAATTAATCAAATTTTCTGCATCATTAGAAAAATCAAATTTCCTAGTTACATACTCGTCGCCCTTATCTCTATAAAAAATAGATCCATATCTCACGTTGGTTTGAGTTAAGTTGGATTCTACCTTTTTCAAAACATCCAACAATTCAGATTTCAAATAATTGATTTCATCGCCCATAGAACCAGTTGCATCCACAACAAAAAGCAAGTCTAAAGCTCTTTTCTTGATACAGTTTTCGTTGACTTTAATCAAATTTTGTCCATTTCGGAATTCTTTTGCATTATTTGACAAAACATTTCCCTCTTCATCAATAATCGAATATTGTTGCGAGTTTGTTTTCTGGTCTATTAATGAAGAAATCCATAACTCTGCATTTCCACGATTATCAGTTACGCTTTCCCAAATGATTTCTTTTTTATCATCAATTAATTTTAATTTCTTACAAATAACTGGATTGTTATCAAAATTGGTCAATTGTACAGAAACCCTTCTATCTGGGAAAAATTTCCACGTTTTTTTGTATTGGTCAAGAATTGGAACCGCAATATCTTGCCAATAATCCCATTTGGAAAAATCATTGACTTCGCCTGCGGTTAGTTTTCCTGCATCTGGAAGAAAACTTTCTTCTTTAGTTTTATTTTTATTTTCGAGTTTATACTCGCGGTTTAATTTTCTTAATTCCTTCCTTGACAGATTTTTTGTTTTGATAACAACGACTCCATTTGTAGCTTGAGCTCCGTAAAGACTTGTAGCTGCGTCTTTTTTAAGAACATTTACAGATTCAATAATTTTTGGATTTATGGACTTTATATATTCTAGAGAAGACACTTTTCCGTCTAAAATATACAAAGGTTTTTTTGATGAATCAACAGAAGCGGCTCCACGCAGCATAATTTTACTGGAAGCGCCTGCAGCTTCTCCACCTGGCATTTTCAGACCTGCGACCTTCTCTTCTAATGATGATTTTCCAGCACCTAACGCCAGCATTTTTTCATTGGTGGACTCAGAAATTTCTCTAGCTTTTTCTGCAGCATACAATGCAGAAACTTTCGCAACAGTGGAAGATTTTCCAGTAGAAGGCGGTGGTGGCGCATATGTAGATTCAAAAACTTCATTAGTGACAAGTCCACCTGTTGTTTCCAAACGTTTTGGAATTGCTGGTGGAGGTAATTCGGATTTTGCAATTGTGGTTTTTCCTTTATCAACACGAGTTATGTATTTTGCATCATTTGTAAATTCTGATTTTTTCTGAGAATAAATAGCGTCATTACTTTTTCTTTCTAATTCAACCCCATGAAATCTTTTGTTTGTAATATTAAAATCGGATTGATTATTCACAGAAGCTATAATTTTTCCATTTTCGTCTTTTTTGACAGAAATATCATCCGTTTTATATTTCTCTCTTAATTCCTTGTATAAATCATCGAATTCATCTTTCTTAGGTTCAACTTCGTGATAAGCAATTATATCTTTTCCTTCCGCAGGTTTAATTGGATTTTTGCTCAGATTCTCTTCAAAGCTTTTATTGATTTCTTCAACTTTTTTCGGAGTTTCTATTGGATTTGGATTAATTGGTTTTCCGTAATCTTTTGAAGTAATTTGAGGTTCAATTTTAACTTTATTATCATTCATAAAATATAAAGCACTAAATGTCAACGCTAATCCGGCAGCAATTCCGTAAGGTAACCAAATCGGGATGGTTCTTTTCTTTTGCTCTTTTTTGTCCAGCTTTTCTTCAACTTTTTCCCAAACTTTTTCAAAAGAAGGAAATGTTGAATTTTCTTCTGCTGATTTTCCAGCATCGTTGAACATTTTATCGATATCTTGATTTTCCATTTTTTTAAACTTTAAGAATTAACTGTTTGAAGTTTTAGCAGTTCCTGTAATTTTTTGCGGGCAAAATTCACTTGAGATTTGACGTTCCTTCAGAAATAGAAAGCATTTGAGCAATTTCTTTGTGAGGATAACCTTCCATTACGAACAAGTTGAAAATAGTTCTGCAACCTTCGGGAAGGAAATTTAGAAGTGACAAAATCCCTCTCTCTTCCGAAATATTTTCTGGTTCAGAATCTGGCAAATCCACAAAATTTTCTTCAATAGAAATCGAAAATGGCTGTTTCTTGCGAAGCTTCTGAAGACATTGATTGACCACAATTTTCTTTGCCCAAGCATCAAAAACCTGAAAATCTTTGAGTTGTTCCAGTTTTGTGAAAATGATGTAGAAAGAATCGGCCAAAATTTCTTCGGCGTCTTTATCATTTTTCAGGTAGCGTTTGCAAGTCACAAAAAACCGACCTGCGTATTGCTCATAAAGCTCCCGCTGCGCATTTCGGTCTTTATTTCTGCATCTTATGTATATGTCGTGTTCCATACATTGGCTTTTATAAAGAAAGATGCAATTGTTTAAAAAAGGTTGGAATTAGTTTGAAAAATTATGAAAAAACTTTGAAAGTTATTTTCCAAAGTTTTTGATCGAACCGCTTGACAGTTATGAAATTCTTGTATTTTCAAAGGACAATTAATAAATTATACTTTAAATCAAAATGTCTATTTATAATCTAATTAAAATAAATTGGATGATTTAGAAAAAACTATAAATAAATGTTTAAAGAATTAATAAAAAAAATTAATATATCAATTATAAATAATAATTATTAATTTTACATCAAACTAATCCTCAATGAAGTATACATTAATCAGAAGAAATAGAAGTATACGGACTACTTCAAATCACGAATTTGTGAGCTGGATGAGAAAAAATGATCTTCAGCAATGGGCAAATAATCAAGATTTTATGACTGGTTATTCCAAACGCAAATCTACTTTTGAGGGTTTTGAAATCCGTTTTGACAACGAACAAAATTTTGTAAATGATTTACAAAAAAATAACCTTTTGAAAATAGAATCTTCAAAAGGTATTTTTGGTTTATTTTAAACTATGATTAGTAAATAGGTGGATATTTTTCAGGATTTAGTTCATTAAAAAGTTGGTATACTTTTTCTACAATATCATCTGCTGATGGCTTGCTAAAATAATCACCATCGCTTGCATAAGCCGGTCTGTGGTTTTGTGCGGAAATGGTCAGCGGATCAGAATCCAGATATCTGAACGCTTTTTGCTTCTCCAAAACCTGCTGAAGTATAAAAGCCGATGTTCCGCCCTCCACATCTTCATCTATTACCACCAATCTGTTTGTCTTTTTAACACTTTGAGCTATTTCGGCAGACAAGTCAAAAGGAATTAACGATTGAATATCGATAACCTCTGATGAAATTCCTAATTTTTCTAACTCATTGGCTGCCTCGGAAACAATTCTCCACGTAGAACCATAAGTTACCAAAGTTACATCAGAACCTTCTTTGGTGATTTCGATTTTCCCAACTGGAACAGTAAATTCTCCTAGATTATCGGGTTGTTTTTCCTTTAGTCTATAACCATTCAAACATTCTACAATCACCGCCGGCTCATCACTTTGAAGCATCGTGTTATAGAATCCGGCCGCTTTTGTCAAATTTCTAGGAACCAGAATGTTTATGCCTTTCGAAAGATTCAGTATGCCCGCCATAGGCGATCCAGAATGCCAGATACCTTCTAGTCTGTGGCCTCTAGTTCTGATAATTACTGGCGCTTTTTGTCCGCCTTTTGTTCTGTATTGAACCGTGGCAAGATCATCACTCATTCCTTGGAGACAGTATAAAATATAGTCTAAATACTGGATTTCAGCAATTGGTTTTAGTCCTCTCATTGCCATTCCAATTCCTTGACCAAGAATAGTTGCTTCACGAATTCCTGTATCAGCAATTCTAACATCACCGTACTTTTCTTGGAGTCCTTCCAAACCTTGATTTACATCACCTATATTTCCTGCATCTTCACCAAACACCAATGCCTGAGGATATTTCTCAAATATCTTATCAAAATTATTTCTTACAACTACTCTACCATCCACCTCTTTGGAAGCTTCGGAAAATACAGGTTTAATTTCCTTAATATTGGTCGCTTTCCATTCCGATTCGGAATAAAGATGTGAGGAATAATTATCTTTTTCTATTCTTCTAATATCTTGATATTTAGATGCAAGCGCAGCTTTCTCAGGCGAATGAGAATCTCTGGCCATTAACAAAGTTTTTCTTACCAAATGGAAGATATCTCTCTTACTTTTCGAAATAATTTTGCGGAAATTTTCAATCAAATTGTTAATTTCTGAATTATTCTTAGCAAGTGCTTCTATCAAAGGCAAAACTTCCAAAGCCAAATCCGAAATTGTCTTTTGGTAAGCTTCCCAAGCTTTTTTCTGACCAGCTTTCACTAATTGTTTAGCCTCGGAATCAATAAGATCTAATTCTTCCGAAGTTGCAAGGAATTCTTCCTTGCCATCAATATCAATATTATAATCAAGTATCCACTCACGGAATTTTATTAATCCGTCAAATTCAGATTCCCAGCTTAGCCTATCTTCAGACTTATAACGTTCGTGTGATCCTGAGGTAGAATGTCCCTGAGGCTGTGTCACTTCGGTTACGTGTATCACCACAGGCACACTTTCGTGTCTTGCAAAATGTTCTGCTTTGGCATAAGCTTCCATCAGCGCAGGATAATCCCAGGCCTTTACTTTTATAATTTCGCAACCTTGGTTTTCGCCTTCCTTTCTTTGAAAACCAGAAAGCATTTCAGAAATATCTGCTTTTGCCCTTTGATTTTGTGTTGGAACAGAGATCCCATAACCATCATCCCAAATCGAAACAATCATTGGCACTTGTAATGCACAAGCGGCATTCAGAGTTTCCCAGAAATGACCCTCGGCAGTAGACGCATCTCCAATTGTTCCAAAAGCCACTTCATTTCCGTCTTTTGAGAATTTCTCAGAACCATCAAATTTTATTGACTTATAAACTTTAGAAGCTTGAGCTAATCCTAATAATCTAGGCATTTGCCCAGCAGTTGGCGATATATCTGATGAAATATTTTTTTGTTCCATCAGGTTTTTCCAGCTTCCATCTGCATTTAAACTTCTCGTTGCATAATGTCCGTTCATTTGTCTTCCTGCAGACGCAGGATCTCTATCTACACTTGTGTCTGCATAGAGTTGCGCAAAAAAACTTTCTATAGAAACAGCATCTACTGCCAGCGCAAAAGTCTGATCTCTGTAATAACCGGAGCGGAAATCACCATTTCTGAACACCTTAGCCATTGCAAGCTGTGGCAATTCTTTACCATCACCAAAAATCCCAAATTTGGCTTTTCCTGTAAGCACTTCACGTCTTCCAAGATAAGACATTTCACGGGAAATACGTCCTAAACGATAATCATTGATGACGCTATTTTTGAAGTCCTGAAAAGAAATCTGCTGGGTTTCTATATAAGTTGATTGCATACCTTAGAGTTTTGACAAATATAAAATTTTTCCGCTAATTTTTACGAAAATGATATTTTTAAGATGTAAGAATATTTTAATGAATTATAAAATCGTTATAAATCACTAGCGTTTCTTAGAGAAAGTGCGCGCAAATTGACAACTCTTGAATTATGAAAAATTAGCACCTCGAATTTTTAATGCTACTACCAATCTTTTGGGGATTTTGCTTATTGATTATCACTCCCTTGGATTTTGCAAAGTTTTAACATCATTCTTATCTGAATGAACTTGCGGCGTGTGCGATTTTATGTCTGGTTTCAAGCTGTACTTTGTCTTTTCTTGCCATAAAAACCGATAAAGAAAATTTTTCAGGCAAGATGCAAAACATTGCAGATGTGCTGTTTTTTCGGCGCATTGCTTTGTATTACCTCAGCTATCAACATCGCAAGCATCGATGTACTTTAACCAATTTTTACAGTTTCCAGCGCTTTTGGAAGAAAAGAATTGGGAAAAATCTCTCGGGCTTCTGTAGTCATAACACTCAAGTCGCTGTAACGATTGGAAAAATGTCCCAATATAAGTTTACCAACTTGTGCTTTTTTTGCTATTGTAGCCGCTTCCAAAGCGGTGGAATGCCCTGTATAATCTGCCATTTCTTTCAAATTATGAAGAAAAGTAGATTCATGGTACAGCACATCTACCTTTTCTATGATTGGTATTATGTCTTCCTTATATTTCGTATCGCTACAAAATGCATAAGAGATTGAATCTCTAGGATCTGTTGTCAATAATTGATTTTCTATAATAGATCCATCTTCTAAAACAAAATCTTTCCCAAGTCTCAGGTTCTGAAAATCGCAGATTTCTATTTCTTTATATTTAGAAATTTCTTTCATATTAAGATGACGCTCTTTAGGTTTTTCCTTAAATAGATATCCATTACAATAGACCCTGTGACTAAGCGGAATAGTATAGACTTCTACTCTTTTATCTTCATAGATTTTTACCGATTCTTTACCTTCCAGCTCGTGGTAAATTACTTCAAATCCTTTGTATGTTTCTGTGATTTCAAAAATGGTTTCCAGCATTTTTTTGATGCCCTTAGGACCATAGATATTCAATGGCGTTTTTCTGCCCAATAGCCTGAAAGATGCCACCAAACCTGGCAACCCAAAACAATGATCGCCGTGAAGGTGTGATATAAAAATATGATTTATTTTTGAGAATCTTACCTTGGCCTTTCGCATCTGGACTTGCGTTCCCTCTCCACAATCAATTAAAAAATGACGCTCTTCCATTTCCAAAAACTGAGAAGTTGGCGATGAATTGATGGTCGGAATAGCGGAATTAAAACCTAAAATTGTAAGATATGTACTCAATTCTAAAATTTGTATTGGAAATTATAGGGTAAATATACGATAATATCACAAAATTTACTTTACACCCCTTTAGTATTTAGAAAATCTAAGAATTTTTTTAAAGCTTCGCTTCTGTGGCTTATCTTATTTTTTTCTACAGTTTTCATTTCAGCAAAAGTCTGATTATAATCATCCGGTACAAAAATAGGATCATAACCAAAACCATCCGCTCCAAAAACTTCTTTTGTCAGATTACCGTATACACGACCTTCGAAAAAATGCTCTCCATCTGCATCCTTGTAACAAAGTACAGTAATGAAATAGGCTCTCCTATTAGCCTCATCTTTCATCTCGTCCAATACTTTTTCTATATTTTTTTTAAAATTATGATTACCTGCATATCGCGCAGAAAAAATACCTGGTCTTCCGCCAAGAGCTTCTACTACCAATCCGCTGTCATCACCAACACTCGCTTTTCCTGTTTTTTCAAAGCAGTATTTTGCTTTTATAAGTGCGTTTTCCTGAAATGTGCTGCCATCTTCTATGATTTCGTCATTCAGATTATAGTCTGAAAGACTTGTTACAATATATTCTGTTCCGAGAATCTGCTGAATCTCTTCTTTTTTATGAAGGTTATGCGTAGCTACCAGAATTTCCATAAATATAATTGATAATTTATAATAATAATTGATTATTTATTAATTTTTAATAATATCATAAAAGGACTTTGTAGGACAAAATCTGCAGCCCGGCTTGAACGGAAATCCTTTGTTGTTTTTTACAAAAAAACAAAAAAGATTGGGAGTGGAAGACGGAAATGCTGCCATAAAATTAATCTTTATAAATGATATTTTTCTTAATGGCGAAAAAATAAAATGGAATGATGAAAATCACGATGCCCATTATTAATAATATTTCATTGCTAATTCCAAATAATTGGGAGAATGTTTCCGAATCTGAATACAGCATCAGCATTGCAGAAATCAGATTGTTAAACGCATGCAACAAGATAGACATCAGCAATGATTTGGTTTTGTAGTACACCAAACCTAATACCAAACCTAATAAAAGTGCGCCTGCAAATTGCCAGGGATTGAAATGTACGACTCCAAAAATGAAAGCAGATAATGCAATAGCAAGAAGTGGTTTTGTACCGTTATTTATCACTCCTTTCATAATAATACCGCGAAACAATATCTCTTCAAGAATTGGTGCGAGAATAACGGTTATTATGATCATCGCAACAGGCGACTTTAGCAATTTTGCAAATTCTTCTGTATATAATTTATAAAGTGGGTCCAGTAAATCTCCGGTTGTCGGGATAAGCTGTGTCGTATAATCTGCAATGAGCATCATCCCAAACATCATTGGGAATATCAACAAATAGACTCTAAGTGGTTTGGTAGAAAAATCGAAACCGAGTTTTGCGCCATCTTTTCTTACCACAAAAAAGTCAAAAAATAAAATTGGGGTGACAAACGTAATAAGATAAGCCAAGGCCTGATACCATGCTGTTTCCCGAATATCATCTGCCAACAAAGCAGATAAACCCTGACCGAATGCGTACGCGACTGAAGCTCCTACAAATAATCCTATGACTAACAATATTCCTGCAAAGAAATCGACTTTATAATTCTGTGTTTCCATTTATTTGAGTTCTTTCATGTAAATTAAAGGTTCTTTCTGAAATGTTTTGTCATCTGGATGAAAAATTTTAAAATAATCCCGCAAAACCAAATCGCAGCGCACAACGCCTGATTCAAAATAATCATTAGCATTATCCTTTTCGCGATTATTAATCATAAAGAGTGATCCTGAATTAAACACTTTCATTTTGCTATAATTGGGATTAAGTACCAGCAACTCCTTTTTATTGCGATGGGGACTGATGTTGATCCAGTAACTGACATTTTCAGATTTTACAAAAACTTCTTCAAAACTAAGAGGCACAGAAACGGTTTCTGTATTGTCTTTTAAAAAATAATTACCACCTGCATCGGCTATTAATTTCGAAACAAAAGATTTACCACCGGGGACAAACCACTGACTTCCGTACATTTCGTTACAAATAACTCTAGGTTTATGCGACATTGTCATTGAGAGCTGTTTGATTTTCTGATAATTATTTTCAATATTCTTATATGATTTTTCGGCTTTTTCATCCGCATCAAACAGTTTACCAAACAGTAACAAATATTTTGTTTTTTCTAATGGATTCTGCTCCGAATACTCGTCTAAAAAAATAATTTCTATTCCGTTTTTCTTCAGAATATCATAAGTATTGGAAAAATTAGGCACATAATTCGTAAATATAACATCAGGCTTACTACCAATTATTTTTTCGATATCATATTTCTGTTCATTTCCTATGTTAATAATCTTATTTTCATTGATGAGCTGATGGATTTTTTCCGAAAAAACATATTCCGGACTAGAAACCCCTTTTATTTTATCCTCTAAACCAAGTTCCAAAAAATAACCAATCAAGCTTGAATTGAGAAGCATAGCTTTCTTAAACGGCAATTTTTCCTTAGAAATAACATTTTGGAATTTTCCGGAGTTGATAATTAATTTTTCTGAATCATCAGAGTAATTTACTCTAGATGAGATTTTTACAGTTTCGCCTGCCAATCGAGAATTTTCTTTTTTACACGAAATTGAAAAAAGAAATAATATAAGTGATAAAAAAACACGTTTCATGTTCCAAAGAAAGCAAAAAAGTACTATATTTGCAAACCGAAAAACGGCCTCGTGGCGCAACTGAATAGCGCATCTGATTACGGCTCAGAAGGTTACAGGTTTGAATCCTGTCGAGGTCACAAAACCGATATTTGAAGATTTTTCTCTTCATTGTCGGTTTTTTTATTTTAGAATTCCATTTATCAGAAAGATAGTATTCACAAAACTTTTGATTGTAGAGGTTTTAAAATTTTCTACATCAATGGTTAACTTTTCAGGATATATCAAACCAATTATAGTCTCCATTTTTATCGCTTCGAATTGGAATCGCTTCAAATCTATACCTTTAGAATCATTCTGTCTCCCTTTGTTACGCATTGACAAATAAATCAACATTGCAAGATTTTGCTCTTTCTGAAACCGAATTGTTTGATTTTAATACTGGAAAAAGTGGCGTTTATAATTTTAAAGTGAGATAATCAAAGTGACATTAAGACCGAATCAGTCATTCGGTGATACAACAGCCAATCCCGCAAATACTGCCGGAGCGTGGGGAACCAACTAGAGTGGAAATCAAACTCCAATTCTTTTGACAGGAATCAGCACAAATGCTGTGAGTTGCACCAATACATCGCAAAGCATCGAATTTTTGGGAGCAGGAACGGAAAAGAAAAACCGAGCGTTGCAATATAATCTGAACTGGGGCAGAATCTATGATGACGCTGGTGGTGCAAACTCAACAATTGGACAGAGAAGACAAAGTTTTCAAAATACTTTGAACGCAGAAATCCTTTTGGAAAACTGCGACGGAACAGAAATTCAGGCGGCGAGATTCAACCCGAGAAACTCTGGTGACGGGACGATTATGTGGTATGGCTCTAGCGTTTATGACTGGTATGCGCCAGGCGGAAGTAATCAAAATGTTAAGAAATTGACAGAAAACACATTGCTTTATCTAGCTGGAGGAGAAGCTATGCTTTCTGTGCAGGATTCGAATGGAAAAATTAACATCAATATCTATCCTAATCCTGTTTCCAATATACTGAATATCAAAACAGAGGGAATTGCGAGCAGTGAAATATATGATATGAATGGTAGAAAAGTTCTGACTTCTGAATCGAAAATAATTTCAGTTGACAAACTGACTCCAGGAAATTACTCTGTAAAGGTAAAAGTCGGAAATGCTTTTAAAACCTTTAAATTCATAAAAAAGTAATTCTTAAATTTTATTATATCAAAGGCAGCTTACCGTTTTTTTTCATCATATCGGTACAAAATCGGTTTTCAATTCTTGTACTGAAGGTTTTTATGAGTGCAGCTGATGATGGATGGTTAGTATACAAAAAAAGTGAGATTTAATCTCACTTTTTTGACCTAAGCCTCGTTAAACTAAAAAATAATTATTTCTTTTAACAGGTTCATTCAGAATTGAATAAGGTTAAATGCTCCATAATCTATAATTATTTTGATGTTTTTCCCCTTCTACTCAATTCTAATTTCCTATTTTTTCTTTGATCTGTTTTATATCAGTTTTGATCTCTGCAATGAAGTTTTGAATATTACGTTCTGAAAACTCATCTGCTGCATATTCTTTTGTAGTGATACTGCAGGCAAATTCCCAAATTTCCTTTATTTCCGATAATGGAATTTTATAGGGTTCATAAAATTGATTATCAGCTTTAACCCAAATACCATCAGCTTCGTGAAACTGAAATCTTTTATAGCTTATACCATCATTGGAAGTAATAAAAACATACGTTCTGTCTGTTCGAAGGTCAGAAAGATTCTCAATATATTTTCCCACAATATAGGTTCCGTTTTTGTATGGTGGCATAGAATCTCCTTCAGCCGGAAAAGCTCTAAACTTCCCGCCTTTTAAAAACGGTAAAGATATCGTATCAAGACTTTCAATATATTCCGGATCACCATAACCGTTCAGGTATCCCATAGATGCTTTCTGTGGAATAATTTCAATTTCATCATTACCATTACTGTCAACTCTGATGGGAAGAACTATCCTATTATCCGGCAGTTCCATAATCTCATCAATGGAATATTTGCTGACATTTATGGTTACAAGTAAATCTATACTGACATTATAATATTTTGAAATCCTGACCAAGATCTCAAGTGGCGGCTCCGTAGCACCATCTTCATATTTACCATATCTACCTCTTGTTATTAAAAGATCATCGGCCACCCTTTGCTGTGAAAGATTGAGCTTACCTCTCAGATACCTTATATTTTCAGATAAAATTGACATTGCTATAATTTATAGCAACAAATATACGATTTTTTGATACAAAACGTAATAATTTTGTCACTATGAATCGAGCAATTGCGCATATGGATCTAGACACCTTTTTCGTCTCTTGTGAGAGACTGAAGAACTCTGACCTTGTTGGAAAACCACTTATCATTGGTGGCGGAGACAGAGGCGTAGTTGCTTCCTGTTCCTATGAGACGCGATATTTTGGGGTTCGAAGCGCAATGCCCATAAAAATGGCTTTAAGACTTTGCCCAGAAGCAAAGGTCATCCGAGGAGATATGGAAATGTACTCCAATATGTCACATACTGTTACCGAAATTATACAGGAAAAAGTTCCGGTTCTGGAAAAGGCAAGTATTGATGAATTCTACCTTGATCTTTCCGGAATGGATAAATTTTTCGGCTGTTATCAATGGACAAAGGAAATCGCAGAGGCGGTTAAAAAAAATGCAGGATTGCCCATCAGCTTTGCCTTATCTACTAATAAAACCGTTTCTAAAATCGGCACCGGAGAATCTAAACCTATTGGTAAACTTGAAATTCCTGAACAGAATATAAGAACTTTTCTAAACCCGCTCTCAGTTAAGAAAATTCCGATGGTTGGCAATGTGACCTTTCAATTGCTGTCCAGATTGGGCGTAAGAAATATCCAAACCCTATCAGAAATGCCTGTTGACGTGCTCCATCAGCTGATCGGAAAGAACGGGCAGGAACTCTGGAAAAAAGCCAACGGTATTGATGAGACACCTGTTGTACCTTATTCTGAAAGAAAGTCTATGTCAAAGGAAAATACATTTTCACAGGATACCATCGATATCACTGGCATAAAGAGCGTTCTGTCAGGAATGGTGGAACAATTATGCTTCCAACTCCGTCAGGAGAAGTGGTTGACTTCTACCATTGTTGTAAAAATTAGGTACTCTAACTTCGATACGGAGACCAAGCAATACAGAATCCCTTATACTTCGTCCGACCATACGTTGCTCAGGTATGCATTAGAATTATTTGATAAGGTCTACAACCGTAGGATGCGAATCCGACTTATCGGAGTAAAGTTCACCGGTCTGGTACACGGCTGTCACCAGATGAATCTGTTCGAAGATACGGAAGAACTCATCAGTCTTTATCAAACAATGGATAAAATTAAAACAAGGTTCGGTTCAGACAGCGTGGGTCGGGCATCTGGATTTTTAAACCAATAAATTGACGTTCCAATGTTCATCAATTGTCATTCTTTCCACAGCTTACGGTACGGTACCATCTCCGTAAAAGAATTGGTTCAGCAATGTGTTGAACTGAGAATTGGTGTGGCCACTTTAACTGATATCAATTGTATCTCTGGCATTTATGACTTTCACAGATTATGTGAGAAGAATAATATCAGACCTGTCGTAGGTGTAGATATAAGAACTGACAATAAACAGCATTATATATGTTTGGCAAAAAATCAATCAGGTATCGGAGAAATCAACAGGCTTTTGACACAGCATCATTGCGAAGGAAACGATTTGCCATTGCATCACCCAAATCTGCCTAATGTATTTGTCGTTTATCCTTTGAATAATTACCCTGAAAAACTTCACCGAAACGAATACATCGGCATACGTCCCGAAGAAATTAATTTGTTGATTAATCCCATCCTAAAAAAGTATATCCCAAGAATGGTCATTTTACAGCCAGTAACTTTTACAACAAAGAGAGAATATAAACTTCATAAGATCCTGCGCGCAATTGACCGAAACACGCTGGTCACTAAACTTGAAGAAAATGATATATGCGGGCAAAACGAGAAGCTGATTTCAAAGGATGAACTTTTAAAGAATTACCAGCATTATCCGCAAATCATCGAAAATACCCAGCAATTATTGGAACAATGCCATTTTCATTTTGACTATAAGACTCCTAAAAACAAAAAGAACTTTACAGAAAGTAAAGACAGCGATATAAAGCTATTGAAAAAACTTGCTTATAAAGGGTTCACCAAGAGATATCCTGATGATGACGAAAAGGCGAAAGCACGGATGGATAAGGAATTGGATGTAATTAATCAACTGAACTTCTGTGCCTATTTTTTGATCACCTGGGACATTATTCAGTACAGCAACCGGATGGGGTTTATGCACGTCGGTCGCGGAAGTGGTGCCAATAGTATCGTTGCCTACTGTCTTGGCATTACAGACATCTGCCCGCTGGAGCTCGATCTGTATTTTGAGCGCTTCCTGAATCTGAATCGCAAAACACCGCCGGATTTCGATATCGACTGGAGCTGGCAGAACAGAGATACGATTTTACAATACATCTTTGACAAATACGGAAAAGATCACGTGGCATTTTGCGGAACTAACGTTGAGTTTAAGTATAAATCCATTTTCCGTGAGGTAGGAAAGGCATTTGGTTTGCCAAAAGAGGAACTGGATGAACTCGCCACCAAATCGATTGAACAGCACGATATTAATTCTGTGTCAGCAATGGTGCACAAATATGGAAAGCTTTTAGAGAAATTTCCAAACCAGCGAAGTATGCACTCTTGCGGAATTTTAATCTCTGAAGAACCCATCACCAATTACTCCGCATTGGAAATGCCGCCGAAAGGATTTCCGATCGTACAGTTCGATATGCACGTGGCCGAAGAAATCGGTTTGGAAAAATTTGATATTCTCTCCCAGCGAGGCTTGGGTACAATTAACGATACAGTGAAACTCATCGAAGAAAAACGAGGTATAAAAGTCAATATCCGGGATGTGAGCTTGTCAAAAGACGAAGAGAGATGCAATGAATTTTTGAGCAGGGGAAAAACAATCGGTTGTTTCTATATTGAAAGTCCGGCAATGCGGGGACTGCTCCGAAGATTGAAATGCAACAATTATAAAGTATTGGTAGCCGCATCATCCATCATACGCCCAGGGGTAGCGCAAAGCGGAATGATGAAGGAATATATATTTCGCCACAATAACCCTGATCAATTTGAATATTTTCATCCGGTTTTTGAAAAAGAACTTGGAGAAACTTATGGCATTATGGTTTATCAGGAGGACGTTATCAAAATCGCCCTTCATTTTGGAGGCCTATCGCCAGCTGACGGTGATGTCTTACGCCGGGCGATGAGCGGAAAAGGACGTTCGCTCTCTGCCCTGCAGAAAGTCAAAGATCATTTCTTCGAATCCTGTAAATCCCTAGGTCATCCGGAGCAGCTTTCCAAAGAGGTTTATCGCCAGATAGAATCCTTTGCAGGCTATTCTTTTTGCAAAGCTCATTCTGCATCCTATGCCGTAGAAAGCTACCAAAGTCTCTACCTGAAAGTTTATTATCCTATCGAGTTTATGGTTTCGGCGATCAATAATGGCGGCGGTTTTTACAGGACCGAGGTATATGTCCACGAAGCTAAAATGTCCGGTGCAACCATATTAAATCCCTGTGTTAATCTAAGCGAATACCAGACTACGGTTTACGAAAAAGATGTTTATTTAGGATTGATGCACATTGAAAAGCTTGAAAGTAAAATCGCCGTTTTAATTCCTGAAGAACGAAAAAATAATGGTGATTATACCTCCCTGGAAAACTTTGTCAAGAGAATCCCTATTGGTATTGAAACCTTACAAACTTTAATATTCATAGGAGCATTCCGGTTTACTGGAAAGCAAAAGCACGAATTATTAATTGAAGCCCGCTTTCTTTTGGCAGGAAACAGACCGAGTTTTAAGCATTTAACATTACTTGAAGAGCCGCAAAAAGAATATACTCTCCCAAAGGTTCAAAGGCATCCATTGGAGGACGCATTTGACGAAATCGAGATCTTAGGATTTCCGGTTTCGGTGAGTCCATTCGACTTATTACAAACCAAATATAGGGGAAATGTGATGGCAAAAGATCTTACAAAATATCATAAGAAACAAGTCAAAATGCTGGCTTATCTGATATCCCGAAAACACGTTCCCACCAAAAGAGGAACGATGTTTTTCGGAACATGGATTGATGCGCAAGGAGAATATTTTGATACCGCCCACTTTCCGGATAATCTTTCACAATATCCTTTTCAGGGTGGCGGATGCTATCTTCTTTTAGGAACGGTAGAAGTAGATTTTCATTTTCCAACCATTACGATATTAAAAATGGCAAAAATGCCTTTTATTCCTGACCCTCGATACACTTTGGATAAAGACAAAGCCTACGAAGCTTATAACAATATCCGGGAAGATGTAAGTATGACCTTCAGGAAACCTTATCCTCAGGAACACGAGATAGGATTGCCCAGGAGGAAAATGAGTTAAATAATGAGATTTAGAATATTATACTAATAATGAAAAAGCTATCTAACAATTATCATTAAATATTTAAACATTACGTTTCTCTGTTTTTACAAAAGGATTTTAAAAAGGATAACCAATCGCAATATTAAGAATTAGATTATCCCGTCTCCAAGAAGAATTTCCGAAGTTGATCTTGTCAAATGTCCAGCGATCACCTTTTTCATAATAAGGAACGCGAAAGGGCATTGCCAGATCCAGTCTGAGAATCAGAATTGAGAAGTCAAGTCGCAAGCCAAACCCGGCTCCTACAGCTATTTCGCTTAGAAAATCATTGGAAAATTTGGCGCCAGGTCTTTGTATGTCATCGTTAACCAACCAGATATTTCCAGCATCTGCAAAGAATGCGACATTCAGGAATTTATAGATATTAGCGCGATATTCTGCATTAAGTTCCAGCTTGATATCACCAGACTGATCAAAGTAATAGCCTTGTTTAATCGTTCTTGGATCAAAACTTCCGGGACCGAGCGTTCTAGCCCGAAACGCCCGGATACTATTGCTCCCACCGGAAAAGAACTGCTTAGAAAAAGGAATATTATCCGAATTGCCATAAGGATAAGCAATACCACCAATGAATCTGGAAGCAAATGAAGACTTGTCACCAAGCTTGTGATAAAAACGAAAATCGTGTTCCATCTTAGCATATTGACTAAACGGAACCCCAAATATCGATTTTTGTTTCCCATCTTTCACATTGGCTCCAGAAAAAAGTCCTGTCAGATTCCCTGCCAAATCCAATGTTCCTTTATAATAGATTGTATTCTTTTTTGGAAGCATTGTATTCGTATAAGTGTAAGAATAAGTAGGTCCGAATATCAACTGTTTCTGCACAACACGCTGTAATGCCTGACTTTTTGCTGAAATGGAATCATACAGTGGTGTGACATTCGCAGGTGTTACATAAGTAATGTCTATAATTTTCAGATCGTGCTCTTTTCTTACATTTTCTTTCCACAGATACCCGAAAGAGCCTGAGAATGTGTTAAGCGTGTAATATTCCGTACGGTTTTGAAATTCATATCCAATAGAAATATTAGTTCTCGGAACGAAAGCACTTGAAGAATTAAATCTGAATGGCGCCACAATTCTTGGAATTGAAAGTTGCGCATTGGCTCCAGCTCGGAAAAGATTTTTTGCATCCTTCGGGCCACCAATCTGAACATCAAAAGCTCCATAAACAGAGGCTTTAAACTGTTCAGCTCCACGGAAAAGATTTCTGTGAGTCCAGTTCAGATTAAGCTCGCTTCCAGCATAGTTAGCAGAGTTTGTTCTTCCCAAAGCTTCCAGCCTCAGAGACTGAATCTGCCTTGGCGTCAGCAAATAATAAGTGTCAAATTTATGATTCAGTGAGTCTGAAATTACGAATTCATTCTTCACAAATTTAAAAACACCGAGATTGATTAATCGGTTCAATGTGAGATTATGATCTGCTCTGTTATAAAGATCACCCTTTTTAAAATATAAAGCACGGTCAAAAATCTTCGGTTTGAATTTTTGTTCCGGATCAATCACGTAGATATCATCGTGCGCATACTTCGCAAGAGAATCACTATCCATCGGAATATTGTATTTACCGTCTTTCACATCTCTGATGTTATAGTTCGGAAAAACAATCACCTTATCAATCGTAAATTGCTGCTTCGCTAATTCCGGCGTGTTTTCTTTAAGCTTGACATTAAGCTCAACTTTATGATTTTTGGTCACCGTACTGTCAGCCTGAATAATCAGATTATCAGGATGGAAATAATAAAACCCTTTTTGTTTAAGCTGATTATCAATACGTTCTCTTTCCGACTTGATTACACCCAAATCGAAAGGATTGCCTTCTTTCAATAACGTTTTGTCCGAGACTTTTACGATCTCTTCTGTCACAGGAATCGAATCATTCTGAAATTTAACCTTGTTAATAAGATACTGATTTCCTGGCCTAAGAGTATAAATAACCTGAGCTTTTTTATTTTTGGAAACTGTGTCATAAGTTGCCTTGGCGTTGAAGTAACCTTTGTTTTCGGAATAATTGACAATAATATCTTTATTAAATTCCCTGTCTACATCGCTGAGTAAAACTGGCTTCTCTCCTATTTTATACTTCAGCCAATAATTAAAACCTTTTTCTTTTTTCGGTTCTTTGGCAATGTTGTAGAAGAATAATTTAGGTCTCAGTCCGAGGAAACTGGAATTAGGCTTCGGAGTAAGATTATCTTCCAATTCAGATTTTAGAGCTTTCTTGCTTTTTTTGGAAAGACTGTCATTTTCGATTTTAATTTCAGCGCCGGTATAAAGCATTTCCCCTTCCTTCAGGTATTTTGTATTACTACAGGAAAAGGCAAAACCTAGTGTTCCGAAAAATAAAACTTGTCTGATATGTTGTTGAAATCTAATTTTCATTATTTGAATTCTACGGCTTTATTGTTTTCTTTTTGCTTTTCTTTTCTAGATCTTTCTCTGGATTTCTGAAAAATCTCACGGAATTTATCATAATCCAGCGTGATGATGAAACCAACTCCGGTTTCTACAATCTGTCCTTGCAACGCCACCTGGTATTCATTTTTACGATAAGCTCTCAATGTATACCTTCCGTCACGTGAGAGGCTGTAATCCACGGTTACATCACCAGCAATATTGGTCATATTTTCATTCTGTCTTGCATCTCCTTCCAGCCCGAAATTACTTCCGACTGAAACTTTCAGACGGTCATTGAGTAGTTTTTTGCTGATGTCCACATTCAGATCAGTTCTTGTATTTTTTTCTCCGGAAGAGTAATCTTCGGAAGATTCCAGGTCAAAATTGAGATCTACCCCTTTTATTAGATCCGAAGCCAGATTATTGATTTGCTGAGATAATATTTTACTAACACTTTGTCTCGCCATCGCTTCGGCAGAAAGTCCTGCACTGGATTCGAAAGGATTCTCGCCGATGAATCTGTTTAGCAAAAGTAAAGCAAAAACCTGTTTATTCATTTCGGATTCCTGTGTTCTGATTTGTGATAACTTTTGGTCCACAATATCTGTGACAGTTGATGAAACCGAATTATTTTTTTCATCGGTGGTAATATCAAAACTGATTTCAGGTTTCAGAAGTTCGCCTTTCATTTTCAGCAGTGTGTTAAACGGAATTCTTTGTTTAAATTGATTCAATGTCGCATTACTTTCTCCGCTCAGCTGCTGCTCCACCAGATCGATTGGCGCTGTTTCCGTTTTGTAAATTGCGGTGATGTTCAACATTGCGGTAGTGGGTTCGCCAGTCCACGAAATTGTACTTCCTTTCTGAATATCGAACTTACGTTTCAGAACGCTTACGGTCATTTCATAACTTCCGGATTCCACTTCATAAACACCCACTAAAGTTGTTTTTCCAGACGGATCAATACCGCCAGTCAGCTCGGCCTCTCCCTGTAATTTAACAAAATCGCCATTAGCTTTATCAATCAACAAAGACATTTTAGCTTCTTTACTAACTTCGATATTCACGCTTACATCCATCCCTTTGATTTTGCTTGGAGCGTTTAAAGAATCTGCTGTAATGGTTTTGTTAAGTGCAATCTGATCCTGATCAATAAACTCAACAATACCGTCACGTTCCTGTAATGATGGCGTGGACTGCGGGAGAACAAATGTAAAATCTGTATCATCCGCAACAGCCAATCGGCCGTCCACTTTTGGCAGATCAAGATTACCACGCACTTTCAACGCTGCATCAATTGATAAAATGCCATACATCAAAGCATCGTTTGATTTTTTTGAATTAACAACCTTGAAATCTTTGGCGTTGATATCCAGATTGAAAGCAAAATCCTTGTAAGTCTGCGTTAGAACCTGTCCGTCTATATTGAGCGAATTACCGTCTTTGTCATTGATTTTGAAGTTATCGAATTCAATGCCTCGATTGGTAAATCCAATTTTGTCATTGATATTTCTGAAATCGCTGCCCGTTTTGGCAATCATCAGTCCTACGTTATTCAGCTTGGCATCACCAATAATTCTTGGCGCATCAGTCGTTCCCGTAATTTTTAGATCGCCAGAAAGATAGCCTTCCGTATTGGTAATCGCATTCATCGTAAAGCCCTGAAGCGTTTTCATTTGAAGTTGGTTCATCGCCAGATTTAGGTCAAAGCTGCTGGAAGCTGTATTGTAATTACCCAAAATTTTCATATCATTCTCATTACCTGTCAAAGCAATATCAGCATTCAACAAGTTAGCTGACTGATTATTGACCTTTACATCAAGATTACCAACAGGACTTCCAAATACGAACAAATCAGTCACATCAATATCAGAAGTGAAGGTCATATTTTTGGTAAGATTCCTTAGCTGGGCAGTTCCATTAATGGTTCCTTTGGCAAGAAGCGAATCTTTTTTGATGATCTCCGTAATCGTTTCAATTTTAAAATCTTTCAGAGTGACATTCAGCGGACTTTTTGGCGAACTACTTTCGGACTGTAAAGAAATTTCTGCATCAGCATTAGACAATCTGAAATTATCTGCCACGATTCCCTGACCGAAAATCTGTATTTTATTATTTTCAGCCACGTTCCAATCCAAATAATTCAGTTTCAAACCGTCTGGTTTCAGAGAAATTTCGGTAATGTCGTTCATTGACTTGGCGTTACCAGCAATCAGGAACTGCGTTTGATCCTTTTCATCTTTCGTTGTGATGTTATAATTGATGATATTATTGGCCACATCGCCATTAATACTAACTTTATTCAAAGCAAAGCTCTCGCTTTTCAGACTTGCAACATTTAAATTATATTGCAAAGCCTGATTCTGATTGGTCAATTGAAGATTCGTATTTTCTAGCGTGTTAGTTCCGTAGATAACCTGAGGGACTTTGGCGTCCAATTCTATCAACTGGGAATCGGCGTTATAATTTCCTGTAACATTGATGGTTTCAAAACTTTTCAGTTGGGGAACAAACTTCCTAATCAGATCATCATTTTTAATGGTAGCATTGAGCGTGAAATATTGACCAGCATCAATTTTCTTTGATTTACCTGGTTTTTGAAATTGATAGTATTGATTCACTGTCTGAGACAACGCGCCGAAAATTTGTGTTAATTTATATTTCCCTTTTAGTTCTAAATCTGCAATTTGGGAATTGAAATTGATTTTCGTAGAATCTTCTGTAGAAACCGCATTGAGCTTTATTTCCTGAACAGGATAAACTTCTTTGGTATCTGAGATTGCAAAATTCTGAAGATTAAGATAACCATTGAGATTGTCTGGATCCAGACTTCTGAAATCTCCGTCAATAGATCCGGCTAAAATCATTGGTGAGCTGTAGAAACCAAGCTTATTCAGATCCAGCTTTTTAACATCACCATTAATTTTGATCGTTGGGTTTTTATCACTGTAAACACCGGAAGCTGCTAGATGCAAATTGGCATTCGGATCTTTTGAATCCAGATTAACATTATAAGCGCCACGATTAATTTTACCTTTCAGATTCATATTCTGATAAGTATAATTTTTATAAGTTGCAGATCTCACAGAACCTGCAATTTGCGCAGACATAATCTTAGGATCAAAACCCTGGCCTTTTGCATTAATAATAGCTGAAATTCTTCCTAAATCTTTATTCTGAATCAGTTTACCCACGTTCAGATTCTGTAAATTCGCTTTGATATCAAACAACTCACGATTTTTTCTACGCATATCCATTTTAGCAACAACTGCTGCATTGCCTAATGTCGAATAAAGATTAAGATCTGTGTTAATCACTTTAGTTGTTCCTCTCGCATAGCCTTTGATGCTAAAATGAGAAGGCAACGCAATGTTAGAAGGAATAGTTCCTTTCGGCACAAGATTGAATACCGTCTTGCCTGATGATGCCAGCTCACCAATCCTAAGGTCGTAATAAAGCTGATCCGGATTCATTGCATTTTTTATTCTTCCGGAAGCTGCTACTCTCAACTGATCGAGACCAGAAAGCTTTAAATCTCTTATCAAAAGGTCATTTACAAGACCTTCAGCCTGAAGATTGACATTCAGAATGGCATTAGGATATTTATTAAAAGGCGCTGTGTTTCTGAGAGTCGGAACAATATTCAATATATCAGCGAATTCAATTTTAGAATCTTTGATATTGGCAGATAACTTTACAGCGCCTGGATTGGCGGACAGTTGTTCTATCGAATTATAGTTCAGGACTATTTCGTCTCTCAAAATGGTTTTAGGCGTCTGAAGATATAGATCTTTTAGATATGCTTGCTTCTCTGTATAAACAAAATCTGTATTAAATTTCTGAATATTAAGACCTCTGGATTCCTGGATTTCTGCTGATTTTACCTTGCCAGCAAAAGTTCCGTTCTGCATTTTGAAATCACGGACATCTACATTAAGCTTTCCAAAATTCAGGTGATTAAAATCCATTCCTGCTTTTGTGGGTGTCACAGCCGTGTTATTGTATACCACTTTTACATCATCCAAATTCAGCTTTCCTAAAAGAAGCTGTATTGCTTTTTGTGTGGAATTATTCTTATTTGAAACTTTTCCTTCAGTTGTACTGTTAGCATTGGCAGCAGGTAGAAAGAGGTTGGCATTAATGTTTGCTCCTGATAAAGTCACATTATCTACATCATAAGAATTATTCTGAAGATCCAGTTTATTAACTTTAGTGCTTAATTCATTAAAAAGAATTTTTGCAAATGTCTTGGTGTTGTCATCCCCATAATCGACATTAAAATTAGTCAGTTTTATCCGGTTGAGACCTAGCTGCATTGGTTTTTTCTGGTTCAATGAATCCACCTTCTGTTCCACATTTTTGGAAACTTCTTCTATCAGATCTTGTTTCAGTTTTAGTTTCAAACCATCAAGATTGATATCATTAACTGCGTAAGAATTATTTTGCAGGTCAAAGGTCTTCACCCTTGTATCAAAGGATTTGAAGTAAACATTGATATCATTTCTAGATTGCTGATCTTTAAAAGTAATGCCAATATCTTTAAGATTAATTTTATCCAGTGAAATAATAAATGGTTTTGAAGGTTTCTGTTCCTGTTCTTTGTCCGATGTTGCAAAAGCAGAAATGATATAGTCAAAGTTGAATTTGCCCTGAGGATCTCTGACAACATTGGCTCTTACACCTTCCATATCAATGGATGTCAAGTCTGCTTTAGATTTCATCAGCTGCCACATATCCAATCCTACATCGAACTTTTTAACCGCAAGAAGCGTGTCGATTTTTTGCCCTTTTAGATAGAGGTTTTCCATCACAAGGCTATTTGGGAAAGCGACATAAACCTTTTCCAGGCTTACTTTAGTTTTGATTTTTCCTTCCAGATAAACAATTAGTTTGTCCTTAACATAGTTTTGAACCGCGGGAATACGCAAACTAAATATTAGCAACAAGATAAAAACAAAAATGCTAATAACAGTTATGAGTGTACGTCTAAGAATTTTACGCCAGTTGAGTTTCAATTTCAATAGTAGTTTTGTTAAAATTTTAGCATAAGCAAATAGTGTGCTATCGGTTAAAATTAAGCTAACTTTTATTATTATACCTAATATTTATTTAAATTTTTAAAAAAATAAATAATTAGTATCACGAATATGTTATTCATATTCGTTAGATTTTATATATTCACCAGATGGAGAGAAAACCCAATTTTAAAGCGCAAATAACCTATTTTTCCAGCTGCAAAAGCGGACTGACTTCACCATTTTCGTCCGGCTTCAGATGTGTCTTAAGATTTCCTTTTGTAAACAAAGATTTTTTTTGTATTCAGAATTACATTGATACTGAACTTGTTTTTCCCGGCGAAAATGTAAGTACAAATGTTTCTGTTTTAGATAACAGTACGAAATTATATAAAGGTTTGGACTTTGAACTTTTCTTAAATACTGTCAAAATCGGTGAAGGTGTTATAATAGAAGTTTATTTGAGTTCTAGTTCCACTTGATTTCTCTGTAAATATTAGATTACCAATTAAATATATAGCTGATAATCCACTTGAATCCACTTAACAATCACCTTTAAATCATTTGTCTGGCATTTCCTTTTGAAATACAACATGAAGAAAGCAAGAACATTGACGGTAGATATAATATTTTTGCAGCTTCTTTTTCTTGTAGTCTTGATGGCAATCTATTCTGGATGAATAAGCAATCTGATAACAAAGATCGGTTTACCAAGTTACAAAATGAGAAAATACCCTGAACTCTGCTATTGAGAAAACAACTATAAACTCAGATGTTTTTTGGGGAATAAAAATATAGAAATCTTTTATCCGCCATTTCAAAATCACACCATCTTTCGCAGTCTATTTCATAAGCAACAATACCGCAAGTAGGGAGATTGACTAATTCTGAAGATAGAGAATTGGCAAAATTTGAAATTCCGTTATTATGCGAGAAAAGCGCCAATGAATTGACCGCATCATCTACATCAAAAATTACCGAAAGACAATTACTTTCAGACGGTCTGTATAATTTTTCATTGGTCTGAAATGTCTTATTAAATACTGTGGAAAACAATTCGCACGTATGTTTTGCTCTTTGTGCCGGACTACTAATGAATGAATCTATAGTTACCCCTTTGGACTTAAGAAACTCAGCCATTTTTGGTGCATTGATTTTTCCAAGTTCTGTAAGAGGGCGGTCAAAATCATCAACATTCTCCGGCCAGTCACTTTTAGCATGACGCACTAGAATAAGTGTTTTCATTTAGCAATTTTTAATAATTTTAGAATATTCTTGTAATCTTCGCTTACTTTCTAATTATCGTAAGTATAGCATAACGGTTACAATAGTTTAAAATTATGCAATAATTTTGACAATACACTCATTTATTTTAATTGAAATAAAAAAGAGAATATCAATATGACATTCTCTTTTAAAGTAAATCTTAATAGATTTTAAATATTTAAAGCTTTTTGATACGCATTTTCCAAACCATCAAGATTTTTCCCTCCCGCTGTTGCGAAGCCCGGATTTCCGCCGCCACCGCCCTGGATTTCTCTAGCAAGCTCTTTTATTAATGCTCCTGCTTGATAAACACCTGCAAGATCATCAGAAACACCAACGGTAATCATTGGTTTATCGTCCGCATCTGAAAGAATAACTGTAATAGAAGTTGGGATTTCTCTCTTCAGCTGGAAAACGATGTCTTTTACCGAACCAGCATCCAAAGAAGTTTTTTTAACCAAAAGTAATTTATCACCTTTTTGCTCGTACGCTCCTTTCCAGTCATCGATCTCACCTTTTGCTTTTTCTTTTTTGAAAGCTTCCACTTCAGATTTCAATGCGTTGTTTTCTTCAACTAATTTCTCGATAGATCTTACAACATCTTTTGATTTCAGCAATTGAGAAAGTGCTGCGATCTGTTTCTCAAGATTTTTGAAATATTCTGCCGATTTATCACCGGAAATGGCTTCTATTCTTCTGATTCCAGCAGCTGCAGAACTTTCGGAGACAATTTTGAAAAGTCCAATTTCGCTGGTATTTTTCACATGGGTTCCACCACAAAGTTCCTTAGAAGTTCCAAACTGAATCATTCTCACATTATCGCCATATTTTTCGCCAAACAAAGCCATTGCACCTCTATCCAATGCTTCCTGAATCGGAATATTTCTGAATTCCTGCAATGCAATATTTTCTTTTATTTTAGCATTGACCTTTTCTTCCACCAAAGCCAATTCTTCTTCTGTCATCTTAGAATAATGAGAAAAATCGAATCTCAAATAGTCCGGACCCACAAATGAACCCTTTTGCTCTACGTGCGTTCCCAAAACTTCCCTCAAAGCTTCGTGCAGCAAGTGGGTTACAGAATGGTGGGCTTGAGAATTTTTTCTATCAGAACTATTAACTTTAGCATAGAAAACTGCACCTGCATCTTTCGGAAGTCCATTGATTAATGAGATAATCAGTCCGTTTTCTTTTTTGGTTTCTAAAACTTCGAAACTTTCGACGGCATTTTCAAGAACGCCTTTATCACCGATTTGTCCACCACCTTCAGGATAAAAAGGCGACTCGCTCAATACGACCTGATAAAATTCTCCGTCTTTATTTTCTACTTTTCTATATCTTGTGATGTAAGTTTCCGACTCCGTTTTGTCGTAACCTACAAAATTTTCCGGTCTTTCTTCTAAGGTTACCCAGTCATACACTTTCTGAGCAGAATCTGCTTTGGAACGCTGTTTTTGCTCGTTAAGAGCCTGTTCAAATCCTGCTTCATCAATCGTTAGACCTTTTTCTTCGGCAATAATTCTTGTTAAATCATCCGGGAAACCATAAGTATCGTATAATTCGAAAACTTCTTCTGTTGGCAATACTTTTTTACCTTCTGATATCGTCTGCTGAATTAATTTATCAACTCTAATTAATCCTGTTTCAATGGTTCTCAGGAAAGATTCTTCTTCACTTTTAATCACTTCTGTAACCAAAGTTCCCTGCTTTTCCAGTTCCGGGAAAAATTTACCCATTTGTTCCTGAAGAACGGCCACCAATTGGTAAAGGAAAGGTTCTTTCCTGTCTAAAAATCGATAAGCATAAGAAATCCCTCTTCTCAAAATTCTGCGAATTACGTAACCTGCACCGCCATTGGAAGGCAACTGTCCGTCTGCAATGGCAAAAGAAACCGCTCTGATATGGTCAACAATTACACGGATTGCGATGTCTTTTTCGTCTGTTAAAATTCCGGTGTATTTTTTACCTGAAAGCTCCTCAACTTTAGCAATTAAAGGCGTGAAAACATCCGTATCATAATTAGATTCTTTTTGTTGTAAAGCCATACAAAGACGCTCAAATCCCATTCCCGTATCGATGTGTCTTGCAGGAAGATTTTCCAGAGAACCGTCTGCTTTTCTGTTGAACTGCATAAAAACAAGATTCCAAATCTCAACAACCTGAGGATGATCGTTATTTACTAAATCAAGTCCGGAAACTTTGGATTTTTCTTCTTCACTTCTCAGATCAACGTGGATTTCTGAACAAGGTCCGCACGGTCCACTCGCTCCCATTTCCCAAAAATTATCTTTCTTGTTTCCGTTGATGATTCTGTCTTCAGCAATAAACTGTTTCCACAAATCGTAAGCTTCAGTATCTCTATTCAGATTTTCTTTTGTGTCGCCTTCAAAAATGGTTACATAAAGATTCTCTTTTGGAATTCCGTAAACTTCCGTCAACAACTCCCAAGCCCAAGTAATCGCTTCTTTTTTGAAATAATCGCCAAAAGACCAGTTTCCCAGCATTTCAAACATCGTGTGGTGATAAGTATCACGACCTACATCATCCAAATCATTATGCTTCCCAGAAACTCTCAAACATTTTTGGGTATCGGCAATTCTTGAAGCTTTCGGCTGTTTATATCCTAAAAAATAATCTTTGAACTGTGTCATTCCAGAATTGGAAAACATCAACGTTGGGTCATCTTTAAGAACAATTGGCGCAGAAGGAACAATAAGGTGTTCTTTGCTTTTGAAAAAATCTAAAAATTGCTGTCTTATCTCTTGTGAAGTCATAATTTAATGTTGCTTGTTTGAAGCTTTTATCGGATGCGAATTTAATGAAATTATGTGATTCTGAGAATGTTTTTCTATTGTTTCAACAGCTTTAAAGTTTTGACGATAGTTTTTCCGTCCATCACTTTTAGAAGATAAATTCCGTTTGGTTTTCCAGACAGATCGATTTTATTTATTTTATTATAAAATTTTCCTTTAATAATCAAAGAACCGTTAGACGAGAATAATTCATATTTGAGATCACTTTTCGCACTTTGCAAATCAATTATGAAAATATCTTTGGATGGATTTGGATAAACTTTGATTTGATCTGCTAAAATATTTTCTGAAGTTCCTAAGTCTAAAGCTGGATAATTATCTAAAACCATTACTCCAGAATTTATAGGATCCAACCAGTCTTTAAGCTGGGTATCCGAAGTTCCTCCACGATCCCAGGAAACATCAAACCTCCCGTAACGATAAACGCCGCTTTGATATGTTGTACCGTTACAAAAAGTGTTACCACAGCAGAGTTGACCTATAATTTTACCTTTACTGCTGTATAAAGGAGAACCTGAAGAACCATTCTCTGCATAGCCAATTTCCCAATTATTAACAGTCCACATATTGCCTTCTAAAACAGGTTCGCCATCTCTACTCACTTTCATAATATCTCCAGCTGGATGATGTATTCCGAAAACCCAAGGAGAGATATTAGTTGTTCTTTCCCAGCCTGACCACACAGTTCCCCATTCTTGTGGAATTTCAGAATCAATTTCTACGAGACAAAAATCTGTAGTTTCTTTTCTCGCTTTTAAAGTTGCTCCACTTATTGTATGATAATCTGTATTACTCACATTATCTTCTGTTGTGCCACAAACTGTGTTTGTACTGATCCAATTGAATCTAAAAGCCCACGTTGAAGGATCTGAATAACAGTGATTTGCTGTTAGAAAATAGGGTTTTCTGTCATTTGCTGTGTTATTGATTAAAGCTCCAGAACACATTGCAGCTCCATCCACCAAAACTAATCCTATTGATTTTTTCAAAACATTTTTTAAAGGATCTGCATCACTTCCGATTGGGCAGTTCACATCAATATTGCAATCAGAAGATGCATTTAAATTTCCACCAGAACGATAACCGTGCGTTATCTTTCTAATCGTGAATGATCCTTTTCCATTCTGAGAAACGGGCTCTAAGTATTCCAAAGTAATATCTTCTCCTTTTACAATCCAAGTTCCTAGGCTTTTGTTTTTATTATTTTGAGTAAAAGTATATGCGCCTAAAAGATCGGTTCTATCATTACTATAAAGAAATAATTTTGCACCAATGGGAATAAAAAAATCTTCGAGAATAAAATTCATACTCTTTGCACCTTCTGACAGAAATCTAATTCTCCAGATTCTATCGCCGTTATCCAATGTTTCCCAAGTTCCCGAATTTTGCAAGCTATAATTGACATCAAACTTATATCCAAAACGATAAGGAATCTCTAAATTTCTATCATTAATTTTGTCTTCATTCTGAATTGATTTTAAATCAAAAATAGGAAGACTGATTGGAGAAACTTGCTGAATATTTTGTAATTCCCAACTTTTCGGTTTGTCTTGATTGGTAACTTGAGATTGAAAATGAATAAAAGTCGAAAAAAAGGTTACAATTATTAGAATTGAATTGAATTTCATTAATTAGTTTTTTTGGTTATTAAAAACTAAAACGATAAAAACCTTTTCTTTATTTCACTATTTTTTATAATGCTGAAAAATCCCAAAATCCGTCGGTGTCCAAAGTGCGGCTTTTTGTCCGGCTGCTTTTAAACCGTTGTTTGCCCAAGTATTGCAAGTGTAAGTAAAGTTATAACTGCCTCTTGCATCGTAAAAAGCATCATCATTTCCATAGACAGCATCTGTTTTTATCAGAATATATTTTCCGGAAGCGTCTTTATCAAATTTTGAATCGATGAACCGAACGAGTTGCTGATATTGTTTTTCAGTGACCATCATCTTTTTACAATCATCTCCAACTTGCATTTTTTTGTAATAGGTGCAATGCATCGCGGAATCGCCAAGCCAGAACGCCGCTTTGAACGCGGTAGAAAACTTTAGTTCAGCCCAGGTTGGTGTATCCAGATAAAAACCTTTATCGCCCCAGCCAAAAGAAATATAACTAAAATCAGTCTTTTGTCCTTTGGTATTTTCAAATGGCAGCTTACTGCTCCAGTCAATGTATTTTGTCTTGACAGGAACTACCAGATCTGTGTGAACACCATTGGTAAGAATATAGAGTTCTATGGTTTTTGCATCATCAGTCTTTTCTGCACGGACAGGAATGTAAGGAATCAATAGACCCAAAATAACGTATAAAAAAACGGCTCCCAGTAAGAAGCCGATGATTTTTAGGATAAGTAATACCGGTTTTTTCATCTTATGATTTTGCCAAACGTCCGAACTATAAAATTAATAAAAATATTAAAACAAAGTCACAATATTAAATTTTTTTAAAATTCTTGTTTTTATCCGAAAAATTCTTCAATTTTATTTGCATAAAATCATTAAAAGATGCCAAAAAAACGTCAATCTCACAAACGATTAAAAATAAGAGTGAAAGTAGCCCCTAAAAGGATTCAGAAAAAGAGATAATCAATAACGGAAATTTAGTCAGATAAAAAATCGAGGTTTCGTTTCAGTCCAGCGAATTTGGTTCTTTTAACTGCAGATTTTTTGAAAACTTCGGAGAAAATCTCCTGAGTTATATCTGTCCAGTCTTGTTTTGTAAAGTTTTGAAGTTGAGAATTCGGCTGGAATTTTTCTTCCAGCGTTGGAGCTGAAAATCGGTTCCAAGGACAAACATCTTGGCAAATATCGCAACCGAACATCCAATCATCCATTTTATCTTTAAAGTAGTCAGGAATCTGCTCTTTCAGTTCAATAGTTGCGTATGAAATACATTTGGTTCCGTCTATAATTTTATCAGAAATAATGGCTTGTGTTGGGCAGGATTCAATACACTTTCTGCAACTCCCGCAATGATCCGTCACAGGAAAATCCTCAGTAAGCTCCAAGTCACAGATAATCTCAGCCAGAAAATAGAATGACCCATTTTTTTTTGTAATGAGATTGGCATTCTTACCAACCCAGCCAATACCAGACTTTCTAGCCCACGCTTTTTCCAATACAGGCGCCGAATCTACAAACACCCTGAATGAAAACTCCCCTATTTCTTCCTGCAATTCTGCCACAAGATTTCTGAGTTTATCTTTTATAACATTATGATAATCTTCACCATAAGCATATTTGGATAGTTTAAACGAATCAGCTTCAATTATTTTATTAGGAAAATAATTATAGCTTAATGAAATAACAGACTTGGAACCATCCACCAGCAATCTGGGATCGAGTCGCTTATCAAAATGATTTTCCATATACCTCATCTCGCCATGGTAATTTTTTTTCAGCCATCTCTCCAGATGGTTTGCTTCCTCTTCCAGGAAAGTTGCTTTGGAAACCCCACAAGACTGAAAACCAAAAGCAGAAGCTTTGGTTTTTATAAGTTGCGTATGTCTTTCTTTAGGATTCATTACGATCCGCAAAATTAAGACATTTAATTTTTAACAATTTTTAATTTTGGATATGTTTTTAAACAAAATTATTAGTTAGCTTTGTTCTATAACTTAAAATTTAAAAGCAATGGCAATAGAAGATGTATTAAGAGCCGGCAATTATCACCTTATAGACGTACGTGAGCCGCTAGAACTAGAAATGGATGGGCATATAGAAAAAGCACAAAACATACCTTTGGGAGAACTAGAAGACAGAAAACAGGAAATTCTAAACCTGAGCGGAACAAAAATTTTCTTTTGCAGATCCGGAAACCGCTCTGGAAAAGCAGTGGACTATTTCAAATCCGAAGGAATGACCGATGTTTATAATGGCGGCGGGTATAATGATCTGAGCCAAATATTAGAAAATCTATAAATTTTTATTTTAAAAAAATAAAGCGGGAAATCTCCCGCTTTTCTTAGTTTTTACCCCTTGATAACAACCACATCACTAAGCCTATAATACCTACCACAAGGATAATCCCCCACCACATTCCAGCTTTGAAAATTGTTTCTATCGCTTCACAGCTTGTCAGTAATCCCAAAATTAAAAATAATGGAATAATAGTGAAATATTTTTTCATAAGTTAAAATTTATAGTTTAATTCAATGTAAGAATAATTATAATGACCTTGTATTATTGATTATTCTTTAAGTTTCAAAATTTAAGCCAAAATAATCATTTGTTAATATTTCACGCTGATATAACACCATAAGTTATAAAAAATACCGCTGGAATCAGCGGTATTGTTATGGTTTAATAGCTTTTTTAGTTTGTTTTGTTTTTGCTCGCTCTTCAAACTTCTTAACAACATAACCAATTACAATTGGCGCTACCCAGGTCAAAGCCATTCTTAATAATCTTGATTTCATAATTTTAAATTTTGAACTTAATTACAAGAAGTGAGCCAAAGGTATTAGATCTTTTCCAACGCATCCTCAGTAAAGAGAATTCCATTCCAACCATATTTTATAAAGTTCCTGATATTTTGATGATCCTCTCCTTCAGGATTTTGGAGAACGTCATTTCTATAAAAATCGCCAAATAAAGCCAAGGTTTCTTTTTCGGATAGATTGTTTATTTTAGCAAAACTGAAAATTTTACAGGAGCCATTATTTTGATTGGCTTCATTCACTATACTTCCATTGACGAATCTTACGGGTTTGAAATTATAATTTTCGTCTATAAAGACAATAACATCGTTAAAATTAATCGTTTCAGGAGAATTCTTTAGCTGTTCTAATATCATTACAATTTTTTGTCAAAAATATCATTTTTCAGTTAAAAGAACGGACAATGGCGATGAAGAATTAAAATGAGGGAATCGGTCTGTATCAAATTAATAGACTCATCCGATAAGTGTAAACAATCATTTTGTAATAATTTTTTATGACACTCATTAACAATTATCTATTCTATCATCTGTTTGAGGAATAAGAAACTATCAGAATATTTTCAGAAAAAATAAAAAATCTGCTGCCAAAGAATTAAGATTCATCGGTAATAAAAAAACCACCGAAATTCGGTGGTTTTCATATGATTAATTAATAATCTTAAGCTTCGTTAGAAGGATTTTGTTCTCCGGCAGGTTTCTCGCCTTCGCCCTCTGGTCTTCTGTTACCTTCTGGTCTCGCAGGTCTATCAGATCTGTTTTGCCCTTCCGGTCTTGGTCCTCTCTGCTCACCTTCTTTCTTCTCTGGTCTTGGTGGTCTTGGCAACAAAACTTTTCTAGAAAGTTTCATTTTCTTGCGGTCATCATACCCCATAAATTTCACCTCCACTTCGTCACCTTCTTTGTAAGGCACTTTATCAAGACGAGCCCACTCGATTTCAGAGATGTGAAGTAAACCTTCAGTACCTTTAGCAATCGCTACGAAAGCTCCGAAATCCATTACTTTCACTACTTTACCTTGGTAAACTTCGCCTACAACCGGTACAAAAGTAATCTCGTTGATTTTTGCAATCGCCTCGTTGATCTTCTCTCTGCTAACACCAGAAATTTCGATTCTTCCGATTTCGCCAACTTCTTCAATGGCGATAACAGTATCCGTATCTTTCTGCATCTGCTGAATGATTTTTCCACCAGGCCCGATTACAGCTCCGATGAAATCTTTAGGGATTTCCATCATTACCATTTTCGGAGCGTGAGGTTTCACATCTTCTCTTGGTTCAGCAATTGTTTCAGTGATTTTGTTTAGAATATGAAGTCTTCCTTCTTTAGCCTGTAGAAGAGCTTTCTCCATAATATCCATAGAAAGTCCTTGGATTTTGATATCCATCTGACAAGCTGTGATTCCATCCGCAGTTCCAGTTACTTTGAAGTCCATATCTCCCAAGTGATCTTCGTCTCCTAAGATATCAGAAAGAACAGTGAATTTCCCTGACTTAACATCAGTTACCAATCCCATTGCAATACCGGAAACTGGTTTCTTGATTTGAACACCCGCATCCATCAATGCTAAAGTTCCCGCACAAACAGTCGCCATAGAAGATGAACCATTAGACTCCAAAATATCAGAAACAACACGGATTGTATATGGATTTTCTTCAGGAATCATATTTGCCAAAGCTCTTTGAGCTAAGTTTCCGTGACCAACTTCTCTTCTTGAAGTTCCTCTCAAAGGACGAGCTTCACCAGTTGAGAATGGAGGGAAGTTATAATGAAGGAAGAATCTCTCGTCATAATTCGCCATTACGCTGTCTACCATATTCGCATCTTTAACAGAACCAAGAGTTACAGCAGTCAAAGACTGAGTTTCTCCTCTTGTAAAGATTGCAGAACCGTGCGCTCCCGGTAAATAATCGATTTCGCTCCAAATCGGGCGAATTGTTTCAGGATCACGACCATCAAGACGTATTTTGTCATTCAAAATCATCTGACGCATCGCTTCTTTTTCCACATCGTGGTAATATACTTTTACGAAAGGTGTTACTCTTTCCAATTCTTCAGCATTTTCAACATATTGAGCTAAAAACTCATCACGTACCGCTTTGAATTTTTCTCCTCTTTCTTCTTTGCTTGAAGGAGTTTTAGCTACTTCGTATACTTTATCGTAAGTTTCTTTCCACACTTTTTCACGGATGGCTTCATCGTGATTTTCGTGGTTGTATTCTCTTTTAGGGAAAGATTTACCAACTTTCGCAGCTAATCTTTCCTGAGCTTCTACTTGTTTTTTGATTTCTTCGTGAGCAAAAGTAATCGCTTCAAGCATTTCTGCTTCAGTGATTTCTTTCATCTCACCTTCCACCATTACGATAGAATCTTTAGTTGCTCCAACCATAATATCAAGGTCAGATTTTGCAAGATCTTCGAATTTTGGATTGATAGAAAGCTGCCCATCGATTCTTACTACTCTCACTTCAGACATTGGTCCGTTGAAAGGAATATCAGTAATTGCAATCGCTGAAGACGCTGCCAAACCTGCTAAATCATCAGGAATCGACTGTCCGTCATAAGAAATTAATGAAATCATTACCTGAACTTCTGCGTGGAAATCTTCAGGGAACAAAGGTCTCAAAACCCTGTCTACCAAACGCATTGTCAGGATTTCCTGATCAGATGGTCTAGCTTCTCTTCTGAAAAAGTTTCCAGGGATTTTACCGCCTGCATAGAATTTTTCTCTGTAATCAACTGTTAAAGGTAAAAAGTCTACACCAGGATTGGCTTCTTTGTTGGCTACAACTGTTGCTAAAAGCATTGTTCCGCCCATTTTTACTACAACAGATCCGTCAGCCTGTTTTGCCAGTTTCCCTGTTTCTAATGTGATTTCTCTGCCGTCTGCAAGAGTAATCAGTTCTGTAATTGCTTGAGGTGCACTCATAAATTGTTTGTGTTGTACTCCGTATTGAGTACTTTAATTAATGTTTTCGTCTAAAATTTAGGTGCAAATTTAATGTATTTATTTGGATTACAAATAAGTGTTGAAAACAACCAATTCTGAGAAAGAAATTTTAAAATAAATCTGCTTGAAGTTAAACACAAAGACACAAAGGATATGTTATCTCTAAACAATACTAAAGCACGAAGAAAATCAAAGATTTTTTATTTAACGAAATTGAACTTTGTGCCCTAAATTAATTTGAATTATTAAAAAATCATTGTGTCTTCGTGTGTAACAAATAACATAATCATTTTCTCGTAATTCTCAACAATAAAACAATAACTAGGAAAATAGAAAAGACAAATCCTAAAACTGCGACTAAAGACATTTCTCCAATTCGAGGCCCCGATTCTGAAACAAAAACAATTGCTGTTGCAATAATATTGGCACCAAGAAGCATTGCTAAAATTAGATTAACAATACTGGTTTTAATGAGCTGATTCGTTTTCTCAATATTTTTGATTTCACTCGAAATCGTGAATTTATTATCATCCAGTTTTTGAAGAACAGAACGCAATTCTTTTGGAATTTCATCTACATTATCAGTGAAATTAATTACTTTGTCCATTCCGTTTTTCAGGAGTTTTTTGGGGCTTATTTTCCTAGATAATATTTTTTTGGTGTAAGGGCTCAAGCTTTTCACAATATCCAAATCAGGATTAATAGTCCTGCCAACACCTTCTATCAAACCGATTCCTTTGAACAAAAGATAAAAATAATCTGGCATATAAAGCCTATTATCTTTCAAAACATCTTTCATTTTGTTGATGATAATGTGCGGATCAATATCTTTTAAAGAACTACTATGAACGAAATTAAGAACTTCTTCCACATCATTTTCAAACTTTCTCTCATCGGGAATATCATAACTGATTGCCATTTTCTTGAGAGACCTTACGATTTTATTAGAATTCTTTGCCACAAAAGAGACAATCAGACTTTCTAGAATCTCTTTATCATTTGGTTGAATTTTCCCAACTGCACCGAAATCTATGAAGACAACTCTTCCATCTTTCTTCACGAGAATGTTTCCTGCGTGCGGATCAGCGTGGAAAAATCCGTAATCCAAAATCTGAGAAACGAAAAGCCTTAACCCAACTTCCGAAATCTTAACAGGATCAATATGATGTTGTAAAAGTTCAGCTTTATCTGTGACTTTAATTCCGTCAATAAACTCCATACAAAGGACATTATTATTGGAAAATTCGTCGTAAACAATCGGAACATAAGTTTCTTTATTATTTTTGAAATTGAGAGAAAATTGTTTGATATTATTCCCTTCATTAACCAACGAAACTTCTTCTAACAAAGACTTTTCGAAGGTTGCAATGGCTTGTTTTAAATTTAATTTTGAAGCAATTTCCGAATAAGTAGAAATTAGTTTTACTAAATCTTTAATAAGAAGCAAATCATCCTCAATGACACTGAGAACATCTGGCTTTTTGATTTTCAGAATCACTTCTTCGCCAGAAATCAAAGTGGCTTTATAAACTTGCGCAATAGATGCAGTCGCCAAGGGCTTTGAAATAATTTCCGAAAAATGTTCTTTAACCGAAATATTGAATTCATTCTCCAGGATTTCCTCAACATTCATTTCAACAACTTCTACTTTATCCTGAAGTTTTTGCAATTCCTGAATCAATTCCGGCGGCAACATATCTTCACGATTACTAAAAGTTTGCCCAAGCTTCACAAATGTTGGACCCAATTCTTCCAACACCAATCTGATTCTTTCATAAACCGTTCCTTTGGAAACAACTTCATTCAAAGAACTTTCTTCTGGTTTTTTGCCCATTCTGGCAATCAGATCCTTAAATCCATATTTGCTTAAAACAGAGATTAACTTGGCAGATCGTTTGAGTTTACGTTGTTGCTTGTCGAACATAATTTGAATTGAGTTTTAATTGCCCTCAAAAATTATTCCGATTAAAATCTCTTCTTCTTTGGATTAAGAAACGTCGGAAAAACCATTACCTCATTGCCGAACTTTTGTGCAATACGCTCTTCTAGATTTACCAGTTCACTTTCCATAAACTGGCTGCGCAATTCATCGTTATCAAACCACAGAAAAAGATTGGTATTTTTTCCTTCATTTAGCATTTCAGAATGAATATCAGATAATATATATTTATCTACATCCAAAAGATTTTCAATCATTTGATGCAATTCACTTTCAAGATAGACGTCCCAGTCCGCAATTTTATGTTCGGTAGTATGGAAGGTAATACTTAGTATGCTCATTTTTTTATTTTTTAGGATTATTGTTGATAAATTCGAACCACAAAAATCGTATTTTTTTTGTAAATTAGCCCGTTACAAAAAACAGAAAAACTGAATAGATCAGAAGCTTATATAGTCCTCTGATTTACAATTAATTAAAAATATTTATGCAAAAGGAAGGAGAAAGGTTAATACCGATCAACATTGTTGACGAGATGAAAACCTCTTACATCGATTATTCGATGTCGGTCATTGTTTCAAGAGCGTTGCCGGATGTAAGAGACGGACTGAAGCCTGTTCACAGACGTGTTCTGTATGGTATGTATGGTCTTAATGTATTTTCTAACAGAAAACATTTGAAATCTGCCAGAATCGTTGGAGATGTTTTGGGTAAATATCACCCTCATGGAGACAGCTCGGTTTATGACGCAATGGTGAGAATGGCACAACCTTGGAGCTTGCGTTACGAGCAGGTAGATGGACAGGGAAACTTCGGTTCTATGGATGGCGACCCGCCTGCAGCAATGCGTTATACGGAAGCAAGACTTAAAAAAATATCCGATGAAATCCTTGCCGATCTTGATAAAGAAACTGTAGATTTTCAGAATAACTTTGACGATAGCTTAACAGAACCAACTGTTCTTCCAACTAGAATACCAAATCTTTTAGTAAATGGTACTTCTGGGATTGCCGTTGGTATGGCCACCAATATGGCGCCACATAATCTTACGGAAAGTATTGATGCAATCTGTGCATATATAGATGATAAGGAAATCTCTATAGACGACCTTATGAAACATATCATCGCACCTGATTTCCCTACTGGTGGAATCATTTATGGTTACGATGGCGTTCGTGACGCATTTCACACCGGAAGAGGACGTATAGTTCTAAGGGCAAAAGTCAATTTTGAGGAAATTGGAAATAGAAATGCAATCATTGTAACGGAAGTTCCTTATCAGGTCAATAAAGCCGAGATGATTGCCAGAACTGCAGAACTTGTAAAAGATGAAAAAATTACTGGAATCTATGAAATCCGTGATGAGTCCGATAGAAAAGGCCTTCGTATTGTTTATGAACTTAAAAACGATGCTATTCCAAATGTCGTATTGAATCTTTTATACAAATACACTTCCCTACAAACTTCGTTTTCAGTTAATAACATTGCATTGGTTAAAGGAAGACCTGAGCAGCTGAACTTGAAGAATTTGATACACCATTTTGTGGAGCACAGACACGAAGTAATCGTTAGGAGAACAGAATATGAACTCAGAAAAGCCAAAGAGAGAGCACATATTCTTGAAGGTTTTATGAAGGTCATTGGTACTCAGGAATCTCTGGATAGAGCCATTGCAATTATCCGCCATAGCGCCAATCCGCAAGCTGCAAAAGAAGGATTGATTTCAGAGTTTGAGTTATCGGATATTCAGGCTCAGGCAATTCTTGATTTGAGATTGGCACGTCTTACAGGAATGGAGCTCGATAAAATCCGTGCAGAATACGAGGAAATAATGGCCTTAATCAAAGATTTGGAAGACATTCTTTCCAACGAGCCGAGACGTTATCAAATCATCAAAGATGAATTACTTGAAATCAAGGAAAAGTATGGTGACGAAAGACGCTCAGAAATCGATTATTCCGGCGGCGAAATGTCCATTGAGGATATTATTCCTGATGAAAAAGTTGTATTAACAATTTCTCACGCCGGTTATATAAAAAGAACTTTACTATCAGAATACAAAGTACAATCCAGAGGAGGCGTTGGAAACAGAGGCGCTACAACAAGAGATGAAGATTTCCTTGAATATATCGTAACCGCTACTAACCACGAATATTTACTATTTTTCACAGAAAAAGGGAAATGTTTCTGGCTGAGGGTTTTTGAAGTTCCGGAAGGCTCTAAGACTGCAAAAGGAAGAGCTGTTCAGAATCTGATAAACATCGAACCTGATGATAAAATCAAAGCTTACATCAGAACTAAAGATCTTAAAAATCAGGAATATATCAACCAGATGAATGTGGTGATGATTACCAAAAACGGGACCATCAAAAAAACATCTTTGGAAGCTTACTCCAGACCGAGAACAAATGGTGTTAATGCCATCGAAATCCGTGATAATGATGCGTTACTAGGTGCAAGACTTACTGACGGAAATTCCGAAATAATGATTGCCACCAAAAATGGGAAATGTATCCGTTTCCCAGAGGAAAAAGCAAGAGCAGTTGGCCGAAGTTCAATTGGTGTAAGAGGTATTTCCCTAGAGGATAATGATGAGGTAATCGGAATGATTGTTGTTAATGATCTGGAGAATGACACGGTGTTGGTTGTATCCGAAAAAGGTTACGGAAAGCGTACCGCTGTGGAAGATTACAGAGTTACAAATAGAGGCGGAAAAGGTGTCATCACCCTTAACATCACTGAAAAAACAGGTAATCTGATTGCCATACAAAGCGTGACCGATGAAGACGGATTAATGATTATCAACAAATCTGGTTTTGCTATTAGAATGAATACAGCAGACTTGAGAGTGATGGGAAGAAATACGCAGGGTGTGAAAGTCATCAACCTGAAAGGTAATGACGAAATTGCAGCAATCGCCAAAGTTGAAATGGACAAAGATGTGGAAGAAGAAGAAAATGAAGAAGGTGCAGAAAATAACAGCAATAACCCAGAATTGAAAGAACAAGCACAGTCTGGAGACAATCAGATCAATCTTGGGGACAAAGATGAACTGCTAGAAATAGAAAATGAAGAAGCGGGAGAAAATGAAGAGGACTCAGAAGAAAACGAATAAATTATAAAGTATAATAAATGAAAAAGTTAATTTTAAGTTTAGCAATGCTTACTGCGACCATCGCTTTCGCACAGAAAAAAGAAATTGCTAATGCTGTAAAAGCAGTAGATTCTGGAGATCTTGCAACTGCTAATGCAGAACTATCAAAAGCTGAAGGAATGTTTGGAGAGAAAACATATCTTCTTGAACCTTCTGTTTTGGAACAATATTATTACGCCAAAGGTTTATCTCTTTTAAAATCCGGAAAAAGTACCGAAGGTGCAGAATATCTGGCTAAAATAAATACTTTAGGCTCAGAAGAAATCTACTCAGGAAAAGATGCCGATAAAAACAAAGTTTATTTTGTAGGAAAAGAATCAGCTGATAAATTTGGAAATGGTATATCTCTAAAACAAGAAAAATATGCGCCATCTTTAACCGAAAAACTGAGACAATCCATCGATCCCTTGCTTAGAAAAGCCAATGAAGAAGCTACTAACGCATACAACAGTAAAAATTTTAATGTAGCGGGAGCAAAATTTGCAGAAACTTATTATCTGTTCAAAGCTGCAGGCCAAGATAATAAGAATTTCCTTTACTATTCTGGAGTAGCATATGCTCAGTCACCTGAAAACAAAGGTAAAGCTGCTGATATTTTAGAATCTTTAATCAAAGCGAATTATACTGGTGAAGAAACTGTTTACACAGCGAAAAATACTAAAACTGGACAAATAGAGAATCTGGACAAAGCTGCTTTTGATCTTTACAAAAAAGCTCAGGCTGGCTACACTGATTTTAAAGTAGAAAAAACTCCTAGCAAACAAGAAGAACTTTATGAAGTTACCGCATCGTTACTTTTTGAACAGCAAAAATATGAGGAAGCTGCTAAAATCGCTGAAGAAGGATTGAAGAAATTCCCTAAAAACCAATCTCTTTCCCAGACGCAGGGTAACGCACTTTTCAAATCAGGCAAAACTGATGAGTTTATTAAAAACTTAAATGCTAAAATTGCTGCGAATCCCACTGATAAAGAAAGCCTTTACAATCTTGGAGTGATGCTAAGCAAAGATCCTTCTAAGCAAGCTGAAGCAGAGACAACTTTTAAAAGACTTGTTGATCTTGATCCTAAATTTCCAAATGCACTCAACAATCTTGTTTTTGCTATTATCGGCGAAGATGAAACTTCTATCAATCAATACAGAGATCTAAAGAAAGCAGGAAAAATTGATGAAGCTAATAAAGTGTTGGAACAGAGAAGAGCAAGATTCCAGAAAGCTTTGCCTTACGCTGAAAGATTGTATGCTAACGATCCTAATAACAAGGAAGTGGTAAGCCTTCTGAAAGGTATGTATATGACCACACAAAATACTGCTAAGTATAACGAATTCAAAGCAAAAGAAACTGCAATGAAGTAATAAAAAAAGAAGTCTTCGGACTTCTTTTTTTGCATTTTCTAAACGTAAACTAAAAATGTATATTTGCGAAAAATAAAACAAATAAAAATCTATTTATGAAATTTTTTATTGATACAGCCAATCTGGATCAGATCAGAGAAGCTCAGGATCTGGGAATTCTGGATGGTGTTACCACGAACCCTTCACTGATGGCAAAAGAAGGTATTTCTGGCAAAGAAGCTATCAACAAACATTATGTTGATATCTGTAATATTTCCGATGGCGATGTTTCTGCAGAAGTTCTTTCTACAACTTACGAAGAAATGATAAAAGAAGGTGATGAGTTAGCTGCGCTTCACGAAAGAATTGTGGTGAAAATCCCGATGATTAAAGATGGTGTGAAAGCCCTAAAATATTTTTCAGATAAAGGTATCAAAACAAACTGTACGTTGATTTTTTCAGCAGGACAGGCACTTTTAGCAGCAAAAGCTGGAGCAACCTATGTTTCTCCATTTTTAGGAAGACTGGATGATATTTCTGTTGATGGCCTAAACCTGATTGAAGAAATCAGAGTGATCTATGACAATTATATGTTTGATACAGAAATCCTAGCTGCGTCTATCAGAAGTCCTATGCATATCATCAATTGTGCAAAGATTGGCGCAGATGTTATCACTTCTCCACTGCCGTCTATCCTTAACCTTCTTAAGCACCCACTTACAGATTCAGGATTGGCACAGTTCGTGGCAGATTCCAAGAAATTGGGATAACTAATTTGATGATTCAAAATCAACATAAAAAAGACCGGATCAATGATTCGGTCTTTTTTATTTATGGAAAAATAGTTTCTTTTAAAAGATATAGATTCAGCATAATAATAATTCCGCTGATGGTCCACGCGAGAACTTTAAGCCAAGGCTTATTGACAAATTGCCCCATTTTCGTTTTGTTTCCTGTAAACATAACCAAAGGAACTACTGCAAAACTAAGTTGCATAGAAAGTATGACCTGGCTGAATACAAGTAAATCTGCAGTTCCTCTCTCACCATAAATAATCGAAATAATAAGTGCCGGAATAATGGCAATTAATCTTGTAATTAATCTTCTTACCCACGGTTTCAGGCGGATGTTAAGAAAACCTTCCATCACGATCTGCCCAGCAAGAGTTCCTGTAACTGTGGAATTTTGTCCGGATGCCAATAATGCTACTCCGAAAAAAATGCTTGCTAAAGTTGTTCCCAATAGTGGCGAAAGCAGTTTATAAGCGTCATTGATATCAGCGACATCTTTATTTCCGGATGTATGGAAAGTTGCAGCTGAAATTATCAGGATAGCAGCATTTATAAAAAACGCCAGCATCAGAGAAAGACTGCTGTCCAAACTTGCAAACTTGAGCGCTTCTTTTTTGCCTTCTGTTGTTCTTGGATAACCTCTTGTCTGCACTATACTGCTGTGAAGGTAAAGATTATGTGGCATCACGGTGGCACCAAGAATCCCTATGGCAATGTAAAGCATAGAAGGATTCGTAATGATCTCTTTTTTAGGGATTAATCCTTCAAGCAATGGGAAGATATCCGGTTTACTTAAAAATATTTCATATAAAAAAGACGCAAAAATCACAAAAATAAGTCCACCAACAATACTTTCTATATATCGGAATCCTCTGGATTGCAAAAATAAGATCAGGAAAACATCAATCACAGTTATGACAACGCCTACGCTCAGCGGAATCCCGAATAAAAGATTAAGAGCAATGGCAGAACCAATAACTTCTGCCAGATCACAGGCTGCTATAGCAATCTCGCAAAAAATCCACAAAATAAAATTAACCGAAGGATGGAAATGGTCTTTACAGGCCTGCGCTAGATCGCGTTCTGCAACGATACCTAGTTTTACGGATAAGTACTGCAACACAATCGCAAATAGGTTAGAAATCAAAATTACTGATAACAACGTATAACCAAACTGAGCACCTCCGGCAATATCGGTAGCCCAATTACCCGGATCCATATAACCCACGGCAACTAAAAGCCCCGGGCCTACGTAAGCCATAAATTTTTTCCATGAACTTTCGTTCACTGGAACTTTTATCGAAGAAAAAACTTCATTAAGCGAATTGGCCGCTTTTTCCTTTCGCCAGCCTTTATTGATATCTGAATTACTCAAAATAAAGTTAGATTATACTAACAAATTTAATAATACATTTCTTAACCTACAATAAGACAATAAAAAAACTGCCAATAAATTGGCAGTTTTTTTATAATTAATGATTTTACTTTACAAACCTTATGGCTGTTTTCCTATCAGATTCTCTTTCTTTGTCAGATGCTTCGGCAGGAACTTTTGCAAATTTGGATCCGTAGCCTTCTGCTTCCAGAACTTGTGCAGAGTTTAAAGAGGATTTTACAGTGTTTGCTCTTTCATTAGAAAGTTTAAGATTGGTATTAGCATCTCCTTTTTTATCTGTATAAGCACCGATTTTGATTTTTGCATCTGGGAATTCTGCCAAAATTGATTTCAGATTTTCCAACTGAACTTTTGAGTCAGGAGTCAGAACCGCTTTCCCAAATTCAAAATTAAGATTATCAAAGTTGAACCATTTATCTTTCAATTCATCTTCGGTTGCGTTGTTGTACTCATCGGATTTCAGGAATGTCACAATCTGATCCTCGATACCACCTTTATAAGCTTGCAAAGTTTTTCCGCTAGGCAGAGTTACCACCATCGTTTCTCTTTTTACTACTACAGTGTCGCCGAAGTTATTAGTAGAATCTACCTCTGCAACAGTAGAATCTGTAGTCGAAACAGGTACCGCTTCAGCTTTTTTATTGCATTGTTTCCAAAAGAACCATCCTAAAAGTAATAACAGCAACAAAGGTAGTAGCCATTTCCAAATACTTCCTCCAGAATCTCTTTCAGAAACTATTTCGTGCGTTTGCCCACTTCTTGTGACATCTATTTTTGCAGGACCAGATGCGGTGACGTCTTTTTCTATCACCGGAGTGCTTGGGTTAATTTTGTTAACAGGCGTTTGCGCAGGCTCGGGAATAACATTTACGGGTTCAGCATCTACATTTCCAAACCAATTTCCTAATCCTAATGATGCAAAACTAAATCCTGCAGGCAATAAATGGGATAAATTGTTTTTTTGGTCGTTTAGCAAAGAATCGAAAGATGAAGAATCCAGATTATTTTCTGTAACATATCTTCCTACTGTACCAACTGTAGAGGCCGCAACTATATTCATTAAGGAATTGGTTGAATCTTTTCTTATGCCAGAATATTCTGAGACTGCTGTAGTAATCGCTTCAAGTTTATCACCACTTCCGAAGATTAAATGAAGAATTCTAGTGATGAGGGATTGATTTCCACTGTTATCATTTAAAAGATTGGATAAAATGCCAGAGTTGGATGCTTCTTTTACCGTGGTAAATAACTCTGATCTCGCATTGCTATTTACAAGTCCTCCGATAATAGTTGGTAATAGAGCCGAAATAGCTTTGGAAATACCAGATTCGCTCTCACCAAGCTGCGTTGCTGTCTGTGAAATTGTAGACGGACCGAATTGACCTTTTATAAGATCGATTAAATTAGTAGTTGACATAATAGTTTATTTTGTGATTAATATTATGACAGTACCAAATTTTAATCCAGCTTTTGAAATGTTATTAATTTTAATATAATTTTAACTTAACAATTGATAAAAAAATAAACCGTTTATCAATGATAAACGGTTTATTGCTAATATGATTTTGCAAATACAACTCTTTGTTTCGAAGGTTTCCCAGAGATAAGAGATACTCCTTCTTCCATTTCGTTAGCAAGAGGAATACATCTGATAGTTGCCTTGGTTTCCTGCTTTATTTTTTCTTCTTCTTCTTCTGTTCCATCCCAATGTGCCAAAATAAATCCGCCTTTTTCCTCTAAAACATTTTTGAACTCTTCGTAGGTATCAACTTTTGTGATATTCTCCTCACGGAACTGAAGGGCTTTATTGTAAATATCCTTCTGAATGGTTTGTAATAATTCTTCAATATAATTATCCAGCCCCTCTATAGAAACAGATTCTTTGGTAAGGTTATCACGTCTTGCCAATTCGACTGTTTTATTTTCAAGGTCTCTTGGTCCCATTGCAATTCTTAATGGAACACCTTTCAGTTCATATTCCGCAAATTTCCAGCCCGGCTTGTTCTGAGTATCATCATCAAATTTAACAGATATACCTTTAGCTCTAAGTTTAGCCTGTATTTCCAACGCAACTTCACTGATCTGCGCCAATTGCTCCTCTCCTTTGAAAATTGGAACAATTACAACTTGAATCGGTGCTAAAGTAGGCGGTAAAACCAAACCAAGATCATCAGAATGTGTCATAATTAAAGCACCCATCAATCTTGTAGATGTTCCCCAAGACGTTCCCCAGGCATGTTCGATTTTCCCTTCTTTGGTTGTAAACTTCACATCAAATGCTTTTCCGAAATTCTGACCTAAGAAATGCGATGTACCCGCCTGCAATGCTTTCCCATCCTGCATCATCGCTTCTATACAATAAGTTTCATCTGCTCCGGCAAACCTTTCTGATGGTGATTTAATTCCTCTGATCACAGGGATTGCCATAAAATCTTCTGCAAATTTAGCATAGACTTCAAGCATTTTTTCAGTTTCTTCTACAGCTTCATCTTTCGTGGCGTGGGCAGTGTGGCCTTCTTGCCAAAGAAATTCAGCAGTTCTCAAAAATAATCTTGTTCTCATTTCCCATCTTACCACATTAGCCCATTGATTGATAAGAATTGGTAAATCCCTGTAAGACTGAATCCAGTTTCTATAAGTATTCCAGATAATGGCTTCTGAAGTTGGGCGAACTATTAATTCTTCTTCCAGTTTGGCTTCTGGATCCACCATCAGTTTTCCAGGATTGTCTGGATCATTTTTTAGTCTGTAATGTGTAACCACAGCACATTCTTTGGCAAAACCTTCAGCATTTTTTTCTTCGGCTTCGAACAGGCTTTTGGGCACGAAAAGAGGGAAATAAGCATTTTGATGACCCGTTTCTTTGAATTTTCTGTCCATTTCATCTCGCATCTTTTCCCAGATCGCATAGCCGTACGGTTTGATTACCATACAACCTCTCACTCCTGAACTCTCCGCCAAATCAGCTTTTACGACCAGCTCATTATACCACTTGCTATAATCTTCTGCTCTTGATGTCAATTTTGCCATAATTTTTTTGATATGTTTTTAACTTTTTTTAAACTTTTTAATCTAAATAAAAAGCCTAATTTTACACGTATTTACTAAATTTGAATGGTATAAAATTTGGTCACTTTTAAGAAATGCAAATATAGGAAACTTAATACTTCTCATAAAATGAAAAATTTCAACAATAAAAGCTTATTCAATCTTATCAAATCAAAAGGTTTGTTATTGATTGCAGGCAGTTCTCTTCTCACTTCGTGCATTGTGTATACAGGAGGATACTCTGAAACAGATGGAGTTTATTATGACCCCAATAAAGATACTTTACCTACAGGCACTTATGGTGGCAATTTTGGAAATCAGGTAGATGATTATTATAATTATCAGGACACGTACCCAAGTATTTATGATAATAACCAGCAAAATCTTCAGGAGCAGCAAAATAGATACTCCAAACCATTAACTAACGATTCCGACTGGGGAACTTTTACAGGAACAGAAACCAATTATTCCAGCTTTAATAATTGGAGCTGGGGCGGCGGATATGGATGGGGTTATCCTTACTACAGCTATGGCTGGAACCATCCTTTCAATTCATTTGGCTGGGGTCTTGGCTTTGGCTGGGGATGGGGAAGCTCTTTCTACTCACCTTGGGGATGGGGCGGCTTCTATGACCCGTTCTGGAACTATGGTTGGGGTGGATACTATGGGGGCTATTATCCCGGCTACTACTACGGAGGAGGTTACTTCAGACCTGTTTATTACAATAGGTCGGGAGCAAATGGCAGGCTGACTGGAATGATTTCTAACTCAAGAACTACAAATGGTTTCCGTGGTATTAATTCAAGTGGTTTCAGAAACAGAGAGATGATTTCAGGCAACACAAGATCTTCTGGGAATAATGGTATCCGAAATAATATCCCTAACGGTGTAAGAAACTTTCCAAACAATGGCGGTATCAGAAGTAACCAAAATGGGATGATCCGAAACTACCCAAATAACAGCGGAATCAGAACAAATCCAAATAACGGAGGTACAAGAAATTATCCGAATAATTCCGGAATTAGATCCAATCAAAACGGAGGTTTCAGAAATGACAGCTTTTCCTCTCCAAGATCCGGAAGTTCTGGTGGTGGTTTTAACTCTGGCGGTGGTTTCAGAGGCGGGTCATCTGGCGGCGGCGGTGGAATGAGATCCGGCGGTGGCGGAAGAAGATAATTCTAAATTAAAAATAATAATTATATATAATGCTAAGAAAGACTTTATTACTGATTTCTGTTCCTATATCCTTCTTGTATCTTAAAGGCCAGGACGTTTCAGTAATCACAAATACTATAGATGTTTACTCGAACAGTTCTATTAACGGGACATCAAAATTCAATGCGATGGCTGGGTCGATGGGCGCTTTAGGTGGAGACATTTCTTCTTCTTTTGTGAATCCTGCTGGTATTGGTGTATTTATCGCTAATGATGTAAACCTAACACTTGGTGTCAACAGCTCAAAAAACACAACTACTTTTGCTGGTACAGCCTTAAACTACACGATCAACAAAACGGATATTAGTAATGCTGGTGGCGTACTTGCTATAAATCTTGGTGATATATCATCAAAATGGAAGTTTATCAATATTGGCTTCAATTACAGTAATCAATCTATTGAAGATTACTCGCAATCAGCTGGCAATGCAAATATTAAAATGATTGATAATGCTGATCCTTTGAAGCCTATCAATTACAAATATCAGGGCCATGCTTACAATCGTTATGGTAATCTTGCTAAATCTAATTTTGTGCTAGGTGCTAACTATGACAACAAAATATATCTTGGAGCAGGACTTAATTTTCATAATGCTTCAATAACCCAGTATGATACTGCTAATTTTCACTCAGATCTGGATAATACGTCGTTGGATTACAACAAACAGTACACACCTTATGATGAGCAATCCAACGGGTTTTCGGCCAATATAGGTATTATTGCCAAAGTGAATAATCAGTTTAGATTAGGTGCTACAATAGAAACTCCAACTTGGTGGACCATTGATCGTGTTTTTAATCAATATACCTACACTCAAGATAATAGCTATGGTGAAGACAGAAAATTAACAACTCCGATAAAAGCTACGCTTAGTGCAGCTTTTGTTCCAAGCAAAAATTTCTCCTTAAATATTGACTTTATTCAAGGGCTTACAAAACCTAAATATAAAGAATATGGTGCGGCAGAACAGGAACTCAATGATTTTTTTAATGATGTCTATAAAAATTCATCTGAAATCCGAGTGGGAGCAGAATACAGGATCGCTGATTTCCGTTTGAGAGGAGGATATGCTTATCAAGGCAATAACTTTGATAACATTTCACTTTTGACCTACAATGATAATGGAACTACTTCTAGTCAAAATTACTCCAATCTTTTCGTAGGAAAAAGGAATATCATAGGTGCCGGAATTGGGTATGATTTTAAAGCATTTTACATCGACGCATCTTATCAGAATATCTCCTCAGAATATTCCAGCCCGTTTTTACAAGGTAATGCTGATTTCAATTCAGGCTATTACAATGGTGGCTATGATGTAAACAGTGATGCTTATGCCGTTTCTAAAGTCAAAAACAACAGAAATAATTTTTTTGTGACATTGGGTTGGCGGTTTTAAATTAAAAAAAAAATCCTGCACATTTTGCAGGATTTTTTATTTCTGATTAATTTCTTCCGCTTCTTCCATAAGTTTGAGATAAGTAGAATATCTGGTTTCTTCTATTTCTCCAGTTTCCAGACCTTCCAGAACAGCACATTTTGGTTCGTTGATATGCATACAATTATGATATTTGCAATCTCTACCTTTTTGAAAAATCTCAGGAAAATAATGTTGAATTTCTTCTTTCTCAACATCAATCATCGCAAATTCGCGGACGCCTGGCGTATCGATAACCGAACCCCCAAAATCCCAAAAATGCATCTGAGCAAATGTTGTCGTATGTTTTCCTTTCAGTACAGATTCTGAAATCTCTCCAGTTCTAATATGTAAATCAGGTTGCATCGCATTAACTAATGTTGATTTTCCACAACCAGAATGTCCAAAGAAAACCGAAGTTTTATTTTTAATTTTTTCAATCAAAAGGTCAAGATTCAGTTTTGAATAGGAAGAAATTGGAAGTGTATCATAACCGATGTTTTGATACATTGCTTCGATATTTTCTACGATTTCCTTTTCATCATCGTTCAGCGTATCCATTTTGTTGAATAAAATCAATGGGGAGATATTATACGCTTCGCAACAAGCTAAAAATCTATCCAAAAATCCTAAAGACGTTTCAGGGAATTTCAAAGTGTAAATAAAACAAGCAATATCTACATTAGAAGCAATGATGTGGGCTTCTTTGGAAAGATTAACCGATTTTCTGATGAGATAATTTATTCTAGGAAAAATTTTGGTAATCCAAGCGACATCATCCTGCTCCAAAGAAAATTCGACCTCGTCTCCTACCGCCAATGGATTGGTAAGACGTGTTTTGATTAATTTGAATTTCCCACGGATTCTGGCTTCAAAGATTTGTTTTGTTTCAGATTCCAAAACCTGATACCAGCTTCCGGTAGATTTGATGATGATTCCTTTCAAACAGTAGATTTTTTGTATTTCGCAAATTTAGAAATTTAAAGTTAGCCTCAATCAAAAAAGAAGCTAATAATTTAGCTTCTTTTGGTTTCTATTATTAAAACAGAGAATCTTGTGCAGCCCGACTTGAAAGGAGCTCATTTTTTGCTTCTACTCTATTTCTATTGAAAAGGAAATCTCCTTGCAAAAAATAGCGGGAGTGGAAGGCGGATTAAGCTGCCCAAACAATTGTCTTCGAGAGCCTCAGACTGACCTTATTTATCAATCATAATGTGATTCTGGACTTCGATACTTTCTTCGTGGATGGCTTTGAAAACTTTTTCTATGAATTCCTGAGACATTCCTGTTTCAAAGGCTTTTTGAGTTGCATATTCTGTAATGACTTTCCAACGCTCTGGCTGAAAAATAGCGATATTGTTCTCTTTTTTCAGTGTTCCGATTTTCTCAGAAATCTTCATTCTTTGAGATAATAACTCAATTAATTGAAAATCCATGTCGCTGATTAAAGTTCTGTGTTTTCCCATTTCGTCCTCATATCCGGAAATGTCGGAATTACGAACCTGAAGATTGTTTATCATCTCTGCCAAAACTTCTGGTGTGATTTGCTGAGCGGCATCACTCCACGCATTATCTGGGTCGCAGTGACTTTCGATAATCGCACCTTGGTAACCAACATTGAAAGCTTCTTGCGCAACGCCTGCCAAACCAGTTCTGTTGCCACATATGTGTGAAGGATCGATGAACAAAGGAATATTAGGAAATTGATTTTTGAAGTCTAAAGCAATTTGCCAGTTCGGAATATTTCTGTATTTCGTTTTTTGATAAGTTGAAAAACCTCTGTGAATGGCGCCGATATTTTCTATACCTTGACCCAAAAGTCTTTCCAAAGCACCAATCCAAAGCGCCAAATCTGGATTAACCGGATTTTTCACCAAAACAGGTTTATCAGTTCCTCTCAACGCTTGCGCAATCTCTTGAACTGTGAATGGGTTAACCGTAGAGCGTGCTCCAATCCAAAGAATATCTACATCTGCCTCCAATGCTGCGAAAACGTGGTGTGCATTCGCAACTTCAGTCGCTGTTTTGAAACCGAATTCTTCCTTTACTTTTTTCAACCAGTTAAGACCGATTACGCCTACGCCTTCGAAACCGTTTGGTTTGGTTCTAGGCTTCCAAATTCCTGCACGGAAAGCTGAGATTTCTGCACCACTTTCTTTCAGTCTTTTAGCTGTTTCCAACATTTGAGATTCGCTTTCTGCACTACAAGGACCCGCAATAATCATTGGGCTTGCGAAGTCTTGTATCCAACCGTTCTTTAATTCGTTTAAGTTCATATTTTTAAAATTTATATATTTTTAAATTAATGCAATAGTGTATCAGTTATAAATCTTGATTTATAATTCTTTTTCAAAAAGTACCGTTAAAAAAATTTTAAATGTGTTACGGAATTTGAAATTGTTCCGCGCGTTTTTGAGAAAGAAATTCAATTAGCTATACCAATAAAATCGATAATAGGTTCTGAAATTTCCGTAATAAAATCCAAAAAAGCTAAATAATCTGTCAAAAGAAATGACAGATTCTGAAGTTGTAAAATATGGAAATTGGTTTGATTCCATTTTATAAATCCTTTGTGGAAGGACTTTTAACTTATTTTGGTTAATATTTTTTCCTTCTTTCGTTGAAGAAATATTTAACAAATATATAAATTTATGTCAAATCAAACTTCATTAAATCATCTAAATCTTTCAATAAAGGATTAATCTTCACAAATTTATCAAAGATTTTTCTTTTGGTCATCACTTCTTTTTTGATGGTTAAGTCCGTTCGATAATCAATTTCAAATTTAAAATTATTGACTTTATGTCTGAAATGGTTAAAAAACTCTGGACTGATTCTATCAAATTCTGATTTAGCAAATTCCGACGAATACTTTACTATCACAAGATTCTCATCAGATTTTTCCATCTTAAAACTGCTGATAGCATTGTAAAGGAATGTATTGGTTTTTGACGTATTTTTTAGAAAAATTTCCCATTCTCTGTCCAAATCCGTTTGAGAAAAATGATTTGATGGAAGATTTTCATCTTTGACATCGGAAAATTCGTCTTTCTTGACTTCTTCTTTTTTTTCTAAAGCCGCTTTGATACTGAATGGAGATGTGGAAGAATTTCTTGCAATTGGTTCCGATGCTTTCTGAATTACTTTTTTTGGTTCTTCAAAGGAAACTTTACTGGATGGTTGCTGGTTATGGGTTGTCTGTTCTTTAACCTCTGGTCTTGACTCTTCAGTCTTGATTCTTGGATCTTGAATAAGGTTAGCTTCAAGAAGCGGAGCTAATATTAAGAATTTTTTTTTTTAGCTTCTACACCTGCAGTTAGACTTGATAATTGCATTAGCGCAATCTCAACTGTCAATCTTGGGTTTTTGGAATTTTTATAATTGATGTCTGCGAAGTTACAAATCTCGATTCCATCAATTAATTGTTGTGCAGACCATTTTTGAGATTGTTCAGCGAATTTGGACTTCGTTTTTTCCCCAACTTCGATTAGATTCAGAGTTTTAGGATTTTGAGCCATCATCAGATCTCGGAAATGATTTCCTAATCCAGCAATGAAAATATGTGGATCAAATCCTTTTTTTACAATCTCATCAAAAGCAGTCAAAACACCAGGAATATCGTTTTCTTTAGCCAAATCAACAATTTTCAGATATTGGTCGTAATCTAAAATATTGAGAACTTCCGCAGATTTCTCAAGTGTAATGTTTTTCTGAGAGAATGTACTCAATCTATCAAAAATAGACAAAGCATCTCTCAAAGCACCATCTGCTTTTTGAGCAATCAGATAAAGCGCATCATCTTCATAAGTAATGCTTTCCTTCTCAGCAATTTTTCTAAGATGTTCCTGAATATCTTCAATCGTAATTCTCTTGAAATCATAGATTTGACATCTGGAAAGAATCGTTGGAATGATTTTATGTTTTTCTGTTGTCGCCAAGATGAAGATAGCGTGCGCAGGCGGTTCTTCCAAAGTTTTCAGAAATGCGTTGAAAGCTGCCTGAGACAACATATGAACCTCATCTATGATATAAACTTTATACTTACCAACCTGAGGCGCAAATCTTACTTGGTCAATCAGGTCACGGATATCATCAACGGAGTTATTGGAAGCCGCATCTAATTCATAAATGTTAAATGCAAATCCATCATCATCCGCCGCACCAGACTTTTCATTGATTTTTCTAGCTAAGATTCTGGCGCAAGTTGTTTTACCAACTCCTCTTGGCCCACAGAATAATAAAGCCTGCGCTAACTGACTTTCGTCAATTGCATGTTCCAAAGTATCGGTAACGTGAGATTGCCCAACAACAGTGTCAAACTCTTGCGGACGATACTTGCGTGCGGATACGATGAAATTTTCCATTGTTCAAAAGTAAGGATTAATTGTGAATTTTGGAAATGGTTTTTGGTATTGTGGGAATAATTTTTGAACACATAGTTCACAAAGTTTTTTTACTTTAATTGAAATATTTTAGGTTCGCAAAGGCGTAAAACTTAGCAAAGAATGTATGAATTATTCATCTTCATCCAGAAAATCCAATTCATTATCACTCTGGATATAATCAGGCGAAATTCCCGGTGGATTGAATAATCCCCAATTGTCAACGATATAATGGTTTGAATTAAAGCTAGAAATCCAATCGATGAATAGAAATCTGAATTCTTCAATTAAGTTTCTCACTAAATTATAATATTTTGAATCAGAAAAACCAAAATACTCCAAAGTATTTCCTCCAACAAAAATATCTCTTGCTGCTTTTCTGATGATTGTAGCATTCTCCATTTTAATATCATAAAGCTTCACAGCTTCAGCACCACAAATTTTTGCTTGAATTGTCATAATATCACCTAACAAATTTTGTTTAATTGTTTGTAAATAATCATTATCATCAGGAAGCAAACTTGTAATAGTTTCAAGGACATTAAAAATTTCTTGAGATTTTTTATAAATCGGTAATTCAAAGCATTCCATCTAAATTAAATTTTGAAATTAAATATAACAAAAAAAGAGAGCAAAATTGCTCTCTTTTTTTGTTATGCTGATTGTAAATTCTTACAATTCTAACGCTTTTCTTTCGTCACCATCCATTAGGAATTCTACTGGATTGTCGATCGCTTCTTTCACAGCAACTAAGAAACCTACAGATTCTTTTCCGTCGATAATTCTGTGGTCATAAGACATCGCAACGTACATCATTGGTCTGATAACAACTTGTCCGTCAACAGCAACTGGTCTTTGGATGATGTTGTGCATTCCCAAGATTGCAGATTGAGGAGGATTGATAATTGGTGTTGACATCATAGAACCGAAAGTTCCACCGTTGGTAATAGTGAAAGTTCCACCAGTCATTTCGTCAACAGTGATTTTACCGTCTCTAACTTTAGTTGCCAAATCTTTGATATTAGCTTCAACACCTCTAAGCGTCATATTTTCAGCATTTCTAAGAACAGGAACCATCAATCCTTTTGGTCCGGAAACCGCGATAGAAATATCTGCAAAGTCATAATTGATTTTGAAATCGCCATCGATAGAAGCATTCACGTCTGGATAAAGTTTCAATGCTCTCGTTACAGCTTTTGTAAAGAAAGACATAAATCCAAGTCCGATACCGTGTTTAGCAGCGAATTCTTCTTTGTATTGTTTTCTGATTCTGAAGATTTCTGACATATCAACCTCGTTGAAAGTCGTCAGCATCGCTGTTTCATTTTTAACAGAAACCAATCTCGCAGCAATCTTTCTTCTAAGAACTGAAAGTTTTGTAGTTGTCTGAGCTCTGTTTCCACCTGCAGGAGCACTTCCCATTGCTGGAACAGACGCCGTTACAGCATCATCTTTTGTAATTCTGCCATCTCTGCCAGAACCTGTTACTTGAGATGCACTTATTCCTTTTTCATCAAGAATTTTTTTAGCAGCAGGCGAAGGCGTTTGTGACGCGTAAGTTTCAGTTTTAGCAGCTTCTGCTTTTACTGGAGCTGGTTCTTCTTTTTTAATTTCTGCTTTTGGCTCTTCTTTCGGTTTTTCTTCAGCTGGAGCCGCAGAACCTGTTGGTTTAGCTGCGTCCATATCAATAAGACAAACCACTTGTCCAACTTGTACTACTTCTCCTTCTTCAGCTTTCAAAGTAATAATTCCGCTTTGCTCAGCAGGAAGTTCCAAAGTTGCTTTGTCAGAATCTACTTCTGCAATCGGCTGGTCTTTTTCTACATAATCACCGTCTTGTACTAACCACGTTGCAATTTCTACTTCTGTGATAGATTCTCCCGGTGAAGGAACTTTCATTTCTAATATTGACATACTAATATTTGTTTTTAATTTCAGAATAATCCGAAGATTATTATTCTTTATAGTTTATTAATTTTATTAAGCTGTTACTGGTCTTTTTGCAGGTGCATCATCGGTTTGGAAAACATCATTGATGATTTTGGTTTGATTTTTCTCAAACATCTTATGACTTCCTGGCGCTGGCGTTCCACTAGCAACAGGAGAAATCACTTGAATACCTGTATCTCTGAAATTTCTTAAAATGAAACTCCAAGCACCCATATTTTCCGGTTCTTCCTGAGCCCAAATTAAATCTTTTCTGTTTTTATACTTATCAAAGATTGCATTGATGTTATCCATATTCAAAGGATATAGTTGCTCCACTCTTACCAACGCAACTTTATCATCATTAAGCTCTTCTTTTTTAGCCAATAAATCGTAGTACAATTTACCAGAACAAAGCACTAATCTTTCCACTTTTGCTGGATCAGCAGTTGGGTCATCTAAAATCGGCTGGAAACTTCCGTTTGCTAAATCTTCCAAAGGAGAAACCACTTTTGGATGTCTCAATAAAGATTTTGGTGTCATAATAACCAATGGTTTTCTGAATCCGAATTTCATCTGTCTTCTCATCAAGTGGAAATAGTTGGCTGGAGAAGTGATATTAGCAACGATGATATTTTCGTTAGCTGAAAGTGTCAAGAATCTTTCCAGTCTTGCAGAAGAGTGTTCCGCACCTTGACCTTCGGAACCATGTGGCAACATCATCACCAATCCGTTTTGGATTTTCCATTTTTCCTCAGCAGCAACCAAATATTGGTCAACAATAATCTGAGCACCGTTGGTAAAATCTCCAAACTGAGCCTCCCAAATTGTCAAAGTTTTAGGCGCCGCCATAGCATAACCATAATCAAATCCTAAAACACCGTATTCTGATAGGTGTGAGTTGTAAACATCAAATCTTTGTTCGTTGACCTGTCTTAGTGGAATGTATTCTTCTTCTGTATCTTCTGTTTTGACAACAGCATGACGGTGAGAGAACGTTCCTCTTTCTACATCCTCACCAGAGATTCTTACATTGTAACCTTCTGTCAAAAGTGTAGCATACGCCAACAATTCTGCAACTGCCCAATCCAATGAATTGCTTTCCACCATTTTGATTCGGTTTTCGAAAAGACGGGTAATTTTATTAATGAATTTCTTATCGCCCGGAAGTGTAGAAATCTTAACCGCCAATTCTTTAAGTTTTTCTAAATCGAATTTTGTATCGATGGTAGAATTGGCAACAGCGCCTTTTCCTCCGATTGGGAAATCTGTCCAGTCATCTTTCATAAAGATGTCCATTGTATTTCTTTCGATTTCTTTGGAAGCATCAAAGTTTTCATCTAATAAAGCCTTGAACTCCTGCTCCATTTTTTTCAAAACTTCATCAGAAACCACATTTTCTTTAATCAAAAGTTCTTTGTAGATTTCTCTTGGATTTTGGTGTTTTGAAATTAATTTATAAAGATTTGGTTGAGTAAATCTTGGTTCATCACCTTCGTTGTGACCATATTTTCTATAACCTAAAAGATCGATATAAACATCTTTACCAAACTTCGCACGGAAGTCTGCCGCAAATCTAATCGCGTGAACAACTGCTTCTACATCATCAGCATTGATGTGCATTACTGGAGAATCTGTAACTTTTGCAATATCTGTACAGTAAACAGAAGATCTTGCATCTAAGAAGTTAGTAGTAAAAGAAACCTGATTATTCACAACGATATGAACAGTTCCACCCGTTCTGTAACCTTCCAGTTTCATCATCTGAGCGATTTCGTAAACGATACCTTGACCAGCAATAGCCCCGTCCCCGTGGATTACAATTGGTAAAACTTTGGAATAATCGTCTTTGTAAACGTTATCTACTTTCGCTCTACAAATCCCTTCTACAAGAGCACCAACCGTTTCAAGGTGGGAAGGATTTGGAGTAAGGTTGATTCTTACTTCTTCTCCATTTGCAGTCGTGATTTTTTTAGATGAACCCAAGTGATACTTAACATCACCAGAGAAAACATCTTCTTCAAATTCTTTCCCTTCGAATTCTGAGAAAATCTGCTTGTAAGATTTCTGGAAAATATTAGTCAAAACATTAAGACGACCTCTGTGAGCCATTCCAAGAACAACTTCGTCAACACCTAATTGAGAAGAACGCGTAATCAATTGGTCAAGTGCAGGAATCAAAGATTCGCCTCCCTCCAAAGAAAAACGTTTTTGCCCTACGAATTTTGTATGCAAATAATTTTCAAACGCCACCGCTTGGTTTAATTTGAAAAGGATTTCTGTTTTTTCCTCAGCGGATAATGTAGGATGGTTTTCATTCACATTCACCCATTCCATAATCCATTTTTTCTCCTCAACATTTTGGATATGCATATACTCTACACCAATAGAATCACAATAGATGTTCTGAAGATGTGTAATAATCTCTTGCAAAGTTGCAGGACCAGGCATACCGGTCTGAGTTGCAGAATTGAATTTTTTGTTCAAATCTTCCTTAGACAAGCCAAAATTTTCTATATCAAGTGTTGGAAAGTAATGTCTTCTTTCTCTTACAGGATTGGTTTTTGTAAAAAGGTGACCTCTCGACCTGTAAGCTTCGATTAGGTTCACTACTTTGAATTCTTTTGAAATATCTTCTGAAACAGCATTGTTTGTAACTGCTTGCTGAGCATATTGAACTGGAGCTGATTGAGAAACGGACTGTGATGTCGCATCTTCATCGCTGTAATTTTCCAATGCAAAATCAAAACCTTGGAAAAAAGCTTTCCAAGAAGGTTCTAGAGCATCTGGGTATTTTTTGTACTGCTCGTACATATCATCTACTAACTGAGCATGTACGGCATTTAGAAATGAAAATTTATCCATTATTACAGATTATCTGTTAAAATTTTAATTTTAAATAATTGCCAACAAATTTACTAAATTTTTGCGGACTAATGTTTAAAGGAATGATTTATTCCAGTAAATATACATGATATTTATCAGATTTTTTTATCGATAAACTGGCAGAGACAATTTGAGTTTTACATCTTGATTATCAACCGGTTCTTCCAAGAACTCTTCCATTAGCTGACCGTTTCTCAAAGTATCTTTTTTAGCCTTTTTCAAAAGCTCCTGAATATTTTTCACACGGTTGTTATAATTCCCTTGATAATAGATGTAATAAACTTTGGAAGGGTTGAGTGTTTGGAAACTGAAATTGTTATCGCTCACAGAAATCCTTTTCGACAATGGAACACCATAGAAATAAGACACTTCTTTATCTTTCAGGTTAGCTGGATTAGTAAGCATCACAGGCATCCCAAATTCATCATCTTTTTTTCCTAAATCAGATTTCACATAATTCACCACTTTTCCATGATTCATTATAACGTTTTTGAAAAGAATATCTTTGGTACTTCTGGTGCTGACATTGACACCTAAAAGCAATTCTCCCTCTCTATTTTCAACCATAATACTATCGTATTTGATTGAGGCTAATTTCTGATCTCTATCAACTTTGTTCCCTAATAACTGATAAAGATTCTTCATACTCTTATCAATATTCTCTACGAAAAAATCTTCCGCCAGAAGATTAATAGAACGTTTAAGATAACTGCGTTTTGGAGTATGGATGTTCCAGAATATTTTCGTTTTTGTTCCTTCTGGTATGAATTTCACATCAATCAGATAAGGATTATTATTTTTTCCTTCGAAAAGCTGATAACGTATTGTTTTGCCGGGATTGGAGTATCGTATAAAAAAATCTCCTGACTCGCTACTCGATTTATCAGTATATTTCATAGAACTGCCTTTCCCTTCGTAGGGTGTAAAGAAAGAATAACTCACATCTTTTTTTTCGGTAAAAAAATCATTCCAAGATGAGAAATTCTGTAAGTTATTAAACTGTGGAAATACTTTTTCTATGGGATAATTGATTTCTGACTGGTGAGTAAAACTTTTGCTTTCATCAACAAAATTCATAGACAATGAATACAGTCCGAAAAGACAAAGTACTACAATGATGATAAATTTGAACCAACGCATTTTAAAAAAAATAATTAGAATGGATAACCGATTGCGAAATTAAAAGTAGGCTTCAGCAGTTTTATTTTATTGGCAACCCATCTGCTTCCTTCTGGCTGATTAGGATCATACATTTTATAAGCCATATCAAGACGAAGTGTAACATAAGCCACATTGACCCTTAATCCAAAACCGCTTCCCACTCCCATCTGGCTGATAAATTTTTTGAATTTGAACTGATCTCCAAAACCATTATCTTTTAGACCCCAAATGTTACCGGCATCTGTAAAAACAGCAGCTTCAAACATATTATTCAGTGGCACCCTATATTCCACACTTGTTGTTAATTTAACATTGTCCATAGCATAAGATCTCACGCGCTCATCCAGCTGAGAATCTGCAGGTCCCAGACCTCCAAAAGCTAGCCAAGCACGTATATCGTACGCACCACCATTGAAATAAGATCTGATAAAAGGCATCTCACTTGAGTTACCATAAGGAATTCCTATGCCTACAAACTGCCTAAAGGCTAATGTATGAGGCTTTGCCCGATCATTAAAAAATGTATAATATTTTTTGAAATCGAGGTCAAATTTTATAAACTGCGAAAATGGTATTTTGAAAATAGTCTTCGTATTACCAGTAATCAGATAATTTTCTTCCTTTTTTGTCAGAAGATTAAGAACATTTCCTGCAATTTCTACTTTCCCGTTGAATGCAAAAGGATTTCTGTAATCTTTTTTCCCAATTTCATTATAAGCAAAATTGTAAATAATAGAAGATATAATCACATCCTGTGTCTGCCGTTCTTTATTATACAAGGACTGTAAAAAGTTGTATAGCAGATTCCTGTCGTTATTAGTCAATTTGGCGATAAATGCTTGATCTGAAAGAATTGTGGAAGAGATATCATCATAAGAAGCTCCAGAATTAACTGTTCCCGGATGATCTATCTCGTAAAGATTAAAAACATTTGCCCTTATATCATTATCGCCGGGAAAAAAGTCATAATATTTGTCTTTGTTCTGGGTGAGACTGAGCTGTGTATTAAACAAAGTAAGCCTATGCTGGATCTTTCCATCTTCTATATTGGCATTGTAATTCAAACCTGCATTGAAGTTGATCCTTCCAAGTCCAATGTTGTTCTGGATAGATGTACCTAAAGAAATGCTTGTAGTAGGAGAATATCTTTTTGGGATAAGTTTATAATAATTCCGGAACGGCACTAATAATCTCGGAAAAAGTAATGAAGCCTGAGCAGACAATTCGTATGCATTGAAAATAGCCCCCGGATTTTTAGGATCTTTTGTAGTCCCTATCACACCTGAAAAACTGGTAATAAGGTTTTCTGCACCTCCAAAGAGATTTCTGGTGGTTAAATCTACAGAGGGTGAAAAACCAAAATTCAGGATTTGGGAGTAATGAATATCCGTAGCAATATTAAATTCATATTTTGGAAGCGGTCTCAGAACATATTCCACATCTATAATACTGTCTCTTTCAGCTGGTGTTCCTTCTTTTCTTAGTTCGTCAGACGCTTTTAATATCGTGAAATTATTCATCGATATCAGGTTTCTTCTTGTAAGATCCAATTGTGATTGCTTGTAAACCTCCCCTGTTTTTACAATAATTGGAAGCCAAAGAGAATTGACCTTATAAGTACTGTCTGCTCTGTAAAAATTGATTCCTCTAAGACTATCGTGAATCGGCAGATTTTCAGCAGAATTACTGTTAGTTACCGACACTTTTATTTTCCCAATGGTCGCTTTTCTGTAAGGTGTACCAATGGAATCCTTAATAATGTTCATCGTAACAGGAACATTTTTTCGGCTTTGCAAAGAATCTGCAACAAAGTAAATATCCTGATTCTCATTATTGAATTTATAATAACCTTGTTCCTTCATAAGATCGTTGATTCTTATAATCTCTTTTTCTAGAACAGTTTCATCTAAAATGCCACCTCGTCTTACAAGACTTTTAGTGATATTATTTTCGTAAATGCTTCTTACATTGCTATCTGGAATATTATAAAAATATTCTTTGATGTAAGTAGGATCTTTATGAGTGATTATATACTCTACCTCTGCTTTTTTGGCTGCAGAATCTCGCTTAACATCCGTTTTCACATCAGAATCCCAATAACCCCTATTAATCAGTCTGTTATTAATACTCTTAGCACTTTGTTTTGTTTTAGAATCACTGTAGATAACCGGCGCCTGACCAACAGTATGAAAAAAACGGTTCCAAAACAGATTTTTGCCTACATATTCCGGATGCCCGTACTTTACGAAAAGAGAATCTCTAAGTTTCTGACTTCTCATTTCGTTCGGGTAGGTCATATATTCCTTTAGTATCGTATCATACTTTGGATTGGCCAAATTATAAAAACCAAGACCAATTGGCAGTACAAAAAGTGCTTTCTTATTCGGTTTTTGAGCAACAAGATCCGGAATCTCATCGGAAAATATTTTCCCGTCTGTATATTTGAACTTGTTGTCTGTAAGCAGATATTCGCCGTCGGGAACTTTTTTTGTCACATTACAAGCGTACAAAAACACACTTAAAATTGCGGCATAATAAAATATATGATATTTTTGAAAATATTTGTTGATATGCTTACGGCTCATACTATAAAGATAATACAGTCTCTTGACAAAAAGAAATACAGGCAAAAATACAATTTGTTTTTAGTTGAAGGTAATAAAATTATAAAAGAACTTCCAAATTCGGATTATGAGATCACAGAATTATATTCTACAGATCCTGATATAATGAATTTAGAAAATTTTAAAATTCACAAAATTCAGCTTGCGGAGCTAAAGAAAATAAGCTTTTTACAAACACCAAAAGATTCCGTAGCAGTTTGCCGAATTCCCGAGGAAGAAAAAATTATCGAAACCAATATCCAGATTATCTTAGATGGGATTCAGGATCCTGGGAACTTGGGTACAATTATAAGGCTTGCAGACTGGTTCGGAATAGAACAGATCGTCTGCAGTAATGATACTGTAGACGTTTACAATCCGAAAGTTATACAGGCTACAATGGGATCTTTTCTACGCGTAAACGTGGTTTATATAGATTTAGAAAGTTATTTGACCAATTATAAATATCCAGTTTTCGGAACGGATATGGACGGAAAAAATATTTATAAGACTGAATTTCCGGAAAGATTTTCAATCATTTTCGGTAACGAGGGAAATGGAATAAGACCATCTACAGAAAACCTTATTTCACAAATGATAACAATTCCAAGGTTTGGGAAAAATAAGTCCACAGAAAGCCTTAATGTATCAATGTCAGCAGGAATTATCCTAGGACAGATCTTTTCGAATAAATAATATTAAATGATTTTGCCTAGGCTGGATGTAGTTTTATTTTTTTGATAGTCATCCAGTTTTTCACTCAAATATCTTAGAGCATAAGGCGCAACGTAGATAAGAGCTAAACCAATAATTTTCTTTTTCCAGCTTTTATTCATCACGCTTTTTTTAGCGTAATTGCCGACTAAAGCCACGGCGCCCATTCTTAAAGTATTTTCCAGAAGACCGGATTTCACCGTATCTCCGGCAAGACTAACGATATTTTTTTTAGAAGATGCTTCCTTTATGCCGGATGATATTTCTTTCATAATATTCTGTGTATCAATTCCGAGTGATGTACTACCATCAGAATCTCGTGTTTCCTTTAGGAATTTGTCTGTAAGACCATTGGTCATAATACTAAGACTCTCTTTTTTATTTTTGAAGGTCAGAAGATCCTCCAACTCACTTATTTCATTTTTCAGAAGTTTCTTTTGACTTCTAAGCTCATTTAGATTGGTATAATTTTCAGACATGATATTAATGTTTTAAAAATTCGATTACCATATTGGCAATGGCATTGACTATTTTTTTCTTTAAGGCAATTACAATCAGAACAAGTAGAAAGTAAAAGCCAGAAACAATCAGAAAACCATAAGATATATTTCCAAGTGACTCACCTATAAGAAAAGCAATTCCAAAATTGAGAAGAATAATAAAAAATGAAAATCCAATCAGTAAGATTGAGAGGAACGAAACTATTCCAGCAGACAAAGAAGATTTCTCCGTGAACTGAATTTTTAGAAGATCAACACGTTTTGACACATATTCTTTTAAAATCTCTACCATAGGAATCTTATTAGCATAAAATTACACATTTATTTATAAAAAAAGGAACTTAGAAACTAAGTTCCTTTTCGATTAATCAATCACTTGATTATTTCAATCCATCAAGCTCAGATTCTACATCTTTTACAACATCAGATGTTTTTGAAACCACCTGATCTTTATATTTGTCGTAACTCTCCTTTACTGTTTGAGCAACGTTTTGTGCTGTTTCTTTAAACTGAGAAGAGAAATTATCGTACTTATCTTTCACTGTAGAGGACACTTCAGAATATTTATCTTTTACTTTTTCAGAAGTTTTACTATATTCATCTGCAGCTTTGTCCTTTAAGTCGTTTGCTTTATCTTTTATTTTTCTTCTGGTTTCTTTACCTTCTTCTGGTGCATAAAGCAAACCAAGAATAACACCTGTAGCAGCCCCTGCTAGCAATGCAGCTAATACTGCTGCTGAATTTGATTTTTTTGACATTATTTATAAGTTTTAAGTTTATTTTAAACCAATTATTTATAGTTTTAAATTTACAACTAAAATGCCAAATCAAAAGCACTCTTCTTAAAATTTTGTTAAAACTTTTTGATATAAGATAATATCAGTTCAATGGTTTCTTGTTTATTAATTTTTGTATTATCGATTAAGATAGCATCATTAGCCTGCTTCAATGGAGCAATTTCTCTTTCGCTATCAATCTTGTCCCTCGTAATCAGATTTTGTTTAACCGTTTCAATATCTGTTTTCTCACCAGCCGCTTCAAGCTCAAGAAAACGTCTTCTGGCACGCTCATCCTGACTTGCTGTCATAAAAAATTTATAATCCGCATCTGGAAGAACCACAGTTCCGATATCACGCCCATCCATTATAATTCCGCCTTTACTAGCAATGTAACGCTGCGTTTTCAATAGAAAATTCCGAACATCTGCTTCCTTTGCCACCTGACTTACATAATCAGAAACCTGTGGAAACCTAATTTCTTTATCAATATTTTTTCCATTAAGAAACAGTTGTAGTTCTCCATCAATATTCTGAAACTCGAGTTTCATATCAGTAAGTGACGAAATTAGTTTCGAAATATCAATAGTTTTATCCGGGTTTAAGCAGTTTTGTAGGGCATAAAACGTTATACCTCTGTAAAGTGCGCCAGTATCCATATGAATGAGACCAAGCTTTTTTGCAATAATTTTAGAGATAGAACTTTTGCCTGTGGAAGAAAATCCGTCTATGGCGATTACCGGTTTTTTTGTCATAGTGCAAATGTAATAAGTATGACAAAAAAATAAAAATTAAATATAGCTTAAAATATGAACGCTTATCTTCTGTTTCCTCCTAGTTGAATAAGATCTACTGTTAGTCCAAGCATATTGACATTAGAAGAATTATGGTATCGCATGTGCGAATAATCAAATCGGAAGGAAGAAATTTTTAAACTGAATCCAGCAGATAAACCAGTGAAATTCCTTTGATCCAAAACCGCAAGCTCTCCTCCTCTTTTGACATTATAGCCAAATCTGATGTTAAAAGCCTGACCAGGAAATAATTCTGCTCCAAGTGACAAATGATCTAAAGCTTTTCTCCCGAATTTTACTGGCTGACCGTTGATATCTGTTTCTGAAGAAATATTGAATTGCTGAAGATCATGTGCAGTGATAGTAATAGCTGCAGGAAACTGATCCAGAATTTTAGTATATCCCAGATCTACTCGGAAAGGCAATTTTTCCCTAACACCATTATATGGTTTGATCTGATAACCAAAGTTCCTAAAAACCAATGCTAGAGTTTCGTTTGTTTTATCAAAATAATAAGTAACACCAGCAGTTGCAGTGATGGCAGAAGAAGTGTAGGTATCAATTTTTGATGTGACATAATTAACGTTGGCACCAATAGTCCAATCATCTTCAAACTGATAGGCATACCCAACACCTGCAGAAGCATCCATCGCTGAAAAATCACCGGTTATGATTGAATTTTCATCCGTTCTTGGCATGCTTCCATAGTCCATATATTTAGCATTAAAAGATATAAGATGACCGTTTGCCAGATCTCTTACATAGCTAATGCTTCCTATTTTGGTCCCTGCCAGAAAACTGGAGTAGTTCACGGATAACATTTTATCCATTTCTAGGTTCATAAGTGCAGGATTTGCATTTGTGAAATTGACATCAGAATCACGCACAGAAACAGCATCTCCCAATACAGCCTGCCTGGGTGACATCGGAATATTAAGAAATTGGTAAACCGTGGTTCCTGTCTGAGAAAAAACCACATGAAAAAAGGAAAGAAAAAAAAGCTTGTAAAACTTATTCAACATTATGTCTTGAATCTGCAAAAATAATCTATTTTGTAGCTTATCAAAATTTTTATAACACTATATTTTTAATGAACGTAATTCTTTTGCTTTCATTATATTTGCATTGTTAAAATCGAAAAAAATATAATAATCTAAAGATGAAATATAAAAGAATCCTTTTGAAATTGAGTGGTGAAGCATTGATGGGAAACCGACAATACGGCATCGACAACGATAGGCTGAAAGAATATGCTACCGAAATTAAAAAAGTAGTAGAAAAAGGCTGTGAGGTGGCCATCGTAATTGGTGGTGGAAATATTTTCAGAGGATTGGCTGGTGCTGCCACGGGAATGGACAGAGTGCAGGGCGACTATATGGGAATGCTGGCAACAGTTATCAACGGAATGGCGCTCCAAGGCGCTTTGGAAGATGCAGGGATTATGACAAGACTTCAGTCTGCAATAGAAATGGACAAAGTAGCTGAACCTTTTATTAAAAGAAAAGCTGTTCGACATTTGGAAAAAGGAAGAGTGGTAATTTTTGGAGCTGGAACCGGAAATCCTTATTTTACAACGGATACTGCTGCAACTCTAAGAGCAATTGAGATAGATGCGGATGTAATCCTGAAAGGAACAAGAGTGGACGGAATCTATGACAGTGATCCGGAAAAAAATGCAGATGCGGTAAAATTCAACAGTCTTTCTTTCGACGAGGTTTTTGAAAAAAACCTAAAAGTGATGGATATGACTGCTTTTACGCTTAGCCACGAAAACAAACTCCCAATTATTGTTTTTGATATGAACAAAGAGGGTAATCTGGAGCGATTGATAGACGGTGAAAACGTTGGAACCCTGGTAAATGTGTAAATTATAATTGATAAGTGTTAAATGATTTAAACATCAATTCATTTATCGTTTATAAATTATATTTTGGAAATAAAATATGTGTCAATTATCAAATTTTAAATATACAATGGAAGAATTAGAACTCATTGTAGCATCGGTAAAGCAAGAGATGGATGCTGCAATCAAGCATTTGGATCACGCTTTTCAGAAAATCAGAGCAGGACGGGCATCAACTTCAATGGTTCAGGATGTAATGGTAGAATATTATGGTGCAATGACCCCAATCAATCAGGTAGCCAATGTATCTGTGCCAGATGCTATGACTATTTCTATCCAGCCGTGGGACAGATCCGCAATTGGACCCATTGAAAAAGCAATTATTAATTCTAATCTGGGTTTTGCACCTTCAAATAATGGCGATGTGATTATTTTGAACGTTCCGCCTCTTACCGAAGAAAGAAGACGTGACCTCGCAAAACAAGCAAAAGCGGAAACGGAGCAAACAAAAGTGGTAATCCGAAATGCAAGGCAAGAAGGAAATAAAGAATTGAAAAAACTAGATGGAATTGCAGAGGATCTTATAAAAGGTGTGGAAAAAGACATACAGGAATTGACCGATGCTTTTGTGAAAAAGGCTGACGAACATCTGAAAGTGAAAGAAGCAGAAATCCTGAAAGTTTAATACCTCTTGGTATTATTTCGCTTATAAATATAAAAAACCTCATTTGCAATAAATGAGGTTTTTTTTGATGTCTATTTAAGGAAATCTATGCAGAATTTCTACTTGCGTTGATATTGCCAAACAATGAACGCATAACAAGTTTTTCATAAGCCTCCCTATCACCTTCTCCTTTTTGGATTTTAATCAAAGCATATTGTTGGATACTCAACAACGGAAGCACAATCTTCTCTCTAATTCTAATCGATTTTCTGTTGATAGGTTCTTCCTGCATAAGGATATTATAGCCGGTTAGTTCCAACATCATTTCTTTAGACAAAGAAAATTCAGCAAACAGGATATTCCAGAACTCACCGAATTTCTCATTATTTCTCATATAATAAGTTAATGGGAAATAAGTCTTATTCATACTCATCATCGAATTCAGAACAAGCGTTTTGAAGAAGTCTGAACCTTTATATAGTTCTTTGATTTCGTCAAATCTTCCCGCATCTTTCAAAGACTTCAAAGCAGAACCAAACCCAAAGAAGCCAGGAACATTTTGTCTCAACTGTGCCCAAGATCCAACAAAAGGGATTGCTCTTAGATCTTCAAACTTCAGTTCAGAACCTGCTCCTCTTTTACTTGGTCGGCTTCCGATATTTGTCCGTCCATAATATTCCAAAGTACTCATCTCTTGCAAATAAGGAACAAACATTGGATGCGCTTTTAAGTCAGAATATTTACCATAACTGATGTCTGCTAATTCTGAGATTAACTTTCTTTCCTCATCATTTAAGTCTTTTTTCACACTTTTAAAAACATCATTCTCAATCCCAGCCGTCAACAACTGCTCAAAGTTGAACTTCGCCTGATCTTTATTTCCGAAGACACTTGTAATAGTTTGCCCTTGTATCGTTAACTCAATTTGGTTGTTTGCAATTGTTTTCCCTTGCGACGCATAGAAATCGTGAGTTTTTCCACCACCTCTTGCGGGTGGTCCACCTCTACCATCAAAGAAAACGACTTTCACTCCGTTTTCCTCAGAGATTTTAGTAAGCTTTTCTTTCGAAGTATAGATTTGCCAATTCGCCTTCAAGTAACCACCATCTTTTGTTCCGTCTGAGAAACCAAGCATAATGATTTGTTTGTTGTTTCGTTTTTGCAGATGTTTCTTATAAACAGGATGGCTGTACAAAGTTCTCATCACTTCTTCAGATTTGTCAAGACCTTCCATCGTTTCAAACAACGGAACAATATCGATATTGATTTCATCATCTGCATAACCACAAAGTTTCATCATAGCATAGACATTCATCACATCTTTCACTTCATCCGAGTTGGAAATAATGTAACGATGCATCCCACGTTCACCATTGCTCTCTTGGATTTTTTTGATGTTATAAATACTTTTCAGAGTTTCGCAAGTCATTTCATCTTCAAAATCTTGCGGATTCAGAACCTCATTAGAATCAATCAAAAGCTGAAATTTTTCATCATCCGTTTTAGCATCTACATTTTCATCAATTACTTTTTTGAAAATATCATCGATCACATTTTGATGAACTCTACTATCCTGACGGATATCCAAAGTAGCGAAGTGAGTTCCAAAAATCTTCACTCGATCTCTGAAATCATCCAACACATCTATGAAAAGCGAATTATGTTCTTCTTTCAGAATCTTTTCTGCTTCGTCTATTTTTTTTACAATTTCATCTGCTGAGATTCTAGCTTCTTTCTGAAAAATAGATACATAAAGGTTTTTACTTAATTTATCTAAGACGTCAGAAACGCCACGGAAACTTAATCTTCTTCGCACAATTTTAAGATGTCCGTAATAATCTTTAAGAATAGAAATCCTCAATTCTTCAGCAACTTTCATCGTGATATCTGCCGTTACAAAAGGATTTCCATCACGGTCTCCACCTGGCCAAAAACCTAACTGAATAATATCTGGACTCGGTATGAAATTAGAAGTTCCGTAAACTTGTTTGATTTTTCTATACAACTCACCAATACTTTGATAATAAACATATCTCAAGTAATAAATGATGCTCATTGCTTCATCTAATGGTGTCGGTTTTTCTTTATTAACGAATGGTGTTTTTCCTAATTGTTGAAGCAAAGTATCAATCTGCGTCACAGAATCATTAATGATTGCATCACGTAAATCGTGGATGATTCTCTGAACAGCATTTGGATAAAACTGAGTCGGGTGTGCCGTGAAAACAATTTTAATTCCAAAGTCATCCATTTTCTTTCGGATGGCAGTCAAGTGATGTTCTTGATTAGCTCTCTCATAAAGATTCATCACTGTACCAGAATCAGTTTCAGAGTGTAATTGCTGGAAAGCTGCATCTTCTATACTATCAAACAAAACCACTTGTCTTTCTATATATTGGATAATTTTGAATAGCAATTCCAGTTTCTGATCTTCAGTTTGTAGTTCGGTATGTTTCTGGAAAAACTCTTCCACTATTTCTTCTGGAGATTTCCCTTGTTGATAGCCGTCTTTACTTTCCTCATAAAGAAAAGGAAGCAGCATCCCAATATTCGTCATTTTATCATAAGGCAAACTCATGAAGAGTGAATTGTAGATTTGAAATTTATTTTCTACAATTTGCCTGAATTTTTCAATTTTTTGATCGTTTAGCATATAACAAAAATAAGAGATAAATCATAAAATCAATCCTTCAACATGTTATTTTTATTGTAAATTTTATATTTATGCATTTTCCAAAACCTCGAGAATTTCTATCCCAAATTTCTCTACTTTAGACTTTCCGATTCCATTTACATTTTCTAAATCGTCCAAAGTGCAAGGTTTATGTCTTGCAATAGACATCAGATGGATATTATGAAAAATGATATAAGCTGGCAATTGGGCTTCTCTTGCCTTATCTGCACGCCAATCTTTGAGCTTATTGTAAATAATCTTTTCTTCTTCCGAAAGTTCAGATTCTGAATTCACTGTAGTTTTACTAGAAATTACCGTATTCTTTTTATCGTTGTAATAAATCAAAACCGACCAATAATTAATTTCATCAGCCATGAGTTTTGCATTCATACTCGAACCGGGATAAATAATCATTAACTATGGCTTCATCTGTAATTTGAAACCGATCATCAATTCTTATTTTCAAAACTTTTACTTTCATAATATTCAAAATTAAGATATAAAAACCTCGGCAAGTTTTCCGCTTACCGAGGTTTACTTGATATTATTTATTAGATCCTAAAAGAACCAGTTCATCTATTTTGATTTCTGTCACAAATCTTTTTGTGCCATCTTTGTCATCATACGATCTGTAAGTCAGTTTTCCTTCTATTGCTATTTCCTTTCCTTTTGCAACATACTTTTCCAAAATATCTACGACTTTTCCAAATGCAATGAGATTGTGCCATTGCGTCTCTTCTACTCTTTCGCCCGCAGCATTGATATAATAATCACTTGTTGCAAGGCTAACGGTTGCTTTTTTGTTTCCGTTTTCGAAATTGAAAACTTCTACTTCTTTTCCTGTGTGACCAATAAGCGTCACTTTGTTTCTTAAAGACATAATATTAAATTTTTGAATTAAACTTTTAAAATCAAGTCGTGTTTTGTCTTTCGCTTGATTTTCTGTTGCAAATTTTCATCAAAAAGAAAACTGGATTCGGTTAAAAAGTATTTATATCCGTTTGTAATCGTTTGTAAATGGATAAAAAATTATAAATTTATAAATCTCTAAATGTCATCAGCTTTACAACTGTGATGTGATTATAAGACTGATCAAAACAAAAAAACACAATGGAAACTCTAACCTGCCCAGAATGTGGCGATAAAATTATCGGGCGTTCGGATAAAAAATTCTGTTCCGATGCTTGCAGAAATGCATTTAACAATAAACAGAATAAAACCACCACAAATCTGATGCGAAATATCAATAACAAGCTTCGCAAAAATTACCGGATTCTTTCTGAAAATAATACAGACGGCAAAACAAAATTGACCAGAAGCAAAATGGAAGCTGCAGGATTTGACTTCGATTATATCACACAAATCATTACCTATAAAAATGGTTCTCAGTATTTTTTTATTTATGATAAGGGATATAAAATTTTAGATAATGAATGGATTCTTATCGTAGACCGGAAATAAATTAAAGTAAAGAAACCGATCGATCGTCTTAATTAAAAAAATATAAATGTTCAAATATTTTGCTGTCGCTGGGATTATTATCCTGATTTTAATTATGGCTAACCATCCTATTTTTGGGGGAACTATAAAAGGAAAACGCTTGGAACGCATCAAAAAATCTCCAAATTATAAAGATCGTGTTTTTCAGAATCTAAGCCTCACGCCATCTCTGGCAGAAGGTTTCACGATGAGACAAGTTCTTTGGGAATTCATAACCGATAAAACTGAAAATAAAAAACCTAAAAATCTTATCCCAACTCATAAAACAGACTTGAAAAATCAGTCGATAACTGATAATTTTCTGGTTTGGATGGGACATTCTTCTTATTACTTTCAACTTTCGGGGAAGCGTTTTTTAGTTGATCCTGTCTTTAGTGGAAATGCCTCGCCTATTCCAGGAACTACAAAAGCTTTTGCTGGAACGGATATTTATTCTGCAGAAGATTTTCCAGAGATTGATTTTTTGATTATTTCTCACGATCATTATGATCATTTGGATTATAAAACCATCAAAGAACTGAAACCAAAAATTAAAACTGTTATTTGCGGCTTGGGTGTTGGTGCCCATTTTGAGCGCTGGGGTTTTGATGAAAATCATATCATAGAGCTAGATTGGTATGACAGCAGAAATTTGGACAATGGTTTTAAAATAACCTCTACTCCAGCCCGGCATTTTTCTGGTCGACTGTTTAAAAGAAACACCACACTTTGGTCTTCTTTTGTTTTAGAAACACCTAGTAAGAAAATTTTTCTTGGTGGAGACAGTGGTTACGATTTTCATTTCAAACAGATTGGAGAAAAGTTCGGACCTTTTGATTGGGCTATTTTAGAGAATGGACAATACAATGAAAAATGGAAATACATCCACACTTTGCCAGATGAATTTGGAACAGTAGTGAATGATCTTAATGCAAAAAATATCTTTCCGGTACATTCAGGTAAGTTTGCTCTTGCGCAGCACGCGTGGAACGAACCGCTGGAAAAAGTAAAGCAAAACAGTTTGGGAAAAAATTTCCGCCTTTGTACACCAATGATTGGCGAGAAAATGAGTCTTGATGATAAATCACAAACATTTTCCGAGTGGTGGAAATAAAAAAAGGATGAACAATTTCTGTTCATCCTTTTTTATTATTTAGTTTAATCTATTTCGTAGTTACAACAGAATTTTTCTGCCAGTTACTGTGGAAGTTGCAGTCCTTATATTTATTATCCAATGAGATGAACAATGAAGGAATTTTTGCATTAACCCATTTTTCTACAATCTCATTTTTCTTTTTATTAAGAGCCATATCTTTGATTCTTTCATAATCTGTAGCCAATTCCAGCTGATGTGCATCAATAATATCATTCACCTGAACAATGCTGATCATTTTCCTTTTCTGCTGATCTTCCTGCTGGAAAGGATCTGTAATATCATTCTTTTTAAGTCCGGCAATCTGGTAAGAAATTGTTGGATCCAGACCTAGTTTTTCCAATCTGTCCGAACCATCCTGATTATTTGTCATTATTCCCGCACTGAACTTATTGCTTTTATCATCCGAATATTTATAAGCTGCATCCTTAAAAGTAATTTTCTTTTCCAAGATTAGAGTTCTGATGCTGTCAAGTTCTTTTTTGGCAGATGTAAGTTCTTCTGCGTTAGGCGTACTCTTTATTAGAATATGTCTTGCGTCATATTTTTTACCATTTCTTTTAACCAACTGAATAAGGTGAAATCCAAATTCAGATTCCACAGGATCTGAAATATCACCTTCCTGAAGGTTAAGCGCAGCCGCCTCGAAAGGTTTTACCATCTGTCCCATATTTATATTTTTATAAAGACCACCAACAGCCGCAGAGCCTTCATCTTCGGAATAAATTCTGGCAAGATTTTCAAAGCTGTCTCCATTTTTAATATCTTGTTTGATTTTCTTTAGTTTATCAATGATTTCTTTTCTGTGCGATTCAGAAAGTTTTGGATACATACTAATTTTGGAAAGAGACACTTCATCTTTTACATTGGGCAACTGAAATTTGAACTGATTATAAAAATCTGTCACCTCATTAGGCGTTACATCTGCTTTATCAGTTATTCTCGCATACTTCTGCTGACCGTAATAATTATCCGCATCAATTTTTTCGATTGCATTTTTCATCTCATACGATGTTCTGAATTTGTACGCTGCCAACATCGCTTTTTCATCAGGAAACTGTCCCAAGATCTGGTTATATTTATTACCAGCCATTTCCTTGATTGCCGCACTTCTGTTTTCAATAAGCGTATCTTTTTTAGCTTCGTAGATGAGAAGTTTGTTATTTAGGATGCTTTCCATAAATTCACATTTATTTCCAACATTGGTCCCCTGCTGCTTCGCATAATTAGCCTGATCTTCTATATCGGATTCCAGAATAATTTCATCACCAATTACAGCTGCTATACCGTCTATTAACTGCCCTTTTGTCAACTGTGCCGATAGTTGTCCGCTTACCAAGAAAACGATTACCGATAGTAAAAAAAGGAATTTTGTGTATTTTGACATTACTTTTGGATTATTAACGTGCAAAATTAGAATTATACACCAATTTTGCTCAATTTTAAATTATAATTATTTCTTAAAGTTTTTATTCAGTTCCGCCCTAAACGCTGGCTGTATCTCCACTTTTGTTTTAGCGCGTTGTGTTGCAATAGTTTTCTGAAGAAGTTTTTCTGTTACTGCATCATTCATATCTTCCTTAGATTCTTCCAATGTCATCTGCTGTTCCGGCAGAAGATCATCTATTGCCACCACTACATCTCTGTCCCCAATTTTGGTAAGAAAAATACCTTTCTTAAAAGGAACATTATACTTTTTGAAAATATCTGCACTTTCCTGAATTTTCCCCTGTTCAAAATGAACAAGAACCTGATTTTTATCGTTGACCTGATTTTTGTATTTCTCTTTCAGAGCATCCCATTTTTTAGGATCTTTAACCTCTTTTTCTATCTCTTTTACAAGTGCCGGATTCGAAATCACTACAGCTCTGGATTCTGCTCTTTTTTCCCAAATGAATTTGGATTTGTTTTCATTATAATAATCAGTAAAGAGCTGCGGATTGTTCTTTAGCTCATCTTTTAGGTATTCAGAGAAAATGTATTCCGAGAAGAGATTCTTTTTTAGTTCATTCAGTTCGGGCTTCACATCTGGAAGATTTTGAAAATTCTTCGCATAAACCCCAATAATATATTGATCTGCCTGAAAATTTAAAAGATCGGACCACTGTGTTGTAGGGATCTGTTCCAGATTTTTATATTGAGAATCTATTGCTTTTTTAAGATCTTCATAAGTTACTTTATTAGTCCCATAAGAAAATAAAACAGCTTTTGGATTCTTGATATTGAGATAACTCTGATAAGATTTTTTGATCTCTGCAAAATCCGCAGTTTCTACAAACTTTTCTTGTGTTTTCAGCCAGGTTACCAGTCTTTTAGTAGCCTCGTCTCCATAACTTGTTGCCAGCAATTCTTTCTGGAAAAATCTCCTGTTTGCATCCGTAAGCGTGTATGGCTCAACGTTATAAATATTGAAGATGAAATATTTATCATTGAACAAGATTGGCTCTTTCGTGTAAAAGTCTTTTTTCTGTCCCTTCAGTGCGTTGTAAACCTCATCCGGTAAAATTGGTGAGCCCATTACAGCACCACCAGATTCTTTCTCTTCTTCATTGGCTCCAAAATCTTTTACAACTGCTTGAAATTTCTTTCCAGAAGCTAGTTCTTTATAGATTTTGGATTTTGTAGCTTCATAGTTATCATCTTTTGGAATCGTTAGAGTTCCGAAAATCATATAACCAAGACTTGGTCTGGTATTGACAACTTTAGCAAAGCCAACCACATTTCCTTTATCAATAAAAGATGTATATGAGTTTATAGGTGTATTTTTTACCTGCTGATAAAGTTCATAATCCAACATACCCGGTTTTACATAAAATGCTTTGGAAGTTTCTGGATTAGAATTTTTTGCAAGAAAATCCTCCATCGTCATCTTACCGGTTTTCACATGATTGTAGAGTGATTTATAATCCGTTTTATCATCCGCATTCTTTTCCTTTATGAAGAGCAAAACCTGAACTTCTTTTTGATTAGATGCTACAAAATCGGTCAGTAAAGGATCAATTACGGATTTGGGATAAAATTTCTGTTCTCTTATTTCCGATAATCTTTGATTTACAGTATTGACGAAAAAGTTAAGCGTATCTGCTTTTTTTTCTTTTGCGAGCTGCTGGAGCAATAGAAAATCTATTGTCGCATTGACCGATTTTTCCGTCCCAGAATTTTCCAGACCATATTTATTATCTCGGATATAATCTTTTACCGAAATACTATCTTTCCCAACAATCAGATATTGCGAAAAAAGGTTTTGCGTAGCCACCGCCAGCAATACAGGAAAAAAAATCTTCTTCATTTTTTGGATATTAATTTATAACACTTTTTTGAGTGATAAACTTTTGTAATGTTAAATGTTATATTGCAGATTCAAAAGAAGTCAGCTCGCGGAACTGCAAGATTCTTTCACTTAGCTCCTGTTTTGTAACTTGCTGAATTCTCTCAGTCCCGAATTTTTCTACCGTGAAAGAAGCCATTGCGCTACCAACTATGATCGCTGTTTTCATACTTTCAAAGCTGAAATCGCCTTTCTTAGTAAGGTAGGAAGCAAATCCACCAGCAAAAGTATCGCCAGCTCCGGTTGGATCAAATACCTCTTCTAAAGGCAATGCCGGAATTGCAAATACTTTTCCTTTGTGGAATAATAATGCTCCGTGCTCTCCTTTTTTTATGATGACAAACTTAGGACCCATTTCGTGGATTTTCTTTGCTGCCTTTACCAGAGAATATTCGCCGGAAAGCTGTCTTGCTTCTTCGTCATTAATGGTAATTACGTCTGTTTTAGCAATAACTTTCAGCAGATTATCCCAAGCAATATCCATCCAAAAATTCATCGTATCAAGAATTACCAATTTTGGCTGTGTTTTCATCCTTTCCAAAACCGAAAGCTGAACAACAGGATCAAGATTTCCCAGAAGAAGAACATCAGCATCTGCAGAATGTTCTGGAACCTTCGGATCAAAATCTGCCAAAACGTTCAGTTCTGTCACCAAAGTATCTCTGGAATTAAGGTCGTTATGGTATTTTCCACTCCAGAAAAAAGTTTTACCATCTTTTACCATATCTACTCCATCCACATTAATATTTTTAGAAGTCATCATATCAAGATATTCCTGAGGAAAATCGCCGCCAATGACCGACACTAAACTAACTTCAGTTTCCAAAGCAGAGGCCGCCAAGCCAATAAAAGTGGCTGCACCTCCAAGAATTTTATCTGTTTTTCCAAATGGTGTTTCAATGGCATCAAATGCTACAGTTCCTACTGCTAATAATTTCATATTTAAAATTTTTTGTCGGAAGCGGGAAGACCGATGTCCGAAGTTTTTTTATTATTTATTTTTTCTCAGATGCTGAAAAATCGATATCTAAATTACTTTTAATTTTTTTTCCGAATTAAAAATCTTCCAGCATCCGACTACTTTTTCCACTCAAAAGAATCTATGAGGTGCAAAAGATCTTTTTTTACATAATCTACAGCTGGCGCCAGTGAGTCTGGGCGCGGCCGGGAATTGAAATAGAGGTTACCCGTTACAAAATGTCTTGTACTATCTGTAACATAAAACTGGATATTTGATGCAGTTTGACCTTTCAGCTCATAAAAATTACCGTAAACTTTCTTTTCCGGATATTGGAAAGACTTGGTATCAATGGAACTTGCTTTTATAGTATGTTCATATACCATTTTCTCCGATTCTTTCACATGCAATTGAAAATCATTTTTAATTGGGAAATAAGTAATGAAAACTTTGGCCTTCATTTTGGGATAATTGATGTAATACCAGCAATTTTCCTTAGCATTTTCTACTCTGGAAAAATCCGAATAATCAAAAGAATAATTACAAGGTGAGTCGAATCTGAGATATTTCGGGGTTGGATATTCCAGTCGCAGATCTCCTTTTGGCTTTGGAACAGGTTCCTTACCACAAGAAAACAAGGTTAATCCAATTAAAATTCGGCACAGATTTTTTAACATCCGGCAAAAATAACAATTACAATTGATACTAAGAATTTTGATTCCCAAATTTTTGTTAAGAATGATTGATTTACAGAGAAATGTGTGATAATGATTGGGGATTTAATTAATTCTCTCGGAGATTTTCGAAATTTCACTAATTTTATATAACATCATTTTGTCATTCCGGTAGGAATCTAAACTGCTGAGATTCCTACGGAATGACAAAATTGGATTTTATTACTGAATGATGTTTTATGTAGAATCCCGCAGCCCGGCTTGAGCGGAAATCCTTTTTACGCAGCACAGCGGAGTGAAAAGATTGAGAGCGGAAGACGTATTAAGCTGCCCAAACCTAACAAAGTGGTTCGACATTGTCAAATTATATTAATCTCTTTTAAAATTAGTTAAAATTGATGTATAATCTGATGAAATTAAAATATTTGTAACCTTTTTGATGTTCTTATCGTATAATATAATGCAACCTAATAGAATGAGGTTTTTATAATGAGACAATTAAAAATTACAAAACAGGTTACCAACAGGGAAACCGCATCACTAGACAAGTATCTGCAAGAGATTGGAAAAGTTGAATTGATTACCGCCGATGAGGAGGTAGATTTGGCCCAGAGAATCCGTGCCGGAGATAGAGCTGCATTGGAAAAACTAATCAAAGCTAACTTACGTTTCGTGGTTTCGGTTTCTAAGCAGTATCAAAACCAGGGACTTTCTCTTCCCGATCTAATCAACGAAGGAAATCTTGGTCTGATGAAAGCGGCGAAAAGGTATGATGAAACGAGAGGTTTCAAATTCATCTCTTATGCTGTTTGGTGGATTCGTCAATCGATTTTGCAGGCTTTGGCTGAGCAGTCGAGAATTGTAAGATTACCTTTGAACAAAATTGGTTCTATCAACAAAATCAATAAAGCTTATGCTCACTTGGAGCAAGAGAACGAAAGACCTCCTTCTCCGGAAGAATTGGCAGAAGTTCTTGATATGAGCGAAGAAGACATCAAAGAATCTATGAAAAACAGTGGTCGTCACCTATCGATGGATGCGCCGCTTGTGGAAGGTGAAGATTCTAACCTTTATGACGTTTTACGTTCCGGAGAATCGCCAAGTCCTGATAAAGATCTGATGTTGGAATCTCTACAAATCGAGATTGAAAGAGCCCTGAATACGCTGACTCCGAGAGAAGCGGATTTGGTAAGATTATATTTCGGTCTTAACGGGAAACATCCGATGACATTGGAAGAAATCGGTGAAACTTTTGACCTTACTAGAGAAAGAGTTCGCCAGATCAAGGAAAAAGCGATCAAAAGGCTGAAACATAATTCCAGAAGTAAGATTCTGAAATCTTATCTTGGTAAATAAGATTTTTGATTATAAATTAGAAGCAGGTTTTTTTAGCCTGCTTTTTTATTTTTAAATATGGTTGAAGTTAAAAGATTCAAATTTACGTCTAATTTAGATTTTGTCTGCAAATGTTTAAAGGATAAAGGAATATTGTTCGAAGCCGATTGGGAAAACAACATTCTTTATTGTGAGGAAAAAGACAAGCAAAATGTTTTTGATTTTATAAATAGTCTAAATCTTGATGAAAATGATGTTGAAGTGGATGAATCTATAATTGAAGGCTATAAAGAATGGGATAAGAATATGTACAATCCTGGACATTATACTGGAGGAAATATACCTTTCTTTGATAAAGATAAGAAGAATTATGCTCTTTACGGATTTATAACTATAATATCTGGCTTAGTTTGTCTTATAGAAATTGTTAATGCAGATAAATTTGATAAATCAGTTTTTTGGTTTGGAATTATGATTACATTTTTAATTAGTTTTTCTTTCTTTTATCAACACTACAAATTTAAGAGATCTAGAAAATAATGAATTCAATCTCAATCATCGGTGGCGGAATTGGCGGTTTGACTTTAGGCAATTTTCTGAAGAAACAAAACATCGATTTTAAAATCTATGAAAGTGCAGCGGAAATCAAACCTGTGGGAGCTGGAATCGCAATGGCAGGCAATGCAATGCAGATTTTTGATAAACTCGGATTGAAAGAAAAAATCGAGAATGCAGGAACCAAAATGCACGCTTTAATCATCACTGATGAAAAGCTGAAAACCATTTCTAAAACTGATGTTCTGAAACTTGAGCGTCAATCCAAGGTTTGCAATATTGCCATTCACAGAGCGGATTTGCAGAGAATCTTGAGTGAGAATATTTCGGAACATATTATCCTCAATAAACGACTGTCAAAAATTGAGAAGAAAGAAAATTACCATTTGACCTTTGAAGATCAAACAGAAATTGAAAGCGAAATCGTTTTTGGAGCTGATGGTGTAAAGTCTTTAGTCAGGAATCAAATCTTAAAATCTGGCGAAATCCGAAATGCGAAACAAAAATGCTGGCGTGGAATTATAAATACAGAAATCCCAGAAAAATACAGCCACAATGCTTACGAAATGTGGGGAAAAGGAAAACGTTTCGGTTTTGTGAAATTGTCTGAAAATACTTTATATTGGTACGCTTTGGTGAATGAGAAATTTTATTCTGAAAATATAGATCTGCTGGAGGAGTTTAGGGATTTCCATCCTGAAATTTTAAAAATGATTTCTAAAACTGCTAAAGAAAATATTATTCTGAATGACATTATTGACATCAAACCAATGAATACTTGGTCAGCAGAGAACGTGTGCCTAATTGGAGATGCTGCCCACGCCACGACGCCAAATATGGGACAAGGCGGTTGTCAAGCTGTTGAAGATGCTTATATTTTGTCAAAGCTTTGGAAAACCGAAAAAGATTGGAACAAAATTTTTTCTCAATTTGAAAAAATCAGGAAAGAAAAAGTTCATCATATTGTAAATACGAGTTGGACGCTCGGGAAAGTGGCGCAGTGGGAGAATTTTACAAGTATCAGGAATTCTATTTTCAGAGTGATCCCTGAATCTGTCAATCAGAAACAAATGGAGAAAATTCTAAAATTGGAATTATAAAAAGCTATTGGACATCATCTTTTTTGAGACTTTCAATAAGATTTTCCAGCTCAGCAATTTTATCTTTCAGGTTTTTGATATCATTTTTATTACTCGTCACTTTGCTTTTCAGCATTACTGTTCTGGCACGCTCGCTGTGGTCTTCATCATCTTCATCTTCACTGATTTCCTCCACATCTTCCTGGATTTCGTCAATATCTTCTTGGATTTCTTCTACATCTTCCTGAATTTCTTCAATATCTTCCTGAATCTCATCAATATCTTCTTGGATTTCATTAACATCTTCCTTCAAATCCTCAATGTGTTCAGAACTTTTATTCACAGACATCTGAATAAAAATCGCCAGATATATCGCCTCCAATGAAACGACAGTTGTAAGAACCAGCAACATATGCTCAAATTCTACAATATTGAAAATAGGCAATGCAAAACAAATAATAAAAAAAATAGTGTGGCATACCAGAGACTGAATAGAACCTACCCACCAAATAATTCCGTTGGCTACTTTTTCTAAAACAGATAGTTTTTTTTCATTCTCTTTCGTCAGTCTCATTCCTATAATTTTGATAAAAATACAGTTTTTTGTCCGAAATGTCAAAATTCACACTTAACTATAAAAAACTCTGCCTAATTGTCAATGCCAAAGCATTGGCAGAAAAATTGAGAAACAGAAGCTATAAAATTATCAATAATGGACGAAAACAAAGATATACACGAAGAAAATCTGGACACGAACTCACAGAACACTGAAAAAACGGAACAGGAAAATCAGGAAAATGTGTCACAAAAGCCAACTGCAGAAGAACTTTTGGCAGAAGAAAAAGACAGATATATCCGTTTATATGCAGAGTTTGAAAATTACAAAAAAAGAACTCTGAAAGAAAAAAATGAATTTTACCTTTATGCTTCAAAAGACCTGATGACTTCTATGTTAGGCATTTTGGACGATTTTGAAAGAGCTTTGAAAGAGATCGCTAAAAACGGAAATGAATCCGACCTTAAAGGCGTAGAGTTGATTTATCAGAAATTCAGAAACAAATTGATAGAGAAAGGTCTTAAACCAATTGATGTGAATGCTGGAGACGATTTTAATGTGGATTTTCACGAGGCTATTACGCAGATTCCTTCACCAACTCCTGAATTGAAAGGTAAGATTGTAGATGTGATAGAAACGGGTTATCAGCTTCACGACAAAGTCATTCGTTTTGCTAAAGTAGTAACCGGAAACTAAACATTATTAATGGTAAGAAATAATTAATAAATGATTTTTTCATTTTAAATGTTCATTATCATTCCTCAACTATCAATCATTAATTACGAATTATGTCAAAACGCGATTATTACGAAGTTTTAGAAATATCCAAATCGGCCAGCGCAGAAGAAATCAAAAAAGCCTACAGAAAAATGGCAATTAAATATCACCCGGATAAAAATCCCGGCGATAAGGAAGCAGAAGAAAAATTTAAAGAAGCGGCAGAAGCCTATGAAGTGCTGAGCGACGATAACAAGAAAGCCAGGTATGACCAGTTCGGACACGCCGGAATGGGCGGAGCAGCCGGAGGTGGTGGATTCGGCGGCTTTGGTGGCGGGATGAATATGGAAGATATCTTCAGTCAGTTTGGAGATATTTTCGGTGGTGGATTTGGCGGTGGCCAGAGACAACAGCAGGCACGCGGCTCTAATCTAAGAATCCGCATCAAGCTGAATCTGGAAGAAATGATCAACGGAACTCAGAAAACGGTTAAAGTTAAAAAGATGAAGCTGGCGGCTGGTGTTACTTCTAAAACGTGTCCTACATGTGGCGGAAGTGGTGTTCAAGTCAAAGTTATGAATACGATGTTCGGACAGATGCAGACTCAAACCACTTGTGGAACGTGTCAAGGTGTTGGAAAAGTGGCAGACAAAATCCCTTCGGGAGCTAATGCGCAAGGACTAGTAAAAGAAGAAGAAGAAATCACCATCAATATTCCGGCAGGTGCCAGAGACGGCATCCAGCTTAATGTCCGAGGAAAAGGAAATGATGCGCCTCTGGGAGGAACACCTGGCGATCTGTTGGTAGTTGTGGAGGAAGAAGTAGATAAAACAATCAAGCGTGAGGGCGATAATCTACATCAGGAACTGTACATATCTTTTGCAGAAGCAGCTCTAGGAACCACAAAGGAAATTAATGTAGTAGGTGGAAAGGTCAAAATCAAGATTGATGAAGGAACGCAGTCTGGTAAAATCCTAAGATTAGCTGGTAAAGGTCTTCCAAACATCGAAGGTTACGGTGGAAAAGGTGATATGTTTGTTCATATCAATGTATGGACACCACAGAAACTGACTAAGGAACAAAGAGAATTTTTCCAAAGCCAATTACAAAACGGCGATATGAATGCCGAACCAACAGGAAAAGAAAAGACATTCTTCGAGAAAGTGAAGGATATGTTCAATTAAGAATAAACAAAAAGAGACTTAAAATCAAGTCTCTTTTTTATTTTACCAATAATCTGTCACAAACCGTTTTACTAAAATTTTCCTCCTGACTATTGTAGAAAACCTTCATAGACTGATCAAAATTTTCTTTCTGCAAAACTTTTATTTCAGTTCCGAGACTTAGATTTCTTTTATTAAGAAAGCTGAGAAATTCCTCCGAAGAAGTTGTTACAGAAGCCAGTTCTACCCTATCATTCTCTCTACATTTACTAAGTTTTTTAAGATCTGGCTGGATCACATTTCCATCTTTGTCCGGAATGGGCTCACCGTGCGGATCCACCTTCGGGTAATTGAGTATTTCATCCATTTTATCAAAAAAAATTTCAGAATGAATATGTTCTAACTGCTCCGCAATTTCGTGAACGTTTTCCCAGCCAAAACCCATCTTTTCTACCAAAAACATTTCTGTTAAACGATGTTTCCTTACAATCAGTGACGCTTCTTTCTTTCCAGATTCAGTTAATTTGATGGGTTTGTAAGATTCATATTTAACCCATTTTTTATCTGCAAATTTTTTTATCATACTGTTTACAGACGGCATTTTGATGTTGAGTTGTCGGCTCAGATCATTTACAGAAACTTCATCATTCTCATTAATAAGATGATAAATTGCTTTTAAATAATTTTCTTCTGTGAGGGAATTCATATTTCAAAGATAGGTAAAAGTTAGACTACATTCTATTTTGAACTAACAAAAATTATTATTAAATTCTGATCTATTGTACTTATATTTGTACAATTTAAAATACAAAATTATGCTTATTGCCAACATATCAGATTTCCGAAAAGACATTAAAACTTATCTTGACAAAGTTTCCAAAAACTTCGAAACATTAATTATTAATCGTGGGAAAGACAAAGGTATTGTTGTAATGTCTTTGGAAGAATACAATTCTTTGATGGCTACTAACCACGAATTATCTTCTAGAAAAAATGAAAGCAGACTAGATTCGGCGATTGATAAGCTGAAGGCAGGTAATCCATTTTCTAAAGATTTAATTGAAGAATAATGAAATATGTTTTTGTGGATGAATCTTGGGAAGATTACCTCTATTGGCAAAATACTGATAAGAAAACACTCAGAAAAATTAATGATTTGCTGAAAGATATCGCCAGAAATCCTTTTGATGGCAATGGAAAACCTGAACCTTTAAAACATAAATACTCGGGTTTTTGGTCAAGAAGAATTGATGACGAACATCGATTAATTTATAAATACGAAATTAGTGAAATCCAAATTGCCAAGTGCAGGTTTCATTACGATTAAAAAAGCAGAAAATAAATGAAGAAATATTCTTTCAAAAATGATTATACGGAAGGTTGTCATCCTAATATTTTAGAAGCATTAATCAAAACCAATCTTAGTCAGCAAAATGGTTATGGCTATGATGATCATTGTCAAGAGGCAAAACTGTTAATCCAACAAAAGATGAATAACAATAACACAGATATTCATTTTGTGAGTGGTGGAACACAGGCCAATTTGCTTGTTATTTCTTCTATTCTCAGGCCACACGAAAGCGTTATTTCTGCCGAAACAGGTCATATTTTCACCAATGAAACTGGCGCTATTGAAGCTACAGGACATAAAGTTCATGGATTGGTAACTTCGGATGGAAAACTAAAACCAGAACATATTCAGTCCGTTTTGGATGTGCATACTAATAAGCCACATCAAGTCAAACAGAAACTGGTTTATATTTCCAATTCTACCGAAATAGGAACCATTTACAATAAAAGAGAATTACAGGAACTGTCTGAATTTTGTAAGTCCAACGGTTTGTACCTTTTTATGGACGGTGCAAGATTAGGACAAGCTCTGACTTCAGAAATCAATGATTTGACTTTGGAAGATATCGCCAACTTAACCGACGTTTTTTATCTCGGAGGTACAAAAAATGGTGCTTTATTAGGGGAAGCCATTATAATAACTAATGACCAACTCAAAGAAGAATTTGGATTTCATATCAAACAGAAAGGTGCAATGCTGGCAAAAGGCAGACTTTTGGGCATTCAGTTTTCGGAACTGATGAAAAATGATTTGTATTTTGATTTGGCAAAACATTCCAACGTTCAGGCAATGAAAATCAAATCTGCATTTCAGAAGAAAGGTTTTCAATTCTTGTCAGAAACATTTACCAATCAGATTTTCCCGATTCTCAGTAACTCTCAAATTGAAAAATTAGCTGAAAATTTTGATTTTTATGTTTGGAAAAAAATAAATGAAGAGCATTCTGCTATTCGTATCATTACATCTTGGGCAACGCCGGATCAAATCGTAGATGATTTTATAATTAATATTAATCAGCTGTAAATATTATTTTCCTTTGAATGCGGCATTAATGGACGAATGGCTTCCGGAAAAAGCTAATTTTTTGAAAGTATGAAACCTATTTTATTCTTTTTTTTATTGTGGTTTGTATTCTCCTGCAATTCTGTAAGGAAAAATAATTTGTTTCTGGAAAAGAAAATACCAGCTTCTGAACTAAGAGAAGATGTAGACTTTACGTACAAAAAGCTTAAGAGATTTCACCCTAATCTTTATTGGTACATTTCCAAGCCGCAGCTGGACAAAAAATTTGACAGCCTGAAAAAAATCATAACCGAACCACTGACTCCTAATCAATTTTACCTAAAATTATCTCCTGTAATTGCGAGCATTAAGGAAGGGCATCTCCGCCTGCGAACTTTTCCAAGACAGTATTCAAAGTCTGAGCAAAAAGAACTGAAGACTAAAAAACCGCTTTTCGCAATGATGGACTATAAAATTATTGACAACAGAATGTTTGTGACTGATAACAAACAGAATTTTGGAAATATAAAACCTGGCACCGAAATCCTTACAATCAATAACGAAAATATTTCTGATCTTACGGAACGCTACAGAAGACTTTTTAGCTCGGACGGTTACAACAAAACCTTTCAGAAATATTTTATAAATCTAACATTTTTCAATTATTATACGCTGGAAAACGGGTTTCTAGACAGTGCAAAAATTCTTACCAAATTGGATAATAAAGTATCTGAGATTATTATAAGGAGGCAGAAAAAAACGGAGCAGGAACTTACAAAGGAAAAAGTACAACCCAAGGTAACCTCTTTTCAGAAAATACAGGATTATGATTTTGACTCCAAAAGCTATAACAGAAGTCTGAAATTCCTATCAAGTGACAGCAGTATTGCCTATATCAAAATAAAAACATTTTCTGCAACACTTTCCAAAGCTTTTTATTCAGAGTCATTTTCTAAGATCAGAAAAGCAGGTTCGGAATATCTTATTCTGGATATCCGGGATAATCTTGGCGGGTCGCTTTCCGAGATCAACACACTATATTCTTACCTCTCAGATAAAAAATTCACCTTGATAAAAGTTCCGGAAATGACTTCCAAAACATCTGGAATGCATCAGAATTATTTCCGGGGACAAACTGTTTTTTCATCCATCTTTACGGCAATTGGCTACCCATTTTTTCTGGCTGGGAATTATCTTATGTCATCTAAAAAAGAGCATCATTATTATTTCAGAGAGTTTGTATCAAGACCAACAAGACCAAAAGCAAATGCTTTCAAAGGAAAAATCTATGTGTTGGTAAATGGTGCCAGCTTTTCTGCATCATCCATCATTTCCTCAAAATTAAAATATGAGAAAAGAGCCGTAATAGTGGGCGAAGAAACCGGCGGTGCCAATGATGGCACAGTTTCAGGTGTGAATAATACCGTAACTTTGCCTAACTCAAAATTAACATTACCAATCGGGCTATTTCTTATACGTCCCAATATTGAGTTTGAAAATAAAGGATTGGGTGTAATACCCAATTTTTATGTTGATCCTGACTTTGCTAACATCACATCTTCCGAAGATAAAATTCTTAAATGGGTTTTAGATGATATTGATTTCAGAAAATCTGTCAATGAAAAAATGAACAATCCGTAAATTTATAAGACGTCAGAAAGAGCTTCTTCCAGTGTTTTGTACGCAAACTTGAAACCTGAATTTTGTATTTTATCAGCAGAAATACGGCTACCTTCCAAAGCAATCACGGACATCTCACCAAGCATAGTTCTTATGATAAATTTTGGAACATTGGGTAAAATTATTTTTTTCCCGAGGTGTGAAGCTAGTTTTTTTGTAAAGATTTCATTGTTTACAAATTCCGGTGCAGAAGCGTTATAAGCGCCAGTCATAGAAGCATCTTCTACAGCTTTTAGGTACATATTCACAAGGTCATCAATATGAATCCAGGGAAAATACTGTTTGCCATTTCCTAATACCGCTCCCATGTTATAATCCACCGGTTTTCTTAGAACTTCTAAAGCGCCACCTGTTTCCGAAAGTACAGTGGCCGTACGAACCTGAACTACTCTGCTACCGAGATTTTGAAACTGAATCGCTTTCATTTCCCAGTCTCTACAAACATTGCCTAGAAAATCTTCACCGGGAATATCATTTTCAGAAAAAATATGGTCTGATGTAACCTGTCCGTAAAATCCGACTGCAGATGATGAAATGACAGCTTCTGGATGAATATTTTTTGCCTTCATCTGATCAAAGATAAATTGAGCAGAATCTATTCTGCTGGCATAGATCTCTTTTTTATAGGAATCTGTCCATCTGTTGCTAATGGACGCACCAGCTAGATGAATAAAAATATATGTGTGTTCCATAGCACCTTCCTCCAGAAAATTATTTTTATAGTCCCAGAGATAGGATTTAAAATTAGTCTTTTCCTTTTTAGACCGTACTAAGATCTCTACATTATAGCCACGTTCATATAGTTTTTGTGACAGTTTTTTTCCAACGAGTCCGGTTGCTCCACTAATAAGAATTTTTTTCATCGATTCTGATTTCATTTTTCAGATTCAAAAACGATTCCAACACGACGTTAGAAAAGCTGATATTTTATATAGATATTATAGCAATCTGATTCTGTCTTCCAGAATTTCGATAACTTTATCTTTATAAAGACTTCCGATAGCTTTTTTGAAATTCTTTTTACTCATCTGCAATTCGTCTTTTATCTCATCTGGAGAAGATTTATCGGAAAGATAAAGTAAACCGTAACTGTCATTAAGCTTATCAATGATTTTTTGTTTGAACTCATCTACATTTTCAAAGCCTTCCGGCTGCAAGGTGACATCTATTTTACCATCTTCCCGAATAGCTTTGATGTAGCCGGACTCTTCGGAAAGTGGATAAAGTTTTTTAAAAATATCTGATGTGTAGATAAGTCCGATGTATTTTTTATCAATAACAACATTCCACCCTAACTCGGATTCATTTATCATAATAAGATCAACTTTATCACCTTTTTGGAAAGGTAAATGATCGTACTGCGGATTCCTTTTAAATTTTGTGGTTCCTGTAATAAGTCCGCTTGCTTCATCTATATACACATAGACAAGATATCGTTTACCTTCTACAATTTTAGACTTCTGCTGTTTGTATGGGATAAATAGATCTTTTATAATTCCCCAATCCATAAAAGCACCGCTAGGAAGACTTTGGACACATGTCATTACCGCGAATTCGCCAATCTCTGCATTGGCTTTTTCTGTGGTAGCTTTCAGGTTTCCTTCTTCCTGATATACAAAAACATCCACTTCTCGGTCTATATCCCAGGAGTCATCGGCAAAAATTTTCTGAATAAAAGCTTTTTCGCCCTGTTCATCTTTTAAAATGAATCCTGAAGAGATTTTTTCTGATATTTTGAGTGTCTGAGTTTGTCCTGGCTTCATACAGTTTGATTTCCTGCAAAAGTAGATAAACTTTTTTGGTAATTGAATTTTTTATGGAAGATTCTATTTCTAAAATCCTTTTCTAAAACGTAGCTAAAAAATCTAGATATAAAATTTAATTTTTTTTTTTAAATTGCTATTTCTAAAGATTCTTTTGAAGAACGATGCTACAAAGTAATTTCTACAGAATATTTTGTAGTTACTTAAACGAAAAACATCTCAAAAAAACGAAAATTTCCAGGAAAAAAAATCAAAATACTCAAAAAAACATCTTATCAGAAACTTATTAAAATGAAAAAGTTATTCCGACTAATAAGTAAGAGTAGGACGTGTCAACTTACTTGCAATTGATAAGATAAAGTGCTATCAGCAAACTAAACGGTTTTCTAGTTATTAATCCAGAAACGCCTCAATCTTCATTGTTTTTTGTTCGCCTGATAAAAGATTTTTCACCGTCACACTTTGATTGTTAATCTCTTCCAGCCCCATAAAAACCAGATTTTCGATGCCCTTTTTCTCGGCATAAGTAAATTGTTTTTTTAGTTTGGAAGCTTCTGGATATAATTCTGCGGCGATATTCCTTTGTCTCAGTTCAGAAATCAGCTTCAAAGCTTCTATAGATTCTGCCTCGCCATAGTTGGCAAAAAGATATTTGACACTCTTCTCAGAATCTTCTGGAAAAATGCCTAACTCTTCCATAACAAGATAAATCCTATCCAGTCCGAAAGAAATCCCGATTCCAGGAATATCCTTAACGCCGAAAACTTCCGTCAGATTATCATAACGGCCGCCGCCGCCAATGGAACCCATCGCAACTTCATCAGCCTTAACCTCAAAAATAGCGCCTGTGTAATAATCCAGACCTCTGGCTAAAGTGATATCAAAAACTAAGTTTTGAGCGTCAATTCCGAGATTCAGAGCATTGCTAATCACGAATTCCAGTTCTTCTACACCTTTCAATCCGATTTCGTTACCTACAAATTTTTCTTTCAGATTAAGTAGATTTTCCAATGCGTCGTCTGATTGACTGAAAAGAAAATCCAATTTGGAGATCGCTTCCTCAGAAATACCTTTTTCCAACATTTCTTTGGTTACACCATCTTTTCCGATTTTATCTAATTTATCAAGAGCGACGGTAAAATCAATCAACTGGTTTGCAATTCCCGCATATTCGGCTAATCCGGAAAGAATTTTTCTATTGTTGATATGAATCGATACCGATAATTTTAAGTCCTGAAATGATTTAAAATATAACTGTAACAATTCCACTTCCTGCCAAAGACTTGTACTTCCCACCACATCTGCATCACATTGGTAAAACTCTCGGAATCTTCCTTTCTGAGGTCTGTCTGCTCTCCAAACTGGCTGAATCTGGTAACGCTTAAAAGGAAATGCCAATTGCCCGTGATTCATTGCGACAAAGCGAGCAAATGGAACTGTTAAGTCGTAGCGAAGTGCTTTTTCAGAAATTTGGGAAATTAGTTTTTGAGAATTTTTATTCGTCCAGTCATCTTCATTAGTTTTAGAAGCGTAATCTCCGGAATTGAGAATTTTAAAAATCAACCGATCACCTTCTTCGCCGTATTTTCCCGTCAAAGTTGAAAGATTTTCGAAACTTGGTGTTTCCAACGGCTGGAATCCAAATAATTCAAAATTCTTTTGTAATGTATTGATGATATATTTTCTTCTCGAAACTTCTTTCGAGGTAAAATCTCTGGTTCCTTTTGCTAAGCTCGGCTTCATTATATAAAACGATAATTGGTGATTGAATAATAAATCGACTGCAAAAATAAGAATTAAACGATAAGAAATAAGGATCCTAAGATTAAAAACTATGATGATGATTGCTATTTATAAACTTAGTTGTATTTTTAGAACAGGAAATAATTTTGACGAAAAGATATTATGAGCCTTTTTGAAGACCAATTGGACATTATTGAAAATATTCTGCCTTACGACGGCGTGACTTCCTACTACGGAAAAATTTTTTCTGAAGAAGAAGCGAACTTTTATTTTGACAAATTAATGAGCGAAATCGAATGGAAAAGTGATGAAGCGGTCATCTTCGGAAAACTGATTGAAACCAAACGGAAAGTGGCCTTGTATGGAAGTGAAGCGTTCAGATATACCTACTCTGGAAGAACAAAAACTGCATTACCGTGGAACAACACACTATTAGAAATCAAAGAAAAAATTGAAAGTATCAGTGGCGAAATGTTTAATTCTTGCTTATTGAATCTTTACCACAATGGTTCGGAAGGAATGGCTTATCATAGCGATGGCGAAAAAGATCTGAAAGATAATAGCGCCATTAGTTCGTTGAGCTTTGGTGCAGAACGAAAATTTAATTTTAAACATAAAACTACGAAGGAATTAGTTTCACTGATTCTTGAAAACGGAAGCCTGCTGATGATGAAAGAAGCCACTCAAAAATTCTGGCTTCACAGATTGCCGACAACCACAAAAATCATTAAACCAAGAATCAGTCTAACGTTCCGAACAATTGATCAATTTAAATAACCGGCTTATATTTTTTTATAAAAGCCAGACATAGCAATAATCCAATTCCTGCCAAACCTGCACCAACCAAAGAAGGATAACTATAAGACAAACCAAATTCCAACGGCAACCCGCCAAAAAAAGCTCCAAGCGAATTTCCCACGTTAAATGCCGCCTGCATAAAAGCAGCCGCCATCATCTCCGAATTTTTTGCAGAACGCAGCATTATAATATTCACCGGCGTTCCCACAGCCATAGATAAAGCACCACAGACAAAAGTCAAAACCAACGACACGGACTGGTTTTCAGAAAATAAGAAAACACCAATCAATGCCAGAATCATTGCAGTAAGCAAAATTGCTGCAGCCAACGCCGGTCGCATTTTGTCTGCCATTACACCTCCTAGGAAATTGCCTATTACCATCCCAGCACCAGCTAAAACCATAATATAGGCAATAAAATCTGTCCCGAATCTGGAAACAGTGGTCATCAATGGTGTGATATAACTGAACCACGCAAATAAACCGCCAAAACCAATTCCGGTAATGGCTATGATATGCCAGGCTTTTGCAGACTTGAAAAATTCCAGTTCGTCCTTTAGGGTGGTAGTTCTAAGGCTGTCCATATAAGGTAAAAGGAATTTCAGACTAATGAGCGTCAATAGTCCTAAAACAGAAACGACGCCAAATGCATAACGCCAGCTGAGCTGATGTCCCAACCACGTTACAAAAGGAACCATTGCCAGATTAGCCAGTGTAAGTCCGGTAAACATCATTGCGATACTTTGTGCCTGTTTTCCTGGTTTTGCCAGTCTAGTCGCTACTACAGTTCCCACGCCGAAAAACGCACCGTGCGGCAGTCCCGAAAGAAATCTTACGATCATCATTGTATAATAATCATTGACCAACGCGGATAATCCGTTAAAAAGCACGAAGGCAATCATAAGATAAGACAGAATTTTCTTCGGCGGATATTTAGCAGCAAAGGCAATTAAAATCGGTGCTCCAACAACAACGCCGAAAGCATAGGATGATATCAAATGTCCGGCTTGTGGAATCGAGATGTTAAGTGATTTTGCAACATCTGGCAATAATCCCATTATCACAAATTCCGTAGTTCCAATACCTAACGCGCCCAAAGCCAGCGGAAAAATCCTTCTATCCATTTTGCAAAAATCCTGATTTTCACTTAAAAATTCAAATTTCCGGCTTTAAGATAAGACTAAATTAAACTTTTGTTTAAATTCAATTAACATTACAATTCAAAAAAAAAATGAATTCCACACATTGCAGGCTGAGTGGAGCTCTTTTTCCAGAGCACAAATCTTGAAAGTTTTAGAGTATAGCGCACGTTACCTTCCTCATCTGAAAAAAAGTGGAAACCCTGCTACAAGCTTAGGATAAATAGGACGGATAAGGTGTTCAAAACATAAGTTAAATGTTATTGTTGGTTAAAGTTGATTTGATATTTGATTTTTCTGCTATTTTTGTATCAGTAAATCTAAAAATGCTGAACAGGATTCTGACTTTTCCATTTGTAGTACTGATAAAGTTCTATCAATTTTTCATTTCGCCTTGGCTGGGGAAAAACTGCAGATACGAACCAACCTGCTCACATTATACTTTGGAGGCACTAAAAGTTCACGGTCTTTTCAAAGGTAGCTGGCTCGCCCTCAAAAGAATTAGTAGCTGCCATCCTTGGGGCGGTGAAGGTTATGATCCTGTACCACCTAAAAAACACTAAAATCAATTATCAATGAACAATATCTTTCTTAGATTTTTTCTAATTCTTTTTGCTGGAGTTTTTCAGCCTTTTTCTTCGCAAATCAGTGCAAACGATTTATCTGCGGGAACGTTAAAGGTTAATAACAGTGAAAGCATACCTGTTAAAATCTTTGCATCCCAGAGAACAGATGAACTTGCTAATCAAGCTTTTAAAAACATTTCAAACGAATTAATTATCCTGAATGAAGATAATATAAAACCGGAATCTGCGGAACATTTGGCTAGCATTCAGAATATTTTAGAAACTTTTAAGGTTAATAAATTCCAGTTTCTGGATAAAAATTTTAAACCGCAGGAACCTGTTTTCGAGCAGACAAACATAGAAAATTTCAAATATTTACTGAAGTCTGATAAAGTTCTGAAACCAACTGATAATACTGAACTGGAAACAGAATTCAAAATCTGGGATCCCAAGAAAGGTATTTCTCTTGGTCCTGTGATGTTGCATTTTTACAGTTTGATGTTCATTTTTGCATTTGGATTGGGCTATGTGATAATGGCAAGAATTTTTAAAATTGATAACGTGGATGAGAAATTTCTTGAACCTCTATTCACTTGGACTTTAATCGGGACAATTCTTGGCGCAAGATTGGGTCACGTTATTTTTTATCAGCCGGAACTGTTCAAAGAAGATTTCTTGAGCGTTTTTCTTCCAATCAGTACGAGAGGCGGGTTGCATTTTACAGGATTTTCCGGTCTGGCCAGTCACGGTGCCACAATTGCCTTGATTTTTACAACACTCTACTACAGTTTTAAAATCATTAAGAAAAATCCTTTTTGGGTCTATGACAGAATCGGGATTGTAGTAGCTTTGGGCGGTGCATTTGTGAGAATGGGTAATTTTTTCAATTCGGAAATCATCGGCAAACCAGTGGATTCTAGTTCACCATTTGCAATTCTTTTCCCACAGCAGAGTTCGGAATATGGTGTAACTATTCCGCGTTACCCTAGCCAGCTTTTCGAGGCGGTGGGTTACTTTTGCTTGTTCGTCCTTTTATGGTTTCTTTACAGAAAAACTGATAAAAAATATCAACAAGGCTGGTTATTCGGATTGTTCTTTATCATTCTATGGGCGGTAAGATTCTTTGTAGAATTCCTAAAAGAGCCACAAGGCGATGAATTCATCCAGTTTGCAGGGCTTAATACGGGTCAAGTTCTCAGCATTCCTTTTATGATTTCAGGTTTCCTAATTATGATTTATTCTAAGAAATTTAAACTTCCGAAAGAGGAAGCTGCAGCATAAAATAAAACTCCCAGAATTTGGGAGTTTTTTATTTTAGCAAAATGTAATGAATTTACTCATCCGATTGTTTTAATAAAAAAGCTTATGAAAAAAATATATGCTTTCCTTGTACTATCTTTTGCTCTGATGTCTTGTTCTGTTTCCACAGAAACTAAGAATAACCAATTGGCATTGAGCAATGAAATCCTTACAACGTAGGGACATTTATGGGATTTGGTTATACAGGTTACATCGGACATACCGGCGGCGACCCGGGAATAATGTCGATAATGTTCTTTGACCATAAAACCAGTTTGGGCAGAATTATGAACACCAATTTTTCTGACGAGGAATGAAACAAAGCTTTTTTTGGAATTTGGAATGCCCTGGAAAAACATCAGCATAAAAAATAAAAAGAAAAGCTCCTTTCGGAGCTTATCATATTTTTAAAATCGAATTGTATTATTTCTTCGCGATTGATCTTGAAATTACAATTTTTTGAATTTCTGAAGTCCCTTCGTAAATCTGTGTGATTTTAGCATCACGCATCATTCTTTCTACGTGGTACTCTTTCACATAGCCATATCCACCGTGGATCTGAACCGCTTCAACAGTAGTATCCATTGCGACCTGAGACGCGTACAATTTTGCCATCGCACCGCTTTCAGAGATATCTTTTCCTTCGTCTTTTTCAGCAGCCGCTTTGTAAATCAGCATTCTTGCTGCCATAATACTGGTGTGCATATCTGCCAGTTTGAAAGCGATAGCCTGGTGGTTAATAATCTCTGTTTTAAAAGACTTTCTTTCTTTAGCATATTTCAAAGACAGTTCATAAGCACCAGAAGCAATTCCTAATGCCTGGGAAGCGATCCCGATTCTACCGCCATTGAGTACCGCCATTGCAAAATTAAACCCAAAGCCATCTTCTCCAATTCTGTTTTCCTTCGGCACCTTAACATCTGTAAACATCAATGAATGTGTATCGCTTCCACGGATTCCCAATTTATCTTCTTTCTTTCCAACAACAAAACCGTCCCAACCTTTTTCCACAATAAAAGCATTAATTCCTTTGTGCTTTTTTTCCGGATTAGTCTGTGCAATAACTATGTAATATGTAGCATTTCCACCATTAGTAATCCAGTTTTTAGTTCCGTTAAGAAGATAATAATCCCCTTTATCTTCGGCTGTTGTAGATTGGGAAGTAGCATCTGACCCGGCTTCTGGCTCGGACAATGCAAACGCCCCGATTACCTCACCGCTCGCCAATGGTTTCAGATATTTCATTTTCTGCTCTTCATTACAGAATCTTTCCAAACCTGCGCATACTAAAGAGTTATTTACTGACATTACAACCGCAGCAGAAGCATCAACTTTAGCAATCTCTTCAATCGCTAAAACGTAAGAAATACTATCCAGTCCCGCACCGCCGTATTTTGGGTCCACCATCATTCCTAAAAATCCCATTTCGCCCATCTTTTTGACAGCCTCGTAAGGAAATTTTTGTTCATTGTCTCGTTCTATGACACCTTCCAAAAGTTCTGCCTGTGCAAAATCTCTTGCTGCCTGCTGTATCATCAGTTGTTCTTCTGTTAAATTGAAGTCCATAAAATTTTTATTATATTTTTCGTTGGTAAAATTAAACTTTTTGCGAAAATTTCAAAGTAAAATTTAATATTTTGTAATCTTAGAAAAAAAAATTATATTTACGATAATGTAAACAGAATATTAATAATATTTTAATAAGAATATATTATGAACGTTAAAAGAATATATGACTTCGCTGCTCTTGCGCTGGAAAAATTTCCGAAAGAAGACTGTCTTGTAACCAAAAAAAACGGAAAATGGATAAAAACTTCTACAGTCGAATTCATTAACCAGGGAAATAAAATCTCTAGAGGACTTTTGAAACTTGGCATAAAACCAGGTGATAAAATAGGACTCATAAGCTCTAATAACCGAACAGAATGGGCAGTAATGGATCTCGGAATTTCGCAAATTGGTGTGGTTACAGTTCCTGTCTATCCCACGATTTCTCCTGAGGATTATGTATATATCTTTAATAATTCTGAGATCAAATATTGTTTTATTTCCGACAGCGAGTTATATAAAAAAATAACCAAAGCGAAACCCCAGATTCCTTCATTGGTTGGTGTTTTCACCTTTGATGAGATAGATGGTGCTCCGAACTGGAATGAAATTTTGGATCTTGGCGAGAATGATGCAACCCAGATTGAAGTGGATGATCTGGCCAGTTCTATCAATCAGGAAGATCTTGCCACCATTATTTACACGTCCGGAACCACTGGAAAGCCAAAAGGCGTTCAGCTCACGCATCAAAATTTGGTTTCTAATGTAACAGCAAGCACACCAAGAATTCCTAAAGATAAAAACCTTGATTATAAAGAAGTAAAATCATTAAGCTTTCTTCCAATCTGCCATGTTTTCGAACGTATGATTTTTTATCTTTATATAAGCAACGGAATTTCGATATATTTTGCAGAAAGCGTTGAAAAAATCGGCGAAAATGTGAAGGAAGTAAAGCCTCACTACATGACCGTTGTTCCCAGACTTGTAGAAAAAGTTTACGACTCTATTTATAACAAAGGAACTTCTGCTGGCGGTTTAAAATCTAAAATATTTCTCTGGTCATTAGGTATTGCCGAAAAATACGACTTAGGAAAGCCTAAATCCTTTATGCACAACATTGCGGACAAACTTGTATTTAAAAAATGGCGCGAAGGACTTGGTGGCAACCTCATAACTTTAGTCTCCGGTTCAGCAGCTTTATCTAGAAGACTTAATACAATGTTCCACGCTGCAGGAATCCCAATTTTGGAAGGCTATGGGCTGACAGAAACCTCGCCAGTAATATCTGTGAACAGTTTTGGAAAAGTAAAAGTTGGCTCCGTTGGTATTCCTCTTGAAAATGTAAAGGTTAGAATAGAATCAGATGGAGAAATTGTCGTAAAAGGACCTTCCATTTTTGAAGGTTATTATAAAGATGAGGAAAAAACAAAGGATGCGTTTACGGATGATGGATATTTTAGAACTGGTGACATTGGTCATCTGGATGAGGATAACTTTCTTTTTATTACAGACAGAAAAAAAGAAATGTTCAAGACTTCCGGAGGTAAATTTGTTGCACCACAGGTGATTGAGAACCTTGCTAAAGCTTCCAAGTTTATTGAACAGATTATGGTGGTTGGTGATGGTGAAAAAATGCCTTGTGCTTTGGTTCAGCCAGATTTTGATTTTGCCAAAAACTGGGCAGAAATACATCATGTAAAAGTCATCGATTCCCATAAAGAAATCGCGGCTAATCCTGCTATCAAATCTAGAATTGAGAAGGAAATCGAAAAGATTAATGAAAATCTTGGAAAATGGGAACAGATCAAAAAAATTGAACTGACACCTAAAGTATGGACCATAGATGACGGACTGCTGACACCGACACTCAAACTAAAAAGAAAAGCTATCAAGGAAGAATTCCAGGATTTGTATGACAGAATGTATAAAAGTTAATTATAAGCTATCCACAGGATAGCTTTTTTTATGCAAATATTAACACCCGGAAACTTCTTATTTATTTATATTTGCGCTAAACGACAGTTTAAAAAAAATTAACATTCAATGGAAGTAAAAAGGATTTTTGATATTCCGTATTATTCGAAAGCGAATTTCGAGAAAGATGATTTTGTATGCGACAAAAGAAATGGAAAATGGGAAAAAATATCTACGGATGAACACATCAGGATTACCAACCAAATGTCCCGGGCACTTTTAAAATATGGCATAAAAAAAGGAGACAGAATCGCGCTCATCACATCCACAAACAGAGTTGAATGGTGCTTTTTTGATCAGGCGGCTTTGCAAATTGGCGCTGTTACAGTCCCGATTTATCCTTCGATATCTTCCGAAGACTGCGTGTACAATGTAGAAAACTCTGGCTCAAAAATCTGTATCGTTTCGGATGAAAAATTGTTTGACAAAATCAATACAATTAAAAGCCAACTTCCTGAACTGAAAGATATCTTTACATTCGATGATGTGAAGAATGCTAAAAATTGGAAAGAATTATTAGAATCTGGCAAAGAAACCGATAATCAGCAGGAAGTGGAAAGCATAAAAGATTCGATATCAGAAGATGATCTGGTATCTATTATCTACACTTCCGGAACCACTGGAAAGCCAAAAGGTGTAATGCTTACACACAAAAACATTGTATCTGATGTGTTAGGCTGCGAAGATAGAGTTCCTCATAAAGATTCCAAAAACAAAGCACTTAGTTTTCTTCCGCTTTGCCACGTTTATGAAAGAATGATTATCTATCTTTTTACCATGAATGGAATTTCTATCTATTTTGCAGAAAGCAATGAGAAACTAAGTGAAAACCTGAAGGAGATAAAACCACAATATATGACAGTGGTTCCGAGAATGGTAGAAAAAGTTTATGACGCAATCTACAAACGCGGAACGGAAGCTGGCGGCCTAAAATCTAAAATATTTTTATGGTCAATTAAAGTAGCTGAAAAATATAAAATTGGTGGTTCTAAATCACTGGCTCACATTATAGCGGATAAATTGGTGTTTAGCAAATGGAGAGAAGGTTTGGGTGGCAATATTATTACATTGGTTTCCGGATCTGCGGCTTTATCAAAACGTCTTAACACGATGTTTCATGCTGCGGGAATTCCAATTCTGGAAGGTTATGGACTGACCGAGACCTCACCTGTAATTGCTGTAAACAGCTTAGAGCACACCAAAATTGGGTCTGTTGGAAGACCTATAAAAAATATTGATGTAAAAATACAGGAAGACGGCGAAATTACTGTAAAAGGACCAACTGTAACACAAGGCTATTACAAAGACGAAGAGCAGACGAAGGAGGCGTTTACAGAGGATGGCTATTTCAAAACCGGTGACATTGGGATATTGGATAAAGATAATTTTCTCTTCATCACCGACCGTAAAAAAGAAATGTTCAAAACTTCCGGAGGAAAATATGTAGCACCTCAGGTCATTGAAAACCTTGCAAAAGCATCGCAGTTCATTGAGCAGATCATGGTTGTAGGTGACGGCGAAAAAATGCCGACAGCGCTTGTTCAGCCTGATTTTGAATATGCTAAAACTTGGTTTTCAAAAAACAACATCAATGTTGGAACTTCTCTGGAAGACATTGCCAATTCTAACGAGCTAAAAGCTGAAATAGAAAAAGAAATTTCTAAAATAAATGTCCATCTCGGCAAATGGGAACAAGTCAAAAAAATTGAATTAACGCCAGAAATCTGGACCGAAAATAACGGACTTCTCACCCCTACTCTAAAATTGAAAAGAAAAGCTGTGAAAGAGCATTTTATCAAGTTATATGATAAACTTTATGACAGATAATTTTACATTCAATCACTAAATAAATATCAATGATTATTACAAAAAAAGAGTTGATAAAAATCTGTGATAGGTTTCTTTCCGAGGAAGTTAGTAAAGAAGAACTCATTCACTTTGCGAGAACTGTAATGTTCGATGATGAGGATAGATACGAATGCGAAGATGAACTTGTGGAAGAAATCCTCTCTCAATGGGATAACAAACAGTCACAACATAAGATTAACAAAATTGGCATCGAGTTTCTGAGAAATATACTTTCCCAAATGAACTAAAAAAAACGCTTCAGATATCTGAAGCGTTTTTTTTATCTTTTTTCTGCCAGCTTACTCCAGGTGTGGAGAATATAAACTACAATAACACCCAGGATTCCTGCTGAAATAGAGAATATAAACTTGGTATTATCCTCATCAAAAAAACCGGATCTCCAGTCAATCGCGTAGATATTAATCCCAATGAATATGATGAATAAAACTAAAAATACTTTATAGAATGTTTTCATAATTTCTGATGATTAGAAATGAATATAATTTTGAAACAGTTGTGCAAAGTTAGCAGTAAATAATTTAATAGAGATAGCCAAAAGTACAATTCCGAAAACTTTTTGTAAAACCTGCAATGAACCTTCACCCATTTTTCGCTCAATCCAAGGCGCAAGTTTCAAAACGATATAGACAAGAATCGTGTTAAGTACAATACCACAAATGATATTGATATCGTGATATTCTGCTCTTAGTGACAATGTGGTGGTCAATGTTCCTGCACCAGCAATAAGCGGAAAAGCAATTGGAACAATAGAAGCGGCCTGAGGCTGATTGGTTTTATGAATTTCAATCCCGAGAATCATTTCTATGGCAATGATGAAAATAACAAAGGCACCCGCTATCGCAAATGAATTGACATCTACACCAATAAATTTAAGTATATTATTTCCTATAAATAAAAATGAAATCATTAGCAATCCTGCAACTATTGCGGCCTTCTCGGACTCAATTCTTCCGAACTTTTGTCTCAGCGAAACAATGATAGGCACAGATCCAAGAATATCAATAACAGCAAATAAAACCATAAATGCGGTCATTGTTTCCTTGACAGAAAATTGTTCTAAAAACTCCATAATTGTTACTTTAAAGATTTCGCAAAAATAAGAAAATTAATTAACAATTCCTTAAAGCTGTTTATACACCTCCTCTATTTCTCTAAAAATATCTTGCAGTTTTTCTTTGGAAGAAAAAGGCGAATATTTTTCAATACTAATCTTTGTAAGCATAGTATTATATTTTTCGTAAAAACTACTTCCTGATTTAGATCTCAGATATCCTGCAAAATCTGACGAATAAAGATTGAGACAATACTGATCTACATCGGACCTTAAGCTTTCAAAACCTTCAAAAAACTGGCTTCGATTGTCTTGTTCCAACATTTTTCCCATATAGCCCAAATAAGAATTAGTATCAAAATCTACCTTCTTTCTGAGAAGCGCTTCAGTTTCTTCTATATTAATAATAGGTTTTTTACGATCTTTTGCTTTGGCTTCCTCCAATCTTTTATTTTCTCTATATTTTCTAAAAAAATAAATTAATACACTGCCACCCAGAAAAACGATAACCATATTTCCAAGTATGCCAGACCAATTGACACTTTTATGCTCATTAATTTTTAGTTTCTCAGTACTTATAACTTGAGAATCAACCTTATCTAAAACATTATTGGTATATTCATTGACTTTTTGCAAAGTTGATTTAGAATTGGCAATATCCTGCGGAGTAACTGCTTTCAGCATCAGAAATTTTTGTCCGACTTCCACATATTTTTCCTCTTTCGGATCAAAAAAAGAAAAATCTTCTGTTACTATTTTAATGTCGCCCCGTTTTTTAGGAATGATGACATATTGCGCCTGAACTTCTCCTTCAATACCTTCGGAAGTTGGGATAGAATTGTTGATAATTTTTGGTTCAAAAACTTCGTACTCTGGAGAAGGAAGGATTTTTGGCAAAATTGATGGGGATAGATTACCAGTCCCACTCACTTTTACACTGATATTAAAAGCTTTGTTGATTTCAAAATTTTCCTTCCCTTTGTCCACGAAATCGACTTTAAAATCATATTTCCCAACAGCATTCTTGTAATGTATCGGTGCACCATCAGGAAGCTTCCTCACATTGATTTTCACTTTATTAGAAATCAATTCGCTTTTATGATTCCTGAAAGGTACTTCTGCATGCGGAATTTCCATTATTCCTGCCACTTTGGGCACTATCACAAACATAGCAACCACCTGCGAAGAAAAATCATTATCAGACTCTTCAATAGATTCATCAAAATTAGCAATCGATCTAATGGCGAAATTTTTTGCCGGTTCGAATCTTGCAGGTTCCAAATGTCGGAAACCAGCTATATTTTTCGAATAAGCCTTTATCACACCGATTATAGGCTCATTTTTATAGACATCTCTGTCAGAAACCTGCATATTCACATACATATTTTTGGCAGGATTTGTATTGCTGGCAAGCGGCTTTTTGTCGGCTTCCTTTACGTTGATATCAATAGGTTCCGTTTTATAAATCTTACCATTCACCTTCACAAGAGCAGAACCTACACGGAGATTTCCAGCCTCTTTGGGATCCAAAGAGATCTGACAAACAATCTGGTTAATCCTGATTTTTTTGACAGGATCTATGAACGTGCTTTGCTCAGAGGATACGGCATAATCAAATTTTGAAAAGTCAGGAAGTTTGATTGGAGTTTCTTGGATCAGATCTTCACCGAAAATCTCCAGTACGACAGTAAAAACAAAAGGATTATTGACCCGGGCCTCCTTCGTATTGACTTCCGAGTAAAGATTAACTTGGGCAAACGAAAAATACGATGCCAGAATAGATAATATGTATAAACTTTTTTTTATCATTACCAGTCCTTTTCGTTGCTTTGCGGCATCGAATTGGCTCTTTTGTTTAAAATTCTTCTTGCAGTTTCCCGTTCCCGGTTTTCTATATCCCGCAATATTGTGTTTTCTGCCTCTTCAGGTATTTTATTTTCTTGCTTTTTAGGCTGATTTGGTTTTCCCTGGCTATCACCTTTCTGCTGGTCGCCTTGTCCGTTCTGATCGTTCTTTTTCTGATTACCTTTCCCAGACTGGTCCTGATCTTTCTGATCCTTTCCTCCTCCTTTGCCGTTGTTTTTCTGCTTTTGCTGCTCTTTCTTTTCTTTATCCTTCAGCTTAGCGATTTCATAATTCTTTCGTACAGCCTCGTTGTAAGGATCCTGTTTCAGTGATTGTTTGTAAAAATCGGCTGCTTTTTCCGGATTATTAGACTGCATAGAAACATTTCCAAGATTATATAGTGCAGCGGCTTTCTCATATTTGCTTTTCGTAAGTCCAATAGCTTTCTGATACTCTGCAGATGCTTCTTCGTACTTCTTACTTTTATAAAGTGAATTGCCCAAATTGTAATGGGCTGTGTAATTTCCGCTCTTTTCAGATATAGCTTCCAGGTACTTCCTTGTTGCAGCATTATAATCCTTCGCATCAAATTTTTTATTACCCTCATAAACAAGCGCATTGTAACTCTTCTGAGCTACAAAAAACTGTGTGAAAAATAAAAAAACCAATGTGGTTAGAAACGACCTAATATCCATCAATGCAAAATTATCCGTTTTATTGTTAAAATCAACAGTTTAAACGTTAAAATTGGGTTAAAAATAGCTTTATAAAACCTCTAAAATAAGGCATTTATTGAGAATAAAAATAGTAACTTAAATGAAAAAATGCTATCGATAATTCAATAGCATTTTTATTAAATAGAATGATTAAATATAACCGTAAAAAAATAAGTTTTTACCAGTCTTTCTTTTTAAGAATTAAATAGCTGCCACCAATAAAAATTAACGACCAGACAAGACATGCAATAACACTATAAACCGGATAATCAAACTTAAAATCCATGCCAATCATCTGAGCCATTTTGGTTCTCACCAATGGGTTTGGAATCAGGCTGGACATACTTTCCAATGGGAGATAGTCACTCATGAAATGATGGTCCAGCATCACTCGGGCTTTGTCTTTTTGTGCTAAATTTTTCAAAAGTATAAACTTTTCAATTCCTGAAAAAACGCCTTCTACAAACCAGAGCATAAAAAATCCAAGAAATACAAAAATCGATTTTCTAAACAAAACAGATAAAAACATCAAGAATGTGAAGAATGTAAATAATTTGAGAAAATAATTGAAAATAAAATAAATCTCTTTAAAAATTAATTCACCATCCTGCGTATCAGAATAAGCCTTTCCAAGTACGAGCGCAATTGTAAAAACAAGCAATGTAGAAAAAATAGTAAAAACCAGAATTGTTAATAATTTGGAAGCTATAAATTCTTCTCTGCTAAGACCATCAATGATATTTTGCTTAAACATCCTGTTACTGAATTCCTGGCAAATAGAAAACACGATGATGCATCCCAGAAAAATCTTTAACAGGCCTACAATATAGGTGGTAAAGTTCCAAATTCCGGGAAAATTATACATTCCCTGTTCTTTCAGATTAACTTTGAGTCCCGCAAGATCAAAATCTACCAAACCAATAAACAAGAGCAAGGTGAGAACAAGAAAATACAGCAATGCAAAGATCCTGAACGGATTGTAGTTCAGGTTTTTGAAATATTCTAATTTTAGAAGGCGTATCATAGGTTATTTTGTTTTACAAGTTCAAGGAATTGGGTTTCTAGGCTTTCTTTTTTCTTTTGCAGATGCGCAAGCGCAATTCCTTTTTCAAAAAGTTTTCTGTTGAGTTCAGAAGCAGAAATATCCTCTGAAATCTGAGCTATTATCAGATTATCAACTTCTCTAACTGAAGAAAATAATCCCAATGATTCCAAAGCAGAAATTAATTGTGAAGTATTCTCGGCTTTCAGTTCAAAGAAGCCTTTGGTATTACTCATCGCGTCCACAGAACCGGAATAGATGGCGGTTCCTTGTTTCAAAACGATAACGTGAGAACATATTTTTTCAATCTCATCCAAAAGATGGCTTGCGACAATAATGGTAGTTCCGGATTTTGCAATTTGGTTGATGATCTCCCGGATCTGGATGATTCCTTCGGGATCCAGTCCATTGGTAGGCTCATCCAAAATAAGAACTTCAGGATTAGCCAGCAAAGCCGATGCGATAGCCAATCTCTGTTTCATACCAAGAGAATATGTTTTGAATGCATCTTTTTTCCTTGCGAGCAGACTGACGACTTCTAAAACTTCATCAATTCTTTTTTCAGAAACACCTTTTATTTCCGCAACAATCTGCAGGTTTTTCTCTGCGCTTAGATAAGGGTAGAAATTTGGCTGTTCTATGATCGCACCTATTTTTTTAAGCGTGTCCGTATCCGTCCCTTCTTTCCCAAACCATTTCCAGCTACCAGACGTAGGATTTATGGTGGAAAGCAGCATCCCGAAAGTGGTAGATTTTCCGCTTCCGTTTGGCCCCAGCAATCCGTAAACATTTCCTTTTTCTACATCGAAAGAAATGTTGTTGACCGCAATATGTTTAAATTTTTTGGTCAGGTTTTTTACTTCCAGTATTTTCTCCATATTAATATTTTGTATAAAAGTCTTTACTTTGACGTAATTGTTACTTCTAATTATAAAGATTTTTTTAATTGGTAAAATATTTCAAAAAAATAAGCTTTTTCACATTTTTTCCGAATAATTGATAGCTAAGGATAACTCTCAAATCATACACTCTAGCCTTGAAATAGGCGTTTGCAGTTTGTTTTGACCGAAAAATAGGTGTTTACAAACTTCCGAATACCTATTTTAATAAAAAAAGTCTGACTGACTCAGACTTTGAACTTTGAACTTTAAAGACAGAGATTTTACTATCACTATCTTTTATTATCAGCATTATCTATTTGTTTAGAAACAGCCATCGCTGCTACAAGATCATTAAGCATTGTGCTGGCTGCAGTTGGTGTATTAGGCAGTAAAACCAAATTAGATCTATTGTTAGCCCCAATGGACTGAAGTGTATCATAATGCTGGGTTACCACAATCAGTGCGGATGCTTCGTGCGGTTCTATCTTCACACTGTTCAACATTTTCACTGATTCTTCCAAGCCTTTTGCAATCTCTCTTCTTTGATCTGCAATACCTTGCCCTTGGAGTTTTTTGGATTCAGCTTCTGCCTTTGCTACAGCTACAATTCTGATTCTTTGCGCTTCTGACTCATATTCTGCAGCCGTTTTTTCGCGTTCAGCCGCATTAATTCTGTTCATCGCATGTTTTACCTGCTCATCTGGATCGATGTCTGTCACCAAAGCTTTGATGATATCATAACCGTAACTATTCATAGCCTCCTGAAGCTCTCCTTTTACAGCAACTGCGATATCGTCTTTTCTTACGAACACATCATCCAGTTTCAACTTCGGCACCTCTGCTCTTACGACATCAAATACAAAAGAAGTGATCTGAGATTCCGGATTTTCCAGTCTGTAGTAAGCATCGCCAACCTGAGTTCTGATAACCTGATACTGAACGGAAACCTTCATTTTAATAAAAACATTGTCAAGCGTTTTGGTATCGATCATCACATCCAACTGTTGGATTCTAAGATTCATTCTTTTAGAAATCTGATCTATAAACGGAATCTTGAGATGAAGCCCCGCATGTCGTACAGAATGAAATTTTCCTAAGCGTTCTACAATAGCTGCTGTTTCTTGTTTTACAGTAAAAAAAGAAGCAAATAAAGTAATTAGTCCAAAAAAGACGATAATCCAAATAAAAATCATAAAGTTATTTTTTTTAAAGATAATGAATTAAAAGATCAAGTGCAAAAAGCAGTTTAATTTAATCTTATAAAAATAACACACTGAGATTTTATCATATACTACAGAATTCGTTATGACATCTAGACAAATAACAATCTAAAATTTATCAATTGATCATAGGAGCAGAATAATAGACCAAATCAGCTTGCTTTTTATTTATCGAATTAGCGTCATCTGTCTTTACCTTTTTTCTTCCAGAATTGATAAGGCTTTGGTTTATAATATGCTCCAACTGTCCGCTGACGCTTGCTAACTTATCAGTAGCCCATTTTTTCTAAAAGTTTATACATCTCATCATCCAATCTTAAAACAAAACTCTTCTTCATCAATGATTTTGAATTAATTATAAAGCGTGTCGCATTTAGGATTGGTTGAGCTTATTTTTCACCCACATAAAACCACCATCAGATTGCTTACCCTTGTAGTTTTTCTTTACACTTCAAAAAAAACCGAACTTATTAAAAGTTCGGTTAATTAATTTATCTAATAAAGTTTAAGGCTCTACCTGTGTTCTTTTCTCTTGCTTTTCATTTAACTTTTTATATTTAAACCAAGCTGCAACAGATAAAGCAACCATATACCCTAGGCTGATATAAACCCAAAGAGGCAAAGGAATCGGGTCTCCTTTTGCGTAAGAGTGCAATCCTGACAAATAGTAATTAACTCCAAAATAAGTCATCACCATTGAACAGAACGCAAACATTGTTACCACGTGGAAAGTGTATCTACCTCTCAAGCCCGGAACCAATCTCATATGGATTACGAATGCGTAAATCATAATCGAAATGAATGCCCAGGTCTCTTTTGGATCCCAACTCCAATAACGTCCCCAAGATTCGTTAGCCCAAATTCCACCTAAGTAGTTTCCGATGGTTAAAGCTAATAATCCAATATTCAACGACATTTCACTCACGATAACCAATTCTTTTAACGTCGTGTCATTATGTTTTTTGAATGTTTCTTTATTTGCAATCACATAAAAAATTAAGGAAATCATCGCAATCAACATCGATAAGGAGAAGAATCCATAACTTGAAGTGATAATTGCTACGTGAACTACTAACCAATAAGACTTAAGAACTGGAACAAGCGGCGTAATTTGTGGGTCTAATGCCGAGCCTCCGTGCGCAAATCCCATCATAATTACTGCAACTAAAAATCCTGCTGCTGGAATCAAAGTATTGGAGTTTCTGTACAAAGCAAATCCAGCCGAAATACCAACCCAAGAAATGAAAATAATTGCTTCATATCCATTACTCCAAGGTGCGTGACCAGAGATGTACCATCTTCCGACCAAACCAAGGAAATGGAAAATGTAACCAATTGCACCGATGTAAATCAATGCTTTTATAACCTTATGAAAAATTTTGCTCGGTCTGAATAATTCTACAAAACCTAAAATCAATAATAAACCTCCAATGATTGTATAGAAAATCAACAATTTGAAGTTGATGTCTAATGTATTCATTAGAACTTCAAGCTTAACTTTGGTTTCAGAAGGCACTACATTTTTACCCCATTTTTGCTGATACTCTTCTACTTTCTGAAGCTCTGCATCGGCTTTTGCCCAGCTACCGCCTTGTGTTGCCATTAGAACACTTGATAAATAAGGTCCTAAAACCGCCTGCGCATTTTCATCCGCTTCAAAATTAGGTGTCATCACCGAATTCCAAGTGTGATTTGAGTCGTTTTTAACCGGAACAGTTCTGAAATATTGATAAGACATAATGCCGTTCAGGACCTGAACTTTGTCATTCAGTTTGATAACAGCTTCATCATACCTTGTTCTTTCTGATGCTTTTTTACGAAACGCTTCGTTAAAATCATCCTCCAAAACAAATCGCAGATTTCCATTTTTATCTGCAGGAAACAATTTGATTAAACTGGTAAATCCTTCATCTGTAGCTTTGGTTTTAGCTCTCAAATCCTTCCCTACCTTCCCTGCAGTTTCGATTTTGATGATGTTGACTTGCGCCCAGAACATCGGATCTATTGTTGCTGCTAAGAACCACTGATTAGCATCAAGATTCTGAAACTTACTTCTGCTTGTTAATTTATGAAGAATATCAAGAGCCTGCGTATTGGCCGGAACAATCCGTCCTTCATAATTCTGAACCAGAAGATAGCCAAACTTGTCTGCATGTTCTTTATTGATTTCGATATTTTTAACCATTGCATCCGCATCTATCACCGCAGGATTTTTGTTTTGCGATGCTGGTACATTAGCTTCGGAATGAGAATGACCTTCGTGGCTACCGTCTTTTCCGTGCATATCAATTTCCTGAGCATTAAGTCCGAAACTTAGCAAAATCAGAATCAATGTCGCCGCTTTTTTAGCGCTCACCTGCTTCAGCATTTTATTAAGATTCCAGAAACGAGAGCCTTTCCAAAACATCGTCACAAACATTCCTACAAACAGAAATGCATACCCAATGTAACTGATGAGTGTTCCCCAGAAATCGTGATTTACTGAAAGAACTGTTCCTTTTCTGTCTGGGTCAAAACTCGCCTGGAAAAATCGGTATCCTTTATAATTAAGAACATGATTCATATATATTTTATAAGGCGTTTCCTTTCCTTCATCCACAATTTTCACATGTGATTCGTAAGCCGATGGCGAAGAACTTCCTGGATAAGTTTCCATCACAAATTTTTCTAATTTAAGGGCGAAAGGCTGCGTAGAATAGATTTTTGGTCCGAATCCAAGCATTATATCCAGTCCGTCTAAATGAATTTGTTTGTAATTATTTGGATTTCCTTTTTCAACTATAAGGTCAACAACCTGCTTAGTTTTTGGTCCGGCAACTTCCACCTTTAGCATATCCGGAACATCTTTATCTTTTTGTTTATCACCTTCGTATGCAACTAGTTTCCCTTTTTTAGTTCCTTCAGGAATTACTAATCTTAACTGATCTATGGTATAAAGGCTTCTGAGCGCCAAAGGCTGGAATTCATCTTTTTTTGTTGTTCCTGTAGCTTGTGTCGCCATTGTCATATAAGCGGCATCAGTTGGCGTTTTGATATAGAGTTGTCCGTCTTTTTTCTGGAATTCTACAGCGCCGTCAATAGACGTTCTGTTGTAACTCACCAAAGTTCCGTTGATATTCTGAACCTCGCCTTCAGCCAGATAAATATTTTGTCTACCACCCATATCGCCTGTAGAAACCAAATGCAAATATTCTTTGCCATTACCTACAACCAAACTGTCTTTCTTTCTCTGGATATAATCCAAAGCTTTTACTACAATTTTTTCTTTACCAAGAAAATCATAAGTTGCCTGAAAGTTGTGATGCAAAGGCGACATCAGGTAAGGAACATCGTGGTAATTCTGCTGATCTCCTTTCTCCTCAATTTTGATTTTGAAGAAATGTTTATCGGTAACAATTTCATTGGAAGTTTCGCCTTCGCGGATGTGCATCGTCCCCTCGAAACTGATATAACGGGTTATCGCGCCGCCTATAAAAATCAGGATAAATGCAAGGTGAAAAACAAGAACAGGCCACTTTTCTCTTCTCCAAAGTCTGTATCTTCCAATGTTTCCAATGAAATTAAGAATCAATAGAAACATAATCACCTCAAACCATTTTGCTTCATATATTAAGGCTTTGGCTGTTGGTGTTCCGTAATCGTTTTCAACAAACGTAGCCACGGCCATCGAGATGGCGAAAGCAAGAAGGAGCACTGCCATTGTCCTAGTAGAAATAAGAATATCCTGTATCTTTTTCATAAGTAGATATCTAATATTTTAATAATAATTATGGTATTGCCATCGTAATTTTTGTATCTAAAACAAAGCGAGATTTTGGCAATTCCGGTTCAAAATGTAATGATTCGCAAAAATAAGCATGATAATCCGATTGGACTAATGAAAACACTGATTTATGATTTTTTTCAGATTATGGATTGATTTGGTTTTATTGCACTTGTCTCTTCCGGATTAATCTTTTGTTATTTTAATTTTTAACGCCCGGAAAAAACATTAAATTTGCATCTATTGACTTTTTTTGAAAATGAAGAACGAACAAAATACAACTCCCAGTAACACTAAAATCATAACCAAGCCAAGAATCATTTCCGGTTCAACTTTCATTTTATTATCCGTAGTTCTGATCCTTTCATTCCTCTCTTACCTGATGAACTGGAAAGCAGACCAGAGCCAAGCCGGAACAATGGCAGACAAAACGGTAGAATCTTCCAACTTATTTGGTAAAATCGGGGATTGGCTGGGCAATCTTTTCATTTTCGAAAGTATTGGTGTTGCTGCTTTTGTGGTCGCATTTTTATTTTTTGTTTTCGGAACGCTGATATTCAAGAAGAATTATTTCAAACCTTGGAAAACCATTTCGCACAGTTTATTTTTCATTTGCTGGACTCCTATTTTCTTTGGCGCTGTAACTAATGGCGAAGGTGTTCTTGGTGGTGTTTACGGTTATCAGATTATGGATTATCTTAAATCCTATATCGGTTCTGTTGGACTTTGGATGGTGCTTTTAGTAAGTTTTGCTCTTTATTTTGTGCTGGAATTCAACCTGAGACCAAGTTCTATCAAAAATAAACTGAATGATATTAATGATAATACTTTTGGTAAATTAAAAAAGCTAATGCCGGATTCGGATGAAGAATTTGAAGCGGATGAAGAATTGGAAAAAGAAATCGCTACTGAAAATATTTCGGTTAACTCAAATCCTTCTAAAACGGACAATGATTTTAGTAATATTAAAGTGACTCAGGATTTTGAACCAATTAAAACGCCGAATCAGACATCTTTCAGAGAAGAAATCAAAGAACCGATTAAAGAATCCGTTCCTGAGCCTATCATATTATCTTCTACTTCTACTTCTACTCCAACTCAAACTCAGCCTCAAAAGCCAGTTGTGGAAACTCCGATTGTGAAAGCTGAGGATGATTTCGCTTTCAATGTAGAAATTAAAAAAGACGAAGATTTCCCTGTAACTGCAGAACAACAAAAATCAGATGACTTAGTTAGCAAACACGGTTTGTATGACCACAAATTGGATTTGGCTAAATTCCAGATGCCTTCTGTGGAATTGCTCAAAGATTACGGAAACGAAGAAATCACCATTAATAAAGATGAACTTGAGGAAAATAAAAACAGAATTGTTGGTTTATTGAAAACTTTCAACGTTGGAATTTCTGAAATCAAAGCAACGATTGGTCCAACTGTAACACTTTACGAAATCGTACCAGAAGCTGGAATCCGTGTTGCAGCGATTAAAAAATTACAAGATGATATCGCTTTGAATCTTTCCGCACTTGGAATCAGAATTATTGCACCAATGCCAGGAAAAGGCACCATCGGAATCGAGGTTCCAAGAAAAAATCCAACAATGGTTTCGATGCGTTCTGTTGTAGCTTCTCCGAAATTCCAATCCGCAGATATGGATTTACCAATCGTTTTTGGTAGAACAATTTCTAATGAAGTTTTCGTAGCTGACCTTGCAAAAATGCCTCACTTATTGATGGCTGGAGCAACGGGACAAGGTAAATCGGTTGGTATCAATGCGATTTTGACGTCGTTGATTTATAAAAAACATCCAAGCGAACTGAAATTCGTGATGGTTGACCCGAAAAAAGTGGAATTATCACTTTATTCAAAAATTGAAAGACATTATTTAGCAAAATTGCCAGATACAGAAGATGCGATTATCACAGACAATGCAAAAGTAATCAATACATTGAACTCGCTTTGTATCGAGATGGATGACCGTTATGAATTGTTGAAAAATGCGTTCTGTAAAAACATCAAAGAATACAACGCCAAATTCGCTCAAAGAAAACTGAATCCGGAAAACGGACACAGATATCTGCCATATATTGTTCTAGTTGTTGACGAATTTGCTGACCTTATTATGACCGCGGGAAAAGAAGTAGAACATCCGATTGCGAGATTGGCACAGTTAGCAAGAGCGATTGGAATTCATTTAATTGTTGCAACACAAAGACCTTCGGTTAACGTAATTACAGGTATGATTAAAGCGAATTTCCCTGCAAGGGTTGCTTTCCGTGTAATTTCCGGAGTGGATTCTAAAACGATTTTGGATTCTCCAGGAGCGGAGCAATTGGTTGGGAAAGGCGATATGCTTTATTTCAACGGAAATGATTTGACGCGTTTGCAATGTGCATTTGTGGATACACCAGAAGTTGAGAGAATTGCAGAATTCGTTGGAGAACAAAAAGGTTATTCTGACGCTTATCTTCTTCCAGAATATTCCGGTGAAGAAAGCAGTTCAACAGTTGGCGCATTTGACCCGAATGAAAAAGATGCATTGTTTGAAGAAGGTGCAAGAATCGTAGTTTCTACTCAACAAGGTTCGACTTCTATGCTACAAAGACAACTGAAATTAGGATATAACAGAGCCGGAAGAATTATGGACCAATTGGAAGCAGCTGGTGTTGTTGGTGGTTTCAATGGAGCGAAAGCTAGAGAGGTTTTGATTTCTGATTTGAATTCTTTGGAAAGACTTTTGGATGAGTTGAAGGGGAGATAATATTTATTAATCACAAATATTAGATATCTCAAAGTACTTTTATAATTCTTAAAACACTTTTATGTACAAAAAATCTTTTTTACTGCTAACAATTATTTTTTTTAATAACTATTTTGCTCAAATTAATTTTTTACCTGTCACAAATGTATATACCCAAAAATGGCCACAAATAGTAAAAATAGTAGATATAAATAACGATGGTCTTAACGATGTGATATTAGGTTTAACTTATTATGATAGTAGTGCTAGTAGCTCTATTCTTATTTTTCTACAAGACCAAAATGGCACACTTCAATCTCCAATTACTCTCCCATATTTTGATAATGGAAAAGATTTATATGCTCTTGAAATAGGAGATTTAAATCAAGATGGGTTAAAAGATATTGCTATAGGCTATTCATCTTATATATATGGTAGTAATTATGGAATTTTCTTTCAAAAAAGTGATAATAGATTTAATAATCTAATATCATATGACGCAGAAAGTTCTAATTTGCAAAATCTTAAAATAGCAGATCTAAATAATGATGGAGTCAATGATGTAGTAGTCTCTACATACAGAGACTTTTATTTTCTTTATCAGTTATCTCCTGGTAAATTTACCAAAGTAGTCCGAGAAAAGCCATATTTGATTTATAATTATGCCAGTGCATTGAATATGGAAGTTGCTGACGTTAACAATGATGGAAAAGTTGACATAATAACAAATTCTGGAAATGGTCTCTATATATATCTTCAAGATAATTCTTTATATTTCAGTGAGCCAGTTATCACTCCAGGATATGGAAACTTAACAATTGCAGATATAAATAATGATTCTAAGAACGATATTATAATGTCAAGAATAGGACCTGGTGAAGGTCAAGCCAAAATTGGAATAAAATATCAAATAGATTCGCCAACTTTATTTTCTAGCACTACAGAAATTCCAGCTTATGAAATACCAGGGCCGGTAAGAGTTGCTGATTTAAATAATGATGGTAAAAAAGAAATTATTACTGTACATCAAGGTTGGGTCAATGCAAGCTTTTATGAGCAAGACAGTAATGGAAATTACAGTTCATATAAATTATTACCTCTACCATATGCATCTAGCTATGACAGGGAAGGTCTTGCTGTAGGAGACATTAATAATGATAATAAAAAAGATATTGTTATTGCAAATTACAATCGAGGATTAGACATTCTGTATAATTCTAGTTATTTATCTACTTATGATTTCGCTACGAAAGAATTTATTACTATTTATCCAAATCCTAGCACAGACTTTATTTTTATAAAAAGTAAAATATCTTACAATAGCTATAAAGTTGTAGATTTTTCGGGAAGAATAGTTCAAAAGGGAGTAATAAACAATAATAAAATTGATATAAGAAAAGTACTATCTGGAAAATATTTATTAGAAATTTCTGATAATAATGGGGCCTTAAATACAAGCAACTTTGTGAAGAAATAATTGTTATAAGTTTGTAAGATTCTAAATTTCTTAAAAAATTTCTTGTAAACTACTAAGTGAAGGTTATATAAATTAATTTTATTATATCAAAAATGTCCACCCACGAACTCCTTAACAAAGCGATAAAAATCGCTACCAAAGCCCATAAAAAACAAACCGACAAATACGATGCGCCTTATCTGGGACACGTTTTCCGTGTGATGAATGCCGGTAAAACCATCGACGAAAAAATCGTTGGTGTTCTTCACGATGTCGTAGAAGATAATCCAGAATTTTCTTTAGAATTCTTGCGTGAAAAAGGTTTCCCAGAATATATCTTAGAAGCTGTAGAATGTCTTACCAAACGTGAAGAAGAACATTTGGATTATGACGCTTTCATTGCGAGAATTGAGAAAAGTCCTTTGGCAATTGCAGTCAAAATCAACGACCTTCGGGACAATATGGATCTCACTAGATGCACTACCCTATTGGAAGAAAGAGATCTGAAACGCTTCAACAAATATCTGAAAGCTTATCTCTATCTCACAGAGAAATATTAGTAAAAATCACCTTAGGATAGACTTTGCTTACGTTTAAAAAAAATAAAAAAAGGTCAAATAGAAATTTCATCTATTTGACCTTTTTTATGAACTATGTGTGTATGAGGTAAATTAATCTACCATCGGAATAGAAAAATCCTTCTCATCATCAGACGAATCTATCGTAAAGTTGAGTGCAAAATAGAGAAAATGGTAGTTCTCATTTTTCTTCGTAGAAAATTCCCTTTGGAACATATAGCCAGTAGTTGCAGATAAAGAATTATTGAACTGATAACCAAAACCTGCAAAACTTCTATTCCTTTTGAAGTTAGGTTCTCCAGCACCAAAAAACAATTCCTCAAAAGCATTCACAAAGAACGTTCCTTCCTGCACTTTAGCATTATTGATAGGCAAAGTACCGCTCAGTCTGTATCGGTAACGCATCGCTTCGGTATTCGTGCCGGTTTGGCTGGCGTAGAAAAAGCGTTTTTCCACTCTTCCTCTATGGTCTAATTTCAAGGTTCCTATTTTGTGAGAAAACGTGTACTGAAGCCAGATTCGGAATTCTTCCTGCGAAATCTTCCTGTCCTCATAAGTTCCATATCGTCCTGCACCAACAAAAATCTGGTGATCTTTGATGTAACTATAGCCGATTCCACCTTTCGTCTCGTAATAATCAATCAAGGTATAATCCTTTCTGGCACGTATTTGCCCTTCTCCGTAAAGCACCAGTTTTGGAGAAATTTTATACGTCAAAGACATCATATTGAAACCCGAAAGATGGTCTTGCGCCCAGACAAAACTACCTACAAAAACAAATAAAAATCCTAGCTTTTTCACGGGACAAATATAATCAAAACCCGAGCCGATAAAAATAATTATTTGGGCGTGTCCCTTTATTTTTGCCCAGGAGATTTAGTATTCCAAATAAACTTTCCAGTCCGGCAAAAACAAACGGACCGAGCTGTCCGTTACTATCTTTTTGTCTTTAGAAGATTTCTCATTAGATAGAACTTCCGTCCAAGACAAAAAGGATTTCCACTACCATCCCTCACGCAGATTCAACATCAAAACAACTTTAGACATCAAAACAATTCGTTTAAACTAAATATCAATTGGGTTTTTCTCTAAACAGTTTGTTTAAACCAAATACAAGTTGTGTTTTTCTCTAAACAAAATATTCTAAGCAGTACAAAAAAACCTTCCAACAAGTTGAAAGGTTTTTAATTATAATATTTCGAATATTTTTTATCCTAAAAGTAAAGTCAATGGACTTTCTAGGTAAGTTCTCAACGTTTGCAAGAACTGAGCACCAGTCGCACCATCGATTACTCTGTGGTCGCAAGCTAGACACAATTTCATTGTATTTCCGACCACGATTTGTCCGTTCTTTACAATTGGTTTTTCAATAATCGCTCCTACAGATAAGATTGCAGAATTCGGTTGATTGATGATTGATGTAAACGTCTCGATTCCGAACATTCCAAGATTAGAAATAGAGAAAGTAGAACCTTCCATTTCGTTAGCTTTAAGGGCTTTAGTTTTAGCTCTTCCCGCCATATCTTTTACTGCTGCAGAAATCTCGTTATAGTTCATATAATCTGTATTTTTCAATACAGGAACTACCAATCCGTCTGGAACTGCTACTGCTACACCAACATTGATGTTTCCGTGGTGAACGATTTTATCGCCAGCCCAAGAAGAATTAACTTGTGGATGTTTTCTCAATGCTACTGCAACCGCTTTGATAACCATATCGTTGAAAGACACTTTAGTATCTGGAACGCTGTTAATCTCTTTTCTAGCTTCGATGGCTTTATCCATATTGATTTCAACCGTCAAGTAGTAATGTGGCGCAGTGAATTTGCTTTCTGCCAATCTCTTCGCGATGATGTTTCTCATTTGAGAATTTGGAGTCTCGCTATCTTCACCTGGTGTGAATGCTACACTTGGCTGTGCTGGTGCTGCCTTTGGAGCAGATGCCGCAGCTACAGGTTGTGCAGAAGGCTGATAGTTTTCAACATCTTTCTTCACGATTCTACCATTTTCACCAGAACCTTTGATTCCAGAAAAATCGATTCCTTTATCTTGAGCAATTTTCTTAGCTAAAGGAGAAATTGCAACTCTATCACCAGTGGAAGAAGCTGGAACTGGTGCAGACTCTTGTTTCTCTTCTGTTGTAGTTTCAGCTTTAGCTTCTGTTTTTGGAGCAGTAGCTTTTTTGCCACCTCCAGAAACAACACCAGAAACATCAGTTCCTGCAGGGCCAATGATTGCTAAAATCTTATCCACTTCAGCAGCTTCGCCTTCGCCAACACCTTGGTATAATAATGTTCCATTGAACTCTGATTCGAAATCCTGAACCGCTTTATCTGTCTCGATTTCCGCAAGAATGTCGCCTTCTTTTACAGTATCCCCAACGTTCTTTTGCCATTTAGCCACTTTACCTTCTGTCATTGTATCAGAAAGACGAGGCATTGTGATAACTTCTACGCCTTTCGGAATATCAGCAGCAGCAGCAGATTCCTCAGTATTTTCAACAGCGGTAGATTGGTTTTCAGTTTTGTGTTCTTCTTCAACTTTTTTCTCTTCAGATTTTGCTCCGCCACCAATCAGTGCCGAAATATCTTCACCATCTTTTCCGATAACTGCCAAAACAGAATCAACAGGCGCTTGCCCACCTTCTTCTACTCCGATATATAATAATGTCCCATTCAGCTCGGATTCGAAATCCTGAACGGCTTTATCTGTTTCTATTTCCGCAAGAATGTCGCCTTCTTTCACAGCGTCACCCACTTTTTTGTGCCATTTTGAAACTTTACCTTCCGTCATTGTATCGGATAGACGGGGCATCGTAATTACTTCTGCCATAATTTTTATTGATTTGAGAATTGAGATTCGAGATTAGAAATTTGATATTTATTAAATTCAAACTTCACACTCTAAATTTCAAATTAATAATATTTTAGTTTTCTAATTTGTCTAAGAAAGGATAATTACCTTGGGAATAAACGAAGTCATAAACCTGAGATGCATCCGGATACGGAGACTGCTCCATAAATTCGATACATTCTTCTACGAATGCTCTTGATTTTTCGTCAATCGCTTCTAGGTCTTGTTCTGTAGCCCAATTATTTTCCAGCAATCTGCTTTTCACGATCTCAATCGGATCTTCCAGTTTATACTGAGCAACTTCTTCTTTCGTTCTGTAAGGCTCTGCATCTGACATTGAGTGACCTCTGTAACGGTAAGTTCTTGCCTCAATAAAAGTAGGTCCGTCTCCTCTTCTAGCTCTTTCAATGGCCTCATAAGCAGCTTCTGCCACTTTTTCAGGATCCATAGCATCTACAGGAAGACAAGGCATTTCATAACCTAATCCTAATTTATAAATATCTTCGTGATTAGCTGTTCTCTTAACAGAAGTTCCCATTGCATAACCGTTGTTCTCACAAACGAAAACTACAGGAAGCTTCCAGTTCATTGCCATATTGAAAGTCTCGTGAAGCGCCCCTTGACGAACAGCACCATCTCCCATAAAACAAATGTTTACTGCTTTTCTGTCAAAATATTTGTCTGCGAAAGCAATACCAGCTCCCAAAGGAATCTGACCTCCTACAATCCCGTGTCCCCCGTAGAAACGGTGCTCCTTGCTGAAGATGTGCATAGAACCACCCATACCTTTGGAAGTTCCGGTTGCTTTTCCACAAAGTTCTGCCATAATTCTTTTTGGATCTACTCCCATTGCCATTGGATGGATGTGGCATCTGTAAGCGGTGATCATACTGTCTTTCGATAGATCCATTGCGTGGGTAAACCCAGCAGGAATGGCTTCCTGCCCATTATAAAGATGTAAAAACCCTCTGATTTTTTGTTTTAGATAAAGAGAACGGCATTTGTCTTCAAACCTTCTCCACATCGTCATATCTTCGTACCACTTAAGGTAGACTTCTTTAGAAAATTCTTTCATTGTTGTTTTGAAATATGAAGCAAAAATAAGAAAAATTTTACTTTCTATTATATGCATATTATCATATTTTTCTAAACGAATAACTATTACAATTTTTACTTACAATATTAATGTAATCGATTGCGCAATACAATTTATTTACCATCTTCATTATTATTTTACAAACTAATCAATTTTTGACTTTTCAAAATCAACAAAAATCAATATTTAAGATATTTTTGTATATTGTTAGCGAAATTTGCAACGATGGAAGTCAAAGACCCGATTATTTTATCAATCTCAAGATTTATCTCCAATTTTTTCAATCCATTAGTATCTCTGGTCATTTATTTCTTTTATTATAGTTATGTCAATTATACTTGGGAGGAAGCAACTAAGAAATTTCTACCGATACTTTTGCTATTAATTATTCCTGTTGGACTCTGGATCTACAGAAACGTTAAGAAAGGAAATTATACCAATATGGATGTATCGAACAGAAAACAAAGACATTCTCTCTATGTTTTTATTATTCTGGCAACCATTGTCTTTCTTGCTGTAGATTATTTTATTCACAGGGAAATAGACTGGACTGTTCTGATGCTTTGTATTTTGTTAATGCTGATGCAGGCGAGCAATTTTTTTATCAAAAGCTCCATGCATACCAGTCTTAACATCTATGTAGCAGCATTGTTTTATGTGATAAGTCCTATAATTGGTGTCGGCTGGTTTTTACTTTCAGTTCTAATTGGTGTTACAAGAATCATTCTCAAGCGTCATACAAGTCAAGAAGTACTAGCCGGTGGGGTGATTGCTATTTTTGTATCTTTGATTTACCTCACAATGGTAAGGGTTATTATTTTTTAAAACTATGAAACTACAAACTCTGACAGTATCAGAAGAAGAAGTGATGCGTGTGATCTGGAAAAAAGGCAGTATATATTTTAGGGATTTGGTCAATTCCTATCCGGAACCGAAACCTCATCAGAATACCATCTCCACATTTCTTAAAATACTGGTGGAAAAAAATTATTTAATAACAGAAAAACAAGGCAGAATCTATCTGTATTCTCCTGCTGTAAGCTGGGAAAATTATCAAAAAATCGTGACTAAAAAATTTGCAGAGAGTTATTTTGATAATTCAGGTATTGATCTGGTAAAACTACTGATGGAAGAAAACCTGATTCAGGCTAAGGACTTCAATCAGTTCTTTGAAGTAAAAACCACCGTAGTTGCATTGCAGGAGACTGAAAAAGATAATCCGGTGAGAGATCTTGTGAATGAACTTACCAGCGAAAAAAAATCCAAGAAGAAGGATAAGGACAAAAAGAAGAAAAAAGATAAGAAGAAATAAGGTTTCTTTTAATTAAAAACTCAAACAAATGATTCAAAAATTAAACGAAATATTTGGGAAAGCTTTGTATGCAATTCGGCAATATCCTTTGGTTTTGTTAATGGCGTTATTTGCTTCAATTTGTCTGATGTTTATTGCGGAAGAAAACTTCCGAGCCAGCGAAAAGGTTTTCACTTTAATTAAACTCACATTAGTTTCCTGCCTTGGGATTTCGTTGATGTTTGGTTTGAAAATCCTTTCACAAAGAATTGGAAAACAGTTTCTATTAGAACTTGGCGGTATTCTTTTTCTTGTTCTACTCTATTTTCTATTACCAAAATTAGAGAAAGACTTTACCGAAGTTTATGCATTTTTGCTTGTTCCAACTTATATTTTATCCCATCTTTTTGTTTCATTTGCTGCATTTTTCAGAAAGAAAACAGAAATAGATTTTTGGCAGTACAACAAGAATCTCTTTATCAACATTTTCTTGACTGCGGTTTTCACTGGTGTTTTAACTGGTGGTGTCGAATTGGCGATAGTTGCAGTAGACCAGCTTTTTGATTTTAATTTCGATGATAAAATTTACCTCAGAGTATTTTATCTATTAGCCATTTTCGGAAGCAGTCTCATCTTTTTATTATTTAATGAAAAAGGATTGGAATATCTTGAAAAAGAAGGAACTTATCCTGTTGTTCTGAAGTTTTTCACACAATATATTCTTATTCCGCTCCTTATAATATATGTTGTCATCTTATATTTTTATTCAGGGAAAATTTTATTGAACTGGGAATTGCCTCGCGGTTGGGTTTCTTATTTGATTCTTGCCTATTCTATCGTTGGGATTTTAGCAATTTTACTGGTTCACCCATTGAAAGAAAATTCTGCGAAATCCTGGGTTAAGATTTTCTCCAAGATTTTCTATTTCACATTGATTCCTTTATTGATTTTGCTATTCACCGCAATTTTCACGAGGATTTTAGAATATGGGTATACAGAACCAAGATATTACGTATTACTTTTGGCGATTTGGCTTGTAACCGTGATATTATATTTTATCCTTAACAAAAATCAGAATATCAAATTCATCCCAATCAGTCTTTTTGCTTTTGGATTATTTTCTTTAATTTTCCCTTATTTCAATACATTTTCTGTTGCTAAGAGAAGTCAGGAAAATCAATTGATGAAAATTTTGAAGGACAACAAATTATTAACTTCAAACCAAAAAATCGATTTCAAAAAACCAGTCGCCGATAGCGTTGTGACAAAAATAGGAAACGAGTTTGTGTTTCTTATCAAGAGAAATCATAAAGATTTCTTGTTAAATTTAATTGACACAAAAAAGAGTAAAGACCTTGCGAAAAACATTAATGAAAATAATTTTTGGAGCGCCAATTCTGATATTTACTATAGTTTTTCAGACATCAAAAAAACAACAAAATACGCTTCTAATTATGACAGGCTGGAAGTCATTTCTGATCAAAATATTATTGACGTAAAAGATTTTCAATACGTTTTTTATTTCAACAGATACAATCACGGTAACAAAAAAATCGGGAGTGATAATTTTGAAATCTATGATAGAGTTACAGACGAAAAACCGCAGTTCAAAGTCATTTTAAATTCTGATAAAGAAGCAGATTTTTCTTTATTGATAAAAGATCTGGTTAAGAAATATAAAGGAAAAGCCGGAAAAGTCAACGTTCCAGAGATTTCTATGGAAGCAGACCTTGTCGATTATCATCTGAAAATGATTTTGGGAAATTTTTCTATAAACCAGTACAGAAACAATACTTATCCAAATGTCACCTATGACGATGCTTACTTGCTAATCCGAAAGAAATAATAAAAAAAGCGATCAAAATTTGATCGCTTCTATTTTTTCCAGTTGTAAGATTACCAACGGTTTCCACCTCCACGGTTTCCGCCTCTATCTCCACCTCCGTAACCACCGCCACGGTTGTTATCGAAAGATCTTCTTGGCTTCTCTTCTCTTGGTCTTGCTTCTGTAACGTTAAGAATTTTACCGTTAAATTCTTTTTGGTTCAATGCGTCAACAGCTTGTTTACCTTCAGCATCTCCCATTTCTACGAAACCAAATCCCTTTGATCTCCCAGTTTCTCTGTCAGTGATGATTTTTGCAGAAGAAACTTCTCCATAACCTTCGAATAGTTCTTGCAACTGATGATCTTTAGTTGCGTAATTGATGTTTGAAACAAAAATGTTCATTTTAAAAAAAAATTAAGTTATAAAAATGTTGTTTTAAAATTATAGATAAGGAAAAACAACAAAATGAAGATTATTGATTTCAAATATAATTTGTTGCAAGGTACGATTATTTTTGAAAAACCAATAACTTCTTTGTTAAATTTAAAAATTAATACACACAAGCTCAATCTACCTCTATTCCACGGTTTGCTTCTAGTATTCTAAACCAGTCTATTGCTTCCAAATCAATCAATAATGATTTTTTCAGTTCACGAATGGTTTCTGTTTTAGAAGTCCCAATTACAGGTATTATTTTCGATGGATGTTTTAGAAGGAAAGCTAATAAAATCTGATTTTCTTCTGCATTATATTTCTGACAAAGATTTTCGATTATGTTTTTTAATCTGATATTCTGTTGAGATTGTTCCGAAAAATAATTACCTAAAACCGACCAAGCTGTTGGTCTCAATCCTTTCATCATCAATTGATCTAAAGTTCCATCATTAAAAGCGGAAATTTGATTCACAGAAACTTCAATCTGATTAGTTACTAAAGGGAAATATTGATTGATTAATTCAAATTGAGAGACAGAAAAATTACTTGCTCCAAAATGTTTTACCTTTCCTTGATCTTTTAGAATTTGAAATGTATTGGCGATTTCTTCAGGATTCATCAAAGGTGATGGACGATGCAATAACAAAACGTCCAAATAATCAGTCTTCAGATTAGAAAGACTTTCATCAACACAATTTTGAATATAATTAGAGTCGTAATTATAGTATTTAAGGGGAGAGGGTTTCTTTTCAGAATTCATTACAATTCCACATTTGGAAATAAACTGAACTTTTTCTCTATCAAAATTCATTTCCTTCCAGGCATTTCCAAAAAGTTCTTCTGTGGTATGACCGCCATAAATATCAGCGTGATCGAAGGTCGTGATATTCTCATCCAAACAAACTTCTATCAGTTTCTGAATTTCTTTAACGGAATGATTTGCGCCCCAAACACCCCATCGCATTGTGCCAGCGATGATTTCTGAAAACATACTAATAAATTTTCACAAATATATTATGTTAAAAATAAAATACATTATATAAATTTGATTCTTAAAAAATTTGAAGTCTTATGAATAAATTTACATTTTTATTTGTGATGTGTTGTGGTTTTATCAATGCGCAATTCACTACGCCTAATACTGGAACAACGTACACACTTGCAAGTCTCTCGGCAGCAGCACCCAATGTTTTACAAGATAAGGGAACTTTTTATATGATGATGGATGACATCACCATTTCTGCAACAGATAAATTAGTTATCGATCAAAACACAACTTTGAGTGTATATTCTGACAAAACACTATATGTCTTTGGTGAATACAAAACTACAGCAACTAATTTTTTGATTAACTCTGTAGATTCTGGTTTTCCATTCAAAGGAATTCGTTTTGAAGACGGATCTATTGTAGAGATGCGAAACACGAGAGTAGACTATGGTGGTGGAATCCGAGTTTTGACAGCTAATTTCCTTATGGACAATTGTATTGTTTATAAAAACTATGGTGGTGTTTCTACCAGTGGTGCTATTGGTTTTTCAAAAGGAAGCCCTATTGTGAGTAACTCTCAATTCTTAGAAAACACAAAGCCAGCCTTAGGATCTGCTGCAAATGCTACCGTTTCAGCTACTTTTATCAATAACTATCTTTATGGAAATGTAACAGAAAACACTAATACGCCTCAAATCAATATGGGACCAGGTGGTGTAGATTCCATTAAAATCATTAATAACACAATTATTGGAGATCGTACAAAAATTATGGTGGGCGGAATTTCTGCTTCGGCTTTGGCTGGTGGTACCAATAGATTCAGAATTGAAGGTAATACGATCAGAGATAACCGTTACGGAATCACCTCTTATGCTTCAACCTCAACAGGTATTATCAAAAATAATATTATTGAGAATAACAATACCCAAAACAACCCCAATCTCGGAGGAAGCGGAATCTCTATCTATGGTGCTAAAGATGTTGTAATCACAGGTAATCAAATCAGAGGTAACCTTTGGGGGATTACAATCTTGAGTAATGGAACTGCAATCTTAGGAACTGAAGAAAAACACGGTAATAATATTTTCAAAAACAATGGTAATAATGGAACTACGACCGCTTTCTTCAACAACACTCCTAATACTGTAAACGCTATCGGTAACTGCTGGAGAGAAGATGAACTTTCTAATGACACAATGGTACAAGCTGTTATCGGAAGCTTAAATCCAAATACAGTTAATTTCAAACCTTATAATTGTGCAGAAATAATGGCTGTTTCTGATGTTTCAAAATCAAAACTGAGCGTTTACCCTAATCCAAGTAAAAACCATTTCTTTTTGGAAACGGAAAATGCTGGAAACATCGTGATTCAGGACATTAGTGGAAAAGTTGTTTTCTCTTCTATTGTTAATAAAGGCAAAAACGAAATCAATACTAATCTGCAATCAGGAGTTTATATCATCACACAACAATCGGAAGGTAAAAAATCAAACACCAAATTGATTATTAAATAATTAATATAAAATAAACATTACAAAGCATCACAACACGTGGTGCTTTTTTTATGAAAATACGTCAAATGCCGTATTGTCAGAATTATTATAATAAAGGAATTTTGGAAAACAATAAATTCTTAACTTTTTAATATGTGCTAAGGTTAATAAAAAAATCAGCGAAAAATAAATCCTACTTAAAGACAAAAAAACTAATTACAATATGGACAAAAACCATTCGGAATGCTTTACTATCAAACTAATAAAACCATCTAACTATATCTAACCGAAGTAGGTTTATTGTGACCCCTCTAATCGTCCAAAAAAAAGAGGGGTCTTTTTGATTCAATTATGATACAGATCATCTACAGCAGCATTATTATAATATTACTCGTCATTATTTTTATTTTGATGAGAAAAATGCGGCGAATAAAATCCGCACACCAGCTAAGGCTTGCCAAGCTATATAACTTGCTCACTGAGTTTAATTACAAAAAACAACATTATAGTGACAAGGCAAATCTGGAAAACGATCTGAATAATAAAATATCAAAAGCGCACGAACAACTTAGTGCGGATATTTTTGGACTGCAAATGGATATTTTTAAAAAAATTACAGAAAAATAACACAATCAATTAAAAATAATTTTAATTTTATTCAGAAACTAAATTAACCGAAAATCATTATTAAATGTTTTTTTGTGCCTTCTAATTAATAAAATCAATTAATTATGATTACAAAAATCGCAATAGCTGAGGACAATTTTCTTCTCGCAAAATCCGTTCAGGAAAGACTTTCTTTTTATGACGAGTTCAAAATCAAATTTTTATCCGTGAATGGTAAGGATTTAATTAATAATCTCGAAAAAGATTCAAATGTCGACTTGATTCTTATGGATATAGAGATGCCTGTGATGAACGGGATAGATACGACAGAGTTCGTTAAAAATAGATATCCTCAAATCAAGATTCTGATTCTAACAGTTTTTGACAATGACGAGAATATTTTCAATGCCATAAAGGCTGGAGCTGACGGATATCTACTGAAAGAAACATCACCGGAGCAACTGAAAAAGTCTATAAAGGAAGTTCTGGAAGGTGGCGCAGCTATGAGTCCATCCATTGCATACAAAACACTTAAACTGCTACGGAATCCTCAAGAATTTGACATCAAAAAATGCCATGAAAACATTAAACTTTCCACAAGAGAAATTGAAGTTTTGGAGCAGCTGAGCCGCGGTCTTAATTATAACATCATTGCTCTTAATCTTTTCCTTTCTCCCAGTACCATTAGAAAACATATCGAAAACATCTACACCAAACTAAAAGTTCATAACAAACTGGAAGCGATTGAAAAGGCTAAGACTAATAGAATAATCTAAAAAACTGCCAATGATAAAATTGATACTATTTTTCTCAGTATTTATTTTCACACATACATTAGCACAGTCCAAGAAACAGATTGATTCCATCAGCAATCTGCCGATGACCTATGTACAAACCAACCTGAACACCGTTATCCCTCTACTTAAAAAAAATATTCACTTTGCTCATGCTTCTCAAAATAAAACTGCAGAGGCTAAAACATCTGCTCTACTCGCGTTAGCCTATTACTATAATGGAGATTATGACGAAAATATCAAATATTCACTAAAAGCCATCGAACTTTTCGAAAAGCAAAATGACTTTGAAAATATTTCGTCTCTCTACGGAGAATTAGGGTTCCGACTTAAGGCCACTAATCTTCCAGATGCAGAAAAGTATATGATGAAAGGACTTAAAATTGCGGAGAGAGGAAACTTTATAAAACCACTTCTAAGTATTTATAATAATTATGGTGTTGTAAAAGACAAACTTAAACAACAAGATAGCGCTTTATTTTACTATTTCAAAGGTCTTGATACCAAGGTAAAAGCAAATGATATTGTGGGAATACCATACAGTTTGAATAATATCGGAGAAATCTACATCCATCAGAAAAAATTCGACCTTGCAAAACAATATTTTGACAAGGCGATGAAACAACGAGTAGCAATGAAAGATGGGTATGGAGTTGCGGACAATTACGCTTACAACGGAGACCTTTACTTTGCGATGAAAAATTATCCGTTAGCTATTCATAATTTTGAAAAGTCTGTAGAACTTGCGGAAAAGTATAAAATCACCAATCTTTTAAGTCACGATTACAATATGCTGAGCCAATCCTATGAGCTCAATAATTCTTTCCCGAAAGCACTCGAATATAATAAAAAATACCAAGCACTGAAAGATAGCATTATCAATAAGGAAACTTATGATAAAATGGCAGAAATGCAAATGAAATTCGATACAGCCAAAAAAGAAAAACAAATACTTGAACAGAATAATCTCGAGAAAAAAAGATTAAATACCATAAAGATCTTAAGCATCTTTTTCGTGTCTCTAATAATTATCTCATTTTTAATTTATCGAACCTTAATTCTAAAAAACAAACATCAGAAACAAGAGCACGAGCTTACATCTGCCATTTCCAAAATCGAAACTCAAAACAAACTTCAGGAACAAAGGTTATCGATTTCCAGAGATCTGCACGATAATATCGGAGCTCAACTAACTTTTATCATTTCTTCTATCGAAACCTTGAAACAGGCTTTTAATATTACGGATGACAAAATCAATCACAAATTGTTATCTATCTCGAATTTTACCAAAGAAACGATTACGGAATTACGCGATACGATTTGGGCAATGAACCATTCTGAGATTGATTTTAATGAAATCCGAAGCAGGATTCTGAATTTTGTAGACAAAGCTCAAAAGTCTAATGAGCATATTAATATAATGTTCGAACGGGATTCGGTTTTGGATAATCTCCATTTTTCGTCTGTTGAAGGAATGAATATCTTCCGAATTACGCAGGAAGCTGTGAATAACGCGATGAAATATTCCGGAGCACAAAACATTGCGCTCAACGCAAAAAAAATCGACAATCAAATCGAAATCACTATCAAAGATGATGGAAAAGGCTTTGATATAAACAAAACACAATTAGGAAACGGCATCCTCAATATGCAGAAAAGAGCATCCGAACTGAAAGCGATAATTTCTATAGAATCCGAAATAGGAAAAGGAACTTCGATTATTTTGACCATACCAAAAGCTAAAACATAGCCAGAATTTCTTTATTTTTGAGGATATGAAAATCTCTATCAAAAATATGGTTTGCAATCGTTGCATTGCTGCGGTAGAATCGATATTTGAAGAATTGAACATTGACATCAATCAAATTTCATTAGGCGAAGTTGAAACCAAAAATGAGATTTCTGACAAAGAACTTCAAGCTTTGAGTCTGAAACTCAAATCAACTGGATTTGAAATTCTGGAAGACTCTTCTAAAAAGCAAATCGAGAAAATCAAAACCTTGATTATTAAGAAAATTTCGGATGAAGATTTAGGTGAAGATTTTATTTTGTCAGAATTATTGAGTTCCGAATTACACAAAGATTACAGTTCTATTTCCAAGCTTTTTTCTCAGAACGAAAATGTAACATTAGAGCAATATTTCATACTTCAAAAGATTGAAAAAGTAAAGGAATTGTTACTTTATAAGGAATTTAATTTGACCGAGATTTCTCAAAAATTGGGTTATAAAAGTGTTCAGCATCTTTCCAATCAGTTCAAGAAAATCACAGGCTTCTCTCCTACTCAGTTTCTGAATTCTAAGGAGAAAAAAAGGATTGCTTTGGATAAGGTTTGATATTATGCTTAAAATAAAAATACAATTAATTTTCCTGCATTTAAACTACTCTTAAAATAGATGAATGAAATAATTGACAAAAACGTTGAGTACTGGAAAGATCTTTGGAAAAATTTAATAGATAATTTCTTAAAAAAATCTTACGGTCTAAGCCTATACAATCCTCACATTTTAATTGAGGATATAATATTAGAAATTGAAGAAAATAATTTTTCAAATGATGATAACAAGAAATTTTTTTATGCAAAACTTAATGAGTATTTCGAGAAAGATAATATTATCAAAAAAACATTATCCTCTGAATTTAAATTACTTCGAAATATATTTAATTCCAACAATAAAAATAATTTAATTCTAGAAGTTTGTAAAAATATAAATCAAAAATTTAAAAATGGAGAATATTTTGAAAAGTGTATTGAAGAATTAAAAGCTATTCTTTTTGAATCTAAAACAATAGATAAAAATTTTGTAGAAAACATAAACTATTTATCTCAAAATATTATTATTGAATTTATTAAAAAAGGATATGTACTAAAAGATATTCAAAAGTTTATTGACAAAATATTTGATACATATTCCATTATCAATCTAGTAAATGGAGACGTTATAAAAACATCTTTTCCTCATAATATTTCAGATGAAGAATTTACTATTAATGGCACATTTAATAAAGAGGGTTTAAATAAAAAAATAATTGAAACAATTGAGAATTTGGATTTAAACTCTCGAATTGAAAGTCTTAAAAATTTTTATAAAAAAGAACTAAAAGAGGCTTATTATATATTTATCGTAGAGGGATTAACAGGAGAAATCGATATACAAATTGGTAATGTAAATCTTTATTCGTTAAAGAAAAAAAGATATGTTATTAATGACGCTAATAATGAGGAAGAATTACAACAAGGAGAAGATGATGATAAATTCATCCAAGTATCAGTAAAAGTTTGCTTACTTTCAAATGAATCATCTTTACATTCAGCATTAACAATTCTTGAGAATACAATCGATTTAATACATTGCTATTATAATACCAAAACTAAATTAGAAATTAATTATTCAAAATATATTATTGTTAAAGATGGGAGAGTTATTCAAACTTCTTGGAGTAACAATAATAAACCGTTTTTAAAATTACATAACTCATTAAAATTAAATATATACAAAAATAATTTTAGTGATTTAGACAAATATAGTTTTATCATAAACAATAGTGAATCTGATAGAACTGTCTCAAAGCTTTTGAATGCTATACACTGGTATAGTAAAGCTGAACATTCTACAAAACAAGAAGACAAATTACTTAACTACTGGATTGCTATTGAAAATTTGATTAATTCTGAATATGAAACAATTAAAAATAATTTTCTCGAAAAAGATTTCAAAAAAATAAAACTCATACAATCAGTGGTTTCTGCTAATCATATATTTAAATTTATTTACGATTATGGATGGGAATATTATTACCATTATGATTTAATTATAAGAAATAAAAGATTCAATAAATATGAAATTCCCAACGAAATTATAGAAAAAGCTAACCTTCAAGCTAAAGAAGGTCAAATAATATATTTAAGAAAATTTATTAACTCATTAGAAGATATAAAAAAATATGAGGTCAATCCTTTTCACTCAGATAAAATTGATAATTTGATAAATTTTTATAACAATAATGACTTTACAATGAAAGTAATTAATAAGCAAATAAAAGATATTAATGATGATGTATTAATGATTTATAGATTTAGGAATTTAATAGTACATAACGCACATTATGATAATGCCCTACTCCCCTATTATATATGGAAAATTAAAGAATATTCTGGTAACTTAATTAGGGTTTTAATACATGAATATACAAATAAAAAATCAGACCTTAAAACCTTATTAACAAACATTTTCATAAAGAAAGAAACATTTTTAATTGATCTTAAGGATTATAGATCAAATCTTTTTAACGATGATGAAAATGATTAATTAATGCAAACCAAAATCAAAACCCTTCGCGAAGCCAAAAACCTAACTCAAACTGAGCTAGCGGAAAAATCCGGACTTTCCTTAAGAACCATTCAAAGGATTGAGTCCGGAAATATCCCGAAAGGTTTTACTTTGAAAGCCATTGCAAAAACTTTGGAAATCGAACCGGAAAATCTATTTTCAAAAGAAGAAAACATCTCGATCGACAGAGCAAAACTCATCAATCTTTCAGCTTTAGCTGGGTTGATTATTCCGTTTGGTGGGATTATTCTGCCAGCAATTCTGACTTACAGAACTCAGGATTCTGTTAATAGAGAATTGGGAAAAAGTGTTATTTGTGTTCAGATTATTTTGGCGTTTGTAATTTCGGTTTTGTTGATAGTAAGTCCGTTCATTCAACGTTGGTTTTCTATCAAATTTCCATTATTTCTTGTTCCGTTGATTGCTTTTATCGTCATCAAACTTTGGATTATCATAAAAAATGGAATCAGTCTCAATCAAACCAATCAACTTTCTATAAAACTGAAAAACAACTTCTTATAAACCAAGTCATAAAACTGACGTAAAATTGTCATATCATTTTTTATCCAAATCCAGTTCTTAAAACCGAATCTTGCAAAAAAATTTGATAATGAAACTTTTTAAGAAATTAGCTTTAGGATTTTCAGGTATTTTGGTTTTGATATTGGTTGGCGGTTACATTTATTTCGACCAAAAATTCAAACCAGAAAACAATTATTTAACCGTAAAAAACGAAAGTGGAAATATTCCGATTACTTGGCTCGGAAATGACAAAAACGTTTTGCTTCTTCCGATTCATTTTTCTGGAAATGCAGAAACTTACTATTTGCAATTTGACACAGGTTCGCCTTACACGGTATTTTATTCTAATCAAATAAAAAATATCAAAGAAATCTCTACCAATAGCGAGAGAGCAAAAACTTCTTTCTTTATTGGAAAAACTAAAATTTCGTCCAACCGATTTAAAATATTCAACAAAGGAAAAAATGAAGAAAAAGATGAGATTAAAATCATTGGAACGATTGGCTCAGATATTTTAGAAGACCGAAAAACAGTGATTAATTTCAAAGACAACCAAGTCGCTTTTAACTTGAATCAAATTCCGAATGAATTTAAAAATCAACTTTTTGATTTCAGGTTTAAGAAAAGAAGAATCATTATTTCCGGAAAATTAAAAGATAAGGAACGAAAATTCCTTTACGATTCTGGAACCAGCGCTTACGAATTACTGACTTACAAAGAAGAATGGCAAAATCTGAAAACGCCGAATTCAAAAATCAACATCGAAAAAGCACAATCTTGGAACAATGTTTTGACAACTTATACAACTGATTGTAAGGAAAATATTCAGTTCAAAAACAAATTAATTCCTGTAAAACAAGTCACTTATGTTGAAGGTTTTTCCGATGCGCAGTTTTCTATGATGAAATATTCTGGAATGACAGGAATGCTCGGTAACAAAATCTTTATGAATAACAGTATTTTCATAGATTGTGTTGATAAGAAAATTGGAATTATAGATTGAGGAAATCAATAGCTTTATAGACAATTCCACCAATAGTTATCTATTTTTGCAATTGATTCCAAACGAAACAACGACTTGAACAATCTAAGACATTATCTCGCAGCTATTTTAGCATTTTCTATTTGGGGAACTTTCAGTTTGGTGCTGAAACCTCTTCATTCTTATGCTTCTTCGGACATTCTTTTTTACAGAGTTTTCAGTTGTGCGCTGATAATGTCATTGGTTTCCATTCTTTTCAAAAGAGAGAAATTAAAACAGAATTTAAATTATTTCAAATCGATTTCTAAAAATGAAAAGAGAAAAACAATTATTGTCAATATCGGAAGCAGCATTTTGTTGACGGGAAATTGGTTTTCTTTTATTTATGTGATGAATCACGTGAGCGTTCGGGCAACATCGGTTGCGTATTTGGTTTGTCCTATTATCACGACTATTTTGGCTTATTTCATATTGAAAGATAAATTGAGCAAACTCCAATGGTTATCGGTTTTTCTAAGTTTGATTGGTTGTATTTTGTTATCTTACACCAACATTTTGGATATGTTTTACAGCAGTCTATTGGTTTTACCTACGCTGCATATCTGGTTTGCCAAAGTCAAAATAAACAATTCGATAAGTTTCTGATTCTGAATTTCCACATCGTCATCTCAGCTTTAATTTTGTTGCCGTTTTTTCCGGCTTATTCTGGACCAGTTCCCACAGAATTCAAGTTCTATTTCTTTGTAGAGATTATTGCAATAATGTACACAATTGTCCCATTATTACTGAATCTATTCGCTTTAACTGGAATCGCTTCTTCCAAAGTCGGAATGATTCTAAACATTAATCCTATTATTGCTTTCATCTTAGCCAGCACCGTTTATGGTGAACCCTTGAATCCAATTCAAATCTGTGCTTATGGATTAATATTTTTAGCAGTAATAATTTTCAATGCGAAGGAGATTTTCAGGTTGAAAACAGAGAAATTATAAGTTTTATTTAACAAAGTTTGTGAAGTTTTATGAATGAAAGTCGTAGCAAAACAAGCTATATTTATCATTATTAAACTTTATAACAATGAAAAACAATTATTTATTAATCGTAGTTATTCTTTCCAATTTTATTTTCGGACAAAACAAACAATTCCTTTACGAATACAAGTTCATTTCTGATTCTACCAACAAAACAGATATCAAAACCGAAATAATGATATTGAATATCCAAAAAGACAGGTCAGAATATTATAGTTCCGTGCGATATGCTTCGGATTCTGCTCAAGCTGCAGACTATAAAAGAGGTATCAATTCCATGCCTCCTGGTAATCCATTGGTCAGCGAATGGGTTACAAAATATCCTAATTCGAATCAATTGATTCATACCACATTTATGATGTCGGACAAATATAAAGTAAAGCAAGATGTAGAATTCAACTGGAAATTGACCAATGAATTCTCTAAAATCCTGAATTATGATGTTCAAAAAGCAACAACCGAATTTGGAGGCAGAAAATGGACTGCTTGGTTTACAAAAGATATCCCAATCCAAGATGGCCCATATAAATTCAGAGGTTTGCCAGGTTTAATTTTGAAAATTGAAGACCAGACGAAAAATCATACTTGGGAGCTGAAAGGCATTCGATCCAGTCAGGAAGAATTTGTCTATCCTGACCTGAAAAATTATCGTATTATTGAATTAAATCACAATCAATTCATCAAGAAATTTAAAAATTACCGTCAAAATCCCACAGCAGATTTAGTTGGACAAATTCCTGATCAACACGATTCTACTGGAAAATTCAGAACATCCGCTGAAATCATTAAAGAATTGAATCAAATGGCACTAGAAAAATTGGCGAAGGACAATAATTTGATTGAGATTGATCTTCTGAAATAAATCGATATAACATCTTTCCATTTATTTATAACAGATTGGCATCTATTTTTCAGAAATTTGTATTATAAAATTATCTGAAATGGATCATCACAATCATCATAGTCACGACAATCCTCATCCGAATCAAAGAATCTCGCCAAGTTCCGTCTATTATTGCCCAATGGAATGCGAAGGTGAAAAACTCTATTTCCAACCTGGAAGATGTCCCGTTTGTAATATGTTCCTCGTTCCGATTGAAGAACGGGAAGATCATAAAAATAAACCTCAAACCTACTCCAAAACCAATCTTCCCGAGAGTTTCAAAGAGAAAATCGGAGACTATTTTTGTCCTATGTTTTGCGAAGGTGACAAAACTTATGAGTCAGATTCCGGTTGTCCGGTTTGTCATATGCATTTGGAAAAAATCACGCAGGAACTTGTGGACAACAGTGTCACTCTGAGTGGAGCCGAAGGTACTCATCAACATCATTCTCACAACCATCATAAACCAACAATTAATCAATCAAAAAACGCTGGAAAATACTATTGTCCAATGTTTTGCGAAGGCGATAAGGTTTATGATTCTAATGTTGGATGTCCGGTTTGCGGAATGGATTTAGTCAAAATCCCAGAAAAAAAAGCTATTGAATACACTTGCCCAATGCATCCCGAGATTGTGCAAAACGAACCGGGGAATTGCCCAATTTGCGGAATGGACCTCGTTCCAAAACCATCAAAAGATAATGACCACGAAGATGAAACTTACAAATTATTAAAAAGAAAATTCTGGACAGCTTTAGGATTTTCCGTTCCTGTTTTTATTTTATCAATGGGCGGAATGTTTATTGATTGGCCGTTTTCTCATCAACTCCAGGGGATTTTAGAATTAATTTTGACATTGCCAGTTTTGTTTTACGCAGGTTGGTTCCTGATGAAACGAGGCTGGATTTCCTTCAGAACCTGGAATCTTAATATGTTTTCATTGATTGCATTAGGGGTTTTTGCAGCAATGATTTTTAGTTTAATTGCTTTATTTGTTTCTGATATTTTACCTCACGAATTATCTCACGGCGGAAGTATTCCACTCTATTTTGAATCTGTCTGTGTGATTCTGACTTTGGTGATAATGGGCCAGATGATGGAAGCCAGAGCGCATATGAAAACCGGAAAAGCCATCGAGGCTCTAATGAATCTTTCGCCTGACACAGCCAATCTGATTGTAAATGGAAAGGAGAAAAAAGTATCACTGGCAGAAGTTAAAATCAATGATATACTAAGAGTAAAACCAGGCGAAAAAATTCCTGTCGATGGGAAAATTATCGAAGGAAATTCCAATGTGGATGAAGCTATGATTACGGGCGAAGCAATTCCTGTGGAGAAAAAATCAGGCGACAAAGTAACGTCTGGAACCATCAATGGAAATGGAAGTTTTCTGATGAGAACTGAAAAAGTAGGTGATGAAACCTTGCTTTCTCAAATTATTAAAATGGTTAACGAAGCAAGCAGAAGCAAAGCGCCTATTCAGAAATTAGCGGATAAAATCTCAAAGATATTTGTTCCGACTGTGATTGCGATATCGGTTCTGACATTCGTTTTATGGTACATTTTCGGAGGAGAGAATAAGTTGATTTATGCATTCGTGAATGCTGTTGCTGTTCTAATTGTGGCTTGTCCTTGTGCTCTTGGTTTGGCAACTCCGATGAGTCTGATGGTAGGAATTGGAAAAGGTGCGCAAAATGGAATCTTAATCAAAAATGCGGAAGCACTTGAAGAAATGCACAAAATCAATGTTCTGATCACTGATAAAACGGGAACATTGACTGAAGGAAAACCAAGTCTAGACCATATTGAAACAGTTGAAAATTCAGGTAAAAACGAAGTTTTAAAATTAGCGGGTTCATTAAATCAAAACTCTGAACATCCTTTATCTAATGCCGTTTTAGATAAATTTAAAGCAGAAAATTTACAATTTGAAAATGTCCAAAACTTTGAAAATATTTCCGGAAAAGGCGTGAAAGGAAAAATCAATGATGAAGATATTCTACTCGGAAATGAAGCTTTACTAAAACATTTCAATATCGAAATTCCAGAAGATTTAAAACAAAAAGTAATTCTGAAACAGGATGAAGCTAAAACGATTTCTTACCTGGCAAAATCTGGACAAGTAATTGGATTCCTGAGTTTTTCAGACAAAATAAAATCAACTTCAAAACAAGCCATCGACTATCTCCATTCTCAAAACATCCAAGTGATAATGATGACTGGCGACAACGAACATACCGCAAAAGCAGTTGCAACAGAACTCGGAATAAAAAATTATAAAGCCAATTGTCTTCCTGAGGACAAAATGAATGAAATCAAAAAACTGCAAAGCGAAGGAAAAATCGTCGCAATGACCGGAGACGGAATCAATGATGCGCCGGCTTTGGCTCAATCTAATATCGGTATTGCAATGGGAACAGGAACTGATGTTGCTATGGAAAGTGCAGAAATTACTTTATTAAAAGGAGATATTCTCGGTGTAGCAAAATCAAAAATATTGAGCGAAAAACTTCTGAAAAACATCAAGGAAAATCTATTCTTCGCTTTTATTTATAATGTGTTGGGAATTCCGTTAGCCGCTGGATTGCTCTATCCTTTCTTTGGAATTTTGTTAAGTCCAATGATCGCTGCGGCGGCGATGAGTTTCAGTTCTGTTTCTGTTATTTTGAATTCTTTGAGATTGAATAATGTGAAATTGGAGATTTAGAATAAACCACAAAAGTCACAAAAGNNNTCTTTTGTGACTTTTGTGGTTTCAAAAAACCAAAATGGCATCGAGAAAACTCCCGATGCCGTTTCAAAACAAAATAAAAAAACTTTAAATAAATTTTTAGTTAAAAAGAAACGGTTAATTTGCTGAAAACATATCTTCCATTTTGTCCAAATTGCGAGGTAGATCTGGAATAAACAAACTGATCGTTATTGCTGGATACCGCAAGATTCTTAGTTGGATAGATGTCAAATAGATTATTGGCTCCAATTGTCAAATTGAAATTCTTATTGATATCATAACCAATGGATAAATCTGTAATGATCTTGTCCGAAATCAGCTGGTGTTCGTTTGGTAACAATATTCCGTCTAAATTAGCATCCACATTATCCGCACCGTAAACTTTTCCGTAATAGGTGTTTCTCAGGTAAAAATTGAAATCATTCCATTTAAAATTATTAGACAGACTGGCTTTGATTTTCGGAACAGAATCTTCTAGATACACTCTGGAACGTTCCCCAAAATAAGTGGTTTCCAGACCTGCATTTTTAAGGAGATCGGAAGCGTGGATATCTCCTACTTTTCTGGTGTTATTCAAATTGATGGCAAAATCATTGGTTAATTTGAAAGCTTCTTTTGACAGATTATGGCTGATGACCACATCCAAACCTCTAGTTTCGGTATCAATGGAATTGGCAAAAAACTGCGCAGCATTTACACCTGCTTTTGTAAATTCTGCATTCACCAGTTTTTGCGCCTCTGTAGTAGGATTAGAAAACCTTGTAAATTGATCCGTTAGAACAATTCTGTCATCAATTCTGATAAAATAAGCGTCTGCTGTAACGTTTAGATTAAGTGCAGGGATTTTGTATGTAAATCCTGTGCTGAATGACTTGGATGTTTCCTGTTTTAGATTAGGAATCCCGAAACCAACAGCAATCGGCTGATCGTTACTGAACGTTCCTACTTCTCTCAGTTCGCCACTCACAAATAAAGTGGAAGTTGTGTTATAATAAATCTGGTGAATTGATGGTGCTCTAAAACCTGTAGAACCTGCAAAACGGAAGTTGAAATTATCCGCCAGCTTGATTCTAGAAGCCAATTTATAATTGAATGTTGAACCAAAATCTGAATAATCTTCAAAACGAACAGCGGCATCTAGCAAAAACCAATTTGTAAAGTTGAATTCAAAATCGGCATAAGCGGCATAAGAATTTCTGCTTTTATTGGTTCTATTAGCTTCACGAAAACCTGCAAAAACCTGTGAACCTCCCGCTAAAGCTGCACCAAAGAAATCTGTAGGATTCACGGACGTTGGAGTCTGAGGATTTCCGTTTACATCATAAGCCGTGTAAGACGCTTCTTCTCCTGGATTGATTCTGAAATTCTCGTGACGCTGCTCCGCTCCGAAGGCAACATTAAGACCTTCAAAAACATCAAATTGTTTGCTGAAATCTAGATTAATTGTGTTCTGTAAAAACTGCAAACCACCAGCTTTAAATGTACTTGGCGAATTGAATCTTAAACTTGTATTTCCGGTATTTTCAATCGTATAATCGAAACCGTTTTGCCCGAAAGTATTACTAAGATCAACATTCCAACCATTCCATTTTCCTTTGATTCCCGCTGCCAATGACACATCCTGAATCTTTGTATGAATCGCCGGCAAATACCCATCGATATATAAACCTGTAAATGTTCTTGATTGTGTAGGTCTTCTGTAGAAACCACCGGAAGCGCCATTTCGAATCGAATAACCACCAAAGGTATAAACTTTCCAGTCGTCATTCAGAGGTACTTCTACATTAGCAAATAACTGATGATTGTTCAGTTTAGATTGCCCAACCTGCATATTAAAGTCTTTTCTGGTTTGTCCTCTGTAAGCCAACTCTTGGTCTGTCAAATAGTTTAATTGATCGGTTGTAAATGCTGATGTTTTAAGAACATTTTGCAAAGCAGTTATGCTATTTGCAGACTGGATACTAGATTGAAGCGTGGGTGAAACAGAATTAAAATAGCTAACACCTTGCGCATATTGATGGATCAGATTAACGAAATCCTGTTCGCCAGCAGTGCCTTTCAGGTTATTAATATTATTAAAATAAGAAGAAAGATTCACACCATTTTCCAAAGCTCTTTTTTCAATAGCATTGTAAGCATTGTAAATCGGTGCGTTTTCAGTTCCGGCTCTTCTAGTTGGATCACGGAATTGTGAAGACCAAGTCAAATTATAGAAACCACCTCTTTTCCCTATTTTATTACCATAGTTCAGATCTACTTGGTACTGCTGCCCGTCATAATTTCCTGTATGATCATTGGCTGCCGGCGTCAGATAGCCGCCATAATTGAACTGTCCTGTTAGTTTTCCTGTATCTTTTTTGAGCTGAAGGTTCATTACTCCAGCGATAGCATCCGAACCATACTGTGCAGAAGCACCGTCTCTCAGAACTTCGATTTTGCTTAAGGCAAATGCAGGAATCGCATTCAAATCTGTTCCCACAGATCCTCTGCCGGGAGTTCCGTTCACATTAATCAAAGCTGAAGTATGACGTCTTTTTCCATTGACCAAAACTAATGCCTGATCTGGACCTAAACCTCTCAGCTGTGCCGGATCAAGATGATCTGATCCATCCGCATTCGTCTGGATAGTGGATGTAAAAGATGGCGCAATACTATTAAGAATCTGATTGATATTAGTCTGCGGCAAACTCAGCTGAATATCCTTTAGGTTGAAGACGTCTACTGGAACCGGACTGTCCGCTTTGGAGCGTCCACCACTTCTGGAACCAACCAGAACCACCTCTTCGATTTGTTTATCCAAAGCCGAATCTTTGACAGGCTGAGTTTGCTGAGCCTGAGTAAAATAAATTCCAGAAAAGAAAATAACGGCTGTGGATAACACCGCATTTTTTTTCCCGAATCTTTTTGTAGTTTTTTGAATCATATTTTTAATATTTATATAAAAAAGAAAACTTCTTCCAGACAAGTCTGAAAGAAGTTATATTGAGACGTAGTTCCGTACATTAACCTTTTCAACTTATCTTTCCTTTTTTCAAAGGCTGAATTTAACACCTTTCCCTCCGGTAGGTTGTCAAGACTTCAGCGGGTCAGTTCCCTCCGTCTTTCTTAATAAGTATGACAGCAATTTGTAATCACAGTGCAAATCTATTAATAATTATTTTTATATCATACTAATTCGGTATGATAATTATCAGCGTTAATAATATATCTTATTAATGTATTCTAATTGTAGGAGTTGGCACAGAAGTTATTTTAAATCAATATGGAAAATTCTAAAATAAAATTTCATCTAGGTTGCTCAGGATTCTATAATGCAAATTGGAAAGGTTTACTTTATCCGGAAAATTCCAATAATAAAGATTTTCTGAAATTATATTCTCAAACTTATAATACTGTAGAAATTAACAGCACATTTTACCGTAAACCGACAAAAAAAACGCTTCAGAAATGGATGGATGAAACGAATGATGATTTTAAGTTTTTTATCAAGGTTCCAAAAACGATAACTCATTCAGGATATTCAGAACATAAAAAAGAAGAATTAGATAATTTTTGTCAATATATCAATGAAAATATTTCCGGTAAATTAGCTGGATTTCTAATACAATTTCCATCATCTTTTCATTGCAATGAAAAGAATACCCAATGGTTGGTAGAAACATTATCTAATGATTATCCGATTGCAGTCGAATTTAGACATCAATCTTGGTGGAATGATGAGATTTTCAATTTATTCAATCAACATCAATGGATTTTCTCTGGCGTGAGTTTTCCTGGCAAAATTCCGGAAGATGTAATAGTTACGAATTCAAAAATCGGCTATTACAGATTGCACGGAAAACCAACTCTCTACAAGTCCCCCTATTCAGAAGCGTTTCTAACTGATTTGGCAAAGGAAATTAAAGCGACCAATCAGCCATTTTATATCTACTTTAACAACACTTGGGGAACTTCGGCCATTGAAAATTCATTATATTTAAAGAAAATTTTAGATTAAATGAAAAAGTTGGTCGTACTTTCCGGCGCTGGCATTTCCGCTGAAAGCGGTATAAAAACTTTCAGAGATTATAACGGACTCTGGGAAAATTACCGGATTGAAGATGTCGCTTCACCAGAAGGTTTTGCCAGGAATCCCAAAGTGGTTCTTGATTTTTATAATGCCAGAAGAAAACAGCTGAATGAAGTAGAACCAAACGAAGCACATCAAATTTTAGCAGAACTGGAAAATCAATTCGATGTACATATTATTACGCAAAATGTCGATGATCTGCACGAACGCGGTGGCTCTTCAAAAATCATTCACCTTCACGGCGAACTAAGAAAAGCGCGGTCAGTAAACCATGAAAATGATATTCTGGATTGCGAAAACGATATCAATATTGGCGATTTGCATCCCGACGGCTCACAGCTTCGTCCGCATATTGTGTGGTTTGGAGAAATGGTTCCCGAAATGGAAAATGCAATTGAAATCGCATCTCAGGCAGATTTATTTCTCGTTATCGGCACATCAATGCAGGTTTATCCAGCAGCGTCTGTTATAAGATATGTTCCCGAGCATTGCGAAATATTTGTTATCGACCCGAATATGGAAAATCCAAATGCTTTCACAAAAAATGAAAACCATTTCAAAACTTCTGCAACAGAAGGTATGAAACAACTGAAAGAAATCTTAATCAAAAAATATAAATAATGCAGGTAGAAATCAGAAAACTAAACATCGATGATTATGATGAATTGGCAGAAGCGATGCAAAAAGCTTATCCCGATATTGATGACAATGTATGGAGCAAGCGGAATATCCAAAAGCTGACTTCAATTTTTGCAGAAGGACAAATTTGTATTTTGGTAGATGGAAAACTGGCTGCAGCGGCTTTATCCATCATCGTTCAGTATGAATTGTTTGGAGATCAGCATACTTATAGCGAGATCACTGGCAACGAAAGTTTTAATACTCATAGCAACAACGGAAATGTGCTTTATGGCATCGAGGTTTTTGTGGATCCTGAATTTCGTGCGCTGAGATTAGGCAGAAGATTATATGACGCTAGAAAAGAACTCTGCGAAATATTGAATCTCAAATCCATCATCATTGGTGGAAGAATCCCGAATTATCATCTTTACAGCAAAGAACTATCACCAAGACAATACATAACCAAAGTCAGAAACAAGGAAATCTACGATCCGGTTCTGAGTTTCCAAATCGGAAATAATTTCTCGCCGGTCAAAATCCTGAAAGGCTATCTGCAGGGCGATTCTGAATCTGAAGAATATGCTGTTCTATTGCAATGGAACAATATCTATTATACCGCGAAGAAAAACACGATGCAGGACAGCGTCATTCGCCTGGGACTGATTCAGTGGCAAATGCGATCACTTAAAAATCTGGAAGATTTCTATAATCAGGTGGAATTTTTCGTGGATGCTGTCGCAGGTTATCAATCAGATTTTTGTCTGTTCCCGGAGTTATTCAACACACCTCTACTCGCTCCTTTCAATCATATGAATGAAAGAGAATCAATGGAGAAATTGTCTGAATTAACCGAAGAAATCAAAGAAAAAATCTCCGAATTTGCAGTTAGTTACAATGTGAATATCATTTCCGGAAGTATGCCAATTTTGGAAGACGGTAAACTTTACAATGTCAGCTATCTGCTTCACAGAGACGGAAAAATAGACGAATATAGAAAAGTCCACATCACGCCAAACGAAAAGAAATATTACGGAATGACAGGCGGAAACGAGATTAAAGTTTTCGATACAGATTGTGGGAAAATCGGCGTCATTATTTGTTATGATGTTGAGTTTCCAGAACTTCCGAGATTATTGGCAGATCAGGGAATGAAAATTTTGTTCGTTCCTTATCTTACAGATACTCAGAACGCTTACACGCGTGTCCGTCACTGTGCTGCTGCCCGAGCCATCGAAAATGAATGTTATGTAGCGATTGCAGGCTGTGTGGGAAATTTGCCCGGTGTTAATAATATGGACATTCAGTTTGGACAGGCTGCTGTTTTCACACCTTCGGACTTTGCATTCCCATCCAATGCCATAAAAGGTGAAGCAACACCGAATACAGAGATGACACTGATTGTGGATGTAGATTTAAATCTTCTGAAAGAACTGCACCACAACGGCGCGGTGAGAACATTGTCGGATCGCAGACAGGATCTCTATGATGTGATTTTGCGAAATCAGGATTAATTTGATTTTATATCCGGATTTAACATCAATCCAAAATTTTCATCTAATTTTTTATAATATAGACTTTATGAAAAAAAAATATTTAATTATTGTAGGATTATCGATTTCAACCATCACTCAAGCACAGATTGGCGATGTTTTTAGCAGTATCATTAAAGATAAAACAGGCGTAGATCTTACGAAAACAAAGACAGTAAACTCTACTTCAACCAATACTACAACTGCCTCCAATTCCAATGTCAATATTGGTAATCTAACTCAAACCGAGATTTCATCTGGTCTGAAACAAGCTCTAAATCTTGGTGTGACAGAAGGTATCAAAAAATTGGGAGTGACCGATGGTTTTTATAAAAATGAATTGGTGAAAATTCTAATGCCTGAAAAATTAAGAAAAATTGATACGACTCTCCGAAGTTTGGGAATGGGAAGTCTGGCGGACCAAGGTGTGAAGCTATTAAACAGAGCTGCTGAAGATGCCGTAACAGAAGCCACTCCGATTTTTGCCAACGCAATTACATCAATGACAATAACGGATGCTAAAAATATTCTTTTGGGAAGTAATAATGCTGCAACCAATTATTTACAGACCAAAACTCAAAGTCAGCTATTCACAGCATTCCAGCCAAAAGTAAAAGCTTCTTTAGGAAAAGTTGGAGCAGATTCAGTTTGGAAGAATATCATTTCAAAATATAATACGTTGACAGGTCAAGTTGTAACCACAGATTTGAATGAATACGTAACAACTGAAACCATTAATGGAGTTTTCAAAATGGTTGCTGAAAAAGAAACGGGAATCAGAAATAATTCTGCGTTGAGAACTACTTCGCTTTTGGAGAAAGTTTTTGGAGCAGTGAAAAAATAATTCTATAAGTTAGATTTTAGAAGCTAGAAATTAGACATAAAAAAAATCCGCAAATGATATTGCGGATTTTTTCATTATTAATTATTATTTCTTAATTAGTTAAAACTTCATCTCAGGAATTTCTCCTTCAATAATCAATTGAGCTTCTGTTGCTTTTACAATATCTTCAACCGATATTCCCGGAGCTCTTTCCAGAAGTTTGAAACCTTTATCTGTAATTTCCATAACCGCTAACTCAGTTACAACTTTCTTAACGCAATTTACACCTGTTAAAGGAAGTGTACATTTTTTCAGAATTTTGGATTCGCCAGCTTTGTTCACGTGCATCATTGCTACAATGATATTTTCTGCAGAAGCAACCAAATCCATTGCGCCACCCATTCCTTTTACCATTTTTCTGGGAATTTTCCAATTGGCAATATCACCGTTTTCGGAAACTTCCATTGCACCAAGAATTGTCAAATCCACTTTTTGGCTTCTAATCATCCCAAAACTGAAAGCCGAATCAAAAAAAGACCCGCCTGGAAGAATTGTAATAGTCTGCTTTCCCGCATTAATCAAATCTGCATCTTCTTCGCCTTCAAAAGGAAATGGTCCCATTCCCAAAACGCCATTTTCACTCTGAAATTCCACCGAAATATCCTCTGGAACATAGTTAGCAACCAAAGTCGGAATCCCAATTCCAAGGTTGACATACATCCCATCTTTCAATTCTCTTGATATGCGTTGTGCGATTTGTTCTTTTGTAAGCATAGTAAAATGTTATACCGCAATATATCATTATTTCACGTGATAGAAAAATGCTTTTTCTCTTACAGTAATTATTAATAAAACAATCAGATTTATATCAGTAAATTTGCAATTCTAATTATGAAGACATTATTACATTACCTCAAACCACACAAATGGCTGATTATTGCCTCTCTGGTTTTAGCCGCTATAAATCAGGTATTTTCATTATTTGCACCAGCAATCACAGGGAATATTCTGGACCAACTCGTAACACATCCGCATTTTTTTAATAAAGAAAAAACATTATCCAGAGATTTAAATCAATTCCTTTATGGAACCGATATTTATCACGGCGCATTTTACTTTTTAGGATTACTGATAGGAACTGCAATGGTGAGTAGAATTGCAAAAGCATTTCAAGACTACGCTGTCAATGTCATTACTCAAAAATTTGGAGCTAATACTTTCACGGATGGATTGCAGCATTCTATGGCATTACCTTATCAGGATTTCGAAGACCAGAGAAGTGGAGAAACTTTATCGATTTTGACCAAAGTAAGAGAAGATTCGGTGAAGTTTATTACGAATTTCATTAATGTCTTTTTTGGGATTTTGGTAAGTATCATTTTCGTTTCAGTTTATGCAATTAGACTTCATTGGTCGATAATGCCGGTTTACATTGTCGGGATTTTTCTGATTGCATTTGTAACCAATCTTTTAAGTAAAAGAATCAAAAATATACAGAAAACGATTGTTGTGGAAACTACAAGTTTAGCAGGAAGTACCACCGAAAGTTTGAGAAACATCGAAATTGTAAAAAGTTTAGGTTTGACCAAACAGGAAATTAACCGTCTGAATAACAATACTTACAAAATCCTTGGTTTAGAATTGAAGAAGGTAAAGAGTATACGTTCATTAAGTTTCATTCAGGGAACAATGGTTAATTTTCTTCAACAATTGATTACGTTAACACTTTTATATTTGATTTTCAGAGATGTTGTAACGCCAGGACAATATTTGTCATTGATGTTTTACGGATTTTTCATTTTTGGTCCGATGCAGGAAATCGGGAATATCATTATTTCTTACCGAGAAGCCGAAGCATCATTGCGCAATTTCGATAATCTGATGAAAAAACCAGTTGAAGAAAAACCACAAACGCCAAAACAAATCGGTTCAATTGAGGAATTGGAGTTCAAACACATTTCTTTTAAACATCAATCCGCTCAATATAAAGCTTTGAATAATATTTCATTCGATGTAAAAAATGGAGAAACGATTGCGTTTGTAGGTCCGAGTGGTTCAGGGAAAAGTACCTTGGTTAAATTATTGGTTGGATTGTATCGACCTCAGGAAGGCAATATTTTCTATAATCAAATCAACGGAAAAGAATTTGACTTTGATGAATTGAGAAATCAAATCGGATTTGTAACTCAGGACACGCAACTTTTTGCAGGAACAATCAAAGAAAATCTTCTTTTCGTGAATCCAAACGCCAGTGAAGAAGACATCGAACTCGCTTTGAAAAAATCAAGCACTAAAACTTTATTGGAACGGGCTGAAAAAGGAATCGAAACAGTCATCGGCGAAGGCGGACTGAAATTAAGCGGAGGCGAAAAACAGAGAATTGCGATTGCAAGAGCATTATTGAGAAAACCAAATTTATTGATTTTTGACGAAGCGACTTCCGCTTTGGACAGTATCACTGAAGAAGAAATCACTTCAACTATCAAGGAAATTTCTGAACAAAAAGAACAAATCACAGTTCTGATTGCCCACAGATTAAGCACGATTATGCACGCCGACAGAATCTACGTTTTGGAACGCGGACAAGTCATAGAAACCGGCTCCCACGAAAACCTGATTGCTGAAAAAGGTTTGTATTATGCGATGTGGAGACAGCAGATTGGGGAGAGGAAGATTTGAAATATTGTAGTTTAAAAAATTCTATGTTTTAATTGCTTATATTTCAGTTTTCTTCACAATCTAAATGAAACGAATAAAAATGATAACAATACCAATAAATATTAACCTTCCCGACCTTTGGGCAACAAAGACATTTACAAAAGATAAATGGGGAGAAATTAACTTGATTGTTGGTCCCAACGGAACAGGAAAATCACTTTTTGCCGACCAACTCAAACAACAAATACAACAACAAGGTTATAAACCAAGATTGTTAAATGCTGAAAGACTTTCAGGACTTGAAAGGCAACAATATCATTTTTATGGAAATAGTAATTTTAATGATGGCTTAAATATTTCTCAGTTTAATGATTTAAAAAATTATGGTGAGCAATTTGGACTTTCTACATCTGCATTTATAATTCTAAAAGAAAGACTTGACGTTAGGGTAAAGATTGAAGCATTATTATCTGATATTTTTAGTAAAACAATTCGACTTGTTGAAGAAGGTGGATATCTCAAACCAAAAATTCAAAATAATTCAGGAGGTGCAGAATACGGCTTAAAAGAGAAAGAATGTCACGGTTTAAAAGAATTAATGACACTTCTTACATTTCTTTATGATGAAAGTAAAGACTGCCTCATACTTGATGAGCCTGAACTCCATTTGCATCCTCAATTTCAGTCCTTTTTGCTAGGTGAAATTAGAAAATTTGCAGGTGACCCAAAAGTTGACCCAACGAAGAAATTGTTTTTTATCATTACACATTCGCCTTACTTTTTGGATTTACGTAGTATTGACGATTTAAAAAGCATTCTTGTGTGTCATTACAATGAACCACCGAATTACGTTGACACTTTAGATGCACAAGATGAATATATATTAAGAAAGTTTTTACCTCGATTTAACACACATCATAAGCAATTTTTCTTTTCACCTAATCCAGTATTTGTTGAAGGATATACCGACCAACAAATTATAACTTTACTCTTTGACAAGCTAGACTATAACATTAGTGCATCGGGTTCAAGTATTATTGATGTTGGTGGAAAAGACGAATTAGCAGTTTTCTTTAGACTTTGTAAAAAGCTAAATATCAAAGCAAGAATAATTGCTGATTTAGATGCATTTTTCAAAGGAAAATTAAGAGAAGTGGCACAACAAGATGAATGCTGTACAAAATATATTCAAGATAATGGATTAGGGACGGATTTATCGAGACTCATTGGCGAATTAGACCAAAAATTAAAATTAATTGCTGATGAACTAGTTATAAAAACAGTTACAGATTCAGATGTGAATCATATAATTAACTACTTAAAATCAATAATTGGAATTGCTGATAAAAGAAACTCTGTAATCACTTCAATGTTAATTGCTTTGGTAAAATTTAAAGACAAAATATTTGCTGAAGTATCACCAACACAACAAGGAGAAATCAATTACATAATCCCACGATTTAATCATTTAATTGGAGCTTTTAAAGCTGCAAACATTTCTATATTTCCAAAAGGAGAAATTGAACATTACTATACTCAAACAGCAATGGATTATTTAAATTTTACTGACAAGGATAAAAATACATCATTTCATACTGAACGAGATTACATTCTAGCTTGTACTGATACAAAAGAATTAGAAACAAATTATGGAGAACTTATTCCTATTTTGAAATCTTCTGTACCTCAAATTAAAGTTGATTTAAGTAAACACCTTAAATTTCAAATTGTTGAATGGTTGCAAACAGTACAAAGAGCAATTTCTAAGGGTGACATAACCGAAATAAACGGGCTAAAAGCCAATGCTAAAATCGACTATAAATTATTTAGCCAAATTATTGAAGTAATTGAATTGAAAATTGAAGATGACAAGACGTTTATTTGTAAAATCAAAATCAGTAAATCTTTGACAAGTATTGACCAAGAAATATCATTTACTGAAACAACCATACCTCATAGCTTTGAATTTAAAATTTAAACTACAACCATAGAATATTAACAAAATACTAAACTAAAATCTTCTTTCGCACAGTCCACTGTTCTATCCTCCTCTCATAATTCTCAGCTAGGGAAATAATTAAAAATTTGCAAAACATACCAAAACTTGGTATATTTGATTTGAAATTAAAATCAAAATGTAATGGCTAAGAATACTTCAATTTTATTAGGCGATTATTTCGATAATTTTATTAATTCTCAAATCAAAGATGGCAAATATTCCTCTGCCAGCGAAGTTGTCCGAGCTGCTTTGCGACTATTCGAGCACGAAGAAACTAAGAAAACCGAATTGATAAAAGAACTCAAAAAAGGCGAAAAATCTGGATTCTCATCAGACTTTGACCGTGAAAAATTCAAACAGAATCTGCATCAGAAATATTCTGCCGAATAATGAATTACAAAATCAGTAAACTGGCTGAGATTGATTTAGAAAATATCTGGCTTTATACTTTTGAAGAATGGTCGCTGGAGCAAGCGGACTATTATTATGATTTGATTATGAATGAAATCGAATATATTTCTGACAATCCAAAATACGGGAAAGATTATAACGAAATCAGAAAAGGGTATTATCGTTCCCGAGTTAAATCACATTTTATTTTTTATAAAATCAATTTGAAAGACGAAACAATAGAAATCGTCCGAATTCTTCATCAACAGATGGACATTGATTTGCACATTTAATGAGTGAAAAATTCATAAACTTATCTCTTCGTCACAGTCCTCTGCTCTATCCTTTTCTCATAATTCTCACCTTGGAAAATCCTTTAAAATAAAATTTGTCATATTAAATAAAAGTAATTACTTTGTAATAACAAACCAGTTCAGTTATGGAATTATCTGTCATTAATATTGGAAATTCTAAAGGAATAAGACTCTCAAAAACAATTCTTGAGAAATATAATATTCAGGATAAAATAGAACTCATTCTTGAGAAGGGTTTCATTGTTTTAAAACCTAAAACAGAACCAAGAAAAAATTGGGAAAAGGCATTTAAAACAATGCACGAAAATGGAGAAGACCAAATGCTGATCGATGACATTTTTGAAGATGAAAATTTTGAAGAATGGAAATAAGCCAATATGAAATTGTGCTGGTAAATCTTGATCCAACCGTTGGAAGCCAAATAAAGAAAACCAGACCTTGTGTTGTTATTTCTCCTAACGAAATGAATAAATATCTCAATACAATTGTTATTGCTCCGATGACAAGTTCTTCTAGACCTTATCCAACTCGAGTTGAAGTGCAAACCAATAACAAAAAAGGATGGATAGTTATTGATCAAATCAGAGCTGTGGATAGAAAAAGAATAACAAAAATCTTCGGAAAATTATCTGTAAACGAAATTATAGAAGTAAAAAATGTACTTAAAGAAACATTTGTTGACTAAACTTATCTCTTCCTCACAGTCCTCTGTTCAATCCTCTTCTCATAATTCTCACCTTGGAAAATCCTTTGAATCATAATTCCGGGAATATGGATTTCGTTTGGGTCTAGTTGTCCTGGTTCTACCAATTCTTCCACTTCTGCAATGGTAATTTTTCCGGCTCCAGCCATTGGAAAATTAAAATTACGTGCTGAACCTTTGAAAATCAAGTTTCCAGCGTGGTCACCTTTCCAGGCTTTTACGATTGAGAATTCAGCGTTATAAGCGTGTTCCAAGATATGAGGTTTTCCGTTGAAATCTTTGACTTCTTTACCTTCCGCAATTTCGGTTCCGAATCCCGCTGGCGTATAAAATGCCGGAATCCCAGCTTGTGCGGCTCTGCATTTTTCAGCAAGCGTTCCTTGAGGCGTCAATTCTACTTCCAATTCTCCGGATAACATCTGACGTTCGAATTCTGCGTTTTCTCCAACATAGGAAGAAATCATTTTCTTGATTTGTTTTTTCTGTAATAATAGGCCCAAACCGAAATCATCAACGCCTGCATTATTGGAAATACAAGTCAAATTATTGACATTTTTCTTTACCAATTCCGAAATACAATTCTCAGGAATCCCGCAAAGACCGAATCCGCCAAGCATTACCGTCATTCCGTTTTCTATATCTTTTACCGCCTCTTCAGCATTTTTGACTCTTTTATCGATCATAAATTTAATTTTAAACCGTTCTGTTTGTTCGCTGATAAATATATAAAAACCCGACGAACCGCTCAAACAAATCTGAAATAGTTTGGAAATTAAACAAAAAACCTTTCAAAACTTCAGATCAAAAAAATCCCCGGTTTTGAAAGGTTACAAACTAAAAAATTATAAAAATTAGTAAGCAGCTGTAAATCTCTGCTTTACAAAATTATTTTGCTCCAGCTCATCTACCAAAGCTACAGCAACATCTTCTACGGAAAGAATACTTCTTCCGTTTTCATCAAAAACAGGATTTTCCAGCGCAGTTTTGTAACTTCCTTTTCTCACACCGGCGGTTCCAGGATGCATCTCGATTGCAGGAGAAAAAAATGTCCAATCCAGTGTATCATTTTTTTTGATCTCATTCAGATAATCTCTTGCTGCTAAAGCGCCAGGTTTGATATCCGCAGGAAAATCCGGACCGTCTACCAATTGCTGATCGCCGATAAATAAACTGCCCGCACCGCCCACTGTAATCAGCCTTTTGACACCGGATTTTTCAACAGCTTTTTCAATATTTTTGGAACCATTCAGAAAGTCGTCATAGAGATTCGGATTGGTCCAGCCTGGATTAAAAGTATTAATTACAGCGTCACTACCTGCGAGAATTTTTGATAATTCTTCCACATTATTCACATCGCCGCTTACTGCAGTCACATTCGTAGTCTGCTCTACTTTAGTTGTGTCTCTTGCAATGGCTATCACAGCATAACCTCTGTCAGACAATTCCTTTACCACTTGTTTTCCAACGAAGCCTGTTGCTCCAATCACTGATACTTTTTTCATTTTAATTTTATTTTAAATTAATATTAATTGTAATATATTTTATTACATTTTACTTCAAAAAATTTTATTCGAATTGATTGACAAAATCTGACAATCGCTTATTTCTCAGAAAATCATTGACGAGATCATTTGTTTCATTGAATAATACTTCAAGATTATTATTGATATCTTTTCCCACATTGCACACCGGATTTGGAAACTGATTTTTCTTCCCCAGAACCTCAGAGTTTTTTACCGCATTATAAATATCTGAAATAGCAATCTCTTCCGGTTTTTTGGAAATCCTAACCCCACCTTCTTTTCCCTTTCTGCTTTGTAATAGTCCTGTTTTTTTAAGATTAATGAGCTCTTTGCGCACAATAACTGGATTCACGTTGATGCTACCAGCAATCCATTCAGATGTGAGCCATTCCGATGGTTCCTTTGCCAGAAGCGTCATTATATGTATTGCTGTTGCAAATCTTGTGTTATTCATAATTTGTACAAATGTACTACAATCTTTAATTGTAACAAATTATATTACAGTTTAAATTTGAATTTTAACAAATCAATAACATTCACTTGGTTTTAAATTTGATGATGAGACGTAAATTTGAAAATATGAAAAATATAATATTGGCCGCAGCCGTGACGTTAGTTTCACAGTTTTCCTTGGCTCAAAGCAAAAGCGTTGCCGCATTCACATCGTTAAAAGTCTTTGACAAAATTCCGGTTCAGCTTATTCCCTCTTCGGATTACAAAGCAGAAATTTCTGGATCCAAATCAGATGATATAGAATTCGTAAATTCAGGCAACGAACTAAAGGTTAGGATGAAAACACTGCAACTGTTGCAAGGCGACGATGTAAAAGTGGTGCTTTATTATAAAAATATAAATAGCATTCAGGCTAGCCAGGGCGCTGTGATTACTTCTGCAGATAAAATAAGTGCATCTAAGCTTGAGGTGACTTCCAATGAAGGCTCCCAGATTGATATTAATGTCGACACTGCTGTGTTAGAAGGGAAAGTTAATACCGGTGGAATACTGAAACTCGCAGGAGAATCTGACTCTCAATCGGTAGTTGTAAACACAGGTGGGAAATACGACGGACAAAATCTTAAAACTTCCATTACAAGTATTACAACTAATGCCGGAGGACAGGCTTCCGTTTACGCCTCAAAATCTGTAGATGCTACTACTAGGGCTGGTGGCGTAATTGATGTATATGGAAATCCTACCGCTAAAAATGAAAAAAAAGTCGTAGGTGGAAAAATCAACTACCACTAAGGTTTACAACTGATAAAAATAAGAAAAGAAACCTCCGGAAAATTCGGAGGTTTTTGTTATTTTCTTTTAGAAGATTCTCTGATGTACAGTGTTGGCGCCAGAACAAGCTTCTTTTCTATACTTATGCCGGAAGAATTGTCTTTTATACTTTCCAAGAATACGTTTCCAGATATCTTCCCCATCAGCACCGGGGTCTGGTCTACCGAACTGATAGAAAGCTCCATAAATTGGGTAAAAGGTTCGTTACTAAAACCTATAACACCAATGTCCTGAGGTATTTTCAGCTTCAGATTTTTGATTTCCTTACAGGCGCCGAGCGCAGTAAAATCACTGGCAGAAAAAATAGCGTCTGGTTTTAACTTTCTTTTCCATATAGTTTTCATTGCATTGATGCCTTCATCTATGGAGCTTCCTGTATTGATGATATTTTCTTTTATAACAGGCAAATTATAGTTTTTCAGTGCATCGATATAGCCGTTCAGACGGTTTTGATAGATCTCAAGATTCTGATCTCCTGAGAAATGATAGATATTTTTATAGCCTTGTTGTCTAAGATGTTCTGTTGCAGCATAAGCCCCTTTGTGGTCATCAATTGTGATGGTGCTGATTCCCGGAATATCTTTTTTCCTGTCAAAGAATATGATCGGCGTATTGGTGGTCGCAATAATATTTTTTACATAATCCATATCCGAAGTTTTCCTGGAAATCGAAATAAAAATGCAATCTACTTGCGTATGAAGAAGTGTAGTAAGCTGTTTCTTTTCTATATCAGCATCATCGTGACTCTGACAGATAATAACGCGGTAACCGTGTGGCGAAAGTTCTTCTTCCAGACCACGGATAACGGATGAAAAGAAATTAGTATTGATATAAGGAACAATTACACCAACCGTTTTTGTCTCGCCGCTTTTAAGCGCCTTGGCCAGATTATTCTGTTTATAGTTCATTTCCTTAGCGGTAGAGATTACCAATTCTTTGGTCTCCTGGCTTATTCTGGGATGGTTGTTAAGCGCTCGGGAAACCGTCGCTACACTTACATTCAGCTTTTTGGAAATGTCGTATATCGTTGTGTTTTTTTTTGTCATATATCCTTTCATGAATATCGAATGTAAATATATAAATAATACCTGTGACAAGCACTTTATCAGCAGAATTCTTTTAATTAGCCTATTAAAATTGCTTTTTATTGCGGATAAAAACAACAAAAAGCCGCTTCACCGAAATGAAAACGGCTTTCTGTATTTTAATATGAAAAAAATTATTTCTTAATTAATTTCCCGCTAAGCTGCTCAGAAGAACTTTTTACAGAATAATAATAAATTCCCGGTTTCAAAGTACTGCCATCGACTATAATTTTATTGTCTCCGGATTTTGCTTTTTCTGACAAATATTTCACAATTCTTCCACTGTTATCGTACAAAGAGATCGTTACATCAGAATCTGATTTAAGCTGATAAGAAAGCGTAAGTCTATCTGTAAAAGGATTCGGATAAACTTTCATACTTTTCTTGTTTACATCTGTGGTAGCAAGTGTTCCTAAATCTATATTAATAGATGCCTCCGGCATCCAATCGAATACAAATGAAGGATCCGTATCTTTTTTGAATACATTAGAAATAGTAAACGGAACTGCTTCTGTGTCAGTAAGAACTACTCCACCGTTTGCTCTCTGAAGCAATCTGTCTGGTGTTGCGCCAGCTCCCGTGTTTCCGTATTCTACAAATATCACAGGAAGAGTTCCGTTAATGGGTGTAGTCCACCCTGTCGGATTTAGCATTGCAGGTGTCTCACATCTGATGAATGCTGATTTTGGTGTATTCTGCCACGCTCTTCCAAAATGAAAATTGCTGATAACCGTTCCATTGAAATCTGTTGTACCTGCGGCAGGAACCGTAAGATTACAATCAAGAAAAACAAAGCCGTATTTGGTAGTGGCTTCAGTAGAAGGCGCAGTTACCACGCTGTTATTTCTGTTGATGTAAGTTGTACAATGATCGAAAACAACAGTCTGACGTCCAAAAATAAAATCAACATTACCTTCAATATAACAGTTTTTGAAATAAGCTCTACCAATACTGTTACCAAGGTAAGTATCCTGATAGCCTACTATTCTACAATCATAAAAAGACTGTCTGTCACCCTGCGTTTTCAATGCCACAGCTTGGGTAGAGGAGTTAATCTGCGTATTAGCCGTTGAATTAACAAATGTATTGGCAACCGTAATTTTTGACGCTGTAAAATCACTCCCTAAAACGGCCATCGTCTGAGAATTCGAAGTTCCATATGCCTGTCCTGTATCCGGATTAATCGTTCCTGCAGAAATATTATTGGTAATAATTGTAGTATCGGCATTGTCACCAATTAGAAACACATTGGATTTATTTTGCCCAAGCGTTGGTCTTTCTGCATAAATTCCCGGTTTGATATGGATGATCCATCTTCCTGTGTAATTATCCGGCACAGCATCAAAAGCTGCCTGAACCGTCTGATAATCGCCCGATCCGTCTTTCGCAATTGTTTTTATTACATCAGGACTGGTAGCTTGTGTAGTTACAGTAGCTGTAGATCCGTAAGAGGTTCCTGCAGAATTGGTAGCAAAAGTTCTGACATAATATAACGTGGAAGGATTTACTCCATAAGCATAAGATGAGAAGCTTCCAGTTCCGTTTCCTGTAGATACTATTACTGCATTTTCTAAAGTAGGATTTGCAGTTGTTGAGTAAACAATACCTCTTTCAGTAACATTTGCTCCGCCCCAGTCCGTTACATTTCCTGAAACCACAAATGATTTGTTAGTCACCTGCGACTGAGAAACAGTAGTTACAGAAGGCGATGTGATATTGGCTAAAGTTGTAAACGAAATTTCATTTCCATAAGAAGTTCCCGCTGAATTGGTGGCGTATGAACGTACGTAATAAGTTGTGGCAGGCAAAAGATTGTTAAGGTTACTTGTATAAGATCCTGTGGTTGCATTCTCTGATGTTTTAAAATCTGCAGTTGTAGGATTTTGATTTGTACTCCAAACCACTCCACTTGCCGTTATAGCGCCGCCGCCGTTACTGGAAATTGTTCCTCCGGAGCTTGCCGTATTGGTAGAAATCAAAGATGCTGCTGTAGTTGAAACTGTTGCCGGATTAGCAACCGAACCTTCCATAGTTCCGGAAATCTTGATATTCCTCAGTCCAAACTGTTTGTTCGTAGCAGTTGAAGCTAGGTAAGGATAGAATCTGACATACATTTTTTGACTTCCCGTCAAAACCACAGGTGAAGACAATGTCACATTAATAGCAGATGAACCATTATTCGGCAATTTTGTAGAAACCTGAATCTGAACTGGACTGGAAAAATCAGAATTAAGGCTATAAAAAGCCTGGTAGTACATATTTCCAGTACCGGCTGCACCCACCAGTCCTTCTATTTTGTTGATGGTAAAAGTTCCGCCATTTGTAGGATTAACATCCAGCTGAACATATACCGAAGGCGTAATTGTATTGGTATCTCCTGTCCCTGTCCAGCTATTGTTGCTGGCTGTTCCTGACCAAAATACGACATTGCTGTCCGTAACAGAATCTCCCGTAAAATCTATTTTTGTATTAACATTGAAAGACATTGCAGATGTAGGGTAAAATAAGGAAGACTCTAGATTACCTTCCAGCGATTTTGTAGTAATATCAGACACAAAAGACCATGTTACTGAAGCAGGAGTAGCTTCTAAAAAACGGTATTGACCCGAACGAGCTTCTGAAAAGGTTGAATTATTTTCTTTTTGAAGATCTGGTATTCCTGATAAGGATAAATTTTTATTTTCCGAACCAAAGCTGAGTCCTATAGTTTTGCCTATCCCAAAAACCGTGGCGGTGCAGATGAGAAAAGACGGAATAATTAAATTTTTTTTCATAATAATTAAATTAAGGATTGATGTAATTGATCACAAATTATTTTATGATGACTTTCTGAGTGTATGAGTCACTATCCGTCTTAACTTCGAATAGTTTTACACCCTTACCTAGTTTTTTGATGGAAATAGAATTAACCTGACTATTACCTTTTTTTAGCTTTCCTTCATAAATTACGCCTTCTGACTTACCTGTAATATCGGTGACAACTATTCGTACAGGCTTATCATTTTGCGAAAAAGCTTTCAGAGAAATTTCTTCTGACGCAGGATTCGGAAATAATAAAAATTTAGATTTTGAAACCGGGCTGACTTCCTCCGATGCCAAAAAAACACAGTCTGTAGGCTGAAGTAATACTGCGCCAGCACCGTTCATTACAGTCTGCTTAACATCTGAAGATGAAATCTTATCTATGGAATACGGTGGCGTAAAAGCTGTACCGGAACCAACAGATGTACCAGAAGTTCCTACAAATGTATTATCAACAGATTGTGCCGCGGTAAAATTGCCTGTCTCCAATCGGATCGGGTTCTTTACATTTTCGAAGTAATTGGACTCAATCAGCATATCTGCTTTATAACCCGCATAGATACAGTAATTGCTTACAGAACTGCTGAAATAGTTATTAAGCAAATGAATCTTTCCGAATCTAGCTCTCGGCATCCTTTCTCTTACACCACTTGCCCACCAGCAATATTGCATTGTGATTCTCAGCTTTCCTGTATCCTGAGTATCCGTGTCTGATGAACCGAAAAGATTAGAGAAACGGTGATCATTGGATCCACCGGAACCGCCAGGAATTGGAGCCTTCAGATATTCGAACTTGGTCCAGGAAATCGTGATAAGATCTGAGGCATTTTTAATATCAAGGTTGCCATCCAAAGCATCCTGAAAAGTACAGTGATCTACCCAGACATCTGTACAGTTATCAATGGTGAGATTATCATTACCATCTACATCATAAGCACCAGGACCTTCAAACGTTATGTTTTTTATCATAACGTTTGAACTGTTTTTCAAAGTTAATATTCCGGAACCGCCGGCAGTAAGATCAGTTGAAATAAGTCTGGCGCCTGCTAAACCTAAAATAGATTTTCCACTCTGTCCGTTAAGTGTAAGCCTACCAGCAGTGGGAAAAGTAATTTGCCCTGAAACATGGATTACTTTTACAGAAGTGCTGAGTACAGCTGCACGAAGTTCTGAATAAGTAGTTACCACTACAGGAACAGAAGATCCGCCCCCGGTAACACCATTCACTGATGCCCAACCAGAAACCAAACACTGGGCATTGGTCTTTATAGTCACTGCGGAAATTAAGAAAAACGCAATTGTTAGAAAATACCTTTTCATTGGGAATAATATCTATAATAAAAATTTTGTCAATATATTGGTTTTCAAATCTCAATTAACTGATTATCATTAAATTAAAATTCAATTAAATTAAGAAAAGAGGGAAAAAAAAGTTTGATGAAAAATGAGATTTCATCAAACTTTTATTAATGAAAGATTTAATTTCATATTTGGTACTCCAAATCAAGAGGAGACTCTAATATTATTGTAATAAAACCTTTACAGACTTTTCTCCTGCTTCTGACTTCAGATTTACAAAGTATAATCCTTTAGAATTAACCTCGAAATTAGCATCAGCAGAAACATTGGCAGATTTTATTAATATTCCATTTGCAGAGAAAATGCTAACCTGCGTATTTTTTGAATCAAGATCAGAAACGTAAACTTTACTTCCGGAAGAATACACTTTAGCTTTCATGTCTTTCTTAACATCATTTACACCCAAAACTGTTGTTCCAACATTGGTAGCTGTGATTTTGTAAAGATTAAGCGACTGATCTCCGTAGATATATATATATCTTGCCGGTCCTACATAATCATAAGTGTAGATAATAGCATCCGTAGAGTTGGAATAGGTTTTAGATGCTAGGATAGCTGTCCCAGTTCCAATGTACAAGGTTCTGTCTCCGGATCCTCCGTTTTTATACCAAACACTGATAGAACTGTTTCCGTTAGTTTTAAAATAAACATAACGCTGCGTTGGAGTTGTATTAACACCTGTTGAAGTAAAACCACCGCCATTTAGTTTAAAACGTTTAGTAGCCGTGTAACCATCTGTAAATGTAGCAGAATTGGATTCTACCTGCGCAAAGTTCACAACAGTTTCTGGACCGGGAACCAATGCTAAGTTGTTTTTAACCTTAGCAGTTTCTCCAGATACAATTGGCCAGGCTGCGGAGGAAAAATCCCAAGTAGTCTGAGCTTTTACGTTTTCTACAGTAGCTACTACTGCAAATGCTAAAAGAAGTAATGATTTTTTCATGATGAGATAATTTATTTAATAATGTTAATTTTATGCAATCGATTACACAATATTTTGTTATTTTTCTATGGTTCTAATATAAAATTAAATTCTAATTCCAAAATAATTTTTTTTTAATTTATTGTTAATTTTTCAGCATTGATTATAAAACCCTTTATGAATAATAGTTTAGGACATATTAAAATGGTTCATTTTAATTTAACAGAAGAATAAAAATCATATTTTTGACCAAAATAAATATGCAATCGTTTAACTAAAATCAGTGGTTATTTTATTAAAAATACAACGAAACAGAAAAAATAAATTGAAAATTCAATAAAAAAACCTCTGAACAAAAACAAGTTTTATTCTAAAAAAATAAAACGCAAGAATGCTAAAATCACTATCGGATTATTACCTTTTCAGAGAAGCTACCTTTTTCGGAGATTACATTAACAATATAAACTCCTTTATCAGCCACTTCGAAATCCGTATCACTTGATGATTTCAAAGTCTTTACAAGACTTCCTCCTGTTGTATAAACGTTAATTAAGCTGTGTTTAGAATCCAAATTTGAAACAAAAATCCTGTTACCACTTGAGATGATATGAGTTTTTAATGATGCCTTAGAACCACCTGCAGCAAGCGTGGAATTGTCTATATATTCAATCTTATAAACACTATTATCGCCGTTTCCCGTAGACACTATAATATTTGTAGGTGTCCCCGTGTATGTATATGAAGCTATCACAATATCAGTCACTGAACTTCCATTGAATGTTGTAGAACTAAGTACTTTTCCAGCATTATCTGAAATAAGAACTGATCTGCCTGCACCGCCGCCTCTTGCCCAGAATTTTATGATTGCATTATCTGACACAGGAAACTGAAGATATCTTCTTGTCGGCATACTCGTGGTTCCCACAGTTGGATTAGTAGATCCCGAATAGCTGTTACCTCCAAACTGAAGACGCTGTGTAGGAGCATAATTATCTTCAAATGTCGCAAGATTGGTGGTAGAAATTGTTAGATTGCTACCGCCGGGAATCAGAGTCAGACCATTAATGGTTGTTGTCACAGAAATTACACCAGCCGGAAACTTAGATGTATCACTAAAGTCCCATGTTTTAGATTGTGCATTGGCTTGAATTGCTGCAATACCCGCAACAATCACAGAAAGTAATAGTTTTTTCATAATTATAAAATTTAAAGTAGTTTTTTACGCAATCGATTACACTTTTATTTTCAACAAATCGACGCTTCTAATATAAATTTAATTCTAAACCAAACAAGCTTAATTGGAAAAAATTTTTAAATAAAATAGAACTTAGTTATTAAATATTTAACAATTACGCTGTTTATGATTATTTGCAGTTAAATAACTGTTTAAATTACTTTTAAAAAAAGTATAATATTGAGGCTCAGAACGAATGTTTTGTAGTGAAAACAACGCAATCGATTGCATAAAAATTCCCAAAAAACTTTTCAAAAGAATAAAAATCAAAAATCTACACAAAAAACTATTGCGCAACAACTTGATGGAAACCAACTATCTGATTTTCTGAAAATCTTTTCAATCGAATACTTTTTCAATTCGTTCCTGGAAAGTTGATGGCTCCACCCAATTCTTTTTTCTGGATTTGCACCACTTCCCATACTATTAAATTCTGCATAGAAAGCAGTTTTCTCTTTATCAGGGAACATTTTATCGCCTTTCCACGGATTCCAACCTTCCGATAAAATATGGCTTCCCATAGTTGTATTAATGAAAACCGTCTTTGCAAATGGTCGCCAAGGTCGTCCGAGATAAACTTTGGTAATATCTTCTTTTGCAGTCAAATGACAATCAATAAAGACAAAACCATATTGATTTTCCTTACTTGTTGCAGCAGCAGTGATGTAAGAATTCGCTAAACTTTTGATTTCACAATTTTTGAAAACCACAGTCGCTTGGCCGAAAATAAAATCCGTAGTTCCTTCTATATAACAGTTTTCATAATATTGTCGGCTGTGGTCAGTTGCGGAATAAAGCGTGTCCTGACAACCTAAAATTTTGGAATTCTTCATCACAAATCGGTCGCCTTTCACGTGTAAAGCAACGGCCTGACCTTGCTTACAAGATGAATTCTTAATGGTCAGATTTGAAATTTTAACATTATCTCCTGCAACAAGAAAAGTATATGAATTGAATGTATTGAATTTTTCATTGGTCAAAGGATTCAGTTTTCCAGAGAAATCGTCATTGGTAATGATTGTATTTTCTTTGTCTTCGCCTTCAATTGTAATCCAATGTTTTGATGAAGGAATCACGATTTTTTCATTATAAATTCCGGATTTGATTTTAATCAAAGCTTCAGCCGGACCTAAATCCCGAATCGAATTAATCGCACTCTGAATCGTCTCGAAATCTCCGGAACCATCTTTAGCAACTGTAATCGTTATATAAGGCGATTGTCCAAAAGACAAAACCACGAACAAAAAACTTAGAAAAGAAAATAGCTTTTTCATTAGATTAATTTTTCAAAACTTTATCCAGAAAATCAACAGTATATTTCAAAGTCTCGTCAAACCAAGGCTGAACCAACCAAAACGAATGCGGAGAATCTTTGATTTCGTGAAATTCCGTCGGGATATTATAACTTTTTAATAGCTTCATCAAATCATCTCTTCCTGCGTGAAATCTCGGTTGAGAGCTATTGATAAATAATGTTGGCGGTGTGTTTTTTCCGACATATTCCAAAGGCGAAGCTTCTTTCCAAAGTTTAAAATTCTGTGTTTTTGTAGCCCCAAACCAATAAGCCGCGTAAGTTCCTTCTTCAGATTCGGGATGGATGAATGAAACGATTCCATCAATATTCACAATCGCCTGAACTTTATTTTTAACACCAACCAAAGTAGCCAATTGCGCTCCGGCAGAGTTTCCACCGACTGCAATTTTCTTTTTATTAACCGCAAATTCCTTGTGATATTTCTTCAAGAATTTCAAAGCGTCTTCGATATCTTCAACTCCTGCAGGATATTTTGCAACATCACTCAGGCTATAATTAATTGCCAATGAAACGTAACCTTTTGAAGCCAACTCCTGAGCAAGAAACCTCTCATTTTCTTTACTTCCGGAAATCCAACCACCGCCGTGAACCAAAATAATCGCTGGATATTTCTGAGCCGAATTTTCAGGATAATAAATATCTGCTAAAAGTGATTTTCCGTTTCTGGTTTTATATTCAATATCTCTTTTGACTTTGATGTTTTTTGGAAATTCCAGATCAATAGGCTGAATGAAAGGATATTTCTTTTTCAGTTTTTCATAAGTTCCTTCAATGGTGTAAGGCTGTACTTTTGGCCGTTCGATTTCCTGAGAATAGATCTTCGAAATCGAAATCAATACAATAGAAAAACGGATAAAAATCTTCCGCAGATGACTATTGTGATTCAAGTTAACTTTGGTAGGTTTCATCCGTTTTAAGAAAAAATATAAGAGAAATTATTTTACTGCATTCTTCGGAACATCTTTGGAGATCGACAATTTATCTCCGGAAATCCCTTTTGGTAATTTGATACCTTTGGTTTTACTTCCAATAACCTTTATCAATGGTGTTTTAGAAGATTCCAAAGTCAAACCTGAGATGTCAACATTCTTACTGTTATATATTGTTGCACCAGTTCCGTCTGTATATTTTATTTTGACATTTTTCAATGTAATTCCGTCTGCATCTACGATTGTCAACGCTTTTTTGGTATCGAAATTAGAATCTTCAACAATAATATTTTTAAGATTCATTTCAGATAAACCGTTTAATGACAAAGCTTCGTAAGAATTGGAAGCTGTGATATTTTTGAAGAATACATTTCTGAAAATCGGAGTTTCATCCGTCACTGGAATATCTTTTACTACTCTTTTTTCATCGTCAGCATTTTGGTCTTCTTCGATGATTGGCGAATTACCTTCATAGAACATATTAAAACCAATCACCTGAGCCGGAATTCCCGTCATATCCACATTGCTAATCCAAATATTCTCAACAACGCCACCTCTTCCTCTTGTGGTTTTGAAACGGAGTCCGATGTCCGTTCCGATAAAAGTACAATCCGAAGCGTGAAGATTTTTCACACCTCCAGACATTTCGCTTCCGATAACGATTCCACCGTGTGCGTGGTAAACTGTATTGTTTTTGATAATGACATTTTCTGTGGGAATTCCTCTGTCGCGTCCGTCTTTATCTTTTCCGGATTTGATACAAATCGCATCATCTCCAACGTCAAATGTGTTATTATAAATCAAAACATTCTTACAAGATTCCAAATCCAAACCGTCGCCATTCTGAGAATACCAAGGATTTCTAACGGTTAGATTTCTCAAAATCAAATTACTTGACATCAATGGATGAAGATTCCAAGCCGGTGAATTCTGGAAAGTTGGACCGTCCAAAAGAACTTTGTCACAACCAACCAAACTTACCATAACAGGACGAAGAAAATCTTTGATAGGTTCTAATTGCTCTCTTGTTGTTAATTTTTCTGGGACATTGAAATTCCCTGTGTTCATAAATCCTCTTTTGGAACTTTCGCTCGGAAACCATATTTTTTTATCATCGGACAAAACTCCTCCTTTTGACAACAACTCTTTCCATTGTCCCTCGGTCATTTTCCCCTTCTTCACATATCTCCAAGCGTCGCCGTTTCCGTCAATCACACCCTTTCCTGTAATTGCAATATTGCTAGCACCTTTCGCTGAGATGGGAGACTGACAACGGGTGGTGTTCAAGCCTTCAAAACTGACGTCCACCAAAGGATAATCTGCAAAATCTCTGCTGAACATTACCAAAGCCCCATCTTCTAAATGAAGGTTGATATTGCTTTTCAGCACAATTGGTCCTGTGAGCCAGATTCCTCTTGGAACGACTACTGTTCCGCCACCTTTCTGAGACGTTTCGTCAATAGCTTTTCTTAAAGCTTCGGTATTTTTTATGATGCCGCCAGAAACAGCACCATAACTTTTGATATTTACAGATTTTACAGGAAAAGACGTTTCTGCAACTGTTGGCATTTTGAATTCTACACCTTTATAAATATCGGCAATGCTCTGCGCAAATGCGTTTTCCGAAAATAACATTGCTAAGCTTAAAGCTAAAATTTTAATCGATTTCTTCATTCTCAATATTTTGATTTTAACGCAAAGAGCGCAAATTTCTATTTTATAATATTTTTAAAGTCGCAAGGTTTTTGACCTTATTTTCAATTTTTGTCATTCCGTAGGAATCCAAAATGTAGAGATTCCTACGGAATGACAAACTTTGAGTTTATTTCTTGCCTACTATTTTTTTGAATTCATTGTAAACCAGTTGCGCGACAGCTTTTGCACCTTCCGGCTGAAAATGCGTATCATCTTTTTGACCTTTTGGATATGCTGTAAATTTGCCTTCCGGAAAATTCATAAAATAGGTTGTCGTCACGAAATCTTTTCCTTTTTTAGTAAAAAAATCTCTGGAAAGTCTATTCAAATCAATCACATCCACTTTCTGTTCCTGCCCAACTTCTATCATTGCTTTCGCATAATCTACGTGACTATCGCCTAAAACACCTTCTTTCCAAGGATAATTTCTGGAAACCGGCGTTACCAAAATCGGCGTTGCTCCTTTTTCCCTTGTCTGGTGAATGAACAATCTCAAATATTCTTTATAACCCGGAACATCCACATAACGATCCACTTTTTTCTCCGATTCATCATTATGCCCAAATTGAATCAAAACCCAATCTTTCGGTTTAAGATTTTCAAAAATGTAACGCCATCTGCCTTCCTGAAAAAAAGTTCTGGTGCTTCGTCCCCCTTTAGCTTTATCGACAACCAAAACATTTTTTGCTAATGGTGATTTGAAAGTTTTAAGACTATCAGTCACAAAAAACTCCTGAAAAACGCCGCCCCAACCTTGCTGTGGATAACGCTTTCCCTGATAATTGCTTTCTAAAGTGTAATCTGTAACAGTAGAATCACCAGCCAGAAAAATGTTGGTCGTATTTTTATTTTTGGAAGGCTGCACGCTTCGCTCTTTTTGATTATCCTGTTCTGTCTGGGCAGAAATCAAAACAAAAGCTGATATAAAAAATGCTGTTAAGATATTTTTGATTCGTTTCATTATTCTTTAATACAATTAAACATTAGTTTTCTAATTCCAGACTTGCCAGGATAAATGGTCCGGTTCCTTTCGGGTCATTGGCACGGATTTCTTCATTGACATAATAATCGTAAGTTCCGCTTCTATAAGGTGTTCCTCCCAGGCCTGCAACCGCGCAATTCTGATTGAGATTGACAACGCCGTTCGGTTCTACTGTTATTAAATTTTTCAGGATTCCATTGTAGCCCTCTTTTGCAATGGTTTTATAAGAATTTGGCAAATAACCTTTTTTGGCTGCTTTTGCAAACGTATAAACAAACATTGATGAAGCTGAAGCCTCCAGATAATTACCTTTTTCTCCACCTTTATCCAAAACCTGATACCAAAGTCCGGTTTTTTTGTCCTGAACTTTTACCAAAGCTTCTGAATACGAGTTCAAATAACCAATCAACCTTTGTCTTCCAGTATGATTTTCGGGTAGAAAATCTAATACATCTACGATAGCCATTCCGTACCAACCCATTGCTCTTCCCCAGAAATTGGGTGAAAGCCCGGTTTGTTTGTCTGCCCAAGCCTGTCCCTTGCTCTCGTCCCAACCGTGATATAACAATCCCGTTCTGGGATCTACCATATGCTTCTGGATGATATCAAACTGGTTAACAATATCATCATAAGCCTTCTTTGCCTCGTTTCCATTTGAAAATAACTTGGTATAGTTGGCATAGAAAGGTTGTCCCATATACAAACCATCCAGCCACATTTGATTAGGATAGATTTTTTTATGCCAAAAACCGCCTTCCGAAGTCCTTGGATGATTGTCTAACTGTGAACGCAGCAATTTTATGGCTTTTAAATATTTATCATCTTTTGTAACCGAATAAAGATAAATCAGGACATTGCCAGAGTTAAGCATATCAATATTGTATTTACTTAGGTCATAGGTTTTGATGGTTCCATCTTGATTAACCAATTCATCTGCATAAGCTTTAATATATTCAAAATACTGATTATTTCCAGTTTTTTTGAATACTTTTTCCGCAGCTTTTAGAACCAACCCATTCGGATAACTCCATTTTGGTGTTTTAAAAAAATCCAACATCCATGCTTCCGGGAAACGTTTCATTTCGGATTGCATCATTCGTTCTGACCAGGGCAACTTTGTTGAAATAGTTTCAGATCCCAATGTTTGAGTAGCCTGAGCCGTCCTTTGTAAAGGTTTCTGAGCACAAGAAAATAAGATCACAAATGCAATCAATGATAAACTCAATTTTTCTAAACCCTTCATTTTAATATAATTTTGAGGCATTAAACATTAAGATGATGCTCTTTTTATAATTTTCCATCTTTATCCAGCTGATCTAGTTTTTTATTTAAATCATCATAAAATTCTGATTCACAATGTATACCGCCAAATTCTTGTGACCAAGCTCCTAAGAAATAATATGACACCTCTTTTACTTTTTTGAAGACTATTGCGTGGGTTGATTTTGTTTTGACATATTTTTCAAAACTATCGACTGGATAAAACACCACCATCCCAAGATTATCTTCTTTCTGCGCCAGCGTTTGCATACCATAAGTTGCAATGTAAGCCCATTTATTATTCTTACCCACCACCAGCCGTACCGGGATATTATTAAAGGCAACAATTCCGGTTGCCAGACCAGAAATCGGATCACTGACAGAAAGATCCACTTTTACAAACCTGTCTCTGTTGAAAATTGTAAGCTTGGACTGAAGATCTACAGCATCTCCCCAGGTTTTCCAACCTTTGTAATTGATAGCCGCATAAGAGCTGTTTTTCTCATTGATGACTTTGGCTGTTGTACTTTTTACGATTTTAAAAGTTTCTATATAATCATTCTGCTCATCATATCTTCCATAAGAGCCAATCCCAATGGTGCTTCCAGATTTCAGAATATCCTGTCCCCAGGCAGCATCGTGATGGTAAGATTCAAAACCATCCTGACCAACTTCCGGTAAAACTAATGTATTGACTTTTTTGCCAAAAATATCAGTAGCATTTCTCCAATCCAGGTAAAGTCTGTAACCTATCTGATTATTTTCTAGGCCAATCCCCTCATATCTGATATAAGTGGAGTGATCTGTATGTTCAGCAGGAATTTGGACTTTATTAACATTTCTGAATCTCCCTCCGATGTATTGATTTCCTTCCCATTTCCCGCCTTCTTTCACAGATAATTCTGTATAAGAAAAGGGAGCGTTACCATTTTTTTTAATTGTACTAATAATATCCGACTGCGCAGAACAGCTTAGGAAGCTTATAAAAAAAACGGAATAAACAATTTTCAGTACTATTTTTTTCATTTTTAATCTTTTTTAATTCAAGGCGCAAGAATTATTTATTAATTCGATGTTTAAATTTGCAAAATGTTTCAATTACGCTGAGTCAACATTGAATATATTATTTCATTATTTTAAAATTCCAATTGTCTTGTCCTGCCAGGATTTTCTTTACGGAATAGTCTCTCAACTGATTTTTTGATAATTGATGCGACCAGAAAACCCGCTTTTCTGGATTAGCACCAATTCCTTTTGAATTGGCTTCTGCATAAAAACTTGTTTTCTCAGCATCGGGCTTATTCCAATTGTGCCAGCCTTCAGGTTTTATGATATTTGAAATTTCTGTGTTGATAAAAACTGTTTTGGCAAAAGGTCGCCAAGGTCTTCCGAGATAAACAGACTGTGGTTTTGCATCGCCTGTGATTTTGCAATCGATAAAGACAAATCCGAACCTTTTACCTTGCGGTGTAGATGCCGCTGTGATATAGGTTGCGCTTTCTTTTGCATAAATAATACAACTTTTAAAAACTGCTGTTGCTGCGCCAAATATAAAATCTGTGGTTCCTTCAATATAACAGTTTTTGAAATAATGACGACTATCTCTTTCCGGTGTTAGTACATCTTGCTCGCCTTTCAAATATAATGTATCCTGAAACCCGAGAAATCTGCAATTTTCAAAAATGGCTTTGTCTCCGGTAATCAGAACGGCAACGGCTTGTCCAACCTTTCCTGCATCATTTTGAAAGCTGATATTTCTGGCTGAAAAATTATCAGAAAAAATAAAAATGGTTGATGAACCTGTTGTTCCTATTTCTTTTCCATCGGCATTTTTTTTTGAAGCATAATCATCATTAACGATAATCGTTTCTGAAGCATTTTCACCTTCAAATAAAATAGCGCCTTTGGTTGCAGGCACAATAATTTTTTCCCGATAAATTCCTTTTCTGATGATGATTTTGGTTTTAGAATCAAGATCATTTTCCGCTGCATCAATCGCTTCCTGAATTGTTTTGAAATCTCCTTTCCCTTCCTTTGACACAGTATAAATTGTTTCAGAATTATTCATAACGCTGAAAGAATGGATACACATCAAAATAATGATGGATGACAGAAACAAAAATGGATTTCTCGTTTTCATTTATTTAATATCTTGTGACTCCCTCTGCGTTTGTACTTTATTTTTTCTAAAGATTTTACTCGGAAAAATCATTAAATTCTTTTAATCTAATTCTCTACACTTTTATCAATCTATTTAAATATACAAGTTTTCATCCCAATTGGGCTGAAAACTTGTATGAATTTAACAATTAACAATTTGGTCTGAGAATCTACAGTCTTCATTAGTAGATCAAGCTTATTTTTTAATCATCTTTTTAGTAACCGTTCCTCTGTCTGTTATAATCCTAACGATATAATTACCTGTAGAAAGATTTCTTAGATCGATTGAATCTGTTGGATTGTCAAGATTTTTAACCAGCATTCCTGCGAAATTATAGACTTTCACATTCAATATTTTTTCCACGCCAACACTAATTTTCAAATAGTCTGCAACCGGATTTGGATATAATTTAATCTGTGCTTTGTTAATATCATTTGATGCTAAATTGTATGTCGTTTTAATGTAGAATAAGTTAGTGGTATCGCCTTTTGTAATGCTGTGAACTCCTGCAGAAAGATTACTAATACTCACTATGCCGTTTACAGCAGTGTGGCTTGTTCCATCAACTTTTACAGTTTTGTTAAAATCTGCATCAAAAACCAAGACTAATGTAGATGAAGCTGTAGTTGTATAGGTGATATTAGTAGAAGATTCCATTTTGAATCGTTTCGTCAAAGCCAGTCCATCATAAGTAGTAGATCCGTCCGTAGAATTCATGTTACCCGTTATGGTGTAGAAAACGCTGGATTTAGGCGGATTTGCTGTACTGAAGTTATGAATCATTCCATCTGTGTCACCCGTATTTCCAGGAGTCCCTACTTTTATGCTTCCATTAACCGAAACGGAGTTTCCTGAGCCAACAGTTGTAACTGTATAATCTATATTGGCTGTTGGTGTTCCAGTAATAGTAATTGTTTTATCTGCTGCATTTTTTGCAAAAGATAATCCGCTTACCGGAAGTCCTGTTACAACGACATCCGTTGCGTCTCCGCCCCAAGTAAATATAATTGGTGCAATTGCTGTTCCGGAAGATACCGTCTGATCTTTGTTTCCTGAAGTATTAACCAGAGTTTGTGTACTGCCTTCTGCCTGGATATAAATCATTGATGTTTCGTAATTGGTAAGTGCAGATTTAAGACCAGTTATTACCGTATAAGATTTATCATCAACAGAATTATCAAAAATCCATTTAAAATCCCCACCTAGTACACGACCTGCATAAAGCTTAACATTATCTTTCGCTGTCGCTGGATCCTCCACCATCAGATTTTTCACATATAATGATGCATCTGTATCAAAATTATTGTAAACGTTATTTCCCCTAAATGATTTTACTGAATTAGGAACCGCTTCATCTCTCGTAGCAGCAACGTAAGCATCAAAATCAATAATTGAGCTAATTTTTCCGGGAATGTTGTAGAGCGGATTCGGATCTCCGTAGGCAACAAAACGCATAGAATTAGTACCAATGTCTGCATCCATGGTATTATTAAATGCCTTGATCATCCCTCCGTTTTCACCGGAAAAAGTTCCCTGATTAGTAGGATCGTTCATCTGTTTTGCAGGATTCCAAACATCGGTTCCCTGAAGCGAAATCATCATCGGATTTTTTGAATTTCTGAAATAATTACCTTCTAAAAACAATGATGAACCTTCCGTGGAACCAGAACCATATTTGGAAACACCATCAAAATAATTATTATAAATATGTGCTGAATAAAAACGCACTCTCGGATGTCTGGAATCTGAATGATCGAACCAATTATGATGATAGGTTACGTATAATCCGGTAGTAGAGTTCTCACTAAGCCCCAATAAACTTGCTTTTCCAGAATCCCAGAAGTGATTGTATGAGTATGTGGCAAACGTTGTCCCCTTATTGTCCAGAGCACCATCGCCCTTGATCTGATCTGCATCACTTCCCGCATTCCCATAAAAAAGATCATTGTTATGAACCCATATATAAGAATTATCCTGCTGCATTCCGATATTATCACCTTCACTGCTATCGCAATTCATAAATCCAAGATTAGCAATCTCTATGTTTGTTGCATTCTTCACGCGGATTCCCCAGCCATTGGCAACAGCATCATCTCCAACGCCTTCAACCGTTATATAACTGGATGCGTTATTCTTGTTTTCTACCACAAGATCACCACCTTCCATCACATCAAAATCCGTAATATTACCGACGAGACGGAAGATGTAAGGCCTTTTGTCAATCCCTTTCTTAATGCCTGAGAAAATATTCTGAAAACCAACATAATTGGTTGTGCTGCCATTATTATTGGTAATGACATTGAAGGAAATCGTGTTTTTGCTTTTTTGGGTAACGTATAAAATTACGGCGTTATCTTTCGGTGTACCATCGGCTTTATAACCACCCGGAACACGCCCGGCATTGAAAGCAAATCCGTTTCTGTCCTGCGGAAGAACCGTTAGTGAACCTGTTGTGGAACCAGAACCTTCTGCTCCAAGAATCACTGGCTTTACAGTAATGATATAATTCCCAGCTTTCAGTCCCGGAATATCTGCTCTGAAATACGAGCCGTAACTTCGGATAAGATAATCGTCTACAAGTTTGTTTACAACGCCTTCTCCGGAATAATAAACATTATATCTAGCCGCATTCTGTACCGGCTGCCATTTTACAAAGGCAGACTCTAACCAGCCTCTGGACTCTGTAAATGTAACAGACTGTGCTGATGCCTGCAGAAAGACAAGCAAAAAGAATACATAAAGTAGTTTTAGTTTATACATATAAATTTATTTAATGAGTTTATCTACGAGTTGTATAAAAGTTTATTATTTAAAGTTCTTCAAAGAACACATCTAATTCACTCATTTTTAAATAATAATGCTTTGTTTTTTCCGAAATTATAAGGCAATAGTTTCCTTAGAGTCATCTCCGCCAGGGTATAAAACCCTGACAGAGTGATTCTTCAAAAAAAATTAAAAATATAATAACTTAAAAATCCCAATCAGCGTAAACTAGTAACCGTAATCTTGTGTCAGGTTATAGTTAGACTGAATGATGTCATTGTAAATTGGCAACAATTCTTTTCTGTTCGCTTCAAAATACTGAGCATATCCTTTTAAAGGGTCACTGATGTATTGTGCGTTCACGGCCGCTCTCCAATTGATCGCTTTGTAACCTGATGGCGCTGATGCCGGTGTTGGTGTATAATAAACATCAGATCTATTAACCCCCGCCGGAACATAAATATCAATGGCCTGAAGTGCTGCCTGTGCTGTTTTTGTTTTATCGTAAGCAGATTCCTTATAATATAAAATAGAAGGTACGTTAGCATATTGCCCGGTTCCGCTTAAAAGATTTGAGAGTTTCTGCTTGGTTTCCGCAATTTTGGTTGCTAGAAGATTCCATCGGATGAGATCATATTTTCTAAGACCTTCCCCACCAAATTCCAGTAATCTTTCGTGAACGATATAATCGAAGAAGCCAGCTTTGTCAGTTGGAATAGTCCCAGCCTGTCCAAGATTTCCTGCGTAAGCTCTGTTTCTTACCAATCTCACTGCATTGATGGCATCCTGAGAAGGAGAACCATTCAGCTCATTATCTGCTTCTGCGAACATCAAAAGAATATCTGAGTAGCGCAACAACGGCCAGTCAATGGCCAGGTTTTGTGCAGTTCCTGTAATATTAGTCCACGATTTTCTGAATTTGCCGTCTGTACAAAGTGCGCCAGTCGCCAATATTGCCTGGTTGGCATCATTAATCTGCATAGAAGCCACTGTAACATCTCTTCTAACATCGAATTTTCCAAATTCATAAAAGTAAGTTGCAATCGCATTGATACCTCCACTGCTTTTCCAATTAGAATTATCACTGTGTCTCATTCCATTGAAATAACCTATTTTACTGTCTGTCGATGCATTACCTCCGAATGCGCCTACTGCAAAAATAACTTCCTTAGCAGCATCCTCCGAATTATCATGCAATGCTCTGAATACTGCTTCAAAACTTTGATTCAAAGCATGTTCGCCAGATGTTATAATATCTTTACACTCATCATAAGCAATTTTGTAATACACTTGAGAGTTGGAACCTTTTGCCATCACTCTTGGTTCTCTTCTTAATGAATATCCAGCTCTCGCCAATGCTATCCTCGCTCTCAGTCCTTTTACGGCCGCTTTTGTAATTCTTGTATTAGAAGTATTTGATTTGGATTTCCAAGGCACTAAGGCTGATGCGGTAGCAAGGTCTGCAATTATTTTGTCGTAGATCACATCTCTGTCAGTTTTTGCAAGATAAATTGTCTCGAGATCAGAAGACGGAACCATCTGCATAGGAACATCGCCCCAGTTTTTGATTAGGTCAAAATAGAACTGTGCTCTAAGCGTAAGAGCTTCACCAAGATATCTGTCCATCAATGCCTTATCTGCTGCAGAACCTGTCTGATAAACTGGAGAAAGCGGTATGTTCTTGATACAAAGATTCGCTCTTTCTATTCCTGAGTATAATTTTAGGAATGGCTTGTTCAGATCCGGGTTGGATGTACATGAGCCGTAAGTACTGATTCCTCTTCTGTCATTACAGTTGTAGTCTCCGGAGATTTTAAAATCGTCGGCAGACTGTGGAAAATATAAATTGAGTCTTTGTCCGTAAGCATCATCGCCAATAATCTGGTTATAAACTCCAATCAATGCTGTAAAAGTATCGGCAGTACTGTCAAACTGCTGCGACTCGTTAGAACTGGAAATATTTTCCGCATCCAAGAAATCACTGCACGATATAGATGTGCTAAAAACCACCAAACAGCCAAGAATATAAATTAATTTGTTAATTTTCATTTTTTTTGAATTAAAAAGTTACATCAATACCTGTTAAGAAAAACCTGCTTCTTGGGAAAGCTGCATAATCTACACCAGGAGTAAGGGTGCTTTTTCTTGTACTTACTTCTGGATCATATCCCGAGTACCCTGTAATGGTAAATACATTATTCGCAGTAGCATATAATCTGAAATTTGTAATTCCAAGCATTTTTAATGAATCTTTTGGCAAAGAATAACCAATCGTTATGTTATTAAGTCTCAGAAAAGATCCGTCTTCTATCGCATAAGAGTGAAGGAAATAATTCCCACCCGTTGGCGTCCACATTGTAGTATTGGCATTAAGAGCAGCCAATCTTGTAGGATCTAGAACTAACTCATCTCCATCATACCATTTCCATCTGTTAGCCACTTCCGCTAGCATATTCTGATCATAATACTGATACTTTGTGGTAAATTCAATTTTATTAGCATTGTAAACTTTGTTTCCAACCGAGAAATTGAAGAACAAACTCATATCAAAATTCTTATATCGGAACGTCTGGTTAAATCCTCCGTAAAACTTTGGCTGTGCATTACCAAGATCTGTTTGATCTTTTACATCGATAACACCATCTCCGTTGAGGTCTCTAAGTTTAAGATCTCCAGGTTGTGGTGCTTTGTTTCCAAGTGCCACAGATCCAGAGCTCGCAATTCCCTGTTTCAATGTGTAACGATTTGTCGCTGGATTAAAATCAAAATCACTGATTTCGTATCTGCCTTCTGTCAGATAGCCATAATAAGTACCTACTGGCGCTCCGATCTGAACTTTGAAGTCTGAAAGATTATTCACCCAACCCGATGGAACTAAATAGAAATCTGTCCCTGACTGAGTTAGTGGTCCTAAACTTTTGATCATATTTTTATTGGCAGCAATATTAAAATCTGCTTTCCAGTTAAAGTTTTCATTATTCACAACCACCGCTCCCAAACTGAATTCCAAACCTTTGTTCTGGGTTTTTCCAGAGTTTTGATATTGGTATTCGTAGCCAGATGTCTGAGGAATTTTAGCTAATAGCAACAAATCTTTAGTATCTGTAATATACGCATCAATGGCGCCATAGATTCTGTTATTGAACAAGGAATAATCTAAACCGATATTCTGAGACACCGTTGCCTCCCATTTAATATTGGGATTTCCCATTATATTTCCAGCAGCCGCTCCCGTAATAATCCCTACACCGCCTGTATATCCATAAGCGCTGGAAGGTGTATAAAACGTCTCATATAAGAACGATGCAATTCTGTCATTTCCGGATTGTCCGTAGCCTGCACGAAGCTTAAGATCATTAATTACCCTAGAATCTTTCAGGAAATTTTCTTCCCCGATTTTCCAGGCTAATGATGCAGAAGGAAAGTTTGCCCATCTGTTTGATTCCCCAAAAGAATTGGAACCGTCTCTTCTGATAGATAATGTAGCAATATATTTGTTATTGTAAACAAAATTAGCCCGTCCGAAGAATGAAGCCAATCTTTGCGGTGGTAAAACGCCTGCATATGGCGCATCCTGTATCAATCCTGTAGGCGGAGCAGCAAGAATAATATTCTCGAAAGCCTGATCCGCAGAAAAGGATGTAGGAATATAACGGATGGTCATATCCGTTTTGTTACCATTTGTTTGCACAATTTCTTGTCCTACTAATAAATCTAATTTACTATTTCCAAATTTCTTTTTATAAGCAAGTGTGTTACTATTCGTAATTCTTCTTGTCTGGACATTAGTTAGCTGCACAACAGACATATCAGAATTAATTCTAGATAAATAAGTGGACGGACCGGAAAACTGTTTGAGGTCCTGATCATTTTGCACATAACCAATCACACTTTTAAAAGTTAAATCTTTAACAATATTATAAGTAATAACACCGTTCAGGAATAAGTTATCATTATAGTTATGCTTGATTTCATTATTAGCCAATACAAGCGGATTTATAAGGTTAGTCGTTGCAAAATCATCAGTATCAAATTCATCTGAGCCAGCTCCTGTACTGTTTCCGTTTTCAAATGGTTTGTAACGGATCACATTTCTTAGTCTGTTTGTTGTTTGTGTTCCGGATGAAGATGTTCCTGCACCATTGATAAACGTTTTACTATATCTGGCAGTTACTCCCACTTTTAGTTTTTTGCTGATATCAAAATCATATTTAAAATTGGCCATACTTCTTTTATAGCCAGAGTTGAGCATTATGCCATCTTCCTCCACGTGGTTTAATGACAATGTGAATGCCGAATTGGAATTTCCTCCTGATATATTGACATTATGAGTGAAATTAAAAGCTTCTTTTCCAAAGACCTCTTCCTGCCAGTTTTTTGCTTTAATCGTTTTGTATTTTTCAATTTCGGAATACGGACCATACAAAGAATCGAACTTATCCATAAGATCTTGATAGCCATCTTTGTAACGAAGTTCGTACTGATACTGGACAAAATCGTAAGGACTCATCACGTCCAGTGTTTTTGCAATGGTTCTTACACCGGTATAACCGTTGTAATTAATCATTGTTTTAGTGCTTTTTTTTCCGCTTTTCGTAGTGATCAGAACCACACCATTAGCGCCTCTTGCACCGTAAATAGAAGTCGAAGCAGCATCTTTCAGAACTTCGATAGATTCTATTTCTTTTGGAGATATGATGGAAAGTGCATTATCCATCTGGATACCGTCTACGATGTACAGCGGAGCATTATCCTGAGTAATAGAAGTTCCACCTCTCACTTTGATTTCCGGATCCGAACCAGGCGAACCTTCTCCAAACGTTACCTGAACACCTGCCATCCTTCCCTGTATTGCTTCGGCTGCACTGTTTACTGGCATGTCATTAAGCTGTTCTCCTTTTACTGAAGCGATAGAATTGGTCACATCCTTTTTGGAAACCGTTGTATATCCTACCAGTACAACTTCATCGATAGATTTTTCTTTGGTACCGTCAAATTTTGCCAATGCAACATTAATAATGTTTTTTCCATTGACGTTGATCTCCTGCTCTTCAAAACCTTTGGAACGGATTACAAGTGTTGCATTTTTTGGAACATTTAGAGAATACTTTCCGGCTTTGTCTGTATGTGTAGAGAACTTGGAATCCCTTACACCGACTTCCACATTCGGTACAGGCTTATTTTGTTCTGAGGTAACCGTTCCGGAAACTTTTATCAGTTCCTGAGCCAGACCAAATGCTGGTAGTAAAAACACCGATGCGATCGTTGTTTTTACAAATGCACTTTGAATACCTAATTTTAAACCACTCATAGATATTTTTAGTTTTTATAATTAGTAATTGTTTTACTGATAATAAATGTCAAAATTTCAATAAAAAGCGCAATCGATTGCACTTAAATTTTTTATGATTTCTTAACTCGACTAAACTAAGATTATTTTTTAATTGACAAATGCAAAATGTATTTTTTTTATTAATATTAATTTAACAATGAGAAAACAAATAAACAAAATAATAATTCAACAAACTGATTTTAAAATAATTACAATTCAATTTATAAAAACCAAATAAACCAAATTAACATAATTTTAACATATTCAAAGAATGCTTTTTACATCAAAAAGTCAGTTTTAGTACAAAAAGCATTAACCAAAAATTAACTTAAGATTCGTTTTTTTTCAAAAACATAATTATTTTTGTTCTAATTTTTAAAATTTAGAATAAAAACTGAACTTATTGAAGACGACAACAACTCAATAGAAAAACACACTGATAATCATATATTTAAAATAAAAACAAATAATAACGGCATTAAATAACTAAAGACTTTAAAAATTTAAATGTTGTACAAATTTTAACTTTCGAAAGCAAAATATTGCACAAAAAAACTAACAAAAACAATAAAAAACCAACACAAAATAACACATAACAAACTGTATTTCTTATACTTAAAAATTATTTCAGTTTTTTCTTTCTTGGTTAATATTTATATATATATTTACAGAAATTAATTTTTGTCTCAAAAAGAGCATTTTTTAATGCAATCGATTACACAAAATTAATTTTAAGTTCACATATATAGATATTATGACTCAATCAGAATTCAGATACGCGCATCATCCAAACGATGCCAAAAATTACACAACAGAAAAACTTAGAGAAGAATTCCTTATCAATGATTTATTTCAAGAAGGAGAAATCAAACTAGTCTATACAATGTATGACAGATTAATTGTTGGAGGAGCAATGCCAACTGACAAAGCTTTGAAGCTTGAAACAATTGATGAATTAAAAGCAGAAAACTTTCTAGACAGAAGAGAAATCGGAATTATCAACGTTGGTGGAAAAGGAAAAGTAACGGTTGACGGAACAGTTTACGAACTTAATAATAAAGAAGCTTTATATATAGGAAAAGGAAACAAAGATGTGACTTTTGAAAATATTGACGGGGAACAAGCTTATTACTACATCAATTCTGCACCAGCTCACCATTCTTATCCAACCAAAAAGATTACAAAGAACGAGGCTGAAATCGTAGAATTAGGAGATTCCAAATATGCGAACAGAAGGACCATCAATAAGTTATTGGTAAACAGTGTTCTGGAAACCTGTCAATTACAAATGGGAATGACGGAATTGCACGAAGGAAGCGTTTGGAACACAATGCCTTCTCATACGCACACCAGAAGAATGGAAGCTTATTTCTATTTCGACCTGGAAGAAGGGCAATCGATTTCACATTTTATGGGACAACCTCAGGAAACGAGACACATTTTCCTTAAAAACAGAGATGCAGTAATCTCTCCGGAATGGTCAATCCACTCAGGTGTCGGAACTTCAAATTATACATTTATCTGGGGAATGGCGGGAGAAAATATGGACTACGGCGATATGGATGCTGTAAAAACTAACGAATTAAAGTAAAAAATGAAAAATTTATTTGACTTAACTGGAAAAGTAGCTCTTGTAACTGGCGGAACACACGGTTTAGGCTTGGCAATGGCAGAAGGTTTGGCTTCGGCAGGTGCAGAATTGGTCGTTACCAGCACTACTCCATCCAAATTGGAAGAAGCTATTGCTTATTACCAGTCAAAAGGATACAAAGCAACAGGCTATATTTTTGATGTAACCGATGAGAAAATCGCTGCCGAAAAAGTTGCAGAAATCGAAACCAATCACAAACAAATCGATATCCTTATTAATAATGCAGGAATCATCAAAAGAATCCCAGCTCTGGAAATGGAAGTTTCCGATTTCCGAAAAGTCATCGATGTAGATTTGATTGGACCATTCATTATGTCTCAGTTGGTTGCCAAAAATATGATTGCCAGAAGAGCAGGAAAAATCATCAATATCTGTTCTATGATGAGCGAGCTGGGTCGTGACAATGTTGTGGCTTACGCTTCTGCAAAAGGAGGTTTGAAAATGCTGACAAAAAACTTGGCAACAGAATGGGCAAAACATAACATCCAAGTGAACGGAATCGGTCCTGGATATTTTGCCACGTCGCAGACTGAACCAATTCGTGTGGATGGCAATCCTTTCAACGAGTTCATTATCAGCAGAACACCGGAAGGTCGTTGGGGAAATCCCGAAGATTTGGCAGGAACGGCTATTTTTTTAGCTTCCGAAGCAAGTCAGTTCATCAACGGACAAATTATTTATGTTGATGGTGGGATTTTAGCAACCATCGGAAAACCTTCAAACGAATAATATTAATTTAAATAATGATGAGACTTTGATTTTAAATCTAATTTCTAAATTCTAGCATCTAACATCTTATTATGAAACCATTTATCACAGATACATTTCTATTAAAGAACAAATTTGCTGAGGAGTTGTATTTCAGATTTGCTGAAAATCAACCAATTATCGATTATCATAACCATTTGCCTCCGAAAGAGATTGCAGAAAACCGTCAGTTTGAAAACATTACTCAGGTTTGGATTGGTGGTGACCATTACAAATGGAGAGCGATGAGAACAATGGGCGTGAACGAAAAATTCATCACCGGAGACGCTTCAGACAAAGAAAAATTTGCTGCTTGGGCAAAAACAGTTCCGAATACTTTGAGAAATCCGTTGTTCCATTGGACACATTTGGAATTAGCAAGATATTTCGATGTTTATGATTTATTGAACGAGAAAAATGCGGATGAAGTTTATGAAAATGTTTCAGCTCAGCTTCAAACGCCGGAGAAATCGGTTCACGGATTGTTGAAAATGAGAAATGTGGAAACAGTTTGTACTACAGAAGACCCGATTGACACTTTAGAATATCATCAAACAATCAAACAAAATAATATCGGAATCAAAGTTAGCACGGCTTTCCGTCCTGACAAAGCGATTTTGATTGATAACGAGGATTACAATTCTTACATCGATAAATTAGGAGAATCTGCAGGAATTGAAATCAATACTTACCAAGATTTGCAAGATGCTTTGAACAAGAGAATTCAGTTTTTCCACGAGAATGGTTGCAGATTGTGTGACCACGGATTGAATAACATTTCTTTTGAAACGTTCACAGATTCAGAAATCAACTCAATTTTTGAAACCAAAAGAAAAGGAGAAACCTTAACGCCACATCAAATTGAGCAATTCAAAACAGCAATTTTGTTGTTCTTGGGAGAAACATATCATTCATTTGGATGGGTTCAGCAATATCATTTGGGCGCGTTGAGAAACAACAATGCAAGAATGTTGAAAGTTCTTGGACCAGACACAGGTTGGGATTCTATTGGCGATTTCAGTCAGGCTGCGAATCTTTCGAGATTTCTAAACACATTGGATTCTAAAGATAAGTTGACTAAAACAATCATCTACAATCTGAATCCAGCCGATAACGAAATAATGGCAACAATGATTGGAAATTTCAACGATGGTTCTGTGAAAGGAAAAGTACAATTCGGTTCCGGATGGTGGTTTTTGGACCAAAAAGACGGAATGGAAAAACAAATGAACGCCCTTTCCAATATGGGATTAATCAGCACATTTGTTGGGATGTTGACCGATTCCAGAAGCTTCCTTTCCTTCCCAAGACACGAGTATTTCAGACGTGTATTGTGTAATCTTTTAGGAAAAGAAATGGCGAGCGGCGAGTTGCCTGAAGACTTGGACTTAGTAGGAAAAATAGTTTCAGACATCTGTTATCAGAACGCAAAAGATTATTTCACTTTCTAAACAAGGACAATAAATTTGGGCAGCTTAATCCGCCTTCCGCTCCCAATCTTTTTTGCACGACGATTTTCACATTAAAAAGAAATCAAGTACAAGCAAAAAAGAATTTCCGCTCAAGTCGGGCTGCGAGTAATTCGTGAATTAGAATTTAGTATAAGGTCATCCTGAGCGGAGTCGACGGACTTTGTAAAATTAAAAACATTAGAATTAAATAAAAATCTTCGCGGACTTTGTGTTCAAAATAAAAATGGAAACAAAAAAAACACCAAAAATATATTACAAATCCGATTCTACAGAATGGGAAAAAATCGATGACTATATCGACCGCCAGATTGTAGGCTACGACGAATCTGTAATGATGGTAAATGTCCGTTTCAAAAAAGGCGGAATTGGATACAAACACAAACATCCTCATATTCAGATAACTTATGTTGCAGAAGGAAAGTTTGAAGTGAATATTGGTGAAGATATTTCAATATTGAAAAAAGGCGATTCTTTCTTCGTTCCTTCCAATGTTCTTCACGGTGTCGAATGTCTGGAAGACGGAATTTTGGTAGATGTTTTCAGTCCGTTTAGAGAAGATTTTATAAAATAAAAAAAAAGAGAATCACGATCCCTTTAGTTGGGGCAAAACTGATTTTCATCAAATAAAAACTAGATTAATGAGCAAAGTAGTAAGCTTTGGAGAAGTGATAATGCGAATGTCACCTGCAAACAACATGATGATGAAGCAAAGCAACGAGATGGAATTCTTTTTCGGTGGTACAGAACTTAATGTTGCCGCATCGCTTTCAACAATGGGTTGTGATGTGAAACACGTGAGCGTTGTTTCTGATGATTTTGTTGGCGAATCAGCAATTGCTTCCATCAAAAGTTATGGGATTGATACGACTCACATTTCGAAAAACGAGCATCCTTTAGGATTGTATTTCTTGGAAGTTGGATCTTCCGTTCGTGCTTCTAGAATTGCTTACAACCGATTAAATGGTTCTTTTGCAAACATCAATCCAAACCAGATCGATTGGGAAAAAGCTTTGGAAGGCGCAGATTATTTCCATTGGACAGGGATCTCTCCTGGAATTTCGGAAAGTGCTTACATCGCTTTGAAAAAAGGTTTACAAGTAGCCAACGAAAAAGGCGTTGAAATCACAGCAGACCCAGCTTACCGTTCCAACCTTTGGAAATACGGAAAAGAAGGTTTCGAAGTTTTGAAAGAATTGGTGTCCTACTCCACTATTTTCATCGGCGGTGTTAACGAAATTAATGAGATTCTAGGAACATCTTTCGGTTATGATAAAGACAGTTTTATCCAAGCTGCTGAGACATTAATGAAAGAAATTCCTTCCATCAAAAAAATATTTGATAAAACCAGAATCGGCGTTACGGCAAGTAATCAGGCAACTCAAGGAAGAGCTTTGGTTAACGGACAATATTTCGAAACCGAAAGTCTGGAAGTGAATCCCGTTGTTGACAGAATCGGAACAGGAGATGCTTTTGCAGCAGGATTAATTTATGGTTTAATCAACTTCGATGATGAGAAAGCTTTGAAGTTTGCCAACGCAGCCTGCGCCATCAAACATACTATTTTGGGCGATGTGAATCTGAGCAGTGCTAATGATATTCTGGAAGTGATGAACGGCAATTCTGGAGGAAGAATTAAAAGATAGTGATTAAATTCTCTCGCAGATTAAGCAAATTGGGCAAATTTTTAATTATCTGCTAAATCAGAACAATCTGCGAGAGATAAAAAAAAATAAAAGTCAAAGAAATGACAAAGATTCAATTAGTTACCAATGCAATTATCAAACAAGGGATTTTGCCTTTGTATTATAATGCAGATGAAACTGTAACTTTAGAAATACTGAAATCGCTTTACAGAGCAGGAATCCGAGCGGTGGAATATACAAGCCGTGGCGAATCTGCACTAAGCAATTTCACAAAAATGGTAGAAATCCGAAATGCAGAAATGCCGGATATGCTGCTTGGAATCGGAACAATCAAGAATCAAAAACAAGCGGAAGATTATTACAAAGTTGGCGCTGATTTTTTCATCAGTCCAGGATTTGTTTCTGAAGTTGCAGAATTCTTGATTCCGAAAGATGTATTGTACAGCCCAGGTTGTATGACGCCGACAGAAATCATCGAAGCTGAAAATGCAGGTGTGACTTTTGTAAAGTTATTCCCTGGAAATGCACTTGGAACAGGATTTATGAGCGCCATCAAAGATGTATTTCCAAATTTGAAATTTATGCCAACCGGTGGCGTTGACACAACCAAAGAAAACATTGAAAGCTGGTTCAAAGCAGGTGTTTCCGCTGTTGGAATGGGCAGCAAATTGGTAAGCAAAGAATTGATGGCTTCCAAAGATTACACAACCATCGAAAACGAAACTAAAAAAGTAATAGAGATTATACAATCAATAAAAGCTTCTTAAAATAAAGACACAAAACAATACCAAATCATCTTAAAATGAATCAAACCATAACTTCTAAACCGAGTAATTACAGATGGACCATTTGCGGTCTGCTCTTCATTGCTACAAGTATCAATTATTTGGACAGACAGGTTCTATCATTGACTTGGAAGGATTTTATACAGCCGGAGTTCCATTGGAATAATAATGATTATGGAAACATTACTGCATTATTCTCGATTTTCTACGCAGTAAGTATGTTTTTTGCAGGGAAGTTTGTGGATTTTATGGATACGAAGAAAGGGTTCCTTTGGGCAATTGGTGTTTGGTCTCTTGGAGCCGTTCTACACGCATTTTGTGGCATCGCAGCTTCTGGAATCCTGACAGGAAACTGGTTTGTAAGTTTCCACGAATCCAAAGAAATCATCAAAACAGTTGACAATGTCGCTTTGGTGGGAAGTACGAGTGTAATGTTATTCATTTTTGCAAGATTTGTTTTGGCAGTTGGAGAAGCAGGAAATTTCCCTGCAGCCATTAAAACGACAGCAGAATATTTCCCTAAAAAAGACAGAGCTTTAGCTACAAGTATCTTCAATGCCGGAGCAGCTGTAGGTGCATTATCCGCTCCATTGATTATCCCGAGAATCGCCGAAAGATTGGGATGGGAAATGGCTTTCATCATCATTGGAGTTTTAGGATTTGTGTGGATGGGATTCTGGGTTTTCTTATATCAAAAACCAGAACATAATAAAAGATGTAACTCTGCCGAATTAGAATACATCCAGCAGGATCACGGTTTGGAAGAAGAAGTAAGTAAAAACAGCAAAGTTTCTTTCGTACAATGTTTTAAATACAAACAGACTTGGGCTTTTGCTTTTGGAAAATTTATGACAGATGGCGTGTGGTGGTTCTATATGTTCTGGACTCCAGCTTATTTAAGCTCTGTCTACGGAATCAAATCCAATGACGACCTTGGCCAAGCAGCTATTTTCGTGCTTTACACCATTACATTATTATCAATTGTCGGAGGTTGGCTACCAACTTATTTCATCAATAAAAAAGGAATGGACCCGTACGCCGGAAGAATGAAAGCAATGTTGATTTTCGCATTTTTTCCACTGTTAGCATTGATTGCCCAGCCTTTAGGAAGTTACTCTTTCTGGTTGCCGGTTATCATCATCGGGATTGCAGGCGCAGGTCATCAAGCTTGGTCAGCTAACATTATGTCTACCGTTGGCGATATGTTTCCGAAAAAAGCAATCGCAACCATCACAGGAATTGGTGGAATGGCAGGCGGAATTGGTTCATTGATTATCAACAAAGGATCAGGAGTTCTTTTTGATTTTGCAGGAGAAACTCAAATGGAATTTATGGGTTTCAAAGGAGAAGAAGCTGGTTATTTCATTATATTTTCAATCTGTGCCGTGGTTTATTTAATTGGCTGGACAGTAATGAAATCGCTTGTGCCAGTGTACAAACCAGTAACAGACCTTTAACCAAATTATAAAATTTAAAGAATAAAACAATGGAATATCAAACTAAACAAAAACTTAACCGTGAAAACTCAGGTCAAACTGAGAAACTGCCAATCAAATTTTTACAGTTCGGAGAAGGTAATTTCCTTCGTGCATTTGTAGACTACCTTATCGACAAGATGAACAAAGAAGCAGGCTTCAATGCTGGTGTAGCTGTTGTACAGCCTACTGTTGGTGGTCTTGTTGATATGTTGGAAGAGCAGGATAATCTTTACACTCTTTTCGTAAGAGGCGTAAAAAAAGGACAAATTGTGGATGACCAGAGAGTGATTTCTGCAATCCAACGTTCATTCAGTCCTTATGAAAATTACGCTGAATATCTTGAGTTGGCTAAAGGAGAAGATTTACAGTTTATTTTATCTAATACAACAGAAGCTGGAATTGCTTTTGATGAGTCTGAAACGTCTTTAGATTCAGGTCCTCACAAGAATTTCCCTGCAAAAGTAACAACTTTCCTTTACGAGAGATTCAAGCATTTTAATGGAGATTCAGAGAAAGGTCTTCACATCATTCCTTGCGAATTGATTGAAAACAATGCTTTGACATTGAAGAAATATATTCTAAAATATGCTTTGCTTTGGAATCTAGGTTCAGAATTTTCTAATTGGATAGAAAACAGCAACTATTTCCACAATACTTTGGTGGACAGAATCGTTCCGGGTTATCCAAGAGAAGAAAAAGATGAATATGAAGCTAAGTTAGATTATGATGATAAACTAATGGTGGTTTGCGAAGCATTCTTACTTTGGGTAATTGAAGGTGATGAGAAATTGAAAGCATTGATTCCGTTTGATAAAATTGATGACCAAGTTTTGGTTGTAGATGACATCACGCCTTACAGAACCAGAAAAGTTAGAATCCTGAACGGTGCTCACACAGCAATGTTGGCATTCTCAATCCTTGACGGAAAAGAAACTGTGAAAGAAGCAATTGATGCAGACTTTGCAGGAAAATGGATTTCCGAGACGGTTTATAACGAAATCATCCCTACTCTGGATTTATCAACAGAAGAATTAACAGCATTTTCGGATGAAGTTTTTGACAGATTCAGAAACCCGTTCTTGAAGCATTTGCTTTCCAGTATTGCTTTGAATTCGGTTTCGAAGTTCAAAGTGAGAGTGTTGCCAAGCTTATTGAAATATGTTGAAATCAAAAACGAATTACCAACTAATTTGACTTTTGCATTAGCAGCGTTGATTAGATTCTATCAAGGTGAATTTGATGGAAAACAACTTCCTGTGAGCGATGACACTCCAGTTTTGGAAAGATTCAAAGAAATCTGGTCAACCAACGACCTTGGAGAAGTGGCGAAAAATGCATTATCAGAAGTGAGTTTCTGGGATACAGATTTGACTCAAATCAATGGACTAACTGAATCTGTTACTAAAGCTTTGCGTGCAATCGATTCCAATGGAATTGAGGAAGGGTATAAAAGTTTCATTGAGTAATTTTTGGTTCAATCTTTAAACGTTGAATCACTCGCAGTCCGACTTGAGCGGAAATCCTTTTTACGCAGCGCAGCGGAGTGAAAAGATTGGGAGCGGAAGGCGGATTAAGCTGCCCAAACCTAACAAAGTAGTTCGGCAAAGTCAAATTATTATAAAGAATAAAGTTATAATCTGAAAATTATGCAAAAAAAAGTATTAAAAGTAAACCCGAAAGACAACATCATTGTTGCGCTGACGGATTTGCCTGCCGGAGAAATAGTGCATCTTGACGGTGCAGATTACACGGTTCTGAAAGATACGAAAGCAAAACATAAATTCGCAGCAGAAGATTTTGGGGTTGGCGACCATATCTTTATGTACGGCGTAATCGTGGGAAAAGCGAATCAACCCATCCAAAAAGGCGAAGTTATTACGACTGAAAACGTAAAACACGAGAGTGAAGAGGTTTTCAAAAAGACGGGAGATTTGGGTTGGACGCCGCCGAATGTGGATAAATGGAAAGATAAAACCTTCAATGGTTATCATCGTGCTGACGGACAAGTGGGAACCAAAAATGTGTGGTTATTTTTCCCATTGGTGTTTTGTGAAAACAAGAATATCGAGAAGTTGAAGGATATTTTCGAAAACGAATTGTTACCGAAAAAAGAAGTTTCTTACAAGAATTTCTTACGCTCTTTGATTGAAGAAAAAAGCGTGGAAGAGATTGAAGATAAATCCAGAAACGAAAATCTTCTTGATAATATCGAAGTAAAATTCATCAATCATCAAGGTGGATGTGGAGGAATCAGACAAGATTCGGAATTGCTTGCGAAATTACTTGCAGGTTATGTGAATAATCCGAATGTGGCTGGTGCAACGGTTTTGAGTCTCGGATGTCAGAATCTTCAGGTTGATATTTTTCAAAATGCTTTGAAAGAAATGAGCCCGAACAGCGATAAAGAGATTCTAATCTTTGAACAGCAGAAAATCGGAACTACAGACAAAATGTTCCAAATGGTTATCAAAGATTCTTTTGAAGCAATAAAAAGAGCCAACAAAATCGAACGTAAACCTGCGCCTGTTTCGAAACTGAGCATTGGTCTGGAATGTGGTGGGTCTGATGGTTTTTCGGGTATTTCTGCCAATCCTGCTTTAGGCGTTGTTTCAGATATTTTTGCAGCGTTGGGAGGAAAAACAATTTTAGCAGAATTCCCTGAACTGTGTGGTGTGGAGCAAGAATTAATGAACCGATGTGTAGATGAGGAAAAAGCCGATAAGTTTTTATCATTAATGAAAGCTTTTGAAAAATCCGTTGTGGATGCAGGCTCAGGGTTTGATATGAATCCATCGCCCGGAAATATCAAAGACGGCTTGATTACCGATGCAATGAAATCTGCCGGAGCTTCTAAAAAAGGTGGAACTGCTCCGATTGTGGATGTTTTGGATTATGGCGAATATATTTCGAAGCCAGGTTTAAACCTACTGAATACACCAGGAAACGATGCTGAATGTACAACAGGATTGGTTGGAGCTGGAGCAACAGTGGTTTTGTTTACCACAGGTTTAGGAAATCCGATGGGAAATCCGATCGCTCCAGTTGTGAAAATTTCTTCCAATACAGCATTGATTAACAGAATGTCGGATATTATCGATGTGAATGCCGGAACTGTGATTACAGGCGAAAAAAGTATCCAAGAAGTGGGCGAAGAAATCGTAGATTATATTATAGAATTGGCAAGCGGCAACATAGAAACAAAAGCTGACCAACTGAAACAAGACGTGTTTATTCCTTGGAAACGAGGTGTATCTCTATAATTTTTTGAATTTTAAGGTTTTTATTTTTAAAGGGCATTTCTTCTTTTTGAAGAGTGCTCTTTTTCATTTATGGTTCGAGGTTCTTAATGGCTTCCAGCATATCAATTCCCTTTTCTAAAATTGGTTTGAAAATATCGCCTTTTTCAGTCAGTCGGTCTAATGAATTATGAATATTAAAGTCGGTAGGTTTAAGTCCGTTTTTAATCTCATACCATTCCAGCGGCATAGAGACGGGCGCACCATTTTTCGGCCGAAGACTATAAACACTTGCCAAAGTCTGGCCTCTTCTGTTTTGCAAATAATCTAAGTATATTTTATTTTTATCTCTTTTCTGGAGACTTCGTTCGAGCGTCGTCAAAGTGGGCAATTTTTGTTGAACCATCTGCATCAGAAGATGTCCGAAATCCTTGACTTGCTCATAAGAATATTTAGCATTCATAGGAATATAAACGTGGATTCCTGAACTTCCCGAAGTTTTAGGATATCCATCAATTCCAACTAAATCCAAAACTTCCTTTACTGCCAGAGCAGTTTCTATCACATCTTCAAAAGAATTTTTCTCCGACGGATCGAGATCCAGAACGAGATAATCCGGATTGTCCACTTTTTGGATTTTGCTAGTCCAGACATTCAACTCGATGCAACCGAGATTATTCAAATAGGCCATTGTTTCCCTGTCCTTGCAGATAATATAATTTATATATTTATCACTACTTTCTGAGAAAACCTTTTGAATTTTTATCCATTCCGGTGTTTCTTCCGCAGCATCTTTTTGGTAAAAACTCATTCCACTGATCCCATTTGGATAGCGGTTCATTGACTGCGGTCGATCTTTTAGATGTGGCAAAATATATTTTGAAATGCTTTGGTAGAAATCAATCACATCGCCTTTTGTTACCTCATCATCGGGAAAATAGATTTTATTTTGATTGGTAAGCTTCAGTTTTTGCTTTCCGATTGTTTTCTCCACATCATCTTTTCCTGTTCTTTTCTTAGGTTTTGATTTTTTCACGGGTTCTCTTTTTGATTTTTTTTCTGCATTGAATCGTACGTCATTTGCTTCAATATCATCACGCAGTCGCAGGAAAATCGGATGTCTATAAATCAGATCTTTTGTAAGTTCTGTAAATTTTATTTCAGCCACAAGTTCTGGTTTTATCCAAGTCGCTTTGGTATTGGTTTTTGGCGTGATCTTGAAAACGGATTGATCCGCAATCAAAGGTTGCATCTTGTCATATATTTCGGAAAGGGATTGGTCGTTAAAACCACCACCTGCATGACCACAAAATACCATTTCGCCATTCACATACTTGCCGAGTATCAACGCTCCAAATTTTTTCCTGGAGCCTTTGGGCGCGGTAAATCCGCAAATTATGGCTTCATCACTTTTATGGATCTTGATTTTTAGCCATTCCGAACTTCGGATATCTTCTTTGTAAAGACTTTCTGTTTTTTTTGCTACAATACCTTCTAACCCCAAATCTTTTGCTGCCTCCAAGAACTTCTTTCCGTTTTCCAAAACGTGGTCACTGTATTTCACCACATCATTTTCGATTAACGCATCCTTAAGTAACTCTTTTCGTTGAAGATAAGTCAGATTTTCGGTCGAATGTCCGTTGAGCCAAAGTAAGTCGAACACCTGAAACGTGAGTGCTTGATTAGGATGATCACCAATCCTTTGAAGCCATTGAAAATTAGGTTTTCCCTGATCATCGTAAGCAACAATCTCACCGTCAAGAATCATTCGATGCTCCTGCAACTTTAGAGAATTAGTAACTTTTTTAAATTTCTGAGAAAAATCGATGCCGTTTCTGGAATAAACACGTATGTCATCTCTGCTCAGATCAGCAATTGCTCGGTAACCGTCCCATTTGATTTCGAACGCCCATTCCTTATCATCAAAAGCTTCATCAGACGATTTACAAAGCATAGGTTTGATGAATTCTGATAATTTTTTGGCTCCTATAAGTGATGGCGCATAATTCTTAAAGTGTTTTACACCTTCTGACGAGTCATTTTTTTTTTACCTTCTTTCTCTTCGAGATAAGCGGTAACTTTAGAATTTTTCAAGGTATGTTCCTCTGCATCATAATCTTCATCTACAGCAAATTGATCTTTATGTTTGATGAGCAGCCAGGCATTTTCATCTTTTGAGTTTTTGATTTTCACCAACGCAAATTCGCCCTTGAGTTTTTTACCGTGAAGAATGAATTTTAAAGATTGCTTATGAAGCTCTGAACGCATCACGAGATCATCACTTTTACCCTCAATTTTTTCAATGGGTTCGTAAGTTCCTTCGTCCCAGATCTCCACTTCGCCAGCTCCGTAATTGCCTTTTGGAATTGAGCCTTCAAAAGTCCTATATGAATACGGATGATCTTCTACCATCATAGCCAGCCTTTTATCCGCAGGATTAAGCGAAGGTCCTTTGGGAACAGCCCAGCTTTTAAGAACACCATCCATTTCCAGACGGAAATCGTAATGGAGCCTTGTTGCGGCGTGTCGTTGAATCACAAATTTCAACTTTTTACCGCTTGATTTTTCTTTACCTACCGGCTCAGATGTTTCCTTGAAATTCCTTTTTTTGTTATAATCCTCAAGTGCCATAGCTTTTATGAATAATGAATTGAAAGTTGATTATTTTTGGTTTCTAGTTTTCAAATTTTAATTTTTGTTTTTTGATTATTAGTACACACTAAACTATTAATCTGAACCCAAGATTATAAAAAGAAGTTGAAACCCGAAACTAAATTATCCTACTTTTTTCTTGCCTTTTTCCAAACTTGCTTTCAGCATTGCCATAAGGTCGGTTGCTTTGCCTTCCGGCTCTTTCACTTCTTGCACTTTGATTTTCTTACCTTTTGCTTTTTGTTTAATTATTTTCAACAGGTCGGCATTGTAAGTATCTTTATATTTTGATGCGTCGAATTCAGTCGCAAGAGATTTGATGAGCTGTTCTGCCATTTTCAGTTCAGCAGGTTTTGGTGCACTTCCTGAAGGGATCTTCAGATCTTCGAAATCCCTAATTTCTTCGGGATAACGCATCCTGTTAACCATCAATATTTTATCTTCGTAAGGCCGAATAAGACAGAGGATTTCACGATCTCTAAGAACAAAAGAACCGATTCCTGCCATTTTGGATTTGGTTAGTGCTTTCAAAAGCAATTTATAGGCTGATTCTCCATTTTTTTGTGGTTCTAAAAAGTAGGGCGTTTCAAACAATGCTGGATCTATTTCTGACTCTTTCACAAATTGGGTAATGCTCAAAACCTTTGATTTTTCAGGGCTTGCCGCTTGAAAATCTTTGTCATCAAGTACAATATATTTATCCTCGATTTTGTAACCTTTCACAATATTTTCCCACACCACTTCTTTACCCGTTTTTTCATTGACTCGTTTGAATCTGATATTGCTGAGGTCTTTACTATCCAGCATATCAAAATCCAAAGTACTAGAATCCGTTGCCGAGTATAGCTTAATCGGAATATTAACAAGTCCAAACCCAATGGCGCCGTTCCAAATTGCTTTCATAATTACGTTTTGATTTAAATAAAAAATATTACCGTAATTCTACAACAAGCATTCCATTAGTATAAAGTATATAAAATTAATGGTTGATATTAAATTGCACATTATTTGTAACTGCTTAAAAAAATAAAAGTAAAATGGAAAAAGAAACTAAAAAGAAAATCAGACCAAAGCAGGAACAGAGCCGACCCGGTCTGGAAAAAGAAATGACACCTGTCCCTGTAACCAGTCCCATCGATTACCCCAAAGGCAAGCTAAATGGTAAGGTTGCCTTGATTACCGGAGGCGACAGTGGAATTGGAAAAGCGGTGGCTCTACTATTTGCAAAAGAAGGCGCAGATATTGCGATTGCTTACCTCAGCGAAACTAAAGATGCTGAAGAAACTAAAAAACAAGTGATAGCGTATGGCAGACAATGTACTTTAATGAAGGGCGATTTGGGCAATGAACATCACTGTAAAAAAGTCATTAAAGAAACAATAAAATCATATCAAAAAATCGATGTTTTGGTCAATAATGCTGCATTGCACTGGGAATCGGAATCGATCGAAGATATCACTACTGACCAACTGACAAGAACGTTTCAGAATAATTTCTTCTCCTATTTCTGGACGACAAAATATGCGATGCCCTATCTCAAAAAAGGAGCAAGCATCATCAACACGACATCCGTTACCGCGTATAGGGGCAGTCCTCAGCTCATCGATTACGCTTCGACAAAAGGTGCTATTGTTGCCTTTACCAGAAGTCTTTCTGCCAATCTTGTTGAAAAAGGAATTCGGGTGAATGCTGTAGCTCCCGGCCCCATATGGACACCCTTGATTTCATCTTCATTCAAACCGAAAAAAAATTCAGAATTCGGAAGTGATTCGCCAATGAAACGTGCAGGAATGCCGAATGAAGTCGCACCAAGCTTCCTTTTTCTCGCCACTGATGACTCCAGTTTCATTTCAGGACAGGTTTTGCATCCAAATGGCGGGGAAATTGTTAATGGATAAATCATAATAAATTAAAACATCAAAAATCAAAATAATATGTCAACAGAAAATCTTACCAATCAAGAAGCAGTAAAAAAAATCAAAGAACTATCAGAAAAAGCCAGAATTTGTATGTTTTGTACCGAGCTGGACAGATTACCTGTCAACTCAAGACCAATGTCCTTGCAGGAAACCGATGAAAGCGGAAATCTTTGGTTTATCAGCAGCGAAACCAGCAATAAAAATTTTGAAATCAAGGAAGACAATCGCGTTCAGTTGTATTTTATGAACAATAGCGACTCGGAATATCTGTCGGTTTATGGAAATGCACATATCTATAAAGATAAAGCAACAATTGAGGATAAATGGTCACCAATGGCGAACGCTTGGTTCGACGGAAAAGATGACCCTAATGTTTCAATCATCCGTGTAGAACCAAAAGAAACGTATTACTGGGACACAAAAGCAGGAAAATTAGTTAGTTTATTAAGCTTCGCTGCCGCGGCAATTACCGGAAACAAAACTGATAATTCTGACGGTGTGGAAGGAACTGCAAAAATTTAATTAAATTTAAAATTAAGTCACAAAGAAAATTATATAGTATAAACTTTGTGACTTTTATTTTCCTATTCTTAACGAAATACAGATGGCTAAACTCATCACATTCACAAACAAAGGCATCTACTGCCCTCAGGGAAAATTCTACATCGATCCGTGGCGACCGGTTGATTTGGCGGTTATTACACACGGTCACGCCGATCACGCCCGTTGGGGAATGAAAAAATACCTTTGTCATCATTTTACAAAACCGATATTACATAAAAGAATCAGCGAAGATATCGAATGTCAAAGTGTGGAATATGGCGAAATCATCAATATCAATGGCGTAAAATTATCGCTTCATCCTGCAGGTCATATTATCGGTTCTGCGCAGATTCGTTTGGAATATAAAGGTTATGTGAGCGTCATTTCGGGAGATTATAAAGTTCAGGATGATGGTTTGAGTACGCCTTTCGAATTGGTAAAATGCAATGAATTTGTTACGGAAAGCACTTTCGGACTTCCGATTTATAACTGGCTTGAAGTTAACGATTTGAATCAAAAAATGCAAAATTGGGTTTTAAGAAATAAAGAAAATCAGAAAACTTCTGTATTCATCGGTTATTCTTTGGGTAAAGCGCAGCGAATTATGAAAGCAGTTGAAGGTTTGGGAAAAATTCACGTTCACTACTCTATCGGAAAACTCAACGAAGCTTTCGAAAACGTCGGAATCACTTTACCCGACTACGAAATCCCTGATTTTAGGGAATCTGTAAAACATTTACAAGATGAAATTGTCATCGTTCCGCCTGCTTTATTGGACTCCAATGTCATTAAAAAAATACCAAATCCCGCAACGGCAATTTGTTCAGGCTGGATGCAGGTGCGTGGTGCAAGACGATGGCGAAGTGCAGATGCAGGTTTCCCAATGAGTGATCACGCTGATTGGAAAGGTCTTTTGCAGGCGATAAAAGCAACAGAAGCAGAAATTGTACACGTCACGCACGGACAAACAGAAGTTTTTTCAAAATATTTAAATGAAATCGGTATCAAATCTGATGTTGTGGAAACTTTGTATGGTGACGACGATGAAAAGGAAACTGAACAAGAAATCATCAAAAAACCTGAGCAATGAGACATTTCGCAGAACTCATCAACGCCCTCGAAAGCACCAACAAAACCAATGCTAAAATCGATGCCATCATCGATTATTTGGAACGTGCGCCAGATGAAGATAAAGTGTGGTTCATCGCCCTGTTTACGGGCAAAAGACCGAAGCGAAATGTAAACACCAATTATATGAAAGAATGGGCGTTGGAAATTACACAATTGCCTTTTTGGTTGTTTCAAGAAAGCTATTCTTCAGTCGGAGATTTGGGTGAAACTTTGTCACTCGTTCTTCCGCCACCCACTGAAAAAATCGATAAATCTTTGTCTGAATGGATGAATGAAATTATTGGTTTAAAAGATAAATCAGATTCAGAAAAAAAGGATTTTGTTTTAAATTCCTGGAACGGTTTGGATTATACAGAACGTTTAATTTTCAATAAATTATTAGGCGGAAGTTTCAGAATTGGAGTCTCAGATAAAACTTTAATTAATGCTTTAACGAAATTTTCCAATCAAGAATCGAGTGCTTTAACACATAGTTTGATGGGAAAATGGCAACCCGAAAATACGTCTTTCAAAGAATTAATTTCGGCAGAAAATATCAATCCCGATAACTCAAAACCATATCCGTTTTGTCTGGCTTATCCTCTGGAAAAAGATTTGGAAGATTTGGGAAAACCCGATGAATGGCAGATTGAATATAAATGGGACGGAATTCGTGGGCAAATTATACGCAGAAATGACGAAGTTTTTATTTGGTCGAGAGGTGAAGAACTGATTACCGAACAGTTTCCAGAAATCAAAGAAGTCATTCAGAATATGAAAGGAAATTTTGTTTTGGATGGAGAAATTTTGGCAGTAAAAGATAATCAGGTTTTGAATTTTAATGAATTACAGAAACGCCTCAACCGAAAAACTTTAACCAAGAAAATGCTTTCAGAAATACCGATTCAGGTTTTTGCTTATGATTTACTGGAATTGGAAGGAAATGATTTGCGTGAAAAACCAATCTCTGCCAGACGGGCAATGCTGGAAGAACTTTTATTAAATGAACACCCCGAAAACATCAGACTTTCCGAGCTTATTGAATTTGAAAGCTGGGAAGATTTAAATACAATCAGAGAAAATTCCAGAGAAATCAACAGTGAAGGTTTGATGCTGAAACAGAAAAATTCGCACTATCTTTCCGGTCGAAAAAAAGGCGATTGGTGGAAATGGAAAATCGATCCGCTTACGATTGACGCCGTTCTCATCTACGCTCAGAAAGGAAGCGGACGACGAAGCGCCTATTACACCGATTACACTTTTGCCGTTAAAAATGAAGATAAATTAGTCACGATTGCCAAAGCGTATTCCGGTTTGACGGACAAAGAAATAATGGAAGTCAGCAAGTTTGTCAACAAAAATGCAATTGAAAAATTTGGTCCCGTCCGAACCGTAAAACCCGAATTGGTTTTTGAAATTGCCTTCGAAGGAATTGGTTTCAGCAACCGTCACAAAAGCGGTGTTGCATTGCGCTTCCCAAGAATTGTACGCTGGAGAAAAGATAAAAAAGTGGATGAGATTGATGACTTGGAAGAGATTAAGAAATTGATACAGTAGGTTTATAAAAATACAATTAACTATTTTTTGTATATTAAAAATAGCTAATTTCTTAAATTTTCATTTAAAACATTTACTAATTGGAAAACAGTAGTAACTGGATTCTGTAAGTGATATGCTAAATGTTTTTGTTGTTCGTACAATTCTTCAGCATTTTTGATAGCTTTTTCTTGGGATGAATTAGTGTCTTCTAATAACAGATTATATACTTTTAAACAAAATGTGTATTTTTTACCATCTCTCTCATAATTAATCTTCCATTTCTCACTCAATTGCTCGTAATAGAATGTTCTTAAATGTTGAGCTTCTATTTTGTTATAATGTAAGTAAAACCATAGTTCAAATGAATCATTAGAATATGCGACTTTGTATCCTAATTGTTTAGCTTTGCTAATAGCATTATCAAAATCAGCAAATTCGTTTTCTCCGTTTTTGTAATCCATATCAAAAACACACCATATTTCATCATAATCGAATTCTAAATTTTCAATTATTTTTTCAGTCGTTTCAACAAGTTTTGTTTTCGATTGTCCTCCTAAATCTAATGCTTCTACTTTTAAACCTAAAACAGGAAACGATTCAAAATATAATTTTTCAGTTTGTCCTTCACAAACAATAAGAATAGATTTATTGATAGGAATTGTATCAATTTTATAAGATGTAGGCTTTGATTTTCGATTCCAAGCCTTTCCTTCATCTGTCTTTTTGATAGCTTTAGTTTTCTTCGGCATAATCAAAATTTAATAAAGTTGAAAAATTACCTAAAAATGGAATTGCGCCATATTTACCTTGGATATAGTCTTTCTCGAAAGAAGCATTATTTCTAACCCCTTTAATTTCTACAAGAGTGTATAAATGACTAGCTCCAAATTTATCTTTTTCTACAAAGTCAATTTGGTCACGTCTCAAAATTTCCGAACTTAAAAGATTGGTGTCGTGGGTTGTAAAAATCAATTGTGAATTTTTATTAGATTCTGAATTAAATAATTCAACAATTTTTTTCGTTAATAGTGGATGAAATCTAGAATCAAATTCATCGATTACTAATGTTTTTCCTTCTTTTAAAGCAGCATAAATGAATGGGCTTAATTCGAACATTTTAAGTGTTCCTTCAGACTCTTGTCCACCTAAAATAAATGGAATATCGCGAATTTTTTTATTATTCTTATCATATTGGGAACGGCTTGAAATTATGATTTTTCCTTTTTTAAATTCTTCTTTAAAATCATCATCAATGTCTTCGGGTAAATTATCTTTAGTAATTTCAATAGTTTCAATATCATTAATTCCAGTATCGGCATTTTTTAAAAAGCCAAGAATAAAATCTTTTTTCTTAAAGTCTTCTAAAGCTTCTCCAGCTGTAGAATACATTCCACTATGTCCCAATCCATTAATGACCATAATGGAAGAAATTGACTTTACAATTAATTTAGACATTTTACCAAACCCAAACGATGAAAGAGTAGTTAAAAATAGAGAATTATTTCTAAAAATTGTATTTTCATCATCGTCGAGGTCTAATAATGAAATAAATTTATTTCCTTCTTCAAAATGCTTATTATTCACTTCAAGGATTTCTTGTTCTTCTCTAATGAATAATGTTTGTTCTCTTTTTTTGGGAGTATAAAATAACCATTCGCTTCTGATTGATTTTTCATCGGCTTCAAACCCATATCTGTATCTCACATTTTTAATTCTAAAAACTAATTGAAAGAATGTTGGTTCTTTAGCCGATTCTATAGACAATTTAAAAGGCTCAAGAATGCTTAATACATTATCATCTTTTACAGATGTACTAATAATACGAATAAAGGAAACCAAAGCCTTAATTACATTACTCTTCCCACTAGCATTTGCTCCATAAATTGCCTTTGATTTAATTAAAGGTAGCTTATCCTCAATTTCGATTATATTTTTAGAATCTAATATTTGATTATTAGATTTAATTTTTGAAGCGGTCATATTTAAGGTTTGTTGTTCTTTAAAAGACCAAAAATTCCCAAAATTAAATTCTTCAATCATTATTTCTTATTTTGAAATTTGTAATTATTTTTCAAATATACAAATAAGAAACCGCATTATATGTTTTTTTTAACTAAAAAAGCAATACATATTATGAGATAATTCGTAGACAATCTATTTCTATTTATAATTGGTTAAAAATTTGATATTGTAAAAATGTCATAATAAAATAAATTTGAGCAACTTCGAAAATACCAACGGCTTTAAAATCATTCAAAACTGGATGATGGAAAAATCGATTTCGCCTTTTAAATTTCAGATTCAGACTTGGCAGAAATTTGGGAGCGGTTACAGCGGAATGGTGGTTGCTCCAACCGGTTTTGGGAAAACTTTTTCTGTTTTTTTAGCCTTGATTTCAGATTTTTTAAATAATCCCGAAAACTACAAAATCGGACTGAAAATGATTTGGATTACGCCACTTCGTTCGCTTTCAAAAGATATCGCCAAAGCAATGCAGGAAGCGATTGACGAGATCGGTCTGGATTGGGCAGTTGGTGTGAGAAATGGTGATACCGATCCGAAAGTCCGACAGCAACAGGTCAAAAATATGCCGGAAATTCTGGTTGCTACTCCTGAAAGTTTACAGTTATTATTAGGACAGAAAAATCATCAGCGTTTTTTCAAAAATCTGCACACGATTGTTATGGATGAATGGCACGAATTGTTGGGTTCAAAACGTGGTGTTTTGGTAGAATTGGGAATTTCTCAACTCAGAAAATATGTTCCGAAACTTAAAATTTGGGGAATCACGGCCACCATCGGAAATCTTGATGAAGCGATGGAAGTTTTAATTCCATATAAAATTAAAAAGACAAAAGTTACCGCCAAAGAACATAAGAAAATTGAAATTCTACCTGTTTTTCCTGACGAAGTTGAGATTTTGCCTTGGGCAGGACATCTCGGACAGAAACTCGCGGATAAAGTGGTACCGATTATTTTACAATCAAAATCCACGATTGTTTTTACCAATACGAGAAGCCAAAGTGAAATGTGGTATCAGCTTTTACTGAATGCGTATCCAGATTTTGCTGGACAAATCGCCATTCATCACAGTTCGATTGATGCGGAATTGCGAATTTGGATTGAGGAAAATTTAAGTTCAGGAAAACTGAAAGCCGTTGTTTCAACATCATCTCTAGATTTGGGAATTGATTTTAAACCTGTTGATACAGTGATTCAAATCGGTTCTGCAAAAGGTGTTGCGAGGTTTTTACAGCGTGCTGGACGAAGTGGTCATTCTCCTTTTGAAACTTCGAAAATCTATTGCGTTCCGACGCATTCTTTGGAATTGATTGAAGTTTCTGCCTTGAAAGAAGCCGTTAAACAAAATGTGATTGAACCTCGTGAACCACAGGTTTTATGTTTCGATGTTTTGGTTCAGTTTCTGATGACTTTGGCGATTGGCGACGGATTTTATCCCGAAGAAACCTACGAAAGAATCAAGCAAGTCTATACTTTTCAGGAAATTACGGATGCAGAATGGAAATCAATCATTGAATTTCTGACGATTGGCGGAAGCGCGCTGAAAAGCTATGAAGAATACCATAAAGTCGTGGTAATGGGAGACGGTCTGCACAAAGTGAATTCCCGAAGAATAGCGATGCTCCACCGGATGAATATGGGTGCAATTGTGAGCGATGCGATGCTTAAAGTGAAATTTATTTCCGGCGGATATATCGGGATGGTCGAAGAATATTTTATTTCAAGATTAAAAAAAGAAGAGAAATTTATTTTGGCAGGGAGAGTTCTGGAAGTGGCGATGATCAAAGATATGACGGTTTTCGTTCGGGCTTCAAAAGGAAAAGCGCAGGCTCCAAGTTATTTGGGTGGAAGATTGCCGTTGAGTTCTAATCTTGGTCAGTTTTTGCGTGAAAAACTGTCGAATGCTTTAAATCCGAAAGCTTCTGAGAAAGAACTTAAATTTTTGCATCCGCTTTTGATGAACCAAGAAGAGCGTTCGCATATCCCAAAAGATGATGAATTTTTGGTGGAAATGATTAAAAACCGGGAAGGTTATCATCTGTTTATGTATCCTTTCGAAGGTCGATTGGTACACGAAGTGATGGCTGCTTTGATTGCTTATCGGATTTCAAAATTAGCTCCAATTTCCTTTTCAATGGCGATGAATGATTATGGTTTTGAATTATTCAGCGATAAAGAAATTCCTCTGAATGAAGAAAATTTAGATAAAATCTTAACGAGAGAAAATCTGATGACCGATGTGATTTCGAGTATTAATGCTGCGGAAATGGCGAGAAGAAAATTCCGTGATATTGCGGTGATTTCCGGAATGGTTGTTCAGAATTTTCCGGGGCAACAACGTTCGAATAAATCGCTTCAAAGTTCGGCAGGTTTGATTTTTAAAGTCTTGGAAGATCACGACCCGAATCATTTTCTTGTGCGGCAGGCTTATACGGAAGTTTTCAATATGCAATTGCAGGAACAAAGATTGGTAGAAGCTTTTAAGCGAATCGAAAAATCTAAAATTATTCTGAAATTTGCCAATGCCTTTACACCTTTGAGTTTCCCGATCAAGGTTGACAGCTTGAGACAGACGTTGACGAGTGAAGATTTGGATGCAAGAATTCAGAAGTTGATTCAGCAAGCGAAGAAAGTTAAATAAAGGGAATTGTAAATAAGCCAATTGTGAATTTAATATCGTTGTGTCATTCAGAACGGAACGAAGAGAAGTAAAGAATCTTTAGAGCTAAGATTCTTCCTTCGTCAGAATGACAAACATGAAATTAAAAAATGAAAATAGTAACAAAAAATATCAATATCCAAAACGAAGTTTTCACCTTAACCAATCAGCGTGCGTTGTTTTGGAAAAAGGAAAAAGCTTTGATTCTCTCCGATTTACATATCGGAAAAACTGCTCATTTCCGCAAAAACGGAATAGCCCTTTCTGACCAGGTTTTTGAAAATGATTTACAAAGATTATCTGTTCTTATCGAATATTTTAAACCAGAAAAGTTTCTCGTAGTTGGCGATTTGCTTCACGCAGGAGACAATTCAGGTGTCGATAAATTCTGCGAATGGAAAAGCCAATTTTCGAATTTAGAATTTCATTTGATAGAAGGTAACCACGATAGAATATCAAAAAAACTAGAATCCAAACTTTGTTTAAATTTCAGAGATGCAATCTTTGAGATTGATGATTTTATTTTCGTTCACGATTTTCAAAAAAAGAATGAAAAATTCCAGATTACGGGTCATATTCATCCAGGATTTGTTATCAACTCATCTGTGAAAAATATAAAACTGCCTTGTTTTGTGGTTTCAGAACATCAATTATTACTTCCTGCGTTCAGTGAATTCACCGGCCTTGATACAAAAAATATCCCTAAAAAAGGAAAATTTTATGTTTTTACGGATGCTGGAATTTATGAAATTTAGTTTTTCTTTTTGAAAATAATACAGCAAATCAGCAAGATTAAATTGACTAAAATTGAAAAACCATTGGATAAAATAATTGGCAATTCATCTTGCAAGATTCCGTACCAAACCCAAAGTGATAAACCTGTAATCAAGACCAAAAGCATTGCTACGGAAATATCTTCTGCGTTTTTTTCTTTGATAACTTTAATGAGTTGTGGCATCATCGCAACAGATGTGATTCCTCCGGCAATTAGACCAAGTATTTCTTTATCCATTAATGATTATTTTTTCTTGTTATGAAAGATGCTTTATATGCTTCATCTCGTAATTTTTGAATTCTTCCTACGGGCTGTAATTCTTCAATATTTTCGAAAGGGTTGAATGATAAACCTTCCACCCACTTATTACTTTTATCAATTACTTCAGAAATTTTAATTGTTCCAATCGATACAAAGTCAGAATTTTTCCACATTTTATTCAATTGATTGACGGGTTGTTTTTCCAAATTATAACAATACTGGACCATCAACTCTAATTCGTAACTATTATCTTTTAAATAGTTTTCGATAGCGTGGTCAATATGTTGTTCATCGATTTTCGTAGTAGCATTTTGCGGGACTAATTTTAGTTTTACTAAATCGTTTTCCAATCTGTATACACCAATGGAATGATAATCAAAAGACAAAATAAAATGCTTTCTTTTTCTCAGAAATTTCAAAACTTCGGCCATAAAAGAAGGATGAAATAAATCTGGTGAAACCAAAAGAAAATTCTTGATTACGGTTATTAGATTCCAGAATTTTTGCAAAATGTTTCCGGCAAAAAACCTGTTAATTGAAATGAAAATTTTAAGAAATCGAGAAACATTATTAATCGGAAATAATGGGAAATTCACCAAAGGGAAATTGGCAATAGTTTGCTTTTCATCAGAAATTTTGACCGAAAATCCATAAGCCGGAATTGTTCTTTTCTGAGAAACCAATTTCATATGTGCATTGGATATTCGGATTAAACAATCTAATTTCTGCTTTGGAAAAATATGATATCCTTCTAAGTTTTCATTTGCAAAAAAAGTTCCTTTTAATGTTGAGTAAGCTGTAACGTGCGCATCTCTGGTTTTGTGACTTACATTATTAATTTTGTCCGATTTTAAAACAAAATTTCTAATAGCTGCACAAGCTTTTTCCAGAAGTTTAAACTCATTGGAAGTAAGGGAATCTAAGTCCGAAGTATATTTTATTTTGGAAGTCATACCATTATCCAAACTAAAATGAAGCCAAAAAAAGCTCCGAAAGGAGCTCAAGATATTTTGATTAGAATATGATTACTTGATTAAAGTAATATTGACCGCAGAAAAACCTTTTGGTGACTTTTCCTTTTCGAAAGACACTCTATTTCCTTTTTTCAAAGGCTGATCTGCATTATTTCCGTGAAAAAAAACATTTTCTTTATTGTTATCTTCTGTGATAAAACCATAGCCTTTATCACTTAAAAAAGTAACAATTCCTTTTTTCAGTGTTTCTTCCGCTTCTATCGGTGCTGCACCCAACTGGATATTATCGATATCCACCTCTACCCTTTCCTCAGGTGGTGTAGATGTAAGCCTTCCGTAAGCATCGACATACATAAACTCTACTTCTTTTCCTTTGTCGTTATTAGTTTTACGATCTTCACGACGCTGTGCTTTTTCTTTTTGTTTTTGTAGTTTTTTCTTAAAATTTTCTTTTTTTGAGAAAGAATCTGCCATAAATTATTGCTTGTTGTTTTAAATTATTTTAAATGATGAATCAAAAGAAACCGAAATCTCCGCGAGATAGTAGTCCGATATCAATTGTTATAAGATAAAATAGTCTGTCTGTATTGCTATCAGTAGTTAAAAATAAAACTTGAATCAGTTTGAGAATACAAATGAGAAAATTGTACCAGCAAGAGCAGAGGACTGATTATAAATTATAATGCAAATATACAAAAAATTATGAAAAATTTAAAATGATTAATAAATCATTTGCATTGGGACTATCTATATATATTAAAAATTATCGAAAATCCATTCCGGAAAAAACCGTAATTTTTATATTTTAGCATAATGAAAAATCTACTTTATATTTTTCTTGGAGGCGGAACGGGAAGCATATTACGCTTTCTGATTTCTACTTACACCCAAAAACTTTGGAATGTCAATGCCTTTCCCCTAGGAACTTTTTTAGTCAATATATCGGGCTGTTTTCTAATTGGATGTTTATCTGCCTACTTCTTGAAAATTGATAATTCTCTAAAATATTTATTAATAACGGGACTTTGTGGTGGTTATACAACGTTTTCGACTTTTTCAGCTGAGAATTTTTCTTTGTATGAGAATTCCAATTACAGCATGCTGATTTTTTATAGTCTTTTTAGTCTTATGATAGGGATATTGATGGTTTTTCTGGGATTTCAGGTTGTTAAAAATTAATTTTTCCTTTTGATAATTAGACATTTAATGATTTTTTATAAAAATTATTTGCTAGGAACGCAAAAGCTTTCTATATTTGCACCACTGAAAACGAGAGATCGTAGCAAGTAAGGAGAGTTGGCAGAGTGGTCGATTGCGGCAGTCTTGAAAACTGTTGACTGTAACAGGTCCGGGGGTTCGAATCCCTCACTCTCCGCCAGTTGGGAAACCAAAATAAGCTAAAACGCTGTAAACATAAATGTTTGCAGCGTTTTTTATTTTAGCAATAGTGTCAAAAAACGTGGAAGACGGCATTAAAAGTGACCTGTTGGAAAATATAAAAATAGGTCACAAAAACTCTAGGAAACCCGACTAGTAGGAGGCATAGAACCTGCACATATTGCAAAAATGGTAATAAAATTATGAAATTATTTTTTGCGTATTATTTTCCATCAACCTAGGAAATGCCTACTAAGAAATCCGCTTAAGCGATACTAATAAGTTTGGCGAGTGTTAATAAATATGTTTTAAACAATTGAATTTTGATTGAACTATAAAACAGCCATTATGTAGAAAATTAAAGTCGGATTTAATTTATAATTCATTTCTTAAAACTATTTTTTTGCCAATAAACGCACAAAAAAACTCTGAAAAAATTCAGAGTTTTAAATTTGTTAGCGACCTGATGCCTGCATTGGATTGACTTTGCCATTTGATGCGCCTCTGGCTGCTTCTTTTTGTTTCTGTTTGAAAACTTGAAACTTACTCGCTGCCGGATCTGTAGAAGATGATGCCCACCAGTTATTAGACCTATCGATATCCGCCGTTTCTCTCATTGGATCTAACTGCACAGATTTTAATTTCTTTTCGAAATAATAGGTTTTGGAAACTTTCTGCTCATTCATTCTCCAAATCTGAACGCCAACTTTGTCTTTCAACTTTGTTCCGTCTTCGAAGGTAAACTCTAGAATAATTGGCATTACCAATCCGCCTTTATTAGAAAAATCGATTTGATAAGCTGTTACATTGTTCTCTTTGCGGATGTCTTTTTTTTCAACCTTATCAAAATTTTCATTAACGGTTGTATAAGTTTTAGAGACATCTACCTTTTCCTGTCCACGGTCATATCTGTAATAGAAATCCTGAACGTCTTTATCGGAATCAGCGTAGAATTTAATGTTTTTATCTTCTCTGTTTCTGACTTTGGAAATATCATCAAAATCATTCAAAACTGGTTTATCAACATTATATTTTACAGTTTCGGACTTTGGAATCGCATCAAAATCCGGTGTTGCAACCGTTACTTTATCTATAGCGATATCGACAGGATCTGTTCCATAAAACCAACCTCTCCAGAACCAGTCCAGATCTTCGCCACTGGCATCTTCCATTGTTCTGAAAAAATCTGCCGGCTCAGGATGGCGGAAAGCCCATCTCTTTGCATAAGTTTTGAATGCTTTATCAAACAATTCTCTTCCCATAATGGTTTCACGGAGAATGTTAAGTCCGGTTGCCGGCTTAGAATAGGCATTGGGTCCGAATCTTGCAATGTTTTCAGAATTGGACATTATAGGTTCCAACTCATCTTTTGGAAGTTTCATGTAATCGACAATTGTCCAAGCGGGTCCTCTTTTTGAAGGAAATTTATTGTCCCATTTTTCTTCGGTAAGATATTCTACAAATGTGTTCAGCCCCTCATCCATCCAGCTCCATTGCCTCTCATCAGAATTGATAATCATTGGGAAGAAATTGTGTCCTACTTCGTGAATAATCACACCGAGCATTCCGTTTTTAGTTGCTTCAGAATATGTTCCGTCTTTCTCCGTTCTACCGTAGTTAAAACAGATCATCGGATACTCCATTCCATTCGCTGCTTCTACAGATTGAGCTACCGGATACGGATAAGGAATTGTAAATTCTGAATAAGTTTTGATGGTATGCGCCACGGCTTTTGTAGAAAATTTTCTGTAAAGTCCGTAAGCTTCTTTGCCATAGAAACTCATTGCCATTACCTTATTGTTATTTTCTGGAATAGTAACACGCATCCCGTCCCACACGAATTTTCTGGAAGATGTCCAGGCAAAATCCCTAACATCGTTTGCCTCGAAAATCCAGGTTTTTCTTTCTTTTGACCGCTTTTTTTCTGCATTTTTTGCTTCGTCTAGAGTAACAATTTCTACAGGTTCATTAGAAGATTCTGCTTTTCTATATCTCGAAAGCTGATCTGATGTAAGCACCTGACTGTAGTTTTTACACTCACCTGTGCCGCCAACTATGTGATCCGCTGGAACATTGATCTTCACTTTGTAATTTCCGAATACCAAAGCAAACTCGCCTCTTCCTGTAAACTGATGATTTTGCCAGCCTTGGAAATCACTGTACACACACATCCTTGGAAACCACTGTGTTATAGTATATAGATCATTACCATCTTCCGGAAAATTTTCGTAACCGCCTCTTCCTCCTTTTTCTAAACGATTTGGGATATTATAATTCCAACTGATCTTGAATACGAGCTTATCTCCTTTTTTTAAAGCTTTAGGAAGATCGATGCGCATCATCGTTTTATTTACCACATAACTCAAAGCATTGCCTGATGCATCCGTTACTTTTTCCAGATTTACGCCATATCCGTTATCTTTCACAGGCACTTCAGACGGTCTCAGCTTTTCAACAACAGAAAATTTCCCTAGTGTGGACGAAAAAGGATAATCTGCGTTTTTCACAGAAGATTGCTGGTTTTCATCCAGCTGTAGCCAGATATAGTCTAAATCATCCGGAGAATTATTGTAGTAAGTGATAGTTTCAGAACCTCTCAGATTTCTTTTATCTTCATCCAGATAAGCTTCTATGTCATAATCTGCGCGCTGCTGCCAGTAAGATTGTCCTGGTGATCCGGAAGCAGTCCTGTAAACATTGGGAGTAGGAAGTATGGTTCCAAGTTGTTCAAATTTATTTCCGTGGTTACTTCCCGGATTATTCTGGATGTTCTGTGCAGAAAGTATTGCCGAGCAGAATAAAAGTCCAAAAACCTTTGCGTTCATTCTATCAGAAAATTTATTAATATTTATTTACTATTAACCAAATGTAAGAAATTGTTATGAAAAATTAGGGAAAATGCACATCAGAATGGCCATCTTTCTAAAGTCATCTTCAGAGAAAGTGCAAAAACAGCAGAAGAAATGAAAAGGATCCAATCTTTTCTATTTACTTTAAACAGTTTCAACAAAAAGAAAAGAATAACTAAAATCACAATAACCAAAACGATCTGACCGAGTTCCAGACCAATGTTAAAACCAAGCAAAGGAACAAACAGACTCTGCTCTTTTGCAATCATCATTCTAGCTGTATTGGCAAAACCCATTCCGTGGATTAGACCAAAAATCAGCGCCAAGTAATAATTAACCTTCATCAGATTATTCTGCTTGCCTTTCATCAGAATATTATCCAAAGCAGTAATTACGATTGTAAGCGGAATCAGAAACTCGACCCACTTGCTGGGAACTCTAAGAATATCGAGCGAACTAAGCGCCAATGTGATAGAATGTCCTATTGTAAAAGCCGTTACCAGAATCAGGATTTTTTTGAAATCGTTGTAAGCATAAACGGCAATCAGCGCCAAAATAAACAACTGATGATCTAGGGCATCCAATGAAATAATATGTTCCCAGCCCAGCTTCAGATAAAAAATAAAATCCTGCATTTTGTTATTATTAAAAAAGGTTTACGAAAATAATGATTAATTTCGAGCTCAAAATATTTTTAGATGAAGAGATTTGCGTCGGTCTTAGTTCTGTTTTCGTTGATTTTATCCTTACTCTCTTTCAGATTTCATCCTTATCACGTTGGATCTATGGAATTTAATTATAACAAGAAATCTTCAACTTTCGAGATCACAGGCAGATTTTTTATGGATGATTTAGAAAACGCTGTCAATAAAAAATATGGTAAAAACCTCCACTTTATGGACAAAAAATCCGAAAAAGAAATGCAGCAGATTCTTAAAAGTTATGCCTCAGAATATCTTAAACTGAAAGTCAATAATCAATTAACAAAAGTAAATTTTATTGGTTTTGAGGAAGATAAAGAAAGTGTCGATCTTTTTCTGGAGTCCGAACCAGTCGCCAATCCAAAGAAAATAGAAACAGCAGTAAGCTTTCTTTATAATATTTTTGATGATCAGATGAACATCATCCATATCACTATAAATGGCAACCGGAAGAGTGAAAAGCTGAGTTTCCCGAATCGTTACCTCTATCAGCAGTTTTAGCAAACTAATTTTATATTTTTGTAGAATTAGTTATGAAAAAAATTATTCTGATAGAAGACGAATCCAGCGTTGTTTCCTTTATCAAAAAAGGATTGCAGGAATTGGATTATGAGATTACCGTAGCTTTGGACGGCACAACAGGGATTAAATTGGTCGATGACAATGATTTCGATTTAATTATTCTTGATATAATGTTGCCGGACATCAATGGTCTAGAAGTTTGTAAAGAAATCAGGAAGCAAAATAAAACCGTACCTATTCTATTTTTAACCGCTTTAGATTCTTCTGAGAATATAGTCCTCGGGCTAGAAAGTGGTGGCGACGATTATCTTGTGAAGCCTTTCAAATTCATAGAATTGGTTGCAAGAATCAAATCTCTTCTTAGAAGAAGCGGACATCATAACGGATCTGAATCCAACGAAATTGATGATGAAAATACTTATCAATTCTCTGATTTAACAGTTAATGATTATACCAAAAAAGTAACCCGCTCGGGAGCAGAAATTTCACTTACCTCAACAGAATACAAGCTTCTACTCTATTTTCTGAATAATCCTGAAAAAGTGATTTCCAGAGCCGAAATATTGGAAGCAGTTTGGGGCGTGAACTACGAATTAGGAACCAATGTTGTGGACGTTTACGTTAATTATCTCAGAAAAAAACTAGACACTCAGGATGATGATAAACTGATTCACACTGTAATAGGAATGGGTTACGTTCTAAAAAAATCATAAACAGTGCTGAAAGGAAATCCTACCAATCAAACAAAAACAATGCTTCTTTTGATGCTGGTTTTTACAGTTGTCATTCTACTGTTCAGTGGATTGGTATATTTTTCTATTGTTAATTTTTCACATCAGCGTTTTTACGAATTACTGAAAATCCGAGCAACAACAATTGTCCAAATCGAGAAAAGCAAAGAACATCTTGATATTCCAGAAAATCATATTCTGAATAGCTTGAATGACGAAGAACTTCCGATGGAAAAAGATTATGTTTTTGAGGTTCCGAAGGATTCTAATTACAGTCATATTTCTAATCAAATTCATATTCCAGATAGTTTTTTCAAAAGCATTGTAAAAAAAGGAGAATCCAATTATAATGACAAAGAATTCTATTATATAGGACAATCTTTTACTTCCAATAATAAAACATACATTGCAATAGCTTCGGCACAAAATCATTATGTAGTTCATTATTTGGGCTATCTGAAGAGAACTTTGATGACTTGTATGATCTTGGCTTTGTTCTTTTCGATGATTTTTTCTTTTTATTTATCCAAGACGCTGTTCCGCCCAATTCTTAAAATCACAGGAAAAGTAAAAGAAATCAGTTCAGAGAATCTGCATCTTAGGTTGGAATCTCAGCCGGGAAATAAAGAATTGAATGAACTGGTAGATACTTTCAACGATATGTTGAACAGGATTGAAACATCTTTTGAAACCCAAAATCACTTGATCGGAAATGTTTCGCACGAACTGAGAACACCTCTCACTTCGATTATGGGTGAAGCGGACGTGGCGTTATCTATCCCAAGATCAAAAGAACATTACCAGGAAACGCTTCAGATAATTCTGAATGAAGCTGAAAAATTAGATAAAAAAATCAAGGCTTTGCTAATGATTGCCCAAACTGGATTTGATGGGAAAATTCAGAAAATGGATAAAGTGAGAATGGATCAGTTGCTTTGGGATGTTATCGAAACGGCTACGAGAATCAATGCTAAAAATAATGTTTTTATGGATATCAGCATGTTACCGGATAATCCTAAAAAACTGAAAGTTCAAGGTAACGAACAGCTCCTGCACCTTGCAATGGCAAACATCATCAACAATGGTTGCAAATATTCTAATTTCCAACAAGTTAAAGTTTCTCTTGGTGCGACCGATGATCACGTTTATATTATTATTAAGGACAGTGGAATCGGGATTCCTGATTCTGAAATGGATAAAATCTACGATCCGTTTTTCCGTGCGTCAAATACGAAAAACTACGAAGGTTACGGAATTGGTTTACCTTTAGCGAGAAACATTATCAGGATCCATAATGGCGAATTGATTGTGAACTCTAAAGAAAATGTTGGAACTACGGTCCAGATTCGTTTTCCTATTTATGTTCCGACTGAATAAAACGTTGAATCGCTCGCAGCCCGACCTGAGCGGAGCTCATTTTTTAGCTTGGATTTAGCTTGGATTTAGCTTGGGGAAAAATAGCGGGAACGGAGGGCGGAAAAGCTGCCCAAAATATTTTCATCTACACATTTGAACTTAGATTTCGTTCTAAAATTAATTTCTTAATTGAAATTCTAATCTCATTTTAATCTCTTTAATTACATTTTAATTTCGTTCCAAAAGCATTCTAATTTGGTCATAATAGTTTTGTATCATCAAAAAGTAACAAAACCAATTAAATCAAAATATTATGATCAAAACCATTTTAATTGCTACAGATTTTTCTTTAGAATCTTTGGATATTCTAAAAAAAGTTTTAAAAAACAAAAATGATCAAAACGATGAAAATCAATACAACATCCTTTTCGTTTCGGGATACGATATGGGCGATTCTATCAGAGATCTTTTGTTCACGACCAAGAGTACAATTTTTGGAAAAATAAGATCTCAGGAATTTTGCGATGCTTACAGCATTATCAATAACAAGTATCCGAATCTGATCAACAAAATCACTTGTGACATTTTCACTGGAAGTTTCCAAAGAACTTTTAACAATTATGTGGAAGCTACAAAGATTGCAGAAGCTTACTACTCCTCTTCAAAAAGTAATAATATAAGCAAAGGTCAATTTGATATCACGCCGTATGTCAAAAAATGTAAGCATTTGGAAGCTGTGGAAATCATTACCCAAGCTCCGGAATTTGTTCATGAAAAAGGCAGACTTGCCGAAGTTTTCTCTTAGAATCTGATTCTCGGGAAATTTTATTATTCAATCATTAAATTAAATCACAATGTTAAGAAATTATAGTAACAGCAGAACGTTGGGAGACAACATTAGACTGGGGACGCTGACTGCATTCACTGCAGGGACTATAAATATAGCATCTCTATTGATATTCTTGTCTTTTACATCCAACGTAACAGGACATTATGCGATTTTCGCAGCAGAAATAAGTCAAGGAAACTGGGCACAGGTTGCTGTGGTTGCAGGATGGATTTTCTTGTTCTTCTTTGGAGGATTTGTAGCGAATCTAAGTGTCATCAACTTCAACAAAAAAAGCAAATATTTTGCCCACGCTTTTCCAATTATATTAGAAATACTCTGTCTTTTGACAGTGGGAATCTATGGACAATTTTACTACGAAAAAACATTAGGAGAAACCGAAGCTTTGGTAGCATTAATGTTATTCGCAACAGGTTTACAAAACGGTTTAACAGCGAGTATCTCAAACTTCTCTGTAAAAACAACGCACCTTACGGGAACCACGACAGATTTGGGAATTTTGGCATCGATGTTTACTCAGAAAAAATTCAGAAAAAACCCTGAATTAATTGCAAGAGCAAAACTATTGACTAGTATTATGGCCGCTTACGTTTTAGGAGCAATCTTCTCTGGATTAACCTATTACAGTTTGGAATTCCGTGTGTTTTATGTCATCAGCGTTTGTCTTTTGGTTGTCATTGGTTATGACTTTTATAAAATTAATATCAGACATTTCCAGACAGAATATCGATATTATAAAATCTATCATAAACCAACCTTCATCGCATTTTTGTACTACAAAATCCATAATAAAGACGAGAAAAGAACTGTAAGTAGACCTAATACTAATGCAAAATTGGCCTTTAGCGACAAGTAATTATTCCTCTAAAAACACTGCACCATAAATCAATTTTTTGTAATAGTTCTTTATTAAAAAACCGCTTTAGAAATTCTAAAGCGGTTTTGATTTTATAATATTGAATTTTCAATTATTGCTCAACCCAAGTATGATTTTCTCCGGCTAATTCACCAAGATATTTCTCCGCATCCATTGCCGCCATACAACCACTTCCCGCAGCTGTAATTGCTTGTCTGTAATGGTGGTCCTGCACATCTCCTGCTGCGAAAACTCCAGGAAGATTGGTTCTTGAGGACTTACCTTCCGTGATGATATATTCGTTTTCGTCTAGGTCGATTTGTCCTTTGAAGATTTCCGTGTTTGGTTTGTGACCAATTGCAATAAAAATCCCGTGAACATCTATTGTAGAAACCTCGTCAGTCAAATTATTTACCACTTTAGCTCTTTCTACCAAGAAGTTTTCTCCTTCGATTCCTATTAACTCGTGATTGTATTTCACTTCGATATTTGGTGTACTCAAAACTCTGTCAACCATTACTTTTGAAGCACGGAAATGGTCTTTTCTTACCAACAATGTCACTTTATTACAAATCTTAGAAAGATAAGTTGCTTCTTCTGCCGCTGTATCTCCAGCTCCAACAACAATTACATCTTTCCCTCTGTAGAAAAATCCATCACAAGTTGCACACGCAGAAACTCCTCCGCCAGCGTATTTTTTCTCATCAGCTAAGCCCAGATATTTTGCAGTCGCACCTGTAGAGATAATCACACTTTTTGCCAAAATCTCACGAGAACCTGTGCTCAGTTTATGAATCCCACCTCTTTCTTTAGCAAATTCCACTTTGGAAATCATTTCATAATGAACTTTAGTCTCGAAACGTTCCGCTTGTTTCTGAAGGTGAAGCATCATTTCTGGTCCGGTAATTCCATCCGGATAGCCAGGGAAATTTTCTACTTCCGTTGTTGTTGTTAATTGTCCTCCAGGTTCCAATCCTGTGAATAGTTCAGGTTTAAGACTTGCTCTTGCTGCGTAAATTGCCGCTGTAAAACCAGCTGGTCCGGAACCTACAATGACACACTCTAAGATATTGTTCTCCATTTCTATTATTAAATTATTTTATTTTTAAGGAATAAATTCCATTTCCTTTCGAATTGGAATTTTCAAATATAATTCTTTGTTTGAAAAATCGATTACAAATTTCGGGAATTAATTATTCAGAACCTATCTAAAATGTCAATGTTGAATATATGATTGATGAATGATATTTGATAGTTGATAAATTTCTGGTATGAGATAATCTAAGTTATCATGAAAGGGAATTTTTAAACGGACACTTTCAGTTCATCAATTTTTATGATTTTGTAAACCAGCTCTTTGTAGATTTCTTCATCTTCCATTTGTCTTACGCCAAGACCTTTGGATTTCAAATCCATCTCACGAAGAACAGAAATAACTCTAGTTGCGTGTTTCAGTGGATAGAATCTTGCGGCCTCTGCATAATTTTTAATTGCAAATGGAGCCACTCCCATTGTTGATGCAATATTTTGTGGTGATTGACCGGATAAAGTATGATAAATAATGATATTGGAAAAGAAATTGTAAAGTGCCCCAAATGCCATCTGGATTGGATTGGCTTTCTTGTTCTTTCCCATATAATAGGCGATGCTGAAAGCTTTTGCCATATCTTTAGTCGCCAAGGCATTCTGTAATTCAAAAATGTTGAAATCTTTACTGATTCCGATATGTTCCTCAATAATTTTTCCGTCCAGAACAGCACCGTCTTTTAGAACGATTTTCAATTTGTTCAGTTCGTTTGCAATTCTGGAAAGGTCATTCCCGAGATATTCTGCCAAGAGATGACTGATGTTAGGCGCAGATTTGATTCCCATCACAGTCATTTCCCCTTGAATCCAAGTTGGAAGTTGATAATCTTTCATCTTTTCACTCGTGAAAAGCATTCCTGATTTAGCCAAAGTTTTCGCTACTTTTTTTCTGGCATCTAACTTTTTGTGTTTGTGAGCAATTACCAGAATTGTAGAGGGAACAGGATTTTCTAAATAAGCTTCTAAAGCTTTGGATTCTTCTTCATTCAGTTTCATATCCTGCGCTTCTTTCACAATGATAAGCTGTTTGTCGCCCATCATCGGATATTGTCTCGCCAAAGAAAGCACTTCCAGGTAATTAGTATCTCGGCCATATGCAACCGTTTGGTTGAAGGCTTTCTCATCTTCTTCCAAAACATCCTGCTCAAAATGCTTGACAGCCAAATCGATATAAAACGCCTCGTCGCCCTGAAAAAAATAAACCGGTAAGAGTTCTTTATTTTTAATATTTTTGAGGATAATATCTATTTCTTTCATCTTAAAATATGCAAGTTCCGAAGCTAAATTTTGATCACACGTTCGATTTTCAAATCAAACAAGACAAAGATACATTTTTTATCTATGATTTGGTTCGGAAAAGCTGGCTTGTACTCACGCCGGAAGAATGGGTAAGACAGCATTGGTTGCATTATTTTCGGTTTGTGAAAAAGAAAAATTTATCCTCATTAATCCTAGAACAAAAACTCGAACTAAACGGAACTACAAAACGAATTGACCTTCTAGTTACAGAAAAAACGAAACCAAAAATCCTCGTAGAATGTAAAGCTCCGAATGTTCCTTTGAAGCCAATTCACTTTGAGCAAATTGCAAGATATAATAGTTTAATCGGCGCTGAACAAATTATTATTAGTAATGGTTTCCATCATATTTTTGCAGAATATAAAGACGAAAAATACCAGTTTTTGAACTCGAAATTTTGATAATTTTATTTTTTCGAAATTTGTTCATTTTTACAATTTGAGCCGCTTAAAAACACAAATTTTAAAGTCATCTGCAAACATATGATGAGCGAAATGCTGATTTAGCCTAAATAATTTTCTACAAATTAAAATCCCGCTTCGGATTGAAAAGGAAAATCAAAAAGAAAAATAAAACGGAAACCGCCAAAAAGTATTGGTAATAATGAACCGCAGATTGAGAACTGATGGTTGTAGAACTAGAGCCAGTGTTCTTACGAAGTTCATCCATCAGATTATTGACAGTACTTTCCAAATTATTCCCATCCAGATAGTTTCCGCCCGTTGAAGATGATATATTTCGTAATGCCTTGGTCTGCAATTTCGAAACCACAGTTTCGCCATACATATCGGATTTGTAACCCATTAATTGCCCAAAGTAATATTCCGGAATGGGAGCCCCTTCCTCTGTTCCTACTCCAACTGCTGTTACTCTTATTCCTTGTTTTTTCGCCAGATTAATCGCTTCGTCTTCGTGGCCTTCGTTATCCTCACCATCACTTATTAAGACGATATTTCGAGACCCTTTTGTTATATTTTTGAATTTCTGAGCAGCGATTTGTATCGGTTTCAGAAAATCGGTTCCCTGATTTTGAATCACACTGGTTTCAATACCCTGCAGATAGGTTTCTGCGGCTGAATAATCACTGGACAAAGGCATTACCGAATAAGCATCTCCAGCAAAAACGATAATTCCTACTCTATCGTTAGACATCTTCTGCAGCGAATTAATAATGATATTTTTTGCTTCGTCTAATCTGCTTGGCTGGATGTCTTGTGCATTCATCGAGTTGGAAACATCCAGAACGAAAATTGTGCTGCTTACATTTTGTTGTACACTAATTTCTTCTTTCCCGCCCAAAAGGTCAATAATCGAAAATATCAGAAATAGAAATCCTAGTAAATATAAAACTGGAAATAGCTTTGCAAAGCCAGATGTTTTCTCGAACAACACATCTTGGAATCTATTTTCTGCGAAAAGGTTTCTTTTGCGGTTTTTCCAACGAATATAATGAATGATGAAGTAACCAATGACAGGCAACAACAGAAGCAACAACAGATACCAGTAATTTCCTAAATACCAATTCATCAGTTTAATTCAAAATTTTAAAAATTACCCACCTCAGCAATGCATCGAAAATCAGAAATCCTAAAGCAATCCAAAGAAATATTCTGAAATACTCTTCATAGTTATACAATTTTGAAGATTTGACATCAGATTTCTCCAGTTGATTGATTTCATCATACACATTTTGCAAACTGCTGTTGGAAGTTGCACGAAAATATTTTCCTCCAGTTAATTGAGCAATATCAATCAACGTATTTTCATCAATTTCAGTTTTTTGTTCTGTAAAAACTATATCACCAAAAATATTAGTTCCGGTTGGAAAAGCAGCAAAACCATTACTACCAATCCCTACTGTATAAACTTTGATGTTATTATTTTTTGCCAGTTCCGCAGCGATCTGTGGTGGCATTGCATTGAGAATTGTATTGACACCATCCGTCATGAGGATGATTATTTTACTTTTGGCTTTGCTTTTTTTCAAGTGGTTGACCGCTACAGAAAGACCTTCGCCAATAGCTGTTCCAGGTTGCAATTCCAGAGGATTTAATTGATTTAATTCATCAATCACCACTTGATGGTCGGTTGTCAAGGGTACTTTGGTATAAGCTTCTCCGGAATAAGCTACCAGTCCAATCCTGTCATTTTCTCTTTTATTAACAAAATCAATAGCAATTTTTTTGAGTGCTTCCAGTCTGTCAGGATCCAGATCTTTTGCCAACATACTGAGTGAAACATCTACGGAAAGCATAATATCAATCCCTTTCGACTCATCTCTATCTTGCGAAATCGTGTATGTTCTCGGCCTTGCCAAAGCGATAATTAATGCTGTGAGAATGAAATATTTGGAGATTTTCAAAAACTTCATCACCAAGGAAATATTTCCGCTTGGGCGCATATTAGTCACAGAAGGCACAGCAATTCCTCTACTTTTTTTCTTGCCCGAATCCAATATTAATAAAGGAATGAACAAAATAAAAAGCAGTAAAAACCACGGACTGTAAAACTCGAAATTCACGGATTAATTATAAATGATTAATGATGATTGATAAATGATTTTATTAAACTTTTCTTATTTTAGTTTTCGTATTTTCAATTGGTCTTTATCCGAAAGCTCCGACTGAGAGGCATTACGAAGATTTTCTGCTTCTATATCTTTTGTAGATCGTTTTACAAAATCCCGGATTGCTGTAAAATCTTTTGACATCAGTTCCTTTGTGGGAATTGTTTTTGCAAATTTTACCAAGTCTGCACGCAAAAATATGTCTTCTACAACCTTTTCATTCTGCTGAGAGATTGCATTGTTATTTTTCATATACTCTATCAGATCATCCGTAAGCAAGACATCGGCAGGAATCTGGTATTGTTTTACGATGAAAGTTCTCATAATATCAATCAACTCAATATAGAAAGAGCGGAAATTTTCGTTTTCGATATAATTTTTCTTTCTCAGCCTTTCCAGATCTTTCAATGTTTGATTGGTGGTAACAATGGGAGTGGATTTTCGTTTTCTGCCATACTTTATAATCCCAATTATCAGAACAATAATCGCAATAATAATCAAAGCTAAAAGAACATAAAATTTGTAAAGATCCCAGTAATCCTGGACATTCAGTTCCACTTCTTTGTTCTTCATAATATCATTGATCTGATCACCTTTTTTTGCGGTATTGATGACCTCAACTTCGTACGGAATCGTCTTCATTATTTTTCCTCCTACCTTCACTTCCAATTCCGGAATTGTAAATTTTCCTTCTTCAAAAACAGCGAACTTTACCGAGCGTAGATAGATATCTTTTTCCTTGGCAATACTGTCATTAACCATTTCGAAGTGAAAAGGCAATAATTCATTTCTTGGCGCAATCTGCACATCCTTCCCATCCAAATCCAAAATCTGAATTTTGAAAACCGCCACTTCTCCCAATGCCAGAGTCGTTTTGTCTAAATTAGAAGACAAGGTTTGTGAAAATCCTAATGAAAAAAAGAATATAAAAAACGAAAAAAATATTTTGAAAAATCTATAAGACATTTATATAATTGACAGTGTTGGTTTATAGTAAAATCACTTTTTACTTCTTACTTTCTAAAATATTGATAAAGCAACTTGCTGTAATCTTCAGAGGTGTTAATATCTAAAAAATGGGCGGAAGAGTTCTCGAACTCCTCCTTAATATGTCGCATTTTCTGTTTTTGTTGTTCTGCAAATTCATAACGCCATCTTGCGCTGGAAGTATTTGCCCAGACTTGTTTTCCGGTTTCAGCATCACGAAATAATGCATAACCAACATCCGGAATCTCCATATCTTTTTCATCAAAAACCCGAAGTCCCAAAACCTGATGTTTTCTTGCAGTGACATTCAGAATTTTTTGGTCAAAGTCATCTTCAAAATCAGAAAAAACAAAAACGAAAGATTTCCTTTTGAAAACACTCATCATATAATTGAATGCCGAATCAAGATCCGATTCGGCAGGAACATAATCCGCTGACAAAATATTACTGACAATCGACAGAACATGTTTTCTTCCTTTTTGTGGCGGAACAACTTTCAGAACTTTGTCTGCGTACAAAATTAATCCCACTTTATCATTATTTCCAGCTGCCGAAAATCCTAGAGAAGCGCAAATTTCTGCAACATACTCTCTTTTCAATTGATTTTTGGTTCCATAATCCATTGATGCGGAAACGTCAACAACCAACATCATTGTCAGCTCCCGTTCTTCCTCCATTACTTTTACGAATGGTTCTCGGAAACGTGCCGTCTTGTTCCAGTCGATTCGACGTGTATCATCTCCGAACTGATATTGGCGAACTTCTGAAAACGTCATTCCCTGACCTTTGAAAGCGCTGTGATATTGTCCCATAAGCGATGCTTCCGTTTTCTTTCGAGTTCGGATTTCTATTTGCTTTACTTTTTTGACAATGTCTTTTATCTGCATAAATTAATTGATAATTGTCGGTTGTGTGTTGATTATTTTCAGACATCGAAGTTTTCCGACAGCTGACAACCATCAACTAACAACCAGTTTAGGGCGCTTGTATTTTCCCTAAAATTTTATTGACTATATCGTCCTGTGAAACTTCCTCAGCCTCAGCTTCAAAGCTCAATCCGATTCTGTGTCTCAAAACATCTTTTGCAATTTCTTTCACATCTTCCGGAATCACAAATGCTCTTCCTTTGATAAAAGCATAAGCTCTGGACGCAATTGCCAAGTTGATACTTGCTCTAGGCGACGCTCCAAAACTGATGTAATTTTTTATATCAGACAATCCATACTTTTCAGGGTAACGGGTTGCGAAAACCATATCCAGAATATATTTCTCGATTTTCTCATCCAGATAAATTTGATTGATGATTTTCTTTGCTTCCACAATCTGATCTAAACTAATAACCTGGCGGATTTGCGGAATATCCTGCGTAGAAATCATCCGCATCACTTTTCTCTCATCTTCAAATTCCGGATAATCGATTTTACACTTAAGCATAAAACGATCCGTTTGCGCTTCCGGTAGAAGATAAGTTCCTTCTTGGTCGATTGGGTTTTGTGTCGCTAAAACTAAGAAAGGTTTTGGCAAAGGCATTGTCTCGTCTCCTATTGTCACTTGTTTTTCCTGCATAACTTCCAAAAGTGCAGACTGAACTTTGGCTGGAGCTCTGTTAATTTCATCCGCTAAAACAAAATTAGCGAAAACGGGACCTTTCTTGATGGAAAAATCGTTGTCTTTGACATTATAAATCATCGTTCCCACAACATCTGCAGGCAACAGATCCGGCGTAAACTGGATTCTTGAAAACTTTCCGTGAACCGCTTCTGCCAAGGTTTTGATTGCGAGCGTTTTTGCCAAACCGGGAACACCTTCCAAAAGAACGTGACCATTTCCCAGAAGTCCTATCAAAAGACGGTCAATCATATATTCCTGCCCGATAATAGCGCGGTTAATTTCTTGTTTTAGGATATTAAAAAAGTAATTCTGTTCTTTTACTTTCTCGGTAAGTTGTCTGATATCTTCTGCTTGATTCAATTCTGACATAGTTAATCTTAATAATTTTTCAAATTTCTAATAAAAACTAGCATCAGCAAACACAATAACTGCTAATCTTGCGTTAAATATTTGTTAAAAGGATTGATGTTGGAGGTTATAAGTCGGAAGTCTTAAGCAAACTGCTTTAGTTTTTGTTAATAAATTTGGAACATTTGTCGTTTATAAAGAATTAGTTTAAATTTGATATAAATTTGAATAATATGAATTTAGAAGCACGAAAATTATCTTTGGTTCAAGAATTTCTGAGAATAGACAATGAAAATATCATTGGTGCTTTGGAAAAATTCCTTCATAAAAGTAAATCCGATTTTTTTGAACAAAATTTAAAACCAAAATCTTTACAACAGTTTTACCAAGAAATTGACCAAGCTTTGGAAGATGAAAAAAACAGTAATTTAGTTTCTGTAAATTACCTAAAAGACAAAATCCAGAAATGGAGTTAAAGATTTTTTGGTCACAACTTGCAGAAGACCAATTGATAGATATTTTCCAATATTACAAATTTAAAGCTGGTGTCAAAATTGCAAAGAAAATCGTGACTGATATTGTTGATAAAACAATTGACATTGACAAAAATCCAAAAATAGGACAAACCGAAGAGCTTTTGAAAGATAGAAAACAAGAATTTTGGTATTTGGTTTCGAGCAATTATAAAATAATTTACTACATCAATTTGGAAACTCAAAAAATTGTGATTGCCAATGTTTTTGACACAAGGCAAAATCCAGAAAAACTGAGTGAAACAAAATAAAAATTTCAATAAAATTAAATGAATTATCATTTTGCCAATCATAGACAAGTCAGAAAAAACCTGCTTGACCTATTACAAAACACTTCAGAAAAAGACCTTCTCACGATTCCTGACGGATTCAACAATAATATCTATTGGAACATTGCGCATTGTATTGCCCAGCAACAATTGCTTTGTTATTATCTCAGCGGAAACCAGTTCCGAATTGACAAATATTGGGTAGAAACTTATAAAAAGGGAACATTTGCTAACGTAGATGTGAAACAGTCTGAAATGGAAGATTTAGCTTATCTATTAATTGAAACTTCAAAAATTTTGATGAAGGATTTTGACAATGATTTTTTCTCAGATTACACACCTTATTCCACAAGTTTTGGGATTGATTTGAAAAATATTCAGGATGCGATTGTTTTTAATAATATGCACGAGAGTATTCATTACGGTTACATTTTGGCTCAGAAAAGAGCTTTGATTGGAGAAGGACTCAGCAGTTTATAAATGATGAATTATAAATGATTTCTTTTAATCTTCGATTTCTTTTTCCGATTGTAATTTTAGGGTTGTTATCATTTTCAAAAACAGAGAATGAACGATTCAAGTATTATAAGCCAATCGGCAAACCTCAAGAAATTGAAGTGTTTTATCTGACTTGGGAGGACTCCAATTTACCCAATTTCATCAAAACATCAGACTACAAAAAATTCGTGGACAAAGCGGAATTGATAAATTATTGTTTCTACGTCGATTCCAAAGATCCTGAAAAAAGGAAATTCAAAATCCCTCTTACTACAGATAAACTTATCAAAAAAATTCCCTTAAAACTGAAAGGTAAACTATTTAAAACCAAGCAGTTTGACAGTACCTTCCCAACTCCACTTTTTGAAGACCTCCGAAAAACCGGCGATTTAAGATTCAAAACGGAGAATGATGAATTTTTGGTTTTTGTTTTGGAATAAGAACTAAACCACATAGTCACATAGATTTTATAAAATTGATTATGATATAATATAATTTCTATTTTGACTTTAAGAAAATCTAATTTTTCCTATATGACTATGTGGTTTTCATAATTTCATTGCCATAATAAGTTCAAACTACAACTTTACAATTTTCTTAAGATAAAACTAAAATCAAAAACCTTACTTTTGCAAAACAAAATCTCATTAATGAATCAAGAGAAAAAAGACGATTTTATTTTCGGGTTAAGGCCTGTATTGGAAGCTATTGAAGCAGGAAAAACTATTGACAAAATTTTTGTTCAAAATGCTTTGCAAGGCGAAATCTATATAGAACTCAAACAACTTTTATCAAAACATAACATTCGCCCAAACTACGTTCCTGTAGAGAAACTGAACCGTTTTACCAGGAAAAATCACCAAGGTGTGGTTGCCTTTATTTCAGATGTTCCTTTTCACAAAATCGAAGATGTTTTACCGCAACTTTTCGAGGAAGGAAAAACGCCTTTTATCCTGGTTCTTGACCGTTTGACCGATGTGAGAAACTTCGGTGCAATCTGCAGAACTGCCGAATGTGTGGGAGTTCACGCCGTTGTAATTCCGGAAAAAGGAGCTGCACCGATTAATTCTGATGCTATTAAAACGTCGGCAGGAGCAATTTACAACATCAAAATCTGCAAAGAAAAAAATCTGGCTCATACTGTTGATTTTCTGCAACAAAGCGGTGTTTCCGTTTTTGCGGCGACAGAAAAGGCGCAAAAATTGATATATGATGTCGACTTCAAAGAACCTTGCGCCATCGTAATGGGAAATGAAGAAACCGGAATTTCTAAAGAAGTACTTCATCACGCAGATGAAAAAATTAAACTTCCGATAGAAGGTAAAACACAGTCTCTGAACGTCTCTGTAGCGTGTGGTGCTATTCTTTATGAAGCTGTGAGACAGAAAACAGTTGTTGGTGGATAGTTTTTAGTTTATAGAAATTACTTATCAACTACCATTCATCCAATATCATTTATTATTAAATATCGATTATGAAAAAATTAACGGCGCTTGCGCTTATCGCAATAACACTAACTGCCTGTAAAAAGGAGACGAAAACCATAACAAGAGTAGATCCTAAAACAGGAAAAACTGAAACGGTGACGGTAGAAGTTTCACCAGAAGAAGCTGCAAAACCGAAAGCGATTGCCGATAGCAGTGGCATTTATAAACAAAAATTCATCTTGGAAAAAGGCACGACTTATCCATTGGTTTCTTACCAAAGAGAAATCCAGTCTTTTACATCACCGGACGGAAAAACGATGAACGGAACCAATGAAACGACAGATGAAATGTCTGTAACCGTGAATGACTTTAAGGATAATCTATACGACCTTACCCTTAACCTGATTGGGAAAAGAATGTCCAGTTCGGCTAATGGGAAAACAGTGGTGATCGACACGAATCAAGCGGCTCCAAAAGAAGAAGGCCTTAAAATGAATTATCTGGTGAGCAAAGGTCTGGCAGGAAATAAGCTGAACGTAAAAATGGATGCTTACGGAAACATTAGATCTGTGACAGGATTTGAGTCCGTATACAATAATCTGAGAAAAGCTGTTGCGGGAACAATCAAAGATAAAAAACAGCAGGACGCACTAATTGAAAACTTCAAAGCCGGTTTTAATGAGGCGATGATGAAAGAACAACTGAGTAAAAACCTAAAGCTTTTTCCTGCAAAAGGTGCAAAAATCGGTGAAAAATGGACCACTTCTGAGGATATTGACCCGAGCGGAAAATTGAAACAAACTTTGACTTTCACTTTGGTAAAAGTTGAAGATGGAAAAGCGGAAATTGATGTAAAAGGTACAATTCCGTCAAAATCCGATAAGCAATCCAAAGACGGAATGACTCATACAATGAGTATGGGCGGTTCTGAAAGTGGAAAAATCATCATTGATGAAAACACAGGTTGGCTTTTGAATCAAAATCTTTCTGTAAAAACGAATCAGAAAGAAACTTTGTCAGACGGAAAACAGTCGCAGAGTATGACCAAAAACTCTACAACATCTATTATTATTAATCCTTCTTATAAATAAAAATTAATCGAAACTAATCTATGAAAAAAACTCTAAGCCTTTTATTATTTTGTCTTTCACTATTTACTATTGCCCAAATTAAATACAAAGAAGGTTATTTTATTACTAATAATGGAAGCAAAACTAACTGTTTAATAAAAGATATGGCTTGGAAAAATCACCCAAGTAATATTGAATACAAAGAGTCTGCAGACGGAGAAACTAAAAATGCCAATATTTCAAATATTAAAGAATTTTCTGTAAACAATACTATTTATAGAAGATTTACTTTCAAAGTGGATAATTCACAAACAAGTCTTAATGCACTGAATGAGGATAAAAACCCTGTTTGGATAAATAAAACTTCTTTTTTAAAGTTATTAGCGGACGGAGAAACTCAACTTTATAAATTTTCGCAAAATGCTAATGTAAAATATTTTATCAAAAAAACAAATTCCGAAAATGTAGAACAATTGGTATACAAACAATTTCTTGTAGAAACGAAAGAACAATCTTTTGTTCAAAACAACAATGATTATAAAAAACAATTAGACAGCATCAATCCAAATATTGGTACTTCAAATGTAAAATATACAGACAAATCATTGATTAACTGGTTCACTCAATATACTGGAAAAGATAATAATGAGAGTATCAAAAAAGAAAAAGGAAAATTCAATATCATTCCAAAAATTGGATTTCTTTCTTCCAATTTTGAAGCAAATTATAGTTCAAATAAATATGATCTGGGTTCAAAAATAAGCATTAGTCCTTCAATAGAATTTGAATATATCTTTGCATTTAATAAAAATAAATGGAGTGCTTTTGCAGAATTGATTTATCGTAGTTATTCTAATGAAAAAAACATTGAAACCACAGTATATTATACTTTTGTAAATAAAAGATTAATCGAGTTAAAAAACCAATCCATTTTTATTCCTTTGGGATTCAAGCATCATATGTTTATCAATGATAATAGTAAAATTTCTCTTGGTGTTGCTTTAACTTCAAATATTATTTTAAAAGACCATATAAAAGAAACTGACCCTACTAATAATAATGTTTATGTTGATTATAACAACCCCAATTTTAATGTATTTGTTGGTTATCAATTAGGATTAGGTTACACCTATAAAAACAAATTTTTATTAGAAGCCAAATATATTTCTGACTCTAGCCTTAATTTATCTAGCGGTAAATTTTACGGACTCAGTCTAGGCTATAATATTTTTTAATTAAAAATCTAAAAGGAAATGAAATACATTTTCGAATTCATATTAGCAACCATCATTATATTCTTCGTTTGGAATATTTTGAAAAGATTATTTTTCAATGCATTTTATAAAAATTTTCCGAATATTAATCCAAGAAATCAGCAGCAGAACGAGCAAACCAATTCTAAAAAAATGCCCAACAAAAAAGTAAAGTGGGATGCAGAAACTGTAGATTATGAGGAAATAAAAGAAGAGAAAAAACCTTAGTTAAAATCTTATTTAAAATAAACATAAAACCTTTCAGATTTTTGAGTCTGAAAGGTTTTTTAATATTAAATTTGAAATTCGAAAATTTAAAGCAATCATTGTATGTTCAAAAACAACAAAAATCTAATATTCGTTCTTGCAAGTCTTGTCATTTTCATTTTGCTGGCAGTAGTTTACGCCAATCCTGTTATCTCGGGAAAGCGATTGATGCAGCACGACATCGTATTTTACAAAGGTGGTGCAGAAGAACTTTTGCAATACCGTGCGAATAATGATAAAGAAACCTATTGGAGCGATGCAATGTTTGGCGGCATGCCGACCTACCAAACTGGAGCACAATTCCGTGGCGATGTTATCAAAAAAATAGATGATTTGTTTTTATTTCTTCCAAAACCTGCGAATTATTTATTCCTGTTATTTGCCGGATTTTTCTTTTTGGGGATGGTAGCTGTCAGAAACTGGAAATATGCGTTGCTCGGCGCAACCTTTTTCGGATTATCCACCTATTTCTACATTATTATTGCTGCAGGACACAATGGAAAAGTTCATACAATTGCTTATTTCGCACCACTTTTAGCCGGAATCATACTTGTTTATTTTAGAAAAAAATATATTCTTGGATTCATTGTCACAGCACTTTTTGCCGGTTTGCAGATTTGTGCCAATCACCCGCAGATGACTTATTACTTATTCTTAGGATTAGGATTTTTATTCTTGTCCGAATTGATAAGAGCCATCAAAGGAAAAATCGAATGGAAACATTTTTTGATTTCATCTGGAATTGTTGGATTCGCAGTAATCATCGGTGTTGGAATGAATTCCCAAAGAATTATGGCTAATGCCGAATATGTAAAAGAAACCGTTCGTGGAAAACAAATTCTGAACACAGGTTCTCACACAGCCGGAAAATCCGGAATGGATAAAGAAAGCATCACGATGTGGAGCTACGGAAAACTGGAAACCCTTAACTTATTCATTCCGAGATTAATGGGTGGCGGAAGTCAGGAAGAAGGTTCCGACAAAATGATGGAACACGTACAGGAATTGGCTCAGGAAAACATCAAATCTCAGCAGGAATACGAAATGATGATGAAAGGTTTTGGCAGCTTGACTTATTGGGGCGACCAACCGAGTACATCTGGACCTGCTTATCAAGGTGCTGTTGTTTGTTTCCTGGCTATTTTAGGCTTTTTCTTTGCCGGAAAAAAGTACAGATATTGGATTTTAGGCGCTTCGATTTTGACTGTTTTATTAGCTTGGGGAAGCAATTTCGCTGTTCTTACAGATTTCTTTATTGATTATGTTCCAATGTATAATAAATTCCGTGCGCCATCTTCTATTTTGGTAGTTGTTGAGTTTTTATTCCCACTAATTGCGATTCTCGGATTGTACAAATTCTTTACTGATGAAAATCTAACTGAAGAATACAAAAAGAAAATTTTGCTTTACGTTTCAGGAACAGTTATCGGAATCACTTTGATTTTAACGCTTTTTGGAAAAGGAATTTTAGGTTTCTATACGGCTAATGAAAAAACTTATCTTCCACCATTTTTACTAGATTATTTGGTGAGTGAAAGAGCATTGATGTTCCAAGCTGATGCCATCAAAGCGATTGTTTATGTTTTGATTACAGCTGGTGCATTATTTTTAGGATTAAAGAAAAAACTGAATGTCAATATTGTTCTATTGATTATCGGCTTCGTTAGTTTATTCGATCTTTGGACCGTTAACAGACGTTATTTGAACGATGATAATTTCGTCGATAAAACTTTTGCTGATTCGCCATTCCAGACAGAAAATTCGGAATATCTAATGAGCAAAGCTGGGAATGATTCTTTTGTTCAAAGTCTTTTACAACAGACGGAAGTGAACAAAGCGTTACAAACGATTGCTGAAAAAGACAAAGAACATTACAGGATTTTCAATAATATTTTATCGACTTTCAGTGAGACCAATACATCTTATTTTAAATCTTCAATCGGTGGTTATCACGCAGTAAAACTGAGAAGATACGATGACCTTATCAACAAATATTTCTCGACAACCGACCAAGTAAAAACGGTTAGAATCCTGAATATGCTGAACACCAAATATTTCTTAGTTGGCGACCAGCAAAAACCAGAAATTACACCAAATCCAGAAGCGAATGGCAATGCGTGGTTTGTTTCTGATATCAAATTCGTGGATAATCCTAACGAGGAACTGAACGAAACCGGGAATGTTGACACCAAAAATATTGCTGTGATTTCGAAGGATGATAAAGCTTATTTCAATGGAAAAAATCTGGTTAAAGATTCAACCGCTTATCTGGATTTGAAAACTTATCAACCCAACGAATTATCATTTGAATCATCTTCTAAAACGCCACAATTAGCAGTATTTTCAGAGATTTACTATCCTCACGGATGGAATGTTTATTTAGATGGTAATAAAGTAGATTACATCAAAGCAAATTATCTTTTGAGAGCGCTTTATGTTCCTGCAGGAAAACATAAAATCAAAATGAAATTTGAGCCAGCAGTGATTGAAAAAGGAAAACTATTCTCAATGATAAGTTTTGGGTTGTTTATTTTGTTGAGTTTGATTGGAGCTTATTTTCTGTTTAAGAATTCTCGAAAGTCTGAAATTGCAAAGTCATAATTTAGAATTAAAATTAAAAAAAAAGCAACTCAATTTCGAGTTGCTTTTTGCTTTTATATTAGCCAATTTTTTTGTTCACAAAAATCTGATAGGCCAGGTAAATGAGTGGCAAAGACATAATTCCCAGATAAGGTGCATTTTGTATGGCAAACTCTGGGTAAATGGCTACAGCATAAACCAATCCGAAAAATGCGCCTCCAAGATGCGCTGCGTGACCAATGTTATCATTCATTCTCGGATTCAGCATCATATAAACAGAATAGCCAAAATATAAAGCTCCAAAAAGATATCCTGGTAGAAAATTGACTTCAATTTCTTTTGGAGCCAATGCTACTGCTGCGAACAACACTCCGGAAACGCCGCCACTCGCTCCAATTGCAGAATAGAACGGAACATTTTTATAGACATAAAGACAGAATAAATTCCCTAAAACAATAGAAGCCAGATAAATGATAAGGAAACCGCCGACACCAAACCCCATTATCGCAATAGGTGCAAAGAAATAAAGCGTAAGCATATTGAAAAACAAATGCATAAAGTCTGCGTGCAGAAAACCTGCAGATATGAGCCTGATGTATTCTTTTCTCCTTTGGATAGCTCCGACTTCGAATTTATATTTCTGAAACAGCTCAGGTTTCTGAAAACCAATATAACTGGTGATACAAGTAATCGCTATAACGATGATTAATATCGTATTCATTTTATTATTGTGTGCTATTTAAGTTTTAATTGTTAATTAACCTCTTCATCAAACAGGCTGCCAATGGTTCCGCCTTCGTCTTCATCTTCATGTTTTACTTCCTGTTCAGGTACCTCTTCTATGATTTCCGTTGGCTCCGGAATAGTGATATTGATAGATTTTACTTTTTCTTTTGTCAGCTGATTGCCTATCGCTTTGATGCCTTTTACCGCTATGAACTCGTCCAGATCCACCGTTTCCGCATCTTTTTGCTTGTCCTTGATTTTTGGAAAAACAATTTCAGCAATAGCGCCTGAATTGGTTGTTACAAACTCTAAGAACGACTTAGGATGGTCATTCGCAAAAAAGGACTGTACGTTGGAAGTGGCTTCCAGCAGAAATCTTTTAACGAAATACTTATCTTTTTCACCATCAAAATAAATACAAGTGATTGGCTGTTCCGGCTTCCATTTTTCCAGAATCAGATAATCATCGTCGAAACGGTTCATCAAATCAAATGAAACCAGTTTGGCTTCACCTTGGGAATTGATGGTGAGAATTTTATCATCGCCTTTGAAATTTCCGAGTAAACTTCCTCTTCCATCTGCATTAAGTCGCCTTACAGAATCATCGAACCAGATTTTCCGCGGCGCTAGTGTAGATACTCCTTCTTCCTTCATATCTACCTTTTTCACAGCATATTTTGTTACCAAGTTTCCCTTGGAATCCCTTCCTTTGATGGCAAGATCGGAAAAATCAATATCGATTTTATTTTTTCTCACTCTTGCATTAGGCTTCAGCAATACGGAAACAATTTCCGCTTCACCGTTAGGATTCGCTGTAAAATATAGCATTTCTGATCCTTTTTTATCAGACGCCAGCTTGTAATCTGTATTCCTTGTAACGCCGGTTACAGAAAAGCGTTTCATATAATACGGCCCTTCTCTTCCTTCGCGGTAGATCATATTATAAACCGTACGCTTGTCATTCTTTTTCCAGACTGCAACGTGGACAATGTTTTTACCTATAAATGTCTTGGCCTCCACTTTCACGACTTTCATGGTGCCGTCTTTCTGGAAGGTAATGATATCATCAATATCCGAACAGTCGAACAGATATTCGTCTTTTTTGAGTGAAGTTCCGATGAAGCCTTCTTCCCTGTTGACATAGAATTTTTCATTTGCAACAGCCACTTTGGTAGCATCGATTGTCTCAAAAATTCTGATTTCGGTTTTACGCTCTTTTCCTTTTCCGTATTTTTTCTGAATATTGGTATAATAATCTATGGCATACGTAATCAAATTAGCAAGATGATGCTTCACCTGCTCGATCTTACCTTCTAGCGCCAAGATATTTTCTTTAAACTTATCTAGGTCGAATCTCGAAATTCTTTTAATTCTTATTTCTGTTAGCCTAACTATATCTTCTTCTGTAACAGCTCTCAACAGATGTTTCGTGTGTGGTTTCAAACCCTCATCGATAGTTCTGATGACCTCATCCCAGGATTTGACTTCCTCGATATCGTGATAAATACGGTTTTCTATAAAAATCCTTTCCAGTGAAGAAAAATGCCAGCTTTCCTGCAATTCGTGCAACTCAATTTCCAACTCTTTCTTCAGTAAAGAAACTGTGTGATCCGTATTGTGTTTCAAAATATCAGAAACTGAAAGAAACATTGGTTTATCGCCGACGATTACACAAGCGTTGGGTGAAATCGGGACTTCACAATCTGTAAATGCGTACAACGCATCTATGGTTTTGTCCGGAGAAACATCGGGATGAAGATGGATATTAATTTCTACAACATCAGAAGTATTATCCTCAATCTTTTTAATCTTGATTTTCCCTCTTTCATTGGCTTTGAGAATACTGTCTATCAAATCACTTGTATTCTTGGAAAAAGGTAGTTCCGTAATGGTTAATGTATGTTTGTCCTTCTGCGAAATTCTAGCTCTTGCACGTATTTTACCTCCTCTTTTCCCGTCATTATAAGCAGAAACATCCAGCATTCCCGCAGTTAAAAAATCCGGGAAAAGTTCGAACTTTTTACCTTTCAAATAAAGAATGGATGCAGTAATAAGCTCATTAAAGTTATGAGGCATTATTTTGGTAGACAGACCGACACCAATTCCTTCTACACCCTGTGCGAGCAACAGCGGAAACTTAACCGGAAGATCAATGGGTTCATTGTTTCTGCCGTCATAGGATTTTGTCCAATGCGTAGTTTTCGGGTTGAAAACTACTTCTAAAGCAAAAGGTGTGAGCCTTGCCTCAATATATCTTGCAGCCGCTGCAGAATCTCCTGTATATATATTTCCCCAGTTTCCCTGCGTGTCTATAAGAAGTTCCTTTTGTCCAATCTGAACCATTGCATCTGTGATGGAAGCATCCCCATGAGGGTGATATTTCATTGTATTCCCTACAATATTGGCCACTTTATTATAACGCCCGTCTTCCAACTCGCGCATAGAATGCATGATTCTTCTCTGAACCGGCTTCAAGCCGTCATAAATGGATGGAATTGCCCTGTCTAGAATGACATAAGATGCGTAATCCAGAAACCAGTCTTTATATAAACCGGAAACTTTTTTGAGGCTTTCTTCGTGATGCGTACTTTCTTCCATTAATTTTTATTATCTTCTTGATAAATTTTCTTTATTGCTTCTAACAACTTTATTTAGTGAGAATATCAAATCTTTCAGTTCATTTTTACGCAGATAAGTAACATCATATTTCAACACAATCACATTGTTTTTTTTACTTGAAACGTAAATGTATAATCTTTTAAAAATATAAAAATTGATTATATTATATTTTAACAACTTGTATTTCGGAAATTCATCCTTTTTATTTTCCCGAAAAAATATATAACGAATGTGATTATTTCTGAAATTGAGTGTTTCGCCATCACTATCATACTCAAAAATAGGCTTTCCAAATAGATAAAGAAGTAGATAAAGCACCATCGGAATAACCAGAAGAATCCAAGATTTTTTTCCTAAAACATCAAACTTATTGATTTCTAGAACATACCCTATTAAACCTAGTATAAAAATAATCCCAACTAAGGAATAGATAAAACTATATAAGGGTTTTCTACTTCTGTTACTTAATCTCATCCTTTTGGCGTCTCTGTGTTTCTGTGTTTTTTTTTGTTTATGTTACTTGAACTAATTATCTAGCTCTTGTATTATTTCTTTTCTTTCTATATTCGTTTCTTCCACCACCAGATTATCAAGAATAAACAATTGCCGGTCTGGTGTATTTTTTCCCATATAGAATTCTAGTATCTGATCTATTGTAAGATCTTTTCCTACAACCACAGGTTCCAGTCTGATATCTTTTCCTATAAAATTCTTAAATTCATCCGGAGAGATCTCTCCCAATCCTTTGAATCTTGTAATTTCCGGATTTTTTCCCAGTTCATTCAGTGCTTTCACTCTTTCCTGATCTGAATAACAATACCTGGTTTCCTTTTTATTTCTTACACGGAAAAGCGGCGTCTGCAAAATATACAAATGTCCGTTTTTGATAAGATCCGGGAAAAATTGCAAAAAGAAAGTAATCATCAGCAAACGGATGTGCATCCCGTCCACGTCTGCATCGGTAGCAATAATAACATGATTATATCTTAAATCCTCAAGACTTTCTTCGATATTGAGCGCAGCCTGAAGAAGATTAAATTCTTCATTTTCGTAAACTACTTTTTTTGTCAGTCCGTAGCAGTTCAGTGGTTTTCCCTTCAGAGAAAAAACAGCCTGAGTTTCCACATCCCTGGATTTAGTTATGGATCCTGATGCCGAATCTCCTTCGGTAATAAAAATCATCGTTTCCGATTTCCTTGCCGCTTTCTGATCATTGTAATGCTGCCTGCAATCTCTCAGCTTTTTATTATGAAGTGATACTTTCTTCGCTCTTTCCCTGGCCAGTTTCTGAATGCCGGACAGTTCTTTCCTTTCTCTTTCGGAAATAATAATTTTTTTAAGAATCGCTTCTGCGGTTTCGGGGTTTTTATGAAGAAAATTATCCAGTTTATTTTTTAGAAAATCTATGATAAATGTTCTTACAGTAATCCCTCCGGGTTCAATCTCATTAGATCCGAGCTTTGTTTTGGTCTGAGATTCGAAAACAGGCTCTATAACCTTGATAGAAACCGCTGCAATGATTGATTTTCGTATATCAGCTGCCTCAAAATTCTTATTATAAAATTCTCTAATGGTTTTTACGAAGGCTTCTCGAAAAGCATTAAGATGCGTTCCGCCCTGTGTAGTATTTTGTCCGTTTACAAATGAAAAGTAAGTTTCCGTCTGTGACTTGTCCGAGTGTGTGATAGCAACTTCAATGTCTTCCTCTTTTAGATGTACGATGGGATAAAGAATATCACTTTCCAATTCTTCTTCCAAAAGATCTTTGAGTCCGTTTTCCGAAAAAAACTTTTCTCCATTGAAAACAATCGTTAATCCAGGATTGAGATAAGCATAGTTGCGGAGCATGCGTTCCACATATTCTTTTCTGAATTTGAAGTTGAGAAAAATCTCGCTATCAGGAATAAAACTGATTTCGGTTCCGTTTCTGTCGGATGAATCTGCCTCGGGATAATTTTCTTTGATGACACCTCTGGAAAATTCGGCCATTTTCATACGACCTTCTCTTACAGATTTTACTCTGAAAAAATCGGACAGTGCATTCACCGCTTTAGTACCGACTCCGTTAAGACCTACCGATTTTTTAAACGCTTTACTGTCATACTTCCCGCCCGTATTCATTTTAGAAACCGCATCTACAACTTTCCCCAAAGGAATACCTCGTCCGAAATCACGGATGGAAACTTTCCCGTCATCCATTTTGATTTCAATCCGTTTTCCGGCCTTCATCACAAACTCATCAATAGAGTTGTCTATAATTTCTTTGAGAAGAATATAAATTCCATCATCTGCAGAAGAACCGTCTCCCAATTTCCCAATATACATCCCGGGACGCAAGCGTATATGTTCTTGCCAGTCAAGCGTTCGGATATTGTCTTCGGAATAATTTACAGGGTTGATTTCACTCATAATTGCTGAATTTCTATAACGTCTAAGCCTTTAAGAATCGGTAACTCACAAATTTAGCGAAATGAAATTTAATCTGAAAATTTTGATAATATTTTTTAGTTGTTATTTACTGAAAATCAAAAAAGCCAGAACGATGTCTGACTTTAAAAAATTATTATCAATTGCTATCAATTACCGTCAATGAGATCTCCCAGTTTCCCCAGAATACTTCCTTCTTCCCTTCTTGTGCCGCTGCCATACTGAAGAATTTTTCCGGCAAGACGACTGATTGGCAAAGTTTGTACCCAAACTTTTCCAGGTCCTCTTAGTTCTGCAAAAAATAAACCCTCACCTCCGAACAGCGTATTTTTTATACCTCCTACAAATTGTATATCATATGAAACTGACTGCGTAAAAGCAACAATACAGCCAGTATCGATCTTAAGTATTTCTCCATGCATCAGCTCTTTTTCCATCACATAACCGCCGCTATGCACAAAACACATTCCGTCTCCTTCCAGCTTTTGCATAATGAAACCTTCCCCTCCGAAAAGTCCTGTTCCTAATTTTCTCTGAAACTCGATCCCGATAGAAACACCTTTTGCAGCGCAAAGGAAACTATCTTTCTGACAAATGATTTTTTCTCCAAATTCGGACAGGTTGAGAGGTATAATTTTCCCCGTGTAAGGTGCAGCAAAGGAAACCTGTCTTTTCTGAGAAGAAGTATTGGTAAATACCGTCATAAAAAGACTTTCTCCTGTAAGCATTCTTTTTCCGGCTGTGAAAAGTTTATTCATAAACCCAGAATTACTTCCATCTCCGAAAAGTGTTTCCATTTGGATTCCATCATTCATCATCATAAAACTGCCCGGTTCTGCAATAACTGCTTCCTGTGGATCCAGTTCAATCTCTACACACTGAAGTTCTTCTCCGTAGATTTTATAATCAATTTCGTGATTTCTCATTTATTTATTTTTAAGAATTAGTTTTCCTAAAGCTTAAAACGTTACAAAAAAAAGCTTCCTGTTTCGGAAGCTTAGTTTTATTTTTTGATGAGTTTTCTGGAGATCACATTTTTGTCTTTATAAACATTGATGATATACTCGCCGTTAGGAAGATCTTTGATGTTGATTTCTGAAGATTTTACTTCTTTTACCAACTTTCCAGTCATATCAAAAACTCTAACATTGTCTATATTTTTGATTCCCGAAATTTTAAGCAATTCTGTTGCTGGATTTGGGTAAATCTTGAGCGACAAAGCCGGAGATTCTGAAACCGCCATTCCTGCGTTGTCTTTTATTTCAATATCATCAATTCCCATATAATAAACATCTTCGCAATCATAATGTCTGAAGACAAGCTTAACATTTTGCCCTGCATACGATGAAATATCAATGTTGATAACTTTAGCTACATCAACATATCCTGCATCAAAGGTTTCTTCGAAAACAGGTGTTTCCGATCCGGTGAAAACAGAATTTGCAGGAATTACATAAACCGCATAATGTTCCTCAAACAAATCTGCATCGCCCGCTGCCGCTTTGAACGACAAATTAAGAGAATTAGAATTCGGAAGTGTAATGGAAGGGCTTTCCAGAAGGTTATCCGGAGTAAAAGCCTCAAAATACCAGGAAAATGAAACAGCAAGATTACCTGTGAAATTTGGGAGTTCATTCAGCTCGGCATTCAGGATTTCCCAAGATTCGCCATCACCGTCTTTATCATAAACTTGCCAAAGCGCAACGGATGCATCATTCTCAAAATCTTCTTTAAAAACACTTGTCTGTGCATTACTAAATATAGCCGTTCCTAAAACAGAAGCAAAAAGTAATTTTTTAATCATAATCCTTTATTTTTTAATTTTCGCTAAAATACAAATAGAAAACTCCCGACAAATCGGGAGCTGTAACTTTATTATATCATCTATGAATTACACATTGAATCTGAAGTGCATCACATCGCCATCTTTTACGATGTATTCTTTTCCTTCCACTCTCATTTTTCCAGCTTCTTTCACTTTAGATTCTGAGCCATAGTTCACAAAATCATCATAACCAATAACTTCCGCACGGATAAATCCTTTTTCGAAATCCGTATGGATTACACCAGCCGCTTGAGGCGCAGTCCAGCCCTGCCCAATAGTCCAGGCTCTTACTTCCTTTACTCCAGCGGTAAAATAAGTTTGCAACTTTAGAAGATCGTAAGCTTTTCTGATCAATCGGTTTACACCCGGCTCTTCCAGACCAAGCTCATCCAGAAACATCTCTCTTTCTTCGAAGGTTTCCAGCTCGTTGATATCTGCTTCTATCTGAGCTGCCAGAACTACAACTTCCGCTCCTTCATTTTTTGCCATTTCCTCGATTTTCGCAATCCAGTCATTTCCGTTTTTAATAGAGTTTTCATCTACATTACAAACGTAAAGAACAGGTTTATTTGTGAGCAATTGGACTTCTCCAATAATTGATTTTGTGAAATCGTCCATAGGAAATTCTCTAGCGTTTTTTCCATCTTCTACAAATTTCTGAAGATTCTGAAGTGTTTCGTAAGTCAGGATATCTTCTTTTTTTCCAGATTTGATAAACTTTTTCGCTTTTTCTACAGCTTTTCCAATGGTTTCCAAATCCTTTAACTGAAGTTCTATATCAATGATTTCTTTATCTCTAAGTGGGTCAACAGAACCTTCTACGTGAACAATATTTCCGTTATCGAAACATCTCAAAACGTGAATAATCGCTTCACACTCGCGGATATTCGCTAGAAACTGATTTCCTAGACCTTCTCCTTTACTGGCTCCTTTTACCAAACCGGCAATATCCACAATTTCTACCACCGCTGGCAATACTCTTTCCGGATTTACAAGTTTTTCTAACTCGAACAATCTTTTGTCCGGAACAGAAACTGTTCCCAAGTTAGGTTCAATAGTACAAAACGGATAGTTTGCAGACTGTGCCTTGGCGTTGCTAAGACAGTTAAAAAGAGTTGATTTCCCTACATTTGGAAGACCTACGATTCCACATTTCATAACGAAATTTTTATTTTATTTATTAATGTTATGCAAGCTTTTTCGGCTCGATCATCTAAAAAGCAATATTTAATTTTTTTTAATGCTAACTTTTCAAATCATTAACACTGATTTTCAGAGTGCGCAAAGATACTGATTTTGTTTTGGAAATTTTGTTTTTTGTTTCTATTGGATGTAAGACAAGTTTTATATTTTTGCGTAAGCTTCCTACGTTGCGAAGCTGTGTGAGGGCGAAGGCAATTGTCGGAGCTCTTTTTATAAAAACTTCGGAAGTTTTTATAAAAAAGCGACTTGCCGAAGACCGACCCGAAGTTTGCGAAATGATGGCGCGAGCGACGCGAGCGCCAGAGATGAGCAACTGAGGGACACACCCCAATAATAACGATCCAATGAGCAGAAAAAAACGTGAATTCCAGTCTTCTGAACTTCTTAGTTCTTTTGCAAAAATATACGGTTTCGAAGATAAATTAAAAGCTTTCGAAATCAAAGATTTTTTGGAAAATTACCTTTCTGAGGATCTTTTTTCCGAGATAGAAACGGTGAATCTGAAAGAAAAAGTTTTGGTTTTGCGCATAAAATCGCCACTGCTGAAAAATGATTTCAGAATGAGAAGATCCTTTTTCCTGAAGAAGTTCCGAGAAGTTTTAAAAGACGAATCGCTGATTAATGATTTGCTGATTTTGTAGCAATTTCTTCAATCATTTTTTTACTTTTTTCATCCAGCCTGGATCTGAGAGGAAAGAAAAAACGGAATGGGTTTCTGATAAAGTATCTGAAAATTTCTCTGAAAATTTCTTTAGCCTCATTAATCTCTACTTTTCTTGACCTGAAAGCCAACAGCATAGATAATCCGAAACTGACTGCAAAGTTGAAAAATCCGATAACAAAAACAGTCACAAACGATATCCAAAATGTATATGAAGTCACTACAAAATCTTTTCCGTAAAGCCCCAAAGCAAAGTTACCGGCTGCAAAGGTTATGTGACGTATATCCAGATCCAGCCCCAGAAAAAGACCGATTGGAGCAGTTGCTCCAAGAAAAACACCAAACCAGAAATTGGAAATGATACCTGCCCAGTTTTTGGAATAATAAATCGATAATTGCTTGGCAAATCGTGGTCCAAAAAAATAATTAATCGATGGATTTTTAGCAATTCTTTTAGGAATCTGATAAAAAACCGAATTATTGCTAATATTACCGGAAATAACGCCAGAAATAAAGAGAAAAACACCAGCTATACAAGCATGCAAAATAGCTTTTGACTGAAAGGGATCCAAATCATGTAACAATTTTGTTGACTTTTCGAATGCAAAATTCTGTTTAAAAAGTATTTCGAGTCCATATATCATTGCTAATGCGACAGGGAAAGACATCAACACATTTCCAATAAACGCAATAAACTGCGATCTGAAAAGCTGTGAAACAACATGCGCAAATTCTGTATAAGTATTTGTGCTATCGCCTTCCGAGAGCACCTTCGCCATTGTGGCTGCGGTCATAGCAGGTTGTTTGGTTGCCAGGGTAAAATGCATCAAGTAGATCATCACAAATCCCATCGCATAATTCATAGAAAACAAAAATGCGTGGGCAAAATCACTGGTTGGGATATAACTGTAAAGCATTTTCAAAATACATAGCGCTCCGACAATAACGCCACCCCCAGAAGCTTTCCAGAACATCTTCATATAAGCTTTGAAAGTAGAAGTGATGTAATGCGTACCTGTTTCCGCCGTATGATTGGTTATGAGATGCGACATCAGACGGGTGCTGTCCGAAACCAAATCCCGAAGATTGTTCTTATGAGACTTATATCTGAGTATATTGAAAAAAAGCTGCTTAGAATTAATCAGGTAATCTTTTTCTGTATCTACCACAAAAAGCTTAATCGTATCTGCCATTCTTTGGAGCTGTTGCCTGATTTTCAGTAATGACTGATTGGTCTTGCTGGAAATCCCATATTTTGAGGAATTTTTAAATGCAATATTTATAAATTCCAAACACTGATCTAGATAAACTTTCGTTTGCTTATACAAGACATCCGTTGAGGTCATCTGGAAATCAGGATTATCTTTAAACTCAGAATTAAGTACATCCAACTCGTTCTGAAGCGCAAGGAAGGGATTATCGAAATTGCGATATTCCGGAGCCATTTTCATCACTTCTACATCCAGAGCATTGCCTATCACACGCCAAGCAATAATATTGACTGAGAAGAGAAGCTCTTTCTTGACTTTAGGATTTCTAATAAAATCATCGATTTTAAGCAATCTAAATAACTCATCCATTTTATCCTCCGGTGAATTCTGAAAGAAGCTCAGATCTTTTTTTGGCGTTACCAAAACATTATCTACAAGATACCAGACCGTTTTTTCATTTTCAATGGGAGGAAGAACTTTATTAAGCAATCTTTTTTTAAACTCTGGGAAAAAAGCATTTTCAGAAAGGATATCGGCTTCTGTAAGAGAAAGATTAAATGACCTGTCTTTAAAGATATTTCTCAGGTATGTCGTCAGATTATTAGTGATGGTTTTATTATCCTTCAGATAAGCCGTAAAAACGCCCAAGTCTTCTTTTTTAAGACTTGTTATAATTTCTGACAAAGGATCCAAAGACAATGTTTCATTTTCTTCTGCAAAATACTTTGTCAGAATTGTACTGAAAGTGTCTTTTTTAAATAATCTGATTCCCATATTACTTACAAAAATAATTATTTCAGAACAATATTATTCATCTGCCGCATAATCCAACTGTGTTTTTTTCGAAGATAGGCGCTCGGGTTTTTCGGGTCATATTTTTTTGGATTTGGCAATACAGCAGCAATCCAAGCAGCCTCGCTCTTGTTTAGATCTTTTGCAGGCTTGTTGAAGTAATATTGGGAAGCTGCTTCTACTCCGAAAACGCCTTGTCCCATTTCAATAGAATTGAGATACCTTTCCAAAATCACATCTTTTCCCCATATCTTCTCTATTATGAAAGTATAAACAGCCTCCAGTCCTTTGCGGAACCAGCTTCTACCCTGCCAAAGAAATATATTCTTTGCCGTTTGTTGGGAAATTGTGCTGCCACCTCTTACTACCTTTCCTTTTTTATCATTTTTCTTCATGGCCTTTTCGATTTGTTTATAATCGAAACCATTATGTTTAAAGAACAATTGATCTTCCGAAGCAATTACAGCTTTTTTCACATTGTTGCCCATCTCATCATAACTGATGTAGTCACGGTGTAACTTTCCGTATTTTATCAGACCGCCTAATTGTGTCCAAGTAATTGGGGGATTAAAAAAGATGCCGTAAATGATAAAGATAATATTAGCTATTATTAAAATAAAAAACAGTTTTTTGATAAACTTCCACATGGGTTAAAGAAATATTCAGCGAAAATAAGACAATTATTTTTTTCCTGTCTGTTGAAATTGAAAACTTGAAAGATAAATTTCTTGATTTTAGAATTTCTGAGATTATCTTGGTATGATACCAATCATTGCAGGACCTAGCGATTTTTGAAAGCAAATCGTAATCAATAGAACTAAATTAATTTTTTCAGATTGTTTGCATACAATCAAAAAAAACTCACAACCAAAATGATTGTGAGTTTAAGTGAGCGCGTCAGGATTCGAACCTGCGACCTCCTGGTCCCAAACCAGGCGCGATGACCGGACTACGCTACGCCCCGTAGATTTTCTTTGCGGAGGGTAAGGGATTCGAACCCTTGCGACCCTTTCGGGTCGACAGTTTAGCAAACTGCTCCATTAACCACTCTGGCAACCCTCCTTGCAATATTTTAAAGATCGTTTGTTCCTCAATTGCGAGTGCAAATATAGAACAGTTTTCGTTATCTCCCAAATTTTTTTCTTCATTTTTTTTCATATTTTTGAAACATAATAATCTGTAAACACCCATCACTATGCGTAATTCATTATATCTCACAGCCTTAGGAATCGTAATGATATCTTGCGGAACACAACAAAAAACTGCAAAAAATAAAAACATCGCTATCCCACATGCACCAAAACCTATTTTAACAGATAAAAAACCACAAATAAAAGAGGACGAAGGAGAATATTACAAAGTCAACATTGCAGACATCAGCAAGAATGATAATACAATAAGTTTCGGCTCTATCGTAAGTGCTAATCCTGCGGGCTACAAAATCTCAAAAAGCTATTTTCCTGCGGTAGGACAAAATTTTCGTCAGCGATACGTGATTTTACACTACACTGTTCTGAATGATGAGAAATCTATTTCTACACTTACCCAACAGTCTGTAAGTGCGCATTATTTGGTAAACTCGCTTCCTGACAAGGAAATTTATCAAATTGTGGATGAAAATAAAAGAGCTTACCACGCAGGAATCAGCAATTGGAGAAAAGACCAGAACCTGAACGACACTTCAATTGGAATTGAAATTGTAAATCTTGGCTACACAATGGATTCTTTGAACAACCGTGTTTTTTATCCTTATCCGGAAGAACAATTCAGGAAAGTGGCAGCTTTGGTAAAAGATATTGTGACGCGATATAATATCCCGCCAACTAATATTCTCGCGCATTCTGATATTGCGCCAACCAGAAAACAAGATCCAGGTCCGCTTTTTCCTTGGAAGAGATTGTACGATGAATATCAAGTCGGGATGTGGTATGATGAAACAGCAAAACAAACTTTCCTCAATCAAATCTTAACAACCAACGATATTGCTTTACAATACAACAATCCGGAATTTGTTTCTAAAATCCAACAACAATTGGTTCAGTTTGGATATACGCTTTCTGTGAATGGTGTTTGGGATAAAACGACGAAACAAACGATTGAGGCTTTCCAATTCCACTTTAGACCATCTAATTACAATGGAATTTTAGATGCGGAAACCTGGGCAATTTTGCAGGCTTTGATTCAGAAATATCCGCAGAAGTAAATGAATATTGTTTTAAAAACGAAGAGACTATATTTAAGGCTTGTTTCTGAAGATGACTTTGAAAACGTTCATCACTTGCAAAGTCTGAAAGAAACGGCTAAATATAACACTTCCAAGATTCCTGAAAACATCGATGAAACTAAAGCTACTGTAAGAGATTGGATTCTTAAAAATAACAAAGAGAATCCTAAGAAATTTACATTTGCGATTGACTTGATTGATGATGAAAAATTCATTGGTTTGATTGGAATTAATTTAGGAAAAGAACATTATCGAAATGCGGAAGTTTGGTTTCAATTTGATTACAGATTTTGGAACAAAGGCTATGCAACGGAAAGTCTGAGAAAAATAATAGATTTCGGTTTTGAAGACTTGAAACTTCATAGGATTGAAGCTGGTTGTGCGGTTGAGAATATTGGTTCTTTCAGTGTTTTAGAAAAAGTCGGAATGCTGAGAGAAGCACATACAAGACAACTGCTTCCGTTGAAATCTGGTTGGTCCGATAATTATGGCTATGCGATTTTATCAAGTGATGTGAGGAAATAAATAAAAAAAAATTATGCCTGATAAAAACGAAATTGAAAGACGAAAACAAATAAAAAGAGAATTGAGAGAAAAAGCCAGACTTGAATTTGAACAAAGTCTTCCAATTTCTCGTGTTGATTTTCAAAATCTGTTTGATTTTCTCGATGAAAAACTTTCGAATCAAGAATGCGATGATTATTTAACTTTCACTTATGAATTTTTAGAAAAAAACGAATTTAAAAACATCGAAGAAATAGAAAATTGGCTAAAAAACAATGGAGGTTATTGCGATTGCGAAGTCCTCTATAATGTTGAAGAAATGTTTGATCAAGATTCTATCTTATAAAATAAAAAACCTCGAAAACTAATTTCGAGGCTTTTTATATATTATTTACTCAACAACAGAGAAACCCACTCTTCTCTTTGGATTTTCTTTTCGAGTTTGAGATTCTGCTCCGTACAAACTTCCAAAATATCGTCAACATCAAAGAAACAAAGTCCAGACAACAGCAATTTTCCGCCATTTTCCAAAACTGAAACATAAGTCGGAATATCGGAAATCAATATATTTCTATTAATGTTAGCTAAGATAATTTCGAATTTTTCTTTACCAAGATTATCTGCGGTTCCTAGTTCAATATCTAATTCTACATTATTACGCTCTGCATTTTCTTTGGAATTTTCTACAGACCATTCGTCAATATCAATGGCAACCGTTCTTCCCGCTCCTTTTTGTTTGGCGAAAATCGCTAAAACCGAAGTTCCGCAACCCATATCCAACACTTTTTTGTTCTCCAAATCCATATCCAGCATCTGCTGAATCATCAAGTGCGTCGTAGGATGATGACCTGTTCCGAAAGACATTTTAGGCTGAATCACGATCTCGTGCATATTGGGATTTGGCTCGTGAAATTCCGCCCGGATAAGGACTTTATCTTCAACATTGATGGGTGAAAAATTCTTTTCCCATTCCTCGTTCCAGTTGATATTTGGCATTTCTTCGTAAGAATATTGGATTTTCACATTGTCATTTTGAAAAAGCGGAATATTCTTCAATTCATTTTCATTGAAAATATCTTTCTGAATGTAGCCCAAAACACCGTCATATTCTTCGGTAAAGCTGTCAAAACCGATTTCTATCAGTTCTGCCATCAGTATTTCGTTCCAGGGTTGTAAAGGATTTATTTTAAAATTGAATTCTAAGTAAGCTGCCATTGTATAATTTTTTGCAAATTTAATTGATTTAGAATCTATTTATACTTATTTTGAGAAATTAACCACATAGGTACATAGTTTATCTAAAAATAAACAGACCAAATAGTTTTTCTATATGCCTATGTGATTGAAATTTTAATTCATTTTAATCTGATAAGTAAATCCTAGATGAAACCATCTTCCCGGCATCGGAACCAGATTAGATTCTGTGTATTTGGTATTTGTAAGGTTATTAATTAAGACATAAAAATTTAAGTCTTTGATTCGGAAATTAAGTTGCTCATCCAAAATATTATAACTGCCAAGATTCACACGTTCAGAGTATTTATAAATCAACTGATTGCTGAAAAATTTCAGGAATCTCAAATCCAATTGAGCAACAAATTGGTGTTTCAGATTCTGCAAAGAGAAACGGGAATATTTCATTTCATCTCTGTATTTATTATCCAGATAGGTATAAGCCAAACGGTAGTTCAGGAACGCAAATGGCTGATGTCTGAACTCAGTTTCAAAACCTTTCAGATCTATTTTTGCAATATTCACGGCTTTCCAAGGATCCGATGAAATTTCTTTTTGCCAGTCTATTCCATTGGTTGTGTTTCTCATAAACCCACTGATTTTCGCCAATATTTTTTGATTCTGAAAACGATAACCCAGCTCGGAAGAAACTGCATTTTCGGGAACAAGATCAGGATTTCCTTTTTCTGCTGGACTGTTGTAATACAGATCTGTAAACGTCGGGATTCTGAAACCTTTTGATATCGCACCGAAAATCTTGTGATTTTGATTAAAAATATAGCCCAAATCTACACCTGGATAGAAAAAATTACCACCCAAATAATTAGCCCAGCTTGCCCCTGGATTAACTTCCAGCTTCTGATCGAAAAATTTGACTTGATGCTCAAAAAACACCTGTGTCACATCTCTTTTTCTCTCACCAAGATTACTGCTGGTCAAAAATTCTTTTCTGTAATCTATTCCTACACTTGTGATTCCTATAGGTGATTCGTAGGAAGCATTTACGGTTCCTCCTACATTGTTCCCGATGTGCATATTTCTGTAGAATGAGGGATTCTCACGCTTAAGAAGATACATATCCTGACCTCTTCTCCAATAAACACTAGAATTAACCGAAAGATTACTGAATTTCTGCTCATATTGCAAACTTACAACGGAAGACTGCATTTCCTCATATTGATTGGTGTATGCTGGTGACGCGTAGAAACCGTTTGCTCCAAATTTCTTCTCAGAAAAACCTGCTTGCAAACCGATACTCCCGTTGCTAATCTTTAGTTTGTTCTGATAAAAATAATTCTGTACTTTATAATCTGTATTATATCTGTAACCGTCTGAAGCACCACTGCTTACCTGGAAAAGATTCGTAAATTTTTCTGTCCCAAATGTCCCAGATGCCGACAAATCATAGGTTTTAAAATCACCGCCTTGCGCTTTCACCGTTACCTGTTCTTGTGAAGATGTTTTGGTAATGATATTAATAACACCCGCAAAAACATTTTGCCCATATAACTTTGCAGATGAACCTTTGATGATCTCGATGCGTTCCACTGCCGAAATATCAAACGGAATATTAAATGTATTATGTCCCGTTTGTGAATCATTCATTCGCACGCCATTTATCAAAACCAAAACCTGCTCAAAAGAACTTCCTCTGATCCCGATATCACTCTGCACACCATTGGAACCGCGTCTCCTGATATCCAAACCGGAATAAAACTGGAGTAATTCATCAATACTTGTTGCCGGACTGTTCTCGATTTGCTTTTTGGTGATAACGGTAACATTTTCATTCACATCGTTATAAGGCGTTGATAAAAAACGACCTTGTAAATTAACTTCATCAATTTCTTTTTCTTGATTCTGCGCCATTGCATTAATTGACAAAACACAAATCGATAAAGCTGTAATAGTTCTTTTCATATATAATTTTTATTATTTTGAAAGGTCAAAAGTGCTCAATCCCTTTCAGATAATCGGGCGCAAATATAGAGATTAGCCAGATTCTCCATCTATAATTCTAATAAAAATTGAGTAATAACAAGCCTCAACTGCCTCTGAAGTACTTGTAACAGGTTATTTTGAGTTTAAACAAGTGCCGCCGACCCGTTGCTTAAGTGGTCTCAGTTACTTGCATCAATACCTAAGACAAGTTCTGAACCACCCCTTCCAAGAATATAAACAATACAATATCAAACAATTAAAACCAACAAATCCCTAGGGATAACCTGTTAATAGAAACCGAAAATACCAAAGACAAAGCTCCGTAGGAGCGACCTGTCATTCACATAAACATCAGTTCGCTCCTACGGAGCTCTATTCTAATCGACATCAACCTCTATTAACATTATGTTCCTACGGAACTAATTGAAAATATCAACTAACATTTCACATTATCATCACCACTTTTGCGACTTAGAAACATCTCAAAAATCAATTCGTTTTAGTGCCTTTGCGATTAAAAACCGCTCCTTCATTTAATCCAAAATCTTATCGTGATTCGGTTTTATTTTCCTTAATTTTGTTGGTCTTATTTTTTAAAATGGCTACAACTACTGAAATCGATATCAAAAAATATATTTTCGTTAAAAACGCACATCTTAACAACCTGAAACACATAGACGTTCTGATTCCAAAGAACAAACTGATTGTGATTACGGGTGTCTCGGGAAGTGGTAAATCGTCTCTCGCTTTTGACACGATTTATGCCGAAGGACAAAGAAGATATGTGGAAAGTTTGAGTTCCTATGCGAGACAGTTTTTGGGTAAATTGGAAAAACCTAAAATCGATGACATAAAAGGTTTGGCGCCATCGATTGCGATTCAGCAAAAGGTGATTTCGTCCAATCCGCGCTCTACGGTCGGAACTTCTACGGAGATTTATGATTATCTTAAATTATTCTACGCCAGAGTTGGAAGAACCTTCTCTCCCATTTCAGGAGAAGAAGTGAAGAAAGACAGCGTAACCGATGTGATTGATTTCATCAAAAATTCTAAAAAAGATTCAACTTTTTTATTGTTAACGCCTTTGACATTCGAAGTTAAAACCTTTGCTGAATTACTGAAAACGCTTAAAGTTTCAGGATTCACAAGGTTGGAAGTTAACGGAAATTTGGCGGGAATTGAGGATTTGGAATCTTTCGGATTCACGCCGGAAAAGGATATGACAATTAATCTCGTGATTGACAGATTCAGTTACGAGGAAGATGAGAATTTCTTGCAAAGATTGGCAGATTCTATCCAAATGGCTTTCTACGAAGGTCACGGCTATTGTTCACTTAAAAATACAGACACGGGAAAAATCCGTGAATTCTCCAATAAATTTGAATTGGACGGCATTGTTTTCAACGAACCGAATGTTCATTATTTCAGTTTCAACAATCCTTACGGTGCTTGTCCGACTTGCGAAGGTTACGGAAAAGTGATTGGAATTGATGAAGATCTGGTGATTCCGAATAAAAATTTGTCGCTTCACGAGGACGCAGTTGCTTCTTGGAAAGGCGAAAGTATGAGCGAATGGAAAAAGGAATTCATCAAAAAAGCTAAAGATTTCCCGATTCATAAGCCTTATCATCAATTGACCAAAGAGCAGAAACAATTGCTTTGGAGAGGCGATAAAACCAGAAGTTTTCCAAGCATTGACAACTTCTTCAAAATGCTGGAAGAAAATCTTTACAAAATCCAATATAGAGTAATGCTTTCACGTTATCGCGGCAAGACTATTTGCCCAACCTGCGAAGGTCTCAGATTACGAGAAGAAACAAGCTGGGTGAAAATTGACGGACATAATATTCAGTCTTTGATTGAATTACCTTTGGACGAGTTGCTTCCACTAATCAAATCTTTAAAACTCAACGCCCACGACAGGGAAATTGCCAAACGACTGACTTACGAAATCGAAACGAGATTAGAATTCTTGACAAAAGTTGGCCTTGGCTATCTGACTCTGAACCGAACATCCAACACGCTTTCCGGAGGAGAAAGTCAGAGAATTAATTTGGCCACAAGTTTAGGAAGTTCTTTGGTTGGTTCTATTTATATTTTGGATGAACCGAGCATTGGCTTGCATTCCCGAGATACAGAAAATCTGATTGGCGTTTTAAAACAACTTCGAGACCTTGGAAATACTGTGATTGTTGTAGAGCACGATGAAGATGTGATGCGAGAAGCAGATTACGTTATCGATATTGGTCCGGAAGCCGGTTATCTTGGTGGTGATTTGGTTTTCAGTGGTAATTATAAAGAAATGCTGAAAGCGGATACTTTGACCGCAAAATATCTGAATGGCGATTTGAAAATCGAAGTTCCTACAAAACGAAGAAAAACAAAAGAATTTATCGAGATAAAAGGCGCTCGTCAAAATAATCTGAAGAATGTTGATGTCAATGTTCCTTTGGAATGTCTGACGGTGATTACAGGCGTTTCCGGAAGTGGAAAATCGACTTTGATGAAAGAAGTGATGACGAATGCCATCCAAATTCAGTTAGGAATGGGCGGAAAGAAAGCGGATTATGATTCTGTGACTTTTCCTTCAAGATTGATTCAAAATATCGAATTGATTGACCAAAATCCTATTGGAAAATCATCCCGTTCCAATCCTGTAACTTATTTGAAAGCTTATGATGACATCCGAGACCTTTTTGCCAAACAAAAATCAGCGAAAGTTCAAGGTCTTAAGCCAAAACATTTTTCTTTCAATGTGGATGGTGGAAGATGTGATGAATGTAAAGGTGACGGTGTGATTACAGTTTCGATGCAGTTTATGGCAGACATTGAGCTGGAATGTGAACATTGTCACGGAACGCGTTTCAAAAAAGAAATTCTCGAAATCAAATACGACGAGAAAAACATTTCCGATATTCTTCATATGACGGTTGATGAAGCTCTAGAGTTCTTCAAAGAAAACCACGAAGAAAAAATCGCGACAAAACTGAAACCTTTGCAAGATGTTGGTTTGGGTTATCTTCAGTTGGGTCAATCCTCTTCTACTCTGTCCGGCGGGGAAGCGCAGAGAGTTAAGTTGGCATCTTTCCTTGTAAAAGGTGTGACAACGGACAAAACTTTATTTGTATTTGATGAACCTTCAACAGGATTGCATTTCCACGATATTCAAAAGTTACTGAAATCACTTCAGGCATTGATAGAATTAGGACATTCTGTAGTTGTGATTGAGCACCAGCCGGATATTATCAAATGTGCTGACCATATCATCGACGTTGGTCCAAATGCCGGAAAATACGGTGGCGAGATTGTTTTCACTGGAACACCGGAAGATTTGGTTAAAGAGAAAAATTCTTTTACTGCGAAGTATATCAAAGAAAAGCTTCAATAATTATTTTATCCACAAAAAAATGTGGATAAGTATTAAATTTTAACATTCAGTTTACATTTCATATCGTTTTTCTTCCTAAATTTACCATAGAGATTTAGGAAATGAACACAAAATTTACTCTTGACTCAATAGAAATTACTCAAATTCAATTTGATATAAAAATCAAAGGATAGCATTGTCGGCTGTCCTTTTTTGTTGTTGTTTAACTAAAAAAATGAGATGTTTTATCTACTGAACCGGCTTCTAAAGAGTCGGTTCTTTCATTTCATAAAGGCTTCGACTCCGCTCAGCCTGACAATTCTTATTATACATTTAGTACTAAAAGTGTCGCACTGAGCGGAGTCGAAGTGTTTATAATAAAAAAGACTGTCTCTTTCGAAACAGTTTTTCTTTTCATTTCAGATTTTATTATTTAGAAGCCGTTACATTGATTCCAATTTCGATGTCTTTGCTAATCATCCATTCTGCTGGGTCAGTTTCATCAGTCCCAAATTTGATTCCCCAATCTGCTCTGTTTACAGTAAATTTAGCTTCTATGCTAGCTTTACCTTCAGCCACAGTCACTTTCGCAGGAAAAGAAACGTTTAGCGTTTTTCCAAGCAATGTCAAGTTTCCGCTTATCGTTTTGTTAGCTCCGGCAACTGCATCTTTTGGAAGTTCTCCGGCCAAATCAGTTACAGCAGTGATTTTGAAATCAGAAGTTGGTTGTTTCTCAACATCAAAGAAATCAGCATTTTTAAGGTGCGCTTCTAGGTCAGCTGGTTTTTTGTCAGCCTCGGTTACAGAAGCAGGATCCACTTTCAAAGTCGTCATATCGATTACGAATTCTCCAGAAGTTACCGCATTATTCTCAACGGTGATTTCACCAGATTTCAAGTTAAGAGTTCCCCATCTTGGCGCAAATCCACCTTTGTGGAACGCTTTCCAATCTATTTTAGACGCTGCCAAATCTACGTTGTAAACTTCACCAGTTTTTGCTGCAACTTCTTGCTCTGCTGTTACAGTTTCTTTTTTGTCGTTACAAGCTGTGAACAACAACGCTACTCCTACCAATGCTAATACTGTCAATTTTTTCATAGATAATATTTTAAATTAATATTGATTTTTCCTGCAGCAAAAATAAGACCTTAAATTATGACTAAGAATTGATGTACATCAAGAAACGTTTTTTTCAAACCACAAAAGTCACAATTTTTATTCTGAAGTTTACTTTTCAAATAAGAATAAACTTCACATTTACACATAAAATCAATTGTGCTATTCGTGAAAAAACTTTTTGCCTTTTGTGGTTAAATATCATTCAAATTCTTTTGAAACACCCAATCCAAATAATGCAAAATCGTAAACCGCAGGATCATCAGCATTATATTTTCTAAGAATCAAATCCAATTCTTCTACAGCTTTCCAATCGTTTTGTTTTCTAGTAAGAATTCCTAATTTTCTGGAAATATTGGCTGTGTGAACATCCAGAGGAACTGATAAAAACTTCGGGTCAATCTTTTCCCAAATTCCAAAATCCACGCCTTTTTTATCTTTCCGAACCATCCAACGCAAAAACATAATGAATCGTTTGGAAGCGGAATTTTTATAGGGCGAACTCACGTGTTTTTGTCCGCGATGTTTTTCGGAAATGAAATGATTTCTAAAACGCTCGATAGAATGAGAAAAATTGATTTCGTTGTCATGGATTAGAAATACATCTTCCAAACTTTCAAACTGCGTGTAAATTCGGCGAAAATTTTTTAGAAAGAAAATAAAATCTTCGTGATTGAATGTTCTGTGAATGGCTTTTTGTGGAATCTTAGCCAAATCAGAATCTGTAAAATTCATGATGAAATCATACGGTGAATTTCCCATTAATTCCATCATTTTGTTGGCATCATTGATAATTGATTTTCGATTTCCCCAAGCGATACTTGCTGACAAAAATCCGGCAATCTCAATGTCTTGTTTCAAAGAAAAACGATGCGGAATCTGAATTGGATCATCGGCAATAAAATCTGGAGAATTATAGAGTTCTGCTTTTTCATTCAGCAAATCGAAGATGTCTTTTTCTTTCAAAATCATTGGTCAAAAATACGAATTGTTTTTATCGCCAAGGCGCAAGAATTTAATCATAGAAAAGTAAAAAGTCGCAAAGTTCTCATGGAAAACATTTGCGACTTAAATTTTATAAACCACATAGAAACATAGTTTTTGTACGCCCAAGTTAAAATAGTTTCAATTCTATTTTAATTTAAAAACGATTAATTTCTATGTGTCTATGTGGTTAGATTACTTTATTTAAAAACTATCTCCCAATCACTTCCGTAATTGGTTTTCCGATGGCACCGCTTGGAAATTCGATATGAAGTAAAGCGGAGATCGTTGGTGCAATATCTGTCATATAATAATCACCATTACTCTCACCGTGTTTTATGCCCCAACCCATAAAAATCAACGGAATATGAGAATCGTAAGAATTCCAAACGCTGTGCGTGGTTCCTTTTTTGGCGTAACTTGGTAACATCCCGTCGTGAGAAATGATTTGAATATCCCCACTTCTCTGCCAGTTATAACCATTAATGACCCTGGATTTTATCGGTTCTGGAATCGCTGATGAGCCTATCTTTTTAAGATCTACAGCGTATAAAATCCTTGGATCTTTGTTAAGATTTTGAATAATTGTAGATTTAATCGCTTCTTCATCTAGATTTTTTTCTTTTATAAGATTCTGATTCAGGTAGATTTGGTAATTGTCGATTCCTAATATCAGTTTAGAGTTGGCATATTTCTTTTCCAGTTCTGCACCCAGATTTTTCTCCATTCCTTCGTCAAAGAAACCGCCTAAGATTTTATTCGCTTTCAGAAAACCTTCCGCATTGGCGCCACCGTGATCTGCGGACAGAAAAACCAAATAATTATTCTTTCCTACTTTCTCATCCAACTTATTGAAAAATGTTGCCAGATCTCTGTCCAGTCTGATGTAAGTATCTTCCACCTCTATAGAATTTGGTCCATAGGAGTGTCCAACATAATCTGTAGAAGCTAAGTTGATCGCCAAAAAATCGGTCTCAGATCCTTTTCCTAATGCATAATTGTCTAAAGCCGACTCAGCAAATTTCAATGTCAAAGTATTTCCGAAAGGTGTTGTTCTGATGACGCCTTTTTTTGCCGCATAATCTGCCAATAAGTTTTTGTACGGAAACACCGGTTCTTTCGCTGTCCCCACAGGATATTCCCATTCTACATTATCAGCCGTACTTTCTGTATATTGATTAATCGGCAAAACAGTTTCCCATCCGTTTGCCAATAGTTTTTCAGGATTTTTCTGCTCATTGAAATTTTTGACCCAACCTGGCAAATCGTTCATATAATATGAACTTGTGATAAAATTTCCAGTAGCATCATCAAACCAAAACGCACCAGTAGGATTATGACCTGCCGGTAAAATAGAAGCGCGGTCTTTCAAAGAAACGCCTACGACTTTTGATTTGAAATTACTTGCAATTCTCAATTGGTCTGTAACCGTTGTTGACCAAAGATTTTTTGGAGAATGACTTCCTATCTTTCTATTATCTGTACCCACCGGATTAACACTTTCGTCCGTGGTACAATAGACATTTTTTCCGGTTTCTTTGTCCGTCCAGTCATTGCCGGCAATACCGTGGATAGAAGGCACTGAGCCTGTATAAATAGAAGTATGCCCAATCGCTGTAACCGTAGGAATGTAAGGAATATGGACATTATTGAGAGAATAACCTTCGCCCAAAAGTCTCTGAAATCCGCCTTTACCAAATTTCTTTTCGAATCTGTAAAGATAATCCCACCGCATCTGGTCTACCACCAATCCGACGACTAATTTTGGTCTGTCACCAGAATTGATTTTTGTTTTGGGAGTTTCCTGTGTTTCACTTCTAAGTTTTATTTTCTGTGCATCTACATTTCCAATTGCCAAAACCGCAATCAGGAATATCTGAACTTTTTTAAACATTGAATTACTTTTTATTGAGTCCAAATTTACGGCTTTCAAAACTTTTGGGGTGTGAAATTTTTATTAAAGTTTGCCTGAAAATTAAAAACAAAATCATTCTAAAAAATTAAATCTAGAGATCTCAGGCACATAGAACATAGATTCCGAAATTATGACACGTTTAATAATTATGAATAGAAAAAAAACGATTTTAATATGATGTTCTGGAATTTTTTTGTTAATCAAAAGGAAAAATTGCCCTTCCTGATAAATTAAATATATAATCTAATCGCTATCAACCACTTACTTTATCAGACTTAAACTGGAAGTTTTTAAATTCCGTAAATACTACCAAAATTTTCTAGGTTGACAGAAAATAAAAAATCGTCCTGTTTTCACAAGACGATTGTTTATTCAGATCGATTTTTTCTTAAAATTTCAAATCGCCATTTACCTCACGCACCGCTTTTGCAGCTTCGGCAAATTTTGCTTTTTCTTCTTCAGTCAAAGTAATGTTAACGATTTTTTCAACACCGTTTTTACCGATGATTGCAGGAACGCCAAGACAGATATCGCTTTCGCCGTACTCACCATCTAACATTAATGAGCAAGGAATCATTTTTTTCTGGTCGCAAAGAATCGATTGAACCATTACAGAAACTGCTGCTCCTGGCGCATACCAAGCCGAAGTTCCTAATAATTTGGTCAATGTCGCTCCGCCAACTTTAGTTTCCTCGATGACATAAGCTTTTTTCTCTTCGCTAAGGAATTCTGAAACTGGTACACCATTTCTCGTAGCTTTGCTGAATAAAGGCAACATTCCTGTGTCAGAGTGCGCAGCGATAACCATTCCGTCTACATCAGAAATTGGCGCTTCCAAAGCTTCTGCTAATCTGTATTTGAATCTCGCGGAATCCAAAGCACCACCCATACCGATAATTCTTTCTTTTGGAAGACCAGATGTTTTATGCACCAGATAAGCCATTGTATCCATCGGGTTAGAAACCACGATGATGATGACATCCGGAGAATGTTTTACTAAATTTTCAGTTACTTCTTTTACAATACCTGCGTTGATGCCTATCAATTCTTCCCTCGTCATTCCTGGTTTTCTTGGAATTCCAGAAGTGATCACCGCTACTTTTGAACCAGCTGTTTTGGAATAATCCCCTGTGGTTCCGGTGATTTTTGTATCGAATCCATTGAGAGAAGCTGTCTGCATAAGATCCATTGCTTTCCCTTCTGCAAAACCCTCTTTGATATCTACCAAAACAACTTCTGAAGCGAAGTCTTTCATTGCAATGTACTCGGCGCAGCTTGCTCCCACTGCTCCAGCTCCAACTACGGTTACTTTCATAATTTGATTTTTTATTTTGTTTATTTATTTGAATTATAAAACTGCTAAACGATGATTTTTTTAAGATTATATCTTTTATCGTACTGACGGTAAATATAATGAAACTTCCAAAGCTATATAAAAAAAAATATTCTAACATTTGTCATATTTTAAAAACTAGTAGCCCTCTACATTATAATACAAATTAAATAACAATACTGAAATGAGACTTAATATGTGATTGATATTTTGTAAATTTGCTTAGAAAAAAATTAAAAATATGTCAGAAAACAACATTAAATCTATTGCGGTTCTGACTTCTGGAGGCGATGCGCCAGGGATGAATGCCGCACTTAGAGCAGTTGTAAGAACAGCGAATCATTTTAATATAGACTGCTACGGCATCCGCGAAGGATATAATGGTCTGATTGCGGGTGATGTTACCAAAATGGGACCTCGTTCCGTAAAAAATATAATCAACCAAGGAGGAACCATTCTTAAGTCTGCCCGTTCCAAAGAGTTTATGACGTACGAAGGAAGAAAAAAAGCCTTTGAACAATGTCAGAAATTAGGAATCGATGCCTTAGTATGTATCGGTGGTGACGGAAGTTTCACTGGTGCAAAAGTCTTCAATGAAGAATTCGGCATCAAGGTTATCGGTGTACCGGGGACGATTGATAATGATATCTTCGGGACAGATAATACGATTGGATACGACACAGCGCTTAACACAGCAATGGACGCGATCGACAAAATCCGAGATACTGCAACATCCCATAACAGAGTTTTCTTTGTAGAAGTAATGGGACGTGATGCAGGATTCATCGCGCTAAACAGCGGTATTGCAACCGGCGCGTTGGACATTTTGATCCCTGAAAGAAAAGACAGTATGGACGATCTTTTCAGCACATTCAGAATGGCAGAAAAAGTGGGTAAATCGTCCAGCATCGTAGTGGTAGCTGAAGGTGAAGAACTTGGCAGCATCTATGATCTTGCGAAAGCAACCAAAGAAGAATTTCCAAATTATGATATCAGAGTAACCATTTTGGGTCATATCCAGAGAGGTGGCTCGCCTAGCTGTGCAGACCGAGTACTTGCCAGCAACCTTGGTTATGGAGCAGTAATAGGATTAATGGAAGGAAAAAATAAAGTAATGGTTGGTATGCAATCTCATAAAATCACATACACGCCGATAGAGGAAGCCATCAAAAAACATAACGAAATTGATAAGAACCTGCTTCAGATTGCAGAAATTCTTGCAATGTAATCCTTAAAACAAATAAAATAACAAAACCTTAATTTTTTTAATAATATGTCAACAATTAAAGTAGGAATCAACGGATTCGGGAGAATCGGACGTTTAGTTTTCAGAGCTATGGCCGAAAGAAGCAACATCGAAGTTGTAGGGATTAATGACCTTATCGATGCGGAATATATGGCTTATATGCTAAAATACGATTCGGTACACGGACCGTTTAAGGGTGAAGTATCAGTACAAGGCAACAACCTTGTAGTTAACGGAAAAACCATCCGTGTAACAGCTGAAAAAGATCCTAATAATCTAAAATGGAACGAAGTTGGTGCAGAATATATTGTAGAATCTACAGGTTTATTCCTTTCTAAAGATTCTGCTCAGGCACACATCAACGCTGGTGCTAAGAAAGTTATCCTATCGGCGCCGTCTAAAGATGATACGCCAATGTTTGTAATGGGTGTAAACCACAAAGAACTGACTGACGATATCAAAATCTTTTCCAACGCATCTTGTACAACCAACTGTCTTGCACCATTGGCAAAAGTAATCCACGATAACTTCGGTATTGCAGAAGGTCTTATGACAACTGTACACGCTACTACTGCAACTCAAAAAACTGTAGATGGTCCATCTGCAAAAGACTGGAGAGGTGGTAGATCTGCACTTAACAACATCATCCCTTCTTCTACAGGTGCTGCAAAAGCGGTAGGAAAAGTAATCCCTTCTCTTAACGGGAAACTGACAGGTATGTCTTTCAGAGTTCCGACTGCTGACGTTTCTGTAGTGGATCTTACTGTAAAATTGGACAAACCAACGTCTTACGAAGAAATCTGCGCTGCTATCAAAGCTGCATCTGAAGGCGAATTGAAAGGAATCCTTGGTTATACAGAAGATGCTGTAGTTTCTCAGGATTTCGTGAGCGATGCAAGAACTTCTATCTTCGATAAAGAAGCTGGAATTATGCTGAACCCAACCTTCGTGAAATTGGTATCTTGGTACGATAACGAATGGGGGTATTCTAACAAATTGGCAGATATGCTTGTTCACTCTGCGTCTTTGTAAGAATTGACCTTTACTAGAATAATATAGCCTCTGATTTTCAGAGGCTTTTTTACTATCAGGAATTTTCTACAATCTCTATTTCCTCCTCTGTCAAGCCATAAAGTTCATACACCATTTGGTCTATTTCTTTGTCTGTTTGATCTATTTGAGATTTTATAGATATTGCTTTTTGTTGTTCTGCTAAGAAATAATCTTCCCATTCTGCTTTTTGGGAAAGTGTAAGGTTGAGTTTTGCTTTTGCCAATTCTTTTAGGAACTCTGCAAAAGAAAGCTCATACCAATTTTGTAATTTTTTGGAAAGCGTTTCCAGAGAAAATTCTCTCTTCAGATTTCTTTGGAATTTGGCTGATAGATCTTGCAATTCTTTATTTAAAGAAAGCATTTGGTCGGCTTTTTCGATGAAGGGTTGTTGGTTTTCTATTGAGATTTCTTTGATTGGAATATTAAATAAATTTTGAGTTGAAATCGCATTTGTCAGAGAAGATTCGTTTGTAAATTTTTTTAAATAATAAAATTTAATTAGTTCAGAATTTAAAATGGATAACAGGTATTTCAAATCTGTTTTAGAATTTTCTTTTTTAGTAATCGCATAAGTAGTTCCTAGATTATAATATTTTTCATTATCATAAGTTATAATAAAATGAATATTAATCATTTGCATTATTAATTTTTCATTTGCAAGAAAAATATTTTCATCTCTTGCTCTTAATAATTCATCTTTTTTATAGAAAATGTATTCATTTTCAGATAATCTGGAATATCTTTTTATATCTTTTCCTCTAACTGCTTTCTTGTAAAAATTATTTTCACAATTAAAACTTAAATATTTTTTATCATTTCCTGTAACAATTCCATTATTTATATGAACAAAATTCTCTAAAATTTTAGATTTTTTTTCAATTTTGTATAATAAATTTCTATCATTACTTGTAGCATAAATACCAAAAATAAATTCATATGAGTTTTTAAAAGAACTTTGATTCTGTTCATTTTCAAGAAATTTATTATTGATATTGAAAAATTCAATTTTTATTTTATCATCAACTATACTTCCTTTCCTTAAAACAAAAGTTGCTGTTTCTGCTACTACATCTTGAAACTGACCTGCTCCCCAATCAGTTAAAAGTAAAATATCATAGTTATTCAAAATATATTCTCTAATTGATGTATAACTATTTGTTTTGAATATGTTTTTGTGAAAAATAAAACTTGTCAACCCATTAACTTTAAGTATTTTATTATTAAGTTCTATAAATAAAGCAATTAAATTTAATTTTGTAGTTTTAAATTTTTCAGTACCTGCCTTTTTAAATGAATTTTGATAAATAGAATACAAATAATTAAGTACATTCTTGTCAAACCCTCTATTATCAACATACGGCGGATTTCCAATTACCACATCAAAACCACCTTTTGCAAAAATCTGTGGGAATTCTTTTTCCCAGTTAAACGCTTTATTTCCTGCAATTTCGGGGTCGTCAATCAGAGAGTTTCCACACTTTATGTTGTTGCTCAGGTCGTTCAGTTTTCGGTTAGGTTCTGCTGTGCGAAGCCAAAGAGAAAGTTTGGCAATTTCTACAGATTCTTCGTTCAGATCTACCCCAAAAAGATTGTTCTCTAAAATACTTTCGGAGTGATAAGCAAAAGCAATAGAAGAACCTGTAAGTTTGGCTTCCAACTCATCTATATATTTATGTTCATCAATCAGGAAATTCAGCGCTTCGTTCAGGAAAGCTCCACTGCCACAAGCGGGATCTACAATGGTAATCTGATGTAGCCAAGTTCTGTAATCTTCTAATTTCTGTAAAAGTGCTAACTTGGTTTTCTGCTGGCGTTTTTTATCGGTAGAATAATCTTCTTCAGCAATTCCTAATTCTGTTTTCTTTTCTTCGCAAAGTTTGCCAACGGTATTTTCTACAATGTATTTGGTAATGTATTTTGGAGTGTAGAAAACGCCGTCTTTTTTTCTTTTGGTTTTAGACTTGTCGATTTCCTGACCTTCGATCTGGGCTTTTATTTCATCAATTTCATTGAGGGAATTTTCAAAAATATGCCCAAGAATATTGACATCTACTTCACTGGCAAAATCATATTCTGATAATTTCAGAGAATGCTGGTAAAGCAAATCATCATCTATGGTAATCGTATCCAAAACTTCATCGGGCTTAAACAGCCCTCCGTTATAGGCAAAAACGCTAAAATCCTTCCCTTTGAAACCTGTATTGAGGTAGCCAAAATATTTTTTGAAACGGTCATAAAGCGGAACATATTCGTCCAGATCCTTCAGCTTGTTCCATTGTTCCAGAATCAGTCTCACAGAATTGGGAGGAAGCAGACCTCTGTCTTCTCCGAAGAAGAGAAATAAAAGTCTGTCTAGCAATTTCTGAGATTTTTTGAAAAGCTCTAACGGATCAAATTCCGGGTTTTGTTCGGACAGATTTTTAAACAACTCTCTTTTGAAAACCGAATAATCTTTGTACAGTTTTTTGGTGATTTCGTCTTCTTTACTTACCGATTCATTTTTAATTCTGGCAGGAATGTCTGCTGAAATATTTTCAAATGCCAGACATAAATATAACAATTCGAAATCACTTTTCGTCAGTTCAAAAAGATTGAATTCCAAATGTTCAATGGCATTATCTATATAGAAACGTAGTTTTTCAAAATTAGACGTAATGACGTATTTGCAATCCGGCTGATTATTTTTATAGCCAAAAGCCTGGGTTTCAATTTTTGATAAATCCGTTGTATTGGTTCCTTTTAGTTCTATAATAGCAAGAACTTTATCACTAATAATAATGGCGCCATCTGCTTTTTTGCTGTCTTTTACATTTTTATATTCTGTAGTAAGGTTAAAGTGCGGCGTGGGATTTTTAGTATATCCCAAAACATCTACAAACAAGTCAATCAAAAATTCGCCCTGGTATTGTTCTTCTTTGGAATTTCTAATATTTTCCTGGATTTCAGCATGATGAAAATGCTTACAAAACAAATCCCATTTTTTATTGAGTTGATCCTGGTTTTGTAGTTTGAGATATTTGTTGATTATTGTTTTTTGAAATAGAGACATCTTAAAATCTTATTTCGTAAAAATATGATTTTATTGCAGACAATTCAAACAATATCTAATTATAAACTATAGCATCATTTAGTAATAACACTCGCGTTTCATCAAAAAATACGTTGTGGAGAAGATTTTTACAATAGATAACGAAGGAAAGGTCAGGACGTGGCTTTTCGGGATTATCACGCTGGAAGGATTTGAATTGTTCCAGGCTTCTGATCTCGAAAATGCCAGAAAAAGGTGTGACGTTTCCGGAATTGATACTAGCATCATCAGAGAAGGTAATAAAATCAAATTTTCTGTTCAGAATTTCGGCAAAGGAATTTCAGCCGCATTACGATTACTGATGAAAGAAGATGCTACTACAGATACGGACGGCAATATTCTTACACCTTCCAAATATCCGATGCAGGTGTACAGCGAAACGATACTGCCCGTGCCGTCTAAAAAATCAAAGATAGTGATAGCAGGTGTTTTGGCAGCTGAAGCCATTTTTATGATCACAAGATCAAGTGTTTGTAAATAAAAAAAGGTCTCGTTTTGAAACCCTTTTTTTTATTTTTTACTTCTAATTTTTTTTGATTTTTCTACAAATATCTTTAATTCATCTGTTCCTAAAACAGGAATGAAAAATTCATTTTTATAGATAGAAGGATTTAATTCAGTTGCCAATAAAGCTCTTGAATGAGTATAAGATAGCGAAAATAATTCCAAAAAAATATTTGATGGTAAATCTATTTCATTATCATCTACTATTAATCTTCTATCTGTTTTAATTTGAAACTGTGTACTTCCAATGTGGTCTATAAATACATTATTACTATTTTTATCAATAAATTTTGTAATAATATCAAACTTTATAAAAGACGTTTCTTCATTAACATTTAAGTATAAACCGATATTTAAGCCTATTTGATTTTCTTTTAATAAAATTTTAAAGTTTTCAAGTTCCTTAATTTCTATTTTTGAAGTGAAAATTCTACTAATCTTATAAGCCAAAAATTCATCAGTCTCTTTTTTTTTATCTATATGTTCTTTAATTTCTGCCATTAATTAATGTATTGATTTTCAAGAAAAGGTATTTCAATATCTTTTTTTAAAGGTATTATTCTAGTTTGTTTCACATCTAAATTTCTCGAAATACTTTCAGAGTAATCAAAGTGAATTGTTTTAGTTTCACAATCTAATATTCTACTTATTAACTCGTTTTTATCTTTTAATTCAAATTTTGGAATTTTTCCTATTTTAAGTGAAATTTCAATAATTTTTTTAATTCCATAATTTATCTCTCCATCATTTAAAATCTGAGAAACTCTACCATTACTTATACCTAAGTGCTTCGCTAAATCAGTATTATTCATATTTTTCTCTTCCATATAATCTATTATCGCATTATATAAAATACCGTTAATTTCTTCTATCCAATAAGAAGGTTGACTGAATAAAAACTCAATTTTAGATTTATTTTTTGCCATTTGTATAATCGGTTATAGTTTTAGTAATTGATTTAATATCTTTAGTTTGATTGTCTTTTTTACCACCTGTAATAATTACTCTACCTAAATTTTCTTCGTGAAAAAGATATATTCTGATGATTCCACATTTAGCTTCATAAACTTTTTCTTTAATTTTAGTAACATTTAATTGTCTAAATTTAGTACTCGGTCTTCGTTGTAAATTAGCAGTATCTTCTACTATTTTTATAGCTTTAACCAAATCACTAATTACAGATTTATTTCCTTCACTAATAATCTCATCATAAAAGCCTTCAAAAATACTTTCATTGTCAATACATAATTCAAACACATCAATTTTTGTGCTAGTTGGAATATGAGTTGACAAATTTAATGAATATTTTCTCAAAATGTTTAGTTATGGCTAAAATTTATATCTTTTAATCTTTATTAACAAAATAAGTTAATGTAAAGATTTTCAAAAATAGCCAATATATTCAAATTGTTGAAAATAATTTAATATAAATCTCCAAGTAAATAATCATTATTGTAATTGTCTAGAGCAAAACTAGATGTGGCTTACGTCTAATAAATGGTGTTAATCATCTAAAAAAAGAGAGCGAAAAAAATAAAAAAACCACCTTTATTTCTAAAGGTGGTTTGTAGACCCACAGGGATTCGAACCCCGACAGGCGGTACCAAAAACCGAAGTGCTACCGTTACACCATGGGTCTGTCGTTTTATTGTGATGCAAATTTATAGCTTTTTTTTGAACTTGCAAACTTTTTATGAAAAAAAATGAATAATTTTATAAAATAATTTTTCACACAACCCAATGTTAATCGACCTTTCCAAAGCATCGCCAATCAACCAAACCTCATCTAACGAATTTGAAACCAAAGTTTTAGATTTCATAATTGAGTGGAAATCGGACTCAAAAACGGTAAAAATTCAGAGTTCTGGATCTACAGGAATTCCAAAAATTTTTGACATCGAAAAATCAAAAATGCTCAATTCTGCCCAAATGACTTGTGATTTTTTAAGACTGAAAGAAGGTGACTCTGCCCTACTCTGTCTTCCGATTGAATATATCTCGGGAAAAATGATGGTGGTAAGAAGTATTTACAGAAAATTAAAACTTCTGATTACAGAAACATCGCTCAACCCTTTGCAACATCTCGACAAGAAAGTTGATTTCTGCGCAATGACGCCCTTGCAGGTCGAAAATTCTCTGGACAAAATTCATTTAATTAAAAACTTAATTATTGGTGGCGCAGCTGTTTCAGAAGCTTTAAAACAAAAAATCTCTCAAACCCTCAAATTCTCAAACTCACAAACTAAAATTTTTGAAACTTACGGAATGAGCGAGACACTTTCTCACATCGCTTTGAAACAGGTTTTCCCAAATCAGGAAGATTGGTTTACGGTTTTTGATGGCGTTGATATTTCTTTGGATGAAAGAGGTTGTTTAAAAATATTTGCTCCAAAACTGAATGCAGAGATTTTACAGACCAATGATTTGGTTGAAATTAATGATAATAAGCAATTTAGATTTCTGGGAAGAATCGATAATGTGATTAATTCTGGAGGCGCAAAGATCTTTCCTGAAGAGTTAGAAAAACGCGTTAAGAAAGAAATTCCGAATGAAGTTGTATTTCTTGGAATTGAAGATGAAAAATTAGGTCAGAAATTAGTTTTAATCATTGAAGGTGAAGAATCACAATCTATCAACCAAAAACTATCAACCATTAACCATGAAAAGTCGTTTCATAAGCCAAAAGAGGTTATTTTTGTAGAACAAATCCCAAGAACGCCGAACGGAAAAGTAAATCGTCTTGAATTAAAAAAAATGATTACTAACTAAAATGAAAGATTTTTCTACTGAAATCAGCTACAAAACTTCCCGCTCTTCCGGAGCTGGCGGACAAAATGTGAATAAGGTAGAAACAGCTGTGACAGGAATTTGGAATGTGATGGAAAGCCAATTCTTTTCGTTTGATGAAAAACTTAGAATCTCAGAAAAACTCAAAAACAGAATCAATTCTGAAGGTTTGCTGCAAATGACTTCATCAGAAAGCAGAACGCAACTACAGAATAAAAAGATTGTGACCGAAAAGATTATAGAACTGGTTGAAAAAGCACTCTTTATTCACAAAAAACGTGTTGCTACAAAACCTTCGAAACGCCAAATCCAGAAACGCATCGATAACAAAAAGAAATTGTCCGAGAAAAAGGAAAACCGAAAATTCAGGTTTTAAAGTTTGACAATTTTTCTATTTCCTGATTGATTTTCTCGGTGTATTCCAATTGTTTCTCACGTATTCTCCCGTGATTGGTTACCGTTTCATAATCCTGCTGATAATCTTTGTAATCATCATAAACTTTGGTATAAAATTTTTGGAGCGCCTTTGCATCCATTGTTTTATCGCTGATTAATTTTCTTAATCGTCTTGCAAACAATTCAGCAATATCAAAATGACTTTGCTCGTGCATCAGAACCAAATCCGTTTTGTGCTCATTATGCGCCCAAGATTTTGAAGGCACGAAAAAAGATTGAATCTTAACTTCTTTGGATGTGAATTTTTTGGTCGGACTTTTCAACAAATAAGAAATTCCGCAAAAGGTTGTCGCGGCGGTTTTGGAAGTATTCGGTTGCGTTTTGGACTGGAAATCTTCCCAAACCAACTTTCGGTTTTCATTCCAAAAAATCTTATCCTGAGCATTTGTCAATCCAATGATAAACAGAAAAATAAGTGCTAAAAATGGTCGTAACATATCTCTTAGATGTTTTTTTTCAATTAATGTTAATTTATTTCCACAAAAAATGTATTTTTACCTCCCTCATTTTAAAAAATGGAAAAAGAGATAAAAATCAACTTTGAAGTTATCCCGAGTTACGATGAACTCAACGATATAGAAAAAACACTTTTTGATAAAGCTAAAACTATCCGAGAACAAGCTTACGCGCCCTACTCCCATTTTTTTGTTGGTTGTGCGCTTCTTTTGGAAAACGGCGAAATAATCACAGGAAGTAACCAGGAAAACGCCGCATATCCTTCCGGTTTGTGTGCTGAGAGAACGACGATTTTTTGGACTTCGGCGAATTATCCAGATGAAAAAATCAAAAAACTATTCGTGATTGGCGGACCAAAAAACGCCTTGAGTTCAGTTCCAATTCCACCTTGTGGCGGATGCAGACAGTCAATTCTGGAATATGAAGCTAAGCAAAAAGAAAAAATCGAAATCTATTTTGCCGCACCAAACGGAGAAATCATCAAAACAAAATCTATCCGAGACTTGTTGCCATTCTCATTTGACGGAAGTTTTTTATAATTTTTTAGGAGCAACAAGTTGGTGGCTTCGGTAGAACATCCCAGCCTGCTGTACACTATATCTTTTTTGTCATTGCGAATGACGTGAAGCAATCCGTAGAACATTTCAACAATCGCAATAACAAAAAAGGATGCCGTTCCCATCAGGGCTAGGTTGAAGATTTATCTTTTCTTCGAGGTTTTTTTTAAATCTCAAAAATCTTACTTTCCTCGTTGATTCGTCGGACTACGTTTTCTGTCCGCTCTTTATGCGTATCCGTTATAAAGATCTGCCCGAAACTTTCTTTGTTCACCAATTCTATCAATTGAGAAACTCTAGTGTCATCTAACTTATCAAAAATATCGTCCAGAAGAAGAATTGGAGACTTTCCTGTGAGTTCTTTGATTCGGTTGATTTGAGCCAACTTTAATGAAATTAAAAAAGATTTCTGCTGACCTTGAGAACCTATTTTTTTGATAGAATTCCCATTCATTTTAAACAACAAATCATCTTTGTGTGTTCCTTTTGAGGTGTAGGTCAAAGCTCTGTCTTTGTCAATCGAACCCGATAAAAGTTCTTTGAAATTATTATCAAAAAGATGAGATTCATAAATGACATTCACGATTTCTTTTCCACCAGAAATGATTTCATAAAAATGCTGAACAATTGGATTTAGTTTTTCTACAAACTCTTTTCTTTTCTCGAAAATCCTTGTTCCGAAGTTTGAAATCGGGTCATCATAAATCTCCAGAGAATCTTTATCAAACGTTTTGTTCTTTGCAAAATATTTTAATAAAGCATTTCTCTGCTGAATGGTTTTCTGATACTGAATCAAATCAAAAAGATAAGAGGAATCGGTCTGAGAGATCATCGCATCCAGAAATTTTCTTCGGCTTTCTCCAGAATCAGAAATTAAATTGGAATCGTAAGGCGAGATCATCACACTTGGGAGATAACCAATATGATCAGCCAATCTGTCGTAGCTTTTATCATTTTTCTTGATGACTTTTTTGGATTCTTTAGGCATCAGAATCTTAATTAAATCTTCCTTTTCCTCATTCTGGATTTCGGATTCTATGACAAAGAAATCTTCATTTGATTTAATATTATTGAGGTCGGAATTTCCCAAAAAACTTTTTCCAACAGAAAGATAATGAAGTGCATCCAGAACATTGGTCTTCCCTACGCCATTATTTCCCACAAAACAGTTGATTTGAGGAGAAAATTGGAAAGCTTTTTCCGAGTGGCTTTTGAAATTGATGAGTGAAAGTTTGTTGATAATCATTTAGAGTTCAAAATTAAGAGAATTTGTCTAACTCGTCATCAGAAATTGTTCTCCCATATTTTATATCTTCCTCAGCAAGAAGAATTAATTCTTTTTGATTTTCAGACAAAATATATTTATCAGAATGCTCTTGAGGTTCAACGGACAAAAAAAGATTTTCAATGGCTTGTAGAAAATTGACATTTTTAGTTGAAAAGATTCTATCTACCAATTTGGCTCTTAATGCTTCAATATTTTCCATCACTCGAAAATTTCAGTAAAGATAAAACTTCTTAATTACAAAATCAATTTCCGAAATTGACGAAATGAGGAACTTCTGCTGCAAAAGAATTCATTGGCATCATATTATTTCTGTAGCTGTTAAAATCAAAAGCAGAACTATTATCAAAAGGAACTTTTGGGTAATACATTAATGAAAGTTGTATCCTGTTAAACACCAGATAAGGATTATTGATTAATACACCAATCCCAATTTTTGTGTTAACATTGGTCTTCAACAGTTTTTCTTCCGGCATTCCCAGCCATCCAAAGGCAGTTGTAATATACGGACTGAAGTGGAAGTTTTTCCACGTTTTATTGATGAAAAACTGAAGCTGGTATCTTAAAACCAATTTCTTCGTCCCAATGTAATCATAGTTATATACAGGAAATTCATCTTGAGCAGAAAGATTAATCCGGTCTCTGTAAGAATAATTATTTCTTGGATTTCCCAACGCTAGCGTCGGTGAAAAAAAATGCCGAACCTTCGCAAATTTCCAATCCATCAGATTGGTAAAGTAGGTCCCGTCTACCCGAAATGCATCGCGATTAATTTTTTCCTCATTAAAAAAACGTCCAAACTGTGCTTTGATATTGAAATATCCGATATTTGTAAAATCTCCATAAGCAGCAGAAATTCCTGCGTAGGGAACAATTTCCTTGCTTCTCGATAGTAAGCCAGTTGTCAGACTGAATGAATTCCCATACGGAATATCTTCCGGCAGATCATACTGAAAAACCTGCTGCTGAACAGAAAATTTCCTCTGGATAAACCCTGCTGAGGCCAAAAAACTATTGTAGGAACGGAAATAATTAAACTCATCTATTCCCGAACTGTCTTTATATTGATAATTCTGAAATCTCCCTATTAAAGCGATGTTACTGGATATCCTTTCATCTGGATTTGCCGAAACTGGAATTTGATAACCACCCCAGAGATCCTGACTGTAAACTTTGATTTGAACTTCTGGAAATGCAGAAAGATCTTCCTTTGGCAAGGCTACATTTCTCATAAAATATTCGAAGGTAAAACCACCTGCCCACTTGGTAAGCGGCGAGAAAAAATCCCTTTTTGCACTGACATTGATTCTTTCATTCTTGAAAAAATCACGTTCGCCGAGGATCTGCGCATTGATATAACTTCCAAATAGATTATTGGCAAGATAACTTCCATAAAAATAATCCTGTTTTTCCTTGGAATCATTTCTGTACAAAAAATCAACTTCGTGGCCAAGTCCAAGCAGGTTTTCTTCTGTTATTCCTAATCCGATTTTACTTCCGGAATAGCTAAATCTCGGCTTTAGACTCCAGGAATCCAAAACTTTGACTGCCACATCAACAGAATCACTGGAGCTGCTTTCTACGGAAATATTGACACGATTCACAAAATTCATCTGGCGAAGCAGACGTTCGGATTCATAAAGTTTTTGCGCATTATATTCTTCGCCTTTTTTAAATAACAAGTAGTTATTAACGGTAGAGATCCTGGTATTAGAATGGAGATGATTTGTAAACCAATCATACCATTTTGATTTTTCTTTTGTATCCTTTGTATTATATCCAAATGGATCTATGGTTTCAATCCTCACATTGCGGATAAATTTTCCGTCATAGGATTCCTGAGACTGTTTTTCTTTTCGGGAAGATACAGAAGCTGAGTCTGCCTCACGACGAAATATGAAACGGTGAATGAATTTTGTAAACTTTCTTTTATCAGAAAATTCTTCAATTTTATAATAAATAGAATCTTTTCTTTCCTGCGCTTGAGCAATAGAAAAGAAGTTTAGAAAAACGATAATAAGAAGAATAAATTTGTTATTGAACATTACGAGATTTTAACAAAACTGCAATAACAATTTGTAAGCCAAAAGACATAATAAAGGAAGTCCACTACAGCTTTCGACCAAAAAACTAAAATAAGCTTCCCGATTATTATTTTCTGAAAAATAAATTAATAAAAATGTGATAATTGTAGTCAAGAAAAAACACAGCGAAAAAATCAAATCCAGATAGAAAATACTCAACAAACTTGAGATAAAAACTAAAGCATAAGCTAAAAATTTTGTCTTTTCAACCCCAATGAGAATCGGGAAAGTTACTACATCATCACTTTCCATATCTCGAATATCAAAAGGCAAAACCAAAGCTGAAATGAATAACCAAGTGATGAAAAATATTTCCAAATTAAATTCCGGCAAAATCAACCAAGAATTGATTAAAGCCCAAGTCAAACCAACGTAAAAAATCTTTAGTAATGGGATTTTCCTGATAAATTTCTCCAAGAAAAAGGAATTGTAAAGCAAACCAATGACGACAATCACAGCCCATTTTAACAACCTGACTTCGTTATGATTAAAAACAATCAAACAAAAACTTAAAATTCCACAAATTGAATTGAAAATCAGAATTTTAATGAATTTTTTTTTATCATATTGATACTTGGTGTAAAGATAGCCGCTGAAGTAGGTAATGAAAATCAGCAACAAACTCGGCCAACGGAATATATTTTGCTCGAGCATAAAAAAACCAGCCAGAAAAGTTCCCATTAATGAAACATAAACCTGACTGTCAATGAGATATTTTTTTGCTAAATTTAAAAACGACATTAATTTAACAAATGTCGGAAAAAATGTTCTAAATAAATGTAATGTTAAAAGCGTTAAAATCAAAAAAATATTTTTTCCTTCCAACCTTGTGATAAAACAATGCATCTTTATAAAGTGATTCGGTTCACTCATTCAAAAAAATAAAAGACATATATGAAAATCCTAAAATCCTTATTAATATTCTTACTGATATTTGCTACTATGAATTTTTCTGCTCAAAACTATTATGACCAGCAATGGAAAAAAATCGAGGACAATTATAAAAAAGGAACTTACAAATCCAATCTTCCCATCATTCTGGAAATACAAAATCAAGCTTTAAAAGATAACAATGCGATACAAATTATCAAGTCTCTGAAGGCTGAATTCAGTATTACAAAGCAGACTTATGACGATACGAAGAATGATGAAAATTCTAAATTCTTTACGAAGCTTCAGACAACTGAAAATAAATTGAAAGGCGATGAAAAGCAATTGTTTCATCTTCTGACTTTGGAGTTTATCAAAGATTACTACCAAAATAATTCTTGGAAAATCAATCAAAAAACCAATATAGACAATGCAGATTTGTCACAAATCGAAACTTGGAGCAAACTTGATTTTAAAAATTATTTATCTAAGAATTATGCGGATTTAGAAAAAGACAATTCTGTTTTGAAGAAAATACAAATGCAGAAATACAAGGAAATCTTTGACGACGCTGATAATCTTGAATATTTCTCAACACTTTCCGATTGGTACAACTATAATTATATCGAGTTCTTAAGAAATCAAAATCTTTTCACGCCAAACGAATTGAAAGTGAATTCGACAAAAATCAATTCGATTTTTGATTCGGAAATTGGTTCACTTTCTGGAAATCCTCAATTGTACTTCAAACATCAAAAAATCAATTATCAATGTGAACTCAATAATTGCAAAGACAAATTCGAACAACTTGAAAAATTGGTTGAAGATGAATCTGTAAAAGGCGATTATAAAGTCTTGGTTATCGATGATATGATTGAGATTCTTGAGCAAAAGCAAGATTACAAATTGGCGTTGACTTGGATAAATGATGCCAAAGAAATGTTTCCAAAATCTAAGTTTCTGAATAACATCAAAAACAAAGAAAATCAAATTAAAAATCCTCAGTTAAATTTATTTTACGAAAACGAAACACAAAGTAACAAGCCCATTCACATTGTTGCAGAAGGAAAAAATGTAAAGCAATTTTCTTTGAATATTTATGAGGTAAAATATGACACACAAGGATTTCTGAATTACGTTTTTGATTCTTACAAAACTCCTTTTGCAAAAGTCAAAAAAACATTGTTAAGAAAAGACCAATTTAGTTTGCCAGAATCGTTGGATTTCAAAACACATAAAACTTCTTTGGAGCTGAAAGCACTTCCAGCAGGGATTTATTTGGCTGAATATGTCGTGGAAAATTCGGTTCAAAAGAATTTTCATTTTATCGTTTCTGATTCGAAAATTATTTATTCTAAAAAAGATGATTCTAATCCAAAAGCGAATATTCTGAAACTCGTAAACAACGAAAACGGAAAAGCTTTTGCGAACGATAACTTAGAAATCACCGAATATGTAAGAGGAAAACAAACTGTAAAACATTCTTTGAAAACCGATGCTTCCGGAAATTTCCAAATTCCAAACTCTGACAACAAAGAATATTACAGAAATTTTCTTGTGAAAAACGGAAACAATTATTCGATGATAAATGTTTATGGTTATAATGATTACCATAACCGAAACAAATCTGAAAATCAGGAATCTGCACAAATTTTTCTTGACAGAAAAATCTACAGACCTGGACAAATTGTTTATTTTAAAGCTATCGCAACAGGAATTAATGGCGAAACTAGGAAAGTGAAAACATTAGAAAAAATTCCATTAAATATTATTTTACACGATGCGAATGGCGAAGAATTACAAACTCTGAAACTAACAACTAATGCATTTGGTTCCGTTAACGGAAGTTTTAAGCTTCCAAAAAACAAGCTGAATGGAAGTTTCAATATTGAGGTTAATAATAACGATGACAATTCCGACTTTGATATTAATGGCTACACAGATTTTCAAGTCGAAGAATACAAACGTCCGAAATTTGAAGTGACTTTCGAACCGATAAAAAACGAATACAAATACGGTCAAACTATTGAACTTACAGGAAAAGTCGCGATGTTTTCCGGCGTTCCTTTGAGCAATTCCACTGTAAATTATGAAATTAAAAAACAGAATATCCGTTGGAGATATTTTTGGTGGTATCCTCGTGGAAATGATAATGAAAACTCAATTCTTGGTGATGTAAAAACCAATGAGAAAGGAGAATTCACTATCAAAATAGAGTTGAAAAAAGACGAAACGTTGGAAGGAATTCAGATTGACAATTATGCAATTAATGCTTCTGTTACGGATATCAATGGAGAAACACAATCTGCAAATACCAATGTAAAAGTAGCTTCGGTTTCTCATTATATCACGGCAAATGAAATCGGAAATATATTTTCTAATGAAACGATGAAATTGGTAGTCGACACCAAAAATTATAATGACCAAGTTCTTCCAAAATCTTACAACGTAAAATTGGAAAAACTGGAAGAACCAAAACAGATTTTTAGAGAGAATTTTGCTACGGTAATTCAGGATTTGCCACAATTATCTAAAGATGAATTTGTACAGAAATTTCCTCACGACAGATTTGATAAAAATGATGATGTGAAGAATTGGAAGGTTTCTTCTACCATACTAAATGAAGTGAAGAACCCTGTCATTCAGAACGAAGCGAAGCGTAGTGAAGAATCTAAAGATTCCTCGTCCCTCGGAATGACAAACGAAAAACTGAATCTTGGTAAACTGGAAGCTGGAACTTACAAAATATTGCTTTACAATATCGAAGGAAAAGACACTATAAAAACGGAGCAATTCTTCAAAGTTTGGGATAAAAAATCGCTGGGGCAAAATCAAAATCCATTCTTGGAAGTGATTAAATCAACACAGGATTACAAGCGAGGAGAAAAAGCAAAAGTGTTTGTTTACTCTGCTATTCCTGATGCTATGGTCAATATTTTCATTCAAAATGGAAAAGGAGAAACTGTGACTGAAACCAAATCTTTTAAAAATGGAATTTTGGAATATGAAACTACAATTCCGAAAGATGAAAGCATCTCGAGAATTAATTTGCAATTCCAATTAGTAGCATTTAATGATGTAAAAACAGAATCGGTTGATTTGAAAATTGCTGACAGTAAAGATGATTTGAAAATTGAAACCGTTACTTTCCGCAACAAATTACAGCCTGGACAAAAAGAAAAATGGACGATAAAAATCTCTGGTGCTGATAAAGATTCTTCGACTTCGCTCAGAATGACAGCTGAAGTTTTAGCGAATATGTATGATAAATCGCTTGACCAATTTGCGTCTAATTCTTGGAACTGGCAGGGTTTCTATTCGCCTTTCTATCAAAGTTCTTATGAATTGAGAAATGGACTTGAACAGCAATATTATAATAAAAGATTTGATTTCATTGGAGAATATAACATCAATTCTCCACAGTTCAATTGGTTTGATCGAACACTTTTCTATACCTCAAAAGGCAATTACTCTGTAAGAGAAGGTGTAAAATCTGCGTTGTATGCACCCGCTCCATCTGCAAAAAATGTTAGTTTAGAAGAAGTTGTAGTCACAGGAATGGGTATAAAAAGAGAAAAAAAATCTTTAGGATATGCTTCTGATTCCGTAAAAACTAAAGAGATTGAAGAGGTTTTAAATAGTCAGCCAAATGTTAATACTAATAACGACTTAGGAAAAGTACAAGTCCGCCAAAACCTCAACGAAACAGCTTTTTTCTACCCAAATCTTCTCACAGACAAAGATGGAAATGTGTCATTTGAATTCACTTCTCCGGAAGCTTTGACACAATGGAAAGTAATGTTTTTGGCTCATACCAAAGATGCAAGAACAGCAGTTTTGGAAAAATCCGTAGTAACGCAAAAAGAGTTTTCTATCACGCCAAATTATCCAAGATTCTTGCGAGAAGGCGACGAACTTAATCTTCAAACAAAAATTTCAAGCATAATTGGTGAACCTTTGATGGGAACAGCGCAGTTACAGATTTTAGATAGTTTTACGAATAAAGATATTACGGATGAATTTTTGAAATTTGGAGAAAATTCTCAAGATTTTGCACTAAGACAATATGGTAATTACGTAGTGAATTGGAATGTAAAAGTTCCGAACGATGTTTCTTCAATCATTATTAAAATCGTTGCAAAAGCTGGCAATTTCTCTGACGGTGAGCAAAAAGCAATTGCAGTTCTTCCAAACAGAATGTTGGTGACAGATGCGCTTCCGATTTTTGTGAAAGAAGGACAAACGAAAACTTTCACTTTAGAAAACTTGAAAAATTCTGATTCTAAAACGTTGACTAATGTTTCCAATACTTTGGAACTGACAACCAATCCGATTTGGGAGATTATGTTTGCGCTTCCAAGCCTGAAAGATGACACTAATAATTCGGCAGATGTTATTTTCAACAAATGGTTTGCAGATGTTTTGGCTTCGGAGATTTTTAAAGCGAATCCAAAACTTAAAACTGTTTTTGATGAATATCAATCCAAAGGTCTTTTGACTTCGAATCTTGAAAAAAATCAGGAACTGAAACAATTGTTATTGGATGAAACGCCTTGGGTTTTGGAATCGAAAAATGAAACGGAACAAATGGCGAAAATTTCGCTTCTATTTAATTCCAATATTATGCGTAACTCTATCAATGATGATTGGTCAGAATTAATAAAACTTCAAAATCCAGATGGTGGATTCAGTTGGTATCAAGGTTATCCAAGTTCTTATTACACTTCGCTTTATATTTTGAAAAATCTAGGAAGAATCAATGAATGGATGAAAGGGAATCTTTCTGATTATCAAAGTTCCGAACAGAAAGAAATGGTCAAAAAACTGGTTTCTTATGTGGACAATGAAGTGAATAAATATTGGAAAACAGATAAAGATAATGTGTGGAACAATTTTGTTTTGGATTATTTGGACACAAGACATTATTGGGAAAAACAATATGCTTTGAAAGCTAAAGGCGCAACTTTGAAAACAGCAATTATTTCTAAAGCGAAAAAAGCAGATATCAAAGATTTTACATTCTTCGGATTGCACAGAGCAGCTTTGTTATTTAACAATTATGGATTGAAAGATATTTCTAAAAAACTGATGACTTACTTGAAAGAAACTTCGACAGAAACAGAAACTCAAGGTGTTTATTGGAAACAAAATTTGAATGATTGGGGTTGGTATTCTTCCAAAACGGTAAATCACGCAGGAGCTTTGGAAGCTTTCCAGAAATTAACTCCACAAGATGAAAATTTCATCGAAGAAATGAAAATCTGGCTGATTACTCAGAAAGAAGTCAATTCTTGGGGTAATTCCAGAGGAACTGCAGAAGTTATTTTCACGATTTTGAATTCAGGGAAATCTTGGACTTCCCCAGAAACCAAAGGTTCGGCGATTGAAATGAGCCAATCTGATAAAGCCGATATTACTTGGGGCGGAAAACAACTAAATCCTCAAACACAAGCGACTGGTTATGTGAAACAAACTGTAACGTCTGATAAACTGGATAAAGATTTAGGAACGGTTGTTATCAAAAAAGATAGTCCGGGAATTGTTCAAGGTGGATTATTTTGGCAATATTATGAAGACCTTGAGAAAATAAAATCTTCGGAAAGTTATATCTCGATTTCTAAAGAATTGTACAAGAAAGTGAAAACTGAAAATGGTGAACAATTAATTAAAATCAATGAAAATTCGCCAATCAAAGTTGGTGATAAAGTAACTGTAAGAATGATTCTGAACACCGACAGAACTATGGAATTTATTCATTTAAAAGATATGCGAGCGGCAGGTTTTGAGCCTTTGGATGTGATTTCGGGTTATCAATGGAAGAATAATTTGGGATATTATCAGTCCACAAAAGATGCCTCCACCAACTTCTATATCGAATATATGCCGAAAGGAAAATATGTTTTCGAATATGATTATGTTGCTAATGCAAGTGGAAAATTCTCAAACGGCATTACTATGATTCAAAACTACTATGCGCCAAAGATGAACGCGCATACGCAGGGAATAAAGGTTGTGATTTCCAATTAGTAAAAAAAACTAGCTTCTTTTTGAAGTTAGTTTTTTTTTATATCCAAAAATTTAATTTCCATTAAAATCCGTATTGCAACCCAATTTGGAAACCGCTATTTCTAAGCTGTTTATCACTATTTTTCCAACTTGTAGAACCGTTCTTTTTGATATCCGTAAAACCAATAATATATCTTGCACCAATTGCCATATTATTAAACTTGAAGCCTAATCCAATTCCTCCGCTCAGGTCCAATTGGTTATATGCATCTTTATCTTTCTCGATTATCGTTTTACTATCACTTTGGTATTTATTTTTGTTGCCTACTAAAACACCAAATTGAGGGCCACCCTCGACGTAGAATTTTGGAATCAATTCAAATTGAAACATAATTGGCATTGATAAATAATTAAGATTCAGCGTGTGTGATGTATTACCATTCGTATATTTTACACCCATATTGTTGTAAATTAATTCCGGCTGGACACTTAGCAAGGCATTCACCGGAGCATTCATATAAGCTCCTACATAAAAACCAATTTTGGAATTGGTATCTCCCCAAGTATTTTCTTTACTTATTGTAGAAATGTTAGCACCGCCTTTCACTCCAAATGATTGTGAATAAGCCAAAGACATCATCGTTAATCCCAACACCCCAAATATTTTCTTCATATATAATCGTTTATGAAGAACAAAAATATAAATTTGAAATAAAAAAAGACCGAATAAATCGGTCTTTGTTGCATTAAATAATATTTTTAAGATAAATTATTAATTTTTGAATCTAAAGTTTAGTCCAACTTGGAAAACATTGTTTTTTACGTTGTCATTGCTAGTACTGTTACTTTTATAAATATCAGTTAAACCAGCTGTATATCTTGCGTTGATACCAAATTGTGGTGTGAAATAGTAACCAACACCAAGTCCTAAACCAAAATCAAAAGTTTTAAAATCATCTTTGTTTAAAGAGTAAGATTCTGCATCTTGAGTAGAACCATTTTTGGTGTTTTTATATTTATCTCTTGCATCTACAAGGAAACTAAACTGTGGTCCTGCTTCAATATAAAAATTTGGAGTTGCATTGAACTGAGCCATTACCGGTACAGAAATATAATCTAGATGTCTTGCATATTCTGCAGTGTAAGTATTGTTATTTACTGTAGCTTCTCTAGTAATTTTTGAACCTAAATTGTTATACAAAACTTCGGGTTGTATGCTAAACTGTTCAGAAATTGGAGCGTTTAAAAATACACCAGCATTAAAGCCTATTTTGGATTCTTGATCATTCAACCCTCCATCTTTTGATAGAGAAGAAACATTCATACCTCCTTTTAAACCGAACGACGGACTAGTTTGTGCAAATGCAAATGTTCCCGCTACTAAACCTAATCCTAAAAATAACTTTTTCATAATTTCAAATTTTAAATTTTGTTTTACGAATGGGATACTTTCAAATTCTTTGCCAAAATTCCTGAAACCAGAATCACAAACTTGCTACAGGCTGCGATTTATTACTGTAAAATATTTATTTTCAAGCAAATAAAAATAGTATTCATTGAATAATATGATTAACAATCACCCATATTTTTGTAGAAGTTTAAGGCTAAAATAATCTGTTCAGCGTTCACTTTTTGGTCATATAAGCAAGATCCGATACCATTAATAAGAGAAAAATTAATATTTCCGTCTTCATTTTTTTTATCATTAAACATCAAATCCATGATTTCTGCATTTTTAAATTCAGAAATGTCAATATAAGGAAATAGTCTTTTTATCTTGCTGATGATCACAGATGAAACATCAACATCCAAGAGACCACATAAAAACGCAAGATGCGTTTCACAGATCATTCCTAGCGCTACAGCTTCTCCATGAGGAATCAGGTTTCCTTTTATCAGGAAAAGGCTTTCTACAGCGTGACCAATGGTGTGACCAAAATTGAGATTCTTCCTGATATTCTGCTCTCTAAAATCTTTTGAAACCACATCCTGCTTGATTTCCATGCTCCTTTGGATAAAAGGCTCAATAAACTGCGGTGCAATTTTTTCTACAGAGATCAAATCATTCCAATGCTTTTCATCGGCTATCAATCCATGCTTTAGCATTTCTGCAAAGCCACTTCTCAGTTCTTCAAATTTTAAAGTGTTTAGAAATTTGGGATAAAATAAAATAGCCTCTGGCAAAGCAAATGTTCCGATAACATTTTTGAGATATTGGTGATCTATTCCTGTTTTGCCACCGATTGATGCATCGCACATTGCAAGAAGCGTGGTTGGGAGATTAATGAAGCGGATTCCTCTTTTATAAGTTGAAGCTACAAAACCGCCAAGATCGGTTACCACTCCACCGCCAAGGTTAATTAATAAAGATTTTCTGTCGGCTTCCATTTCAGAGAATATTTCCCAAAGTTGAGTCGCAGTTCCAATATTTTTATTTTCCTCTCCCGCCTCGATTTCAATCACTTCAAAAGGTGCATCGGTTTCCAGATTGGGAAGTAAAATTGGCAAACAATGATTGTGCGTATTCTCATCTACCAAAATAAAAATTTTGCTTGGATTGAGCTGACCTATATATTCATTAAGACTTGTGAAATCTTTATCCAATTCTTTTATCATAACCAAAATTTCAACAAAAGTAAGAACAAAAAAGATATTAGATGTTAGATATTAGACATTAGATTTCAGATATTCTATTATAATTATCTTTAAAAACAAAAAAGAGAGACAAAAGCCTCTCTTTCTAAAATATATTGTTTTAAAATCTTACATATGAATTGCACGCTTTCCAGTCGCATCCAAAGCAGCTTCTTTTACAGCTTCTGCATAAGTAGGGTGCGCGTGAGAACTTCTTGCGATGTCTTCTGCACTTGCGCGGAACTCCATTGCCATAACGCCTTCTGCAACCAAATCCGCAGCTCTCGCCCCAATCATGTGGAAACCTAGAACTTCGTCTGTTTTTTCGTCAGCGATGATTTTTACAAATCCGTCTGTGTCTCCACTTGCACGGCTTCTTCCTAAAGCTCTCATTGGGAAACTTCCTACTTTGTAAGCTACGCCTTCTTCTTTCAGCTGCTCTTCTGTTTTACCAACGCCAGCAACTTCTGGCCAAGTGTAAACTACACCCGGAATCAAATTATAATTGATGTGAGGCTTTTGTCCAGCTAAAATTTCAGCTACCAAAGTTCCTTCTTCTTCCGCTTTGTGAGCCAACATTGCACCTTTAATAACGTCACCTATTGCATAGATGTTAGAAACATTAGTTTGCAAATGGTCGTTGGTTTTTACTCTTCCTCTTTCGTCTAGTTCTACACCAGCTTTTTCCAAACCAAGTCCGTCTGTGTATGGTCTTCTACCAACAGAAACCAAAACATAATCGCCCTCGAAGTTTACTTCTTCGCCTTTTTTGTTTTTAGCGGTTACTTTTACAGAATCTCCGTTTCTTTCCACAGCAGAAACCGCCGTAGAAAGTTCGAATTTCATTCCTTGTTTTCTAAGAACTTTTTGTAATTCTTTAGAAAGAGCACCGTCCATTCCTGGGATGATTTTGTCCATAAACTCAACCACAGTTACCTGAGAACCTAATCTCAAATAAACAGAACCAAGCTCAAGACCAATTACTCCACCACCGATAACTACCAAATGTTTTGGAATTTCTTTCAAGTTCAAAGCTTCTGTAGAAGTGATGATTCTTTCTTTGTCTAAAGTGATGAAAGGCAAACTAGAAGGCTTAGAACCAGTTGCAATAATTGTATATTTTGAATCGATGATTTCTGAAGAACCGTCATTTTTCGTCACTTTGATTTGAGTTGCAGATTCGAAGCTTCCAACACCTTCAAAAACAGTGATTTTGTTTTTGTCCATCAAAAAGTTAATTCCTTTTGTTGTCTGCTCTACAACACCGTTTTTACGTTCAATCATTTTTGCCAAATCTACTTTCGGCTCATCGATGACAATTCCGTAATCTGCAAACTCGTGTTTTGCTTTTTCGAAATGCTCAGAACTGTCCAGCAAAGCTTTGGAAGGAATACAACCCACGTTAAGACAAGTTCCGCCCAACGTAGGATATTTTTCAATAATTGCAGTTTTGAAACCTAATTGCGCAGCTCTGATTGCTGCAACATATCCGCCAGGACCAGAACCGATAACGGTTACATCAAATTGACTCATATCTTTGTGATTATTATTCGAATAAAAATTTCCTCAAATTTACGAATTTTAGACGAATTTAAACACAATGAAAACGAAGTTTTCTCACAAGGCACACAAGGTTTTCAGTTTAATTTGTGGACTTTGTGAAATACTTTGTGCCTTTGTGGTTAATGCCTATTTTTGCAACAGATATTTCAAAATTCCTTAAAATGTCACTCGAAAAAAATTATCAAAATATCCTTTCTCAACTTCCAGAAAATGTAAAACTGGTAACGGTTTCCAAAACTAATCCCGCTGAAAAAATAAAAGAAGTTTATGATTTGGGACAACGTGCTTTTGGAGAAAATAAAGTTCAGGAATTACTGGAAAAACAGCCCGTTCTTCCAAACGATATCGAATGGCATCTCATAGGACATCTTCAAACCAACAAAGTAAAATACATTGCTGGTTTTATTGCAATGATAGAAAGCATCGACAGCGAAAAATTGTTGAAAGAAGTGGATAAAGAAGCTTTAAAAAAGAATAGAAAAATCAATGTTTTGCTTCAGGTAAAAATAGCTAAAGAAGACACTAAATTTGGTTTAACAGTTGATGAAGCCAAAGCTATTTTCAATCAATATCTTAATGGTAATTTTCCAAATATCGAAATCAAAGGCTTGATGGGAATGGCGAGTTTTGTGGATGATGAAACTCAAATCCGTGAAGAATTTTCTGTTTTGAAAAATCTTTTTGATGAATTATCTCAACTAAAATCTTTAGAAACTTTGTCAATGGGAATGAGTGGTGATTTTCCAATTGCAATAGAATCTGGTTCTACTTCTGTAAGAGTTGGCTCTGCTATTTTTGGAGAAAGGCATTATTCTTAAACACAAGGTACACTAAGTTTCCGCACAAGGTACATAAAGATTTTTTTTAATTTGTGTTATTTGTGAAAGACTTTGAGTCTTTATGGTTTAATAAATCCTTATAAACTTTCATCACTTCCTCAGCAATTATCTCATCATTGAATTTCTGAACGAACTGCAAACCCTTTTCGGCACGGCGATTTCGCTCAGACTCGTTGTCCCAAAGGAATAGAACTTTGGCTTTGATATCTTCAACACTCTCCGGATTGACATAGACAGAATCAGGTCCACCGGCTTCAGGTAAACAACTGACGTTGCTTGTAATCACAACGGTTTCTGAAAACAAAGCTTCGATAACAGGAATACCAAAACCTTCGAAAAAACTCGGATAAATGAAAATATCTGCCAGTCTGTAAATCCCCGCAAGCTCTTCCATCGAAACATTCTCAAGAAAAGAAACTTCAATTTTAGATTTTTTGATTAGTTGATTAATTTTTTGAAAATATTTTTTATTCTTTTTTCCAACAACAACTAATGGAATATCGCTTCCTTCCAATGCTTTTACAACATTCAGAAGATTTTTCCGATCTTCGATTGTTCCAACATTCAAGAGGAATCTTCCAGGAAGATTGAATTTATCTTTAACTTGATTTAAGAATTCTTCCGTTGGTTTTTTTTTGAAACTAGCGTGGCAACCCTGATAAACAACATCAATTTTATTTTCATCAACTTTAAGAAATTGGATTATATCTTGCTTGGTTTGTTCGGAAATAGCAATAATTTTATCCGCAGAATTAGCCGCTTTTCTGAACTTCCAAAAATGAATTTTTCTATCAAACCAAGTATAATATTGCGGGAATCTCACGAAAATTAAATCGTGAATGGTAACCACTTTTTTGATTGGTTTTGAATTCCATTTTAATGGCAATTCGCCGGACAATCCGTGGAAAATATCTGCATCAAGATTCTGTGCATCTTTTCCCATTTTAAGTTGGCGTGACATTTTTCCTTTAGAAGTTTCAATAAAAGAAACATTCGAAGAATCAAGAATTTGTTTTCCTCTTTCGGATTTGTTTTTATTGAGAAGAATGTATTGATTTTCAGGATAAGACTGCGCCAAAATCCTAACCAAATCCCGAGAATAATTCCCTAAACCTGAAGCATTATGAAAAAAACGTTTGGCATCGTAAGCGATTTTCATTAACCTTATTCTGATTTAATAATATCTATAGAATGTTGCTTTTTCTTCCAATGTTCAGATTTTTTGCCGTATAAAAAAATCCTTCCTAATTTATACTTGAACCTGAGATGACCCTCAAAATCGGTTCCCAAAAAACGATAGGATACATTCTTATCATTTTCAATAACTTCGTTCACAGCTTCGGTATACACTGCTGGTCCAGTTGTAGAATGAACATCATGTGGATATCTATGCGTTTGAATGTTATTTAACATTTTTTCCATTGTCAGCCTATAAAAAGGATGATTTTTATCTGAAATTAAAGCCCATTGGCAATATAAACCCGGATTACCTTCATTTGATATGATTGAAACATCGTCATTGCGAATAAATTTATCAAATGATGTATGGGCATAACTATCTATATCAAGATACAATCCTCCTTTTTTAAAAATTATGGCATACCTAAAAAAATCTGCCTTTGCAGCTCCAATTGTTAGACTTTTATATGCTTTGAGATATTCAGATGGAAACTCTTTCTCGATAAATTCAAGAATTCTGTTATCATCATAAAACTCATAATTCCAATCAGGATTTTGTTTGCGCATTCTCCAAATGTAAAACCTTGTAATCCAAGGTAATTTTTTTGTTTTGAAAGTCTGAAAAATATTTTTAGGTATTGCCATTTTAAGTAGGTTATTTTATACAGCAACATTATTTTCTCTCAAAGCATCATTGAGAGATGTTTTTTTATCTGTGGATTCTTTTCTTTTTCCGATAATCAGGGCACACGGAACTTGAAATTCTCCTGCAGGAAATTTTTTGGTGTAACTTCCCGGAATCACGACAGATCTTTCCGGAACATAACCTTTCATTTCAACTGGAGAATCACCTGTAACATCAATAATTTTAGTTGACATTGTGAGACAAACATTTGCGCCAAGGACTGCTTCTTTACCAACACGAACACCTTCTACCACGATACAACGTGAGCCAATAAACGCATCGTCTTCAATAATTACTGGGGCCGCTTGCAGTGGTTCCAAAACACCACCAATTCCTACACCTCCACTCAGGTGAACATTTTTACCGATTTGTGCGCAGCTTCCAACGGTAGCCCAGGTATCAACCATTGTCCCGGAATCTACATAAGCACCAATATTGACATAAGATGGCATCATAATCACACCACTTGCCACAAAACTTCCGTGTCTGGCGATAGCGTGAGGAACCACACGTACTCCTTTTTCGGCATAGTTTTTCTTCAAAGGAATTTTATCATGAAATTCAAATGGGCCAACTTCTATGGTTTCCATAGTCTGGATCGGGAAATACATCACCACACCTTTTTTCACCCATTCATTGATCTGCCAGCCATTTTCAGTAGGCTCAGCTGTTCTCAATTCACCTGCATCCAGCTTTGCAACTACTTCTCTCACTGCATTCTGATACTCTTCTTTTTTCAATAGTTCCCGGTTATCCCAAGCTTTTTCGATTTTTTCCTGTAAAGACATACTTTTTATAATTGATAATTAATTATTGATATTTGATTCTATTATATAAAAAAGTCCAATAAAAAAATTATTGAACCTCTTCATTTTACAATCGTAGCAAAAATAATAAATCTAAAGCACACTTCTTGCAAAAAGAAATGCTTTGTTCCAATATGCTTCGTTAAGCGAAGAAATAATAACGCCTTTGGATGTGGATGAATGGATGAATGTTATTTCGCCGCCATTCATAATCTCGTGAACAATTCCCACGTGAGAGATAGTAGAACCGCCGGAAGTAGCAAAGAATAGCAGATCGCCAGGCTTCACTTTTGAAATATCCACAGCATCACCGGCTTTTGCCTGATCCTGAGATCTTCTGGGAAGTTTCATGCTGTTCTCATCAAAAACCTTACACACCAAACCAGAGCAATCAAATCCTGCTTTGGTATTTCCTGCATATTTGTAAGGCGTTCCGAGATAATTTTCAGCATCCGTAACTACAGCAGCCCTTTTTCCCGAAACATTTCCGGAATAAACTGAGTTCAGTTTTTTAATATTAGCAGGTTTAGAAGATACCGGCTTTTTATAGGAATATTTTTTCGCAGAATGGGATGTTCCGCACGATATCAGAAATATTGAAAAGATAATTACAAGTACAGCGTTTTTCATTTGAGATTTAAAATAGTAATTTTCCTTCAATAGCAGCTATTTTTAGTTGAGTAACAAAAATAGCACAGATAACTTATTAAAACAAATACTTGAATACAAATATTGAAATTAGGCCGATTCTATCTTTCTTTCATCTTTCCGTTTTTGTATCGTTCACTTGCAGTCTGATAGTAAGAAATAGTCTCTTTCACGAGATTATTATTCTTATTTTTAATTTCAGTAAGAGCCTTGTCTGCACCGGAAACATGGAATTGCTTTACTCTTTTTCTGTCATCAATCTGAGTAAAAATATCATTTTTCAATAATCCCAATGTCCTGTAATTTCCAATAAAAGCTCTTTCTTCGCCCGGCTTGGTTTTGTTGATATCTTTTCCGTAGAGACTCGTGATATAATTCCAGTTAAGGTAACCAAAAAGGGTTGGCATTACATCAATCTGAGAAGTCAAGCGATCGATTTTTTCGGCATTATTACCCGAATTATAGATGATTGCCGGAATGTGATGCTTGGCAATGTTGATTTCCCATTTTCCCGCGCTGCTCGCACAATGGTCTGCCACAATCACAAAAACAGTATTGCTGAACCAAGGCTTCTTCTGCGCATCTGCAATAAATTTTCCTAAAGCGTAATCTGTATATTTTACGGCACCTTCCCTTTCGCCTTGCGGAAGATCAATCCTACCATTCGGAAAAGTATACGGCTTATGGTTGGAAGTTGTCATTACAAATTGGAAAAATGGTTTCTTATTTTTCGAGCTTATGTCTGCATATTTGATAGCCTGTCTGTAAATATCCTCATCACAAATTCCCCACGCATTTTCGAAACTCACTTCGTTATCAGCAATATTATACCGCTGTGTTTTGATATCTTCAGATAGAGGATTACCCCGGTTTCTGTCTACAATGTCAAAACCTTGTCCACCAAAAAAGTTGTTCATATTATCAAAATACCCATCGCCACCATAAATAAAATAAGGTTGATAGCTTTTTTGTCTAAGAATTGTGGCTATGGAAAAAAGATTCTGGTTATCTGGCCTTCTCACGATACTGTTGCCAGGTGTTGGCGGTACTGACAACGTCAAGGCTTCCATTCCGCGTACAGTTCTGGTTCCTGTTGCATAAAGATTGGTAAAGAAAATACTTTCATTGGCAAGCCTGTCGTAGTTTGGCGTCAAATTGCCTTTATTTCCAAATGCCGTAAGAAAATCTGCACTGAAACTTTCTATTGCAACCAAAATGATATTCGGATTCTGGATTCCGTTTCCCGCTGTGATTCTGGAAATATCATCAAACACAGAAGATCTATATTTTTGATTATCCTGCAAGAGATCTTTTTTGACAATAGGATAAGCTTCTTTATCTGAAAGTGTAGGATAAAAAGTCTGATAATCTAGCTCATTGGACTGAGATGCTGATAAAAAAGAAAATGCACCATTCTTACCCACCTCATTAATGACAAGATTATTACTGAAATCGGCCAGTTTATTTTTCATTGTAAATCCTAATATTGTGACTACAATCAAAATAGGAATTGCATAAATAGCGCGTTTTCCAAATGATATTTTAGATGTGAACGCATTCCTGAATGCATTCAGTTTTTTTAGTAATATAAATGTCCCAATAACTAAGCCAAGTAATATTGCTATAATCAGCGGTAAAGGGTAGGATTGGTTAATATTTTCAATAACTTCATAAGTGTAAATGAGATAATCTACCGCTATAAAATTAAATCGAACGCCAAATTCATCCCAAAAAGGGATCTCTGCCAATAAGCTGAAATAGATGATGATAAATATAATAGCAAGGTAGAAATAAGTAAAAATCTTGTCGAAAATAGAACCTATTAGCTTCTTGGGAAGAATCAAAAGATAGATTGAATATATTGTTAAAAATGACAAACCTATTGTTACATCATATAAAAATCCGGTAAAAAAAGCGCGGAGAATATGGAGCAAATTAAAATCAGCGTCACTGGACGACCAGATTAGAAAAACAAGCCGGATGATGAATGATAGAAAAACATAAAGACAAAGTACTGAGAAAAATACTGAAAACCTACCTGAAAAAAGATTTCTCGACTTATTACTAAAACTATTATACGAGGTCATACTGACAAAATTAATATGGGCGCAAATTACTAACTTAAATTTACAATCATTCTTTTTTATCAATAATTTATGATTAAGATATGGAAGTGTTTGAGAAATTATAAAAAATAAGAGGGCAACTAGTGCCCCCTTCAATCAATAATCTGATTCTATGAACTCGATTACAGTAATGAAGTGAATGCAATTTTTTTGCCAAAAAAGCAAACAATCTCCTGAAATTCAGAAGATTGTTAAAAATGTGGAGAATACGGGGATCGAACCCGTCACCTTTAGACTGCCAGTCTAACGCTCTAGCCAGATGAGCTAATTCCCCAATGATATTGCAATGATAAGGATTTTTTTATAATTCAAAAAAAAATCGGGTTCAGAAAGTATGAACCCGATTTCTGTAAAACGTAAAATTTAAAAATATGAAATCAATTTTGGTTTGATTTTAAATATTCATCGATAATTTCGAAAGCCTTTTTTTCGTCTTTCAGATCTACTTTTATAAAAGTATTGGTTGCAGTAGGTGTGGATAGAAAACTAAGATAAGAATTCTCTACATCACATTTTATTCCTGCATCTTCCAACTTGGATTTCATTAGTTGGATCTCCTGGGGACTGCTGCTTTCGTACACAGCCACTCTTGTTATTGTATCCATAATTTAATATTTTGATTTTTATTAAGCAAAGCAATTTACGAAAAAAATATCAAAATCTAAAATCCTTTATATTAAATTCTCGAATATTGAATTTATTTTATCTAAAATTATCTGTATCTCTTCTTTTGTTACATTAAGATGGGGACGAAATCTAATTGACTGGTCTCCACAGGTTAGAACGATAACTCCCTCATCATACAACGCCTTTTTCAACCAATCTCTAGATGCGCCGTCTTTCAGGTCAAATGCGCACATCAAACCTTTTCCTCTTGCTGCTGAAATATGGTCTGGAAATTTATGTGCTAATTTTTTCAATCCCTCTAATAGAAATTCACCTACAACTCTAGAATTTTCAACCAGATTTTCATTTTCAATAATTTCTAAAACCAGTTGAAAACGTAGCATATCGATAAAATTACCTCCAAATGTAGAATTGATTCTAGAACTTTCCACAAAAACGTGATGTTCTACCTCATCCAACTTTTCTTTGTTAGCAAGAATTCCGCAAACCTGAGTTTTCTTACCAAAAGTAATGACATCCGGAATAATATCAAGATGCTGGAAAGCCCACATTTTTCCGGTCATTCCGATTCCTGTCTGTACTTCGTCAAGGATTAAAAGAATTTCATTTTCGTCACAGATTCTTCTTAATTCAGTAAAGAATTCATTTCTGAAATGATTATCGCCTCCTTCCGCTTGAATTGGTTCGATAATGATACAAGCCACTTGGTCAGGATTCGTCAAAATCGCTTCCTGAATATGCAATAAAGCCAATTGCTCGTGCTTAATTGTTTCTTCCAAATTATCATCAGTAATTGGAAAATTCAGTTTTGGATTGGTAATTCTCGGCCAATCGAATTTGGGGAAATATTGGTGTTTTCTAGGGTCAGAAGTATTGGTTAAAGACAATGTATAACCACTTCTTCCGTGGAAAGATTGCCTGAAATGGATGACCATTCCCGCTTCTTTATCAATATTTTTCTGCCAATTCTTTCTGGTTTTCCAATCGAAAGCAGTTTTTAAAGCATTTTCAACAGCCAAAGCGCCACCTTCTACGAAAAAGCAATAAGGTAATTCTTTTGGAATCGCCACTCTGGAAAAAACCTCCATAAAATCTGCATATTCTTGCAAATAGACGTCGCTTAAAGTCGGTTTGTAAGTCGCTAATCTTCCCAGCCAATTTGCTTTTTCCAAAATGTAAGGATGATTGTAACCGACCGAAGCCGAAGCGAACATAGAGAACATATCGAGATATTCTTTACCTGTCAAGCGGTCCACAATGTAGGAACCGTGGGATTTTTCAAAATCCATTACAAAATCGAAACCGTCAGCTAGGATGTGTTTTCCTAATGTTTCTTTTACTTTATTCTCGTGTACAAGTGTGCTCATTTGTTATAAGTGATAAATGATGATTGATAAATGATAAATGCGGCGTAAAAACTTCCGACATCTGACTTCCAGCTTCTAACTTAATTAATCTAAATCGAATTTAATTCCTTGTGCCAAAGGCAAACTGGTTGTGTAATTAATCGTGTTGGTTTGTCTTCTCATATAATATTTCCAGACATCGGAACCAGATTCTCTTCCACCACCGGTTTCTTTTTCGCCACCAAAAGCACCTCCGATTTCTGCACCAGAAGTTCCGATATTGACGTTTGCAATTCCACAATCTGAACCTCCGTTGGAAAGGAACAATTCTGCTTCACGAAGATTCTGAGTCATAATTGCAGAGCTCAAACCTTGCGGAACATCATTTTGGATTGCTATTGCTTCTTCTAAAGTTTTGTATTTAATCAAATAAAGAATTGGTGCAAAAGTCTCGTGCTGAACAATCTCATAACTGTTTTCAACCTCAGCGATACAAGGTTTTACGTAGCAACCAGAATTGTAATTTTCACCTTCCAAAACGCCACCTTCTACGATGAATTTCCCACCTTCAGATTTACATTTTTCGATAGAATCCTGATATTGTTTCACAGCAGATTTGTCGATTAGAGGACCAACGTGATTGGTTTCATCCAAGGGATTTCCGATTTTAAGTTGTCCGTAAGCTTTTACCAGACGGTTTTTCACTTCGTCATAAACAGATTCGTGGATAATCAAACGTCTTGTGGAAGTACATCTTTGTCCAGCCGTCCCAACTGCGCCAAAAACGGCACCGATGATTGACATATTAAGGTCTGCATTTTCTGTAATGATGATGGCATTATTTCCACCTAATTCCAAAATCGATTTTCCGAAACGTTCTGCTACATTTTTCCCGACAATTCTTCCAACTCTTGTAGAACCAGTGAATGAAACCAAAGCAATTCTTTTATCATTGACTAATTTGTCTCCAATTTCGTGATTCGCAATTACAAGACTAGAAATTCCTTCTGGCAATCCATTTTCTCTTGCAACTTCAGCGAAAATATTTTGACAAGCAATCGCGCAAAGTGGTGTTTTTTCTGATGGTTTCCAGATGACAACATTTCCACAAATCCAAGCTAAAGCTGCATTCCAGCTCCAAACTGCCACCGGAAAATTGAAAGCGGATATCACACCAACAATTCCTAGTGGATGGTATTGCTCGTACATCCTATGTCCTGGTCTTTCTGAATGCATTGTGTAACCGTGAAGCTGACGGGATAATCCGACTGCAAAATCACAGATATCAATCATTTCCTGAACTTCGCCAAGACCTTCCTGCAAAGACTTCCCCATTTCGTAAGAAACCAATTTACCTAAATCATCTTTGTATTCTCTTAGTTTATTTCCGAATTGACGAACCAAATCGCCACGTTTCGGCGAAGGAACTTGTCTGAATTCTTTATAAGCTTCCTGTGCTTTCGCAACCACTTTTTCATAGTCATTAGCATCTGAAGTTTTTACAGAAGCAATCTTATTTCCGTCAACGGGAGAAAAGCTTTCTATATTTTGTCCAGATGAGAAAAATTCTAATCCGGTAGAAGTTCCATTGTTTTCTGTTGAAATGCCTAATCTTTTTAGGTTATCTAATATCGAAATCGAGGACATAAATTTTGTTTTTTTAGAAGTTTCTAAAGATAAAAATATATTTCGAACGACAAAATTCAAAACTAACAAACGTTAGTAATAGATTAAAATTTAATAGGAAATTAAAGAATAAAACAAAATAATTAATTTGTAAATGAGAAGGTTACGAATCAAGTCACTTTAACAACGGCGACTTAAACATCTATAAATTAAGGATTTTTTATAATTTTGAATCAATCTAAATTGCGAAATAATTCATATTTTTGAAAAAAATAAAAATGGAAGACCAATTACAAACTACTGAAGAAAAGAAATTGCCGAAGTGGAAAAGTCTGCTGAAAAAATTTGGAATTGGTGGTATTATTTTTTTTACAGTAAAAGGCATCATCACTTCTACCCTAATCTATTTTCTTGGGAAAAATTTTTGGGTCATCATCAAAGATTATGTGACCCAATGGTTTGATTAAACTAAGTTTTTCCACTTATTTAAAATAAAAAAATCCTTTTTAATAAAGGATTTAATTTTTTAACGGTAGCCAAAGTTTTTCAGATCTCTGTCATTTTTTCGCCAGTCTTTTTTGACTTTCACAAACAGATTAAGATGAATTTTCTTTCCAAAGAATTTCTCCAAATCTATTCTTGCTTCTGTTCCAACTTTCTTAATAGCTTCGCCTTTGTGGCCAATAATAATTCCCTTCTGCGTATCTCTTTCTACATAGATAATAGAATCTATCACAATTGCGCCCTCTTTTTCTTTGAAAATTTCCGTCACCACTTCTACAGAATATGGAATTTCTTTTTCGTAATTAAGAAGAATTTTCTCACGAATAGCCTCATTCACAAAAAAACGCTCAGGTTTGTCTGTGTACATATCTTTGTCATAATATGCAGGACTTTCCGGCAACATAGATTTCAGTTTCGGAAGTATAATTTCTGTATTGAAATTGTTAAGCGCAGAAATCGGAAGAATCTCAGCTTTCGGGATCCTCTCGTGCCATTCTGTTGCTATTTTTTCTAGATCTTCTTGGTTAGTTTGGTCAATTTTATTTAATAGTAATAAAACCGGAACAGGAATTTTGTTCAGCTTATCAATTAAAAACTCGGATGGTTCTGCTTTGTCCGTCACATCTACAATGAACAAGAAAACATCTGCATCCTGTAAAGAATCTTTCACAAAATCCATCATTTTTTCCTGCAAACCATATTTTGGATCCAAAACACCTGGCGTATCAGAAAAAACTATCTGCAAATCTTCTTCATTATAAATCCCGAAAATACGGTGACGTGTCGTTTGCGCTTTTTGGGTAACAATTGCCAGCTTCTCCCCCATTAATTGATTGAGAAGTGTTGATTTTCCGGCATTCGGTTTCCCTACGATATTTACGAATCCTGCTTTGTGCATTGATTTTGAATTAAAATGATTAAAAATTAAAAGATTGAAAACCTTTTAATGGATTGCAAAGTTACGGAAATTTCAAGGGAAGATTTAAAATTGTTGATTAATAAAAAATCGGTTCAACTTTGAGCCGATTTTTTTATTTTAAAGTTCTACCTTTGAAAATTCATTATTTCAAATAATCGTTTATGTTTACAGACAAAGAAATTTCAGAAATCAATCATCTTCTCGTTCCGGAAAATAATATCGTTATTGTAACGCATTATAATCCCGACGGAGACGCAATTGGTTCTTCTCTCGGTCTAAAACATTACTTGAAAACAAAAGGTGTGGATGCCATTGTAATTACGCCAAACGACTTTCCAAAATTCCTGAAATGGATGCCGGAAGCCAAGAAAATTATGATTGCAGATTACAAAAGAAAGGTGGCTGGTGAAGCGATTTATAATGCTGATGTTATTTTCTGTCTTGATTTTAATTCACCTTCAAGAATTGGACTTCTTGGCGATTGGGTGACGAAAGCAAGAGCCAAAAAAGTTCTGATTGACCATCATCAGATGCCGGAACAATTTGATTATGTCTATTCTGACACGACAGTTCCTGCGACTTGCCAAATGGTTTATCATTTTATCCAAGCCAATGATGATGAAAATCTTGTGAATCTAGATATTGCACAATGTCTTTATACTGGAATAATGACAGATACAGGCGGATTCCGATTCCGTTCTACGAGTGCGACGACTCATAGAATTGTAGCAGATTTGATTGAAAAAGGCGCCGATCCTGCCGTTATCACTTCCAATACTTGGGATACGAATACAATCTCACGATTACATCTTCTTTCTTTAGTTCTTAGCAGAATCGAGTTGACTAAAGATGGAAAAGTAGCTATTCTTTGGTTAAAACGCACTGAACTAAAAGAATATGGCTTTGATAAAGGTGATACAGAAGGATTTGTGAACTACGGTTTAAGCCTGGCAGGAACCAAAATGGCAGCTTTCTTTATGGAAGACCTTTACGAAGATTTTATCAAAATTTCATTCCGTTCCAAAGATTCTGTAGATACGAATCAGTTTGCAAGAAAACATTTCAATGGTGGCGGCCACATCAATGCTTCGGGAGGAAAATACTTCAAATCTATGGAAGACACTATTGAAGATTTTAAAGAAAAAATTGAAGCGGAGGATTTTTAATCTTCTAATTGATAGACAAAATTTGTTTTCTTGACAAAATCCCTAGCCCCGATAGTAGCGGCATCCTTTTTTGTTATTGCGACTGCCAAAAGTTCAACAGATTGCTTCACTTCGTTCGCAATGACGAAAAAGATATAGCGGATAGCGGGATTAGCTCCTAAAAATTTATCTTAATAAAACAAAAATCAACGCAATAATCGCTGGTAAAGCTTGAACGAAAAATATTTTCTTCGAGGCTGACAATGCACCATAAATTCCTGCTGCAATAACACAAGTAAGGAAAAAAATTGCGACATTTTTTGCCCAAATCTGGTCGCATATAAAGAAAGTCCAAATGAGTCCTGCGGAGAGAAAACCGTTGTATAAACCTTGGTTGGCTGCGAGTTTTTTAGTTGGTTTGAACATCTCATCTGGCAATGAACCTTTGAATGTTTTTTTGCCCAAGGTTTCCCAAGCAAACATTTCCATATAAAGAATGTATAGATGCTCCAGTGCGACGATGGCGATGAGGATTTTTGAAATAATTTCCATTTTAAAAAACAAGATTTTTGGGTAAATGATGCAGCAATTCTGTATTGATAATAGCAGCGCAAATCTCCGGTTTTTCCCAATGTCCGTTGTGTCCACAGTCCAAAACATAAGATTTGATATTGGTTCTATCAGGAAGATTTTTGATAGTTTTTTCTGAATTGACTGCAGAATCGTGTTTGCCGGACAAAACCAGAATTTTACCTTCGAAGTTTTCTAAAATCGATTTTCTATCAGAACGCTCAATCATTCCTTTTTGAGATGCCAAAACACCATCAACAGAGGATGTGTAAGCGGTTTCTTTCGCCAATTTTATTTTTGACTCCAGAATATCATGCTCGTTTGGGTTGAAAAGATTCGGAACACCTGCGTTCACGAAAGCTCTGAGATTTTCTTTGATGATTCTCAATCCTTTTTTTCTGGTTTCTTTTTTCGCTTCATCATCTGCAAAATAAGTTGAGAAAAACAATGTAAATGATTTCAAAAGCTCAGGATATTTTTCAGCAAAAGCCAAAGAAATGTAACCGCCCATCGAATGTCCTAGCAAATGAAATTCTGTCAAACCCAATTCATCCGTTACTTTTCTAACCTCATCTGCCATTATCTCAGATGTTTGAATTTCTGCAACAACATCAGATTTCCCAAAGCCCGGCAAATCGATTTTTATCAATCGGAATTTCTCTGACAAAAACGGAATCATATCATCCCAAATCGACAGATTTTCCATAAATCCGTGAAGTAGAATTAAGTTTTCGGTTCCTTTTCCTTCTATTTCGTAGTTGAGCATAATTTACAATTTAATCAGTATTTTATCTCCAAATCCAGCATTATTAACAGATTCGTAGAGTTTGAAAGTTTTCCCGCCATCTTTTGTAGAGAAATTTCTTTTGCCTTTTCTTACATCCAATTTACCATTATCATAATCTGAAATACTTTGCGTAATGCTTCCATCGAATTTAAGGTTTTTTGGTGACGTCATTCTTGCAATACCTTCAATTTTCACAAAATTACTTCCCGATTTATTTTCGCCAGAGATTTTATATTCGTCTGGACCGATTTTTATAAAGCTGATTTTCCCTGAACCATTCACTTGGTCGTGCGTCAAAGTATGTGTTCCTGACAAATCTTTGAAAGCTCGGCTACTGAGAATACTATCGTTGATTTTTGTTCTAGCTGTATTGATTGAATCGATGATTTTTACACTATCAACTTTCGGAGTTGTAGTTTCTTCAGATTTTTTACAGGAAACGAGGGACAAAAGGACAATAGCGGGAATTAGTTTTCTCATCGTTTTAATTTTCATCACGAAAATAAATAAAAAAGAGCGTCCTGAGACACTCTTTACAAAATATTTGTATTAATTATTGATTTTTTTTCTGATACAATTCTTTTTCTTTATCGTTCATTTCCGAGATTCCGTAACGTTCGGATTTTGTGATTGCTAACTCATCCAACATATCTACCAAAGTTTTGTATTCGGAATTATCTGCAGGTTTTATAAGCACTGTGAAATTCTCTTTTTTCGGCGCATTTGCTTTTGCCAATTCTATAGTTTTTGCCACTTGTGCTTTCTCAAAAGAAACTTCTTTTAAGCTTTTATCATTCAGATTTTTTCGTTCGTCCTGATAATAATAAACTTTGCCTTCTTTACCGAGGATGAAAGTAATTGAGTTTCTAAAATCAATGTCTGTTGGAGTATGCGGACCTTTTGCAGGCAATCCCAAATCCATCACATTAGGTTTTGAGAAATTGGTTGAGAATAGAAAAAATGTAATCAGCAGAAATCCTAAATCCACCATTGGAGTCATATCTACTTTTATTCCAATTCTACCATTTTTTTTGCTTCTTTTTGAACGGTCATTAACCTGTACTTCTGCCATAGCTTTAAGTTTTAGTAGTTAGTAATAGAAAATAAAAATCCATAACGATTTGTCATCATTATGGATTTTTTAATACAAAATTTATTCCTAAAAATAAATTTTATTTAATTATTATCAAAATAAGTATTTAGGATATATTAATTGTTATTCTTAAAATAATCAATCCCACATTTCAGGAATTTTTTGAAATCTTCTTTTGGCATATAGCCTGAAACTGGTGAATTAATCACTTTTTGGTCAGGCGTTACCAAAACATAATGCGGCTGAGAATTATTATTGAAATTAACTTGCTGAAATAAACTCCATTTATCACCAATCGTTTTCACTTTCTTCATTTGGCCTTCGCCCATATCGATTTTGATTTGCTCATTTTCCGGCAATTCTTCCTTATCATCCACATAAACCGAAGCAATAATCACATCATTCTGAAGAATTGGCAAAACATCATCCTGACTCCAAACAAACTCTTCCATTTTTCGGCAATTCTCGCAACCGTAGCCAGTGAAATCTATCAAAACCGGTTTGTTTTCTTTTTTAGCCACTTCTATCGCTTCAAAGTAATTGTGATAAGGTTTCAAACCAAGAATACCATCTTTTTCTTCGTGGAAATAACTAACATTTAATGGAGGCAGAATTCCGCTCAGCAACTGTAATTTTGGTTTTTCTGAAGGAATTAATCCTTGAATCAAATACGCCACAAAAACAATCCCGAAAACACCCAAAATTCTTCTTGCTAAACTGATTTTTGGTTTTTTATCATCGTGTGGAAATCTGATTTTACCGAATAAATAAACCACTAATCCAATCGCAATGATAATCCAAAGTCCAATGAAAAGCTCTCTTTTCAACAAGAATGTTTTGGAAACCAAATCTGCTTTTGACAAGAATTTTAATGCTAAAGCCAATTCAATAAATCCAAGAACAACTTTCACAGTGTTCATCCAACCGCCAGATTTTGGTAAACTTTGTAGTGCTTGAGGAAACAAGGCTAGCAATCCGAAAACCAGTGCCCAAGCCAATCCGAAACCAGCCAGAGCAAACGTCAATAATGTTGGGACATTAGTCGCGCCTGCAACAACGCCACCTAATAAACTTCCTAAAATTGGACCTGTACAGGAGAACGAAACAATGACTAAAGTCAATGCCATAAAGAAAATCCCAATCAATCCGCCCGCTTCTTCAGCTTTGGAAGATTTGTTGGCGATCCAGCTTGGCAAAGTAATTTCGTAATACCCGAAAAAACTTAGAGCAAAGAATAAAAATATAGCGAAGAAAAATAAATTCAGCCAAATATTGGTTGAGATCTGATTGAAAATGTTCCCCGAAATCCCATCAATAATATGAAACGGAATACTCAACAAAACAAAAATCAGAAGAATGAAAAACCCGTAAATAAACGCATCTCTTTTACCTTTTGCTTTGTCTTTGTTCCCTTTTGTAAAGAAAGAAACCGTCAGCGGAATCATTGGAAACACGCAAGGTGTGAGCAACGCTATTAATCCACCTAAGAATCCTAAACCAAGAACCAGCCAATTATCATTTTGAGGCTTTTGTTGTTCGGTTCCGCAATTCGTTAAAGGATTTTTGAAGTCCAAAGAATTGATTTTCAAACCGTCTTGTTTTGCAACAGCAGGCGTTTCAATATTTGTTGGTTTTAAAACAGTTCCAACTTTGCCCATAGGTGCAACTTCATAAACTGTATCTTTTGTTTTTTCAACCTTTTCTTCAGAATCAGTCGCTACTTTACTCCCTTCGATTTGCTTTTCAAATTCCAGAGTATTTGGCGCCAGACAAACGCGGTCATTACAAGTCTGATACATTATTTCAGCTGTAATTGTTGCTGGTTTTGTCGCATCTTTTGGTTTAAATTTCTGTTTGAAAACTACCTTATTAGAATAATAAACAATCTGAGCGCCGAAAGCTTCCGAAAACTCATCGTGCTTTTTTCCTATTTCCTGAACTTTTCCAATCAGCTGGATTCCTTGTTTTGAAGTGATTTTAAATTCAGTTGGAATTCCTGAATCTGGTGGTAAATCCTGAGAATAAATGTGCCATTTATCTTCAATAGTTCCTGTCAAAACCGCTTCATATTCGTCTTTTCCAACGGGATTAACATCGAATTTGAACTTAACCGGATTTTTTATTTGCGCATTGAATAGGGTTATTATAAATAGAAAAAGTGTTGAAAACACTATTTTGAAATCTTTCATTTTATTTAGTTTTAACCACAATAATTTAGGGTTTTGTCATTCCGTAGGAATCTCAGCAAAGTTTAGATTCCTACTGAATGACAAATATTATGGTTTAATAATTATACTTTTAAAGCTAATTCTGATTCTGAATTATCTGATGAAAATCTTCCGTCTTGACGAAAAGGCAACACACCTAAGATTCGTTCATCAGCATCACAAAGAAGCCATATTTTTTGCTTCGCTAAAATAGACAATTTTTCATCCTTAAAAAACTTCGAAATTTTCTTTTTACCAATCATTCCGATAGGAAAAAACAAATCGCCTTCTTGTTTCCTTCTCAATTTCAGAGGCAATTGAACTTTTTGTTTATCAATTTTCCAAAAACAATTTCCAAATTCCTGAATTTCATTTTTAATTTCTTCAGGAATAACAATCTTATTCCCGACAATTTCCAGAATTATTGAATCTTCCGACTTCTGACTTCCGACTTCCGACTTGCCATTAAAAATCAATTCATTTCGGTTAATAACCAACTGGAATTCAGAATTAAAAAACAAACTACCGGTTTGAGCCGTGAGAACTTTTTGCATTTCGTTCTCATCATTAAAACTAAATCTTTTCAAAATCTCATATCGAATCAATTCAGATTCTTGTGAGAATTTTTCTTTATTAATAATCATTTGATTTGCATCAGAATTTATCTTGAGAATTTTAATTTTATCGTCAACTGATTGATTGATAAAATCCTTGGCTTGATTGATATAATGGATGCTCTTTGAAAAATTAGCCAGAAAATCATAATTGATTTTTTCCAATTCCGGAACAATGTTGTGCCGAATTTTGTTCCTTAGATAATCTGTTTTTTGATTGGATTGGTCTTCCCGAAAATCAATTTGATTCTCTTTGGCAAAATCATAAATTTCGTCCTTGGCAAAACCAAGAAGCGGACGAAGAATTCCGTTTTCATTTTGCGGAATTCCGCTCAAACCTCGGATTCCTGACGCTTTGGAAATATTAATGATAAAAGTTTCCAATTGGTCATTCAGATGATGTGCTGTAACTAAATAATCAAGGTTTTCTTTTTCCTGAATTTCTCTAAAAAACCGATATCTCAATTCTCTCGCCCAGTTTTGTATCGAATTTTCCGGTTGATTATCATTTTTCGAAACTTCGTATAAATGGAAAGGAATTTTATGTTTTTCGCAAAAGTCAAAAACCAACTTTTGGTCGAGGTTAGAATCTTCATTACGAAGATGATAGTTAATGTGTACAATGTGAAAATCAAATCCAGAAAGCTGAAACAAATCAGCCAAAACCATAGAATCCACTCCTCCACTTACAGCCAAAAGGTATGTTTTTTGTTGTGGTTGGTGGAGCATTTGCTCTAACAGGTTTTGAAATTTTAAGAGACTTAACACAATTTTATAACGAAACATTAAGTTATAAGCACAAATATACAGTTATTAATTCTTACTTTTGAAACGTTTTAAAACCAATAACCACTCAATAAAAACAATAAAACAAATAAATATTTACTATGAGATTATTTAAAATTTTGACCATCACTGCCGTGGGACTTTCCCTAGCATCGTGTGTCAGCAAAAAACAATTCGACGCGCTTAATCTGAACTACAAACAATGCGTGGAAGATGCTGGCGAAAGAATGCGCCAAATCCAAGATTTGAAAGGAGAAAATTCTTCTTTAAAAGGGCAGAACGACTTGTTAGTGGGACAAAACAATGCGCTTAAATCAAGTTTGGATGCTTGTTTATCTAACGCTGGAAAAGGTTCTGCAAACATTGATAAATTAGTTGGAGAAATCAACGCTTCTAATGCTTATATCAAGCAATTGATTTCCGGAAAAAGTAGAAACGACAGTTTGAATTTGGCTTTATCTAACAAGCTTAAACGTTCTCTTGATAACGTTGCAGACCAAGATGTAGACGTAAAAGTATTAAAAGGCGTAGTGTTGATTTCATTATCCGACAAAATGCTTTACCAGGTAGGAAAATATGATATCCAGCCAGCTGCTGCAGACGTTTTAGCAAAGGTTGCTAAAGTAATCAACGATTATGACACATACAGCGTCCTGATTGAAGGTAACACAGATAACACGCCTCTGAACAGCGCCAATGCTCCGAGAGACAATTGGGATCTTTCTGCACTTAGAGCGACTGCCGTTGCGAAAGTTCTTCAGAATCAGTTTGGTGTGAATCCTAACAGAATCACAGCTGGTGGTAGATCCGAATACAATCCTAAAACGACTAATGCATCCGTTTCCGGACGTAGTGAAAACCGTAGAACGGAAATCATCATTATGCCGAAACTGGATGAGTTTATGAAGTTGATGGACATCGCTCCGGTGAAAAAATAAATAATAGAAGATGAATGATTATTGATTATTCATTCAGAATTTATAAAATAAAACCTTGTCAGAAATGACGAGGTTTTTTTATTTGACTACGTCGAACCTCTTTGTTAGGTTTGGGCAGCTTTATCCGCCTTCCACTCCCGCTATCCGCCAGAGGCGGATGAGCTCCGTTCAAGTCGGGCTGCAGATTCGACATCAATACAACATCGGTCATAATTTAAACATTTACTACCTTTGAACTTCAAACCAAAAACTTTGAACTCCCTATGAGTTATTTCGAAGAATTAGACAAAGAAATGGATAGATACTTGGAAGAAACCGCTTCTGAAGAACCAGCCATTCTCAAAAAATTAAGAAAAGAAACCTATCAGAAAACGACTCAACCGCATATGATTTCCGGTTATTTACAAGGTCGTTTATTGAGTATTCTATCGCATATCGTTCAGCCAAAAAACGTTTTAGAAATCGGGACTTTCACAGGTTACGCTGCTTTGAGTATGGCGGAAGGATTACCCAAAGATGGGAAAATTTATACGATTGATAAGAATGAAGACTTGGCTTATATCCCAAAAAAATACTTTGCAGAAAGTGATTATAAAAACCAAATCGAATTCATAATAGGAGATGCAAAAGAAGAAATTAAAAAACTGGATAAGGTTTGGGATTTGATTTTTATAGATGCAGATAAAGAAAGTTATCTGGAATACTTGAAACTCATCAAACCTAATCTTCGTTCTGGAAGTATTATTCTCATTGATAATGTTCTTTGGTATGGAAAAGTCCTGGAAAACAATCCGAAAGATAAACAAACGGAGCAAATCAAACTGGTGAATAAAATCATCGCTGAAGATTCCGATTTCGAAAATCTAATCTTACCTTTGCGAGACGGATTACACTTGATTAGAAAGAAATAATTCGTATTTTTAAATTCATAATTGATTGAAATGAATAAAGGCATTTGCAATGTTTCCATCGCGCCATTGAGAGCGGACAGTTCTGACAAAAGCGAAATCGTATCACAACTTCTTTACGGCGAATCTGCGGATATCATCGAGGTTAAAGACAACTGGACCAAAATCATAACGCATTATGATAACTACGAAGCGTGGATGGACACAAAACAAATTTCGCCTGTTTCCGATGAATTTGTAACATCAAGAAAAAGAAATCTTGTAAAAGAACCTTTCCAATCTACAATGACGGAAAGTGGAAAAGTGCTTTTATCAATGGGTTCTGAAGTCAATTTTGAGACAACTGCGCCAACTCGTGGACGTGACCTCAGCGAAAGCATTGTCAACTGCGCAAAGGAATTCCTTAACGTTCCTTATCTCTGGGGAGGAAAAAGCTTTTTCGGAATTGATTGCAGTGGTTTTACACAAATTATTTACAAAATTCACGGGATTAAAATTCCGAGAGACGCCTATCAGCAAGCAGAAATTGGAGATGCCTTAACTTTTATTGAGGAAGCAAAACCTGGTGACTTGGCTTTCTTCGAGAACAAAGACGGAAGAATCCATCACGTTGGGATTATCTTAGCAGACCAAAAAATCATCCACGCGCACGGAAAGGTAAGAATTGACAGTTTGGATTCCACAGGTATTTTCAACAAAGATCAGAACCGGCACACGCATATACTAAGGTTTATCAGGTCTTATTTTTAACCCATATTTTACTTCTTAATTATAAAGCAAAAGCTTCCTAAATTTGGAAGCTTTCATTTTTTATTGATGTAACTCTATTTTACAATTTGAATTCCAATTTAACATTGAAGAATCTACCCGTCAATCTTACAGGAACTGGATAGTATAATTGAGGTGAAGAATTCACATCGCTGATCCATTGATTGGCAATCGTATTGTTGATATTAAAAGCATTGAAAATCTGAACACCCAAAGTCAATTCTTTAAATTTGCCCCAGAAATTACCACTTGCCTTATTGTCTTTCTGATCGATGAAAACCTTAGTCAAACCAATATCAACACGCTTATAAGCTGGTAAAGTTTTCTGATAACGGTAAGCCGCCAAATAATCCGGCAAACCTGAAGCATCAAATAAAACTGGCGTTCCAGAAGGCAATCCGCTGGCATAAGTCAAAGTCAAATTAACTCTCATACTTGGAAACTTCGGCATATAATCTTGGTAGAACATAGAAAAACGGAAACGCTGGTCTGTAGGTCTTGGAATATAGCCCATTCCTTCAATATTTTCATAAACTCTGGCATAACTTGCAGAAATCCAAGAATCTACTCCTGGAACAAATTGACCGAATAATCTAGCATCCAAACCATAAGCATAACCTTCCGCATTATTTTTACCAGCATATCTTACTCTTACATTATCCAAATAATATGGAATCAAATTCTCCATTTTCTTATAATAAGCTTCCGTAGTCAATTTGAAAGGCTTTCTGTTATCGTTATTTCCAATCTTGAATTCGTAGTCGTTGGCAATGATAATTTGATAAGATTTTTGAGCTCTGATGTCTGAGTTGAAAGCGCCTGTCAAATCCTTAATCTCTTTATAGAAAGGCGCCTGATAGTAAACACCTCCAGAAACTCGGAACAACATATCCATATCCCAATCTGGTTTGATCGCAAATTGCGCTCTTGGAGAGAACAATGTCTCTTTGGTAAAACTCCAATTCTGAACCCTAGCTCCACCATTGACAGAGATTTTATTACTTCCCCACATAAACTTTTTGGAGAATTGAGCATAAGCAGAAATCCTTGTCGGTGTAATATGATTTTGTCCTGCGATATAATACTTAAGATTAAGCGCCGAAGTATCAAGATTTCCTGGGATTACGAAATCTCTAGGCGTGCTATACCCGATAGAATCTACAAATTGCCACTCATTGGTAAAATCTTTGATGGTTTCTCGTTCATATTTTACACCAACTTCAATATCTGTGTTTACATCTGGAGAAAATCTCGTTCTGAATTGTGAACCAGCCACTCTAACTAATAAGTCATTTCGTGCGTGGTCAATCTGACCACCAGCATCATAACCAGCAACAGGATTTCCTTCCTCATCAAACGCTTCCAAAATGTAACCAGAAGCCAAAGAATAATATTCCCTTTCTCTGTTCTGATAAGCAAAATTATCTAAACTAAATTGCCATTTTTTACTAGGTTTGAAGTTAACACTTACCGTTCCCATCATATTTTTGTACTGATCATCTTCTTGTCCGTTGTAGAAAACTGTCAATCTCAAAGGTTGTAAAAGACTTCCAAAATCTACTTCTTTTTGCTTCGGAATCATCTGATAATCATTCTTTGCATAATATCCTAAGAAAGACAAAGACCATTTTTCATTGAACTGATAATTAAGATAAGTCTGCAAATCCATATATCTTGGATTGAAATCTGTATCTTCATTCAAAGTATTAAGAACAAGGTTTGTATTTCTATATCTCGCAGAAACTAATCCTGTGAATTTTTTATCTTTCGACGCAAAGCCAGTAGTTAATCTTCCACCAATCAAACTTGCTTCTCCTGAAAGTTCAAATTTCTCTGGTTGTCTGTAATAGATATTAAGCGCAGATGACATTTTATCACCATATCTTGGTTCGAAACCACCGGCAGAGAAGTTAATCATCCCTACCATATCGGGATTGATGATACTCATCCCTTCCTGCAAAGAGTTACGAATTAAAAAAGGACGATAAAGTTCCACATCGTTGATATAAATTAAGTTCTCATCATAATTTCCACCTCTTACCATAATTTGGGAAGACAACTCGGAATTGGAATTGACAGAAGGCAAACTTTTCAAAAGCCCTTCTACTCCTCCGCCTAAAGATGCAACTTCTCTCGCTTCCTTCACAGAAATTTCTACAGAAGTAAGATCATTGGTTTTACGGATTCCTTTTTTCTGAAACACAACTTCCTGAATCTCAGTAGCATTTACGACAGGTAAAAAAAGAACATTAACGCTTTGAGTTTTTGGTGAAGTTTTGATCGTTTTAGAAAAACCCTTGAAGTTCAATTTTTGTACGTTCAAAGTTTGTTCAGAAGCTGCAAGCGGGATTTTTACAAAACCATTTTGATCGGTTTGATAAGTTTGATTGTTATAATTAACCTCAGCCTCAGAAACAGATTTTCCGTCTTCGTCCAGAACTTTTAAATTGATTTGAGAAAATGCCAAAACCGGCAAAAAGAAAAGAATTAAGAGAATATAATTTTTCAATGTTGTAGTTTTTATCGATTTTATATTTTGAAATATCCTTAGTTGAGCAAAAATAACAATTAATCTAAAGAACGAAAGAATATTTGTAATTGTTATGCAGAAAATCGATTTGTTTCAGAATATTTGCTGATGAATTAAGAAATTTTAAGTCAAAGTTCTAAATATTCGCACTTAAAGTCATAAAAAAAGCCCGAATCAATCGGACTTTCAATTTTATAATATCGCTTCTCGGATTCTTGTCAGTTTCCCGAGCAAATCATCAAGCAACTCTAATTTCAACATATTCGCACCATCGGATTTTGCTACAGAAGGGTCTGGATGAGTTTCGATGAATAATCCGTCAGCTCCGACTGCGATTCCCGCTTTTGCAATAGTTTCAATCAACTCTGGTCTACCGCCTGTAACACCAGAATTTTGATTGGGCTGTTGAAGAGAGTGCGTTACATCCAAAATAACTGGAGAATATTCTCTCATAGTCGGGATTCCACGGAAATCTACCACCAAATCGCTGTAACCAAAAGTATTTCCTCTTTCGATAATCGCTGTTTTATCATTTCCGGAATCTTTTACTTTCTGAACAGCAAATTTCATTGCCTCAGGAGAAAGAAATTGTCCTTTCTTAAGTGTCACCGCTTTTCCAGTTTCTGCCGCTGCAATCAACAAATCTGTTTGTCTAACCAAGAAAGCGGGGATTTGCAACACATCCACATATTCTGCAGCCAAAGCCGCGTGACCATTCTCGTGAATATCCGTCGTAGTAGGAACATTGAACGTCTCTCCTACTTTTCTAAGAATCTTCAAAGCTTTCTCATCGCCGATGCCCGTGAAAGAATCTACACGGCTTCTGTTCGCCTTTCTGAAAGATCCTTTGAAGATGTAAGGAATATTGTATTTGTCGGAAAGCTTCACAATTTTTTCTGCAATCTGCAAAGCCATAGTTTCATCTTCGATAGCGCAAGGTCCTGCAATCAGGAAAAAGTTCTCGGAATCTTTGTGATGAATGTTATCTAAATATTGTATCATTTTTTTGATTTTAAATTATAAATTCCAGCTGATAGATGGTCTGAAAATCGAATACAAATATACGGAATTAATGCAGGAAAACCTTTTCCAACTCAAACTATCGAAAGAGTTGTGATCATCTATTTCCCGAATTTATTAATGATTTTCTCAAACGTATTGGCATTTCTACTAGTCATTTTATCTTTTAAACTTTTCTTGCCGAGAACTTTACCGAAATCAGAAGCCAAAGTTTGTCCTTTCGGAACTTGCCAATAGAATATATTGTTGACGATTTTAGCTTTTTCGTCTTCTGCTTTGCTTGATTTTTCAAACTCTTCCAACAATGTTTCTTCTACTTTTTCTGAGCCTAGGAAAATATAATTGTGGAAATTTTCTATTGATGGAAAAGGGTCTTTCTGTAAAATTTCACTGATTTCTTTTTCATTTTTTATGAAGAGAAAAGCTTCGTAATTAAAATGCTCAGACATTGCTTTTTCCAAAATCTTCTTCAATTCTACCAAGTCCTTATCGGATTGAAACAAAATATTGCCACTTGCCAAAACCGAAGATACATTTTGGACACCTGCCTCTGAGAAGACTTTGCAAACATCTGCCATCTTCATATTGGTTCCTTTGACATTGACACCACGGAGGAAAGCACAGTATTTTTTCATAGTTGATAGTTGATAGCGAAATTAAACTTTAAATCAATATAAATAAAAACGTCCCGAAATATCGAGACGTTTAATTTATTTATTGTGTGACTTTCATCAACTGTTTTGTGATGTTATCCATCTTTTCGGCTTCGTAAGTCGTATCGTAATCTTTCATAATGTCAAATAGATACGAGTAGAACGATGTCACTTTCTGTACATCATCTGCTTTTTTGAAAGCCTTTTCTTTGCCCATCTCCTGCAAATCTTTGATGAATGTATTGAATCTTTTATCGATCACATTCAGAGAGTTGACAAGATATTGATAACCTTTGTCTTTCTGCCCGATTTTGTTATAAGCATCAGAAACCGCACCCACAACAAGGGAATATTCCATTGGTTTGGTTTTCATCTGTCTTGCTGCATAAACCTGGAACTTAGGAGATAATCTTGTGTAATAATCATACTCTTCGAAGATTCCTTTCTTAAGGTCTTCTGCCAGTTTCAGTCCTTTTTGCTCTTGTCCTGCAACGATGTAAGCGTAAACAATAGAACTTAAAGATCTTGGGTCGTTATATTTCGAAACAGGAATTTCCCTGCTAGCCAAATCCAGAACTTCAATCGCTCTTTTCTTGTCGCCTTTCAGCACCAAAGCTTCAGCCGCTCTACTTGCCGATGATCTGTAACCGATGATATTCTGCGTACAAGTCTCGTCAAAATGTGTTTTCAAATCTTTGAAATTACCCCATCTATAATTTTTAACTACATTATAAAGTTCGTCTGCATTCACCATTCCTAGTTCGCCATCCGGAGACTCTTCGGTTTTGATTGGAACCAATCTGTAGCTGAATCCATCAAATTTCAAATAATTGGAAAGGAAGAATAGATTGCTTCCGTCATAAATCCCGCCACTTGAAAAGTTGATTGGACGTTTCCAATCGAAGTTCGCTAGGATATCCAACATCATCATATTATTCTTGAACATACTAGAACCTTTATAATCGATGACAATTTGTTTTTCTGCTTTTTGAGCTTCAGTTGGTGTAATGATTCCTGATTTAATGGCATTATTGACATTGACCGGAAGTACAAATTTGGAAACCGGAAGGAAGTTGAATTTTTCATAACGTTCTTCTCCGAAAATCATTTTAACAATTTCATCTTTTTCAGGCGATTTCATTTTCAAGAAGTTAACTGCTTCTTTCATTGTGATAGAATCCTGAGTCAGATATTTTCTGAAGGCTGCAAATTCTGTATCTGGTGCGCCCTGGTCTTTTAGATTCGCAAAAATATTAGACCAATCATCTTTCGTCATCATATAAACCTGATCGTTGGAACCTTCACGATAATCTTCGTGAGTCAAAGTTGATGGAACAGGCATTGCGTTATATGTTCTTCTCTTAACTTGGTCAATGTTCCAAGGTGTAGATAACAATGTGAAATTCACAACTTTTACGTCCGGACGGAATTCCTCAGTCTCCTGGATTGCCCAAACCGGATAGGTATCATTATCACCATAAACGAACATAATTCCGTCTTTCGGCAGTGATTTTAAACTTGAATATGCATAATCGTAAGCTGTGTAACGTCCGCTTCTGTCGTGAACATTATAGTTCTGAAAGCCCATCATAAAAGGAATCCCTAACAATACAACTCCTACGATAATCTGAGCAGATTTGCTTTTTACTTTTTTCTGAAGCAACCAATAAATTGAAGCTACGCCTAATCCAATCCAAATCGCAAATGCATAGAAGGAACCAACCATCGCATAATCTCTTTCACGAGGTTCGAATGGTTTCATCCCCGTATAAAATACAATCCCGACACTTGTTAAAATGAATAAAGATAATATCGCATAGAATCTTCCGAAATCTCTATTTAATTGAAAGAAGAATCCTAATAATCCTAAAATTAAAGGCAACATAAAGAACTTAACCGTACTTTCATTCTGGAATTTAGCCGGCATTTCGCTTTGGTCTCCCCAAATATTATTATCGATGAAAGGAATCCCTGTGATGAAGTTTCCATTGGTATTTTCCATATGACCTTCTACATCATTCTGGCGACCTGCAAAATTCCAAAGCAGATATCTTCCGAAATAATAGTAGTTCTGGAATGTGATGAAGTAATCCAAATTCTGAGCTAATGTCGGCTTCTGAACATTGATGATTCCGAATTGTTTCGCTTTCAGATAATCATCCATTTTAATGGTTCCGTTCTCATATTTTTGACGAAGTTCATCAAAGAACTGTTTTGCTTCCGGACTTTCAGAAATTTGCTCATTACCATAATTGAACGTGAAATCTGGTGCGCCGTACATCGAAATATAATTTGGCATTACCGATTTATCTTCACTGAACATCCTTGGTAAGAAACCAACGTGCTCTTTACTAAAAACATAATTAAACTTTTCTCCTACTTTACGATATTGTCCTGTTGTTGCATCTTTCTCGTAAGTATCACCTGTTTTTTCGGTTTTGTAACTTCCGTCTTCGTTTTTCTGAATTCCGTTCGGGTCAAGATAAGCGGTATAATTTTGACCGTACAAAGTTGGCCAATCCCCGTATTGTTCACGATTATAATAATCCAACATCCCCAAAGCATTGTCTGGGTCATTAAGGTTCATTGGCGGATTGGCGATTGCTCGGATTGGGATTACCAACCAGCAAGAGAATCCAATCATCATATAAACTACAGATAATGCGATGGTTTGGTATAATGATTTCCCCGTTTTTCTTGTGTAAGTGATGAACAAATAACAAAGAACAACCAAAATAACAAATGCGAAAACTGTCCCCGAATGGAAAGGCAAACCTAATCCATTGACAAAGAATATTTCAGATTTCCCGAATAAAGTCATTATCACAGGGAAGATAATTTTGAATACAAAGGCAAGAATAACCAATGTTACCACATTTGCTATCAAAAATGATTTCCAAGTGAATTTATAGTGTCTTGTGTAGTAAATCAAACAAACTGCTGGCAGCGCTAACATACACATCATATGCACGCCCACAGACAAACCAATGATGAAGAATAAGAGGATGATCCATCTTTCGTTGTCTTTTTCAAGATATTCGTTTTCCCATTTTGTAATCAGCCAGACAATTAAAGCAATAAACATACTTGCCATCGCATAAACTTCGCCTTCAACCGCAGAGAACCAAAATGTATCTGAAAATGTAAAACATAAAGCACCAACTGCTCCTGCAAATAATGTCGCGATCTCTTCAGCAATCGTTATATTTTCGAATTCCTTATTCAGTAATCTTCTTACAAGATGTGTAATAGTCCAGAATAAAAACAGAATTGTAAATGCACTAAACAAAGCAGACATTGCATTAATCACTAAGGAATAATGTTGACCATCGCCAAACGCAAATAATGCTACTACAGCTCCAACTAACTGAAACAATGCAGCTCCAGGTGCGTGAGTAACTTCCAGTTTTACTGCGGAAGAAATATACTCCCCACAATCCCAAAAACTAAAATTGGGTTCTATGGTCGAAAGATAAGTAATAAATGCAATAACGAAAACTACCCACCCGAGAACGGTGTTCCATTGTTTAAAAGTCCAATTCTTCATAAGGAAAATGAAATAACGGCGAAATTAACGTTTTTGATTCAGTTATTTGGATTTTTAACAAAAATTAAATATTGGTATATATTTTGGAAATAGCAGAAAAACAATTGAATTATCTCTAAAAAAAATTAGATAAAATCAGATTAACGGCTCAAAAGTAAAAACATTGCAATTTTTTTTTTACTTTTGCAGACAGTTTTTGAGAGAAAAAATGATTATAAAATGATGAATGTACACGATAATATTCTTGGTTTGATTGGCAACTCACCGTTAGTCAAGCTAAACCAAGTTACCAAGGACATTCCTGCAACAGTGTATGCTAAGCTGGAGTCTTATAATCCGGGACATTCTACAAAAGACAGAATTGCGCTGCATATAATAGAAAATGCAGAAAAACAAGGCATCCTTAAATCAGATTCTGTAATTGTAGAAACCACTTCTGGCAACACAGGTTTTTCCATAGCTATGGTATGTATCGTCAAAGGTTACAAATGTATCCTCGCCGTGAGTGACAAAACGAAAGCTGAAAAAATCGCTTATTTGAAAGCTTTAGGTGCAACAGTATATGTGTGCCCAGCATCTGTACCGGCAGATGACCCGAGATCTTACTACGAAGTTGCAAAAAGAATTGCAAAAGAAACTCCAAATTCTGTATATATTAATCAATATTTTAACGAATTAAATATTGATGCCCATTATCAGACAACAGGTCCAGAAATCTGGAAACAAACTGAAGGAAAAATCACCCATCTTTTTGCCTGCACGGGAACCGGAGGAACGCTTTCCGGTTCTGCAAAATTCCTAAAAGAACAAAATGCTGATATCAAAGTAATTGGTGTAGATGCAGACGGATCTATCCTGAAAACTTACCACGAAACAGGAAAAATTAACAAAACAGAAATCCATCCTTATCAGATTGAAGGTCTTGGAAAAAACCTAATTCCGGGCGCTCTTTTATTTGACAGAATCGATGAGTTTGTAAGAGTTAATGATGAGATGTCGGCTTACAGAACTCGGGAGATTGCATTGAAGGAAGCGATTATGGGTGGTTATACAACTGGAGCAGTAACTCAAGCTTTGATTCAGTATGCGAATTCTCATGAGTTTAAAAAAGATGATTTGATTGTTTTGATTTTCCCAGACCACGGTTCACGCTATATTACGAAGGTTTACAGCGACAAATGGATGGAGGAGCAAGGTTTCATCAACAACTGTTTCCATAACTATGATGAAGTATTCAAAACCGAAATCATCAAATAACATTACATCACAATATTTATAACCTTTTGTAAATACAAAAGGTTTTTTAATAAAACCAAAAATATAAGTTAGAAAAAATGGACATTTTTGAAAGAATAAAACAGAATCCAGGTCCTCTAGGACAATTTGCAGATTATGGCGAAGGATACTATATTTTCCCAAGATTAGAAGGACCAATTGGCCCGAGAATGAAATTCCAAGGAAAAGACGTCATCTTTTGGAGTGCTAATGATTATTTGGGAATGTGTAATCATCCTGAAGTTTTAGAAGCTGATGCCAAAGCCGCTGCAGAATTTGGAATGTTTTATCCAATGGGAGCAAGAGCAATGTCCGGAGAAACTGAACAGCATTTGCAATTAGAAAAAGAATTGGCAGAATTTGTTCAAAAAGAATCTGCTTATCTTTTGAATTTCGGTTACCAGGGAATGGTTTCTTGTATCGATGCTTTGGTTTCTAGAAATGACGTGATTGTTTATGACGTAGATTCTCACGCTTGTATTGTAGATGGTGTTAGACTGCATGCAGGAAAACGTTTTACTTATAAACATAATGATATCGAGAGTTTTGAAAAGAACCTGAAGAGAGCTCAAAAAGTAACTGAAGAAACAGGAGGCGGAATATTGGTAATTACCGAAGGTGTTTTTGGAATGAGAGGACAACAGGGTAAACTGAAAGAAATATGTGCTCTAAAAGACAAATATAAATTCAGAATCTTGGTGGACGATGCTCATGGATTCGGAACATTAGGCGAAACTGGAGCTGGAGCTGGAGAAGAGCAAGGTTGCCAGGATCAGATTGATGTTTACTTCTCTACATTTGCAAAATCTATGGCTGGTTTCGGAGCTTTCCTTGCTGGGAACAAAGAAATCATCCGTTATCTGAAATTCAACTTGAGATCTCAAATTTTTGCTAAATCTCTGACGATGCCAATGGTAATCGGAGGTTTGAAAAGATTAGAATTGTTGAGAACAAGACCTGAAATCAAAGCCAAACTTTGGGAGAATGTTGAAAAACTACAAGGTGGTCTGAAAAAAATCGGCTATAACCTTGGCGATACCAACACTTGTGTAACACCGGTTTTCATTCAAGGAACGCCTGTTGAAGCGACTCTTTTGGTAAAAGAATTAAGAGAAGATTACGGCATTTTTACATCTGTTGTGGTTTATCCGGTAATTCCAAAAGGAATGATTTTATTAAGATTGATTCCAACCGCTTCTCACACCGATGCTGAAATCAATGAAACACTATCTGCTTTCGAATCTATTCATAATAAATTGACAAGTGGCTACTACAAAGAAGCTGAGGCTAAATTATTAAAAGAGCAAAACTTAGAGTTTAAGCCGATTTAATTATTGGGAATGAGTGATATTCAAATCAAAAAAGTCGGTTTAGAAGATATTGCGGATTTACAAAGTATCGGAAGACAAACTTTTGCCGAGACATTTTCAGAAGGAAACTCAGAGGAAGATATGAAGCAATATCTGGAAGAAAAGTTTTCTGTGTCGCAATTGAAATCAGAACTTTCAGACGATAATTCGATGTTCTATTTTGCTTTGGTTGATACGAATATTGTGGGTTATCTTAAGGTCAATTTGGGCAATTCCCAAACTGAGATCAAAGATAAAAATGCTTTGGAAATCGAAAGGATCTACGTGATAAAGGATTTTCACGGAAAAAGTGTTGCAAAACACCTTTATAACAAAGCTATTGAAATTGCAGAATCCAAAAATGTTGATTACGTTTGGTTAGGTGTTTGGGAAGAAAATGCAAGAGCCATAAGTTTCTACAAGAAAAATAATTTTTTAGAGTTTGATAAACATATTTTCAAACTTGGAAATGATGAGCAAACTGACATCATGATGAAGCTTCATCTCAACAAATAAAAAAAGCCGATTTGAAAATTTCAAATCGGCTTTTTTATGCTAAAGGTCTTCGTGTTTTCTGATTCAATTACATTAATGATTTAATTGATTTTTTAATCTGGTAAAACAACATTGATGATTGTAATTTTTTTTGGAAATTTAGGTTTGATGTTGTTGTAAAAGCGTTAATTAATCTTTTTCAAATCCAAATCCTCAAAATCAAAACTAAAATCTGTCACATCAGAGATTGGTTTCATTTTCGCAGAAACCGCTTTTCCATTTTCATCAAAATTAAGAGTAAAAAACGCATCGGCATCATAACTTCTGTCATCCCATTTTGCCACAAAAGAATTCGCTGAGTATGGAATCAAATCACCTTTCAGCCTTGGAGAAGATTTAGAGATAATTCTATAACCTTTCCCTTGCTTAGAAACCTCAACAATCCCGAACCAATCATCTTTGTACCAGCCGATGAACTGGTCATCTTTCAAATCAGATTTGAATTTTGAAGCCTTATCATAAACTTCTTTCTTTTGTTTTGCAAAAGTTTCCTCATTTTTCTTATTTCTGTCACCGTAAAGTTTCAGCCAATCACGGTTTTCAACACCCAGATAAGCATCTTTAACCGAATTTGTAATCGTTGAAAATGCCGCACCAGATTGCTGATTCGTCAAAACCACAATTCCTAATTTCATATCCGGAATCAATGTAAAATGCGTCACAGTCCCAATCAAACCTCCAGAATGCTGAACCTGCAAATGACCTTTCACATCGCTCAAAAACCAGCCTAATCCATAACCATAAAAATGTGTATCATAAGGAGAAGTCATTCCAACTTTATCCGGAATCTGAAGACTCCAAAGTTCGTGGGCATTTTTCTCAGAAACCAAACGCTTTCCGTCTTTGGTCACAAATCCGTTCAGGAGGAAATTCGCCCAAGTCGTCATATCTTGGATGTTACTAATAATCCCGCCTGCTGCGTTCGCTGTTTCGTTCCAATCGTGAGGAACCGCAATTGCTTTTCCATCAACCGGAGCGTGCGCATCAATAATATTTTGTAAATTTTTTGCTCTGTTATAAGACCCAAAACTCGCCGTCATACCAACAGGTTTCATAATTCTCTGCTCAATAAAATCTGCCCATTGTAAACCGGAAACTCTATGAATCACTTCTCCAGCAACGATGAACATAATATTGTTATAATCCAAAGTCGTACGGAACGGATTTTCCGGTTTAAGAAATCTCACATTGTGAACAATATCATTCACAGTCAAGTTACCGCCTTCTGGAAAAAACATCAAATCACCTTGTCCCAATCCTAATCCAGCTCTGTGCGTTACCAAATCTTTGATGGTTACATTCTGAGAAACATAAGCATCTGCCATTTGGAACTCAGGAATATATTTTGTCACTTTATCGTCCCAGTTGATTTTGCCTTCGTCAGCTAAAATCGCTAAAGCTGTACACGTAAAACCTTTACTATTAGAAGCAATTCCAACCAATGTGTTATCATCCATCGGCTGATTATTTTTAAGTGACCGAACACCGAAACCTTTCGCATAAATAAGTTTTCCATCTTTCACAACACCAACAGACATCCCAGGAACATCAAATGTTTTAAGTGAATTTTGAATCAATTCGTCGAGTTTTTTTTCTTCAATCTGAGCATTAGAAACAGCGAACGAAAAAAGAACAAAGAATAAAGATATATTTCTTTTCATTTTTAAATTAGAATTTAGGCTAAGATAGGAATTTGTAATTTTTAATTGTTAATGATTAAGGTTAATTATCTTTACATTTAAAATTTAATTACAAAATACAATGTCATATTGCCAAGCTATAGAAACAATGCAACCCGAAGAAAGAAAAGCATTGCACAAAAACTACCACGATAATCATTATGGTTTTCCGATTCATAGCGATGATGAGCTTTTCGGAAGGTTAATTATGGAAATCAATCAAGCTGGTTTGAGCTGGGAAACGATTCTAAAAAAGGAGGATTCTTTTAGAAAAGCCTACAGCAATTTCAGTATTGAAAAAATAGCTGCTTATACAGAAAAAGACCGCGAAAGATTACTATCAAACCCCGGAATTATCCGAAATAAACTAAAAGTAAACGCAGCCATAGAAAATGCAAAAACCATTTTGGAATTGAAAAAAGAATTCGGTTCGTTCGAAAAATGGTTGGAACATCATCATCCAAAAACGAAAGAAGAATGGGTAAAACTCTTCAAGAAAACTTTCCTTTTCACAGGTGGAGAAATTGTCGGCGAGTTTCTAATGAGTATTGGTTTTCTGAAAGGTGCACATTCTGATAGCTGTAAAATTAATGAGAAAATTTTTGCCACGAATCCGAAGTGGAGAGAGAATAAATAACCCAAACTTAATTAATTTATTTTAATGAAATTAAATCCAATTTTAATACTGTTTGCATTTATATACAATATAATTACAGGGATTTTAATATATAACATATTTCAAGATCAAAGTTCATCTTTAGGCTATGTAATTCTATTTTTTCCTGTTTTCTGGGTTATTTCAGCAATTATTTTATTTTTGTTGTACTGGAAAAAAGTTATTGATTTTAAAGGAATTATTAATAAGATTCTTCTTTTTTTCTCAACACCATTTGCATTAATATTATTTCAATTCTTTTACACTCAATTGACTGATGCAAAATACATTATTGGTTCCTATGAATATGATAAAGGAAATAATAGATACAGAGAAATTACATATGATTACGAAGTTGGAGGGCAAACTCAAAGAAAAGAGTTTTACATTTTAGAAAACGGATGGAAAAAAGATAGTGTTTGGACATATTACAATAAAGATGGAAGTATAAAAAAAATAGAAGACTACAGAAAAAAGAAATTAAAAAATTCGCCTTAAATTTGTAGAAATCTAAAGAAAGTAAATGGAAAGTAAAAAAGAATTCTTCCTAGAGTGCTACAAACTCGGGATCATCAAGTTTGGGCGTTTCACACTGAAAAGCGGTATCGAAAGTCCGTTTTATGTGGATTTGCGCCCACTCGCTTCTGACCCAAAAATCCTAAAAAAACTAGCCAATTATCTTCTGGAAATGTTACCACTGGATAATTTTGATATCATCTGTGGCGTTCCTTATGCAGCACTCCCAATGGCTACTGCTATGTCGCTGGAAAGTTACCTTCCGTTGATTATCAAAAGAAAAGAAGCCAAAGCTTACGGAACCAAAAAACTGATTGAAGGGATTTACGAAAAAGGACAAAACTGTCTTTTGGTAGAAGACGTCATCACATCCGGAAAATCTTTGGTCGAGACTATTGAGGAAGTTGAAAATGAAGGCATCAAAGTTTCGGACATCGTTGTAGTTCTTGACAGACAACAAGGCGGAAAGGAAAAGCTGGAAGCCAAAGGTTACAAGGTTCATTCGCTTTTCAATATTTCTGAAGTTGTGGAAATACTGAGAGAAGTTAATTATATCGATGACGAGGAAGTTGCAAGAATTCAAGATTTTGTGAACGGAAATCAAGTGGTTTTCGAAGAAAAGAAACGTCTTTCTTACGAGCAGAAATTGGAAATTGCTGAACATTCTTTCGCTAAGAAAATCCTTGAAATTGCTATTGAAAAAAGGTCAAACCTGATTGCTTCAGCAGACTTTATCACAACAAAAGAATTATTAGATTTTGCAGATATCGTTGGTCCACACATTGTCGCTCTTAAAACTCACATCGATATTTTGAATGATTTTGATGCTGATGAAACCATTCTTCCGCTCAAAGATTTAGCCACAAAACATAATTTTCTTTTGATGGAAGATAGAAAATTTGCTGACATCGGAAATACTCAACAACTACAATTTTCTTATGGAACATACAAGATTTCCAATTGGGCAGATTTGATAACTTCTCACGTTATTGGCGGAAGCAAAAGTTTGGACTGCTTTGTGAATGTTGGCGTTGTAGCAATTTTGGGAATGTCTTCTGAAGGAACTTTAACCGATTCTCATTATCGTGAAGGAGCTTTGAAAGTGATAGAAAACCATCCGAGTATAATTGGTTGCGTCGCTCAAAATGAAGTTTCTGACCAGCTTTTATTGTTCACGCCAGGTGTTAATTTGGGAACAAGTGGAGATGACAAAGGACAGCAATATAATTCCCCAGAACACGTGATTAGAAATTACGGAACAGATTTCATCATTGTAGGACGCGGTATTTACAAAGCGGACGAACCTGAACAAGAAGCTTTACGCTATAAAAACGAAGGCTGGAAAGCTTATCAGGATTCTTTGTAATTTTAACAAAATAACATCACGCTTCATCAGAAAAAAATAGTAGTTTTAGTTAATGATATTTTTTGATGAAGCGATTTTTTTTGTGTCTATCCTTAATTTGTTATTTCTCGGCAAAAGCGCAGCGAGATACTATCTCAATCCGTGCCAAGCTAAATGACGATCAGAAAACGATTTCTGTTGAACAGACTTTGTTTTATCATAATCCGCATCAGAAATCCATCAATCAAATCAAGCTTCTGAATTGGGTTTCTGCTTATCAAAAACGCAAAACGCCACTTCTCAAAAGAAAAGTTGAAGACCGAAAAAAGGATTTATACTTTGCCAAGGATAATCAACTCGGAAAATTAGAAAGTCTCCAATATTCTTACGGAAATATTTCTGCGGAAATTCTTAATAAAACTCAGGAAAACGTTTATATCCCTTTATCCGAATCACTGAATCCGGGAGAACGCATAAAAATTTCCCTCAATTATCAGATCCGTTTGCCCGACGCCAGATTTACCGGCTATGGAATAGACGCTAATGATATTTTGCTAAAATATTTCTTTCTGGTACCGGAAACCTTTGAAGACGAAAATCAAAGCAACAATTTCTACAGGGATATGGAAGAAACAGGCAATGCGGGATCATTCTGGACTGTTGATTTTACGCTTCCAGAGAGTTGGAAATGCTATTCCAACTTGGCAAAACATTCGGAATCGGAATTTTCAGGCATATCAATAAATGACCCGGAATTTCAGCTTTCAAAAAAAAATTATCCTAGTTTTCAGCCTACAATTGATGGAGAAAAAATCAATATCCAGCTAGGTTATGAGATTTCTGACTATCAACAGAAAATACTGGAACCGGTTTTGGTCAATCATCTTAGTTTTCTCAAAAATAAAACCGGAAACCTGCCGGAAAATATTTTCATCACTCAAAAATTTCTTAACAAAGAAGAGTTTTTCGGTATTGATGATATTAAATTCTGGAAATTCAGATACCAACTTTTTACAGATTATGAAAAGGCTGATCTGGATTATTTCAGTTTGCTATCAAAAAAAATCACTGAAGAAGGCATTATCACCAATAAAACTAATGATCACTGGTTAAAAAACGGCATCAAATCGTATCTGGAAATTCAGTATCTTAAAAAGTTTTATCCGAACCATCTCTTATTGGGAAATCTGCCCGAAAACGTTAAAATACTTGGCATAAAACCAATAAAAGCTTTTCACGCATCAAAACTGAAGCTATCTGAACGTTATGGACTAGCCTATCATTACATCTATACGCAGAATCTGGATCAGAAAATTACAACGCCTTATCATCAGCTCAGTAATTTCAATACAACAGCCATAAGCCAGTTTGAAACCGGAAGTTTACTTAATTACATTTCCGAATATCAAGGCCCGGAACACTTCGACTTGTTTCTAAAAAATTATCTTTCTTCCAATTACCAGAAAAAGTCAGATGGTTCGGACTTTCTAAAAGCATTGGAAAAAGCAACAGATGGCAACTCAGATTTTTTAGAACGAATTATGAATGAGAAACACAGAATTAATTTTAACCTGAAAAGTATCAAGAAAAAAAATGAAAGTTATAATGTTCAGCTGCAATCCAGAAATGCCGATCTTATTCCCCTGAAACTACAATCCGAAACAAGAGAAGGCTACAAAAATACCTTCTGGAAAAGTGCAAATGAGCTTAAGAGAGATTCCGTCTCAATTCCGAATAAGAGTATTTACAAAATTGTTTTAAACGATGACTATATCTTCCCGGAAACCAATTACAGAGATAATTATATCTACACCAAAGGATTATTTTCTAATGCGAAAAAAATCCGATTTAAGCTTATAAAAGATATTCAGAATCCGGAATACAACGAGATTTTCCTGACGCCTCGTCTTACGTTCAATGCGTATGATAAAGTATTGCTTGGACTTAATTTTAAAAATCAGGGAATATTTGATCAGAAATTTAATTATTCGGTGACACCCTATTACAGCACGGGAACGGGCAAGATTACAGGATCCGGAGCGATAAACTACTCTATTCTGCCTCCCAACAGTTTCTTCAGAAGGTGGAACTTTGGTATATCTGGCTCATATTTTCATTATGATAATGACTTGGCTTACAAAAGATTTGGAGCAGGAACCTCTTTCGATTTTCAAAAGAATCCGAGAAGTGCGATTGGAAGGAGTTTATATTTTTCATATAATTATTATGAAAGAGAACTGACACCACTTATGATTCTTAATAATCAATACTCTAAATACAACCTTTGGAGCATTGGTTATTATTATTCTGACAACAGGCTGATCCATGAAAAATACATAGGAACCAATTTCCAATGGATGGAAGATTTTCAGAAAATTTCTGCTGAAGCGTTTTATCGCTGGGAGTTTGCGAAGGATAAAAAAATCAGTTTCCGTTTTTTTGCAGGTTATTTTCTAAGAAATGACACGAAAAATACTTTATTCAACTACGGAATTTCGAGGGTATCTAACTACAGTTTTTCCTACGGACTTCTGGGTCAGAGTGCAACATCCGGAATCTTATCCCAGCAGTTTATATTAGCGGAAGGCGGCTTTAAATCATTTTTTAACACGTCGGTGAATCAGTTTATTACGAGCATTAATATAGATTCTCATCTTTGGAAATGGTTTAATCTGTACGCAGATGCCGGCATTTACAAAAATAGGACGAGACAGGCGGAGTTTATCTGGGATTCTGGTGTGAAGTTAAAAGTAGTTCCGGATTTTCTGGAGATCTATTTTCCTGTAGCTTCCAGTTTAGGATTTGAGCCCGGCTTCAAGGATTACGGACGCAGAATCAGATACACACTGATTCTTAATTTGGGCGCACTGATTAACAACCTAAGAAGAGGGGTGTTTTAAAAAAGAAAACCACCGTGGTGGTGATTTCTTTTTATTCTAATTTTCTGAATATCCAACTATCTTGTTCTAAGGCAGTATTATTCAGAAAGGACTTATTATGTTCAACAACATCCAGATCTTTAAATAATCTCACCACAAAATCATCCGGATGAAATGCAGAAAATGTCCGATGTCCTTCTTTCACTTTATCCCTAACTATTATTTTGCCCTTATCAAAAACTTTAATCTCCGACTCAGAAAGTCTCTGTTTAAAAGCTTCTCCTTGAAATGTAAGAAATAAAATACCTCCAGGTTTTAATATTCTTGTAAGTTCTTTTGCCCATTCATAATGTTTCTCTTCCGACAGGTGCGTGAAAATCGAAATTCCGTAGATTACATCAAAAAAATTGTTTTCATAAGGAAGATTTGCTTCCAGAAAGTTGAGGTTAAAATTTACATTTTTTATATTAGCTCTGTTCCATTCTATACTTTGAGGGTTGTAATCAGTCGCGTAGATTTCAGCAGATGGTAAAATATTGGGAAAATGTCTTACAACTCTTGCTGGCCCGCAACCCCAATCTAATATTTTAATATGTTCATTCTTAATAAAATTGCTGAACTTATTACTCAGCCACACTGCCGTTTTCTTCCCACCATTGTAATAATGATAATAATCAAGATGAAAAGATTCGTAAATTAAATAATCGGGTGGTAATAATACATCTGGATTTTCTTGGATAAACTTTTTATTTTTTGACTTATTTTTAAATTGATTAACATAATAATTTATTTTATCAGCAACAAAAATCAGTTTAAATCTTCTTAATAAATTTGAGAGCTTGGTCTTATTATTCATCTATAATTTTATAATTTGTAAAAATATAATTTTTATTATAATATAAGATGTTTTTGTGTCTTCTGATGAAGAAATCTCTACTTCAATTAAGTTCTTAACTGCTAAAATTGTTAATTTTTATGACATTAAATAATTTAAATTAACGAAACCCCAATCAATTATATTAAAAATGTAATATCGATCTACATGAGATAAAAAAAGGCTTCCAAATGGAAGCCTTGAATTTTTAAGAAAAACTATGATTAGTTTTTGATAACTTTTCTACTGATTTTGTTAGCCCCATTATCCACAGTCACGATGTAAGCACCTTTAACTAACGATTGAGTACTTACAGACCCACCGTTTTCAACTCTGTTAGAAGATACCAATTTACCATCTGTAGAATAGATATTTACAGTAGATTTAGCCGGAAGTCTGAAAGTGATTTGATCTTTCACAACTGTGTTGAACTGAACCGCTTTCTCGAAACTTGCAACGTCAGAAACAGACATAGTTCCTTTTACGTAGAACAAGATATCGTCAAACAAGATTACACCATCTCCAGTATTGTTCTCTGGGTAAACTCTAAGACCTGGTCTTGCAACAGTTGCAGTAGCAGGAGCAACAGCTTCAGCTGAGAAGAATTTCCATTCCGGAGAATCTACAGAGTAATCTGAACCCTGAGCGTTGTTCGAACCTAGATCTGCTGTAGCAGTTCTGAACTGGTTCCAGTATCTGAATCTTGCAGTAGAAGTGTTATCCAAATACCATCCTGAGAAAACATAAGTTGTTCCCACTACTACCGGCGTATCTGTAGTTGGGCTCATAGTTCTGTTTCCTGTAGCCGGGGAAGGAAGACCTGCAGAATAAGTACCACTGTGTTTAGTAGTAGACTGTACCATAGTAGCACCAGTTGGGATGAACCAACCGTCTGGTTTACCATCTGTCCAGTTTTCAAAACTGTTATTTGGAATTGTGTTTTGAGCAGTAACAAACATTGTAGCTGCCACAGTTAAAATAGTAAAGATTTTTTTCATTTTTATTAAAGTTTAAAATTGTTTTTTTTCTTTTAGTAGAGGAATGCTAAATTAATAAAAATAAATATCTTGCAAAATTTTATTTATTTTTTAACATTCACACAATAAATTGTCTCGTTTTGATCTAGGTGGGAGAATTTTTCATTGCTAATATTTAACATTCTTCCATCAAGCTTTGTTCACACTTATCTGTCTCAAAGATAATCATATTAATAAAACTAAATGTTAAGACTGTTTTAAATCATATTAACTTAAGGTTCTGCATATATAATAAAAAACGCTGCCCAATCTGGCAGCGTAATTATTTTACAAGAAATCAAAAATTATTTCTTAATTACTTTCTGAGAAACCGTTTGTCCGTTAACAATACCTGTTACCACATAAGTTCCTTTTGCAAGAGAAGAAACATCTAATCTAGAGTTTTCTGCAACCTCAGCAGTTTTTACAACTTGACCAGCAGTGTTATAAACTGATACTTTTGCAGCAGCACCGAAAATAAGTTCGTTAGAAACGATTGTATTTTTCACCAAGTTAGCTTTCCCTTTTGTAGCATCTACAACAGCCATTGTAGTTGCATCTTTATAAGTAACTGTAATCGCAGGAATACGCACTTGCAAATTAGAAGAACCACCTGTGTGTGCATTTTTAAATGTCAAAGCACCAGCAATTTCAGCAGTATTTGTCAATGTGTAAGTTGCATCAGCCAAAGTTGCAGTTTGTGTAGCTCCTGTTCCTACTTTATAAGTGACAGTTGGTTTATCTGTAAGAACTGTAAATGATACAGAAGTAATAATTTTACCTGCCGCGGGTGTAATAGTAAAAGTATTACCCTCTCCATCGGCTCTTACAGAATATAATCTAAGGTGTGCAGGAGTACTACCAGATGCTGCAAAAAAAGCCGGAGGATTCGCAGTAGAAGCACCAGAAGCCGCTGTAAAAGTTAAATTTGAATCAGATGGATTATTAGTTGTTGTAACTACTCCTCCATTAATTCCTGTAATTGTAGCAACTATCGTAGTTTGTGCACTAACTGTCGTAGTCAAAGCAACTGCTGCGATTAAAGAATAAAATTTTTTCATAATATAAAAGTTTAAAATTGTTTTGTTTTATTGTTTCGTTTTGTCTGTGGCAAATATAAAATATTATCTTTAACTACAATTTTAACAACCCCTTTCCCGTTTTAAATAATTGTTAATTCGCTGTAAAGCCTATTATTAGTACATTTGCTTATCATAACTAAAGGGTGTCGAAGATAAATAAAATTTTTCTAATATTCTGTACTTTTTCTGCACTAATTTTGGTTAATGCACAGATTTTCAGTTGGAAAAATATAAATATCCCGAGTGATTCCCTTAAAAAAGACAGCGTCCTAATTTCTAAAATCAATCAAGATTTTTTCACCAAAGACACGCTTGACTTCATCAAAAAACAGAATCGAGTCATTTATGATGAAGAAGTTCTGGTAAAAAATGACAAAAAAAGAATCCTTGGAGAACTCAATTCCAAAGGCTCTATTATCAGAGGAATTACTTTTGGGAATAACCAAGGTTCATCTGTGCAGAGTTCTATGGATATGCAGATTTCGGGTAAATTGAGTCCCGATATTTCGATTTTGGCTTCTATTTCGGATCATAACCTTCCAGTTCAGGCAGATGGATACACACAAACTTTGCAGGAATTTGATAAGATTTATCTTCAGCTGAATATTAAAAACCACAGCATCATACGCGCCGGACATCTCGATTTAAATGATGAAACGACTTATTTCGGGCGATACCAAAGGCGAAGTATGGGATTGCAATTCCTTACCAATTGGGAAAAGAATGGCAACAAAACCTCCGTAGATGTTTCAGGTGGTGTTGCCCGAAGTGAGTTTTTCAGGATGCGTTTTCAAGGTGTTGAAGGTAATCAGGGGCCTTACAGATTGACTGGAAAGAACGGCGAATTATTTATCACCATTATTTCTGGTTCAGAACAGGTTTATATTGATGGAATATTGATGAAACGTGGTGAAAATCAGGATTACATCATTAATTATAATACAGGAGAAATCACTTTCACAAGTTTCAGACCCATTTATTCTCAGAACTTCATCAACGTATCTTATAATTACACCAACCGAAATTACACCAGATTCTTATTCACAGGAAATATCAAACATCAACGTGAGAAGTTCAAAGTGGGATTCAGTTGGTTTATGGAGAATGACAATAAAAATGCGCCACTTTCTCTTAACCTTAGCGAAGAAGACCAACAAACTTTGGTGAATGCAGGAAATAATTCGGATGCGATGTTTTCGCCATCGGGTGTGGAAACGGAATACGACGTCAATAAAATTCTGTACAAAAAGATATTCGACACAGATTCTTTTCATTACGAGTTTTCTACCGACCAAACTCAGGTTTTGTATCAGGTTTCATTCACTTATTTCGGTAGCGGAAAAGGCGATTATCAGTTACAACAATCTACCAACAATGGTCGCGTTTTCCAATATGTAGGAACTGGTTTGGGAGATTATATGGCGGTCAGAAAATTGCCGGCACCAGAGAAATCACAAGTTTATTCTGCTAACTTCGAGTATGCTTTGAACGAAGGCGTCATCGGAACAGATGTCTCAATGAGTAATTATGACATCAATATGTTTTCGTCCAAGGATAATGATAAAAACATTGGTTATGCAGCAAGAATCTACGCCAACAAAACGTTCCGAAAAAATAATTGGACAGGAACGCCAATGGTGGAATATCAGGTCATCCAAAAAAACTTTCACGTTTTGGACAGAATCAACAATGTTGATTTCTGGAGAGATTTCAACTTAACCAATGAGTTCAGCCAGATTACTCAGAACAGATTTATTTTCTCATTCCTGAATGACTTTAACAAAACTTCTAAGATTAATTATAAACTGAATTATCTTGAAGAAACAGACACATACAAAGGTATCAAAAACGACGTCGATGCTGTTTGGAAAATCGGAAAGTTCAATAACCTCGCAGCGGTTTCTTATCTCGACACCAAATCGACTGATCTTAACACAACTTTCATTCGTGGTGCTGTTTCTACAGAATTGGCAGGCAAAAAAGGAAGCTGGATGTTGGGCGGTTCAATGGAACACAACGAGAAAAAATACAACGCATCACAATTGTTGGATATGACGAGTTTCAGTTGGAAAGAAGTTTTCATTCAGAAAAAAATTGCCGATTCTGCGAGAACCAAATTATTGACGAAAGTTTACCTGAGAAGTAATGATTCGGTGCAAAATAATAGGCTTCAGAAGATGAACAATATTTTGGGGTTGATGGCGGAAAGTCAAATCATCAAAACCGAAAAAACACAACTATCGACTTTGGTTCACTACAGAAAATTCTATTATGAAAATCAGACTTTTGCCAACGATCAGAATCAGGATTTCGTAGTTGGAAATATTTTATATAATCAGCAATTGTTCAAAAACGGAATGCGCCTACAATTTTTCTACGAATTAGGAAATGGCCAGGAAGCGCAACGAGAATTTCAATACATCAAAGTAACCGATGGACAAGGCGTTTACAAATGGACGGATTATAATAACGATGGCGTACAGCAATTGGACGAGTTCGAAGTGGCGGAATATGCGGATTTGGCTCAGTACATCCGAGTTTATACCAATAGCGTGAATTATCTTGCATCAAACAAAAACAAATTACAAGTCGCTTTATTCGTCAACCCATCGGTAATCATCAGTTCTGAGAATGCTTTCTTGAAGCGATGGAATTTCAATTTGTCTTTGCTTTCACAGAATTCTTATATGAAAGGCAGCAAAGTTTTGGTTTGGAATCCTTTTGAAAAACAAGCAGACCAATTGCTGAGAACTCAGAATATTTTGGCTTCGGCTTTATTCAATTCTAATGACAAATCCGGGTGGAACGGAAGTTATCGATATACTGACAATGATAATTTGGTAAATGCCAATTACAGTAACGAAGCGCACGGACAGAAATCTCATTTCCTGAATGTGGGTTATTCTTTCTCCAAGACTTTCCGCGCAGATTGGGAAAATACTTTGCAAAATGTAACGAACAGTTCGCAGGTTTATGCTTCCAGAAATTATCTTCTTCAAAACTGGGAAACCAAGCCAAAAGGAACTTACAAATTGACCGAAACTTTGCAAACCGAATTATCCGGCGCGCTCCGTCAGAAAAAAAGAACCGACGGTGAGGAACTTTTGAAAACTTATGAAATCTCAGGAACTTTGCAATGGGAAAAAGCGAAAACGTCTATAAGAGCCAATTTTTCTTTCATCAATAATGATTTCTCTGGCAACAGCTTCAGTATCGTAGGAAATCAAATGTTAGAAGGATTAAAAGCTGGGAAAAATCAAGTCTGGACATTATACATCCAACAGGCGATAAACTCCTTTATTCAGCTTAATGTGAATTATGAAGGTCGAAACTCTGGTGATAGAACCATCCACATCGGAAGTATGCAAATCCGCGCCAGCTTTTAAATAATGATAATTGTTACCCTTGATAATTAAACATTAATAATCGACAATTAAATCTCGTTTCTACTCCACTCGCTCCAGCTCCCAACATAAAGATTCGGAATATCGAAACCTGCATAATCCAAAGCCAAAAGAGAATGACAAGCCGTTACACCGCTTCCGCAATGGAACGTGATTTTGCTTTTATCATATTGATTAAACAATTCAGAATATAGATTTCTAAGTGTTTCAGGAGACTTAAACAAACCATTTTCATCCAGATTATCTGAGAAAGGAAAATTCTTGGCATTCGGAATATGTCCTGCCACTAAATCAATTGGTTCAGTAATTCCTTGATAACGCTGAGATTCTCTTACATCAACAATCACAGCATCTGAATCTTGAGTGGCATTTTTCACATCATCAATCCAAATCTGTGGCAATTGCCAATCTTTGTAATCAGAAATATATTCAGTTTTTGGATACGAATTTTCTCCAGAACTTAAAGGATAATTCTGATTTTCAGCAAATTGCAAACCGCCATTCAAAACTTGAACATTCTTGTGACCAACAGCTTTCAGCATCCACCAGAATCTCGCCGCTGCATTCGTACCGTTTTTGTCATCATAGATTACAACGTGAGAATCTTTATCAATTCCTAATTTCCCTAAAGTCTTGATAAAATTTTCAAACTTCGGAAGCGGATGACGACCACCAAATTTCGGATCATCAATTTCGGCTAAATCAGAATTCAAATCTACATAAACTGCATTCTTGAGATGTTTCTTTTCAAATTCAGCTTTTGAATCAGGTCCAGTTCTCACATCAAAGATTCGAAGATTGAAGTTGTTTGATATTTCCAGAAGTTCATTAACTTCGACAATTGGAGATTGATTTTTCATATGCAAATATTTAATTCAGATGCTATCGCTATATTTTAACTGATTTTGGGTTCTAAATAACGGCGATTTCATTTTATGAAATTAATAAAAAAATTATTGGAATTCTTTTTGATTCTCAATCCCAAATTTAATTAGATTTGCCAATCAAGAAAAGTAAAAATGAAACTATGACAGAAAAAATTCTCATCACAGGGGCGCTTGGACAAATTGGAACGGAACTAACCGTTAGATTATCAGAAATTTATGGTAAAGAAAACGTTATTGCTTCTGGTCTGGACAAGTGGAAAGAAGGCATTACCGAAGCTGGTTATTATGAGAGATTAGATGTTACTAATTTCCAAGCTGTTACAGACGTCATCAAAGAACATAACATCACAACAGTTTATCATTTAGCATCACTTTTATCCGGAACTTCAGAAAAGCAACCACTTTTTGCCTGGAAACTGAATCTCGATCCATTGATCCACCTTTGCGAATTAGCAAAAGAAGGAACCTTGAAGAAGATTTTCTGGCCAAGTTCTATTGCTGTTTTTGGGAAAGGAATTCCTAAAGAAAATGTGGGACAAGACGTTGTTTTGAATCCAACAACCGTTTACGGAATTTCAAAAATGGCCGGCGAAAAATGGTGCGAATATTACTTTGAAAAATATGGCGTTGATATCAGAAGCATCCGTTATCCGGGTTTGATTTCTTGGAAAGCACCAGCAGGTGGAGGTACTACAGATTATGCGGTTGAGATATTTTATGAGGCTGTAGAAAACGGAAAATACACAAGCTTCATTAGTGAAAATACAGCGATGCCAATGTTGTATATGGACGACGCCATTGATGCAACAATCAAGCTAATGACAGCTCCAAAAGAACAGGTAAAAATACGTTACTCTTACAACCTTGGAGGGATGAGTTTTACACCTCAAGAACTGGCTACCGAAATCAAAAAAACAATGCCGGATTTTGAGATAAAATATGAGCCAGATTTTCGTCAGACCATTGCAGATTCTTGGCCAGCGAGTATTGATGATTCTGCTGCAAAACAAGATTGGGGATTAGATTACAAATTTGACATTTCTTCTATGTCAATAGATATGATAAATAATCTTAAAAAGAAATTAGGCAAATAGCAAAATTTGAATAATCAATTTAAGTTAAATATATTTTAACATTTGATTTTAAATTAATTATAAATAAAATATAAATTTTGGTTTAAGTGGTTTTATTGACTTTCAACATAGCAATTTCTGAAAATAGAATATTAAAAAACAAAAATATTTCGGAAACTGAATTGATTACATCTATCGAAGAAAAAACAGAAACCATTCTTCTTTTGTTAGACCTTCACGAATTTCAGGCTACTTTCTTTATTGAAATCTCTGTTGCAGAGAGACTTCAAAAGTTGATTAAAGAAATATCATTTTACGGTCACGAGATTGCACTTTACAATATCAATTCTACGCCAGAAAACATAGAAAAAACCAAGCAGAATTTGGAGCAATTTTTGGAAAAACCCGTTCGTGGACTTAGACAAAAAGAGCATCAATTTTCTTATCCGCAAATACAAAAAATGGAGTTCAAATATGTATCAGAAATTAAGGAATCCATCATTAATTTTCTGTGGAGAAAACTAACATCAACAACAACAATACATATCGAAAACGACGTAAACGTAATCCCAGAAAGCCAGTCTCCTTACTCTCAGCTTCCGTTTAATGATTATGTTTTGCAGGTTATCCCGATGAAGTATTATGAAAATATGCTTTTAGAAAGTCTTAAAAACAATGATTATGTGATGATCTATGCCAATGTATGGCAACTTTTCAACTCTTCGGAATTACCTTTTAAATTACCTTTCTACAAAAAGATTAATAACGGAAGAAAATTCGAAGACCGTCTGGAGCAGCTTTTTCAATTCATTGATGAGAATGAGATAGCTGTCGCCAGAATGAAGGATTATTTATTTTAATACTAACTTTTCAAATTAAATATTTTGCAGATAAATAGACTTATTTTTAAATAATTAATAATCATTTTTAAGTAGTTTAGATCTACAAAAGTACAGGGGACTGTCGCAAAATTGTATAAAAAAGCCTGCTATCATCCATATGATAAACAGGCTTTTTTTTATATCAAATAAATTTTATTTTAACTCAATTCAAAAACGGTAATTTCTGGTAAGACCCCTACTCTACCAGGGTATCCAATCACACCAAAACCACGATTGACATAAAGATATTTATCACCGGTTTGGTACAAATCTGCCCATTTAGGATATTTATATTTAACAGGTGACCATTTGAAGTTTTTCAAATCAATTCCGAATTGCATCCCGTGCGTATGCCCGGAAAGTGTTAATTGGATGTCTTTTGGATGGTTTCTCACTACAGCGTCAAAATGTGAAGGATCGTGCGACATTAGTATTTTACAAGCTTCTACAGGAACATCTTGCGTTGCTTTATCCAAATCTCCAAATTGCGGAAATGGCGGAATCCCCCAATTTTCTACTCCTAGAATATATAATTTTTCTCCGTTTCTTTCTATGATTCTATTTTCATTCCGAAGCATTTCAAATCCGGCTTTTTTTTCATTTTCAATAAGTTTCGGAACATTATTCTTTCTTTCATCAATGCTTTTCCAGACGCCATATTCGCCGTAATCGTGGTTCCCAAGAACAGCGAACTTCCCATCTTTTGCTTTGATTTGAGAAAACAAATCGATAAACGGAACAAATTCATCGGCATAATTATTCACCATATCGCCTGTAAACAATACCAGATCCGCATTCTGTTTATTAATCAAATCAATAGCGTGTTGCAGGTTTTTAGGATTCTGAAAACTGCCACTGTGAACATCAGAAATCTGAACGATTTTATAACCTTTGAAGCTTGCTGGTAGATTTTTCAATTTAAGTCTAACAATTCGTGCTTTGTGACGGTATTTCCCGAAGACAATTCCATCTAAAACCACTCCTGCTAAAATCGCACCTGAACCAAGCCCAACCAAGCTGATAAACTTCCTCCTTGACGGATAAACGTGATTTTCTGTTGCTATATAATTGTAACCAAAATTCAAAAGCCTGATGATATCTTCTATCAAAAGAAAGATAGCAACCAGTAATTTCGGCAAGACAAATATTAGTATAACTGAAAATACCACCTGAAAACTGAGATACTTATGAGAACCTCTGTCATAGGTGATAATGGAATAAAACAAAAATCCGTAAACTAAAATTGTAGGAATCCAATATATCAGCTTTCCATTCTGGCTACTATAAACAGTTTTAAAAGCCTGATAAACATAGATTTCCAAAATTAAAAATACGGCAAGTAGAAATATAACAGTCTTTTGCATAATTTTATAAAAAAAAACAAAAGGAACAATTAACTTATTCCTTTTGTTTTATAAACGTTTGTGATTTGTTTTTACTTTATGTTCATTATATTTTTCCCTCAGGAAACTTATAAACAACGCAATTGATGTTCATCCCGGCTCCAACAGATGTAAACAAAATATGCGAACCTGGTGCGAAAGATTGTCCTTCCATTTTTCCCTTTCTGATTAAATCAAATAATGTTGGAACTGTAGCCACCGACGAATTGCCAAACTGCTGAATCGTCATCGGAGAAATTGCATGATCGTAATCTTTTTGTCCATACAACTTAAATAGTCTGCCAATCATAGCATAATCCATTTTTGCATTAGCCTGATGAATCAGTATTTTATTGATATCCGAAATATCTAACCCTGCTTTGTCAATAGTCGCTTTTATAGCATCTGGAACATTTTTTAGCGCATATTCATAGATTTTACGACCTCTCATCCTGATAAATAACTGAGACTGATTGTGCTCAAGATTAAGTGAAGGCCCGTTTTCCAGATAGCATAATTCTTCACCATTATCACAGAGTGTATTATCTGCCAAAACTCCCACTTTTGAATCTTCAGTCGCAGTAACGACGACAGCTCCAGCTCCATCTGCAAAAATCATTTTATTTCTGTCATAAGGATCGGTAACTCTGCTCAGTGTTTCGCCGCCTACAACCAAAACAGTTTTTGCTTTGCCTGCTTTGATCATCGTATCAGCTAGAATAAGACCTTCTACCCAACCTGGACAGCCGAAAATCATATCGTAATTGATACAATCTCTTCTTTTGATGCCGAGTTTTCCTTTTAGCCTGGCGGAAAGAGATGGCATGAAATTCGGGATTCCGTTTACATCCACTTCACCAAAATTGGTAGCAAAAATAATATAATCAATTTCTTCTTTATCAATGCCTGCATCTTCGATAGCTTCTAATGACGCTCTGTGCGCCAGATCAGAATTAAAATCTTCAGGATTGGCATACCTTCTATGCTCTATTTCAGTGATGTCCACAAATTTCTGAATGATTTCCTCAGTAGGCTTTTCAATCAGCTGATTATTATCATCATAGAAAACAGCATCAGCAAAATGAGAGCCGTCTATAACGTTTTCCGGAACATAACTTCCGGAGCCAATGATTATTGTATTAGGCATTGATATTAAAAAATTTGAAATGCAAAATTACACAAAAATTAATTGTCGGGATTTTATTTTCTTTCATTTTTTTTGACAATATTCCAATCATTTCAAATTGGATTGTCTTATCGTGAAAAAAAAGAATTTTTCAGGTTTGAAATTTAATTCGGGAATTTCTATTTTTGAAGAATGTTTGAATTCCAAACCATTAAAGAAAATGTAGAGAATGTCTTGCTAAAAGAAAAAGGTAGCAAGTTCATAGGCTTTGCTTATCCTGTTAATTCAGATGCTGACGCCAAAGAAAAATTAAATCATCTATACGAGCAACATCCAAAAGCCACCCATCATTGCTATGCATTCCGCATAGGAATCAACGGCGAGAATTATCGTGCTAACGATGATGGCGAACCATCCGGAAGTGCGGGACTACCAATATATAACCAATTGCTGGCACATCAGATTACAAATGTGCTGGTTGTAGTAATACGCTATTATGGTGGAACGAAATTAGGTGTTGGCGGATTGGTGAAAACTTATAAAGAATCTGCAAAACTTACACTTGAGCAGGCGGAAATTATTACTAAAGAACTGGAATCCGAAATTGAAATACGATTTAGGTTTTCGCAGCAAAATCAGATATTCACAATTCTTAATCGATATGATGCAAAAATCCTGGATTTTGATGCACATGAAATATGCATCATTAGAGCCAATGTCAAAATGGCTAAAAAAGAAAGCATCTCAGACGAATTGTCCGAGATGCTTTTGGAATTTAATTTTTCATAACTTTTATTCCCTTCTGTTCCCTGATAGCAAAGATGCGAAATAAATAAGCTGAGCCAAAGATCCCAGCGCTGCTACCACATAAGTTCTTGCAGCCCATTTGAGTGAATCTTCTGCTCCCTCATATTCTTCGGCTGTTACCGTACCAGTAGTTTTCAGCCATTTTAAAGCACGGTTGCTGGCATCATATTCCACCGGAAGCGTTATAAACGCAAATAAAGTAGTGATTGCAAAAAGAACAACGCCTACTGCTAGAATTGTTTTATTTCCGCTCATTGCCATTACTAAAATACCACCCATTAGGACAAATTGCAATAATCTGGAGCTGATGTTCACAACTGGAACCATTTTCGACCTGAACTGTAGCATTGAGTAACCAACAGCGTGTTGAACAGCGTGTCCGCATTCGTGCGCTGCAACAGCTGCAGCGGCTGCATTTCTCTGCATATAAACTGCTTCGGAAAGATTGACTGTTTTGTTTTCAGGATTATAATGATCGGTTAATTGTCCTGGTACTGAAATGACTTGTACATCATTGATTCCGTTGTCTCTCAGCATTTTTTCTGCCACTTCTTTCCCAGACATTCCGTTTCGCAGGTGAACCTTAGAATAAAATTCGAATTTAGAACGAAGCCTACTTTGCACAAACATGCTTATTAAAAAAATGGCTCCGATAATAAGATAATACATATTTTTTATTTAATGTGTTTTGTCGATTTAGTTGTAAAAAGTATGCCAAAGTATTGCTTTTTTTAAGCTAAAAGCTATCTTTGTTCTCTTGATACGCAAGAATATGGAAAATGTAATCATAAAGCAAGTTGTTAACGAAAAAGACTTAATAAAGTTCATCAAATTCCCAATGGAATTGTACCGGAATAATCCGAATTATGTTCCGCCGTTAATAAACGAAGAAAAGAACATTTGGAAAAAAGAAGAAAATCCAGCATTATCCTATTCAGACGCCAAACAGTTTCTGGCATATAAAAATAATAAGATCGTTGGGAGAATTGCTGTTATCATTAATCATAAAGAAGAAAATGAATTAGGAATAAAAAAGGTTCGTTTTGGTTGGCTAGATTTTATAGACGACAAAGCGGTCTCTAAAGCTTTAATTGATGAAGCAATAAAATTTGCAAGAGCGCATCAAATTTCAAAGATTGAAGGCCCAATGGGTTTCACAAATCTTGATAAAGCCGGAATGCTTACAATGGGTTTTGACAAACTCGCAACGATGATTGGACTATATAATTATGAATACTATACAAAACATCTAGAAGATCTAGGCCTTGTAAAAGAAAAAGAATGGGTAGAGTTTGAACTTCAATTTCCAGACAGATTACCTGAAAAAATAGAAAAATTCAGCAGTCTCATTGCTCAAAAATATAAACTGAAAACATTAAAATTCAACAATAAAAAGGAAATACTACCTTACGTTGAACCCATGTTCAAACTTCTGGATGAGACCTATAAACACTTATCAACATACACGCCTATTTCCGACGAACAAATCAAAACTTATAAGGAAAAATATTTTGGTTTTATAGATAAGGATTACATCACCTGCGTAGCAGATGAAAATAATCAGCTTGTCGCATTTGCAATCACAATGCCTTCTTACTCAAAAGCGCTTCAAAAAGCCAAGGGTAAACTTTTCCCTTTTGCTTGGTGGCATTTTTTACAGGCGGGCAAGAAAAACGATAGAGCAAACTTTTATTTAATAGGAATACATCCGGAATATCAGAGACGAGGCGTTACTTCTATAATTTTCAAAGCGATACAAATGAATCTTAAAGATAAAGGAATCAAGTTTTTGGAAACCAATCCAGAACTGGAAGAAAATAAGAATGTACAGGTGCTGTGGCAGGATTACAATCCAGTGAACCACAAAAGAAGAAGAACATACTCTTTAGAAATTAATGCTCAATAAAATTAAACACTTGTTTAACATTATTATATTGTTTCGCATCTTAAACTTTTAAAAAATTAAGAATTTGAAAAAACAACTCATCATTTATGGTATACTGATTTTAGCATTTGTTCTTTACAATTTTTTGGAACCCGTGAAAAACGCAAAAACAGACACCTTAATCAACATACTGTTTGCCAGTGCCTTATTTCTTTATATTGCATACATTGCCTATCTAGTACTGCGAAAGATGAGCAAAAAAGACAAATAAAGCTTATTTATAATTATTCTAAATTCACTAAAAGAGACTTTTCTTGTCTTTTGGCTGGGCGGATAATTTAATATATTAAATCTTTATTTAGTACTTTTGCATAGTTAAATTTAGACTTTATGAATTTACCTGAAAATTATATCCCGATACTGATTCAGGCCGCAGTCGGTCTTGGATTTGTAGCTATCTCTTTATTAGGTGCACATTTTTTGGGACCTAAGCAGAAGAACGGAAATTCTGTAAAAAACTCAAGCTGGGAATGTGGTATTCCTGTAGAAGGAAATGCCAGAACACCATTTTCCATCAAATATTTCTTAACAGCGGTATTGTTCGTGTTGTTCGATATCGAAATCGTATTCTTCTATCCTTACGCTGTCAATTTTAGAGAGTTCGGGATGCAGGGCTTCTTAGCAGTGTTGACTTTCGTAGCGATTTTCTTTGTTGCATTTTTCTATGTGTGGAAAAGAGGCGCTTTGGATTGGGATAAATAAAATTAATTATTAATGGTAAATGATTAATTTTTTCTGAAAATCATTTATTACTAATCATTCATAATTTATAATTAAAGAAAATGTCAGATAAAAAACCAGTAATAATTACAGACGCACCTGCTCCGGAAGGTTATGAAGGAGAAGGATTTTTTGCAACAAAGCTGAGCAGCGTCATCGGGATGGCAAGAAAATATTCGCTGTGGCCATTACCATTTGCAACTTCGTGCTGTGGTATCGAGTTTATGGCGACACTAAACCCGACTTACGATGCATCAAGATTCGGAATGGAAAGAAACTCTTTCTCGCCAAGACAAGCCGATATGCTAATGGTTTGCGGTACAATTTCCAAAAAACTAGGTCCGGTTCTTAAGGAGGTATATACCCAGATGGCTGAGCCAAAATGGGTTGTCGCTGTGGGTGCTTGCGCCTCCAGCGGTGGGATTTTCGATACCTATTCGGTTCTTCAGGGAATTGATAAAATCATACCTGTCGATGTTTACGTGCCAGGATGCCCGCCAAGACCAGAACAGATTATTGAAGGTGTGATGCAGGTGCAGGCTCTTGCCGAAAGCGAAAGCCTAAGAAGAAGAGATACGCCGGAGTACCAGGCACTTTTAGACTCTTATAATATTAGTAATTAAAATTCGCCTCAAGGATTTTTAATTTTGAATTTAATTATGACGAACGAGTTTGTATTAGAAGCCATTACTAGAGAATTTGCGGATTCCGTGATTTCCAGCTCAGAACCATATGGAATGCTGACTGTAGAAATAAAAAAAGATGATATCAAGAAAGTGATCCATTACCTTAAAGATTCTTCTTTGGAAATTAATTTCCTAACGGATATCTGTGGGATTCATTATCCTGAGACACCCGAAAAAGAAATAGGTGTAATATACCATTTACATAATATGATGACGAATTTCAGAATTCGTCTCAAGGTATTTATGTCCAGAGAAAACATAGAAGTAGATTCTCTTGTAGAATTATATGCCGGAGCAAACTGGATGGAGAGGGAAACTTTTGATTTTTATGGAATTAAATTCAAAGGTCATCCGGATTTGAGACCAATTCTAAATATGGAAGATTTAGGATATCATCCAATGTTGAAGGAATATCGTTTGGAAGACGGGACAAGGACAGATAAGAACGACGCTATGTTCGGAAGATAATATAGCCAATGGCTGATGAAATGTAGCCAGAAGCAAATAGCTAAAAGCAAATATTATGAAAGATAACTCATTATCTAATATACTAAACCAATACGAAAGCAAGGAGCAAATCGACGGACAATTGTACACGTTGAATCTTGGTCCTACTCACCCTGCGACTCACGGGATTTTCCAGAACGTTCTTACGATGGACGGAGAAAGGATTCTCCACGCGGAGCAAACCGTTGGTTATATCCATAGAGCGTTTGAGAAGATTTCCGAAAGAAGAAACTTTTCTCAGATTACAACGCTCACCGATCGTATGAACTACTGTTCTGCACCTATCAATAACCTTGGTTGGCATATGACTGTAGAAAAACTGATTGGTGTCGAAGTTCCAAAGCGTGTAGATTATATGCGTGTGATCTTGATGGAATTAGCAAGAATTGGCGATCATTTGATTTGTAACGGTGTAACGGGAATGGACTCAGGAGCTATTACAGGTCTTACCTATATGTTCATCGAAAGAGAGCGCATCTACGATATGTACGAGCAAATCTGTGGTGCGAGAATGACAACCAATATGGGAAGAATCGGAGGTTTCGAAAGAGATTTCACTCCGAAGTTCCACGAACTTATCAAAGATTTCTTAAAGACTTTCCCACCAAGATTTCAGGAATTCTGTAATCTTTTGGAGAGAAACAGAATATTTATGGACAGAACGATTGGCGCAGGAGCAATTTCAGCAGAAAGAGCTTTGAGCTACGGGTTCACTGGTCCAAACTTGCGTGCTGCCGGTGTAGATTATGATGTGAGAGTCGCACAACCTTATTCTTCTTACCAAGATTTTGATTTCATTATTCCTGTAGGAACTTCTGGAGATACTTATGACCGTTTTATGGTTCGTCAGCAGGAAGTTTGGGAATCAATCAAAATCATCAAACAAGCTTACGAAAATCTGCCAGAAGGTCCTTTCCACGCAGATGTTCCAGAATTTTATCTTCCAGAAAAAGCCGACGTTTATCAAAAAATGGAAGCTTTGATTTACCATTTCAAAATTGTAATGGGAGAAACTGATGTTCCTAAAGGCGAAGTTTATCACGCCGTTGAAGGAGGAAACGGAGAATTAGGATTCTACCTCGTGAGCGATGGCGGAAGAAGTCCTTACAGATTACATTTTAGAAGACCATGTTTTATCTACTATCAGGCATATCCGGAAATGATTACCGGTTCTGTAATCTCTGATGCAATCGTAACGATGTGTAGCATGAATATTATTGCGGGAGAATTAGACGCATAAAAGAAATTATAGATGTTAGATTATAAATTTTAAATTAATCTAAACTCTTTAAACATAAATTAATATCAAAATTGATAAGATTTTTAGAACCACGATTTTCATCTAAAATCTAAAATCTAAAATCTTTAAATATGAGCGCAACAATTGCTTTTAAACCTGAAAGCTTAGCACAGGTTCATAAAATTATCGCAAGATATCCGGAAGACAGACAAAAATCTGCTCTTATTCCTGTTTTGCATTTGGCACAAAAAGAATTCGATGGTTGGTTGGCAGTTCCAGTAATGGATTATGTAGCGGAATTATTGAATATCACTCCTATTGAAGTCTATGAAGTAGCGACTTTTTATACGATGTTCAATATGAAACCGGTTGGGAAATATGTTTTGGAAGTTTGCAGAACCGGACCTTGTATGCTGAACGGAAGTGAAAATATCCTAGACCACATCCGCACAAAACTGAATATCAAAGATGGAGGAACTTCTGAAGACGGATTATTCACTCTGAAGCCTGCTGAATGTTTAGGAGCATGTGGATATGCACCAATGATGCAGCTGGGAAAATTCTATCACGAAAATTTAACAATTGAAAAAGTTGACGAAATCCTTGAACTTTGCAGACAAGGAGCAATCGCTTTAGATTAATATTAAAGAAATGAGTAAAAAACTTTTACTTAAAAATGCACATATAGAGGGAATTCGTTATTTCGAAACTTACCGTAAACACGGTGGTTACGAAGCTGCGGAAAAAGCTCTTAAAATGAAACCTGAAGAAATCTTGGAAGAAGTTAAAACTTCCGGACTTCGTGGTCGTGGTGGCGCTGGTTTCCCTACCGGAATGAAGTGGAGTTTCCTTGCAAAACCGGAAGGCGTTCCAAGACATTTGGTCGTCAATGCTGATGAATCTGAACCTGGAACTTTCAAAGATAGATATCTGATGGAGTTTCTTCCTCATCTTTTGATTGAAGGAATGTTGATTTCGTCTTATACTTTAGGTTCCAACACATCCTATATATATATAAGAGGAGAATATTCTTGGATTCCAGATATTTTGGAAGAAGCAATCGAAGAAGCGAAAGCGGCTGGATTTCTTGGAAAAAATATCTTAGGAACTGGTTTTGATTTAGAAATTTATGTTCAAAGAGGTGCTGGTGCTTACATCTGTGGAGAAGAAACTGCTCTTTTAGAATCTCTTGAAGGAAGAAGAGGTAATCCAAGATTGAAGCCACCTTTCCCAGCTGTAAAAGGACTTTGGGAAAGACCTACGGTTGTAAACAATGTTGAGTCTATCGCAGCAGTTGTTCCAATCATCGAAATTGGAGGTGCTGAATATGCTAAAATTGGAGTTGGTCGTTCTACTGGAACTAAATTGATTTCCGCTTGTGGTAACATCAACAAACCAGGCGTTTATGAAATCGATATGACCATTACGGTTGAAGAATTTATTTACTCTGATGAATACTGTGGTGGAATTCCAAACGGTAAAAAGCTTAAAGCTTGTATTCCTGGAGGAAGTTCTGTTCCAATTGTACCAGCAAATTTATTATTGAAAACAATCAATGGTGAACCAAGATATATGAATTATGAATCTTTAGCTGACGGTGGCTTCGCTACGGGAACAATGATGGGTTCAGGAGGATTTATTGTTTTGGATGAAGACCAGTGTGTTGTTAATCATACAATGACTTTAGCAAGATTCTACAACCACGAGAGTTGTGGACAATGTACGCCTTGCCGTGAAGGAACAGGCTGGATGTACAAAATCTTGAAAAAAATAGAAAAAGGAGAAGGAAAAATGGAAGACATCGATTTGCTTTGGGATATCCAGAGAAAAATCGAGGGTAATACTATTTGTCCTTTGGGAGATGCTGCTGCTTGGCCGGTTGCTGCTGCTATCAGACACTTCAGAGATGAGTTTGAATGGCACGTTAACAATCCTGAGTTGAGCCAGACTCAAAATTACGGAATAGCAAATTATGCAGACCCTATTCCAGCTGTTAGTAACAGTTAAATAAAGATTAAATAGAATTTGTTTTTTCAAATTCACTAGAAATAATGAAGAAGTTCTTTGAATTAGTTTTTGTATTTTTTGTAGGAACAACAATGTTGTTTGGACAAAATCAAGACACAGTTGATAATTCCGGATATAACCAATCTAAGTTTTCCAAAGGAACAATGTTCGTATATTGGGGTTGGAACAGAGCAGGATTCAGTAAGTCTGATATCAGATTTAAAGGAAATGGTTATGACTTTACATTGAACAATGTAGTAGCTCACGACAGACCTTCGGAATTAAGTATGGCTTACATTGACCCAACCAGACTTTCGATTCCGCAGTTTAATTTTAGATTGGCTTATTTTATTAAGGATAATCTAGCTGTTGTAATTGCGCAGGATCATATGAAATATGTAATGGATCAGAATCAGACTGTAAATTTTGATGGTCATATTTCAGATCCAACTTATGCAGGAATGGTTCAGAATGGTCAGGTTAATTTATTGGATGAGCAATTTTTGACATTTGAACATACTGATGGACTTAATTACATCAATCTAGGTCTGGAAAAATACAAAAACGTATTATCCAAAAAAGATTTTAATATGTTTTGGGCTTACGGAGGCGGTATTGGTGCTCTGATGCCTAAAAGTAATGTTAAGCTTTTTGGAAATGAAAGAAGTGACAGATACCATTTAGCAGGATTCGGATTGGATGCAAGAACTAGTATTAATGCTGTTTTCTGGAATCATTGGATGGCAAGAGTAGAAGGAAAATTTGGTTATATTAATATGCCAGATATCAAAACTACTCTTAATAATAAACCTGATAAAGCCAGTCAGGACTTTGTATTCTACCAAGTTAATTTTGGAATTGGATACGTATTTAATAGAAAAATAACGAATTAAAATAAGACTATTGCTGAATGCATATAGCCAAAAGCATAAGATATGAGCGAAGAAGTCAAAAAATTTAAAGTAACCATAGACGGACAAACTACCGAAGTTTTACCTGGTACTTCTATCTTGGAAGCAGCAAGACAAATCGGAGGAAAATCTGTTCCACCTGCAATGTGCTATTACAGCAAATTGGAAACAAGTGGTGGTAGATGTAGAACTTGTCTTGTAGAAGTTTCTAAAGGTTCTGAGGCAGACCCAAGACCAATGCCTAAATTGGTTGCTAGCTGTAGAACCGGTGTTATGGACGGAATGGAAGTGAAAAACTTAACTTCTGAAAAAGCACAGGAAGGTAGAAAAGCGGTTACAGAATTCCTTTTGGTAAACCACCCTTTGGATTGTCCTGTTTGTGACCAAGCTGGAGAATGTCATCTTCAGGATTTGGGTTACGAACACGGAAATCTTGAAACAAGAACAGAATTCGAGAGAAATACTTACGATGCAGACGACATCGGTCCATATATCAAATTGAATATGAACCGTTGTATTCTTTGTGCAAGATGTGTATTGGCTGCAAATCAGTTAACTGAAAAAAGAGAGCACGGAATCCTTTACAGAGGTGACCACGCAGAAATATCAACAATGTTGAACAAAGCTTTGGATAATGATTTCATCGGAAACGTGATTGATGTTTGTCCAGTTGGAGCTTTGACTGACAGAACGGCGAGATTCACAAGCAGAGTTTGGTTTACTAAACCTTACAATGCGACTTGCAAATGTGATAAATGTAGTGGAAAAGCCGTACTTTGGATGAAGGGAGATGAAGTTGTAAGAGTAACTGCTAGAAAAGACCAATACGGCGAAGTTGAGGATTGGATTTGCAACGAATGTCGTTTTGAGAAAAAAGATACTGCCCTTTGGAACATTGAAGGTCCAAGACACATCGATAGACATTCTGTAATTTCTCTTAACCACTACGAGAAAAAAACAGATAGCTATAATGTTTTGGATAATCCAGAAGCTAAAGAAATCGGTTTAAAAGACGAAATAGAAATTGAAAAATTAGATAACGAAATTATTTAGAATTCATTTGTCTGATTAAATTCAAATAACAATTATGGAATTAATTACTTTCAAAATTATATTGGTACTTGCCCTGTTTTTACTGGCGTTAACCATTGCAGCCTACTCCACTTGGGCAGAGAGAAAAGTAGCAGCCGTGATGCAGGACCGCATCGGACCAAGCAAAGCCGGACCATTCGGATTGCTGCAGCCACTTGCTGATGGTGGTAAGTTTTTCTTTAAGGAAGATTTTACACCGGCAAATGCAGAGAAGTTTCTTTTTATCCTCGGACCATCATTGGTAATGTTCATTTCACTCATTACGGGTGCTGTGATTCCTTGGGGGAAAAGCCTTAATATTGGCGGAACTTCATTTGACCTTCAAGTAGCCAATATCGATGTTGGTGTCCTCTACATTATCGGAATGGCTTCCATCGGAGTTTATGGGATTATGATTGGTGGTTGGGCTTCTAATAATAAATATTCATTATTAGGGGCGATCCGAGCTTCTTCTCAGATGATTTCCTACGAATTGGCGATGGGACTTGCATTGCTTTCTATCATTATGATGAATGGAAGTCTTGACCTAAAAGTCATTACAGAATCTCAGGCCACAGGAAAACTGTGGGGATTATTTTCTCTGGACGGAATGAACTGGAATATCTTCTACCAACCATTGGCATTTTTAATCTTCATCATTGCAGCATTAGCAGAAACCAACAGACACCCTTTTGACTTGCCTGAATGTGAATCTGAGCTTGTAACAGGATATTCTACAGAATATTCCTCAATGAAATTAGGATTATATATGTTTGGAGAATATGTCAATATGTTTATTTCCAACGCCTTTATGGTTGCATTATTTTTCGGAGGTTACAATTATCCCGGGATTGAATGGGTTACACAAAACTGGGGAGAAAACGCCGCTGGAATATTAAGCATCGTTGCATTCCTGACAAAAACAATTATCGGAATTCTGATTTTTATGTGGATCAGATGGACGCTTCCAAGATTCCGATACGACCAGTTGATGCACTTAGGATGGAAAACATTGATTCCACTGGCTTTGGTTAACTTAATGATTACCGGCGCATTGATTTTAGCATTTGGAAATTAATATTGAATATAAAATTTAAGATAAAGACAAGATTAGTCTAAAATCTAATGTCTAACATCTAATATCTATAATTAAATGAAACTTACTAACAGATCAAAAGTTGTTTCGAACAAGGAAATGACCCTTGCAGAGAAAATCTACCTTCCGGCGGTATTCAAAGGGATGGGGATTACCCTCAAGCACGCTGTAAGAAATATCGTAAAAGGCCCGCCAATTTATCCTTATCCTGATGTAGATAAGCCTAGAGCGGAAATTTGGAGAGGTCAGCATGTTCTTAAAAGAGATGAGGAAGGTAGAGAAAGATGTACAGCTTGCGGACTGTGCGCAGTAGCTTGTCCTGCAGAAGCCATTACAATGACAGCTGCTGAAAGAACAAAAGAAGAAAAACATCTTTACAGAGAGGAAAAATATGCATCCATCTATGAAATCAATATGTTGAGATGTATTTTCTGTGGTATGTGTGAAGAAGCCTGTCCTAAATCGGCAATCTATCTTACAGACCGTTTGGTAGATGTAGAAACCAATAGAGGTTCTTTTATCTACGGAAAAGATAAGTTGGTAGAAAAAATAAATGAAAGGATTGACATCACACCAAGACAATCCGATAAACAAAAAAATGCAGTAAAGTAATGGATCAGATTTTATTTTTCTTTGTCGCATTTTTAGCTATTGCAAGTGCAGTTTATTTTGTTTTTGCAAAGAATCCGTTATACGCAATCTTATCACTGATTGTAACGATGTTTTCAATTGCCGGTATGTACATTCTTCTGAATGCGCAGTTTCTCGGAATTGTTCAGATCATCGTTTACGCAGGTGCAATTATGGTTCTCTTCCTTTATATTTTGATGATGCTTAACCTCAATAAAGAAGATGAAAGCAAGAAAGCCAGCCTTCCGAAATTTATCGGCGTATTTTCTGCAAGTATTCTTTTCATCGGGATGTTGGGCGCTTATAAAGGTCTTACTGGAAATACAACAGTTGCTAACAATGTAGACCAGTCCGTAGGTCTGACCAAAAACTTGGGAAGATTATTGTTTAACGAATATGTATTGCCGTTTGAGCTGGCATCTGTCCTTATCCTTGCGGGTATTGTAGGAGCAGTTCTGATTGGTAAAAAAGATTTATAGGATATGAATACATTTATACAACAAGTTCCTTTGGAATACTTTATCATCCTAAGCACGATTCTTTTCTGCCTAGGAGTTTTAGGAGTTTTGGTGCGCAAAAACGCTATCGTAATTTTGGGCTGTGTAGAATTGATGCTTAATTCTGTGAATCTTTTGCTTGCTGCATTTTCGGCATACAAAGGTGATGGTCACGGGCAACTTTTGGTATTTTTCATAATGGTGGTTGCCGCTGCAGAAGTGGCAGTAGGATTGGCTATCATTGCAATGATGTACAGAAATACAAGATCAGTAGATGTCAGTATTTTTAATAAATTAAGAGGATAATAAAGGATGGAGAATTTAGTTTACGCAATTGTACTTTTACCATTAGTAGGATTTCTGATTAACGGACTTTTTGGGAAACACCTTCCGAAACTTTTCGTTGGCGGATTGGCAACTTTGGTAGTATTCGCTTCGTTTGTTATCACAACAAGTATTTTTTTGAACTTCAGTATTGAGAGTGCTCCTGTTATTGTTAAAGCGTTTGAATGGTTTAGAGTCGCTGGGATTCAGGTTAATTTTGGTTTCCAGGTAGATCAGCTATCATTGATGATGGTGATGATCATCACAGGAATCGGATCACTCATTCATCTCTACTCTATTGGCTATATGAGCCACGACAAAGGCTTCTACAAGTTTTTCACTTACCTGAACCTGTTCATCTTCTCGATGTTGCTTTTGGTTTTGGGAAGCAATTATCTGATTTTATTCATCGGCTGGGAAGGTGTAGGACTTTGTTCTTACCTGTTGATTGGATTTTGGTATCAGAATGAAGATTACGGAAAAGCAGCAAGAAAAGCTTTCATTATGAACCGTATCGGAGATCTTGGTTTGCTAATCGGGATTTTCGCCATCGCTGCGAACGTTAATGCAATTGATTATCTTTCTGTAGCTCAAAACGCTTCTATCTTCGAATTGGACGGAACAACGATTATTTTTATCACAGCAGCCTTATTCATTGGAGCTACTGGTAAATCTGCACAGGTTCCGTTATACACTTGGTTGCCAGACGCGATGGCCGGACCAACGCCGGTTTCTGCTTTGATTCACGCGGCAACGATGGTTACCGCTGGTGTTTATCTAGTTGTAAGGTCTAATTTCTTATTCACATTAGCACCCACAGTCCAAGACGGTATTTTATTCATCGGATTCCTCACTGCAGCACTAGCTGGCTTCTATGCACTCAGACAAAACGACATCAAAAAAGTATTGGCATACTCTACAGTTTCACAACTTGGTTTTATGTTTATTGCTTTAGGATTAGGTGCTTATACCACAGCAATGTTCCACGTAATGACACACGCCTTCTTCAAAGCATTGTTATTCTTGGGTGCTGGTTCTGTAATCCACGCAATGAGCAATGAACAGGATATGCGTTTTATGGGCGGCTTGAAAAAATATATTCCTATTACCCACGCTACCTTTCTTATCGGAACATTGGCAATCTCTGGTTTCCCTTTACTTTCTGGGATGATTTCGAAAGACGAAATTTTGGTTGCAGCATATGCTAAAAATCCGATTTATTGGGTGATGCTATTCATTTTGGCTGCTATCACAGCAATTTATATGTTCAGATTGTATTATCTAACATTCCACGGAGCATTCAGAGGAACAGAAGAGCAAAAACATCATTTGCACGAGAGTCCTGCAAACATGACTTTACCTCTAATCATTTTGGCTATTCTTTCCGTAGTTGGAGGATTTATTAATCTGCCACACTTTATCGGTCACGGTCATTATGCTAAATTGATGGAATGGCTGAAGCCTGTTCTGACACCAGAAAGTTTCAAACAGATGGAAGCTACTTTATCAGGCGTTCCATTTGGTACAGAAATGATTCTCTTAGCTGCAACAATTCTGATGGTTTTCACGGTTTGGTTCTTGGTTAGAAATATCTATGTAAATAAGAAAAAAATGGCTCTTCCTGAAGATAAATATACAGGCTGGGAAAAACTGTCGGCAAAGAAATTGTTTGTGGACGAGATTTATAATGCCTGCATTGTCAGACCTTTTGAAGAAGCTGGAAAAGCTGCAGCAATGTTCGACAAAGCAGTTTTGGATCCTATTGTAAACTTCATTGGATTGGGTGCTCAGGATTCCGGAAGAGCTGCAAAGCGTCTGCAAAATGGAAATGTGGAAAACTATGTGCTAATTATGTCATTGGCCGTAGGAATTGTATTGATTGTTAACTTTTTATTGAAATAGATAATGTCGTATTTACTATTAACATTATTACTATTACCTCTAGTAGGTTCGGGTTTACTATTTTTCTGGAACAATAAGTCCAGTAAATATATAGCGTTGGTTTTTGGCTTCGCACAAATGCTGATTGCATTTTATATGTTGGGGAATTTCGATTTCACGCCAACTGTAGATGCAGCTTTGCAATACGAAATCACTTATCCTTGGTCCAATTATATCAAAAGCAGTGTTAATTTCGGCGTTGACGGAATGAGTATGCTGATGGTTTTATTGACCAACATCCTGGTTCCGCTTATTATTTTATCATCATTCAATGATAAAAAAGGATATTCAAATTCCTTTTATGCTTTGATTTTGTTGATGCAGTTTGGATTGTTAGGTGTTTTCACCTCATTGGACGGACTGTTGTTCTACATATTTTGGGAAGTTACTTTGATTCCAATTTGGTTCATCGCAGGAATCTGGGGACAAGAAGACAAAAGAATCAAGTTCACCACTAAGTTCTTTGTTTATACATTCGTAGGGTCTCTATTTATGTTGTTTGGTTTGATATACGTTTATAACCAAGGGCAGGCAGCTTCTTTTGCATTAACGGACTTGTACAATGCTCAGCTTAGTGTAACAGAGCAAAATTTTGTGTTCTGGTTTATCTTCTTTGCTTTTGCTGTGAAATTACCAGTCTTCCCTTTTCACACTTGGCAGCCTGACACTTATACTTATTCGCCTACACAAGGATCTATGTTGCTTTCAGGGATTATGCTAAAAATGGCGGTTTACGGTGTGATGCGTTATTTATTGCCTATTACGCCACAAGCCATTGGCGGAGTTTCCGGAGAAATTGTAATCATTCTTTCTGTGATAGGCATTATTTACGGTGCTCTTATCGCAATGATTTCCACAGACAGCAAAAGATTAATTGCTTACTCTTCCCTTTCTCACGTTGGACTGATTGTAGCCGGGATTTTCTCATCAGCAGTAGTGACGATGAGAACTGGGCTGACTTTTGAAGGCGGCCAAGGTGCAATGATACAGAGTTTTGCACACGGTATCAATGTAGTTGGATTGTTCTATTGTGCCGACATTCTTTATAAGAGATTCAAAACAAGAGATATCCGTCAGATGGGTGGACTTGCAAAAGTCGCTCCTAAATTTGCGATCCTTTTTATGATCATCCTTCTTGGATCAACAGGTGTACCTTTGACCAACGGATTCATTGGTGAATTTATCTTACTGAAATCGGTTTACAGCTACAACTTCATTATGACAGTAATGGCAGGACTTACATTGATTCTGGCAGCAGCTTATATGCTGAGATTCTATGGAAAAACAATGTTCGGAAAAGGTGATGATGCTGTTTTGGCTACAACAAAAGATATCAGTTCAGTTGAGTTTTCTGTATTAGCTAGTATATCTGTTTTCGTTATCGTACTTGGGGTATATCCGCAGCCGGTAATAGAAATGGTGACGAGCTCTATACAGTTCATCTATGCATCGATGTTAAATTAATCTTGACACAAGATAAAAGAGAAATTAAATAAAATTCAAAACGGACATTGGTACTTCCCGATTCCGACGAAACAAATAAAGAAATGAGTGTTTTTATAATTTTATTCCTCACGGCAGTGCTTGTACTTTTTTCCGGTGTATTGGGAAAAGGAAAATACGCAAGATACATTGGGATTTTGGGATTAATCATCGGTTTGTATGTGAGTTTTCTTCCCGAATGCGAATTCTTTGATCAGTATAAAGCGATGTATGAATATAGTAGTAATACCGCCTTATTTACAAAGATTTCCATTATCATCACATTATTATTGTTCTTTTTGGGAGGGTTTGCATTCAGCAACCACAGAAGCCATCAGTCCGAACTATACGCTTTGATGTTATTTGCATTAAGCGGTGGATTGGTTCTTTTCGGATTCCAAAATCTGGTAACATTATTCATCGGGATTGAGATTTTATCTATTCCTTTATATGTGATGGCCGGGTCTAACAAAACAGACCTTCGCTCTACTGAAGCGTCTATGAAGTATTTCCTTATGGGAGCCTTCGCTACAGGATTTCTGATGTTTGGTGTGGCATTAGTCTACGGAAGTGTGGGAAGTTTTGATATGTATGCGATTCACGATTTCGCCATCAGCAATCCAAAAAATCTGATGCTGATTATGGGTTCTATCCTGATGCTGTCTGCACTTGCTTTCAAAGTATCATTAGCACCCTTCCATATGTGGAGTCCTGATGTTTACCAAGGGTCGCCATCGCTTATCACTGGTTTTATGGCATCTGTAGTTAAGATTTCCGGTTTCTTTGCATTATTCAAATTAATGACTTTAGGATTTGGCGGTATTGCAGGAGAATGGATTAATATTTTAGGCGTTTTTGTGATTATTACTTTATTACTTGCTAACGTAATGGCATTAGTTCAGACCAATGCAAAAAGGATGCTCGCCTACTCTTCTGTATCACACGCAGGATATATCTCTTTGATATTTTTTGGACTTAATAACTTCTCAACATCAATTTTAGGATTTTACTTATTTGCTTATTCATTGGCAACTGTTGGTGTTTTCATCAGTCTGATTTGGGTAGAAAAAATAAAGAAGGAAACATCATTTGCAGCCTTCAACGGATTGGGTAAAAAAGAACCGCTTTTAGCAATTGGTGCTACTGTTTCTATGTTGTCCATGGCTGGTATTCCTTTAACAGCTGGTTTTATGGGAAAGTTAAGCATTTTTAATCAGGCGATTGGAGGTGGTTCAAGCTTCCTAGTTCTGGTTGCAGTTCTGGGTTCAGCTTTAAGTATTGCTTACTATCTGAGACTTATTATCGCTATGTTTTTTTATAAGGAAGATAACTTCCACAACACGGAAAAAGCTAGTATTACGTATAACATTGTTTCCATTGTTATTATTCTAGCATTATTTTCTATGGGAATTGTTCCAGATTTATTTGCCAAGATTCTTGGGTTATAAATTACATTAAAAAAAAATTACTGAGCCTGATTCTGATGAGTCAGGCTTTTTTAGTGAATATCTCAAGTTAATTCTTTACAAGAAGTAAATTATCAAAACTAATCATCAGTAGTAACAATGACGATATTTTCCCAATAGAACAATCCAATTAACTATCTAACTAGATAAAAAACATCGTCCCTATAGTATAATTTGAGGATAATTCTCAGAATAATTTATCCGAATATCAGCCGAAGAGATATCTCGCCGCTGAAAACTGTTTGATGGATTACGTAAAAACTAAATTAAATCCATATATTTCAATTCAAAATCTTATAAAAACTCTATAATGAAGAAAGTCCTGATACTAATCACAATTACCATTATTAATCTAAGCACAGCACAAACTAATCAAGTTCAGGATAATTACACCAAAAAAGAAGTTTATATCCCGATGCGAGACGGAACTAAATTGTTCACCATTATCTATACTCCAAAGGATATTTCCAAGGGGAAAAAATACCCGTTTATCATGAACAGAACATGTTACAGCATCGCGCCTTATGGAGAGAACAACTTTAGAAAAAAACTGAATCCCAACAAATTTATTGAAAAGGAAAAATACATCTTCGTTTTTCAGGACGTTCGTGGCAGATATATGAGCGAAGGAATTTTCACGAATATGACACCGCAAGTAGATCACAAAACTAAAAAAGATGTGGACGAAAGTACTGATACGTATGACACTGTAGACTGGCTGGTAAAAAATGTTCAAAACAACAATGGTAAAGTTGGACAATATGGTACTTCTTATCCCGGATTTTATACAGCTGTAGGAACTTTGGCAAATCATCCAGCATTGGTTGCTTCTTCCCCGCAAGCACCAATTTCCGATTTTTGGTTCGATGATTTCCACCATAATGGTGCATTTTTAATGGGTTATTTCAAAACATTTCCTGTCTTTGGCGTGCAGAAAACAAAACCGGAAAAAGAATCTTGGTTTGCTGATAAAATGATAAAACCGACTTCTGACGACGGATATCTTTTCTATAAAAATATGGGAACGCTGAAAGATGGTGTGGACAAATATTATAAAGACAACTTCTTTATGCAGGAGGTGGTAAATCATCCTAATTATGATGAGTTCTGGCAAAAAAGAAATCTGTTGCCTCATCTTAGAAATATCAATCACGCAGTAATGACTGTTGGCGGTTGGTTCGATGCGGAGGATCTGGCTGGACCACTCAACATTTATAAAACTATTGAAAAAAATAATCCTAAAGCCAAAAATACGATTGTGATGGGTCCTTTTTCTCACGGCGGATGGAACTATGACAGCGGAAAGCATTTTCATAACGACATCTATTTTGGTGACAGCATATCGACATTTTATCAACGAAATATTGAGCAACCATTCTTTCATCATTATCTAAAAGAAGATTCGAAAACTGCAGCAAAACTTCCCGAAGCTTATATGTTTGATACAGGAAAAAAAGAATGGAAAACATTTGATAACTGGCCTCCTAAAGCAACTGAAAAGCAAAATTATTTTCTCAATTCTACTGGCATATTGTCTAAAAAGGGTGATGATCCTAAGCGAGTTTCTATCTACTTTTCCGACCCTGAAAAACCAGTGTTAAGCAGTGAAAATTACAAGGATATGAATGGCTTTACTCCAAGAAACTATATGAGCGAAGATCAGAGATTTGCAGCATACAGACCAGACGTCTTAACTTTTACAACCGATGTTCTTGAAAATGATATAACGCTGGCTGGAGAAATCCTTACCAAATTAAATATCGTGACCTCTGCTACGGATCTTGATTTCATTGTAAAATTAATTGATATCTATCCATCTGACGAAAAAGCAAATCCTGACAAACCAGGCGTTGTATATGCCAATTATCACCAGATGGTAAGAAGCGAGATTATGCCGGCAAGATTCAGAAATAGTTTTGAAAAACCTGAGCCACTGACACCTAACAAAAGTGCGACCGTGAATGTGAAACTTCAGGATGTTCTGCACACTTTTAGAAAAGGACACAGAATTCAGGTTCAGGTTCAAAGTACTTGGTTTCCATTGATGGCAATTAATCCGCAAAAATTTCTAGATAATCCTTATATGGCGACTAAAGATGATTATCAAAAGGCGGAAATCAAAGTTTCCAGTGGAAGTTCCATAGAATTTGATGTTCTAAAATAAAAAATAAAAGCACAAACTACGGTTTGTGCTTTTTAATTATAGTGATTTGATAACTTCTGAAGCTATCTCGTAAGACCTTTGTTTTTTATCAAAATCATAGATATTTCCTGAAACGATAATTTCATCTGGTTTGTAATCTTTTACAAATTTGCCAAGTTTTTCTTTCAAAGTTTCTTTATCTCCCACAAAAGTTTTGGCAGCCATTCTATTCAGATGAACAGCTACTTCATCAGAAATATCAGCCAATTCGGTTTCATCTGGTGGTGAAAGAGGCTGTCTTTGATCGGTCAAAATATTGACGAACGCCTGGAAATGCGATGTTGAAAGATAATGAGCTTCATCTACAGTTTCGCCAGCAATGATATTGATACAAACCAAAACATAAGGTTCCTGCAAAAACTCAGACGGCTGAAAATGTTCCCGGTAAATTTCCAGGGCAACCTCTAACTGCGAAGGTGCAAAATGCGCTGCAAAAGCATATGGTAAACCTAACTTAGCCGCTAAAAAAGCAGAATCTGTGGAACTTCCAAGAATGTAAATCGGAACATCTGCGCCTTCTCCCGGAATAGCTCTTACTTTAGCTTCTGAATTTTCATTGGACATATATTTCTGAAGTTCACGGATGTGAAATTCAAAATTGTAATTTGGATTAAAGTTATTACCTCTCAAAGCACTCGCCGTGAGCATATCCGTTCCGGGCGCCCTCCCTAGTCCCATATCAATTCTGCTAGGATACAATCCGTCTAGGGTCCCAAACTGCTCAGCAACTGATAGTGTGGAATGGTTAGGTAGCATAATTCCGCCGGAACCCACTCTCAAAGTTTTGGTTTGCGAAGCAATGTGACCTATTAAAATGGAAGTTGCAGCACTGGCAACATTCGGGAAATTATGATGTTCTGAGAACCAATATCTGGTGTAACCCAGTTTTTCGGCAAGTTGCGCAGACTTTACAGATTTATTAAAAGTTGTGTGAATATCATCTCCTTTGACAATTGTTGCCAAATCTAATATTGAATATTTTAAAGCCATATTTCAAAAATTTATACGATTGTTTAACTCAAAAAACAAACCATTACTAGAAATGAAGCAATTATTGGAAATTTTGTCATCTCAAGTTTTACATATTGAGTTTTTATCAATTAAACTAAAAGTTCATTAGATTTATAATAATAAAATATCAAACACAATAAACAAACGGTATCAACTAATTCAAAATCTATTGCCGAAATGATCTGTACAATAGTTGTAAAACTAATGTTCTGCTTTAGGCAAGATTTATTTTTTATTTCGTTCCTCGAAGTAATTTTTAAAAATCAGTTCTTCCTTTTTTCCTTTAAGTTCAAATTTTTTGAAAAGAAGATTTCTCGCAATATTTCTTAGAAAATAATCTTTGTCACAAAGCTTCCAATAAGAATCTTTGTGAATAATTTTTGGTTCTCGAATTTTATAAAAACTTGTTTCCCAATGATCCTCGTCGTGATAGAATTCTATAATCCCGCAATGTTCCGGGATATCTTGATGATTAATCATTCCCATTGGAAGAAGAAAACTGAATGAATTACAAATATAGTCACCACAACCAATCTTATCGTGTTTCAGAAATTTTTCTCCAGATTTTTGATTGGTATAGAATTTTTTAAAATCGTTTTTAAAATCAGATTTAGATAGTTTGATTTCAATTTCGTGACTGAAACCTTCATTATTAATCAATAAAATATCAGCTTCCCAATCAGAGTGAAAAAAATTAGTTAAAACAATTTCTTTATCAAAATCACAGTTGGTATTGACGAAAGCGTGAACCAATTCCTCTATTTTCAACATCAATTAAGACTTTAATAATTACGAACAGTTACGTGATAACAGCTTTGTTGCTTTTCCTTGATGTAAAATATTTTACCCAGATTTTTATACTCCGTCAACACTTTCTCTAATTCTTTTTCAAGCTTTGGATTGACTTTCAGTTTGTGATCAAAACGAACATACGAAATATCGAATGCTGCTCCATAATTGTGAGAACTGATTCCTAAAGACGCATTAGAATTAACTTTTCTCAATCTGCATTGATCTTCCAAAGTTCTGGTAACTGACGACACAACGAAGAAACTTTTGGTATCGGTCGCAAACTTATTCGCCATTCTTTCCAAAGTAGTTCTCGCTTTCTTAACCAAATATGGTCGGCTATATTCTAAAGCATGTAATCTGTAGCCTCTTGATTTTTTCTTCACTTTTACAAATTTTCCATTAGCAATGTACTTATCTACAGACTTTGTATTTTCAAGAATTTTAACTCCAAAATTCTGTGAAGCTAATAAATGTGGTTTGTATAATTCTGTTGGCTCAACTTTCAAAACTGTTTTCAAATCATAACATTTTTGAGATTTGAAAAAAGAAAAAGAGAGAAGAAAAATTAATGATAAAAACCTCATTAGGCTGATTTTAAATTAGACTTTGACTAAATCAAATTGTGTTTTTAAAATTAAATTTAATTAAAATTTTAGGAAACCAAAAGACTGCATCCTCGGATATCAGAATGATCTATTCTTCCCAAAACCTGAAACGTATCATCTTGAACATTACCCAAATCCTGAGTAGCAATGAAGGAACAAGAATGTTTGTTGGCGAGATCTATAATATTAATTGCGCCAGTTTTTCCATCATCCACATAAGAAAACGGATCTTCTGTATTTCTAATGAGAATTCGCATCCAATTGGGACTTTTATAGATATTTTCACCTAGCGAATAAGCCTGCGACAACAACTCTGTCATCGAATATTCTGAGTAAATCTTATTCGTTTTGAAGCCATTTTGAAAGATTTTCAGCAATTCGTCTTTCGTCATTTCTTCTTTTCTTCCTTTCATTCCGCCTGTTTCGATAACTGTGAGAGTTTGTGAAAATTGGAGAGTTTGAGAATTTGCGTGGCAATAATCTAAGAAATCCAGTAAGGCGAATGATACACCAAATAGAATGACTTTTTTATCTGATATAGTTTGTAGCAAATCAAACAATTCCTGATGATTGTAAAGAAAATAGCCATTCTCTGGTTTGTTTGACTTTTTTATCAAAAAATCAATCATATAAATCAATGAAGAATGTGGATTTTCTGAATAATTAGGTAATAATCCTAAAAAAATATAATCTTCCGGTTTTCCAATGAAATGCTCAAAACTTTTGTAAATGCTTTCTTCGTAAAGAGAAAAATCGGCGATATAATGCTTGGAACGATTCATTTGTGTTGTTCCAGAACTTTGAAAATAATTTTCGGCTTCAGCATTTTTATCCAAAACCAAATGATTTTTGAACATCTCAATTGGTAGAAATGGAATATCCAAAACTTGATTAATCGACGAAGGGTTGATGTTCAAATAATCCACAAACTTCCTGTAAACTTCTACATTTTTGTATTGATATAAAAAAGTTTCCACACAAGCTAGTCGGAAGTCTTCTTCTGTTTTAATATCAAAAATATTCTGCTTCATTTTTCAATTCAATATTTGAATTTAATCTTTAAACTTTTTCAGATTAAATTGTTCTCCATCAAAAACGCCATAAGTGAAGTAAGAAATCCAATCGCCGAGATTGATATATTTAGATCCTTTTTCCAAATCCAAAACCATTGGCAAATGGCGATGACCATAAACAAAATAGTCTATTTTTTCTGTCTTCAACTTTTCCTTAGAATAGAGAATCAGGAACTCTTTATCCTCCCCTAAAAATTTTTGATCTTCAACTCCAGAAATCGTCTTATTTTTCTGAGACATATAGTTGGCAATTTTCATTGCAATGTCTGGATGCAACCATCTAAAAGCCCATTGGGCAAAGGGATTCGTAAAGACTTTTTTCATTCTTTTATAGCCTTTATCTCCAGGACCAAGTCCATCTCCGTGCGCTAAAAGAAATTGATTACTATTGATTTTGTAATATTTTTTTTCAAAGAAGACAGGAATTCCTAATTCTACTTCGAAGTAATTTTTCATCCACAAATCGTGATTCCCAACAAAAAAATAGATATCGATACCACAATCTTTCAATTCTGCAATTTTCCCTAAAACTCTGATATAGCCTTTTGGAACAACATATTTCCACTCGTGCCAAAAATCAAAAAGGTCGCCCATCAAGAAAAGAACTTGTGCGTCTTTCTTGATAGAATCCAACCACCGTATAAATTTTTCTTCCCTAATTCTGCTTTGTTGTAAATCCGGAACTCCAAAATGCTGGTCGGAAGCGAAATATATTTTTTTGCCCGATTGTAAATCGATCTGCATAAAAATCAGTTTAATTAATCAAAATTGTTACGTTCGTCATTTTGGTCACGTTTGCTGTAAATCCACATCCCTATTCCCAAACCTATTACCGCTGAAAAAGCAGTTAATAAAGCTCTATAAAGCTTGTCTGGAGAATCATTTCCAATATAATTCATCAGAAAAATAATGATGAAAGTTATAACTGCAATTAAAATGTATTTTGGATTCTTTATCATCATAATTTTACAATTTATACGAAATCATTACTCCACCTTTATAAGGCAAGAACTCACCGCTTCTGTTGGTTTCTCTACCCATAGAGTCACCGTTATTGTCATATCTATCACCACTCAGCTTGTCATAGCCTTTATAAAAACTTTGCATTGTACCGAATCCTAAATAAAGGTCGAGATTCCAGCGATCAGCTAACGTAAACTGGTAACCCGCTAGACCTCCTAACATAAATGAATAGCCTTTCTGGTACAAGTTAGAATTAATGTAAGGTGTCGTAACGCCGTTTTTGTGGACATAGAAATTATCATTCCAATAACCCCACTTTTGAATATCAAACTGTGCCAACGAAAAGTCTACTCCAACATAAAACTTTTTAAAAGTCTCATTAAAATAATATCTCCCGTTAAAACCCAACATATAAACTTGAGCGTGTTTTCCCGCAAAAGATTTCCAGGGTGAGATAAACAAATCTGCTTGTCCCGTTATATGCTCCGCGAAACTACGTTCTACTCCCACGTTTAGGATGCCGATCGGAAGAAAAAGAGCATTCGCTTTTACGTATGTTTCATTTTTCTGAGACAAAGCTATAGCGAAAATGCTACTAAATCCTAATAAAAAACATTTTTTTAACATTATTTTTTGTTAAGAATCTCAATCATTTTTGCTGCGTCCCTATTTTCCTCTTTTGCAAAATTAGCTGCCATACCGGCGAACATTTTCGCTTCCTCTTTTTTGCCTAATTTATCATACAAAGTTGCCAAAATACTTGTTGAATCAAAATTTTCTGAAGACATTACCACTTTTTCTGCCCAACGCGATGCAGCCTGAAGAGATTTTACATCTTTGGACTTTTCTCCAATTGTACTAGCAGCTGTTAATAACTCATTAGCATTGAATTCATCTGGATTTTTGTAATATTCTAAAGCTGTTTTTTCGTAAGCTGGAAAATTCTCGTGAGCAGCGTAATAATTTAATTTATAAACATTCAGACTTTTCTCCAATTCATCTTTTGGGAATAATCCTTCGCCTTCTTTCAAAACTTTTGCATCATCAATTGTCTTGGTTTTATCGTCTGTTGCGGAAGTAACAAGTTTCATCAATTTCAAATAATTATCAAATTGTTTGTAATTGTTCTCAGGAAGAAGTTCAGTAATTCCTGCTTTGTTCGATACAAAAACTTTATAATTAGCATCATCTACGGACTGAGTAAAATTAAGAAGCGCATTAACCTCTTCTCCAGAAAACGTTTTATCTTTTTTGTTGGCAAAATATTTTTCTGAAGCTTGCTTTGCCAAGGCTGGATCTTTGCTTGCGTAGAGATTAATGAAATTCAGTAAGCCTGCTTGGTCTAATTTTCCTTTTAGGAACTCATCTTTCAGGTTTGTATTGACTAAACTTGGTTTATTGTTTTTCTTTCCTAATGCTAAGAATTCTTCAGTTTTGATATAACCCAATTCTTTCCCAACGATTTCACCTTCGCTATTTAGGAATAATAAAGTTGGATAACTCCTGATACCATATTTTGCGGCAAGCGTTTTACCTTCGCCTTTTTCCATATCAAAATGAGCGTTGATGAAGTTTTGATTGTAATAGTCTGCCACATTCTTGTCTGTGAAAACATTTTTTTCCATCAATTTACACGGTCCGCACCAAGCTGCATAAGCATCCATAAAAACCAGTTTTTTTTCCGCTTTGGCCTTGGCTAGGATTGTTGCAAAATCTGAATCTTCAAACTTGATGGACTGCTGAGAGAAACTCAACTGAAAAACGAATAATATAAGTAAAATTGATATCTTGTTCATCCTGAGAATAAATCGAATTAACTGCGAAGATAACCATAATATAAGAATTGACCGAGAATGGAATAGTAAAGTTTTAATTTTTTAACTTTGCAAATCTCAGTTTTTCAGCTTTTACTAAAAACAATTAAATATCAGAACAAAAAAATATGAGGAAATTATCCTTGCTTTTTACGAAAGATGGTTTGCAGTGGCAGATTTCTAAGTCCAGAAAAGTTCTGGAGGAAAAAATCTTTCTGAAAGATGAAGACACACCAAAAAATCTGGTTGAGGACAAACTGAATGAAGTTTTGGCCTCGGAAAAGTTTTCTGAAATCTCTGTGATTTCCTCCATCAATCATTTTTCCATCGTGGAAGAAGGTTTTGACCAGCACGATTTGGGATATGATTTAATTTCTTATAATGCTGATGTAAAGAGAGATTCTGAGGAATTGATGTTGTCTGTAAACAAGAAATTCGGGATTCAGTTTTACTATAGTTTTCCTAAAGATTTTTATCAGAAAATTAAGCAATTGGAAGTTCCGACACATTTCAATTTTTCGGGCGAAAAGTTCCTGAATTCTTTGAATGTGAAAAATCGAAAAGAAATCCACGTGAATCTTTATCATCAACAAGCGGAATTCTTTGCCATTGAGAATAAAAAAGTGGTTCTTTATAATAATCTGGATGCGGCTTCGGAGGTAGATTTTCTTTATTTCATAATGTTTACGCTGAGTAAAATTGATTTCGGAATCTCTGAAACTCATTTTTATATTTATGGAGAAACAACTGAGAACGAAACTTTCATCTCAGAAATGCAGAAGTTTGTTCCGAATCTGAAAATCGTTTTCGACAATCTTCATAAAAAGAGTTTTATATTGAATTAAATTAACAGCAAAGTCCACAAAGAATTATATATTAACTCAAGATATAAAGTTCGCAAAGGCGTAAAACTCAGCTAAGCGAAGCGGCTTTGCGAACTTTAATATATTTTAATCATTTAAAAAATCTTTGCGCTTTTTGCGTTAAAAAAAATTATTTATGTTCCGAATCATATCAGGAAAATGGAAAGCCAAAAAAATTGCGGCACCAAAAAATTTCGATGTAAGACCAACAACCGACTTTGCAAAAGAAGCACTGTTCAGCATTATCGATAACAAATATGACCTTGAGTTTTGCTCAGTTTTAGATTTGTTTGCAGGCATCGGTTCCATTACCTTGGAGTTTGCTTCCCGCGACTGCAAAGACATTACGTCCGTTGAACTGAATCCAAAACACGCCGGATTTATCAATTCTACAGCAAACGAATTGGATATGGGATTGCAAGTGAATGTTCAGCGAGCTGATGTTTTTGATTGGTTAAAAAGAAAGAGAAACCATGAGAAAAAATACGAAATCATTTTTGCTGATGCACCTTTCGAAACGGAAGAAAACAAGTACAACGAAATGATTGATTTGGTTCTGAATAACGAATTGCTAAAACCAAACGGCGTTTTCATTTTGGAACATCAGAGCAGACTAAAATTCTCTCATCCGAATTTGAAAGACACAAGAAAATATGGAAATGTAAGTTTCTCCTTCTTCCAAAGCGAACCGATTTCCGAATAAAATTGATTGCGATATGAGGAATTTCAACATCAGATTATTAATGATTTTCATTCTGTTTTTCAGTTTAAAATTCTCTGCACAGAATTCTTACGTCAATCAATACAAACCTTTTGCAACAGAGCTTTCTAAGGAATTTGGAATTCCAACAGTTGTGATTCTTTCCATCGCTTATATGGAAACCGGCGGTGGTACGAGCTCCGCTTGCAAAGTTCTGAACAACCATTTCGGAATGACTGGAAAAAACGACATCAACAATTCCAGATTCAAAAGTTTCACCGATTCCAAAGCTTCTTATCGCGCCTTTTGTGAATGGGTTTCGAAAAAGAAATTTTATCAAAATCTAAAAGGCTCACAAAATCATAACGAATGGTTTGTCGCCATTGCTTCCTCAGGATATTCTACAAAACCTATGGAATGGAAGCAAAAACTGAATCTCGTTATGAAGAAAATCGGATTATAATCAATCCTGAACCAAAATCTTATCCGAATCTTTTATCGCTTCATTGCCCCAATCACAAATCGAACGCAAAACAGGAATCAGAGTTTTTCCAAATTCTGTCAAAGAATATTCTACCATTAGCGGTGGTTTTTGCGTGTAAACTTTCCGCTCGATAATTCCGTCATCTTCCAGTTGTTTCAACTGAAGACTCAAAGTTCTTTCCGTGATTGTCGGGATTTCTTTCCTGATTTCATTATAACGTTTCGTTCCCATTGCAAGATGAATGAGAATGACTGCTTTCCATTTTCCTCCGATAAAACGCATTGTAACGCTTGTTCCGCAAGGAAATTTCTTATTATCGATTAAAAACATATACTATCATTATTGACCGTTATTGCAAAGTTAATAAACACTACTTATTTTTGCAACTATAAAATTGATAGTATAATATTATGGAAACATTTCTTACCAAAATGCAGAAAAGATACACTGTAAAAAAGTACAATTCTGAAGGAAAACTTAGCAATGAAATTAAAGAACAATTGAAATCGATTCTACATCTGAGTCCATCTTCAATCAACAGTCAGCCTTGGAAGTTTACTTTTGTGGAAGATTCAAAAGCTAAATCAGAATTTGCTGAAGTTTCTTATTTTAACAAAGAAAAAATTAATGACAGCCAGCTTTTGGTGGTTTTTCAGGTTTTGAAAAATGCAGAAGATTTTGAAAAGCAAATCGAGGGAAATTTACCCGAAGGTTCTATAGAATATTACAACAAAATGATAAAACCTCACGGCGAAGATTATACAAAAAGCTGGATGTCGCATCAGGTTTATCTTGCTTTAGGTGTTTTGTTAAGTGCTTGTGCGCAAATGGAAATCGATTCTACACCAATGGAAGGAATTGAAATTGCAAAATATGACGCTATTCTGAATAATGAAAAATACACAACATTGTTCGCAGTAGCAATTGGTGTGAGAGATGAAAATGACTTCAATCAACCGAAACTCAAAGCCAAATCAAGATTGAATTTTGAAGAGATTCTGGCTGTGATTTAATAATAAAAGCCTTGAAAATTCAAGGCTTTTTTGATTTTAAAAATAATTTCTAACTTTGCAGAAATAAAATCCTAAAGATTATAATGTAAAATTCAATTTCTTTTCTGGCAATCTTCTGCAGACAATCTCGTCTGCTATTGTTCATCTTAAAAAAGAAATTATGTTAATTTTACAAGATATATCTTATCAACATCCCAATAAAGATGTTCTTTTTTCGGACATTAACTTTACACTTAATTCTCAGGAAAAAATAGCTTTAATCGGAAATAACGGTTCCGGAAAATCAATTTTGCTTAAAATAATTGCTGGCGAATTACATCCAAAATCAGGAACCATTAAATCTGATTCTAACACTTATTATATTCCGCAAATTTTTGGTCAGTCTAATCATTTGAGTATTGCTGAAGTTTTAAACATAGATAAAAAACTAAACGCTTTAAAGGAAATTCTAAACGGTTCTGTGACCGAAGAAAATATGGAAATTCTGAATGATGATTGGACAATCGAAGACAGAATCAAAGAAGCTTTCACTTATTGGAATCTACTCGATTTTGATTTGAATTTGAATCTGAAATTAGAAAATCTAAGTGGCGGACAAAAAACCAAGTTATTTCTTGCAGGAATGATGATTCATCAGCCTGATTTGATTTTAATGGATGAACCTACAAATCATTTGGATTTGGCAAGTAGAAATCTGCTTTATGATTTTATCAATTCAACTTCGAAAAGTCTTTTGATTGTAAGCCACGACAGAGTTTTGCTCAATCTTTTAGACAAAACTTGCGAACTCAATAAAAATGGAATTTCTGTCTATGGTGGAAATTATGATTTCTATTCTGAGCAGAAAAAAATCGAACAAAATTCGCTGGGACAGAATATTCAAAATCGAGAAAAAGAGTTGAAAAAAGCCAAAGAAAAAGAGCGCGAAACGATTGAAAGGCAAAACAAATTGGATTCCCGAGGAAAAGGAAAGCAAGAAAAATCGGGCGTTTCCAGAATTATGATGAACACGCTTCGCAACAAAGCAGAAAACAGTACCTCAAAACTGAAATCTGTTCATTCGGAAAAAATTGATAGCATTAGAGAAAATCTTCACAGTTTGAAAGATAATCTTTCAGGAATTGATAAAATGAAAATTAATTTCGATAATTCTCATCTTCATAAAGGGAAAATTTTGGTCAAAGCCGAACAAATTAATTTCAATTATCATCAAGACAATCTTTGGAAAAACAATCTAGATTTTCAAATTGTGAGTGGAGAAAGAATTGCGATAAAAGGCGATAACGGTTCAGGAAAAACAACTTTGATAAAACTGATTTTAGGAGAAATCAAACCGAATTTTGGTGAAATTTATTTATCTGAAAAGAAAACAATTTACATTGACCAAGAATATTCTTTGATTAAAAATGAACTTTCGGTTTATGAACAAGCGCAACAATTTAATTTAAAAAACCTCGAAGAACACGAAATTAAAACGATTTTAGCTCGTTTTCTTTTCTGGAAAAATGATTGGGATAAAAAGTGCGAATTCCTAAGCGGAGGCGAAAAACTGAAACTTCTACTCTGCTGTCTTTCCATTCAGAATATTTCTCCGGATATGATAATTCTGGACGAACCGACCAATAATCTGGACATCCAAAATATTGAGATTCTGACATCTGCAATCAACGATTACGAAGGAACTTTGATTGTAGTTTCACACGATAATCGATTTTTGGAAGATATTAATATTAGTAGCTTTGTCATTCTGAACGAAATGTAATGAAGTGAAGAATCTAAAGATTCCTCGTTCCGCGGAATGACAAAAATAAAAACGCCTCGATTAATCGAGGCGTTTATATTTTAAACTAATTTCGCCAGATAAATTTCTGCTGGATTTTCTAATAAATCAGGAACTTTTTCAACAAATTCTTGAATGTAAGGTTGTTGATTATGAGCATCCAAACCTTCTTTGCTTTTCCAAATCTCGTGAAAGATAAAAACCGTTTCGTCATCCAGACTTTGCTGTAGTTCATACTTTTCGCAAGCCTCTTCCTTTCTCGTATTCAGAACCATATTGTCAAGAATTGATTTCAAATCCTGAATCGATTCTTTCTTTGATTTTAAAATTGCAGTTAAATAAATTGACATTTTGATTTTATTTAATTAATTAAACACTTTAAATCCCTCAGTTTTCAAAGCTTTTTTTAGATAATTTTTGTATTCAATTTCATAGTTATCGATTCTTTCCTGACTTGCAGATTTTTCCATATCGTGGAAATGAAAACTTCCCAAATGTGACATTCCCGTGAAAGCATTCATTCTATGAAAACCGAATAAAACGCCCTCGTCCACAGAATGTTGATTGAAAAATTCTCCTTCCAAAGTGAAAGCAGTTTCCGGCGCATTCCAACTTGTTGTCACAAAATATTTTTTACCCTGCATCAAACCTCCAGTTCCGTAATTGATGGCAGGATTTACTCTAGAACGACCATCACTTTTATAAAGTCCGTTGTTGTGACCAGCTGTGAAAACTTCATCAATATAAAATTTCAGACGATTCGGAACCTGAAACCACCAAACCGGAAAATGATACACGACAATATCTGCCCATTTGAAATTCTCAGCTTCCTGAACTGCATCAAATTCATCATTGACATTCGTAATTCTGATTTCAAAATTTTCATTTTCTAAAATCTCTTTAGTCCAATTTGTAATCGTTTTATTAAATGCTCCACCAGAATGTGCGAAAGTTTGTCCACCGTTGATTATGAATATATTTTTCATTAATTGGTTATTTAAATTATTAATACTGCAAATTTCCGATAGAAAAATGAATTATAAAAATAATATAAATTATATATTTGCATTATAATTATGATACAAAATGATAAATCTGGAATGGCTTAGAACCTTTAAAAGTGTTTATGAAACTCAGTCTTATACGAAAGCTGCGAAGGAATTATATATTTCCCAACCCGGCGTAAGCCTTCATATTGGTTCCTTGGAAGCTTATGTTGGTTACTCTTTGTTCGAAAGGATTTCAAAGAAACTCATTCCTACAGAGAAAGCGAAGATACTTTACAATTTCACTTTGGAGCCACTTTTAAAACTGGAAACCGCCGAACAAACCTTTCATAAAACCACAAAAACCGAACGTCCAACTGTGAGCATCGGGATGTGCTTTGAGACTTTTCAATTCACTTTGGAAAAGCATATTCCGACATTTGATTTTAATGTAATTATTCGTTTTGGAATGTATGAGCAGATGTTTACAGATTTGGATAACGGATTGCTGGACTTGATTATTACTCCAAGAAAAACCAATCTTAAAAACCTGAATTTCGAAGCGTTTTCCAAAGAAAAAATCGTTTTGATTAATGGAACCGGAACTGATACTTCTGAATTCAAAAAATTGATTAAAACCAATAAAATCGAAGAAGCCGAAAACTGGTTGAAACAGCAAATCTGGTATAGTACAGCAGCGGATATGGAACATCTTAATAACTTTTGGAAAGCTAATTTTAACCGACATCCGGACTTTAAACCAAATTATATTGTTCCGAATATTAGTTCGATTGTGCGTTGTTTAAGTGGAAATTCGGGTTTCTCAATCGTTCCTGATTTTCTTTGTAAAAAAGAGATTGCAAACGGAGGAATCGAAATTACTTGGGAAGGCAACAACAAAATCGAGAACACTTTACACTTTGGAGAACGATCAAAAAATATGGTTCAAAATGAGATTAACGAAATCAAAAGTATTTTCAGAAATGAGAATTTTTAATTAATGCTTTATATTTTTACCACATAGGCACATAGAAATGTGAATTAAATTATCAATTAAAAAGAGCAAATAGGAAAAATCTATTTGCTCTTAATTTTTTTATAATAAACAACTATGTGTCTTAATTTAAAACTCTTTAAAGAACTTTCAGTACTAAATCAATTGATTTTCCAAAAAATTTTTTAGAGATTTTTTCGAAATTTTTGGTAATATCTGACAAGAAGAATTCATAGGTTGATTGATGATTTTCTTCATTCAAAAGATGATGTTTATCCAAAATCATTTTCAATTGATTGGCAACAATATTTGGAGAATCTATGACACGGACTCTGTTTCCATAATATTGCTTGATTTCGTCAATCAGAAGTGGATAATGTGTACAACCAAGAATTAAGGTCTCAATATTTTTTAACTTACTATTACTCAAATAATTATAAATAATAGAATGTGTGATCGGATGATTTTTGAAACCTTCTTCAATGGCTGGAACCAAAAGAGGCGTTGCCAACTCATCAACTTTGATGAATTTGTTATGTTTTCGGATTGATTTTTTATAAAGCCCTGAATTAACCGTTGCTTTGGTTGCAATCACACCAACATTATTATGAATTTCGTATGAAACTTTTTCCGCAACCGGATTAATCACATCAATCACAGGAACTCTGTCCGCAACCAATTCCTGAACTTCCTGTAAAGCGTTAGCTGTCGCTGAATTACAGGCAATCACAATCGCTTTACAGTTTTTCTCCAGAAGAAAATTGGTAATTTTTGTTGAATAACCGACAATAGCTTCGCGGGATTTCTCACCGTAAGGAAGATGTTTTGTATCGCCAAAATAAATCAAATCTTCGTTGGGTAATAATCTTTTGATTTCTTTCGCAACCGTTAATCCACCAACTCCGGAATCAAAAATCCCGATTGGCTGATTGGCTGAAAGATGTGTGTAGTCGGCTTTTTTCTTTTTCAAGAGATAATCTTTTATCTGTTATTTTGAACGCAAAGTCCGCAAAGTTTATTTGACAATTGAAATGTTTTTAAGTTCGCAAAGACACTTCGACAGGCTCAGCATAAACTTCAAACTTAGCAAAGATTTAGCTTTACAAAAATAAGGAAATTAACATTTAAAATCATAATTTTTGTCATTGCTTAAAAATCTAAATTTCTGAGATTCCTCCGAAATGACAAGCGTAACGTATTATTAGAACAAAAAATTTAAACTATAAATAAATCACTCGCAATTCCGTCTGCTAAAAACCAATGTTTTTCAGGAATTTTGAGATAATTATTTTCAATTATTAGAATCTCGGATTCTATTTTTGATTTGATTTCTTGATTGAGATAATCGATTACTTCTGAGGAAAAATTTTGATTGATTCTGTTCAAATCTACACCCCAAATTGTCCTTAACCCAATCATAATCATTTCGTTAAATCTGTCTTTTTCCGTGAGTATTTCCTTTTCTATTGGAAGAATATTTTGGTTTAGATTTTTGATATAAATTGGATTATTGGCAATATTCCAACTTCTTTCGAAACTGCCATTATAAGAATGCGCTGAAGGTCCAATTCCTAAATAAGGTTCTGATTTCCAATATGCAGAATTATGTTTGGAATGAAAGCCCGGTTTTCCAAAATTTGAAATCTCATAATGATCGAATCCATTATCTTTCAGGAAATCTTTCATATAATAAAATTCCTGGTTCTGTTCCGTTTCTTCGGGAGAACGGATTTTTCCATTTTCAATCCATTTTTCCAAAGCTGTTTTTGGTTCAACAGTAAGAGCGTAAGACGAAACGTGAGGAACTTGCAGTTCAATTGTTTTATTGAGATTGTCTTTCCAGATTTCGAAATTTGAAGTCGGCGAACCATAAATCAGATCGACGCTGATGTTTACCAATCCAAAATCTTGCGCTCTTTTAATCGAGCTTTCTGCTTCGGACGCATTGTGCGCTCGGTTCATCAATTTCAAATCTTCATCATAAAAACTTTGGGTTCCAATTGACAAACGATTGATTTCGGTTTGAGATAATTCTTTGAGGAAATTTTTATTAAGATCATCAGGATTGGATTCCAATGTAATTTCAATATTCTCATCAAAACTGAAATATTTTTGAATCTCATCAATCAACGATTTGATTTCATCACCACTGAGAACAGAAGGTGTTCCGCCACCGAAATAAAGGGATTTCAGGGTTTTATTTTCGAGTTCGTTGTGTCTGAGTTGGATTTCTTTTTTGATAGCAGATAACATCTCGTCTTTCAAACTAAAGGAAGTTGAAAAGTGAAAATTACAATAGCTGCATTTCTGTTTACAAAAAGGGATGTGGAGATAAATCAAGCTGAGTTATAAATGATTAATTATGAATTGTTTGTTATAAATTGAAAATCATTAACAATTAACCATTGACAATTTTATAAAACTATCTATAACGGAAACCTCTAGAATTAATAAAGTTTTCTATATTAAATCCAATAGACAGCATAAAACTATTACCGAAATTTTCAGTAAGTTCAGAAACTCCCATATTGTAAACTGCGCCAAAAGTCAGAAATGCTACTTTTCCTTTGATGACAGGTGAAAGACCAAGGTTCTGGCTCCCAACCGCACTTTTAGCACTTCTGAAACTGATTCCTGCGGAAATATTATTCTTCTCTCCAAAAGCCGTAGCCATCACGTTATAATCTATGATTCTTGAGGAATTGGTGTTTAAGTTCATCATCATAGAAGGTGTGAGGTAAAGCCAGTCTACAAAATGCCAGTCATATCCTACATTGAAGTAAAATTTAGTTGGTGACAGTTCAATCCCGTTCACAATAGGAATATCATTGCTCAGGGGAATATCTACTACTGAAACACCTGCGAAAAAGTGCCGATACTTCAACGCTGTTCCCAGATTGGCATAAGCAATAAAAATATCATTGGTATTCTCTCCTAGCACCTGATCACCTGGCTGCTCAGGATTGAGCTGCGTGTAATCTATATTCATATTATAGAGATTGGTTCCTATACCGAAAGAAAACTGATCCTGCCTGTCTTCTTCATCTGTAATGGGAATAAAATAAGAAGCACCAAGCATCAAACCATTAGACGAAATAGGTCCGTTCTGATCTCTAAAAAATGAAATCCCAGCTCCTACTCTGTCAAAAACATTGGCATGTAAGCCTAAAGACTGGACATTTGGAGACTCACTAAGTTGTGAGAATTGTTTTTGATAATTGATATTAAGAACCACGTCATCCGTTTTACCTAATAATGCTGGATTAAAAAGGAAATCTCCATCCACAAGATACTGCTGATAGAATGGCAAAGTCTCCTGCGCTTTCACAGTACTTATCGCTCCTGAAGCCAGAAGTATAATGATTTTATATAGTATGTAACTTTTCTTCACGACACAAATATATAAAACTCTAGTTATTTTCCAGATATTTCCTCCAACGTTCGGAAGCTTCCTGCATATCTTTTGGCATAGGACTTTCAAAATACAATTCTTTTTTGGTGACAGGATGTATGAAGCCAAGAGTATGCGCATGCAAGGCGTGTCTTGGCAGTACTTCGAAAACATTCTGAACAAATTGTTTATATTTCGGAAGGTTAACGCCACGCATTATTATATTGCCTTCATATCGTTCATCATTAAATAACGTATGTCCGATATGTTTCATATGCGCGCGGATCTGATGTGTCCTTCCTGTTTCCAGTTTACACTCCACCCAAGTCATATAACGGAATCGTTCCAAAACTTTATAATGAGTCACTGCGTGTTTTCCATGGCTTCCGTCCACATAAGTGTACATTTGCATTCTGTTTTTTGGATGTCTCCCGATGTGACCCGTAACCGTACCTTGATCATCCTGAACGTTGCCCCAAACAAAAGCCCAATAAAGCCTTTTCGTTTTCCTATCAAAAAACTGTTTTGCCAGGTGACTGAGTGCATATTCGTTTTTAGCAATGACCAAAAGTCCTGATGTATCTTTATCAATCCTGTGAACCAGACCAACTCTGTCCAGATCGGAATTATAATTTGGATCTTTTGCAAAGTGAAAAGCCAAAGCATTCACCAGTGTTCCGTCCCAATTCCCAAATCCAGGGTGAACCACCATTCCGGCATCTTTATCTACCACAACTAGGTCATCATCTTCATAAACGATATTAATAGGAATATCTTGTGGGATGATCACATTTTCTCTTGGCGGATGAGCAAGAAGCACACTGATTTCATCGCCTGGTTTTACTCTGTAGTTTTGTTTTACAGGATTACCATTCACCACTACATTACCCGCTCTGCAGGTTTGGGAAATTTTATTTCGGGATGAGTTCTGACGGTGTATGAGCAAAAATTTATCAATCCTGAGGGGTTCCTGATTTTTATCTACCTTAATATTAAGATGCTCAAAAAGTCCACTGTTTTCATCAGCAGAACTGTCATCCTCAGTGAATTGGTTTTCCAGAAAATCTTCGTTTTCGTCCAGCATATTTTAATTTTAAAAGGCTCCAACTAATCGCTGAAGCCTTTATAATTTTTATTCTATTACAACTTTTTTGGGTTTAGGCTTTTCCGCAGGTTTAGAAGTTTGCGGTGTTGCAGAATTATTAGTTTTTACAGAAGCTTGTGAAGAACCGCCCGAAGAACTGGAATTCGTATTCGCTGGTTTCGGTTTCGGAACTGATGTAGCAGTAGTGGCAGCAGGGGGATTTTTGGTTACCGGTGCAGGCCTCTCCTCTGCTGTAGGTATTTCGTGGTATTCAATGGGAGCTAATGTAGTATCTATCTTAGGACGATACATCTCATCCAGCTGCTTAATCTTGTTCTGCAGTTCGGCAGGTGTTTTTTTACTGGCCCAGAGGTCAATCTGCATTCCCTGATCCCGCAATGCTCCAAACTCTGGATCCTGATAATATACAATATCTGAATCATCCTTTCCGCCATCTTCGTGCTCCACAATACCCACTTCAAATAAAGCCTGAGCAATAATTTTTTTAGCTTCCTGAACTGTTCTTCCGACAACATTAGGAATGGATACATTTCTAAGCGGTCCGGAACCTATGACCAAATCAACGGCTGAAAATCTAGGAATTTGAGTTCCTGGTTTCACACTTGTTCCATTATAAAGAATTCTGAGCACAGCATCTCTTTGGATACTTGGTTCATAAAGCGTATCTCCGACTTTAAGACCAACAAGATTTAATTGATTAAAAGCTAAACCTTTATATCTGTCAATAATATCTGGAATAGCGACTTTCGCCCAAGTTCTCGGATTAACTTTCAAGGTGATAATTCTTCCGTTCTTTACATTAGACCCTGGATTCGGGTTAACGGCCAAAACCTGAAAAGGACGGAATTTCGGATCATACTTAAAACTGTCTACTTCATATTCCAGACCGGAATCGTCCAAGATTTTAATAGCGTCGTGTACTGTCATATTCATAACATTAGGTACAGGAACTTCTTCTCCGTGATTCGTATGAAACTCCAGCCATCGGAATGTGAGCCATACCAAACCGGCAAAAAGAGCCATTGCCAAAACTATATTAACTAATACTTTCCAGTGGAAAAGTGACTTGAACATAATTATTCTTTTTCAGAAATAGTAACGCAAAGATAGATAATTAAATTGTATTATTCTTTCATAGAACTGTTACAAAAAGAAAATCGGTCAATTGCTATAAAAACCTTATTTTTGTACTTTCAAAAACTTATGGAGTCTATCACAATTCACGACAAAAATTTCGTACCCTACCTGAAACACGATGAAATTCAGGAAATTATAAAAAATTTAGCGCTTAAAGTTTACGAAGATTACAAAGACGAAACCCCAATTTTCATTGGTGTTTTGAATGGTGTAATTATGTTTTTTTCAGATTTTTTAAAATATTATCCTGGTAAATGTGAAATTGCTTTTTTACAGGTAAGTTCTTATTCTGGAACCCAATCAACAGGGATTGTTTATAAAAAAATGGAACTTACAAAAGATGTTGTGGATCGTCACATCATCCTTATGGAAGACATCGTAGATACAGGAAATACACTAGAAAACCTTTTTGAATATTTCAAAAACACGCAACGTCCTAAATCTTTGAAAGTAGCTTCTTTACTTTTGAAACCAGATGTTTTCAAAAAAGATTTTACAGTAGATTATGTTGCAAAAGAGATTCCTAATAAGTTTGTCTTAGGCTATGGATTAGATTATGATGAATTGGGAAGAAACCTACCAGATCTTTATCAATTAGAGGAAGGAAGAATCAATCATTAGTATTATACTGAAAGAAATAAATCAATAATAAATTTAAAGAAATTATGATCAATATTGTTCTCTTTGGTCCTCCGGGAAGTGGAAAAGGAACCCAGGCACAGCATCTTATCGAGAAATTTAATTTAAAACAAATTTCGACCGGAGATCTGTTCCGATATAATATGAAGAATGATACAGAGCTTGGAAAATTAGCCAAATCATATATTGACAAAGGAGAATTGGTTCCAGATCAAGTCACGATTGATATGCTAATTGATGAGTTGAGAAAACCGACACAGACCAATGGATTTATTTTTGACGGATTCCCCAGAACGGCTACTCAAACGGAAGCGTTGGAAACAATTGTGAAAGAAGAATTAGATTCTGAAATCAGCATTTGTCTTTCGCTTATTGTAGAAGATGAAGTTTTGGTAGAAAGACTTTTGAAGAGAGGAGAAACAAGCGGAAGGACAGATGATTCTAATGAAGACATCATCAGAAACAGAATCAAAGAATATTATACAAAAACTGCAGAAGTTGCAGAATTGTACAAAAATCAAGGCAAATACGTAGAAGTAAACGGAATTGGCGACATCTCCGAAATCTCTGAGAAACTATTTGCTGAAGTAGAAAAAATTAAGTAAAAGCCGGAAGATGGAAGTCTGAAGCGGGAATTTTTCCATCTTCGAACTTCCATCTTCCATCAATAAAAACATTATGTCAAATTTCGTAGATTACGTGAAAATCCATTGTACAAGTGGTCACGGCGGTGCTGGATCGGCTCACCTTCGTAGAGAAAAATACATCCCGAAAGGTGGTCCAGATGGCGGTGATGGAGGTCGCGGTGGTCACGTAATAATGAAAGGAAACGCCCACGAATGGACTCTCTTACCTTTAAGATATACAAGGCACGTAAAAGCAGAACGTGGGCAAAATGGTCAAAAAAATCAATTGACAGGAGCTTACGGTGCAGATGTTTACATCAATGTACCACTGGGTACTATTGCAAGAAATGAAGAGGGCGAAATCATAGGAGAAATCTTGGAAGATGGACAAGAAATCATCCTGATGGAAGGAGGAAAAGGTGGAAAAGGAAATGAACATTTCAAGTCTTCTACCAACCAAACTCCCAGATATGCTCAACCAGGGATGGAAGGTCAGGAAGGTTATATCATTTTTGAATTGAAACTTTTGGCCGATGTTGGATTGGTAGGTTTCCCAAATGCAGGAAAATCCACTCTTTTGGCATCAGTTTCTGCAGCAAGACCTAAAATCGCAGATTATGCTTTTACAACCTTGACACCCAATCTTGGAATCGTGGAATGGCGAAATTACAAATCTTTCGTTATGGCTGATATTCCAGGAATTATAGAAGGCGCAGCAGAAGGAAAAGGACTTGGTCACAGATTTTTGAGACATATCGAAAGAAACTCGATTTTATTATTCTTAATTCCGGCTGATTCTGAAGATCATTTTCAGGAATTCAAAATTTTGGAAAATGAATTGAAGGAATATAATCCTGAACTGGTGGACAAAGATTTTATTTTATCTATTTCAAAATCAGATTTGTTGGATGATGAATTGAAGGCAGAAATCTCAGCAGAATTTCCCGAAAACAGACAGCCTTTATTTTTCTCTGGTGTAACTGGTGAAGGACTTCAGGCATTGAAAGATGCGATTTGGAAAAAATTACACGGATAAATATTTCGGAACAATTATTGAAAGCTGTTGAACAAAAAATTGACAATGAAATATTTGCTAAGTCTTTTGTTTTAAATTGGATTAATAGCCTGCAGTACTTCTCAAACTTCCAAATATTCTAAAATAGAGTACGAAGTTGGCCCTTGCTTCGGATTTTGTCCTATTTACAAGATAACTATTGACACTTATAAAAATGCTGTACTTGAGGCAGAACACTTTAATTTTTCTCAAGGCGAAGGTAAAGGTGATTTGGACAAACCAAGAGAAGGGACTTTCAAATCTAAAATCAGTTCCGCAAATTATGACAAATTGATTACTTTAACAGACATGGCTAATGTAAAATCGTTATCAGACAGCTACATTGATAAGAGAATTATGGATGCATCTAAAAGTAATCTCAGAGTTTATTTTTCAGATGGCAGCAAAAAAGATATAGCGATGTCTGCTGGTGAAAAACCTAAAAATCTAACGGCACTTATCACTTTCATTGACGAATTAAAACAAAAACAAAACTGGCAAAAAGTTAATTAAATAACTTTATTTTAAATAAGTTAACTTTGCATAACATAAATTCCTTCTGAATTGAAGGGATTTTTTTATTTACACTTAAAACATTTCATTTGAATTTCGAAGAATTAGGCTTGATTAAGCCAATATTAGACGCATTAAAAGCACAAGGTTACGAACAACCTACACCCATTCAGGAAAAAGCAATCCCATCGATTTTACAAAAAAAAGATCTTTTGGGAAGCGCACAAACAGGAACGGGAAAAACAGCGGCATTTGCAATTCCAATATTACAGAACCTTTCTGAAAAAGAACAACATAGAAACCAAATCAAAGCTTTGATTCTAACGCCTACAAGAGAATTAGCCATTCAAATCGAGGAAAACTTCCAAGCTTATGGCAAACATCTGAAACTAAAATCTTTGGTAATTTTTGGTGGCGTAAAACAACACGCACAGGAACAACAGTTGAAAAGAGGTGTTGATATCTTAATTGCCACGCCAGGAAGATTGCTGGATTTCATTTCTCAAGGGATTATCAAACTTCATCATCTTCAGATTTTTGTTTTGGATGAGGCTGACAGGATGTTGGATATGGGTTTCGTACACGATGTGAAGAAAATCCTTAAAATAATTCCTGCCAAAAGACAAAACCTTTTCTTCTCTGCAACGATGCCGAAAGAGATTGCTAATTTGGCGTCAGATATTCTGGTAAATCCTGTAAAAGTAGAAGTTGCTCCGGTTTCTTCTACCGCAGACACAATTCAGCAAAGTATTTATTTTGTGGAGAAAGATAACAAGACCGATCTTTTGATTCATCTTTTGCAAGATCCGAAGCTGGATCAAGTTTTGGTATTTTCCAGAACCAAACACGGTGCAGATAAAATCGCGAGAAAATTGCATCAATCCAAAATTTCGGCAGAAGCGATACACGGAAATAAGTCTCAAAACCAAAGACAAAATGCACTTAACAATTTCAAATCGAAGAAAACAAGAGTTTTGGTGGCTACAGATATTGCTGCAAGAGGAATTGACATCGATGAATTGAAATATGTAGTAAATTACGAACTTTCCGATGTTTCAGAAACTTATGTTCACAGAATCGGAAGAACTGGTAGAGCCGGCTCAGAAGGAACCTCTTTTTCGTTTGTTGATGGATTGGATTTGGCAAATCTTAGAAGCACAGAAAAATTGATTGGGAAAAAGATTCCTGTCGTAAAAGATCATCCTTATCATACTGATAATTTGGTTGAACAGAAAAGAGACAGTAATAACAAGCCTTTCACACCGAGACCAAAACCTCAGGCAAAAACCGAAATAGGTTTCAAGAAGCCTAAAAACAAAGGATTTTTTAGGAAGAAATAAAAAAGAAAACCGGAAGTAATTTCCGGTTTTTATATTTCAAATAGCTTCAAAGCGTTCTCTGTCGTGATTCTATCAATCTCTGTAAAATCAGTTTTGTAAATATCTACCAACTTTCCGGCAACCAATTCTACATAAGCACTTTCATTTCGTTTTCCTCGGAAAGGAACTGGCGCAAGATAAGGAGAATCGGTTTCTAAAACGATTTTGTCTAATGGAATTTCATTCAAAAATTGATCTATTCTTCCGTTTTTGAAGGTCACTACTCCACCGATTCCTAGAATAAATTGAAGGTCAATAGCGTGTTGCGCTTGTTCCAAATTTCCAGAAAAACAATGGAAAATCCCGCGAAGTTTAGGATGTTTTTTTCTTTCCAGAACTTCAAAAGTTTCTTCGAAGCTTTCTCTTGTATGGATGACAATTGGTAAATCTCTTTCTATCGCCCAATCAATTTGTTGCTCAAAAGCTTTAACTTGAATATCCAAAGTCGACTTGTCCCAATACAAATCAATTCCTATTTCTCCGACTGCACAGAAAGGTCTATTATTAAGCCAAGTCTCTACAATTTGTAATTCCTTATTCCAAGATTCTGGCTGAACAGAGCAAGGATGCAATCCCATCATTGCATAAACTTTATCTGGATATTGTGACTCTAAATCAATCATTTTACGATGTGTTTCAGAATCTATTGCGGGAAGAAAGAATTTCTCCACACCTCTATCTAAAGCACGATTAAACATTTCAGAAAAATCTTCGTTAAATTGGTCGGAATATAAATGAGTGTGAGTGTCAATCATATTAATGATGAATGATAAGTTATAAGTGATGAATATTAAAATGCGGAAATTAACAATTCATCAATTATAATTAATTATTACTAAAAGATTTTATGTTTAACTTTCTTTTGTTGTTCAATCTTTTTTTGATTGATTTTGTCCAAAAATTCCTGATATTTTGGATTTTTGTCGTCATTGGTTTTGTGATTAAGAGCCGTGATGATTTTATTATTTTCATTAATGAAAATCTTAGTTTCATCAGAAAAATAAGCATTCCCAAATTTCTCCCAAATATACTGAACCGCTTGAGAATTAGGATGAATCAAATCGTCTTTATAAAATCGATAATCACGCAAATCATCCATCAAAATCTCATAAACGGGTAGATAACCGCAATTTTCTTTTCCAGAAATAGATTCGTGAATAGCTGTAATCAACTTTGATTTGCTTAGTTGATTTTCAACAATGCCGTCTTTGGTATGACGAACCGGCGAAACCGTAAACAAAATCTGAACATCATCTTTACAAATGTCTTTCAGAATTTCAATCGTTTTATGGATAGAATCCGTCAGTTCCTGATATGATAAAAATCGTTTTTCAAAAAACTTTTGTGGAATCTTATGACAATTCGCAACCAATCTGTTTTTCGGCAAAAACTCATAAATATAAGAAGTTCCAAATGTGATAATCACAAAATTGGTGCTTTGCAAAAACTGATTGGCTTCTTCTATATTTTGATTAATTTTCTCCAAAGATTTGTGCGCATATCTGGAGTCAAACGACGAATGATGATCCAGACTGATGTAATTTTCATTAGCTAAAATCAAATCATTTTCCTGATATTCTTTCGCATCATAAATCTGTTGAACCGCTTGAAGAATGGAAAACGGATTGAAAATAGTCCCGAAAGGATTGTTAAGAGATTGAATTTGACCTTCAGAAAATTTTTCGTGCATTTCCGTAGCAAAACAAGAACCAATCGAAAATATACAATCTTCGATTCCTATTTTTTTCCCACTTTCATTAATCTCTACTTCTGTCCTGAATTTCATTTTATTGTTGTTAAACTGTGGATTTGTTGATTTGTAAAACCGCTTTTATGTAGCATCGATTCGACAATTTATCGATTTTACAGTTTTACATTTCTCTAGCTTTCCCTTCTCAACAAATAATTTGCTAATTCTCTGAATGGTAATTTGCTTTCGTCCGGAAGATTAATTTTGTCTAAGTAAGATTGTCCAATCTCGTTATGTTTTTGAATCAATCTCAAAACTTTGTCATCTACTTTTGTTCTTCTGAAGATTTTCTCAACACTGTAAACCTTGTCAACATTATCTGTTTTTTTAGAATACCAATAATTCAGTTCAGATAATTCTTCTTCGTTGGCATGTTGTAAAGCCAAAAGGTAAAGAATGGTTTTCTTATTTTCATAAATATCTCCAGCGTGTTTTTTCCCAAATTGTTCCTGATTTCCGAAAACATCTAAGTAATCATCCATAATTTGGAATGCAATACCAATATGTTTTCCGAAGTTGTAAAGTGCATCTGCATCTTCTTCTGACGCACCAGCAATCAATGCTCCAATTTGGAATGATGAAGCACTTAAGACACCTGTTTTGAAGGTAATCATCTGGATATAATCTTCGTAACTAACATCCGACCTGTTTTCAAAATTGATATCAAATTGTTGGCCTTCACAAAGAACAGCTCCGGTTTCAGAAAATATTTTGATACATTTTTTGAATAATTCTGGCTCCAGATCTTCAAAAAACTGATAAGCTTTAATTAAAAGTGCATCACCAGAAAGTATACCAACATTGATTCCGTGTAAAGTATGAATCGTAGGTTTGTTTCTTCTCAATGGCGCCTCATCCATAATATCATCATGAATCAAAGTAAAATTATGGAAGAATTCTATCGCTAGAGAAGGTTTTAAAGCTTTTTCCAAATCACCTTTGAAAAGGTCACAAGCCATCAACAACATTATCGGACGAAGTCTTTTGCCACCGTGAGAAATGATGTAATTCATTGGTTGATACAACTCATCCGGCTTGTTGGTGAAAGTATGTTTTTCGATAGCTTCTGCTACAACTTTTTGATACTGATCTAGAAATTCCATTTAAAAACTTGTTTAAGGCAAAAATACGATTTTTACAATTGTTTTACCAAGATTTTCGTTTCTTGTTTTTGTCTGTTTAGGATTAATTTAAAATAAAAAAGCTTCTCAAAATGAGAAGCTATATTATAATCAGTAAAGATTTGATTTTAAAAGAATAATGCTACAAGCAAATAAGTAAATCCTGCAACGATTGCACTAATCGGAATTGTAAGAATCCAAGCCCAAAGCAAACTAACTGTAACTCCCCATCTTACTGCAGAAACCCTTTTGGTTAACCCAACTCCAATAATTGAACCTGTAACGGTATGCGTTGTAGAAACCGGGATTCTCAATTGTTCTGTGATGAAAAGCGTAATTGCACCAGCTGTTTCTGCCGCTACACCTTCCAACGGAGTTACTTTGGTAATTCTTGTTCCCATTGTTTTAATAATCTTCCAACCACCACTCATTGTTCCCAATGCGATAGCCAAGAATGATACTACAGGAACCCAAAGATAGTGATCTGCAAAAAAGTTGAAACGATCAGCTTCGGCCACATTCAGATACATTGGATCTTTCATCATATTCACGTGGAAATAGATCATCGCTGCTCCAATAATTCCCATTACTTTCTGCGCATCATTGGTTCCGTGTCCAAGACTAAACAAAGCTGATGAAACCAACTGTAATTTTTTGAAAACACGTTCCGCTTTATGAGGATTAGCTCTTTTGCAGATATTTACAATGACTAGAGTAATGATAATTGAAATTACCATTCCAATAAATGGTGCCAAAAATATGAAAAGGAAAATAGGAATTACGACCTTATATTTTACAACATTTTGCGAAAAAAGCTGGACAAATGCTTGATTAACTTTTTCGATAAAAGAATATTCTGGATGTGTGATTGCAATCAAATGATAATCGGTAATCAAAGCGTGCATCAATGCTGCTCCTATAAATCCACCAATCAAAGTATGAGATGATGAGGACGGAATCCCGAACCACCAAGTCAATAAGTTCCAGGCGATTGCAGCAATTAATCCAGCAAAAATCACTTCTAATGTGATGAAGTTTTCATCCACCGTTTTTGCAATCGTATTACCAATTTTGAATTCGCCTACAACATAAGCAGCGATAAAAAATGCCGCAAAATTCCAAAATGCTGCCCAAAGAACAGCTTGAAAAGGCGTAAGTACTTTTGTGGAAACAATGGTTGCGATAGAATTGGCTGCATCGTGAAAACCATTGATATAATCAAATATCAGCGCTAATGCGATAATAATAATGAGTAGAATTGGAAAATCCATTCGTTTTTAATTTTTGGTCGCACGCTTATGCGTATTTGATAACTATGCTTTCCATTGTATTGGCAACATCTTCTGCTTTATCCGTAACAATTTCCAGATAATCAAGAATAGATTTCTGCTTGATAATCAACAATGCATCATTGGTTTCAAATAACTTCACAATAGCCTGACTTAGAACGTCATCTGCAATATTCTCGTAAGAATTGATCTTGATACAAGATTCTCTTACCTCGTTTGGATTTTTGAAGTCTTTCAAATTCTCCAAAGCTTTTTTAATCTCAAGACAAGATTTGTGGATTAGAAGAGAAAACTCAGAGTAAACTTTGTTATCTGGGCTTTTGTATAGATAAATATATTTGGCAGAAGCGTAGATATAATCTGCAATATCATCCAAACCAGAAGCCAAATAATTGATATCTTCTCTGTCAAATGGTGTGATGAAGTTTTCTCCTAATTGTACGAAGATCTCGTGTGTAAGATCGTCTAATTTGTGTTCGTAATCGCTCATTTGATTCAACAACGTTTCATCATTGATATCAAAATCCAGCAAACCGTCGTGGAATGTTTTTGACATTTCTACTAAGTTATCTGCGACCTTAAGAAACAAATCAAAAAAGATTTTATCTTTCGGTTGAAATGCTCTGAAAAGATTTCCTATTCCCATTATTTCGGATTAATTTCTGCAAATATGATAAAAAACAAAAGGTCATGAAAATTTTTATGTTAAATAATTATTAAGATTAGAAACAAGAAAAACCTGCTGATTAGCAGGTTTTTATAAATTATTTTCAGCATTGAAATCAATATTTAAGCATTAATTTGCAACTTCAGCACGCATTTCTTTTCCCCGAAATTTCATACTAGTCAATCCATCTAAAACTTCATTCTTGTATGACTTCTCTATTTCGAAGAAACTGAACTTATCCAAAATCTCGATGTTACCGATATCAGCTCTTTTTTTGGACTTAGAAGTCGCTTTATTGATGATGTCCAACATATCCACTTTTTTCAGTTGGTCTCTTTTCCCAAGATTGAAGAAGAATCTTACCATATCTTCATTTTTTCTTCTTGGTTTTCCACCTCTGTCATTTCTATCGTTACGTTCTCTTCTTTCTCTTGGCTCTCCGTTTCTTTCACGCTCTCTTCCTCTCTCCCTTCTGCTTCCTCTGTCATCTCCTCTACTACTAAGCTCTTGCTGTTGGATATCGTTTCTATCCTTATAATAAGTTGCAAGATCTTTCAATTGGAATTGCAATAATTGATGAACCAATTCTTCTTTGGTAAAGTTAGAAAGGTCTGGAATCAAATTATTATCAAATTCAAAGAAATCTTCGTGCTCTGTCAATAATTTTTCGAAAACACCGCCCACCTGAGCTTTGATAATATCTTTTCCAGTCGGAATTTTTTTCTCCTCGATATCGATTTTAGTTTCAGATTTGATTTGCTTCAATTTTCTGCTTTCTTCTGGTTTGATAAGAGCCATAGAAATTCCGTCTTTACCTGCACGTCCTGTTCTTCCACTTCTGTGAACAAAAACTTCCGGATCATCTGGTAAAGAGAAATGGATAACGTGCGTCAAAGAATCCACATCCAAACCTCTAGCCGCAACATCTGTTGCCACCAAAATATCGATGTTTTTCAGTCTGAATTTCTTCATCACTGTATCTCTCTGCGCCTGAGAAAGATCACCATGAAGTGCATCTGCTGCGTAACCATTTTGCATCAAGAAATCTGCAATTTCCTGAGTTTCCATTCTTGTTCTACAGAAAATGATTGAATATTGATTCGGATTGGCATCGATCAATCTCTTCAAAGCTTCTTTTTTCTGTCTGTAACCAACCACATAATATTCGTGCTTGATGTTCTTCTTAACTGCATTGATAGATCCAACAGAAATTCTGTGAGGATTGGTCAAATAGTTTTTAGAAATACGCTCTACATCTTTGTTCATCGTTGCAGAGAACAAGAAAGTTTGCTTAGTTTCGGGCGTTTCGCTAAGGATTGTTTCCAAATCATCTTTGAAACCCATTGATAACATTTCGTCTGCCTCATCCAAAACCACCCATCGTACTTCAGAAAAATCAAGTGCTTTTCTCCCTATCATATCAATCACACGACCCGGAGTTCCCACAATAATCTGAGGTTTGTCTCTCAAAGATCGGATTTGATCCATAATACTGCTACCACCATAAACCGCTGTAGTCTTGATGTTTTTTAAGTATTTTGTATAATTTTTGATGTCTTTGGTAATCTGAAGGCAAAGTTCACGAGTAGGGCAAAGCACCAATAATTGGATTTTACGACTGTTGTCGTCTATCATATCCAAAATCGGAAGCGAAAATGCTGCTGTTTTGCCTGTTCCTGTTGCCGCAAGTGCGATAAGATCGCGAGTATCTGTAGAGATAAAAGGAATAGTCTGTTTTTGGATTTCTGTCGGCTCTACGAAGCCGAGGTCGCCAATCGCCTGAAGAACTTCAGCGCTAAGATTGGATTCCGTAAATAAATTCATTTAAAGATCGTCTAATTTGTTGCAAAGATACGAATTTTAATTTTGCTAACAAAACGACTTCTTTTTTAACGATTCTTTATTACAGAAAATTAATATTGGAGAAGGTAGATATTAGAACAAAGATTTTAGAAATTAGATAATTATAAAAAGAAAAACCACTCAGAATTTCTAAATCTGAAAGGGTTTTTAATTTATTTATGAAAATAAGATTATTCCTTAATCATTTTTTCAGTTTGTAAACCTTTATCAGTTTTGATTTTGATAATATAATTACCTTTTGACAAATCTGAAACATTGATTTCCTTGAGTAAAGAAGTTTTTATCAATTGTCCATTAATTGTATAAATATCTGCTTTTTGGAATTGATCTTCTGTATCGATATTTAAAATATTCTTGACAGGATTTGGATAAATTTTCAAAGTTGATTTTTTTAATTCATTTGTTGAAAGCGTGTAATTACAATTATTACTAAAATTAGATTGACTATCGATACTTACCCAATTATTGGTGGCGTAATTAATATCATCTACTTCTATACAGAAAAGATTGGGGTTATTATTTGACGTAAACTTAAATCTATTTATTTTATCATTATTGCCATTTTTTATATTAAGTGAAGTTAATTTATTAGAATTAGCAAAGAACTGGACTAAGTTTGGATTATGGGATAGATCTAAATTTGTTATTTGATTTATATAACAATTTAATGTTGACAAGCTTAAATTCTTACTTAAATCTAAACTAGTAATTTCATTTACTGAACAATCAAGATATGACAACTTTATATTTTGAGATAGATTAAGATTCTTTATCTTATTATTATAACAGCTTAATAATGACAAATCTAAGTTTTGAGACAAATCAAGGAATAATATTTTATTAGCTCCGCAAGTGAGATTTGTTAATTTTTGGTTGTTTTTAACATCTAATTCAACTAATTGATTTGAGAAACAACTTAAATATTCCAATTTTTTATTTTGACTTATATTTAATTGTGTTAATTTATTATTACCACAATTTAAAGTAAATAAATTTAGATTATTTGAAACATTCAAATTAATAAGGTTATTAATTTCACAGTTGATATACGTTATATCTAGATTTTGAGATAAATCTAAAGAACTTAGCATATTATCGCTACAATTTAAACTAATCAAATTTTTATTTACCTTTAAATTACTGATTCTATTTCGATATGCCTCTATTGTTATTAAATTTGGGTTCTGACTGACATCCAAAGAGGTTAATCTATTATTATTACAGTATAATGAAGTGATTTTTGTAAAATATTGAATACCAGTCAAATCAGCAATATTCTTTGATGGACAGTAGATTTGCCCACTAAAATTATTTGCTTCTGATAATTGTATTTCTGAATCTCCATTTATGTTGATATTAGAATTACCAACTAAGTATGCTTTAAAATTAGCATCAGGAATATTAAGATTTTGAGAATAAAAAAAAGAGCAATACAATGATCCTGCAACAAGGAGTAATATTTTATTCATATTAATTAGTTTTAAATTCGCCAAAGATATTTTGAATAATTCACATTTTATTACGGAAAACCGTAAAAAATAATTTTAATTAAGAAAAAATCAACACTCCGCCACATTCACTGCCACAGCCAGACCGCCTTCTGAAGTTTCTTTGTATTTGGAATTCATATCCAATGCCGTTTCCCACATCGATTTGATAACACTATCCAAGGAGACTTTTGCTTTTGTCGGATCACCATCCAAAGCAAGAGAAGCTGCGGTAATAGCTTTCATCGCGCCCATAGAATTTCTTTCTATACAAGGGATCTGAACTAATCCGCCGATCGGATCACAAGTTAATCCGAGATGATGTTCCATAGCGATTTCAGCCGCCATTAAAACCTGTCCCGGAGTTCCTCCGGAAATCTCAGTTAATGCCGCTGCGGCCATTGCGGATGATACGCCAACTTCTGCCTGGCAACCGCCCATTGCCGCGGAAATGGTTGCATTTTTCTTAAATAAAGTCCCGATTTCGCCCGCCACCAGGAGGAATCTGATAATATCTTCCTCGGAATTGAAATTTGTGAAAGTCTGTGCATACATCAATACCGCAGGGATCACACCACTTGCACCATTGGTGGGCGCGGTGATGATTCTTCCGAAAGAGGCATTTTCTTCATTAACAGCGAGAGCAAAACACGAAACCCATTTGGTAACAGAACTGAAAGTTTTCTGTTCATTCTTTACCATTTCGAACCATTCATTTTTATTTTTGTAAATCTGAGTTCCTAGAAGTTTTTCATTCATTTCAGAAGCCCGTCTTGTAACGTTCAGTCCACCTGGCAGAATTCCTTTTTTGTTGATGCTTTTATAAACGCAGTCTTTTATATTATCCCAGATTTCAAGTGCTTTCTGACGTGTTTCTTCGTGCGTTCTCCAAGATTCTTCGTTTAGGAAAACTAAGTCGGAAATTTTATCTATCTTCAGTTTTTCACAATATTTCAGAATATCGCTGCCGTGATGACAAGGATAAAGCGTTCTCACACATCTGTCCTCCATAGAATTATCTTCTCTGGTTGCTACAAAGCCACCTCCAACTGAATAATAATCTTGACTAAACTCTTCTCCATTTTGGAAAATAACTTTGAAAATCATGCCGTTTGGATGGAAATCTAGAGATTTTTCTTTGTTAAGAATCAAATGATGCCCATAGATAAACGGCAACCAAACTTCTCCTCCAAGATGGATTTTTTGTTCTGATTTTATTTTTTCAATCTTTGCGTCAATCGTATTGGTATCAATGGTTCGGAAATTTTCTCCGCTGAGACCGAGCATTCCTGCAATATCAGTTCCGTGACCAACGCCTGTTTTTGCAAGCGAGCCAAAGAATTCTACAAAAACTTCTTTTACTTCTTGTAAAGTATGATTTCGTTTGACCAAATCCAGAAACATTTTTGCTGCATTCCAAGGTCCCATTGTGTGGGAAGATGAAGGCCCGATACCGATCTTTATGATGTCGAAAACACTGATTGATTCCATTAAATTGTAAAAAATTATCGGTTGTAAAAGTAATTGATTTTTACAAATTATCTAAATCTGGAATATTATTTTGTTAAATCCTGATATTGAGACCAATGTTGATTCTGGCGAAGCGCAGCCCGACTTATCTCATTTTCTTTATTTCCCTTTTTGAATCGATGAATCTGGTTCCTCGATTTGAGGGGAGCTCACTTTTTGCGGATTACTCCGTTTCTTTTTGAATTGTAAACTTCTGCCAAAAAATAGCGGGAACGGAAGGCGTATTAAGCTGCCCAAATAAAAATTCTACACAAAAATGATCTTTAAAATCTCGGAAACTTCTTTCGATTTGGTTACTGGAAAAAGATGTGTGGCATTTTTAATCACGAAATCTGGTTCTGAATTTTTGATTGGAAAAACAATGTCTTTGTCTGCCAAAATCTGAATGACATCCGGCAATTTATCGAATTTCCACTTGGTAATTTTATCCATAGACCATTTGAGATAATACGGGTCTTTTACTCGGAAATATTGGGTAAGTTTTGGATTTTTCGGGTCAAATAATTTTCTAAAAAATGAATAAAACAATGTTGTATTTCCATTGAAAACTCTGAGTGGGATATATTTTACAGCATTAGTTTTTTGTCCTGCGAGAATCAGTTTTGATTTCTCCGCATCACATTTGATACTTCCTAGAATCACAATTTTTTTCGCTGGCTTTAGTTTGTGAATTTCTTGGACGATGATTCCACCGAAAGAATATCCCAATAAATAAAAATCTTCGGAATCATCTATAGATTCTGACATTCTTACAACATAATGATGGAAATCTTCATTGAGATTCGGAATAAGCCAAGGAATGTGAACGATTTCTATTTCTGGATTGAAAGTCAATTTTTCCAGAACTTTCTCATCAGCCCCGAGTCCGCTTATGGTATATAGTTTCATTAACTTGATTTTTGAATGCAAAGTCCGCAAAGATTTTTTGAATTAATTGAAACATTTTTAAGGTTCGCAAAGACGTAAAACTCAGCAATGACTTGAAATAACATTCAAATTTAAAAGAAAAAAAAGAGCAGAAAAAATTCTGCTCTTGATATTTATATAGTACTGTGGTAATTATTTTACGCTGATTTTCACTTTCAAATCAACATCGTCTTTTACCAAAACGTCTTGCATTGTAGATTTGTAAGCCACATCGAATTTTTGTCTGTCAAAAGAAAACTTATCAGATTCCAAAGTTACAACTCCATTTTTAGCAGTAATTTTCGCAGGGAAAGAAACCGGATTTGTTTTTCCTTTTACTGTAAGATTACCGTTTACAAGGAAATTATAATCTTTATTTGCGTTTTTCTTTACAGAAGTGATTTTGTAAGTTGCAATTGGGAATTTTTCAACTTCGAAGAAATCACCGTTTTTCAAGTGACCATTCAATTTCCCTTGGTATTCTCCGGAAAGGTCTGTTGAGTTAATAGTGGTCATATCCAAAACAAACTGTCCTCCTACTACAGAACCATTTTTAAGAACTAGATTCCCAGATTTTACATTCACAGTTCCATCGTGCGAAGATGCTTCTGTTTTTGCAATTTTATAACCCCACCAGTGTACGTCTGAACTTGTTAATTTTTTAGTTTGTCCGAAAGCTAATCCGCTTACCAATACAGCTAGTAATAATACCTTTTTCATTGTTGTAAATAATTTTAATGATGCAAATCTACTTAGAATCAGTCAAAATTAAAATTGATGTATGATAAGTTTTTAAAAAATTAACGCCCACAAGTTAATGCAGGCGTTAATTAAGTCATAGTTTAATTGTTCTATTTTAAAAAGCAGAATGCTTTTCTCAACAGATGATTATTTTCCTAAAGGAATGTTGTAGCTGAATCCAACACCAATTGCTCCAGCGTTGTAATCCTGATCTGCAATCTGTCCTTTGTCACCGGTGAAGGTTTTGTTATACTGTGCAAAGAAGTTCCAGTCACGATTGTGGTATCCAATCTCTGGTCTGATATAGAAACCACCGTCTGGTCTATCTACATTAGCATAAGATGAATTAGAACTTGTTGCTACCTTATCATCACCTACGATGAAACCGTAACCTAGATCTGCACCAAAATAAAATCCTGTCTGTTTAGGGTAAACTCTAAACAAAGCTGCAACAGGAATTACTCCGAAGTCATTATTATCTACTTTTATGTTATTAACTGTAGCGTTTTTACCGAAATAATGGTTGTAACCCGTTGCGATACCAAAACCAAAACCTGGGGTAATTAGATTCTGATAAGAAAGATCTACACCTAAATTTGCAGATGTATTACCACCTGTAGATACACCACCATTAAGTCCTACTTTGAACATATTGGTCATATCAGCGCTTTGAGCTGAAACTACTCCACCAGCCAAAATTCCTAGACCTAATACCAATTGCTTTAAAGTTTTCATATTTTTAAATTTTAAATTTTACACAGGAGACATTGTAAATTCCGTGCCAAAGCGGATTTTTGTGTGACAATATTAACAAGCTAGTTAACAACTTTCTAATTTTCAATTATTTAAAATCATAATTATTTATTAAAATTTATTCACAAAGCGATATTTTCATAATTTTTGATTTAACAATTCTTTTGTATTTGATTCTAATACGATAAATCCTGATTTATGAGTAATTTCTTAAAAAATAAACATTTGGTTTCCAGAGCTGGTTTTGGCATTCATCACAACGATATCGAAAAATATAAAAACCTAACACCAAAGAAATTATATCAAATACTTAAAAACACTTCGGATTATCAACCTTTGAAAACGGATGTTCCAGCGATAACACCAGAACAATATCAGGAAATGTCAAAAGCTACGGATAGAAAGCCAGTTAATCAATTCAATAAAAATTATAATATTTCTGTCCGAAAATCCTGGCATTCTCAAATGATAAATACGCCTTATCAGCTTCGGGAAAAAATGGCGCTTTTCTGGCACGGACATTTTGCAACAAGAATTCAGCAATCTTTATTTAATAAGGAGATTATAGAAATCTTCCGAAAAAATGCTTTGGGAAATTTTCGAGATCTGGTTTTTGAAGTTTCAAAATCGGCGGCGATGCTCAATTTCCTGAATAATCAGCAAAATAAAAAAGCCAAACCAAATGAAAACTTTGCCAGAGAATTGATGGAACTTTTCACTTTGGGAAGAGGAAATCTTTATACAGAAAAAGACATCAAAGAATCCGCTAGAGCCTTTACTGGTTGGAGTTATAACGGTTTAGGAGAATTTACCGATAACAAAAAACAACACGATTCTGGAGAAAAAGTTTTTCTTGGAAAAACGGGTAATTTTGACGGAACTGATATCATTAATATGATTCTTGAAAAACCAGAATGCGCACATTTCATCACAGAAAAAATCTACAAATTCTTGGTTAATGAAAATTCTGATGAAAAAATATTAAAATCATTGAGTGAGAAATTTTACAAATCCAATTATGACATCACAACTTTGATGGATGAAATTTTCCTGTCAGATTGGTTTTATTCTGAAAAAAACATAGGTGCAAAAATAAAATCGCCAGTTGAATTAATTGTAGGAATCAGAAGAATAATGCTCATGGATTTGCAGAATCGCGATACCATTTACAACTTCGAAAAATTGCTTGGACAAGAACTTTTACAACCTCCAAATGTAGCAGGTTGGCCAAGCGGAACACTTTGGATAGACAGTTCTACGTTATTACTTAGAATGAAAATCCCCGCAGTGATGGCGGGTTACAAAACCCTAGATATAGAACCTAAATCTAATGATGATGTCAATATGGGAAAAGACGAGAAAAAAGTGGTTGTCAACAAAAAGCAAAACCCAATTACTATCCATTGGGAAGGCATCAGTAATATTTTGAATGAAGACATTTTCAGTCTTCTATTAGCAAAACCAAATGAAAATCTACAGAAAATGATTACGGATTTCAATTCTGATAAAACTAAGAAACATCTGATGATAAGTATTATGTCAACGCCGGAATATCAACTTTGTTAAAATAAGCAGTTATGATTATTAATAGAAAAACATTCTTGAAAACAAGCAGTCTGGCTGCTGCTTCTTTTCTTTTCCCAAATTTTCTACAAGCTTTAACTTTACCAGAAGCGATTGCTATGAATGGAAAAACGCTGATTATTCTACAATTATCTGGCGGCAATGATGGACTCAACACGATTATTCCTGTCAAAAATGATATTTATTATAAGTCCAGAAATCAGATTTCTATCAAAGAAGAAAATTCGCTTTTGTTGACAGATGAAGCTGGAATTAACCCTAATCTCAAATTCTTCAAAGAACTTTATGACAATGGAGAATTAGCTGTGATGAATAATGTTGGCTATCCGGATCCGAACAAATCGCACTTCCGAAGTATGGATATTTGGCAAACTGCGAGTGACAGCAATGAGTTCAAAAATTCTGGCTGGCTCGGGCGGTATTTGGATGAAGCTTGTCACGATTGTCAGAATCCGACTCAGGCGATAGAAGTTGATGATTTGTTAAGTCTAGCAATGAAAGGCGAAACGAAAAATGCCATCGCTTTCAAAGACCCGAAAAAATTGTTCGATAACAGTCAGGAAATGCTTTATAAAAAACTGAATGCAAACAATCACGACCACGAGCACGAATTGGCTTCTTATCTTTACAATACACTTGGCAACGCCATCAACAATTCCGAATATATTTTTTCTGAAAGTAAGGCAAAACCAACAGACAAAGTTTATCCATCAACACAAATCGGGAAAGATTTTAAGACCATTGCATCACTCATCAAATCTGATATCAACACACAAGTTTATTATCTTTCCGTAGGAAGTTTTGACACGCATTCCAATCAAAATCAAAAACAAAATCAGTTGTTCAAAAATATCAGTGATGCTGTGGAAATCTTTACAAAGGATATGAAGGATAATGGGAAATTCAATGATATTATGATAATGACTTTCTCTGAATTTGGACGAAGAGTTGCGCAAAATGCAAGTAACGGAACCGACCACGGAACGGCCAACCAAATGTTTTTCATCAGCGGTGGACTAAAGAAAAAAGGATTGTTGACTCCACTTCCTGATTTGACCAATCTAAAAGACGGCGATTTGATTTACACAGAAGATTTCCGAAAGGTTTATGCGACCGTTCTCAAAAGATGGCTGAATACTAATGACCAAAAAATCCTTGGAAAGGATAATGGTTATTATGATTTTATTTAATTAAACTTATTCACAAATCCCAATATTATTTTAAACGCAAAGTATGCAAAGGTTTTTATTGTTTATTGAAAATATTATAAAGTTCACAAAGGCGTTTCACTCAGCAAAAATTTTAAAATTCTAATCCGACTAATTATCAAATTCAGATGGCTTTATAGTTTACATCAATAATCGATTTTGATGTAAACTTCAATTTATATTGTGCAAAATATAATATTACACCATACATTTGTCTCATCAAATAATAATTAAAACATCAACAAAATGAAAACATTGTACAGCATTGGCGCTACAGCCAAAGGAGGAAGAAACGGAAACGTGAAAAGTGATAACGGAATCTTGGATTTAGAAGTAAGAATGCCAAAAGCTCTTGGTGGAGCAAATGATGATTTTGCGAATCCTGAAATGCTTTTTGCTGCAGGATATGCAGCTTGTTTTGACAGCGCATTGAACTTGGTTATCAAACAAAGCAAAATCGAAACTGGCGAAACAACCGTAACGGCAAAAGTCGGAATTGGACAAATCGAGAATGGTGGATTTGGTCTAGAAGCAGAATTGCACGCTAATATCCCAGGAGTTTCTTTGGAACAAGCTCATGAATTGATTGAGAAAGCGCATCAAATCTGTCCTTATTCTAATGCAACAAGAGGAAATATCGAAGTTAAGTTGACTGTAAGCAACGACTAAATTTTGTTTTCCCAACACGAAAAGGTGCTAAATTATTTATCTTTGAATAATGGAGCCCAATCAAAAACTCAATATGGAAGATTTATTAAAATTAGACAAACAACTTTGCTTTTCTGTTTATGTTTTGCATCGCGAAATCATGCAGTGTTATCGTCCGATTCTTAAAAATATTGGGTTGACTTATCCGCAATACATCACGATGATGACGCTTTGGGAAAAAGATGATGTGACGGTGAATCAAGTTGGGAAAATTCTACAATTGGACAACGGCACTTTGACACCACTTTTGAAAAGATTAGAATCAAAAGGTTATCTGGAACGAAAACGAAGCAAGGAAGATGAGCGTGTTGTCAAAATTAATTTAACCAAAAAAGGTTTAAAACTCAAAGAAGATGCAACTTGCATCCCAATTGAATTAGCAAAAGCAATGAACCTCAATCTCGAAGAAATGGAGCAATTGAAAACATTGTCTGATAAAGTCGTTCAGAAAATTAATCAATAAAAAAAGAGCTATTCAGAAACGAATAGCTCTTTTTATTATTTTGAATTGAATTAATACTCAAACAAAACACTACCCCAAGTGAAACCACTTCCGAATGCCGACATACAAACCAAATCGCCACGTTTCATTCTACCTTCCTGAATCGCTTCGCTCAAAGCAATTGGAATAGAAGCAGCCGTTGTATTGCCATATTTTTGGATATTCACAAATACTTTTTCGTCTGGTAACCCCAATAGTTGCTGAACATATTGTGCAATTCTGATATTGGCCTGATGAGGAATCAGCAAATCTAAATCTTCAATTGATTTTCCTGCTTTTTGAAGCGCCTCCATAATCGTTTCCGGGAAGCGTGTTACAGCGTGTTTGAAAACAAAATTTCCATTCATTACTGGATATATATCTTCAGCTGCGATAGAATCCGGATTATTAATCAGTACATCACTCCAGCCGAGCTTGGTTCCGGGAAATTTAACCGCCAGTTCTTCGGCATATTTTCCTTCGGAATGCATATTGACAGACAAAATGCCTCTTGCACTATCGCCTTCAGTTGCTGAAAGGACAACAGCTCCAGCGCCATCTCCAAAAATAACGGAAACGCCGCGTCCACGATCTGAAAAATCCAACCCAAAGGAATGAATCTCGGCTCCTACAACCAATACATTTTTATATAATCCAGATTTTATGAATGCGTCTGCAACACTCATTGCGTAGACAAATCCAGAACATTGATTCCTTACATCCAAAGCGCCAATGGTATCACACCCTAGCAATTCCTGCAAAAGTACACCAGAACCTGGAAAAAAATAGTCCGGAGAAAGTGTTGCAAAAACGATATAATCTATATCTTTAGCGGTAAGATTGGCATTTTTTAGAGCGATTTCAGACGCTTTGAAACCATAGAAAGACGTTGTTTCTTCCGAGTCTATTCGGTTTTTCCGGTGTCTTCTTTCTTTTATACCCGTTCTTTCCGTAATCCACTCGTCGTTGGTGGTCATTAGCTTAGAAAGGTCGTCATTGGTAACGGTATTTTCTGGCACATAATGCCCAACACCAGCAATTACACTTTTAAACATTTTTATGAATTAAAATTTTCCACAAAAGTAATTATTTTATTTATTACATAATTATATTCAAAAAATCACAAATCAAACAGAATACAAATGAATAAAACACTCATTACCAGTATTTATTTTCTGACAATGTGAATTATAAAAAAAGTCAGAATTGTACGCAGCCCGGCCTGAATGGAGCTCTTTTTCTGTTATTGCGATGGATAAAATGTCTACAAAATGTACAAAGATGTTAGCAATAACTGAAAAAAGCGGGAATGGAGGACGGAATAGCTGCCCCAATAAAAATTTGAATTGATAGGAAGATTTTATTTAGTTTTGTTTTATGCCAATTGAACAAAAATATAAGACTGCGCAATGGGAATGGATCGATGTGACTGCGCCTACGGATGAAGATCTCCGTTTTCTGCACGAGCGTTATCATATTAATTACCTTTTATTGGAAGATACGATAGATCCGAACCATCTTCCAAAGTTTGAAGAAGTGGGCGATGTGAAATTTTTCCTGGCAAGGGAATCTACGGATCTTGAAAGAAGAACGGTGAACAACATCAGCGACATCAGTAGTAAGCTAGGCATTTTCCTGCTTCCTAAACTAATCATCACCACACACCGGTCAAAAAGCAAAAGCATTTACGAGGTTTGCGACGAGTTGAAAAAAGAAAATCCGGAGAACATATCCAGAGATCATCTGGCGCTGAGGCTGGCTCTAAAAATCATCAAAACTTTTGATGATGAAAGCCGCAATCTGCTGGAAATTATGGATGCAATCGAGAATGAAATTTTTCTTAAAAACACCAACCAAAGCAACCAGATAAGACGCCTTTATAAGCTGAAAAGAAAATCTGGACTCAACACAAGAATCCTGAATATATCTGGTGAATGGATCTCTAAGTTCAAAACGCTGGATCTGGAAGAGGTGGAAGTGATGGATCTTCTGGACAAGCAAAAGGATGTGATTGCAGATTTTGACCATGTGAATGCACAGACGGTAAACCTCATTTCTATGTTTCTGGCACTATCTGACCAGAAAGCCAACCAGGTGATGAAACTTTTGGCTATCTATTCTGTTTATTTTCTTCCTATTACATTTATTGCAGGTCTTTACGGAATGAACTTCGACAATATGCCGGAACTGCATTATAAAAACGGCTATTATTTTACTTTGGGATTAATGGTTCTGATTGTAGTGATTACCTTTATCTACACACGCCGGAAAAAATGGTAACAATCACTGATGAACAAAGAATTATTCCTATTTTATAATGTCGAGAATTTTTTCCCTCCTAATGACAGCCAGAATCCTTTTCTGTACAATTGGGATGATTACAAGTACGAACTCAAGTTAAAGAAGATAAGTCATGTTTTTCGACTTATAAAGGACGATTTGGGTCAGTCGCCTACACTTATTGGCTTAGCAGAAATTGGCGACCTGCGGGTTTTGAAAGATTTGACCAAGAAACATTCTCCATTGCAAGGCTATGAAATTATTTATCAGAAATCCGATGACTCGCGCTGTTTAAGCGTTGCATTATTACTAAATCCCGACAAGTGCATTTTGCAAAGTTTCAGATTTTTAAAATTTCCTTTGGACGATAATTCAGAATTCGATTCTAGAGATGTTTTGCAGGCTGAGGTAATGGTTAATAATCAAAAATTCCAAGTATTTGTATTGCATCTTCCTTCAAAAAGAAATCTAGATATCAAGAAAAAGCTGCGAAATCATATCCTGAAAAAATTAAGGTCAATGATTCTTGAGCTGCATAAGAAAGGTGAAAAAATCATTATTATGGGAGACTTCAACGAAAATCCTAACCAAAAGATGATTGAAGAAATATGCAAGGACAATGCAGATAATACTATAGTTAAAAATCCTTTTGAAGTACTTTTTAATGACAACATATTTTCCACATTTCACGGTAAAAAAGGGGTTTTGTTTGACCAAATTCTTATTTCTGAGATAGACAAAGCCTCTCACAAAGCCCTAATTTTCAATAGCGCCAAGCTTTGCAATAAAAGCAGGAAAAACAGTCAATATCCTTGGAGAACATATTCCGGATCAAGATATATGGGTGGCTTTAGCGATCACTTTCCAGCAGCTCTTATTTTAGATTATTCACAACAATAAAATATATTATTTTTCATCTAAAATAAAAAAGGCACAGTATGTGATAGTATCTCATCAATCACACTAAAAAATAAAATTATGAGAAGTCTATTATGGTTAGTCGCTGCTATTTGTATTGTAGTATGGCTATTAGGAATGCTGGGCGTAGTACCAGGAATGAGTACAGGTTATCTGGTTCACGTATTATTGGTAATCGCTGTTGTAGTGGTATTGTTTAATATTATTTCTGGAAGAAAACCTCTTGACTAAGTTCTCTTTCCATTGAAAAAATAAAAACAGCTTGTAAATATTTACAGGCTGTTTTTTTATGTTACTGAAAAATTGGTTTTGGATTTAAAAAACTTTATAAAAACCATTTCATAACTATTTCATTAAAAAAATAACATCCAAATTTTATAAATGTATTTCTTTGTTTTTATAATAAGAATTCAATCAATTTATTATAAAATCACTTATCGTTCACCAACTTACTTTGTTTTTTCGATGGCATATAAAATTAAAATAAATTCCACATTATAGCTTTCCATATTTTTTATGAAAAAAATCTTAATATATTTGTAAAAGCAATTCACAATAAGGATTTTGTGAAAACATTTAAGGCGGGGCAACTCGCCTTCTTTTATTTAAATATTTCTCGTTAATGACCTTAACCACATTCATCCAGCAACATCTCACCATCTCCGATAAAAGCATTACTGCGACCATAAAACTGCTTTCAGAAGATTGCACAATTCCATTTATTTCCCGATACAGGAAAGATGCAACAGGAAATCTGGACGAAACTCAGATTGAGCAGATTTCTAAGCTGAATAAACAATTCGAAGATATTATCAAAAGAAAAGAGACTATTCTGAAATCTATCGAGGAACAAAATTCTTTAACAGAGGATCTAAAACAAAGAATAGAAAACAGTTTTAACCTTCAGGAGATCGAAGATCTATATTTACCTTTTAAAAAAAGAAAAAAAACAAAAGCAGACACTGCTAAAGAAAAAGGTTTGGAGCCTCTCGCAAAAATCATAATGAGCCAAAGATCTGACGACTTACAGTTTTTAGCGTCAAAATACATTAATCAAAATGTTAATTCTGAAGAAGATGCATTGCAAGGCGCTAGAGATATTATTGCAGAATGGATCAATGAAAATATGTATGTTCGCAAAAATCTCAGACGTCTTTTCCAGAGAAAAGCAGTTATCAGCTCAAAAGTTGTTAAAACTAAAAAAGATGATGAAGCTGCGCAGAAATTTTCCCAATATTTTGATTGGGAAGAAAACCTCAGCAGAATTCCATCACATCGTCTCTTGGCAATGCTGCGAGCTGAAACAGAAGGTTTTGTAAAGACCAACATTGTAATTGAGAAAGCTGAGGCTATTGATTTTATTGAAAAAGCCATCATCAAATCTAATAATGAGTGTTCCGGACAGATTACCATAGCTATAAAAGATGCATATAAACGATTATTAGAACCTGCTATTTCCAACGAAACATTGCAAGAAGCTAAAGAGAAAGCGGATAAAAAAGCCATTGAAATATTTTCGGAAAACCTTCGCCAACTCCTTCTTGCGCCGCCTTTGGGAGAAAAGAGAATTTTGGCAATCGATCCCGGATTCAAGAGTGGCTGCAAAGTGGTTTGTCTGGATGAGAAAGGCGACTTACTTCATAATGAAAATATCTATCCGCACGCCCCACAAAATGAGAGCGGAATGGCAATGAAAAAGATACGCTCTATGGTAAATGCGTACAATATTCAAGCAATTTCCATCGGAAACGGCACAGCTAGCAGAGAAACTGAATTTTTCATTAAAAAGATCGCTTTTGATAAACCGATTCAGGTTTTTGTGGTTTCGGAAGCCGGCGCTTCGGTTTATTCTGCAAGCAAAATTGCCAGGGATGAGTTTCCAAGCTATGACGTGACTGTTCGTGGTGCGGTTTCGATCGGAAGACGTCTTTCTGATCCGTTGGCAGAGTTAGTGAAGATTGATGCAAAATCTATCGGAGTCGGCCAATATCAGCACGATGTAGATCAAACCTTACTGAAAAACGAACTGGATTCTACAGTAATGAAATGCGTTAATTCCGTGGGAATCAACCTCAATACAGCCAGCAAGTCTTTATTGAGCTATGTTTCGGGAATCGGGGAAAAGATGGCAGAAAATATTGTTAATTACCGTTCGGAAAATGGCGCATTTATAGACCGGAAACAACTGAAAAAAGTTCCGAGACTTGGAGAGAAAGCCTATCAGCAGGCTGCTGCATTTGTCAGAATTCATAATGCTAAAAATCCTCTGGATAATTCGGCGGTTCACCCGGAAGCTTATAAAATTGTAGAACAAATGGCGAAAGATTTAGGCATAAAAATCACTGATTTGATTGCTAATAAAGAAAAAATAAGTTTAATTAAACCTGAAAAATACACTTCTGAAGACATCGGAATATTAGGAATTAGAGATATTCTCAAAGAACTTGAAAAACCCGGACTAGACCCAAGAAAAGCAGCCAAAGTTTTTGAATTTGACCCGAATGTCAAAAAGATTTCAGATCTTACACCAGGAATGATATTACCCGGCATTGTCAATAATATTACGGCATTTGGATGTTTTGTAGATCTTGGAATAAAGGAGAGCGGACTTGTTCACATTTCCCAACTAAAGGATGGTTTTGTATCTGATGTAAATGAAGTTGTGACGCTACATCAGCATGTTCAGGTAAAAGTCACAGAAATAGATGAGTCCAGAAAAAGAATTCAGCTTAGTATGATATTATAAAAATAGTTAGCAAAAGACTCTAAAGCTACTCCAAAATATCTGGAAAAATGAAACAAAAAAAGCGGCATTATTGCCGCTTTATATTATAATTCGATCTACCGTTAATATTCATTAACGACACAACATCTGTTGTTATGGGTTTGTTGAAAAGATTGATGCGTTGGCAATCATCGCTCTGCGGTTCATTTTCAGGATGTCTCTCACCCATTCTGCAAAATCTTCCGGCTGAAGAACTTTGTCCGGATTACCATCTGTCAAACCGCCATTAATACTCATTTCTGAAGCTATAGTGCTTGGAGTCAATGTAATCACACGGATATTCTGCTTTCTCCATTCCGCCATCATCGACTGCGAAAGAGAAACAACCGCCGCTTTGGAAGCCGCGTATGCAGACATATTCGGTCCACCTTTCAATCCTGCTGTGGAAGCAACATTCACGATGTCACCTTGTCCTTTTTCTTTCAAAAATGGATAAACGGCTTTGGCTGTGTAATAAACACCAAAAAGATTGGTTTTGATAACTTGTTCCCAAACATCAGAAGCCATTTCCTCGATGCTTCCAAAATCACCGCTTCCTGCATTGTTAACCAAAATATCGATTCCGCCTAATTCGTTTGCCAGAGATTCGATTCCTGCTTTTACTTCTAATTCGTTATCGACGCTGAAAACGGCGTAAGCTACTTTCACCCCGGTTTGTTTCAGTTCGTTAACTGCTATTTTGAGATAATTTTCGTTTCTTCCTGTGATCCCTATATTAACGCCTTCATTCGCTAATGCCTGAGCAACAGCTCTTCCAAGACCTCTTCCACCACCTGTGATGATGGCGTTTTTACCTTTTAAATTCATATTCTTTAATTTCGAGGCACAAATTTACCAAAGGAATGTTTAACAGCAATATTATAGGTTATGATTTAACATAAATTAATCATTGAAAAATTCTATTTAAAATAAAACCAGCCTACGAATAAGCTGGTTTTTGAAAGTAATATATAAAAATTGAAAATTATTTTATGGGATAATAATCTGATCCTGCACTTCGAAATTTTCTGAAGCAGTAAACTCGTTTCCGTACATATCCTGTGCTTTTACCTCAACTTTATGCCTGCCTAAAGAAAGTTTATTTCCAAACCCTCCAATCCAGATGTGTTTTGACTGTTCAGGATTTGAAGGCCTTCTTCCCGGGAAAAGCTTGTCTGTAGCGTCCCATTTGAAAACAGCATTGGCGAAGTTCGGATCGATGGTTTCGCTGTATTCCATTTCCTCCCATTTTCCACTGTCGATTCGGTATTGTACTTTATCTTTTTTGCTTCCCATAAAGAAATTAGCCAAAATCTTGGCAGACGTTTTGGATGGGAAAGGAATTACTTTTGGAACGTACAGCTGAATCTGATAATCTTCAGGTTTTCCTGCCGTTTTGTATCTTACTTGATACTGATTATCGTTAAAACTGATAAAAGAATATCCTTTTGCTGTACCATCTCTCATAGTGGAAGTCGGCAAACCGATTTCATCCGATGTCCCGGACCACCAATCGCCACAAGTTGTTCCCACATTGTATTCATGAAGATCTTTTGAACCGTTCCAACCCTGAACTTTTCCGTAGAAAATCTGCTGTTGGATATGGGTATGCGCAGAAAGCAGTAAAGCATTTTTAAATGGTGTTAATGCATCAAATAATTTCTGGCGGTCTGCATTTCTGAAGTTATCTTCATTTGTATGGTCTAATGGAATGTGGAAGGAAACTACAACCAACTTGTTTTTATCTACATATTTTAAATCATTCTCTATAAACTGCATCTGATCTTCCCGGAAACCTCCCCAATAGCCCTTAGCGTCTCTAGGATCCGGATAAAGAATATCATCTAAGACAATGAAATGAACATTTCCGTAATTAAAAGAATAGTTGGCAGGACCAAAATTAGCTTCAAAAGTTTCGTCTGAAAGAGCATCTTCTTTGGCATCGTAATTCATATCATGATTTCCCATCACGTTGTACCACGGAAGACCTATTTCTTTCATTACGTCTGCATAAGGTTTCTGCAAACTCAAATTATCACCTACCAAATCTCCTAAAGTGATTCCGAAAACAGCATTTTTTTTTGAAGATTTTACTTCGTTTACAATTGCTCTTTTGAAGTAGTCAAGCTGTTTTTCTGTGTAAGGCTGTGGATCACCAAAAACCAGAATATCAAAATTTTTGCTTTCGTTTTGTTTATACAATGCAAAATTTAATTCCTTTGGGAGTGTTCCCGTTGGTGCAGAACCTTTATATTTAAAATCTGTGGGGGAGCCATTCGGCTTATACTGATAATAATATTGCGGTAAATTATTCTGATTTAAAGCAACCATATAACCCGATGGTTTGATCACGAAAATTGTTTGTCCATCCGCAATTGGCAGGCTATATTTTCCTTTTTTATCTGTCAAAACTACCTGTGCACCGTTGGAAACTGCTACTCCTTCGATTCCTTTTTCCCGGTTTTTTTTTTTGATTTTTATTTATATCTTCAAAAACGTATCCTGAAACCGATGTTTGAGAAAAAGCCATCGCAGAAATAAACAATGAAGGTATGATGAGTTTAAATTTCATTATAATTATATTTTAGATTAAAGATTATTGGTTCCACCACATTTTTATGTTAATATTATCACCACCCATCTGCTGAACCGCTGCCTGGTAATTTGTTGTATTCAGAACTCTGGGATTGGGAGGATACATTAACCTTGAAGGCATTATCCCATTGTTTAGAAGTCCCCCGTTATTTGGAAGTACCGGATAACCTGTTCTCCTTTTTTCGAACCACTGCTGCTGGTCTACAAAAAATAAAGCCACATATTTTTGAAGCATTATTCTTTCTAAAGTTCCGTTGTAGGCTACATTCGGATTTGCAAAATAATTTGCCGGCATGGCTGATCCCCATTGCTCGATGGTTGCTTTTACCCCATTTTCGTAAAAAGTCTGAGCATTTCCGGAAATTATTCCTTTAAAAGCTAATTCTGAAAGAATAAACTGAACTTCTGCGTATGGTAAAATCAAGATATTCAAAGGTCCTTTTGCCAGATTCTGATTCATATTGGATGGCTGATAGTTGAAAACCGTTCCGTAGGCATATCCTGAAGGTGCACCTTTGTATCCGAGATTCGCCTGAGGAGGTACAAGATCTTTAGCCTGACTAAAAAACATTGACATACGAGGGTCGTTATTCGCTTTCAGTGTTTCTACAAAAAATTCTGAAGCTGCTCTTCCTGTTGTAAAATCCTGGGGTCTTGCAATGGGAGGCATAAGAGGCGCAGCTCCGGTGATGTTTACTTTGGCACTTTCTGCATTACTCAGAAAAATAGGATAGGTAGAAGGATTATTAATAATTTCCTGAATTCTTTCGTGTACGTTTATTTCCCCGTTTCTTTTCAGAATCCTTGTAAGTAGCCTTAAAGAAAGAGAATTCCCGAATTTTTTCCAGTTGCTGATTCCGTTTGTATCGTTTCCGGCATTGTAAAAAAGATCCGTTCCGGTAAGGGGTTTTGTCGTTACAAATAATGAATTTGCTTTTTTCAGATCATCCAGTAATTGTATATAAATGTTTTTCTGCTGATCAAACTTTGGCTGGGAAATTCCTTCATCAAGTCTGGACGCTTCAGAAAAAGGCACATCACCATAAGTATCTGTAAGGTTAGAATAGATCCATGCGTTCAAGATCAAAGCAATTGCTTCATAATTCTTGTCATTACTTTCAACAGCTGCCTTTCTCATATCATAAACCTGCTTGATCCACTTGTAGCTATTGTTCCAAAAACCAGCACCTGTATTTTCGGTAATATTGTATCTGCTCAAGGTGTTTCCTTCGTTAGGAAAATCCAAAGATACCTGCATGATATCAAAAGTAAAATCATTAGCCCTTAAGTATCCTACCGAAGCCATATTATACTGAACAGGAGCTAAAAAACTCGAAACTTCCGGTTCATAGATTTTACTGTCGTCAAGATTTATTTCATCAAAGCTTCTGTCGCAGGAAGCTGCCGTAAAAGCTAAGCCCGCCATAATGAAATATTTAAATATTGATTTTTTCATGTTTAAAAAATTAGAATTTTACATTAAGTTGAAAGCCTACAGTCCTTGCGGTTGGCAATTGCCCCATCTCTACTCCGGGAGTAATTGTAGCATTATCCAATGTGGCAACCTCCGGATCAAACAATGGAAATTTCGTCCACATCCAAAGATTTTTTCCGAAAAGAGCAAGTGTAAGATCTGTTATTTTTAAAGGTTCCGTAATTGATCTTGGGAATGAATAAGAGATTCTCGCATCTCTTAATTTAATAAACGAAGTATCGAAAGTATTAGTTTCTACGTTTGCTCTTCTGTAATAATCACCATAATATGTTGAAGCTAAAATCCCTTTCGTATTAGGCGAATATGAACCGTCTGCATTCTGAACAACACCTTGCCCAATAATTAAACCTCCCGGATTGTCTCTTCCTTCCAGAGTGTGCATAAGTTTACCCTGCTCCGACATCTTATGATGCGATTGTGAATAAGCAACTCCTTTATACTGACCGTCGAACGAAAAGCTCAGGGTAATATTTTTGTATCTGAATTCATTCTGAAGACCTGCTCTCCATTTCGGAAATGCATTTCCTATCTTTTTCATCTGAGAGGGTTTTGCGGTAAGTCCGTCGGCTCCGTAAATAACCTGTCCATCCGGCGAGTACATAAGCCCATAACCATACATATCACCAATAGAGCCTCCAACAACAGCGTTGTAATAAACCGCTCCGCCTACACTTCCCATCACATAAGGCTCTCCCTGAAATTCTTCAGGTAAGGAAAGAATTTCGTTTCTGTTCAGAGACCAGTTTGCAGAAATGTTCCATGAGAAATTTTTATTTTTTACAGGATAAGCATTCAGCATCATTTCTACCCCTCTGTTTCTGATTTCACCCGAGTTTATCACTCTTTGTGAATATCCGGTTTCCCATAGAACAGGTACATTCCTGATTATCTGGTCTACAGAATTACTCTGATATAGTGTAATATTATAGTTCAATCTGTTACTGAAAAGACTGAAATCCATTCCTGCTTCAACATTGGTAATCATCTCGGGTCTCAGATTAGGATTCAGGAACTTGCTTGATAATTCAACTGACCCCGGAAACGATAAACTTGGATTGTAATAATTCTGAAGCTGATAAGGATTAGTATCATTTCCTACTTTTGACCATGAAGCCCTAAGCTTCCAGTAATTGAATTTATTGCTTTTAAGATTAAAAATATCTGAAAGAATAAATGATGATGCCACAGAAGGATAAAAATAAGAACGATTGGCTTTCGGGAGCGTACTGCTCCAGTCGTTTCTGGCTGTAACGTCTAAAAAGATTTTATCCTGATAGCTAAAAGTAGCTAAACCATATGCACTATTTACCTGTTTATCAAAAGGTGTCGGAATATCAAAACGTTGAGTCACGGCATTGGTGAGATTATACACACCAGCTTTTTTTAATCCTAAAGCAAAATAATCTTTGGTAACCTGCTCTTCATATTGTGAACCTCCTCCCAAAGTTGCTGAAAAATTAATCGCTCCGAATGTATTTTTATAGTTGATCATGAGATCATTATTGAAATTCAGTCCGTTTACATATTGTTCGCGATAATACCCTCGTAGGTAATTGGCCGAACTCCACGGTCTTCTTTGGGTACGTATTTCATCATTCCAAATCATTCCGGATCTCAATAGTACATCAAAATGTTTATTTATTTGATAGTTTAAACTGATATTTCCGGTGATGTTTTTCTTGTTCAGACTATTGGTCATTTCATAAGCAATCAGGTACGGATTATCAATATATGAGCTGAACGGATGAATCTGGTCCACCTGCTCCTGCCCCGTTTTCCAGATGGGCTTATACCATGCTAAATCTACATTTGGATTCTGGAAAATCATAAAGTAAGAAATAGACTGGTTATTATACCCTGTTGCAGGAAGATTATCACTCTTCGTCTGATTATACGATAATTTTACATTTGTTTTAAGCTTCTCATTGATTTTATGATCTACTGATACTGCTGCACTCCATCGGTCAAGTCCTGTATTAGGCATCATCCACTCATTATTAAGATAAGAAAGTGATGTTCTGAAAGCAGTCTTATCATTTGAGCTTTCTATTGAAAGATTATTGGAGTATGTTGTTCCAACTTCCCAAAAATCTTTGATATTATTTGTATAAGGTCTCCACGCCTGTCTTTCTTTGCTCTGCCCCTGAACTGTAGGATCATATTGAAAATAGCTCTGTCCATTAAATCTTGGGCCGAAAGCACTGCTTGTAGAACCTGTATTTACCCCGTCAGCTGAAGCTTGGTAAGAATAAAAATATTCTCCCTGCTGGTTTTTCTGCATTGTTCCCTGCCCATATTCATACTGATAGTCCGGCCGTTTTAATACAGAATCGAAACTTGTGTAAGAGTTCAAAGACACCTGAATTCTGCCCTGTTTAGTCTTCCCTGACTTCGTAGTAATCATGATTGCCCCCTTAGCTCCTCTGGAACCGTATAATGCAGCAGCTGTCGGTCCTTTCAGAACCGTAATGCTTTCAATATCATCAGGATTTATACTGTTCAGGTCATTTCCGTAATCAATTGGTACATCACCTCCAGAGCCTGCACCATAAGCAGGTGTTCCTGTTCCAATCGTTCTGGAATTCATCGGAACTCCGTCTAAAACGATCAAAGCCTGGTCATCAAAACCATTCATCGAAACATCTCCTCTTAACGTAATTCTTGGAGTTGCTAATGGACCTGCACCTGCAGTCTGAATTTTTAATCCGGCAACTTTCCCTTCCAAAGCGCCTGTCCAGTGGTTATTCTGGGTTCTCAAAAGCTGTTCGGAATTGATGGTTTCGGTAGAATATCCCAAAGCTTTATTCTGTCTTTTAATTCCTAAAGCCGTTACCACAACTTCATCAATGGTTTTCACCGTGTCTTTTTTCACCTGCTGTTGAGCCGCCATTTGGACGCTAACCAATCCGAGAATGGATAATAGAAGCAGTTTTTGAGTCTCTTTACGCATACATTTTTTTGTTTGCGCAAAATTATATCGCTATAACAAGCATAGCTTTAACACGATTTTAACATATTTTAAAGAATTTTTAAATAACATATTAATTTATAATTAACAACAACACATAAACTTTTAATAAACAGTTGGTTAAAAACATGAATGATTTTTAATGTTAATTCGTGACTTAATTTATCTAACTTTATTGTCTTTTCCCGATAAAATAAAGATACCACACCACCACAAACATTTAATTGTTTAAAATTTCATTTATTTAGACAAAAAAAATCTGCCCCAAGCAAGACAGATTTATATTTAGAATATTTGTAATTAAATTACTTCCCTTTCAGTTGATCTGGAATATTGGTTGTAATAAATCCGATTCCCTGAGATTTTAATTCGTTATAAATTTTTACATCATTTACCGTCCAGGAATTGGTGATTAGTCCTAAAGCTTTTGCTTCTTGGATCCAAGCCGGATTTTTCTGGAACACACTGTAATGATAATCCAATCCGTCCAAACCTTCATTTTTGATTTGATGAGGAGACAATTCTCCATTAAGATATTGTACTTTGAATTTTGGTTCAACTTTTTTAATTTCTTTACAAACATTCAAGCTAAAGGAAATGAATTCGCTTTGGGAGTCAAGCTTCATATCTTGCACCATCCTGATTGTTTTTGCCACAATCTCGTTTTCCTTTTGCTGTGATTTCACGGGCTTAATTTCGATGATCATCATTAAAGACGGATCTTTCTTTCCTTGTCTCAAATAATCTTTTAAAGTCGGTAACTTTTCACCATTCGAAAGCTTTAATTTCCTCAGATCCCTGAAATCGGTTTCTTCAATAATCATTTTACCGTGATGTTCATCGTGATTGATAACCAATTTCCCATCTTTCGTCATCCTCACATCGAATTCGGATCCGTAGATTTTTAATCTCTGAGCATTTTCTAAAGCATTGATAGAGTTTTCAGACGTTTTCGGCTGTGTATTCCAAAAACCACGATGGGCAATAATCTGAGTTTGAGCGTTGATAAACATAGCCGTAACAAAGGTTAAACTACAAAATATTTTCTTCATTTTTTTATATTGAATAAATTTCAACCCACAGTCCGCAAAGATTTTTTTGATTATTTAAACTCTTTTAAGTTTTACAAATGCGTAAAACTTAGCAAAGCACAAAGAATTTCAAATCAATGAGACTATTTGGTTTTATTTTTATGAAGAGCCAAATTACTCATTTTATTTTTAGTCGTTCTCCTTGTTTTGGTTATTTTTGCGTTAAATAATTCCCACAATGTCCGAAAACATTCAGCAAAAGATAGAATCTCTGAGAGAAGAACTTCATCAGCATAATTACAATTATTATGTTCTTGATAATAATACGATTTCTGATTTTGAATTTGATGAGAAATTGAAAGAACTCCAAGAGTTGGAAACGGCGCATCCGGAATTTTTTGATGCCAATTCTCCGACTTTGCGTGTTGGAGGTGGAATCACGAAGAATTTTCCAACCGTTCAACATCAGTACAGGATGTATTCTTTGGACAATTCTTATGATTTTGATGACCTTGAAGATTGGGAAAAACGGATCATCAAAACCATTGATGAACCGGTTGAATTTGTTGCTGAATTAAAATATGACGGTGCTTCGATTTCCATTCTGTATGAAAATGGAAAATTATCTCAGGCTGTAACACGTGGCGATGGTTTTCAGGGCGATGAAATCACTAATAATGTGAGAACAATTTCCGATATCCCTTTGACTTTGAAAGGCGATTTTCCGAATCGATTTTTTATCCGAGGCGAAATTTATCTAACAAGAAAAAACTTTGATAAAATCAATAAAATCCGTGAGGAAGAAGGTTTGGATTTGTTTATGAATCCTAGAAATACTGCCAGCGGAAGTTTGAAAATGCAAGATTCTGGAGAGGTAAGAAAACGTGGACTTTCGGCAGTTTTGTATCAATATATTTCGGATGAATTCCCTGCAGATACGCATTGGGAAATCTTGGCGAAAGCCAAAAATTGGGGTTTCCGAGTTTCAGAAGACCAAGCGAAGTTATGTAAAACATTGGATGAAGTAAAAGAATTCATCACGTTTTGGGATACGGAAAGACACAAATTACCTTTCGAAATTGACGGAATTGTTTTGAAAGTTAATTCATTGAAACAACAAAGACAGTTGGGTTTTACAGCCAAATCGCCACGTTGGGCAATGGCTTACAAATTCAAGGCAGAAAAAGTGGAAACGGAGCTTTTAAGTGTTTCTTACCAAGTCGGAAGAACCGGAGCGATAACGCCTGTTGCCAATCTGAAACCAGTTTTGTTGGCAGGAACAACCGTAAAAAGAGCTTCTCTTCATAATGAAGATATTATCAAAAAATTGGATTTGCACGAGCACGATTTTGTTTACGTAGAAAAAGGTGGCGAGATTATTCCGAAGATTGTTGGCGTGAACACTGAGAAACGAACGCTTTTGCAAACACCAATCGAATACATCAAAAATTGTCCTGAATGTGGAACCGAACTGGTAAAAATCGAAGACCAAGCGATTCATTTTTGTCCAAATGAATTGCATTGTCCGCCACAAGTTGTGGGAAGGATGATTCATTATGTTTCCAGAAAAGCGTTGAATATTGAGAATCTTGGTGGAGAAACTATCGAACAACTTTACAAAGAAAAACTCATTGAAAATCCTGCTGATTTTTATACTTTGACAAAAGAACAGCTTCTTCCACTCGAAAGAATGGCTGAAAAATCGGCTCAGAATATTTTGGATGGAATTGAAAAATCCAAAGAAGTTCCGTATGAAAAAGTATTGTTCGGAATTGGCATCAAACACGTTGGGGAAACAGTCGCTAAGAAGTTAGTCAAGAATTTTTCATCTATTGACGAATTGAAAAATGCAACCGCAGAAGAACTTTGTCAGGTTGAAGATATCGGAATGAAAATCGCAGTCAGCATCACAGACTTTTTTCAGAATCCCGAAAATATCCTGATGATTGAACGTTTGAAATCTTATGGCGTTCAGTTGGAAAAAGGCGAAAATACGAATGAAGTTTTGTCTAATGTTTTGGAAGGAAAAACGTTCCTTTTCACTGGAAAATTATCGCTTTTCACAAGAGAACAAGCGGAAGAAATGGTGGAAAAACATAACGGAAAAAACATATCTGCCGTTTCTAAAAACCTTAACTATTTAGTTGTGGGTGAAAAAGCGGGAAGCAAACTAAAAAAAGCACAGGACATTGGAACGATTACTATTCTGGATGAACAGCAGTTTTTGGATTTGATTGGATAAAACTTAAAACCACAAAATACACAAAAAGAAACACTTAAGTTTTTTTAAATTAATTTTGAAACTATAAAAAGGACATTAAGTTTTTAAAATCTTAGATTTTATTTTTTAATTGTAAAACTTTTGTGACTTTTGTGGTTGATTTTCTAAATTTCTTTGATGACTTTACAAGGATTTCCCACGGCTAAAACATTAGCAGGAATATCTTTGACCACCACACTGCCAGCGCCGATGACTGCATTATCGCCAATTGTAACGCCCGGAAGAATGCTGCAACCAGCACCAATCCAAACGTTATTACCAACTGTAATTGGAAGCGCATATTCTAAACCTTTGTTTCTGGTTTCTGCATCAAGAGGATGATTAACGGTATAGAATCCACAGTTTGGGGCGATGAAAACATTATCTCCAAAAGTCACTTTGGCACAGTCGAGAATCACAACATTCACGTTGGTATAGAAGTTTTCTCCGATTTCTATGTGATAACCATAATCGCAATAGAATGGTTGCTCTATCAGGAACATCTTCTCAGTTTTGCCAAAAAGTGTTTTGATGATGCCTTTTCTCTCCTTCATTTTAGAAGGCTGAATCTGATTGTATCGGAAGCACAAATCTTTGCTCCTTTGTCTTTCCTCTACCAAAGTTGCATCACCTGCATCATATAATTTGCCAGAGAGCATTTTCTCTTTTTCGTTTAGATTATTCACTGTATTTTTACATTATGACAAAACAAAAGTATGGCTTTCCCACACATTATCAATACTGATTAATAACCATTTTAAACTTAAAATTAAATGAAAGTAATTCTATTATTTTTTTTCTTAATTAATATATCAGTTATATCACAAGATTTCAATTCTTTGGAAGAAGCTAATAAAAATCCTAAAAAAGTTAAAAATCTAGATTTATCAGATAAAAATCTAAATATCCTACCAGAGGAAATTTCTGCTTATATTAATCTAGAAGAAATCGATTTGAGAAATAATCCTGGTTTAGATTTAGTTCAATCTTTTTCAATTCTCAAAAACAACAAAAAACTTAAAACGATTTATCTCCAAGAAAACAATCTTTCAGATTTACCAAATAATATTGCAGAACTTAAAAATCTCAAAGAAATTTGGTTGGATGATAACAATTTTACAGAAATTCCTAAAAGTATTTTAAATCTTAATCTTGTATATATAAGACTATTTGCTAATAAAATATCGAATCTAAATCTCAATGAATTTGATTTACCGAGATTAGAATCAATTGATTTAAGTTACAATAATTTAGTTGATTTTCCAACCGATTTATCAAAACTGAAAAATCTTAAATATGTAATTATGTGGTATAGTAAAGTTGAAAATATCTCTCCACAAATTATGAACTTAACAAATCTAAAAGTTTTAAATCTTGAAGGTAATAGAATAAAGTCTTTACCAAATGAATTATCACTATTACAAAATCTTGAGAAATTATCATTGAGGAATAACAAACTGGAAACAGGAAATTTAAAACCAATTTGGCAATTGACCAACCTAAAAGAATTAGAGATAGAAGGAAACAAAATCGCTGAAATACCTACAGAAATTTCAAATCTAAAAAAGCTTAATAGGCTTTCAATTGGCGTTAACCCTTTGAAAACTGTTCCAGTCAGTATCTCGCAACTATCCAATTTGGAACAATTAGGACTTGTTTCATTAAAAGATTTTAATTGGACTGAAACTTTCGAAATAATCTCAAAAATTAAAAGTTTAAAAAGAATTGGACTGCCGTCATCAGGATTATCAAAGATGCCACAAGGATTTGAAAAGTTAACTCAGGTAAAAACGTTTTGGTTAAACGGAAATAATTTTGATAAGTCAGAACAAGAGAGAATGAAGAATTTATTACCAAATGCAGAATTAGAATTCAAATAGTTTTCCAGTACCAAGATTTGCAAAATGAGAATGCAACCATTACCACACTAGTGATGGCTAGATAGCTTAATCCATATTTTCCATCTCTTTCAGATCTTTGTCCTTCATCTTTGCCTCAATTTTCTCTACTTTCAAGCTTTGTCTCAGGTAACCGAACAGGCTCATATACCAATTGGCAATCCACACAATTGAAAAAAACGCCAATAAATAGCCACGCCATCCATCATACAAGAGCTGGAAATCGGTTATCATCAAAAAGAGGATACTGATATAATGACTGAAGCAATATTCACAAGTGAAAAGGTAAAAGAATTTTCTTTTTGCGACAGATGGTGTATTGGTACATATTTTCTGACAATATTCTCTAGGCTCGCGAAATATTTCTTCGTGTGTGACCGTCCAGGCAATACACGCCACTGGAATGGCAATGAGAAACAAATGAATTATTTGGGATAACAATGGCGGCATAAGTTTGATTTTTAGTGGATTGTTAAGCAGTAAACAATAAAATCGATGCCAAAAAAAACTCAAAACCATTGAAGGTTCTGAGTTTCCACAAATAACTATAAAATAAATATTAATGTACTGAGCTTAGGTCGATTTTCTCGCCTTTGCCTTTTCGTTCTCTCACGAACAATACGAACGGAATACATATCAGGAACATCAATCCCAAATAGAGAAAAACATCCATATATGATAATACTGTTGCCTGTTTTGTTACGCCATAATCAAGGATTTTATAAGCTGATTGAAGTGCTTTGTCCGCTGACATCCCTTTTGCCATAAAGCTGGCTTTGAGTCCTGCGATACGTTGTTGAACATCTAAATCGTTAACATCCAAATGCGCGACAAGATTACTTCTGTAAAGTTGACTTCTATTGGAAATGAACGTTGTAATTGCTGCGATACCAAATGAACCACCCAACTGACGCATCATCCCGGTGAATGCTGCACCTTGTCCAATCTCAGGTCCTTTCAATGTACTCAATGAAAGTGATGTAATCGGGATGAATAATAACCCGAGTCCCATACCTCTCACAATCAGCATCCAGAAGAAAGCATCTTTCCCGGTGTCCGGCGTGATGATTTTGTAACCCCAGAAACTATAAATGAAGAATATTAATAATCCTAATGCTACCAACAACTGTTGCTTAACACCTTTGGTCAAAAGTTTACCTATGATTGGCATCATAAAAGCAGTGGTCAACGCAGCAGGAATCATCAATGCTCCGGATTGTAACGCCGTCCACCCTAATATACTTTGCGTATAAAGCGGAACAATAAACGTAGATCCATACAAACCAAAGCCTAAAATAAAGGACATCACCGTACCAATCCTCAAATTACCATTTTTGAGAACCCGAAGTTCCACAATAGGATATTTGAAGGTGAGTTCTCGCCAGATGAATAATAAAAATCCTACAACGGCTGTAATTGTCAATACAACAATCGCTTTGCTGTCAAACCAATCGTCTTCGTGACCTCTTTCCAAAATATATTGTAAAGATCCTACAAACGCTGCCAACAGCGCAATCCCGAGCCAATCGACATCGGATGCTGACCTTTTTTCTGCATAACGCGGACTTTTGACAAACTGCAAAGTCAGTAATGTAGCGATAATCCCCAACGGAATATTGATGTAAAAAATAAACGGCCAGCTGTAGTTATCTACAATGTAACCACCCAACGGCGGCCCCAAAGTTGGACCAATAATAACACCCAAACCATAGATAGCCTGAGCCATACTTCTCTTTTCTACAGGGTAAGATTCTGTAATAATGGTTTGTGAAGTTACCAAAAGTGCTCCACCACCAATCCCTTGCATCAATCTGAAGAATACGAGTTCCCAAATGTTGGTCGCATTACCGCAGAGAAAAGAGAAAACTGTGAATATAATGATGGATGCAGCAAAGTAATTTCGGCGTCCAAATTGCTGAGACAGCCAGCTCGTCATCGGAACAATAATCACGTTTCCGATGGCGTAAGCGGTAATTACCCAGCCTACTTCGGACAACGTTGCTCCCAGATTACCTTTCATTTCGTTCAGTGCTACATTCACAATCGTGGAATCCACAATTTCCAGAAGCGCACAAACGATAGCGGTAATGGTAACAATTACCCTGCGGAATCCATATTCTACTAATGAATCGTCTTGCATAATTTCTGATTTGGGATATGGAAGTTGGAGGATGGAGGTTTTAAAACTTCATGCTTCCGACTTCCAGCTTCCTTATTTTTATTTTAATGAAACTACAGTTTGAACGTTCATTCCTACGCGAAGTTTCTTCATAATATCTTCATTAAGGTTGTCAAAAGTAATCTTGATAGGCAATCTCTGAACTACTTTTACGAAGTTACCACTAGCGTTATCCGGAGGAAGCAATGCGAACGCAGAACCTGTAGCAGGAGAGAATGAACTGATTGTTCCTTGGAATTTCTGTCCCGGATAAGCATCAATCTCGATTTCTACTTTTTGACCTTCAACCATTTTCTCAACCTGAGTTTCTTTATAATTCGCAACAACCCATTTTTGGTTACTCAACACAATACTGAACAATTGTGAACCAGCTTGGATAAACTGACCTACCTGCACAGGGATTTTAGAAACATAACCATCTTCTTTAGCTGTAATCACAGTATAGGAAAGATTCAATTTTGCATTTTCTACATCTACTTGTCTTTGCTTCAATTGAGAATTGGCAACGCCTATATTTTGATAAGTAGCATTGGATTGTGAAGTTACAACACCTGTCTGAACACTCGCTTGATTCTTCTGGTCAGCTAAAACTTGTAATTGTTTTTGAGCTGTTTGATAAGCAGCAACTGCTTGCTCATATTGTTGTTGAGTGATAGAATGGTCTTTTACCAATTCAGAATATCTTTTCATATCCTGCTCTGTTCTCCAAACGTTTACTTTCGCTGCTTCGATTTGTGCAGTAGCAGTCTGAACAGCCGCTCTGGAATTACCAATTCCTGATTTTGCAGCTTCTGAACCAGCCTGAGCTGAAGAAACGTTACTCTGAGCTGTTCCCAAAGCTGCTTCTGCCTGAGATAAAGCCATAGATTGATCTCTGTTATCGAGGATAATTAATGTATCTCCTTTTTTAACAAATTGATTGTCTTTAACTTTAACTTCTGAGATATAACCAGAGATTTTAGAAATCACTGGGCTTACATCTGCCGCGATTTGAGCATCATCAGTTTCTTCGTGAGTCTGACTATATTGGTATTCTTTAACACCAAAGAAAGCTGCTCCTAAAACCGCAACCGCAACTACAACGTAGAATACAGGGCTTTTTTTCTTTTTAACAGGGATTTCTCCTTGTTCGAATTTTATATTGTCTTGTGCCATTTTATTTATAGTTTATATATAATTAGTTATTGATAATTCCAGTAGTTTGTAATAATTTTTTGTGAGCCAGCGCAGCGTCTGCTTTGGAAGTAACAACATTAACGTTTGCTGTGATTCTCGCAGTATCAGCATCCAAAAGATTGGTAATGGTTTCTAAACCATTGTTATATTTATTAAGCGTGATTCTGTAATTTTCTTCCGCCTGCTCCAATGCTCTTTTATAGACATCGATTTTCTTGTGTGCATACAAGTCATTCTGATAATCACGTTTTACTTCTAATGTTACGTTATCATTGAGTAAATCATTCGCTGCTGCCAATTCCTGTTCTTTGGCTTTCGATTGAACATAACTAGAATTCTTTTTCCAGATATTAGAAAGATTATATTGAATTCCAACACCCACGTTCACGGCATTTGTGATTGTCAAAAGTTTAGGAATATCCGCTGCAACGTAACCACCTGTGAAAGCTAACGAAGGAAGGTTTTCTGCTTTTGCAGATTTGGTTCCAAGCGCCGCTGCTTTTCTTTGATAGTCTATCGCTTTCAAATCATTTCTGTTTTCTCTGGCTAAATTCAAGTAATAATCATCCGGTTTCCCAAGGTCATCTGCTCCAATATAACTAGAATCAACCTCGATTACTGTATTGTCCGGAAGTCCAAGTAGCAAATCCATATTGATATTGGCAATGTTGTAATTGTTCTCTGCTTCCATCAATTGTAATTCGATGTTAGAAGTCTGAAGCTGTGCTTTCAAACGGTCATTTCTTGCAATCACGCCATTGTTTTCTAATTTGGAGAAAGATTGGTCTCTTTTCTGTGAAGACGCCAAGTTTTCCTTCAACAATTTCACCACTTCATTTGCCTTAAAAAGGTTATTGTAAGCTTGCGAAATGTTATATGCAATCGCGTTCTTGTCGTTTTCAGTAGTTAGTTTCGAAGCTTCAACAAGATATTCCGCAGACTTGATGCCGTACTTGATTCTTCCTCCAGAATAGATGGGAACCGATAGATTCGCAGAGCCATAAAGCACATTACTCACTTTTGGTCCACCTCCAGACATTCCTGGGATTTTCAAATCTACATTGGGTTCAAAAGGCAAATACAAATAACTTCCGGACACCGTCAGTTCTGGCAACTGTCTGTTTTTCGCTGCCAATAGATTAGCCGTTGATTCCTCTATTTTAGCTTGGTCTATTTTTAGATTTTTGCTATTCGCTATTCCTAATTTCACAGCTTCTTCCAGACTTAGCACTCTTTTTTCCTGTGCGGAAACTGAGGCAAAAGCCATTATTAAGAACACTGTTGCATAAAATTTATTCACTTTAGTAATTATTGTTATAGTTGTGTAATTATTAACCTTGATAACCAACCAGACCTCTGACAATCGTTTTTACGTGGTCAGATGCTTCTTGGAAATATTGATTCTCGAAATGTTTCTCGTCAAAATCAGATTTCTGTTTCTTAAGATATTCTTTGTACATCTTCATCCCGTGCATCGCATTGAAAATAGTTCCGGAAATGGTACATTGTAAAAGATGATAAGAAGGTTTTTTTGTAAAAATCCCTGTTTCCAGACCTTGTTCAATAATCTTTTGATTGATTTCTATGTAGTTGATTTTGTAATCCTTCAAGAAATTCTGAATGCTTTTATTATGGCTAATAACCTGCTGAGTATGTACCAGAAGAAAAAAATCTCTGAGCCTCTGAACGCGGCTCACAAAATTATCTACAAAACTTTCAAGTTTCTGGATTTCGTTCAGTTCATTATTTTCCAATATATTCTTAGCGAAGTTGAGTCCTTCTTCCATTCTCCATTTAAAAAGCTCCTCCATCAAATTTTCCTTCGAACCGAAATAATAAGAAATCATAGAAACATTGACCTTGGCCTTCGCTGCAATATCTCTCACAGAAGTCCCATTATAACCATTGGCAGCGAAGAGTTTCTCCGCAACCATCATAATATGTTCTTCTTTTGTTGGCATAATTAATTTTTGACGGGACAAAGTTAAATCAAAAACAGCATTCAATCAAACATTTGTTTGATTTATTTTTTATTAAAATTAAATTGAATCTATCTATAACATCAAAAGATCTTTTTATTGTAAAATATAGATCATTGGGAAGCGCGCCCCGACCTGAGTGGAGCTCTTTTTGCGAAGTCTAGCGGAGAAAAAAAGCGGGAACGGAGGGCGGATAGAGGCGCCCAAATTATTTTAATTTGCTGATTTGTGAATGTAGCGTGTCAATTTAATCCCCATATCGGTGAGTACAATTTTAGAATTGGCATTTCTGGAAATATGATAAGAAGCGTCTGTAATTTCCTCTACAATGGAAACAATGTTAGCTCCGTGAATGAATTTAGAAAACGACTGCCAATTGAAATTACCTTCAGAAAGTTTTTTATATACGAGATTATCATTTCCGTAATTCTGAAGCATCGCTAATCGGAAGATTTCTATACAATAATTAAGAAATTTCATTTGTTTTTCGCGATTCCATTCGGAGATTTGACGTGCCCACTTTACAATATCGCGAAGAACTTCGGGTTTCTTCTTGGCCTGAAAAGCATTCCTAACCCATTGGATAAATAAGGTCTCGAATTCTGAAGCGCCCGCGTTATTTTCTGCTAATGATTGTGCGAGATTCCAGTTTCCTTGGGATTGGTATGCAATTTCTCGGGCAGAATGATGAGCTTTGAGTTGGTCCAAAATATCTTCATCACTAATTCTCGGAACATTAACAATCTGACATCTGGATAATATCGTTGGTAAAATATCGTTGGTAGATGGTGCACATAGAATAATGAAGGTATTTTTCGGAGGCTCTTCTAAAAATTTCAGGATTTTGTTGGCTGCAGCGTCATTCATTTTGTCAGCTCGCCAAACAATCAGAATTTTGCTCCCACCTTCAAAACTTTTGAGATTAAACCGCTGGCCAATATCTTCCGCCTCATCTGCAGAAATAAAGAATTGTTTATTTTCCGATTCTAAAAAACTAGTCCAATCATCAAAAGATGAATAGGGATTTTCTAAAATAAATTCTCTCCATTGATCAAAAAGTCTTTTGCTAAGAGAGTTTTTATTTTCTGTAAAAACCGGAAAACTGAAATGCAGATCGAGATGGTTAAGATTCTCAACCTTATGAACAGAAGCTGGATTTTCTTTTTCAAAAATCTCCTGAGCCATTGCCAAAGCCAAAGGCAAAACACCAAAACCTTCTTCTCCTACGAAAAGCTGCGCGTGCCCTACTCTAGAATCCTTAATACTATCTTTTAGTAGATTCTTTATAGTTTGCTGACCGATAACCTGTTCCCATTTCATACGAGCAAAGATAATATTTTCGTTAGAAGTCGGGTGCCAGATGTCAGAAGTTTTTCGCCAAATCTGTTAAAAAATGAAGTAATCTAACAATCTTTACCAACTATCGGAAAATAACATTAATCTATCGAAGGTACTTAACAAACTTTAACCCAAATATATTTTTGCAATTCATTATTAATTAAGATATTTGCGCATTGAAATTTTAAAGGATGAAGAGAGTTTTTGTTTTATCATCATTGGTAGCAGGATATTTCCTGAACGCTCAAAGTATCGGTAATTCGCCATACGGAGCTTATGGAATTGGAGATGTAAAATATGATAACACAGTCGATATTAGTTCAATGGGAGGCATTTCCACGGCTTACATTTGGGACTTTAATAATAATTTTAATTTCCGAAACCCAGCGGCAAATACCAACTTGGAACTTACCACTCTGAAAGTAGAAGGAACCAACGAAAATAATTATTACAGATCTGACTTTAATAATATAAAATCGAACAAACATTCGACATATCTATCTAATATATCGATAGCTTTTCCTATTTCCAGAAAGGTGAAATTCGGGATGGGTTTCCAGCCATACAGTTCAAAAACTTATAACATTCTTACATCTGGAACACTGGATGAGGATGCTGCTGTTACAGAAGCACATCACTTCCACGGGGAAGGAACGCTGAATACGGTTCAGGCGGCAGTTTCTTACCAAGTGAGTCCAGAAATAGGGATAGGTCTTAGATCAAATTTTCATTTCGGAAAGCTTTATGACATCGAAGAAGTTTCTTTAACTGGAGCGGAACTAATCAGTGGTTATTCTAACAGCTACAGAATCAAGTCATTCAATTTTACACTGGGATCTACTTATCAAAAAAAATTAGCTAATGACAAAAAAATAACTGTTGGTGCTACATATACTTTTGGTAACACTGGCAGTATGAAAAATGTTTACACAAACAGTACATACTACTATTTACTAGGCGAAACAAAAGGCTACGAAACTATCATAGACCAAAGAGAAACCACAGATAAAAAGTTCCTTCCTCAGGAAGCTTCACTTGGTTTAGGCTACGGAAAAGACACCAAATGGTTTTTCGGTACGCAGGTGGATTTTAAAAAAGGAGAGAATTTTAATTTCCTTGGTCAGACTTTATCATACCAGGATACTTACAGATATTCCGTAGGAGGTTGGATTCTTCCAAATTTTAATGATTTCCGTTCTTATTTCTCAAGAGTGATTTACCGTTATGGTGCTTATTATGAAAAGGGCAATCTTAAGATCAATGGAAGCAGCATCAACAAGTTTGCAGTTACAGCGGGCGTTACACTTCCTTTCCAAAAGAGCCAGATTAACCGTATGAACAGTATTGACCTAGGTGTAGAACTTGGAAAAAGAGGAACTTTGGACAACAATTTAATTCGACAAAATTTCATAAATTTGAGGATTGGGATCAACTTTGCAGACAAGTGGTTTGCGAAGCGCCTATACAACTAATGAAAGTACACTGATAATCTATGAAGGATTATTATTCAAAAATATTTAACCTTAAAACATCACAACGATTCATTTTGTTGCTGATGTTTTTTCTTATTCAGTCTTGTGAAGAGGATCTTACGAAAATCAATAAGAATAAGAAAACCAATTTTGCATCTCAGGTTATACATAATGGTGCTATTCTACAGAAAGATTCCGGGCAGATCAAAGTACGTTTCAAAGCTCCACTCATAGAAAAATATGAACTGATAGATTCTCCTTATGTGGAAGCAAAAAAAGGAATGTATCTGGAATTTTTTGATAAAAAGTCAAAACAGCCTGGCAAAATTTGGGCAAAATATGCCCGAAACGATATCAAAAAGAATTTCTATTTCGCAAAAGGACGAGTGAAAATCATTACAACCGAGGGTCAGACTTTTGTAACAGAAACCATTAACTGGGATCAAAACAAACATACGATGTATACCAAGGATACTGTTTTTGTTTCTGATAAAGATGGTAATATTTTAGTTGGATCTCACGGGATGGTTGCGAAAGATGACTTCTCAGAGTACACGTTTTTCAACAATTCCGGAAGCTTTAATTCTGCAAAACTACCAGCCACAAGTCAATAAAATAGCTTAGCTTTGATGCTTGCTAAATTCGGTCAAATTGGAAAACCAGATTTTTTTCGCCATCGGTCTTATGTCCGGAACTAGTTTGGATGGTCTGGATATTTGCTATTCAAAATTCATCAAAACCAAAAATAACTGGGACTTTCAGATTCTTAAATCTGAGACAATTCCCTATTCTTCTGATTGGGAACAATCTTTGAGAAATGCAGTGAATCTCTCCAGCGAGGAAGTTCTAAAATTGAATGTTGATTATGGATTTTATCTTGGAGAAAAAACTTCAGAATTCATTTCAAAACATAAAATCATCAATCTTGATTTGATCGCTTCACACGGTCACACGGTTTTTCATCAACCAAAAAACAGATTCACTTTACAAATTGGAGATGGAAGAGCAATTAAATCAGAAACCAATAAAACGGTTGTCTATGATTTCCGAAGTCAAGATGTGATTCTGGGAGGAAATGGAGCGCCTTTGGTTCCAATTGGTGATGAACTGTTGTTTTCGGAATTTGATGCTTGTCTTAATCTTGGAGGATTTTCTAATATTTCTTTGAAACGAAATGGAAAAAGGTTAGCTTTCGATATTTGTCCCGTCAATATTATTCTGAATGATTTGGCTTTGAAACTCGGGAAAAAATTTGACAACAATGGAGATCTGGCAAGAACTGGATTAATTGATTATGAACTTCTCGATCAATTAAATCAACTCAAATTCTATCAGGAAAAAGCACCAAAATCTTTGGGAATAGAATGGATTAACGAAGAAGTTTTACCATTAATAAAAACTCAAAAAACAGAAGACCTTTTGGCAAGCTTCACAGAACATTCTGCTGTTCAAATTGCTAAAATATTGGATGAATTTGATGTAAAAAACATTTTCATTACAGGAGGTGGAACTTACAATAGTTATCTTATTGAAAAGATAAAAGCAAAGACCAAAACCGAAATCCAGATTCCAAAAAAGGAAATTATTGAATATAAAGAAGCTTTGGTTTTTGCTTTTATGGGTGTTTTGAGATTACAGAATCTCAATAATGTTTTATCATCCGCAACTGGAAGTTTGTACGACCATTCTTCTGGTTTGACTTGTTAAATTAAAGTTGCTCGATTTTATCCGTCAAAGAATTGATAAAATTTTGAAGTGGTTTTTCTACCATCATTTTGATAAACGGATTGAATTTCCCTTCGAATAATAACTGAACTTCTGTTTGATTTTCGTTAAGAGGATTCATTGTGCCTGTCAAAGCGAAATCCAAACTTGAGCTTGCAGATTTCAGAACTACTTCTTTATCAGAAACATTATCAATTTTCAAAGCAATTTCCGGCATACCCTTCAACCCGAATTTGAAACCGTTTTCTCTAGCTTCGAAACTTTGCAGACCTTCTGGCATCAAATCTTTGTAATCCTCAGGATTTTTAAGCATTCCCGCCAATTCTGATGAAGATTTATTTACAACAATTTTTCGTCCTTCTAAATTCATTTTTATATTTTTGTATTAATATTAATAGCCTTACAAATGTATAAAGTTTTTATCAATGAGAAAAGATTAATTTTGAGTTCTGAGCCTCAAGATAGTCCTAAAACACTGAATTACGATGGGTCGCATAGTTTTGACTTTGCTATTGACTTGTTAGAAAATACAGCGTCGCAAGGCCTTAATATTTATCATAATAATGTAGAAGAACTCTGGGCCGATTTCAGAAATTACTTCAAAAATATAGAAGCTGCCGGTGGCGTTGTCATCAATCCTGAAAATAAAATTCTCTTTATCCATCGATTAGGAAAGTGGGATTTGCCCAAAGGTAAAATTGAAAAAGGCGAATCCAGAGAAGTGGCAGCAGTACGCGAAGTAGAAGAAGAATGTGGCATTTTCAATCTCGAACTGAAGGATTTTATCAATTCTACTTATCATATTTATACGGAAAGAGATGGCAAAAAAATTCTTAAAACAACTTATTGGTTTGAGATGTTTTACGCAGGAAATGAAACGCCGAAACCACAAATAGAGGAAGGCATTAATGAAGTTGGTTGGAAAAATGATGTAGAAATCGAATCGCAAATTCTACCTTCAACATTTCAAAATATTAAATTGATTCTTGCCGATTTTAAATCTAAACATAAATAAAATGCCGCTTAAAATATATAAGCGGCATTTTTTTGTTATCTCAATTCAGCACTGAACTCTTTCTGAAAGGATTTTATAAGAGAATTCATAACCTCTGTTATATCCTTATCTTCTAATGTTTTTTCCTCATTCAGGAGTTCGAAACTCATGGCGTAGGATTTTTTACCTTCTGGAAGATTTTTCCCTTCATAAACATCGAACAGGTTGATGTTTTTCAAGAAAGGCGATTTGTTTTTCTTCGCTAATTGATACAATTCTGAATAATTGATAGTTTTATCTACCAACAACGCCAAATCTCTTCTTATTTTGTTGAACTTCGGAATATCTATGAATTTGAGATTTTCTTTTGTTCTCAATTCCTGGCAGTTTTCCAACTCGATTTCCGCATAAAACACTTCTTGGCTGATGTCGAAATCTTTTAATAATTGTGGTGCAACTTTTCCTAATCTCGCCAAGGTTTTATCGCCAGATTTGATTTCCAAAGCATCAGAAAAACGGTTATCGTCCAACGCAGATTCGTGAAGTTCTAGATTTAATTTTTCCAAAAGAACTTTGACATAAGCTTTCAGATAGTAGAAATCTGTCGCGCTTTTTGGCTGTCGCCAGTTCTCAGAAACTTCCCTACCTGTCGTCAGAATAGCCAACTGTTTTCTTTCCTCGTACTTCTCTTTTTTATGATAAATTTTCCCTAATTCGAAAAACTTAATATCAGATGATTTTCTGTTGATATTATAAATTGTATTTTCCAAAAGTCCTTCTAATAAAGACTTTCTCATAAAAGCCAAATCATTACTCAAAGGATTCAGTAATTTCACAGCATCGGTTTCATCTTTTACAGAACGAAGTGAATTGTTCATCACCTCGTGGAAACCATTGGATTGCAACGTTCTTGCCCAAGAATTTTCTAAAGCATCTTGGTCATCAAAACTCAATTTTACGGGTGTAAATGAGATTTTTTTTGGCGCATCGATTTTGTTGTAACCGTAGATTCTCAAAACTTCTTCAATAACATCAATTTCTCTCGTCACATCAGCTCTGTAAACAGGAACAGATAATTCTAGACCATTTTGAATCTCATTAAGAATCTGAATATCAAGAGATTTTAAAATTTCTTTTACTTTTTCTCTATGGATTTTAGTTCCTAAAATTTGGTCTAATTGAGAATATCTGAAAACCACATAATGGTCTTTTATTTTCTCAGGATAATGTTCCAAAATCTCACCAACTAATTTTCCGCCAGCCACTTCCTGAATCAAAGTGATTGCGTGTGTCAAAGCTGTTCTTGCATTATTGGGGTCAACACCTCTTTCGAAACGGAAAGATGCATCCGTATTTAATCCGTGTAATTTGGAAGCTTTTCTAATCGCAACCGGATTGAAGTAAGCACTTTCCAAGAAAATTGTTTTAGTTTCTGATGAAACACCACTTTCACTTCCGCCGAAAACGCCGGCAATACACATTGGATTATTTTTTCCGTCTTTAATGATAATTTCGGAACCGTTCAAAGTTCTTTCAACTTGATCCAAAGTTTTGAATTTGGTTCCCGCTTGTACAGTTCCCACTTTCACAGTTTTGTCTGTAATCTTGTCAGCATCAAAAGCGTGAAGTGGTTGTCCAAGACCGTGAAGAATATAATTGGTAATATCTACAACATTATTAATTGGAGAAAGTCCGATGGCTTTCAATCTGTTTTTCAGCCAATCTGGAGAATCGTTAACTTCAACATTTTCGATAACAGCACCAAGATATCTTGGCGTCAATTCAGAATCTTCAACTTCTAATTTGAAATCGTGAGAACCTTCAATGTTCAAAATTTTAGATTCAATTTTACTGAATTCTGATTTCAGATTATTAGAAGAAACGAAAGCCTGCAAATCTCTTGCAACACCATAATGTGACATTGCGTCGGTTCTGTTTGGCGTCAATCCAATCTCGTAAACTTCATCATTTGTCAATTCAAAATAATCAGCGAAAGGTTTTCCAACTTCAAATTTAGTTTCGTCCAAAACCATAATTCCAGCGTGGTCATTGCTCAAACCTAATTCATCTTCAGCACAAATCATCCCTTCGGAAACTTCGCCACGGATTTTAGCTTTTTTGATTTCGAAAGAACTACCGTCTTTTGCGTAGATTTTTGTTCCAACGACAGCAACAGGAACAGTTTGTCCGGAAGCAACATTTGGAGCACCACAAACGATTTCCAAAACTTTTCCGTTCCCAACATCAACCGTTGTTTTGTTCAATTTATCAGCATTCGGATGTTTTTCGCAAGTCAGAACTTTGCCTACTATAATCCCTTCCAGACTTCCTTTTACGCTTTCGAATTTATCAACCCCTTCTACTTCCAACCCGATATCGGTCAGATATGCACTGATTTTCTCAGAGTTAAGGTCTGTTTTGATATAATCTTTAAGCCAATTATTAGAAATTTTCATTCTTTTTAAATTTGATTGTCGGATGTCGGAAGTCCGATGTCCGAAGTTTTTTATTAATAAATATATTTTTGGAACGCTGAATCACAGCAACCCGACTTGAGTGGAGCTCATTTTATTTTTTAGAAAAAAATAAAAATAGCGGGAACGGAAGGCGGATAAGTTGCCCAAAAATTTATGATTCTTAAACTAAAATTTGAGACTTGAATTTCAAATCTCAAATTTTAAATATGATTAATTTTAAAATTACAAACCTATCACAGGCATTGACAGCATCAAGATACTTTCATTCTCCTCCAATCCGTCAACTGGTTCTACAATTCCTGGTCTGTTGGGTTGAGACATCTTCATTGTGATATCGTCAGAAGCCAAAACGGATAACATCTCTGTCAGGAATTTTGAACTGAAACCAATGTTGATATCATCGCCATTATAGTCACAAGGAATCTGCATATCTGCTTTGTTTGCGTATTCTGTATCTTCTGCGTGAAGATGAAGAACGTTTCCAGACAACTTGAATCTCACTTGATTCGTAGATTTATTGGACATAATAGACGCTCTTCTGATAGAACCCAAAAGCAAACTTCTGTTAATGGTCAAAACGTTTGGATTTTCTTTAGGAATTACCGCATTGTAGTTTGGATATTTCCCGTCAATCAAACGACAAATCCAGATGTTATTTCCAAAAGTGAATTTCGCCATATTATCACTGAATTCAATCACAACATCTTCGTTGGAATTGTTCAGGATATTTTTGAAAATCGACAATGGTTTCTTTGGCATAATAAATTCCAAAGTCTCGGGATGTACGATATCAGTTCTTTTGTAAACCACCAATCTGTGAGAATCTGTGGACACAAAATTGGTCTCATCTTCTTTGAACTGAAACAAAACGCCAGTCATCACAGGACGAAGAGAATCGTTACTTGTTGCAAACAAAGTGTTCGCCAAAGCTTCTGCCAAAATCCCGCCTCCGATGGTTACTTTCTGAGATGCATCAAATTCCGGTAATTCCGGATAATCGTCCGCATTGTCCAATGCTACTGCAAAATTGTCTTTTTCATCCAAAATTTCCAAAACGCTTCCGTTTCCGTCTTCAGAATCTTTAACCGCAAGAGTCAAAGGCTGTTCTCCGTAAGTTTTCAAGAAATCCTGAAAAATCTTACCTGGAACTGCTAATTTCCCTTTGTCATCCGACTTCACTTCAAGAGAAGTAATCAAAGTCGTTTCTCCATCAGAAGCCGTAACTGTTAATAAGTTCTGGTCTAAGTCGAAAAGAAAATTCTCCAAAATCGGTCTGGATTGTGAACCGGAAATCACGCCACTCACCGTCTGTAAAGCTTTTTGCAAATCGCCACTGGCAACAATAAATCTCATAAACTGTATTTATTTCAATTCCACAAATATAATGATTTCGGTTCGATTGTAAAAGTTGATTTTATTTAGTTATTAACAATTATGATAATAATCTATCTTTGCTGATATTATTACGATGAAAAAACCGCCATTTCATAAAAGTGTTCTGTTTACGTTCCGAGGAATTATTTGGATTTTGAAAAACGAGAGAAATTTCCAATTCCATATTCTAGGATTGATAATAAATCTTTTTTTGATTGTTTTTCTTGGTCTTTCAAATACAGAAACAGCTTTAATTCTTCTCTGTTGTTTTTTTGTTTTGGCGACTGAAGCTTTGAATACTTGTGTTGAGAAAATCTGTGACTACATTCATCCAGAATTTGACCAAAGAATTGGAATTATTAAGGATTTGGCTGGTGGCGCTGTAATGTTGGCTACTATTTCTGCGATTTGTGTCGGGGCTTTGACTTATTGGCCATATTTAAAATTATTATTCTGTTGATTGTGAATAATTTAACATAAAGACACGAGGATTTTGCTTGATTTTTACAATGTTTTAAGGCACAAGGAAAATCAAAGATTTTTTTATTTAATGAAATTAAACTTTGTGCCTTAAAACACACCAATAAATTGAGATTCTTTATGCTTTGTGTTTTTAATTCACGAACAAAGTCTGAATTTCAAAATTTACAGAAATTTTAATCACAACTTTTTACATAAAATCTTTACATTTGTTTTCCATATATTTCTAAAATGAACAAAAAAAATGTAGCCGTTGTAATGGGCGGTTATTCTGATGAATACAAAGTTTCTTTGAAAAGTGGACAACTGATTTTTGATTCGCTGGACCGAGAACTCTATAACGTTTACAAAGTTGTAATTCTGAAAGATGAATGGTACTTTCTAGATGAAAATGACAATAAAAAAACCATTAACAAAGCCGATTTTTCCGCAGATTTAGAAGATGGAAAAAACTTGAAATTTGACGCTTGTTTCAACACTATCCACGGAACGCCAGGTGAAAATGGAATAATGCAGGCATATTGGGATGCCGTAGGACAAAAATACACTGGTTGTGATTTCTATCAAAGCGCACTGACCTTCAATAAGAAAGACACATTAGCTGTTTTATCAAAATACGGAATTCCTTCTGCGAAAAGTATTTATCTTAGAAATGGCGAGGAAATATCTGATGACGAAATCGTAGGAAAGCTTGGTCTTCCGGTTTTCGTTAAACCAAATCAAAGTGGTTCTTCTCTTGGAATTTCTAAAGTGAAAGACAAAAGCGAACTTAAAAACGCAATCGAATTTGCATACAAAGAAGATAACGAAATCCTTATCGAAAGTGCTTTGATTGGAATGGAAGTTTCTGTTGGCGTTTTGGATTATCAGGGGGAAGTGATTGTTTTGGGAATTACGGAAATCGTTCCAGATAAAGAATTCTTCGATTATGAAGCTAAATATGAAGGTGCTTCTCAGGAAATCACCCCAGCAAGAATTGATGAAGAAACCAGAAAAAAAGTAGAAGAAATCTCTATCAAAGCTTACAAATCCCTTGGAATGAGTGGATTTTCGCGCTCGGAATTTATTATCGTTGATGGAATCCCGCACTTGTTGGAAATGAATACAAATCCTGGATTTTCGCCAGCAAGTATCCTTCCGCAACAAGCCAAAATCTATGGAATATCCATCAAAGACCTGTGCGGAAACGAAGTAGAAAAAGCACTTAACAAATAACTCATCAATCATAAATTTTAGATTTTACTTGATGTTAATAAATCTAAAATTCAGAATCTAAAATTTAAAATTTCTATGAAAATTGCAGTTTTTCCAGGGTCATTTGATCCGATTACACTTGGTCATTATGATATTGTAGAACGTGCGGTTCCACTCTTTGACAAAATCATCATCGCCATTGGAAAGAATTCTCAGAAAAAATATATGTTCTCACTGGAACAGCGTAAAGATTTTATCAGAAAAACGTTTGAAAAATTTCCAAATGTGGAAGTTGATGATTTTGAAGGTTTGACGATTGATTATTGTAAAAGTAAAAACGTCAATTTCATTCTAAGAGGACTACGAAATCCGGCCGACTTTGAGTTTGAAAAATCAATTGCCCAAACTAATAGAGCGCTAACCAGAGATAACACTATAGAAACCATCTTCCTTTTGACCTCGTCCGGAAAATCGTACATCAGCAGCAGCATTGTGAGAGAAATTATTTCATTCGGAGGAAATTACGAAATTATGGTTCCTGATGCTGTGCGAGTGACGAAGAATTAAATCACTAAAACACAAGTCAAAAACTTAAATTTCCAGAACAATTAAATAATTTTGTTCTTAAAAATAAAAACAAAAATCCCTCAGAGCTTTCTGAGGGATTTTTTTGTGGTTTCTCCAGGGATCGAAC
>DFXK01000002.1:512352-570134 GCA_002383165.1 Flavobacteriales bacterium UBA4110
TTGTTGTTTTGAGTGGTGCAAAAGTATACTCTTTATCTTTATTGTGCAAATATTATTGAAGTAAATTTTATCTAATACTTAAATACTATTGATTATCAGCCGATTTTTTTTCAGTTTGTGCCTTGAAGAAATCGCTCAATTCTTCCAAAACAGGTTTTATTGTGTCTTCCGGCAGGTCGCTGATTCTAATATACATTAAACCATCAATAGCATCATTGAAGTTCGGATCTACATTAAAGGCGATCATTTTTGCATTCTGCTTTATATATTTTTTGATAAGAACCGGTAATCTAAGTTCAGGCTCTAGGTCATCAATAATCTTGTCCAGCTTATTGAGATCGGCATTCATATCTTCAAAAAACAAAGCTTTGTCACGCTCCTTCATCACTACCTTGAACTCATTTTTTGGATGGATGTATTGTGCTACTGCAGAATCATAATAATGCGAGCGCATAAACTCAATCATCAATGATTTTGAGAATTCCGAAAACTTGTTACTGATACTCACGCCGCCCATAAGGAACTTATGTCCCGGATTTCTAAGACAAACGTGGACAATCCCACGCCAAAGAAGAAATAGAGGAAAAGGTTTCTGCTGATATTCGACTGAAATATATGCGCGTCCCATCTCAATAACTTTACGGAAAAATGGCTGCAATTCTGGGTCATACTCGAAAAGTGAACTGGTATAGAATCCATTGATACCATATTTTTTCATCACCTCAGCTCCCAGAGCCATTCTGTATGCCCCAACCAATTTTCTCTCGGCATTATCCCAAAGAAAAAGGTGATGGTAGTGATTATCATATTCATCCAAATCAAAAGGGAGGTTTGTACCCTCGCCTACCGCACGAAATGTCAGCTCACGCTGCCTCCCGATCTCTCGCATTATGGAAGGAATCTCGGCAGATGTTGTGAAAAATATATCATAATCCCCGTGGGAAAATAATTTTTTATTTTCAGTATTTTTTAAAACTTCTATTTCACTGATGATATCCTCAATCGGTGTTTCATCTATGATGTTCTGAACAATATTATTTTGTTTGAGCAACGGAAGTTTGAGCGCCATATTAGGCAATTTCAGCTTTTCGGTGATACTTTTTCTTTTTTCGTAATAAGATTTTAGCATATAGACCTTCCTGTAAAGATATTCGCCAAGTTCCTCTATACTCTCTTCCTCCTCCAATTGTTTTACAGAAATAGGTTTGCCAATTCTGATTCTGATAGGTTTTTCTCTTTTCTTCATCATTTCCGCTGGCAACATAATCGTTTGCAAATCTGGATGGAGCTTGGCTACGTTGTAGAAAATCTTACTGTTTGTAGCGTGAAAATACATCGGTACTACGGGAACCTTAGCTTTTTTGATGAGTTTCAGCGCTGTTTTTTCCCAAGGCTTATCCAAGACTTCGCCATATTCATTATTTTTATTGGAAACTTCACCAGCAGGAAATATACCGATACATCCACCTTCCTGTAAATGTTTCAGTGTTTCCCGCATTCCAGATGAGCTGTTGAATGCGTCTTTTCTCCCCTCAAATGGATTGACGGAAATTACAAAAGGTGCCATAGGTTCAATTTTCGACAGTAGAAAATTGCCCATCACTTTAAAATCCGGACGCACTTTCAAAAGAATTTTGCACATCAGGATGCCATCTATTGCACCAAGTGGATGGTTAGAAACCAAAATAAAAGGACCTGTTTTTGGAACCTTGGCAAGATCTTCTTCAAAAACAATATAGCTGAGTCCCTGTTCCTTGACGAATTGATCAAAAAAGTCAGCACCTTTTGTGTTTTTGAGTTTGTCATAAAGATTATTGACATCATTGATCTTTGCCAAATTCATTATAGCGGACGCAACTGGTTTTTTCAGGAAACCTATTTTATCTAAGCCCGATGCTTTTATTAAGTCTTCTTTGGAGATTAAGCTCATAGTTTTTAAATAGTCACCATTTGGAACGTTTTCTTGGAAATCTGTTCCAAAAGGACTTTTTTATCTTTATAAAATTGATCCAACGTGTCTAAATTGACATTTCTGACCGTGAATAGTGACACGTTTTTTGTCATTTGTGTAATGAAACTCTGTTGCAATTCCTCGTTTAAATCATTCACGTTGCCAAATTTGTCTTCAAGACATAAAGCCAGTGAAATTGCAGAATTTTGCATCAGAGAAACTTTGATTTTATATTTTGCCAATAATTTGAATATCAAACTCATGTGATCTTCTGCTATAAAGGAAAAATCTCTGGTCTCTACATTCAGAAGGGTTTGATTTTCTTTCAGAATATAGCTTTCTGTTAATTCATTCTCTTCGGAATTTCCAACTTTGGTTCCGGGCTTTTTCGGTTCTACGAAAGATTTTACATAGAACGGAATATTCTTCTGTTTTAGTGGCTGAAGTGTTTTCGGGTGAATCACCGAAGCGCCATAATACGCCATTTCAATGGCTTCTTCGTAAGAAATATGAGACAGCAATTCAACATTCTTGAATTTCCGTGGATCACCTGTCATCACACCAGGAACATCTTTCCAGATAGTCATTTCATCGGCATTAAGACAATATGCAAATATAGCAGCTGTATAATCGGAACCTTCTCTTCCCAATGTTACGGTAAAGTTATTGGTCTCAGAACCGATGAAACCTTGTGTCACGTAGCAATTGATTTTATCCAGTTTGGCAATATTCTGTTCTGTTTCTTGCCAGTTTACGATTCCTTCTCTATAATTACTATCTGTTTTAATGTAATCTCTCGCATCCAGCCAATGGTTGAAGAACTGAATTTCGTTAAGATATTCGCTGAGGATTTTGGAAGAAATCATCTCGCCACAGCTTACCACCTGATCGTAAACAAAGTTATAATTTGGGGATTTATTCCTTCTAAGGAAAGAATCTATATCATCAAAAAACAAAGAAATCTCTCCGAAAACAGCATGGTTATCACTGAACAAGCCTTTGGCAATGTCGATATGATTTTGCTTGATGGTTTCAATCTCGGATTGATAATCTTGTTTCTTAAAGTAAAACTCAACAACTTTTTCCAAAGCATTTGTGGTTTTGCCCATTGCAGACACTACCAGCAGACATTTTTCAAATCCTTGTGTTTCCAGAACCAAGGCCACATTTTTCACACTTTCTGCATCTTTTACAGACGCTCCTCCAAATTTGTAAACTTTCATTAGATCAATTGTTGTTCAGACTGTTACTTTAATAAATTTAAACTATAATTTTCAAATTAAAATTCAAAAATATTAATAATGCCTGAAATATGAAAGGAAGTTTGCTTTTCCTAAGAAAAACATTGTTAAGAATGAAACGATATTAACGGAAAATAAATGATTATTATCAACAATAAATAAATCTGTTTCAAGACATTAAAAAATAAATTAGATTTGTAAAACCCCAAAATTAATACAATGTCACACCAAGCTTTACAGACTCTAGGAGAGTTTATTATTGAAAAACAAGACGATTTCAAATATTCTACAGGAGAACTTTCCAGGCTAATCAGCTCCATCAGGATTGCCACAAAAGTCGTAAACCGGGAAGTCAACAAAGCAGGAATTGCAGATATTATTGGAAAAGTCGGAACTGAAAATATTCAAGGCGAAGAGCAACAGAAGTTGGACGTTTTGGCAAACGATATTTTTATTGCAGCACTGTCTCAGCGGGAAGTGGTGTGCGGCATCGCATCTGAAGAAAGTGATGATTTTATCGAAATCAAGTGTACAGAAAATGCGCATCTTAGCAAATATGTGGTTTTAATCGACCCTTTAGACGGTTCTTCAAATATAGATGTGAACGTTTCTGTAGGAACGATTTTTTCCATTTACAGACGCGTTACCTCACCGGGAAGTCCTGTTGAGCTAAGAGACTTCCTTCAGAAAGGAGTAAATCAGGTAGCTGCAGGTTATGTGGTTTATGGCTCATCTACAATGATTGTTTATACAACAGGAAATGGTGTGAATGGTTTTACACTTGATCCCTCTATCGGAACTTATTATCTTTCTCACAAAAACATTAAATTTCCAACTTCCGGAAAAATCTATTCAATCAATGAAGGGAATTACGTAAAATTTCCACAAGGTGTAAAAGATTATATCAAATATTGCCAGGAAGAAGAAGGCGACAGACCTTATACATCACGTTACATTGGTTCATTGGTTTCAGATTTCCACAGAAATATGCTGAAAGGTGGCATCTACATCTACCCTTCTACTTCGCAATCGCCCAATGGAAAACTTAGATTATTGTACGAATGTAATCCAATGGCATTTTTGGCAGAGCAGGCCGGCGGAAAATGCAGCGACGGTTTCCGAAGAATTATGGAAATTGAGCCTACGGAACTCCATCAGCGTGTGCCATTTTTCTGTGGCAGTGCAGCGATGGTAACCAAAGCTGAAGAGTTTATGGCAAAAGCTGTGGTTAAAAATTAGTATTGATATCAAAGACTTAATCATAAAGACCGGTTTCCCCGGTCTTTTCTTATTTTTGTGAAATGAAAACGGCAAAATTTTACCCTTACACGCTCAATTTTAAACGTCCTAGCGGAACCTCCAGAGGCGTTCTCAACACCAAAGAAACTTATTTTATAGAAGTTTTTGAAGATGACAAAAAAGGAATTGGTGAGTGCGCATTATTCCGAGGACTGAGTTTTGATGACGATGATGATTATGAAGCAGCACTGGAATGGACTTGCCGAAACATCAACCTCAGCATCGATGATTTGCGCGAAGAACTTGTCAATCATCCTTCAATAATTTTCGGTGTTGAGCAGGCGCTTTTGAATCTGCAACATCAGAATGAATTCTATTTTCCAAGTGAGTTTACTGAAGGAAAAGATTCAATTAAAATCAATGGACTCATTTGGATGGGCACTTCCGATTATATGAAAGAGCAATTGGAAGAAAAGCTGAGCAAGGGATTTTCCTGTATCAAACTGAAAATTGGTGTGGACTGGAATGCCGAGAAACAAATCCTGAAATCACTCCGCGAACAATTTCCTAAAGATAAAATTGAACTGCGTGTAGATGCCAATGGTGCATTCTCCCCAGAACAAGCTAAAATTGTTTTACAAGAATTGGCAGAACTGCATATTCACTCAATTGAGCAGCCCATTCAGGCCGGAAACTGGAAAGCTATGGCAGAACTTTGTCATTCTACGCCAACGCCCATTGCTTTGGATGAGGAACTGATTGGTGTTCTGAATTATGAATCTAAGAAAACATTAATAAAAGAAATCAAGCCGCAATATATTATTCTGAAACCAGCTTTGGTTGGCGGATTTTCGGGCTCGGACGAATGGATACAATTGGCAGAACAAAATAATATCGGCTGGTGGATAACTTCTGCTTTGGAAAGCAACATCGGTCTCAATGCTATAGCGCAGTACACTTACACCAAAAACAATCCGATGCCACAAGGATTAGGAACCGGCGGCCTTTTTACTAATAATTTTGAAACAAACCTGCATCTTGAAGGTGAAAGACTTTGGTTTGATAATCATTAGTTATAAAAGTGTCACTTCTAAGTAGTTTTATGTAAGAATTATAAAATTCAAAAACATCAAGCACCTGTGGAGTATTGAAAAACGACACATTTTAAAATTAAAAATCTGCCAAAATTTCACATCATTATCTAAAGTCTGCCAAATTTTAACATCTTATTTCCAGCTTATCGCCCCTGGTTCTATTGGCACAATCTTGGAGAAGTCTGTGGCAGAATAACATTTAAAAATTTATAATAATATGTCAGTAAATTTTAAACCATTAGCAGACAGAGTTTTGGTAGAACCAACTCCAGCTGAAACTAAAACAGCATCAGGAATCATTATTCCGGACACCGCAAAGGAAAAACCACAAGAAGGTACCGTAGTAGCAGTAGGTCCGGGTAAAAAAGATGAACCTACAACTGTAAAAGTGGGTGACAAAGTTCTTTATGGAAAATACTCCGGAACTGAACTAAAATTTGAAGGCAAAGATTATTTAATTGTAAAAGAAGGAGACCTTTTAGGAATAATTGGGTAAAATTTGTAAAAAGTAAAATGTAAAAAGTATTAAGGACTTTTTATTAATCAAAATTAAAAAATCAGTGTACATATTACATTGTACATCAATACAAAATCAAAATTATGGCAAAAGAAATAAAATTCGATATCGAATCAAGAGACGCTTTAAAAAGAGGTGTTGATGCATTGGCTAATGCAGTAAAAGTAACTTTAGGACCAAAAGGTAGAAACGTAGTCATAGAAAAATCTTTCGGTGCGCCTCACGTTACCAAAGATGGTGTTTCTGTAGCTAAAGAAATTGAGCTGGAAGACAGAGTAGAAAATATGGGTGCTCAGATGGTGAAAGAAGTAGCTTCTAAAACCAATGACATCGCCGGAGACGGAACTACGACTGCTACAGTTCTAGCACAAGCTATCGTAAGAGAAGGTCTTAAAAACGTAGCAGCGGGCGCAAACCCTATGGACCTGAAAAGAGGTATTGACAAAGCAGTAACGGCTGTTGTTGAGAATCTGAAATCTCAGTCTCAAACAGTTGGTGACAACAATGATAAAATCAAGCAAGTTGCTTCTGTTTCCGCCAACAATGATGAAACTATCGGTTCATTAATCGCTGAAGCATTCGGAAAAGTTGGTAAAGAAGGTGTTATCACTGTAGAAGAAGCAAAAGGTATCGACACAACTGTAGATGTTGTAGAAGGTATGCAGTTTGACAGAGGTTTCCAATCTCCTTACTTCGTGACAAATCCTGAGAAAATGGTAGCAGAATTGGATAATCCATACATCCTTTTGGTTGAGAAAAAAATCTCTTCTATGAAAGAATTATTACCAGTTCTTGAGCCGGTAGCACAAGGTGGAAAATCTTTATTAATTATCTCCGAAGAAGTAGAAGGCGAAGCTTTGGCAACTTTGGTAGTTAATAAATTGAGAGGTTCTCTTAAGATCGCTGCTGTAAAAGCACCAGGATTTGGTGACAGAAGAAAAGCGATGCTGGAAGATATCGCTATCCTGACTGGCGGACAAGTGATCTCCGAAGAAAGAGGTTTCACTATGGAAAATGCGTCTATCGAAATCCTTGGAACTGCTGAAAAAGTAGTAATTGACAAAGACAATACAACCATCGTAAATGGTGGTGGTGACGAGGCTCAAATCAAAGGAAGAGTGGCTCAGATCAAGGCTCAGATGGAAACTACAACGTCTGACTATGACAGAGAAAAACTTCAGGAGAGATTGGCTAAGTTAGCTGGTGGTGTTGCCGTACTTTACGTAGGTGCTGCTTCTGAAGTGGAAATGAAGGAGAAAAAAGACAGAGTTGATGATGCACTTCACGCTACAAGAGCTGCAGTTGAAGAAGGTATTGTTGCTGGTGGTGGTGTAGCTTTAGTAAGAGCGGTTTCAGCCCTTAACTTCGAAGGTGATAATACTGACGAAACTACAGGTATCAAAATCGTAAAAAGAGCAATCGAAGAACCATTAAGACAAATCGTTGCTAACGCTGGTGGCGAAGGTTCTGTAATCGTTGCTAAAGTGGCAGAAGGACAAGGTGACTTCGGTTATAATGCTAAAACTGACGAATTTGTAAATATGCTTGAAGCTGGAATCATTGACCCAACGAAAGTAACAAGAGTGGCACTTGAAAATGCGGCTTCTGTTTCCGGAATGCTTTTAACAACTGAATGTGTTATCACAGAAGTTAAAAAAGACGAGCCGGCAATGCCAATGGGAGGCGGTATGCCAGGAATGATGTAACAGTCACCGACCGAAACAATATATAAACCGTTCTATTTTATAGGACGGTTTTTTTGTTATTTTTTGGAATAATTGGGTCACTAATTATATTTTATATCTGCCTTTTTATCATTACTGCAAAACCGAAGTTTTTTAGCCTAATGCTGGGATTGGACTTCTAGTTGTAGGAATAATAGTATTGCGAGGTTGCAGACCGCTTGGGATACGTCTAAGAATGGTCGGGACTGGAGGTGGCACGTGTCCTGAGGCATTTGGGACTTGGCGGGATAGGTTTTGGTAAGAACTAAAAGTTATGTTGTATGTTTTTTTTGATTAATTTTAGAGAAAATAATAGTTTGGATTTGCGCGGGGCGTAAATTTGGATGTTAGCTGTAATTTTAAACGACCGACTGTGAAAGACAAAGATTTTCTTAATATCGAAATTTTAGATTCTATACTTGATTACATTACAAATGATATAAGAAAACAATTTAAAAAAAGTTTAATTTATGATTCAAGAACGGAATACTTGATTGAAATAAATAAATTTGAAAGAAGTAGTGTTTTATTAGCAAACTACTATGATACTGATTTTACGGGCGAAAAATTAGCTGATGCACTTTTAAAATTAGTCTATTACACATTAAATAATCCTTATTACATATTTGATTTCAATGACAGCTTTCACATAGAAAATATACTTCCTGAATTAGTATCTGAGGAAAATTTTTTGTTTAACAACCCTATTTATTCTTGGTTTGATTATTCGGATTGGGACAACAATCATAAGCAAATTATAAAAAAACTTATTCAGAATATATTATTAGCAAATGAGAAAGAGAAGAAATACAGTTTGCAAGAAATAGACTTGCAGATTTATAAAGAATTATTGAGTAATGAAGAATTAGCAAAATCAATAAACTGGAGAAACTTTGAATTAGTACTAGCTAAAATATTAGAAAAATTTGAATTTGATGTTGAAGTTTTGAAAGGCTCAAAAGATGGTGGAATTGATGTGATTGCCTTAAAAAAAAGTTCATCATTCGGAAATGAGAGATACCTAATACAAGCTAAAAAATGGACAAATAAAGTCGGTGTTGAGCCTGTAAGACAATTATTATGGGCTCACAATGAATATAAAGTCACAAAGTCGTGTTTAATTACAACTTCAAAATTCACAAAAGGTGCGTGGGAACTCGCTGACAAATACAAATGGCAAATTGAATTAAAAGATTATGAAAAATTGAATGAGTGGATAAACGAAGCCTCAAAAAAACTGTAGCTAATAACCAGAGTTTCGCTGGGGTTGAAAAGCCGACAAATCACAAAAAAACCTTTCCAATCGAAATCAATTGCGTCGGGCTTTAGCCCGATGATAGAAATCAAAATAGAAATCGGCTTTAGCCAAAATTAACCCCTATATATTTTGGCTAAAGCCAGATTGAAACCTACAAAAAAACGGGCTAAAGCCCGTTCCTATTGATTTCTTTATCTAATACTGAAACTTCCTGAAAGCTTCCAGCGTTTTATCAATCTCTGTATCGCCAATAGCGGATGAAATAAACCAAGTCTCATAGCCACTTGGCGGCAGATAAATCCCCTGTTCCAAAACCTGATGAAACAGATTATTGAACAGCCCAATGTTGGAATTATTCACCTCATTAAAATTACTTGCAGAAGTTACATCAAAGAAAATCGACATCATACTTCCCTTTCGGTTGATTCTGTGTCGGATTCCTTTTTCGTTAAGGATTTTCCCGATTTCGAAATCCAATGTTTCAGTTGTTTTATCTAATTTTTTATAGAAATCTGCATCTTCTTTTATCAGTTGTAACGTTTTTAGTCCGGCTCTCATTGCGAGAGGATTTCCGCTCAAAGTTCCTGCCTGGTAAACGCGTCCTCTTGGCGAAAGCCAGTTCATAATTTCGTTTCTTCCGGCAAAAGCACCAACCGGCAAACCGCCACCAATGACTTTTCCGTAAGTTACCAAATCCGCTTTTACACCGAGAGCTTCCTGCGCTCCACCAAAAGCCAAACGGAAACCTGTCATTACCTCATCAAAAATCAATAAAGTTCCATGCTCATCACAAAGTTTTCTAAGGTTCTGAAGGAACTGATTTTCTGGCAAAATACAACCCATATTTCCAGCAATTGGTTCTACTATAATCGCCGCAATCTGCTCAGGATTATTTTTGAAAAGTTCTTCGACCTGTTCTATATTATTGTATTCGGCGAGCAAAGTATCTTTCGCCGTTCCTTGAGTTACTCCTGGAGAATTTGGGCTTCCAAAAGTCGCCATTCCACTTCCCGCCTGAATCAAAAACGAATCCGAATGTCCGTGATAACAACCTTCGAACTTGATGATTTTTTCCCTTTCCGTGTAACCTCTTGCTAAACGAATAGCGCTCATACAAGCCTCAGTTCCCGAAGAAACCATTCTGATCTGGTCAACATTAGGAACATTTTCTACTATAAATTTTGCAATCTCGGTTTCCAATTCTGTCGGTGCTCCGAAGGAAAATCCTTTCTCAGCCTGTAGTTTCAGAGCTTCTAAAACTTCAGGATGGGTGTGACCTAGAATTGCCGGTCCCCAAGAGTTGATATAATCGACATAGGTTCTGTTGTCCTCGTCTGTGAGGTAAGCACCTTTTGCAGACTTCATAAAAACTGGAACACCTCCAACAGATTTGAAGGCACGAACTGGTGAATTAACACCGCCCGGAATATATTGGTACGCTTCTTCAAAAAGCGCTGAACTTCTTTGGTATAACATTTTTGTTGTTTATTTGGTCCGAGGTCCGATGACGGAAGTCGGAGGTTTTAATTATTGCGGTTTGTCTTCGGACATCAGACTACTGTCTTCCAACTAAGCCCTTGGCTTCTTACTTTGCAGATAGATCACCTGTCCTGCTCTCGGCTCTTGGCCTGCTTCCATTCTGTTTTTCGAATACAATTTCTTCAATTTGATTCCAAATTTCTGAGCAATATCGTGCATTGTTTCGCCAATTCCTGCTTTGTAAGTTTCTTTGTTTCCGGATGAGTTTTTGCCTTCCAAGAAAATGATATCATTCTTTGCCAGCTTAGAATCTTCCAACTCATTATATTTCATCAGACGTTTTTCACTGATCCCGAACTTCTTAGCAATATCAGACATATCTGCATCTACAGGCATTACAAAGAACTTCAAATCACCATTGGGATGATTTTTTACAAGGATATTTTTCAGAAGTGCTGTTTTAGTATTGGCGGCAACCATATCAGATACTTCCGCTTGTTTTTTTGCATAAGAACCTTGCGAATAAGGAACTTTCACTGTTGGCGGAGCCACTTTTTCATTTTGCTTTTCCTGACCAAGCTGAGCCATAAAAACCGCATCATTATTCAGGTTCGGATACAATTTCAGAATCGCATAATAAACCTCGTCTTTAGAAGTATTATCAAATTCATACAGTTTGTAGCGTTCGATTTTATCAATCAGGATGTACGCATATCTCGGATTGGTCGCGTATCCAGCTTTCTTAAGCCCGTGAGCCCAAGCTTTGTAATCTTTTGGATTAAGGTCAAACAATTTCGTGTAATATTTTCTCGTCGCCAAAAAAATCGAATGGTCTTCATAAGACTGTTTTGGGTCTTCATAAACTCGGAAACACTCATTTGGAGCATCATCTGTGTGTTTCATCGTTTTCCCCGTCCATTCTTCCTTACATTTGATTCCGAAATGGTTTTTCCCTTCCAGAGCCAATCGGCTTTGTCCGCCTCCGGTTTCCAATAGTCCTTGAGCAAGCGTGATACTGGCAGGAATTTTATATTTCTCCATTTCTTCCACCGCGTATGGCGCGAACTTCTGGATATATTGGTCTTCCGTTTTCCAGGTTTGTGCTTTTGCAAATCCTAAAACACAAACGAAACCAATCGCCAATAATTTTTTCATTTTCAATATTTTATAATATTTATTCTTTATTTTTCAGGAGCTATTTCCCGCTATCCGCTATATCTTTTCCTTTTTTTGCAAAAAAAGAAAAAGGATGCCGCTACTATCGGGGCTATGAGGTTCAACTTCTTTAGAACTTCTGTCACTTCGAGTAGTCCGCCTTAGGCGAGACGTATCGAGAAGTTTCTAATAAAAAGTTCTCGACACAAAAATTATTTCCGTTGCTCTACAATAATTTTCACTCGAACTGACGTTACATTTCAAACTCAATCAATGCTCTATTTTTACTTTTCAAAAACTGATTCGCGCCTTTGATGCCCTGCAATCCGCCCGTATGAAATGCCAGAATCTTCGATCCTTTCGGAAAGTAAGCTTTCTGGGCCAAATCAAAAATCTTCTGCATCATTTTTCCTGTATAGATTGGGTCAAGCGGAATCTTATATTCTTTATAAAACCAATTTATAAAACGGATATTCTCGTCAGTTATTTTTCCATAACGACTTTCATCTGCATCCATCAATTCAAAATTGTTTCTCCTACTCCATTCTTGTATTGTCTTCTCCAGCGAATTATCTTTCACTGCTTTGATTCCAATTACTTTCTGGTGTTCTTCTGCAAATCTGGAAATCCCAGCAACTGTTCCTCCAGTTCCAACAGCCGTGCAAAGATAATTAAAATCTTTGGTGTCATTTACCAACATATATTGGACACCTTCAACCGCCATTTCATTACTTCCGCCTTCTGGAATGATGAGTGAATTGGGATATTGTTCTGAAAATTGTTGAGTTAGCTTTTCTTTATTTTGATAATCTTCTCTTGACACAAAGAAGAACTGCATTCCGTTTTTGGAAGCTTCGGAAAGTGTTGGATTATTTTGCCAGTTATTTTCTAATTCATTTCCTCTTATGATTCCAATTGTAGGAATCCCAAACTCTTTTCCAAAGGCTGAAACCGACGAAATATGGTTAGAAAAAGCGCCTCCGAAAGTTATTATTAAAGGATTTTCAGGATTCGATTCCAGATATTGATTGACATTGAAAAAGAGTTTCCAGAATTTGTTCCCGGAAATTTTTGAATGGATCAAGTCTTCTCTTTTGATAAAAATCTGAATATCAAAATCAGTTTTGATTTCAACAATTGGGATTTTATATTCCGGAATCTGAAGCATTTTTCAAAATTAGGTAAGTTTTTGATGAGAAAGAAATTTATGAAAATTTTTCTCTTTCTTTCACTATAAAAAATTTCCGACTGTTCTACTGAACTGAAAATTATTTTGGATGACAAAAGCCATAGCCCCGATAGTAGCGGCATCCTTTTTTGGCATTGCGGTGAAAACTTCTAAGGATTGCTTCACTTCGTTCGCAATGCCAAAAAAGATATAGCGGATAGCGGGAAATAGCTCCTAATTGAAAATTTAAAAAAGTCGCTAGTCGACGGAGTCAATAAGCTCCTAAAAATTCTACAAACAAAAAAGTCCACCAAAAATGGTGGACTCTGTATGATATAATTCTTAAAAATTATTTTGTTCTTTCGATGATTTTTTTCACTGCTTTTACAACAGCATCGGCATCAATTTGATATTTTTTCATTAGTTCTGCAGGTGTACCAGATTCCCCGAAAGTATCGTGAACCGCTACGAATTCTTGAGGTGTTGGTCTTCTTCTTGCCAAAACTCCAGCAATAGATTCTCCTAATCCACCAAGATAATTATGCTCCTCAGCAGTTACAATCTTACCTGTTTTTTCTACAGATTTCAAGATTATCTCTTCATCCAAAGGTTTGATGGTGTGGATATTGATAATTTCAACTGAAATACCTTCTTTCTCCAATTCGTCCGCTGCCAACAGAGATTCCCAAACCAAATGTCCTGTTGCAACAATCGTTACATCCGTTCCTTCTTGCAAAAGAATTCCTTTTCCAATCTCGAAAGGCATATCTTCCGGAATGAAAACCGGAACAACTGGACGTCCAAATCTTAGATAAACAGGACCTTCGTGTGCAGCAGCAGCAAGAGTTGCCGCCTTAGTTTGGTTATAATCGCAAGGATTGATTACCGTCATACCCGGTAACATTTTCATCATCCCGATATCTTCCAAAACCTGGTGTGTTGCGCCATCTTCACCTAAAGTAACTCCGGCGTGAGAAGCAGCAATTTTCACATTTTTCCCTGAGTAAGCAATGGATTGACGGATCTGATCATAAACTCTGGATGTTGCAAAATTGGCGAAAGTACCAGCAAAAGGGATTTTCCCGTTAATCGTCAAACCTGCCGCCAAGCCCATCATATTAGCCTCTGCAATACCTGTTTGGAAAAATCTTTCCGGAGCTTTCTCTATGAATTTCTCCATTTTAAGAGAACCAATCAAATCTGCGCAAAGTGCTACAACATTTGGATTTGTATCAGCTAATTCTGCCAATCCTGCTCCAAAACCGGAACGTGTATCTTTTTTTTCTGTATATGTATATTTCATTTTATTATAATTGATGATTGATAAGTGATAAATGATTTCTCAACTTTTAATTCTGTTAATCAAAAAAAATCATTCATCATTAATAATTTATCATTGATAATTAATAATCAGCTGGTGCTTCTAAGTACAATTGTTTGATAGCTAATTCCAACTGCTCATCATTAGGCGCTTTTCCGTGCCAAGAATGGCTTCCCATCATATAATCTACACCGCTCCCCATCTCTGTATGAAGAAGAATCGCGACTGGCTTTCCGTTTCCGGTTTCCGCTTTGGCTCTGTTTAAGATTCCGATGACAGCTTCCAGATCGTTTCCGTTTTTTTCTTCAAGAACCAACCATCCGAAAGCTTCTAATTTCCCTCTCAAATCTCCTAAAGATAATACATCATCTGTATCTCCATCAATCTGTCTTCCGTTATAATCTACCGTCGCAATGACATTATCAACTTTCTTGGCCGCCGCATACATAAAAGCTTCCCAGTTCTGACCTTCCTGCAACTCACCATCACCCTGAAGTATATAAACCAAAGAATTGTCTCCGTCTAATTTTTTACCTTGAGCAGCTCCAAGCGCAACAGAAAGACCCTGTCCGAGAGAACCGGACGCTACTCTAACACCCGGCAAGCCTTCATGAGTTGTTGGGTGACCTTGTAATCTTGAATTTAGTTTTCTGAACGTTGCCAATTCTGCTACCGGAAAGAAATCGAATCTTGCCAAAGTACTGTAAAATACAGGCGAGATATGTCCGTTTGAAAGGAAGAAAAGATCTTCACCTTTTCCATCCATTGTGAAAGGAAGTTTGTAATTCATTACCTCCCCGTAAAGTGCCACAAAATATTCCGTACATCCCAATGATCCTCCGGGATGGCCACTATTTACAGCATGAACCATTCTCAGAATATCTCTTCTGATTTGCGTAGAAAGGCCTTTCAGCTCTTCGATTGATTTGCTCATTTTATTAGATTTACTTTCTGGCGAAAATACAATTTTTTGACGAGGTCTAAAATTCTGTGTCTAAAATTTTCGCATAAAAAAAACCGCCAATTGGCGGTTTCAAATTTTACACGACGATAATACCAGTTATCAGAAAATTTAAATTCATAAAAGATCCATAAACAACATCGCTAATTTCTATGTGAATTTAATATGTAAGGTGTGATATTATTAAGTGTAGATTGAGTAACATTTTACGTTCGAAATGATAACAGTTATCAACTGTATTATCATACACTAGCTTTTAATCAAAAAAAAACTCTGACAATTGCCAGAGTTTTTTTATAATCATTGTAAGATTTATTTCAAGAAGAAATTATAACCTAAATTAACGGATCCTACTGAAAAATCATTACTTACGCCTTGGTAACCTAGATATAATTCACCTTGAGAAAAATTATAGGCTACTTTTGGCTGGTAATATAAACCTCCGTCTATTCCATCCTTAGTAGAGATCCCATATCCCAAGTCTAAACCTAAAGAAACAGGTGATCCTGAAAATCTATATTTACCTGATGCTGCAATTGGAATAAAGCCAAAATCATCACCTTTTATAGAACCTCCTCCTGGCACATCATAACTTTTCCCTATAAAGTGCGTGTAACCAGATGCAATTCCTAAATCAAAACTTGGAGCAACGTTCCACATATAAGCTGCATCCAAACCTAGGTTAAATGATGATGCATCTCCTGCATCTGCTACTGGAACACCGATATGAGCACCCAGTTTAAAACCTTCTTGTGCACTTGACAGTCCAAATACTGCCATAGCTGCAATCATTATTAACTTTTTCATAGTTTTTAAATATTTAATCTAATAGAAAGCTACCAATTTTCATGCCAATTATTTTTCTTTCTTCTCACTATTGTTATAAGCAACAATAATTTTTTTGACTACAGGATGTCTCACTACATCTTCTTCTGTAAGATGCACGAACCCGATTTCATCAATATTTTTAAGAATTTGCATAGATTCCTTGAGCCCAGATTGCTGTTTCGGAGGCAAATCTACCTGACTGGGATCACCGGTTATGATAAACTTGGCGTTCATTCCCATCCTAGTCAGGAACATTTTCATTTGAGAATGGGTGGTGTTCTGTGCTTCGTCCAAAATCACAAATGCTTCGTCCAAAGTCCGGCCTCTCATAAAAGCTAATGGCGCAACTTCAATTACTTTTTTCTCTATAAAACCTTCTAGCTTTTCATGAGGAATCATATCCCTCAGCGCATCATACAAAGGCTGCAAGTACGGATCAAGCTTTTCCTTAAGATCACCAGGAAGAAAGCCTAAACTTTCACCCGCTTCCACCGCTGGTCTGGTTAAAATAATTCTTTTTACTTCCTTATCTCTCAAAGCTCTGACTGCCAGCGCTACGCTTGTATAAGTTTTACCGGTTCCAGCAGGACCGATTGCGAAGACCATATCTTTTGTTTCGGATACTTTTACCAGCTTTTTTAGGTTGGTAGTTTTTGCTTTTATAGCTTTTCCGTTGACACCTTTTACTATAATATCCTGGTCAAATACCAATTGCTTTTCATTATCGTCTTTTAGCTTCAAAAGGGATTCGAGATTTTTTATCTCTAAAGAATTATGCTTGGACATGTATGCGGTAACATCATCCAACTTTTGTTTAAGCACATCAAGTGTTTCGCGGTTTCCCATTGCGAAGATGAAATTATCTCGTCCTGTGATTTTTAGCGTTGGAAAAATGGACTTTATCAGGTTAAAATTTTGGTTTTGTACGCCGTAAAAAGTCTTGGTATCTACGCCTTCCAGTTCATAATTTATTTCGAACATAATTAATATTGAGAGTTTGTATAACAAATATATGAATACATTTGATATGTTATGTTCGTTTTAAAAAATTGAATTGTACTAAATTTGCAATTAAATATTAAATCAATGCCAGTTATTACACTTACTTCGGATTATGGACTTGTAGATCACCGCGTTGCGAGTATCAAAGGGAAAATACTTAGCTGGAGCGAGGAAGTAAAGGTTGTGGATATCACCCATAATATAATGGCTTACAATCTTCTGCAGACGGCTTATATTGTTAGAAACGCCTATAAATTTTTCCCGGAAGGGAGTATCCATATTATTTCTGTAGACAGTTTTCATCATAAACACAGAAAAAATATTATTATAAAAATAGACGGACATTACTTTATCTGTGCGGATAATGGTATCATCAGCCTTATGTTCTTTGATATAAAACCAGAATCGATTTATGAAATAACACTCAATAATAGGTTTGATGACCAGGTTTCATTTCCGTCCACCGACATTTTTGTGCCTGCAGCGATGCATATCTACAAAGGAGGTTTGCCGGAAGTCATAGGAAGACAAATTCAGACGATGAAGGATATTTCCTTTCCAAAAGCAATATATAATGAAAGTGAAAAAATGATTGTAGGTGAGGTAATGTATATCGATAATTTTGGAAATGTAGTCTCCAACATCAGCCGGAAATTTTTTGATAAATATGCTGCTCTCCAAGAGAGTTTTACAGTAAGATTTAGGAATATCATCCTTACTAGAATCTTTGAGCAATACACAGATGTCGTAACAGACTGGGAGAGAGAACCTGAATTTCACGGAAAATCATCTGTTATTTTTAATGATGCAGACTTGCTGGAAATCACCATTTATAAAGGCAGTGTTCTGAATGGTGCCTCTACCCTTTTCGGGATGAATGCAGGCGAGAAAATCTATATTGAATTCACATAAAAAAAACCGGCAGGTAATTGCCGGTTTTTATTTTGATCTAAGAATATTATTCTTTGATTAACTTCGTACTAACAGTTTCTTTCGAAGACTTGATTGTTACAATGTATGTCCCTATCTTTAAACTTGAAACATCAAAACTGTTTCTTGATACAGAATCGGAATTAAATTCTTTCACCAATTTACCCGATTGATCAAACACTTTCACATTGTCAATCTTCTGTTGCCCATCAATTTTAAATTGATTCTTAACTGGGTTAGGAGAAATTGAAATTGATTTTTGTGAATTAAATTCATTTGTTCCTAAAACCGAACAGCTCAACAACGCTTTAAAACCAGCTTCATTAACCATAGTATCAGATCTGAAAACTAAAGTAATTGCTCCAGTTGCGTGAGTAGATTCGTATGGACCTCTGATAGTTGTTCCTGACATATTATTAGCACCAGAAAATACCGGAGAAGTTGTAGAAGGACCGTTTCTAACTGTCAAGAAGTCGTAACCTAGCTCCAAATTAAACTCTTGGAAAGTTATCTTCATTTTTTCATTATCATTCTTAGGATAGAACGTTTTACTCCAAGACTCGCCATCAGAATAATTACCATCAGGACCACCTGTATCTGTTATTGTTTTTCCACACCAATCATCGTCTGTCATAATGACTTGAGATCTTTGATATGCAGGTGAACAATCTGTTCCAATTTCTATTTTATAAAAAGTCCCTTGTGCAAGACCACTTATTGTAAAACTTTTTTCTGTAGTACTACCGGATTGAGCCACTGTCCCATCCATTAAACTAACTCGGTATTTCCAATCAGTAGAAGTGGCATCCGTAATAACAACTGAAGCTGTAGTCTTAGCAACTGTAGGAACAGACAACCCAGTAACTGTAGTTGCACAAGCCGTCACACAATTTCCACTCAAACAAGCTTTGGAATCAACTGTTTGTCTGATTAAAGCTCCCGGCTGTTCGCCAAAACCTTTTGTTAAATTGATTCCAGTCGAAACCAAATGACAATAACTCATAATAGTACCTCCATCTGTAGGGATAGGTCCAATAGGACAATCTCCTTCTGCAAGATCAGCGCTGTAAGTCGGGGCACATCCATCGATAGCAGTACCATCTCCATTCCAAGAACAAGCGTGGGTGTGTGGAGAACCTAAAGCATGGCCCATTTCGTGTGTCATTGCCATAACAGTCCAAGAATAGGTTGGAACCTCGTTATAGGTCATATTAATACCAGAGTATGCATAACGATTGGTTGTACACAAAGAATTAAGATAAGCTACACTGGTTGTAGAAGGATAATTTACAAGATGCGCAAGGTCTCCTTCAAATGTTGCTCTGTTAGATCTAAATGCAGCTAAATTTGCACTATAAGTCCCTGTATAAGGATCCGCAGATTCCCATACATAAACAGTTTTTAAAGACATTTTAACACCATCATTAACATATAGTGTATTGATATTATTATGAACAGCAGATATCCAGTTGATTGTATTAGTTACATCACTTCCATTCTGTTGAAAAGGCTTATAACAAATCTCGTAATAAACTCTTACACAAGCGTCTGTCATTTGTGGAGCTTTAGAAGTTTTTGGATCAAATCTTACTTTTTGAGATTCATTCTCCATTAACTCGTCAGCAGAACAGATGAATGGATTTGTTCCAGTTAATTTCTGATCATTATAAACAACAAAATCTGCAGAATTCACAGCTTTTCCTAAAGTCACATTTCCAATATTGTTTGCAGAAGCAATACCTACTACGTCATTATCAAAAAAGCTAAAAGCAACTACAGAAGTATTATCTCCTTTGATAATCCCTCTATAAAAAACGCCCTTTTTGTAATTTGTAATTTGTCTTTTGTTTGTTTCCGCTTTGAACTCTGGAGAATAAAGATCAACTCTTACCATTTCTACTGTAAGCTGTCTATCCTCAAAAGGAAAATCCATTTCCAATGCTACAGGTCTTTCACTTACTAAATTTGATAATTGTTTTTTATCCAATTTCAAAACCTTTGCATCTCTCGCAGCTTGCTGATAAACCATTTGTTTACCACTCGTATTATCCAAAGTAAATGGATTAACTTTCTTAAATACTACTTTTTTGTTTTGAAAATCTTTTACCTCTTTCGCAACAGGCCTTAAATTTGCCTGCGCAGAAAAAAGAACAAAAACAAAAACCGTTAAAAACAGCTGTAAAATTCTTATCATATAAAATTCTTTTTAAATTTTCACAAAAAAAGCAATAAAAATCCAAATACACTAAGGATTCAGTATTTTTAACATTCTAAATTAGAATTGATAAATGTCTTTTAATTTTAGACATTAGATTATCTTTGCAAAAAATCCGTAGATGCTTTACACGATTATCAAGGCAATTCACATTATTTTTATGGTAAGTTATTTTGCTGGGATTTTCTATCTCGTGAGATTGTTTGTCTATTATAAAGATACTGATGAGTTTGATGAATTGAAACAGCAGATTCTTAGAAATCAATATACTTTTATGGCAGTCAGACTTTGGAATATCATTACAGTTCCTGCAGGAATTCTGATGTTATTGAGCGGACTCACAATGATTTTCCTCAATTCAGGATTACTAAAAACACCTTGGTTTCATCTTAAATTGACCTTCCTAATCGGACTCGGGATTTATCATTTTTGGTGTTGGAAAAGAGTTAAGGAATTAAAAAACCTCAACGGAAAAACACTTTCAATTCCGAATATCAAGCTTCGACAATTCAACGAGATTGCAACTTTTATTCTTTTTGCAGTAGTTTTTACAGTAATTCTCAAATATTCCGTTATACAATATTGGTGGCAACTGATACTCGGATTTTTTGGAATCATCATTCTGATAACCTCGATTGTAAAATTGGTGAACAAAAACAAGAAAAAATAAAACTATCAACTACAAACCAACAACCATCAACTAAATTATGATAGCTATATTCAAAAAAGAACTTTGGAATTTTTTCGGAAACTGGAGCGCGTGGATCATCATCGCTGCTTTCAGTATTATATCCGCATTATTCCTGTTCTTCTTCGAGAATAATTTTAATATTTTCGAGATTGGAAGCGCCACGTTACAAAGTTTCTTTGTGCTTTCACCTTGGCTTTTTATGTTCATCATTCCTGCAATCAGTATGAGAACTTTGGCAGAGGAAGAGCAATCTGGAACTTTATTTTGGCTGTTTTCTCAACCTGTGAAAATCACTGAAATCGTTGGCGGGAAATTCCTTTCCGTTTGGTTAGTTGGAATCTTATGTCTCTTGCCAAGTTTGGTTTATTATTATACCATTTATGTTTTAGGTGTTCCGGAAGGTAATATCGATGGAAGTATGACCTTCGGCAGTTATATTGGTTTGACTATTTTGATTGCCGCTTTTTCTGCAGTCGGGATCTTAGCATCATCCTTGTCATCGAACCAAATTATGGCTTATCTATTGGGCGTTTTCCTTTGTTTCATTCTTTATTTTGGGATTGAACAATTAGCAAGTTATAAATTGATGGGAGGCGCAGATTATATTTTGCAAAATATCGGTTTTTATCAACATTTTCTGGCATTTACAAGAGGTCAAATTGATACAAGAGACGTTTGCTATTTCCTTTTAATTATCGGTATTGCTTTGTTCTTTGCCACCAAGTTTGTTGAGAAGAAAAAATAAATTATTACAACATTTGTCATTCCGTAGGAATCTAAATTAGTTTTTCGACAAATTTTGTAGAGATTCCTACGGAATGACAAAAAGAGAAAATTAAAATGAATAAAAAATATATTCCACTTTTTATTGTATTAATTATCGTTTTACTTGGCGCATTTGGCGTTTTTTATAAACGTTTCGATTTGACGGCGGAAAAACGTTACACACTTTCTGATTCTACCATCAAGGTTTTGGAAAATGTAAAAAAACCGATGACAATTGAGGTTTATTTGGAAGGCGATTTTCCGGCTTCTTTCAAACAGCTTTCGAACGAAACCAAATTTATGCTGGACGAGTTCCGAAAAATCAATCCGAAAATCGATTACAAATTCCGTGACCCGATTGCTGAGAAAGTTCCGCAGGACACGCTGAAAGCGATGGGAATGCAACCTTCGATTCTTCCGGATATGAAAGACGGAAAAATATCGGAAATCGTGATGTTTCCTTACGCCGCCATCAAGTATAATGGTTACGGAACTTCGGTTCCTTTGATTGTTCAACAATCTGGAATTGATGCGGCGACTCAATTGAGCAAATCCATTGAAAATTTAGAATATAATTTCGCTTCCACTATCAAAGGAATGACGGAAGAAACAGCGAAAAACATTGGTTTCCTAGTCAATCAGCAAGAATTGGGACCTGATGAGTTTCGTGGATTTTTGGATTTGGCAATGGAGAATTACAATGTTGGTCCAATCATTCCGGAAAATAAAACCGAATTATCTCTGGCTGACGTTCCGAAGCTGAAACAAATGGACGCACTGGTCATTGCAAAGCCAAGAAAAGCGTTTACCGATAATGAAAAAGTGATTCTAGACCAATATATTATGAACGGCGGAAAAACGCTTTGGATGCTGGACGCTGTGAATGCGGAAATGGACACGCTTTTTCAAGCTAAAAAAATTATGGCTTACCCGATTGACCTTAATCTGACAGATTTTATGTTCAATTATGGACTGAGAATCAATCCTGCTTTGACCAAGGATATGAAAAAATCAGCATTGGTAAGAATTGTTTCGGGCGAAGTTGCGGGTAATCCACAATACAGCAGTTTTCTTTGGCCTTATTTCCCACTAGGAATTGCTGAATCTAAGAATCCTATTACGAAGAATATCAATCCTGTAAAATTTGAATTCCCCACTTCAATTGATACTTTGGGAAGACCAAATATCAAAACCAAAGTTCTTTTCGAATCCAGCGAAAGAACAACGAGCAAAACGGTTCCGAATTATGTTGCACTTTCTGAAATTGTAAGAACGGACAGCATCGGCGAGATGGAACGTCCTACGCCGCCGAAGATTTTCGCAGTGGCTCTGGAAGGTAAATTCAAATCTGCTTATGCGACAAGAAGTGAGAAAAATGCTTACCCCGGATTCAAAGCTCAAAGTCCGGAAAATAAAATGCTTGTAATTGCCGACGGAGATATTGCCAGAAACCAAATATGGAAAGGTCAACCACTTCCTTTGGGCGAAGATCTGCTAACTAAACAACATTACGGAAATGCGCAATTCCTAAGAAATGCTTTAGATTATCTTTTGGATGACAGCAACATCATGGAACTACGAGACAGAACCATCGAAGTCCGATTGCTCGACAGACAAAGAATTGATGCCGAAAAATCCGACTGGCAATGGTTCAACCTTCTTTTGCCTTTGGGAATTATTGGCGCTCTGGGTGCTGCATTTTATTTCTTGAGAAAGAAGATGTTCTCGTAATTAAATCTTTTTGAACACAAAGTTCACAAAAGTTATATGAATAATGACTTTCTTAAGTTTCACAAAGCCGCTTCGCTCGGAAAAGAAAAAGCTTTGTTAAGTTTTACGCCTTTGTGAGACTTGTAACATAATTATTGAAAAAAAATCTTTGCGGACTTAGTGTTCAAAAATAAATATTATGAAAAACCTTTTATTAGCCTTAATTTCCGGAGTTTTGTTAGCCATATCCTGGCCGACTTACGGGATTCCGTTTTTTATATTTTTTGCTTGGGTTCCGCTTCTGATGGCAGAACATAACATTACGAAGTTCAGTAATATCAAGAAAAAAAGCTTGGCTGTTTTTGGTTTTTCCTATCTTACTTTTTTGATTTGGAATTTTGTGACTACAGGATGGCTTTATAATTCACAATTGCCTGATGGAAGCAAATCTCTTTTAGCAGTTCTGTTTCCTGTTTTGACCAATTCATTGTTTATGGCTTTGGTTTTCCTGGCTTATCATTTTTATAAAAAAAGTCAGGGAACTTATTTTGGATTGGTATTTTTTGTAGCCATTTGGATGTGTTTTGAGAAGCTTCATCTTGTTTGGGAATTCACTTGGCCTTGGCTCAATCTCGGAAATGTCTTTGCAGATTATCATCAGTTTATCCAATGGTATGATACTTTGGGTGCAACAGGTGGAAGTTTCTGGATATTGATTTGTAATGTTTTAGTTTTTTACACAATTAGAATTTGGGAAGCTGGAAGAAAAAGAAAACCATTGATTAAAAACGTTTTGATGACAGCCGGTTTTATCATTTTACCGATGGTTATTTCTTTGGTTAAATATTATAATTATACGCCGGAAACAGTTGGTTCCATCAATGTTACGATGCTTCAACCTGCGCTTGACCCTTACAATGAAAAATACCAAAAAGACAGTTTGACGATTGAAAGTGATTTGTTAAAATTAGCCACAGAAAATTCGGTTTTACAAAGCGATAAAAAATCAAAAATTGATTTATATCTTTCGCCAGAAACATCACTTCCCGGTCCAGGTTCTATCAGCGAAAGAGGTTTTAATAGTAGTTTGTTGATTAATAATATCAAAGGTTTTCTTTCTCAACATCCGAAATCTGTTTTCTCAGGTGGAATTTCCAGCTATTATGTTTACAGAGAAGACGAAGAAAAACCTGTAACAGCAAGCTATCTTGACAGGCAGGGTATTTGGGTGGACGAATATAATTCGGCAATACAAATTATCCCAAATCAACAACCCGAAGTTTACCACAAAGCAATGTTGGTTCCTGGTGTTGAGATTTTCCCTTACATCAAAGTTTTTAAACCAATTTTAGGAGATGCGATGTTAGATTTAGGCGGAACAACTCGCTCTCTAGGAATTTCCAACGAAAGAAAAGTTTTCGCAAATCCTTACAACAAATCTGTGATTGCACCAATTATTTGCTACGAAAGCATCTATGGAGAATTCGTGACCGGTTATGTCAAAAAGGGTGCAAACCTTTTAGCTATTGTGACTAATGATTCTTGGTGGGGTTACTCGCAAGGCCACAAACAATTGTTGGTTTACGCAAAACTTCGTGCGATAGAAACCAGGCGCGAAATTGCAAGAGCTGCCAACAGCGGTACAAGTGCTCACATCAATTCCCGAGGCGATATTGTGGATGAATTACCATACGGCGCAAAAGGGGCTTTGACAGCAAAAGTCAATTTGATTGATAAAGAAACCTTCTACACCAAAAGCGGCGATTTTCTTTCCAGAATATGTCTTTTTGTGATTGGTGCTTTGTTGCTTTTTATTCCAGGGAGAAAATATTTAACTAGAAAGAAATAATAAGTTGGAGAGTATTAGTGTTTGTGAATTTGAGAGTAATTCTTAAACTCTAACACGCTAAAACTCTCCGACTCTCAAACTCAAAGATTCGGTAAATACCTTTCCTTAATAATATTCAAATGATGAATGTTGTGACCAACGGTTAATTTCCCGATGGTTTCTACTTTTATGTCATTTCCATTTACGATTCCAATTAATTGAAGTGCTTCTTCTGGAAGATTTCTAAAGAACTTGACGGATAATTTTCTGGTCAATTTGAATTCTTTAATCAAACTTTTCAAAGTTCGAGTTTCTGCATAAGAATGATCCGCCCAAGCTTCTTCATCAAATCCCGAAACCAAAGATTGGTCTTTTCTGGAAAATCTCAAAGCGCGATAAGCAAAAACTTTTTCTGTATCGATGAGATGTTGCAACAATGTTTTCAAACTCCACTTTCCTTCTGCATAAGCATAATTACCTTGTTCTTCGGAAAGTGATTCGTAGATTTCTAAAGTTGCGTCTGAAGCTATTTTCATTTCTTCAATCCAGTTTTCAGAAGGCACTAAGTCCAGATAGCGCTGGATGTATTTTTCAAATTCTGTCACTTTTTTTAATTATTAATTGTTAATTATAAATGATCAAGAAACTTCCCACTCATAAAAATTTACCGCATCATATTTTTTGAAACCCACGCTTGGGTATAATTGATTTCCAATCATATTTTCTTTTCCGGTTTCCAAATACATTCCGCAAGAATCGGATGTTCTACAAAGTTCTTTTGCTTCTTCTATCAAAGCTTTGGAAAAACCTTTGCCACGATATTCTGAATTAACATAAAGGTCATTCAACAACCAATATCGTTTCATTCTTGTGGATGAAAATAATGGGTATAATTGAACAAAACCGCCCAATTTCCCGTCCTCTTCCACTACAAAAATTTCGGAATCTCTATTTTCCAATCTTTCGGAAATGAATTGTTCTGCTCCGGAAATATCAGACGATTTATGATAGAACATTCTGTATTCATCAAACAATTGTGCGAGTTGAGACAAATCGTCGATGGTCGCTTTTCTAATATTATTCTTCATCTTCGTATTGTTCAAGATAATAACTGAATGTAAAACCTTCTACCTCATCTTCTGCATCTTCCAAAGTTGTCAGAAGGTCTTCAAAAGTTTCCAGTTGGTCCACACTCATATTCACAAATTCGATATGAAGTGGCATTTCCAATTCTCCGGAAATCACATCTGCAAGCGCATCCAGATTGTCGCCAAAATAGTCCGGCAATTCTAATTTTGATTTCAGTTGTTCGTAAAAATCCTCGTAATCGCCGATGTTGACGAAATCGATATATATTTCTTTCATTTTTCTATAATTTGTCGGAAGTCGGAAGACCGATGTCCAAAGTTTTTAATGTTAAATTTTTATGTCATTGTAAGATTAGTCAAAGAACCGAATCTAAAATCTTCTGACCTCTGACCTTCAACTTCTGACTATTTTCTCTCAAACGATTTATAATGATTTTTCGTGAGCCAAACTTCTCCATTTTTAGTAAAGACAATTCGGTCTGCGCCTCGGTTTCCACAATTGTAATTCACATCAGCTTCGTAATATTGTTCCCCTTTGGGTAATTGCTTTTCACGATTACTGAACTTGTCGCCACCAATTGCTTTTCCCGGCAAAATATCACAAAGATTTCCTTTCGATGGAATCCAGCCTTTGCTTTTAGCTTCAGATTTTGTGATATAATAATCAGGCAATTTATGATTAGACTTGACGAAAGAAATAACTTTTGTTTCATTTGTCAATTCTTCTAATGAACTTTCTTCAGATGGTCTTTCAGCACCAAATTTAGTTTCGGATTTATTCTCAGATTGCGCAACTTCGGTCTTCTGACTTCCAACGTCCGACTTCCTTTCGATTCGGTAATTCGAAATGAGATACATTGTCAATATTCCGGCAAATGCGCCGATGAGAAAGAAAAACAGGGTTTTCAGTTTTGGATTCATTGATGAAGATTTATGCGCTAAAATAATGAAAACCTTGATTCTTACAGAAGAAAAAACAAACTTTAAAAAAAAATTGTGCTTAACCTAATTTTTCTATATTTGGGCACAAAGATAAAAATATGGAAACCCAAACTATGGATAACTTAAAAATGATAGCCGAAACGGCCAAAGACTTCGCTGAAAAAAATATCCGCCCGAACATTATGGATTGGGATGAGAGCCAGACTTTTCCTGTAGAATTGTTTCATCAATTGGGAGAATTGGGTTTTATGGGAATTGTAATTCCCGAAGAATATGGCGGTTCTGGTCTTGGTTATCAGGAATATGTGACCATTTTGGACGAAATTTCTCAGGTTGACCCTTCCATCGGATTATCTGTTGCGGCACACAATTCACTTTGTACGAATCATATTTATGAATTCGGAAACGAAGAGCAAAGAAGAAAATGGCTTCCTCAATTAGCTTCCGGAAAAGTAATCGGTGCTTGGGGATTGACAGAGCACAACACAGGTTCTGACTCAGGCGGAATGTCCACAACGGCTGTAAAAGACGGCGACGATTGGATTATCAACGGTGCAAAAAACTTTATCACACACGCTATTTCCGGAGACATTGCAGTAGTGATGACAAGAACTGGCGAAAAAGGGGCAAAAAATAATTCCACAGCATTTGTTTTGGAAAAAGGAATGGCTGGCTTCACTTCTGGTAAAAAAGAAAATAAATTAGGAATGCGTGCTTCCGAAACAGCTGAGTTGATTTTCGATAACGTTCGTGTTCCAGATTCTCATAGATTGGGCGAAGTTGGAAGCGGTTTCAAACAAGCAATGAAAATTTTGGATGGCGGTCGTATTTCTATTGCTGCACTGAGTTTGGGAATTGCGAGAGGTGCTTACAAAGCTGCTCTTAAATATGCACAGGAAAGACATCAGTTCGGAAAATCCATTTCAAGTTTCCAGGCGGTTAACTTTATGTTGGCGGATATGGCAACAGAAATTGATGCATCAGAATTGTTAATCAGAAGAGCAGCTGACCTGAAAAATGCGAAACAAAAAATGACGCGCGAAGGTGCAATGGCAAAATTATACGCTTCCGAAGCTTGCGTAAGAATTTCTAACAATGCTGTTCAAATCTTCGGTGGCTATGGCTATACAAAAGATTTCCCAGTGGAGAAATTCTATAGAGATTCTAAACTTTGTACAATTGGAGAAGGAACTTCTGAAATCCAGAGATTGGTGATTGGAAGGGATATTTGTGGTTAGAATATATTTTAATAAACCCCAAAAGTCACAAAAGCTTTAAGTTTATTTTAAAAGTTCAAAAAGAAACTAATTAAATTATTAGACTTTTTTGAACTTTTATTTTTTTAAATTTCTTTTGTGGCTTTTGTGGTTAATAAAAAATAAATGCGGTCTCCTTGGACGGCATTTTTTATATTTGTTAAAATTTTAGAAAAATAATGGAAAAATTAGATAGCCTGAATCAGGTAGCCGAATTTCACAAAACCTTCAACGCTCCAATTCTTGACACGCCCCAAATTCCTTCAAAAGAACGTGCAGCTTTGAGAGTGAGTCTTTTACAAGAAGAACTAGACGAGTTGAAAAAAGCAATTGAAGATAATGACCTTGTGGAAGTTGCAGATGCGCTTTGCGATTTGCAATATGTTTTGAGCGGCGCTGTTTTGGAGTTTGGTTTGGGAGAAAAATTCGTGGAACTGTTTAATGAAGTTCAGCGATCTAATATGTCCAAAGCTTGTGATAATGAAGTTCAGGCGCAGGAAACTGTAGAATTCTACAAAGCTAAAGGAACCGATGCTTATTACGAAAAATCTGGCGACAAATACAATGTTCACAGAGTTGCAGACAACAAAGTTCTTAAAAACAAATATTATTCTGCAGCGGACATCGCTTCATTATTGAAATAAAAAACTCAGGATGAAAAAAATTTCAATTTTATTGGGAATCATTGCACTCACAACTATTAATTCTTGTGCAGAAAGAATCATCGTCAACCGAGAAGTAGAATCCAAAAACGATGGTAAAATGCTTTTGGGAACACAAACACTGAACCAGTTCCGGAAAGAACCTTATAAAACGTGGTTTGATGAAGAGTATAATCGTTATCAGATTGACCAATCGAGTTTGGCAGAATTAAAAAAAGAAAAACTTAATTCTTACAGTTTGGTGGTTTTTGTAGGAAGCTGGTGCGAAGACAGTCACAGAGAATTCCCAAGATTGATAAAGATTTTGGATGCGATGAAATACAACACAAATAAAATGCAGATCATCGCTGTAAATCGCAAAAAGGAATCACCAGCCGGCGAAGAAGGTCTGTACAATATCTCACTCGTTCCTACAATTATTGTGAAAAAATATGGCAAAGAAATCGGAAGAATCACAGAAATGCCGGAAACAGGATATTTGGAAAGAGATTTGCTTAACATCCTGAAAAAAGACAATAATTCAGGTTTGTTTAAATAATAATTTGGGAAGCTTCTTCCGCCTTCCGTTCCCAATCTTTTTGCCTTGGCTTTTCCAGCCACAAAAAAGGATTTCCACTCAAGTCGGGCTGCAACAATTCAACGTTTAAACATTGCTGATAAATTCTAAATCAATGAATAAATACACAGGTTTACTTTCTTTTATTTTCGGAATTATTCTGACGGTTTTTGTGTTCTTGTCGTGGAGAAGTTGCAACAAAAAAGACGATGCTGCTCTTGTCAATCAGGATTATTATCTGATTACGAACCAAATCCAGAAAATGAACAAAATGGTGGTTTTGGAACAAGATTTTTCCAGTTTTCAAACGCATAAAAGTTCAGCGGCGACTGTTGCAGGATTCGATATTTTGCCAAGAGAAATGGTTCTTTATACGACTGCAAAAGCTCAGGTTTCTTACGATTTGAAAAGAATGAAAATTGATGTGGACACGGTCAGCAAAAAAGTTATTATTAATGAATTACCACAACCTGAAATCAAGATTTTTCCGGATGTGAAAATTCATTTTATAGATGATTATGCGGTTAACAGATTCAAGCAAAGTGACATCAACAGCATTATGGAATCTGCCAAGAAGAATATGGCAAAAAGTGTGAATCAGGAAAGTCTGAAACAGCAAAGTAAAAAACAACTGAAAGAAAATCTTAACGAAATTTTTGTTTTGGCAAAAGCCTTGCATTATTCGATAGAAGATAAAACAAATACATTTCCTTCCACCGAATTATAAAAAATTACCGTTATGAATCCTGATAAAAAAACCGAAAACAGCAACAATTCTGAAAATAAAAAGCAGACCGAAGATTTCAAAAATATTCCTGCTGCATCAGATAAAAAAAATCCGCCAGATATTGATAAACAAGATATCGACAAAGGTTCGAAAGTCAACAAAGACGGAAAAACAGACAATACAGATAAGTAATTTTTTACGAATAATACAATAAGCCTTTCAATTTATTTTGAAAGGCTTATTTATTTAATAAAATTAATGTATATTTAATAACAAAATCAGAAGCTCACTAATTCTGGTTTAGTTATGTTCTTTAAAATTTCGTTTCACCAAAAATTTACAGCTATGTTATATATTGTTGTAGGGCTTTTTCCCACTCAGATGGAAATTGAAAGAGTCCTTTTAAAATTGGAAAACGCAGGTTACTATGACTACAATCTTTCTCATTCTGAAGAAGAAATTTTGCAAAATGTAGACATTGAGAAGAAAAATGGGCTATGGAATTGGTTATTCGATCATGACCATCTCGACATTGCCCGTTTCGAATACGCAAGTATCGACCACAACACGATAACCGTTCATCTGAAAACGGAACAAGATGCACACATCGTGAGAGATATCCTAGACAACAATGGCGCAGTGAATGTCGAAGAGAAAACTAGAGAATATATGTTTGAAAATCATTCCGAAACATTACAGAATTATTCGAATTCTGAAAGTATCAATGCCAAAATCATTGCAAAAGCTAAGAACAATCTATTCTTTACAAACGATAGAAAGCCACATTCTCATCAAGAAAAAAGAATATCTGATGAAATCGATGGATTGGTATTTACAAAATTCAAGTAAAATAATTAAGACAACTTAAGACATCCAGTTTTGCTTTGTCTCTCTGATGCTTACGAAGAGTGTGTTTAGGCTGGTATTACATAAAACTTCAGTCTTTAATAGTCTTTTACAAACTCAAACTATGAAAAACCTTTCGGATAAACTGGAAGGTTTTTTTGCTGGAAAAATTTCTATTTTGCGAAGCGCGCCCCGACTTGAGCGGAAATCCTTTTTACGCAACGAAGTGGAGTGAAAAGATTGGGAGCGGAAGGCGGATAAAGGCGCCCAAAATATTAAAATAAAGTTAAATTCTATAGAAATCCAGAATGTGACATCATTTTTGTTTAGAAATAAACAAATATGTTTAACACCAAAAAAATATTATTATGTCTTACACGATTATCGGGATTTTCCCCAACGAAACAGAAAGCAGAGATGTGATTACAAAACTGGAAGATGCAGGCTTGTACGAATATACGATTTCGAAATCTGAAGTAGAAGCACTTGAAAAAGTTGACACCGGGAAGAAGCCCAGTTTTTTTGACTGGTTATTTGACAGAGATGTTGTTGAAAAAGACCGCTACGAATATGCGAGTATCGACAGCAATACCATTACTGTTTACACAGAAACCGAAGAAGACGCCAACGCGGCAAAAGCAATCCTAGACGAAAATGGCGCAATAGATGTGGAGGAAAAAACAAAAGGTTATTTGGCTGATAAATATCCAAATACTCCTCATGAATATCCAATTTCCGAGTCTAAAAAAGCCAGAATTATTGCAAAGGCTAAAAATGATTTATATTTTACAGACAATAGAAAACCAACGACGACTATCCAAGAAGGAATGGTTGATGAAATGGATTCTTTGGGAAATAAAGATTAAAACCAATCACATCCTTATATATAACTTTACCTTTTTCAAAAGAGCCGAATTTCTTCGGCTCTTTTTTTTACAAACTTCATGTCATCAAACGATTGTGGATTTGCCCAACTGAATATTTTCGTAATTGTAATAAGACCTTTCTGAAAACTTAATATAATCTGCAATAAAATCACCTACTTCTGAAGTGGAATAATGCTGTTCCGCATTCAAATCTATTGTTACAAACTTGCTTTCTATAGCGTGTTCTACACTTTTTCTCAATTTATCAGCAGCTTGATCCAGTTCTAAATAATCCAACAACATTGCCGCGCTCAAGATTGAAGCGATTGGATTCGCAATTCCTTTTCCTTTGGCTTGAGGATAAGACCCGTGGATTGGTTCAAAAAGTCCGTTATCCTCGCCAATAGAAGCTGAAGGCAACAATCCAATAGAGCCTCCAATTACACTGGCTTCGTCTGAAATAATATCACCAAACATATTTTCTGTAAGAATTACATCAAATTGTTTTGGATTAAGAATCATCTGCATCGCAGCATTGTCAACAAACATAAAATCTAATTCAACATCCGGATATTCCAGAGCTATTTCTTTGACGATTTTTCTCCAAAGTCTGGATGTATCTAGAACATTAGCCTTGTCAATCAATGTCAGTTTTTTCTTTCTTTTCTGCGCATCTTGGAATGCCAAATGGGTAATTCCAATAATTTCTTCTTTTGAGTATTTGCAAAGGTCATAAGCATATTCACCATTTTCATCTGTGAACTTTTCTCCAAAATAAATTCCGCTAATCAGCTCACGATAGATTTGAATATCCGTTCCATCAACGATTTCTTTTTTCAACGGACTTTTTTTAATCAAAGAAGCGTAGGTTTTTATTGGTCTAATGTTCGCAAACAATCCTAATTCTTTTCTCAATTTCAACAAACCTTGCTCCGGACGAACTTTTGCATCAGGATTATTATCAAAAGCAGGGTCACCAATTGCTCCAAACAAAACAGCATCAGAATTTTTACACAATGCCAAAGTCTCATCCGGCAGTGGATTTCCTGTCTGATAAATCGCTTCCGCTCCCACACTTCCATAATCGAATTGGAATTTATATTGAAAAGTTTCACCGATTACTTTCAATATTTTCACACTTTCCTTGGTAACTTCAGGACCGATTCCGTCGCCTGCTAAAACTGCTATTTTATAAGTTTTGCTCATATACTTTCTGTGTTTGTTGTTCAAATTTTTGGATAGCTTCTTTCTTACTGGTTAAAAAATCGATGTCGTCATAGCCATTCAAAAGACATATTTTTTTATAAGAATCGAGTTCGAAATTTTCTGTTCTATTATTAAAAGAAATGGTTTGTTTTTCAACATCCACAGTAATTTGAGTTGAAGGATTTTGAGTAATCGTTTCTATCAAATCTTTAAGATCTTCCTCAGAAACTTTCACAGGAAGAAGTCCGTTGTTTAGCGCATTTCCTTTAAAAATATCAGCAAAATAACTAGAAACCACAACCTTGAAACCGTAATCTGTCAACGCCCAAGCCGCGTGTTCTCTACTACTTCCACATCCAAAATTATTTCCTGCCACTAATATTTCTCCGGAATATTTAGAATTATTCAGAACGAAATCAGCGTTTGGCTCATTAGTATGAACATTGTAACGCCAATCTCTGAAAAGATTTTCCCCGAAACCTTCTTTGCTAATGCTTTTGAGGAAACGCGCCGGAATAATCTGGTCTGTATCTATATTTTCACTAGGCAATGGTACAGCCTGAGAATTGATTAAAACTAATTTTTGCATTTTTTATTCTTTTAAAAAGTAATCATCAAATAGATGTTTTTTTGCCTTTATTTTTTTGCTGTATAAACAACAAAATTATAGTATTGATATACGTTTGCAACATTTTTAAACCCTACATCTTCCATCCATTTTAGTTGCTCATTCAGCGTACTCATCCTATCCAGTTTAATTCTTTCAAATGTTGCTTCTTTTTCTTCTAATGTCAAAGTTTTATTCGCTACAACTTTCTCTCTCCAAGTAGAAGTGTAAAGTGCTTCCGAAAAATCATTTTCACCCAAAACCTGATCTGCATTTATAAATAATCCACCGTCATTCAGAAGTTTATGGATTGTTTTGAAAAGCTTTTTTTTAGCTTCATCATCTAAATGATGAATTGCTAAACCAGAAATCACCAAATCAAATTTGTTTTTTTCTAAAGCTAAATCTTCTAAATCCTGAACAAGAAATTCAAAATTTGAAAATCCTGAAAATCTTTCCTTAGCTTTTTTTAGCATTTCTTCCGAAATATCTACCAATGTAAAATCGGCTTCGTTATATTTTTCAAGAAAAAAAGCACTCATCAAACCTGTCCCAGCTCCTATATCTAATATGTTGTGAACGGATTTTATTTGATTCGATAATTCAACTGGTATTTTATAAAAATCATCAAAACAAGGTATCAGTTCTTTTCTTTGCTTATCGTATTTTTCTGATACCGCATTGAATTTTGACTTAATAGATTCTATGGTAGACATTTTTAATTCAAATTTTCAAAAGCCGGGATTCTACCTTCCACAGCAACTTTTGCTGCAGTTAAAGGGCTTGCTAAAAGTGTTCTTGCACCTTGACCCTGCCGACCTTCGAAGTTTCTGTTGGAAGTGGAAACACAATATTCACCTTCCGGGATTTTATCTTCATTCATTGCCAAACAAGCCGAACATCCCGGTTGACGGATTTGGAAACCTGCATCATTAAATACTTTATCCAAACCTTCATCATAAATTTGTTTTGCCACTTGTTGTGAACCTGGAACCAGCCAAGCGACAATATTTTCAGCCTTTTGTTTTCCCTTAACATAATCTGCGGCAGAACGGAAATCCTCGATTCTTGCATTGGTACAGCTGCCGATGAAAACATAATTCACTTTGATATCCGCTGTCGATTGTCCGGCATCCAGACCCATATACTTCAGGGCTTTTTCTTCGGATTCGTTTTGAGCGGTTGGAATTTTAGAATCGATGGAAATTCCCATTCCCGGATTGGTTCCGTAAGTTATCATTGGTTTAATATCTTCTGCATCAAACTCAAATTCTTTATCAAAGACTGCATCAGAATCCGATTTCAAAGTTTTCCAATACGCTACTTTTTCATCCCATTCCTCTCCTTTTGGCGCAAATGTTCTGTCTTTGATATAATTGGAAGTAGTCTCATCCGGTGCAATCATTCCGCCTCTCGCTCCCATTTCGATGCTCATATTGCAGACTGTCATTCGTCCTTCCATAGACATTTCTTCGAAGACATTCCCTGCATATTCGCAGAAATAGCCCGTTCCAGCATCAGTCCCGATTTTCGAAATAATGTAAAGAATCACATCTTTTGCCTGAACATCTTTGTTTAATTTTCCATTCACGGAAACGCGCATCGATTTTGGCTTGTTCATCAACAGACATTGGCTCGCAAAAACCTGTGCAACTTGACTTGTCCCAATTCCAAAAGCAATTGCGCCAAATGCACCGTGTGTAGAAGTGTGACTATCGCCACAAACGATGCTCATTCCTGGTTGAGTAATTCCCAATTCCGGTGCGATGATGTGAACAATTCCTTGATATGGATGTCCAAGTCCGTATAATTCGATGTTATTTTTTTTGCAATTTTCTGTCAATTGCTGAACTTGCGTTCTTGACAATTCGTCTTTGATAGGCAGTTCTTGTCCCAAAGTCGGAACATTGTGGTCTGCTGTTGCAACAATCTGATTCGGACGAAATATCTCCAAACCTCTCGCTTCCAATTCAGCAAAAGCCTGCGGACTGGTCACTTCGTGAATCAAATGTTTGTCTATATAAATCACCTGAGGTCCATCCGGAACGGTTTCTACAACGTGCGCATCCCAGACTTTATCAAATAATGTTTTGTTTTGGCTCATTTTATCTCTATCCAATTTTTTGATTAAATGATTTCATCATATAGCTTAAATCATCATTATTAACTTCTTTCTTAGTATCGGCAATTTTCAAAAACTCCTGATACAAAAAGTCTAATTCTACTTTTGTCACATCAAAACCAATATTTTTGAATCGATAAGCCAAAGCAGAACGTCCACTTCTCGCCGTCAGCACAATTGAAGATTCATTGATTCCGACCTCTCTTGGGTCGATGATTTCGTAAGTTTCTCTATTTTTGATGACACCGTCCTGATGAATTCCTGAACTGTGTGCAAATGCATTCGCTCCAACAATTGCTTTGTTTGGCTGAACCGGCATTCCCATCAAGTCAGAAACGAGATAACTCATTTCGTTCAGCATTTTGGAATTGATATTAGTAAAGAAATTAAGGTCAGGATGTTGTTTGATAATCATCACTACTTCTTCCAAAGCTGTATTTCCGGCACGTTCGCCAAGTCCATTGATTGTACATTCAATTTGTCTAGCGCCGTTGATAATTCCAGAAATTGAATTAGCAGTTGCCATTCCCAAATCATTATGACAATGGCAGGACAAAATCGCTTTGTCGATATCTTTTACGTTATCTCTCAGATATTTGATTTTTCTTCCGTATTCTTCCGGCAAGCAATAACCCGTTGTATCAGGAATATTTAGAACAGTTGCTCCCGCTTTTATCACTTCTTCACAAACTTTTGCCAAGAAATCGTTATCTGTTCTTCCTGCATCTTCCGCATAAAACTCGACATCATCCACAAAATTTTTGGCATATTTTACAGCGTCAACGGCTCTTTCCAAAATCTGTTCTCTTGTAGAATTGAATTTGAATTTGATATGAGAATCCGAAGTTCCAATTCCCGTATGGATTCTTGGTCTTTTAGCATATTTCAACGCTTCCGCTGTAACTTCAATATCTTTTTTATTAGCTCTCGTCAATCCGCAAACTTTGGCATTTTTTACGATTTTTGAAATCTCCTGAACTGATAAAAAATCGCCCGGACTGGAAATCGGAAAACCTGCTTCAATAATATCAACACCTAAAAAATCGAGTTTCTCTGCAATAACTAATTTTTGTTCCGTATTCAGTTTACATCCCGGGACCTGTTCCCCATCTCGCAACGTCGTATCAAAAATTTCAATTTTTTCCGAATCCATAATAAAGTTTTTATCTAATTTTGATATTCAAAAGTAGAAATTGACTTGTGGTATTCATCTTCATTAATTAAATAAATACAATACTCGATTTTATCAAACAAAACATAATCATTTAATAATCATAAGGTTAAATCATACCATTTTACAATGTCAGAATTACAAAAAGATTTCTTATTCGTGCTTATCAAGTCACTTTCTACATCGGAAAAGCGACAATTTAAGCTGTACGTTAATCGTCTGGGAATTAATGTCGATGCAAAATTCCTCTTGCTATTTTCTGAATTGGACAAAATGAAAGAATATAATGAAGAGATTATCCTCGAGAAAAAAATCTCTTCAAAGCTTCAACTTTCTAATTTGAAGGCACATCTCTATAAACAGATATTAATAAGTCTTAGGTTAAATCCGAGTCATCAGAATAATAGAATTCAGTTGCGTGAACAATTGGATTTTGCGACGATTTTATACCAAAAAGGATTATATAAACAAGCTCTTAAGATTCTTGACAAAGCCAAACAATCTGCATTGGAATTAGACGAAAAAGGCATTGCTTCGGAAATCATTGAACTTGAAAAAGTAATTGAATCCCAATTTATTACACGAAGTATTGATGGTAGAGCGGACGAATTGATTTTACAGTCAAGCAAAATCAGCCAGCAAAATGTGTATGCCACCCAACTTTCTAATCTTTCGTTGAAATTATACAGCGAAATGCTGACGCATGGCTACATTAAAAATGATAATGACCGAGAAAATATCCTAAATTTCTTTGACAGTATCATCAAAAATATTGATTTAAAAAAATTAAATTTCACAGAAAAACTGTGGTATTACAAAGCGCACGTTTGGAAAAATCAGTTGCTTCAGGATTATAAGTACACCATAAAATACGCTTATCAGTGGGTAGAACTTTTTCATCAGAATCCAGAAATGATAAAAAATCATCCTGTTTGGTACATCAAAGGGAATACTTATCTGTTCAAAATTTTGTTCATTTATGGGAGTATCAAAGGCATCGAGAAAAGGTTCGAAAAATTTGAAAGCATTGTAAAATCAGATGCTTTCATTCATAACGAAAATTCTCAATCTTTGATTTTTCTGAATTATTATAACACCAAAATGAATCTCTATTTTATTAAAGGTGATTTTTTCAACGGCACAAAAATGATTCCTGAATTGGAAATAAAAATCGAAAAACACCGCGACAAAATCGATGAGCATCATTTTCTAGTTCTTTATCTGAAAATTGCGGCGATGTTTTTTGGTAGCAAAAATTATCAGAATACGGTAAAATACGGACAGAAAATCATTAATTCCAAAGGCAATGTTCAGGAAGATTTGTTGTTCCACACAAGAATTTTGATGTTGATGGCAAAATTTGAATCTGGTTTTGATGATGATTATGACGACTTCGTAAAAGCGACAATGAAGTTTGCTAAAAAGATGAAAAATCCGGGCGATTTGCATTTCAGCATTGTTAATTTCTTCAAGAAAATCAATGACAGAAATCCGAAAGACCAAGCCATTGCCTTTAAGGAATTTGAGAAAGAACTGGAAATTTCTTCCCAAAACAAATACGACAAACGAACACTAATGTACATAGACATCCACGGATGGGTGACTTCCAAAGTGAGGAATGTAGATGTGATAGAGATAATTAAGGAAAAAGTTAAACTAAAATAGCATTATTCTTTCTTTAAAAATCACTATTTTTGCAAACATTAATTTTTTAAACCATTATGCTAAAAATTACACTTCCTGATGGCAGCATCAGAGAATATGAAGGAGCAGTTACTCCGCTACAAGTTGCGCAAAGTATAAGTGACGGTTTGGCAAGAAACACCATTTCTGCCATCGTAAACGGACAACAGACAGAAGTAGAAACCACGATAACGGAGGATTCTACAGTGCAGCTTTTGACGTGGAATGACGATATGGGTAAAAAAGCATTCTGGCATTCTTCTGCTCACTTGTTGGCTCAGGCAATTATGGAGTTTTATCCTAATGCGAAGCTGACAATCGGGCCTGCAATTGCCAACGGATTCTACTACGATGTAGATTTCGGAGGAGAGCCTTTGTCTGAAAAAGACTTTGAGAAATTAGAAAAGAAAATCTTAGAAAACGCTAAGAAAAATTCAACTTTCAACCTGCGTGAAGTTTCTAAAGCAGAAGCTTTGAAAGAATATGCAGACAATCCTTTCAAAACTGAATTGATTGAAAATCTTCCTGACGGCGAAATCACTTTCGTAACACACGATAACTTTACAGACCTTTGTAGAGGTGGTCATATCCCATCAACTGGAATTGTGAAAGCTGTGAAAATCCTTAACGCTGCAGGAGCTTACTGGAGAGGTGATGAGAAAAACCCGCAACTCACAAGAGTTTACGGAATATCTTTCCCTAAACAAAAAGAGCTTACGGAATATCTTGAAAGATTAGAGGAAGCCAAGAGGAGAGACCACAGAAAATTAGGAAAAGAATTAGGTATTTTTGCATTCTCAGAAAAAGTAGGAGCTGGTCTTCCACTTTGGTTGCCAAAAGGAGCAGCATTGAGAAAGAAATTAGAAAACTTCTTATCAGAAGCTCAGAAAAAACAAGGTTATGAATTCGTGATTTCTCCACACATCGGAGCAAAAGAGTTATATGTAACTTCTGGACACTGGGACAAATATGGAGCAGATAGTTTTCAGCCCATCAAAACACCTAACGAAGGTGAAGAATTTTTGTTGAAACCAATGAACTGCCCTCACCACTGTGAGATTTATAAAGCCCAACAATGGTCTTATAAAGACTTGCCAAAACGTTATGCTGAGTTTGGAACAGTTTACAGATATGAGCAGTCTGGAGAATTGCACGGCTTGACGAGAGTTCGTGGATTTACTCAGGATGATGCGCATCTTTTCTGTACACCAGACCAATTGTTGCAGGAATTTGAAAAAGTAATTGACTTAGTTTTATATGTTTTTGGATCACTAGGATTTGCTGATTTTACGGCTCAAATCTCATTAAGAGACCCAGAAAACAGAGAAAAATATATCGGTTCCGATGAAAATTGGGAAAAAGCAGAAAACGCTATTGTAACCGCTGCAAAATCTAAAGGTCTTAAAACTGTAACTGAATATGGCGAAGCGGCTTTCTACGGTCCTAAACTAGATTTTATGGTGAAAGATGCTTTGGGAAGAAGCTGGCAGTTGGGAACCATCCAAGTAGATTACAACCTACCGGAAAGATTTGACCTTTGGTATAACGGTAATGATAATGAGAAACACAGACCAGTGATGATCCACAGAGCGCCATTTGGTTCTATGGAACGTTTCATTGCTATTTTGATAGAGAACACGGCAGGAGATTTCCCACTTTGGTTGAGTCCTGAGCAATTTACGATTTTGCCTATCAGTGAAAAGTATGCAGATTATGCAAAAAAAGTTTCACAATTATTGGAAAATCACGATATTTGCGGTTTAATAGACGACAGAAACGAAAAAACGGGTAAAAAAATCCGTGATGCCGAATTGAAAAAGCTACCATTTATGCTTATTGTAGGTGAAAATGAGGAAAATAACGGTACGATTTCTGTAAGAAGAAGAGGCGAAGGCGACCTTGGAGAAATGACGGTTGACGCTTTTATCTCTTATTTTAAAGAGCAGGCAAAACCAACATTTGAACTAGGCGGAAACAACTAAGCCTTATTTAATTATTATTAATTTTAAAATTTTAAAACCATAGCACTAAAAAGAAACAACAGCAGAGGTCCGATGAGACGTCCAGTCCAAGAAGACCTTCATCAAATCAACGATAAGATCCGCGCAAGAGAAGTTCGTTTGGTTGGAGAAAATGTAGAACCAGGAGTTTATCCATTGGCTAAAGCTTTGGAAATAGCAAGAGAACAAGAGTTAGACCTTGTTGTTATTTCTGATAAGGCAGAACCTTACATCTCTCGTATCCTGGATTACAAAAAATTCTTGTACGAGCAAAAGAAGAAAACCAAAGAACTAAAAGCGAAGCAAGTAAAAGTAGTTGTAAAAGAGATTAGATTCGGTCCTCAGACTGATGACCACGATTACGAATTCAAGAAAAAGCACGCTGAAAAATTCTTGGAAGAAGGTTCTAAGCTGAAGACTTATGTTTTCTTCAAAGGACGTTCTATCATCTTCAAGGATCAAGGAGAAATCCTTCTTTTGAAATTAGCTCAAGACTTAGAACACGTTGGAAAAGTTGACCAGCTTCCTAAGCTTGAAGGAAAAAGGATGATTATGATGATGAGCCCTAAGAAGCCTGCAAAATAATATTGATAAAATTCAATGATATAGAAAACCTCGAATTAATTTTTGAGGTTTTTCATTTGTTCCATAATTATTAAAGTTATGGTTTCAGAATTTTTTTGTAATTTTGCAAACTATTATTCCTAATTATGTTTAGGAATCAAAAAAGAATATTGATAACAAACTATAAAAAGCAGAACAATGCCAAAATTAAAAACGAAATCAGGTGCTAAAAAGCGTTTTGCTCTTACTGGAACAGGTAAGATCAAAAGAAAGAATGCTTTCAAAAGCCACATCTTGACAAAGAAAGAAACTAAGCAAAAGAGAAATCTAACGCAAACTTCTTATGTTGCTGCTGTGGACACGAAAAGTGTTTTGAGACAATTAGCAATTAAGTAGTTTTTATAAATCTATATTCGGTTTATAAGAATTCAAAACAAATTCAACAATTTAACCCTGAAATGGAGCCACTAAGAGTAATGAAATAATTACCGCACATTTCAAAAAAACAATTTAAATTATGCCAAGATCAGTAAACGCTGTAGCGTCTAGAGCGCGCAGAAAAAAAGTACTTAAGCAAGCTAAAGGTTTTTTCGGTAGAAGAAAGAACGTTTGGACTGTAGCTAAAAACGCGGTAGAAAAAGCAATGCAATATGCTTACCGTGGTAGAAAAGAGAAGAAAAGAAACTTCAGAAGCCTTTGGGTAACTCGTATCAACGCAGGTGCTAGAGAGCACGGATTATCTTACTCTCAGTTTATGGGAGCTCTTAAGAAAAACAACATCGAGCTAAACAGAAAAGTTCTTGCAGACCTTGCAATGAACCACCCTGAAGCTTTCAAAGCTGTTGTAGATCAAGTAAAATAATTACAAATCTTTGTTATCAATATAAAATCCTGAGAATTATCTTAGGATTTTTTTATTTTTGCCAACAAATTTTCAATAATGATAAAAAGAACTATTCTTTCTTTTATTTTAATCGCATCTGTTCAGCTGTCGAAAGCACAGACTTTTATACAAGCATATCAAGACAGAGCTAATCAAGTTTCCCAAACTAATATCAATACTTATTTGCAAGAATTTGAAGCACTTGGAGTGAAAAGAACCGGAACGACTCAAAATACTAATGCCTTCAATTGGATTAAGAATAAATACACTTCTTTCGGATATTCAACTTCTGATTTTTTTGAACATTCTTGGACGGCGAGTGGTTTATCTTCTAAAAACTTTATTGTAACCAAGACTGGAACACTTTATCCTAATAAATTTGTGATTGTTTGTGGACATTTTGATTCTATTAATGGTCCGGGAACTAATGATAACGGAAGTGGAACTTCTATCATTTTAGAATTAGCAAGAATTCTGAAAGATGTCCCAACTGAATATTCTATTAAGTTCATTCATTTCTCCGGTGAGGAGCAAGGACTTTTGGGAAGCTCCAGATATGTTTCTCAAATTGTGAATGGAACGAGTCCTAAAATGGATATTAAAGTGGTTGTAAATCTAGATCAGGTTGGTGGATTAGCTACAAAAGCAAACACCAAACTTTATCACGACAAAGATCAAAGTTCTCCATCAAGTAATAATGCAGCTGCTGCAATTGCCGTTCAGGAATTAGCAAATTGCACGTTATTATATTCGCCTTTAGCGGTGGATTTTGATCCGGCAGAAAGTACAGACTATGTTCCTTTCCAACAGAATGGCGAAATCATTACAGGATATTGGGAATATGAAGGAGGCTACAACAATCCATATGTTCACACAGCGAATGATTTATTAGTGAATATGGATCCGGTTTATGTCTTCAATATTGGGAAGGCTGCTGTGGGCGCTTTACAGCATTTTGCGGTAGCATCTAAAACATCTTTGGATGCAGATGATACGGTTACAAAAACATCCGGATTTGTAGAATTCTATCCTAATCCCGCAAGTAGAGTGCTGAATCTGAAAATTGATAATAATATTAAGACTTTTAAAGTGGAAATAACAGATCTGAGTGGAAAACATATTTTAAACTCAGAAAACCAACTTCGAATTGACATTACAAGTTTGAAGCCTGGTGTTTATCTTGCTAGGGTTATTTCAGCAGATCAACAGTCAACCAGAAAAATAATAGTACAATAAAATATAATCTCCACCCTATCGAAAAACTTATTAAAGAAAGAAACTTATTTCACATAGAAAATTAGCATCAGAATACTAGATAATGGCGGTTTCAACGAAGCAAATCCAGTGGGATGTCCAGAAATAATATTTGCGAAAAGCTACAATTTTCACCGAAGCATATTGCGTTTTTAAGAATAATATATCAGCTGAAGCCCATTTGTAGCTTTCATCAAAAAAACAAAAACTACCACAAATGTGATAGTTTTTTTTATACTATTTCGGAACTTAAACCCTTGTCAAGTAATGCCTGATGCATCGGTTTAAGTTTTTCCAGAGCGCCTGTTTTTACGGTGCATTTTCCTTTGTAGTGAACAAGGATTGTACATTGTTCTGCCTGCTCCAAAGTGTGCTCACAGATCTCTATCAGACACATTATCACAAAATCAAAGGTATTAACATCATCGTTATGGAGTACCAGTTTGTACACTTGATCCTCCTCTTCTAGAACCAACACATCTTCTTCGTATTGGCGCTTTGGCTGGTCGTAAGATTTATTATTATAAATTATCATTTTTTCAGCTCTCTGTAATCTCGTCTGTGATATCTTCTACCAATGATTTGTTGTAAAACAATTCGACAAGTTCTACACTCTTATTTTGCATTTTAAGAATCTTAAAATGATAAGGTCCATAATCGAATTCCTGATTTTCTTCTGGGATATCCTGAAGTTCATTCAGAATGAAACCAGCCAGCGTATTATATTCTCCCTCTTCGGAAGGCGGTATTTTTTTTGGAATACACTCATTGATTTCTTCCAGTGGCTGTGTCGCTTTTACCCAATAGGTATTTTCTCCAACTTTGTCAACGATTTTCTCTTCTTCATCTTCCTCATCTTGAATTTCCCCTACCAATTCCTCCAAAATATCTTCAAGAGTAATGATTCCCTCGGTTCCACCAAATTCATCAATAACAATAGCCATATGCTGTTTTTTTAATTGGAATACTTTTAGAAGATCCGATATTTTCTTACTTCCTACTACAAAGAATGCTTCTCTCATCAGTCCCCGCAGATCCTCGTGAGTCAGTTCGCCTTTACTTTTGATGTACTCCCTGATGATTTCTTTCGTGTAGAAAATACCTATAATATTGTCTATAGATCCTTCATAAACAGGAATTCTGGAATACCCGCTATCCATAATCTGCGCAATGATCTCTTCCTTATCATCTTCAATGTCAATGGAGGAGATATTCTGTCTTGGAATCATTATCTGCTTTGCATTATGATCTGTAAAGTCAAAAGCATTTTTAATGATTTCGTAATTTTCTTCTTCAATTTCGCCGCTGTCTGCAGATTGTTTTACCAACAGCTGAAGTTCTTCTGTAGAGTGAATATCGTGCTCAGAAACAGGATGAATTTTTATAATTTTCAAAAATCCGTTAGATAATGAATTCATTAACCAAATGAATGGACGGAAAATATTATAAAAAAGATGCAAAGGATATGCGATAAATAATGTAGTCGCTTCCGACTTTCTGATAGCAATCGACTTAGGAACCAATTCCCCGAAGACGATGTGCATAATTGTTATCAGTAGGAAACTGCATACCACAGAGATAGTGGTAACGGTAGTCTGCGCCAGTTCAATATCAAGAGAACGGAATATACCTTCTATAATATGGTGCAATGCACTTTCTCCCACCCAACCTAAAGCAAGAGATGCCAATGTAATTCCTAACTGAGTGGCGGAAAGATAAGCATCCAGATTTTTAATAATGCTTTCGGCCTGCTTTGCCATAGTATTCCCTTCCGCAGCCTTAATCTGGATCTGGGAATAACGTACTTTAACGATTGAAAATTCAGCGGCTACGAAAAAGCCATTGAGAAGAACTAAAAATAATGCAATGAGAAGTTTGACTAAACTATCGGGGTCCATTTAATGTTGTTATATACAATATCTGCAAAGATAGATATTTTTTTTAACTTGGATTTAGATATTAAAATTTACATTCAGAAGTTGGAAAAAATGTGATTTTGTGATAAAATCTGGTGTCGAAACGAACATTTCGGAGTTGCGCCAGCTCATTAATCACTATATGAACTATCTTCTACCAACATACCGAGACTTCGCCTCTATTTTCCTTAAAGGCAATAAAAGCTTGACTGTTTCTAAATGGCGAAGCTGCAGCCCGACTTGAGCGGAAATCCTTTTTACGCAACGCAGTGGAGTGAAAATATTGACTTCGTCGAACCACTTCGTTAGGTTTGGGAGCGGAAGGCGGATTAAGCTGCCCAAAATAATAAAAAGCACTGAAGTTTGACCTCCAATGCTTTTTATAACTAACTACTAACTTTAACTTATCTTTATTAACTGTTCTTCAGCGCTTCTGCTCCGGAAACAATTTCTAATATTTCGTTGGTGATGGCTGCTTGTCTTGCTTTGTTATAGAAAATCTTAAGGTCATTTCTAAGTGCTTCTGCATTATCAGTCGCCTTGTGCATTGCTGTCATCCTTGCACCGTGTTCTGATGCTACAGAATCTAAAACAGCTTTGAATATTTGAGTTTTAATCGATTTTGGAATCAATGTTTCCAATATCTCTTGTCTTCCTGGTTCGAAGATGTAATCAACATTAACGTCTGAACTTGCTTTCTCTGCAGAAACTGCAATTGGTAAAACCTGCTCAGTTACTACTTCCTGAGTAGCTGCGTTGATGAATTTGTTATAAACAACGTAAACTTTGTCAAACTTTCCAGCTTTGAAATCTGACATTACTTTACTTGTCATATTTGAAACGTGGTCGAAAGAAAGATTGTCAAACAAAGAACTGTGATTTTCGTAAACAGTTTTGTTTTTTCTAAGTGCATCAAAAGCTTTCTTACCGATAGTTAAAACTTCTACTTCTACATTTTCGTTAGCAGAGAATTGTGTGTTCAATTCTTTGATAACAGAAGAGTTGAAAGCTCCAGCCAAACCTCTGTTGGAAGTCACAGTAATGAAAAGCACTTTTTTAACTTCTCTTTCTATAGCGAATTCTGAGATACTCTCAGCATCAGAAGCAGCACTTACGTTTTCTATAATCTCCTGAAGTTTTTCTGAGTAAGGTCTCAGCATTACGATTGCGTCTTGTGCTTTCTTTAGTTTCGCAGCGGAAACCATTTTCATAGCACTTGTAATCTGCATCGTAGAAGATATAGATGAAATTCTGCCTCGTATTTCTTTTAAGTTTGCCATTCTTTAGTTCAAAGATTATTGTTTAAAAAGTTCAAGGTTTCAAAACCTATAGTTCTGAATCCTTGAACATTGAACTTTTTTAGTTGTATTTCGCAGAAAGTTCTGTTGCAACTTGCTTCAAAACTCCAGTCAATTGGTCATCAATTTTACCTGCTTTAAGAGCTGCCATCACTTCTGGATGTTTATTTTTCAAGAAATCCACATACTCCACTTGGAATTCTTTTACCTTTCTAATAGGGATATTTCTCAATAGATTCTCTGTTCCTGCATAAATCATAGCCACTTGGCTTTCTACCGGAAGTGGAGAGTTCACCGGTTGCTTCAAAAGCTCCACGTTTCTTTCTCCTTTAGAGATTACCGCCAATGTAGCAGCATCTAAGTCAGAACCGAATTTAGCAAACGCTTCCAATTCTTTATACTGAGCCTGGTCTAATTTCAAAGTACCAGATACTTTTTTCATTGATTTAATCTGAGCATTACCTCCAACTCTCGATACAGAGATTCCAACGTTAATTGCTGGACGAACCCCTGAGTTGAACAAATCAGACTCTAGGAAAATCTGTCCATCTGTAATCGATATTACGTTTGTTGGGATATATGCAGAAACGTCACCAGCTTGAGTTTCGATGATAGGAAGAGCTGTTAATGAACCACCTCCTTTCACGATTGGCTTAAGAGATTCTGGCAAATCATTCATTTGTTTTGCGATAGAATCATCAGCAATTACTTTTGCTGCTCTTTCCAACAATCTTGAGTGTAAGTAGAAAACGTCTCCTGGGTAAGCCTCACGTCCTGGTGGTCTTCTTAATAGAAGAGAAAGCTCACGGTAAGCAACCGCTTGTTTTGATAAATCATCATAAACAATCAAAGCAGCGCGACCAGTGTCTCTGAAGTATTCTCCGATAGAAGCACCTGCCATTGCAGAGTAAACCTGCATCGGAACTGGGTCAGAAGCGTTAGCTGCAACGATAACCGTGTAAGCCAAAGCACCTTTATCTTCTAACGTTTTAACGATTTGTGCTACAGTTGAAGCTTTTTGTCCAATTGCAACATATATACAATATACTGGCTGACCAGCATCATAAAATTCTTTTTGATTGATGATGGTGTCAATAGCAACTACTGTTTTACCAGTTTGTCTGTCACCAATAATCAACTCTCTTTGTCCTCTTCCTACAGGAATCATAGAATCGATAGCAACGATACCAGTTTGAAGTGGTTCAGTTACCGGCTGACGGAAGATAACTCCTGGTGCTTTTCTTTCCAAAGGCATCTCGTAAAGCTCACCTTCGATAGGTCCTTTACCATCGATTGGATTTCCTAGAGTATCAACAACTCTACCAAGCATTCCTTCTCCAACTTTGATAGAAGAAATTCTGTTAGTTCTTTTTACAGTATCACCTTCTTTTACCATTTTGGATTCACCAAGAAGCGCAACACCAACGTTGTCTTCTTCAAGGTTAAGAACGATACCTTCTACTCCAGCTTCGAATCTTACCAATTCTCCGTACTGCACATTTTCTAAACCGTAAACACGAGCGATACCATCACCGATTGTAAGTACAGTTCCAACTTCTTCTACGTTAGATTGAGTATCGAAATTTGCTAATTGCTGCTTCAGTATCGCTGATACTTCTGCCGGATTTATTTCTGCCATTATATGGTTGTTTTTTCTTAATTAAGTTGAAATTCTTTTTTGATATTGTTCAGTTGGGTTTTAACTGAAGCATCTATTTGCTGGTCGCCCACTCTCAGGATATAACCTCCCAAGATATCTGGTTTGATAATCATTTCCAAATCATAGTTAGAAACATTGACCATTTTGGAATCAGCAATTATTTTCTGAATATTTTGCTCTGACAATTTGGTAGCCGTAACCAAAGAGATACGTTGAGTTCCTTTGATATCCTCTACTTTATTGATGAATTCCTGAGCAATATTTTTAAGCTGAGCTTCTCTGCCTTGTTTGATAACCAATCTGATGATGTTCTTAGAAACAGGAGAAAAATCCTTGAAAATTTCCAAAGCTACAGCATCTTTTTTTCTAGCATCAATGAAAGGCGTATTCAGAAACTGAACTAACTCCTTAGATTCAGACATTATTTTCACAACGTCTCTCATCTCTCCGAAGACAGATTCTGTATTACCAGATTCCTGTGTGAAATCCAGTAAACCTTGTGCGTATCTTTTAGCTACTTTAGATGTAAGCATCCTGATTAGTTAAGGTTAGATTTGTTAACAATATTTTCTACCAAAGCATTGTGAGCACCATCGTTGTTCAATTTTTCTCTAAGAATATTCTCAGCGATGTTCACAGACAAAGTTCCGATTTGGTTTTTGATATCAGCCATAGCCGCATTCTTTTCCGTTTGGATAGATTGTCTAGCCGCTTCAATCAATTTTTCGCCTTCCACTTTAGCACTATCTTTAGCTTGATTTACGATTTTGTCTTTCATATCTCTAGCTTCTTTCAAGATACCATCTCTTTCTGCTCTAGCTTCACGCAGAATTCTTTCGTTATCTTCTTTCAACTGCGCCATTTCTTGTTTAGCCAATTTAGCTTGGTTAAGTGCATCGATGATAGAAGTTTCTCTCTCGTCTATAGATTTAAGAATTGGTTTCCACGCAAACTTTCCTAAAATGAAAAGCAATACTAAAAAAATGATGGACTGGATGATAAACAATCCTGATGAAAACTGATGAAGTAATTCCATTATATCGTAAGATTAATTTTTTTTGAAATTTTTAAATATAAAACATTGCTACAGCCAACCGCTGTAACAATGTTTGATTTTTTGGCTTATGATGCGAACAACGCAGCGAAAGCAACACCTTCTACAAGTGCAGCAGCAATAAGCATAGCAGTTTGGATTTTTCCAGATTGCTCTGGTTGTCTAGCGATTGCTTCAAGAGCTGCCGCACCAATTTTTCCAAGACCGATACCTACACCTAGTACAATAAGACCTGCACCAATAATTCTAGGAATTTCCATAATGTATATAATTTAAAAATTGTTTTTTTATAATTCTATTAATGAGCGTGATCGTGCTCGTGTTCTTCAACTGCCATACCAATGAACAAAGCAGAAAGCATTGTAAAGATGTAAGCTTGCAAGAACGCTACTAAAACTTCTAGTAGATAAATAACCAATGTCAAGAACGGGAATGCAACACCGGCAATCCAGTTTTTGAAGATATAAATAGACCCAATCAACGTCATTACAACAATGTGACCTGCTGTCATATTCGCAAAAAGTCGAATCATTAATGCAAATGGTTTAGTCAAAGTTCCCAATAATTCAATTGGCATCATAATAAACTTCATTGGAACAGGAACTCCCGGCATCCAGAAGATATGCTTCCAGTAATCTTTTGAACCTGAGAAAGTCGTAATCAAATAAGTCATAATAGCTAAGAAGAATGTGATAGCAATATTACCAGTTACATTGATCCCGAAAGGCATCAAACCTAAAACATTAAGAAACAAGATGAAGAAAAATACAGTTAATAAATAACCCATAAATCTCTTATACTTATGTCCAATATTTGGAATTGCAATATCATCTCTTACAAAAATAATGATCGGCTCAAGGAATTTTGCAACTCCAGTCGGCACCAATGATTTCTTATAAGATCTTGCCATTCCTCCGAAAAGCACGACCATCAGAATCGCAACTAAAATAATCGTCAAAACACTTTTGGTAATTGATAAATCCAAAACTCTTTTTTCAGTTGGGTGATGATCTTTATCTAATGTTAAAGTTCCTTTAGAATCTGTTCTGTAGATTTTTTCGTGGTGAAGTGTATAGAACTTACCATTACTTTCTACCGGAGAACCGTGGATAAACTCGTGACCATCAACACCCTTAGTATTACTCATAAAGAAATGAAATCCTTCATCATAAATAATTACCGGCAAAGGAAAACCAATGTGATGACCGTCTTTAACCATCAAGGCAACATCGTGAGCATCCAAAATATGATGATCTACAAATTCCTTAACTTCCTTAGTCCTCTCTTCTTTTCCAGAAAGTTCCGGAGTTTCAGTTACAGCTTTACCGTGTTGATTTTCAACATTTTCGTGCTGAGCAAAAGCGCTTGCAAACATTAATAAACTGTAAAATAAAATTGCCGTTTTCTTTAGCATCGGTAGATTTTTTTTTCGTTTTGCAAAAATAGACTATTTTTTCTCTTTTGAAGAATATTTTTACTGTTTTTTGTCATAATTAATTAAACGGATCGCATAGTATGTAAGCAACGCTGTTAGAACAAAATATGGCATTATAAAATGGAATTTATAATTTGGGATTGCTTCAAAATGAAGCTTATTTTTGATGAGATACATCAACCCAAATTTCACTAAAATAAGTCCTATCAATGCAAGTCCGAGAAACTGAGGAACGATTTTATTAATCAAAATAATCAAGGTTACCATCATCATAAAAATGATGGTAAGAAACAAATAAAACTTTATAATAATAACTTCATCCAGATGAAATGCAAATTTCCAAATTGCAAAATGTATAATAAATGTGAGAAAAAATATCACACTGATAATTAAATTACTTTTGTTTTGCATTGTCCTGTTCTTCTTTATTTAAAATTTCGAGCCTCTTCAAAGTGGTGTATAGTGAAAGGCAAAGCCCGCTGAGACCAATTACCAAAACCAAAACATGGGACCCTGTTTCAAAATACAAATCCAACTGATGTCCGCCCCAAAATGCAATGCCAATAATAAAGAGCATCTGAAAAACAACAGACGAATACTTTCCATATTTTCTAAGGGAATCGGAGGCGTTATTTTTTTTGTCTTCCAATTTTTGATTTTTGCAAAAGTAAACATTCTAAATAACTTGAAATTTTGGCAAATTCTACTTTGGGTTTTAAACGCAAAGAGCGCAAAGTTTTTTTATTTGATTCTCTGTTTTTAAGTTTCGCAAAGGCGCTTCGCTCAGCAAGGATTTTCATATACTTTGTCATTCTGAAAGAATCTAAACTTTGATGAGATTCCTAAAGAATGACAAACATCGTATTTTATGTCAAATATTGTTTTATTTTGAATCTGCAGCCCGACTTGAGCGGAAATCCTTTTTACGCAGCGCAGCGGAGTGAAAAGATTGACTTCGTCGAACCACTTCGTTAGGTTTGGGAGCGGAAGGCGGAAATAGCTGCCCAAATCTTTAGATTCGACGGAGTCAAATTACAATAAATGATAAATGACAACTTATAAATGATGAAAATTATTCTAGTAAGCTATTCTATATCTTTTGCTTAATTTTTCTTATTTTTGCAACCTTAAATATCTTATTAAAGTTATGTTTAACAGTTTACAAGACAAGCTAGATAAAGCGCTTCATAATATTTCCGGACGTGGAAAAATCACGGAAATCAACGTTGCAGAAACGGTAAAGGAAATCCGAAGAGCATTGGTGGATGCCGATGTAAATTATAAAGTTGCCAAAGACCTTACAAAAAGAGTTCAGGATAAAGCGATTGGAGAAAACGTTTTGACTTCTTTGACGCCGGGACAATTGATGACGAAAATTGTTCACGATGAATTAGTAGATTTGATGGGAGGTTCACAAGAAGGAATCAACCTTTCTGGAAAGCCAACTGTGATTTTGATTGCTGGTCTACAAGGTTCTGGTAAAACGACTTTCTCTGGAAAATTAGCCAACTATCTGAAACAAAAAAGAAGCAAAAAACCACTTTTGGTAGCTTGTGATGTTTACAGACCTGCAGCAATTGATCAGTTGAAAGTTCTTGGTGGACAAATCAATATTGAAGTTTATACAGAGGTAGAAAATAAAAACCCTGTTGCGATTGCGGAAAACGCCATCCAGTACGCAAAATCAAAAGGTTTTGATACGATTATTGTAGATACGGCTGGCCGTTTGGCGATTGATGAGCAGATGATGAACGAAATCAAATCTGTTCATCAGACCATCAAACCGACGGAGACACTTTTCGTAGTGGACTCAATGACGGGACAAGATGCTGTGAATACGGCAAAGGCCTTCAACGATACTTTAAATTTTGACGGTGTTGTTCTGACAAAATTGGATGGTGATACGCGTGGTGGAGCTGCGTTGACTATTCGCTCTGTTGTAGAAAAGCCCATCAAATTCATCTCTACCGGAGAAAAAATGGAAGCGCTAGATCTTTTCTACCCAGAAAGGATGGCAGACAGAATTCTTGGAATGGGAGATGTTGTTTCCTTAGTTGAAAGAGCTCAGGAGCAATTTGATGAAGAGGAAGCAAAGAAACTTCATAAAAAAATTGCGAAGAATGAATTTGGTTTTGATGACTTTCTGAAGCAAATCAACCAGATCAAGAAAATGGGTAATATGAAGGATCTGATGGGGATGATTCCTGGTGTTGGGAAAGCCATAAAAGATGTGGACATCAACGATGACGCTTTCAAACATATCGAGGCGATCATACACTCAATGACGCCTGACGAAAGAAGAAGGCCTTCTATCATCAATGTTTCCAGAAAACAAAGAATTGCAAAAGGTGCCGGCAGAAAACTGGAAGATGTGAATTCTTTGATGAAACAATTTGACCAAATGGGGAAAATGATGAAGATGATGCAAGGTCCTCAAGGTAAACAAATGATGCAAATGATGAGCAAAATGCCGAATATACCAGGAATGGGCGGCGGATTGTTTGGGAAGTAAAATTGAACAAATTATATAAATAAAAACCTGAGAACATTGTTTTCTCAGGTTTTTTGTTGTTAAAATATTAAAATAAAAACCCGCATTACTGCGGGTTTTTATATAATAAATTAAACGTAAATTTTTAATTAGTTCTTGTCCCAAATCAATTTACTACTCATTTTGTCACCTCCAATACTTGCAGATGCTGCTTCGTAATTAATACGATTCAGAGACTGAACAGATGTTGGATAGAACAATCTAGTTGGTAAATCAGTCAAACCAGTAATTAAAGAAGTAAAAGTATATGTCGTAGCACCTTCGTAAGGTACATTATAAGTACCCGTTTGTCCAGGCAACAATAATGTATTAGGATAACCAGTTCTACGATATTCTGCCCAAGCCTCATAAGGTTGCATATAAAGAGCGATGTACTTTTGATTTAATACTGTTTCTTTACTAGCCGCTGGTAATGATGCTACATAAGCGTCTGCAGATGCCTGGCTAACACCCCATCTTGTAAGAGAAGATCTAACCCCATTAATATAATTAGTTTGAGACCAGCCATTCGCTTCACTCAACAGAAATTGCACTTCAGCATATTCCATATAAACCTCTGTATAATCAGTTCTGTAAACATTTTTACTAAAGAAATTCGATGATGCGGCTTGGCTTGGTGCAGCTGAACTAGCAATTCCGTACGGCATTCCATTAAAATCAGCAGGATTTGTAGATTCAGGAGAAGTTCCAGCAAGTATAAGAGCTTTAGTCGTACCTTTAGGAGTAGCATATTTAAACAAGCGTGGATCTAAACCAAAGTTTCCTCTTTCACCTTTCAACAATTCAACAAATGTTTTAGATATTGCAAGATCTGATCTAGTACGAAAGTCATTATACATTGGCGAAGGATTTGTTAAGTTCGCTTCAAATGCCAAGCCTACAGTATCAGCATTAGACGTCATAACACCTGAAGCAATTGCATCAGCAATATGATTCTCAGCACCAGGAACAACTCCTTTTACCCTTGTTGCAACTCTTAATCTGAGTGAATTTGCAAACTTTTTTAATTTGGCTCCTGAACCAAACAATCTGTCTCCAGATGTAAATACAACACCTGGTTCTATCATTTCAGATGCTTCTTTCAATTCTTTTAAAATATCAGCATAAACTTTTGCTTGACTAGCAAATTTTGGTTGTAATTCAGAATTAATTTGTAATGCTTGGAAATCAGCATCTTTATTACCATAGGACCAGTATGGAATATCTCCAAAAGTATCAACTAAATTCAAAAATGTGTAGGCTAGCATTGTTCTCGCAGCAGCAATCTGATTGTTATTAGGTCCATACGCACTCATTTGTGCTCTAGTTGCAGGATCTGTATTAAGATCAATAATTTGTTTGTAATCGGTCGCTACTCTATAAGAAACAGACCAAATAGAAACTCCACTAGTTAAACGATATTGATATCTATCTTCCTCAGTGTAGGCTCTTTGTGCAGAATACTGTATCCAAGGTAATGCAACTCTTCCAGAAGAAAAAGAACCTCTCATTTCTGTCATATATTCTTTACTAGCACTATTAAAAAGACCATAAGTTAACGGATTGCTAGTTTGATTATTATTGACATCGATCTCATCAAATTTATCAGCGCAACTATTGATGCTAAATAACATCGTAACAGCTGATAATATATAAAATATCTTTTTCATTTTTATTAAAATTTAAAATTAACATTAAAACCATAAATTCTAGTTGATGGCAATGAACCACCCTCTAAACCTTGTATGTTACCTGAACCATAAGATGTATTTTCAGGATCAATACCTTTATTATCCAAATTCCAAGCAAATAAGTTACGTCCAAAAGCAGAAATTCTTATTCCTTGAAATGCATTTCCTATAATACTTTTTGGAAGATCATAAGATAAAGTAAGATCTCTTAATTTCACATAGCTTGCATCAAAAACATTGAGCGCATCAACACCACCATAGTATGCTCCACCCCACTCGACAGCAGAGATATTCACATCGTTACGAGTACCGTCTTCTTTTACTCCATCTAGAACAACACCACCATCTCTGTTTCCTCCCAGAGCAGTATCTTCTAACATACCAGAATAATGCCCCCACATATTTGTGGTAGAGAAGTATTTACCGCCCTGTTGAATATCTAGTAATGCAGATAACGTTATACTTTTATATTTCCAAGTTGATCTAATACCCAAATTATAGTCTGGTAAAATCGAGCCTAAGTTTTTCAATGCAGAAACTTTATAGAATCCGTTAGCATCGATTACTCTGTTTCCATTATTATCATATACAAAATCAGTTCCCAATATTGCACCGTAAGAAGAACCAACTTCGGCAGCTAATTGTGCTCTGAAAGGAGCATTTGTTATGACGTACCTCTCTAAATCATCTTTTAATGTAACTAATTTATTTACGTTCTTCGCAAAATTGGCATTTAAGTTCCAAGAGAAGTTTTCTGTTTTAACAGGAGTTAGATTTAAAGATGCCTCAATACCTTTATTTGTCATTTCTCCAGCATTGATTCTGGTAAATAAGAATCCTGTTGCAGGATCCACAGGTACTGGCAAAATAAGATCTTTAGAGGTTACATCATAATAAGTTACATCTAATCCAACTCTACTTTTAAATAAACTTAACTCCAAACCAATCTCCTTTGTATACTTTAACTCTGGTGCTATATTTGGATCATTGTTTGTATTTGGATTTGAGTATGTAGGTGCTCCTCCAAATGGAGATGCTCCAACCTCGGTATAATTATCTCTGATAAAAGGAAAAGCTCCTGAAGTTGCTATCTTAGACCATCCACCTCTAAGTTTACCAAAACTTAACCAATTTGCATTAACTAGTTTTGTAAAAACGAAACTTCCCGTTACAGAAGGATAGAATTGATCTTCATTAACATTAGAAAACCAATCATTTCTACCAGTTGTCTCAACAAATAATATATCTTTATATCCTAATGATGCATAATAAAACAAACTCTTTACAGCTAAATGATCCTCATAATTTGACGTTTGAGCTGCTGCTAAACTATTGCTTAGATTATACAGATTGGGAATAACTAATCCACCAACAGTTTGACCAGTTAAGCGCTCATTTTTATTATCGCGATAATTGAAACCTGCAGATGAAGTTAAACTGAAATCGCCAAACGTGTTATCATACTGAAGTCTACCCTCATAATTGTACTCAGAAACATTTCTTTTATTAATCAAATATCCTGGAATTCCGGCAGAACCAACAGCAACTCGTGTTGAGTTAGTTATTGAGTAAGTATCAGCATAAACTTTACCTGTCGCAGACAAATGTTTATTGAAACTATAAGTCAATCCAGCTGATCCGAAAGTTCTAACTCTCTTGTCGAGAGAAATATTTTCATTTATAATCCAATATGGGTTGTCAGAATAAAGTGGTGTTGGATCGTTCCAAGCAGTTCTATTCCAAGTTCTTTGGCTTCCGTCAGCTAACTTGTAATCTCTTAGTTTAGCAAAATCTAAACTTCTTTGACCAAATTGATAAAATTTTTGTGGTAGTGAGTTGTCCCCATAACCAGTTTCAGGTCTATTATAACCTCTAGTCACTACATAGTTAATATTAGCTTCAGCTTTCAATTTTTCTGAAAGTTTTGTATTAACATTTAGGGTAAGGTTATCTTTATTGACTTTTGAATTAGGAACAATACCGTTTAATTGAGTATTCGTGTATGATAATCTTACATTTGTATCGTTAAATGATTGTGATACCGAGAAGTTATTAGTATAATTAACACCAGTATCCCAAAAACTATTAACATCATTTTTTGGTGCTACAAATGGAACTTCTTTTAGATAATCACTCGAAAATTCAGGATCAAAAGCATACCAAGGTAAATGCATTAGATTTGAATCATATTTTGGGCCCCAAGACGCATCTGTCTCGTACTCCATAATATTATAAGTTCTACCATTTATAACTTGAGTCGGTAAAGTACTTGAAAGACCTGCACCATATTGATTCTGAAGTTTAGGAGAGATATATGCGCTTTCGAAGCTAATACCAGTATTAATTTCTACAGATGCTTTACCCTTTTTGGCAGATTTAGTAGTATATAGAATTGCACCATTACCAGCTCTAGCACCGTATAATGCTGCTGCAGGACCACCTTTTAACACTGTAACACTTTCAATATCATCTGGACTAATATCGAAAGTCGCGTCGCCATAATCTCTACCTCCAGCCCCTCTCTGTGTATCAGTGCTATTGATATTTGTATTATCCAAAGGAACACCATCGACAACTATCAAAGGTCTATTTTCACCAGTAATTGAGCTGATACCTCTCATTGTAATACGTGTAGATCCTCCAATAGAAGATGTAGCAGTAACTTGTACCCCTGCAACATTTCCAGAA
>DFXK01000002.1:570162-714769 GCA_002383165.1 Flavobacteriales bacterium UBA4110
CGTTTGCGCAGATACCATTGCAAATGAGGACGAAAGAACTACTGCCAACACGCTTGTTGTTAATTTTTTCATATCAAATCAAATTTTTCAATAAACAAAAATGCAAAACTTTATTAATATATACAACACAAATTGTTAAAAATTTGTTAATTACACATGTTAAAGTTCAATGTTTATATAACTTTGAAGAAGAAAAATTTATTATGCCATTAATACAGAAATTTTCAGAAGCGTTTATTGAAGCGGGTTGCGACGAGGTAGGAAGAGGTTGTCTCGCTGGTCCAGTTGTAGCTGCTGCTGTGATCGTAGATGGAAATTTTAAGCAAAATTTAGTTAATGACTCTAAAACGTTAAATTTCAAAACAAGACAAAATCTCGATCTTTACATCCGCGAAAACGCCGTTGATTTTGCTATTGCAGAATTATCTCCAGAGTTTATTGACCAGCATAACATTTTGAATGCCAGCCTACACGCAATGCATCAAGCGCTAGACCAGCTTAATACACGACCAGAACTTATTTTAGTAGACGGCGATAAGTTTCATCCTTATAATTACATCCCGCATCATTGCATCGTAAAAGGTGACAGTAAATACCTATCAATCGCTGCCGCATCTATTTTGGCTAAGAATTACCGGGACAATCTGATGATCAAACTTCACGATGAATTCCCGGAATATGGCTGGAATACCAACTTCGGCTATTGTACCAAAACACACCAGAAAGCTCTGAAAAAATTCGGACCAAATATCCATCACAGAAAATCATTCCGATTAGAGTATGATATAGAAATCTGATACAATAAAAAATATTTTCCACATAAATAAGTTTTAATTTTATATTTTAAATAAAAACAAGATTTTCACTTTAATCCCATCCGATATCTTTACATCGAACAAAGGACGAACATAGGATATACAAAAGACGAACAAACCCAAGTGAAAAATTTTCACTCAAAAACACTCAAACTTAGAAACTCTAAAACACTCCCACTCTCAAACCCAAACAGCTTGCAATCTGTAACCAATTTTCTTACATTTGTTTACTATGCAAAACACCTACTCTGTCATCAATGCATCGGCTGGTTCCGGCAAAACTTACACGCTCGTACAGCGTTTGCTGATGATCTGTCTCAGATATCCCAATCAGTCAGACGCTATCAGAACAGTTCTGGCACTGACTTTTACCAATAAAGCTGCCAACGAGATGAAGGAAAGAATCCTTTTTTATCTTGGTGAATTTGTAAAAGCTGATTACGCCAGCAATCAAGACCTTAAAAATATAAAAGAAGCGCTCGCAGAACAAGGTTACAGAGTTACTCTGGATGATTTGCATTTCCGCTCGCAGAAAGTTTTAGATTATATTCTGCACCACTACTCGACGTTAAATATTGGAACGATTGACAAGTTCAATTCCCGATTGGTCAAGAGTTTTTCCTATGAGTTGGGATTGGCTCAGAACTTTAATCTGGAAATTCAGCCGGAGCCCTATTTGATTGAGGCTGTTGATAAAATGCTGGACGAAATTGGCGAAGAAGAAACTGTTTCCGAAGCTTTTATGGACTTCATCAATTATAATTTGGATAATAATGAGCGCGTCAACCTAAACCAAACCCTTTATAACTCTGCAAAGAAATTTGTGAATGATATTCACTACAAGCCTTTGCAGGACAACAAAGATTTTGAATGGCAGGCTTACGAAAACAAAAAGAATGAACTCAGAAAGCGAATTAATAAAAATAAAATCCAGTCTGCTGACTTAGCCAAACAAGCTTTGGAAAACATCAGAAGTAGGGATATTGACATCGAAGATTTTGCACAGGGAAAAAATGGATTAGGCGGATTTTTTGTAAAAGTAATGGATTTTCATAATAAGAACAGAGACAAATTCCCTTTCCCGACGAGTGAAAATTCTGCGTTGGCAACGTTCCAAAAAGGTTCTTCTGCCAAAGGGAAATCCAAAGATCCAGATATTCAGGAGATGTTACCTCAGCTGATTTCCTGGAGAAAAGACATCATCGACCTTTATATAGATGCGCAAAAGAAAGAGAGAATTCTGGAAGCGATTTTGCCTTTGAAAGTCAATGCAGATATCCAGAAGAAACTGATGGAAATCGAGGAGGAAAATGATTTGGTATTGCTGTCGAAATTTAATATTTTGATTAACGAAAATCTTAGAAATGAACCTTCTGCATTCATTTACGAAAAAGTAGGAACGCAGTTTCAGCATTATTTTTTTGATGAATTCCAGGATACATCTGCGATGCAGTGGCAGAATTTTTTGCCGCTACGGGACAACAGCATCACGTCTGACAACACCAGTTTCACCATCGTTGGCGACCCTAAACAAAGTATTTACAGATTTCGTGGTGGCGAAAGTGAACTGATGCTGAACATCATCAACCAAACCGAAATCACACCCAAATTTGCAACCGCAGAACATCTGAAATTCAATTGGAGAAGTTCAAAAAATATTGTAGATTTTAATAATCGCCTGTACGAGTTTATGTCACAAGACCTCAGCGAGAATCATCAGAAAATTTTTGGAGAGAATGCCATCCAAGGTTCAAAATCAAATCTTGACGGAAGAGTGAAAGTTCATCTTCTGGAAAACTCCGTAAAATCTGTTTTTTATGATGAGACCGCTCAGAAAATGCAACAAGATATTCAGGATTGTCTGGACAATGGCTTTTCGTTTTCCGATATTACCATTCTTTGTCGTGGTAACAGCGATATCTTTAATTACTCTCAACTGCTGAGCAATCTAAAAGTCAATTATCACGGCAGAGAGACATACATCAAAACCATCTCTGAAAAAGGATTGACATTGGATTTATCCTTTACTATCAAAGCTCTTATAGAGTTTCTGAGATGGAACATCAATCCAAAAAACAGGCAGTTTCTGGTCAAGATGATGTACTTTCTAAAAGTTTCGGGAAGGATTACAATGCGTGATTTTACGACAGAGATAAAAACTGTTTTGAAACTAGAAACTAAGAAAGATATTGAGAATTACATTGATTGTCATTATCAAATCAAGTTGGTTCAAAATGACGTTCCACAACTGAATCTTTACAACTTTATCGAATATTACATTCAGGAATTTGCCGTCGAGAACAAAGAAATCGATTTTCTTCTGAACTTCCTAGAGATGTTATTTAATTATACTCAAAACGCAGGCGCTACACTGAAAGAATTCCTCAAATTTTGGGATGATGAGGCTTCGAAGATAAGCATCCAGGCGAGTGAGAATATTGATGCTGTTCAAATTATGACCATCCACAAAGCAAAAGGTCTGGAGTTTCCTGTGGTTTTTATACCCATGGAAAATAAAAATAACGACAAAAAATTCTCGGAATGGTATGATTTAAAAAGTGAAGATGAACTGAAAACCGTCATTCTGAATCAGTTTTCTCCGGAACTGGAAAATTATGATGAGGATTTGGCTCAATTTAATTTTGCAAATTCTTACCGCAATAAAATTGACCGCTTCTGTATTCAATATGTTGCGACCACCCGACCAGTCGAACAATTGTTCTTTTATATCGAGAAACCGAGCAAATCTTCTAATAATTTGGAATTGTATGATTTTGTTACACAATTTCAACCGACTGAAAACGGTGAATCATTAGACTCATTCGATATTTTCCCAGTGTCTGATTTGAAGAAGCAAAAGAAAAAAGAGAAGAAAGACTATCAGTCAGAAAATATTAATTCGATTTCTCAAAAAACTGAAAAAGCCTCGAACATAGAAATTGCAACAACTTCTAAAAATTATCAAAATCGTGTAGAACACGTACGGATGGGAATTTTCACCCACGAGATTCTGTCTAAAATCAAAACCCAAAAAGATGTTTCCAAAGTTCTGAACTCTTATGTTTTTGAAGGAAAAATCACCAATGAAGAAAAAACATCGATTCTGGAAAGGATTGAAAATGTTCTTAATGATGCTAATTATTCAGATTATTTCGCGGAGAATCTTAAAATCATCAATGAAAGAGAAATGTTTGCCACAGAAAACGAGCAGTCCAAAACCTATCGACCAGACCGCTTGGTAGAAACCAAAGACGGCTTCATCATTATCGATTTCAAGACCGGTGAAGAGAAAGAAAAAGACCAAAAACAAGTAGAAACGTATAAAAATAAATTGGAACAATTTGGGAAGAAAGTTGTGAAGACAGATGTGATTTATATTTAAAAGAAAAATCCCGAAATCATATCGGGATTTGTTTTTACTATTTCTTAACGGCCGTTACAACCTGACCTTCCATCTTTGTGATATTATCAAAAATCTGCTTAAATGCTGGATAATACTCTTTCGGATAAACCGGATCTTCCACTGTTGTAGTGGTTTCCACTGTCAGTTTATTACCTTCTTGTGTTACTTTGTAAACATATTGGATGGCGTTGTCTTCTGTTCTAAACTTTTTGGACTTCGGAACATTTTCAAAAGCATAGCCATCCGGCAAAGTGATGGTCACTTTCTTGATTTTATCATAGCCTGTCATCAATTCAATTGGGGAACGTCTCTCTTCAGTCTGGTCAAACTCGTGTGATTTGTTATACAAAAACAACAGAGGATTAAATACCAACTTACCGCCAATCCCGTCTACAAAAGAATCGGAATCAAAATCGAAACTGGTTTCAAAATCTCCTTTTTCAGTAGCTCCGGTTTTAATATTGGTGTAAGGGAATTTGTAACGTTCTTTATAGCTTTCCTTTTGATAAGCATCTTTATCCTTATTATAAGACTCACTGTTCATCATTGCATACAACATTGTATCTCTATCAGAAAAATTACCAACAAAAGTCCCATCTGGATTTAGTTTAGCTTCTACCGTAAGATATGTTACACTTTTTTCAGGACAAAAGATATTGATTTGTTTAGCATCGGTTTTCGTCATAACAAATCCATAATAATTAAGAGCAGCCGGACGGATAAGACTAGGAGTCGTCATTTTGGATGTTGCATCGTACAATACAGGTTTGCCATCAAAATCTATAAAAACAATAACATAATTCAGCATCGCAATACTCGGAGAATAAGATGTCAATAAACCTCTACCAATCGTGGAAAGTAGAACTGGCTCTGCATCTAAACCAGCGCTTCTCATCAATAAAACCAACATAAGATTGATCTCTGCAGAATTACCACTATTAGTTGCAATCAGTTGTTTGATCCCTTTATCGGTAAAAGCAGTGTAATCTCCGTCCCATTTGTATTTGTTTTGAGCAAATTTCAAGACAGCCGCAGCTCTCTCTTTTTTATCTTTTATAGATTTGATATCTTCTGGAAGGATTTCTTTTACGAGATTGTTCCTTTTCAATTCATCGCCAAAATTTTCATCCTCATACAATTGTTTTCTGATATCATCCCAAGAAACACCATAAGATTTGAAACCGCCTGACATTCCTGTACTATAAGCACCATTGCTTGTCAAAGGAAAATCTGTGGAGTTAAGCTCCGCTCTGATAGAAGTTCTGTAATTATCTATATTATTGACATACTTTTCATCTTTATAAGCTGCGATATCATTGTATGCAAAACGGTAGGTTCTACAATCTGTTCCGTATAAAAACTTTTCACTTACATCTCTCTTTTGTGGGTTAAGGCTTCCTTTGTAATTGATGTTATATCCAAAATGTTTTGGCGCATCAAAAACGTACTCAAAATAGCGGATAGGAACTATATCTTCTACCATAACCCTTGGGATAACATATAAAAATGGCGACACTACAGAATATTTATACTCTAATACAGAACCATCTTTTACATTTTCAAAGGCAAACTTGGTTACAGAATAGTTTTTGTTTTCTTTTGATTGGTATTTGGAATTTTTATCAACTGTTGTAGTTGCTATTTTACCGTTATCAAGATTATAAGTATTAATCTTAAGGGAAGTTACTTTTTCAACATTATTATTCTTACCCATGTAAGTATATATCTCCTCTTCTAAGAACTTTTTAGCATCATCTTTTTTATAAATCTTCACCCTACTAACCACATCCAGATGTAAATCTCCATATGTGATATAATAATGATATGATTTGTAAAGAACTTCGGCAGGTTCAGAAGCATTTTTAGCATAAGAGGCAAGTTTAAGATCCTCTATATCCAATTTTGGCGGATCAAGAAACTTTTGTGAGAAAAAGAAGCTTGAACAAAGCAATGTAATAATTAACAAATAAGTTCTCATAGTTTGGTTATCAATATTTTTGTGTTATCAATTTTATTAGTTTGTTTTCTGAATTGGATGTATTGTGAAATTTTATCAGAAGAAAAGGTACCTTTTTTCAACATAAATTTTCTTTTGACTACCAGCTTGCTATCCTTAATGATAAATTCTAAAGAATAATTTCCAAATTCCGAATCAATTTTTACAGGAGCTGCGAGTTCTGAGAATTTATAGTTTTGCGGAATCGTATATTCAATTTCATAATCATCCGTAAAACCAAAAGGAATCTCAACCGGGAATTTTCTATCCGAACTTTCCAGATAAAAATCAGATTCTAAAAACGGAATTGCTCGGAAGTACATATCTGAACCTAATGATTTGGAATAATTCTCTGCTTTGAAATTAAAATCAAAATCAATATTGGCTTTATCCTTATCATTATTGAGATTTTCCAAATTCAGATTTTTAAACTGGAGATTATCATAACGGTGCTTCATTGCATCATTGGCTTCTACAGGCGTCATATAAAGCAACGGCATCATCACATCGTAGGCATTACCTTGGTAAGAAAACTTAGAAAGAACATCCAAAGTATTATTTTCAGCGAGGTTCGCTTTTACCCGGATGATTTCTTTACTTTTCTCAGAAGCTGTTTTGGGTGTTTCAACAATTTCTACAGTATTGTCTTTTACCATCATTACGTTTCTGTCCAAAGTTCTGTAACCCAAATGATCAAATGCAATTTTCTGAGAAGTATTCTCCAGCCAAATATTTCCTTTTTCTGTTGGCACACAAAGCACCACATGATTACCATCCATTTTTGGAAAATCCTTATCAAAAATTTTCGAAGTTTCATCCATATAGATAATAGAATAATAGGAAGGTATCCCAGCTGCTTTTAGCAAAACTCGCATGTAGTTGGTAAGCGCTTTACAGTCTCCGTAACCTTTCTTTCTTACATTATCGGCAGACATTGGTTGCCAACCTCCAATACCTATAGCAACATTCACATATCTGGTTTTACTTTGCATATATTGGTAAATCTTTTTTACCTTTTCCTCCGTAGAACCTTGCAGATTAAGTACATTAACTTCTTGTTGAATCTCAGGAGTAATCTGCGAAACAGGCTCCAAAAGTGTATTATACCACTTGCCAAATTCTTCCCAAGATGTAAAGTTTCCCTTTTTACCTTCAAGATTAAATTGGTCTAATGCAAATTCACATCTTGGCATAACCACAGACATACTTGGTGCATATTTTTCCTCTTTGATAGCAGGAATATTTTTGTAAGAAACTTTCAGATTGTTCTCATCACCACTAAAATCTGCTTTAGCAAAAGAATTTTCAATATTCTTTTTTCTGAGTTTAATGCCTGATTTATTTAAGATTCCAATTTCTCTGTTTTCTATAGATACATTGTAATCATAAAAAGGAGTCAGTGTAGGTAAAAAAATTGTGTTACTCGTATTGGTCGTGAATTGTACATCCAGCGTATAAGGATAAAGCGTGTTTGAAATTTTCAGATACAATGCTCTGTCGTCTGTATAAAGCGCAGAATCGTCTGACTGACCAATATCATTCAGATCACTTTTCGAATAAGTTTTTATCTGTTTTCCAAACTCATTATAAACCTTAATTTTAATATCAGAAACTTTTCTAGATTTATCATAAGGGATATAAACGTAAGAATACTTTTCTCCGGGACTGTTCAATATAGAAATCACTTTTTTTTCACTGATTTCCATATCATTCTGAGAATTGATAGTGTACTGCGAGCTAATATTTCTAATTACAGCGTTCGCATCCTTTTTTAGTTCTTCCGGAATTTCTGAGATAGCGTAATTCTGTGAAAACATCCTGACTGACATTAACACAAATAGGGTTATTAGTTTTTTCATGAATAAAATAAATTACTTCTCAGCAGCAGGATTGAAAACCCTTTGCGCCAATTCTTGGTCGAAAAGATATAATGCGGAAGGATTATCTTTTACCATTTTGATTTTAGAAACCAAAGTAGAAGCACTAGCTTCCTCTTCCACCTGCTCATTAATAAACCATTGCAGGAAGCTTGTGGTTGCAAAATCGCCCTCGTCATTGGCGACTTTCACAATATTAAAAATACTTTTAGTAACCAATCTCTCGTGATCTAAAGCTTTCTCAAAGATTTCCTGAGCGCTGGAAAATTCGTGAGGTGGTTTGGGAATTTCATTTAATATAATAGTTCCGCCGATATCGTGAACATAGTCAAACATCTTGTCTGCGTGCATCAGTTCTTCTTTGTACTGCACGCGGAAATAGTTTGCTATACCTTCCAGATCTTGCGTATAAAACCACGCACTCATAGAAAGATACAGCTGGGCTGCATATTGTTCTTTGGTGATTTGTTCGTTGATGAGATTTATAATTTTTTCGCTTACCATACCTGCTAATTTTTTCCAAATATAAAAAAAGAGCGGATAAAAATCCACTCTTTCACAAAATTAACCACTAAAAAATAACTTACTTAACTACGGCTGTATTTGCAGCTTTTCTTTTTTGAAAATGTTCTTTTCTCTCTGCCATTTTCTTCTCTTTCAGTGCCTGAAATTTTTTGAACTGATCAGGCGTTAAGATTTTCTGCATTTCAGCTTCATTTTCTTTCATCTTCTGCATTCTATCTTCTTTTTTCGCCATCATTTCCTGCTTTCTTTCTGCTGCTTTGGATTCATGTAAAGCTTTGATTTGAGCAACTTGCGCATCACTAAGATTCAGTTCTTGCTTCATCTCCTGCATACGCGCTGCTTTTTTTTGTTCAAAATCAGCTTTTCTATCTGAAGTTCTCTGTGCAAATCCAAAAACTCCTAGTCCAAGAAATGCTGCGCTTAAAATTAATTTTTTCATTTTGATTGATTTTAATATTTATGATTTTTATCTTTTTGTTGGATTTACTTTAATTTATAATGTTAAGTTATTGATATTATAAATTTTTGTTAAATTATTTTTATCTAGAAGTGAATCTCATTCCAGAACCTCTGTTTCCATTTTCAGATTTCGGAGTGGAATTTCTTTGGTTAGAACGCTGATTACTTCTGTTCTCTATTTTTTTTTCAGAGTTTTGATTTTGTCTGATTCCGCTTTGATTTCTAATATTTGGAGAAGATTGATTTCTGACATTATCAGAATTACTTATGCTTCTTATTCCTCCAAAATTATTATCTCTTGTTCCACTGGAATTTCTGATTCCACTATTTTCATTAGTTCTAATTCCTGTGTTTTGGTTATTTCTGATTCCATTATTTTCAAAACCTCGGATTCCTCCCCAATTATTTCCGTTAGAACCACTTCTTGGATTATCATTTCGGATTCCGTTGTTTCTGGTTGGGTTTATCATCCCTTGATTTCTGACATTTTCTCTAAATCCTTCTCGGAAATTTCCTCGGTTTACTTTGTAGATATTAATATTCACATTTCTGTAAACTGGTCTTACCGGATAACGTCTTGCATAGAAGTTCACGCAACGGTTTCTGTAATACACAAACGGACTTGCACCACGGAAATAAACATTCTGATAAATTACAAAAACTCTTGGCCCAAGGATATTTTGCAAAGCATAAAATCTGTCATAATACCATCTGTCCGGGTTCCATCTGTAATAAGAGTTCCAAGCATCATAAGAAGCAAAACGATTATTCAGCATCATAATCTGATTGATTTGGAAAGGCGTCAATCTGTATTGAACAAAAAACTGATTCCAATTCACAGAAAAAACAGCTTGTCTATAATCGTTGTAATAACCTTGATAATATTGGTTCGGATAATAATCCGTTGGATAGTTGTAATAATAATCGTCCGGATAATCGTAGGAATCATCATAATATTCGTATCCGTGATAATCGGTTGGATAAGTGTCATAATAATCTTGTGCAGAAACTAATCCTCCAAAAATAATAGCAAGAGTTAAAATTATCTTTTTCATTTGTTCTTATTTATTTTGTTAATTATCAAATGGAACATTTTTAATATTTCATTCCTTTTATTTTAAAATTAAGTTCGAAAATCCATTTTTTCCTTAAAATGAAACTTTCTATCTTTTGGATATTGAAGGCGAATAAAAGTTAAACGAAAATTTAGATTCCGAACAAAATTCAATGCAAAAATCAAATTTAGTATTGATAATCAGACTAATAATTTTCAACAAAAAAGCCTTTCAAAAATTTGAAAGGCTTTAAAATTTATTTTTGCGGATTAAAATCGGTCACTGTTTTCAACCCAACTTGCAATTTTTTGATTGAATCCATCTTTCGTTTTCAAATCTTCCAATTTCAGATGCATTCTGTATCTCCAATAATGTGGAAAAACTGCAGGATTGTTGATTCTCTCCTCATCCATATTCGGATTCATCAATTCTTGGTCGGTTGCTAAAAATTCCTGAATCGGGAAAATCGCCAACATTGCATCCGTGTAAAGATGCTGTTTCATTATCATTTCTGACAATTCCGGAGTTAGATCCCAAGGCGCTGTTCCATATTGACCTAATTGATGATTAAAATATTTTTGAGTCAGATTTCTGTCCTCGTGCCACCATTGTCTCAGCGTGGAACTATCGTGAGAAGACGCTGTAACCACATTAAGATAACTTGCATTTTTCGGATCGTACCAAGCGATATTTTCAGAAGGCATTCTTTGAACCTTCAAAGCGGTAATCGCCAACTTATCCATCACAACCGGAACCGAATCTGGAACCAATCCCAAATCCTCGCCACAAATCAGCATCGTTGTAGAATTCAGTAAAGCTGGTAATTTTTCCATTGCTTTCTGATACCAAAGTCCGTCCTGACGTTTGAAGAAATAATCATTATAAACATCATTCAATTTCGCTTTTTCCCAGTCAGGAAGGTATTTATATGAAGTCGTCTTAGCAATATTAAATCTCGGATGATAAACAGTTCCATTTTCTGTTTCCTCAGTTAAGAATAGAACATTTCCAGCCAAAGAAATCAATTTTTCTTCTGCCCAATCCCAGGATTCTTTCTTGAAATACTCGGTTAATTTTCTCTGCGTATCAAATTCCGGTTTGAAAGTAATGGTTCCATTATGAGTATCAAAAAAATGATTTTGAACTTTATCTTTAACATCTCCGAAATTTTCCCAAAGAATAGGCTCGTTCACAAACGGTTTCACATAACGGTCAAAGCTAAATGGAATCTGTCTGTCTGCAAACTCTTTCTCAGTTACAGGAAGCGCCGGATAAAAATAGCCCAACAAACCTTGAGTCGCAGAAATCGGCATTCTCCAGATTCTGAAAAATCCAAGAATATGGTCGATTCTCATGGCATCAAAATATTGCTCCAAAACTTTGAAACGTTTTTTCCACCATTGGTAACCGTCTGCTTTCATCACTTCCCAATTGTAAGTCGGGAATTCCCAGTTTTGACCCAAATCCGAGAATTGGTCTGGCGGTGCACCAGCTTGAAAATCCATTCCGAATAATTCCGGTTCTGTCCAAGCTTCTACAGAATATCTATAAATCCCAATCGGCAAATCTCCTTTTACGGAAATTCCCAATTGATGAAGATATTCTACAGCATCTTGTAACTGCAAATGCAATTGATACTGAACCCAAGCGTGAAGCATCAACTGAGAATATTCTTTATGTTTTGGTGAATAAAGTGTCGCTACTTTTCCTGCAACATATTTTTTATGAGTCTTCCATTCATTAAAATTCGGGGTTTTGTATTTGTCTCTCAAAACACAAAATGCAGAGTAAGGCATCAGCCATTCTTCATTATCTTTAATGAATTTTTTGAAGTTTTTATCTTTAAGAATTGTTTCTTGATTTTCTTCGAAAACAGCTGTTGCATATTTCCATTTTCCGGAAATCATCTGCTCATAATCTATCAAACTTAAAGCATTCAGTTCTGCTTTTTTCGTTTGATAATCTTCAACCAAATCCTTCAGCAAAGCAAATTCTAATTTCTCAATCGAAAGATATTGCGGATGAAGTGCGTAAACCGAAATCGCTGCGTAAGGATAAGAATCTGTCCAAGTGTAATTCGCAGTTGTATCGTTAATCGGCAAAATCTGAATCACAGACAATTTGGTTTCATTAGCCCAATCTCCCAGTTTTTTGATATCAGGAAATTCTCCAACACCAAAACCATCTTCCGTTCTCAAAGAGAAAACAGGAACCGCAACGCCAGCAGAATGCCAAAGTGTGTGATTATCGAATTTGAAGTAATGGTCCGCTTTTACGTAAAGAATATCCTTATTTGGATTTCCGAAAACCCAACGATTTTCGCCTGGTTCCACATAAAAAACTTTCCCTGTATTTTTATCTTTGATGGCGTATTTGTAAAGAATGGTTTGATGAGAATTGATTTCTACGCCTGTTTCCCAAACACCATAATCAGTTTCATTCAGTTCGATTGCTTTTTCGTAATCCCAATTACCCAAAGCATCTACATTTCCAATCAAAACCAATTGCCAGTTTGGATGATAAAGCGGCGCTTCTATTCGGAAAAGATGTGTGTGCTTCTTAACAACTGGTTGTTTTGCAGGTTGAAATCCTTGCAAACGGTTGTGAAGGATTTTGTTGGTGAGATAATTTTCGGGGAAATTTTTAAGATTCCATTGGTCAAAAATTACAAATTCTTTGAAGCTGTTTGGAAAATCCAGTTTGTGGAAAGGAATCTCTTCCTCCAAAACTTCCCCATCTTCACTCACAAGAAGATATTTGTAAAGAATTGATTTAGAAAAATAATCCAATTCTGTGGTCCAGTTGTTATTTTCGGAATAAGTCAAGTCGTAGTCACGATGCTCTGTTTTGTCCTCAAACAGGCGCAAAACGAGTCGTTGGCCAACTTTTGTTCCGAAGTTAACACTAAAGTATAGTTTCATTTATTAAGGTCTATTAATATTGACGCAATTTAACGAATTATTGAATTACAACTAATATTCCCGTAAAAAAATCATTTTTTCGTAATCCTTTCGAGATAAGCAGGTATATTATTGTCCAACGCAACCGTAATTCCGCCTACATTTTTGGCTTTCATATACATCAATACTTTTTCGTCTTTTAATGAAAACATCAGAAAATCATTGAATTTATCTGGCGAAATTCCGGCTTCTGCAAAATATTCTAAGTCTACATTATTCTGAATCCAAGCCAAACTTTCCTGCAAATCTTCATATTTATAAAGCCGTTTCATACGTTTGGATTTTCCACTGAGCACATCATAAATTGCTTGAAAATTAACCATTGGAGGAATTCTTATCAACGGTTTTACAATATCATCAACTGCATCGGCCGGTTTTTCACGGGGTTTCTCTGGTCCTTTTGGTAATCCGATATCTTTTCTAAGTTTTTCTTCCTGAGATTCCGCAAGTCTTTTGTTGATGATTTTAACTTCTTCTATTTCCTGTGGCAATTGCTGAAGAACAACTTTCAATAAGTTATTGCTGATAATTATTTTCTCGCCTTTGTATCTTTCTTTAGCAAAACGAAGTTCGTCGCCAATTTTACCTTGAATGGAAAAATTTCCAACATTGTCTGAATAAACTTTTTGATTAGAAGTCATATTCACAATCAAAACCTTTGAAATAGGGTTGCTTTCCTCCGAAATCACTGTACCAGAAATCGTCTGAGAGCAAATTGCTATAGAGATTATGAGAAAGTAAAAGAATAGAAGTCTTTTCAAAATTGTTTAATTTTATTCAAAAGTAAAGTTCTTTACTAAAACAAAAATACGGTTTAACTTTCGTTAACCGTATTTTTGTCATTTATGATTGTAATGAATTTAATTCAGAACATAAGTCGTTCCATCTCGCCCATCTTTTAGCTCGATTCCTTTTTCAAGAAGTTGGTCGCGGATTTGGTCAGAAAGTTCCCAATTTTTAGATTTTCTGGCTTGATTTCTCAAATCGATTAAAACCTGAAGAGTTTGGTCTAACTTATCGTTATTAGATTCTTCAATTGTTTCCAATCCTAAAACATCAAAAACAATGGCGTTTAAGAATTGTTTCAAATCTTCATAATCTTCTGTAGAAATACTTTCTTTTCCCAATTTTGAAGCCGAAATAAACTTCACTGCCTCAAACAAATGAGAAATCAAAATTGGACTATTGAAATCGTCTGTCAAAGCTTCCAGCACTTTTTCTTTCCAATTTTTATAATCAAAAGAAGAAGTTTCTACACCTTCCACCTGAGTTTGTGTATTAAGGATTTTCACGGCTTCCATCAATCTGTTGAAGCCTTTTTCACTCGCCAACATTGCATCATTCGAAATATCAAGAACACTTCTGTAATGAGCCTGTAAAAAGCAAAATCTCAACACACTTGGATGAAAAGCTTTTTCAAAGAAATCATTATTTCCGGTAATCAATTCCATTGGAAGGATGTAATTTCCAGTGGATTTACTCATTCTTTGACCATTCATTGTCAACATATTGGCGTGCATCCAATATTTCACAGGCTCTAAACCATTGCAAGCTTTTCCTTGCGCGATTTCACATTCGTGGTGCGGAAATTTCAAATCCATTCCACCACCGTGAATATCAAATTGATCGCCCAGATATTTTGTGCTCATCGCAGTACATTCGAGATGCCAACCAGGGAAACCTTCTCCCCAAGGAGACGGCCATTTCATAATATGTTCCGGCGATGCTTTTTTCCAAAGGGCAAAATCCTGAGGATTCTTTTTCTCGCCTTGTCCATCCAAATCTCTTGTATTGGCAAATAATTCCTCGATATTTCTTCTGGACAATTCGCCGTAGTTAAGACCTCTTGCATTATATTCCAAAACATCGAAATAGACAGAACCGTTACTTTCGTAAGCAAAGCCTTTTTCTACCAAAAGTTTGGTAAGTTCTAATTGTTCTATAATGTGACCAGTCGCAGTCGGCTCAATCGTTGGCGGAAGTAAATTGAATTTCTTCAAAACATCGTGAAAATCGACTGTATATTTTTGTACAATTTCCATCGGTTCCAGTTTTTCTAATCTGGATTGTTTGATGAATCTGTCATTATTGATATCGCCATCGTCCGTCAAATGTCCAGCATCTGTGATATTTCTGACATATCTTACTTTATAACCAAGAAACTGAAGACTTCTGTAAATAAAATCGAATGACAAAAAAGTTCTTACATTTCCCAAATGTACATTGCTGTAAACTGTTGGTCCACAAACGTACATCCCGATATTACCTTCTAATATTGGTTTGAAAACTTCTTTTTCGCCTGATAGCGAGTTGTATATTTTTAATTGCATCTTTTTATAAATGATGAATGATAGTTGATAAATGATTAAAATATTGACACAAAAAATCAACAACAAATAATTGTTGTAAAAAAGATTTTGTTCAATTGTTTTTTAAATTTTATCATTATTAATCAAATTTCGCATGACTTCCTACATAATGTAAGAACTCTTGTCTTGTAATTGGGTTAGTTCGGAAAATCCCGCTCAATTCTGCTGTAATCGTAGAACTGGCTGTATCTTTGATTCCTCTGCAATTCACACAAAGATGCTTCGCATCGATAATACAAGCTACATTATTGGTTCCTAAAGCATCTTTCAACGCATCCACTATCTGCATTGTCAGTCTTTCCTGCACCTGCGGACGTTTGGCGTAATAATCTACAATCCTGTTGATCTTAGACAAACCAATTACCTCACCATTGGAAATATAAGCAACGTGCGCTTTTCCTATAATAGGCAAAAAGTGATGTTCGCAGAAAGAATAAACCGTGATGTCTTTTTCCACCAGCATCTGTCTGTACTTGTATTGATTTTTAAAAGTGGAAATCGCAGGTTTATTTTCAGGTAGCAAACCGCCAAAAATTTCATTGACATACATCTTGGCCACTCTTTTTGGAGAATCCCTTAAAGAGTCGTCCGTCATATCAAGTCCTAAGGTATGCATTATTTCGGCAAAAAGCCCTTCAATTTTCTTAATCTTTTTATCGGGATCAAGCTCAAAAGCATCTTTTCTCAGAGGTGTATGTTCTTTACCAGTGAAAACATCGTCATCATTATCCGGAAATTGTTCCATAATATTTTCGTAATAAGTGGCAAAAATAAGGAAATTTTCAGACCATAACTATTGTAATTTTAAAGATTTGATTATAAAAAAGATAGAATCCAACAACGGCTAAAAAACTAAAAAAAAATTGAAATGATTTGAATTTTTATATATTTGCACCTAATTAACATTAATTAAAAATAAATATTATGTCAGACATTGCATCAAGAGTAAAAGCTATCATCGCTGATAAGCTTGACGTTGAAGAAACAGAAGTAACTCCAGAAGCTAGCTTCACTAATGATTTAGGAGCTGATTCATTGGATACTGTAGAACTAATCATGGAATTCGAAAAAGAATTCAATATTCAGATTCCTGATGATCAAGCAGAAAAAATTACAACTGTAGGACACGCTATTGCTTATATCGAAGAAGTTGTAAATAAATAATATTTTATCTATACCAAAAAAATTTATGGAATTAAAAAGAGTAGTTGTAACCGGCTTCGGCGCTATTACACCCATCGGAAATAATGCTAAAGAATACTGGGAAAACCTTATCAAAGGAGAGAGCGGTGCTGCTCCTATTACTCTTTTTGATTCCACTAATTTTAAAACTAAGTTTGCCTGCGAGGTAAAAAATTTCGATGCGCTTAATTATTTCGATAAAAAAGAAGCAAAGAAAATGGACAGAAATTCTCAATTCGGCCAGATTGCCGCAAGAGAAGCCATCGCGCATAGCAGACTTATTGAAGATGAAGTGAATAAAGATCGTGTTGGAGTAATCTGGGGATCAGGAATCGGCGGACTCGAAACTTTCGAAACGGAAGTTCTTGGGTGGGCAGCTTCCAATAATATCCCAAGGTTTAATCCCTTCTTTATTCCAAAAATGATTGCAGATATCACGCCCGGCAACATCTCAATAGAGTATGGTTTCCACGGACCAAACTACACCACGGTTTCTGCTTGTGCATCATCTGCGAACGCTTTGATAGATGCAAAGATGCTTATTAATCTTGGCAAGGCAGACGTTATCGTTTGTGGAGGTTCCGAAGCAGCTGTTACAGCGAGCGGAATGGGAGGTTTCAATGCAATGCACGCACTTTCTACAAGAAACGATGATCCTAAAACAGCTTCGAGACCTTTTGATAAAGACAGAGATGGTTTTGTCCTAGGTGAAGGTGCGGGATGTATCATACTTGAGGAATATGAACATGCAAAAAAACGAGGAGCAACAATATATGCAGAATTAGCTGGCGGCGGCATGAGTGCAGATGCACATCACATGACAGCACCACACCCTGAAGGTCTTGGCGCTTATCTGGTAATGAAAAATTGTTTGGAAGATGCAGGTGTAACTGCTGACGAAGTAGACCATATCAATATGCATGGTACATCTACTCCATTAGGAGACATTGCAGAATCCAACGCTATTGCAAGATTATTTGGAGAGCACGCTTTTGATATTCAGATCAATTCTACAAAATCAATGACAGGACATCTTCTCGGAGCTGCCGGAGTTATTGAGGCTATTGCTGCATTACACACCATCATTCACGGCATCGTACCGCCAACCATCAATCATTTTACTGATGATGAAAGCATTGACAGCAGACTCAACTTTACTTTTAACAATGCGGTAGAAAAAAATGTTGAAATTGCAATGAGCAATACTTTCGGTTTTGGAGGCCACAATGCGTGCGTTCTTTTCAAAAAAATATAATTTGAGGTTTTTATGGAGTTGAAAAATTATTTTTTCAAATTTCTTCCTAAAAACAGAACACAAAAACTTTCGGAAAAAGATCTTCTTTTTCGCAAAAATATTTCTCATATTGTGGGTTATAACATCCATAATCTGGAAATCTTTAAGGAGGCTTTCTCACTGAAATCCTCTACAAAAAGTACGAATAAAAAAAATTACGAACGTCTTGAGTTTTTAGGGGATTCTGTTTTAGGTACTATTATTTCTTGCCATCTTTTTCAGACTTACCCGAATGAAAACGAAGGATTTCTCACGCAGATGAAATCTAAGATTGTCAATAGGAAAAACCTAAATAAGCTAGGTGAGGATCTAAAACTCAGCAGCCTTTTACAAGTTGATACATCTCAAATCATTCTGAGTGAAAACATTTCCGGTAATCTCTTAGAAGCGCTTATTGGAGCCATTTACCTGGATATAGATTATGAGTTCTGCAAAAAAATAGTTCTGGACAGGATACTAACACCTTCCACTATTAACAAGCTAGAAAACAAGATTATCAGTTACAAAGGCCTTTTGCTAGAATGGAGTCAGAAAAAGAAAGTTTCTATTAGGTACGAAACCTGCGAAGAAATTCAGCCGAATAAAACAATCTTATTTCGATGCCACGTTTGGTTACAAAATGAAAAAATATCTAATGCTCTAGAAGCTTCTAAAAAGAAAGCTGAAGAGAAAGCCGCTAAAAGGGCGTTTTATGTCTTGAGTAAAAAAGAAAATATTATTGAAAATCAAAAAACAATTTCTTAAGCTAGAGGAAGATCTTTCTGAGATCAATGTAGGATTGATAAGACTTATAAAGTCAATCCCTGAGCACGAATTTTTTTTTCTCCTGAACAAGATCAATGATTTTAATTTTAAAAGGATTGATGACATCGTAATCAACGGAGAATATTTTGACCATTTTTTTTCAAGATATCAAGCCTATGATAAGTTTTCCAAGAACTGTTATAGCTTTATTTCTAACAAGTCGATTCGTTCTGAGCAAAAGAAGGCACAAAACCAGCTTTTTTTAGATGAATCGAATATTAAATTTTTACTAAATCTGCATCAGGATGCCGATTACATTTTAACTAATTCTGATATGTTTGCGGATTTTTCATTAATTTTGCTCCCTGAAAATCTTGTATTTCAAATTCAGGAATACTTATTAAGTTCTGATGAGGAACTTTATCAATTAATTCAATATTATGAATAAGAACCTAAAAAAAACAAAAATAATTGCAACACTAGGTCCTGCTACTTCTAGCAAGGAGACGATGATACAGATGATACAAGCTGGTGTTGATGTATTTAGAATTAATTTTTCGCACGCCGATTATGAATTGGTGAAAAAAAATGTTGAAAAAATTCGTGAAATCAATAAAGAATATGGCTACTCTGTCTCTATTTTGGGAGATTTGCAAGGTCCAAAATTAAGAGTTGGTGTGGTGAAAGAAGGTTCTTTCCTTAACCCGGGAGATGTTCTTACTTTCACAAATGAAAAAATGGAAGGCGACGCGACTAAAGTTTATATGACTTATGAGAAGTTCCCTCAAGACGTAAAAGTTGGTGAAAGAATCTTGATTGATGACGGAAAATTGGTTCTTGAAGTTATTGAAACTAATAATTTAGATACAGTAAGAGCTAAAACAATCCAAGGTGGACCATTGAGTTCTAAAAAAGGTGTTAACCTTCCTAACACCAATGTTTCTCTTCCTGCTTTGACAGAAAAAGATATCGAGGATGCTAACTTTATGTTGGACCTTGAGCTAGATTGGATCGCTTTATCATTCGTGCGTCACGCACAAGATATTATCGATTTGAAAGAATTGATGGCAAAACATCCAACCAATAAAACAAAAACACCAATTATTGCTAAAATTGAAAAGCCAGAAGGTGTTAAAAATATCGATGAAATTTTGATGGAGTGTGATTGCTTGATGGTTGCAAGAGGAGATCTAGGTGTTGAAGTTCCTATGGAGCAGGTTCCTGTAATTCAAAAAAATCTTGTTAACAAAGCAAGACTTTATGCAAAACCTGTTATCATCGCCACACAGATGATGGAAACGATGATTAATAGCTTGACACCTACAAGAGCGGAAGTAAATGACGTTGCAAACTCAGTTTTAGATGGTGCGGATGCGGTGATGCTTTCCGGAGAAACATCTGTAGGAAAATATCCTGTAGACGTGGTTAGAAATATGGCTAAAATCGTTAAGAATATCGAAAAAACAGCTTTATACTCAAAACTAAACCACGTTATAGAAGAAAAAATAAACTGTGTAGACGAGAGATTTATTACTGATAAAGTGTGCCGTTCAGCGGTTGATATTGCAAGGTCTACTGGAGCAGAAGCTATTGTAACGCTTACGGCTTCTGGCTACACAGCATTTCAGATCTCAGCACACAGACCATCTTCTCACATCATCGTTTTCAGTTCTAATAAACGTGTTATTACTATGCTGAATCTGCTTTGGGGAGTTAGAGCATTTTATTACGATATGCAGAAATCTACTGATGAAACAGTAATTCAGGTGAATATGCTGACGCATAATTACGGCTTTGTGGAACAAGGTGATTTTGTGGTGAATCTGAATGCAATGCCAGTTCATAATGGAGGGAAAACCAATACATTGAGATTATCTACGATTTAATAAAATTGTATCAATATTTAAAAAAGTCCGAGGTGTTTTATACTTCGGATTTTTTATTGTCTGTGGAATGTTATTTAAATTAAAAACAGCTTTTTTAACTTTCTCTTAGAACAAAAAATTAGCAATTAAGAATTAAAATGATTATTTTTGAGAACAATTTATTTTTATAATGAGCAGTACTGACGATAAGAAAAAAGCACTCCAGCTAGTGCTAGAAAAACTAGATAAAACCTATGGAAAAGGTACCGTGATGACATTGGGAGAAGATTCTGTGGACACTACAATAGAAGTTATTCCTTCCGGATCATTAGGAATTGATCTTGCTTTAGGTGTTGGCGGATATCCGCGAGGTCGAATTATTGAGATCTACGGACCTGAATCTTCTGGTAAAACAACATTAACACTTCACGCCATTGCAGAGGCTCAAAAAGCAGGTGGAATCGCTGCTTTTATAGATGCTGAGCACGCTTTTGATAGAAATTATGCAGCAAAGTTGGGAATTGATCTCGAAAACCTCATTATTTCCCAGCCTGATAATGGTGAGCAAGCCTTAGAAATTGCAGACAATCTGATCCGTTCCGGCGCTATTGATATTGTTGTAATTGACTCTGTTGCCGCACTGACACCAAAAGCTGAAATAGAAGGTGAAATGGGTGACTCTAAGATGGGACTTCATGCAAGATTGATGTCTCAGGCATTGAGAAAATTAACCGCAACCATTAACAGAACAAAATGTACTGTCATATTCATCAACCAGCTTCGTGAAAAAATTGGTGTAATGTTTGGAAATCCGGAAACTACGACGGGTGGTAATGCGCTTAAATTTTATGCATCGGTAAGAATCGATATCAGAAAAGCAAGTGCTCCAATTAAAAATGGTGATGAAGCTATTGGTAGCAGAGTGAAGGTTAAGATTGTTAAAAACAAAGTCGCGCCTCCTTTTAAACAAGCTGAGTTTGATATAATGTACGGTGAAGGTGTTTCTAAAGTTGGTGAAATTCTAGATACCGCCGTAGATCTTGGAGTTGTCAAAAAAAGCGGATCTTGGTTCAGCTATGATGATACCAAATTGGGGCAAGGAAGAGACGCTGTAAAAGATGTTTTGAAAGACAATCCTGAACTCTCCGAAGACATCGAAAATAAAATCAAAGAAGGGATCAAACAAAAATAAAACAAAGGCTGTGAAAATTCACAGCCTTTTATATTATTTAAAGAAATATGTCACTCCAAGACTTATGACTTGTTCTGATTTTTTCTTTGCGACATTCGCATCTAATGTTGCAATTTCCTCAGGTGAATTCTTTAGATCGGGGTAAGCATCCGACAGACCTATATCGTATTTCAACGCAATTTCTAATTGTCTCATATAACTAAAACCAATTCCTGCACCTAGTCCAAAATTGAAAGAATTAGCTTTACCAAAGGTTTCTTCTCGGTAGGATTCTTTTGCAGGATTTTTCACTTTCTGATCAATAAGGAAATTGAATCTCGGGCCAATCAAGCCAAAAAATTCGGATTCTGCTTCCGAAAAATAAGCTTTAAAATTGATGGGCACACTTAGATAATTATTAGCGTAAACCGCATGATCCCAACCTTTGGCTTTTTCATATGTTTTATCGCCTCCTTCTCCTGCACCAAAATAGAGAGCCTCTGCCTGAATGTAAAACTGCTCGGCAACACCAATAGGCACTTGTGTTGTAATACCTCCTAAAACAGAAAATCTCGGACCTGATGGGTTATGGGCATTTTTAACTCTGGAATATGTACCTCCAGCCACAAGACCAAATTCGGTTGACCTGAAATCTATTTGTGCCTTCGAAAAAAATGACATTAAAAATAGATAACCGAAAAGGATTTTTTTCATATTCGTGTTTTATAAATTTCTGGCTCAAATTTAGACAAAAAAAATGAGAAGCTCTGCTGGAGCTTCTCAAAATATATTATTTATGAAATTGCTTTATGATAAAACAGCGGCTACAGTTTTACCAATTTCAGCAGGTGAATCTACTACGTGGATTCCGTTTTCTTTCATAATTGCCATTTTAGCCTGAGCAGTATCATCCGCACCCCCTACGATAGCTCCAGCGTGTCCCATCGTTCTACCTTTAGGCGCAGTTTGTCCTGCGATAAAACCTACAACAGGTTTCGTAGAACCACTTGCTTTGTACCATCTTGCAGCTTCTGCTTCCAAAGATCCTCCAATCTCTCCAATCATTACCACAGCTTCAGTTTCAGGATCGTTAATAAACAGTTCTAAAGCTTCTTTTGTTGTAGTTCCGATGATTGGATCACCACCAATTCCTATAGCCGTAGAAACGCCATATCCAGCTTTTACAACTTGATCAGCAGCTTCATAAGTAAGCGTTCCTGATTTTGAAACGATTCCTACTTTTCCTTTTTTGAAAACAAAACCTGGCATAATTCCGATTTTTGCTTCATCCGAAGTGATGATACCAGGACAGTTTGGACCGATTAAACGAACATCTTTTTCTTGGATATAATCTTTAACTTTCACCATATCAGCAACAGGAATACCTTCCGTAATACATACAATCACTTTGATTCCGGCTTCAGCGGCTTCCATCACAGCATCTGCAGCAAATGCAGGCGGTACAAAGATAATGCTCACGTTTGCTCCAGCTTTTTCTACAGCTTCAGCAACAGAATTGAAAACAGGCTTGCCAAGATGCTCTGTCCCACCCTTTCCAGGGGTTACACCTCCGACAACGTTGGTTCCGTAATCGATCATCTGGCCTGCGTGAAAAGTACCTTCGTTACCTGTAAATCCTTGTACGATAACCTTAGAATCTTTGTTTACTAATACTGACATTTTTTATTATAATTTATTGATTTTACAAAGTTTTGTTATTCGCAAAAATAACGATAATAATTCAAAACTTTCTTGCTATTGAAGATTTTTTGAATTAATTAAATATGATTTACTTCAGATTTTTGAGTTTGACTTCTTTTCTGAGATACTCACGAAATTCTTCTGCTATCGGACCGAAATAAGTTCCTTTTTTAAGATTTCTGTTTACACCTGCTTTGGCAAGAAGAACAGTTCCTTTTTCAACTCTTACACCGGAAGCCATTCCTACTTGACCCCAAATTGTTACTTCATCTTCGATAATACAGCATCCAGCAATTCCTGTTTGCGAGGCAATAAGGCATCTTTTTCCAACTACTGTGTCGTGACCTATCTGGATTTGATTGTCAAGAATACTACCTTCCCCGATAATTGTAGAAGCCGTTACACCACGGTCAATCGTGCAGCAATTGCCAATTTCCACATTATTTTCGATAACAACGTTTCCTACAGAAATCATTCTATCGAAGTTGCCATTCAGTTTTCTATAATAAAAAGCGTCACCTCCAATAACGGTATTAGCCTGAATAACAACATCATCACCAATTATCGTTCTATCTCCCAGCACAACATTTGGAAAAATGTGAACGTTTTTTCCTATTTTCACTTCATTCCCAATAACGACGGATGGATGAATAAATGTTCCGTCACCAACTTCCAAATCGTGAAGTTCCTCTTTGAAATTAGAAATCCTTGTAAAATGGGTATTGATTTTATTGAAATCCCGAAAAGGGTCATCCGAAACTAAAAGTGCTTTTCCGGCAGGACATTCTACTTCTTTGTCGATTAAAATAACCGTTGCCGCAGATTTGAGTGCTTTGTCATAGTATTTTGGATGATTAACAAAAACAATATCACCTGGCCGAACCATATGGATTTCATTGCTTCCCAATACAGGAAAACTCTCGTCTCCAATGTATTTTGCACCGATAATTTCGGCAATAGTTTTTAAATTCTGAGGTTGATTAAAAGTCATTTTGATAAATGATTTTAAATTTATTGTTAAAAAAAGAAAAAGCTGGAAGATATAACCTCCAGCCTATAAATGCATTGAATTGTTACTTCACTCTTTCTAGATAAGAGCCGTCTTCAGTATTTACTTTGATTTTATCGCCTGGTTCTATAAAAAGCGGAACCATTACTCTTGCACCTGTTTCTACTATCGCATTTTTAAGCGCGTTGGTAGCTGTGTTTCCTTTCACACCTGGATCAGCTTCCACTACCTCTAGATATACAGTTGGTGGGATCTCTGCAGAAAGTGGCACTTCATCTGCTTCTTTTAAAATGATGGTTACTTCCTCTCCCGCTTTCATAAACTGAGAATTTTCAATCATTTCTTTGTTAAGATAGATTTGAGAAAAGTCATCATTGTTCATAAAATGGAATCCGTTATCATCTTCATAAAGATATTGGAATTTTCTGGTAATTACTTTTACCTCATCTATTTTATGACCTGCAGAAAACGTGTTATCCACCACTTTTCCGTTGGTTACGGATTTCAATTTTGTTCTTACGAACGCTGGACCTTTTCCTGGTTTCACGTGCAAAAATTCGATGACTTTGTAGATGTCATTGCTAAATTCTATACAAAGGCCTTTTTTGATATCGTTACTTGTTGCCATTAAGTTTTATATTCTCTTTATTATTATAATTTTTAAAAATGATAAATCATAAAATCGAGTTATTACTTTTAATTTTTATGATTCGAAATATTTCTTATTCTTTTGTTGAACCGTAACCTTTCACGATTCCTCTTGGTGAGTTTTGGATAAAAGTAATGATTTCATCTCTTTCCACCGTAGGGAGCATTTCTTTTTCGATAAACTCGATGGCTTGGGTGGTGTTCATCTTCATTTGGAAAATCGCTCTATAAATTTTCTGGATTTCAAAAATTTTATCATTTGTAAATCCCCTTCTTCTAAGCCCAACAGAATTGATCCCTGCGTAAGAGATTGGTTCTCTCGCTACCTTAACATAGGGCGGAATATCTTTTCTGATGAGTGAGCCACCTGAAATCATAACGTGCTTACCAATTTTTCCGAACTGTTGAACTGCGGACAGTCCTCCCATCACCACAAAGTCACCAATTTCCACGTGACCTGCGATACCGCATCCGTTAGCTATTATTACATTATTCCCAAGTACACAGTCGTGTGCCACGTGAGAAGTAGCCATAATCAGGCAATCATTTCCCACTTTGGTATAGCCCAATGCTTTTGTTCCGCGGTTTATGGTTACGCATTCCCTAAGCGTGGTATTATCACCAATAATGGTCTGTGTATCTTCCCCATCGAATTTCAAATCCTGCGGAATAGCTGAAATCACTGTCCCAGGAAAAATTTTGCAGTTTTTTCCTATTCTTGCACCATCCATTATCGTTACATTGGATCCAATCCAAGTTCCTGCTCCGATGACCACATCGGATGCGATAGTTGTGAATGGTTCTACGGTCACATTTTTACCGATTTTTGCTCGAGGATCTACTGCTGTAAGCTGGTGAATCATAAATTACATTTTATTTTTTGCAACCTGAGCCATCAGCTCACCTTCTACAACTACGCTGTCACCAACATATCCGTAGCCTTGCATATGAACAATTCCCCTTCTGATGGGTTCCATCAATTCTATTTTGAAGATGACCTGATCACCGGGAACTACTTTTTTCTTAAATTTTACATTATCCATCTTTACAAAGTAAGTGGAATAATTTTCCGGGTCTGGGACATTGGCCAAAACCAAAATTCCGCCTACCTGTGCCATGGCTTCTACCTGAAGCACACCTGGCATTACCGGTTCTTTTGGAAAGTGTCCGACGAAAAATGGCTCGTTCATGGACACATTTTTTAGTCCTACCACGTGCGTATCAGACAATTCTAAAATCTTATCTACCAACAGAAACGGAGGTCTGTGTGGCAAAAGTTTCATAATTCCATTGATATCGAATACAGGCTCAGCCTTGAGGTCGAAATCAGGAACATTTTTTCTTTTCTGCAATTTGTATTGTCTGTTTAGTTTTTTTGCAAACTGAGTGTTCACAAAGTGTCCTGGTTTATTGGCAATTACCCTTCCTTTGATTCTTACACCAACAAGAGCTAAATCTCCGATGACATCTAATAATTTATGTCTCGCAGCTTCGTTTGGAAAGTTAAGGTTTAGGTTATCCAAAATTCCGTTCGGGCGGATAGAAACTTCATCTTTTCCAAAAGCAACTTTCAGTTTTTCCAAAGTTTCTGGTGTCAATTCTTTATCTACATAAACAATTGCATTACTAATGTCGCCACCTTTAATAAGATTAGCATCCAAAAGTTGCTCTAATTCGTGTAAAAAACTGAAGGTTCTTGCAGAAGCAATTTCATCCCGGAACTCGGAAATATTTTTCATACTGGCATTTTGGGTACCCAAAACTTTGGTCCCAAAATCTACCATCGTGGTAATTTCGTAATCGTCTGCAGGTATCACAGTCAGTTCAGAACCAGTTGACGGATCAATATAGTTCATCACTTCTTTGATGACGAGATATTCTCTCGGCAAATCCTGCTCTACAATGCCTACTTTTTCAATAGCTTCTACAAAGAATTTAGAAGAACCGTCTAAAATTGGTGGTTCCGCGCTGTTCATTTCCAAGATTGCATTGTCGATATCCATCCCAACAAGAGCTGCCAATAGATGTTCGCAAGTATGGATTTTGACTCCCAGCTTCTCAAGAGTAGTTCCTCTTTCTGTGGTGGTTACGTAGTTTACATCCGCTTCTACCTGCGGACGTCCTTCCAGATCAGTTCTTACGAACACAAATCCGGTGTTTTCCTTTGACGGTTTAATGGTCAGATTAACTTCTCTTCCTGTGTGAAGACCAATTCCAGAAAGCTGGATGTCTTCTTTGATGGTTTTTTGTTTATCACTCATTGTATTAGTTTTGAGGCGGGAAGAATGACTTCTTTCTCCTGAGACTTTTACTCTGATTTTTTATTTTCTAATTCGTTTATTCTTTTGACAATCTCCGTAAAATTTCGGAAATGAACATAGTTTCTTCTGTAATCGCTGTAGTTAATTGCAGGCGAGCCATACAATATTTCTCCATCTTTAGCTGATGAATTGACACCACTCTGAGCCTGTATCTTTACCTGATTTCCTATTTTGATATGACCAACAATACCAACCTGTCCGCCAATTTGATTCCAGTCACCGATAACCGTAGAACCTGCAATGCCAGCCTGTGCAGCAATTACATTATTTTGTCCGATCTTCACATTGTGAGCAATCTGTATCAGATTATCAATCTTAGTTCCTTTTCCAATAATGGTTGAACCAATCGTTGCTCTGTCAATACTGCAATTGGAACCGATTTCTACATCATCCTCTATAATGACATTTCCCAATTGAGGAATTTTTTTGAAACCTTCCGCTGTCGGCTGGAATCCGAATCCGTCTCCGCCAATTACCGTGTTGGAATGAATCACACAATTGTCTCCAACGATACAATAATCATAGATTCTAGCACCGCTGTCAATCTTACAATTTTTACCGATTTTCACTCCTTTGCCAATGTAAACATGAGGAAAAATCTGCGTGTTATCACCAATTTTCGCCTTTTCTGAAACATAGGTAAATGCACCAATGTAGACACCTTCGCCTACTTTTGCAGTTTCATGAAAAAAAGAACCTTCTTCTATTCCCGTTTTTCTGCCCTGCATTTCCTGATAAAGATTCATCAGAACCTGAAAAGAAAGATAAGCATCTTCTACAGCTATAATCACTGGATTGTAGGCTTTGTCCTCCAACAGATTTTCAGAAACGATGAGAACGGCACAGTCTGTATCATCCATATAATGAGCGAAACGACTTTGTCCCACAAAAGATAAGTGGCCTTTCTGGCCATTTTCGATTGGAGAAACACCTGTAATAAATGTGTTTCCGTCTCCAATAATTCTTCCGTTTATTAAACCGGCAATCTGTTCTGCACTGAATTCCATAGTTTGCAAAGATAAATATTTTATTAATTATCTCTTAAATTTTTATAACGATTCAAAATTAGTTTTACTTTAAATCCCAAATTTCTCTAGGACAGTAGAAAATATACTTCTTGGTATGGTTTTCCATACAGCCGAATAGTATTTGATTTTCTGACTCTTCCAGCTTTAGTTTGTTTCCATTTTTATCCATCAGGTAAATTGGTTGTTTTTCTGTATCATAGGGCAATAAAGATCGAGAAATCTGCCCTACCAATTCTTCTCCATTATCAATCCCGAAATATTGGTTCACTTTTTCTATATTTTGTTTTAAAAAGTCTTCAGAAAAAGGTTTCGATGAAATGATACTTTTCGGAAACTCTCTGTAAATAACTGTTCTGCATAGTTTTGCAAGTATAAAATCTTCGTTTTCCGTCCAGATTTTTATAGCCTGAAACACGTCCATATCATCCAGCATTGTAAATCTTCTGATATCTTCTTCTGTAGCTTCATCAAATTGATTCTTGACTAGAAAATATTTCAAATTAGAAGGTGCTTCCAAGTCGACATTTTGTGATACAAGAAATTTTGCTCTGTTCAGGATGTGGACCAAAATATGTTCTGCCAAAGCTGCTGTTTTATGGTAATAAACCTGCCAGTACATAAACATCCTGGCCGTGAGATAGTTTTCAATCGAATAAATACCTTTCGTGTCTATCACCAGCTGCTCCTCGCTCACATTCATCATAGAGATGATTCGCTCCACATTCACGCTGCCTTCGGAAACGCCTGTGTAAAAGCTGTCCCGCTTCAGATAATCCATCCTGTCTACATCCAGCTGGGAGGAAATCAACTGATTGAAAAACATCCTGTGGTATTTCCCCTGAAACATTTCAATGGCGAGATCCAGTTTTCCTTTGAATTCTTTATTCAGCCGGTTCATCAGTAAAATCGAGATTTTCTCGTGATGCCAGTCGTCCATCAGCATATTTTCCAAAGCGTGCGAAAACGGTCCGTGACCAATATCGTGCATCAGAATCGCCAGCATAGCCGCCTTTTCCTCATCTTTTGAAATCTTCACACCTTTCAACTTCAATGTCTCCAATGCTTTGAACATCAGGTTCATTGCTCCTAAAGCGTGATGAAACCTGGTATGTTTTGCGCCGGGAAAAATGAGTGAAAGCAGTCCGGTCTGGGAAATTCTTCTCAACCTTTGGAAATAAGGATGCTCGATAATATCAAATAAAATCTCGTGAGGAATTTTGATAAATCCGTGAACCGGATCATTGATGATTTTCAGTTTGTTTTGCACAATTGATTAGTGATGATTGATACAAAAATAGGGAAATTTTTAGTGGTTTTCGGAAAATCAACAATTTGGATCTGAATCTTATTTTATCTTTACCAAAATTATATCTGAAAAAGATTATGGAAATTTTTCCTTCACAAGTTTATGAATTCGGACTTATCAACGGACAGAATGAGACTTTAGAACGACTAAAGCGAAGAACTGAAGAATCAGATAGCCTGACATCTAAACTGACCGGAAAATCATTTTTAGGAAAGGTAAGCGGTAACAGGTTTAGAATTATTTCTTCAGCAATTGGAAAAGGAACTTTCTGTACTATGACCGGTTTTATTAGTTATGAGAAAGGAGAAGTAAAACTGGAAATTAATAAACCTTTTAAAATACTTCTCACCATTTTAATGATCTTACCATTTATTGCATTTATAACACAAGTGTTTTCTGCATCAGAAGAATTTAATCCAGTATTTATTCTGGTTTTTTTAGGTCAAGTATTGATAATAAGATTTTTATTTATCGGATTATTTTTTAAGATTTTATCTAAACAAAGTTTAAACAGATTGTCTGACGTATTAGATACAGAATGGGTAAAAAAGAAGCCTAATTAGTTCAGCAAAAAAAAATAATTATTTACAGTCAAACCAAAATCCTCAAACTCTTCGGCAAAACCTTGACGTGAATCGGTGATTTGATTTTCTTAAATTCACCGTCGATGTGCCAGGTTTTTGTATTGACTTTAAACTCAATTTCTGAAACGGGAAGATAAGTCACATATTCATCATCCTTCAGCCGTTTCGTAAACATCCGGAACGCAAAAAATGCGGAATACGTCAGCGGAAATTTCTTCACCAAAACCAAATCTACCAAACCATCGCTTTTGCTGGCCATCGGTGCAATGTAAGCATTATTGCCGAACTGTCTCGTGTTGGCAATATTCAGCATCAGGTATTTTCCATTATACTGTTTATAACTTTCATCAAAAAATTTGATTTTTATCGGTTTGTAGTTAAAAAAAGTTTTGATGGAAACTTTGATGTAATTTTTAAAACCTCGACTTGTTTTTTCAAATTCCTTCACCACTTTTCCGTCGAAACCAGTTCCTGAAACGTTGATGGAGAAGTGATCATTCACCATAAAAGTGTCGATCTCTTTATATTTTTCCTTCCGGATTTTTGCAAGCAGAACGTCCAGATTCTTGTTAAAATTATTTTCGTTGGAAAATCCGTTTCCAGAACCAGCTGGGAAAACAGCCAGAATTTTTTCTGTATTAATGAGCTTTTGCGCAACTACTGAAATAGTGCCGTCTCCGCCTACCGCCACAAAAACGTCTACATTTTCCCAGTTATTCTGAATAAAATCTTCTGTATCTTGCAGAGATTTGGAAACAAGATATAAGGGATTATCAACCTTTTTTCGGAGGCTGTCCAAAAATGGCTGATAATTTTTCTTAGCCGAATAAGGATTAATGATGAAAGCAAATTGCATTTTCCAAAAATAAAAATACTCAGAGAATTACAGCGTCATTTTATGGAATCTTTTTATTTGACTTTGAAAATTTTAAGTTAAAAATATTATTTCCATTCTAATTCATGTTAGAGAATTCGGTTTTACACCCTGCTGTTATCTGCTTTCCAATTTTTGATATTCCGTTTGATCTTCGAAGGAGACCAATTATTGTGTACTGTCTGATGCATCAGATCCATCAGCTCATCATCTGCTGCAAATCTTAGTGCAAAAATCTGGGCATCTGAATAATGGTAAGTCGAGTTTTCTAAACGATTTCCTGTCAAAGTGTAATACCTCAGCTTAAATTCATTAACAATAATTCTGTCCTGAAGTCCCAATGCGTAATGCTGACGAAGCATTAACGACAAGACTATAATCAAAACAATTATAGCCGAAATTACTGCCCAAATGGTCACAAATTCCGAATTAACGTTTATATTGTTCCATAACTTCACAACTGAAAAAACAAGCAAAGCCACTGTAACAGGGTAAAATATAAAATGATGAAGCGGATAAAACTTGCGGTGATTTTTTAAATTCTGGTTCATTTTATTATATATTGGCTAATAAACTTTGGTTTCAGCTGATCTTTGATATCCTTAAAATTCATAGTTATATAAACAACACCTGCAGCATAAGCTGTAATCTCGTACTGATTATACACAAATGTGATTTTCTGACTATCAAAATAAAAATTATTGTTCAGCTGGATTTTATCTGCGATCATCATCTCCTTTTGATCTTTATCTTTGAAATTATTTTTGAGGATTTTGTCCCAATTCGTATCCGAAGGATTTCTGAAAATTTCATTTTGAGAAATCACTTTATTATTTTTTAAATCAAATGTTTTGTAATTTTCAAAATAGTAGCCGTGTGCGCCTCCTGAGTAACCACTTCCTGAATATTTCAGCGTCAGTAGATCATCAGTTTTAGAAACCATTTTCATCTCAGACACTTCATCCCAAGTCTGTTTGAAGTCTGGCATGTAATCCTGGGAATCATCTTTTTTCAAATACTCTTTTTTAAATTTCTCCAGGATATCTGTCAACGATTTTTTAGAATAATCTTCTGCAACAATATTTGCAGGTTTGTAAATGCTATCAAGAATCATCTTGTTACTAATATCAGGGAATACCAAAACCTGTTTTTCAAAAGACAATGTTAGCGTTTTTGCAACCTGAAGAGAATCCTGCACACGGACGGAATCTATAACAAATGCTTTTTCAGTTTTCAGACTGTCATTCCTGGAATTACTGGTGTTGATTTCTTTATTTTCAGTTTTAAAACACGAAGCCAGCAAAGTACCAATGGAAAGAATTGCGAATAGTTTTTTCATAGTTTTCTTTTTATTTAGAATGATGATTAGAAAAACATTTTATAACAAAAAACCTTCCAAAACTGGAAGGTTTGATTTATAATTCAGATTATGCATCAATTCTTGCATAAACCGCATTTTTCTCGATAAACTCTCTTCTCGGCGGCACTTCATCACCCATCAGCATAGAGAATGTTGAATCTGCTTCAACGGCATTATCAATTGTTACCTGTTTCAGAATTCTGTGTTCTGGATTGAGTGTCGTTTCCCAAAGCTGCTCAGGATTCATCTCTCCAAGACCTTTGTAACGTTGTACTTCCACACCTTTTCCGTCTGGCGACATTTCCAAGGTAAATTGCTCGCGTTCTTTTTCGTTATAAGCGTAAACTTTTTTGTTTCCTTTTTTCAAAAGATACAAAGGTGGCTGAGCGATATAAATATATCCGTTCTCGATCAGTTCTTTCATATAACGGAAGAAGAATGTAAGAATCAATGTCGAGATGTGAGAACCATCGATATCAGCATCGGTCATAATTACGATTTTGTGATAACGAAGTTTTGTAATATTCAACGCTTTAGAATCTTCCTCTGTTCCTACAGAAACCCCAAGTGCTGTGTATATATTCTTGATTTCTTCATTATCATAAACCTTATGAAGCATCGATTTCTCAACATTCAAAATCTTACCTCTCAGTGGAAGAATCGCTTGGAAATGACGGTCACGACCTTGCTTAGCCGTTCCACCTGCGGAATCTCCCTCAACAAGAAAGATTTCAGATTCAGCTGGGTCTTTAGAAGAACAGTCAGATAATTTTCCTGGTAAACCAGAACCTCCCATTGGAGATTTTCTCTGAACCATTTCACGAGCTTTTTTCGCAGCTTGTCTTGCTTTCGCAGCTAAAACCACTTTTTGAACGATTTGTTTCGCTTCTAATGGGTTTTCTTCCAAGAAATTAGTCAACATTTCTCCAACGATTTTATCAACCGCTCCAGAAACTTCTGAGTTACCTAATTTCGTTTTAGTTTGACCTTCGAACTGAGGCTCCATTACTTTTACAGAAATCACAGCCGTCAAACCTTCACGGAAATCATCTCCGGTAACTTCTACTTTTTCTTTTGCAGGCAGTCCTAACTCATCAGCATATTTTTTAAGAGTTCTTGTCAAAGCTCTTCTGAAACCTGCCAAGTGTGTTCCTCCTTCGTGCGTATTAATATTATTAACGTAAGAATGAAGATTTTCGTTGAAAGACGTGTTGTAACGCATCGCTACCTCAACCGGAATATCATCACGCTCACCTTCCATAAAGATGACGCTCTCCATAATAGATTCTCGGTTCCCATCGATATACTCAACGAATTCCTTTAAACCACCTTCCGAATGGAAAGTTTCTGACTTGAAAGAACCATCCTCCAATTTTTCTCTTTCGTCTGTCAAGGTAATTGTAATTCCTTTGTTAAGGTACGACAACTCTCTCAATCGGTTTGCTAATGTATCGTAGTTATAAACTAATTCTGTAAAAATAGAATCGTCTGGCTGGAAAAACTGCTTGGTTCCTCTTTTATCACTATGACCTATTTCTTCAACGCCTGTCTGAGCTTTCCCTCTGGAATAAACTTGCTGATAAACATTACCGTCTCTATAGACCGTTGTAACCATCTCGTTGGAAAGTGCGTTAACGCAAGAAACCCCAACACCATGCAGACCTCCGGAAACTTTGTAAGAATCTTTATCAAACTTACCTCCGGCTCCAATTTTGGTCATTACAACCTCCAGTGCAGATTTCTGTTCTTTCTCGTGAAAATCGACAGGAATACCACGCCCATTATCCATAACTTCTATGGCGTTTCCTTCTTTTATCGCGACAGTTATCGTATCACAATATCCTGCCAAAGCCTCATCGATAGAGTTATCCACTACTTCATAAACCAAATGGTGGAGACCTCTGACCCCTACATCACCAATGTACATCGAAGGACGCATACGAACGTGCTCCATTCCTTCCAATGCCTGAATACTACTTGCTGTATATTGTTTTTGACTCATATTGTAAAAGATTCAAGATATAAAACTCAAATTTTCAAATAGTTAGCTTGAGAATTTTTCTTGTTATTTTTCTGTTAATTATTTTATTAAAGCTTACAAATATCGTTAAAAAAATCGAGATATGAAAGCCCTAAAATCAGCCAAAAATGACAAGTTTTTAACAGGGATGCTTGGGAATTTTGAATAAAAAAAATCGAACTGCAAAAGCTCGATTTCATAAAATTTAATATTGATAAAAGTTTTAATTTTTCAAAAACTCATCCACTTTTTTCGCGCAATCTCTTCCTTCCGCAATCGCCCAAACCACAAGGCTCTGGCCTTTTCTCGCATCACCACAAGAGAAATATTTGGCTTGATTGGTTCGGAATTCTTTATTATTTCCAATCAGATTTCCTTTCGGGTCAAGATTAATATCCAAAGCTTCCACCAAACCTTTTTGCTCAACGTGTGTGTAACCTAAAGCAATGAAGGCATAATCACACTCGATGACAAATTCTGAGTTTGGTTTTTCTGTGTAGAGATTCCATTTTCCGTCTGCATCTTTTGTCCATTCAGCTTCCACAAGACGAAGACCCGTAAGATTTCCATTTTCATCTTTTACAAATTCTTTGGAATTAACAGACCATCTTCTTTCGCAACCTTCTTCGTGAGATGACGTAATCTGCAAAGTCATCGGCATTGTTGGCCAAGGCATAGTTTCGTCTCGTTTTGTAGGTTGCATTGGTTTATAATAAATCTGATAAACAACTTCCGCACCTTGACGATTCGAAGTTCCGATACAATCTGAACCCGTATCTCCACCTCCAATGACGACCACCTTTTTCCCTTTAACATTGAGTTCTTCTTCATTAAAGTCGATTCCGCTCACTTTTTTATTATTCTGAACCAGAAAATCCATTGCGAAATGAACACCTTTCGCATCACGGTTTGGAAGCATCAAATCTCGTGGAACTGTACTTCCTAAAGCCAAAACAACGGCATCAAAATTCCGATTCAATTCCTCGACCGAATAATTAACACCAACATTGACATTAGTCCTAAATTCAACACCTTCCTGTTCCATCCACCGAACGCGGCGTTCAACAATATTTTTATCGAGTTTAAAATCAGGAATTCCAAACCTCAACAAACCACCAATTTCAGAATCTCTTTCAAAAACCGTCACCTGATGTCCAGCCTGATTCAACTGATAAGCCGCAGCCAAACCGGCAGGACCAGACCCCACAACCGCCACTTTTTTATCCGTTCTGAATTGAGGAATTTTTGGTTTTGCAAATCCTTGCTCAAAAGCGATTTCGATAATATTTTTTTCAATTTCTTCAATTGCTACGGGCAGATTATTAATCCCTAGAACACAAGCTCCTTCGCAAGGTGCAGGACAAATTCGACCTGTAAATTCGGGGAAATTATTCGTTGAAGTTAAAATATGATAAGCCTTTTCCCATTGCTTTTTATAAACTGCATCATTGAATTCTGGAATAACATTTCCCAACGGACAACCGCTCTGACAAAATGGGACACCACAATCCATACATCTCGCAGCCTGCTCATTCAGGAGCTTTTCAGAAGCTGGCTCATAAAATTCTCTATAATTTTTCAACCTTTCCGAAACCGGAAGCTTCGCAGGCAACTCTCTGTCATATATCAAAAAACCATCTGTCTTTCCCATTATTTCATTGCATTTATTTGATTCTCCATTACTTTTTTATATTCACGAGGATAGACTTTTACAAAGTGTTTCAAATTATTTTCAAAATCGCTTAAAAGATATTCAGCCAAATAACTTCCCGTGATTTCAAAATGTTCTTTGATTAAATCCATAACCAACTCGATATCATTTTCTGTCAATTTTTCCAAATCCGCCATATCAGGATTGAAATTCTTCTCCAAATCTTTTCCAACATCCCAAACATAAGCAATTCCGCCACTCATTCCGGCTCCGAAATTCCGTCCAACTCCCCCCAGAATCACAACCGTTCCACCTGTCATATACTCGCAACCGTGGTCGCCAATTCCTTCCACAACAGCAGTCGCTCCGGAGTTACGAACACAGAATCTTTCGCCCGCCATTCCATTAATGAAAACCTTTCCGGAAGTTGCTCCGTACAAAGCCACATTTCCGATAATGCTATTTTCATTAGCTTTAATCACGGCTTCTTCATCCGGAAATACAGCGAGTTTTGCACCCGACAAACCTTTTCCAAAGTAATCATTCGCATCACCTTCCAGAATCATTGTCATTCCTTGGTTACAAAAAGCACCAAAACTTTGTCCAGCCGTTCCTTTAAAATTAAATTTCAAAGCATCTTCTTGCATTCCATCAGAATGATAGATTTTTGTGAGTTCGTGCGAGAGAATCGTCCCGACTGTTCTATCCGTATTTTTAATTGAAAAAGAAGCTTCTACTTTTCCATTATTTTCTAAAGCCGATTTTGAAACCTCAAGCATTTTCCAAGACAAAGATTCATCCAAACCACTATCTTGTTCTTCTGCTTTTACGATTGGTAAATCGGTTTCCATTTTATAAAGCAATCCACTCAAATCGATGTTCTGATGTTTCCAGAATTTGATTTCTTTTTTCTTTTCCAGACATTGAGATTGGCCGACCATTTCGTCAATCGTCCTGAAACCAAGACTCGCCATTATCTCGCGAACTTCCATCGCTAAAAATGTAAAGTAACTCACCAAATGTTCCGGTTTGCCTGTGAATTTTTTACGCAACTCTTCATTCTGAGTCGCGATTCCAACGGGGCAAGTATTAAGATGACATTTTCTCATCAAGATACAACCTTCCACAATCAAAGCAGAAGTTGCAATTCCCCACTCTTCCGCCCCAAGCAAGGTTGCCATTACCAAATCACGTCCGGTTTTCATCTGTCCATCAACCTGAATAGTCACTCTTTGTCTTAATTTATTTTTGATTAAAGTCTGATGCGTTTCTGCCAATCCCAATTCCCAAGGCAAACCTGTATGACGAACAGAACTCAAAGGAGAGGCTCCCGTTCCGCCATCATAACCGGAAATCAAAATATGGTCAGCTTTTGCTTTTGCAACACCAGAAGCAATCGTTCCAACTCCGGCTTTTGAAACCAGTTTAACAGAAATTCTTGCGTGTCGATTGGCATTTTTCAAGTCAAAAATCAACTGCGCCAAATCTTCTATAGAATAAATATCGTGATGCGGAGGCGGAGAAATCAAACCAACTCCCGGCGTAGAATGTCGCGTTTTTCCAATCCAGGAATCTACTTTTTCGCCGGACAATTGTCCGCCTTCTCCCGGTTTTGCACCTTGCGCCATTTTGATTTGAAGTTCTTCTGCTTCTGTCAAATATCTCGCCGTTACTCCAAATCTACCCGAAGCAACTTGCTTAATTGATGAACGCAGGCTATCGCCGTTTTCATTAATGATATACCTACTTTCATCCTCTCCACCTTCGCCTGTATTACTTTTTGCTCCAATTCTATTCATTGCAATCGCCAAAGTCGTATGAGCTTCCCAGGAAATCGAACCAAAAGACATTGCTCCGGTTGCAAAGCGTTTCAAAATATTTTCAATCGGTTCAACTTCTGATAAAGGAATGGATTGACGGTCATTTTTAAACTCCAACAAACCTCTTAATAATGATGCATTCTCGGTTTGACGATTGACAACACGGGAATATTTTTTGAACGTTTCATAATTATCATTCCAAGTTGCCTGTTGCAAAAGATGAATGGATTGAGGATTGAATTGATGATATTCGCTGTCTTTTCTCCATTGATAAATTCCGCCAGAATCCAGAATTCCAAACGCTGAATCTTTCTCAAACGCTTGGTAATGTTTCGCTAAAGCCTCCTTCGCAATTTCATCAAAACCAATTCCATTGATTCTGGAAATCGCTCCGGTAAAGCAAGTATTGACCAATGGTTTATTAAGACCGATAATCTCAAAAATCTGCGCGCCGTGGTAAGATTGTAAAGTCGAAATTCCCATCTTTGAAAAAATCTTCAGCAAACCGTCACCAACTGCTTTTTTATAATTGTATTTAAGTTGTTCTAAATCCGCACCCTGCTTGAACTCGCCATCATAAAACATTTGCCTGATACTCGCCAAAGCCAAATAAGGATTAATTGCAGTCGCTCCAAAACCCAGCAGACTTGCAAAATGATGAACCTCCCAAACATCGCCAGCTTCAATCACCAAACCAACTCTTCTGCGAACCCCTTTTCTTATCAAATGATGATGAACAGCCGAACAGGCCAACAAAGACGGAATCGAAGCGTGTTGCGAATCCAAAGAACGGTCGGACAAAATAATCACCTCAAAACCATCTTCTACCGCATCTATCGCATAACGACAAATTCTATCCAAAGCTTTTTTCAAGCTTCCTTCTTTTTCATCTGCTTTGAAATAAGTATAAATGGTTTTTGATTGAAATTTCCCCGTATCCACACTCCTCAATTTTTCTAATTGTTCATTATTTAGAATCGGTGTTTCAAGTTTTATGGAATGGGCGAAGTTTTTATCATCTTCCAAAAGATTCCCGTTTCCGCCAATTATCGTCATCAATGACATTACTAATTTTTCACGAATCGGGTCGATGGGTGGATTCGTAACCTGTGCAAATAACTGTTTGAAATAAGAACTGAAATGTTGTGGCTTTTCGCTCAAAACCGCCAAAGGTGCATCAAATCCCATCGATCCAATCGGCTCTTTGCCATAAATAGCCATTTCTTTGATGACTTTATCCAAATCCTCTCTGGAATAGCCAAATGCTTTCTGGTATTTAAAAATATCTTCGGATTGAAGTTTATTAAATCTGATTTTTGGACTTGGCAATTCCTCCAGCTTAATATTCATTTTATCCAGCCAATCTCTATAGGGTTGTGACGTACAAATCTCTTTTTTCAACTCGTCATCGCTTACAATGACACCCTTTTTCATATCGACCAAGAACATTTTTCCCGGCTGAAGACACCCCCTTTTGATGACATTTTTTGGATTGACAGGTAAGGCTCCAGATTCTGAAGCCATAATCACCAAATCATCAGAAGTCACACAATATCTCGAAGGACGAAGTCCGTTTCTGTCCAAAGTTGCGCCGATCATTTCGCCATCGGTAAAAGAAATAGAAGCTGGACCATCCCAAGGCTCCATCATACAAGCGTGAAACTCATAGAAATCTTTCTTATAATCTTCCATTTGTTTGTTGCCATCCCAAGCTTCAGGAATCAGCATCATCATTGTATGAGGCAACGAGCGACCGGAATGATAAAGCAGTTCCACCATATTATCCAAATAGGAAGAATCGGATTGATTCGGTTTTGTCAACGGCAAAATCATATCCATTTCCTGAGACGCGAAATGTGGGTTTGAAAAGGTTTTTTCGGAAGATTTCAACCAGTTGAGATTTCCACCAATTGTATTGATTTCACCATTATGCGCCAGAAAACGAAACGGTTGTGCCAAGCTCCAAGTAGGCGATGTATTGGTCGCAAAACGAGAATGAATCATCCCAAAGGCGGAACGGGTTTTTGGATTCGTCAAATCTTTAAAATAATTACGAATCTGAACACTTCTCAATTGACCTTTATAAATCAACTTCTTGCACGAAAACGAAGCCACGTAAAACCCAATCGGGTCATTGCTTGTCACACTGGTAATCTGGTGCGAAATATAATTGCGAAAAACAAACAACTTTCGTTCAAAATCTTTATCCGTTTCCACATCAAACGGACGTTCTACAAAAAGCATCTCCATTACAGGTTCAACACTTTTTGCCAAGTTTCCCAAATCTATGTTATTGACTGGAACCGGACGATAGCCCAAAATCTTAAGCCCGAGCTTATCCGCAGACTGTTCAATAATCTCTTTACATTCTTCCCGGATAAAACTATTCTGAGGAAAAAACAACATTCCAACCCCATAAAAACCAGGCGCCGGCAAATCAAAACCGAAATTGAGCGCTTCATCATACAACAGCTCATGCGGAATCTGAATCTGCAAACCTGCACCATCACCTGTATTACTTTCGTAACCTGTTGCACCACGATGTTCCATATTTTCGAGCATTGTAATAGCGTCGCTGACAATTTTGAAACTTTTGAGTCCTTTTATATTAGCCACAAAGCCAACTCCGCACGAGTCGAATTCTGTTTGGGGTAAATAAAGTCCTTGATTTTCGGGAATGGGATTTTGGGAAATTTTCCTTGCTCTTTTCATCTACATCAATTTTGGGTACTAACAAACTTAGTGAAAAAAGAATCAAAAATGATTTTAAATTACCGAATTATCAATTATAAAAACCATAAATGACATTAAAAGCAAATAAATCATCTTTTATTTATCGATAATTTACGTTAATTTAATATTAAGTGATTATTTGTTAAAATTAAATTAATATTGAAAATATTTAAATAATTAATAATCAGAGAGTTAACTAAAATTAATATTTCGGTAGATTGGAACAAGACTAAAATCGAATCTAATTTTTCTAAAAATTCAGCAAAGTCTAAAAAATAATCAATAAAAAGAAAAACACCCCTAAATAATTTAGGGGTGTAATATTAAAAAATATAACTTTAATTAGAAAAAATTAAATTTATATATACTTATTAGATTAAAATCATTTTTAATTATTTAGAAACTAAAATCGAAAAATAGAATCCGATATTAACAATTAATTAATAATAATTAAAATTATCTGAATAATTAATAAATTAAGTTTATTTTTGGATAATTTTCGATAACAATTTTAAGAAAAGATTAAACCAGCTTCATTAATAAAACCTCATCAATTTTCTCCACTTTAACCAAATTATTTTTAGTCAAAGTCTTAGAAGCTTTGTCCCATTTTTTACCGGAAAGCTGAGAACGGGTTTTCACTTCATTCAACTCCAATGCATCTTCCTGAGAATTAAGAATTTCAAGTATTACTTTTTCATCTTCACCCAATTCAACTGCTGGTGTTTTTTTCTCAGGTCTCATTTGAGGAAAGAATAGAACCTCCTGGATGCTCGGATTATTCGTTAAGAACATAATCAAACGGTCCATCCCGATTCCCAAACCAGAGGTTGGCGGCATTCCGTATTCCAAAGCTCTGAGGAAATCCTCATCAATAAATCCAGTTGCTTCATCATCCCCTTTTTCGGACAATAACAACTGATGTTCAAAACGTTGTCTTTGGTCAATTGGGTCATTCAACTCAGAATAAGCATTCGCGATTTCTTTTCCGCAAACCATTAATTCGAAACGTTCCGTCAAACCTTCCTGACTTCTGTGTTTCTTCGTCAAAGGCGACATCTCAACAGGATAATCTGTAATGAAAGTCGGCTGAATGAAGTTTCCTTCACACTTTTCTCCGAAAATTTCATCAATCAATTTTCCTTTACCCATCGTTTCATCCACCTCGATTCCGATAGATTTTGCGAAGTCAAATAATTCCTGCTCAGATTTTCCAGTGATGTCAAAACCTGTATATTTCAAAATAGCTTCTGTCATAGAAACTCTTGGGTAAGGCGCTTTCCAGTTGATTGTATGCTCTCCGAAAACAGATTCTGAAGTTCCGTTAACCGAAGTGGCACAGAATTCCAACAATTTCTCCGTGAAATCCATCATCCAGTTGTAATCTTTGTAAGCCACATAGATTTCCATTGCTGTAAATTCCGGATTGTGCGTTCTGTCCATTCCTTCATTTCTGAAGTTTTTTGAGAATTCATAAACACCGTCAAATCCACCAACAATCAATCTTTTAAGATATAATTCGTTAGCAATTCTAAGATATAAAGGAATATCTAAAGCGTTATGATGCGTGATAAATGGTCTCGCTGCCGCTCCACCAGGAATGGATTGCAAAATAGGCGTTTCAACTTCAAAATATCCAGCATCATTGAAGAACGTTCTCATTGCATTGAACAATTTTGTTCTTTTTACGAAGATCTCTTTCACATGAGGATTAACAACCAAATCTGCATAACGCTGTCTGTAACGCAATTCCGCATCCGTAAAACTATCAAAAACATTGCCTTCAGCATCTACTTTTGGAAGTGGAAGCGGACGAAGAGATTTAGTCAACAATGTGAAATTTTTTACCATTACCGTCATCTCTCCAACCTGCGTTTTAAACAATTCACCTTCGATGCCGATGATATCACCGATATCTAAAAGATGTTTGTAAACCTCGTTGTATAAAGTTTTGTCTTCACCAGTACAGATCTCGTCTCGGTTAAAATAAACCTGAATTCTTCCTTCGGAATCCTGCAATTCTGCAAAGCTTGCCTTCCCCTGAATTCTTCTGGACATCAATCTTCCAGCAATCACCACCTTCTTCCCTTCTTCGAAATCCTGTTTTATAGATTTTGTGGAATCAGTGATTTTGTATTCAGCGGCTGGGAATGCATCGATTCCCAAATCGGTCAATTTCTGTAGTTTTTCGCGACGGATAATTTCCTGTTCTGATAATGACATTTTAATTCAATTTTTTCGAATTGCAAAAATAGTGATTTTTAAATGTTTATGGAAGTTAAATTTTGCTGAGTTATTTAAACGCAAAGAGCGCAAAGATTTTTTGAAATTATTGAAGATATTTTAAGGTTCGCAAAGACGCTTTGCTCAGCAAATCCAGTATAACTAATCAATGGAAAGAATAAATTCTTTGTCAAATTTTTCTCTTTCTATTTCTGACATTCTATTACGCAAAACTCTAATTGTAAAACCTCCAAATAATTTGCCGTTATTAGAAAACATCCAATCAGAAATTTTCTCTTTTTCAATTCTAACTTTATCATTAAGTTTAATTTTGATTATCGAATTTGGCAGATTATCAATATTTCCAAAATAATCATCTTCAATCTTTTCAATATTAACAGCCCAAATATGTTCAGATTTATCATTAACATCATAACGAATCTTTAAAGCAAAATTATCATTCTCTGAAAACTGTAAAGCTTTATCAAAATCTTCTAAAGTTTGATTCGCTAACTCAACTGCTGAATTCAGTTCTTTATCATCTTCACTTAAAGAATAAATTACAGGCTCGTCTCCTCTCTTTATTTTATCCATTTTATAAACATTTACTTTAAAACCAATCTTTTCTTTTTTCGTTCGGAATAAACGTCCATGCCAAAATCCTGCTGATTTTCTGACCTTGCGCCATATCAATGGTTTTGAATTCTGACACTTTCAGATTTTTAAGAAGTGTTGTCAACTGATGCAGGTTGTCTTTTTTCGAAACTAAACTCGTGAACCAAAGAACCTGTGAAGAAAATTGGACACTTTCGTTTATCATTTTTTTGATGAAAGCCATTTCGCCACCTTCACACCACAATTCGGATTGTTGTCCGCTAAAATTGAGATTTGTTTTCTGAGTTTTTGATTTTCTGAGATTGTTATTCTTTCTTCGATTTCCCAACATTGCATCTTCTTCCGATTCGTGGAAAGGCGGATTACACATCGAAAATGTGAATTTGTCTTCCGACAAAATGATATTCTTGAAAATGAATTCTGCTGCTGGCTGTTGCTTCAAATGAATAACTGAGAACAAATTGGGGTTTTGACTCAGAATATTCTGGGCATTTTCCAGAGAATTTGGATTAATGTCTGTTCCCAACATTTCCCAACCATAAGAATAATTGGCAATCAAAGGATAAACGAGATTGGCTCCTACTCCAATATCCACACCTTTGACCGAAGTTCCAGTTGGAATTTCGCCCTTGTCGCTCGCCAACAAATCTGCCAAATAATGAACATAATCTGCCCTCCCCGGAATCGGCGGACAAAGATTGCCTTCTGGAATATCCCATTCTTTGACATTATAATATTTTAAAAGCAAAGCTTTATTAAGTAATCTAACCGCTTTCGGAATACTAAAATTGATCGTCAAAGTATCATAATCATTTTTGAAAACGTAATGCTTCAACTCTGGAACGACGGAAATTAAAGCTTCAAAATCATAAGAATTACGATGGAGATTTCTTGGATGAAGACTGGACTTTTCAGACATCAGCAAAATTTACTTCGACGATAAAATATACTGCGCCATAAATTTCGCATTTTCTTTGCTAAATCCATTGTGAGCCGGCATAGGAACATCTCCCCAGATTCCCGAACTTCCTTTAATGATCTTCTCCGCCAGCATTTCTACATTCTCCGGTGTGTTCTCGTATTTTTTTGCCACTTCTTTGTAAGAGGGTCCAATCATTTTTTCGTCTAGTTTGTGACAACCTAAACAATCTGCGCCTTCAACCAACGATTTACCTTCGGCAATTGGATCGGTTACGACTTTTGGCGTAGGTTCTGGTTCAGAAGCAATAACATCTTTATTACCAGAATTTTCACTTTTAGAACAGGAAAATATAGCCATTAAAATGGTTGCAATAATTATTCTTTTCATTTTCAGATTTTGTTCAAATATAAATAAAAAAAGACATCCTTTACGGGATGTCTTGATATAATAATTATTAGGTTTAACTTATTTTTTAATTATTACTTTCTCATTAAAAGTAACTCCCAAACCAGTTCCTTTCACAACGTAAACACCATTTGGCAAAGAACTCACATTAATTGCATTGTCATCAGATAAATTAATTTTCTCTGAAATTACTAATTTACCCGCAGCATCATAAACTTGTACCAATGTATTACCCAAAGTAACCGATCCACTCTTGATACGAATCTCGTTTTTGGCAGGATTTGGATAAACTACGAATTTATCTTTTTGTACATCAGCCACCGCAAGATTACATTCTGCAGGTACTGAAAAATCTTCAACCTGATCATTCATTGCTGTTCCCGTACCAATAATTGAACCAGACGCTGCATTAACTCCTAAACCCCTTTTTGCAAAGACGTTCCAGATTAGACATTTATCCACACCTCCAGTTTTAGCTTGATCTGCAGCAATAATTGCATCTCTTCCTTTTACAAATGTTGGGTTACAGCCTTGTAGTTTAAGACCATCCATTACCAATTGAAGAACCCTTCCACTTCCTGAGTTTGGAGCAGCAACTACGTCTGACGCATAGCCATACTTTTCAACCATTTTCCAATGTAGATCCCAAAGCATTGTAGCCCATACAAATCCGACGGAGTGAACATTGACATAAGTAGTACCACTAGAGACATAAGTCATCCCATTTGTACTACCATAAGTGTAAGCATTAATAGTAGTATCTGGTGAGTACTGCGCTGGTCTGATACCTTGCCCATTAATTGCTTCATCTACTGCAAAAGTACCGATTCCTCTAGGTACAGATGCATTATCTCCTGGACGATTTGTCAACATCAAAGCAAAGAAATCTGACCATCCTTCGCCCATCTGCTCATTATCTGCACTTGTATTAAGACAAGATGATCCACTCCCTGTATTTCTGTTTGAGATTCCGTGACCATATTCGTGAGCTACAATACCATTGTCCAGACTACCATCTATCCAAATACTATTGTCTTTGATATTAGCATTCACTACTGTATTTGCATTTAATTTGGATTTAATTAATTCTCCTTCTGCATTTTCTGTAAGGACACCAGGAATTGTTACAGTTGTATCTGTACCACCCATATTTCCAACAGCAGGAGAATCAGAAGCATTATAAACAATAACACCTAAAGCCCCTTTATCCTGCGCATTTTTGAATTTGACAGTAAAGTTACAATCTCCTCTTTCTATCAAAGCAATTTTACCTGTTAGGTTAGTATTACTTAAAGTTGTACAACCTTTTATTGGAGAAACAAGAACCACATCAGCAGTTACAGGGTTAGTTGCTATAGTTGGACCAAATCCTGAGTTCACACCAACCACTGGAAGTCTGCCGACTAAATCTGATGGGGCATTATACGATAGATAATTTTGAGTTTTAGGCCCCCAAAGGTACATTTGCATTCTTGGAACACCTCCGTCTGAAGGCGTAGAGAAATTTGCATTATCCGTTCCTCCTCCATCACGCGCTTCTGCTCTTACAGCATCATTACCAAATCCGCCTTTCCCAAAGTTATTGATTTGGAAGTTTCTCGCAGATTCTGTAAAACCAAATTTGTAGAAAATATCGTGCATCTTGTTATTCATATAGAACAACTGAGTGAGAGCAGCATTAGTATATTGTGCTGGTGGTGTATTTACATCCAAAGGAAAATCAAACACTCTGTTAGCACCTCCTTCTGCCACATCTCCGACTGTGTTTGTATTGGTATAATCTGTATAAGCATAAGCATTATTACCTCTTGTGTACGTATAATGATTGGTACCGTCGGAATGCCAACCTTCTGGAGACGCATCTAAAAACCACGGGTTAGAAACCAAAGATCTCCCCCCGAATGTAGGAGCTTCAACAGGCAAGGCAAAAACTCTGTATGAAGCATTATCCGGTGCCAAAATTTTATTTGAAGACAATGATCTCGCCGCAGCTTCCTCTGCTTTTATATTTGCAATTCTTTCCGGACTTGTGTATGAATGGGTATCGAATTTACATGAAATCAAAAGGTTATTTTTCTCAAGAATTTCGCCAGTCGCAGCATTTACCAAAACATTCCAGTAATTACTGCTTTCAGCTTCTTCAAAGTTAACTTCGTAAGCTAAGATTAATTGATTTGCCTTTTGATAATAAACCGTATTAGTCAAAACACTATTTTCTTTTCCAGCTTCAAAAGTATATTTGCTACTACTTTTCAAGTTCAAGTTTTTAAGAACAGAATCAAAAGCAGCTTTACTTGTAATCCCAGCTTTCTTGGAACTCACAGTAACTGACGAAACATCAGAAAAATTATCAGACAAATAAGACACAGTATTATTCCTAATCAAAGCTGAAGATACTGCATTAAAAATAGGGATCCCTTCATAAGTTTGCTGCACATTGACAACAGCTCCTTTCAAACTTTCTGACTTGTCAGAATTTATAATTTTTATTCCACTTGCAGCTGTTTTGTCATATTTCTTATTTGAAAAAATATAATCTTTAACAACTGACTCATAATTCTGAGCTTGGATAAAAGAAAAGGCAAAAAAAGCGGCAATTGTAATTCCGCGGTTAAGAGAATTAATCTTCTTCATATATTTATTATTGATAAAGTCGCTAATTTAGTTATTTAATAAATATTAAGCCGAAAACTTATTAAAAATTTATAAAAAATACAACAAATACAATTTTTACACACATAACAAATAAGACTTTTTTTTCAAAACGGACAAACAAAAATGAATTCTTATCTTTGCAGAATGGTAAAAATTGGCAACATAGAACTTCCTGACTTTCCGCTTTTGCTGGCGCCTATGGAAGATGTAAGTGACCCACCGTTCAGAAAATTGTGCAAAATGCACGGCGCAGATTTGATGTATTCCGAGTTTATTTCTTCGGAAGGATTGATTCGTGATGCGATAAAGAGTCGTAAAAAGCTCGATATTTTCGATTATGAAAGACCTGTGGGAATCCAGATTTTTGGTGGCGATGAAGAAGCAATGGCAATGTCAGCCAGGATTGTGGAGACTGTAGAACCAGATTTGGTGGATATTAATTTCGGTTGCCCAGTAAAAAAAGTCGTTTGCAAAGGCGCCGGAGCTGGCGTTTTGAAAGATATCGATTTGATGGTGAGATTAACGAAAGCTGTTGTCAGTTCTACACATTTGCCAGTTACTGTAAAAACGCGATTAGGCTGGGATAATGATTCAATCAATATTGATGAAGTGGCCGAAAGACTACAGGATGTCGGAATCAAAGCCTTAACCATCCACGCCAGAACACGTGCTCAAATGTACAAAGGCGAAGCAGATTGGGAACATATCTCAAGAATCAAAAACAATCCGAATATCGAAATTCCGATTTTTGGAAACGGCGATATTGATTCTCCGCAGAAAGCTTTGGAATATAAAAACAAATACAGCTGCGACGGCGTTATGATTGGTCGTGGCGCAATTGGTTATCCTTGGATTTTCAACGAAATCAAACATTTTTTTGAGACTGGAGAAATTCTTCCTGAACCAACCATTACTGAAAGATTGGAAGCAGTGAAAAACCACGCACTTTGGTCTGTGGAATGGAAAGGCGAACGTCCCGGAATTGTGGAAATGCGTCAACATTACAGCAATTATTTCCGTGGAATTCCACATTTTAAAGAGTTTAAAACTAAGTTTCTTCAGGCTTTGACGCTTGAACAAATTGATGAAATCATCGAAGAGACGAAACATTTTTATCAGGAAAATGTGATTTAAATAATCTTTCACAACAAGTAACAAACCCTTTCTGAGTATTGAACTTTGAAAGGGTTTTTATTTTTTTATCAAAGAACAAACGTTGATGCACCAACAAAATCCATAGCCCCGATAGAAACGGCATCCTTTTTCTTTTTTTTCTATAAAAGAAAAAGATAAAGTGGATAGCGGGAAACAGCTCCTAATAATAATTTTGTATAATACTTTTATTTAATTTTGTAACGTTTAGTTTCCAATATGAAACTAATTCTAAAGAAAAAATTAAAATGAAAAAAGCCTTACTTTTTGCGATATTAATCTCTGGTGTTTCTCAAGCGCAGATGTTCGAAGACCCAAAACCCACCAAAGTTGATACATTAAAAGGTTCGAATACAGAATTCAGGAACTTTTGGGATGTTAAGAAATATGATATTGTTTTGGAGCCTAATTTTGAAGCTAAAAGTATCAAGGGAAGTAATAAAATCAGTCTGACGATTGAGAAAGATATTTTGAATCCTGTTTTTCAAATCGACCTTCAAAGTCCGATGAAAGCTGACAAAATCACAGCGAGTTTTCCTATTGTTGATAAAAAAGTAGACGGCGATTTTATTTTTATTTCTGCAAAAAAGAAATTCAAAAAAGGAGAAAAATATACGATTGATATTGATTACTCTGGAAATCCAACGATTGCAAAACACGCACCTTGGGATGGCGGTTGGATGTTTACCAAAGACAAAAACGGAAATCCGTGGATGACTGCGGCTGACGAAGGAATCGGCGCGAGCATTTGGTTGCCTGTAAAAGATATTTGGAGTGATGAGCCGGATAACGGAATTACTTTTAAAATCATAACACCAAAAGACCTTGTGGGTGTTGGAAACGGAAAATTAATTAAAGAAGAAAATCTGGGCGATAAAAAGTCTTGGCTTTGGGAAGTGAAAAGTCCAATTAATGATTATTCCATCATTCCATCGATTGGGAAATATGTGAATTTCAAAGATACTTTTGACGGCGAAAAAGGAAAATTGGATCTGGATTATTGGGTTTTGGATTACAATCTTGACAAAGCTAAAAAACAATTTGAGCAAGTAAAACCAATGATGAAAGCTTTTGAACATTGGTTTGGACCATATCCTTTTTATGACGATTCTTACAAATTGGTAGAGTCTCCACATCTTGGGATGGAACACCAGAGTAACGTTGCTTACGGAAACAAATATCAAAATGGTTATCTCGGAAGAGACCTGTCTGGAACTGGAATTGGTCTGAAATGGGACTACATCATCATCCATGAAACGGGACACGAATGGTTTGCGAACAACATCACGGCAAAAGACCAAGCGGATATGTGGATTCACGAGAGTTTCACCACTTATTCCGAGACTTTGTTTGTGGACTATGTTTTTGGGAAAACTGATGGCGACAAATATCTGCAAGGATTAAGAGGAAATATTCAGAATGATAAACCAATCATCGGAACATACGGCATCCGAAATGAAGGCAGTAGCGACATGTACCCGAAAGGAGCGAATATGATTCATACGATTCGTCAGGTGATTAATAATGATGAAAAATTCCGTCAAATACTTAGAGGTTTGAATAAGGATTTTTATCATCAGACTGTAACCGCAGCACAAATTCAGAATTACTTTTCTGAAAAATCAGGCATTGATTTGAAGTCAATTTTCGACCAATATCTGACGACCATCAAAATCCCGACGTTGGAATATAAGCAGTACGGCAATCAGCTGACTTACAAATGGACAAATGTTGTTCCGAATTTGAAACTTCCAATCAGACTGGCAGATGGACAGGAATTGAAACCAACGGAACAGAATCAGACCACGACTTTGAAATCTGACAAACCAGTTGAATTCGATAAAAATTATTACATTTATACAAAGCGGATTAACTAAGAATTTATTAAATTTAATCAATAAAAAAAGACCATTTCAAACTTATCTTTGAAATGGTTTTATATTTAGCACAGACTCAAAAACATTATTATGAGAAACAAATTCATCCTTAGGGGAATCGTTGTATTAATCATGACTTGGACTACGGCTTTGCTTATAAAAGCGCATTATTGGATTCCGATTTTGCTGACATCCCTCTATATTTTAGGCATTTACAATACCTATCAAACCAAACATGCCATTCTAAGAAACTTCCCTGTTCTAGGTTATTTTCGGTATATTTTTGAGGAAATCTCGCCCGAGATTCAGCAATATTTTATAGAAAGAGAAACAGATGGGAAACCTTTCCCAAGACATCAAAGGTCGGCCGTTTACAGACGTTCGAAAAACTTGAGTGATACTGTCCCATTCGGAACCCAATTAGAAGTCAATCATCGGAAATATGAAGGCATCAAACACTCTATCTACGCCAAACATCCAAAAGAAGAACTGCCAAGAGTGACCATTGGAGGTAAAGATTGTAAGCAACCATATAATGCATCACTTTTTAATATTTCTGCAATGAGTTTTGGTGCATTGAGTGACCGCGCTCAAATGGCTCTGAACCGAGGCGCAAAAAAAGGTAATTTTTACCACAACACCGGAGAAGGAGGTATCTCTCCGCATCATCTGGAAGGTGGCGACCTTTGTTGGCAAATTGGCACGGGTTACTTTGGATGCAGAAATGAAGAAGGGAACTTCGATGCCGAATTGTTTACAAAATATTCGAATCTGGATAATGTAAAAATGATTGAAATCAAATTATCTCAAGGTGCAAAACCAGGTCACGGCGGTGTTTTGCCGGCTGTGAAGAACACGCCAGAGATTGCCAAAATCCGACATGTCCCACCTGGCGTTACGATTCTTTCGCCACCATCGCACAGTGCTTTTTCTGATGCCGAAGGTTTGTTGAGATTCGTACAGCAATTGCGTGAACTTTCTGGCGGAAAACCAGTCGGTTTCAAGCTTTGTATCGGTGATACCAAAGAGTTTGAAGACATTTGCGAACAGATGAATATCCTGAACATCTATCCGGATTTCATCACCATAGACGGTGCAGAAGGCGGCACGGGCGCAGCGCCACCAGAGTTCTCAGACGGTGTTGGGATGCCATTGGAACCAGCATTGATTTTCGTCAACAGAACCTTGATTAATTATGAACTAAGAGATAAATTGAGAATCATTGCCAGCGGAAAAGTTTTAACATCCCTAGATATTTTAAGAGCTGTAGCAATGGGCGCTGACCTTTGTAATAATGCCAGAGGTTTTATGTTTTCTCTAGGCTGTATCCAGGCGTTGAGATGCAACACCAACACTTGCCCAACCGGCGTTGCGACGCAAGATAAAATGTTGATTAAAGGTCTTGATACCAACGATAAAACCGAGCGTGTTTATCAATTCCATAAAAATACGTTGCACACTTGTAACGAGCTGATTGCTGCTGCAGGAAGAGAATCTTATGACCAGGTAGATGCGTCTATGTTTATGCGAGGTGACGAGTTCGAACATCTTTCTGACCTCTACTTCCCTGATATTTTGGAGAATGTGAGGAAGAGATAACCAATTGATAAAAACAAAACGTCTGGAAAATTCCAGACGTTTTATATTTTGAATATTCAATTATTCCCACTCGATGGTTGCTGGTGGTTTGGAACTGATATCATAAGCCACTCTGTTAATCCCACGAACTTCGTTGATGATTCTGCTGGAAACAGTGTCCAAAAATTCGTATGGCAATCGGCTCCAGGTTGCTGTCATAAAGTCAATGGTGTTGGCAGAACGTACAACGGCTGTGTATTCGTAAGTTCTTTCGTCTCCCATCACACCTACAGATTTCACTGGAAGAAGGACTACGAATGCCTGAGACACTTTCTCGTACAAATCATTTTTATATAATTCTTCGATGAAGATATCGTCTGCTTCCTGCAGGATTCTAACTTTTTCTGCATCTACTTCACCCAAAACTCGGATTCCTAAACCTGGTCCAGGAAATGGATGTCTGTAAACCAACTCGTGCGGGATACCCAATTCCTCTCCTACCTTTCTCACCTCATCTTTGAACAATTCTCTCAATGGTTCCAACAATTGAAATTCCATTTCTTCCGGAAGTCCGCCAACATTGTGGTGAGACTTGATTACCGCTGACGGTCCTTTGACAGATTGAGACTCAATCACATCGNNGATATATGGTTCCTTGAGCCAGGAATTTTGCACCTTCGATTTGTTTGGATTCCTCATCGAAAACGTGAACAAACTCGTTGCCGATGATTTTACGTTTTTGTTCCGGGTCGCCAATTCCTGCTAATTTGGATAAAAATCTTTCGGAAGCATCTACCATTTTGATATTCATATGGAAATGTTTGCCGTAGTTGTCCATTACTTTTTTGCCTTCGTCTTTTCTTAAAAGTCCGGTATCAACGAAGATGCAATTCAGTTGGTCACCGATTGCTTTATGAATCAAAACCGCAGCAACAGAAGAATCTACACCGCCAGACAAACCAAGAATCACTTTTTGGTCGCCCACTTTTTCTTTGATTTCTGCAACGGTTTTCTCGATATAATTAGTCAGTTTCCAATTTTTAGCTGCCTTACAAATTCCGAAAACGAAGTTCTCAATCATTTTGCCACCTTCTTCGGAATGCGAAACTTCCGGATGAAACTGTACTGCATAAATCTTTTTTTCAGGATTAGAAATCGAAGCGATAACACCAGATTTTGCATTGAGTTCAAAACCTTGTGGCAACTCTGCAACCTCATCGAAATGGCTCATCCAAACTACGGAATTCTGATAAACTCCTTTCAGTAATTCATTTTCTTTAACGATTTCGAGGTGTGCTTTTCCATATTCGCCTTTTTCGCCTTTAGCCACTTTTCCGCCCAAAAGATGTGCAGTTAATTGCATTCCGTAGCAAATTCCTAAAACCGGAATTCCTTGCTCATACAATTCTTTTTCTACAAGGTGTGCGTTTTCTGCGTTCACAGAACTTGGACCTCCGGAAAGGATGATTCCTCTTGGTTTTTTCTCAAGAATTTCTGATAATGGTGTATTGAATGGTACTATTTCCGAATAAACTTCCATTTCACGGATTCTTCTCCCGATGAGTTGGTTGTACTGTGAACCGAAGTCTAAAATGATAATTCCGTTTTGCATATAATGTTGTAATATTTTTTAAAATTGTGCGTAAATAAAGGTTCTCTTGAACGGATAAAACACCGGCGAACCTGTGAAAACTTTTCTCAGTTCTTCTTTATAATCGTGCTTGTATTGCTCTTTCAAATCTTCCGGAAGTTTTTCTACGAAAGGAATCATTGCTGTTCCAGAAGTCCAATCGAAAACGGCATCCGCATCTTTCATAATGTGTGGATAAACTTTTTCGAAAACGTTAATTCTTTTGCCTTCGTTGTCTGATAAAATCTTAGCGTAATCTTCTATATTAAGAACCGAATATTCTCTTTTCCAGCCATTGAAATGTTTCTGATAAATCTCGTGTTCCGCAACGACTGACAATAATTGATGCACGATAAAATTATGATTCGATGGAACCTGAACGGCTAATTGTCCTTCTGGATTCAGTTTTGAAATCAGTTTGGGAAACAAGTCATAATGATTGTTGCACCATTGCAAAGAGGCGTTGGCGATAATTAAATCAAATTTATCGTCTAATTCAACCTGTTCTTCTACACTTCTTTGGAAGAACTGTAACCTTTTGGTTGCAAACTGTTCAGCTTTATTAAGCATTTCTGCAGAAGAATCTATTCCTATAATTTGAGAATTTGGAATGAAATCCAAAAGTCCGGACGTTAATTCGCCTGTTCCGCAACCTAAATCAATAACCGACATATTGGATTCTAATTCCACCAATTTTATTAAATCAAAATACGGTGCTGAACGTTCTTGTTTGAACTGGTCGTAAAGATCAGGATTCCAAGGCATTTTTTGTAATTATTAATTATGAATTTTTAAACGCAAAGTCTGCAAAGTTTTTTTGACTTTTTTGAAAATATTTTAAGGTTCACAAAGGTAGTTCTACAAGCTTTGTATAAACTTCAAACTTATCAAGGACTTCCTCTTTTTTTGCTCTTTTGCCATTCCGTAGGAATGACAAAGAGTGTGTTCTTTTATTCTTGTTATTATTATAATTATTATTTTATCATCTTTCAATTGATGACAAAACTTGTTTTTATGTTGAATGCCATAGCCCCGATTGTAACGGCATCCTTTTTTGTTATTGCGATTGCTGAATGGTTCTACAAATTGCTTCACTTCGTTCGCAATGACAAAAAAGATATAGTGGAAAGCGGGATGAAGCTTCTTAAAAAACAAAGAGACATTGGTCGCCCAACATCTCTATATATTTTAGAATTTCGCAATATCTTCTCGGTAAAATCCGTAGTCAAAATCTACAGGAACTGCGTCTTCATAAACTTTTTTACGTGCCTCTTCAAAGGAGTCTCCAAGAGCTACAAGGTTCAGAACTCGTCCGCCCGTGGAAACCACTCTGTCGCCTCTGTAATCTGCGCCGGCATATAGCAATTGGCTATTTTTTACTTTTTCTGCGCCGGTTATTTCGTATCCAGTTTCATGGTTTTTTGGATATCCTCCGGAGCACACTACAAGACACACTGCTTTTTTATCTTTGAACCTCAGTTCTAGTTCTCTTCCGTTTAGGCAGTCTTCTATTGCATCTACAAGATTGTTTTCCAACAACGGTAATAGAACTTGGGTTTCTGGATCACCAAGTCTCATATTGTACTCAAGAAGGTAAGTCCCGTTTTTGGTAACCATTAATCCGAAGAAAATAAATCCTTTGAATCTTAGACCTTCTTTTTTGAGACCATCCACAGTAGGATTCATAATATTCTGAAGAAAATCCTGGAAATGTTCATCCGTAAATTCCGGACTTGGTGCAGCCGAACCCATACCTCCAGTGTTTGGACCTGTATCTCCGTTTCCTGCTTTTTTATAATCTTTTACCGGCACGCATGGATATAATTTTTCTCCATTGGAAAAAGCAATAATGGATGCTTCAAAACCTTGCAAATATTCTTCGATAACAATCTGGATTCCTGCATCTCCAAAGATTCTTTTGATCATAAAATCGTGAATGGTTCCTTCTGCTTCTTCCAGATCATCCGCAATCACAACGCCTTTCCCACCAGCAAGACCACTTGCCTTGATTACCAAAGGAAATTTCTGCTTCTGAAGATATTCTTTTGCTTCGACATAAGAATCGAAAACCGTAGCATTAGCGGTCTTGATGCCATAGTTTTGCATAAATTTTTTGGAGAATGACTTACTTCCTTCCAAAGATGCTGCCTTTTTTGTAGGTCCAAAAACTTTGAGATCCACCTTCTTAAATTCGTCTACAATTCCTTCCACCAATGGTGCTTCCGGACCGACGATTGTCAACTCTACCTTATTTTTGATCGCAAAATCTCTTAATGCAATAATATCGGTTTCGTGGATGTTTTCTCCTAGTTTTTCGGTAGTGGCGTTGCCGGGAGCAAAAAACATTTTTGTAATTCTGCTGTCCTCACTCAACTTAAGCGCCAGAGCCGAAGCACGCCCACCATTTCCTACAATAAGTAATCTCATTATGTTTTCAGTTTAACTTTTTAAAGTGCCAAATTTAAGATTTTTTGAGGACAAATGTTATACTGTTAGAATGGTATTTTTCTTAAAAATCTATTAAAATATTTGAAAATCTATAAAATACACAAAACAATAAACGGTGAATTTCCAATTCCTATTCAAGTTATTTCTTCTAGAAAGTTTAGGTTATCTTGGCAATTCCATTGGAACTTCCATCAATAATATTTCTGAGCTTTCCTGAGCTTCTAAAGTGAAACTGTTTGTATCCCAAATTCCTAAACCATCTCTTTCATCCAGAATTTGATCACCAATTTTTGCTTTTCCTTTGATCACGAAAACGTAAACACCGTTTCCAGATTTGTTGATTTTATATTCTTTGGAAAAACCTTTGTCGAATTTTGCCAAGTTGAACCAAGCATCCTGATGAATCCAAACGCCAGCATCATCTGCATTAGGCGAAAGAATCTGCTGAAAATCATTCTGAACTGATTTTTCCTCGATGTTTATTTGATCATATCTTGGAGTTACATCGGTTTTGTTTGGGATAATCCAGATTTGTAAGAATTTCACAGGTTGTTCTGTTGCATTTTCTTCGCTGTGCATAATTCCAGTTCCGGCTGACATTACTTGAATATCGCCTTTTTTGATAATTCCGGAATTGCCCATATTGTCGCCGTGACGCAAATCACCTTCCAACGGAATAGAGATAATTTCCATATCGCGGTGCGGATGTCTCCCGAATCCCATTCCGCCTTCCACGAAATCGTCATTCAAAACTCTCAAAACTCCGAAATGGTTTCTATCCGGATTGTGATAATTGGCAAAGCTAAAAGTGTGATGACTTTTCAGCCAACCGTGGTTAGCGTAACCTCTGCTTTCTGCGCTGTGATATACTGTTTTCATAACTGATGATTTATAAATGATAATTGATTTGTTTTTATGTTTACAAATATCTTCTATTACAAATCCTTATGCATTGATGTACGGTAAGAATGAAAAACTCCGACGATTGTCGGAGTTAGAAGTATCTTAACACAAAGGCAAAAAGATTTTACCAAATCACCTCTATGCTTTTAAGGCGCGAAGATTTTAACTTCTTTAAAACTGTTCTTAAACAAGCATACTCAACACATCTGGGTTATCATTAAGATAAGATTCAAAATAACCAAGATTTTGCATTCTCTGTTTTAAACCATTAAAATCAGAAATATTAGAAAGCTCGATTCCGACGATTGCCAAAGCCGTTTCCCGTGAGTTTTTCTTGGTATATTCAAAATGCGTGATATCGTCATTTTCGCCCAAAACATTAAGAACAAAATCTTTCAGAGAACCGGGACGCTGCGGGAATTTCACCATAAAATAATGTTTCAAACCGTTGTAAAGCAAAGCCCTTTCTTTGATCTCCTCCATTCTCGTAATATCATTGTTGCTTCCACTGACGATGCAAACAACATTTTTGCCTTTAATCTGATTTCGATATTGTTCCAAAGATGAAATAGACAAAGCTCCGGCTGGTTCCAAAACAATTGCATCCTTATTATAAAGTTGAAGAATTGTTTCACAAATTTTCCCTTCATCCACAGGAATACAATCTAAAAGTGACTTTCTGCAAATCTCAAAAGTCAAATCTCCTACTCTTTTAACCGCTGCTCCATCAACAAAACCATCGATTTCTGAAAGTTCTGTATTAAGATTATTATCGATGGAAGTTCTCATAGAAGGCGCACCTTTTGGCTCGACTCCAATCAACTGCGTTTCTTGTGATAACTCTTTAAAAACCGTCGAAATTCCTGATGCTAAACCACCACCGCCAATCGGAATGAAGATGAAATCTATAAAATCTGTATTCTGTTCTAAAATTTCCAGAGCCAAAGTTGCTTGTCCTTCGATAATCTGAACATCATCAAAAGGATGAATAAAAGCTGCTCCAGAAGTTTCTGCAAAATCTAAAGCCGCATTTTTTGAAGCATCAAAAGTATCTCCAACCAACTTGATTTCAGCGAAGCTTCCACCAAACATTTCGACTTGTTCCAGTTTTTGTTTCGGCGTTGTTACGGGCATAAAAATCGTTCCTTTGATTTGGAGCTGTTTACACGAAAAAGCCACACCTTGAGCGTGATTTCCTGCACTCGCACACACAATTCCGTCCGAAGTTTTGCCTTCATTGAAAAGACTTTTGATTTTATTGTAAGCGCCTCGCAACTTGTAAGACCTTACAGGCTGTAAATCTTCTCTTTTAAGAAAAATATTCGCACCAAATTTTTCTGACAATCGGGAATTATATTGCAAAGGCGTATAATTCACTACATTTTCTATACTTTTTCGGGCTTTTTTTACGGCTTCCAAGGTTGGAAATATCAGCGTTTCGTTCATCTTCATTTATATTACAGATTCTTTGATTTTGGTTTTAATTTTTGTCGTTCCATTTTCCAGAACGAGTTTGTGACTGAGTTTTTTTGGTAATTGAGATTCAAAATGCCCAACATAAATCAAGGATTGTCCCTGACCTGCCAAATCATCAATTACCTGATTGAAATATTGCGTCTGTTCATTATCCATTCCCTGACAAGGCTCATCCAAAATCAGGAGTTTTGGTTTTTTAATCAATGTTCTTGCGAGCAAAGCCAAACGTTGTTTTCCTAAAGGAAGTGTGCTCAATTTTTTGTTTTTATCATCTTTTAAATCGAAGAAATAGAGAATTTGCTCCAACTGCTTTTGCTGGTCGAAACTCAGTTTCTGATACAAACTCATCGAGTCAAAAAAACCTGAAGCGATGGTTTGCCCGACATTCGCATTCATATCAAAATACCAATGCAACTCGGGCGAAATCATTCCGATTTTTTCTTTGATGTCCCAAATACTTTCGCCACTTCCCCGTTTTTGTCCGAAAAGATGAATTTCATTGGCATAAGCTTGCGGATGGTCGCCATTTAACAAACTTAATAATGTTGATTTCCCTGAACCGTTATGACCTTGCAACAGCCATTGTTCTCCGGAATTGACTTCCCATTCGATATTCTTAAGAACTTGTTTTTCGCCGTAAGAAATATTGATATTTTCTAGTTTGATAAGACTTTCCTGTTCGTTTTCCTGATTATTTTGCAAGAAAAAAGGAAGCGATTTCGGAATTCTTTCTTCACCTTTTGAAAAGTCTTTTGGAGAATTTCGGTGAACTAATTTCCCGTTTTTTATTTCAACAAAATGCTGTACGCTTTCCGGATATTCGTCGTCATTATTAATTAAAATCAATGTGACATTTTCTTGAATTAAAACATCAAAAGCGTGATTCAAAAACTGTCTCGATTTGACATCCAACCCTGTGTAAGGCTGGTCTATAATCAAAACTTGAGGTTTTAGCCAAAGCACTTTCAGTAATTGCAATTTCTTGTGTTCGCCACTCGACAATTCTATTAATTGCTGATTTTTGAAGTTCTCAAGTCCGAAAGGTTCTAAATACGATTCTAATATTCTGAAATCCAGATTTTCTTCTTTTCCGAAATGATTGAGTTCTGCAAAAACAGTGAGTGTATCATTTTTAGCGAATTGATTGTATCGCTGTTGATAATAAAAATTGCGGTCGCCTTCCAGATTACTGAACTGAAACCAATTGGACACATACAATATTTTCTTTGGCAATTCTGAGTTTCCATCAAAATTGACCTCAACTTTTCCTTCAAAATTCTTGATTTCTCCAGAAATGATTTTGGCTAAAGTTGTTTTTCCACTTCCGCTTAATCCCCCTAACATCCAACATTCTCCAGAAGATATTTGCCAGTTTAAATCTTCCAATATGGGTTTATTATATTGGAAATTGAGGTTTGAAATTTGGATGATTGGGGTTGACATTTTTTTTGAATCAATTTTGAACGCAAAGTGCGCAAAGGTTTTTATAATCTTATTGAAAATATTTTAAGGTTCGCAAATCAAAGATTCATCGATTCCTTTAAAATCAATAAATGTATTGAGATAAAGGCGCTTCGCTCAGCAAGGATTTTATTTGAAATATTGTCATTCTGAAAAAAGCTGTTTCATTTGACTTTTTACGGAATGACAAAATTTGAATTTAGGAACAAACTTTATTTTTATGACAAATCTCTAGCCCCGATTGACTCTTTTCTTTTATTCTATTTTTTTGAATCGTCGAATCTCGTACCTCGATTTGCAACGGCATCCTTTTGTGATGAGGAACGAAGAGCAAAAGATATAGTGGAAAGCGGGATTAGCTCCTAATTTTAAACTGTTTTGATAGACTTCATCGCAGTCATTGCCTGACGAAGTTTTTTTCCTACGACTTCTACCGGATGATTTCTCAAAATATCGTTCACGTGAACCAATTGAGCGTTGTCAACCGAAGCGTCTTTGCCTTCATTAAAATCTTTTCCAACCAAATCTGTATCCACCGATTTCATAAAATCTGCCAACAAAGGTTTACAAGCTTGATCAAACAGATAACAGCCGTATTCTGCCGTGTCGGAAATCACACGATTCATCTCGAACAGTTTTTTTCTGGCGATAGTGTTGGCAATCAAAGGCGTTTCGTGAAGAGATTCGTAGTAAGCAGATTCTGGTTTAATGCCTGCTTCAACCATTGTTTCGAAAGCCAATTCAACGCCCGCTCGGATGAACGCCGACATCAAAAGATAATTGTCAAAATATTCCTGTTCATCGATTTTCACATCGCCTGCAGGAGTTTTTTCGAAAGCGGTTTCTCCTGTTTCTGCTCTCCATTTCAATAAGTTTGCGTCGCCATTTACCCAGTCTTCCATCATTGTTTTGGAGAATTCTCCCGAGATAATATCGTCCTGATGTTTTTGGAAAAGTGGTCTCATAATATCTTTCAATTCTTCTGACAACTCGAAAGCTTTGAGTTTTGCAGGATTGGAAAGTCTATCCAACATTCCGCTCACACCGCCGTGTTTCAAAGCTTCTGTGATGACCTCAACACCGTATTGCACCAACTTGGAAGCATATCCAGGATCAATTCCTTTTTCTACCATTTTATCGAATGAAAGAATAGAACCCGTTTGTAAAAGTCCGCACAAAATAGTTTGCTCACCCATCAAATCGGACTTCACTTCTGCAACAAAAGAGGATTTCAAAACACCCGCTTTGTGACCGCCAGTTCCCACGCAATATGCTTTTGCTTCTGCCCATCCTTTCCCTTGAGGGTCATTTTCTGGGTGAACGGCAATCAAAGTTGGAACACCAAAACCACGTAGATATTCGGCACGAACTTCGGAACCGGGACATTTTGGAGCCACCATAATTACTGTGATATCTTTACGAATCTGCATTCCTTCTTCCACGATATTGAACCCGTGAGAATAAGATAAAGTCGCACCTTGTTTCATTAATGGTTGAACCGCATTGATAACGGAAGTATGTTGTTTGTCGGGCGTCAAATTGATAACCAAATCCGCAGTTGGAATGAGCTCTTCATAAGTTCCGACTTTAAAATTATTTTCGGTTGCGTTTTTCCAGGAATCTCTCTTTTGATCGATCGCTTCTTGACGCAATGCGTAAGAAACATCCAGTCCGCTGTCTCTGAGATTCAGACCTTGATTCAGTCCCTGAGCGCCGCAACCAACCACTACGATTTTCTTTCCCTTCAATGCAGAAACGCCATCAGAAAACTCTGAACTATCCATAAATTCCGCCCGTCCTAACTGATGCAACTGGTCTCTGAGTGATAAGGTATTGAAATAATTTGCCATTTTTATTTTGTCTTGATTTTATTAAGTTTTGTTTTGAATATGTATCGAAAATTGAACACAAAGCGCACTAAGATTTTTTTTAAAAACTGAATGTTTTTAAGTTCACAGAGGCGCTTACGCTCAAAATTTTGATAGTTTTTTTTTACATTGTGAAAACGTCGTCTCTTTTGTCTAAGTATTCGTTTTCCACAATCTCGTGAGAAGGTTCTCTTTTTTCGAACTCAAGGACTTTTTCGTGAATTCCTGCGCTATTTTTGATGATTGCGATTCTTGCTCCACGAACGAATTCTATGAGTCCGTATTTGTTGAGTTCTTCTGTCAGTCGGTCGATTTCTTCACGATGTCCTGCTGTTTCGAAAACAATATAATCTTCCCGAATCACAACCGTAGAAGCGCCATATTGACGGAGTAAACGTTCTACGTAAACTTTTTCTGTTACTACTTTTGTCGGCACTTTGTAAAGTGCCTGTTCCTGCCAAACAATCTCATCATCGGTATTGAAATAAGCTTTCAGAATATCGATTTGTTTTTCCAACTGACGACAAAGTTTTCTTACAACTTCCTCAGTTTCATTAATAAGAATCGTGAACCTATGAATGCCTTCGACTTCGGAAGGAGACGTATTTAAACTCTCGATATTGATTTTTCTTCGTGAAAAAATCCCTGATATTCTGCCGATTAATCCAACCGAATTTTCTGTGTATAATGTGATGGTAAATTCTTGTTTTTCCATTTTATGATAAATTAAAGTTCCAAAGAGTTGGAAATGGTTTGCAGATATTTTTTAAACGCAAAGTCCGCAAAGTTTTTTTATTTAATTCAATGTTTTAAAGTTCGCAAAGGCGTAAAACTTAGCAAAGTTTATTAGACTGGTAATCTATCTCCTAATTTCTTTGAATTGTTTTATAAATAATTATAAATTATTTAAGTCTGATTTCTGAAACCGAAGTTCCTTGTGCTACCATTGGAAAAACGTTATTTTCTTTCCCAACCATTACTTCCAAAAGATAAGCGCCATCGTGATTTATCATCGCTTCCAAAGCTGTTTTAAGGTCTTTTCTTTCGGAGATTTTTTGTCCGTCGATGTAATAACCTTTTGCAACAGCTACGAAATCTGGACTTGTAATGTTCACAAAAGAGTAACGTCTGTCGTGGAACAACTGTTGCCACTGTCTTACCATTCCGAGAAATTCGTTATTGAGAATCAGAATTTTAACCTTTGCTCCGAACTGCATAATCGTTCCCAATTCCTGCAAAGTCATTTGGAATCCACCATCACCAATAATTGCAACAACTGTTTTTTCTGGTGCGCCATACCAAGCGCCGATTGCAGCTGGCAAACCAAATCCCATTGTTCCAAGCCCGCCCGATGTTACGCTGGATTTAGAGTTATTGAAATTCGCATATCGACAAGCAACCATTTGATGCTGACCGACATCGGTTGTGATGATTGCATCGCCATTTGTCAATTCATTTAGAACTTTGATAACCTCTCCCATTGTCATTACATCAGTTGTTGGATTAAGTTCATTTTGAATGACTTCTTTAATCTCTTCTTTTTCCAATTCACGGAATTTTTCCAACCAAGCTGAATGGTCATTCTCTTTAAGAAGTGCCGTCAACATTGGTAAAGTCTTCTTACAATTTCCCCAAACAGGAACCGTGGTCTTCACATTTTTATCAATTTCCGCTGGGTCGATATCAAGATGGATAATTTTAGCCTGCTTTGCATATTTATCCAAACGACCTGTAACCCTGTCATCGAAACGCATTCCGACTGCAATCAGAACATCACATTCATTAGTCATTACGTTTGGCGCGTAATTACCGTGCATTCCCAACATTCCAACGTGTAACTTGTGATTCGTTGGAAGTGCGCTTAATCCCATTACTGTAGCTCCTGCAGGAAGATTGACTTTTTCAATAAAAGCTTTGAACTCTTCCTCGGCTTTTCCTATAATCACACCTTGTCCAAACAGAACAAAAGGTTTTTTAGCTTGATTAATAAGCTCTGCCGCCTGCTCAATATATTCATTTCTGATTTCAGGTTCCGGGCGATAACTTCTGATATGATTACATTTTTTATATCCCAAATATTCGAATAATTGTAATTGAGCATTTTTTGTAATATCAATCAAAACAGGACCAGGACGACCTGTACTTGCAATATGCNNCAATAGCTTCGGGAATTTCTGTTGCATCAGTCACTTGATAATTCCATTTTGTAACCGGCGTTGTAATATTGATAACATCGGTTTCCTGAAAAGCATCTGTTCCCAAAAGTGAGGCAAATACTTGCCCTGTAATGCAGACAATCGGGTTGCTATCTATCATCGCATCTGCCAAACCTGTCACCAAATTGGTTGCACCGGGACCACTGGTTGCGAATACAACTCCAGTTTTTCCAGAAGTTCTCGCAAATCCCTGCGCAGCGTGAATTGCACCTTGCTCGTGGCGAACCAAAATATGTTTCAGTTTTTCGGAATAGTCGTACAAAGCATCATAAATCGGCATAATTGCGCCACCGGGATAACCGAAAATCGTTTCCACATTTTCCTGTAACAGAGCTTCTAAAACAGCTTTTGAACCTGAGATTTCTACCGGTTTGGGTTGTTCTAATTCTGTATTTTCCTTTACTTCAAGCGTACTCATATTATTTTCAATTTTACTTTTTAATTATAAATCGGTTACACAACCTTGTGAAGCATCCGCTACAGATTTAGCGTATTTGTACAACACACCTCTTTTCACTTTGTATTCGGGTTGTTGGAACTCGGCTTTTCTTTTGGCGATTTCATCGTCTGACAATAATGCGTTGATGGTATTTTTTTCAGCATCCAATTCAATCACATCTCCATCTTTAATTAAGCCAATCAATCCTCCGGAAAAAGCTTCAGGCGTGATATGCCCAACGACGAAACCGTGTGTTCCTCCGGAGAATCTTCCATCGGTAATCAATGCCACATTTTTACCTAAACCTGAACCCATTAAAGCGGAAGTTGGCTTTAACATTTCCGGCATTCCGGGTGCGCCTTTTGGTCCTTCGTTCTTGATAACTACAACGTTTCCTTCTTTGATTTTTTTATCTTCGATACCTTTGATGAATTCTTTTTCGCCATCAAAAACGATTGCTGTTCCTTTAAAATAAGCACCTTCTTTTCCTGTAATCTTCGCAACAGAACCTTTTTCAGCAAGGTTTCCGTACATAATTCTGATGTGTCCCGTTTCTTTGATTGGATTTTTGATATCGTGAATGATATTTTGCTGTCTGTCGATAATTGAAGTGACGTGTTCCAAGTTTTCTGCAATGGTTTTACCTGTAACCGTTAAACAATCGCCGTGAAGTAAGCCTAAATCCAATAGATATTTCATCACCGCCGGAACTCCGCCTACTTTATGAAGGTCTTCCATCAAGTATTTTCCACTTGGTTTAAGGTCTGCTAAAAACGGTGTTTCATCGCTTATTTTTTGGAAATCATCTAAAGTCAAATCATAACCAATTGACTTTGCAATGGCGATAAAATGGAGAACTGCATTGGTACTTCCACCCAAAATCATAATCAACCTCAAAGCATTTTCGAAAGCTTTTGGCGTCATAATGTCCGATGGTTTAATGTCTTTTTCTAAAAGAATTTTAATGTAATGACCTGCAAACTGACATTCTTCTTTTTTCTCTTTACTAAGTGCGGGATATGATGAAGAATAAGGCAAACTCATTCCCAGAGCTTCAATTGCAGAAGCCATTGTATTGGCAGTGTACATTCCGCCACACGCACCTGCACTTGGACAAGAATTTTGAATCACACCTTGAAAATCTTCTTCGGAAATTTTCCCAGCAATTTTGTTTCCTAACGCTTCGAAAGCTGAAACGATATTCAAATCTTCGCCTTTGTAATGTCCTGGTGCAATACTTCCTCCGTAAATCATTATCGAAGGACGGTCAAGACGCGCCATTGCCATCAGAGAACCCGGCATATTTTTATCGCAACCCGGAACTGTAATCAATCCATCATAATATTGTCCTGCGCAAACCGCTTCGATAGAATCTGCAATAATGTCTCGACTTACAAGAGAATAACGCATTCCGTCGGTTCCGTTGGTCATTCCATCGCTGATTCCTATGGTGTGGAACATTAGTCCAACAAGATTTTGTTCTTTAACCCCTTTTTTTACAATTTCAGCAAGACCATTCAAGTGCATATTACAAGTATTACCATCGTAGCCCATACTTGCGATTCCAATTTGTGCTTTGTCGAAATCTTCTTTTTGGAAACCAATTCCGTAAAACATCGCCTGAGTTGCAGGCTGAGTCGGGTCTTTCGTCAGTGTTTTAGAGTATTTGTTCAGTTCTACGTTACACATATTGTAAGTCTGATTTTAAATAAGAATAATCTTCTTCTAATACTAAATGACGATAGGCAGTCTGAATTTTGGCTGATAAACTGTCTTCCCAATTCAGTTTGAAAGGAACGTTATCAAGAGAATCCAAGGCAACGATTTCGGCCGCTGTTCCGCAGAAAAATCCAGCATCTGCGCCTTGCATTTCTTCTGGTTTGAAGAACTTTTCTTCTGTAGGAATTCCAAGATTATCGCAGATTTCAAAAACTGTAGCTCTGGTAATTCCAGGAAGTATGCTTCCTTTTGCCGGTGTGAACAGTTTTCCACCTTTCTCGAAGAAGATATTGGCACCTGAACTTTCTGCTACATTTCCTTCTGCATCCAGAACCAAAGCTTCATCAAAACCTTTATCTTTAGCTTCCTGACAAGCCAAAATTGAGTTTACATAATGTCCACTGACCTTTGCTTCTACTTTGAAAGCTTTTGGATTTGGGCGCTCAAAAGAAGAAGTCATAATTTTCATTTTATTTGCCATATAACCGTTATCCCAATTCCAAACTTCTATCACGAGATAACTTTTTTGTCCTTTTGACAAAGCCATATTCGGAGAGCAAATCACTAATGGACGGATGTAAGCATTGCTTAGATTATTTTGTTCCAAAAGTTTGTAGGTAATCTCCACCATTTCTTCGGTCGAATAATCGAAAGGCATCATCATTGTCTCAGCAGATTTTCTGAGTCTGTCGTAATGTTCTTCAGCTTTGAAAATCTTGGTTCCGTTGGCTGTTTTGTAAGATTTAATTCCTTCGAAAACAGCATATCCGTAGTGTAACGATTGACCGTAGAGGTCGGTTTTAGCTTCTTTTGCTTTCACATATTCCCCATCAAAAAAGAGAACACTGTCGTCATTGTAATACATTTTGTATTGGTTTTTATATTTGTTTGTTAGATTTCTGACCATAAAAAAAACCATCCTCGTGATGAGAATGGTCTGTATTATTTCAATTTCAATAATTATCACAAGCCATCACTCACCATCGGAATCCGATAATGACAAGAATGACAGAAATAATTATTGTTTTATTCATATTTGCTCGTTTTGAACGGTACAAATGTATAAACTAATTTTCAATATCATTGATTTTTTCATAAAAAAATATTTTCAATACTATCAAAAACACACAAAATAATGATTTTTATACGATATTCATTAAAACAAAAAACGCTCATAAAGTATTGATTTTCAATTTGTGGAAGCTTGAGAAATTACGATGTCTAAAATTTTACTAAGATTTCATTATTTTAGTTTATAATTTGAATTTTCAATCAAAATTCATTCAGTAAAAACGAAAAATCCACCGATTGGTGGATTTAATATTTAGAATAAAATTCTTTTAAATTAAAAATGAACCTGCTGGATTTCTTCTTGAATTTCTTTTGGCGTTTCATCTTCTGTTTTAATGAAAACCATGGTTACAACTGCTCCAATTAACATACAAATTCCACCAACAACAACATAATCAATTGCCATTTTCCCAAAGATATTGGAAACTATTGGTCCACCGAAAATACCGTTGATGATTTGAGGAATTACAATAAAGAAATTAAAAATTCCCATATAAACACCCATTTTCCTCTGCGGAATCACTTCGATTAAAATCGCGTAAGGCATTGCTAAAATACTTGCCCAAGCAAATCCCAATCCTATCATTGAAATCCAAAGTAATGACGTGTCTTTGATGAAATACATTGAAATCAACCCCAAACCTCCAACTAACAAAGCTAAAGCGTGCGTTTGTTTTTTGCCTAAGAACTTGGCAATCGGTGTTAATAAAAATGCAAACGGAATTGCCCAAAGATTATACATCCCGAATAATTTTCCCGTCAAATCTCCTGCATTATTAAAAGCTTCCGAATGCGTATCTTCCGGAGACAACCCGAAATGATGCGTTGCCAAGGCACTTGTGGTGAAAACCCACATCGTAAATAAAGCAAACCAAGAAAAGAATTGAACAATTCCTAATCTCTTCATCTGAGTCGGAATGTTAGCAAAATCCTTGAATATATCGGAGAATTTAGAAGGTTCTGTAACTTCTTTCCCATCTTCAAATGATGCAAATTCTTCCGGAGAATATTCTTTGGTTGTGAAAATCGTGTAAAGAATGGTTAGAATCAAAAATCCTGCACCAACATAGAAAGAGAAAATAACGTTATCCGCCACAAATCCCTCCGGAGCAACATTCGAGATTCCTAATTTGGTTAACCAATCCGGAAGATAAGAACCGATGACAGCTCCAATACCAATCAAAATAGTTTGAACAGAAAACCCGATTGTTCCCTGATGTTTTGGTAACATATCGCCAACCAAAGCTCGGAAAGGCTCCATTGCTACATTGATAGAAGCATCCATCATTGCTAAGAAAATCACTGCCAGTAATAATACATTAGCCGCAATAAGATTAGTTACAGAAGCTGCGTTTGGAAGGAGAACCAATCCGATTGCACATAAAACTGCACCAATCAAAAAATAAGGTTTTCTTCTTCCTAATGGACTCCAAGTATTATCTCCCATATGCCCGATGATTGGCTGAACGATTAATCCTGTAACAGGCGCTACCAACCAGAACCAAGACAACTCGTGAACGTCAGCTCCCAGATTTGCTAAAATTCTGCTGGCATTTCCGTTCTGCAGGCCAAACGCCATTTGGATTCCCAAAAATCCCATACTCATATTGATAATCTGAGCGATGGAAAGATTTGGTTTTATTTTTTTAGTCATTGTTTATTATATTTAAGTTAATGTCATTCCGACGAAGGAGGAATCTCATAAAGATTCTTCGCTTCATTTCATTTCGCTCTGAATGACAATTTGTTATTTTAATTTCTGGATGAAAGCATCCTCGATTGGCGTTTTGATTTTGGTGACTTCATCTATCACTTCATTCGGGATTGTTGCAGAAAGAACATATTGTTTGATTTTCCATTTTCCACCTATTTTTTCGAGAACACCAGAACCTCTGCAGATTTTCATCTGAGTATCCAGAACTTCATCAAACCAAGCGTAATTTCCGTCTTTGCTGAAATAAATATTTCGTTTTAATGATTTGAAATTCCAAGTTGTTTTCTTATCGAAATAAGGTTTTGCCCAATCTTTGAACTCTTGCTTTTGCCAAACTTCCGTTGCATCTGTTCCGATGTATTGCGATTCCTGCGCAAACAAATCAAAGTAATTTTTGAAATCTGCATTGGCCGCAAATGTGTTCAAATCGTCTAAGACTTTAGCCACATTTTTTTTCTGAACATTTTCGTAAAAGCCTTTCTTTTGAGCCGAAAGTGGAATCGAAAATATTAAAAAAGATGATAGTAAAAAGAGCGAAATGATTTTTTTCATATTAATTTTATTTAAGTTCTAAAATTAATGAAGATTTTGCAGGAATAGACAAATTTGTTTTCAAATCAAAATCTTTGTCAGAAATGATATCTTTTCCTTTTGTAAAATTCTTCAAACCTTCAGAAAAACGCTTCAGATCCAGATTCTGATTTTCTTTGTTGTTATTAATTACAACCATTACTCTTTTTTTATCCGTATATCGGAAATAAACATAAACATTATTGTTCGGGATGTAATGCAAAGTTTTCCCTGTATGAACCGCTTCGTTTGTTTTTCTCCAATTCAGTAATTTTTTAGTGTAATCGAAATATTCGTTTTGAGAAGCTGTTCTTCCTGATTTTGTAAATGCATTATTAGCATCGCCAGCCCAACCGCCAGGAAAATCTTTACGGATCTCGCCATCGCCACCATTGTTTTTATCTCCAGCCATTCCGATTTCGGAACCGTAATACAATTGTGGAATTCCACGAATGGTTAAAACCAAACTCATTGCTAATTTGTAATCTTCTATCTTCGGATAAACTTGATTAAATCTATTGGTATCGTGATTCTCAGCAAAAACCAAGATATTATTGATATCAGGATAAAGGAAATCATTGGTAAAATTCCCATAAACTCTCTGCATTCCTGCGTTCCAGCCCGGCTCTTCTTTGAAAGCCTGATCAATAGCATCATAAAGTGAAAAATCCATTACAGATGGCAAGTAAGAATTAAAGTTTTCTATGGCTCCAATTTTAGAATCTTTTTGCCAATAAGCCATATGAGCAGGATCTTGCATCCAGACTTCTCCAACAATATTGAATTTCGGATATTCGTCGGTGATACGTTTTGTCCAATCTGCTATTCCTTTTTTGTCGTTGTAAGAATAAGTATCCACACGGAAACCATCTAAACCTGCATATTCAATCCACCAGATTGCATTCTGCGCCATATAATTAACAACCATCGGATTACTTTGGTTCATATCCGGCATCGTCGTATCAAACCAGCCATCCATACAATCTGCCGCATCAACTTTTGCAGCATTGATGTCAAACTGAGTCGTCATTTTATAATTACTTCGTTTGAAACCATTTTCCTGCCCTTCCCAATAATGAATCCAGTCTTTCGCTGGCAAATCTTTGATTATCCAACTTTTTGAACCCCAGTGATTGGTCACATAATCCATCACGAGTTTCATTTTTCGTTTATGAAGTTCATCAGCCAAATTTTTGTAATCCTCATTAGTTCCGTACCGTGGGTCTATTTTATAATAATCGCTTTGTGCGTAACCGTGATAAGAAAAACCTGGCTCATTATCCTCCAACAAAGGCGTATTCCAAACCGTTGTAACGCCCAATTCCTGAAGATAATCCAAGTTTTTTACAATTCCGGCAATATCTCCACCGTGACGTCCGCCAGTTTTACTTCGGTCAGCTTTTTCAGCTGTGTCTGGTGTATTGTCATTTTTTGGATTTCCGTTGGCAAAACGGTCTGGCATTATCAGATACATCACATCAGAAGATGTGTAAGAATCTCTGTTCGCCGAGTTTTGTTGCCTTTGTTTGAATTCGTAATCGATGGTTTTAACTGTTTTGTTTCCATTTTTGAAATTCAGTTTTGCTTTTTGTGGCTGAACTCCGTTTGTATCGATTGTTACAAAAAGATAGTTGGGATTTTCAACTTTTTTGACTTCTTTGATTTTGATTCCGTTTGAAAATTCTGGTTGAAGATTTTGGATATCTTTTCCATAAACTAATAATTGTAGTTCAGGATTTTTCATTCCGCTCCACCAAAAGGCCGGTTCTACTTTCTGAACTTGAGAATAGAACATGGCGGAAAATATAATGGAAGAAAATGCGATTAATTTTTTCATAGTATTGAATTTTTGAAAAACTTTGTGAACGGTTTAAACTTTGGCTGCGCCGAATCTTTGGTTGACAAAGTTTTGATTAATGTAGAAACCCATAGCCCCGATAGTAGCGGCATCCTTTTTTTGGCATTGCGGTGAAAACTTCTAAAGATTGCTTCACTTCGTTCGCAATGACGAAAAAGATATAGCGGATAGCGGGATTAAGCTCCTAAACAATTAACGAACAAGTATTCTGAAAAAGTTCGAAAAATCTCCCCTCCGGGGAAGGGAGATTTTTTATTTTATTGGTTTTAAAGAAATGGCATAACCACCACTTCTAACCAAATGAATTGGAAGTTTGGTTTTGCTATCTACTGTTTTCTTATAGATTTGGTAGCTTTGTGGATTATTGATATAATCGGCGTCTTTTCCATCGGCATAGATGGTAGCTTCGTATTTTCTACCCTTATCCAGGAAGGAAAAATCGACTGTGAAATCTCTTGGATTTTCATCGGTAACACCACCTACAAACCAATTGTCCGTTCCTTTTGCTTTACGAGCCGTGTGGATGTAATCTCCAGGTTCTGCGGAAAGGATTTTGGTGTCGTCCCAATCTGCTGCAACATCTTTGATAAACTGGAAAGCATCCATATGTTTTGCGTAATTCTCCGGTAAATCAGCCGCCATTTGCAAAGGCATATACATCACAACATAAAGTCCTAATTGTTTTGCCAAAGTTGTCTGAACGAAACGTTTATCGCCTGGGAAATAGTAATCTAACTTAGTCTGGAAAATACCTGGCGTGTAGTCCATAGAACCTCCCATCCAACGTGTGAAAGGCAAAATCGTTTGATGGTCTGGCTTGTTTCCCCCGAACGCTTCATACTCTGTTCCACGCGCTGCTTCTGCAGAAATCCAGTTTGGATAGGTTCTGCTTTCTCCACCTGGACGCACAGATTCGTGAGAGTTGACCATAATTTTATAATCATTAGCTTTCTCTGCAATTCTGTAGAAATGGTTGATGGTCCACTGAGAATAATGGTGCTCTCCTCTTGGAATAATGTCGCCCACATAACCTGTTTTCACAGATTTGTAACCGTATTTGTTCATCAATTTGAATGCATCGTCTGCCCATCTTTCGTAGTTGGTTGCAGAGCCAGAAGTCTCGTGGTGCATAATCAAATTGATACCTTTTGAATGTGCATAGTCATTCAACATTTTGATATCGAAATCCGGATAAGGTGTGATGAAGTCGAAAACAAATTCTTTGGAATGTCCGAACCAGTCTTCCCAGCCTGTGTTCCAACCTTCTATCAATAATCCTCCGAAGCCGTTTGCTGCAGCAAAGTCGATATATTCTTTAACTTTTGTATTGTTAGCTGCGTGTTTTCCGTTGGGTGTTAACTTTGAAAAGTCTTCTCCAATGTGTACGTTGTCTGCTGTAGAATATGCCCACTGAGATTTTCCGATAATCATTTCCCACCAAACGCCCATATATTTGGTTGGTTTGATGTATGAAGTGTCTTTGTATTTTGTCGGTTCGTTCAGGTTAAACATCATTTTCGAATCCATTACATCTTCCGCTTTTGGCGCAACGATAATGGTTCTCCAAGGCGTCACAGTAGGTGTTTGGATATAACCTTTTGCGCCTTGTCTGTCAGCCGTTAAATGGGTTTTGAATTTGAAATTCTGAGCATCTACTTCCAAATGTGAAGCCGGATAATCCAGAACTGCTGCTTCTCCAACATTGATATACAACTGGTCTTTTCCTTCTTTTTTCAACATCAAAGGCGACTGAACCGCATTTTTGATTAAAGTCTGAGACGCATTAGCATCAAACGCCTTTGGCCATTGAGCTGGGATTTCGGAAATTTTCGTAGTCTGATATTGGTATTCCTGAGAATCGTAATCTGCCACAATCCACCAAGCTTTCATATCGGTTGGGAAATCAATCTCAGAATCTTCTTCTCTGATGACGAAATAATTAAGATTTTTTTGTTGAGGGAACTCATATCTGAATCCTAATCCATCATTGAACAATCTGAATTTCACAACGATACTTCTGTCAGAAGAAGTTTGATTCAGCGTCAGTGCTAACTCGTTGTAATTGTTGATATAGTTTTTCTTTTCTCCAAGAATTGGTTGCCAAGTTTCGTTTTTAGAATCTCTTTTCTCCGCTGTTTTTGTAAAGCCGTTATTAAGGTCAAAACTTGCATCTTCTGGTTTTGCAATTTCGGAAGCGAACTTGATAGACGAATCTTTGAATAATCTTAATCCTAATTTAGAATCTTCTACAACCAGGCTCCCGTCATATTTAAGATTATAAAAAGGAATACCCGATTTCAGTTGGAAATTCATCTCAAATTTTCCGTCCGGAGACTTTAGACTTTGAGCATAACCTCCGTTAAACATCATAGTAAGCAAAGCTGCTCCAATGGTGATTTTTTTCATTTTTTCTAAGGTTTATATATGTGTTACAATATAAAAAAAGTGCTGCGAAACCGCAACACTTCTTATGATTTTTTATTTGATCACTGTTTGGTTACAGTATAAGATAACTTAAATGGATCAAATGTTATTTTGTAAGTTCCCGCTTCTGCAACAGCTATATTATCTCCTCCAGAAGACGCACTACCATTTGAACCTCCATAATTTTCTGACCAATCATTATTAACTCTGAATTTGAAATTTCCTGCAGCTAAGCTGGTAGTAATACTCCAAGACAGATTAGCATCATCCCAACTCATTCTAGTGTCTGGACCATTCCAACCATTAGCGGTAGCATCCCCTACAAGTCCCATTGAATAAGGTATTAATGTAAATTTTTTTGTATTTAAATTAACAGTTAATTTCTGAGGACCTGCATTTGCCGCCTTGATATTTCCTCCTCCGTTATATATCAAATTAACATTATCGTTGGTACCATAACTATTATCCCAGTTTCTCTCTACTGTGATTTTAAATTCTGAACCAGCTTCAGTAAAATTAATATAAGTCACATATATACCATTACTGGTTGCCGAAACGAGAGTATTAGCCGTAGCAGGATTCCATTGTTGGTACGCACCCGGAACATATAAATAAGATATTAATGCATATGTTTTGACCGTCATTTTAATTACTGGAGAGTATGTCTCAGGAATAGAAGCTCCAGCAGATGATTTTAAACGCAGCTCAAATTTTGCAGTTTCTCCTGCGGTAGCCCCAGCATTTAAAAGTAATGCATTGAAGTCCTGTACTGTATAAGATATTGATGATGACCCAGCAGCAAGGTCAACAGCTTTTGCATTTTGGAAATCAGTTCCTTCTAAAGCAATTTGTAATTGATTGGATAATGCTAAATTCGGACCATAGCTTGGATCATCCCAAGAGAGTGTTACCGCTGTTTGATCTGCATTCTCTTGTGCAAGAGTCAAATCTGTCTTATCTGATCTAAGCAATCCTTTTGTTACATTTCCTATAACAGCTCTATCTTCATCTTTTTCACAAGAAAACAATAAAGAAGCTATAAAACTTACAAATAAAAATTTAAATATATTTTTCATTTTGATTTAACTTTAAAAATTAGTAGCCTTGATTTTGAACTAAGTTAGGATTAGCAATCAAATCATTAGTTGGAATAGGATAAAGTTTTCTATAATCTTCAACAGCACGTCCATCCTGAACTCCTCCTTTGAAGGGCCACAAATAAGAACCTGATGTAAATTTGCCAAAACGAATAAGATCCGTTCTTCTTGTTGCTTCCCACGCTAATTCCCTTGCTCTTTCATCTAAAATAAAATCCAAGTTAATAGACGTTACATTGCCACTTGTATTACCATAAGCTCTAGTTCTTAAAGCATTGACATATTGCAGAGCAGTAGACATATTGCCTCCGCCACCTCTTAGAACCGCCTCAGCATAAATCAAATAAGCATCTGCTAAACGGAACAAAGGAAAATCTGTATCCACAAAATCACCTCCTGTATCCGAGCCAGCAGCTCCAGATTTTGTTATATTTTTAAATTTGATAAGTGGATAACCATCTGTAAAAGCCCCTATTGCATTAATCTCCAAATTTTGCCCATCTGTATGAAAAACACCTCTTTTATCTATAGAACCATCTGTAGAAGGAAAAAGATTTACTAGATTTTTAGTACTTCTAATTCCGCCCCAACCACTATTGATGCCAAAATCAGCGGCTTTCATAGAACCTCCCGTGGAAGCATGAATAATAAACGTTGTTCCACCATAAGTCCTAGTATGTGTCCCATCAAAATTAACTGAGAAAATAACTTCGTTATTTGCCAAATTGTTATCTGCTAAGAAAAGCTCATTATAATTACTTTTAAGAGAATAGCCTGAATTAATTACTTTTTCAGCATACAGCAATGCATCTTTATATCTATTTTGTCCGGTGTAAACTTCTGCATTTAAATATAATTTTGCTAATAACATGTAAACAGCACCCTTGTCCGCTCTACCGTATTCATTAGTTCTGGGATCTTTTAAGAGTCCTTCAAGGTCCTTTAGCTCAGACTCTACATACTGGAAAAGTTCTTTACGCTCAATTCTTGGAGGAGCCGTTACACCTACATCATTTTTTTCAGTTACGAAAGGGCCGTTACCAAACAGATCAATGGCGTGCGAATAGCTTAAAGCTCTCATAAAACGAGCTTCATTTCTATACAACCTAGCTTCATCAGCGTCTGTTCCTGTGATATTTCTAGAGGATAATTTATCATCTTGAGTTTCTCTTATGAATTCATTAGCCATAGCAATCTGATAATAGATTCTATAATAAAGAGCTGTTACGTATTGATTATTGGCAGCCCAATTCATATTATGAATATCTGGAAGCCCCGAATCCGACCAAGCAATAATTGCTTCATCAGTTGGTAGCTCTTGCAATTGGAATAATTGTCTCAAATAATTCGAAGTTCCTCCGTCAATACCTCCAATGTCGGCATTACCATCACCACCTTCTTGCCCACTCATCGCAAGACCAGCATAGATTTTCGCTAAAACACCTTTATAATTACTAAAATTAGAATATACAGATGCTGACGTAACTTCTGTCTCCGGCATACGATCTAAATCTTTCTCACAAGAGGCAAGAAATAATGATGCTGCTATACTTATTGTTAATATATTTTTAAATTTCATGATTTTTTTTAATTAAAATTGAAAGTTTAACCCGATAGAATACACTCTTGGTCTTTGATAAAGGTTATTATCAATACCATTAAATACTTCTGGATCTAATCCACTGTAATTAGTGATTAAGAATGCATTTTGAACAGAACCAAAAACTCTTAATTTAGAATTTTCATTAATAAAGCTTGGAAAATTATATCCTATATTGATATTATCCATTCTTAAGAATGACCCATTTTCGACATAATAGTCACTGAAATATTGAGGAGTATCAAACTGAGTATCCAGATAACTCGTATGTATGTTCTGTAAGTAGTTGTTTGCTTTTATTCCTAATAGGTTACCAAATTGGGAAGCTTGGTTATTATAAACATAATTACCAAAACTCGCTCTCATTGTAAATCCTAAATCCCAGTTTTTATATGTAAATCTAGATGAAAAACCCAGTAATAGTTCTGGTGCAGGAGATTTATATTGATACAGATCTCCACTATTAATAATCCCATCCCCGTTACGGTCCACATAGACACCTTCAATCGGTTTACCTTCCTGATTATAAACCTGTTGATAAACATAGAAAGCATTAGGTTGATATCCTTCTGCATGAACTTGGATCGTACTTCCCGTACCTCCAGAGATTCCACCTGTTAAAACAGAAGTTGATGCAAGGTTGGTAATTTCGGATTTATAATGAGTGGCATTCAAATTAAACTCCCATGAGAAGTTTTCATTTTTGATCGCTTCAACTCCCATATTGAATTCGACACCTCTGTTTCTCATATCTCCAACATTGGTCAACAACAAGTTTGTTAAATTAGCTCCAGCAGGGACAGGCACTACACTCAACAAATCTTTTGTTTCTTTTTCATAAACCTCAATACTACCATTAATTCTATTATTTAAGAATCCAAAATCAAGTCCCAAGTTCTTAGTAGTAGTAGTTTCCCATTTGATATTTTTATCATAACCCGCTCCTCGTAAGGTATTATAAAAAACATCTCCAATTTGATACTGGGCACCACTGTTAGATTGTACATATCTGGCTAAATAAGGGTAATCATTGTTATTAATATCCTGTTGACCAGTTTGTCCCCAACCAGCTCTCAATTTTAAAGTAGAGAATACATTGGTATTTTTAATAAAGTTTTCCTGATCTATTCTCCACGCTAATGCCACAGATGGGAAATATCCTACTCTATTATCTTCACTAAATCTTGAAGAAGCATCTCTTCTTACCGAAGCTGTTAAAAGGTACTTTTTATCAAAAGTATAGTTCAATCTGGCAAAGTAAGAAATCAATGTATTTTGGGTAAAGAAGTCGTTTCCTGTTTGTGGATTCATTGTTCCATTACCATAACTTGTTGGTGCAAAAGGTTCGCTTCGTTGCCAATCTTGATAAGAGTACCCCGCAGTAATATCCACTAATGAATTGATTGCTGATATATCTTTGGTATAATTTAAATAAAACTCTAATAACTTGTTTTTTTTCTCCTGAGTATATCTTCTGTAAGAGCCTTTTCTATAGTATTCTATTGCTGCTGTTGGTAAAACCGTAGTATTCCCGTTAGAATCAGAATAATCGTAGCCTAAATTAAGATTTGCTCTTAACTCAGGCAGGAAATGCATTTTATAATCAAACTGGATATTACCCAAAACTCGGCTAACATACGAAAGATCATAGCGCTGATTAAGCATAGATAAAGGGTTTTTTGTTCCATTCGTATTTGGTGTACCGGTAGAATCCAACCATTCAAAATATCCACCATAGTTCTCAAAACCCGGTGCAAAAACAGATTGTGTTGGATCAAACACCACAGCAGCACCTACAGCTCCATCATCCTTGAAACGGTTTTCAACATATGTACCTTTCAAATTGAAATTAATATCTAAATGATTATCAAAAAATTTAGGATTCAAATTTAATGAAGCAGTTGACCTTTCAATATTATTAGTTTTAATAATACCATCTTGATTAAGATAACCTAAGGATAATCTATATGGCAACCCCTTCACTCCTCCAGATAGAGAAAGCGTGTTATCGAACCCAACCGCAGTTTGATAGATTTCTTTTTGCCAATTAGTATTAGATTTTCCTAAAAGAAGTTTGTAATTATTAGCAGCCTTAGAATTGACTACATCCCTGAACTGATCAGCCGATAACATCTCCACAGTCCCCATCTTATCATAAACAGAAGTAGTGGTGGTATAAGTCGCTTTTAATTTACCCGTTTTCCCTCTTTTCGTAGTGATAATAATAACTCCATTAGATGCTCTTGACCCATAGATAGCAGTAGCAGAAGCATCCTTCAAGATATTAAACGACTCAATATCATTCGGGTTTATCAATGCCAATGGATTAGAAGCTCCACTAATACCAGTATTATCCAAAGGCACACCATCAATAACGATCAATGGATCATTACTAGCATTAAGGGAAGCTCCTCCTCTAATTCTAATGGTTGAACCAGCACCAGGCGCTCCACTGTTTGTAGTAATTTGTATACCCGAAGCTTTACCTTGTATCAGTTGTTCTGGCGAATTAACACTCCCTTCGTTAAAGTCCTTTGCTGAAATAGCAGTAATAGAACCAGTAAGGTCTGTTTTTTTCTTAGCACCATAACCAATCAACACAACCTGTTCGATCGAAGTTTCCTTCTTTATCGAATCATTTTGTTGTGCATGTAGCATTGATCCGAGCAATAGAAAAGCTGGAGCAATTTTTAATACATTATAGTTTCTCACAAAAAATAAATTTTTAAGGTTTATATTATTTTCTTATTTGTCTCTAAATTACACTTAATCTAGTTTTGCAATTTATAAAAAAAACAACATTGTGTTAAAATATTTTTAAAATTAGGGAATTTAGTACACCATTTTAACTAAAAAAACACTATAACTAAATTTAAACCTCTCAAAATCAACTATTTAAAGCAATGTTAATTTTTTTAACAAATAATGATATTTAGTAATTTTTTCGGTTTTTAAGCTTGTTTTTCTTCTTCTAAATTAACCAATATTAATCCTATATTAATCAAAAATGAAACAAATTATAATTTTTAGAATTTTTCCAATTGCTAAAAACTTCAATAAATTCGTGACTTTAACAAAACTTAAAAAATTCAGTCAAATGAAATTTTAAATTAAATTAATCAATTAAAAACTATTAAAACATTAGATTAAAACAAATCTTTTACAAAAGAACAATGGAAGAAAAAAGAATTTAAAACGCATCAACAAAAACAAGAAAAATTATCATTTCCAATAATTTGATTTAGCAATTACAATTATAAACTTACCATAAGTTAAATGCTCTTTTTATAATCTCATTAAACTAAAAACTTAATTGTTCTTGATCCATTTTAATATTGTTTTTACTTATCTGATTTTAAAAATGAAAATCGTAATTTTGCATCTCAAATTTTTAATTAAAAAATGTCAAACAAAAAAATGATTACCGCCGCTTTGCCTTATGCAAACGGACCGGTTCATATAGGACATTTGGCGGGTGTTTATATTCCTGCGGATGTTTATGCTAGATTTCAAAGAAGATCAGGAAAAGATGTGGCGTTTATCTGCGGAAGCGATGAGCACGGGATTCCTATTACGATAAGAGCTAAAAAAGAAGGCGTTACTCCGCAAGATATTGTTGATAAATACCACGAAATCATTAAAAAATCGTTCTCAGATTTGGGGATTTCTTTTGATGAGTATTCTAGAACAACATCAGCGAATCACCGTGAAACAAGTCAGGATTTCTTCAAAGTTCTTTATGAAAAAGAGAAATTCACGGAAGAAATGTCTGAGCAGTATTTTGATGAGCAAGCAGGAGAATTCCTTGCGGACAGATATATAGTTGGAACTTGTCCAAATTGTGGCAACGAAAACGCTTACGGTGACCAGTGTGAAAAATGTGGTTCTACCCTTTCCCCATCAGAATTGATTAACCCAAAATCAATGTTGAGCGGAAATGTTCCGATTTTAAAAGAAACAAAAAACTGGTATTTACCATTAAATGAATATGAAGATTTCTTAAACGAATGGATTATTGAAGGTCATAAAGACGACTGGAAACCCAACGTTTACGGGCAGGTAAAATCTTGGTTGAATGATGGTTTGAAGCCTCGTGCAATGACAAGAGATTTGAATTGGGGCGTTCCAGTTCCACTTCCGAATGCTGAAGGAAAAGTACTTTATGTTTGGTTTGATGCGCCGATTGGTTATATTTCTTTCACGAAAGAATGGGCTGCGAAAAACGGAAAAGACTGGAAGGATTACTGGCAAAGTGAAGGAAGTGATTTAGTTCATTTTATCGGAAAAGATAATATTGTATTTCACTGTATTATTTTCCCAAGTATGATGAAGGCTCACGGCGATTATGTGATGCCGAAAAATGTTCCTGCTTTCGAATTCCTTAATCTTGAAAATGAAAAAATCTCCACTTCAAGAAACTGGGCAGTTTGGGCGCACGAATATGTTGAGGATTTCCCGGGTCAGCAGGATGTTTTGAGATACGCATTGCTTTCATCTGCTCCAGAAACAAAGGATAATAATTTTACGTGGAAAGATTTCCAGACGAAGAATAATTCTGAATTAGTTGGAATTTTTGGAAACTTCATCAACAGAGTGGCGGTTTTGATTCATAAATATTATGATGGAATCGTTCCTCAAGGCGATGTAAACGCTTCCGAATTAGCTGAAATCAATAAATCAGCAAAAGAAATTTCTGGTTTCTTAGAAAACTATGAATTTAGAAATTCTTTAACAGCTTTGATGAATTTGGCTCGTTTCGGAAATCAATATCTTCAGACAGAAGAACCTTGGAAAACGATTAAAGATAATCCGGAAAAAGCGGCACATTCTTTATTTGTAGGCGCTCAGATTGCAGTTGCTTTGGCACAATTGTGTGAACCGTTTATGCCTTTCAGTTCTGAAAAATTATTGAACATGTTCAATGTTCAAAAATCAGATTGGAAAGATGTTGAAACTAAATCTGTTTTAATTGAAACAGGTCATAAAATCAACGAAGCTTCTCTTCTTTTCTCAAAAATCGAAGACGATGTGATCGAAGCTCAAATCCAAAAACTGGAAGACACCAAACAAAACAATAAAAAAACAAATCCTAACGCCAATCCTATGAAAGAGGAAATACAATTTGATGATTTTGCTAAAATCGACTTGAGAACTGCAACTATTTTAACGGCTGAGAAAGTTGAAAAAGCAGACAAACTTCTGAAATTCACAGTTGACACGGGCGTTGACGTTAGAACCGTAGTTTCTGGTGTTGCAGAGAGTTTTTCTCCAGAAGAATTGGTTGGAAAACAAGTGATGATTCTTCTGAATCTTGCACCAAGAAAAATCCGCGGAATAGAATCTCAAGGAATGTTCTTATTGACGACTAAACCAGACGGAAAATTATCTTTCGTAACACCGGACGACAGCAATGTTGAGAACGGGATTGAGATTGGATAAAATAAACAATAATGAAAAAATTATTTACAACCCTCATGATGAGCTTCATAACATTATGCTTTGCTCAAAAGAAAGATTATAAACTTTTAACAACTGACCAATATAATAGCCCATGGTATTACTCATTTGATAAGAAAACATCTGATGGTTTTTATAGTTGGTTGAAAGTAGAGAATACAGTACAGAAAGATCCATCAACAGAGTCTACAGAGTATTACATCGAATTTAAATGTTCGAATCAGACGATGTCCGATCAAGTAGTCATAATTAATTGGCGAAAAGATAAACCTGAAATTTATAAAAACAAATTTCCATTTCAACCAATTCCTCCGAAACATGCGGCTTGGTCTCTTGTAAAAAAGTATTGTAAGTAAGAATTTTAGATAAAATTTAAATAGAATAAGGGCATTTTCGGATGCCCTCTTTTTTATAAATGGTCAGTAAAAACACGCTAAGAAAACTTTCAGACCGCGAACTGGAAAACTACCTGAAACCCGAATCTCGCTTTGTTCCCAAAGCGATTCAGACGGCTTTTGAAATTTTGACAGAAAGAGGCAGATATTTTTCCGATGAAGAAAAGGAAAACATTCAAAAATTAATTAATAAAAAAGAAAACGAAGAATTAGATCGTTTACTAGAAGAGCAAGAATTAAAAAAAGACCACATCACCGAAGATGCGAATGCAATTCGTCTTTATTCTAGAGGAATAATTTTGTTTTTTGGAGTCTTTTTTGGGTTTATTTCTGGCGCAATTTTGTTAGGACTAAATTTTTTCAAATTAAAAAAATACAAAGAAGGCATATTGGTTATCTTATTGGGATTTATTTATTCAATATTTCAATATTTCGGAGTTCCTTTAATGTATAAAATGAAAAGTGCGCACGAAATGACTAGCTACAGAAAAAGCCCTGAATTGCTTTTCATAATTTTCGGAGTTCTAGTTTTATATTTCATTTGGATAGAGGTTATTAAAAAATTACCCTATCGTTCAGAATCACCATTAATTCCCATTTTGTTGGGATTATTAATGTCCTTTTTAATTTACACCAACTTTAACAATTGGTTTTCTTCCTACTTTTTAATCAATCTCGCCAGATAAGAATCTTCAGCCTGCAAAACTTTTTCAATTTTAAAATCATTATTTTCTGCAGCATTTTTCAAAGTATCAAAGTCTAGATACAACCATTTTATCGGTTCTTCAGATTCTCCTTTATAGTGAACAATGTAATTCAGCTCACCATAATATCCACCAGCAGGAATGTAAAAACCACCATCTTCATCCTCATCAAACATATAGAGAATATCCGTGCTGTCAATAAGAATCTGACCTTTTGGGCTTAATAAAGAATAAAGTTTTTTGAGATAAACATCAATAACATTCAGACTTTGGAAAATTCCTGTTCCGTTCATCAACAAAAGAATCGTATCAAAATTTCCTTCTGAAAAATGCAGCATATTCTCTGCAACAGCACTCTTCACGCCTCTCAGTTTACAAACCTCAATGGATTTTGGAGAAATATCTAATGCTGTAACTTCAAGATGTCTTTCATTCTGAAGATAAAGTGAATGCGAACCAGCTCCAGCTCCGATGTCCAAAACTTTTCCGCTCGCCAATTTCAAAGCTTTTTGTTCGATTTTATTCATCGCTTCAAAATCTCGGAAAAGATAATCCACAGGAAGTTCATCCAGTTCAGAAATCGAAGTTTCGGTTTGCAAATCTTCAGGATCAACATTGTGATAATAATCCCAGATTGCGAGTCCCATTAAATCTTTCATAGCGGTAAATCTTTTGCAAAGATAGAATTTTAGTTTCGTAGTTTTAATTTAAACACAAAGGCACAAAGCTATTTTTCTTCGATTCGTTTTTAAGGCTCAAAGATATTTTCGCTACAAGATTTCAACTTTAAAAAACTTGAAATCTTTTGTGCCTTCAAAGAATTATTGAATAAAAATTAAAACCTTGTGTCTTTGTGTTTAATGTATAAGTTTATCATTGTCATTACTTTTTTCTATTTTCTTACGGTTCAGATTTTGCTAATAATGCCTAAATTGTATCTCAAATTTGAAATCAATCTATGACAGATAAAAATAAAAACTTCCACACGGGATTCACTTTCAGCAAGCATATTCCGGAAGAGGTTTCGCATTTTGACAGAGTATTTGGTATTTTCAAAGACTTGCTCATCCACACTTCCGGAGATTTGGACGAAGCTTTTGACTGGTTGGATATGCTCGATAAAGAGTACGACATTTTCAATAAAGAATATGGCTTGGATGACTTTATCGAAGACCTTAAAAAACGAGGCTACATCAAAGAAGAAATTAAACCAGAAGATGGCAATTCAGGAACTGGAGAAGGCAAAAATATTCTGACAGCAAAATTAGAAGCAGCTTTAAGAGATTATGCACTCGACCAAATATTTGGAAAACTGAGAAAAAGCGGCGTTGGTAATCACAGAACTAACAAAAGTGGTGTTGGTGACGAGAAAGATGGAGAAAACCGAAATTTCCAATTTGGCGATGACCTTGCAATGGTTAATCTGACGGAAAGTATCAAGAATGCACAAATCAACAACGGAATTTCGGATCTGAGGTTAACGGAAAACGACCTGATTGTTGAAGAAACCAAACATAAAGCGCAGATGAGTACGGTTTTGATGATTGACATTAGCCACTCGATGATTTTGTATGGCGAAGACCGAATTACACCTGCCAAAAAAGTAGCGATGGCATTAGTGGAACTCATCAAAAGAAAATATCCGAAAGATTCCATTGACATTATTGTTTTCGGTAATGATGCCTGGCCGATTCAGATTAAGGATTTGCCTTATCTGCAAGTCGGACCTTATCACACCAATACCGTTGCCGGATTGGAATTAGCGATGGATATCCTCCGAAGAAAACGTAATACGAACAAGCAAATCTTTATGATTACCGATGGGAAACCAAGTTGTCTAAAACTTCCAACCGGCGAATACTATATGAACAGCGTTGGATTGGACGAAAAAATTGTTTCGGAATGTCTCAACAGAGCGGCACAAGCTAGAAAACTGAAAATCCCAATCACCACTTTTATGATTGCGCAAGATCCGTATCTGAGACAATTTGTGAAAGCTTTCACAGCTCAAAACAAAGGAAAAGCTTTCTTAACTGGACTTTCTGGTTTGGGACAAATGATATTTGAAGATTACGAAAAAAACAGAATTAAAAGGATTTGAAACAAGATACAAGAATCAAGGTAAAAGTAAAAAGACAAAACAATTTTGCTGAGCGAAGCGCCTTTGCGAACTAAAATATTTTAAATACAAGTAAAAAAATCTTTGCGGACTTTGCGTTAAAAATCCGCACACATAAAAATAATTATATCATTATAAAAATGAAGAACGATACAACATTCAAAGAATTAAAAAAATCGGGATACACAGATAAAACCATCAATCAGGAAATTCAAGCGAACCTGATTGCAAAAATCAAAGCTAAAGAACCAGTTTTCGAAGGACTTTGGGGTTACGAAGACACTGTGATTCCACAATTAAAAAAAGCAATCTTGGCCGGACATCACATCAATCTTTTAGGATTACGAGGACAGGCAAAAACCAGAATTGCCAGAAGTATGGTTAATCTTTTGGACGAATATATGCCAATTGTGAAAGGCTCGGAAATCAATGACAGTCCGTTTCAGCCGATTTCAAAATTCGCTAGAGATTTGATTGCTGAGTTGGGAGATGAAACGCCAATTTCTTGGGTTCATCGTTCAGAAAGATTCTTTGAAAAACTGGCAACACCGGACGTGAATGTTGCAGATTTAATTGGAGATATCGACCCAATCAAAGCAGCAACTTTGAAACTTCCTTATTCAGACGAACGTGTTTTACATTACGGAATGATTCCAAGAGCAAACCGTTCGATTTTTGTTTTGAATGAATTGCCCGATTTACAGGCGAGAATCCAGGTTTCATTGTTTAATATTTTACAAGAAGGCGATGTTCAAATCCGAGGTTTCCAGTTGAGAATGCCTTTGGATATTCAGTTTGTGTTTACAGCGAATCCTGAAGATTATACCAACAGAGGAAGTATTGTTACACCTTTGAAAGACAGAATTGGTTCTCAGATTTTTACCCATTATCCGAAAACCATTGCATTAGCAAGACAAATCACGGAACAAGAAGCTTTGATTTCTGAAGATGATAAAGCAAAAATCCAGGTTCCAGATTTAGCAAGAAATCTTTTGGAAGAAGTCGCTTTTGCAGCGAGAGAAAGTGAATATGTAGATGCGAAAAGTGGCGTGAGTGCAAGATTGACAATCAGTGCAATGGAAAATCTAATTGCAGCGGCTAAACTGAGACTTTTGGAATCTGATTCGGATAAGACACAAGTTCGTTTGTTGGATTTTATGTCCATTATTCCATCCATTACAGGTAAGATTGAACTGGTTTACGAAGGTGAACAAGAAGGTGCTGATTATGTTGCAAAAATCTTGATTGATGATGCTATTATGGTTCAGTTTGAAAGTCTTTTCCCACGAATTTCTAAATTAGAGAAAGAAGGCCTGAAAACACCTTACACCGATATCATCCAATGGTTCAACAATAATCATCTAGAACTGAACTATTCTGATACAGACAAAGAATTTTATAACAAATTAGATAATATAAAACCTCTAACTACTTTAATTGAAGAAAACGTTTCTGAATTAGACGATAACGATAAAAACTTCTGCAAAGAATTGGTTCTTTGGGCTTTGACCATCAGTAAAAAATTGGATAAATCGGAGAATGCTTCCGTTTTGAGTTTTGAGTCAGCTGGGATTGGTCAGTTTTTTAGAAAATAAGTTTTACAATAAATTTCAAAATACAAAACCTCGGAGAAATTTCTCCGAGGTTTTTATTTATAGCCCCATCTAGAAAATCAGGATAAATTATAGTTTCTAAAAAAAGCAAAGCCCAATCTCCTAAGAAACAAGGCCTCACTCACGAAAAACAATTAGTCCTATATTACAGATCCTGCAGCATCCTTCAAGCCTTCTGTAAATTTTTTCCGTTCTTTCAAACTTCTTCTGGTAATAACTGTTTTTCCTGCTAAAGCCTTCATAAACTTCAGCTGCTCAAACCTTTCTCTTCCAAAATGATGAAAAAGAACATAAACCAGAACGCCTGAGCATGTGATGATGATGTAACCAAATATTTTTTTAGTTGCCACTATAATGGCATTCAGCTGCAATAGCTTGATGTTTTTGGAAAGTGTTTGTGGGGTAATTGTCATCCCATCCAAATAAACAGCAGCATTGCCAATACTCTCTATCTGAAATCTGTACTGAAACCACGAATATAATGTAGAAAAAATCCCAACAGCCAGAAACGTTCTCCAAACCAGAACCAACCCAATAGCTGCAATCATATCATTAATCTCTAATTTGTCCAACGTATAGTACCAAACAGATATAAACAACGCGCCCATCCCGTAGCCTTTGAGAAACATTGGCAAATACCAATTATTATAACTGAACTCTAAAACCATAGAAAAGTACATTATGATAGCATAGCCCAGCATCGCAGAGAAACCAGAAAAGACAAACATCTTAACCGGTAATTCTTTTTTGAACCAAAACATCGCCAATATACCGGAAACAATAATCCCTGGAATCATCAATGTACTTAGTTTTGCATTTGTAAGTTGATCATAGCCCAACACGCCCATTGAAAAAGTGTTCTGAATAGAAGCAGTTCCAAGATACATCCCCAGAAAGAATAACATGATCAAACCATTGACAACATTGCTTTTTTTAAAAATATTAAAAGAAAGGTAAGGTCTTTTGAGAGTTAATTGTCTTACACAAAGCATCCCAAAACTTACAAAAGCAACTAGACTTGCGTGAATGATCTTGCGGGAGTTCCACCAATCCTGTTGTTTACCAAATGCATAAACATAAGCCGAAAACATAAAGGTTGAAACAAACAAAACAATACTCATCCAATCGATATAATGCAAAGGCATTTTGATGGCAAAATATTTATCATGCATAAAAAACCAATGTAAAACAGCCATCAATAAACAAGCTATAGCAGCTAAAATGTAAAACTGTTGCCAATTATATATTAAGGATACTTCGGTTGCATAATATGATGCCAATTGTTGAAGAACCAGCACGAAGGTATAAAAGGCGCCATAGAAAAACCCTCTATTCCCCATCATTACCATCAATGGTAAGAAAAATTCCAGCGATGCTATCATCTTCAAAAAACCTATCAAAAGTGCTGTGAACACAAAAATCATTGGGGAGGTTGCTGTTGCATTAATAAAACAAAGAATCGCCAAAGCAATCAGAATGAAAATAATCTTATCTCTGACTTTAAATCGTTGTTTCAGTCTTCCAACAATAGGCATACAAGCTCCCATTCCAATTGTATTGGCATAATTGGCCCACAAAAAGTATTCGGATTGCGTACCTAGTCCGCTGGATAAACTGGTAATATTCCCTGTGTAAACGCCACTAAGCGGCATAAGCAATGCCAGCATCAATACTATCAATAGCAACTGCAATGGCTTGGGAATCCAATCGTTATATAGACCTTTGTTGTACATTATTATTTATTAGATTCTAGCTTGATATTCATATTCATGCCGGCACTCAGTTTATCGATATCTTCTTTTTTGTTATTGGAAGTAAACTCTATCCTTACCGGAATCCTTTGTTGAACTTTTATAAAATTACCTGTCGAGTTATCTATGGGAACACTAGAATATTTTGCTCCTGTAGCCGCAGAAATCGCAGTCACTTTGCCTTCAAATTTTTGTCCGCCCAAAGCATCTGCAGCCATTATCATCTTTTCTCCAATTTTGATATTGGGCATCTGACTTTCCAAAAAATTGGCAGTAACCCATTTTTGACCATTCAGAACAATGGTTGCAACCTGCTGCCCCGGCTGTATCAATTGACCTTCTGATATTGTTCTTCTTCCCATTACTCCATCATAAGGTGCTGTAATCACGGTATAAGAAAGGTTGATTCTTGCCATATCCAGAGCTGATTTTGTTCTTTTGATCTCAGCATCGTTAATCCCCAATCTATTTTTGGCTTCGATAGTAGAAAGATTGGCCGAATTTTTTTGATTAAGTAATGTTTCGTACGCCGCTTTTTGCGCATCATATTCCGTTTTCACCTGATCATATTGTTGTTGTGTTACCGCTTCTGCTGCAAGAAGATTTTTATAACGGTTGAGGTTTTGTTCAGCGTTCCATAATCTAGCTTTTGAACCTGCAATATTTGACTGTACCACATTGGTATTATTAGAGACTGTAACTACGGAAGAACCTGCAGTCATTTTTTGAGCTATTGCATTTTGATACGCCGCTTCGGCCTGTCCCAATTGTGTAAGAATCTCTCGGTTGTCTAATACCAAAAGTGTATCTCCTTTTTTAACCTGCTGATGTTCTATAAATTTGATTTCCTTGATATAAGCCGACACTCTGGTATTAATCGGGTTAATAAATTCTTCTACCTGAGCATCTTCTGTATAAGTTTTATCACCTAGGTGGTAATACTCGCGAATCAGATAAAATAAACCCACTCCTATCACCATAAAGAGGATAATGTTAGAAATAATGGCTCTTACTATATTTTTTTTATTTTCTTTTTTCTTGAGTGCAACCGCAGACTGTACAGGCGCAGATTTTGTTTCTGGAGTATTTTGTTTCTTGTTTTCCATTGTTTTGTTTTCAGTAAATAATTATAACGAGCCTGTAGTTTTTAAAAGATTATAATATTGGTATAAAACATTGATCTCGCCATTTGTATAATCCAATTCCGATTGTAATTTTTGATTTTGTGCATCGATCATTTCTGTCTGGACAGCTAATTGATTCAAATATTTAGCTTCTGTAATTTTATAATTCTCTTCCGCTAGCTTTTTAGCTTCATCCAGAATATCTACCTGCTGGATAGATTCTTCATACTTTATATACGCTGAATTCACAGACATATCGATATTCTGTTTCACAAGAGTCAAGGCATCTTGTGCCTGATGTTTCTGCATCTCTCCCAGCTCTATCTTTCCTTTGCTTTTGAAAAGGCTATCAATATTATAACTAAGTTGTACACCTGTTTGCCAAACGTTGAGATAAATATCCATCGCAGGCATTACATTCGTAAAAGGTCTTTGAACGGAATATCCTCCAAAAGCAGCTAAGGTTGGCATTTTATCCGTTTTTATGATCTCAATATTTTTATCAGCTACATCAATATTGGTCTTTGCAGATTTTAACTGAGGATTATTTTCATATGCTAAGTTTTTATAATATTCTAAACCTAACCCAGCTTCTTTACTACTCAGATCTTCTATTGGCACTATTTGAATCTCATCAGATAATCCCAAAGCGATATCAAGATTATAATTAAGGATTTTCCTATTATTTGATAATGTTAAAATTCCTTGATCCAGATTTTTTATCGCAAGTTCTGCACGGATAACTTCGTTTCTCGTGAGCATCCCTTGCTGATAAAATTTTTGAATATTTTTCAGACGTTCAAGCGCTAGTTTTTTATTATTTTCATAAACGATTTGTTGGTTTATGATTTTATAGACATCCAAATAATTGGAAATCACCAACAGTTTTATATCTTGTTTATTTTTATCAAAATCCAATAAAGCCAATTGCTCCCGAAGTCCTGCTAATTCTATATTTTTTTTCACGAGACCACCTTTAAAGATGAGTTCAGATGCCTCAATACCATAGGTACTGCCATAATGCGGCATCGTCACATTTTGAAAATCTGTGAGATCTTTTTCTAAAACGAATGCATTACCAAGATAGAACTGGCTGGTAGAAGCCTTAATAGAAGGTAATTTGTGCTCTTTTGCTATTTCCACATTCTGCTTTGCAATGTCAATATTTTGAGCAGCCACCTTGAGTTGCTGATGGTTCACAATTGCCATATCAGCTACTTCCCTCGCTGTCATCTGTCTGTCCTGCGAGAAAAACAGCGCAGGGCAAATTGCTAACCATATAGATAGTATAGCCTTTGTACACTTTATCATTATACTTGTTTTTCGGGTACAAAATTATGATAATCGTAAATGGAAATAAATGCTTGAGACTTGGAAAAAGATGTTCAAATGTAAGATTTTACTTTACAAACTGCGCGCGGTATTGATTAGGACTAATCTCCATATGCTTTTTGAAAAAATGAGAAAAAGAGTACTGATCACTAAACCCCAATACTGCAGAAATCTCAGATATAGGCATTTTAGAAGAATTAAGATATACTTTTGCTTCATTGATAACAATGGAAGCTATAATCTGACTTGCAGACCTTCCCGTGATTGACTTTACTACGGATGAAAAATGTCTGGTTGTAATCGATTGTCGTTCTGCATAGAACTCAACATTTCGATTGCTGAGATGATGATTGGCGAGGTCATTCAGGAAAATAAAAACAATTTCTTCCTGTCTCGACATCTGATTCATTGAGCTATTGTCTTCCTTGGAAATAATTCCTGCCATCTGATAACAGAAAACCGAGAAAAGATGTTCCACAATCTCTTTTTTGTAGGTCATCTCGGTTTCAGAATCGAGAATATATTTCAGGAAATTGACACTTTTCCAAACCACATCTAATTCATCCTTAGAAAAAGGAACACCCACATTCATCTGCTGTCGAAAATACCTATACGTAATTAATCTATTGAATTTCAGAGATAGTGCAGAAATAAATTCACGTTTATAGGAAACCATCCTCGACTGGAAATTATCGCTGATGGAAATCAACTCATATACTGTTTGTGGGTCTGTTACTATAAAAGTATTGGCGTTCAATTCAAGATCACTAAGATGTTGGCGAAGTTTTATTGTTCCGCTTTTGATAAATAAAAACGCAGGATTATCGGGGCGAAAAGGTTTGTCTGTCGCGATTCTTTGGTTAATAGTTTCCTGAGTAAAAATCTCAACCCCGAATTGTTCTAAAGCTGTCATCCCACAAATTTAATGTTTTATGAATTTATAATTTTGGACAATAACAAAAACCCAACAAAATTGCCGGGTTTTCAAGTATAGTAAAAAAAATTTAGTGTCTAAAATTGTCCGCCTCCAAGTGCTCTGTAGAATTCGGTAACGGCTTGTAATTGTTGAAGTTTATCATTCACTCCAGCTAATTTTGCGGCTAATAATGATTGTTCTGACGTTAACACATTCACATAATTAACATTAGACGAATAAGTTAACAACTCTTTATTGAATTCAACAGCCTTTTCCAAAGATTGGATTTGAAGTTGTCTTGTCATTTCCTTTTCTTTAGCTTTTTGATAAGATAATAATGAGTTTGAAACTTCGGAACCTGCGGTGAGCAAAGTCTTTTCGAATGTATAATAAGCCTGCATTTTACGAGCTTCCATTATTTTGACCTGAGCTTTTCTATTTCCCATTTGGAAGATATTCTGCGTTACAGTTCCACCAAGCGTATAAAACAAATAATTAGTAAAGAAATTTTCCAGTAATCTTGTAGATAATCCCAAAGTTCCTGTAATACTAATTGTAGGATAAACCTGCGCCATCGCCATATTTTTATTTTCGAATGCCTGGCGAAAAGATAATTCCGCAGCCTGAACATCCGGACGATTTTTCAGTAAGGAAGCAGGAACTCCGGTTTTCAAATCGCTGTAAATAACCTGAGAATCGATAGAATTTCTTTCAATCTTTTGAGGATTATCATTCATTAAAATATTCAAAGAATTTTCCGCCTGCTGAATCTGTAATTCCAAATCCGGAACCGACAATTGCGCCGAATAAAGGTTTGCTTTGCTTTGTTCGACATCTGCACCCGTTAAATAAGCCGCATCCATCAACAACTGAACAGATTCTACATCTTTCTTACGAAGTTCTATTGTTTGTTTTGTGATTTCTAATTGCTTATCCAAAGAAATCAACTGGTAATATAAAGTTGCAGCTTGTGCAACCATTTGAGTTTGAATTGCTCTTTTCGCTGCATCTGTCTGAAGAAATCCGGCATAAGCTGATCTTTTCAGAGATTTGATTCTTCCCCAAACATCAACTTCCCAACCTGTTGAAATCCCCAATCGATAATTCATTAAATCCGGCATTACAAAAGTGTTTGCCTGAGCAGCGCCACTATTTTTAGTTTCCGTAACAGAAGCAACACCATCCAGACTTGGGAGATTCTGTAATTTGGATTGTTTGAAAACGGCATCCGCTTCCTGAATCCTGGCAATAGCAACCTTCAGGTCAAGATTATTCTGAATGGTTTTATTAATGATATTCTGAAGTTTATCATCGGTGAAAATTTGATTCCACGCAATGTTGGCCACAGAAGTACTATCGTTATTAGTTTTTTGTCGAAAGAGGTTGTCTTGACGACTTTGCTCGATATCCGGACTCTTGTAAGTATCCGTGACTTTACACGAATAAAAGAAACCCGCAACAACAGCTAATATGATTAGATTTTTTAATTTCATTTTTCTCAAATTTTGGTTATTCGCTAAGTTCTCCTTCGTATTTATCAGATACTTTTTTGCTGCTCACTTTTTCTTGCAAATACATAAATACTGCAAACAAAATCGGAATAAAAAAGACTCCAAAAATAGTTCCGAATAACATCCCTCCAATGGCTCCGATACCAATCGATTGGTTACCTACAGCTCCCGCTCCAGTTGAAATCGCTAATGGAATCAACCCGAAAATGAATGCAAATGATGTCATCAAAATCGGACGAAGTCTCTGCTTAGCTCCACTGATTGCAGCGTGAGCAATACTGTAACCTTTCTTCCTAGCATCAAGCGCAAATTCTACAATCAAAATCGCATTCTTCGCCAAGAGTCCAATCAACATAATTAGCGAAATCTGAGTATAAATATTATTAGAACCTCCAATCCACGCACTGAACATCATAACACCAGCCAAACCAACCGGCAAAGACAACATTACTGCAAATGGTAAAATGTAACTCTCATACTGTGCCGCCAAAAGGAAATAAACGAATACACAACACAAAATGAAGATGTAAACCGTTTGTCCTCCCGCTGTAACTTCCTCTCTCGTTAATCCAGAGAATTCGTAGCCATAACCTTGTGGTAATGTTTCCTTCGCTACTCTTTCTACTGTAGCAATGGCGTCTCCGGAAGAGAAACCAGGATTTGGTGTTCCGTTCAGAGAAATTGCTGTAAACAAATTGAAACGTCCGATTGCCTGAGGTCCGTAAACTCTTTTTGCTGTGATAAATCTATTCAAAGGAGCCATTTCTCCACTAGAATTTCTAACCTGAATCATATTGAAACTCTCCAGATTTTCTCTTTGGTCAAAAGGTGCCTGATAAATCACACGGTATTGTTTACCGAACAAATTGACATTTGAAGAATAAACGCCTCCATAGTAACCTTGCATTGTTCCCAAAATATCTGAAACCGAGAATCCAGCAGCTTTTGCAGCAGGAATATCAATATCAATCATATATTGAGGATAATTCGGGTTAAAAGAAGTAAATGTTCTTTGGATATCAGGCTGTTGATTCATTTTATCGATGAAATCATTCGTCACTTTAGTCAAATCGGCGATACTTCCGCCTTTTTGATCCTGAATCTGCATCTCAAAACCTGCAGCGTTACCAAAACCTTGCAACGTTGGTCTTCCGAAGAAAGTCAATTTTGCATCTTTGATTCCAGCAGTTTCTTTGTACATTTTCGCAACGAACGATTGCAAATCTTCACCTTTTTTGGTTCTGTCTTTCCAGTCCTTCAGTTTTACGATTAGCATCCCGTTGTTAGAACCACTTCCCGAAATCATCCCTCTTCCTGAAACTTTGAAAATATGTAAAACTTCAGGTTGTTTTTCTACAATTTTTTCAACTTTGGCGAGAACTTCTCTCGTTCTGTTTTCATTAGAACCAATTGGAAGCGAAATATCCATAAAAATCCCTCCCATATCTTCACTTGGAACAAAGGATTTCGGAGTCGTATTCATTAACCAAACGAAAATTCCTGCAAACACAGCCAATCCTGCGAATGCCATCCATTTTTTCTTTAATAAAAACAAAATCCCACGAGAATATCTTCTTACCATCGCATCGAAAATGATGTTGAAATTGGTAAAAAATCTCTGTAAGAAATTCTTTTTCTTTTCTTCGTGAGAATGAGGTTTAAGGAAAATCGCACACAAAGCAGGACTTAACGTCAAGGCATTAACCGCGGATAATATAATCGAAATCGCTAATGTTAAACCAAATTGTTTATAGAAAACCCCAGCTGAACCTGAGATAAAACTTACCGGAATGAAAACCGCTGCCATTACCAATGTAATACTGATAATCGCACTACTGATTTCGTCCATTGCATTCACAGATGCTCTTAATGGAGATTTCTCGCCTTGTTCCAATTTGGTGTGGACTGCTTCTACAACTACGATTGCATCATCGACCACAATTCCTACTGCTAGAATCAATGCAAAAAGCGTCAATAAATTAATGGTAAATCCGAAAATACTCAGGAAGAAAAATGTTCCGACAATCGCTACCGGAACAGAAATCGCCGGAATCATGGTCGAACGCCAATCCTGTAAAAATAAGAATACTACGATGAATACTAATATAAACGCTTCAAATAAGGTATGGATTACTTTCTCAATGGATGCATCCAAAAAATCATTGGCATTAACCAACGCTACATATTTTACACCTTTTGGGAAAGATTCCTGAGCTTTATCTAAAACCGCAATGGATTGGTTAATTACATCCTGTGCATTAGAACCCGCCGTTTGTGCAACCGCCATACCAATTGATGGATGACCGTCCGTAACACTGGTCCCTGTATAATCTTGTGCTCCTAATTCTACTCTTGCAACATCTTTCAATTTCAATATTTGTCCGTTGGCAGTAGCTTTTAGAATAATATTATCAAATTCAGGAATTTCTGTTAATCTTCCTTTATATTTTAAGGTATAGCGGAAACTTTCGTTACTTTCATCGCCTAAACTACCTGGAGCGGCTTCGATATTTTGTTCAGCTAAAACTGTATTGATATCCGAAGGAACAAGTCCATAAGATGCCATTTTATTTGGATCCAACCAAATTCTTATTGAGTAATCTTTCGTACCAAAAACCGTCACGTCTCCAACTCCAGTTACCCTTTTGATTTGAGGAACAATGTTGATATTGGTGTAGTTTTGGAGGAAAGTCATATCATAGTTGGGATTCTCACTGTAAAGTGAGAAAATCAATACGTTGGAACTTTGTCTTTTGGTTGTGGTAACTCCGGCTCTTGTAACATCCGCAGGCAACAAAGGTGTTGCTCTGGAAACTCTGTTTTGTACGTTTACTGCAGCAATATCCGGATTAACACCTTGCTTGAAATAAATTGTTACCGAACCCGAACCATCATTGGTTGCAGTAGAAGTCATATAAGTCATCCCTTCCACACCATTAATCTGCTCTTCTAGCGGAACAATGACACTTTTTAGGATAACATCTGCATTGGCTCCTTGATAACTTGCACTCACAACTACTGTGGGCGGTGCAATATCCGGATATTGTGAGACCGGAAGCGACACAATTCCCAAAACACCGAGAATAACGATGATAATGGAAATTACGGTAGACAATACCGGACGTTCTATAAATTTTTTAAACATATTTTTTAGACTAAAAGAAAAAAGATGAAAGATAAAAGACTCTCAAAATGGAAAGTTTCAAATTCTCACTTTTGACATTAATATAATAATTGGGGAGACTATTTTCTATCGATTACGTTTTGCAGAGTCGTTTCTTTTGGAACCACCTGCGTATCATCTTTCAGAAGTCCGATGCCTTCTACAATCACTTTATCGCCAGCTTTCAATCCTGATGTCACGGCATAAGTCAATCCATCCGGAAGACTTTCTACTTTGATTTCTGTAGATTTTACTTTGTTATCAGCGCCAATTAGGTAAACCAAAACCTTCCCTTGCATCTCGTAAGTTGCTGATTGAGGTATAATGATAACATTTTCTAAGTTGTTAGGAAACTGTATTGTTGCGCTGTAGCCGCTTCTGAGTAATCCGTTTGGATTAGGGAAAGTCGCACGCATTGAGAAGGATCCCGTGTTAGGATCAACCAAACCACTGATGGATTCGATTTTTCCCTTTTCGTCGTATTTGCTTCCGTCAGAAAGAACCAAATCTACCAAAGGAGAATTCTTGATTTTTTCCTGAATTGTAGAACCTGTGGAATGTTTGAAGAATTCCAACTGTTGTTTTTCATTAATTGAAAAATAAGCGAATATTTTTGAAACGTTTGAAACTGTAGTTAGAGGCTGTGATGTAGCACTGCTGATGTAACTTCCCGCTTTGAAAGGAAGCGTTCCTACAACGCCACTGACAGGACTGAAAATCTTAGTATAACCCTGGTTTACTTGGGCATTACTTAGCTGAGCCTGAGTTTCTGCCAACGCTGCTTTTGCTGATTTGAGTGCTAATTCTGCTGCTTGAAGTTCGTAAGCCGAGATGATTTTTTTATCAACCAACGGCTTGGTTTTTGTCACCTGCATTTGGGCGGTTGCCACTTGCGCTCTTGCACTATTTACCGTTGCTTGTGCGGCTAGCACAGATTGTTCGTACTGTGGATTTCTAATCAGGAACAACAGCTGTCCTTTATTCACCTGGCTGCCTTCGTCCACAAAAATCTTTTCTACAAAACCATCTATTTTGGGACGAATCTCAACATTCTGAATTCCCTCTAGCCTTGCTGGATATTGAGTAAGATTTTCGGCAGGTCCAGTTTTCGCAACGATATACTGATACGGTTGTGGTGGCAATTCTTTTTTGTCATCTTTTTTCTCGGCTTTAGAACAAGCCGTCAAAATACTTAAAACAACAAAAATGCTTAGCGCGATATTCCTCATAAATACTTATTTTTTAGATCTACTTTCAAACAAACGTTCAAATTTAGAAATTATCTACAATTTAGACGATATGTAAATAACAATAAAATCTATCAAATATAATCAACAAAAACTATTATTGCTGATATTCAATATTTTAAAAAATAATTTTAAAGAATATTTAACACATACTAATCAAACATTTGTTTGACTGAATTAACGGATAGTAAGTGAAAACAATCAGAGTTTCCTAATCAAAGGAAGAATTTCATTTTTATTAAGACCAAATCTTTTGATATCAGCCTCAGAGAATTTTTGAGAATAGAAATTGATTTCCGCGTCAAAACCAACACTTCTAAGACGGTCAAAATAATCCATTCCGTACCAACGAACGTGGTCGTATTGTCCAAAATGCTTTTGACGTTCTTTCGGGTCTGTTATTGTAAAATCTTCGTAAGTTTTTTCCAGAGAGTTTTTCATTGGAACTTGAACAATTCCCCAACCTCCAGATTTCATCACTCGGTAAAGTTCGGACATCGCTTTTCTGTCATCTACAATATGTTCCAAAACGTGATTACAAATAATTACATCAAAACTATTATCTTCAAATGGTAAATCCACAATATCTGCTTTTACATCCACAATCGGCGAAAATAAATCAGCAGAGGTGTACTCCAAATTCTTCATCTTTTTGAATTTTCTGAGAAATTCCTGTTCTGGTGCGATATGAAGAACTTTTAATTTATGGGTAAAAAAATTGGTTTCGTTTTGGAGATAAAGCCACATCTGGCGGTGTCTTTCTAAGGATAAAGTTCCGGGAGACAACGCATTAGGACGTTGCTTCCCATAACCGTAAGGCAGAAACTTGCGATAAGATTTCCCATCAATTGGGTCGGTGAAATTATTTCCTTTGAAAAACAAAACAATTACTGGACGCAAAAAAATACTCAGGTTAATAAGCATTGGTCTTGGAATCGCGTTCAGTAGGAATTTGGCAATTTTTTTCAAAATCGGAAATTGAGATTAGCTTAATTAAAAATCAACCTGAAAAGCTTTCTCCTCATCAGATTTAATGCCTAGAGCTTCGTAAATATAATCGTAAGTAGACAGCAAAACCGGTTTACCATTGTAAACACAAACATCATGTTCAAAATGCGCAGAAGGCTGGTTGTCAAATGTTGTAACCGTCCACCCATCATTATGAAACTTCACTTTTTCTGTTCCAAGGTTAATCATAGGTTCTATAGCCAGGCAAATCCCGTCTTTCAGTACTTTTCCGCTTCCTGGTTTCCCGTAGTTTGGAACTTGTGGATCTTCGTGCATTTGTCTTCCGACACCGTGACCAACCAATTCTCTAACAACGCCATAACCTTCTTTCTCACAATGTCTTTGGATAGCGTGAGAAATATCGCCTACACGTTTTCCTCTTACACACTGTTCAATTCCTTTATACAATGATTCTTTGGTAACTCTCAATAATTTTTTGACCTCATCGGATACTTCTCCAACTTCAAAAGTGTAAGCGTGGTCACCAACAAATCCGTTCCAGAAAACACCACAATCTACGGAAAGAATCGTTCCTTCTTTTATCGGTTCTGAGTTTGGAATCCCGTGTACAACCTGTTCATTTGGAGAGATACAAAGTGATGCTGGAAATCCGCCATAACCAAGAAACGCTGGTTCCGCTCCGTGGTCTTTGATAAAATCGTAAGCCAATTTATCAAGATGAAGCGTTGTAACTCCCGGCTTAATTTCTTTAGCTAACATTCCCAAAGTCTGGGAAACCAATCTTGCACTTTGCTTCATCAATCGAAGCTCATCTATATTTTTGAGTTGAATCATATCTTTATGTAAGAATCAAGATTAAAGTTAAAAGAATAAATTTTAAATCAATCTTCTTTTGTTTTATTTAAAATAGCACCAAGAATATTTTTAATTTCAAGACTTTCTTGCAAAAGCCCAGAAAGCTTATCATTATCTGATACTTCTAATTCTTTAATTATTCTAAGCCAGTAATTGGTTTCTCTAGCTTCTCTCAAAGCAATTCTAATTTTATTTCTAAAATCTGCTCTTGATGAACCTGCTTGCGACTCTTCATAATTAGCACCTATAGAAGTTGAAGATTTTGAAAGCTGTACTTTAACAACATTAATTTCATAAGAGTTTGGCAATGTCTTAAGAAACTTCAAACAATTGACTCCAAAAACAAAAGTTCTGTTAAGTAAATCATTTTCTTTCATACGAGTGTAATACTTGAATCTTTTGCCTTTATTCTTGTTTCTTCTAAATCACCAAAAAAGTCCTTTTTTCTTTTCTTTTTTCATTTTGGAGTAAGCGTGAACCTCGCCCCCTGCCACTTGGAACTCTATTTTTTCATTGATGATTTGGTAGATTTCGCCCCAACCTGGGAATCCACCAAGATTTCTGTCATCAATGAAAAGATCCGCATCAATCTTTCTTGATTGTGTTTCTGAATCAAAAATCTCTCCTTCAAAACTAGAATTAACTGCGTAAAACTCCAAACCGTTTTTTCGGCAAAATTCTACAGCGTCTTCCAAAGATTTACCGTGGCGGTAAGTCCAAAGAATCAATCTGTAACCCTCGCCCTGAAGTTTTTTTAAAGTTTCGAATGCAAATGTTTTGGCTTTCCCAATTCCCGGATAAGCATCTTCTACGATGGTTCCGTCAAAATCGATTGCCAGTTTTTTGTTGCTTTTTATCATTTGGTTTGTCAATAAACATTAAAACGTACAAATATACGAAATAAAGAAAAGTGAAATCCAGAATATTTTACAATAAAAAAGTGCACCCATTGGTACACTTATATTTATATTAGTTCTTAACCCATTTGAAACTGTAAGGCAGCTGTGGTGCTGGTATCCTGTCCGATATCCTTTGCAATCTCTCCGGCAATCTCATCAGATAATCTCTTGCGCGTTCTGCTTTGTCATTCAGGTTTTTCATACCTTCAATTTTCCACTCATCCAAAAGATCTTTCAGAATATTGATATAATCTTGTCCTGTGTAAACCATAGCACGTTGTGCTGCATCAGAAAAATGCTCCCAAAGCTCGCCTGCTTTCTGTCCCGATTCTCTCAGAAGATGCGCTGGCATTACAATTTTTCTTCTCATCATATCTTCAAACGCAAGCATCATTCCGCTGGCATCCATTTCAAAAATTCTTGCAGAAAAATCTTTATAAGCTTTAGCGTGTCTAGCTTCATCGGCAGCAATCACACCACACATCTGCGCCAGCTTTTTATTACCCGATTGTTTTGCCAATGTTCCCACTCTTCTGTGAGAGATATTGGTTGCTGTTTCCTGAAAACTGGTATAGACGAAATTTTTATATGGATCTGAGCTGGTACCGATGTCAAAGCCATCATTGATCAAATGGTGCGTTGTGATTTCCATCTCACGCATATTCACTCGTCCGCAGAGGTATAGATATTTTCCTAAAAGATCACCGTGGCGGTTCTCTTCAGCGGTCCAAGCTCTTACCCACTGTGTCCAGCCAGTTTTGTTTTCCTGATTTACTCCTTCTAATCCCATCAGCCAAGATTCATAGGTAGGCAAAGCCTCTTCTGTAATGCAATCACCTATAAGTGTTACAAAAAGATCATACGGCATCTCTCTGGCAAATGTCTGCAGTTCTTCGATTTCTTCTTTGAAATTCTCACCAGAACTATCCGGAAGAAAATCCGAAGGTTGCCATATTTTTTCTATTGGGGTAAGATATGAACTGATGAACTCGTCCATATTTTGCTCCAATGTTCTCATCACTTCTAATTGTAACTCTTTCTCTTGCATCAAAAAAATAATAATTTAAGCAGTAAATGTACAATAAAAAATATTATTCATCGCATAACGAAGCAAGATTTAATATAATCACAAGGCTTAATATACAAAAGCCGATAATGATAATCGGCTTTTGTATTTTTAATAGGGCTAATTGATTTTTTTATTTACAAGAATATTTCCTGTCATTTCTTCTGGAATATCTACACCCATTACATTAAGGATCGTAGGAGCCACATCGCCCAGTTTACCAGGCTGAAGATCCCAGGATTGGTCTTTATCCATTACAATAAAAGGAACCAAATTTGTGGAATGTTGGGTGTTTGGACTTCCGTCTGGATTTATCATCACATCAGAGTTTCCGTGGTCTGCCAAGATGAAAACTGCATAACCGTGCTCATAAGCCGTTTCAGCAACTTTCTGAATACAAGAATCTACAACTTCAGCCGCTTTTACTGCTGCAGAGAAAACGCCGGTATGACCAACCATATCTGTATTGGCAAAGTTAAGAACTACAAAGTCTGCAGATTCTTTTTCCAATTCCGGAACAATAACATTGGTAATATCATAAGCTGACATTTCCGGCTTAAGATCATACGTTGCTACATCTTTCGGGCTTGGGCAAAGCAAACGTCTTTCCTTCAAAAATTCCGCTTCTCTACCTCCAGAGAAAAAGAAAGTAACGTGCGGATATTTCTCTGTTTCCGCAATTCTAATTTGGGATTTTCCCGCACTTTCCAGAACCTCGCCCATTGTTTTCTGAAGAACATTCTCATCAAAAACAACTCTTACATTCTGGAAGGTTTTATCATAATTAGTTAAGGTAACATAATACAAATCCAGCTTTTTCATTCCATACTCTGGGAAATCCTGCTGAGAAAGCACTTCGGTAATTTCACGACCCCTGTCTGTACGGAAATTGAAACAAATCACCACATCGTGGTCTTCGATTTTGGCAATCGGAAAATGATTCTGAACACCTACAATCGGTTTGATAAACTCATCGGTTACATCCTGATTATAAGAATCCTGAATAGATTGTACGAAATCTTTGGTTTCTGCACCCACACCGTTTGCCAGAAGGTCATACGCCAGTTTCACACGCTCCCAACGTTTATCTCTGTCCATCGCATAGTAACGTCCTATGACTGATGACAGTTTTCCTGTTGTGGTTTTCATATGATTCAGCAAATCTTCAATAAAACCTTTTCCCGATTTGGGATCACAGTCACGGCCATCTGTAAAAGCATGGACGAAAACATTTTCAGTAAATCCAAATTCGTGGGCTGCCGTAAGAAGACCTTTCAAATGTTTGATATGCGAATGCACACCACCATCCGAAACCAGACCGATGAAATGAACCTTCTTGTTATTAGCTTTGGCATATTCGAAAGCGTGCTGAATGACCGCTTCCTTTCCAAGGCTACCATTTTCTACCGCCATATTCAGTTTTACAAGATTCTGATAAACGACTCTACCCGCACCCAGATTCATATGTCCTACTTCCGAGTTTCCCATTTGTCCAGCTGGTAGTCCAACCGCTAGTCCACTAGCTTCAAGTGTGGTATTTGGGAATGTTTTTAAGGCATAATCCATAAAAGGCGTGTTGGCCTGAGCAATGGCGGAAACAGCGGGATTTTGCCCGATTCCCCATCCGTCCAATATAGCGAGAATTGCTTTTTTTGACATTGTTGATTTTGTTTTGTTATAACAAATTTACGAAATGGAAAAGCATTGACAGAATTCCTGAACTTATTTTTTAATAATTGACATATATTCCTTCTTTTATAAAAATTTATTCTGTAGCATCCCTTACTTCCTTTGGGATATGTTCGATACAACTCCGATCGGTGTTTTAAATGCTATATAGGATCTATGCTATTGTTACTACGCATTTATCACAAAGAAATTATCTAGCGAGCCTATACAGTTACTAAACGTAGAGCCCTTCTTTCTAAATCAAAAAAAAACAGGCGAACAATAATTTCCAGGATGTTTTGCCAATCGACAAATATTCTTACCTTTAAGACCCTTTTTTAAAAAATTAAAATGGACTTAAGAGATCAACTAAAAAACCTTTTTCCAGAGCACGAAGAACAGGATTTTGAAATGCCGAAAGAAAGCTTCAAACAAAAAGAACCTCTTGTATGCAAATTCGAGAAGAAAGGCCGAAATGGAAAACCCGTAACCTTAATCGAAGGTTGGGAAGGCGATGATGAAGGCCTGAAAGAGATTTCGAAAAAAATTAAAACGACACTTGGGATTGGCGGGTCAGAAAAAGACGGTGTCATCATTATACAAGGTGACAATCGGGATAAAATCATGAACATCCTAAAAGATATGGGCTACAAAACCAAACGTGTAGGAGGATAACAATATAATTGATAATTGATAATTAAAATTTAAAAATAATATATATGATTAACAAACTAGCAGCTTCTGAATTGGTTCTAAACGATGACGGTAGTGTTTATCACCTTAATCTGCTTCCAGAAGACATTGCAGACAAAGTACTTCTAGTGGGCGACCCAGACAGAGTTCCGAAAGTTTCTAATTTCTTCGATACCGTCGAAATAAAAAAGAATAAGAGAGAATTCTATACGCACACGGGAAAGTTGCGTGGCGAACGAATTACGGTTATGTCTACGGGAATCGGAACAGAGAATATTGATATTGTGATGAATGAGCTCGACGCACTTGTTAATATCGACCTGAAAGAAAAAGAATTCAAAAAGGATCATAAAGCTTTACAGCTATTCCGAATGGGAACCTGTGGCAGCGTGAATCCTGATATAGAGGTCAATAATATGTTGGTTACTCAGAATGTGGTAGGCTTAGATGGATTGCTGCATTTCTATCAGGATTATCAGTTTGAGAATGAATTCAGCAAAAATTTCCTCGAGAAGTTTCCTTACGAGAGAATCAAGCCGATGCTCTACTTTGCAGACTGGGCGGAAGAACTTAGCGCATTATACTCCGATGCAAAATACAAAGGGAACACTGCAACTTTCCCTGGCTTCTATGCACCACAGGGTCGACAGCTGAGGTTGAAAGCACTGGACGATCAGTTTTTGGAAACGCTTAATGATCTTGGTGTTTCCAACTTTGAAATGGAAACATCTGCTATCTATGGCTTGTCAAAATTATTGGGTCACAAAGCCATTACGGTAAATTGTGTAATCGCCAACAGAAGACGAGGCGAATTTGCAAGTGACCACCACGCATCAGAAAAAATGATGATTGAATGGGTGCTTGACAGAGTTATCCAATAAAAATTATAAAATTAGGTTTAATAAGCAACTTTCATTTGGAGGTTGCTTTTTTGTTTGTAAAATTTTATAGTTTTATTAACGTTCGTTAAGACTTTACGGCATCCTTATTGGATAAATGATAAGCATCAAATCAAATTTTTCAATATTAACCCAAAAATCAAAATATTATGAGTACGCCAAATGAAAATTACAATGATGCTGAAAAAGCTGTGGACAAAACAGAAAATTCATTAGAAAATGCAGCTGATACCGCAAAAGACAAAGTCAATGAATATGCTGACAAAGCGAGAAATTATATTGACGAGCAAAAAAGAAAGAACGAGGAGCCAACAAAAGAAGGATTTTTTGATAATCTAAAATCTAACCTCGCTGATGCATGGGAAGACACCAAAGATTTTGCTGATAAAGCGTGGGAAAGCACAAAAGACACAGCTAACGATGCTTGGGAAAAAACAAAAGATGCAGCAGAAGATGTAAAAGCAGAAGTTAGAAAAGCAACCAATTAGTTTTTAAGTTAGTAATAGTTTTTCACAACGAAAGGAGAAGATTTTTATAAGTCTTCTCCTTTTTATTTTATATTTGCTGATTATTTATTAAGCAATGAGAAAACGTTTTGTGTTCAGTTTATTTCTACTCAGTTTTTTAGCAAATTCCCAAACATTCAATCAGGAATATGCGAATGTGAGCAATCTTGTTTCACAAAGCAACATCAACACTTACCTTGAGGAATTTGAAGCACTTGGTGTTAAGACTACAGGATCTACGGCTAATAACAACGCTTACACGTGGCTTAAAAATAAGTACCTGTCTTTTGGCTATACAGAAAATGACATTAGTAAAGATAATTTCACATACAACGGACAATCCACTTCCAGCATCATCGTCACCAAACAAGGTACAAAATATCCTAATATCTATATCATAGTGTGTGGTCATTACGATACCATTGTAGGAACCGGAACCAATGATAATGGCAGCGGTGTATCCGTCATTCTGGAAACAGCAAGGCTTCTTAAAAATATACCCATGGAATATTCTATCAAATTTATCAATTTTTCTGGTGAGGAGCAAGGGCTTTTGGGCTCCGCTCACTATGTGAGCAGTGTGGTAAACGCCACCAGCCCTAAGATGAACATCCGACTGGTTCTTAATATTGATGAAGTAGGCGGTATAAAAGGTCAGACAAATGACACTGTAACCTGCGAAAGAGATGAATCCAATTCTCCAAGTGCTAACAATGCCGCTTCCAACACCTTCACACAACAGTTGATTAATTGCATCAAATTATATTCTCCTCTCAAAACCAATCTAAGCTATGCATACGCTTCGGATTATATGCCTTTTCAGTCCAATGGAGAAATCATCACCGGCCTTTTCGAATATAACGAAACACCGTACGCCCATACAGCAAATGATAAGTATACCAATCTGGATCCTGTGTACATCTACAATATAGCAAAAGGAACCGCAGGAGCGGTACAGCATTTTGCCGTTGCATCTGGTAATCAAGATCTGGACGCTTGCACGCCGAAACAAATTGCCGGAAGTTTCAAATTCTACCCAAATCCAGCAAAAGATTTTATCCAGCTCGAATTCCTAAACAGTAAAACCCAACGCTTCAGCTTTGTAATTACTGATTTTGAAGGCAGAGTTCTCAGCAAAACAGAAAATCAGACCAGAGTTGATATTTCCGGTCTTCCAAAAGGTAGTTATCTGGGAACTTTCTATGTAGAAGATCAGCAAATCAGCAAAAAAATCATCATAGAATAATCTTTTCTCTTTTAAAAATAAATTAGGGCAATCCCCTCGCCTTCGCTTTTCCCTCGGCTCGGGTCGTGCTATTCGCTCATATCTTTTTTGCCAAAGCTTTTGTCCAAGCAAAAAAAGGATAACCGCTACTATCACTATTGCATCACAGGTTGCCCATTCAATTTTAGTTTCTCAATACCACTAATTTCATTTTGAAGATAAAACAATAGTAATAATACAGTTTTACGAAAACAAAAATTCTTATCTTTGCAACCTATGCAGAAAATCTTAATCGTAGAAGACGAAAAAGCAATATCGGGAGTTCTACACAGTATTTTATCAGACGAGTTACCAGATTACCATTTCGAGATTGCGGAAGACGGTCTGGAAGGTTATAAATATATCGAAAAAGAAGATTTTGCTTTGGTAATTTCCGATATCAAAATGCCTAAACTTTCCGGAACAGAACTGCTGAAACAAACTTTGCAAGTTAAGCCTGACACCACATTCTTAATGATTTCCGGTCACGCCGACATTGATACAGCCGTGAGATGTCTGAAAGAAGGCGCCTATGATTTCATATCGAAGCCGATAGACATCAACAGGCTGATTACAAGTGTGAAAAATGCCTTAGACAAAGGTAATCTTCAGAAGGACAATAAGCACCTGAAGCAGGAAAACAATCAGCTTAAGAAAAAGGTGAACAAGAAATACCAAATGATTGGTAATTCTGCGGCACTGAAAAGAATCCAGGAAATCATTGATAAAGTCGCTCCATCGGATGCAAGAGTTATGATTACAGGACCAAACGGAGCAGGAAAAGAATTGGTAGCACACGCCATTCATTCGCAAAGCGAACGTTCCCGAGGACCAATGATAGAGGTAAACTGTGCCGCAATTCCTTCTGAGTTGATTGAAAGCGAATTGTTCGGCCACGTAAAAGGCTCATTTACAGGCGCTATAAAAGATAAATCCGGTAAATTCGAGCAAGCCAACGGCGGAACGATTTTCTTGGATGAAATTGGAGATATGAGTTTAGTTGCCCAAGCAAAAGTTCTAAGAGCATTGCAGGAAAGCAAAGTTTCCCCAGTCGGAAGTGATAAGGAAATCAAAGTGGATGTCCGTGTGATTGCAGCGACGAATAAAAATCTGAATAAAGAAATAGAAGCTGGAAAATTCCGTGAAGATTTGTTCCACAGGCTTTCTGTGATTGAAATCAGTGTGCCGTCACTTAATGACAGAAGAGAAGATATCCCTTTGTTAGTAGACTATTTTACGCAAGTAATTGCTAATGAAAACGGCAGTTCTCCTAAAAAGTTTGATGAAAAATCCATCAAAGCTTTACAACAATTTGACTGGACTGGAAACATCCGAGAACTTAGAAACGTAGTGGAAAGATTAATAATCTTAGGTGCAGATCCTGTGACTGCTGATGACGTTGCTAATTTTGTTAAGAAATGAGATTAAATAAGTAAAATATTTAACCGTCTCGTTCTTTGCCACGAGACGGTTTTTTTTTAATAAAATGAAAAATCTGCTATTATGATTTTTTATTGAATAGATTAAATTAAAAAACAATGCGATTTTTAAATAAACAATACACGCAGGAATCTTTAAAACTGGCTCTTCCTGTAATGCTGACACAAGTGGGACAGGTTTCTGTAAACCTGTTCGATAACATTATCGTTGGAAAACTTCTTGGCGCTCAGGCTTTGGCTTCTGTATCACTTGGTAATGCTTTATTTTTCTCAATTTTCGTATTCGCTTTAGGCTTTTCTTTTGCGATTCCACCTTTGGTTTCAGAAGCAAATTCTCAAAAGAAGCACGATGTGATTAACTCAGTTTTCAGACACGGATTTGTGATTAATCTGGGAATCGGAACATTGCTGATGATTATTCTGTTAGCGGCTTTACCTTTGATTTATCATATGGATCAACCAAAAGAAATCATCCCAAACACAATAAGTTTCCTCAGCATAATGGCATTTACAATGATGCCGTTTATGATGTTCCAGACCTTGAGAGAAGTTTCGGAAGGCTTGGCATTTACAATCGGTGTAACAAAAGCTACGATTATTGCGAACGTGATTAACATCGCTTTGAATTATGTTTTCATCAAAGGGCTTTTTGGATTACCGGCAATGGGTGTTCAGGGTTCTGCTTTAGCAACTTTGATTGCCAGAATTTTCATGGTCGTGTTCCTGTATTTTGTCTTGGTAAAAGAGCCAAAAACTAGACGTTATATCAAAGAATTTTCATTGAATATTTCAGAATTCAGTAAAGAGATGTTTTCCAAAATGATAAAACTGGGATTTCCAACTGCAATGCAAATGTTCTTTGAAGTTACAGCTTTTGCAGCAGCTGCTTTTATATGTGGATTAATCAGTTCGACCGATATTGCTTCGCATCAGATTGCGTTATCCATGGCTTCGTTTACATTCAACCTCTGTATTGGTTTCAGTGTGGCTTCTACTGTAATGATTGGAAATAAAATGGGAATGAAAGACTTTGACGGATTGAGAAAAATCGGGATTAATAATTTCAAATTAACCTTGATTTATATGGGATTCTGTGGATTGATGTTTATCCTTTTCAGAAATGTTTTACCTCACTTTTTCACAAAAGAAAGTGATGTTATGGTAATCAACTTAGCATCAAAACTAATGATTATTGCGGCGCTTTTTCAGTTATCAGACGGAATCCAAGTTACAGCTTTAGGATGTCTGAGAGGAATCCAAGATGTGAAAATACCTAGTGTGATTACATTCTTAGCTTATTGGGTTTTCACAATTCCGGTTGGTTATTTTCTTTGTGTGACGATGAAAATGGGTGCTTTCGGGATGTGGATTGCTTTGGGAATTGGACTAACAATTTCAGCGATTCTTTTAGTGATTAGATTTTTGAGGTTGAGCAAGAGGAAAGCTCTGGCTAATTAAAACCAAAGATTAGTGAAAACCACATAGACACATAGAAAAATTTTTATTAATAAAGTTAAAATAGGATTCTATTTAAAATATTTTATAAAACTATGTGGTTGATAAATTATTTCAAAACCTATTTTAAATTTTTAAATTTGCATCACAAAATTTCGAAATGAATATTAAACAAAATATACAGTCAAAAATATCCGAAATCATCGCTAAACTCTACGGTATAGAAGCCGTAACGCTGGAAGTCCAGAAAAATAAAACCGAGTTTGAGGGAGATTTCACAATCGTCATTTTCCCTTTGGTAAAACAGGCGAAAAAAAGTCCGGATATTATTGGAAACGAATTGGGCGAAGAGGTAAAAAATCAAATCGATTTTGTTGAAAACTTCAATGTGGTAAAAGGTTTTCTTAACCTAAAAATTAAAGACCAATTATTCGCTGAGCAATTATCAGAAATAAGTAAGGATTTTGATAATGTAAAGCCGAAAAATCAAACGGTAATGGTGGAATATTCTTCGCCAAACACCAACAAACCGCTTCATTTGGGACACATCAGAAATAATCTTCTCGGTTTTTCTGTTGCCGAAATTCTGAAAGCGGATGGTTACAATGTCATCAAATCTCAAATCATCAACGACCGTGGAATCCATATCTGCAAATCGATGTTGGCTTGGGAAAAATTTGGGAACGGAGCAACTCCGGAATCTACTGGTTTGAAAGGCGATAAATTGGTCGGAAACTATTATGTAGAATTCGATAAATTATATAAATCCGAAATCAAGGCAATGGTTGCTGACGGAATAGATGAGGAAACTGCGAAAAAGCAAGCACCATCTATCATTGAAGCTCAGGAAATGCTTTTGAAATGGGAACAAAACGACCCAGAAGTTCGTAAACTTTGGGAAATGATGAATGAATGGGTTTATGCAGGATTTAATCAAACTTACTCCAGATTAGGTGTTAATTTTGACCAAGTTCAATACGAAAGCAATACTTATATTCTTGGAAAAGATTTGATTCAGAAAGGTTTGGCAGACGGGATTCTTTACAAAAAAGATGACGGTTCTGTTTGGTGTGACCTGACAGACGAAGGCCTTGACCAAAAACTATTGCTGCGGTCTGACGGAACTTCGGTTTATATGACTCAGGATTTGGGAACTGCTGTGGAGCGTTTCAAAAAGAATGATATTCAAAAGTTGATTTACACTGTTGGAAATGAGCAAGATTATCACTTCCAAGTGCTTTTCAAAATCCTAAAAAAATTGGGTTATGAATGGGCTGACCAACTCTTCCATTTATCTTACGGAATGGTAGAATTGCCGGAAGGAAAAATGAAATCGCGTGAAGGAACTGTGGTTGATGCCGATGATTTGGTTCAGGAAATGTATCAGACTGCAAAGGAAAAATCTCAGGAACTTGGTAAGTTGGAGAGTTTGAGCGATGAGGAGAAAGAGAGTTCTTATGAAACCGTTGGATTAGGTGCTTTGAAATATTTCATTTTGAAAGTTGACCCGAAGAAAAAAATGCTTTTCAATCCTGCGGAAAGTATTGATTTTAATGGAAATACGGGACCTTTTATTCAATATACTTATGCGAGAATCCAGTCACTATTGGATAAAGCTGGCTTTGAAACAAAACAATTAACAGATTCCTATCTTCCAAACGACAGTGAAAAGGATTTGATTATGCTTTTATCCGAATTCAAAGATGTAGTAAACAAAGCTGCAGAATCTCTAAGTCCGGCTCTGGTTGCGAATTATGTTTATGAATTGGTAAAAACTTACAATTCATTCTACCAAAATAATCCAATCCTGAATCAGGATGATGAGAACGCGAAACAGTTCCGTCTTCAGTTATCTGTTCTAACAGGAAAAACCATTAAAAAAGGGTTATCATTACTTGGAATTGGTACTGTAAACAGAATGTAAGACTATTTTCAATAAAAAATTAGAGCCTCGAAAAATATTTTGCGAGGCTCTTGTTTTTATAAAATCCGGCTGGATTATTCCTTGATAACTTTCTTAGCTATAATTCCGGATTTTGTTTTAATCGTCACTATATAAAGACCTTTTGGATATTGAGCAAGACTTAAAATCTGAGATTTAGCATTATTTATACTTTCGAAAATCATTTTACCATTCATATCAAACAGCGCAATTCTTTCCGGATTATTCTGAAGGTTTACGTTTATAATGTCCTTCGTTTTTGTAGGGAAAACTTTTACTTCATCTTTTGTGATGTCAGCAGCAGCCATTGTTATTTTCTTAGTTCCGGTGGCAACCAAAGCAAAATCCTGTGTTGCAGCATTTCCGTCCTGATTTACAAGCGGATTCTTATTAGTAACTTCAATTCTGTACAATCCGTTTGCGGTTGGGTTATCAATCACAATCTGTTCTACATTATCTACCGAGTTATCGCCTTTTGTGGCATTGGCATTAGGATTCGAAATGTCAAGTCTCCACGGATAATAAACAGTACCGCTAGCTTCATCAATTACTCTCACATCCAAGTCATTAACCAATCTGGAACTATTATTCTGCTGAAGATCTGTATCATTAGTAAAATACGCAATTGCAGGATCTACCCAAGAAACACTGACTTTGAGAGGTTCATTTCCAGAAGCTTTGACTTCTTTTATAAATTTAATACCGGATTGGAGATTATTTTTTTCCAGGTAAGCATCTTCATTTAGCCTATTAACTAAAACCTGAGCCGCCTTTTTGGCGTCTACCAAGCCCCAACCATACCACACATCTGGGCCTGGTCTTCCAGCCTCGTTAGCGGTATGCGTTAATAAAGCCTTCATCTCATCTGCTTTAAAAATAAAGGAACTGTTTCCGGATATATTTCTTTGAATTTGGGTCAATGCACCTGCAATTCCGGTTACAATTGGCGCAGCATAAGATGTCCCATAATTTAGTACATACAGATTGGTAGCACTAGGATTGGATGTTATGTAGTTTGCCATAATCATATCTACACCAACGGCTGTGAGATCAGGTTTCACTGCACCATCTTTTCTAGGACCGGCACTGCTGAAGCTTCCTTTTACCACATCAGAAGCCTGAGTATATTTTAAATCTGGCGTAGTCAGCTGATTAACAGCACCCACTGTGATAATATTTTTTGCTAATGAGCCAAAATAGATACAATTATTACCTTGGCTGCAATTCGCCGGCGGCACTTCATCATTGGCTCCGAAAGCAACCCAATCATTTATAGTTGTGCTATATCTGTATTTTACAGAGCTTGCGTTAGGTCCTACGCCATAGTAATTCCCTGTAGATTTCACAATGATCTGTTGGGGCTGAGAATAAACAATTTTATCAAAATTATAATCTTGCACACCATAAGCTCCCGCATAAGTATCCTGATGATTAAGATCATAGTTGCCGTACCAATAGTAAGTATTAGCAGTTCCCGGTTTACTCCATCCGGAATTGATTCCATAAGAGTGGTTCGAGATATTAAGATCTAGCAGACTGGCCAGCTTTTCATAATTATTCTGAACAGTACCGTTGATGGTCGTTGCTCCAAACATATAATTATCTGTAGTAGCCTGCGGAAGTATCCCTTTTGCATTGGCTTTGGGATAGGAAACACTGCTTTGTGTGAAATTTCCTGTGGCTAGTCCGTTTCCAATTAAAAGACTATTTACATTCGTTCCGTGATAATGTTTTGATTGAGTTGTTGCCTCCTTGTTTACAGCTCTGTTAGTTGCAAATTGCTCGTGCGTATCTTGAATACGTCCAGCATCGAAAATAGTGATTTTGATACCGTTTCCCGTCACAGCAGACACCCCTGAAACTGTCCCTGCCTGTAGCTCATCTACGTTAGCGGTAGCGTTGGCACTGGTCTCTTCAATGGAATAAAAAAGTGGAATCTCACCTGCAAAACCGGCCAGATTTTTCTTAAGATCCTCAGCTGATTTATCAGAATAATGCTTGGAAGTTGTCGGAAGGAATTGATCTAACTTTTTCTCATTTGAAATACGCTGTAAGGTAAACTCTTCTTTCAGTTTACGATCCTGACCATTGATGTAATACAATGAAAATAAAAAACTTACACTGAATAAAACTTTTGTCATCGGAGCTATTTTTTGCAAAGATAATCAATCATTCAGCAACTTATAATCTTTTTAACACTATTAATCTCATTAATATTTATAGACTTTTTTTTTGTCTTTCAAAACTGTAACTTTACACAAATTTCTAATGCAGATGTATTTAGTTTTCGATACCGAAACCACAGGTTTACCCAAAAATTTCAACGCACCACTTTCCGATTCCGACAACTGGCCCAGAATGGTTCAGATTGCATGGCAATTACACGATGAAGATGGAAATCTTATAGAAAATCAGGACTATATCATAAATCCGGAAGGTTATGATATTCCTTTCAACGCTGCCAGAATCCATGGAATAACGACAAAAATCGCCCAAGAAGAAGGCCGCGATCTGGAAGAAGTTTTGGAAGAATTTTCTCAGGTTCTGAAAAAAGTGAGCGTCGTTTCCGGTCATAATGTAGAATTTGATTATAATATTGTTGGTGCCGAATTTCTGCGGAAAAACATCTCGGATAATTTACAGGAAAAACCGAAAGCCGACACGATGATTTTGGGAACAGATTACTGTAGACTAGAAGGCGGACGTGGCGGAAGATATAAATCGCCAAAACTGGAAGAGCTCTACGAAAAATTATACCGTCACAAATTTGAGGAAGCGCATAATGCCGCCGCCGATGTAAATGCAACGGCGCAAGTTTTTTTCGAGATGATGAGAATTGGTGTAATTCCTGCAGATGTTCTGAAAATCACTGAGGATAAATTAAAAGAATATCAGGCTGCCAACCCAAATCCTATAAAACCGTTCGGAATTGTCATTAGAAGACAGGTTGCCAGCTTCAACAATAAGAAAAAACAAACCGACTTTGGCAGTGTGGACGAAATTGATCTGGGAAAATATTTCCATTTCGACAACCACACTGTATTCTCTACACTCACCGCCACCACGAATATCAATGACCTCATCAGCAAAGCCAAACAGGATAATTTCCCTGCCGTAGGAATGGTAGATCTGGGCAATATGATGGGCGCATTTAAATTTGTATCTGCAGTAGAAAGTGCCAATTCCGACATCAGTAGAAAATATAAAGACTACCTTACTAAAAAACAGGAAGCTGAGGAAAAAGGCGAGGAGTTCGATGAAGAAGAACCCAATGCCAATCCGCTGATTCCCATTGTTGGTTGCGAATTTTATATTTCTGACCGCTACGAGCAGAAACAATTTACCAAGGATGATCCAGACAGGAGAACACAAGTTGTGCTTTTGGCCAAGGATTTTAATGGTTATAAAAATCTTGTAAAACTATCAAGTATTGGTTTCCAAAAAGGTTTTTATTTCGGCGTTCCAAGGATCAGCAGAGAACTGATCGCGCAATATAAAGAAGGTGTAATCGCTCTCACTTCTGGGATTTTTGGGGATATTCCGAGCACTATTCTAAACATTGGTGAACAGCGTGGTGAAGAATTATTCCAGTGGTGGAAAAATACATTTGGAGACGATTTCTATGTTCAGATCCAGAATCATAAACTGCCAGAAGAAGAACATTTGAATGAAGTGTTACTGCAATTTGCAGATAAGTATAATGTAAAAATCCTTGCTCAAAACGAAACATTTTACACCAATAAAAGCGATGCGAACATCCAGGATATTTTGAGCTGTATCAAAGATGGTGAGAAATTATCGACACCTGTTGGTAAAGGATTCGGGAAAAGAAAAGGACTCACAACCAGTGAATATTACATCAAAAACGCAAATGAATTAAAAGAAACTTTCCTTGCTTATCCTGATGCATTCGAAGCTTATGAAGAGTTTTTTGCAAAATTCACACCTTATACTCTAAAGCGTGATGTGTTGCTACCAAAATTTGATATCCCACAAGAATTCATCCATCCGGAAGATGATTTAGACGGCGGAAAACGTGGCGAAATGGCATATCTTACGTTCCTTACATACGAAGGTGCAAAAAAACGTTACACAGAAACAGGGATTACGCCAGAAATAAAAGAACGCCTTGATTTTGAGCTGGATGTAATTGCAAACACAGGCTATCCCGGCTACTTTTTGATTGTTCAGGATTTTTGTAATGAGGCAAGAAATATGGGCGTTTGGGTTGGTCCCGGCCGTGGATCTGCTGCAGGTTCTGCAGTTGCTTATTGTATTGGAATTACCAATGTGGACCCCATTAAATACGATTTACTTTTCGAGAGATTCCTAAATCCGGAAAGGGTTTCTATGCCCGATATCGATATCGATTTTGATGATGAAGGTCGTGATAAAATTATCAAATGGGTAGTGGACAAATATGGACAGGATCAGGTGGCGCAAATTATCACTTATTCTGTTTTAGGAGGAAAATCTGCAATCAAAGACGCAGGAAGAGTTTTGGATGTTTCTATTCCGGAAACCAATATGATTGCAAAGCTTATCCCATCTACACCTGGTATGAATATCGCCAAGGCTTTATCAAAATACGATAAACTAAAACCGGAAGAACAACAACTGGTGGATGAAATGAAAGCCATCCTGAACAACGAAAGCGATTCTAGATTTTCTGTGTTGGACAGCGCCAAAAAGATGGAAGGCTGTATCCGAAATACCGGAATCCACGCTTGTGGTGTAATTATTACGCCGGAACCTGTAAGCAATTTGGTTCCAATTACCATAGCTGCGAAAGATGCAGAGATTTTGGTTTCCCAGTTCGACAACTCTGTTGCGGAAAGCGCAGGTCTGCTAAAAATGGACTTTCTAGGTCTGAGAACTTTAACGATTATTAAAGATGCCGTTAAACTGGTCAAAGAACGCCACGGCATCGATATTGACCCCGATGCTATTCCGCTGGATGATGCTAAAACGTATCAGTTATTTAAAGAAGGGCGAACTATCGGAATTTTCCAATACGAAAGTCCGGGAATGCAAAAATATATGCGTGAGCTGAAACCAACAGTTTTTGCTGACCTTATTGCAATGAATGCGCTGTACCGACCCGGCCCAATTAAGTACATCCCGAATTTCATCAACAGGAAACACGGAACAGAAGAAATTATCTATGATTTACCGGAAACGCAAGAATATCTGGAAGAAACTTATGGCATCACAGTGTATCAGGAGCAGGTAATGCTCTTGTCTCAGAAACTCGCCAACTTTACTAAAGGTGAGGCCGATACGCTGAGAAAAGCGATGGGTAAAAAGCAGATTGACGTCCTCAACAAAATGTATCCGAAATTTATAGAAGGCGGACGAAAAAATAATCTGGACGAGGATAGATTAGAAAAAATCTGGAATGACTGGAAAGCGTTTGCAGAATATGCTTTTAACAAATCCCACTCTACTTGTTATGCGTGGATTGCGTATCAAACTGCTTACCTAAAAGCCAATTATCCTGCAGAATATATGGCCAGTGTGATGAGCAACAACATCAACAATACTGCTTCTATCACTATGTTTATGGAAGATTGTAAAGCAATTGGTGTAGATGTTTTGGGTCCAGACGTGAATGAATCTCAATATAAATTCTCTGTAAATGAGAAAGGGCAAATTCGTTTTGGTTTGGGCGCAATCAAAGGAATTGGCGAAGGTCCAAGTGAGGCCATCACCAAAGAAAGACAAAACGGAAGATTCAAAACGATTTATGAGTTTTTTGAGCGTGTTCCTTCTTCTCAAGTCAATAAAAGAGTGGCGGAAAGTTTGGTCATTGCTGGTGCATTTGATGAATTGGATTCTTATCACCGCGGGCAATATTTTGATACAGACACAGCCGGAAGAACCAATTTGGAAAGACTATTGCGCTATGGGCAAAGTTTTCAGGAGAGTAAAAACGAAATGGAAAATTCGCTTTTTGCAGATTTTGCAGACGAGGTAAAAATAGAACAGCCCAAATTATTGCCTTGCGCAGAATGGCCTAATATGCACAAACTGAATAAGGAAAAAGAAATCATCGGGTTTTATCTCTCTGCTCATCCGCTAGACGAGTTCAAATATCAATTTCAATTTTTGCAAGGCGTACTATCTAAAAAAACCGTTCTGGAAGAGAAGAAAGAAGAAATCGTTTTGGAAGAAGTGACTCCAATTTTAGAAAAAGACAGTTCTCCCGATGACGAAGTTCCTGACATTTTAGTTTCTGATGATTCTGGATTGGAGGACGAAATCATCGAAGAATCTACAAAAAAAGCAGAGCCAAAAGGAAACTTTAACTTCCTGAATTTGGAAGAAGTAGAAGCATTCAAAGACTTGGCTTTCCCACCAAAAACAGCAGAATTGTTTGAGGAAAAGAAAAGCTGGAAAGACAAAATGAATGAAAAAGACAATACAAAAGAATATACTGTTGCAGGACTAATTACTGAATATCGTGTGACAGATGGTTTCCGAAGCGGAGAAAAAGTTGCTTTTGTGATGTTGGAAGATTATACAGGCTCCTACTCTTTCCGGTTGGGCGATAGAGATTATATGAAATTGAAAGATAAACTAGAAGTTCAACGATTCGTCATTATGAAAATCAAATATTCTCAAGGAAAAGATGGACGTGTTTTCGTGAATGTGAATGAAGTTTTGGAACTGAAAGAAGCATTCGAAAAATTTGCTAAAAGCTTGTCTGTTGTTGTTCTACTAGATTCATTGCGACAATCTGATATTGAGTTTTTCAAAGAAAACATCATTCAAAATCAAGGAGAGCAAAAACTTAATTTTTTTATCAAAAATCCGGAAGACGAATCTGTTTTAGAGGTGGTTTCTATGCAGCATAAGATCAATATCAATGAAAATCTTTTGGAAGTGATTCATCAAATTAATAATTATGAGGTTTTTTTGAATTAAACAAATAAATAGCCTCTTATAGCTTTACAAATCCAATTAAATTTTAAATTTAGTTGGATTTTTTATTATAAATTAATTTACCAATAAAATATCCCCAAATTAAAATAAAATTTGAATTAAAAATTATTCAAATTTTTAATTGTTTAATTGAAAAGTACTTATTATATTTGAAGGATTTTTAAAATTAAAATAATTATGAAAAAAATTCTACTTTCAAGCTTTCTAGCTTTGGGAATCTTTGCTAATGCTCAGTTCGTACAAAATTTTGACGCAGGCACTACCACACCAGCTGGGTGGACTGTGATCAATGGCGGAGACCCTAATGGCTTTTTATTTGGAACAGTTCCTGCAGGCGGATCAGTAACAGCTGCGCAATCCGGATCCAACGTTGCCAGAATTGTATATAACGCTGCAGCGCATGATGACTATTTAGTAACACCAGCCATTACTGTACAAGCTGGTGTAAATGATAGGTTATCATATTATGTTGCAAGTTATAGTTCCTCATATACGGAAAATTACAACGTAATGCTATCAACTACTACTCCTACAGCAGCTGCGTTTACAACCACTCTAAAAGCTACTTCAAAAGCACCTGCAGCTTGGACAAAAGTCACTTTAGACCTCACACCTTATGTGGGACAAACGGTTTATGTTGGTTTTCACGCAGTTGATACGGATCAATGGTATCTGATGTTTGATTCTGTTGTAAATGATACAGTACCATCAACGGTTCCTTCTTGTACAACCCCAACAGCACCTGCTAATGGCGCAACAGATGTGAATGTAAGAACTACATTTACTTGGCCTGATGCAAGTGGCGCAACTTCCTATAAATTATACTTAGGAACTACTCCAGGTGGAAATGAAGTACTTAATGGTGTAACAGCTTCTTCTGGGGCAACACTTACAAACAATCCTCCGTTGAATGCTAATACTACCTATTATTATAAAGTAGTACCTGTGAATGATATTGGTGACGCAACAGGCTGTGTTGAAACATCTTTTACAACAGGATCTAATCCATATGCACCGTACTGTGGCCCATTCACCTCTAGTACTCCAACTCAGATAACACCAATTACTTCTTTCACATTAAATGGGGTAACTAATGATTCTGATACTACTGCTACAACATTTGGAAGTTTTGCTACAAATGAAAGTTTCACAGGTACTGCAATTGAAGTTAAAAATAATTTAACCACAATACCTTTTAGTGTGACAGGAATTGGAATTGCAAATAATGGTTGGGGTGCTTCGGTATTCATCGACTGGAACGAGGATGGAGACTTCCTGGATGCAGGTGAATCCTATTTCAATACTACAGCCACCATGTTAAGAACAACGACTGTGACCAATGGAAAAGCAACTCTTTCTGGCAACCTAGCTATACCTACTGGAGCTACATTAGGTCAAAAAAGACTAAGAGTTAAATACAATTTTACTGGTACTGCTATTAACTTACCATTAACGACAGCTTGTACGGATTTAAGTAATGGACAAGTAGAAGACTACACTATTAATTATAAATCATTCCTAGCGGTATCTGACCTTAATAAAGCTGATATTTCTGTATATCCTAATCCATTCAAAGACATCTTGAAAATATCTGATGTAAAAGGCGTTAAGTCAATTACTGTAAATGATATGTCTGGAAGAGCGGTTAAATCTCTGGAGCCAGCTGCAGAAATCAACTTATCTAATCTTAAAGAAGGATTATATATCGTAAATCTTAAGATGGAAGACGGAAGCGTGAAAACTTTCAAAGCCATTAAAAAATAATTTGAAACTTAATTAAATTATCTAGCCACTTCTTTTACAGAGGTGGCTTTTTTGTTTCACTATCACTATTTAAATTTTAATATTAATATCCTTTTAATAATTAAAAAAAAACTTTATATTCGTATTAAATTTGATAAATTTATAATATTATGAAAAAAATTCTATTTTCTTGTCTCTTGGCGTTAGGTATCGGGGTCAACGCTCAATTAGACTTTTCCCAAGATTTCGAAACAGATCTTACGGGATTTAGCCATTTTGGAGGTGGTGCTTTAAACACAACTAATTTTTGCAGTGCAAGTTCTTCTGGATCTTTAACGTATAGCTCTACAGTAACCCAAACCGGATGGATGGCAGATCTATTGGAGGTTGGTGACCTTTATGGGCAGACCAATAATGGTCAGGCTCTTACAGTAAGCTTCAATTATAAAAAGGCCGCTGGTCTTACAGGAACACTTTATGTAATGTATGCTTTATTTAACGAAAGCTCTAACAACTGGACAATCTACACTGTTGGTTCTGGTGTTGCTTTGACTTCTGGTGCCATTACAACTTGTGCGAATCTTAGTGCTACTATTCCTGCAGGAACATTTGACCCAAACAAAACTTATGGTGTAGGAACATGGCTACAAAGATCAGGAACTTCTACAGGAGCGCTATATATTGATGATATCGTTGTAAAGCAAGCTGTTGTTACTAACCCTCCAGCGTGTACAACATTTACTAACCCGACTAACGGTAGTACAATTTCTTCTGGAACTGTAGGATTTACTTGGCCAACAGTAGCAGAAGCGGCAACGTATAAGGTAACTATAGGAACAACAGCAGGTGGATCTAACATCGTAAATGCCAATATGATTGGAAACTCCCTAAATGTATCTTTAGCTGCAAACACAACTTATTATGCTAAAATTGTTCCTACAAATAACGTGGGGGACGCAGTTGGATGTCAGGAAATTTCATTTATGACTAATAGCAATGTTGGACATTGCGGGCCATTGACTTCTACAGCTCCTACAGCAATTGCTCCAATCAAATCTGTAACTTTTGGAACTGCAACTAATACTTCAGACCCTACAGCTACAACTATTGGCTCATTCCCTGTTCACCAAGATTTTACTACAACTGAATTTATTGTAAAAGATGATGTAACATCTGTTCCTTTAACTGTTCTTGGCACTACAAACGGTAATGCTGCTAATGGATGGGCAATGTCAGTTTTCATTGACTGGAATAACGATGGTGATTTTGATGATGCTGGTGAATCTTATTTCAACACTACAGCAACAATGATCAGAAAAGCAGGAGTTACTGACAACCCTATATCACTATCAGGAAGTGTTGCTATTCCGGCAGGTACTTCTCTTGGTAAAAAATTCATGAGAGTTAAATATAATTTCTCTGGAACAGCGATCAACACGCCACTTACAACTGGATGTGCTAATATGATTAACGGACAAGTTGAAGATTATACAATTAACTATCAAAGTGCTCTTGCAGTATCTGATGTAAATAAGAAATCTATCTCTGTTTACCCTAACCCATTCAAAGACATTCTTAATATCTCTGATGTTAAAGGTGTTAAATCAATTTCTGTAAACGATGTGTCAGGAAGAGAAGTTAAATCTTTAGCTCCTGCTGCAGAACTTAACCTTTCTAGCCTAAAAGCTGGTTTATATATCGTAAACCTTAAGATGGAAGACGGAACTGTTAAGACCATCAAAGCAATCAAAAAATAATCTTCTACAGATATAATTTTTAAACCCGCTTCTAGAAGCGGGTTTTTGTTTTGAAATAATAGATCATAATGATTCACAATCATATTGCTAGTTTTTGAACGTCTTATAAAAGACACTCATTTTTATCTATGGATAATATTAGGTGTAGTTTTAATTGGAAATTTTTATATAGTATCTGAAGGTATTAATCAACTTATTTAAAGAAAAAATCCTGCGAATTGCTCCACAGGATTTTGTTCTATTATTAATTAGATGAGTATTTTACCAAATCTTGATTCTTTCTTCCGGCTTTTTGTAAAGCTTATCTCCTTCTTTTACATCAAATGCTTTATAGAAAGCTTCTGTATTAACCAAAGGTCCAAAACTTCTGAAGAATCCCGGAGAATGCGGATCTGTCTTCACCTGATTGCTCAAATACTTGTCCGTAGATAATGTTCTCCAAACAGTTGCCCAGCTTAGGAAAAATCTCTGTTCAGGAGTATATCCGTCAATTTTGCCAGGATTTCCTTTATCTTTAAGATACATTTGCAATGCATCAAAAGCGATATTCACGCCGCCAAGATCTGCAATATTTTCACCATTGGTAAACGTACCATTTACGTGAACATCTTTCACTGGCTCATATTTATCATATTGAGAAGCTAAGCTCTTTGTTGCTTTTTCAAAATTGGTTTTATCTTCCGCAGTCCACCAGTCTTTAAGATTACCGTCACCATCGAACTGCGCACCACTGTCATCAAAACCGTGCGTCATTTCGTGACCGATAACCGCTCCAATCCCTCCAAAATTAACCGCAGCATCTGCATTTGGATTGAAGAAAGGTGGCTGAAGAATCGCAGCAGGGAAAACGATTTCGTTATTTACAGGATTATAATAAGCATTTACCGTTTGCGGAGACATTCCCCATTCGGATTTATCTACAGGTTTGCCTATTTTTTCCAATTCTTTATTATAACTCCAGCTTTCTACATTTTGAAGGTTAGAATACAAAGTTCCTCCATCTTTCTCAGATTTCAGTTGTAATTTAGAATAATCTTTCCATTTGTCTGGGTAAGCAATTTTAACCGTGAATTTATTCAGCTTATCCATCGCTTTCTGCTTAGTTACTGAAGACATCCAAGCAAGATTATTGATATGCATTGCAAAACTTTTCTTCAGATAATCAACGTAAGTCATCATCTGAGCTTTAGCTTCCGGTGTAAAATATTTTTCTACATACACCTTTCCGAAAGCCTCACCTACAACACCATTTATCAATGATAATGCTCTTTTGTTAAGTGCTCTTTGTTCTTTCTGACCTTGTAGATATTTGCTGTAGAAATCAAACTTAAGATCATCCATTTTCTGGTTAAGATAACCTGCGCTACCGGAAGTCAGATGGAATTTAAGATAATCCTTGATCAATGGAATATTTTTTTCCGTAAGAAACGTGTCTAGATTTTTATAATAATTTAACTCCCCGATAATTACTTTATCTGTATTAACGCCAGCATCAGCAAGGTACTTTGCAAGATTTACATTTTTTACCAGTGTTTTTAGTTCAGGTAATGTTTTCGGATTGTATTGTAAGTTGGCATCACGGATTTGCTCATTAGTCAGCAATGTTTTCGCCATTTTCTTTTCAAAGTCTACAATTTGCCCTGCAACAGCATCAGCATTTTTATATCCGATCTCTGTAAGAACCTTTGCTACATACTTTTTGTATTCCGCAATAGTTTCTGCATTTTTCGGAGATTCTTTCTGGTAATAATCTCTTCCAAGCCCGAAAGATGCATCGCCAAGATAAACTGCATTCATTTTAGAATTTTTAAGGTCTCCGTCTACACCCCATCCGTAGAATGCATTCTCACCTCTTCTTGTTGCTTCGGTGAGATATTTCTGAAGGTCGGAAAGGTTTTTAATGGCATCAATTTTTGCAAGATCTGCTTTAATAGGATTCAATCCGTCCGCATTACGCTTGTTCATGTCCATATAAGTTTCATACAGCGCTTGGATTTTTTGACCTTCCGATCCATTCTCAAATTTCTCTTTCAGGATGTTATCCAAAAGAAGAAGTGAGTTGTTATCGGTCGTTTCCCTAAGTTGGTTGAATGAACCCCAGCTAGGTTTATCTGCAGGAATTTTAGCTGTTTTCATCCAAGTGCCGTTTACAAAACTGTAGAAGTCATCTTGGGGACGCACAGACGTGTCCATATAATTGAGATCTAATGCAGCCTGTTTTGTTTGTGCCGATGTAATGCTGAAAAAAGAAGCAAGCATCAAAGCACTAAGAGAGATCTTTTTCATTTGTTTGATTCTGATATTTATATTAATTGGTATATGATATTGTTTAAAAGTTACAAAAAGTTATAAAAAATTATGGAAAGTAAAAATAATAATTTGACATAGACCTATATTTATAATCCTCTAAAGATTAAACATTTACCTAATATAAAAAACTTATAACCATTCGTTTATCATATAAATATTGAGATCTTTAGGAATTTAGAATGTATAATTATATTTTTACACTCAAAAATATTTTAAAGTTATCGAAATGCATCATAATTTATTACTGATATTGGCTTTACTATTTTCCGTATTTATGATGGTAATGGCCGCCCAAAAAATGAAGATCGCTTATCCTATATTTTTGGTTTTAGCGGGATTGGTCATCAGCTTATTACCTGGTATCCCGGATGTGGAACTGGATCCGGATCTTGTGTTTCTGATATTCCTGCCGCCCTTGCTCTATGAAGCCGCTTGGTACACATCTTGGAATGATTTCTGGAGGTGGAAACGTCCTATTTCATTATTAGCATTTGGGTTAGTATTTGCCACATCTTTAATTGTTGCTTATCTATCACAAGCTCTGATTCCTGGATTTACATTAGCTTTAGGCTTTCTTTTGGGCGGAATCGTTTCTCCACCAGATGCTGTAGCAGCAACTACTGTTCTAAAAGGCTTACCTGTACCTAAAAGAATCTTAAGCATCTTAGAAGGCGAAAGTCTGGTGAATGACGCCTCATCGCTTATCGTTTTTCGTTTTGCATTGGCTGCAATCCTTACAGGAACTTTTTCTATACATCAGGCTGTGGGTCAGTTTTTTTTAGTCGCAGGAATGGGAATTGTAGTCGGATTGATTGGTGCCACAATTATGTATTTGATTCACCGATTTTTGCCTACCACTTCAGCCATAGATGCTGCACTTACCTTAATGACACCTTATCTGTTATATCTTGGTGCTGAGCAATTTCATTTTTCTGGTGTAATGGCTGTGGTTACCGGTGGACTTTTCATATCCTACAGATCTCACGAAATTTTCAGAAACGGAAATACACGGTTGAATATGCTCGGCGTATGGACCACGGTTATTTTTGTGATGAATGCCATGGTTTTCGTACTAATTGGATTATCCCTTCCATCTATTATCAATGGTTTGGAAGAGTCTTCTCTAATTCAAGGTATAAAATACGGTGTTATCATAAGTCTCGTGATCATCCTGCTAAGATTTCTGTGGGTATATCCAACGGCCTTCATACCAAGATGGCTTTTCAGATCTGTTCGGAAAGAGCAATCACCTGGCTGGAAAGTGCCCTTAGTCATTGGCTGGACAGGGATGAGAGGAGTTGTGTCTCTCGCTACTGCATTATCAATTCCTTTTGCTTTGGATAATGGCTCGCCTTTCCCACATAGAAATCTTATCCTACTTATCACTTTTATTGTCATATTCATAACACTGGTGATACAGGGCCTTACATTGCCTCTTCTGGTGAAAAAGCTAAAAATTCCAGCTATAGATTATGTCTTACCTCAAGAACAACAGGAAGCTCAGATTAAAATAAGGCTAAACAGTATGGCTCTCAATCATATAAACACTAATTATTATGACATGATTGAAAAGAGTAATCTCCTAAAAAATTACCATTCTCAAATATTAACCGAAACGGAAAACACTGAAAATCAGCTTGATATTTTTGAATGCAATACTTGTACAAATCAGGAAATGGAGAAATTTGAAACTATTTTGAAAGAAATCTATCAGAAGCAAAGACTTGATATTTTCCAAATGAGGCGCGAAAAATATTATGATGATGAAGAAATCAGAAAAGCAGAACTCCAAGTGGATCTCAACGATCTAAAAATTAACCCGAATTTCCACTAAGAAAAACTCTTCCATTTTTGGAAGAGTTTTTTTTTATAAAAATTAATCTGTGAACAATACCTGCAGATAAGTCCTACTAATGCAATCATCTTCCGTAGATATCTATCGAAATTATGAACAGCTTTTTTTAGCCATCGTTTATTTTCATTAATCACAAATTATCTTAACAATAATCAAATCAAAAGTTTATGTCATCTCAATCATATTAAGATTAAAAAAAATTTAAGATAAATAGTTGTTGGTACAACTATTGTTTGATTAACTTTGTTCAATAATAAATTTTATATGAAAGCTGAAAAAATATTAACTGAACAAGATCGATACAATCTGCTTACAGGGAATGTACCTCTACTGTTCAACCGTTTTTTGGGTCAGCAATTCAAATTGAATAATATTAACCTGACCCGGGAACAATGGTCGGTGCTAGTACCTTTATGGAAACAACAGGGATGTTCACAACAGGCAATAGCAGATTTTACCCACAGGGATAAACCCAGCATAACTAGACTTATTGATCAATTGGAAAAAGAAGGTTACGTAGAAAGAAGGTCCCACCCTACTGACAGAAGGCAAAATCTAATATATTTAACAAATAAAGGAAAGGAGATAGAGGAAAAAGTAATGTATATTGTGAACAATGTCACCGAAAGAGCAACCAGAGGACTTTCAGAAAATCAAATTATGGAGATAAAAAACTTCTTTCAGCATATTCAAAACAACATTCAAAAAGAAATGGTATGAAAAAAATAAAGTTAGCCATTACATTGATCCTATTCAGCACTATCACCAAAGCACAGATTCTTATAAGTAAGGATTTGGATTATGCTATCGGAAAGGCATTGCAAAAAAACACTGAAATAAGGAATCAAGATCTTGAATTACAAAAATTAGAATTAGAACGCAAAAGCATATTGGCCAAATATATCCCGAAGGTCGAGGCTTCAGGTTTATATTCTTACATCAGCAGTGATGCAAAATTAGATCTAGCTACCCTGAATTTACCCATCACAGGATATCCTGTTCTTGGGGGATCTTCCAATTTCAGCACAAATGCGAATATCCTTTATGGAGGTCTTACCGCAAAAGCTGTACTGTTCAGTGGCGGACAAATCCTAAATGGAGCCAAGGCTCTCAAAGAAAAAAATACAGGAACAGCTTTTATGATGGAAAATCAGAAAGATGAGGTGATAAAAGATATCATAGGGAGCTTTGACCGTCTCAAACTTCTGGAAACCGCCGAAACACTCATCGATAATAGCGAAAAAAGATTGAATAAGGAAAAAGAAAGAGTAGAAAAGGCGATATCCGAAGGGTTGGCAATTCCTTATGACCGCGATAAAATCAAACTCTCCACTCTGGAATTGGCTTCCAAACGTGCAGATGTTCAAAATAAAAGAAAACTTCTGATACTCAAGATAAAACAATCCACCAATCTTTCTGAAGAAGAAATTCTTAAAACCAATCATCAGTTGGAGCCCATCATTATTTTGGACAGCCTGAGCACAGCCGAACGAAATGAGGTAAAAGCACTGGAATATTTCAAAAAAGCTTCCGAATATGCCCTTAAAAAAGAAAAAGGAAGCCTTCTTCCCACAGTTGGGGCTTTTGCGGGATATAGCTATGCATCATTATATAATGCCAATACAAAAGTGCCGATTGAACAATTAAATACGACCGCCAATTTGAAACTAAATGAATTGACACTACATCCGAACTGGATGTTGGGCGTGGCCGTGAAATGGGAACTCTTCAGCGGATTTGAACGTAAACATAAAATAGACGAAGCCAAAATAGGACTCGCCCAGGTTGAAAATAAACTCGCAGATGCCAAAGAAAAAGTAGACCTGGAATTGGAAAAAAACAAGGTAGAATACAATACCACGTTACATAAGGTAGATATTGCGCTACAAAGGGAAAAAATAGCACAAAATAATAATGAGATAGCATCAAAGCAATACAGATTAGGACTTATTAACGTCACTGAACGGCTGGGAGCGGAAAATGATATATACAAAGAATCCTTAAACAAAGTAGAAACCGTGATTGAACAGCGGAATGCTGCTATTGAAGTTTACCGTGCATCGGGAAAATTATCAAACTTTATTAAAATCCAAAACTGAGCAAAATGAAAAAAATTATTTACATACTAAGCATTGCAGGTATTTTAGCTTCTTGTGAGAATAAACCGAAAGTATCACAAACCATCCAGGGAAAAACCGAGCGGGAAGAGATTGCAGTAGTAGGCAAAATAGCAGGCAGGATAGATAAAATTCTGATCAGCGAGGGAGCTCTTGTTAAAAAGGGAGATACATTGGCAATATTGGAAATCCCAGAAGTAGACGCAAAAAAATCACAGGCACAGGGAGCGGTAAAATCTGCTCAGGCACAGTACGATATGAGTGTACACGGTGCTACTGCGAATCAGTTGGCACAGCTCTATGCCAAGAAATCCGCTTTGGTAGAGCAATATGAGTTTGCAAAAAAATCCCTGGCAAGAATGAATGCAATGGTAAAGGATTCACTGGTTCCGCAACAGCAATATGATGAAGTATTCGCGAAGTATCAGGGAGCCAAATCACAAATGATAGCCGTAGATGCAGAAATTGCCGATGTTAAAAACGGGGTCCGCATAGAACAGCAAACAATGGCGTTGGGACAAAAAGACCGTGCGCAGGGAGCTTTGGAAGAAGTACAGGTTGCCGAGAAAGAAAGGTATATCATTGCACCACAGGATATGAAAATAGAATCCATCACATTGAAGCTGGGGGAACTGGCACTACCAGGATATACGCTTTTCAAAGGTTCTCTTAATAATTCCATTTATTTCCGTTTTACTATTCCTGAAAGCCAATTGGCAAATTATGCACAAGGAAAAGAAATCAATGTGCATATACCTTACAAGAATCGGGATATCAAAGGGAAAATCAGAAATATAAAACAAATAGGTGCCTATGCTAATATTGCTACAGCATATCCTGATTATGAAGTGCAGGACGCTTTGTATGAAATATTGATAGACCCTATTAACATCCAACAAGCAAACGATATCCTAAGCAAAACAACAGTAACGCTAAAACCTTAATGATGAAAACATTTCTCAATCTGATCAAACGGGAGTTCGGTTTGTTCTGGAGCAACAAGGTTCTCAGAATTTTGTTTATTGGGGCTCCTTTGATGTACGGTGTTTTGTTGGGATATGTTTACAGCAAAGGGAAAGTGACAGATTTACCAATCATAGTGGTGGATTATGACCAAAGCTCACTTAGCCAGAAAGCCATAGAAATGATGAATGACAACGAAGTTTTGTCTGTTGCAAGGCTGCAGTTTGATGAGACAAACCTCAATCGTTTGATGATTGAGAAAGATGCAACCTGCGTCGTTATTATCCCAAAAGATTTTGAGAAAGATGTGCTGACAAAACGATATCCTGAGGTCACTACCATAGTCAATACAGCAAATGTATTGACCGCAAATTATTCTTCATCAGCACTTCAGCTGGTCTTAGGAACCCTCAAAGCAGGAACACAGGTCGAAACCTTACGTAAACAAGGAGTTCCTGAGAATTTGCTAATGAGTCAGTATGAGCCATTTAAAACCACATTTATCAAAAAGAACAACAGAAGCACCAACTATATGTATTTTTTATGGCCTGGTGTTTTGGCTACTGTGCTTCAGCAGGTATTGTTATTGGGGCTTGCTCTTTCTTTTGCTTCCGAGTTTGAAAACGGCACTTTCAAATATCTGGTACATAAAAGCCGTTCTGCATTTATGCTGATACTGGTTAAAATCGTGCCTTATCTCATAATGAGCTTCGGGATATGGCTGATGTATTGGGGTTTCACGAAGTGGTTCAGGATTCCTTTTTATGAAAACATTTTTCCGCTTACCCTTATAGCAGGCGTGTTTGTAATCTCGGTCTGCTTTATAGGAATTTTGGTAAGCATCCTTGTTCCCAACCAGCTCAAAGCTACGGAAATCCTTATGGTCATTGCCACACCAAGCTTTATCTTGTCAGGATTTACCTGGCCGCTCAGCCAAATGCCGGCTTGGGTTCAGTACATTGCAAATGTCATCCCGCTTACACATTTCCTGCCTGCCTTTAGAATACTTATCATAGAAAAAGGCGCTGTAGACCTCACCTATCCTTATGTTATAAAAATGATAATTATAGGTACAGTAAGCGCCATTGCCAGCTATAGCGTTTTATGGTACAAAGTCCGAAAAATTAAAAAGGAATAAACTGTAGTGAGCTAAATCATAAGCCAAAAATTATATCTGCCCATATATATCCAATTAAATAAGGAACTATGAAAGCTTACGAAAGTATTAAAGAAATATTATCATTTTATCACGTACATTGTGAGGAACCTTACTTTATATCGTCGGGAAAACTCATTTTTGAATTCCCAAAAAGACTCTTCCGAATAGATTTTTATGCATTCTGCATCTGTGTTTCTGGTAGTATAGATTTAGAAATTGATAATCACCATTATAAGATATCCCAAAACGGATTGCTGATATCTGCTCCGTCAACAATTATAAAATTTGTAAATACCAGCAAAGATTTCCGTATGAAAGTTCTATTCTTTGAAAAGAATTTCCTGCTCAAGAACATTTCTAATCCATTTTTTATCGAGAATCTGTCTCTATTCAATAAAAATAGCTTTAACGTAGTAATTTCCAACGAATCAAGTAGTACACACTTAATCAATTTATTGGATTATCTTCAACAGCAGACCACGAGGAATGGTCGTTTTACAGAAGATATTGTTCGTACTATTATTATTAATATTTTATTGGAAGTTGCAGTCCTAATTGATAAAGACAGAAAAGACAACGCATATCCTACTCCACAGGATAACAATAATATTTTTTTTAAATTCAATGAATTGGTGAAAGAAAATATTTTGCAGCATAAGGACGTACAATACTATGCGGACAAGCTATTCATTACCAACAAATATCTTATTCTGATTGTAAAAAAAGCGACCGGCAAAACGCCACATCAGATTATTGATGAGGCCTTATTAAAAGAAGTATACGTTCTGCTCGGCTATCCAGAAAAAAACATTTCTCAGATTGCATTTGAAACGGGCTTTAATTCTACCTCTGCATTCGGCCGTTTCTTTAAAAAGCATGCGTCAATATCGCCCCAAAGGTACCGAAGACAACAGCATTTTTAAAAAAGAAATTCCGTATATGATTTTCGAATTTAGGGACACTAAGGAATTAAGGTATATCAATACCTTTATCATATAAAAATAACCTAAAAAAATATCATATGAGCAATTCGAACAAACATGCATATTTCATTGGAGGCGGATTGGCAAGTCTTGCCGGTGCCGTATATCTGTTAGAAGACGGAGACTTTAAAGGCGAAAACATTCACATCATTGAAGCCCTGCCGATTTTGGGCGGTAGCAACGATGGTGCGGGATCTAAACAAAAAGGTTTCATCTGTCGTGGCGGGCGTATGCTCAACGAAGAAACCTATGAAAACTTCTGGGAATTAACATCCCGTATCCCTTCTCTGGATATCCCGAACATTTCCGTAAAAGACGAAATTCTGACATTTGACCACGCGAATCCTACCAATGCAAAGGCGCGGTTGATTGACAAGAACGGAAACATTTTACCTGTAACAGATATGGGTTTCAACACTCAGGACCGGATGAAATTTTTGAAATTGTTTTTTGCCGATGAAAATGATTTAGACAACATTACCATTCGTGATTGGTTTGACGATCATTTTTTTACGACCAACTTTTGGTATATGTGGCAAACCACTTTTGCCTGGCAAGAATGGAGCAGTATTTTTGAATTTCAACGCTATATGAAACGTATGCTGTTGGAATTTTCAAGAATCGAAACACTCGAAGGCGTTACCAGAACACCATACAACCAATATGAATCCGTTATCTTACCGTTGAAGGCATTTTTGGATCAGCATAAAGTGGACTTTTCATTAAGAAAAACCGTTACCGATTTGGATTTTGCCGATGATGATGACATTACCGTAACGGAAATAGAATGCATCAATGCAGAAGGAAACACAGAGAAAATATCCGTGAATGAAGGTGATTTGGTATTCTTTACCAACGGATGTATCACAGACAATTCCAATAACGGCGATTATAATACGCCTGCAAAATATTTGCCGTCAAATCCGCCAAGTTTTGCATTATGGCGTAAAATTGCCAACAAGAAACCCGGCAAACTGGGTAACCCAGACCCGTTCTTTACCAAACCTGACGAAACAAAATGGTATTCTTTCACACCAACATTCAAAGGAAATAAATTTCTGAAACTTATTGAAGAATACACTGGCAACAAGCCGGGCAGCGGAGCTTTGATGACATTTAAATATTCATCGTGGCGAATGTCAATTGCGGTGGCTGCACAACCGCATTTCAAAGCGCAAGGCGATGATACAACTATTTTTTGGGGCTACGGATTATATCCAGATGCAGTGGGAGATTATGTGAAAAAGCCGATGATTGATTGCACGGGCGAAGAAATTTTGACAGAGTTGATTCATCATTTACATTTTGAAAAGCACGAACAGGAAATAAAAGATAGCATTATCAATGTTATTCCGTGTATGATGCCTTACATCGATGCTTTGTTTCAGCCAAGAGCTAAAAAAGACCGTCCTGCAGTTGTTCCTGAAGGCAGCACCAACTTAGCAATGATTAGCCAGTTTGTAGAAATTCCTGAAGATATGGTTTTCACGGAAGAATATTCGGTTCGTGCAGCACGCATCGCGGTATATACCCTACTCGGTCTCGATAAAAAAGTAACTCCAGTAACGGAACACTGGAAAAAACCAGACGTGTTGGCAAAAGCCATTCATACCTCTTACAGAAATTAAAAATAAAAAAAGAGCTGCCTTTACACTTTATCGAAGTTCTTTATTGCTAAAGGCATATCTCTCTTTAATCTATAAAAGAGATTGTCTATAATAACCAATTGATCTAACTTTATTCTGCTCTTGCTTTTGGGCAGAATATTTATTTTTGTACAAAACCAACCGACTCTATGGCAAAACAAACATCAGGATATATAAACAGGAAGAAAATTGCCAACTCAGGTATGCACAATCTTTTTTATGAATTATTCGAACCAATAAATGAACCTCCAAAGGCTACTGTCCTTATACTACACGGGATGCAGGAGCATAGCGGTCGTTATAAAGATTTTGCGGAATATCTGGCGAACAAAGGTTTTGCAGTTCTATTATATGACCATCTCGGACACGGAAAAACGGCGGAAAACCAGGAAGAACTAGGTTATTTTCAAGAAGAAAATCCCAAGCAGCAACTGATAGACGATGCCGCAACGATGGCAGCATATTTAGAAAACAACTATCCTAACATTTCTCATTTTTTACTGGGGCATTCTATGGGGTCTTTCATTGCAAGATGCTTACTTCAGAATCAGGAAGCTGATTTTAAAGGCGCTGTCATCGTGGGAACGGGAGGAAAAATCAACGGAATCGGTTTGGCTAAATTTTTCCTGTCCATCAACAATATTATGGCTCCAAAACACAGGAGCAAATTCATCAACCAAACTTTTTCAAAAATTAATAATCAACATTTTAAAGGCGAGAAAGATGGCGACCTTACCAGTTGGCTGAGCCTCAGCAAATCCAACCGGGAATCATTTTGCAGGGACAGCCTATGCGGAGTACCTTTTACCAATAATGGTTTTTACGCATTAGTTTCTCTAAATCAACAGGCAACGGAAAGAAAATGGGCAGAAAAATTACCAAAAGAATTTCCCTTTCTTTTTGTAAGCGGAGCTGATGATCCGATAGGAAACTTCGGAAAAGGTGTTGAAAAAACGGTAACACAAATGCAAAAAGATGGTTTTACAGATGTTAAAACAAAAATCTATCTTGACATGCGGCACGAAATACTTAATGAGGATATTAAAGAATATGTATATGAAGATATAAGGGATTGGCTCAATAAAAAAATACAGCAATTGGAAAAGTAGACTAAAAATATTTTAATTTAAAAAAATAATTTGTTAATGATTAAAATACGTAGTTTTTTACAGGAAACAGGCAATATCACACAGTTTACCAAAAATTACTTTCTATTAGGTTTCCGTCCACCATATGAAATAAAGGAACTGCTCGCACAATGCTATCTCATAGGCTACAAATCTTTGGGGCTTATTGCCATGACAGGCTTTATCATCGGCTTGGTTCTTACGATGCAGCTGCGGCCAAGCCTCGTACGTTATGGTGTGGAATCCCAGCTGCCTGTAATGGTAGGCATTGCCATCATCCGTGAAATAGCACCCGTAATCGCCGCTCTCATCTTTGCAGGTAAAATTGCCAGTAGCATCGGGGCAGAGCTGGGCTCGATGCGGGTTACCGAACAGATAGACGCAATGGAAGTAAGCGGTACACATCCTTTTAAATACCTTGTTGCCACACGTGTCCTGGCTACAACATTTATGCTTCCCGTACTTATCATCCTGGCGGATGCCATTTCACTATATGGTGCCTGGATAGGTGTTAACATTGGCGGTACAACTAGCCTGTCACTTTTCTATTCACAGGTTTTTGACTCCTTGGATTTCAGTGACATCATACCAGCTTTTATCAAAAGCTTTTTTTTCGGTTTTGCAGTGGGAATCGTGGGTGCCTATAAAGGCTATAATGCAGTAAAAGGAACACGGGGCGTGGGGAACGCCGCCAATTCAGCGGTCGTGCTCTCCTCTATCCTTATCTTCGTTTTGGACCTGATTGCGGTACAGATAACCGGCATTCTCGGATATAATTAAATCATCATTATGGCGGAAACAAAAACAACAGCAAACGGCAATAATGACAATGGACCGGCCATCGTCATTGAAGATATTTATAAAAGCTTTGGTGAAAAAAAAGTGCTTAACGGTTTTAACCTAACGGTCGATAAGAACGAAAATGTTGTAGTTCTCGGAAAATCAGGCACGGGAAAATCTGTGCTTATCAAATGTATCGTCCGGCTTTTAACACCTGATAGCGGTAGGATAATGATTTCCGGGCAGGATATTGTCCAACTGGAAAATCAAGAGCTGGACAAGGCACGCTCAAAAATAGGTTTTCTTTTTCAGGGAAATGCCATCTATGACTCTATGACCATCCGCGAAAATCTGGAATTCCCTTTAAGAAGACGGTGGTTCCGGCTGAAGCAGGTTGAAATTGACGCACGGGTTGAAGAAGCACTCGATAGTGTGGGGCTTAAACATACCGTAGACCTTATGCCATCCGAATTGTCGGGAGGGATGCTGAAAAGAATAGCTCTGGCACGTACTGTCATCCTCAAGCCGGAAATCATCCTTTATGATGAACCTACCACCGGACTTGATACGGTAACGGCAAAAGAAATAGACAGCCTTATCATGGATATACATAGAAAATACAAAACATCATCAATCATTATCTCACACGATATGAACTGTGTGAAAAATACGGCTGACAAAGTAGTCTTGCTGCTTGACGGAACATGCTATGCACAAGGTACTTATCAGGAATTTGAAAGTTCTGATGACGAAAACATTAAACAATTTTTTGATTAAAATATGATTAAAAATAATATCAAGCTCGGCTTATTTGTAATTTCGGGGCTTATACTTATGATGGCTGTTTTCTTTTACATTGGCAGCGGTTCAGGCATTTTTACCAGCAAATTTGAGCTCAGGGCAAGATTCAAAAACTCCAATGGGCTCAGGGAAGGGAGCAATGTGCTATTTTCAGGGATGCAGGCAGGTTCTGTAAAGTCAGTAAAATTGTCCGGAAGGGATGATATAGAGGTCATTATGCTTATAGACAAAGATATTGCAAAGCATATAGACAATAATGCCAAAGCCTCGATTGGAACAGAAGGCATTATCGGCAATGCGGTGGTCAATATTTTGCCTTACGGTAAGCCGGGCAGACCGGTGCAGGAAAAAGAATATCTCACGGCAGATACCAAACCGGGTGTGGATGAAATACTCAACACGCTATCGGCAAGCAACAACAATATACACGATATATCCAAATCTCTTAAAAAAACTGTGCATAAAATTGACAGCAGCCAGATTTTAAAATTAATTAATGACAAGGCATTTGCCGAAAACTTAAAATTATCCATCCTGAAAATACGCCAAAGCACGGAAAATATAGAAAACCTGAGCAGTACTGCAGAAGCCATCATTACGTCTACACGCCAGGGAAAAGGAGCAACGGGACTTCTCCTTGCCAACAAAGATTTTGAGTCCCAGCTTAAGAAGACTTTCAATAACGTCAATGCCGCCAGCAATAATCTTAATACAGTAAGCAATGAACTTATCACAGTTGGTAAAAACCTGCAGACATTCAGTAAAAATATAGAAAATGGAAAAGGACCGGTAAATGCCCTTATCACTGATACCGTTCTTACAAAAAACATCAATAACAGCCTTTACAATATCGAAAAGGGAACCGAAGGCTTCAACCAGAATATGGAGGCTCTGAAGCATAATTTTCTCTTCAGAGGTTACTTCCGCAAGCAGGAAAAAAAGAAAAAGGAAGCCGAAAAACAGAATCTCCAAAGATAATATTATTGGAATATCAGCATATACAATTAGAATTTTGGGATATATAAAGTGAAAGCAATATGTGTAACTTTATTAAATAAAAACAAGGTTATTTTATCATATATTATAAACTAAAAAATTCTAATTATGTATTACAGTAATGGGAATTACGAAGCATTTGCCCGCCCGAAAAAACCGGCAAATATTGAACAGAAATCTGCCGTTCTTATCGGTTCGGGATTAGCTTCATTGGCTGCTGCAGCTTTTTTGATACGCGATGCGCAAATGGAGGGAAACAAAATCCGTATTCTGGAAGAATTAGCTTTACCCGGTGGCAGTATGGACGGTATCTGGAATGAGCAGAAAGGCTACATCATACGACGCGGACGGGAAATGGAAACACATTTCGAAACCCTTTGGGATTTGTTCCGCTCGATACCCTCATTAGAAACGGAAGGCGTTTCCGTACTGGACGAATATTATTGGCTCAATAAAGAAGACCCTAGCTTTTCCCACGCCCGTGTTATCGAAAACCGTGGAGAAAGACTGCCCACGGATGGTAAGCTTACCCTGTCCCAGAAAGCCATCCACGAACTTATAGCGCTGGTTCTTCTTCCTGAAGAAAAACTACAGGATGTACAGATAGACCAGGTATTTACAGAAGAATTTTTCCAATCCAACTTTTGGACATACTGGGCTACGATGTTCGCATTCGAACCTTGGGCAAGTGCGATGGAAATGCGCCGATATGTTCTTCGTTTCATCCATCACGTTGGCAGCGTAGCAGATATGTCCTCATTACGCTTCACGAAATACAACCAATATGAATCACTGATTCGTCCGTTGGTAAGCTACCTTGAGTCCCACGGTGTTACCTTCCAGTATGATAGCCAGGTTCAGAACATACTTGTAGAAAATGAAAACGGCAAAAAAGTAGCGAAGAAAATCGAATATATTAAGAATGGCAATGCAAAAAGCATCAGCCTGACCGAAAACGACCTGGTGTTTGTTACCAACGGCTCCATTACCGAAAGCAGTACATACGGTGACAATCATAACCCTGCTCCTGTTGCTGACGGCATTGGCGGAAGTTGGCAACTTTGGCAGAATCTGGCAGACCAGGATGATGCCTTTGGAAAACCCGAAAAGTTCTACAAAAACATTCCCGAAGCCAACTGGGTAATCTCCGGAAGCATTACCTTCTTCGACGAAAAAGTGATTCCGTATATAGAAAAAATAACAAAAAAAGACCCAAGAAGCGGTTCTATAGTGACTAGCGGACCTGTCACAATAAACGATTCTAACTGGTGGTATGGCTTTTCCATCAGCAGACAGCCCCACTTCAAGGCTCAGAAAAAAAATGAAGTAATTGTTTGGGTCTATGGGTTGTATTCTCATAAACCAGGAAATTATATCCAAAAGAAAATTACAGAAGCTACGGGCATAGAGCTTTGCAAAGAATTTTTATACCATATTGGTGTTCCTGAAAATGAAATAGCAGAAATTGCACAAGCTGCCAACAGCATCCCTTGCCGTATGCCTTATATCACATCTTACTTTATGCCTCGTGCATTGGGAGACCGCCCATTGGTGGTTCCGAAGGATTCTGTAAACCTGGCTTTTATCGGTAATTTTGCCGAAACTGGAAAAGACACCGTATTCACAACCGAATATTCCGTGCGTACAGCAATGGAGGCAGTTTACACCCTTTTGGATGTAGACAGAGGTGTCCCAGAAGTTTTTGCTTCTTCATATGACATCAGGGTACTGCTGAAATCCATCTATCACCTTAATGACAATAAAAACCTCAATGAAATTGAATTTCCTTGGTTGATTTCAATCCTTGAGAAATATGGTATCAAGAAAATAGAAGGTACTTATGTTGAAGAGATTTTAAAAGAAGCTAAGTTGTTATAAGAGGTTGTTTTATACTTGAAAAACTCAGGATTTTAAAAATCCTGAGTTTTTTATGGTATTTATATTTATGGCTTCTTTCACTGTTTTCGATGAGAATTCAGGATACTTTAAGCTTTCAAAAAATCCTTGCTTTGCCATTCCGGATTAGGATATTTGTAAAAACCTTCGCCAGATTGCTGACCAAGTTTTCCTTTGTCGATAAGTTCGGCTTTTAGCTTTTCTGCTATTTTCTGTGTTAGTTCTCCCGGGATTTCTTTTAAGATGTTATAATTGGTGTTCATCCCATTCAAATCTAAAATAGCCATTGGTCCAAAAGGAGCACCTGTTGCTATTCTCCAGGTTTTATCAATGGTCGCAGGATCGGCAACGTCATTCGCCCACAGTGCAAGGCCAGCCACCAAAAGCGGAATCAACAAAGAATCCAGAACGTAGCCCGATTTTTCCTTCTTCAGTTCCACGGGCAGCATAGCAATGGATTTTGCAAACTCTACAATCTCGTTATAAACCGTTGGGTCGGTTTGATCAGAACCCATTATTTCTGCCGTATTACGAACCATTATATGATTGGCAAAATGTAAATGGATGAATTTTTCCGGACGATTGGTAAATGTGCTTAATCTGCTCGGCAAAAGTGTGGATGAGTTGCTCGCAAAAATGGTTTTTTCCGGCGCCTGCTTAGAAGCTTTTTCCCAGAAATCTTTTTTGATATCGATGCTTTCCGGTACGGCTTCTATTAATAAATCAGCATCTTGTAAAGAAGCTTTCAAATCTGTCGAATAAGTGAGATTATTTTTGGTATTTTCGATTTTTTCTTCATCAGCTTTCAGATAGTTCTTATATTCTTCAGCCAAGACATTAAAACGGTTTTTTGCCTTACTTAAAGCTTCATCATTAACATCATAAACCGTGACTTTATAGCCAAAATAAGCACACTGCACCGCAATCTGAAAACCGAGAACACCACTTCCAGCCACCACAACATTTTTGATTCTGATTTTAGATAAATCGGCTTCCGGCACTTTCAAAAAATCTGGACTTTGCCACGAAGGATTTGGATATTTGTAAAAGCCTTCGCCAGTAGAAATTCCCAGTTTATTTTGGTCGATGAAGGTTGATTTAAGTTTATCCAGCACAATCTTATCATCTGTTTTGCCCTTTTCTACTTGCAGTTTATAAATGTTGTATGGTGTCGTCAATCCGATAATATCATACAAAGCCATTGGTCCGTAAGGCGAACCTGTTCCCAGCATCCAGGTTTTGTCTATGGTTTCTGGCGTAGCATAATCGCCAATCCAAAGCTGCATTCCGGCATTCAGAAATGGATTTAATAAAGAATTGAGCACATAACCAGGAACTTCTTTTTTTACCAAAACAGGCACCATCCCTATCGCCTTGGAAAAATCGACTATTTCCTCAGTTATTTTTTCGTCGGTTCCTGGATGTGGCATAATTTCCGCCGTATTTCGCAACCATATTTGATTGGCAAAATGCAGGTTAAGGTATTGAGCAGGCCTTCCTGTCACCTCTGCAAACTGACTTGGCAACAAGGTGGATGAATTACTTACAAAAATGGTTTTCTCCGGTGCAATTGAAGAGAGTTGCTTATAAAATTCCGTTTTTATTTTAATATCTTCTGGCACTGCTTCTATCAAAAGATCGGCATCTTTCACAGCAAATGCCAAATCGGATGAATAGTGCAGTCTTTCCCTGGCTTTTGCAATTTGTTCTTCGGTGGCGCCAAGATCCTTTTTATGACTTTCGGCCAAGCCCTCGAACTTTGCTTTCGCCTTTTCCAGCACCTCATCGCTGATATCGTAAACCGTGGTTTCAAATCCGTGAATTGCTGTTTGAAAAGCAATTTGGAATCCTAAAACACCACTTCCGGCTACCGTTACATTTTTTATTTTGCTCATAATTTTGGTTGATTTTTGGTAATTAACTTTACGGAACTAGGACTCAGCAATCTTCATTTTCAATTATAATTGATAAAACTCCGGACTGAATGCTTCCTCCAAATTCTTTGGTTCTTTACGTTTTTTGTGGTTTAGCTCGTGTCGTGAGGTTGAAGATGTTACATACGCTGATTGCCGTGAACGCTGTAAATTTCCGATCGGTGAATTCTCTTCGATGGTTCTGAACGGTGTAAACGACAGATTTTCCATAATTTCAAAATTACCATCCTCTGGAACCGTTTGTTTTGGTATTGTGATTTTTGCCACCGTACGGAATGGTGATAATTCCTGCGACCATTCTTTTGTAAGGTCATTCACAGGCATTTCTTTCAGGTCTTTGCAAAGTTGTATTTGCAACTCAAACGTAAGGTCTTTTTGAGCTATTTCTTTGATAATTCCTTTTCTGTACGGCCACTCTGCGCTGTCTAGATCAATATCTTTTTCCGTGATGGCGTTCTTGGTCTGCTCAGTTGGGATTACTCTTACTTTGCCGATATAATCACCGTGGCGAACTGCTCCCATACTATAAAATTCATAAAGAAAACTGTTGATGGAAGGGATTTTTTCAAAAGTTTTAAGAGCTCCCAATTCCTTCAAAGCCTCAAAATTTGGAAATGCTTTTTTATTTTCGGTGACCCAAAGTGTGGCAAATTCCAATTTTCCCAAGGCTCCCTTTTCGAAGAAATCATTTAGCTTTAAAAACAGCTTTGAAATGAAAACATAATGTTCTGCCGAGTTGCAGAAAAACACTGGATTATTAATCAGGTTAAAATCAACATTCGTAGAATCTTCCTCTCCGGGAGATAATTTTTTGCCATCTATCCCAAAAATCTTTAAAGCAAATCCTTGTGCATTACCGCTTAGTTTATCGGGCAAAACTCTGGACGAACCATTGGAAAAGCGAACTGCTGCCTGGTGTTTTCCGGGTTTCGCATAAATGCCCTGCGCCAGTTCTTCGGGCAGATTATCCAAAATTTCAACCTCTGCTTTCAGCACTGCATAGCCATTGGCGTGCGCATCTCTTGTATGATGGGTCGCCCTGCTTAGGTTTGGCGTATTTTTGATGTATTCGCGGATATCGTTATTAATGGTGGTAATATACTCATCGAAATTTTCTGGAATTTCTTCCACTTCGTAACTGTACTTTATGTAATCTTCCATAGTGCTTTTTTTATTTTAATTCACTAATCCATTTTAAAGCAGAAATGCTTGGAATAAAACAATATTCGCCGCCTTTCACAATGTTGTAGGTCTGCAAACCACGGTATCTTTTGATGAGTGGTTCTCCCGGTGCAGAAAACAGTGCGTCTTCGTCCTGTACACCAATCATAGGATCTTTTTCTGTTCCCAGATTTTGGGAGTTACCATCGTTTGCCCATTGTTTTTGAAGAAATTCCAGTGTTCCCATTGCATCGGCACTAATGCCAATAAAGTACTGTCCACGTTCCTTACCGTCATTTTTGGTTACCTCCGGCGGAACGATGTCGCCAAAAGTTACACTTTTTCTGATGATCCTGTGCAAACGTTCATCCTCCAAAACAAAAGATTTGGAATCTCTTGGGTTCATCCTGCGGATATGCGAACTGAACGGACACTTTTTACCGTACTCATCATTCTTGAAAGAAAAATCATTGTTCTTTTGCATATCATCTCCTAGCGCTTTATCATCCTTTTCGGGAGCTAAAACCAAAGGTGCACCACTTCGCCAGCGACCTACCATTTTGGCAGCCAAGAGTTCTCCCTCTTCCGGCGAAGAAGAATTTTCCTTAATGAATTGATTAAATTCTGCTACCTGACTTTGGTACTTTCTGAAAACCATAAAAGAACCGTTCTTGCCTAAAACTTCAGGTTGTGGAAATGGCTTTATGATGCCTGCTTCTCCAGGATAGCCCATTATAAATTCGCCTGCTTTAAGCGGACGGTCAAATCCGGGAGGAACATCTATCCCACTGCCTTCAATTTCCGGATTGCTGATGCCATCCCTGAATCCGAATACATTTTTAACCTCTTCAGATACGGCGAAATCGTGGCTCATTATTACTTCTACGCCGCTGTCATTTGTCAATTTAGAACGAAATTCCTCCAGCTGGCTTTTCCACGCCTCTTCATTGTTGGCGATAATTGCAGCAGCGATGTGAATATGTGATCTTTTAAAAACCTTTTCCCAGTTTTTAGGGTCATTGACTCCAATGTCATACAGAAACCGGGAACGTTCTGCCATTCCCTCCTTGAAGGATTCGGGAAAAGTATCGAGTGACTCTTGAGGGACACCGATTTTTTCCAGACCTTTATAAGTGAATGTCAAAGTAACCGATGCGCCTTCATTCTTATGCCAGTCTTCCGCAGAACTCACAATCGGCAAGAGTTTTTGGAGCATTTGTCTGGCTGCCACAGCATCATTGATTTCAATAATAGCCACTGTTCCGAAATATGGTATAGGTCGGCTTCTGAGAATTAAGGCCTGTATTTCATTCAGCTCAATTTCAACTTTATTGGGATTAAAAATCCGCTTTAAAAATTCCAATGCCATAGGTTAGATTTTATTTGCTTCGTCAATTGCCTTATTCAGTCCTTTAATGATTTTATCATTTCTCCTTATATCATTCACCGTAAGATGCGGAACACCTACATACCAACCTGTCGCAGTAATCTGATGGTCTAGAATGAACTGTTTTACACTTGGGTTTTTTATGCCTGGCCAGCCTTCTACATTCCCAAAAATGATGTCCATTAGCTGTGGAATTTTTGTAGCGAAATCATCAATATAAGCATCCCAGTCGCCATCGTAAGCCGTGCAGAAAAGAATCTTGGTATCGTTATCAAACAAAACTATACGAAGGTCATGCAGGGTTCCTACTTTGGTTGCGCCTTTCAGATCCCCACCTGCAATTTCCATTATGGTTCTGAGATTTTCTGCACCTCCGGGTTTTAGGTCTGCCATCGCAGTTAACTCAGATACACGGCCGGATCTTAACCCTTTTCTTCCGGCAGATGTAGTTGAATGGTCATAACCATCATCGATACCTTCACTGAAATTCGCCTTTGCTAGCTCGGCAGCCAATTTTACTTTGTCTATGAAACTCATAATTAAGATTTTTGATTAATACTAATTCACATTATTTTTCAAGATGAAACAATAATCTTAAAGAGTTTAATACAAATGTAAAGCCATAGCAATCTATCGTAATGTACCGAAATTCGTATTTTATGTACTGAAACTATGAATTTTTAAGCTTTATTAAAAGACGTCAATTGACAAATGATAAAATCTTAAGTCTGCTCATATTGTAATTATTGACAGAATATATTACATTTAAATATGGCAACATCGAAAAAGAAACGAACCTACACGTAAAAGAAACTCGGCTGTATTGATTCAATCTACCTATTGCTAATTCAATTCCAATAAGCTTCTCCTTGCGGTCATTATAGCCTTTGAAAATACAGATTAAAGTTCGTAGCCGCTCATAGTTACTTAACTATTTATTTCATAAGCATATTTTGTCTGTTCTCAATAAAGTATTGTAAACTTCGCTGTCGAATTCAACTTAGTAGTATGCACTTTTTGATGAAAATTCTGTAAGTCACTGAAATAGATCATTTCTTAAGTATCTACTCTAAAAAATTCTTTTTGAAAGTTCGAATTGTTCATTGACCTATTTTATCAAATCTTTTTATGGCACTGAATGGTAACTTTTATTCTGTTGAATTAGTCCACTTGCACAGATAAAACAAAAAACGCTTTAAAACCTATGTTTTAAAGCGTTTTGAACTATTCTGATGTAATAGTTGCGATCCGGACGGGACTCGAACCCGCGACCTCCGCCGTGACAGGGCGGCATTCTAACCAACTGAACTACCGGATCAATTTTTTGAAAAGTAATTGATAAACTTTATGCGATCCGGACGGGACTCGA
>DFXK01000016.1 GCA_002383165.1 Flavobacteriales bacterium UBA4110
ACTCGTAGTGCATTATTAAATTAATTCAATTTTAAGTCTATTCATTTTTCTACTGAAAACAAAAACATTTACAAACTGAATGAAAGTTAATGCTGTTATTTTGCTCAATACCCTTGTTTTAAAACCGTTAAAAGATTTTGCGTAATTGTTTCTGATTTTAAATTGGTCGCAAAGTTGAGAGAATAAAGTCTCAATTCTTTTTCTGGATTTTCTGAAAATATATTTTTGTTTTTGATAATTTTTTTGGTTGTTTCTCATGGGTGTATCCAGTTTTATATTCGCATAATTGAACAAATCTGTTTGCACTTGGGTGGATAAATAACCCCTGTCTCCAATCAACGTACAATTGTTCATTTGATGCTTTATATCTTGCAAAAAAAGAATATCATGAATGCTTGCTGTAGAAATATCAAAACTTTGGAAAACTCCGGAAACAGAACAAACTGCATGTAATTTGTAACCATAATAATAACTCGATTGAGAAGCGCAATAACCTTTGCTGGGAAACGAAAATTCATTTTCCTTACAAATTTTAGAGCGGTTCGCTCTTGCGTTTTTGCAGATTTCTAAAGGCATCGAATCTACAATAAAAGTGGTTTCCATCTCATTAAATTTAGCAACCATAAGTTTTCTAATATTTTTTAAGTGTAAGAAAAGCTTTCTTTTTCTGCGATTAAACACACTTCTCTCAATCATTCCCTTTAGTTTTGAATTAGAGAGGTATCTAAACAACTGATATTCTGAATCTATAGATAAATATTCCGCAGAAATATTTATTGCAATGAGCTCTAAATCAGATAATTTTGGTTTAATTGGTTTGAAATAAAAATTTTCTTTGATGGTTAATTTTCTTAATTCCTTTAAAATAAAATCGTAAATTGCATCTAGGTTATTCATAACGTATTAGATTGATAATCAATACAATATACGAAATTTTCGTATTATGAGTAACCTTTTTTATAATGCACTTCGGGTGAATATTAAAAATAAAGAACAGTTTTATTTATAATCGTTAAAAAAGTGGCAATATATTTGATAGCTTTAAATATAACTTAAAAATTCAAAATTATGAAAGCAGCAGTTTTTCACAGTCCCGGAAAAATAACTTGTGATACGGTAGACGATCCAAAAATTAAAGAGCCCTCTGACATAATTTTGAAAGTAACATCTACAGCAATTTGCGGAAGTGATCTTCATATGTATTCCGGAGGTATTCCTCAACCAAGACCAATGACAATGGGTCACGAATTTATGGGAATAGTCGAAGAAATAGGTAGCGAAGTGACTAAATTAAAGGTGGGTGATCGTGTTGTTGTTCCTTTCCCAGTAGCATGTGGATCGTGTTATTTTTGCAATCATGATCTACCAGGGGCTTGCGAGCATAGTAATGAAGAAAATTATGGACCTGAAGGGGGAATAATGACCGAAAAAGGTGGTGGAATGTTTGGTTACACCGATTTGTATGGGGGTTATGATGGCGGGCAAGCACAATATGTACGAGTTCCATATGGAGACTTCGGCCCCCGAGTAGTGCCAGATAATTTAACGGATGATCAAGCATTATTCTTAACAGATATATTTCCAACAGGGTATACTGGGGTAATGTGGGGAGAATTAAAAGGCGGTGAAACTGTAGCAATATTTGGTGCCGGACCCGTAGGAAGTATGGCCGCAAAAAGTGCTATTCTAAAAAATGCCGGACAGGTTATTGTAGTGGATACTCAACAATATCGATTAGACCAAATTAAAAGATTAACTGGGTGTGAAACAATTTTGTGGAAAGATGGTAAAGAGGTAATTGAACACATACGAAGCCTGACCCATGGTCGTGGTGCAGATTTATGTATTGATGCTGTGGGATTCGAGCCAGATCGAAATCTAATAGATAAAGCAAAAGCTGTTATCAACTTGGAGAAAGGTTCAATTAAAGTTATAGAAGCTTGTATGAGTGCAGTCCGCAGAGGCGGTAAGGTTTCCATTCTTGGAGTTTACCCCTACAATTATGATAATTTTAAAGTTGGTCAAATATTCGATAAGGGATTAAGAATACAGGCGGGACAGTGTCCCGTACATGCCATTATCGATGAATTAATAGGATATGTAAAAGATGGAAAAGTAGTCCTAGACGATATTATCACACATCGACTGTCAATAGACGAAGTAGCAAAAGGTTACGACCTCTTTGACAAAAAAGAGGATGGTTGTGTAAAGGTGGTTTTAGATCCATGGATCTAAATAAAAAATAATTAAATAAAGCCCTGCTAAAAGCAAGGCTTTTCTTATACGCGATATCAAATAGGAAAGAATTATTGTTCACCAATTAATATAAATCAGTCATTAAAATCTAACTCCTTTAATTTTATTAAGATATTTTATTTTACCTTGTACTATTTCTTTCATAGGATCTTTCTGTTCGTAAAAGAAATAAACCTGATTTAGAAAACTAAAAATTTCTTCATCTACCATTGCAGATAAATAAACATATAACTCCGTGTGATCAGAATCGTTAAAATTACTCTTCATCTAGATTTACTTACTAAATATCACTGATTACAAAATAATCTTTACCATTAAAATAGGGTTTGTGGTGTTTTGTTGGGCTCCAAATTTACAGCCACCATTAAAGTTAATTTTAAAAAAGTGAAAGGAGAGGGAAACGCTTTTTTCATAAAATTAATTTAACGGAGTAAGCATCCTTGCTATTTATTATCACTAAAAAATAGGATATACTACCATATAGTGATTTACTTCTAAATACAAATTTTTTACCAATGACTTTTTTTTTTTCATTTTAATCTTAACAGATTTTATAATTTGATGGCATACCCATTGATTCCTTATAGGTAACCAAAAAAAATAAAATATTATGAACAATCCAACAGTATCAACATTGAACGATCTTTTACAAATCACAAATGATCGAATTGAAGGTTTCAACAAGGTTGAAGATAAGGTGTGGGAAAAATATCCTAATCTTAAATCAGATTACAACAATATGGTTGATCAGTCGCAAAAAATGAGACTAGAACTGAAGAGTTTAATCTCTGAAAGAAATGGAGATGTAGATGATTCAACTACCGTAGCAGGAGGGCTACACCGTACTTGGATAGATGTGAAAAATGCTTTTTCGAGCGATAATGCAGAATCAACTTTAGAAAATGTTATCTTCGGCGAAAATGCAGCTATTGAAGCTTACGAAAAGGCTTTGGACAGCGGTGATTTATGCCCTGAAAGTACGAGAGTAGTTCAGGATCAACTTCACAGTTTAAAAGCATCTTATGAGAAATTTAAAAATTTAGAAAATCGACACGACTAACGAATCTGACTTTTATTTTTTCAGCAATTATTTAAAAAGCCGTCCTATTCTGCTGGGACGGCTTTATTATGACTAAAAACTGTCAACTTGTGCAGTTCCCAGTATAAAAATTTATTTATTCTGTGATAGGTTGCTGTTCTCCGGTAGGCAAGTCTTGAAACAACTCAGGGAAAAAGGAAAGTAATATAAAATAAGAAATAATTGCAATAACTATAGCTGCAATTCCTATAATAACTATTGATGCAGGTTTGTTTATTTCGATGGTTCCATGATTTCTTGTTTTAATGTTTGCTTTCTTAATACAATTTTTTAAACCACCAACCTAGTCTGTCCTCTTATTTCATACTCGACTCTCTACGATCTAAAATCTGATGAAGTTTTTCCTGTAACATTTTTTTTTAGCAGGCAGCTGTAAGTGATATTCGGCAATCATACTTGGTTTCAAATTTCGAGAAAGTGCATATTCTACGACTTCTTCATCCTTATCCCGACATAATAAAATACCAATACTCGGATTTTTATGAGATTTTCGTACATACCGATCCAAGGCTTCCAAATAAAAATTGAGCTGACCCATATGTTCCGGTTTGAACTTGTCAGTTTTGAGTTCTAAGGCAACCAAACATTTCAATTCGCGATGATAAAACAACAGATCAATATAAAAATCACTATTTCCGACTTGTAGTTTGTATTCTTGGTCGATAAATAGAAAGTCTTTTCCCAACTCGATAATGAATTTCTTAATTTGCTTTACCAATTCCTTCTGCAAATCACTCTCACTATGTTCTTCTGCTAGGCCTAAAAATTCCAATACATAGCTATTCCTGAAAATGTGTTTTGTACTGGGTTCCAATTCTCTCATCACTGCTGAGAGTTTCTCGTCTCCGATGTCGCGGATTTGCAATCCGTGACTGTATCATCCCATAAACACCACTTCAATATCCAATGCACTATCCAAATCTGCGTAATTTCTAGCTGAGCTAAAATAATAATTTTCTGCTTCGGTTACAATTTTTTCGTTTACAGGATTCTGATGAATGTAGTTTATCTTTTCTTTGATCCATCGATTAGAAAAAACTTCTTCCGCATGATAACCATCTTGCCAAACTTTATACGTTTGCAATCTCGATAAATTTTCACAAGATTTCTTGAAATATTCTAATAGCCACTCTCTTCTACTTTCTGGTTCATCTAAAATAGTTTGTATTATTTTTTTAGAAGTAAATTTTTTAAAATCACGCATGATTTCTGCCAAAGCAAGATTTTTATCAGCCCTACAGAACAAATGCAAATGGCTAGACATCAAACAATAGGCGAAGATGGTAAGACCTTTATTTTCCTGACAATGTTTCAATGCATTTATAATGACATATTTTTGATTGAGTCTTGTGAAAATATCAACCCATCCCACTGTGGTAATTGTTATAAAATAAGCTTTTTCTATTTCTGGAGCTTTGTATTTTCTTGACATTTTGTATTTTTCTAAAATACTAATATAGAGAATAGTAACTATTTATAATATAAAACAACAGTCACGGAATGCAAATCCGCGACATCGGGAATTAATATAAAAACTATAATACACTTTTCTCATTTTCAAATTCTTATTTCCGCTATAAATCATTATATTTGCCGACTTAATTTATATATATCGTAAGAAAATGCAAGGAAAAGGACTCGTTACATTAATTGCCATCGTTCTTGGATTAATTTGCCTTAATGAGCTTCTGCCTTCTTTCTATGCCAACAAAATAGAAAAAGAAGCAAAAGCAATTGCAGGAGAAAATCCAGTGAAATATCAAGCTGAGATTGCAAGACTTTCTAAAGACACGCTTAATCTAGGTTTTACAAAACTGGATTATGCGTCTGCTAAACAGAAAGAAATGAAACTCGGATTGGATCTTAAAGGTGGTATCAACGTACTATTGGAGATCAACCAGAGAGATTTGGTGAATGATCTTAGTAATTACTCTACAAATGCTACTTTAATAGAAGCACTTAACAGAACAGACAAAGCACAGAAAAACTCAAGTAAACAATACATCGAGGATTTCTTCACACAGTTTGAAGCGGTTAACAAAGAAAAAGGGACGAACCTTAAACTTGCAGATCCTGAGATTTTCGGAAACACAAATCTTTCTGAGATCAAATTCAATACGCCAGATGATCAGGTAAAAAATATTGTAAGAAAAAAAATCGATGCATCTGTAGGAACAGCTTATGAGGTTCTTAGAACACGTATCGACAAAATGGGTGTTACGCAACCAAACGTTCAGAGAGTTCCTGGAACTGGAAGAATTTTGGTTGAAATGCCTGGTATCAAAGATATCGACAGAGTTAAAAAAATGTTGGCGACTTCTGCTAAACTTCAGTTTTGGGAAGTACAGTTGATGCAGGAAGTTGTTCCTTACCTTTCTGAACTTAGCCAGCTTGTAAAAACAAAAGGAGATTCTATCGGTGTTGCTAAAACTACTAATTTCATCAACCTTCTTCAGGTTGGAACCACACCGGGAAATGCAATCGCTAATGTAAAGCTTGCTGATACAGCGGTAGTAAATAAAATTCTGAACAGCGCAATTGCTGTAAAATCCCGTCCGGTTAATATGAAGTACACACAGTTTATGTGGGGATACAAGCCGGAAACTAATACTTCTAACAGTCTTGTACTCTATGCGATCCGTGGGAATATCAACCAAAAAGCACCTGTAGATGGCGCTGTGGAATCTGCTAATATCAATTATGATCAGTTAGGGCGTATCGTAGTAGACATGCAGATGGATTCTAACGGTGCTCGTGATTGGAAAACAATGACTGAGAAAAACAAAGGTAAAGTGGTGGCTGTTACATTGGATAATAGAGTCTACACAGCACCGATGGTAAATGAGGTTATTCCGAACGGAAGAACGCAAATCTCAGGAAATTTTACCCAAACAGAGGCTAAGGATCTTGTTGATGTGCTAGGTGCAGGCAAACTTCCTGCTGGTGCAAAGATTGTTCAGGCCGATGTTGTAGGTCCTTCTTTGGGAGCAGAATCTATCAATGATGGGGTGATGTCTTTCCTTATTGCTTTTGCAGTAATCATTGTTTATATCATTTTTTACTATGGAGGAGCGGGTGTTTATGCCGTTATCGCAATGGTCATCAACCTGTTCTACATTTTCGGAATTATGGATTCTGTAGATGCTACTCTCACACTTCCAGGGATTGCTGGTATTGTATTATCAATGGCAATGGCTGTGGATGCGAACGTTATCATCTATGAACGAACGAAAGAAGAGCTATTCCGAGGAAAAACTATTATTGAAGCCTATAAAGATGGTTTCAAACACGCTATATCTGCCATTATTGATGGTCACGCTACAACTTTCATCACGGCATTAATCCTTTATGTTTTCGGAACAGGACCTATCAAAGGTTTTGCAGTTACATTGATGATTGGTCTTGTAATGACATTATTTACATCAGTTCTTCTTTCCAGAGTGATGATCTTCAATAGATTAGAAAAAGGAAGATCTCTTTCTGTATGGACTGCGCCAACTAAAAATTTATTCAGAAATACTTGGATTGATTTTATCGGGAAAAGAAAATATGCTTACATAGTTTCCGGAATTCTGATGGTGATTTCAATTGGATCCATTGCTTTCAACGGCTTCAAATATGGAATCGACTTTACCGGCGGACGTAACTATGTTGTCAGATTCGAAAAACCTGTAGATGCAGAGAAAATCGAAGGTAATATTGCTAAGCTGATGAAAACTGCAGATGGCAAGAATGAATCTGTAGAAGTTAAAACATTTGGGAACAGCTCTCAGCTAAAAATAACGACCGATTATTTAATTGATGATGAATCTCTGGCTGCTGACCAGACTGTAGAACAAAAAATCTATGATGGTCTGAAGCAGGATTTGCCTGCCAATATGAGCCTTGCAGATTTCAAAGCGGCAGACAAAGGTCACGCAGGAATTGTTTCTTCGACTAAAGTGGGACCAACTGTTGCGGATGACATTACTACACACGGTATGCTTGCGGTTGCGGCTTCACTTTTGGGTATTTTTATCTATATCTTGGTTAGGTTTGACAAATGGCAGTTTTCTCTTGGGGCGGTTGCTGGTCTCTTCCACGATACGGTCGTAATCTTAGGGGTTTACTCATTGTTTTATAAAGTGATGCCTTTCAATATGGAGATCAACCAGGATTTTATTGCGGCGATTCTTACCGTAATCGGGTATTCAATTAACGATACCGTAATTATCTTCGATAGAATTAGAGAATACCTGCGTGAGAAGAAAGCCTTGACTCTGGCTGGATTGTTTGATGATTCTATCTCAAGTACTATTGGTAGAACGTTTAACACATCATTCACTACGATCTTGGTAATCCTTGCGATTTTCATTTTCGGTGGAGATAACCTGAGAGGATTTATGTTCTGCTTATTAATCGGTATTGGATTTGGTACTTACTCATCAATTTTCATTGCATCGGCTACGGCTTATGACTTCCTTAGAGGAAAGAAAAAAGAAGATAAAGTAACAGGGAAATCTTCGATTGATAATGCTGAATTGGTAAATTAATTTACTTTCAATATAACTTATAGAGCTCTCAATTTTTATTGGGAGCTTTTTATTTTGGATTGTTAACAATTGATTTTAAAGCCAAATTTTCAATTCAGATATTCTCGAGTCAAAAAATTCATATCTTCGCAATATATGAGACAAAATCAGAAATCGGCAGCCATCGGCTTCATTTTTATCACATTACTAATCGATATTACGGGCTGGGGAATTATTATTCCTGTAGTTCCTAAATTAATAGAAGAGCTTATTCATGCAGATGTAAGTGAGGCAGCAAAATATGGAGGCTGGCTCAGTTTTGCTTATGCTTTTATCCAATTTGTTTTTTCACCGCTTGTGGGCAATCTTAGTGATAAATATGGAAGGAGACCCATTATTTTGTTATCCCTTTTCGGATTTTCAATTGATTATATTTTTCTTGCATTATCACCAAACATCTGGTGGCTGTTTATCGGCAGAATTATTGCAGGAGTAACAGGAGCAAGCGTTACGACGGCAAGTGCTTATATCGCTGATATATCTACAGATGAAGACCGCGCCAAGAATTTTGGGTTAATAGGTGCTGCATTTGGGATCGGATTTATCATTGGACCTGTGCTTGGTGGTGTTTTAGGGCATTATGGATCCAGGGTTCCTTTTTATGCAGCTGCTGCTCTTTGCCTTATCAATTTTGTTTATGGCTACTTTATTTTGCCGGAAAGTTTACCAAAAGAAAACAGACGCCCACTGGATTGGAAAAGAGCGAATCCTGTTGGTTCATTCAAATTTCTAAGAAAACATCCTGAGATATCAGGACTTACCACTGCTCTGATTCTGATTTACATCGGTGGTCACGCTGTGCAAAGCAACTGGAGTTTTTATACTATGTATCGCTTCGGCTGGGACGAGCGGATGATCGGGATTTCTTTAGGCGTTGTTGGACTAATGGTGGGGCTAGTTCAAGGATTATTGATTCGTTGGATCAATCCTAAGCTAGGTGATCAGAAAAGCGTTTTATATGGATTGTTACTATATGCAATTGGGATGTTACTGTATGCTTTTGCATCAGAGGGTTGGATGATGCTTGCATTTACTGTACCATATTGTCTTGGAGGTATTTGCGGCCCGGCTTTGCAGTCCATCATCACTAAAAATATTCCGTCCAATGAGCAAGGTGAGTTGCAGGGTGCACTTACCAGTCTTATGAGTGCCACATCCATTATTGGTCCGCCACTTATGACACAGCTTTTCTACTATTTCACGCATAAAAATGCACCGTTTCTGTTTCCTGGTGCGCCATTTTTTTTAGCGTTTCTTCTTTTCCTTTTAGGACTGTATTTTGTTTATAATACTTTTTCCAGTAAAAAATGATAAGTTGATTATTTAATTTATTTACAGTGGTTTAGTCATTTGGACTACATAATGATTTTTATGAAAAAATTATCATTACGTCTGTATTAGTTAAGTTTATGTTTATTAATTTTGTACTATGGAATTGAGCTTAGGAGAAATGCTGCTGATTGCCTTGGCAATCGTTGTTTTATTTGGCCCGGATAAACTGCCCGAGATTGCAAGAGGCTTGGGAGAAGGCGTGCGCAAAATGAAAGGTGCAGTAGAAGACATTAAAACCGAGATAATGAAAGAAGCGGATAATCCGGTCTCCGAAATCAAAAAAGAAATTGAAAAAGTAAAACAGTCTGCACAGGAATTCAATCCTCTGGCGGAAAAAAATACGCAGGAAGCACTTGCACAGCAAACCCCAAAAATCGATCTTTCCGAGGACGATACTCACCAAGGTCCTGTTAGCAGATAACTTATGAACGGGTTAATTGAGAAAGATCAGCAGTTATTATTGTTCCTGAATGGGCTTGGCAGCTCGTCGTTTGATCCTTTCTGGCTGATGATTACGGGGAAATGGTTCTGGGTGCCATTTTACATTATCCTCGCTTACTATCTTTTCAAGAGTTTTCCTCTTAAAAAATTTATATTTATACTTATATTTTTGGCTATCGGGATTGCAATTTCAGATCAGCTGGCTGGAATTTTCAAAATCGGAGTTGCCAGATTACGACCTTGTCATACCGAAGCTTTGATGTCTAAGATGCGTCTTGTAACCTGCGGAGGACAGTTCGGATTTTATTCTTCACACGCATCCAATTCATTTTTTCTGGTCAGTTTTTTATCTATGCTTATTGGGAAAAAATATCAGTTTTTACCATATATTCTCTTTTTGTGGGCTATACTAGTTTCTTACAGCAGAATATATCTTGGAGTCCATTTTCCGTTGGATGTTGCGTTTGGTGCTGGCGTAGGATTTCTATTGGGTGGTTTCTTGGCCACACTTACCAAAAAAGTTTTACGCAAGAATTAGTTTGTTCAGGAGCTTTTCCCGCTATCCACTATATCTTTTTTTCGTTCAGCCGGCATCGCTTCGCGCGCCGCCTTCAATCAAAAAAGGATGCCGTTACTATCGGGGCTAGTTGGCAATTCGGGATATTTTAATCACTATACTGAATAGAATAAATTCCGGCGTTGCCTCCTAATCGTTATGATAGGGCTTGCCTTGGAGAATAGTAGCAGCACGATAGATTTGTTCCACAAAAAACAGACGGATCATCTGATGCGTAAAAGTCATTTTGGACAGAGAGATTTTTTCGTTGGCTCTGTTGTAGATTTCCTCCGAAAAACCATAAGCGCCGCCCACCAGAAAATGAATTTTTTTCACAGAACTTCCCATCCAGAAATCTATTTTTTCAGAAAATTCCCGGCTTGTAAAATGTTTGCCTTTTTCATCTAGAAGAATTACCAAATCGGAAGAATCCATTTGATTTTGGAATAATTTAGCTTCTTCTTTTTTTAGCTGGTCGGGCGTTAAGTTTTTGGCATTTTTAACATCCGGAATTTCCATCAGTTCAAAATTCCAGTGTTTCGGTATTCTTGGAAGATAATATTTCATCAGAGAAACAATTTCCTTATCGTCAGTTTTTCCGATGCAGATCAAATTGATACGCATTTAGTATATTTGTAAAGCAAAGATAAAGAATGGCAAAAAAGATACAGCGCTTTTTTTCAAGAATCCAGAATTTTTTTGACGGAATACATATTCCGGTTTTGGGTATATCTCTATGGAAGATGCTTTCTATCTATCTGGATGCTATTTTCAAGAATCCTTTGGGACGGCAGGCTGCAAGTATCTCCTGGAGTTTTTTCCTCAGTTTATTTCCGATGATTCTTTTCTTCCTTTCTGTTTTGCCATTTATGCCGCATTATGACAAGCTTCAGTTTTACATCTTCGAAGTACTGATGCCAAAAATATTTCCATCTCATATGCAGAGCGACGTGACGGGCTACATCCAGTCCAGCCTGATTCCGAATATGAAATCAATAAGTAATTTTACGATTCTTTTATCCTTCATATTTGCAACCAATGGCTGTTTTTCACTTATAAACGGATTCAACAGGAATACAGAATTGCAGCGTACTTTTGTAAAAGAATATCTTCTGGCAATGCTTATCACGATATGTTTTCTGAGTTTTGTCTGTCTCTCGATTTTTGGAATTTATTACAGTGAGGTTGTTCTCAAATTATTTACCCCTACTTATGATATTTCCTGGTTTACACAAAACCTAACCAAGATCATCGGATTTATATCATTTCCATTATTTTATTTAATCCTTCTAACATTATTTTACTGGATAGGCTGTATCAAGATTACAAGATTAAGAGAGGCTTTCCCAGGCGCAGTGCTCACTACCGTTCTGTTTGTAATACTTACTTATTTCTTTGCCATTTACGTTGCGAATATCGCAAGATATAATATACTATACGGTTCCATTGGCTCAATTATTTTGGTGATGGTTTGGGTCAATGTCAATGTTTTTCTTGTTCTGATGGGTAACGAGCTGAATCTTGCTATTAAAAAAGTCAAACTAGAAAAACTGATTCGTGAAGAAATGACTTCTGGCGCAATAGAAGCTTAGAGATTTGTAACATAATTTTAATAAGATAATAGCAAATTAAAATTTATAAGAAAATATTCTCTCTGATTTTGCAAATCAAGAAAATGTGTATGTCATTTAATCTGCAAAATATACCTTATTTGCGAGAAATATTTAATTGTGAGCGTCCGATAATTGCTATAAAATTATTTGTAATTAAAATTAAACCGGCAGAGAACTTTTCTTTTTAGTCTTTAAAATGATGAATCCTACAAATCCGGAAAGCACCGAAGCAAACAAAATACTTATTTTAGAAATATCCTGATTTTCTATATTTTCCGGAAATGCCAGAAGCGATACAAAGATCGACATTGTGAAGCCAATTCCTGCTAAAAAACCAACGCCAATCATTTCTTTCCAAGCAGAAAAAGCAGGTAATTCGCCTAGCTTAGATCTAATTGCTAGAAATGAAAAAAGATTAATCCCCAATACTTTGCCAGCAAATAACCCGAAAATAATCCCCAAACTCAGCGGACTTACAAAATGATCCAAAACTTCAGCTTGAAACGTTATGTTCGTATTGGCCAAGGCAAAAATCGGCATTATGAAAAAGCTTACGGGAATATGAAGCTGTTCTTCCAATTTTTCCAATGGTGAAATCTCAGTATCAGACACATTTGTTGGAATCGTAAATGCCAATATTACACCTGCAATAGTTGCGTGGATACCAGAATGATGCATAAAATACCATAGAAATAGTCCCGGAACAAGATAGAAAATGATTTTTGTAATCTTTAACTTATTGAGGATTATCAGTAAAAGTGTGATTACGCCACAAACACCGAGGGAGAGCCAATCAATAGAATCGGTATAAAATAATGCGATCACAATGATAGCGCCCAGATCATCTACAATCGCTAATGCGCTTAGAAATATTTTTAAGGAATTGGGGACACTTTTGCCCAGCAAAGAAATGATAGCCAATGAAAAAGCAATATCAGTCGCCATTGGAATAGCCCAGCCGTTTTTATAATCTGTACTGTGATTGAAAGCTATAAAAATCAGCGCAGGAATCAGCATTCCGCCAATGGCTGCAAAAATGGGAAGGCTTGCTTTTTTTATATCAGATAATTCGCCTTCTACCAATTCACGTTTTATTTCCAGTCCCACTAAAAGGAAGAAAATAGCCATTAAACCGTCATTGATCCACACGGACAAAGAATAATTCAGATGAAAAAGCTCTGTCCCAAAGTTGGTATCCAAAAAATTCTGAAAACCTTCTGCAGAAGAAGTGTTGGCAATAATTAATGATAAAAAAACGCACAGAATAAGAAGGATTCCGGAAGTCTTGCTGCTGTGGAAAAATTTCTGAAAGTATTTTGATAATTCCATTTAAACTCTTTTAACTTTTGACACGCCGTTAATGGCTTTGAGTTGTTTAAATGTTTCTTCCAGCTGACTCTTATTTTTAACTTCCAGATTGATATTTCCAACAAAAATACCATCATTGGAAGCGATGCTCATACTTTTCATATCCATACTCATATTATTACTGATGACAGCGGTAATGTCATTAATCATCCCTATTCTGTCCAGACCTTCAATTTCGATCTTTATTCTGTTCTTGAAACTTTCCGCGTTCACCCATTTTGCTTGCAACACACGATAGTCATAGTTGGCTCTAAGATTAATCGCATTAGCACAATTGTCATTATGGACTTTGATGCCGTCCGAAATGGTTATAAACCCAAAAATCTTATCCCCGGGAATCACCGTACAGCATTTGGCAAAAGTGTAGTTGAGTTTCTCTTCATCCTTGCCAAAGACAATCATATCCAGATTTGAGTCTATCTTTTCTACATATTCTTCTTTACTGGAAGATTTTCGGAAACGATTTAGGAGGTTGCTGAGAATACCCTTTTTGTCGGAATATCGTTTGATATCGCCAATATCAAAAGTTCCGTTTTGGAAACCTAAAAACAAATCCTGAGAAGTTTTCAGATTAAGGAACTTCTGTAACCCATTGATTTCATCATCATTGAAATTCAACTTTGCATGGCGCATTTTTCTCTGGAGAATTTCCTTTCCTTCTGCTGTATTTTGATTTTTTTCAGAATTAAGGATATTCTTGATTTTAGACTTCGCTTTGGAAGTCACTACAAAATCCAGCCAGTCTGGTTTCGGTTTTTGATTCTGAGAAGAAAGAATATCAATCTGGTCACCGTTTTGAAGAACATAACTGATTGGAACCAGTTTCCCATTGATTTTCGCACCAAGACATTTTGTTCCCAAATCTGAGTGAACCGAAAAAGCAAAATCCAAAGCAGTTGCTCCGGTTGGTAAAATTTTGATTTCTCCTTTTGGTGTGAAAACAAAAACTTCTTTGGAATAGAGATTTAATTTAATATTATCAAGAAGCTCAGACGTAGATAGGTTTTGCTGCTGTTCCAAAACTTCCCGGATTTCCGAAACCCAGTTTTCAAACCTTTGGTCATCACTGTTTTTTCGATAGCCTTCTTTGTATTTGTAATGGGCGGCAACGCCTTTTTCGGCAATTTCATCCATCCTTTCGGAACGGATTTGGACTTCTATCCATTTTTTATCCGGTCCCATTACCGTAAGGTGCAAACTTTCATAACCTGTAGATCTTGGTTGGGAAATCCAGTCGCGCATTCGGGAAGGATTACTTTGGTAAAGGTCTGTTACAATAGAATAGATTTTCCAAGCCAGAAATTTCTCATTTCTCGGGTCAGATTTATAAATGATTCTAATGGCGTAATTATCATAAACTTCCTCAAAAGTCACATTCTGCTTCTGCATTTTTCGATAAATCGAACTGATGGCTTTTGCGCGTCCTTTGATGGTGAAGTTGAGGTTTTCTTCTTTCAGCTGTTCGGAAACTTCTTTGGTGAATTCTTCAACATATTTTTCACGAACTTCTTTTGCGGTTTCTAATTTTGCCTGAATCTCGTTGTAAACATCAGGATTATTATATTTTAAAGATAAATCTTCAAGTTCCGATTTGATAGAGTAAAGACCGAATCTGTGAGCTAACGGTGCGTAAATATAAGCTGTTTCCGCCGCGATTTTTTTCTGCTTTACAGGATGCATACTTTCCAAAGTTCTCATATTATGCAGTCGGTCTGCAATTTTGATGAGAATCACCCGGAAGTCTTCGGAAAGCGTCAGTAGAAGTTTTCTGTAATTTTCTGACTGAACAGAGATGTTCTGCTGATTCATCACAGAGATTTTAGTCAATCCGCTTACGATATCTGCAATGGTTTTTCCGAAGATTTTATTGAGGTCTTCGTAAGTGTATTCAGAATCTTCTATAACATCGTGAAGTAAGGCGCAGGCAATACTGGTTGCACCCAAACCAATCTCATTAGCAACGATTTTTGCAACTTCTATCGGATGATAGATGTAAGGTTCGCCGGTTTTTCTTCGCTGGTCTTTGTGAGCATCCAAAGCAATATCAAAAGCTTTTCTGATAAGCTTGTTCTGCTCCTCGTCCAACGTTCGGTAAGTATTGGATATGAGGTCTTTATATCGTGCAAGGATTTCCTTGTTTTCTTTCTCTAAATCGTAAATCATCTAAATCGTGTAAATGAGTAACGAATATACTAAAAAATACAAAAAAAGTCAAAAGCTAAGTAGTTAATTCCAAGGATTAATTTATTAATTTTAATTCCATTCCTAATGTGATGAAAAAAGGGTGTTTTGTATTTATTTTTCAAAAAATTAATAATTACCCCTATTAATTTTATATATTAGTGTTTTAAAAACATAAAATATTAGCTATGGAAGAGGGTTTTTTGAGTGGTTATCCTGCGATAAATGATATTTATGATGAGATGATGTCCGGTAATGTGGTAAGAAATCATTATAGGGATTTTGTAAATGCTTTTTCCAGGTTTGACGTCTCTGAGGTGGACCAGAAAAATGACCTTGCGAAGAAACTATTTATGACGCAAGGGATTACTTTCACGGTTTATAATGATGGTGAGGGAATCGAAAAGATTTTTCCTTTTGATGTGGTTCCAAGAATTATTCAGTCATCAGAATGGGAATTTATACAGAAAGGAATTAAACAAAGATTGAAGGCGCTCAATATTTTTCTTAAGGATGTTTATCATCAGCAATTCATTATCAAAGATGAAGTTTTGCCATCGTCTTTGGTTTATACTTGTCCCAATTATCTTCGAGAAATGATTAATGTAGATGTGCCGTTTGACATTTATACACACATCAGCGGAATCGACCTTATCAGAGATTATGACGGGAGTTATTATGTTTTGGAAGATAATCTCAGAACGCCTTCCGGAGTGAGTTATATGTTGGAAAATCGGAAAATGAGCTATCGACTCTTTCCTAATATTTTGCCTAATATTAAGGTTAAACAAGTTAATATCTATCCTGATTTATTAATAAAAAATCTATTGTCATTTGGTCGTCAAATCAGTGCAAAACCGAATGTAGTTTTATTGACGCCGGGCATTTTCAATTCCGCTTATTTTGAACATACAACTTTAGCTCGATTAATGGGAATCGAATTGGTGGAAGGTCGTGATTTGGTGGTTCAAAATCATCAGGTTTATATGAAAACTACAAAAGGTCTCAAAAAAGTAGATGTTATTTATAGAAGAGTGGATGATGAGTTTATTGACCCGTTGGTTTTCCGTCAAGATAGTGTTTTGGGTGTTCCGGGATTGTATCACTCTTACAGAAAAGGAAATGTCATCATCGTGAATGCAATGGGAAATGGTGTTGCGGATGATAAAGCGATTTATTCTTACGTTCCTGATATGATTCGATATTATTTGGGAGAAGAACCTATTCTGAAAAGCGTTCCAACTTACCGAATGGAAAATATGGACGAACGGAGATACGCCATAGAAAATATGCACAAAATGGTGGTCAAAAAAACCAATGAAAGTGGCGGTTACGGAATGCTAATCGGAGACAAAGCCACCGATGAAGAAATCGCTGAATTCACAAAACAAATCAATCTGAATCCAAGAAGTTACATTGCTCAACCAATTATTAAACTTTCAACAGCGCCTTGTTATATCAACGGTATTTTACAACCGAGAAGAGTTGATCTAAGACCTTTTGCATTATACGGTCCGGATGGAATTGACATCGTTCCGGGAGGATTAACAAGAGTTGCGCTGAAAGAAGGTTCTATTGTCGTGAATTCTTCTCAAGGTGGAGGTTCAAAAGATACTTGGGTCGTAGATTAATTATAATTGATGAATGATACATGATGAAAGATTTAAAAAAAGTAAATGGCTTCGACAGGCTCAGCCTGACAATGATAATAGAATATTGGTATTAGAGATGTCATCCTGAGCTTGTCGAAGGATTTGTTGTTAAAAATTCTCTATTAATTAAATGTTGTTCATTATTAATTAAAAGGAGCAATCTAAATACTAAAAACCATAAACAAAACACTAATAAAGAATGCTAAGTAGAGTTGCAGAAAATATATTTTGGATGAGCCGTTATATGGAACGGACCAATTTTCAGCTCAAAGTTTTTCATACGAGATATATTGCTTATCAGGATGGTGCTTCTGTAGAAAGTTGGGAGAATTTTTGCGAGGAAAATCAAATCGAAATAGATAATGATGACTATAGTTTTGGAAATCTGATTTCGAAAGCACTTTTTGATATCAATAATGATTTGTCCATTGCCAGCAATATTTTCCGAGCGAGAGAAAATGCCAGAAGTGCGCAAGACCACATCAACAAAGATGTTTGGCAATGCCTCAACGATTTTCATCATCAGATGAAAGATCATTTTTTGTTCAGCCAATCCAGATATGGTGACCCAATCAGCGTTTTTGATGTTTTGGTAAAGCAATCGATGGTTTATTATGGTGTTATTGATAATTATGTGGCCAGAGACGAAGGTTATTGCTTTTTGGAGCTTGGGAAATATATAGAACGAATCCTGAATAGCATCAATCTAATCAGAAAGCAATGGATTCTTTACGGAGAAGACCTTTTGGATAACGATTATTCCAACTGGCGATATTTTCTGAGTTCAGTTAGCGGATATGATTTTTATCTAAGACACAATCTCGGAACAATGGAGAAGGAACGGATTTTTTATCAAATGATTTACGAACCACTTTTTCCAAATTCAATTACATATTCTCTTAATGAATTAGACAAATTTGCAAAACAACTTAATTCCGGAGAACAAGGCGAAAGTGATGAAACAGTCGGGTTTTTCATTGGAAAATGTATTGCAAATGTCCAGTTCACAAGACATCCGAGAACACGCGAGGAAAAAATGCTTTTTCTTGCCAGAATAGAAAGTGATATTTACGATATTTCTAATATTTTTAACCACCAGTTTTTTGGTTTGGTTGTTTAACATACGCAAATAGCTTTATTAATTTTATGCCGGTTTTCAATATTTTACACATTACGAGATACGAATATTCTTCCGCGGTTACAGACAGCGCAAACCAAATTATTTTGTCACCATTGACCAATGATTTTCAAGAAGTTATCGAGCAAAAGATTTCTTTGTTTCCAAATTCTAATATCGATTATTACTATGATTACTTTACCAACAGAATTGGGGTTTTCACAATTGTGGAACCGCATCATTTTTTGGAAATCAAAGTCGAATTAGTTGTGGAAACTTTTCCGATAGAATTGCCTGTCATCAATCTGAATGTTGATGAACAATGGCAAATCGTGAAAGAACAATCAACACAGTTTCCTTACATCGATTTTGTAAGACAGGAAAATATTAAGAATAAAGAAGAGATTTTGTCAGTTATAAAATCGGTTGCAACTTCGGATTTGTCTGTGATGGAGACAACGACAGCTTTGTCAACTTATATTTATGAAAACTTCACTTACAGACAAGGAATCACGGATTATGAAACGGAGATAGATGAAATCTGGGAACTGAAAGCAGGTGTTTGTCAGGATTTTGCGCATTTGCTTTTGGGAATGTTGAGAATGCTCGGCGTTCCTTCGAGATATGTCAGCGGATACATCAGTCCGAGCAATCAGGAACTGAGAGGAGAAGGCGCGACGCACGCTTGGATAGAGGTTTTTATTCCTGGTTACGGCTGGCTTGGAAACGACCCGACGAATAATTGCTGGGTAAGCGACCGACATATAAAGATTGCGGTGGGAAGAGATTTCAAAGATTGTACGCCCGTGAAGGGAACTTACAAAGGAACATCCAGTCACAAATTGGGCGTTTCTGTAATTATCACAACCGATAAAACTAAAAATCTGACCGAAGTTCCTAAAGTTCCAATGTATATCCGAGAAAATAATCCGTCGATTGAAGAAATTTTACCACAAAATAATTCTTACCGAATGTTTTTAGAAATGCAACAGCAACAACAGCAACAATAGTTAGTATATTTGGAATCGATTGTTCTGTATGGATTTTTTGAAGAAATTATATAAAATACTGATTCCGTTTTACATCTTATTTTTGCTTTATCTGATGTTTTTCGGATTTGGGAGAAGTCAGTATGATATTAATATTGTAAGACTTATTCCGATGTTTTCAACGGTTGGGTTTGTAAAGCAAACGATACTTTGGAAAACGATTATCATTAATATTTTCGGAAATATCTTGATGTTTGTCCCTTTTGGATTTTTAGGAATTATCTTTCCGAAACTCAACAATTTTTGGATTATGATTCTGGACTTTCTTTTCGCGATTATTTTGATAGAAAGTCTTCAGTATTTCACAAGATTAGGAGTTTTTGATATCGATGATGTGATTCTGAATACAGTTGGTGTCGCGATTGGATTTTGGATTTATCAGTTGTTTGAGAAGAAATTTAATTCTTGCAGATTTTTTTGATTTAAATAATTTCCAAATTAAATCTGACCTATCTGCAAATTTAGCGAGGTTTCTATATCCATTTTAGATTTATCAGTAGAAATATAGAAGTCGTTTTTGTCGTACATTTTTATGAATTCAATTCTTTCGCTCTGTTTTCAGCATCCAAAATTCCTTTTTTCAGAATTGATTTCAATCCGTTTTCTTCAAACGTTTTCAGCGCCGCTTCCGTTGTTCCACCTTTTGAAGCGACATCTTTTATCAATTCTTCCAAAGATTTATCAGAATTATTAATGAGATGATAAGCTCCCAACATTGTTTGTTTTACGAATAATTTCGAAAGATTTTCATCAATTCCCATTTCGGTTCCAGCTTTTATCATTGCATCGATGATATAATAGAAATAAGCTGGACCGCTTCCTGAAAGTGCAGTTACGCCGTTCAAAAGACTTTCATCTTCCAAATAAACAGAACGTCCAGTTGAATTCAATAAACGTTCGACGTTCATCAATTCTGAAAAAGAAATTCCTTCTGCCGCGGTATAACCTGTGATTCCCATCCCGAGAAGAGTAGGAGAGTTGGGCATTGCTCTTACGACGGATTTGTGGTTCAGAAGTTTTTGGATTTTCTCGATTGAGATTCCTGCCATTATCGATAAAATCATAGATTTTTCAGAAATGGTAAAAGGTAAATTCTCAGCTACAAAACCAAAATCCTGAGGTTTCACAGCAATGATGATGAGGTCAGCTTCCAAAGTTTGGATTTCATCAAAAGACGAGATTTCTGATTCCGGAAACAATGTTCTTATTTTATCTTTTTTATTTTCGTTTCTTGTGATGAGGTGTAGATTTTGCGGTTTTATTAATTCATATTTCAAAAAAGATTTTGAAAATGACAAACCCATATTTCCTGCTCCTAAAACTGCAATTTTCATTCGTGTTTTTAGTTTTTATTTATTGAATTTATGTTAAACACAAAGGCACAAGAATAATTTTCTTTGATTGTAGATTAAGGCACAAAGAAAATTAAAAATTTTCAATTTTATAGCATACAACTTTGTGCCTTAAAACATGATATTTTTAATCTAACTTTTGTGTCTTTTTGTTTTTTTTAAAATTAATTATTTAGCAATTATTTCCATCAACATCACAAGAATTACCTTCGCTTACAATATTGATTTTTGAATTATTTTCCAAAAATTCTGACAAACTTTTCTCCAAGACTTCGGAAAATAAATGGGTTGGCTGAGCTCCGGAAATCGCATACTTTCTGTCAAAAACAAAAAACGGAACACTGTTGATTCCAAGCGAGGCTGCTTCTTCGATATCATTGTTTACCAATTCTGTTAATTCAGGAGATTGAACTGCAGTTTCGATTTCCTCTTTTGTGAATCCTAATTTCGCACCAATTTCTGATAAAACTTCAACATCATCAATGTTCTTTCCAAGGATGAAATAAGCTTCAAACAGAAGTTCTTCCATTTCGTTGGCTTTGCCTTTTTCCTTGGCGAATTGAACCAAGATTTGACTTTTAAAAGAATTAGAAACTTTCACTTCATCAAAATTGAACTCAATTCCTGCATTTTTTCCTATTTGGATGAGGTTTTCGTGCATTTTGATTGTTTCTTGCAAAGAATGACCTTTGATATCAGAAAGATATTCATAATGATTTCTGCTAAGGTCGGTTTTCATTTTCGGGTCTAGCTGGAAAGAATGCCAATTGACTTCAATCTTATCATTTTGAGCAAAATTCCGAAGTGCTTTTTCAAAATTTTTCTTTCCAATGAAACAAAACGGACAACGTGTGTCGCTCCAAATATCTACTTTCATTTTTTTTTGATTTTAAATGATATTAACTTCCCGTTCCAGTTCAATCCCGAATTTTTCTTTGACGGAATTGATGATTTCTGTTGAAAAATCGAAGATTTCTTTTCCAGTTGCATCTCCTGTAGCATTGATGATGACCAAAGCCTGCAATTTATGAGAAGCTACATTTCCGATTTGTTTCCCTTTCCATCCGGCTTGTTCTATCAGCCAACCTGCTGGAACTTTCACAAAATCTCCATTTGGATAACCCGGGATGTTTTCAAATTTTAGCTTTAGAGTTTCAAACTGTGAAAGTGGAATGGTTGGATTCTTAAAAAAACTTCCGGCGTTTCCTATTACTTTTGGGTCGGGTAATTTGCTTTGTCTGATGTTGATTACAGCTTTCGAAACATCTTGAATAGTAGGTTTTTTAATTCCAAGGTTTTCTAACTCTGATTTGATTGCGCCATAGTCCACATCAATTTTATGATCTTTTGTAGTTAAACGGAAAGTCACTTCGAGAATCACATATTTCCCTTTGCCTTCTTGCTTAAAAATCGAATCTCTATAGCCAAATCTGCATTTCTCAAGATTGAACACTTCAATTTCCAATGTTTCAAGATTCAGAACTTTGCAAGATTCAAAAACATCTTTTATTTCTGTTCCGTAAGCACCGATATTCTGCATTGGAGAAGTGCCAACATTTCCTGGAATCAAAGACAGATTTTCCAACCCACCATAATTTTTATCCAGACAATACATCACAAATTGATGCCAGTTTTCACCGGCTTTTGCAGTAACTAAAACCTCATTTTCATTAATAATTTCTTCACGGATGCCCTTCAGGTTAAGGTGAATGACAATTCCTTCAAAATCTTTAGTCAGCAAAATATTACTTCCTCCACCCAAAAAAAGGAGTGGAAGTTTTTTAGAGTTTGAGAATTTGAGGGTTTCTATTAATTCTTCGACAGAATTAACTTCTGAAAAATATCTTGCTGAAGCTTCAACTCCGAAAGTGTTAAATGGTTTTAAGGAAACGTTTTCTTGAATCATTATTTATATTGAGAAAGCAGATTATTAAAATTAGTTTTAAGCTTTTCTAATTGTTTGTAGCCTTGATCTTCTTCGGCAACGTTATAGAATTCGTATTCTTTTTCTGGCGTTTTAATTGTGAAGATTTCATCCGGACCATCATAATGTCCGCGCCTTTCTCCGCTTTTTGTTTTTTCCAGAGAGGAAATATTAATTCCAGAAACTAGTTTTTCCCAATCTTTGGCATTCAATTTTTTGTTGAAATTAGGATAATCTGTCATTCTTCCACCTGCAGAAGAAGTTTTTAAAGAATCTTTGGTCGCAGTTATAGATGTGAAACCGCCTCGTCCATAAGTGTTTTTGAGTGTGATAGATTCGATTGTTGAATTTTGAGCGACAGTTTTACAACTGATTAAAAGCATTGCAAAAGCCGATGCAAGTAATCCTATTTTTAGTAATTTCATCATTTTTGATTTTATGATTGGTGTAAATTTAATGATAAAACCACATAGAAATCTTAATTTTTATAGAATTTTCTATGTGGTTTTTGAAAAGGAATTTAGAAATGGATTAGTTCAAACCAAACTCAGTTCTGTATTTTTCGATTGCATCTTTCAGAAGTTCAACACTTCTTCTAAGATCTTCTTGTTTCAAAACATAAGCGATTCTTACTTGTTTTTTGCCCAATTCTGGATTGCTGTAAAAACCTCCCATTGGCGCAACCATCACAGTTTCATTATTATTAGAATAACTTTCCAAAAGCCATTGCGCAAATTTATCAGAATCATCCACAGGAAGCTCAACACCACAGTAGAAAGCACCTTTTGGTTTTGGACAGATTACACCGGGAATTTCGTTTAATAATTCTACCAATAGATTTCTTCTGTTCGTATATTCTTCTCTTACTTTTGCGATATATTCTGCATCGTTTTTGTGAGCTGCAGTTGCTGCAATTTGACCCAAAAGAACTGGACTTAATCTTGCCTGAGCAAAAAGAATCGCAGCATCGTGGATTTTCTTTGAACGTGTAATCAAACAACCAATTCTTGCGCCACACATCGAGTATCTTTTTGATTCTGAATCAATAACGATAACATTGTCTGCGACTTCTGGGAATTCGAACATAGAGATTTGCTGTTCTCCGTCATAAACATATTCTCTGTAAACTTCGTCAGAAATAATCACAATGTCGTGTTTTTTTGCAATCTCAGCCAACTTTTGAAGTTCCTCTCTTGAATAAAGATAACCTGTTGGATTTCCGGGATTACAAACGACGATTGCTCTGGTTTTATCAGTAATTTTTTTCTCAAATTCCTCAATAGAAGGTAAGGCAAAACCTGTGTCAATCGTTGATGGAACTGCGACTATATTGATGTTAAAAGTTCCAGCAAATCCATTATAATTAGCGTAATAAGGTTCCGGAATAATGATTTCGTCGCCGTCATCACAAAGCGTAGAAATGGCAAAATTCAAAGCTTCCGAACCGCCGTTTGTTACGATGAAATTATCAGGTGTTAAATCTGTAAATCCAAGAGAATGATAATATTCTGTCAAAGCTTTTCTGTACTCGATATTACCTTCTGATAAAGCATATTCCAAAACTTTGAGGTCGATGTTTTTTACAGCGTTCAAAGCGGTTTCGGGAGTTTCGATGTCTGGTTGACCAATGTTCAAGTGATAAACTTTGATTCCTTTTTGTTTTGCTTGAATAGCATAAGGAACTAATTTTCTAACTGGAGATGCAGGCATATGCTGCGCTCTTTGCGATATTTTCGGCATTATTATTTGACTTTGGGATACAAAAATAAGCTTTAAATTTTCAATAAAAAAATTAGTATTTTTGATTTAAAATAAATCCTCTAATGCAGATTTTTGTTGATACCGTAGAAGAATATATTTCCCAGATTCCTGAGGAAAGACGAGACGCTTTCAGAAAGCTTTTGGAAACCGTGGATCGTAATCTCCCGAAAGGTTTTCAGCAGACAATGCAGTACGGAATGGTCACTTGGGTTGTGCCTATGACAACTTATCCCGCTGGTTATCATTGTGCGAAAGATACACCTTTACCTTTCATAAGTGTAGCTTCTCAAAAGAATTTTATTGCTTTTTACAATATGGGAATTTATGCTGACCCTAAAATTTTAGATTGGTTTGTCGCTGAGTTTCCGAACCATTCTAAAAAGAAATTGGATATGGGAAAATCTTGCATCAGGTTCAAAAAAATGGAGGATATTACGTATGATTTGTTAGGTGAACTTTGTCAGAAAATATCTGTGGATGAATGGATTGCAGTTTATGAAAAGAATTATAAAAAGTAATTTAGTTTACCTTATTTTTGCGCTTCTATTTTTAACAAGCTGCAAAACTTATCATACTTCTATTTTGGAAAACGGCGATTTACTTTTCGTACCATCTGTGGATTCTGGATTGTCTGGAGCGATTAATAATGTCACTCAGACGGAGAAGAAAACTTCGTATGACCATATTGGAATTGTAAAAAAAGAAAAGAATCATCTTTATGTTCTTCATGCGGCGCCGAAAGGTGGTTCTCAGAAACAGAAGCTTGATCTTTTTTTGAAAGAACAGACAAAATCAGGACAATCTATAGATGTTTATAGATTGAAATCTGAATATCATTCATCCATTACAAATTCGGTTTCCAAAGCAGAAACTTTGATTGGCAAACCCTATAATTTCAATTATATTCTGAATGATAATTCTTATTATTGTTCAGATTTTGTGGAAAGAGCTTTCCGTGATTATAAAATTTTTAAACTGGATCCCATGACATTTATTGATCCAAAAACAGGTAAAACCAATGCATTCTGGGAAAAGTTCTATCAAAATAAAAACCTAAAAGTTCCCGAAGGAGAGCCTGGCTGCAACCCCAATGGATTGGCAGCTTCTGATAAGTTAGAAAAGATCGCCACTTTGAAATAATTTTTTTGAAATTAATTCATACTTACTAGGTGGGAATTAAATAATTTATATATTTGTATCAGAATTAAATGATTAGCATCTTCTCTCATATCATAATGTGTAATTCCAAATAAACATTGGGTAGGCGAGAGTGTGTGAAAGCTTTACCCTTCTAGGTGAAGCTTTTTTAATTTTAAAAGAAAAAACTATGGAAAAAAGTAAAATTAAAACCATCTACGTTGATGAAAACGTCATTTCAATTGTAGCTTATCAGGTGGTATTGTTAACGATTTTCGGACTTCATTTCCAGCAGCAATGGTTGCTATATTTTGTTGTTGTAGATTTTCTGATCAGAGCAACAGGAATCTTTATGTCTCCCTTATTTTTTGTGGCTAAAAAGATCAGTGAGTTTCTCTATCTGGAAAAGAAGCTTGTATTTGCTGGCCCGAAGAGATTCGCCGCGTCGCTGGGTTTGCTTTTATCGTTATTAATAGCCATTTATTATAATTCTCAGGTTGGGATTTTTCTTGGCATTTTTCTCATTGTTCTGGCTTCTGTAGAAAGTGTTTTTCGTGTCTGCGTAGGCTGTTACATTTATAACTACTTAGTTCTTCCGCTCCTAAAAAAAATAAACCGTCCAAAAAATTAGAATTATGATTTATCCTAACGAAAAAAATAACCAGGCATTTTATGCTGGTGCCGAAAAAGATATTTTATTGGAAGTCGATCTGAATGGTAAGATCAGATTTGATGTTTTGCTTTTTGCAATTTATAATCAGCTAAATATCCCCTATAAAATCATCAACGCAGATTTGGAATATATCAATGGCAATAATTTCGGCAATGTACATCTGCAGTTAAAAGTTAATAGTAGCTCAGTCACAGAACTCGACGATTATCTTAAAAAGTATAAATTGGTCAATAGTAAAATTGATGTCATACAAAAAAAGGAAGCTTCTTAATTAAGCTTCCTTTTTACTTTATGATGAGAATGATTCTCGGTTATCAACTAACCATCAAAATCCATCCCTTAAATTTCAATCCTTCTGATGTCTGCGCCAATTGCTCTCAATCTCTCATCGATATTTTCATAACCACGGTCGATTTGTTCGATATTTTGAATCACTGATTTTCCTTCGGCGGAAAGTGCCGCAATCAGCAGTGCATTTCCAGCTCGTATATCTGGAGAAACCATAGATGTGCCTCTTAACGGTGTTTCTTGATTCAACCCGATGACAGTTGCCCGATGCGGGTCACAAAGAATAATCTGAGCGCCCATGTCAATAAGCTTATCCACAAAAAATAGGCGGCTCTCAAACATTTTTTGATGAATGAGAACAGAACCTTTTGCCTGCGTAGCTACAACCAAGATAATTGATAATAAATCTGGGGTGAATCCTGGCCAAGGCGCATCGGAAACCGTAAGAATGGATCCGTCAATAAACTTCTGAACCTTGTAGTGTTCCTGAGAAGGAATGTATATATCATCGCCTCTCTGTTCCAGTTCTATTCCAAGTTTTCTAAATGTATTTGGGATCACACCAAGCTGGTTCCAATTCACATTTTTAATAGTGATTTCAGATTTTGTCATAGCAGCAAGGCCAATCCAAGAACCGATCTCCACCATATCCGGAAGCATTGTGTGTTCGGTTCCGTGCAATTTATCTACACCTTCAATAGTGAGTAGATTAGAGCCAATACCGGTAATATTAGCACCCATCCTGTTCAGCATCTTGCAAAGTTGCTGCAGATAAGGCTCGCACGCGGCGTTGTAGATTCTTGTTTTTCCTTTTGCTAGCACAGCCGCCATTACGATGTTTGCTGTTCCTGTTACAGAAGCTTCTTCCAATAAGATAAATTTTCCGTTCAGTTCTTTAGCTTTAAGGGAATAATATTGATCTTCTTCGTCAAAACTAAATTCTGCTCCCAGTTCTACAAAACCCTGGAAATGCGTATCCAAACGTCTTCTCCCGATTTTATCACCACCTGGCGTGGGCATATAAGCTTCACCAAATCTTGCCAGCATAGGTCCCAGAATCATAACAGAGCCTCTCAGTTTTGCACCATCTTTTTTGAACTCTTTGGATTTGATATAGTCGAAATTAACTTCATCAGCTTTAAAAGTATAATCGCCTTTTCCGTTTTTAGTCACCTTTACATTAAAATCCTGAAGAATCTCTATCAATTTATTGACATCTTTGATATCCGGAATATTACTGATCCGCACCTCATCCTCAGTCAGCAGAACCGCACAGAGTATCTGCAAAGCTTCATTTTTCGCACCTTGTGGGGTGATGTCACCACTTAATCTTTTTCCTCCTCTTATTTCGAAAGCTCCGCTCATTATCTTCTTTTGTTTTTATGGTTTTGGAAGTTATTTTTCCTTTTATTATTGTTATTATTTTGGTTTCTATTATTTTGGTTTCGGTTATTGTTCTGGTTTCGGTTGGTGGTGTAGTAGATTTTACTTTTATCCAGTGAGTCCAGTCCAGTGAGATCTAGCTGATTGTCAGACAGATCCTTCAGATGCCGGAAAATAACATCATCACTCACGTGTTCTTTGTTATAAACATTGTAGGACTTCTTCATATTATTGGCAATTACCTGGATCAGTGCATCTTTCTCATCACCCTCATTCAACTTGATTGCCATTTCTATCAGTTGAAGAATACTCTTACCATAGAATTTATAATCATTATCAAAAGAAGGGTAGTCCATTCTTCTCGGTTTTTCTGCCAGTTCCTCCTTGGTAACAATAGTGTAAGGCGAATCTACATCCAGATCATAATCTGCCAAGATAAAAAGATGATCCCAAAGTTTGTGTTTATAGTTTTCTTCATCGCGAAGATGCGGGTTTCGCTGACCCATAAATTCTACAATTGCAAGTGCCATTTCATTACGTTCTTCCTTATTGGGAAGCGTTTTGCAGTGTTCTACCAATTGCTGTATATTGCGCCCATATTCAGGCATTATAAGCTGTGTTCTGTCGGTATTATATTCCATATTATTGCAAATATAAAAATAAACTTATAATCTTTTGAGAAGATATTTCTCCGAATTTTTACAGCAGTAGATTTACAGGAGATTGTGCGTCCTAAAACCTTAACAATTGTAGATTATAACTCTTCCAAAATAGAATCATAATCTGAGCCAATTTTTTTCTTGAGTCGTTGTTTGGCTTTTTTAATAGCATCTATAGTAACACCAAGTAGCGAAGAAACATCCTGATTGGACAATCCCAATTTTGAAAGAAGAATAATTCTAAGGTTGGACTCTGTAAAATCTGGAAAATCCGAAATCAATTGATTGTAGAAATCCTTTTGCTCATTTTGGAATGCGCTCTTGAATTTTTGCCAGTTGTCATTCGTCATCAAGTGTGAGTCCAAAAGTGACTGAAGCTTTTGCTCCCTCTTTTCCAGAATAGAGAAGGAAGACTGCGTTTTGGCGATTGATATTTCTTTGTTGAGGTTTTCTATCTGCAGGTTTTTTTCTGTAAGGTAGGTGTTCAGAGACTCCAGAGTAATATGAGCATTATCCAGTTTTTGTTCTGATTCTACCTTATCCAACTGCAACTGTAGAACCTTTTTCTCGTATTCATTTTTTCTGTTTTTCTCCTGTTTTTTATTGATGAAAACAATCATGACTAATAATAGCAAAAGCAAAGTCGCAATCACGATAAAGGCGCTGGTTTTCAGTTGTTCCTTTTCATATTGGGCATTAGCAAGGCTTAGTTTACTCGCATAGCGTTCTTTTTGAGCCAAGATATTATTTCGGTCTAGATTTTTTTGGCTGTCCAGATGGGCTAAGGAGTCTTCCAGAACATCCAATCTTCTCCTGGCAAACAATTCCTGAGGGACGTTTTTTTCTCGAATGGCAATTTTAAGATTCAGTTCCTGAATATCCTTTTCGAATTTCATATAATAAAACTTCGATCGGGCATAATTAATCGCCTCATTAAGATAGTCTTTGGCTTCTGCAATTTGGTTGTTATCAAACAGGACTTTGCTCAGCTCTATGTGGGCAAACATCGTATTCTTAGCTGCTTTGGCTTGTTTAGAAAATTTTAAATCATCCTTATAATATTGTATAGCAGCAGAGTAGTTTTTTTGCATGTGGTTTAGTCGTCCGTAATTTCCCAAAGCTTTGGCATAGCGCTCGTAATCTTTGATTTTAAGGGAAATATCCAAAGCCTCAAGGAGGTATTTTTCTGCTGCAGGAAACTGATTGATAGTGATAAGGTAATAAGCGATATTATCTTTTATAGAAGCCAATTCTCGGGTATTGGGCTGGGCATATTTCTCTGCATTTTTAAGATAGCTGATGGCTTCTTTGGTGTCGCCGATTGTTCCGAAAAAGTATCCCAGATTTTTATAACATAAGCTAGGAAAAATCAGTTGGGAGGTCGCGGTTTTATTTATTTTTTGATCCGCATCCATATAGATTTGGAGCGCTTCCGTTATTTTGGAGTATTCATAAAGATAGAAGGCATAATTAACCAGTGCCCAAACTTCTAATCCAGGATGATGGGTGACTTTGGCAGTTTCTATGGATTTTTTATAGTAATGGTCACTTTGAAGATTAACTTTATCAATGGCTTTGGACAGCCCGTTGGCAAGCAGGCTATAATAAACAGACTGCAGTTTTTTGTCAGAAGACTGCAGTAGTGGCGCTAGATAAGATTTGAGCCTCAGGGTATCTTTCCCAAAATCTCTATACTGCAGAATGATGTTTTCTATCTTTTGGTTGCTTTCTAGACTATTGTCGATAGTGATAGTTTGGGAATAGACTGAGACCCAAGATAACATAACCAAGCATAAACTATAGAGAAGCTTCAATAGATTTAATTTTCTATTGCAAAATATAAAAAAATAATTGATAAATCTATAATAGTAGTCAGTTATTATTGAGAAATTAAAATTAATAATTGAAACAATTCTTTTATTCGGTTTTATATACACTTTATCCTACTTTTATTGCAGGAATCCATTATTTTGACCAAAGATAGCAGGATGCCGCTGTGTGGCTTTTGTTATCTTTATCAGGTTTAGTAAAATTCATTTTACAGATGCCTATCACAAAAATAATTTGGTCTGGTGGCAGAGGTTCCGTGGTCCATATAGTTACAGGAGAGCTTATGTGGGAAGATACTTCCATAGTAAACTCTGCGAAGACCTGTACAGACGGAGAGGAAAGTGAGTTCATATCTACAGCAATGACATAGAATGTTAAGTTAATACGGTCTGACTTGGCAACAGGTCGGAAATCTCTTTTCAGAGACAACTCAGGAATACTGATGCTGAGACGCTGTGCTATATCCAAACCAAATTCTGGAAAGAAGTGACAGATAGATTGCCATTCGGCATTCTTATTAAATTCGAATCCGACCATCATCTTGGGCAGATCCCATCGGACTGTCGTATCGGTTTTCATGGGATTCGTATTCCTCACTGCCATCCTGTTAAAATAGGTACGGAGGCGATAGGCATACGTTTTGTCTGTTGTGATCGGTACATGCCTCAGCAGACTCTGTCGGTAGAGCTTATCCAGGTGGCTGATATTTCCAAAACAATTCGCTGATTTTTCTGTAGCTGCTGTTTGTTTGATGCGGCTTGGTTTGCTACGGACAACCGTCATGTCTCCGATGTTTACAAATACAAAGCGACCAATACTACCGCTAAGCTGTCCTTTTGGATTGATTTTTCCCATCTTATGTGTGTTTTTGATAAGGGCTATTGCCCTCCTTCATTCGTATAAAATTAATTAAAAATAGAATGCAAAAACAAAGTATCTCTATATATTTTATAGTCTAATAATATCTTAACTATGGACTTGCTATAGTTTAAGCTGGTACAAAAGAGCATTATTCTTAGAAGAGCATTACTAAGGATTATACAGCTATTCCAAATTGAAAAGCTGTCCTAATCTGACAAATACGGCTGGCGGAGCACTTGTAAATGGTTGATAATCAGAAATGCTTATTTGTAAAATCATTTGTCCCCCATTTGTCCACCCCGTTTTTTTGTATTTCGTTTCATTGTTTGATTTCTTTGTGTGAAGATTGATACTTTTTAAAAGTGAAAAAATAAGTAAAAATTAATGTAGAACAAAAAAAGGTGTTTTAGTACATTTTTTACTCCTACGACAGTCTATGTTTAAATTTTGATTTTTAATTATTAGAGCACGTTACCTTAAAAAAACATTGTATGAAAAAACTTTACATTTTATTTTTCTGGATTCTGGGGATTTCGACTTGGGCTGCGCATTCCGATGTGCCGCCTTCTCCTCATAACAGCGCCATTGTGCCAGCATCTGTTTTGGCACCACAAGACTACTTCATCACCCAGTGGGATCTTAGCAAGGGCGGAAGTGCTGTTTCCGGACAAACTACCTCTCTTACTTTTGGGGTGGCAGTAGTGGGAGCAGTGAACTACAGCTGGACAACTACAGATAATTCTTTCTCCGGATCTGGCGTTATAGCCAATGGTAATACAACAGCGAACATCACAGGACTGCCAGCAGGGAAAACGGTTTTGCTAAGCATAGAGCCAGCTAACTTGAGGAGGTTTTACATCAATTATGGAACAGACAGACAACGTTTGACGGATGTGAAGCAGTGGGGAGTAGTTGCCTGGAGTAGTATGCAGAATGCTTTCTATGGCTCTATTAATCTAAATATCTCTGCAACAGATGTACCTAATCTGAGTAATGTGACCAGTATGTTAAATATGTTTTTTTCTTGCAACAGTCTGAATGGGCCTTCTAATATCAACAGCTGGGATACGTCTAAGGTGACTGATATGAGCTATATGTTCTACAGTGCCAGTGCTTTTAATCAAAACATCGGGAGCTGGGATACATCTAATGTGACTAATATGGGTTATATGTTCTGTTTAACTAGTGTATTTAATCAAAACATAGGAAGCTGGGATACATCTAATGTGACTAATATGGGTTATATGTTCTACAATGCCAGTGCTTTTAATCAAAACATCGGAAGCTGGGATACATCTAAGGTGACTAATATGGGTTATATGTTCTGTTTCGCTAGTGTATTTAATCAAAACATAGGAAGCTGGGATACGTCTAAGGTGACTGATATGAGCTATATGTTCTACAATGCCAATGCTTTTAATCAAAACATAGGAAGCTGGGATACATCTAATGTGACTAATATGGGTTATATGTTCTACTATGCCAGTGCTTTTAATCAAAACATCGGAAGCTGGGATACGTCTAATGTGACTAATATGGGTTATATGTTTTTTGTAGCTCGTGCTTTTAATCAAAACATAGGAAGCTGGGATACGTCTAATGTGACTAATATGGGTTATATGTTTTTTGGAGCTCGTGCTTTTAATCAAAACATCGGAAGCTGGGATACATCTAAGGTGACTAATATGTTGAGTATGTTTTATAGTGCCAGTGCTTTTAATCAAAACATAGGAAGCTGGGATACATCTAAGGTGGCTTATATGTCGAGTATGTTTTATGGAGCTAGTGCTTTTAATCAAAACATAGGAAGCTGGAAATTAAATAGCAATGTTATTTTAAGCAACATGTTGGATAACTCTGGCTTGGATTGTACCAACTACTCTTCTACACTGATAGATTGGGCGGCTAACCCTGCAACACCAACAGGGAGATCATTAGGTGCAGCTGGCAGGACGTATGGTACTAGTGCGGCAGCGGCTAGAAATACATTGGTCACTACAAAAGGCTGGACGATATCTGGGGATGTTGCAGGTGCTACGTCTTGCGAAATGACGCCTGATGCTAATAATATCCTTTACATAAATACCAATGTAACAGGTGGAGACGGCTCCGGTAGTTCTTGGGCAAACGCTATCAAAGAACTGGCAGATGGGCTGAAGTGGGCAAGGCACCAGAACAACTTTACCACAGCCAACCCGCTAAAAATCTATGTAGCCAAAGGCACTTATAAACCTATGTATAATGCCGCAGACGGGCAGTTTACAAATAATGGAGGTAGAGATAATGCTTTTGTAATGGTTAATAATGTAAATCTGTACGGTGGTTTTGATCCTGCTAATAATATCAATACATTAAACGATAACAGAATCTTTGGTGCTGCTGGCAGTATCCTGAGTGGTGATATAGGCAGTGCTGGTCTTGCGACAGATAATGTTTATCATGTGGTTTTATCTTCTGGGACAGTTGGTGTGTTGTTAGATGGCTTTACTGTAAAAGATGGCTACGCCAACGGTTCTTCCAACTTTACTATAGGTACCAACACTTATTATCAACAAGAAGGAGGTGGTTTATATCTTCGAAGTTCTACAATTCAACTCAAGAATAGTACGTTGGTCAATAACTATTCTAGCACTCTGGGTGGTGCTATCATTAATGCTAATGGCGGTAACATAGACCTGATAAATGTCCTTATTGTCAGGAATACAGCTACAGGTAATGGTTCTGCCATATACAGTTCCGGAGGTGGTAATACCCATTTGCTGAATACAACGGTGGTGGATAACAGCGGAACGGCAAGCAGTGTTTACGGCAACGGGGCTAATACAAAAGTGAATATAGATAACAGTATTGTCTTCGCCAATGGTGCTAATCCTTTGATGGCGGGAAGCTCACAAATGAACACCCAATATAGCTTGGTACAAGGGCAGATTACTACTGCCAGTGGAAACCTAGACGCTTCTTCATCTGTGTACAATACTAGCAATTTATTTATAGATTTTACTAATGCTAATTATCAGTTGAAGAGTGGTAGCCTTGTGACAGATAAAGGCAGTAACACATTATATTCTGCTAATGTTGGTAATATCAATAGCGACAAAGACCTCGCTGGCAACCCACGTTTAAATGGTACAACCATAGATATGGGAGCATATGAATATCAAACCGTTCAGGTAGTGCCTGATGCTAATAACATCCTTTACGTCAATACCAATGTAACAGGTGGAGACGGCTCCGGTAGCTCTTGGACAAACGCCATCAAAGAACTGGCAGATGCACTCAAGTGGGCTCATACCAACAAAGCCAACTTTACCTCCACACCTTTGCAGATATGGGTGGCTAAAGGAACTTACAAACCAATGTACCGCCCTGACACGTTTGCAGGACCTAATATTACTAATCGAAATAACAGTTTCCTGATGGTAAATAATGTGAAGTTATATGGTGGTTTTGCAGGAACGGAAGCCACACTGGCCGATAGGAATCTTGGTATTACTGCTAACGCTAGTATCCTGAGTGGGGATTACAATAATAATGATGCTGTGACGGGTAGTGGTTCTACCTTAGCAATCACTGGTAATGCTGAAAATGCTGGACATGTGGTCGTTAGTACTGGTGCAGTAGGTGTAGCAGAACTTAATGGCTTTGTAATAAAAGGAGGTAATGCAGATGGAACGCTTTCAAGCTTAACAGTTAATGATTATACGATATATTATGATATTGGGGGAGGAATTTTGATGGATACTTCTAGTCCAACTATTCAGAACTGTATTTTTAAAGAGAATAGTGCTTATAATGCTGGTGGAGCGATGGCATTATATCCATCATCATCAAAAATCATAAACTCTATTTTTCTAGAAAACTTGGTAACTTATTCATCTTATGGTGGAGGTGCCATTTTAATCTCTAATGCGCCATGGCTGTCAAATCCATTCTTGATAAACTGTACTATCAGTGGTAATCGTGGGGCAAATGGTGGCGGTATTTATAACGATTATAATCCCACGACAAATATTTACAACACAATTATTTATGGCAATTCCTCTGGGATTAACCATACATTCTTTAATAATATTCAAAGCTCATTAATACAAGGTATCAGTACCATAACTAATGGAAATATAGATGGTTCTACCAATCCAATGTTCGTCAATGCATCCGCAGGAGATTTCAGATTACAATCTTCAAGTCCTGCAATAGATAAAGCAAGTAATAATTTATACAACACCAATGGTGGCACTCTAATCACAGACAAAGACCTGGCAGGTAATAGCCGACTTTCTGAGTGTGCCATCGATATGGGCGCTTACGAATATCAAAGTTCAGATGTGTACGCCAGTTGGAATGGCACAGATTGGGACAACACAACAGGACCTGCACAAACTATCGGGGCTTGTATCAATAATGACTACAATCTACCGAACAGCTTTACCACAAAGAATCTGAAAGTTCTGAACGGAAGTCTTAACATCAAACCTAACCAAAGTGTAACAGTTTATGGCAATATTACTCAGTCTGCAGATAACAGTATCGTTTTAGAGAATGATGCAAACCTTATCCAGATGAATGATAACACCGTAAATGACACCAAGAAAATAACTGTAAAACGGGATGTGCATATGCGTAAGCTGGATTACACCTATTGGGGAACACCGGTCAGTAACCAGAAACTGTTGAATGATACTTCTATCAACGATGGTTTTTCTGTAGGAACGCCAAACAACCGAATCTATAACTACAACGAACCGAACGATTATTTTGTAGATGCTACAGATCAAAACTTTGTTCCTGGAAAAGGTTATGCGGTTAGAGGAAAAGATGCTTTTAATGATAATACTTTAACAGCTGCCAACTATCAATTTATTGGAGGAATTAATAATGGGATCTATTCTGCAACAGTTCAAAAGTCTAAGAATACAATTCTGGATGAAACAGAGTATGAACACGGTTACAACCTAATCGGTAACCCATATCCATCCAATATTGATTTTGAGAAATTCTTCAATCTTAATACCAACAGCAGCAAGATTTTCGGCAAAGTATGGTTTTTGACCAATGTTACTCCTCAAAATACTCAATCAGGTTCTGGTTACCGCGGAAATAACTATGCGACTTTAACTTTAACCGGTGGAACTCCACCAACCACGACTCAGCCTAATAGCGGATTCACGCCCACACAGTTTATAAAAGTAGGAAAGGGTTTCCTTGTTCAAGTAAGAGATGCAGCCACTACATCTTCTCCAACGGTTAGCCACCAGCTTGACTTTAATAACAGCATCCGTACAGATGAAGCCGGTGTTTTCTACAATGCTAAAAACATTACATTTGGTAAAGATAGATTCTGGCTGCAATTAGTATCGCCACAACAATTTACCAACACGATTTTGGTAGGTTACGTGAATGGCGCAACCAATCAGTATGATGGCGATTATGATGCAGATGTAATGAGTTTGGGAGATGATTCGGTTTATACGCTTTTGGGTTCTCAGAAACTTCAAATCGATGGGAGACAGTATCCATTGTCGCAGGAAGATGTGATTCCATTAGGAACCAGATACGCCGATGATGGGATTTACCAACTATCAATAGCCACCAAGGAAGGTGTTTTCAATAATAATCAATCCATCTATATCAAAGACAAATTGTTGAACACAGTGATTGATATTTCTCAAAATCCTTACAGTTTCCAAGCAGTGAAGGGTACGGACGAGAGCCGCTTCGAAATTGTATATAAATCTCAAGATATTTTGGATACAGAAAGCAGTATCAAAAATAATCTGATGGTTTACAAAGATGAAAAAGACTTCGTTGTGAAAAGTACTGAAATCTTGACCAAAGTTCAGCTGTTTGATATGAGTGGCAAACTGATTAATGACATATCCAAAATATCTAATGAGATCAGAATCAATCATCAATCTTTGATTAATGCAGCTTATCTTCTTAAGATTTACAAAAAAGATGAGGTTGTAACTAAAAAAGTCCTGAAATAATCCTATTTAGAAGATTTCAGATAAAGGATATAAAAGAATAGGAGAATGTTAATAGCCGTAATAAAATCTAAAGTAAATTACTAACCATAAGAACTAACTTTAACCAGAAAGCCATCTCTTTTTTGAGATGGCTTTTATGATTAATCTATAAATTTTTTTCGCTGTTCCGCATTGGGTAAGAAGCATTGGTTTTCTGCTAATTTCTTTCTGTTTCGGGAAACCAAATTATAAAACTGATTGCCAAGAAAGTCCGGGATGATTTTGCCAACAGAAGCAAGTGTGTAAACACAACTAAGTTCCGTAGCTATTTTGAGTATCGCCTGGTATTTTGTCAGGTAAAAATGCTGCGGTTTCCAAAGATAAAGTGTATCAAAAACTTCATTCGGAAGATTTCTCTCATTCAAAAACTTTTGTCCAAAATCAGATTGCAAAGATGAAAACAGAAATTTATCTTTTTTGTCTCTTTCCAAAATCCATTGTACCCAATAGTTACAAAAACCACATTCGCCATCATAAAAAACAATATATTTATCTTTCAAACTAACGGAGATTTCTGTCATCATAATGTATTGGCTTGCTGTATTTGTTTCTGAACCATCCTAAAATAATCAACAAGCTGTTTCCTTTGTTCATCAGATAATTTGGCATCAGAATGACCAAGAGTATAACTTTCCAAAGGCATCTTTTTCTGCTCAACATATTCCGCCGCTTCTTCCAGTTTGTGTGCTTGTCGTTTCGGTTCGTACGTTGCAAATGTAGAGAAATTTAGTTCTTTTCTACCTTCGTCAATATGATTTTTCAACAGCCAAGCAACAGGCTGGATATTACTGTAAAAAGGGTACTTAGTTTCGTTAGAATGGCAGTCGTAGCAAGAGTTTTTGATCAGTTTTGCAATCGGTTCTGGCGTGTTTTTAATTTTCAGAAAATCCATTCCTTCATTCGTTATTGGATTGGTTTTGTCTATCGGAAAAAATTGAATGATAATAAATACCATAAGTAATACAATTAATATTTTTTTCATAATTCATATTTTCAGATAAAATTACAAAAAGCTTTCCAATTTTTGGAGCTTAATCCCGCTATCCGCTATATCTTTTTCTTTTTATGTAAAAAAGAAAAAGGATGCCGCTACTATGGGGCTAGTGAGCATTTCGGTATTTACGATTCAGAAACTACCATCTACTATCAATCAAAAATCGTATATTTGCAAAAATTTTGGGCTTCGAAAGTCGAAGTAACCCATTCTTAATCAAGACTTATGCTCATTAATCTAAACCTGAGCTGAGACCAAGAAACAAATTTTATGAGCAATATTGTTGCAATCGTTGGGCGTCCCAACGTCGGAAAATCCACATTATTTAACCGATTACTAGAGAGGAGAGAAGCTATTGTAGATTCTACAGCGGGTGTTACTCGTGACCGTCATTACGGAAAATCCGACTGGAATGGAGTAGAGTTTACTGTTATAGATACAGGTGGATATGAAGTTAATACCGAAGATGTTTTCCAAGAAGAAATTTCGAAACAAGTTCAATTAGCCATTGACGAAGCGACCTCCATTATTTTTATGCTGAACGTGGAAGAAGGGCTTACAGACACGGATTACGAAATCTACGAGAAGCTGCGCCGTTCTAATAAGCCAGTTTATATCACTGTTAATAAGGTAGATTCTGCAAAAGAAGAATTAGCAGCCACAGAATTTTATCAGTTAGGCATAGAGGAATATTTCACATTGTCTTCGGCAACAGGTTCGGGAACCGGAGAATTGCTGGATAAGATCGTCAAAGATTTTCCAACAACGGACTACAAAGATCCTTTTGAAGGACTACCTAAAATTACTATTGTGGGACGTCCGAATGTGGGAAAATCAACCCTTACGAACGCGCTTCTGGATGTGGAAAGGAACATTGTTACAGATGTTGCAGGAACCACCAGAGACAGTATCCAGACGCTTTATAACAAGTTCGGGCACGAGTTTGTATTGGTGGATACAGCGGGGATGCGTAGAAAATCTAAGGTGAACGAAGACCTGGAATTTTATTCAGTGATGCGTTCCATTCGTTCTATAGAATATTCTGATGTTGTTATCATAATGGTAGATGCTACTTTGGGCTGGGAATCTCAGGATATGAATATTTTTGGTCTTGCTCAGAAAAACAGAAAAGGTATCGTGATACTTGTTAATAAATGGGATCTGGTAGAGAAAGAAACCAATACTACACGTGATTTTGAAGCCGCTATCAGGCATAAAATTGGGCAGTTCAGCGACATTCCTATTTTGTTTGTTTCTGCTTTGACAAAGCAGAGAATCCTGAAAGCAGTGGAAATGGCGATGCAAGTTTATGAAGACAGAAAGAAGAAAATAAAAACCTCCAAACTGAATGAGGTGATGCTTCCTGTTTTTGAAGCTACGCCACCTCCAGCCATTAAAGGTAAATATATAAAAATCAAATATTGCGTACAGTTGCCGACGCCAAGTCCGCAGTTTGTGTTTTTCTGCAATCTCCCGCAGTATGTAAAGGAGCCTTATAAACGTTTCACGGAAAATCAATTGAGAAAACATTTCGGTTTCACCGGAGTTCCTATTGAGGTTTATTTCAGACAAAAATAATAATCTATTAACCCTTTCCGAGTTTCGTGTTCTGAAAGGGTTTTTTATAATAAATATTATCATTACATTTAGAATCAAAGATTATAATAAAACTATGTTAGCTATACTTTCAGAAAACTTCTCACTTGTCAATTCCTGGATCAATGATTTAAGAAATATCGGTGTGCAACAGGACCGAATGAAGTTCCGTAGAAATATGGAGAGAATTGGGGAGATTGCTGCTTTTGAAATCAGTAAAACCTTAGATCAAAAAGTGATTGAAATCACAACACCACTTGATACTATTAAGGTCAAAGAAATAGAGACGCAACCTGTTATTACAACAATTCTCCGGGCGGGAGTTCCGTTGTTTCAGGGGATTTTGAATTATTTTGATAAGGCAGATTGCGGATTTGTGGCGGCTTACAGAAAACACGATGCCAATGATTATTTTTCTATTAAACAAGATTATCTGACTTGCCCAAAGTTAGACGGTCGTCCGCTCATTGTTGCAGATCCGATGCTGGCAACAGGCGCATCTCTGATTGAAGCAATCAAAGATTTGTTGACCAACGGAAAACCAACTTCCATTCATATTGTTGCAGCAATTGCCAGTCGCCAAGGGGTGGAAACCATCCAAAATGCTTATCCTGATGCCAAAATCTGGATTGGTGCTTTAGACGAAAGTTTGACCTCCAAAGGTTATATCACACCAGGTTTAGGTGATGCCGGAGATTTGTCATACGGCGAAAAACTACAGAGATAATTAACAATCAACAATTATTTAAACGTCCATCGCCATTACCAAAATACTGATTTTTACATTTTTGGAATTATTCAGGATTTCCCAGGCGATATTTGAAATGGTGTTTCCCGTAGTGTAAACATCATCAATCAGCAGAATATGCTTATCATCAATACGTTGTGTTAGTTGGTAATGATTTTTTGTGTTCAGTCGCTCGCTTTGGTCTTTCTTCGCCTGTGCTTTGCTATGTGTGGTTCGTTTTAGCAATGTGTGATTAACAGGAATGTGGTAGAACTTAGAAAGTTCGTTACCAAACAGATGAAGTTGGTTGTAACCACGTTGTTTCAGCTTTTTGTGGTGTAGCGGAACTGTAGTTATAATGTCTGGTTTATTATTTTGGAAATCAACTCTCTCCACTACCCATTTTGCAAGATTTTTACCGATATTTTCCCGATTGTTGTACTTAAGCTGTTGGATGATGTTCTGAGCAAGGCTTTCTTTTTCATAATACAATAGAGAATAAGAATTTGATATCGGAAATTGAACTAAGAGCTTATCTTTGAGTGTGTTACTACCGTTATAATTGTGGTTACTAAAATTGATTCTTGGAAAACAAACTTCACAGACAATATCGCTTTTGTCAATTATCTGGTTGCAATTCAGGCAACGGTTTGGGAAAAGAAAGTCAAAAACCATTGTCCTAAATTAATGATTTTCTGATTTTTTCAATCGATTTTTTCATATCAAGATTAAACTGCTCTTTATCTAGTCGCACTGGCGGATACTGGCGCACCTCACAATCTCGTATACTGCAGCTCTCACACGTAACACCAACTTCTATGGTTCTAAGTTGTGATGATGTTGCAAAGCTGATTTTTTTTAACGTCTGATTATTAAGAAGGATTCCTAGGCAATAGCTTCTATTACTGCCGTCTGAAAAAGGATTTTTCTGCGATGTAGAAATTACAAGATAACTAACGCTCTGGTCTTTGTAATGAGAAATCTGCGCATCTGTTAGCGTTTCATTTTCCTTTAAATGATGCAAGTTTTTCACAGCTATCCATCGTCTGCAATAATGTTCGTTGGTGTTATTGGAATGAGGAGCTTGTTGGTGATTCAGGTGAAGTTCCTTCAAAATCTGGATTTTATCTGAATTGTCTTTTTTTACGAAACAAAGGTAAAACAGATCTTTGATGCCGAATTCCGAGGAAAGTACATTTGTCAGCCTGTAATAAAATGTTTCTGGTGAATCTGTAAAATGCTTGATAAGGGAATCAAGGTTTTGTGGATTCCATTCTCTTTGGTCAAAAAACTCACCGGTTTTCTCAATAAGTTCCGTTTTTGATATCAATAGACATCCTGCAAAATAAGATGCATAGAAATTATTAAGAATCTCTTCAAAACTACTGAAATCAAGCCAGGAATAAGTGTTTGGACGCGATGCTAATTTCAGATAATTAAACCCGATTTCCTTTGCGAGAATAAAAACTTTTTGGTTGTTATCCAGTCTATTATTCAGTAAAAGTAATTTTTTCTCTGGGATAAAAAGGGATCGCAGTTTATTCAATGCATAATCTTCGGAAAAATCTATTGAATCAATCGTGTAATCAAATGTTTCTCTTAGTAATTGTTCTAGGATCTCACTCTTTAAGTCTTTACTAAGTTTTAACTGATTTTCCCGTGCAAATTCTGCTGCCGCTTCTTCTATTTCAGGAAAATGATTGTCATAAAGTTCCTGGAAAGAGCGCATAACTGCAAAATAGAACCTTTCTTTTCCGAGATTATAATTTTGCGATATTTCGATGAGGGCATTTATAAAAGCAGTTACTTTTTTAGGAGCTTCGCTAATGATGCTAATAAGGTTGCTTTTATTAATGCCAAAAAGATCAAGTGGAATTTCCTTGAAAAAATCCGACTGTAGAACATCATTTATCGGGATAAGGCTCTTGTCTAGTTTGGTGGATACCAAGTCGTCAAAAGTACATTGTAATGCCTCCGAAAGTTGTATTATTTTATCGTGTTTGGGGTATTTTTTCCCGTTTTCTATCTCATTAAGATAAGATTTAGACAATCCAGTTTTGGTCGCAAGATCTTGCAAAGACCAATTTTTCTTTTGTCTATGCTGTTTGAGCTTTAGCCCAAAAACCACTCGTATATAGCTGCTTTCTGCAATCATAAATCAAAGATAGATATTAAAGCGATTATTCGCATAATAAATTTTAAAAATAATTAGCGAACGTTCGCTATTTGTGAAAATCTTTTTTATATATTTGTCAAACCAAATCACAAAATATTTTAATTATGGAAACAATGAGCCAATTAAAAATTTCACCAGATACCAAGTTTAAAGAGATTTTTACTGATGAATTGATTGATTTTTTAGTTAAACTTCACAGGAATTTTAATCATACTAGAATCGAATTACTAGAAGAGAGAAAAAAGACACAATTGCGATTTGATTCAGGAGAACTCCCATCTTTTCCATCTGAAACCATTCATATACGAAACGCAGATTGGACCTGTGCAAAAATGCCGGCAGACTTACAAGACAGAAGAGTAGAGATTACAGGTCCGGTGGATAGAAAAATGATTATCAACGCGCTTAACTCGGGAGCCAATACTTTTATGGCGGATTTTGAAGATAGTAATTCTCCAACTTGGGAAAATTGCATGCAGGGACAGATTAATCTGACAGATGCCATTAATAAAACTATTGATTTTACTAATGAACAAGGAAAAAGCTATAAGCTTAATGAACAAATAGCAGTGCTTCTCATTCGTCCAAGAGGGTTGCATCTTCCTGAAAAAAATATAGAAATTGAAGGAGAACTTGCTTCAGGCTCTTTAATTGATTTTGGAATATACTTTTTCCGAAACGCCAAGCGATTAATTGCAAATGGAAGTGGCCCGTATTTTTACCTGCCGAAACTTGAACATTATAAAGAAGCCCGCTGGTGGAATGATGTTTTTGTGTTTGCTCAAAATTATCTGGACATTCCTCAGGGAACTATCAAAGCAACAGTTCTTATAGAAACAATAACGGCTTCTTTCCAGTTGGATGAAATCCTTTATGAGCTAAAAAATCATAGTTCAGGTTTAAACTGTGGGCGCTGGGATTATATATTTTCCTACATCAAAAAATTTAGAAATAATCCTCACTTTCTTCTTCCGGACCGAGATCAGGTAACAATGGTGTCGCCTTTTATGAAGGCGTATGCGAAAAGAGTTATCGAGATATGTCACAAAAGAAATGTTCACGCAATGGGCGGAATGGCAGCTCAGATTCCTGTTAGAAATAACGACGAAGCCAACGATGCCGCTTTTGAAAAAGTGAGAAATGACAAAGAGCGCGAAGTGCGAAATGGTCACGATGGAACTTGGGTGGCGCATCCTGCTCTGGTGCCGGTTGCAAAAGAAGTTTTTGATCATTATATGACAGGAAAAAACCAGATAGATAAACAGTTTGATTATAAAATCAAAGAATCAGAATTACTAGAAGTTCCTGCTGGTACGATCACTGAAAATGGTGTCAGGAAAAATATTAATGTTGGTATTCTTTATATCGAGTCCTGGCTTATGGGAATTGGTGCTGCTGCGCTTTACAATCTCATGGAAGACGCTGCTACGGCGGAGATTTCCAGAACTCAAATATGGCAATGGTTGAAACACGAAGCGGTATTGGATGATGAAAGGATTCTCACAAAAGAACTAGTCTTTCAGTGGGAGGAAGAAGAACTTTCAAAGATCCGGGATTACGTGGGAGCTGATCGTTTTGATAACGGAAAATTTGACCAGGCAAAGGAACTTTTTAATGAATTGGTTTTCTGGGAAAGCTTCGAGGAATTTCTCACACTGAAAGCGTACCCATTTATCTAATCGTAATAAAAAAATAAATTTAAGAGGTGAGAAATAAAAACTATCTCACATCTTGCCTTAAACAATATTTAAATAATCATACTAAATCACAAAATTTATGCAAACTAAACAAGAACAGGTTCAGGCTTTGGAACAAGACTGGATCACAAATCCGAGATGGAGCGGTATCACAAGACCTTATTCTGCAGAAGATGTACTGAAACTGAGAGGTTCATACAAACTGGAGTATACAATCGCTACTGAAATGTCTAGAAAACTTTGGGAGAAATTGAATAATCAGAACTGGGTTGCTGGGCTTGGTGCTCTCACGGGAAATCAGGCTGTACAAGAAGTTGATGCTGGATTGGAAGCAATCTATCTTTCCGGTTGGCAGGTGGCTGCCGATGCCAATCTTTCCGGAGAAATGTATCCAGACCAGTCACTTTATCCAGCCAATTCGGTGCCTTCTGTCGTTAAAAAGATCAATAACGCTTTGCTTAGGGCAGATCAAATCCAATCGGTGAACGGAGGTGGAGAAAAAGAATATCTCGTTCCGATTGTGGCAGATGCCGAAGCTGGTTTCGGAGGTAATCTAAATGCTTTCGAATTGATGAAACAAATGATCGAGGCTGGTGCAGCAGGTGTTCATTTCGAAGATCAATTGTCATCAGCTAAAAAATGCGGACATCTTGGAGGAAAAGTGTTGGTTCCGACTCAAGAAGCGATTAATAAGCTGATTGCGGCTAGATTGGCTGCGGATGTTTGTGGCGTTCCATCTGTGATTGTTGCGAGAACCGATGCGGATGCGGCCGATTTATTAACATCTGACATTGATGACAGAGATAAAAAATTCGTGACAGGAGAAAGAACTTCGGAAGGGTTTTATGTTGTTAACAATGGTGTGGAACAAGGGATTGACAGAGGTTTGTCTTATGCTCCTTATGCTGACTTGATTTGGATGGAAACTTCAAATCCTGATTTGGAATATGCAAGACGATTTGCGGAAGGAATCCATGCTAAGTTTCCAAACAAAATGTTGGCTTACAATTGTTCGCCTTCTTTCAATTGGGCTGCAAAATTGACAGTTGAAGAAATGGAAAACTTCCGCGAAGAGTTGGCGAAAATGGGGTATAAATTCCAGTTTATCACACTTGCAGGTTTCCACGCTTTGAATACGGCAATGTTCGAATTGGCGTTGGCTTACAAAGAAAGAGGAATGGCGGGTTATTCCGAATTGCAGGAGAGAGAATTTGCGCTTCAGTCCAAAGGTTTCCGTGCGGTGAAGCATCAGAGTTTTGTTGGGACAGGTTATTTTGATGAGATTCAGAATGTGGTTACCAATGGCAAATCTGCAACTGTTGCGATGAAAGATTCTACAGAAACGGCACAATTTCATTAAGGCTCATTAATCTATATTATAATTGTTGAATTTCGAAATTAAGTTAACAAAAAACCCTGATTTCAAAGAAGTCAGGGTTTTGAATTTTTATTTTGGGGATAATTAATACAACAATTTGTAATATTCATCCGCCATTCTATCGCTTCCGAATTGGATTTTTACATCATCCATCGCTGTGTGGACAATTTTTCTCCATTGGTCTGGCTTTTCGTAATAAGTTGGGATGATCTCATTTTCCAAAACATCATAAAGATTGTTAAGGTCAAAGCTGTCTTGCTCTACGGTTGGCCAGTTATCGTAATCTGCTTTTGGAACTACGAAAGAGTTTTCGCCATGTTTTGCAAATTCCGGAATCCATCCGTCGTCTGTAGAAAGGTTGATGGATGCGTTCATAGAAGCTGTCATTCCGCTTGTTCCAGACGCTTCTCTTGGTACTCTTGGATTGTTTAGCCAGATATCGGAACCTTGCTTTAATGATTTGCTTAATGCCAATTCATAACCTGTAAGAACTGCCATATTTTTATGATTCTTACTTTCTTCAACCAAGTTGTTGAATGTCGAAATTGCACCGTAATCCATTGGGTAAGGTTTTCCTGCCCAGATGATTTGAACCGGATGTTCCTTGTTTTCAAGCATTTTTCTGAATCTTTCTTTATCAGCCAGCAAAAGATCTGCTCTTTTATAACCTGCAAAACGTCTTGCCCACACAATAGTAAGCACATTTGGATCAAATAATTTTCCTGTTTGATCTGCAACTATCGTGAACATTCTTTTCTTAAGATGGCTTTTTCTGTAATCGAAAAGCGAATCATCGCTTTCATCTTTTGCGTCATACAGAGGTTTATCTGCCCAATATTTGAATTCCTGAGCGTTGGTGATGGATTTGATTTCGCAGATTCCAGGATATTTGTTCCACATATCTCTAGAAACCACGCCGTGTAACTGTGAAACCGCATTGGAAATTCTTGACATTCTGAGCGCACAAAGGGAGTGGTTGAATCTGTCATCATCTACACCTTCGATTTTTTTGACCTCGTCTATGCTCAGTCCGCAGAAATAAGACATATCGTGGCAATGGTATAGGTTGTGTTTTTCGTTTCCAGCTTCTTCCGGTGTGTGGGTTGTAAAAACCAGTTTTTCTTTTACTTTAGAAAGATCGCCACCGTATTTTCTTAGAAGGTAAAAAGCTGCTGGCAGTCCATGCGCTTCATTCAGGTGATAAACGTCTCTTTCCAGATTCATCTCGTCCAGAAGTTTTGCACCGCCTTTTCCAAGAAGAATGTATTGCGCTAATTTTGTAGATTCATTAGCATCGTATAATTTATGACAGATGGTTTTAGAAATATGATCGTTTTCTGGCACATCTGTACTTAGGAAAAACATAGGACATGTTTTGAAGGTTTCCGGATTCAGATACCATACTTTGACCCAAACTGGAGCATTGTGAATTTCGATTTGGAATTTGATACCTGTATCTTCAAGAAAACTGTACATTTTTTTAGTCCAGATCGGATTAAGTGTCTGATCCTGGTTTCTAGCCTGATCATAGTAGCCGTATTTCCAAAGAATCCCGATTCCTACAAAATCCTGTTTTAGATTATATGCACTTCTCATATGTGATCCTGCCAGGAAGCCCAGTCCGCCGCTGTATATTTTCAGAGCCTGGTCTATTGCAAACTCCATAGAGAAATAAGCTGTTCTCTTAGAATAGTTTGGATTGATGCTGTAAGGCATCTTAAAATTTTTAAAATCCATAGTTCATATATATTTTTAAGGTCTTCTATAAGCTTGCAAATATAATGATTAGTTTTTGTTGATGATAAATCAAGCTTCATCAGGAGAAATCTTTTAATTTTTTTTTGTGATATTTTCAGAATTCAGGAGTATATTTTCTTCATCATATGGTTTTATGAACTAATGATTATATTAAATTTTATTCATATAATTATTTTGAAATCAATTAATTACTAAATTAGTTGAGGTTTAATGATAAATATTTAGGCTATGGTTTTTTGTGAAGATCTTCGGAAAAATCTGGAAATATGTGTGGCGTCAAAGAGTTTTGGTGCAGAAAATCTTATCAAATGGTATCACACCATCGGAGATGCTAACCTTAACGAACGTGAAGAATATCAGAAAAAGACTGAATTATTACTTCTGAACACTTTTTTTAGTCACTTTCCAGAAATGGAAATAGAAAATCTAACCAGCGAAAGCCCCGATTTTATTATTAATTATAAAGGAAAAAAGATTGGGTTAGAAGTTTCGGAGATTATCAATCATTTTGAGCTGAAGAAAAAAGAAAGCTATATTAACACTGTATTTCGTGACGTAGAACAGGAGCTTAATCAATACAAAAGTCTGTATGGTATTCATTATCTGGATATCGATTATCAGAATCCTGAAATATTCTGCCAGCAGGAAAAGCTTACCAAAGAGATTTTATCTGCTGTTACGAATAATAAGAAAACAGGATTTGTAAAAAATATAAGAAGAACGCCCTCTCCAAAGGGTGTTTTTTTATTTCTGGAATACAGTTTTTCACTTTTTGATGAGCTAGATTCGGAGAAGATTCTGGATGTTATCAAGAAGAAGAATTCAAAATATCCTTTATATGACGGTAAATCTGAGGAGTGCTGGCTGGTGCTGGTTTCTAATATGTATAATATGTCTTCTAGATACAGTTACATCCATCAGAAAGAAAAACTAAGTGGTGTGGATAGTCCCTTCAGGAGGATTTTACATATCGAGAATCTTAGTAGCCAAATAATATCGATTAAATAAATAATTGGTGGTTTATTAATTTAAAATTAAATTTTTAATTTATTTGTTTATGATACTGCGAATAATTTACATTTGCATTAATTAAAACACAAATTATAGATGAAAAATTATTTATTTTCTATCCGAAGAATTGTCTTCGGTTTTTTCTTACTGTTTATTGTTTTTTTTGTTAGAGGGCAGGGTTCCGAAACGATAACAAATCCTATTACCGGCAGCCCGACAAGCAGCTATACTTCCCGGACTTGGACAGGAGATAACGGCCAGACATGGTCTTCAACAGATTCCAGAAGTGACCAGACCGTTTATGGTCAGGCAATACTAATCAGAAACGGGCAGATAGACTTCGGGCTTACGGCAGCTCAAAAATCTGCCGGGATAGGATCAATCAGTTTTAAAGCCAAGACACCTTTCGGCTCACCTGATACCGGGACCATCCATATTTTGGTAGATGGTACTAATAAAGGTATTGTTGCGATATCAAACGGATCAACGAGTGCTATTACTACTTATACTATTTCAGGAATCAACGTGGGATCATTTTCCACTATATCACTAAAACAAACTACAACCAGTAGCAGGATAGCAATAGATGATATCACCTGGACCTCTTACGCTGCTACAGCTAATGATACGAATTCAGATATTTCGGGGTCAGGACTTACCCAGCCCACTTCTGTTATTTCTTCATTGGCGACTTCCGCAGCTTCACAGGTTAATGTTTTTGATTTCAATATTATAGATAAAGGAAGTCCGGGAGATGGAAAAGCTACTAATGTAACGAAGATCACGATCACTAAAGGAGCTTCTGACAGTAATACATGGAGCACCATCATTGCCGGTGCGCAGCTTAAAGTAGGCGCTACAGTCATAACGCCAGCCAGTACCACTATTAATGCTTCATCAATCGTTTTTGATCTTTCATCATTACCATTGACGTTTGCTAATAATTCAACAACAAAAGTGTCACTTTTTGTATATTTATCAACAACAGTTACAGATAATACTACATTGCAGTTTACCGTACCTACTGCTTCCTATGGTTTTACAGCAGATGGAAGCATTGGAAGTATTTTTGCATCTACTGTTACCGGCGCTGCTAATGCAACTACAGTTATTGTAACTGCAACTAAGCTAAGATTTACTACTCAGCCAACAGATACTGCTCTTAATGCGACTATGGCCTCTCCTGTGGTGATTGCTACTGATGCAAATGGTAATGTTGATACGGATTTTACAAATACTATTAATGTAACATCCAGCGGTACAATGAACAGTACCCCGAAAACCGCAAGTCCTGTTTCTGGAATAGCTACCTTTAATAATATCGTGCATACTGCTATCGGAAGTAACTTAACTCTAAATGCTACATCTGGTTCTCTTGCTTCTGCTACAAGTTCCACATTCAATATTATCCTTCAGAGTTCTGCATCAGATTATTTCAGAAGTAAAGGTACTGGAAATTGGGGTGCGGTCGGAAGTTGGGAGTCTTCCTCGGATAATGTGAACTGGATTTCTGCAACATTATCTCCAACATCATCGGCAGCTTTTGTCACCGTCAGAGCAGGCCATACCATTACGGTTTCAGCATCTGCAACATCTAAAAATCTGACCGTTGAGTCTGGTGGTTTTTTAACCGTTAATGCTTCATTTTCAATTTCAGGAACTAATACGGTTAATGGAACATGGAATCAATCTACTTCCACGACGGTTAGCAATTCAGGAACCCTTATTTTTGCTGCGGGATCTGTTTATAATCATAATTCTAATGGGGGAACCATTCCTACAGCTACGTGGAATGTAACAAGCACTTGTAATATTTTAGGAATGACAAGTACTACTCCTGGCGGCTTAGGACAAGCTTTTGGAATTGTTAATTGGAATTCCACCAGTCAAAGCACATTCGCAATAATGGGTGCTGGTGGTACGTTCAATCCCAAAGGGCTTTTCACTGTAGCTTCTACCGGAACTAATATAATAGAGTTGGAATCTGCTGGTTCCGGAGCAACTTACAATTTTGATGGAGGTCTTACGGTTTCAGGTGGTACATTTGCTGTAAATTATGATAATAGCAGTGCTGCAAACGAAGTGTCATTAAATATTAACGGAGATTTGATAATATCCGGAACAGGTATTTTAGATATGCATAATGGTAACAGTAACGCAACAACAAGTGGTTATGGTTCTACTATTTATCTAAAAGGTAATTTAGAAATATCTTCATCCGCAAACTATCCGCTAACAGCAACTGGAAATAATAATTCGGGCTATATGTTTTTTGTAGGTAGTACGCCTCAAACTTATAAAACAACTGTAACTGCTCCTTCCAGATATGTAGATTTTGCAGTATATGGTCCAAGTAATCTGACACTTCTATCTGATATGCCGGTATTTTCTTCTGCTACTAATATCTATGATGAATTTTTTGTATCTGGCACACTTAATTTAGGCACTTTTGCCATTAAACAATCATCGGGTACGCAGGCGCGATTTACAACTCTTTCTGGATCAACTGTCTCTACGAGTAATACAGGTGGTTTGGTTTCTGCTATAGCAGTTGCTGGAACCAAAACGTTTGCTGCCGGAACAAGCTATACATTTAATGCTTCTACTGCTGCACCTTTTCCTACCGGAACTTTCGGAAATCCTGCAAACCTTACTTTTAATAATGCTGATGTAACTACCAACAGAACTACAACATTAACTGTTACCGGAGCTGTTAATATTAACGGAACTTCAAAATTTGCTCTCAATTCTTCCGGAACCAATGATCTCATGCTTGGTGGTGTTATGACAATTGGAGCAAACGCTTCTTTTGATAGCAATGGAGAAAATCAAATTAATAACGGAGGCGGATCTATAGTTGTAAACGGAACTTTTATAACGAAGGATGCACAGGGCTTTTCCGGAACCAATGCCACTATACCTACAATTACAAATATTACACTCAATAATGGTTCTACCGTTCAATATGCCTTGGATGGTGCGCAAGCTATTAGCTCAAGAACTGATTATAAAAATCTTCTTTTTACAGGGAATGGGACCAAATCATCAAATAACAGCATTACTCCGATTGCCGGCACAGTGACTGTTAGTGGTGTCAATACCATTTTGGATGTTTCTAACAATACATTTGGAGATAGTGGTACAAGCCTTACAATGACTGCTGGTACATTCCGTTTGGGTGGCTCTGGAGTGAAGCCTGATATTAGCGGAACATACAGCTTGTCTGCCGGAACTACGATAGAATTTACAGGAACATCCGCGACTCAGATTCGTCTTGCACCGCAGTATGCCAATGTTGTGATATCTGGAACCAACGTAGTTGCCGGAACTACGACTAACGGCGGGTTAACCTTCCGTACTGGTGGTAATTTTAAAGTAAAGAATGGAGCAAGATTTAAAGTTAATAATGATAATGGTTTCAGCGGAAGTTCTACTACAGCTATTAAAAACACTAATTCTCCTGTGATTACTTTGGAGACTGGATCAACCATTGATTATACAGGTTCGGATCAAATCGTTACAAATATTTTGCCTTACCAGAATCTTAATATTTCGACAATTGGAACTAAAACAGCTTCTTCTGGCGATTTGGTGGTCAATAATCTAACAGCAGTCAGTGCAGGAACCTTGAAATTTCTGAAGACTGCTGATAACGCTACGCCTAATGTGTTGTACGCGCACACAGGAATTAATAATGTCGGCGGATCTGTAATTTTTGAAAATAACGCACAGTTAATGCAGGATGATGACGCTAATAATACACAAGCCACCATACAGAGCCAGAGAGATGTGATAGATATGAATAATGTTTCTACACAAATGGATTATGTTTACTGGAGTTCACCTGTTGATGGTCAAAATATAAAAGCTTTTTCACCCAACACGCCTGCCAGTGGATATTTACAATATAATGAATCGAATGATAAGTTTAGTTTAACTACTGATGCAAATTTTCAAAATGGTAAAGGCTATGCCATACGCGCCGAAACCGGAACCAATGGTTACAATAAAAGCTATGTCTTTACGGGAATTCCACATAATAGTTCTGTGGATTCGCCAAATCTGAAATGGAAAGATGCAAGCCACGGCTACAATCTGATAGGTAATCCTTATCCTTCAAACATCAGTTTTGATGCTTTGTTTACTAATAACAGTTCAAAAATATATTCTACAGCCTGGTTCTGGACTAATAATAGTTATACGGCTGCACAACTTGGTTCTGGTTATAACGGAAATAATTATGCTGTTTACAATGGCAGTGGCGGTTCTCCTGCTACTTACTCACCGACTAGTCCATATACAGGATCTGCAATACCGAACGGCATTATAAAAGTGGGGCAGGCATTTATTGTACAGGCAAAATCGGCAGGTACGAATCTGCCAATTACTTTTACAAATACAATGCGAACTACGTCCGGAGGTAACTTCTTCCAGAAAAATCTCGTAAAAAACAGATTCTGGCTTACTATGACTTCTCCAAATACTCTTGTTAATACAATATTGGTTGGCTATATAACTGGAGCTTCCAATGATTTTGAAACTGATTTTGACGGGGAGTTATTTGAAGTAGGTTCGGACTCATTTTACTCTCTTTTGGGAGCGAAAAAACTAGCCATACAAGGGAAAGCGGATGTTTTTTCTGCGGATGATGTTGTAAGCATAGGAAATGTTTACTCTACCGATGGTAGTTATTCGATTAAACTCCACGACGCTGAAGGCTTATTTGATGGCAGTCAGAAAATATACCTCAGAGATAAGTTACTCAATAAGTATATTGATATGACATTCGAACAATCTTACCAATTTACTGCTGTTAAAGGCACTGATAATACAAGGTTTGAAATAGTCTATAAAGATCAATCTGTTCTGGGTGCTGATAGTGCTGTGAAAAGTGATTTCATCGTTTATAAAGACGGAAATGAGCAGGTTGTTAAATCCGATAAGAAATTAGGAAGAATTGAATTGTTTGATGCTTCCGGAAAGTTGATAAGGTCATACGTTGCCACATCTAATGAGTTTCGCATCGACACCAGCACACTGATGAATGCGCTTTATATAATTAAAGTCAATAATTCTGGTGAAATCAGAACTAAAAAATTTATCAAATAAAATAATTAACATAAAATTTTTTTGATTTGTCTACCAGCTGTGTTTTATAGACAAATCATTAAGTAGTGTTGTTTTTGTTAAAAATTATTTCAAAAAATATGTTTTCAGATAAAATTATTTTTCCACTTTGATTTTGTTGAGACGAAAATGCTCCTCATATTATTTGATATAATCAAAAAACATTAAGTAATAAAAAAAATATAGCTAAAAGAATCGTTAATTTTATTTAATGTTAATATTTTTATATATCTGCTATTTTTTTATATATTTACAACCTAAAAATTATGCTTAGTTTTAAACTACAGATGAAAAAATATTTGACCCTTACATATATAGGCATTAGTTTAATGGCTGGTGCACAGTTCAAAGAGAACACTTTTGATAATCAATCCAATCAGACTGTCCAGACTAGCTCTGCAGATGACAATACTTTTGAAAATGGACAGTCAACTACTGGTGTCCCTGTGGGAGGAGAGCATGAAGAAGCCCCCGGTAACCCAGGTGAGGTTGTTCCCATTAATGGACTAGTGCCAGTACTGCTTCTTACAGGTTTGGCTCTATTGGCATATTTTTATAAGAAGAATAAAAGTTTAATATAAAAAAACTCATCCGAAATTATAATTTCGGATTTTTTGTGTTATGTATAAAAATATTCTTAAACCTATTTTCGATTACACCTTTTCTTTTTTATTAATCCTTATTTTATCACCATTACTATTATTATTAATTATCTTACTTTACTTTTTTAATCAAAAAAATGTATTCTTTTTTCAAAGTCGACCAGGTAAAGACGAAAGGGTTTTTCAGATTATAAAATTTAAGACAATGACTGATGAAAAAGACCAAAATGGTAATCTACTTCCAGATGAAAAAAGACTTACGAAAATGGGCAAATTTGTAAGGAAAACTTCTTTAGACGAGTTGCCACAGTTATTTAACATCTTAAAAGGAGATATGAGTTTTATCGGTCCCAGACCACTGTTAGTAAGCTATCTAAAATTGTATAACAACGAGCAAAAGAAAAGACATCACATAAAACCAGGCATTACAGGCTGGGCTCAGGTTAATGGGCGCAATGCTATTACGTGGGAGCAAAAGTTTATTTTTGATGTTTTTTATGTCAATAACCTTAGTTTTACTCTTGATCTAAAAATCTTTCTTCTAACCATAAAAAAGGTGCTAAAGTCTGAAGGAATCAATACGATAGGAGTGGCAACTACAGAAAGTTTTAAAGGGAATGCTAATGAGTAAAGATCTATATATATTAGGTGCAGGCGGACATTCTAAAGTTATTATAGAAATTGCAGAAGAGCTAGGTTATAAAATAATCTCTATATTGGATGATAATCCTACTGTTGAGAATATTTTCCAATACAAGGTTGTTCATAGTTCAAACAATATCAATATTTCTGAAAACGTATTTTTGGCAGTTGGAAATAATATCAACAGAAAAAAAATTGCGTCCAAGTTTACTGCTCCTAAATTAAATCTGATCCATCCATCAGCAGTGGTTTCTAAAAGAACAATTTTTGGCTATGGCAACGCAGTGATGGCGGGAGTGGTTATTAACTCTTCAGTAAAAATTGGAAATCATTGTATAATAAATACATCGGCTAGTATAGATCATGATTGTGAAATCGATGATTTTGTCCATATCTCACCTAATGTATCATTGGCAGGAAATGTGAGAGTAATGGAAGGTGCTCATGTAGGAATTGGTGCTACAGTGAAGCAAGATATCACTATTGGAAAATGGTCTGTTGTAGGTGCAGGTGCAGTTGTAGTAAATAATGTTCCTGATAATGCAGTGGTTGTAGGCAATCCGGCAAGAATGTTAATTAAGAAAAAATAACTTTCTAAATATTTTTTCTAAAATAATGTTAAATAGTTTTAACTTTGTCTAGAAATTAGATTTTTCATAATATAAACTATCTTTATTACAATCAATAAATGGAATCTAAAATTTGGCTTTCATCGCCGCACATGGGCGGAGGAGAAATGAAGTATGTTCAGGAGGCATTCGATCAAAATTGGGTTGCGCCACTGGGGAAAAATGTTGATGAATTTGAAAATGCCATTCAAGAATTTATAGAACAAGATAAATTTGTAGCTGCACTGAGTTCAGGAACAGCAGCTTTGCACTTAGCACTTATACAATTGGGTGTAGGATATGGTGATGAAGTTATCTGCCAATCATTCACATTTTCAGCATCAGCAAATCCTATAAAGTATCTTGGTGCTAATCCTGTTTTTGTAGATTCAGATCCGGTAAATTGGAATATGTCACCTTTTTTTCTAGAAGAAGCAATAAAAGACAGAATTTCAAAAAACAAAAAACCCAAAGCCGTTATAGTAGTTCATCTCTATGGTATGCCAGCATTGATGGATGAAATTATAGCAATCTGTTCTAAATATGAGATTCCGTTGATTGAAGACAGTGCGGAAGCATTAGGTTCTACTTATAAAGATAAAAGATGCGGAACTTTTGGTGATTTTGCCATTCTATCTTTTAATGGAAATAAAATCATAACAACATCTGGGGGTGGTGCATTAGTTTGTCCGACAAAAGAAACTAAAGAGAAAACAATTTTTCTATCAACTCAGGCTAGAGATAATGCTCCGCACTATCAACATTCTGAAATTGGATATAATTATAGGTTAAGTAATATATGTGCTGGAATAGGTAGGGGACAGATGGAGGTGCTTTCCGACCGCATTAAGCAAAGAAGAGCCGTAAATGATTTTTACAAGGATGTTTTTTCAAATATTGACGCTGTAAACCTTTTTTCAGAGGCTAGTTCAGATTTTTTTTCCAATTATTGGCTTTCAAGTATTACGATAGATAAAAAAGTAACGACACGGACAAATCAAGAATTGATGGCAGCTTTTGCCGAGGAGAATATAGAAACGCGTCCTTTGTGGAAACCTATGCACCTCCAACCTGTTTTTAATGATTGTCCATATTATGGCGAAACTGTTTCTGAAGAATTATTTACAGCAGGTGTATGTCTGCCTTCAGGTTCAAATATTACCAATGACGATAAAAACAGAATTTATGAGGTCATAATTAAGTACCAATTTTAATAATTAATAACCAAAGATGAATAAGGTTAAAAATGCCGGAAAATTATCATTAAGTGAGAGTGTTTTAGATCTTTTTGATCTAAAATTTTTACCACGTTGGGTTATACTTGTTATTGATATATTACTCCTGCTAATATCACTTTTAGTTTCGCATCTCCTTATTCTGGAGTTAAATGTGAAGCATTATAATGTCTATCCTCTCTTTTATGTTTTTTTAGCGATCATAGGAACGAATGTTCTGTATATGTATATATTCAAAACATATCTTGGGGTGATAAGGCATTCTACATTTGTAGATCTGCTAAAGATTTTTATAGCTAATTTATGTTGCGGTTTAACTATACTAATCATAAATTACTCGTACTATACTACGTTACAGAAAAAATTAGTACTCGTTCCATTTCTAGGTCTTTATTTTGCAATTTCATGTCTCTTCTTATTTGTTTTCAGATTATCAGTGAAGGGTATTTTTAACATTATTAAAGAAAATAAAAGAAGCTCCAGTAGAAAAAAAATATTTATCCTGGGTGATGATGATACATCTGTTGCTATAGCTCAGGTTATTCTTTCTAATCCGAACCTGCCTTTTGATATCAAAGGATTTATTTCTTATAATACAAAGAAAGTAATAATCAAACTTTTAGATAAAAAAATTATCTCAAGAACTGATTTCATTAACGCTCTTGAAAATGGAAAAAGTGAGGTAGACGGAGTTCTTGTAATAAAAGAAGCATTACATAAAGACGAGCTTGATTTTTGGGTTAATCTATTCTTGGAACATAATCTGAAAATTTATAAAGCGCCATCAATGCAAAAACTAAGAAGTAAAGATATTATAAACAATATCAAAACTATTCAGATAGAGGATTTGCTAAACAGGAAGCAAATAAAACTGGATAATTTGGAAGTGAAAAAAAGGCATTTTCAAAAAACAATATTAGTGACAGGGGGGGCAGGATCAATNNGAAATTGTGAAGCAGGTTGCTTTATTAGAGCCATTGCAAATAGTTATCCTAGATCAGTCTGAAACGCCATTATATGAAACTGAGCTGGAAATGAGAGAAATGTATCCTCATATTAGTTTTAAATTTGTTCTCGCAGATATATCAAACTACAGCCGACTGGAGCCTTTATTCGAAAAGTACAATTTTTCAATGGTTTATCATGCGGCTGCATATAAACATGTACCTCTGGTAGAAGATAATCCTCACGAGGCTGTTTTGGTAAATGTTCTTGGAACCAAAAATTTAGCATTGCTGGCCAGCAAATATAAAGTGAATAGATTTGTAATGGTTTCTACAGATAAAGCTGTAAACCCAACAAATGTAATGGGCGCTTCTAAGCGCGTGGCAGAGCTATTTGTACAGTCTTTACAAAATGTAGAAGGCAATTCGACAAAATTTATAACAACACGCTTTGGAAATGTATTAGGTTCTAATGGGTCCGTAATTCCACATTTTCGTAAGCAAATAGAAAAAGGTGGTCCAGTAACGATTACACACCCAAACATTGTTAGGTATTTTATGACCATAGCTGAAGCTTGTGAATTAGTTCTAAATGCCGGAACAATGGGGTCAGGAGGTGAGATTTATGTTTTCGATATGGGAGATCCTGTGAAAATTCTTGATCTAGCAAAGAGAATGATAAAACTTTCAGGTTTTGAACCAGACTTGGATATAAAAATTATTTACACAGGGCTGAGGCCTGGTGAGAAACTGTATGAAGAGCTTCTTAGCGACAATACCCGAACTTTGCCCACCTCTCACGAAAAGATTATGATCTCCAAAGATCCGTCGATGCAGTTCTCTGAGATTGATCAAATGACCGATCTTGTAATTGAATTTTCAAGAAAAGAAGAAAAGCAGGAAATTGTGAGAATCCTAAAATCTATCGTAAAAGAATTTAAAAGCAATAATTCTATCTACGAATCGTTAGATAAATAAGAATTCCTATATTTGCAAACCTTCAGTTAAGAATTAAAGTTTATGAGAAGAGTTTTATCCATATTTTTTATGGTTTTTGTCCTATTGATGGTCTTTTCGTGTAATACGAAAAAAAATATTCAATACTTTAAAAACATCGAGGATGTTGCTATAAAAGAGTCGATAAGAGCAAATACATCAACAATACAACCCGGTGATATGTTAGGCATTGTGGTGCTGGCTAAAGACAATGAAGTAGCTAAACCATTCAATCAAAATTACTATTCAACGGATATGTCTCAGTACTCTTCTGTACCTAGTAGAAGTGCTTCTGTAGAACCTATTTACATTGTGGATAGTAAAGGTAATATAGACTTCCCAATTTTAGGATCGATTAATACCACAAGTCTGAACGTGGATCAATTGAGGGAGATACTAAAAGATAAACTTTCGAAATACATTAAAAATCCAGGCGTTAATTTAAGAACTGTAAACTATAAAGTTACCGTATTAGGAGAAGTTAATAGAACAGGTACTTTTACCATTGATAGCGGTCAACCTACCACTATTCTAAATGTTTTAGGATTGGCAGGAGACCTTACTATTTATGGTGAAAGAAAAAATGTTTTAGTGATAAGAAATGTAGATGGTGTTACAACGAAAGAATACATAGATCTAACCAGTGCAGATTTGTTTAACTCTCCATATTATTACGTTAAGCAAAATGATGTCATCTATGTTACGCCAAACAAAGCTAGACAAAGTGCCTCTTCTTATGGGCCAGAAATTGGAGTAATTATTTCTGTAGTATCGGTGGTTGTGGGTGTATTAGCGCTTATATTTAGATAAAACTTATAATAACCAGTATTTTAATAACGTTAAAATATTTGTAAATTTTACAACATATTTTTAAAAATAATAACTCATTTAATGGAATTGACTAAAAACGAAGAAGAACTTAATTTAAGAGAGATAATTAAACCATATTTGAAGAGATGGCATTGGTTTGTACTTTCAGTTTTTTTTACAATCATTTTGGCAATCTGCTACATACTTTTTACTACTCCCGTTTTTAAGATACAATCTTCTGTTTTAATAAAAGATGCAAAAAAAATGTCAAGTGCATCGGGAGACTTTGGGGTTTTATCTGGATTAGGAGGTTTTGCTGGTATGGGAACAAACAGCATAGAAAATGAATTGGAAATATTTAAGTCTAAAAGAATCGTAGAAGATGTTGCTAAGAATCTTAAATTTCAAGTTTCTATATATTCTAGAGAAAAATTTCACGATGTAGAACTTTATAAGGATACTAATCCTTTTAACGTTTTGGTCATCAATGAGAAGAAATATGAAGAATTACCAAAAAAACCAATTGACGTCAAAATATCTGGTGATAAAATTGTTCTTTCATCAAAAGAGCTGAATCAAGATATTGTTACTACTTTCAACAAAACTATTAGTTTGCCTTATGTTAATCTAATGATTGCCAAAAATCCAAATTTTAACAGGAATAAGGTTAAAAAATTGGATTTGAATGATTTTTATATTACCTATTCTGATTTTGATGGGATTGTTAACGATTACCAGGAAAATTTAGAAGTGGATCTTGCGGATAAGGATGCAACTGTAATTTCTCTATCTATGGCACATCCCAACAAGGATAAGGCTAAAAACTTTCTTAATAACCTTGTCACTGTGTACAATGAGTATGCGCTCACAGACAAAAATACCGAATCTAAGCAAACAAAAGATTTCATTGATGATAGAATTGTGCTTATCTCAAAGGAACTTGGAAATGTAGAAAGTGATAAAGAAAGATTTAAAGTAGAAAATGATATTGTAGACTTAGCCACAGAAGCTAGAATAAATTTGCAGATATCTACAGAAACAAGGCGAAAAAGTTTGGAGCTAGATACGCAGATAGAAATAAGTAAAATGCTTCTAAATTATATTGATGCACAATCCAATAATTATCAGGTACTACCTACTAATATCGGATTAGATAATACAACAGCTACCTCTAATATATCTGCCTATAATAAACTTGTAATAGACAGAAACAGACTTTTGGAAAATGCGACACCGGATAATCCACTTGTAAAAGAAATCACAAAAGATATCCAAAGTCTGAAAACTGCCATGAGAGAAAGTGTTCAGAGATATTTAATAAATCTTAATGCAACAAAAAGACAAGTTGATTCTGAAAATGGTAGCAGTGATAGTGAAATAAGAAAACTACCGAAGCAAGAAAAACTTTTTAGAAATATTGAAAGACAGCAGCAAATAAAAGAAAATCTTTACTTGTTACTGCTGCAAAAAAGAGAAGAAGCAGCTATCTCTATGGCTATGACTGGAGAGAAAGCAAGGGTCGTAGATTATGCTTATGTTGCTAAAAAACCGATTTCTCCCAAAAAAATAATCGCTCTATTAGTTTCCCTGGTTATTGGGCTTCTAATTCCCGTAGCTATTATTTATTTGAAAGAATTGTTGAATAATAAGATTATAAATAAGCATGATCTTGAAAAACTGACTAAAAATCCAGTTTTATGTGAGATTCCAAGATTATATAAAAATGACGGTAAAGTTATTACAAAAAACGATCTTTCACCTTTAGCAGAAGCTTTTAGAATTCTGGTAACTAATCTAAACTTCGTACTACCAAAAAGTAACTATGCTAAAAAGATATTCGTTACCTCGACTGTAAAAGGAGAAGGGAAGACTTTTGTTTCGGTAAACTTAGCACTAGCATTTGCATCACCATCGAAAAAAGTATTGGTAATCGGCTCTGATATTAGAAATCCCCAGTTGCAGAGATATAATCCTTCAATGAAAAATTCAAAAGGACTTTCTGAATATTTATACGGTGAAATAACTAATGCAAAAGAGATTATTAATCCAAGTGGATTTCATCCTAACTGTGATTTTATTTATTCCGGCGTAATACCTCCTAATCCAACAGAACTGCTACAAAATGGTAGATACGAGGAGCTTTTAGATACATTAAAACTTGATTATGACTACATTATCCTTGATACCGCTCCGTTAATGTTAGTATCGGATTCTTTATTAATCGCAGATGTAGCAGATGTAACAGTTTATGTAACAAGATCGGAAGTAACTAAGAAGGATTTTATAGAATTTGCAAACAACACTGTTGATTCACTTAAAATTAAAAATGTAAGCTTTGTCGTTAATGATGTACATAAGAGTAATTTTGGGTATGGCAATAAGTATGGCTATGGTTATCAAGCTGAGGAGAAGAAGTGGTGGCAAAAAATATTTTAATTGAAGATCCCTTTTTTCTGAAGTAGATGAGAATTAACATATCAGAGTATAAACAGGTAATATTAAATTTTATCAATCTGGCTTTCGTGCAAGCTGCTAATTTACTATTACCGCTTATAACTATTCCCTATGTCATTAGAACTGTTGGTTTTGAAAATTTTGGTTTAGTTGCTTTTGCAACTTCTATAGTTAACTATTTTTCAGTTCTTATCAATTATGGGTTTAATTTGACAGCTACTAAAGCAGTTTCACAAAATAGGAATGATAATCATTACTTAAATAAACTTTTTTGTACGGTAACGTATTCGAAAGTTTTATTAAGCTTTATTTCAATTTTAATATTTTTGGTTTTATCTATATTGATAGTATCAATAAAAAATAATTTCTATGTGTATTTATATTTACTGCTATCAATTATATTTACAAATCTTTCTCCAGATTGGTTTTTTCAGGGAATACAACAGCTTAAATTTCTTACATACTTAAATTTATCTTTAAAAATAATCAGTACTATTCTAACATTTTTCCTAATAAAGGTAACTTCAGATTATTATTATTTGGCAATAATTCCTTTTATTAATAGTTTTTTTTTATTTGCTATCTCTCATTTATACATTCAGATTAAACATAAATTTCGATATTTAAGGGTTGACCTAAGTAGTATTTTTAAAGAATTGTATCAGGGTCGATTTATTTTCCTTTCCCAGGTTAAAATTACTTTTTTTAACAATTTTAATACAGTAGTTTTGGGTTTTCTAACTGATAACAAAATTGTAGGTATTTTTTCTTCAGCAGATAAAATAATAAAAGTCTTTTCATCTATTCAGGTTCCAATAGTAACTGCATTATTTCCGCACATAGCGATGAAAATCAAAAATAGTAGAGAAACCGTTTTTTACGAGCTAAAAAAGATTGCTGTTTACGGATCAGTTTTGTATGGGGGGATATTGATAATTTTGTTCATTTTGGCACCTTGGATTTCTCAGATTATGTTTGGAGCGGAAGTAGATCAAATTGCTTTACTGATTAGGATAATGAGTTTTATTCCGCTGTTTATTTTTATAAACAATTTATTTGGCACTCAATATTTATTGAATACCGGACTAGAAAAAAAGTTTTTAATTAATTTAATAATTGCAGCTTTGTTAAATGTGGTTATTATATTTCCATTAACTTATTATTTTAAAGCAATCGGAACATCATTTTCAATTTTTATTACGGAATTATTTGTTTTAATTTCTATGTATAATTCTGCTAAGAAAGTCAATGCAACATTAAAAATATAATGATGAAAATAAATATCATTTTGCCCTTGTTTGCACGAGTCCCTAGTGGGGGAACAAAAATCATGTACGAATATGCTTCTAGACTTTCTGAAAAAGGTTTTAATGTGCAGATTTATAATTGTTTAAAAACACCGTATTATCCTTACAGTAAATATAAACCTTTTTTTATCAGAAAGTTAATTAGTCTATTTTATGATAAAAATAAGCCAAAGCCTAATTGGTTTAGTTTTGATAAAGAAGTTAAATTTAATTTTATTAATAACATAAGTGATGATCAAGTACGCGATGCAGATATTATACTTTTTACATGGTGGGCACTTGCAGATCCCGTAAACAAACTTTCAGAATCGAAAGGAAATAAAATTAATATTATCCAAGATTATGAAACATGGACAGGCCACGAAAATTTAGTTCATGATTCTTATAAAAAAGATAATATTACTAATATAGCCATATCAAAATTTGTTTATAATGTTGTTAAATCATTTGATTCAAAAGTTTCTTTTATACCCAATGCAATAGATTTATTAAAATTTTCTTGTAGGAAACCAATTTTAAAAAGGTCTAATAATTCTTTTATAATGATGTATTCTAAGGAATATAGAAAAGGTTCAGAAGTTGGATTAAAAGCTTTTCAAAAGTTAAAAAAAATATTTCCAGACTTAGAACTTACATTATTTGGGGTTTCTGATAGAGGAGAAGAAATACCAGATTGGATTACATATTTGCAGAATCCAAATAATCTTCCGGAACTATATAACTCTCATATGTTTTTTGTAACCAATAGCTTAGTTGAAGGCTGGGGGCTTCCATTGCACGAAGCTATGGCTTCTGGATGTGTGTGCATATGCACAGATATTGTGGGACATAGCCAGTTCATTGAAAATAATCCAGGGATGCTAACTTATGAACCTGGAGATTATAAATCATTATTAAATGTCCTTAAAAGATTACTTTCGTTGGAAAATCATGAATTAGATTTAATATCTGAAAATAACATAAAATTAGTACAAAAATATGATTGGAATAAGACGATTAATCAGTTAATTAATCATTTTTGAATATAGAATAAATTATTTTTATAGTAAAATTATAATTTCTCAACATGGTTAATGTTTTCTTTGCTGTTTTTCTAATATTTAGTATTCTATATTTTGTAAATATAAAGAATAAAAATATAAGTAATTTTATTTATGTTCTATGCGGATTAGTTTTGGTTTTAATAGCTGGACTAAGAAGTCCAGGGATAGACAATGACTATTATGTTTATAGAAATTATTGGCAAACAAACAATTTAAAAGACGAAGTTGAAACATCTTTTATAAGTATTAAGAATTTTATGAAGTTTATTCTCAATACTAATTTTCAGTCTTTTTTACTATTATATGCTTTTATGGGTGTTACCATGAAGTTAATTGCAATTAAAAAACTTTCTCCGCTTTTATGGGCATCATTACTTATTTATTTTTCTCATTATTTTTTATTGCATGAATTTACACAAATTAGAATTGGAGTAGCTACAGGCTTTTTACTACTTTCTTTGTATTATTTGGCAGATAAGAGATATGTTATTTTTTACATATTTGCACTACTAGCTATTTATTTTCACCAAAGTTGTTTTTTTATTATATTATTCCCATTATTTTCCAATACAAGAAAAAATCTAAATATTTATTTATGTATTGTTCCTGTTGGATATGTATTATATTTTTTTAATACCTATCTTAATTTGAATATACCGATACCATATCTTCAAGATAGAATTGAAATTTATGAAAAGGCAACAAAATCAGGATTTTTGAAAGATGAAACAACGAACGTTTTTAATGTTCTTTTTCTATTCAGAATATTTATTTTATACGTTTTGTTTATATATTCAAAAAAGATTTCGACGTATTATTCTAACATATATCTCTTGCTGAAGATTTATACAATTTCGTTATTTGTTTTTTTATATTTATCCAAAATTCCCGTTTTTGCATTCCGTATACAAGAATTGTTAGGTGTGGTTGAGATTATACTTTTCCCTTGCTTTTTATTTATATTTGCAAATAAATTTAGATTCATAGGAGTTTTATCTGTCTGGATCATTGCTCTTGTTTTTTTTCTTATGGATATTTTCTATGTAAAACTACTAATCATAAAATAATAATGAATCAAGGCAAAGTTGCAATATTGCTATCTACCTATAATGGAAGTTTATTCATCAAGGAACAGATAGAGTCAATTATAAAGCAAGATTATTTAAATTGGGAACTATTTATACGTGATGATGGCTCTACGGATTCTACCATAGATATTATAAAAGATTATTGTAATCGCTTTGCAAATTTCCATTTTATAATAGGAAAGGAAAGTTTAGGATCTGCTAAAAGTTTTTTATGGTTGTTAGAAAATATAGAATCAGATTATTATATGTTTTGCGACCAAGATGACGTTTGGAATACAGATAAAATAAAAAAATCACTTAATTCCTTAAAAGAAATAGAGATTCCAAAAGTGGCATCTTTAGTATTCTCAAATGCAATAGTAGTAACCGAAGACTTAAAAATCATTAATACGTCTTTTTGGATATACAATAAAATTTCGCCATCTTTACTTCTAGCAAATCCAGATTATATCAATGTTTATAATTCAGCCCCAGGATGTACCATGATTTTTAATAATTGTCTGAGAGATATTGTCTTAAAGCAGATAAATAATAATATTTTAATGCACGATTGGCTGATAATGATGATGGCCTTAAAATTTGGAAAAGTTAATTATATTAATGAAGCGCTGATGTTATACAGGCAACATCAGAATAATGTAGTTGGTGCAAAAAAAGTGACACTCTACAATCGATTATTGAAAATTTTTAATATAAAACAACTTTTACAAAAACAACTTTTAGTATTTAATTTTGTTAATTCTTATTCAAATATTAGTATTTTCAAGTTTTATAAATTAAAGTTTATGTTTAATATAAACAGATATAAAAATTAATGGTGAATTTAGCGAGGTTATAAATTGTTATTGTAAACCTCTAAAATAAAAAAGACATAAATAATGAAAGTAAGCGTATGTATGGCTACATATAATGGCGCAGAATATATAAATGAGCAAATATATTCTATTCTAAAGCAGTTGTCGTTACAAGATGAACTCATCATATCAGATGACGGTAGTACAGACAATACAATTGATATCATAAAGAATATTCATGATAACAGAATTTCCTTATTTAAAAACTGTAAAAAAAAAGGAGTAGCACACAACTTTGAAAACGCACTCAGTCACGCCACCGGTGATTACATATTTTTAGCAGATCAAGATGATATCTGGATAGATAATAAATTATCAGTGATTAGGAAAGAGTTGGAAAATGTTGACTGTGTGTTACATAATGCGTCTTTAATAGATAAGGACGGGAATTTGTTAGGTAATGATTTGTTTTCAATTTACAAAACACGACCAGGTTACTTTAAAAATCTTTTTAGGAATACGTATGTAGGTTGTTGCATGGCTATCAGAAAAGAACTTTTAAAATATATTTTGCCAATTCCGGATAAAATATCAATGCACGATATGTGGATTGCTTTAATCGCTGAAAAAAAAGGAACAACTAAAATATTACCAGATAAGCTTATCCAATATAGGAGACATGGAAATAACGCTTCAACCACATCTAAAAAGTCTAATTTTTCCTTTTATTTTCAGTTGAAGTATAGACTTACAATGTTTTATAATACACTAACAAGAAACTAAAAATTATCTAATTGAAAAATAATATAGACATCTCTATAATTACTGTTGGAATGAATCATAAAAACTTCCTGATAACGTTTTTAGATTCATTATATAATAAATATCCTCCATACGTTTCTTTTGAATTAATTTATGTAGATAATTGTTCTGATGATGGCTCAGTAGACTTTGTGAAAAGTAATTATCCACAAGTAAAAATTGTTCAAAACAAATCGCTTTTTGGATTTGGCGAAAACAACAATAGAGGTGCTGAAGTAGCTGTTGGTAAGTATTTAGCTATCATGAATCCGGATTTGGTTTTTCTTGAAAATTCTTTGGATTCGTTATTTGATTTCTCAGAAAAGCTACAGAAAGATATTATTGCAGCGCCGAAATTACTTAATGCTGATAAGACTTTTCAACATTCTGTAAGAGGATTTATAACACCTTGGGTTTTCTTAGCACGATTTCTAACAGGAGGTAATGATAATACAAAAAATAAAACAGTACAAAATTATTTGTGTAAGAATATTTCAATAGATCAAACACAATTCATAGATTGGGCAATAGGTGCTGCTTTATTTATTAAAGCTGATTTATATAGAAAATTAAATGGATTTGATCCCGATTATTTCCTTTATATGGAAGACGAAGATTTGTGTCTGAGAGCTTGGAATGCAGGAAACGCTGTAGTTTATTATCCCTCATCGCAAATTATCCATAATCATTTAAGAGCAAGTAAGAAAATCGGAAAAAAAATGTTTTTGCATTTTAAATCATTGTTCGTGTTTTTTTTGAAGCATGGTATTTTTCTTAAATCTAAAAAGAAAAATTCACCAATTAGATTACCAGGAAATTAAGATTAGATCAATTAATAATAAAACATTTGATTTTGATTAAAACTTTTAACTTACACACTTTATGGGATATTGTCATATTGATACTTTACTTTAACATTATTATCTATTTTAATATCAGTCTTTAATAAATTTCTTTTTTGAATACCTTTAACTAACAATCCAGCGTTAGCATTATTAGTTGTTCCTTTTATATCACCTTGGATATCATTATTAATTATTCTTGAAAAACCTGTCCCAATGCCATCAAATGAGCTGTTGTGATTAATTTTTATATTTTTTATAGCTTTAGTTTTAGATTCATTATTCAGATAAAGTCCTGTATAGTGAGTATTGGAAGATTTTATATTGAGATTTATATTGTTAATATCATACACAGCATCCTCTCTCAGCCAAATTAAAACGCCACACCAAGAGGTTTTTTCAATTTTTACATTTCCCGAAATGTTTTTTGTCTCCATGTTTTTATTATTATCGCCAATTATTAGTACACCTGTTCCATGCATAATATTATTTCCTTCCCAGTTAATTTTAATGTTTTGAGAAGCAATTATAACCAAACTATTGTCATAATCGTAATCACTCTTTCCATTAACAGATATTTGATTGTTTTCAGTTTCGATTTCTACTGTATCATTTAGGTTTCTAAATCCATAAATATTATCTAGGCTTACATAACTGCAATTCATTAATTTAATACCTCCGCCAATTGCTGGATCGTTAGGATTAATACGTCTATTTGCTTGAGCAGCATATTTTAAAGTTATGTTCGAAAACTTTAAATTATTGCCATATGTAACATAAATAGGAAATACAGAGTTAGAAAATTGACAATTATTAACTGTCACATTATCACAATGATCCAGCCATAATCCCATTTCCATACAAGTCCCAACTGCATAATCGAAGATATTAGTTGGTTTTTCGTCAGTATCAAGCAAGTTTCCTAATTGTACCCCCGAATTAAAATCTGCATTTTCTATCACATAATTTTTTCCAGTCAAATATAAAAGTGCAGTGTGATCGTCCGTGTAAAACTTTCCTTCATTGTAATTTCCTTTTTCATTCTTGTCATTCCATTCAGGTAATCTTCTTCTAAGCTTTGCTCCGTTAAATAAAAATGTTGCTGACTTATGTCTTTGCCAAATGTTTCTTTTTAACGGTTCTATCCACAATCCTTTGTTTGCAAAAGCATTGTAATAGGTTTTCTTGCCATCAAAGTAAAATATACAACCTTCTTCTCCTTTATCTAGCATTTCTTGGATAGCCTTGTAATCGTCTGAGACTCCATCTCCTTTTGCACCAAACATTTCAGGTGTAAGGTGTTTATAAATTCTCTTATAATAAAAATTGTTTTTTTTGTAATAAATGATATTATCGACAAATTTGTCAGAACTAATTTCTTTTGTTTTTTTACATAAAACTAATTTTTTGGAATAAATATCTTCAAAGAAAGCGGTGTTTGCTGCTTGGGATTTTAAGAAAAAACATAATGTGAATAGTATAAAATATTTCATTGGCTTGATATGAATAATAATTTCGTTTTAAAGATAAAAAAAACTGTTTACATATATATTTTTTTTATTTTTGCCCATAAATAAACTAACATCTATGAAAACAGAAAAAATAGGGATTACTTTCTCAGCATTCGATCTTCTTCACGCGGGTCATATAAAAATGTTGGAAGAGGCCAAAACAGTGTGTGATTATCTTATAGTAGGTCTGCAGATGGATCCTACAATCGATCGACCAAATAAAAATAGACCAACACAATCCGTGGTTGAGCGTTATATACAACTGAAAGCTTGCCGATCTGTAGATGAAATAATTCCTTATAATACAGAGGATGATCTTTTGGATATTCTTAAATCATTTGTAATAGACGTCAGAATAATAGGTGATGATTACAAAGATAAACAGTTTACAGGAAAAGATTACTGTGAAGAAAAAGGAATACAGATTTATTACAATAAACGTGATCACAGGTTTTCTAGCTCTGCATTGAAAAGAGCTGTATTTGAGCAGGAATTTCAAAAAATAAATAAATAACTATGAAAATATTAGAAACTTCCCTCAAGGATTGCTATGTTATAGAACCAACAGTGTTCGAAGATGAAAGAGGGTATTTTTACGAAAAATTCAACGAAAAAAGATTCGAAGAGTTTACAGCTCTTAATGGACATTTTGTACAGGATAATATCTCAAAATCTTCCTATGGTGTACTGAGAGGTCTTCATTTGCAAAAAGGTGAGCACGCCCAGGCAAAACTCGTTTCCTGTCTCGAAGGTAAAGTTTTAGATGTTGCGGTGGATCTAAGACCGGATTCTCCTACTTTTGGAAAATGGTATAGTATAGAACTTAACGCAGAGAATAAACTGCAGTTATATGTCCCGCGTGGTTTCGGGCATGGTTTTTCTGTTCTAAGTAAAACAGCTGTTTTTTCTTATAAATGTGATAATTTTTATAATAAAGAATCAGAAGGAGGCGTTTTGTGGAATGATAGTGATCTGAATATAGATTGGCAGTTGCCAAAAAATGATGTAATCCTTTCAGAAAAAGATATGGTTATGCCAGCCTTTTCGAAAGGTAATTTTTAGTACAAAAGGACTTCTAACCAAACATATTCAGTTACTACGTAGTATTCTGAACAAAATGACGTAATTATATATGATAAACTATCTATTTAGACATTTATCGCAGATTTTTCGCATTGCAGATTACTTTGTTATAAATATTTTTCTATATGTAACTAACATCCACTTCTTTCCTGAAAGAAAAAGCGGACTATTTATTACTGATTACAGCGCACAGTTTATAATTGTTAATTTTTCGTGGTTTTTTGTCACAACGTTTACCAAGCTTTATGTAAAAGAAACTTTGAGGGATTCTTTACTACAGTTTTATGCATTAACAAAATCTTACTTTGCGTACATTCTGTTCTTTCTAATTTATATTTTTTTAGTCTTTGCAGAAGATTTTAATTATAAAAAATTTAGCGTTTATTTTTTTCTTGTTGGTGTATCATTTTCTCTGATAAGGATTATATTCTTTATGTATAGAAAGAAAAATAGATTCAAAGTCGGAAGAAAACTGTATAAATACAACACAGTTTTAATTGGTGAAAGTCATTATTCAAAATTATTGCTTTCAAATAAAGAGTTACGTAGATATTTCGGCATTAGGGAATTGTATTTTGTAGAAGAAAAATACAGAGAGAGTAATAATAGCAAATGTATATCTCAGTTTTTCAAAGATCTAGATAGATTTCATATTAATAATATCGTTTTGTGTGATAATCGAATAGATATAGAACTGTACCATAAAATTATAGACATAGCGGAACATAAAATGATCCGTATTTATATGGTTCCTGATTTTAAAAATAAACTTCTATCATCATATTATTTAGAAATTATTCACGATGTTCCTTTTCTTAAATTAATAAAAGAACCTTTATCCAGCCCAGGAAAACAATTTCTTAAAAGAACCTTTGATTTTTTGTTCTCTCTTTTTGTTACCATTTTTCTGCTTTCTTGGTTAATTCCCATTGTAGCAATTATTATAAAACTTGAAAGCAAAGGTCCTGTTTTCTTTATTCAAAAGAGATCTGGCCTTAAGAATAACGCGTTCGGTTGTATCAAATTCCGAAGTATGGCAGTCAATGAAAAAGCGGATCTACAGATTGCGAAAAAGAATGACTCCAGAGTTACCAAGTTTGGAGCCTTTATGAGAAAAACAAGTATTGACGAATTGCCACAATTTTTGAATGTGTTAGTTGGTAATATGTCTATTGTAGGTCCAAGACCGCATATGCTTTCGCAAACCGAACAGTATTCCAAGATCACTAAGAAATACATGACACGGCACATTGTGAAACCCGGTATTACAGGTTGGGCTCAGGTAATGGGTGCTAGAGGTGAGATCTTTTCTGACCTAGACATGCAAAAAAGAATAGAGAAAGATATTTGGTATATCCAGCATTGGTCTTTCTTTCTGGATATTAAGATAATCTTTCTCACTTTTTACAATGTAGTTAAAGGTGATAAGCAAGCGTATTAAAAAAAAGGAATCAAAATTTTGATTCCTTTTTTATTGCTAAATTTGCAATCTTAAAAATTGAAGATCTACTCACTGATTTTCAATTATCATTTATCAAATTATAATTAAGATGCGTACCAAATCTGTAGGTAAAAAGAAAATTAATGTAGTAACACTAGGCTGTTCAAAAAACGTCTATGATTCTGAAGTACTAATGGGTCAGCTGGAAGCCAGTGGCAAAAATGTGGTTCATGAAGAAAAAGGAGACGTGGTGGTTATCAACACATGCGGATTTATAGATAATGCTAAAGAAGAAAGTATCAACACCATTCTAGAATATGTAGATCTTAAAAATCAGGGCATTGTCGAAAAGGTTTTTGTAACAGGTTGTCTTTCTGAAAGATATAAACCAGATTTGGAAAGAGAAATTCCGGATGTTGATCAATATTTTGGAACACGTGATTTGCCGATTCTTTTGAAGCATCTGGGTGCAGATTATAAGCACGAATTGGTAGGAGAAAGATTAACAACCACACCGAAACACTATGCTTATCTCAAAATTTCTGAAGGTTGCGACAGACCTTGTTCTTTTTGCGCAATTCCTTTGATGAGGGGCGGCCACATCTCCACACCTATTGAAAAACTGGTAACGGAAGCTCAGAAATTAGCCAAAAAAGGTGTTAAGGAATTGATTTTGATTGCTCAGGATCTTACTTTTTACGGGTTAGACATCTATAAAAAAAGAGCATTAGGAGAATTACTTCAGGAGCTTATAAAAGTTGAAGGCATTGAGTGGATTCGTCTTCATTATGCTTTTCCTTCTGGCTTTCCAGAAGATGTACTAGGCATTATAAAAAATGAACCAAAAATTTGTAATTATATAGATATCCCTCTTCAGCATATCAATACAGAACTTCTGAAAGCGATGAAGAGAGGTACATCTTTCGAAAAAACCAATTCTTTGTTGGATAAATTCCGAGAGAAAGTTCCGGATATGGCAATCAGAACTACACTTATCGTTGGATTCCCTGGTGAGACCGATGAAATATTCGAAGAGCTAAAGCAATGGGTGAGGGACCAAAGATTTGATAGACTGGGATGTTTTACGTATTCTCATGAAGAAAATACCACAGCATTTGTTTTAGAAGATAATATCCCGGATGAAATAAAACAAAAAAGAGTGGAGGAGATTATGGAAGTGCAACAGCAGATTTCTTGGGAAAAAAATCAAGAGAAAGTGGGCAAAGTCTTTAAGTGTATTTTTGACAGGAAAGAAGGTGATTACTTTGTAGGAAGAACAGAGTATGATTCTCCTGATGTGGATAATACCGTTCTGGTGCCAGCAAAAGATGTTTATATCTCTATTGGCGACTTTGCAAACGTAAGGATTACTTCTGCTGAAGATTACGATCTGATAGGAGAATTAGTATAAAATAATAACCAGCTGCTGAGCTGGTTTTTTATTATTCTGTTAAAAAAAAGAGTGTTTTAATTTAACTCACTGTATTACAGTTGATTGTCGATTATAAATGTGGTTTGAATTTAATTTTAGCCAACATTATTAATATTTGATAATTTTATAACGAATTTATTGAATATTAAATAGAAATAAATGCCGTTGGATTAATATATTTTGCTAAATGTTGTTTTTAATTACTTAATAATTAATTTTTTAAACATTTTATATTTTATTAAAGTATTGATAATCAGAAATTTATTGTTATAATTGGTGTTCTACACTTTGTAAAATTTTAAGAATTTAATGTTTATTTTAACATTTGTTAACGTTTCTTGTAATCTCCTATTTAGAGGGAGTTCTACAGAGGTTGTTTTCGTAGAATACCAAGATTTAAGCCCACAAAATGGTCAAATGATAAGTTAGCAGTCAATTTGGGATATCTTTGCAGAGTCAAAACCAATAAAATAATTCAACATGATGAAAAGAGTCTTTCTCGTAATCATAATGATGATTTCAACACTTGGTATTTTCTCTTTCAAGAGTTATGCCACAGATGCGAATACAAGTTTTGTATCTTACTACCACGATAAATTCGATGGTAAAAAAACAGCAAGCGGTGAGGTATTTAGTAATGCAGCCCTTACTGCAGCAAACAAAACACTTCCTTTCGGAACATTAGTAAAGATCACAAATTTGATCTCCGGAAAAAGTGTAGTTGTAAAAGTGAATGACAGAGGACCTTACCATTCTTCAAGAGCCTTTGATCTTTCAAAAGCAGCTTTCAAGACTATTGCAGATATTAGAAAAGGAACTATTGCAATAGAATATGAAATTCTAGATTAGAAAAAGAAATTATCTTATTATGACAAAAAAAGCCAATCACTAAGATTGGCTTTTTTATTTTTAAAATTTGGAAGGCTTTGCACGCAAGTACTGATGAGGGTAGAAACAGTCATCACCACTTTCCCAAGAGGTTTGAACGCTAAAATAAGGGTTTCTAAGAATTTCTCTGGCCAGAAAGATTAAATCGGCCTGCCCATCATTCAAAATTGCTTCTGCTTGTTCTGCTGTGGTAATTAGACCTACGGCGCCGGAACTGGCACCAGCCTCTTTTTTTATAGCTTCGGCCAATGGAACTTGATAACCAGGTTTTAGTTCCATAGTCACACCATTGATATTCCCACCGCTAGAAACATCTACAAGGTCTACATTTTTGTTTTTAAGAAGTCTGGAAAGTTTTACACTGTCTTCAATATTCCATCCGTTTTCTGCATATTCGGTTCCTGAAATCCTTACAAACAACGCCTGATCATCCGTCAATACTGAATTTACAGCATCTACGATTTCCATCAAAAATCTTGTTCTATTCTCAAATGTACCTCCATATTCGTCAGTTCTGGTGTTAGACAACGGCGATAGAAATTGATGAATGAGATAACCGTGCGCCGCATGGATTTCTACAACATCAAACCCGGCATCTACTGATCTTTTTGCGGCTAAGCGAAAATCTTCTGTAAGGGTTTTTATTTCTTCAACAGATAACGTGTGCGGTATTCTTTCTGATGGATGAAAAGGAATTGGGCTTGGTGCAATGGTTTGCCAGCCTTCTTCCAGAGTCATTTGCCTGTTTGTGGCAGCGGAAACGGAACCTTTTCTCCCGGCGTGAGCTAGTTGAATTCCGATTTTACTTTCCGAATTCTGATGAACGAAGGCCACGATTTTTTTCAGAGATGATGCTTGTTCGTCATTCCATATTCCCAGGCATTTGTCTGTGATTCTTCCGCGAGGTTCCACTCCGGTTGCTTCTATGACAATTAATCCCACGCCACCTTGTGCGCGGCTTCCGTAATGGACAAAATGGAAATCATTGGCTACGCCATCTTCTGCGGAGTACATACACATTGGCGACATCACGATTCTGTTCTTTAGTTGTACATTTCTAAATGTTATCGGAGTGAAAAGTTTCATTTTTATATTGGTTTGAATACTAAAATATTTTGTACTGGAAATGGTTTCCAAAATTAATAATAGCTATAAGTAACCGATGAATAACGCGCAGCCCGGCTTGAGCGGAGCTCTTTTTGTTTTTGGAAAAAAAAACAAAAAAGCGGGAGCGGAAGACGGAAATAGCTGCCAAAAAAAATCAGACTCCAAACTGAGTCAGATGATGATCCAGATGTTTTGCCATCATATTATTCCATTCCTTGGATGTTAGTTTCCCAAAGTTGAAACTTTCTTTTCCCTCGAAAGCTTGTGATCCCAGTTGCTGAGTTTTCTGAATAAAACCTATCAAACGTTTTTTCTCTTCTTCAAAGTTTTTTGAATCGGTAATTACAAACATCGCAGCTGTTGGAAGGTTGGGTTTGTAAGAGATGTCGTTGGTAACTTTTGGCTTAACGAAAGTTTTTAGAAGCCATTTTGTAATGAAGGTAGGTTTCTTATGCTTTTCCGGTTCGTAAATCAGTTCGTAGGTTACATTGCAGTGAGCAAGCATTTTATCTACCGACATGACTCCCCATTTCGGAAATGAATCTTCCGTTAGGCTATTGATTCTCTTGATTAGGTGGATGGTATCGTTTTGATCAAATATGTTCTTCATAAATAGCTGCTATTATTAATTGAATAAGCAAAGATAATTACAAAAGATCTTAAATCGTTTCGTTTTAAAATTATAAAATGAAATTGAGCTAATTGAAAATTTTTATGAATTAGCAAATTCAATTTCAATATGAAGAATCATCCTATGTTTGTGAGTTATCACAATATATTTTAACTTTGCACAAACCTAATCTAATGAGTAAAAAAGAAACGAAATACATCTTCGTAACAGGAGGTGTAACATCGTCACTTGGTAAAGGTATTGTTTCCGCTTCTTTGGGGCTTCTTCTAAAATCCCGCGGTTTCAAAGTTACCATCCAGAAATTGGACCCTTATATCAACATTGATCCCGGAACCCTTAATCCTTATGAACACGGTGAATGTTATGTGACCGAAGACGGCGCAGAAACCGACTTGGATCTTGGACATTATGAGCGATTCCTAGATTCTCCAACCTCACAAAACAACAACGTTACAACCGGAAAAATCTACCAAACCGTTATTGAAAAGGAGCGTAAAGGTGATTTTCTTGGAAAAACAGTTCAAGTTATTCCTCACATTACCAACGAAATCAAACGCAGAATAAAGATGCTTTCCAAAAAGGATTATGACATCATTATTACAGAAATTGGAGGGACAGTCGGTGATATAGAATCTCTTCCTTACATAGAGAGTGTTCGCCAATTGCAATGGGAATTAGGCAAGAACAATTCTATGGTGATTCATTTAACTTTGCTGCCTTATTTATCATCGAGTGGGGAATTGAAAACAAAACCTTCTCAACATTCTGTTCGTCAATTGATGGAAAGTGGGATTCAGGCGAATGTTTTGGTTTGCAGAACTGAACATTCCATTCCAAAAGATTTACGCGCTAAACTTGCACAGTTCTGCAACGTAGGATTGGATAATGTGATTGAATGTATTGATATGGACACCATTTATGAAGTGCCTCTGTATCTCCAAAAACAAAATTTTGATGAAGTAGTTCTTAAAGAGCTGAATTTGCCGGTGGGAAAAGATGTTAATCTAAAAGATTGGAAATCATTTCTGAAGAAATATAAAAATCCTAAGAAAACTGTAGAAATTGCTTTGGTTGGAAAGTATGTGTCTCTTCAGGATTCTTACAAATCCATTGCAGAAGCATTTATCCATGCAGGAGCAGATTTGGAAACAGAAGTGAATGTAAGATGGGTTTACAGTGGTGATATCGAAACTGAAGGTGCAGAAAAACTATTAAAAGGCGTTGACGGAATCCTTGTCGCTCCAGGTTTCGGAGATAGAGGAATTGAAGGTAAAATCCAGGCGGCTAAATATGCAAGAGAGAACAAAGTTCCATTGTTGGGAATCTGTCTTGGAATGCAAATTATGACGATAGAATTTGCTAGAAATGTATTAGGATTGGCAAAAGCTAACAGTATGGAATTTGATACTTCTACGCCAGATCCAGTAATTTCTTTGATGGAAGAACAGAAAAATGTGGTTGAAAAAGGAGGAACAATGCGTCTTGGTGCTTGGAAATGTGTCTTGAAAACAGGCTCAAAACTAGCTGAAGTTTACGGTGCAAAAACCATTTCAGAACGTCATCGTCACAGATATGAGTTCAATAGTGATTACAAAAATGACTTTGAAGATAAAGGCTTAGTCCCAAGCGGACTGAACCCAGAAACGGATTTGGTGGAAACTTTGGAACTGAAAGATCACCCGTTTTACATTGGTGTCCAGTATCATCCTGAATATAAGAGTACGGTTGCTACACCGCACCCACTTTTCAAAGCTTTTATCAACGCAACGGTTAAGAATAAATCATAAATTAATGAATGGCTCAAAGTATTTCCTTGAGCCATTCGTCTTTATAACGGAATCTGAAAAATAAAACCTATTTTTGCAGACCAAAATAAAAGATTTGAAATTTGAGATTATTTGTCAACTTCAAACTTCAAACCTTAAACTTTAAACTCAATTCTATAATGCAACAAAACAACGGATTAGACAAAAAACAACTGATTAGCTTCGGTATTTTTTCTATGATTCTTATCGGTTTTATGTTTTATTTCCAAAACCGAAATGCACAAGCCGAACAAGAAAAGTTAGCTCTGGAAGCTAAAAAAACAGAGCAGACTACAAAATCTAAACCTGCAGCAACCAACTTAAATGCAGCTACAGTAACACCTAATTCTGTTCAGAAAGTTAATCTTCAGAATGATGAGTTATCTCTTGAGTTCTCTAGTGTTGGTGGGCAATTGAGTTCTGTAAGACTGAATAAATTCGAGGCGTTTGGTGGAAAACCACTTTATCTTTTCAGTAACAATAATGCAAGTTACGGATTTCAATTCACAGATAAAGCTGGGAAAGTTTTCAATACAAAAGATTTGGTTTTTGCACCGCAAGTTGCAGGAAATGTGGTAACACTTAATTCTAAAGTTGGAAATGCAGTTATCCAATTCATTTATACACTTAAAGCAAAATATACGGTTGATTTCCAAGTGAAAACCCAAGGATTGGCTAGCGTTGTGAATGATGGAAAAGCTAATTTTATTTGGAATTACAACGTAAGAGGCGCAGAAAAAGGACGTTCACAAGAAGAGACTCACACCGAGTTTTCTTATGCATTCAACAATTATAAAGACTACGATTATGACGCTCGTTCTGATATGGATGAGCCAGACGAAACACTGAACTGGATTGGTATCAAGCAACAGTTTTTCTCTGCAGTTATCGAGGCTAAAAACGGATTCACAAAATCTAAAGGTTTCCAGGAAGCTATTCCGGAAGGTGAATATTTGAAGAAATTCAATTACGATGGACAGGTAAATTTGGCGGGAAATGAGTTGAATCAAGATTTCACTTGGTACTTTATGCCTTTGGACATCGAACTTCTTAAATCTTATGATAAGAACTTTGACGAGATTCTTCCGTTAGGTTGGTCGTTCATCGGATCATTGAACAGATATGTGTTCATTCCGTTGTATAACCTGATTTCGGGATGGGGAATTGCAGCAGGTTGGGCAATCTTCTGGATGACGATTATTGTGAAATTGATTCTGTCTCCAGTGATGTTCAAACAGCACAAACTAAGTGCAATGATGAAGGTTATTCGCCCGGAAATTGATGAGGTGAATGCCAAATTCAAAGATGCTGACCCGATGAAAAGACAACAGGAAACAATGGCGGTCTATCGAAAAGCCGGCGTGAATCAAATGGCGGGCTGTTTACCGGCGTTGGTTCAGATTCCGTTGTTCTACGCACTATTCCGTTTCTTCCCGAATATGCTTGATCTTAGAGGGAAAAGCTTCTGGTTCGTTTCAGATTTGACAGCTTATGATGACATCATCAGTTGGGGAACCAACATTCCTTTGTTAGGAAATCACCTAAGTGTATTTGCTTTGGCTTGTACCGTTGTGATTTTGATTTATACGATTATGACTTCAGGTAACATTCAGCAGCCGCAACAAGAAGGAATGCCGAATATGAAAGTCCTGATGTATATCTTCCCAATCACATTCCTATTCTTCTTGAATAGTTCTGCATCCGGTCTGTCTTGGTATTATTTTGTATCCAATGCGATTAACATTGTGATTATCTTGGTGATTAAATATTTCATCTTGGATGAGAAGAAAATCCACGCTCAGATTCAGGAAAACAAAAAGAAAGAACCTAAGAAAGAAGGAACTTTCCAGAAAAGAATGAGAGAAATGATGGAGAAAGCGCAAGAGCAACAAAAATTGCAAGAGCAAGCTAGAAACAAAAAGAAATAAATAATAGAGGCGGTAATTTTTTACCGCTTTTTTTATTTGGGCGTATCCCTTTGTAAGATTTGCTTTTTGCAAAAAGCAAATCTTACAAGCGGGCCGTTCTTTCCGCTATATCTTTTTCTGCCAAGGCTTTTCCCAATCCAGAAAAAGGATGCCGCTGCAATCACTTACGCGCTGACGCATCGCCTCAATATTTGTCTAAAATAGTTAACATCAAAACTTCTATAAGCGAAGCGCCTTTGTGAACCTAAGACAGTTTTTAGTAAATAATATTTGTATGCTTTGTGTTCACTTTTTCGCAAAAAAACATTTAGCATTTTAATACTAAATTCCCGAAATTTGCAACCATCAATTTTAAACCCAAAACCTTGAATTTAGAATCCACTTACGAATATCTCCAGCAATTCCTAACACCCGAACGTTTCCAAAAAATCGAACATTATTCCAAAGAAAGTTCAGATTTTGTTCTGCCGGTAATGGAAGATATTTATCAGTTCCGAAATGCTGCGGCGATTGTTCGTTCTGTAGAAGCTTGTGGATTTCACAAAGTAATTGCGATGGAGAAAGAAAATTTCTTTGAACCGAATCTAAAAGTCACAAAAGGCGCAGACACTTGGGTAGAAGTGGAGAAAATGCCGAGAACAATAGAGTCTTTACAAAACATCAAAAATCGAGGTTACAAGATTGTAGCAGTTTCCGCAGAAAACAATGCAAAGATGCTCCCAGATTATAAAATCGAAGAACCATTAGCTTTAGTTTTCGGAACAGAATGGGAGGGAACGACGGATGAATTACTGGATTTTGCTGATGAAACTTTAGCGATTCCAATGTTTGGATTTACAAGAAGTTTCAATGTTTCTGTTGCCGCCGCTATCTGTATGTACGAACTCAAACAAAAACTCCTAAAATCTGATATCGATTATAAACTTTCCGAAGAAAAATTACTTCAAATGAAAATTCGCTGGGCAAAAAACTCAATTCCAAGTGGTGATATGATTTTGGAGAAATATTTGAGAGAAAATCAGATTTAAAACATCTTATCGTAATTCCAAGCGGAGACAAAAATTCCTGCAGTTTCTGTTCTTAATCTTTGATTTCCTAATGAAACAGCTTTTATTCCTTTGTCAGCCAAAAGCTGAATTTCTTTATCCGAAAAATCGCCTTCCGGACCGATAAGGAAAGTATATTGTGAAAAAGTCTTCGAGAGCCTCAGACGGATATCGTTTGAATTGTCAAGTTTGTCATCCTGAGCTTTTCGAAGAATCTCTAAATCATTCAGATTAATTCTTTCCAAGCTTTCATTACAATGCGCCACAAATGTGTTTTCTGAATCTAGATTTTTTATAAACTCAGAAAACTTAATCAAATCATTAACTTTTGGAAAATGAAATCTGTGACTTTGCTTTGAAGCTCCAATAGCTTGTTTTCGCAATTTATCAATGCTGATGTTCTTGCGTTCTGTTTTTTCTGTGAGAATAAAAGTAATTTCCGAGATTCCCATTTCAACTGCTTTTTCAACGAAAAATTCGATTCTGTCGATGTTTTTTGTTGGTGCAATTGCGATATGAAGTTTTGGTGAAAAATCGGGAAGATTTTGTTTGATTTCGGTAACGTCCAATGATACTTTTTTGCCTTCAAAAACCAGATTTCCTTTCGCCAGATTTCCATTGCCATCGGTTACGAAAATTTCTTCGCCTTCTCGCATTCTGAGAACTTTGGTGATGTGTTGTTGTTCATCAGAATCAATCAATATTTCAGGGAAAATCTGTCCAAAGAAAAGTTTCATATTATATTTGATTTTATATTAAACCACATAGCCACATAAGTTTTTTCAGGATAAAAAAGTTTAAATAGCTATTTCTACTTTTCTATTTCAAAATTCTTACAACTATTGTTTCTATGTGGTTTTGAAATTTCACATTGTTTATTTTTTAGCAGGTTTTACTAAGTTTACTATTTTCTTGAAAACCAGCATTACCAAAACCGCAGCTAACCCAAAAACGATCCCTAATCCGAATTTTGAAAAGATGTTTTCCGGAAGCAAATGATGAATATAATCGATATTATGAAGGAAAATCTCGCCCGAAACCAACAACAATGCGATAGTTCCTACAACTCCAAGAATTTTGATAACTATCGGCAAAGCTTTAATCAAAACTTGTCCAAGACCAGAGAAAAATCCTTTGTTTCCAGATTTTTTCATTAAGAAAAAACCAGCGTCATCCATTCTTACAATCAATGCTACAATTCCGTAAACGCCTACTGTTGCAATAATAGCTACAAACGAAACACTCAGAATCTGAGTCAAAATGGGATGTTGTTTTTCGATTACGGTTCCTAATGCGATGATGACAATTTCCAAAGAAAGGATGAAGTCTGTTTTGATAGCGGAACTGATTTTTGATTTTTCTGATTTCTCATCTTCTTCTGGTAAAGTGCTTTCTTCCACAACCTCGTGTCCTTTTTTATTCCTGTGAAAAAGAAATTCGATGATTTTTTCTACACCTTCGTAAGCCAAATAAATCCCACCCAGAATCAAAATATAAGTGATTGCAGGCTCATAAAGCCACTTCAGCAAAAATATAAATGGGATGATAATTAGCTTGTTGATAAAAGAACCTTTGGTAATCGCCCAAAGAACGGGGATTTCTCGTGAGGAAAGAAATCCGGTCGCTTTTTCAGCATTGACAGCTAGGTCATCGCCGAGGATTCCGGCAGTTTTCTTGGTTGCTAATTTGCTGGTAACCGCGATATCGTCCATCAGCGCGGCGATATCGTCTAAGATTGCAAAGAATCCTGAAGCCATAACTTTTTATTTTTATACAGCAAAAATAGGGATTTTGTTGGGATGTTTGGCTTTATTAAAAATTAGATTTTAGAACCAAATTTCATTCTCACTAATGAAAGCAACGCCAGTTTTCAAAGTCGTGTAGATGTCTGTATCACATTCTCGGTAAGAACACATATAGATTTCTTCTACCCAAGTGTTGTTAATAAAAATCAGATTGAGATATTCCTGTTTTCTCAGGTTGTTTTTGATGGAAAGATAGTCGCATTCTTTGGGTTCATAATCAAAGCTGAAAACATTCTCGGCGTTAATGGTCTCAATGATTTCTTCCTTGATTGTTTGCAGATAACCTGTCTCTGAACCGAGTAGGTCAAAATCCTCCGGTGCATCAGAAGCTTCAGTTTTGCCGGTAATAGTTTCCAGAATCCAATAAAATTTAGACTTATTTTTGGATTGTTTTTCAAGGATTTTTTCTTCGAGTAGTAGTTTCATAAATTTTTGCTTTTGCTAGTGCGAGCGTCTCGCTCGTATTGAATGCACGAGCAAGATACTCGCGCCAGCGTGAGAGAAGTATGCTCGAGTTAGCCGTAGTGGTATTTTATTTAAGCTTACAGAGTTCAATCGCCTCACTTTCAAAATAATTTTTAAATTTTTCAGAAAGTTTATTATTCTTGAATTTTAAAATAGTGTAGCCACTATCGAATGCAATAATTTCAAGAATAGATTCAGGAATTTGGAAAACGTTCTCTTTCCAAACTTGCTCACTTTCTGATGAAAGTGTTAAATTTTTTTTTTCATCTATTTTATAATTATTACTTACTGCTGAAATAACTCCCCAAATTATTTGGGTGTCACTATTCATCAATTGTGCAAATTCATCTCTATCAAGAAAAAAATAATCTTTTTCAAAATTTAAAGGAATTTGAGAATCAGTTATAAAATCAACATCAGTAATTAACCATTTGTAGTTTTGCAAATCCTCCCATATTGGTTTTAAAATTTCTTCTAAATCCGTTTGATATTTAATTTTTTTGGAATGTTTAATAACCCAATTCATCCGAGTGAAATATAATATTCGTTTTACAAATCATACTTCGCCGTAGCCGTCGTCTTAATATCAGTAAACTTACCACGTTCGTATTTCAGTTTGGCAACCATTGCAATCATAGCTGCGTTATCTGTGGTGTATTCGAATTTTGGAATGAAGATGTTCCAACCGAGTTTTTCACGATTAGCTTCCATATATTGTCGTAAACCAGAATTGGCAGAAACACCGCCGGCAATCGCAATATCGTTGATGTTAAGTTCTTTCGCTGCTTTTTCGAGTTTGTCCATCAAAATTTCAATGATTGATTTCTGAACAGAAGCACATAGGTCATTGATATTATCCTTAATAAAATCCGGATCTTTTCTTATTTCCTTCTGGATAAAATATAAAACAGACGTTTTTATTCCGCTGAAAGAATAATCATAAGCTTCCATTTTTGGTTTGTTAAACTTGAAAGCGTCGGGATTTCCATCTTTAGCTAATCTATCCACAATTGGTCCGGCAGGATAATCGAGATCGAAGATTTTTCCGATTTTGTCAAACGCTTCACCTGCTGCATCATCAATGGTTTTTCCGATAATTTCCATATCAAAATAATCCTTTACCAAAACAATCATTGTATGACCACCGGAAACCGTTAAACATAGAAACGGAAATGTGGGCGGTGTAGGATTGGCATCTTCAATAAAATGGGCGAGAATATGCGCCTGCAAATGGTTGACTTCTATCAACGGAACATCCAAACTCATCGCCAGTGACTTGGCAAAAGATGTTCCCACCAGAAGAGAACCCAAAAGTCCGGGACCCCGTGTGAAACCAATCGCACAAATCTCATTTTGTTGTATATTTGCTTTTGAGAATGCTTTCTCCACAACAGGGATGATGTTTTGCTGATGCGCTCTGGAAGCCAGTTCCGGAACCACGCCACCATATTCATTATGGATTTGCTGGTTGGCAGCGATGTTGGAAAGGATTTTATTATCCTGGATTATTGCTGCGGACGTGTCATCGCAAGACGATTCTATACCTAAAATAATTGAACTGCTCATAACTAAATGGCAAAGTTAGAAAATAAAAATACAAATAACGAAAATCCAAAAGCTGACCAACCTATCAGCAAGAAGAAAAGCCCGCTTCTCCTCAGAATTATCAGCAATATATTTTTCACAATTCTCGGTCTTATCATATTGATATTGGTCGCTATTAATCTTCCTGTTACAAAACGGTACATTGCCAATCAGGCCATTGATATGCTGAACAATGACTTTAAAATGGGAATGAGGATTGAAGATATTGATGTTAATTTCTTGGGTGATGTTACCATAAAAGGACTGACGCTAAAAGATTACAAGAATTATGATTTTGTAAAAGCAAAAGAACTTAGGGTGGCGTCTGACTGGTTTGCGTTGGCATTCAACACTAGAGATATAAAATTCAATCAGGCAGTTATTATAGATCCAGTCATCAGAGTCATCACTTACAAAGGGGACAGTATCAGCAATTTTGTTCGTTATGTGGATAATTTCGATGATGGGAAACCTCGGGATCCAAAGAAAAAGCCCTTTAAAATGGGGATGAAAATTGATTTGATTAACGGATTGGCAAGTATTGTTAATGAAAATCATCCGGGGGAAGCAGGTCGATGGCTGGACGCCAGAAAAGTGAACTTGAATGTTACCTCTCTTCGAGTGGAAGGTTCTAATGTTTTTGCTGATATCAGGAATTTTAACTTCATCACCAAACGTTACGGTAAAGAACACATTGTCGATACTTTTTCTACCAATTTTGAACTGACAAAAAAACATCTCAAGTTAGGAAATCTGACCTTCAATACCAATTATTCCCTTTTGCAAGGTGAAGTGACTCTTAATCTTGATCCGAAGACAAAATTTGCAGATTTTGGAAAGAAGGTCAATTGGGATCTGAAAATGATTCCCGGAAGCCAGATCAGCGGCTATGATTTGAGCTATTTTGTTCCGGACTGGGACAATTATACACCCATCAATATCTCCGGAACGATGACCGGTCCATTGAATAATTTTACATTAAATAATTTTTTGATTCGATCCCAGGAAATTAATCTCAATACTAATAAAATGAGTATATCCGGTGTTTTGGATAAGAAATTTTTTATTGAAAGTAAGAATGTTTCCGCAGATTTTACCTACAAAGGTCTGAAAGCGACTTTGCCGAAATTTATCTCTTCCAAGCTCGGAAATATTGCGGATGATTTCGGAAGGCTCAAATATAACGGATCTGTAAAAGTTAATCCGAAACAGATTTTTGCCAGTGGTAATCTAATCACCGGAATTGGCCAAGCGAAGATGAAGGATTTCAATTTGGTTGATTATAGCACAAAACGCCCTAGATATAAAGGTTATGTTGAGGTTAAAGATCTGAATGTGACCGCACTGACCAAAAATAAGCAGGTTGGACTGATCTCGGGAAAATTCAATATTCAGGGTGAAGGTTTTGATGTGAATACAATGTATGTTAAAACCTCTTCCAGTGTTAATCATATTGATCTGATGGGCAAGAGTCTTAACAATATTTCTATAGACGGTGTTCTCAATAAAAAAAGATTCACAGGGAATATTTTAGCTAATGACCCTAATGCAAAGGGAAATTTTAAAGGAATTGTAGATTTCAGTACCAAAAGATTATTTGCAGATTTTACAGCCGATATCAGATATCTTAATCTGAAATATTTTGGCATTTCGGCAGGAGAAACTAATGCCGTTAGCGGATTGGTAGCCGGAAAAATTTCGATGACCAATCTAAATGATCTGAATCTCGATACTAGCATAACAAATCTGGTTCTGAATTCTCCTGCTCAAAAGCTTCATATTCCTGATTCCAGGCTTAAGGCTTATTTTGAAAACGGAAACAGAATAGTTTCAGTAGATGCGCCTGGAGCTGTCAACGGGAGATTGTCCGGTAGATTTAACCTTGAGGAGATTGGAAATATGATTAGTAATAGCATTAACAAAATATTGGTTGGGAATCCTCCGAAAAAAACATATAACGGTCAATATTTTGATTTTGAATTGGATGTAAAACAAGGTCTTGTTTCTTTTTTTGTGCCGGATCTCAAATTGCCGGAGGGTGCGAAAGTTTCCGGTAACTACACAGGAGCGACCAATGATCTCGTACTAAGCGCAGATGCAAACAAGATCAAATACATATTGGCTAACAAAAGAGAACTTACCGAAGCTGAAAAATTTTTAGCTGAAACTGATGCGACATTCCAGCCAGATCTCAATAAAGCGAAAGACAGCACAATGATTGACAGCCTGAAGCTGAGAATTAACACAGCTGATCTTAACCAGCAGTTGCTGGCAACTGTGAAAAGAGGCCAATATGGAAACAAAGTGTTTCAGGACGTGAAGCTCACGGCTACGAATGAGAACGGCCAATTGCTTAGAATTGGAACCGATTTTAAACTGGGCAGTCCCGATGATGAGACTGCAAATGAAATGAAAGAATATACCGTTAATATCAATCAGACAACTAATCCTGCGGGAGATTATGTGTTTCGTTTTGAGCCAACTACGGTCAAATTCAATGGCGTGGCTTGGACTGTTGATACGAGTCCGGAACTGAATCATTCTATAACTTACCGAAAGAAAGAAAAAGATGTTTTAATTCAGAACCTACGGGTTTTTTCTGATGATAGTGAACTGCTCGTAAAAACTGCTGATTTTAAATCTGGAAAAGATTTTACTGCTAATGCAGAGGTTAAAAATTTTGATATTTCCAAGCTCCTGGCTTTCGGGAAAGATAGCAATTCTATGGATATCAAAGGAACGGCTACTGGAACTGTACAAATCAGAAAATCCGGAGAGAATCTGGAACCTTTGATTGATTTGAATGTGGAAAATATCTTTATGAATGGTAAAGGAATGGGTAATCTTGAAACAAAAATTACCAAAAGCGAAAAACCGAATGTTTTTGATGTAAGCATACTAGCTTTGTCTTCTGAATTCCTGGGTAAAAATACCTTGGATGTGACAGGAACCATTGATAATAATCTCGCTTCACCCGTACTGAATCTAGACGCGAAAATGAATGAGTTTGATCTTGGCTTCGCGCAGCAGTTTGTCAAAGAAATTTTTGGTAATTTACGTGGGAAGGCTACCGGTGATCTTAAAATTTCGGGTCCTATTAATGATATCGATTATAGTGGTGATATTGCTTTGAAGGGGTTTGGCTTAAAACTTATCTTTACGGGTGTTGATTATTCTTTTGACGATACTGTTATCAATCTTTCCAGAGGACTTGCCATTCTGAATAATATTGGAATCCGAGATGGTAGGGAAAATTCAAAAGGCAATGTTTCCGGATCTATTCAGTTTGAAACCTTGTCTTCTCTTGGAGTCAACCTAATTATGCGTGCAGATAATCTTCTAGTCCTAAACTCTACCCAGGATGAAAACGACCTTTTTTGGGGAAGAGTTACTGCACAGGGAGACTTATATGTAGATGGTCCGGTAACTGGATTATCTATTGGAACCTCGAATGATGGTCTAAGAGTTCTAAACAACAGTACTTTTACTTTTAATAGTGCATCTACAACGAATGTGGAGGAGTTTAAAATATTAAGATTTTTGAAAAGAAATAATGCAGGCGTTATTTCTGTAGAAAAAAAGAAAAGATCCGGAGCTAATATGTTGATTGACTTTGATGTCACCATAGATAAAGGGTCGCTTGTTAATGTTTTGGTGGGTGATGATGTAGGGAATATTTCTGTACGTGGCGATGCAGACCATCTGAAGTTCCGTATGGAAAGGAGCGGGAATATTTCTATGAACGGTACCTATACTGTAGATAATGGAACATTTGTTTCACAAGCAGTGCTTAACAGGACATTTCAGATTGCAAAGAACAGTAGTATCCGATGGAGCGGAAGTCCTATGACTGCGGATCTGGATATCATTGCAAACTACAGAAGAACCGTTACCAATACCGGAGATTATTTGCAGATGTCTATTGCTCAGCCAGTTGATGTAGTTCTCACAACCAAAATTACCAATACATTGACGGATCCGGATATCAAATTTGATGTTACGGCACCGGATGCACCATCACAAGTAAGAGAAACCCTAGCTTCCAAAATAAATACTGCGGACGAAAAGACAATTCAGTTTGGATCTGTTCTGGTTCTTAATAGTTTTAATGTCCCTAATTCTGGAGGTCTGGATTTTACAAATATTTCAAAATCATTGCAAAATACGGGATACAATGTGGCTTTTAAGCAATTAGGCTCGGTTCTTAATACCATCAGCAGTGCTTTCCAGATAAATCTAGATTATATAAGCGGAGATGCGAAATCAAATACTTCTGACAGGGCAAATACCAATGTAAGCCTCGCACTTTCTCCAAGAATCAAATTCAAGACGGGCTTGGGAGTTCCTATTACCAAAACCCAGAATACCAATGCCAATTATCTTTCTGTTGAAGGGATCGTAGAGTATGACTGGAGTAAAAATAACAATGGAAGCAGGTTGTTTCGAGCATATTCGAAGCCATCTAACATTGGTATCACCACCGCCATAACGCCAGGTGCTAATCAAAATTATGGAATTGGAATTGTTTATAGTAAAAGTTTTAATTCTCTTCGAGAAGTGTTTAAAAAGAAAAATACTACAAAAGCAGACTCTCTGGTTTCTGTAACAAATAAAACAGATTCTATAAAAAACAAGGCTAAAAAATGATAATTGTCATAGTATTTATTGTATTTTGTTAAAAGATGTTAATCTGTTAATAAATGTTTTTATTTAAATTAATTTTTTTAAATTTGCAAAAAAAATAAGTTTATTTTAAATTAATAATAAAATCGAAATGAATTATCAATTAGACGATATCGATAAAAAAATTCTTGACTTCCTGGTAGAAAATACAAGAATGCCTTTCACAGAGATTGCTAAACAAATGGATGTTTCAGCAGGAACAATACACGTAAGGGTAAAGAAAATGGAAGATGCGGGAATTATTTTAGGGTCATCTTTAAATATAGATTACGGTAAATTGGACTATAATTTTACAGCTTTCATAGGTATTCTACTTACTAAGTCCAATCATACTCAGGAAGTTCTTAAACAATTGGCATTGATTCCAAATGTGGTAGAAGCAAGTGTGACTTCAGGAAAATATAATATTTTTTGCAAAATGAAAGCAAAAAATACCGAGGATGCAAAAAGAATCATCTATCAAATCGATGATATTCAGGATGTCATGAGAACAGAGAGTATGATCTCTATGGAAGAGTATATCAGTGATAAGAACCGTCTTATAAATGCGGTTAGTATATAGTTAGTTAGTAGAAGATTTTCTATTGGAAAGAGCTTATTTATTAAGCTCTTTTTTAGTAATTTTACATTATGAATTCTACAGCTGAAAAATTTAGACAAAATAAAAGTTTCTATATTATCTTCGGGTTGATACTGCTCGTGTTTTTTTTAAGTGTCAATACCGATCTTGCGGAGCTATCTCAGCATAAAGCTATCAATATTCCTTTTGGTTTTTTTTATTACACTCTTGGAATTGATATTTTGGCAATTCTCAGTTGGCTACTAATTATTTTTAATAGGAAAGCTGGCGTAATTTTTTTTCCTATATTGATTATGCTGCATTTCGGACTGCATAATTATTTCCTGAGTACTTATTTGTATTCTGATATTACAGTTATATTTCTGTTTATAGGTCTTGGACTTTTAGAAATTATTCCAAGATGGAAATCGCTGAGATAATATAAAATTAAAGCTCCGAAATATGTCGGAGCTTTATTTTTTTAAGTTAGTTTAGAAAGATAATTTCTATTCAAAATCTGTTTTATTATACAGATCGCCGTTTCATCATGCGTGTTTTTAGAATTGATGGTTATTTAATTTTTTTTCTGGAACAAAGATTGTCATTTAAATAAATAAACTGCAAAAAATGATCTACTACTTAACTACGTCATTTTTTCAGTATTTTGATATTTTAGGTTTTTAAGTATAAAATACTAACTAAAAATCCATCATCCATTTGTTGAGATCTACATCAGAAGGAATATTCATAAGTTTTCTCAGTCTGTTTTTCCTGGTTTCGACACTTCTTACAGAGATATTATTGTAATTCGCAACTTCTTTTGTTGTAAAGTTGAGTTTCAGCATTGCACAGAATTGCAATTGTCCTGTGGTAAGTTCGGGATGAGATGAAACAAGTTGATTGTAAAAATAAGGATAAACTTCCTTAAATCTGCTCAGAAAAGAGGAATCATTATTTTTTGCCAACTCCAGAAGTTCTGCAAAGGCATCGTTGATCTTTAATTCCAAATGACTAAGCTTTTTCTCCTTTTGTATAAGTTCATCTTTCAGGCTTTCTTTTTGCTCTTTTTCTTTTTTGTAGCTTTTGAAATATTTCAGTGTAAAAACTGAGAAAATTGCTGTAAGAAAAATGACACAGCTTATGAAAATATAGAAGCTCCTATACCAGTTTAGTTTTTCCGCCTGAATGATGGAATTTGAAATTCTGTAAGTTTCTATTTTTTCTTTTTTTCTTATGATTTCTGATAATTCTCTGGCTTTTTTTGAATAATTAGAATATATCTTGTCATTATTCTTTTTATCATAAATGGATGCCAGATAATCATAAATGTTCTGCAGACGATAAACATCATTAGCTTTCTGAAAAATTACAAGCGCTTTTTTATAATAGTAAACAGAACTGTCGCTTTTATTCATTTCCATAAAGGCTCTACCCAAACCATATAATCCATAAGCTTCATTTATAGAATCGTTTTCTAGTTTGGCCAGAACATATGCTTTTTTATTATGATCAATTGCAGATTTGTACTTATGCAGATCAACAAAAGTATAGCCAATGCTGGAGTATAGAGTGGCGAGGCAGCTATTTCTTTTTTCTCTGTTTTTTATCTTTTTATAAAATCCTAAACTTTTCAGTTGAAAAGCCAATATCTCTTTAGGTGCTTTATATTGCAAGTGCTTGATTTCTGCTCTGCCAGCATAAACTTGTCCCATAGAGCTATAAAATTCATCATTATTTTTTATTTTGCTACAAATGACTTCTGCGTCCTTATTGATTTTGAGAGCCTTTTCAAAAAAACCTAAATAAGCGTAAGAAAGAGCTTGTGCTATCAGAGCTTGCCCCATATAATAGTCATAGCCTTCGCTGCTTGCAATTTCGTATAATTTATTGGCGGATCTGAGTGCTTTTTCGTGCTCACCGAGACCAAGGTATGAGTTGATATCGGCATTAAGGGATTTGGCTTTGCCTGGATAATATCCTGCAGCAGCAGATAGTTGATAGGTTTTCGCACATATTTGAAGTGCTTGATGTCTATTTGCAAGGTGAAAAGAAAGAGCGATAAGTCTATCGATTTTTTTGGTAGTGTATTGTTGTGCCTTCGCTCCATTTAGGAATGAAAGTAATACAATAATGCCTATTATTTTTTTTGATAGTGACACATCTGAAACCTAGCTTCAAAAGTATTAAAAAATCACATAAAATCACATTTCAATACGATTTTAAAGTCAGATTATAGAAATTATTAACAAATGCTTAATAATCCTGATTATCGCAGAAATTTTTTTTTAGATTGATCTATTAACTCTGGAAAAAAACATTCAAAATACATTTTTAATTTTTCTTTGTTATCAAGAAAAGCTTCAAATATAGAAATGTCTTTTTCCAGATATTTGGCCTTATTAAGAACATTTTGCATACTAAATTTTATGCCTTGATCCGTTCTATAATTGGTCAACCAATCATCTTGTTGCATCCTTACAAGCATTTGTTTGTAACTTTCTGGAAGCCATTTTTCATTTTCCCAAAGTATTTTATAAACTTTCAGAGAATGATTTCTCAATTCCTTTTCTGGGTAATAATGAGCAACAAAATAATCAAAAGCAACATCTACAAATGCACCCGAATATAATCTGACTAGTGGACTGAAAATCTTCTTGGCTTCTGAAACTGCTGGATGAGTGTCTGTAAATGTATCAATAAACCGATGAAGTTTAATCCCTTCCTGAATTTCCAATGGAAAACTTTCTCGCTCATTATTTTTGATAAAGTCCGCAATCATATTCCCAACAAGTTGTCCGCTGGTGTAAGAAAGTATCGAGTGGGCGAGATAATTCAATTATAAAGGATGTTTGGTAAATTTACTTATGGCTAATATACTGAATAAAGAAAAACTAATTATTGTATAAAAGCCATTTTCGAAATTATTTTGAAACCCATCATAAATGTTATATAGTAAACTTCCGATGGCAAGAATCAAAAAAATATATTTGGTCCAAGTTTTCATGATTTGAAATTTTGATTAAAATAGTAACTCCACAAAATCCTCAATTTTACTGATTTCTTCAATTTTAATTCCGAATTTTTTCTTTGGAAGTTTATTAAGATTGGAAATAAAAATCTTTTCGTAACCCAATTTTTCAGCTTCAGTAATTCTTTGTTCCGCTTGTGCAACAGGACGTATTTCTCCACTTAGTCCAATTTCTCCCGCAAAACAGTAATGTTCCGAAATGGCAATATCTTCATTGCTTGATAAAATTGAAGCTACAACTGCTAAATCCAAAGCTGGATCATCTGTTTTAATTCCGCCTGTAATATTGAGGAAAACATCTTTTGCGCCGAGTTGGAAACCTGCTCTTTTTTCTAAAACTGCCAAAAGCATATTTAATCTTTTGGAATCAAAACCAGTCGAGCTTCTTTGTGGTGTTCCATAAACTGCGGTTGAAACCAAAGCTTGGATCTCCAACAGCATCGGTCGATTGCCTTCCAGAGTTACTGCAACAGAATTGCCGGAAAGTTCTTCAGATTTTTTGGTAATAAGTACTTCAGATGGATTTTTAATTTCTTTCAAACCTTGTGAAATCATTTCGTAAATCCCAATTTCTGATGTAGAACCAAAACGATTTTTATTCGCTCTAAGCAATCGAAAAAGATGATTTCTATCGCCATCGAAATTCAGAACCACATCTACCATGTGTTCCAAAACTTTTGGACCCGCGATTTGTCCATCTTTCGTAATATGACCAACCAAAAAAACAGGAATGTTATTTTCTTTGGCAAATTTGATGATTTCGTTAGAGCATTCCCGTATTTGAGAAACTGTTCCTGGTGAACTTTCTATCAATTGAGATTGAAGCGTCTGGATAGAATCAATAATCATAAAATCAGGCATCAATTTCTTGGCTTCGTGCAGGATTTTCTCAACATTAGTTTCAGTAAACAGGAAACAGTTTGGATTTTTGACTTCGGCTAAACGGTCGGCTCTCATTTTTATTTGCGACGCACTTTCTTCTCCGGAAACATAAAGAATTTTCTTCTTCATTTTTAAAGCTAATTGAAGAAGCAGAGTCGATTTTCCAATTCCGGGTTCGCCACCTATCAAAGTTACAGACCCCAAAACAATTCCTCCACCTAAAACTCGGTCCAGTTCTTCGGAAGGTGTTTTGATTCTCGGCTCTTCATTGGTTTCAACTTCGATGATGTTGATGATGGAAGATTTAGATTTAGCAACGACAGATTTTGTTGATTTTTCCACAATTTCTTCCACAAGCGTATTCCATTCTCCACAGGTTTTGCATTGCCCGTGCCATTGGGAATATTGTGCACCACAGTTCTGACAGAAATATTGAGTTTTGAGTTTTGCCATTCTGCTAAGTTCCAGAAAATTTTGGAAAATAAAAAATTAGAAACGCTTTAAAAAGAGGATTAATGTTTTATTTTGAAAAGAGTAAATTTGCTATTCGTATACATATTGATATTATCAGATAATTAAAATTTTTTAAAAATGGCATTAGACAAAAATCACGTAGTAACTTTGAAATACGTTCTACATACTAATGATGAAGCAGGAGAAAAAGTTTTCGTAGAAGAGACTTCTGCAGAAAACCCAATGACGTTTCTTTACGGTGTAGGAATGATGATTCCGAAATTTGAACAAGAAATTCAGAACTTGAATATTGGCGAAACAACATCTTTCACTATCGAACCAAGCGAAGGGTACGGAGAAAGAGATCCTCAAGCTGTTACTCAGTTGCCTGTGGATATGTTCCAAGGACAAGAATTGCCTCCAGTTGGGGCGGTTCTACCATTGTCCGACAATCAAGGGAATAATTTCCAAGCTTTGGTTGTAGAAGTTACTCCAGAAGCTGTGGTTGTAGACCTTAATCATCCAATGGCAGGAAGACCTTTACATTTTGATGTTGAGATTTTGAACACTCGTCCTGCAACGGAAGAAGAATTGGCGCACGGTCACGCACACGGTGCTGATGGACATTCTGGTCACTAGGATTATGATTTAAAAAAAAAATGCTCGTCTAATTAGATGAGCATTTTTTGTTGGTATAAATTATTTTTTAGGAATATTTTTAAGAATCTCCTGAGTATATTTCCAGAATTTTTGAGTGGAGGAAATACTGGCTCGTTCATCCGGTGAGTGTGCACCTTTTATCGTGGGACCAAAACTCACCATTTCCATTTTTGGATAATTGGCACCAATGATTCCACATTCTAATCCTGCGTGGCAAGCAACAACTAATGGCTTTTCGCCAAAATTAGACTCGTAAAGCTCTGTCATTACTTTGATGATTTCTGCTTCAGGTTTTGGTTTCCAGCCAGGATAAGAACCTCCGAATTCTGTTTTCAAAGCATTACTTTCGAAAGCAGATTTTAATTGATTGGCAACTTCCCATTTTGTCGATTCTACGGATGATCTTGTTAAATTTAGGATTTTAATTTCGCCGTTTTTCAGTTCCACTCTTGCAACGTTGTTAGACGCTTCTACCAAACCTTCTACATCAGGACTCATTCGGAAAACGCCGTTGTGAGCAGCATTGATTGCAAAAACTATTTTTTTAGAATCTACAACAGAAATTGCTTTTTCTGATAAATCAAATTTCTCGATATGGATAACCAAATCTTTTTCCAATGAAGCAAATTCTTCCAAAATATCAGATTTCAATTGTTCAAATTTTGCCACAAAATCTTCTGAATTTTTAACTGAAATAATTGCTTTAGCTTCTCTCGGAATGGCATTTCTCAAACTTCCGCCATCGATAGAGATTAATTGAATTTGATTTTCCAAGCCTAAGAATAAAAATCTTCCTAATAATTTATTCGAGTTTCCAAGACCTTTGTGGATGTCCATCCCCGAATGTCCACCTTGTAAACCTTTGATCTCGATTTTGAAAGTTTCACCTTGTACATCTTCTACATCAAATTTTGCAGAAGCCGTCACATCCACACCTCCAGCACAGCCGATATCAATTTCATCATCTTCTTCTGTATCAAGATTTAAAAGAATTTCTCCTTTCAATTGTCGGGGTTTCAAAGCTAATGCGCCTGTCATTCCTGTTTCTTCATCAATAGTGAAAAGTGCTTCCAATTCTGGATGTGGAATGTCGTTACTTTCTAAGATTGACATAATCGTTGCAACGCCCAAACCATTATCAGCGCCCAAAGTTGTTCCTTTTGCTCTTACCCAATCGCCGTCAACATACATTTGGATTCCTTGAGTTTCGAAATCAAAATCTACATCATTATTTTTTTGACAAACCATATCAAGGTGGGATTGCATCACGATTGGCGTTCTGTTTTCCATTCCCGGAGTTGCAGGTTTTGTGATGATGACATTTCCAACTTCGTCAACGGTTGTTGGCAATCCAAGATTTTCACCGAATTCTTTGATGAATTTTATAACTTTTTCTTCTTTTTTTGATGGTCTGGGAACCGAATTCAGTGCTTCGAAATTCTTCCAAATCACTTTTGGTTCCAGTTGTGAATATTCCATTTTTTTTTGAAATTTTTATGATGTTGCAATTTACTAATTATGAAAGGAAAATGAAATCTTTATGACATAAATAATGTTTCTGTAACCTTTCTTTCATTTTATGTTTTATAATTTTGAAGCTTCATTTCTAGCAAGATTTTAATGGCGAATTTTATACAACAGTTTTCCAAGTTTTTAAGATTAAGAGTCTCTATTTCCGAATGGATTTATCTCGTGAAATGCGTGATAGGCGCATCTGTCTGTTATCTGTTTTATATTTTTCTTCCTCAATATCCAGTTTATTGGGCGTTGATTTCTGTTGTGATTGTTTTTTCGCCCGATAATAGTAACAAATTAGCTTATGACAGAATCAAATCCAATCTTCTCGGCGCTTCTATCGGAATGATTTTATTTCTGATTCCGATTCCTAATATTTTATTGATTTGTATAGGTGTGGCTTTGACGATTCTTGTAGGAATTGCTTTGAGGTTGGATAATACGCTTCGTTCTGCTCTCGCAGCTATGGTAATTGTTTTGATTGAGGAAAATCAGGCGCACGATTGGCTGATTCCGATTGAGCGTGTGATTTGTGTTTGTATCGGATGTTTTGTAGCGCTGATTATCACTTTTGTTTTTTCGAAATTCAAGACTTATGGTCAATCTTTTCTGAAACATTGATAAAAGGTACAAAATCCATAGCCCCGATGTTCTATG
>DFXK01000010.1:0-2141 GCA_002383165.1 Flavobacteriales bacterium UBA4110
ACCTTAAAAATATTTTCAATAACCTCAATAAGATTTTTGTGCGCTTTGCGTTAAAAAAAATTTAAGCAACCTTTGGCTTACTTCTTAAAAATATTAATCCAGCTAAAATAATCAAAGCTCCGACAGATTGCATCGTAGTTAAAGTTTCTCCATCCAAAATCCCCCAAATAATCGCAACAATTGGCATTAATAAAGTTACCGTAGAAGCAAAAAGCGGTGTAGAAATACTCAATAATTTATAATTCATCATCATTGCCAGCCCAGTCCCTAAGATGGATAACATCGCTACAAAACCAAGTCCTTCAAACGTACTTTGATTAAAACTGAAATCATTGAAAAATCCTGAAAATACCAAAGCAATTAATGAAGGTAAAGACAACACAAAAGAAAAAATAAAAGCTGACATCAGAATTGCTGAAACCTCCTGTAGTTTTGATTTTATGGTCGTTGTGCTGATGGCATACATTAGAACTGCTAAAACCAGCAAAAGGATAGGATAGATTTTGATTTCGCCACTTTCACCACTTCCCAAAGCCAAGATACAAGCTCCAATAAAACTAATTAAAACGCCAATCATTTGCCTTTTGGTAGTAGAGAACTTCCAAACCAAAGAACCCACAATAATCACGAATATTGGCATCATAGAGTTAATAATTCCTGCAATGCTGCTGCTAATTTCAGTCTCTGCTAATGGAAATAGAAACATTGGAATAAAACTTCCTGTCACAGCAGCCAAGATTAGCCATTTTGTATGTTGCTTCGGAAATTGTTTGATTTTAGTAATAGCGTAAGGCATTAATACAATTCCGGATATCAAAACTCTTAAAGCCCCCACTTCATAAGGATTGAAATGTTCTAAAGATTTTTTTATTAATATGAAGGATGATCCCCAGATCACAGATAATGTGATGAGAAGAATCCATTTTTGTTTTTCAGTATTCAAGGTTTTTGTTGTTTTAAGATATTTAAATAATCAATTTTCGGAATCATTTTTGCGCCCAGACTTTCCAGATGTTCAGAGTGGATTTGACAATCGATAAGTTCCCATTGGTTTTGATATTTGGTCGTAAAATGGATAAAGCCGGCTTTTGAAGCGTTGGAAACTTTGGAAAACATACTTTCGCCACAGAAAACATTTCCGACTAAAATTCCATAAAATCCACCAACCAAATTGCCGTTTTGCCAGACTTCAAAACTTTTAGCTTTTCCATAATGGTGAAGTTTTACAAAAGATGCAATGAGTTCTTCATTAATCCAAGTTCCATCTTGTCCTTTTCTTTCTAATGTTTTACAATTTCTCATCACTACTTCGAAGCATTGGTTTTCTGTATATTCAAAAACCTCATCTCGCAGAATTTTTCTCATCGATTTTGAAATTTTAATTTCATTGGGGAATAAAACAAATCTCGGATCCGGACACCACCAAAGGATTTCTTCTCCTTCATTATACCAAGGAAATAATCCAATTTGATAAGCAAACCAAAGTCTTTCTGGTGTCAAATCTCCGCCAAAAGCCATTAACCCATCCGCCGAATCATAATGTTCCGGATCTGGAAAAGAAATATCATTAGGATCAAGTCTAAGCATTGGATGATGTTGGGTTTATAAAAAATAATCCCCGCACTTTATTTTAAAATGCAGGGAGATTTATGTGATATTATTCTATTAATATTAGAAAGGCAAATCATCATCTTCATCCTCAGCAAAAACATTTTTGTTTTCTGTTGAAGGCGAATTTTGAGAAGGTGCAGCTTGAGTAGGCTCATTAAAATCGGAAGAAGCATCTTTTTCCATTCTCCATCCAACAATAGAGTTGAAATATTTCACTTCACCTTGTGGACTTGTCCATTCTCTTCCTCGTATGTTGATATGAACTTTCACTTTATCACCCACTTTGTGAGCATTCAACAGATCAACTTTATCTTGAGTGAATTCAATATTAATTGGCTGCGGATACTGTTCTTCTGTCAAAAGAACCAGTTCTTTTTTTTGAAATCCACTTGCAAATGTTTGTAAATCAGAAATTTTCTTTATCGTTCCTGTTAATTCCATAATCTCGAAAAATTTTAAGTGTGTAAAGGTAACAAAAACTATTGATGATATTAAAACTTGCGAAAGCAAAAAAAATAAAAAAAAACATC
>DFXK01000010.1:2295-65333 GCA_002383165.1 Flavobacteriales bacterium UBA4110
GGGTCGCGGGTTCGAATCCCGTTTTTCGCTCTCCATTTTGCCCTGGTGGTGGAACTGGTAGACACGCAGGACTTAAAATCCTGTATCCGCAAGGATGTACGGGTTCAAGTCCCGTCTGGGGTACTTAAAAGCCTTGATAATCGTTTGATTTTCAAGGCTTTTTGTTTTAATTATAAATGATTTTGTAAATGCTGCAAATAATTTTTATGATAAAAAAATCCTAGTACATTCAGAACAATTATAATATCCTAGTTCACTCATCAAAGACAGTTTCTTTAGAATCAATCAAGAGAAATTGGTTACAATTATTTTAATCTACTAAAAGCTAAGCCAACCAAACTATCAATATATTAAAATTAAAAACGCTAGATGATTAGCAAAATAATCGCACTTAACTTCTTAGAAGGAATCAAACTTTTGAAAAATTATAAGCCCTTTTTTGGATTCCATCATAAATGTCAATAGTTAGGAAGCAAACGATAATCAGTACTATTTTGGAATTTGTTCAATGTTTATTAATCATTCTTGATATTATTTAGCAAAATGATAAGATTTATCTATTTATCTTTAAATTCGATTCCCTTTAATTTATTTTATGACTAAAATTTTATTCTCTATATCGGCGGTATTATCCACTCTGATATTCGGGCAGCAAACAATATCTTTTGAAAGTTCGGAAGGTTATAATCTCGGATCGGTAGTTGGGCAAAAAGAATGGGCGGTAAAAACAGACAACGTTCCAAACAGTAATTTTAAGGTAATTACTGGCGAAGCTAGCGACGGGAACAATTCCGTAGAGGTAACAAGCACCAATCAGTACACAGAAAATTTCACATTTCTTTTCAAAAAAATCCCGGAATATAACCGTCTTTCTGTTTCAGCAGATGTAAAATTGGAAAGGCTGGACAGCTCAGATTATTATCTACTTTCGTTATATTATAACAACAACGGAAATTATTCTTGGGCTGGCGGTTTTAACTTCATGTTCAGTGGTAAATTATACGCTGATAGCGATGTCAATTTCAAAGATTTGGGAAGTTGGATTCCTGGACAATGGTATAACCTGAGAATCGAGATTGATCATGTTGTCGAGAAAACTATTAAATATTACCTTAACAATCAATTGGTTCACACCTCACCTCTAGGTCCCAAAGTTGTGAGAGCTAATGATCTTAATTTTGAATTTGACAATGACGGAAGTGGTTTTATTGTAGATAATATCATCATACGAGATATGGATCAGATGGCTGTTTCCGATGTTTCAAAATCACAGCTAAATATTTATCCTAATCCAGCCTCCGAATTTATAAACATCAGAACTGATGATAAGATCAAATCTGTTAAAATTTATAGCGCAACAGGTAATCTGGTAAAAACAGAAAATGATCATCTGTCAGTAATCAGTATTGCTTCTTTACCGAAAGGAAATTATATGGTAACTATCGAAACAGATAAAGGAAGCGAGACTAAAAAAATCATCAAAAAATAAGATAAAAATCTTCCTGATAAACCTGCGGTAGTCAATTATACGACTGCCGTTTTTAATTTCCGAAAGCCGTTTTTTTTATTTACATTTGTAGCTATGAGTCAAAAATGGATTTATAAACCCGAGCCTGATGAAGAAATTGTTGACGGACTGATTTCTTCGATTGGATTTGGAACTTTAGAATCCAAAATCCTAGTGCTACGCGAGATCGACAATTATCAGAAGGCCCGCGAATTCTTCAAACCAAACGGAACCGACATCCATAATCCTTTTCTGATGGCCGATATGCAAAAAGCGGTAGAACGCATTGCTACAGCGATAGAAAATGGAGAAAAAATACTGGTGTATGGCGATTATGATGTGGATGGAACCACAGCTGTGGCTCTAATGTACCTTTACCTGAGCAAAATCGTTGATAAAAAATATCTTGATTTTTACATCCCAGACAGAAACGTGGAAGGTTATGGCATCTCCGATGAGGGAATTCATTTTGCAAAAGACAATGGGTTTTCTCTGATAATAGCTTTAGACTGTGGGATCAAATCGGTTGATAAAATAGACCTTGCCAATTCTGTGGGTGTAGATTTTATCATCTGTGATCACCATTTGCCCGGAGACAAACTTCCCAAAGCAGTAGCCGTTCTGGATCCGAAGCGGAAAGACTGCCGTTACCCTTACAAAGAATTGAGTGGCTGTGGTGTTGGTTTCAAACTTTGCCAAGGTCTGAATACAATTTATAAAATCCCGGAAAGTGAACTTTTTGAATTAACCGATCTTTTAGCAATAAGTATTGCATCTGATATTGTAGCAATGACCGGTGAAAATCGAGTGCTAGCAAAGCAAGGTCTGAAATTCCTGCGAAAAACAAGAAAATTTGGATTAAGGCTTTTGATCCCAGAAGAAAAATTGGCGCATTTCGAAATCTCAAATATTGTTTTTGACATTGCACCGAAAATCAATGCTGCAGGAAGAATTTCCCATGCCAAAGCTTCTGTGGAACTGATGATTTCCGACAATCTGAAACAGGCTCATCAAATCGTAAATGAAATTATAAACCTGAATGATGAACGTCGCGAGATGGATATCAACATCACTCAGTCTGCACTCAACCAAGTTTTGGAGCTGGAAAAAGTAGAACGTTACTCAACTATCGTTTATGATCCGAGCTGGAATAAAGGTGTAATTGGCATCGTTGCTTCTAGATTAATTGAAAATTATTACAAGCCAACACTGGTTTTTACAGAAGGAAATAACGGAGAAATGGTAGCTTCTGCAAGATCGGTTGCAGATTTTGATATTCATCAGGCTTTGGAATTCTGTTCAGACCTATTTATGAAATTCGGCGGTCATCAGGCTGCAGCAGGACTTTCTATGGAAAAAGATAAGTTCGAAGAATTTAAGGTTCGTTTTGAAGAATATGTAAAAATGAATATTCAGGAGCATCAGAAAGAACCATCCATCTACATAGACAGTGTGGTGAAACCAGAAGATCTGAACCGTGAGTTTTTCAATTTTCATAGAAAGCTAGCGCCTTTTGGGCCTCAAAATATGAAACCCGTTCTTGTTCTTAAAAATGTGAAAGTGAATGGTTATGTAAGACTGATGGGAAAAGAAAACACACATCTCAAATTCAACATTCTGCAACCCACCACGGGAAGAAATATTGAATGTGTTGGTTTCCGCTTTGGTCAGTTTGCGGAAGATTTCAAGGTTAAAACTTTTGACCTGGCCTTTACCATAGAAGAAAACCATTGGAAAGGCAATGTCTCGCATTTTCTTAATATCCGTGATGTCAAATTTCATAACTAATCTATTGTGAAAAAAATCGGACTGTTTTTCGGATCATTCAATCCCATTCATATCGGACACCTGATTTTAGCTAATTACATCTTGGAACATTCTGATATGCAAGAACTCTGGTTTGTGGTGAGTCCTCAGAATCCTTTCAAAGACAAAAAATCTCTTTTGAAAGACCACAATCGTTTGGATATGGTACAATTGGCGATAAAAAATTATCCGAAAATGCGTGCTTCTAATGTAGAGTTTTCTCTTCCTACACCAAGTTACACGATAGATACGCTAACCTATCTTCAGGAAAAATATCCAGATTATTCGTTTTCTATCATTATGGGTGAAGATAATCTGGGGAGCCTTCACAAATGGAAAAATTATGAATTGTTACTCCAGAATTATCAAGTCATTGTTTATCCGAGAATTTTCGGTGAAGACATTTCAGCATCCCCAATTGTGACCGAATTGAAAAATCACCAAAACATTCAAAAGATTGATGCGCCTATCATCGAATTGTCTGCCACGGAAATCCGTAATATGATAAAATCAGGTAAAAACGTGAGACCAATGCTACCGCAAGAAGTTTTTGAATATTTGGATGGTTCGTCTTTTTATAAATAGTCCCGATATTTGTTAGTTTTCCTATATTTTGTAATAATGAATTTAATAGAAAATTTTTTCTCTAAATATCCCGAAGAAAAAGTAATCAAATGGTTTAAGCAGGTTTGTCTTGCCGAAGCCGTTTCCTGGTTTCTTCTTTTTACAGCTATGATCTGGATCCGTGAAGATAAAGACGGGCTTTTGCCTACGATTTACATCATCATCATCGGAAATATACACGGTCTTTTTTTTAGCTTGTACCTCATATTAATTTTACCCTGCAGGAAAATTTTTAATTGGGACGATGAAGATTTTATTTTCGCATTATGCTCTGCTTTTTTTCCTTTTGCCACAATTTGGGTAGATAAAAAATTAGCCAAAAAAAATCGTGTAGATTGATTTATTTCATTTGAATACAATCTTAATGTGAAAAAGGATTTCGTAACTTTATGCTATGAAAATTACATTCTTTTCTTCAAAACCATACGACAAGGAATTTTTTAACAAAGCGAATCGAAAATTTAATTTTGAGCTGGATTATTTCGAAACCCATCTTGGTCCACACGTGCTCAATCTTATAGAAAATACCGATGCTGTTTGTGCATTTGTCAATGACAAATTGGATGCAGAAGTCTTGGAATCTTTGGCAAAAAAAGGCGTCAAATATATCGCCTTGAGATGTGCCGGTTTCAACAATGTGGATCTGGATTCTGCAAAACGTCTCGGACTGAGAGTCTCCAGAGTTCCTGCCTATTCTCCGGAAGCTGTAGCTGAACACGCTATGGCAATGATTCTTACGTTGAACAGGAAAACGCACAAAGCTTACAACCGGGTTCGGGAACAGAATTTTGCTCTGAACGGATTGATGGGTTTTAATCTTTACCAGAAAACCATCGGTGTGATTGGAACGGGAAATATCGGTGCAGCTTTTGCAAAAATTGCGAAAGGATTCGGAGCCAGAGTTTTAGCTTATGATATTTCAGAAAATCAAGACCTAAAAGACTTCGACATCGAGTATATATCTCAGGAGCAATTACTCTCTGAATCTGATATTATTTCGCTGCATTGTCCGCTGATGGAATCTACACATCATTTGATCAATGAAGACTCCATCAAAAAAATGAAACCTGATGTAATGATTATTAATACCAGCCGTGGCGGATTGATTGACACTAAAGCTGTAATCCACGGACTAAAGACCAAACACATTGGTTATCTAGGCATTGATGTCTATGAGCAGGAAGAGAAATTATTTTTCCGAGACCTTTCTCACACTATTATCGAGGATGATACAATTCAGCGTTTGATGAGTTTTCCTAATGTTCTGGTTACGGCGCATCAGGCATTCTTTACCCAAGAAGCTTTGGAACAGATTGCTAATTCTACATTATCCAGCCTTTCTCATTTTGAGAAGAATGAAGAATTTATAAATCAGAATGCTGTTTTACTTTAAGAAATAATGAATGTCGTTTTTTCATATGGGAAAAAATAATTATTTCTTCCACCAGAAGTAAGTAGTCTACACTCCCCTTCTATTAAAAAATGGGGTTGAAATTTAATACAAAAAAAGTCGCAAATTCACTTTGCGACTTTCATTTTATTGATTCAATTTGAATTAATTGATTAGTTCAAATCTTGCATATTCAGCGATTTTCTTCGGTAATCTGATGCCTTCCGGCGTTTGGTTATTTTCCAGCAAAGCGGCCATAATTCTTGGTAAAGCCATTGCAGAACCATTCAAGGTGTGAACCAGCTGAGACTTACCTTCGTTTCCTTTATAACGGCATTTCAGACGATTGGCCTGGAAAGTTTCGAAATTGGAAGCAGAACTAACTTCCAACCATTTTTCCTGAGCAGCACTCCAAACCTCGAAATCATAAGTCATTGCAGAAGCAAAACCAGTGTCACCACCGCAAAGTCTAAGAATTCTGTAAGGCAATTCTAGATCTTCCAAAATGGATTTAATATGATCTACCATTTCTTCCAAAACAGCGTAGGAATTCTCTGGTTTCTCGATTCTCACAATTTCCACCTTTTCGAATTGGTGAAGCCTGTTAAGCCCTCTCACATGCGCCCCGTAGCTTCCTGCTTCTCTTCTGTAACACTGTGAAAAAGCAGTATTCTTGATTGGCAAATCTTTTTCGTCCAACAAAACATCACGGTAGATATTGGTAACAGGAACTTCAGCTGTTGGAATCAGATACAAATCATCTGCTCCTACATAATACATCTGTCCTTCTTTATCCGGCAATTGCCCTGTTCCGTAACCAGAATCTTCATTTACCACGTGAGGCGGATTCACTTCCAGATAACCGGCATCTGTGTTTTTATCAAGAAAATACTGAACCAAAGCTCTCTGTAAACGTGCACCTTTTCCCAAATAAACAGGAAAACCAGCGCCAGCGATTTTAACTCCCAATTCAAAATCGATAAGATTATATTTTTTTGCCAATTCCCAATGTGGAATTGCACCTTCGCCAAGACCTTCTACCGTAGTAGATTCATAAACAATCTCGTTGTCATCAGCAGAAACACCGGCAACTACTTTTTCGTTAGGAATATTGGGAAGCTGATACAAAATATTGAGAAGATTTTTTTCAATATCTTTCAACTGGGACTCTAATTCTTTGCTTGATTCTTTGTATTGCGATGTTTTGGATTTTGCAGCTTCGGCTTCCTGTTTTTTACCGTCTTTCATCAGCATTCCGATTTCTTTCGAAATTTTGTTCATCTCGGAAAGTTGTGAATCCAGCTCAAATTGCAGTTTTTTTCTTTCGTCGTCAGCAGTAATTGCAGCTTCGACCAAATCTAGTTCCTTGAAGTTTCTTTTCTTCAAGCCTTCCAAAACGCGCTCTTTGTTCTCGCGCAAAAAATTAACCTGTAACATTTTTTGTTGGGTGTTAGGTGTTTGGTATTGGATGTATTAGCGTAATTTTAATCATAGCGCTTCCATCATCCAACATTAATTTTACAAATTTAATGATTTTATTTCACGATTGTAATAATGTTCGGCTGTCCAGATACTTTTGTGAATTTAACTTCATCATTGTACCAGACTTTTGATAATTCGAACAGCGAGGGAGTCCATTTATAGTCAATTTCAATGGTATCGTCATCATTCACCGTCTGCGTATTAACTGTTTTTGAATATCGGATAATAAATTTCGAATAATAAGTTTTCTGCTCCGGACCAATAGAGTCTTTCAACAATCTTGTAGCGCCACCGGCATAGTCCAGATAAGTGGTATCTTTCACATCCTTAAGTAAGCTTGATCCAGATACAGTACTAAGTGCTGTTTCACTGAGAAGATCCAGTAAGGTCACAGAAGAATAAGATCCTTCCAGCTCGGAATCTAGAAGATCCTTACCATCCTGACTTTTGACGTAAAGATTCAGCACCTGATCTATGACCTGATAATCATTATCATCGCCACGGCATGAAAACAACAAAATTATGGCTAGGAGAATTATGGATGTTCTTAGTTTCATCTTTGCAAAGATAATTCTAAAATTATTTATCGTGTAAGTTTCTTAAGATAATTCCTGAAGAAAATTAAATATGCTGAACCTTCCCATATTAAAACCAGAGATAGAGAAAAGCCCATTCCTATTATTCCAAAAGTGTTAACTAAAAAATAGGCTGTAACACAAAGAATCATTAATGATATAAGAGAAACCCAAGTATTAACTTCAATTTTTCCTACTGCTGGCAAAAGGTTTCCAAACAGATTTCTGGAAAGCATCGCAAAAGTGAAGCCGAATAGCAAAATCATCATCAGATTACTGTTATCTGAATAATTGGTTCCAAAGAAGAGTTTCAGTAGAAGATCTTTAAAAGTGTAAAAAAAACATAATATTAATATACAAATTGGGATGAATATTTTGTAGTAATTCCTAATATAAGAAATAAGGAAATTTTTATTTTGATAATTTTTTGATAATAGCGGATAATCACTTTGCATAAAACTTATAGCCAAAACCGTAATGTTTGATGGCAATAAAATTGCCACCTTATAATTGGCAACTGCACTTTCGTTCATTAGAAATCCAAGAAGCATTACATCTAATGAGAATAAGGTTTCTGAAATGACAGATGTTGCTGCTGTAAAAATCCCAAATCGCCATATTTCTTTTTTATTCTCGTAAACAATACTTTTTGCAGAAAACATCTCTTTTTTTAGCCAAAATAAAGAGAGATAAGGGATTAAAGCTATTGCCAGAAGGTAACCATAAAATTTAAATAAGTATGTGAGTACTAATAGCAAAATAAAACCTCCAATATTAATTGCATTGCTAACTTTAGCAAATACGTCATTTTTTCCATTGATCCGGTAATAAGTCTGGATATGATTTGACAGGTAAAAACCCATTAACCGAATGCCAAAAAACAGAAAGATAATGAAGATATTTTCATATTTTAGTGCATAAAACAGAGAAATTCCCACAAATACAATTATTAAGATAATCTCATAAAAAATCCCTTTGAAAAATAGATACGATGACAGATTTTGCTTGTTATCCTTTTCTGAAATCGAGCCATATCTCAAAAGTATCTGGTTACTACCAAGACCTGAAAAAGGTAAAAATATAGCACAGACAGACATAACAATACTAAGAATACCATATTCGTTTTCCGGTAGTAATCTTATAATAACAATAGAGCCAAGAAATCCACAGATTTTAGCTATCATAAAAGAAAAAAAGACGTGATGCCCTTTGTTGCTAAAAAACCTGCTTAAAAATTCTTTCAAACCGCCCATAATTATGCTATAGCTGGCTTACCAATCTTAATATAAACTTCGGTAAATTGATTACTTATAATTTCCTTAGAAAAATTCTCAATAACAAAACGTCTCAAGACTTCCGGTTTGTTGAAATTGATTTTATTTTCAATAAAATTTTGCATTGATTGATACAATTCCTGCTCGTTAGCTTTTTCAATCAGGATGCCTAATCCCGGCTTTATAAACTCGGGAACACCACCAACTGAAGTCGCAATAACCGGTTTTCCACAAGCATAAGACTCTAATATCACACAACCTTGAGTTTCATTATCGCTAAATAAAATAAAACAATCTGAAGCCTGCATTTTTTCCGCAACTTCTGCATAGCTGATTTCATCAAAAACCGAGATATATTCCTCAGCATTTAGTTTTTGTACTAACCTTCTTAGAGTGGCCGTATCACCATCTCCACCGATTTCCAATGACACATCGTAACCATTAACTTTTAACTGATGAACGGTTTCAATGATTTTATCAGGTCTTTTTCGTGGAATAAGGCTGGAAACGTGAAGAAATCTTGTTGATTTATTTCCATTGGTTTGTCTGATCTGAAAAACATCTGTATTCACTACGTTAGAAATGACTTTCATCGGTGTTTTGATTCCGAGCATTTTCAAACTCTTTTTCAGATTTTCGCTGACGGGGAAAATGTAATCTGCGTGCTTCGCAATGAATTTTGCGATTCTCTTGATGTTGGCAGAAGTCTTAGCTAGATTCTCTTCCTGAAGCGCCGTCCAGTGTTCGGAAATTACAAACGGAATTTTATATTTTTTCTTGAGATAGACCGCAAACAGCATATTGTTATGAAGAACGTTACCATGTACCAATTCGGGCTTTTGCATTTTAGAAAAACCCATTTTGTACGCGTTCATTCGACGAAGAAAATTTTGAAGCGGATTTTTGGAGTTTTTGTAATAGACAACTAACGTTCTGATTCCATTAATGATTTTATCATCAAAAACGAAATTTTCTGTCTGTTTAAAATCGCCAATCGTGTGGAGGATTTCGACCTCATGTTTCAAGGCTACTGCTTCGGCGTGGCGCTGTACAAAATTCCCATTGGTAGGTTCCAGCTTATTGGGAAACCAAGAAGAAATAAAAAGTATTTTCAACCCTTAATTAATTTAGATCATAATTAAGAAATAGATGCCGCCCAGCTTCTTGCAAAAGGCTGAAGAAAATGGCTCAGAAAATCGAGATAGGTATTTTTTGAAAAATCAAAAACCTCTATATCTTTAGACAACTCTCCACTTCTGATTTTGCTTTTGAAGTCTGATAATTTCAAAGTCTTCACTTCACCATTTTCAACATAGCTCGCCTTCATTCTGTCAAATAATCCAAGTTGGAATTCGGTATCCAATTCCCTCATTACTTTTCCAAGCGCATCAATACTGCAACCAGAAGCCACTTCTTTTTCTTCATCAACACAAATGATAATGAATTGATTTTTTTCAATCTTGAAAGAAGAAGATAATTCTTTTCCATGCGCCGCCCAATCGCCTAAAAAATCGTACAATTTTTCTGCAATCACTTTACTTTCTTTTGCTGTAAATGGTCTTGACGCGGGATATATAATCACACGGTAATCGTTTGTTTCAACAATATTAGATTCTTCAATTTTCATAATAATTTTTTTATTTAAAAAATAGAATCACATTCTGCAATTTCATTTTCATAAATCAAAGTATAAAATTACGGATTTTAATTCAATTAGTAGTAAAAGCAAAAAAACCTCAGAAAATCTGAGGTCTTATTTTTTAATGATGATATTCTAAAGATCTTCAGCTTCCGCTAAAAGCTCGACAATATCTTTTACTTCCACTTCAGTATTTTTATTAAAGTGCTTTACACCGTCGGTCATCATTGTATTACAAAACGGACATCCCGTTGCTATAACTTTTGGCTCAAAAGAGAGCGCCTCTTCAGTTCTCTCAATATTAATATCCTTGTTTCCTTTTTCTGGCTCTTTGAACATCTGTGCACCACCAGCTCCGCAGCATAAACCATTCGTTTTGCAACGTTTCATTTCTACGAGTTCTGCATCCAGTTTTTCCAAAAGCATCCTTGGAGCTTCATATTCATCATTAGCTCTGCCCAAATAACAAGGATCGTGGAAAGTGATTTTTTTCCCTTTGAAACTTCCGCCTTCTATTTTCAATCTTCCTTCATTCATCAAGTCTTTGAGGAATTGTGTATGATGCAAAACCTCAAAATTCCCACCCAGACTTGGATACTCATTCTTCAAAGTATTGAAGCAGTGCGGACAGGCAGTTACAATTTTTTTGACATCGTAAGCATTAAGAATTTCGATATTTGTCAAAGCCATCATCTGGAACACAAACTCATTTCCAGCACGTTTTGCAGGATCACCTGTGCAGGATTCTTCCTGACCAAGGACCGCAAATTCTACTCCGATTTTATTTAAAATTTTGCAGAATGCTTTGGTTATTTTTTTTGCACGATCATCAAAACTTCCGGCGCAGCCTACCCAGAAAAGAACTTCCGGTGATTTGCCTTCCGCAGCGTAATCCGCCATTGTTTTTATAGTGAAATCCATTTGTTGTAAAATGTATTTTGTATTAATGTAAAATGAAATCTTACTTAAAGATTAATCTCTCACCCAATTCAAACGATCCGCCTGATTATACTGCCAAGGGGCAGCATTATTCTCCACATTGGTCATCATCAGGTTCAGCTCCTGAGGCGCTGCAGACTGCTCCATCACAAGGAATCTCCTCATTTCGAAAATAATTGACAATGGATCAATCAGAACAGGACAGGCTTCTACACAAGCGTTGCAGGTAGTACATGCCCAAAGTTCTTCTTTAGTAATGTAGTCATTAAGAAGTTTTCTGCCGTCATCCACAAATTTTCCATTCTTGTTGATGTTTTTCCCTACTTCTTCCAGTCTATCTCTTGTTTTCATCATTATCGCTCTAGGAGATAGTTTCTTCCCTGTAATATTAGCAGGGCAAACTGAAGTACATCTTCCGCACTCTGTGCAAGAATAAGCACTTAAAAGCTGATGTTGGTTAAGATCAAAAATATCTTCGGCTCCGAATTTAGACGGTGATTCTTCTGCACCTCCAGCTGGTGCTGCATACGGATCTGCGTTTGGATCCATCATTAATTTGATTTCGCTAGTAACAGAATCTAGATTATTAAATTTTCCTTTCTTTTCAAGATTCGCAAACCAAGTATTTGGGAAAGCAAAAATGATATGAAGATGTTTTGAATAATAAAGATAATTCATAAAGAATAAGATCCCAACGAAATGAAACCACCATGCAAACTTCTCGATAATATGAAGCGTTTCCACACTCATATTCTGGAAAAACGGAAAAAGGTGCGAGGATATTGGAAAATTACCTGCAAAACGATTAGGATCAGCAAAATAATCCGCGCCGTTCATGGTAAAAAAAGCTACCATCAAAGCGAATTCTATAATCAAAATCCAGTTGGCATCTCGTTTTGGCCACCCGTTCAATTCTTTCATAGTCAATCTCTTCACCCCATAGAAGTTTCTTCTGATGAAAAATATTACAACAGCCACTACTACCAACAAGGCTAATATTTCTAATGTGACTGTAAAAAAAGAATAGAATGCATCTCCTAAAACACCTTGAAGGAAACGGTGTGTACCGAAAATTCCGTCGATTATAATTTCAAGGAGTTCAATATTGATTATGACGAATCCAACGTAAACAAAGATGTGTAAAATCCCTGCAATGGGTCTTTTTACCATTTTGCTCTGCCCAAGAGCGACACGAGCCATTGTAGCCCATCGTTCTGCGGGTCTGTCTGTGCGATTGATTTCTTTCCCCAGCTTAATATTACGGTAAAGTTCTTTTAGGCTTTTTGCAAATACTCCAAAGCCAACAATCAGGAGAATCAGAAAGATTACATTGTCAATATATTGCATACATTAGTCTTTATTATTCTTACCGAAAACAGAGAAATTAACATAACGTTTAGGGTTTGCCTTAAGATCTTCTACCAGCTTATTCAGGTTGTCTGCTGTTCTCGTGAGATTATTGTAAAGTTCATCATCTTTGGTCAATTTACCAAGTGAACCTTCCCCGTTTTGTATGCCGGAAATAACGTTATTAATCTTAGTAGCGGTTTTACTGAACTCGTCAATTGTTAGATTGAGTTTATCCACATCTACTTTCTCCGCAACTTTACCATATTTTTCTACGGTTGCATTGGTTGTAATAAGCATTTTATTGGCATTGCCAATAGCTTCGTGCAATCCATTTTCATTAGAAGCTAAAATTCGGTTGGTTTGATCTGCTGTTCCCTTAAATGCAGCAACAGTCTGGTTTAAATTAGCAAGGAGCAATCTAATTTCTCTTCTGTTTTGCTCATCTACAATTTTATTTGTACTGGCTAATGTAGAATCCAATTTGAGAAGAACTCCCGAAAGCTGGTCTTTCACAGGTTTTACCTGGGAAGATAGAGAATTAAGCATGGAAAGCTGATAATTCCCCTTCAGAGTATCACCGTCTTTGGCTGTTGCACCACCATAAAAAAGATTGATTTTCATCTCTTTTCCAGACATCAGACCAGGTTCAAAAATTTGCACTGTAGAATTTTTAGAAAACTCAAAAGTATCATCAATAGTTAGCTTTACTACAAAATACAGTTTACGACCTTTAGTAATTGGTTTTATTTCATCTACCTGACCTACTTTAAGGCCGTTGATTGATACCGGATTGGAAACCTCAAGACCTTCTACATTGTCATATTTAGCATAGAAAACATTATCTGTAGTGAAGAGATTTTTCCCTTTCATAAACTGATAAAGTATCACGAAACTTATAATAGCAAAAATTGCGATCAATCCTGCTTTTAATTCTTTACTTAACTTCACGTTTGTTGTTTTTAGTAATTAGCAAATATATGAATATTGGTTTTATTAATAGGAAAAAATAAAAAACAACAAAAGCGACAATTATGCCGCTTTTGAATATTTTGAAAAATCTTGGAATTACTGTTGAGCAGTTTTATCCCACACGTCTATTCTATAATCTTTTATATCAGCATTATCCTGCAGACTCTTTAAGAAAGATCCTGTAAATTGCTGAGCGTTTTGCTGCGCCATTGACTGTATAATTTGTTTAACATCTCCTGGCATTTTGTTCGTAGTCACAGACTTTTTAACAACAAGATAAACACCTGTCATTCCCTCAACCGGCTGAGATAATTTATTGCTTGCCAATCCGAATGCAGCTCCTGCCACTCTAGGCTCCATCGAACCATTTACAGATGGGTTAAACAAGTTTACAACAGCATTTGCTTTTGTAGTTCCGAAAGCTTTCGCCGCCTGATCTAGAGAAGTATATTTTCCAGTATTGATTTTCTCAATAATTTTCTTAGCCAGAAGTTTGTTTTTAACAATTGGCTCAATCTGATCTCTTACAGTTTCTGGATCCGCAAGGCCTTCATCTTGCTTCCCAACAACATAAGCTACGATTCTGTCACCTGTTCCTTCTACCGTAAAAATATCGGTATCACCTATATTTCTTTTCTTGTCAAATGCCCAAGAAATAATATCACCATCTTTATCTGTACCAAGTCCTGGAAGTGTACCCTGGAATCTACCCACAGTTTTTGGATTATCAAATCTATATTTATTTTTCTCAGCAAGATTTTTAAATTGATTAAAGCTTTTTCCTTCAGTTTGCTGAATGAATCTTGTAGCCTGTGTCAATACCTGATTCTCAGTTTTATCAGACGCTTTTACATTTTTCGCAAGGTGAGCGATTTTGTACGTCATCGAACCAGATTTCTTATCTTCAACATTAATGATATGATATCCGAAAGATGTTTCTGCAAGACCAGTTGCTCCTTTAGGATTATCAGCCAAGAATTTAAGATACCCTGGCGCAAATGGCGAAGTTGGAGTCGTCCAGCCTACACTACCGTTTCTTTCAACAGCATTAGGCTCATCAGATAATTTCAGACCTTCTGAAAATTTTGAAGGATCTGCTTTTATTACTGCCAGCAAGCTATCTGCAATCTTTTTAGCCGCTTCTTTTGTTCTGCTAGCAGTAGAACGCTCAGCGCCTTTGTAAGCTATTAGGATATGTTTTGATTGTGTAGAATCTGATGCTTTTTTATCTAGCAATTTAGATACTACATAAAGATTCTGCTCTTTATATGGGCCAAATGTCTGACCGATTGTAGCAGTAGCAATTTTATCTTTAATACCTTGTGGAACTTGATTCAACCCAACATACTGAGGAATGAAAGGAACATCGGAATTTAATTCTACGAACATAGAATCGTTCTTTGTATTCTGGAAATTTTCTGCTCCGTTAGAAGCATCTGTTCCCTTTAGGTACAATTTATTAATTTCGTTCAAAGTGGCAGCATCATCCTGAGCACTTGGCGTTGCAGGGAAATAAGCATAAGCTAGATTTCTGCTGGCAGTCGCTTTAAACCTTGTTGGATGTAATTTAATATAGTCTGCAAGATCCTGAGTGGTAACTTTCACATTGTTTTTCTTGGAATATTCCAAGTAGTCCACTTTTACAAAATCGATATTAGCCATTTCATCACGAAACTTCATCATCAGCTCTGCCTCTTTTTTGCTTACCGTGATACCAGCCGTTACATTTCCGAAAAGCATTCTTGCCATCATTCGGTACTCGATCGCTTTTTTGTTCTTCAGCCAGAAATTATAATTCTCAGGGTTTGTAGCCTGTGCTTTTTCAATTTCGCTTTTTATTTCTTGCAATTTGAAGTTACCTTTTTCATCAAAATATTGCTGATTCTGAGCAAAAATAGGATCATATTGAAGCTGGCTCCAGAAAATCTCATCTGTAAGCTTAAGCCCCATTTTTTCGAACTGCTGCTTGATTAACTTGGACTGAACAAGAATCTGCCAAGCCTGCTCTTCAAGACCTTTGGTTGGTTGACCTTGTTGCTGAGCCTGTTGCTGCATAATGAAAAGTTGGTCATTAAGCTCATCTCTTGTGATTTCTTCTCCATTAACCTTTCCAAGAATATTCGGGTTTTTACCAAAAACCTTGTCAATAGTATCCGGATTTACCAAGAAAGCCAAAAGTGCTAATGCAATAACGCCAACTAACAGCCACGATCTTTTTCTAATTTCGCCTAAAATTGCCATCTTTATATTAAGTGTTTATAATCAGTCTGCGAAAATACATATTTTTAACAGAATAGGAAAAATTATTTCGAAACATTTGTGAATGTGCGAAATAAAACAGAAAAACCTCTAAAATCTAGAGGTTTTGAATCAATTGCTGTTCTTTTTATCAAGTACTTTTTCTCGCATTTTTCCTTCTGTTTGGAATAACTTTAAGACTTGTTGCGGTGTAAGAATTTTTAAAAATTTGTCAGCATAAGTTCTTCTGTTGTTGAGAAGTTGCTGACCAACATCAAAACTTTGATTAAGTCTTCTTGTCGCTTCTTCATTAGAAAGATTTCCAATATTATTTTCTACAAGAAATTTTTCTTTAATCTGTTTTTGATTAGTTTGATATTCACTATAAAGTGCTTTGAACTCGTCTTGCTTATCTGCTGAAATGTCAATATCATCGATGACAATATTTTCTTTCATCTTCTGTAGAAACATAGAACGTTCTTTTGTAGACATATTATTTACGACATCTCTTTTCTCTTGTGTATTCATACTTCTCCACTCAGAAGTTCTGGGAATATTGGTCTGTCTTTGTAAAGTTCCAACCGGTGATAATGATGATGCAGAATTACCGCGCAAAGTAGAATTCGAACCCGAATTAGACCTTAAACTTGTAGTACCAGATCTTCTGTTTTGTCCACTAACTGTGTGAGCGGAAAATAATCCGCCAATTAAAATAGTCAATAACAATTTTTTCATTTCTCTCTATTTTGTTATTAATTATAAAGGTCAAGATAGACATCTTGCTCACTATTTCTATCCAAATCTTTCAACTGTTCTGGCGTAAAAGCCGCTAAAACCTTCTCCACTTCTGACTCGGATTTTCTCTTAGTTTCTACAGTATAATCTTGTCGGTCTGTATTATTAAATGATTTACCAGTAGAAACATTTACTTTAGCAGACGCAATCTGAGGATTTCTAACACTTTGTTTTTTGATTACACCTGCATGATGTTCTTCAGTCGCAGTAATATTTGCTAATTGTTCTGATGTATTGCTTTCAGGCTCATTAATATTGTAAACAGAATCTACAATTGGTTTTTGACTAGCAAAACTTTGTGTTTCGGACGAATTATCAACTCCTAAAAACGCTGTAATTCCCGCTATCAAAACCACTGCTGCAGCAGCCATCCATTTGAAATTCAGAGAGAAAACTTTTGCTTCTTTCTGAACAACGGGAAGTTTCTCTCCAATTGTTTTCGAAATCACGTGATCCTGAAGCGTTTTGAAAAACTCATCCGAAGGTTCCGGATACGGCGTATTTCTGCTCAGTTTTTCTATATCAATTTTCATTTGCTCTTATTTAATTTTTCATTTGTCAAATGCTACGTCAAAGACGTTTCATAACTATTATTCTATTATTATTTTAAAACTCTTCCGAGTAGTTGTCCTTTATATATTGTTCAACTTTATCTTTTGCGTAATGATAATTGGTCTTCAAAGTTCCGACGGACATATCCAGTATCTTAGAAATCTCCTCGTAAGGCAAATCATCATAATATCTCATATTAAAAACCAATTTCTGTTTCTCTGGCAAAGTTTGTATCGCTTGTTGCAACAAAACCTGGATTTCTTCTCCATCTTTGCCTGCAGTATCAGCGACTAGATTCTGCATATAATATTCTGCATCTTCATCTGTTTTCTTCATCCGGTTCATTTTGTTGAGTTGTTGCAAAGCCTCGTTGGTTGCAATCCTGTAGAGCCAAGTGTACAATTTGCTATCACTCTTGAACTGATGAATGTTCTGATACGCCTTGATAAAAGTATCCTGTAAAACATCCTGAGCTTGGTCGTGATCCACAATCAATCGTCTGATATGCCAATAAAGGCGACTCTGATAGATATCCATCATCGCGCGCAAACCTTTCTCTACAGTTTGAGATGTAGTTAAAAGCTTTACAATTTCCTCATCGTTGAGCTTCATTCAGATGTTTCGTAGTTTTGATTAAAAAATAAGACCAAAGTTAAATTTTTTTTTGAATTTTCTTTTAATTTATATTAAACGTAACTATTTAAAGATTAGTCAAAACTTTATCTTTGTTGTATGAAAACAGTAATTATAGGTTCGGGAAACGTAGCTTATCATTTAGCAAAAGCTTTTACTCAAAACAAATTAGAAGTCAGTCAAATCTTTGGACGAAATCAAATTGAATTAAAAAAGATTTCAGAAGAATTCAACATTCCTTTTTCGACAGAAAAATTGGAAGATGCAGATTTTTATTTGATTTCTGTTTCAGATTCTTCGGTTGAACAAGTTTCAGATTTAATCAAAAATGAAAAAGCTTTAGTTGCTCATACTTCCGGTTCTCTTCCACTAGAAATCCTGAAAGGCAATTACAGAAAAGCGAGTTTTTATCCTTTGCAGACTTTTTCCAAAACCAAAAACCTGGATTATTCCAAAATTCCTTTTTTCATTGAGGCCGAAAATCAGATTGATGAAAAATCATTATTTGAATTGGCTTCAATCATTTCCGAAAATGTTGAAACTTCGGATTACGAAAGACGAAAATACATCCACTTGACGGCTGTTTTTGCCTGCAATTTTGTGAATCATCTTTTCGCCAGAGCTAAAGAAATTTCAGATTCGCAGGATTTAGATTTTAATTATTTCATTCCCTTGATTGATGAAACTGTGGAGAAAATTCATCATCTGGAACCAAAATCTGCACAAACAGGACCAGCCGTAAGAGGCGACCAAAGAGTTCTGAAACTCCACGAAGACTTGATTACCGATAAAGAACATTTGAAAATATATCAGTTGATGAATGAATCGATAAAAAAAATGTATCAATAATTCTGTAACATTTTTCAGAATCTTGCACTAATTAGTCATAAACAAAAAAATAAAAGTATGAAATCTCTCAAAAAATTAGTCATTCTTCCTTTGTTATTATTAGGATTAATGGTTTCTGCACAAGAAACAGCCAACCGTTTCTTTTATGAATTAACATATAAACCCAAAAAGGATTCTGCAAGATTGGACAAAGTAATGACTACGCTTGACATTGCTAAAGACAAGTCGATCTATCAGGATTTTACTCTTCCTGCACAAGATTCTATCATCAAATCTGCGGTTGAAGAAATGGAGAAGACCAAAACTTTCAAGGATATGTCTAAAATGATAAAATGGCCTAAGTTCTCTTACAAAATCTACAAAATATATCCCGCAATGACGGAAATGTACGTGGACAGAATCAGCAGAAATCTTTTTGCTTATGAAGAAAACATCAAATTCGACTGGAAAATCTGGGCTGACAAAGAAAAAATAGGAACTTATAGCACTCAAAAAGCTACGACGGAATTTGGCGGAAGACAATGGACAGCTTGGTTCTCCACCGATATTCCTTTTCAGGACGGGCCTTATAAATTTTATGGATTACCCGGACTAATTGTTAAAATCGAAGATAGCGAGAAGAATTATTCCTGGTTACTTTCTGGAAACAAAACAGTAAAAGATTGGAAAGAATTTACTTATGCTGAGGAAATTAATGCAAAATACGGGATGAGCAACGAGAAAAAGACAATTGCTAAAGACAAGTTTGAGAAATCTTATGCCGCTTTCAAGCAAGATCCGATGGCAGAAGCGAGAACTCAAATCCCACAAAATATGCTTTCCATGAAAATGCCGGGAAGCGACCTTACCATTGGAGAAATGCTGAAGAATCAAGAAAAAATGCTCAACGACTTCTTCAAATCTACAGACAACCCAATAGAAATACCCCAGACTACAGATAAAAAGAAAAAATAAAGCAACCGGGAAATATCCCGGTTTTTTTTACGTGATAAATATCTTATTTAGATTTATTTAAAATAAGCTATCTTTGTATTCCAAAATTTTTAAGTCTTGCAAAAAAAGCACATTGATAAGCTCTGTTGTTTTCCGAAAAATAAATACGGAAAAATCATTGGCTATGACAATGATAATCTTCAGATGCCGACAAAAATAATTGAGATGGGACTGCTTCCCGAAACCAGTTTCAAAATCCTTTATCAGGCTCCCTTTGGTGGACCGCTTTACATTGAGTACGGCTCTGAGAAAACCAGAATTGCCCTAAGAGAAGCAGAAGCAAGATTCATACAGGTAGAAGTAGCAGAATGATGCATAAGAAAGCAAAACAGCAGATTTTACTGGTAGGAAATCCGAATGTAGGAAAGTCCACACTTTTTAATATCCTTTGCAACAAAAAGCAAAAAACGGGTAATTATGCCGGGGTTACTGTTGCCAGCCACTCCGGAAATTATGTTTACAAAGACGAGGAAGTCGAAGTAGTAGATTTGCCCGGCTCGTACAGCATCTACCCCACTTCCGAAGACGAAGCTATTTTTTCAAGATACCTGATTCAGGAGCAGGAAAATTATTCGGGCGTTGTTTACATTGCGGACGCCATCAATATGAGAAGAAGTCTGCTTCTTTTCCAGCAGATTCAGGATCTGGGAATATCTGCGATAATGGTTGTGAATCAGATTGACGAAGCAGAAAAACGTGGCATCACCATTGACACAAAAAAATTATCCGAGCTACTGAATATTCCGGTATTTGAAACCAATGCCAAACAAAATCTGGGAATAGAATCTGTCCGCGAAGCGGTTTTTACAAATCAGTTTAAAGTTTCCGACAATAATTCTTTCGAAATTCCGCTGGAGCAAAAAGCTCTGGTTTACAAGGTTTCATCTAATACTTCGGAAAAAAATCTATACAAAATCTGGACACTTCTGGCCGCAGATACTTATCTCGGAAAAATTGAAAACATCCACGAGATTATTACTCAGGAAGATTCAAAATGCAGTGTTCCAAAACGTTTACAAATAACGGAAACTGTAAGACGTTATCAGAATATTGATAAAATCACAGCTCAGATTACTGAAAAAAAACCTCAATTAAAAGAATTGCTGACAGAAAAATTGGACAAGGTTTTGGTCCATAAATTCTGGGGTTACATTATTTTTCTTCTAATTTTATTATTGATCTTCCAAAGTGTTTTTTTCCTTGCCGAATATCCAATGACTTGGATTGAAGATTTCTTCACTTGGTTATCCGCATTTGCAGGCGAGCATCTACCGGAAGGGCCAATCAATTCTTTGGTTTCCAGCGGAATCATTCCCGGAATTGGTGGGATTTTAGTTTTTGCACCACAAATCGGAATTCTTTTGTATTTCCTTTATCTTTTGGAAGATTCGGGATATATGGCAAGAGTTGTTTTCCTGATGGACAGAATGCTGAGACCTTTTGGATTGAATGGAAAAAGTATCGTTCCGTTAGTTTCCGGAACAGCTTGTGCCATTCCTGCGATTATGTCCACCAGAAACATCGAAAACGTTAAAGAAAGATTGATTACAATTCTTGTAACGCCTTTTATGACGTGTTCTGCTAGACTTCCAATTTATAGTATTATTATCGGATTGATTATTCCTGACGAAAATTTTTATGGAATCAAATACAGAGCAATCGCCTTAATGATAATGTATTTGATTGGATTTTTGACGGCTTTATTTTCATCATTTATATTGAAAAGTTTCATCAAAACCAAAATCAAGAGTTTTTTGGTAATGGATTTGCCAACTTACAAAATGCCATTGTTCGGATATGATTTCAAATTGGTTTTGGGTAAAGTCTGGGAATTTATTTCTGGAGCCGGAAAAGTAATTTTTACAGTAAGTATTATTCTTTGGGCTTTGAGCTATTTTGGTCCGCCGCAGCATAAAGATGAAATTTTGGCAACAGATTCTTCGCTTGACCATTCCTATCTTGGAAGAATTGGTAGAACCATGGAACCAGCAATTGCGCCACTCGGTTACGATTGGAAAATGGGCATCGGAATCCTGACAAGTTTTGCAGCGAGAGAGGTTTTCGTAGGAACATTATCAACACTTTACAGTTTGGATGATGAAGCACCAGAAGGAAAACTCATCGAAAAAATGAGATTAGATGTTCATCCCAATGGCGAAAAAGTATTCAGTTTTGCAACCGGTGTTTCGATTTTACTTTTTTATGCTTTTGCGATGCAATGTATTTCTACCATTGCGGTTGTTTACAGAGAAACAAAAAGTTTGAAATGGACAATGTTACAAACCGTTTCAATGACATTGTTGGCATACTTTTCGGCATTCATTGTTTATCAGATTCTAAAATAAATTTTACCCAACCCTAAAGGGAAAAACATTATGGATAATTCATTAACAATACAATACATCATCGCTGGACTTTTGGTTCTAGCGGCAGTTTATGCAATTGTCAGAAAAATAACAAAAACATTTTCTAAGAAAGACAATGGGAAGAACTGCGGGCCTGATTGTGGGTGTTCTTAAAGTAATATTGTTAATATAAAATAGTTTTATTTTCTAACGGAAATGATATTATCGTATTTTTGTCAAACCTTAAAAATAAGAACATGTCTTTAATAAAATCAATCTCAGGAATACGAGGAACCATTGGCGGAAAAGTCAATGATAACTTGACGCCGCTTGATGTTGTAAAATTTGCTTCGGCATTCGGAACTTGGCTTCAGAATAATAAAAATAAAAAAGATTTAACCTTAGTTATTGGAAGAGATGCAAGAATCTCTGGTCAAATGGTTTCTTCTTTGGTTACTGCAACTTTGCAGGGTCTTGGAATCAATGTTGTTGATTTGGGGCTTTCCACAACACCAACTGTTGAAGTGATGGTTCCTGAACTGAATGCGGATGGCGGAATTATCCTAACCGCTTCTCATAATCCAAAACAATGGAATGCCCTAAAATTATTGAATGACAAAGGCGAATTCATCAGCGGAGAAAATGGTGCAGAAGTTCTGACCTTGGCGGAAAATGAAGATTTCAATTATGCGGAGGTTGATAATTTAGGAAAATATGAAACCAGAGAAGATGGTTTTGATATTCATATTGAGAAGATTTTGAAATTACCAACGGTTGATGTTGAAGCGATAAAAGCTAAGAAATTCAAAGTAGTCTTGGATGCGGTTAACTCTACTGGAGGGATTTCTATTCCACCACTTTTGGAGAAATTGGGCGTGGAAGTTGTGAAGTTATACTGCGAACCAACAGGACATTTCCCACACAATCCTGAGCCTTTGAAAGAACACCTTGGAGACATCTGCGAATTGGTTAAAAAAGAAGGCGCAGATATGGGAATCGTAGTGGATCCAGATGTTGACAGATTAGCTTTGATTGATGAAAAAGGCGAAATGTTTGGCGAAGAATACACTTTGGTTGCCGTTGCAGATTACCTTTTGAAAAATAAAAAAGGAGCTGCTATTTCCAATCTTTCATCAAGCCGAGCTTTGAGAGATGTTGCGAAAAACTTAGATTCAGAATATTTTGCAAGTGCTGTTGGAGAAGTGAATGTTGTTAATCTAATGAAAGAAAAAAATGCCGTAATTGGTGGTGAAGGAAACGGTGGAATCATCTATCCAGAATTGCATTACGGACGTGATTCTTTGGTTGGCGTTGCTTTGTTCTTGACTCATTTAGCCAAAGAAAACAAAACGGTTTCTGAACTGAGAGCTACTTATCCGGCTTACTTTATGGGTAAAAAGAAAATTGAATTAACGCCGGAAATTGATGTTGATGCTTTGCTTGTAAAAGTTCAGGACGAATTTAAAAACGAAGAAATTTCGACCGTTGATGGCGTAAAAATCGATTTTGCTGAAAACTGGGTTCACTTGAGAAAATCTAATACAGAACCGATTATCAGGATTTATACAGAAGCTTTTTCTCAGGAAGAAGCCGATAAATTGGGCGATGATATGATTGCGAAAATCAGAAGTTTGATATAAAATTAAAGGAAGCAAATTTTGCTTCCTTTTTTGTTATGTATTATTTCTAAAAATTATTAATACTCCATCTTCCTCAACTTTTTAGAAGTCGCTCCGATAAACAACGCTGTCAAAACCGTCATTGTTCCACCAAATACTACAGAACGCACAACGCCCATCAGTTTGGCGGTTAATCCACTTTCAAATTGTCCCAGTTCGTTGCTGGACATAATGAAAATCGAATTCACGCTCAGAACTCTTCCTCGGATTTCTTCAGGTGTTTTCAACTGAACAATTGTTCCTCTGATGACCACACTTATTCCGTCCAGCATTCCGCTCAGAACCAAGAATCCAAAAGACAACCAATATAATTTGGACAATCCGAACCCAATAATACAAAGACCAAAACCTGTAGCCACACAAAGCAAAATCTTACCTTGATTTTTCTTTAATGGAACTAACGAAAGCGTAATTATAATCAACATCGAACCAATATCCGACGCTGCGTTCAGAAGACCAAAACCTTCTGAACCAACTTTCAGAATATCGCTTGCAAAAACCGGAATCATCGCCACCGCTCCACCAAAAAGAACGGCAAACATATCCAACATTTGAGCACCAAGAATTTCTTTAGTTCTATAGATATAAGCCAAACCTTCCTTCATACTTTCGAAAACTTTTACGTCTTTTTTCTTATTCTCAGACTGTTGTTTATTGACGGTCCAGAAAAACAAAGAAGCAATGGCCATACTCGATATAATCACAACCAAAGTCCATTTGATACTAATCAAAGCAATCAAAAATCCACCTAAAGCGTGACCAGAAACCGATGCGATCAGATATGTTGCCTGATTCAGCGTCACAGCATAAGGCAGATTTTCTTGTTTTACAATTCTAGGAATCATCGCAGGAACAAGCGGCCCGAGAAAAGAACGGCAGATTCCTGTAAAGAAAATCACAGCATAAATAAAATAAGTAATCTCGTGGCCTGTAAAATGCATCCTATGCCCAAAAAAAGCCGGAATCAAAAGCAAACTTATCAGAATCACATAAGCATAATTACAAATCAAAAGCAGTTTTTTCTTCTCATTCATATCGATAATATGACCGGCATAAAGCGCGCAAGAAACTGCCGGAATTACTTCAGAAAGACCAATCAAACCAATGGAAAAAGGATCTTTTGTCAACTGATACACCCACCAACCAAGCAAGGTTGCGAGCATCCTGAAAGCGATGATAAGAAAAAATCTTCCTGTAAGAAGATGACGAAATTCTATATTTTTTAAAACTCGAAGTGGTGTAAAAGAAATCATTATACAAAAGTACTCGTTGTACACCAATTACTTCCACATAAAGCCATAATTTTTTAGGAGCTTAATCCCGCTGCAATCTAAACTCAGACAAAAAATCGCCGATTTTTCTATCATTTGCCAAGCGCGGAATTTTATTTTGACCACCTAATTTCCCTTCAGATTTAGCATAATCCTGAAAAGCATTTTTTTTAAGTTTCGTAATAACCAGCGGTTGCAGAATATTTCCGGAAATCAAATCATCGTAATAAGTATTCCGTTGTCTGAGTTGTAAATCCAGTTCAGATTTGAAAGCCTCAAAATTCTCAGGCTCTTTTTCAAACTCGATGAACCATTCGTGGTAAGGCAATCCTTCCGTTGGATTAACTTCTGGTGCGAGATGAAATTCTGTAATCTGAGCAGGAAATTTTTCAACCGTAGCTTTCAAAGCTTCTTCCACCTCAAAAGCAATCACGTGTTCGCCAAAAGCGGAAGTGAAATGTTTTGTTCTTCCGGAAACTAAAATACGGTAAGGATTTTTATCAATGAATCTTACAACATCTCCAATGGAATAGGCCCAAAGTCCTGAATTAGTGGTTAGAATCAACGCATAATCTTTATTAAGTTCAACCTCTTTTAATGTCAATCTTTCTGCATTTGGTTTACCGTATTGTTCGAGTGGAATAAATTCGTAGAAAATCCCGTGGTTGGTTAATAGTAATAATCCATCTTTTGTATAATCATCCTGAAATGCAAAGAAACCTTCCGAAGCTGGAAAAGTCTGAACAATATCGACAGGTTTCCCCAGCAATTCATTCATCTTCTCACGATAAGGTTCGTAGTTAACTCCGCCCGTAATGATTAATTGAAGATTTGGAAAAATCTGTGTGATTTTTTTGTGATGTCTGTCAATCAGTTTTTCAAAGTACATTATCAACCAAGGTGGGATTCCGGAAATCAAAGTCATATTTTCATTCTCGGTTTCTTCTACTATTTTATCAACTTTGGTTTCCCAATCTTCGATGCAGTTGGTTTCCCAGCTTGGCAGTCTGTTTTTCTGAAGGTAATTTGGAATGTGATGCGCAACAATTCCTGAAAGTCTTCCCGTCTTTACACCATTTATTTCTTCCAATTCCGGAGAACCTTGCAAGAAAATCATTTTTCCACCAACAAAATCTGCATTATTTTTTTTCTCGATGTAATGAAAAATCGCACTTTGTGCTGCTGCGATCTGAAAAGGCATTGCTTCTTTGGAAATGGGAATATATTTGGCGCCAGAAGTTGTTCCGGAAGTTTTTGCGAAATATTCTGGCAGATCCGGCCAAAGGATTTTGGATTGTCCTTTTTTGACTTTCTCGATATAAGGTTTTAAATCTTCATAATCTGCAACAGGAACATTCTTTTGGAAATCATCAATTGATTTTATGGATTCAAATTGATGTTCTCTTCCAAATAATGTTTTCTCCGCTGTTTTGACTAAATCTAAAAGCAATTCTTGCTGATTCTGAATCGCATTGCTTTTAAACCGCTTGGATTTTTCGGTATGTTTTTTTGCCCAAATAAGAGCAATATTTTTCTTGATGAAATTTAGCATGGATTAAATTTTCAATTGTCAAATTTAGAAGTAATCTTTTATATAAGGAGATTTTAGCAATTTTATTTTGAACACAATATTCACAAAGATTCTTTTTATATCAAAATGTTTTAAGGTTCACAATGGCGCTTCGCATAGATAAGTTGGGATAACAAATATTGTTTTTTTTATATTGAAAGTTTGTTTTATGTTGACTATGCAGCCCGACTTGAGCGGAAATCCTTTTTACGCAACGAAGTGAAGTGAAAATATTGACTTCGTCGAACCACTTCGTTAGGTTTGGGAGCGGAAGGCGGATTAAGCTGCCCAAATCTTTAGATTCGACGAAGTCAAATAAATATTAATAATCAGAAGGTTAAATATTTAGGAATTGTATTGTGTTTTTTAAATAAATTGTTTACTTTTGCACCTCGAATAATTATAAAAATTTATAAACAATGTTTGCAATTGTAGAAATAGCAGGGCTTCAATACAAAGTTGAGCAAAACCAAAAGTTGTTTGTGAACCGTTTGAAAGGAGATAAAGGAGCAAAAGTTTCTTTTGACAAAGTTCTTCTTACCGTAAATGGTGCAGTAACTGTAGGTGCCCCGGCTGTAAGCGGTATCACCGTAGATGTAGAAATTCTTGACCACGTTCAAGCTGACAAAGTAATCGTTTTCAAAAAGAAAAGAAGAAAAGGTTATACTAAGAAAAATGGTCACAGACAGCAATTAACTCAAATTTTGGTAACTGGTATTACTGGATTTGACGGTGCGAAAAAAGAGGCTAAAAAAGCTGCTCCTAAAAAAGCTGCTAAAGCTGAAGTAACAGAAACCAGCGAATCTGCTGAATAATTTTTAATCCAAAAAAGCTTAAAATAAGATGGCACACAAGAAAGGAGTCGGTAGTTCCAAAAACGGTAGAGAATCTCACTCTAAAAGACTAGGTGTTAAGATTTTCGGAGGTCAAGAAGCTATTGCCGGTAACATCATCATCAGACAAAGAGGTACGCAACACCACCCAGGTGAGAATGTGGGTATGGGTAAAGATCATACTTTGTTTGCATTGGTTGACGGTAAAGTAGTTTTCAGAAAGAAAGCAAACAACAGATCTTTTGTATCTGTTGAACCAAACGCATAATCAACACGCGTTTTATAAAATAAAAAATCCCGGCTTTTTAGTCGGGATTTTTTATGCTTTGATTTCTATATTACATAGATTCCAATTGTTCTTCTGTGAACTCCATATTATGGAAAACGTTCTGAACATCGTCATCTTCTTCAAAGCGCTCTAGCATCTTCATATTAGCTTTAAACTGGTCATCGGTCATTCCTTTCGTATTATTGGGAATTCTCTGTAATTCGGCACTTTTTGCCTCGATACCAAGTTCATCTAGCTTATGAGACATCGACCCGAAATCTTCGAATGCTGTGGTGATTAAAACTTCATTATCATCCTGATCGATTTCTTCTGCACCACCGTCAATCATTTCCATTTCGAAATCATCCCAATCTGTTTTGATTTGAGTTTTATCAATCGTAAAAATCCCTTTTCTGTCGAAGATAAAAGCTAGCTCACCGTTCTTACCAAGGTTGCCATCAAACTTATTGAAAATAGCTCTAACGTTAGCTACCGTTCTAGTCGGATTGTTAGTAGTACATTCTACAAAAAAAGCTACACCACCTTGTCCGTATCCTTCGTAAGTGATTTCTTCGTAATTTTCAGCATCTGCACCACTTGCTTTTTTTATTGCCCTTTCTACATTATCCTTTGGCATATTGGCACCTTTAGCATTTTGAATACATCTTCTTAGCGCAGGATTAGATTCCGGATCAGTTCCCCCAGCTTTTACCGCTAAGGCAATATCTTTTCCTATTTTTGAAAATGTTTTGGCCATCTTATCCCATCTGGCCATTTTTGAGGCTTTTCTATACTCGAACGCTCTTCCCATTTTGTGATTAATTTATTTATGCAAAAATACTGAATTATAGAAACAAAAAAAATACCTCCAAAAAAATTGGAGGTATTAATATTTAGAAATAACTGTTAATTATTTTCTTTTTTTAGTTGACTTCTTAGTTGATTTTTTAACAACTTTTTTCTCAACAACTGGAAGATCTGATTTTTGTAGAGCGTCCCAAGCTGCACCATTTACAGCTTCAACAACTACTTTTCTATCAGCTTGTCTTTCAGCATCAGAAGCTTTTTCAGATACTTTAGCATCTCTTTCACCAACACCTACTGATTTCAATTGGCTAGCGCTAACACCTCTTGCTTCAAGAGCTTTAACAACAGAAGCAGCTCTTTCTCTTGAAAGTTTCAAGTTATAAGCGTCAGAACCTTTAGCATCTGTGTGACCAGTTACAAGGAATGTAGCATCTTTCGCACCTTTCAAGATTTCAGCAGCCTGATCCAATTTACCATTAGATTCTGGTCTTAGAGTAGCTTTGTTGAAATCAAACAAAATGTTTTGTAATGCTCCTGTAGCTTCAGTTGCATAAGCAGAAGCTGGTTTAGGGCAACCTTGGTACTCTGCAAGACCTGGCACTGTAGGACAAGCATCATCTTTATCTAATACTCCATCACCATCAGTATCTGGCCAAGGGCATCCTTTGTTTTCTGCTGGACCAGGAACATCAACACAAGCATCATCTTTATCTAATACACCATCTCCGTCAGTATCTGGCCAAGGACAACCGTTGTTTTCTTTTGGACCAGCTACATCTGGACATTGATCGTCTTTATCTGGAATACCATCACCATCTGTATCAGGACATCCTTGGAATTCTGGTAAACCTGGAGTATCTGGACAAGCATCTTCTTTATCAGGAATTCCATCTTTATCTCTGTCAGTATTTCCAAACCTGAATAATAATGAAGCGGAAGCTTGCCAGAAGTTAGCAACGCCAGATTTATCAACTGGAGTTGTTACATAATCTCCTTGTACACCTAAACCGAAGTTTTTAGTTACCCAGAAGTTAATACCAGCACCCGTACTTACAGTAAAATGGTTTGCTTTTCCTGTAAGATCACCATCCTCATTGTAAGCTGCATAAACCTCACCTGATTTAGTATCCGTTCTTGGGAAAGAAAAACCTGTGTAGTCGTGTCTCAAATAGTTAGCACCAACTCTCAAATACGGATCAAACCAAGATTCTTCATCCCAAAGAAGACCTGCTGCTTTGAATTGAAGACCAAGACCTGTCATCAAGAAAAATTCTTTATCCATACCAAATCTCTTGTTGTCAACATTTCCAACAGTCGTTTGCCAGTCAAGAACCAAACCTTTTCCAAGGCTTCTTGCAACAGTTAATTTAGAAAGTGGCGGTGTAATTGAATATTTAGATACACCAAATAAATTTTCTTTAAAATTGTTGAATGAGAACGTATTGCTGAAATTATTTCTTTGAGCAACGTGATTCACTCCATGAGCACCCACACCGATCACCCAAGGATTGGTAGTAGTTTGTGCGAAAACAGTAGAGGCAACCGTAAGTGCCAATGCTGAAATTCCTAATTTTAGATTTTTCATAGAATTAAATGATTAAATAATTGATAATGCAAAATAAATATAATTTTTCTTTATAAACAAAGTTTTTTTAGTTTTTCTTTAACAATCGCTGAATGTTGACTTTATTCTCTCTATCTTTTATGGCTTCTCTTTTATCATAGAGTTTCTTCCCTCTTGCAAGGGAAACCAGAAGTTTTGCCTTACCATTATTATTAATATAAAGCTTTAGAGGGATTATAGTATTACCAACATCTTTTAACTTTTTTTTAAGTTTTTGCAATTCGTAATTATGCAGTAGCAATTTTCGTTCCCTTTTTGTTTTGTGATTATAAAAAGTACCAAGTTTATACTCGTCTATCATCATATTGATGACATATAGTTCATCATCAATAAACTGGCAAAAGCTTTCTGTAATGGATGCTTTGGAAGATCGAAGAGATTTTATCTCTGTACCTGTCAGTACAATACCTGCTTCATATTCCTCTAGAATTTCATACTCAAACCGAGCACGTTTATTGAGAATATTAACAGTTTTTTCAATTTTAACTTTCATATGTTAATGCTTAGCGAGACTTCACTATCCCAACTTATTTTCGTAATTTTGCAACAAATTTACAAAACAATATGTTAACAGTATCTAATTTATCATTACAGTTCGGGAAGAGAGTTCTCTTTGACGAAGTTAATATAAAATTCACGAAAGGAAATTGTTATGGGATAATTGGTGCGAACGGTGCCGGTAAATCTACATTTCTAAAAATATTGAGTGGAAAGCAGGAATCCACTTCTGGTAATGTTTCATTGGAACCTGGTAAAAGAATGTCCGTTTTGGAGCAGGATCACTTTGCATACGATAATTTCACAGTACTAGAAACTGTTCTCCGAGGAAACAGAAAGCTCTTCGAAATCAAGGAAGAGATGGATGCGCTTTATGCAAAAGAGGATTTTTCTGACGAAGACGGAATCAAAGCAGGCGAATTGGGTGTAATTTATGACGAAATGGGTGGCTGGAACTCCGAGGCTGATGCACAGACAATGCTTTCCAACGTTGGAATAAAAGATGATATGCATTGGCAAATGATGTCGGAATTGGAAAACAAGGATAAAGTTAGAGTTTTATTGGCTCAGGCATTGTTCGGAAATCCTGATGTTCTAATTCTGGATGAACCTACCAATGATTTGGACATCGCCACTATTGCCTGGCTAGAAGATTTCCTTGCAGATTATGAAAACACCGTAATAGTTGTATCTCACGACCGTCACTTCTTAGATGCGGTTTGTACGCACATTGGAGATTTGGATTATTCTAAGTTGAATGTTTACACTGGTAACTACTCCTTCTGGTATCAGGCATCTCAATTAGCAACCAGACAAAGAGCTCAGGCTAATAAAAAAGCAGAAGAAAAGAAAAAAGAATTACAGGACTTCATCGCAAGATTCAGCTCCAATGTAGCGAAAGCAAAGCAGGCAACAGCACGTAAAAAGATGATCGACAAACTGAACATCGATGATATCAAACCGTCATCAAGACGTTATCCTGCGATTATCTTCGATATCGAAAGAGAAGTGGGTGATCAGATCTTGGATGTAAAGGGTCTTGAAAAAACAAAAGACGGCGAATTGCTGTTCTCCAATATTGACCTCAACCTTAAGAAAGGCGATAAAGTAGCTGTTATTTCTCGAAATTCATTAGCTATAACAGAGTTTTTCCAAATCATTTCCGGCACTACGGAAGCGGATAAAGGTACTTACAACTGGGGCGTAACAACCAACCAGTCTTACATGCCATTGGACAATACAGATTACTTCCAAGAAGATGCAAATCTGGTAGATTGGCTAAGACAATTCACGAAGAATGATGAGGAAAGACATGAAGAGTTTATGAGAGGATTCTTGGGAAGAATGTTATTTTCCGGAGACGAGGCGCTTAAATCTTGCAAAGTCCTTTCGGGAGGAGAAAAAATGCGTTGTATGTTCAGCAGAATGATGCTTCAGAAAGCTAATGTTCTTCTGTTGGATGAGCCAACCAACCATTTGGACCTGGAAAGTATCACAACGTTGAACAACTCCCTAAGTAACTTCAAAGGTAACATTTTGCTATCTTCTCATGACCACGAATTGCTCGAAACGGTATGTAACAGAATCATCGAGCTGACACCAAAAGGTATCATCGACAGAGATATGACTTATGATGAATATCTTGCAGACAAAAAAATAAAAGAATTGCAAGAGCAGATGTATTCCTAGTTCTCGATTAAAAAAATTTCATAAAAGCATTTCTCTCTAGAAGTGCTTTTTTTATTTTATTTCAGCTCGTTTTTGAGTATGGATATTTAGTTTTAAAAAAGGCTGATTGATTTTGAAATAAGAACTCTTGCTTCTTATAACTTCAAAAAAAGTGGTTGAACAGCTAGTTAAAGGTTTTTTTAATTTAGCCGAATATACGGACACTATAGAAAACTTTTTACCAGAACGTTTTAATATCAAATCTGACAAAACGTCGCCTAAGGTAAAAAGATTGACTTCGTCGAACCACAAAGTTAGTTAGGGAGAGGAAGGTGTATTAAGCTGACCAATTCGAAAAGTAATAATTTAGCTTCGTTTATACGAGGCTGTTTTTGTCTGCATAATTGAGCTTAAAGAAAATAAATGTCATAATCGAAAATGCCAAAAGCGAGCTTCCTCCATAACTGAAAAATGGAAGAGGAATTCCCACCGTAGGAAAAAGTCCCATAACCATCCCAAGATTAATAGCAAAGTGAATCAATAAAATGGAGGCAAAACAATATCCAAAAACCCTATTGAATGTTGATTTCTGATTTTCTGCAAGATAGTAGATCCTACCGATAAAAACGGCATAGCAAAGAATCAGAACCGTACTTCCTATAAAGCCCCATTCTTCACCCACTGTACAGAATATGTAATCCGTTTCCTGTTCTGGAACAAATTTCCCTTGTGTTACAGAGCCCTGCTTATAACCTTTTCCAACAAGTCCGCCGGAACCAATCGCTGTTTTCGAGTAAAGCAAATTATAGCCTGAGGTATCCCGGAATGCTTTTTCACCTTTGTACAAAACTTCTACCCTTTCCCGCTGGTGTTTTGGTAATTTTGTCAAGATGTACGGTGAGCCATAAGATAGAGCACTTAGAATTCCAACTGTCAAAACAATTGCAATGATGCACATCACATTCCCCTGAATCCTGTAAAAATTAAGAAAAACAAAAATAGCTGCAATAACTAAAATCGCAATGACTACATACAATGGATTAACGGCAATGGACACTAAAAAAACAGCAGCAAAAATAAATATTACGCCGAATAACCAACCTGACAATCCTTCCCTGTAAAGCGCCATCAGAAATGCAAAGAAGACTAACAAAGAACCAACATCGGGAATCATCAGAACCACAATGCCAGGAATAGCAACAATAGCTAATGAGGTGTAAAGAACTCTTCTGTTATTAAGGTTAAAATCGGGATTGGAAACATAGTTAGCCAGCATCAAAGCAGTTCCTATCTTAGCAAACTCTACCGGCTGCATTGTAAATCCTCCGAATTTATACCAGTTTTTCTGACCAAGAATCTCTGTCCCGAAAGGAAAAAGTCCAACCAAAAGTAAAACCCCACCTACATAAATTATGGCTGACATATTCTCAAAAAACTTCGTTCGCATAAAAAATATGATCATGCCTACAAAACAAGAGATGCCGAAAAAGATCAGCTGCTTTTCTCCAAGCTCAGCCTTCACACTGTAGATATTAACAATTGCGAAGACACAAAGCAGGATATAAAGTGCAATGCCAAGTTTATCTATTCCTTCTGCCCATCTCATTTTGATTTAGTTTTTACTGGTTTAACTTTGGAGCTGTCTTTTTTATTTTTTTTATTTTCCAAAGCCTGAAGACTGTCTTTTGTGCGCTTTAGTTTAACAGAATCCACAGGTGGTTCTTTATACCAGCCTTTCCTTTTCATGTCAGCAATATACTGTCTTCTATATTCAGGCATAAAACTGGAACTGATCATTTTTTTGTAAAGATGTTCTCTTTTCAGTTCTCCAGTTACATATTTTTCCGCAATAGTTGTACAGGCAGGTCCTGCCCATGTTGCACCAAAACCAGCGTGCTCCATAACTGCTGCGACTACAATTTTCGGTTTGTCAGCTGGAGCAATCAAAACAAAAATTGAGTTATCCTTTCCCTGAGGAACTTGTGCAGTTCCTGTTTTAGCCAATTGAGTAAAATCTTTAGACATCAGTCCACGACCTGTTCCCCTCAGCATTACTGCTTCCATACCCTGAAGAACAACATTGTAAAACTGTGGATTCTGAACCAATGTCATATGTTTTTTCTTGAATCTGGGATCTGGATTTGGTTTTCCATCGATAGATTTCACAACATGAGGTGTATAATACCATCCCTTGTTAGCAATAGCTGCTACAAAATTGGCCATTTGCATCGGCGTCAGAAGAACATCGCCCTGCCCCATCCCATTATACAGAGCTCCGGTAGGCATTTCGTCCCAGTTTTTAAAATCTGTCCGCTTGGAACCGCTGGCTTTATAAATAGAAGCCATTTTCTTTTCATAAAATTTTCCAGAAGGAATTCTTCCTTTAGCGCCCACTGCCAGATCATTGTTTAGATATTCACCTACACCAAAACTATTGATGATTTTCTTCCATTCATCTACACCTCTGGATGGATTTCCGGGATATTTTTTTATAATAGCCAGATAAGCATACGTAAAATAACAGTTACTGGAAACCTGTATAGAAGGAATCAAAGGATCTGCACCACCGTGACCTTTGATGCTTTTTCCACGGTAAAAGAATCCTCTTCCACAAGGAAAAATTGTTTTGTCTGTCATCACACCCATTTCCATTGCTGCTAATGCTGTCAATAATTTGAACGTTGAGCCCGGCGGATAAGCTGCCTGAACGGAACGATCAAACGTCGGTTTATTTTCGTAGATTGTATCGTTGGCTAATCGGTAAAGATTTCGTGATTTATTGGGACCTGTGAAAAGATTCGGGTCAATGTCCGGCCCAGTAGCCATCGTAAGAATCTCGCCATTATTAGGATCCAATGCTACGATTGCGCCGTGCTTATTGACCAGCATTTCCTCGGCCATGCGTTGTAAATCATAATCAATGGTTAGCGTTAGATCTTTTCCTGTCACTACTTCTTTATCAAGCTCACCATTTTTGTAGGAACCGATACTTCTCTGGCGGATGTCTTTCTGAATATATTTCATTCCTTTCTCACCTCGCAGTTCTTTTTCGTACGCTTTCTCTATTCCGCTTTTCCCGATAATATCGCCTGGCAAATAGTACAAAGAGTCTTTCTTGATATCGTTATCATTCACCTGATTGGTATATCCCAAAAGGTTTCCGGAAGTATTGATTTCATATTGCCTTTGTGGTCTTGGAACAATTGCAAATGCAGGATACTTAAATATCAGCTCCTGAATTCTCGCCATATCTTCACGACTTAAATTTTTCATAAAAGTCATCGGCGTCAGTCGGGAATAATATTTTTCCTTCTCAATGTTCTTCATTGTAGTGATGAATTCCGGCTTTGTAATATTCATCAATTTACAAAACCCTATGGTATCGAAATCGGGTTTCAGTAATGCCGCTGTATACGAAATCTCGAATGCAGGCTGATTACCAACCAGAATCTTTCCGTTTCTGTCAAAAATGACGCCTCTTGGCGGAATGACATATTCGATTTTGATGGATGTATTGGCTGCATTTAGTGCATATCGGTCTGTGAACAATTGCAAATACGAAAGCCTTGCAACGAAAATAATTGCAATGACAGAAAGTGCGAGAATGATTTTTAGATATTGTGATTTCATATGTGCGTTTCTATATTTTTAGGAGGACATATGCAACCTCGATGTCAAAGAAAATAAGGATTGGTTTGTACACATTTTTCAGTTTCAGACTTTTTGCTTGATTTTAAAAGCTAATGTATAGGCTAATATAAATACAAACGAAATAACACTGGTAACTATTACATTAAATAAAATTTCAAAAAATCTGTTGAGTTTAAAAAACTCTATAAACTGTACCAAAAATTGATGGATAAAAATACTGGTTATGATAAAAAATATGAACTGGGTCCACTGGATACTCTGGAAAGAAAAGAAATCTGTTGTTGTATCTGTAGATGTTCTGAATATAATTGTTCTAAAGTAAGCTATAACCGTCGTCGCAAATGCATTGATTCCCCAAGTTCCGAGAAATGCATCTACACATAATCCTAGTAAAAAACTCAATCCTAAAAATTGAAACTGATTTCTAAAAAAAGGGTAAAACATCACGAACACAGGATAAAGCACAGGAATATACTGACCAAACAACGTAATCCTGTTCAGGATAAAAATCTGAAAAGCTGTAAGCAATGCTATGAGAAGCAAGTCCGATGCAATGTTTCTACTGACCATCTTTTTTGATTTGTACTTTTAAGGTATCATCAATCTTCTGAACCTCAGATTTTTTAAGATTTCTAACCACAAAGACCTTACTTAATTTACCTATTTTCTCGCTCAGTTCAACAGAAATATCCCAAAAACCTGTCTTGCTATCCACTTCGTAACCAGCAACAGTTCCCACCATAATTCCCGCAGGAAAAATAGAAGATTTTCCATCGGTGACTACGGTGTCTCCCACTTTCAGCGGAACGTATTTAGGAACATCAGACAGTGTCATTGTACGGGAATCATCACCTTTCCAAGATAACGTTCCGAAGTAACCGGATTTTTTGAGCGCTGCGCTGATCTTTATTTTGTTCATACTCAGTACAGACTGAACCAAAGCGTAATTATCGGTCGTATTGATAACGATTCCGGCAATTCCCCTTGGTGCAATTACGCCCATCTTGGAATTAACACCCTGAAGTTTTCCTCTATTTATAGTAAAATAATTATCCTTCCTATTGATGCTATTGAAGACCACTTCACCATCCACAAAAGTATAGATTTGTCCGCCTCCAATGGTATCATAAACTCTTCGGAAACTAGGATTTTTTGCATTTTCCTTTCCGTAAAGTTGCAGCATCAACGCTTTGTTTTGCACAACAAGGTCTTCATTGATTTGTTTCAGCTTAAGATAAGATGTTCCTTCATCAATATAGCCCGAAACCCAGGAGTTGAAAGCTGCCGTTTTAGCTGCAAGGAAACTTTGTTGCATTGAGTTTTTGCTGAATATCAATACAACTGCAACCAATTGTAGAAATATAAAGAACACAAATAATGCATTCTTGGAAAAAAATCTCAGCAGAGCGCCCATCTAAATTATAAATGATAATTGATGATTGATAAATGATTTTCTGGATTCGATTTCAGAAGTATCAAAAATTTACAATCATTACAATTTTAAGAAGATTATTATTTGATTAAGAAATTGAATTTGTCCATATTTTTAAGAGCAATTCCGGTTCCGCGAACCACCGCTCTCAATGGGTCTTCAGCAACAAATACAGGAAGTCCCGTTTTTCTGTGAAGCCTGTCTGCCAAACCTCTCAAAAGAGCACCACCTCCTGCAAGATAGATTCCGGTTTTGTAGATATCCGCAGCCAATTCCGGAGGAGTCAAAGATAAAGTTTCCATTACCGCATCCTCAATTCTGATGATCGATTTATCAAGAGCCTTAGCAATTTCTTTATAATTCACCATAATCTCTTTTGGCTTCCCAGTAATCAAATCTCTACCTTGTACAGGAATATCATCAATTGGAACATCCAATTCCTCCACTGCAGAACCAACCTCCAGTTTAATTCTCTCAGCTGTTCTCTCTCCGATATATAAATTATGATGTGTTCTCAGGTAATAAGCAATATCATTAGTGAAAACATCACCTGCTATTTTCACAGATTTATCGCAAACAATTCCGCCAAGAGCTACTACAGCAATTTCCGTTGTTCCACCACCTATGTCGATAATCATATTCCCTTCCGGTTTCTGAACATCTATCCCAACCCCTATAGCAGCTGCCATTGGCTCGTAAATCAAACGAACTTCTTTGGCATTCACTTTTTGAGCTGAATCTCTAACCGCTCTTTTTTCAACTTCAGTAATACCTGAAGGAATACAAATCACGATTCTAAGTGCTGGTTGAAAAAGTTTCCCTTTGATACCTGGAATCTGCTTTATGAATTCCTTAATCATATGCTCGGATGCGTGAAAATCTGCAATCACACCATCCTTCAGAGGACGTATTGTCTTGATGTCTTCGTGGGTTTTCCCCTGCATATGTTTTGCCTGTTCTCCCACTGCAATCGGCTTACCCGACGAACGCTCTATCGCCACGATAGAAGGCTGATCCACAACGATCTTGTTGTTATGTATAATTAGCGTATTTGCCGTCCCTAAGTCAATCGCAATCTCTTGCGTGAACATATCCAATAAACCCATTTCCGTTCAATAATTATTAAGTTTACAAAGATATAAATTTAGATATATTCTATAGATGCAATTCCATTTTTTTTGGTTAAAATTTTATTAAAATTTCGAGTTGTACATTATAAAAATTGCAAAAAAATTTTAGGAAATTGATATTTAGATATGAGCTTTGGTTTAAGCATTTTAATAAATAATATAGATTTTTTCAATTCAGTAAACTGATATTCATCATCAACCTTAGTTATAAAAATCGTAAATTTGCCCACTGAAAAAATGAGCCAAAGAAATAAATTTCACCAGACTTCTGATTTTGCTGTTCTCAGCATCAGCTATGAGAAAGCCGATGCCGAAACTCGTGGCCGTTTTGCATTCTTTGACGAACACATCAAATCTTTTGTGAATCAGATCCATGAGCAGGATTATGGTGATGCCTTTGTGGTATCTACTTGCAATAGGACAGAAATCTATTCCACTACAAAAAATTACCTTCACATTGCGGAATTATACTGTAATACTGTAGGTGTAAGCCTTTCCGAATTCCTAAAATATGTAAATGTAATCCAGCGTGAAGATGCTTTGTTTCATCTTTTTCGTGTGGCCGCAGGTCTGGAAAGCCAGATTATTGGTGACTTTGAAATCGTTTCGCAGATCAAAAATGCTTATAATCGTTTTAAAAAATATAAGGATTTTTCTAATCCTTATCTCGAGCGTGCGATTAACTCATCCATTCAGATTTCGAAAAGAATTAAAAATGAAACTGGAATTAGCACTGGTTCTGCTTCGGTTTCATATGCTGCGGTTCATTATATCTTAAATAATACGAGACACATCCACGAAAAAAATATTCTCCTTCTAGGCGTTGGAGAAATTGGACAAAACACCATTGACAATCTCGTAAAGCATATCTATCAGCCCAAAATCAAAATAGCCAACCGTTCTTTTGAAAAAGCGGAAAAAATTGCTGATAAATACAACATTCCACAAATCGATTTCAATAGTTTTCCAGAAGAACTAAAACAAACTGATGTTCTAATTGTAGCAACAGGCGCACAGAAATATATTATTGATGAATCCAATTTTCCTAAAGATAAAGAAATGTTGGTCATCGATTTATCAATTCCGAATAACGTGCAGAAAGAAATTGGAAGCTGGGAAAACGTGACTTTGATAGACGTGGATCAACTTTCGCAAACCATCAAAGCGACGATGGAACAGCGCAAGAAGGAAATCCCAAAAGCGGAAGGCATCATTAAAGAAATGGCGAAGGACTTTGTAGATTGGGAAAAGAAAAGAAAGCTTGCCCCTAATATTAACCATTTCAAAAATTCGCTCAAAAAAATCGAGGAGCACGAGATGCATAATATTCATAAAAAATTCAATTACGCCAAGATTGAAGATATGGAATTATCTAATAAATTAGTGCAGAAACTAACCAACAGATTTGCAAAATACATCCTGGAAAATCCATTACGGGCGACTGAGGTCACAAAACTGATGGAAGAAATCCTTGACATCCATAAACAAGAATCCGATGAACAAAATAAGAATAGGAACCAGAAATAGTCCACTTGCGCTTTGGCAGGCTCAAGAAGTTGAATCAAAATTACAAAACCTTGGTTTCGAAACCGAGATTGTTCCTATTATAAGTTCCGGCGATAAAAATCTGGACCAACCGCTTTATGCATTGGGAATCACGGGAGTTTTCACAAAAGATTTGGACATCGCTTTATTAAATAAGGAAATTGACATCGCCGTTCATTCATTAAAAGATGTTCCGACGCAATTACCTAATAATATTCAGATTTCTGCAGTTTTGGAAAGAGATTTTCCGGAAGATGTTTTGGTAAGAAATAATGATGCGGAACCTTTGGATTTGGAAGTTCTGAAAATCGCGACCAGCAGTTTGAGAAGACGTGCTTTTTGGTTAAAAGAATTTCCTGAAACCGAATTCACAGACATCCGAGGAAACGTTCAGACACGTTTGAAAAAACTAGATGATGGAATTGCCGATGCTACGATTTTTTCTCTAGCAGGAATCAAAAGAATGAATCTGGATATCCAATATGAACAGATTCCGTTCTTATTACAAGCACCTTCGCAAGGTGTTGTTGCGATTGCGAGTTTATCTGATAATGATGAGCTGAATGAAAGTTTAAAAACAATTTCACATAAAGAAACCGAAATCTGTGTGACGATAGAAAGAGAATTTTTGAAAACGTTGGAAGGCGGTTGTACAGCTCCAATTGGTGCAAAAGCTGAAATGGTTAACGGACAAATTAGATTCCTAGGAAGACTTTGTTCTCTTGATGGAAAAGACTGCATTGATACTGATGAGATTTTTGACTGGAACGATTCTGAAAACTTCGGAGAAAAAATTGCTTTGGAAGTTCTGAAAAATGGAGGCAAGGAACTGATGGACGAAATTAGAAAAAGCTTATAAAAAATTAAATATCGCAAAGGCGCAATATTTTTACCTTTACAATGTTAAAAGTCGCCAAGTTTGACCTTTGCGACTTTTTTATAAAATTAAATTTACAATACTTCGCGACTTTGCGTTAAAATCAAATGAAAATCCTTTTTACAAAATCACTGGACAAAGAAAAGGTTTCTGAGAAATTAGGAACACTTGCACTGAGCGGAGTCGAAGTGTCGGTTGATTTTGTTGAAGTTATTAATACCGAATTTATAAAAACTAAAACTTTCGGTTTAAAAAATAATTCATTGATTTTCACAAGTGTGAATGGCGTAAAAGCTTTTTTCAACAACGGATTTTCACCAAATGAAAACTTTGCTGAACCAAAAAATTACAACAAAATCTACGTTGTTGGTTCGCAAACTAAAAAAGAATTAAGACAGCATAATTTTGGAACTTTTAAACTTTGTAAAAATGCCAGTGAGCTTTCAAATTTCATAACAGAAAATTCTGTAAACGAGAAGTTTCTGCATTTCTGTGGCGATATTGCGCTTGATATCTTGGATGAGAAATTGCCGTTGCAAAATATTTCTTACAAAAAAATCCCTGTTTATAAGACAGAACTACTCTATCCGAAAATCGATGAGAAATATCAGGCGATAGTTTTCTTCAGTCCGAGCGGAGTTCGTAGTTTTGCGAAGTTTAATAATTTGGATGGTATGCAGATTTTTTCGATTGGAAAAACCACAACTTCTGAATTGGAAAAACTAACTGATAATAAAATAATTACAAGCTCAAAAAATACTTTAGCAGATTTATTGAATTTGATTAAAATCAGTATTTAATTTACAAATGAAGTCTATTGAAATTTACACTCCAACAAATGGCGATACTCAAATTGAAGTTCAATTTGAGAAAGATACTGTTTGGCTAAATCTTAATCAGATTTCTGAACTTTTTGGAAGAGATAAATCTGTAATTTCTAGACACTTTAATAATATTTTCAAAGAAGGAGAACTAGATAAAGTTTCAACTGTTGCAAAAAATGCAACAGTTCAACAAGAAGGAAGTAGAGAAGTTTCAAGAGAAGTAGAATATTATAATTTAGATGCAATCTTATCTGTTGGTTATAGAGTTAATTCCAAACAAGGAACACAATTTAGAATTTGGGCTTCTCAAAGACTGAAAGAATATCTACTAGAAGGTGTAAGTATTAATACCAAAAGATTACAAGAATTAGAAAAGATTGTCAATATAATAGAAAGCGCTGAATCCGCTGATCTCAATCAACTTTCTGAAGCCAAAGGCCTACTTAATATTTTAAATAATTATACAAAAAGCTTTATTCTTCTTAATCAATTTGACAGCTCTTCATTAGAACTTAACCACCTCGAAGAGAATATCACTTATGAGATTGATTACAACGAGTCAATATTAGCCATTGAAGTTCTAAAAAAAGAATTAATAAAAAAGAAAGAAGCATCTGAACTTTTTGGAAATCAAAAAGATAAAACTTTCGAAGGAATATTGAAAAGTATTACTCAGACGTTCGACAGCCAATATTTGTATCCAAGTATTGAAGAACAAGCTTCTAACTTACTATATTTTATAATAAAAAATCATCCCTTTTCTGATGGCAACAAAAGAATTGGGGCTTTTATTTTCATTTGGTTTTTAGAAAAAAACAAACATCTCCTTAAAAAAAATGGAGAACAAAAAATCAACGACAATGCTTTAACTGCTTTAGCATTACTTATTGCTCAAAGTAATCCGAGTGATAAAGAATTAATGATAAAATTAATTTGTAATCTGATTACAAACTAAAATATAAAAATGATTAAAAACGACCTATATTTAAAAGCACTTCGCGGGGAAACCGTGGAAAGACCGCCAGTTTGGATGATGAGACAAGCCGGAAGATACTTGCCGGAATTCATCGCTTTGCGTGACAAATACGACTTTTTCACAAGATGTCAAACGCCGGAATTAGCTTCGGAAATCACGGTTCAGCCGATTAGAAGATTTCCTTTGGATGCCGCGATTTTGTTCTCGGACATTTTGGTAGTTCCACAAGCAATGGGAATCGATTTCAAAATGAAAGAATCGGTTGGGCCTTGGTTGGATGAACCTATCAGAACTGCTCAGCAAGTTGACAACGTTATCGTTCCTGATGTAAATGATACTTTGGGTTACGTTTTTGATGCGATAGAAATGACTTTGGAAAAGTTGGATAATGAGATTCCGTTGATTGGATTCGCTGGTTCGCCTTGGACCATTTTCTGTTATTGCATAGAAGGTAGAGGTTCTAAGGATTTCAATATTGCGAAATCATTTTGTTTTCTACAGCCAGAAGCGGCGCACAAATTATTACAAAAAATCACGGATACAACGATTGCTTACCTGAAAAGAAAAGTAGAAAAAGGTGTTTCCGCTGTTCAGGTTTTCGATTCTTGGGGCGGAATGCTTTCTCCAGCAGATTATCAGGAATTTTCTTGGCAATATATCAATCAGATTGTCGAAGCATTAGCACCTTTGACGCACGTTGTGGTTTTCGGGAAAGGTTGCTGGTTTGCTTTGGACGAAATGACAAAATCCAAAGCTTCTGCAGTTGGTGTGGATTGGACAATTACTCCGGAATTAGCGAGACAAATCACGAATAATGCTGTGACATTGCAAGGGAATTTTGATCCGTCAAGATTACATTCGAAGCCAGAAACGATTAGAAAAATGGTTCACGAAATGATTAACCGTTTTGGAAAAGATAAATACATCGTCAACCTCGGACACGGGATTTTACCAAATATTCCAGTAGAAAATGCCGAAGCTTTTATAAAAGCGGTGGTTGAATGGAAACCATAAACAACAAAAAAGGAGCAAATTAATTTGCTCCTTTTTTTTATTCTAATTGTCCTGGTGCAGGTTCCTGAGGTTTTAAGGATTCATTATTCAAACCATCTCTTGGTGGTTGCATTCTTTTCCTAGTTTTATCATCTTCAATTTTCTGTCTTTGATTAAGATTGAATGTATCTTTCTTATTCATTTCCATAATTTGAGAGGATGTATCCATTTTCATCTCCGTCGATTTCAGATTTTGCTCTGCTTTCGATCTCATATTATCTTTTTGGGGAGTCGTTTGTGCGTTCATCAATAATGTTCCAAACACTAGAAATGCTCCTGCAATCATTAACTTTTTCATAACAATTATTTAGTGTTAATAAGAAGTCTCAAACACTAAACCATATTATGCTAAATTTAAGAAGCTATAAGATTTTTGGGAAAACTTTAGCACAGCTTACTTTTCTAAAACTTGCCTTAGTTTTTCAACAAAAACATAAGCTGCAGGACAAATCAAAGTATTTTTGATGGTGAGATTATTGATTTGATAAATCTTCTTGCGATCTGTGTGAGGATATTCTCTACAAGCTTTTGGACGAACATCATAGATTGAGCAAGTATTGTCATCATTCAGGAAAAAGCAAGGTAAATTTTGCAGGACTTTATCATTGTCTTCATCTACTCTCAGAAACTTGGATTCAAAATCTGCTTGTTTCATCCTAAGATGTTTTGAGATTCTGTCGATATCTTTTTCTATATAAAGCGGACCTGTAGTTTTACAGCAATTGGCACAACTGAGACAATCGATTTCTTCGAATGTTTCCTCGTGCTTTTCTAAGACCAGATAATCCAGATTCTTGGGCGGTTTCTTTTTGAGTCCGTCCAAAAACTTTTTATGCTCTTTTTGTTTTTGTTGTGCTTGCTTTTTATATAAATCAAGATCCATTTTGCAAAATTAGTGGTTTTTCAAACAAAAACTGACATTAATCTTATTTCAAACTGATTCAAAAAGTGATAACTTTGATAGAAAAAAATATCTAATTATGAAAGATATTACAAGCAGAGAAGATGTTGAGTTTCTTGTAAAAGAATTCTATGACCAAGTTATTAAAGATGATTTAATCGGATTCTTTTTCACAGATGTTGCAAAGATTGACCTCAGCAAACATCTTCCGAAAATGTATAATTTTTGGGAAAGTATTCTTTTGGGAAATCCGGTTTATGAAGGTCATCCAATGGCGAAGCATTTTCCAATCAATGAAGTTGCTGCGTTGGAAGAGAAACATTTTAACCGTTGGTTACAGATTTGGGAGAAAACAGTTCATGATAATTTTGAAGGCGAAAATGCTGAAAATGCCATTGCAAGAGCACTGAATATCGCCAGAATTATGAGTTTCAAAATGTCAAATGCGAGGAGAAACTAAATTTTTAAACCCAAAGTCCGCAAAGTTTTTTTTCAAAATCACTAAATGTTTTAAGGTTCGCAAAGACGTAAAACTTATCAAAGAAAAACAAGTTTGTAACATTCATAAATATTAAAAAATATATCTTTTAAAATCCAAGATTATGTAACTGGCAATCTATCCAATCCGTCAACATATGAAAGAGCAAACCAACACCAATAATTCTTGGAACACCTCTGAAAAATAACAGCAGAAAATAAACGACCATCGCCCAATAGGTATGAAGCGGATGAAAATTGATACTATTTCTGTCCGGCGCAAAAATCGGTGTGCTAAGCAAATGATCTGCATCTACCAACATTGTTCCAAGCATAATGAAATAAGCCTTTTTCCAGTCTTTCCTAAAAAAGATGTAGGCCAAAACCAATGGAAAACCAAAGTGTAGAAAATAGTGGATGACTGGTCTTATATAATCCATTTATATTCTTCCTTTCAGATAATTTTGCCTTAATTCTTCGTCCAATTTCTCAATTGCATAACGGAGACAAGTTCTTGGCATTTCTTTATAATGAAGATTGAGGAAATCCAATAATTCGGTTTCGTTCATTTTTCCCATTTCGCGGAGAAGCCAACCGTTGGCTTTGTGCATCAAATCGTGTGGATGTTTCAAATTTTTCAAGGCAAATGTTTTAGTCAATTCAAATTTCCCTTTCTTAATGTGATGCATTGTTCCGACAATCGCCATTCGTTTTTCCCACATATCATCAGAATCGGATAAACTTTCAAGGATTTTAGAATCTTGATTTTCAAAACAATACCGCCCCAAAATTTTATAACACGATGTATCAACCGAATCCCAATTGTTGATAAATTTTGTATTCTTCAAATAAAAATCAATAATTTCTTTTTGTCCGATTTTATCTTTTGTTTTATCGAATTTGTAAACCAACATCAGCAAAGCCGTCAAACGATGTTCGTGGATTTTCGAAGACAGCAATTCGCTAAGTTCATCCAGAGTAATTGTTTTATAAAATTCCTTTGCAACACTTCTTTGGTCTGGAACAGTTACACCGATAAACAAATCATTTTCGCCATATTCGCCTTTTCGGGTTTTGAAAAAAGTTTGCATAATTTCAGCTTTTCCGGGAATTACTAAATCCGCCAATACTTTGCCAACTACTTTTGCTAAAGTCATTACGTCAAATTAAGTTGCTTCTGAAATTCTTCCAAATACTTCGCAAGATGAAAACCATCCATCAAACCGTGATGCGCTTCCACAGAAATCGGCAACATTTTTCTTCCGTTTTTCTCGCTGAATTTCCCAAAGACAATTTTAGGAATCGATTCTTTTGGGTCAAAATCTGTCGGATGAAGCAGACCTGTAAAATTGGTCCAAGGCATTGTCGAATGTCGAATATGATTCGGTGGTAATTCTTCGTTTCTGATTCTTAATCCAGTAGAATTTTGAACCTCATCGATTTCTTTTTGCAAATTTTTGTTAAAGATTTGAAAATCATCAGAATATTCGAAAAAAGAGAAACCAAACGTTCCGTCATTTCTGGCAATCGTAGAACCAACGTGAACAATGTCGAACGCTATAACTTCATCATTCAGAATTCGATAACAAAATTCCTCAACGGAATTAATTGCCTTCATCGATTTGTGAAGATAATGGGCGAAGAAAGATTCACTGTTTTCTTTGGCTAATTGATAAGTTATGGTACAATCAACTTCTGTAACGATTCCAAAATAAGGACTTTTCATACCGGAAAAGAATTCGAAATGTTCTTTTCTTTTCCAGTTTTCTACATCAATAATTTTCATTTCTAATTTTAGATTAATGAATTTCTTCTTCTAATATTTTTTCCTCCGTCGCAATTTTCTTAGGATTTGCCACTTTAGCAATTGTCAATCCTTGAACTATAATCGAAAATACAACTACGCAATAAGTAATGCTAATGATTATCTGACTGTATTCATTCACAGGAATTGACAAAGCCAGAGCAATAGAAACACCGCCACGAATCCCGCCCCAAACCAAAACTTTCACAGTTTGTGGACTGAATCGATATTTGAAAGCCATAAATTTTGTCGGAACAAAAATCGCAACCCATCGAGCCAATAAAACGATTAAAATACAAATTCCACCGGCAACCAGATATTCATTTAAATCTTTGATTAACAACAATTCGAAACCGATAAATAGGAATAGGACTGCGTTCATAATTTCGTCAATCAATTCCCAAAATTTGATCAAATAATCTTGCGTCTCGGATTTCATTTTGAAACTTTCACTGAAATTTCCCATAAATAATCCTGCCGCAACCATTGCCAAAGGTGCAGAAATCTGCATCTCGTGAGCAATCAAATAACCGCCCATAACAACTGATAATGTGATAAGTACAGAAATAATATAGTCATCCACAACTCTCATTGCTCTTGATGCGGACAACCCTAAAAGAACTCCCAAAAGCAAACCTCCGCCAGCTTCTCGCAATAATAACAGCCCAATATTTTCTACATTCAAATCGATTTCTTTTCCGATTGCTAATTGCAAAACAACTGTGAAAACAACAACAGCCATCCCATCATTAAACAAAGATTCTCCGGCAACTTTGGTTTCCAAAGATTTTGAAACATTCGCCTGCTTCAAAATACTGAGAACCGCCACTGGATCGGTGGGAGAAATCAGCGCACCAAAAACCAAACAATAGATAAATGGCATCTGAATACCGATTAATGGTAATAGATAATAAGCTCCAAAAGCCACCGCAAAAGTTGAAATAATGACGCCAACTGTAGAAAATATCACAACTGGACCAAATTGCTCTTTTAAATCTTTGATATTAACGTGGATTCCTCCAGCAAATAATAAGAAATTCAACATTGCGCCCATCAGAACTTCGGTAAAGTCTAAGTTGTGAACGAGCTCAGTTAAATGAGTAGTGGTTTTCGGTAAGAAGTTTTCGCCCGAAGCAACCAAAGTGACCGAAACAATGATTGCAATAACCATTATCCCGATTGTACTCGGTAATTTGAGAACTCTATAATTGATATATGCGAATAAAGACGCTAGAACGATTAAGACTGAAAATGAGTAATATAACTCCATTTATTTAGCTGATGGTTATTGGTTGATGATTGTTTGCTTTAGCATTAATTTAAGTTTAAAATTTAATTTTCCTCATCATCAAAATATTCGAACAAGAAATCATTGTAAGGAAAACGAGAGATATGGAGTCTGTGAACCTCATCATAAATCATTTTTTTCATCTCAGGGAAATTCTGTTTGTTAAGTGCTGAAATGAAAACCGTTGGATATTTTGATTTTGCCATCCAAGTTTTTTTCCATTCTTCCAAGGAAATGTTCTTTTTGGATGAAGGCGTCAAATCATCCTCATCTTTCTTCTCATAACTGAAATCGTCAATCTTGTTGAAAACCATAATCATCGGTTTCTGATGCGCATCAATCTCCTGGAGAATCTGATTAACAGAAGCAATATGGTCCTCGAAACTATCGTGAGAAATATCGACAACGTGAACCAACAAATCTGCCTCACGAACCTCATCCAAAGTGGATTTGAAAGATTCTACCAACTGCGTCGGCAATTTTCTAATGAAACCAACCGTATCTGTCAAAAGGAAAGGAAGATTTCCAATCACGACTTTTCTCACAGTTGTGTCAAGCGTTGCAAACAATTTATTTTCTGCGAAAACATCAGATTTTGACAAAGCGTTCATCAACGTAGATTTTCCAACATTGGTGTAACCAACCAAAGCCACGCGAACCATTTTGCCACGGTTTTGCCTTTGGGTTCCCATTTGTTTGTCGATGACTTTCAATTTATCCTTCAGCAACGTGATTCTGTCACGGATAATCCTTCTATCCGTTTCGATTTCCGTTTCCCCAGGACCACGCATCCCGATTCCCCCTTTTTGTCTCTCTAGGTGGGTCCACATCCTAGTTAATCGAGGTAGAAGGTATTGATATTGAGCCAATTCAACTTGAGTTCTCGCATAAGAAGTTTGCGCTCTTTGCGCAAAAATATCGAGGATAAGATTGGTTCTGTCTAAGATTTTAACTTCCATATCGCGCTCCAGATTCTTTAATTGGGAAGGCGATAATTCGTCATCAAAAATCACAGTTCCAATTTGGTGTTCTTTCACGTAATCACGAATCTCCTCCATTTTTCCTTTCCCCACAAAAGTTTTGGAATCTGGTTGAGACAATTTTTGAGTAAATCTTTTATCAACTGTAGCTCCTGCTGTGAAAGCCAGAAACTCCAATTCGTCCATATATTCTGTCAGTTTATCCTCATCCTGATTTTGGGTAATTACACCTACCAAAACCGCTCTTTCGTACTGATGTTCTTTCTTTTCTAACATTTAAAATTTATAATTTTCTGATTCTCACAAGATACTATTTTTAGACAAAAAAACCAAAGAATATCTTTGGTTTTCTATAAATTCGGATTTAATTTAAAATTGAATTTTCAAATTAAACTAAAGTCGCAGTCAACGATTTTTCAAAACTGAAAGCATGACTTACAGGACAATTTTCTTTGGCGTCATTTGCGATTTTCTGGAATTCTTCTTCTGAGATTGCAGGTACTTTTGCAGTCAACGTCAATTCAGACAACGTGATTTTTCCGTCAACAAAAGAGATCTTACAATCGGTTTCTAAAGATTCTGGAATAAAACCTGCTTCTGACAACAGAGCTGAGGTTTTCATTGTAAAACACCCCGCGTGAGCCGCCGCCAATAATTCTTCCGGATTGGTTCCCACACCTTCTTCAAATCTACTTTTGAATGAATATTGAGTTTCATTCAGCGTTGTACTTTGTGTTGTCAGAACACCGCTTCCGTATTTTACTGTTCCTTTCCAAACAGCTTTTGCACTTCTTTTCATAAGTAAGTATTTTTTGTAATATTTTAAATTCTTGAATCTTTTGACTTTAATCTTGAATCTTCTCTCAATCCCAATCTGCAGCTACAAATTTCATTTTGTCTCCGTTGGCATTTGATAAAGTTAAGAAATGTCCTTCAGTTTTATACTGATTCATATTCGGCAAATCTTTTCCGAATTGTTCTTCCAGTTTCATCCTTCCTTCACAATACATCATTGTAGAACCAACGCCAGAAAATTAAGCTTCTCCTTTATCAAATTCTGCTGTGAAAAACATCCCGTTGCAACCCATTTTTGCACCATATTGATTCGGAGCTTCGGCTCTTTTAGTCAAATCGATATTGGCTTCGAGTTTTGTTAATTCTGCTTTTGTAAAATCATTATACTCAACCAACATCCATTTTCGGTTAATATTCTCCATCGATTCTGATATTTTTTTTTGAAGAATTACAAGAAATTAACAAAAGCATTAATAATGATAAAACTCCGATAGCTTGTAGAAATTTCAACTTTTTAAATTTACTCATTCTATCTGCCAAATTCGTACCATTGAAAGTAAAATAATCATTAAATTAGCCCACAAAATAATATTCTCAATGAAAAAAATATTTTTAGCATTGACCCTAATTCTGGGTTATGCACAAATGAGAGCTGATGAAGGGATGTGGCTTCTGATGCTCGTAAAACGTCTGAATGGAGTGGATATGCAGAAAGAAGGTCTGCACCTGACACCGGAAGAAATTTATTCTGTTAATAATTCTAGTGTGAAAGATGCCATCGTAAGTTTTGGTGGTTTCTGTACCGGTGAGATTGTTTCTAACCAAGGGTTGATTTTCACTAATCACCACTGCGGTTACGATGCTGTTGCGTCAGCTTCTACGCCTGAAAAAGATTATCTGAAAAATGGATTCTGGGCAATGAAACCTAATGAAGAATTCAATGCTAAAGGTTTATATGTCAGATTTTTGGTAAGAATGGACGACGTTTCTGCAAGAATCAATGCAAAGCTGAATAATAATATGTCTGCGGCTGAGAGAAAAGCAGTTATCGATGCCGAATATAAAGCTATACAGACAGAAAACTCGGAGAACGGAAAATATACTGTTGTAGTAAAAGATTTCTTCAATGGTAACGAGTTCTATTATTTTGTATATCAAGACTATAAAGATATTAGATTGGTTGGCGCACCGCCTTCATCTTTAGGAAAATTCGGTGGTGATACAGATAATTGGGAATGGCCAAGACACACTGCAGACTTTACTGTTTTTCGTGTTTATGCGGATGCTAACGGTAATCCGGCTGAATACTCTGAAGCCAACACACCACTAAAGCCAAAACATTTCTTGCCCGTTTCTTTGAAAGGTTACAAGCCTGGAGATTTCACAATGATCTTGGGTTACCCGGGAAGAACCAACCGTTATCTGACATCTTACGGCATCGAGCAAATGGTAGATAAAGATTACCCGGCGTGGGTAGAAGCTTCCAAAGTTGCGATGGATGTGATGAAAAAGTATATGGACAAAGACAAAGCAACTCAGTTAGATTATGCTTCTCAGTACGCAAGTGTTGCCAATTACTGGAAAAACAGACAGGGAACTATTGATGCTGTAAAGAAAAACGGAACGGTAGCTGAGAAACAAAAACTGGAGCAAACATACAATCAGTGGGCAGCTCAGTCTCCAAATGAGCAAACTTATTACGGTGTTTTACCAGAAATCAAAGCTTATTACGAGCAAGTTTCTGGAAGAAATGTAGAAAGAAATTATGCTTCTATCTTGCAAAGGAATGCGCATTACATCTCCACAGCTTATCAATTAGGAAGTCTTTTTAAAACTTATGCTGACCAAGACGATGCCGGAAAAGCTTCTATGAAACCAAAAGTTCTTGAAGCAATCGAAAAAGCTTACGATGGTTTCCACGATAATGTTGAAGGCGATATGTTAGTGGCTCTCACTTCTCTTTACAAAACAAGAGTTGCGAAAGAATTTGCGTCTCCTACTATTTTGGCTGCAGATGTAAATAATCTTTCAACTTTGGCTTATGAATCTATTTTCGCTAATAAAAAATCAGCTTTAGCTTTCGTAGAAAATCCTGACAGACTGAAAATTGATGCTGATAAACTAAGACAATTCGCCAACGGAATTGTTGAAGACCAGAAATTAGGATTGGAAAAATATTCTAAAGTTGATGAGAATTTTGCAAAAAACAGCAGACTTTTCTTAGATGGACTTAGAAAAGCGCAACCAGAGAAAAAATTCTATCCGGATGCTAACTCTACGATGAGATTAACTTACGGAACAATCGAAACATTGCCTGAAAGAGCGGACAGAAACTATAAAGGCATCAAGGAAAACTATTACACCGATATTAACGGAATGGTTGCCAAATACAAAAAAGGCGACGAAGAGTTTGACCTGCCTCAGAAAGTTCTGGATCTTGCTAAGAAAAAAGATTACGGTCAATATGCGGATAAGAAAGGTGGATTTATGCCAATTAACTTTTTGTCTAATAATGACATCACAGGCGGTAACTCTGGTTCACCAATCATCGATGGAAACGGTCATTTGATTGGTCTAGCGTTCGATGGAAACAGCGAAGCTTTGAGCGGCGATATCGTGTTCGAACCAAAATTGCAGAGAACCATCAATGTGGATGTTCGTTATGTACTTTGGATTATCGACAAATATGCCGGTGCAACTAGACTTATCAGCGAATTAACTTTGGTAAAATAACCTATCATCGAAAATCTAACGAGCCACCAAAATTTGGTGGCTTTTTTGTTGGATGTACTTCTAAAAAACTTTTTCATAATTTTTTTGTAAATTAGAGAAATCATTTTTATGAGTTTAAAAACATTATTTCATTGGTCTTATATTTTCCCGGTTTTATCATTGCTCTATTATTTGCTTGGTGTCACGGATGACAGTCCGCTTATGGCAGCATTAGGAGGTTTATTACTAATTGCGGCTGTTCTCTCGGCAGTTCATCACGCAGAAGTTGTTGCCCATAAAGTAGGCGAACCATTCGGAACCATTATTCTCGCGATTTGTATAACTGTTCTGGAAGTTGGACTCATTGTTTCACTGATGATGGCCGGCGGAAACCAGACCGCAACATTACCAAGAGATACGGTTTTCGCTGCGATAATGCTAATCCTGAATGGGATACTTGGCGCTTGCCTGCTGGTTGGCGGTGTAAAATTCAAAGAACAGTTTTTTGCACGGTCCTCTGGAAATATGGCTTTAATAGGCTTGGTCGCCATTGTGGTGATGACTTTAATTTTACCTAACTATACTACCAGTGAGATAACGCCTTCTTTCAATAATTCTCAACTCATTTTTTTCTCAGTAGCTGCGCTTGTCATTTACGGCACTTTTTTAATGGTTCAGACGGTCCGTCACAGGAACTATTTTCTTCCAGACGGTGATGAAGATACGCACGCAGAACCGCCTTCCAACCTCACCAGTTTCATTAGTTTATTATTTTTAATTCTCTGTTTGGGCGTTGTCGTATTTTTGGCCAAATCTCTTTCTCCGCAGATTGAAAATGTCGTTCAGAGCTTTGGCGCTCCAGAATCACTTGTCGGTGTTATCATTGCAGCTGTTGTATTACTTCCGGAAGGATTGGCTGCCATAAAAGCTGCCCGAAGAAACCAATTCCAGACGAGTCTTAATCTGGCGCTTGGCTCTGCCTTGGCAAGCATTGGTCTCACGATTCCTTGCGTAGCCGTAGTTTGTATTATTTTTGATTTGCCCTTGGTTTTAGGGCTAGATACGAAATCTATGATCCTGCTCGGATTATCGCTTTACACCGTTATGCTTTCATTGAACAGAGGAAAGACCAATGTTTTATATGGCGTTGTATTATTAGTGAATCTTTTTGCTTACGTTTTTACAGTTATCGTACCTTAAAATTTATATTTTTGATGAATGAACAGCTACGAAACCGACAGACTGATTTTAAAACCTGCCGAAGAGCAAGACGCAGATTTTTTCCTCGAATTGTACAATATGCCATCATTTATCCAATACATTGGTGACCGGAATCTCCGCACGAAAGAAGATGCAGAAAATTACATCAAGAGTCGATTTATTCCGCAAATCGAAAAATTGGGATTCGGAAATTATGTTGTGATTCTGAAAGAGGACAATACAAAAATTGGTGCAGTCGGGATTTTTGAAAGGGAAGGTCTCGATGTCCTCGATATCGGTTTTTCTTTTCTCGAAAAATATGAAGGAAAAGGCTACGCCTATGAGTCTGCCAATAAACTGAAAGAAGTTGCCGCTACAGACTTCGGGGTTCATAAAATCTCAGCGATTACAACGAAAGATAATTTCTCTTCACAAAAATTAATCGAAAGATTAGGATTGAAGTTTCAAAAAATGGTAACCATTCCTGAGGATGTAGTTGAGCTGATGTATTATGAAAACTAGATTTGAAATACCTTATCGCATCGCAATCATTGAACCGAAGAAATTGATTGGCTTCAGCATTACAACTTCTTTTCGGGACGATAAAACACAGATTGTCTGGAAGAAATTTATGATGAGAAGAAATGAAATTGTTAACCAAACTTCCAACCAATTATTCTCACTTCAAATCTATCCCGAGAATTTTACAGCAAATCAAACTTTCAGAAAATATGCATTGGCGGAAGTTTCTGATTTCAATAATATTCCTAATGATTTTGAACGCTTCGAATTAGAAAGTGGAAAATATCTTGTTTTCAATTATCAAGGAAAAGCGGAACACGGACCAGAAATTTTCCGATATATATTCCAAAATGTCATTCCAGAAAATCAATTTGAAGTTGATAATCGTCCACATTTTGAGATTTTTGGAGAGGATTATAATCCGAATGATGATTCTGCGGAAGAAGAGATTTGGATTCCGATTAGATAAAAAAGTCTCGCAGATTAGGAAGATATTGCGAATTTTTCATCTGAGGAATCTGTAAAATCTGGTAGAGAGTTTTGCTAATTTCTATTCCAAAATCTGCGCAGCGTGGTCTTTGGTTTTCACCTGATCAATCACCTGATTACAAATTCCATTTTCATCAAAAACAAAAGTCGTTCTCACAATTCCCATAAACTCTCTCCCCATAAATTTCTTCAACTGCCAAACTCCAAATTTGTCAATGATATCGTGGTTCTCATCTGCAATGACATCAAATGGCAACTCATTTTTATCACTGAAATTTTTCTGACGCTTTACAGAATCTGCACTGACCCCAAGTAATTGATAGCCTTTCTTCTTCAAAACCGAATAATTATCTCTCAGATTACAAGCTTCTGCCGTACAACCTGGCGTGCTTGCTTTTGGATAAAAGAAAACAACTAATTTTTTGCCTTTCAGTTTTTGAGAATCAATTTGTTCTCCGTTTTGATTTGTTCCAACAAATTCCGGTAAAGAATCGCCAACCTTCAACATAATTTTTATTTTTGTGTTACAAATTTAGCATCAAAATGACGAAAAAGCAAAGAGCGCAGATTGTTCAGGAAGAATTAGAAAAATTATATCCCGAAGTTCCGATTCCTCTAGACCATAAAGATGCTTATACGCTGATGGTTGCAGTCGCACTCTCTGCACAAACGACGGACAAAAAAGTGAACCAAATTACACCAAAACTTTTTGCTGTCGCGGACACGCCTGAGAAAATGGCTAAGCTGAGCGTGGAAGAAATCAAGGAACTCATCAAAGAAATCGGACTTGCCAATTCCAAAGCGAAAAACCTTAAAAAAATGGCAGAAGTCTTGGTGGAAAAATTCAATTCTGTAGTACCACAAACTTATGAAGAATTGGAAAGTCTGGCCGGTGTTGGTCACAAAACAGCTTCTGTGGTGATGAGCCAAGGGTTTGGTTTTCCTGCATTTCCGGTTGATACACATATCCATAGATTGATGACACAATGGAAATTAACCTCAGGAAAAAACGTTATAGAAACCGAAAGAGACGCAAAAAATCTTTGGAATGAAAATGTTTGGAATAAGCTTCATCTTCAGATTATTTTTTACGGAAGAGAATATTCGCCAGCGAGAGGTAACAAGGAAAACGATTTTATTCCGAAGCTTTTGTTTCCAGAAAAAACTTAATCTTTATTCTTCAGCATTCTCCTCATATGGTAATATTTGGTTTGCTTGATGTGATGCGGATATTTTCTTCCTTTCGGAATATTATTGAAAATCAAAGCCATAATTAACAAAATCAGAACGCCACTCAAAACAGGCGACAAAGCATACCAATATCCCAATTCTTGAATTTTGTCTGATGGAAGAACTGCAATCAAAGCGGTTGCGCCACCTGGAGGATGCATTGTTTTGGTAATTTGCATCACAACAATAGAAGAAGCGACTGCAATAGAAGCATTCAACCAAAGAATATCTGGTAAGAATTTATAAGCCGTAACACCAACTAAAGCTGATAAAACGTGTCCGCCAATCAGATTTCTGGGTTGTGCTAAAGGACTATTTACAGCGCCATAAATCAAAACGCTTGATGCGCCAAATGAACCAATTAGAAAAATATTTTCAATCTCTGAGAAATGTTGAGACTGCAAAAAAGCAATCAATCCAATTCCGAAAAAAGCGCCAAGAAAGGACCAAAAATGGTCTTTGAAATCAACAAGCGTTTCCTGATAAAAGATATATTTAGTTTGCCTTAGTCTTCTTTTGATATGCCTGCTCATTGCTTCACACCTTTCGACCAAAGATTCATTTTTCTTTCCAAAACTTCCAGAGGAAGGCAACCTTGGCTCAAAACTTCATCGTGGAAAGAAGCCAGATTAAATTTATTGCCTTGCTCATTTTGGTACTTATTTCTTAATTCTCTGATTTTCATTGCTCCGGTTTTGTAACTCAAAGCTTGTCCAGGCAAAGCCATATATCGCTCCACTTCTGCTATTGCACTAGCTTCGTCATAAGCGACATTGCTTAAGAAATATTTAATCGCTTCTTCGCGAGACATTTGTCCTGTGTGGATCCCTGTATCAATAACAAGACGAACTGCTCTCAACATCTCATCACTCAAAGAACCCATTTTTTGATAAGGATCTGTATAAAGCCCAAACTCTGAACCTAAAGATTCGCAATACAATGCCCAACCTTCGCCGTAAGCACCAATCCAACCGAATCTCATAAACTTTGGTAATTTGGTGTTTTCCTGTTGCAAAGAAATCTGATAATGATGTCCGGGAATCGCTTCGTGCAGGAAAAGAGACTCCATTCCGGATGTCACATTGAATTTTGTTGGGTCAGGAATCGGCATATAAAAAATCCCTGGACGTTTTCCATCGGCACTTCCTTGGATATATTCTGCACTGGCGCTGGCTTCTCTATATTTTTCGGTTTGACGGATTTCGAAAGGTGTTTTAGGCGTAACGTTGAACATCGTTTTCAACTTCGGCGTGATTTTGTCCAAAATTGATTGGAAGCCTGCCAATACTTCGGCCGAAGTTTTATAAGGCATTGCTTTTGGGTCGGTTTTCACATGATTCAGAAATTCTTCCAAAGAACCTTGGAATCCAACTTGAGCTTTCACTTTTTCCATTTCTTTACGGATTCTTGCTACTTCTTCCAATCCGGTTTTATGGATCTCATCCGGTGTTTTATCCGTTGTAGTCCAGCTTTTGACATAATAAGCATAAACCTTACTACCATTTGGCAATGCATCATAACCATCTGTCGTTCTAGCTTTTGGCAAATATTCTTTTTCTAAAAAATCAGCCATTTTCAGATAGGCAGGAATCAACTTATTCTTGATAGCATCTTGGTAAAGCTTGGCATATTTGTTAGCAGTCACCGGTTTGAAATCTTTCGGAAGATTTTTTATAGGACCGTAAAAAATATTTTTATCGATTTCGAAAGTCGTGATTTCTTCAGCTTTCATTTGTGGAATCATTTTTAGGACTAATGATTTTGGAAGAACCACATTATTTTTAATTCCTAATCTAAAATTCTCAATTGCAGAATCCATCCAAATTGGGAATTCATCAACTCTTTTCAACCAATTATCATAATCTTTTTCTGTTTTGAAAGGCTGAATTCCTGTTCCACTTCCCAACATCGGAAAAGTCAACGGCAGACCATCAAACTGTGTGAAAGGAATATATTCGGGATGATAAGCATAACGTTCTTGTTTGTCAATCAATGTATATTCCAAAACATCAAAAACAACTTTCTGGTCATCATCCAGATTATTATAATCAATTGACTTAAGCCGATTATATACCGAATTATAGAAAGCAATTTCTTTTTTGATGAAATCCTGGTTGAGATTATCCGGAAGCATATCATTATACCTATCGTCACCCTGCGAAGTAGCTTCCAAAGGGTAAAATTTCAAATATTCCTCATAATAATTAGATGCGATAGAATCGAGTTCAGAAGTGGCTGAACTTATGGTCGTTTTCATTACCGGAGAATCATCTTTTTTGCAAGAAAAGAAGCAATAAGCCAAGATGGCTACACATATAATTTTACACAGATGCGTCATTCAATATAGATTTGATATTGTAAAGATAAGATTTAAAATGCATTTTCGGCTTCCATCCACCAGCACAACAATTAATAAGTTATACTAATTCTATAATTTATCTTTTCTTAAAACTATTAATAAAAATAACCCACAAAAATTTTTCAAATTCAACCAAATTTTTATCTTTGTTAAGCACAATTTAAATTATCAAAAACTCAATATCCTTATAATGAAAGGAATATTAAAGATCTATCATCCGGAAGAAACTCTGAAATATTTTATCAGAAACACCTATTGCAAATCCGTTTATCTTAATGCCCAGAATTTCTTGGAAGTAGAAATCATCACGGATGATTCTCTGGAACATGTGGATGACGATTCCTTACAATACCAATTTCCACAATTATCGCTTAACATTTCCGAGTTCCCAATAGCGGAATCTGAACTGGAAGGAAAAACTTTTCTTGTAGACGACACAGAAGAAGACACTTACACAGAAGTTGACCTCTATGACGATGATGAAGCTTTTCTCTATGATAATGATCTGAGCTTTTCGAAAAATGACAAAGATGAGCTGGAGCTTTGCTGGAAAGGTAATATTACGGATTTTTACACAGGATCCGAAGAGCCTATTCCTTTTAAGCTCAAGTGCAACTTTCGTCAGGACGACATCGAAATAGACGATTAATCCGTATCCAAAAAATAATAATTATATTTACGATTCGTTATAAAACTAATTATAACGAAAATACTTGATTGGGATGTATCAGGATTTGGATGATATCGTTTTTGAAGACCGGCATAAAGCTTATGGTGCTTACGAATTCCGTAAACATTACGAATATACGCTGACTAAAGCACTTGTAGTCGGGATGTTTATTTTTCTGATTATTTTCTTTATTCCTGCAAATGTCATCAAAGCTCCTAAAAAAAAGGCTGTAAATAGTGAAAGGATCATTCCTGTGGAACTTACGGAAATGCGCATTAACTACGGCGATAACCGAAATGGAAATGGCGTAGATGAGCCAAAGGAAGAAGCAGGAAGTCCCGCTCCGATTATTGATAAAAAAGAGGAAAAAGATATCATTACAGAAACGGTCAAAATCTCTAAAGAAAAAGTTGATAAAGATATTCCTGACAATGTAGTTCCTACACCAACCAGGATAAAAGAACAGCCCGTAACTGCCAAAAAATCAACAGATAAACCCAACCCTAACACTGCAGCCAACTCAACCAAAAATACAACCGGTAAGTCTGTCGTAAAAGGCGACATCAAAAAAGAAAATGCAACTGGAGATGGGAAAGGGAATGCCGCAATCGGAAATCTATTGAAAGGACGAGGAACAAAATCCGGCTCTCAAGGAAACGGAATAGGACTGGGAAATTATGGTGACCCACTTGGCGGAGATGGCGATGGAAATAGCTTAATCGGAATTGATAGGAAATTAACCGGATTCATCCCGGGAACGATGGGACGAGGCGGATCGCAGCCCAACCACAACTGTTCTGCAAGCGGCAGCATCACCATTTCTTACACGGTAGACAAATCCGGAAAAGTCACTTCTGCTAGACGACAAAGTGGTATCTCAGACCCTTGCGTGGTAAGCACCGCAATAAGTTGGGTAAAACAATACGTGAAAGCAGAATCTGCAAATGTCTCGTCCAAAGGAACTTATAAGATTACTTTTTAAAATTCCTATTAATAACCATTTTTCGTAAATTCCTTCATAATCTATTCGGATTAATCATCAACTAATTCATAAATTTGAAACTATAAAATAACATACAAAACTATGGCAAATCAAAATATTTCTATTTGGGAATTCCTTTTTGGTGGAGGCTTACTGAGCGTTTCTCTTATCATCATCCTTATATTTTCGGGAATTGCAGCCATTGTTTTTTTTGGACAGAAATTATATGCGCTCAACAGAGAAAATCAAGTTGATCCTTATCTTCTGAAAAACGTAAACGACCTTCTGAACGATGGCAGAATACAATCTGCAGTAGATTTTTGCAGAAGGGATAATTCGCCAGAATCCAGAAGTGTAGAAAAGGGGCTTTCCAGATTGGGAAGACCTGTGAGCGAAATTGCCAACGCAATGGAAACTCACGCTCAAATAGAACTCAACAAAGCTGAAAAAAATATCAATTATTTGGCAACACTTTCTGGTGCTGCTCCAATGTTGGGACTTCTTGGCGGTGTTTTGATTTTGGCTTCGACTTTCGGAACTTTATCAAAAACTGATACTGTGATAGCGCAAAACCTTTTAGCTGCTAATTTCTATAAAGCTTTAGCACCTTCTGCTGTTGGTCTTATCGTTGGATTTTTGTCGTATATTTTTCATAATATTTTGGTTGGAAAAGTTGATTATCTATTGATGAAAATTCAGTATCATACCAATGAGTTTTTAGACATCATCAACAAACCTTCTTAAGATGGAATTCAGAAGAAGAACAAAAAAATTATCCGGATTGCCAATTGCGTTTTATGTAGTTGCATTGTTATTTTTTGTGCTTTTATTTTTGTTCAATTCTCTTTATTACAAAGCTTCTGAACAAACAAAACCTGTTATTGTAGAAACTCCAAAACCGATTGAAGAACCCAAAGCAGATTCTATCGTAAAACCGGAAATATATGTGCCAGACGTTGAAGTTTTACCTCCAGACACGGTGGCTCTAGCAAAAGAAACGCCCGCAGTAAAAGAAGAAAAGAAGGAAGCTCCAAAAACGGAGAAAGAAGATAAGAAACTTGCAAAAAAAGACGACTCTTCGACTCCGCTCAGAGTGACAGATTCTGATTCTAAAGATGATAAAATCACTAAAATCGGGAAAGACAGAATTCTTACAGGTTTCATTCCTGGAACAATGGGGAAAGCTGGAAAACTTCCTGCGCACAATTGCAAAACCAAAGGCCAATTGGTAATGTTTTTCACGGTTGATAAAAACGGAACCGTAACCAATGCAGGACGAAGCAGCGGAATTAAAGACCCTTGTAACATCACAGCCGCCGTTATCTGGATGAAACAATATGTAAAAGCAAAAAAATCACAGAATATTTCTCAGGGAACTTACTCGATTGTTTTTTAACTTATTTGGGCGCCATTTCCGGCTGTCACTACTCGCTTTTTTATTTTTTCCCACGCTTTCCTCCGCAAAAAAATAAAAAGAGCTCAAACATGCCGTTCCATCCGGGGCGCAGTTTTGCCAATTTTATCACCTGTCTACCCAAACAGAAATTTTTCAACATTTTAAATAGAATTCTTTTTGTTATCTTAAATTTGTATTTCACTTCATACTATGACCACAAAAGACTATCAGAAAGCTGTAGATTGGCTTTTTGTTCAGACTCCGAACTACCAAATTGATGGCGAAAAAGCCTACAAACCAGGACTTGACAACATCAAAAAATTGTGCGATTTTTTCGGAAATCCACAAGATAAAATCAAAACCATCCACATTGGCGGGACCAACGGAAAAGGTTCTACAAGCAATATGCTGGCTTCGGTTTTACAAGAATCAGGCTACAAAACCGGACTTTACAATTCGCCGCATTTGATTGATTTTACAGAAAGAATCAAAATCAATGGAAAAAATTGTGACAAACAATTTGTTTACGATTTCATCCAAAAACTGAAACATTTGCCGGAAGAAATTCGTCCTTCTTTTTTTGAATTCACGACGATAATGGCTTTCGAATATTTTTATCAGCAAAAAGTTGATTTTGCAATTATCGAAGTGGGTTTGGGCGGCCGATTGGATTCGACAAACATCATCAAACCTTTGGTTTCAGCTATTACAAATGTTCAGTTGGACCATCAGAATATTTTGGGAAACACAATCGAAGAAATTGCAAAAGAAAAAGCGGGAATTGTAAAGGAAAATATTACAATTATTTCCGGTGACAAAAATCCTGTTGTAAAAGAAATTATTAAACAAAAAGCCTTCGAAATTAACGCGGATTATATCGATGCAACTGGTATTAAAACTGATTTAGTTTCAGATTTAAAAGGAAATTATCAGAAGAAAAACATCCGGGTAGTTTTGGCTTTGGTTAATGAATTAAGGAATCAAGCAATTAATATTTCTGATGATGATGTAAAATCAGGACTTCTGAATGTTCATCAAAACACAAACTTCATCGGCCGTTGGTTTGAATTTTCAAAAAATCCGTTGACAATTTGTGATACAGCACACAATCAAGCAGGATTGGAAGAAGTATTCAAGCAACTGAATGAATACGCTCAATCAAAACATATCATCTTAGGATTCGTCAATGATAAAAAAATCGATGATGTGATTCCAATGTTACCTTCGGAAGCTCAGTTCTATTTTGTAAAACCAAGCGTGGGAAGAGGGAGGCATCCGGAAGATTATGACAACTTATTGAAAAAATCTAAATTAAATTATAAAATTTTCGACTCTGTTCAGGAAGGCTATGTTGCTGCAAAACAGAATTGTAAAAAAGAGGAAATGATTTTTATAGGCGGAAGCAACTTTGTAGTGGGAGATTTTTTAGGAAAAAATTTGTGAATATTGTAATAAGTTGTATATTTGCACCACTCTAAAAGAGAATTAGAGGGTTCTTAGCTCAGTTGGTTCAGAGCATCTGGTTTACACCCAGAGGGTCGGGGGTTCGAATCCCTCAGGACCCACA
>DFXK01000008.1 GCA_002383165.1 Flavobacteriales bacterium UBA4110
AAACCGTGTAAGGTGGAATGCCGTGTTTTTTAGCAACAGTTTTACGAAGTTCTTTTAGTTGATCAAATAATAATTGATCCAACCCGCCTCCAGATTGGGTTTGAACCTGCTCGCTATCTGCTTTTGATTTGATCTGGTTGAGATCATAAGTTCTGTCTTCCGCTATTAGAAAAGATTCGTTGTAACTACCGTTTACAACTTGATTACCTTTTTCAGAAATTTTTAGAACACCATAAGTTTCTATATCTTTTCTAAGGAAATCCTGAACAGTAGCCTGTCTGATAATAGATTTCCAATAATTGTCACTTTCAGCTTTCCCAAATCCGAAAAATTCTGTCTGTTCTAATTTATAAGATTTTGTAACCGCAGATTCTTTACCAGCAATTATGGAAATCAAATCTTTTGTGCGGAACTTTTCACCCAAAGACTTTATCATTTCCAAAACTTTTTTCAAGTCTTGAGTTGCATCTTTTAGTTTTGGTGGATTTTGTGAATTATCACACATCAAAGCACCTTCGCCATTTATTGGATCAAATTTTTCTCCGAAATAATAAAGCAAATATTGTCTTCTGCTCATCGAAGTTTCTGCATAACCAACAACTTCATTCAACAATTGAAGACCAATTTCTCTTTCCGAAACTGGTTTCTGAGCCAGAAATTTTTCTAATTTCTCAATATCTTTTGGATCGTAGAAAGCCAAACAATGACCTTCTCCACCATCTCGTCCTGCTCGACCAGTTTCCTGATAATAACTTTCCAAAGATTTGGGAATATCATAATGAATTACAAATCGAACATCCGGTTTATCAATTCCCATCCCGAATGCTATAGTAGCAACAATCACATCAGCTTCCTCCATCAAGAATTTATCCTGATTAGCCACTCTTAGTTTTTGATCCAATCCTGCGTGGTAAGGCAAAGCATTCACTCCATTAACCTGTAAAAGCTGAGCAAATTCTTCCACTTTTCTTCTGCTAAGACAATAAACGATTCCTGATTTTCCTTTATGCTGATTGATGAATCTTAAAATCTCTTTATCTACATTGACTTTCGGACGGATTTCGTAAAACAAATTAGCTCTGTTAAAACTTTCCTTGAAAACCAAAGCATTATTCATTCCCAAAGTTTTTTGAATATCATCCTGAACTTTAGGTGTTGCAGTAGCCGTTAATGCGATAACAGGAACAGCTGCAATTTTATCAATTATACCTTTCAGATTCCTGTATTCTGGACGGAAATCGTGTCCCCATTCCGAAATACAGTGTGCCTCATCTATCGCAACGAAAGATATTTTTACGGCTTTTAGAAATTCAAGATATTCTTCCTTGATAAGAGATTCTGGAGCTACGTAAAGCAATTTGGTTTTACCAGCTGTGATGTCATCCATCACCTGTTTGGTCTGGGTTTTATTAAGAGAAGAATTCAGAACGTGAGCAACGCCATCGTCCGAAGATAAACCGTTGACAGCATCTACCTGATTTTTCATCAAGGCTATCAATGGTGAAACTACAATCGCTGTTCCTTCAGAAATCAATGCCGGAAGCTGATAACAAAGTGATTTTCCACCACCAGTCGGCATCAAAACAAATATATCTTTGCCGCCGAGAAGTTCTTGTATAATCTGCTCTTGCTGACCTTTGAATTTTGAAAATCCGAAATATTTTTTGAGTTCAGCAGATAAGTTGATGTCTTTTGTGTCCATCCTTTAATATAGTTTGCTAAATTTGCATTTTATTGAAAGGTTATACATTAATGGTTAATCCTGACTTTTAGGGATAAAAAAATGAAGCTAAAAAACTTCATTTTGCTCTGTTAAATTATTAGCGTGAAGGTACAAAATAAATATTATTAAAAAAAATAATTAAATACTTTAAAATTTTGGATCCAAAAGAGATAATAGCAAACGCCCATCTGGCGCTGGATATAGAAATTAGTGAGTTGAACAATCTCAGAAACAGATTGGATGACAGTTTCATAAAAAGCGTTTTAACTATTAATGAAGCCAAAGGGAAATTAATCATTGTTGGAATAGGAAAATCTGCGCATGTTGCTAACAAAATTGTAGCTACGTTAAATTCCACAGGAACACCTTCACAATTCCTTCACGCTGCAGAAGCTATCCACGGCGATCTTGGTGTGATTCAGAAACAGGATGTCGTGTTATGTATTTCTTATTCCGGAAATTCGCCCGAGATTGTGAATCTCCTACCCTTCCTCAAAGAATATTCGTCTGCTTTGATTGGAATGACTGGAAATCCCGAAAGTAAATTGGGAAAAGCTTCTGACATTATTCTAAATACTCACGTAGAAAAAGAAGCCTGCCCAAACAAACTAGCTCCTACCAGTTCAACCACTGTTCAAATGGCTCTTGGCGATGCTTTAGCAGTTTGCTTGATGGAACTGAACGGATTTAAAGATATAGATTTTGCTAAATTTCATCCAGGTGGAAGCCTCGGTAAAAACCTAACGGCAAAAGTAGAACAATTTGTTTCTCAGAATAAGCCGGAAGTTTCGCCAGAATCAGGAATCAGAGATGTAATTATTTCTGTCAGCGGTTCCAAACACGGAATTACGGTCGTTATCGAAAACGAAAATATATTGGGTGTAATTACTGATGGCGATATCCGAAGAATGCTACTCAATCAAGATGATATCTCTAAAGTTAAAGCTTCTGACATCATTAGTAAAAACCCAAAATCCATCGATAAAAATCAATTAGCAAAAGAAGCTATGCAGATTTTGAAACAATTCAATATTGGTCAATTAATAGTGACAGATAACGGAAAATATTACGGAATAATAGACATCCATACATTATTAGACGAAGGCATTAATTAATCCTTCTCACTCGGAATAACTTCGTAATATCGCCCGTTGCTTTTGCAACAATTCCTGCTCCGGTTCCATAAGCCGGAGTTGTGCTTCCTGGCTTAGCAATCGAAATTCTAATCAAATCATTCTGATTAAAAGCCAAAATTGTTCTTGGAAGAATCAAGGTTTGAGTTTGATTTGAAGAACCATTGTCATAAGGCATTGCTGTTCCTAAAACCGGTGTCCAAGTTGTTCCATTATCTTTCGATTGAGCAACTGAAATCGTCACATAAGAATAGTTGGAGTTATCTGTTGTTACATTTCTTTTTGGACTAAATGTAAAGTTGGCCAGTAACCTGTAATTACCAGCTTGTTTGATTATAAAAGTTTGATTATTGCTTTGAAGTTCAATATCAGTAGGATCATCAATCAAAATCTCATTTGCCAACCAAGTAACTGGAACATCAAAAGTTTCACTACTATTGACACTTGTAAGCTGAGTTGCCGTTAATGATTGATTGTTTACAGAACTCAAAACATATTGGTTAGAAGCTGACCCTACATTGATTTCTGAACTGGTAGTAAATTTTTGCCAAAGAGAATTCTGTCTAAAATACAGCGAATTGGCAGAAACCGCTGTTGTACCGGAACCAGCTGCTGCTAAATTGAAAACCAAAAGTCCGTTTGCAGGATTAGTAATAGTTGTATTATCATTAGTTCCCGTAAGATTAACTCTCGGAAGCAGTAAGCCTTTGTTTGTAGAAGTAATGTCTAAAATAGCTGAAGAGTGTGGTGTTGTGGTTCCAATCCCTACTTGCGAAAATCCAGATGTGAATAATAATGCTGCTAATAAATTATATAATCTCATAATGAGTGAAATTAATTTTTAAATAAATCTCTTAATTAAGTTTTTGAAATCTTAATAATCTTGAATAAGCCAAGCCCGTTCCCGCTTCCAGATTCAAAGTACTGGTAGACGGGTTGGTTCCGTGATTAGAGGTTGATCCTTTTATAACAACTGCTCGGATCAAATCATTTTCATTAAGTGCAATGACAAACGGTGCAACCATTACGGATCTGTTTCTGTCACCTGTGCCTACGCCCCAAGTTGTACTCGATTTTGCAATTTGCGTCCAAGTAGTTCCATTGTTAGTAGATCTTTGAACAATAAAATCCAAAGCTGCGACGCAAGTAGCCTCAGTTGCATTTGTTGTACAATTTGTTTGAACCCAAGGATTGTAACCAACATAACCTGTAATTTCAAATGTTCCCGATGATAATATCTTGAAATTATTATTAGCCAGAGAAACTCGGTTTCCAACATCTACTTTCATAGCTCCAGTAGCAGATGCATCGAAATTTACAACAATGCTATTTCCATTATTAAAATTGGTCTTATCCAAAGCCTGCATTCCCGTATTTGCAACAATAAAAATCTGTGCGTACAAGTTTTTTTTCACTTTTTCAGTAGTAGAAACATCAATCCAATTGGTTCCATTCCAGAAATAAAATGTATTGGCTTCAATCGCTGAATCTGTTGCAGAGTTGGTTGTATTATAAACAATTAATCCAACCGCCGGGCTTGCAATGGTAACTACATCAGTTTTGTTTTGCAGTGCAACGCGGGGAATCAAAACACCTTTTTTATTATTGCTTGCCAAAGAGCTGACATCCAAATCTAAAAGTGCAGAAGAATTCGGAGTTGCTGTTCCAATTCCAACGCCCTGTGCAGATAATTTCCCTGACAATATTAACGCCGAGAAAGCAAAAAATGTTGTTTTTGATATATTGAATAATCTATTGTAAATCATAATCTAAAAGTATCATTGTTAAGCTTTTGGAAATGGGTATTTTGGTTGAAGTTGTTATTGTGGGAACTGGACTTGTTGTATTATTTTCTCCGTGCAAAGCTGATTCATCTGTAATTCCGAAAGGATTTTGAACCACTAATCTTAATTTTTGACCAGCTGTGAGCGAAATTGGTGTTGAAATCAAAATAGCTGTTTTCAAATAATTAGTCGCTTTTACACCCCAAGCCGTTCTGTTTCCAATCACATCTGCCCAAGTTGTGCCATTATCTGTAGATCTTTGAAGTTTTAAATTAAGGAAAGTTCCTCTTTGTGTTCCGGCAATGGTAGTACGATTGGGATTATAATTAACATAAGCAGAAACCTCATAAAGTCCTGTGACATTGATGGTGAAAACATCTCCCGATTTAGTAACGATATTTCCTGTACTGATAGCAACATCTCCATCTGCAAAAGAAACCGGAATCCCGCCATTGGTTTCGCTTGTATTATTGATGGTTGAATATGTTAAATTCTGCGTAGATTTTGAATTAAGACTATATATTTTATTAGATAAATAATTTTGTAAAGCCGATGTCAAACCAAGATCTACCCACTGTGTACCATTCCAAAAATAATATCTGTTAGCAAATACATTAGAAGGGTAAGTTCCTGCATCTACCGTATTATAAACTAGCAAACCAACTGCAGGACTAGGAATAGTAGTCGTGTCAGTATTACTTGCCAGTGCAACTCTTGGTCCTAGAAATCCTTTCTTACTTCCAGTTGCCAAATTATTCGTGTTAATTTCTAGAGCTGCAGAAGACGAAACTTGACTGGTCTGAATTCCTACTTGGGCAGACAACAAACCAGAAAAGAAAATAAAACAAACTTTAACTAAATATCTATTCATAATGTTAGCACAACAAACAAAATTTATTCCACAGAATTTGGAAAATTAAACCTAATAAAATATTTAATATTAAATTTATAAGTTTAAAAATATAAAAAATAATCAGTTATTTTTAATTTATTGTTAAATATCGATTAAACTAAAAATTCCGTAATTTCGTGCTCTGATTTTTTCTATAATCAAACTATGAGTGAAGAAAAGGAAATGTCGTTTTTGGGACATATTGGAGAACTAAGGGCGCATCTTGTAAGATCTATTCTAGCAATTGTTATTCTAGCGATTATTGTCGGTTTTAATATCAATTGGGTAATGGATCATATTTTTTTTGGTCCTACCAGAAATGATTTTTTGACTTTCAGAATTGTGAATCATTTTTCCAGAGAATTGACGGGAAATGACAGTTTTATTCTGCCAGCACAATTTAGTGTTCAACAGAAGCAGTTGTTTCAGCAATTCAATGTGATGATGGCGGTTTCCATCTTTTCAGGTGCTGTTTTGGGTTTTCCTTATATCGTTTGGGAAATCTGGAAATTTATCAGTCCTGCTCTGATGCCGAATGAGAAAAAGAATTCGATTTTTTATATCAATGCGATTTGGATCTTGTTTATGACTGGCGTTTTGACTGGTTATTTCTTGATTTTACCTTTTGCCATCAACTTCGGTTTATTATTCAAAGTTTCAGATAATATTGTTCAGTTATTTGACTTGTCAGATTATACTACTCTGTTCTTACAAGTAACATTGGGAATGGGTGTGGTTTTTCTTTTCCCGATTGCTGTTTACATCTTGACATCAATAGGCATTCTCACTCCAAAATTCCTTAGAACCTATAGAAGACACGCTATTGTTTTAATTATGGTCGTTGCAGCAATTATCACTCCTGCTGATGTTTTGAGTATGATGGCAGCAGCACTTCCACTGGTTTTACTTTATGAAATTAGTGTGATAATGTCCAATGTCATTTACAAGAAAATGCAGAAAAAAAGCAGCTAAAATATTTGAATCACAATAATTAATTTGAAAGCATCGGTAAATAAACTGATGCTTTTTTAGTGCTTTAAGAATTGATTTTTTTATTCTGAGTGATGTTTCATTAAATTAAAGATAAGATGTAACATTTTTCAAGGTTGAAAATTTCAGAAAATGCAAGATGCTGGTAAACAGATTTTAGTATATTGAAAGAATAAAAAAACGGAAAATCTAAAATATCAGATTTTCCGTTAATAAGGGAGATTTTATTAAGTTTATTTCAAAGCTTCAATTGCAGCTTCGTAGTTTGGCTCCTGTCCTATTTCCGGAACTTGTTCTGTGTAGATTACTGTTCCTTTTTCATCCAAAGCAACAACAGCTCTGCTCAATAATCCTCTCAAAGGAGAATCATCCAAAGTCACACCATAATCTTCTCCAAAATTCCCTCTGAAATCTGACAAAACTTCTACATTATCAAGACCTTCTGCTGCACAAAATCTATTTAACGCAAAAGGTAAATCTCTAGAAACGTTTATTACAACAGTGTTTTCCAAAGAACTAGCTTCTTTGTTGAATTCTCTTGCAGATGCAGCACAAACACCTGTGTCGATACTTGGGAAGATGTTCAACAATACTTTTTTTCCTGTGTAATCTGCCAAATGCTTTTCCGATAAATCTGCTCCAACTAAAGTAAACTCTTGAGCAACAGTTCCAACTTTTGGCAAACTTCCTACGGTATTAATCGGACTTCCTTTGAATGTAATTTGTGACATTGTTTTTATATTTTCCTCAAAGTTAATATTAGATTTATCCCGACCAAAAATTATTTCTGATTTTAATAAATCTTTAACTTGATATGTCATAAATCACTATTTAAATCTAACAAAAATCACTAAATTTGTATGTTTTGAAAAAACAGTAAATAAAATCAACTACTATAATGTCAGAAAAATCAAAAATTATCTACACGCTTACGGATGAAGCACCAATGCTGGCAACGCATTCTTTTTTGCCTATTGTTAAGGCTTTTACTTCGGTTGCAGACGTTAACATCGTTCCAAAAGACATTTCACTTTCAGGGAGAATCTTGGCTAACTTTCCAGAATTCTTGACTGATGACCAAAAAATCGGAGATGCTTTGTCGGAACTTGGAGAATTGGCAACAACTCCGGAAGCAAACATTATTAAATTACCAAATATTTCCGCTTCTGTTCCGCAGTTAGACGAAGCGATTGCAGAATTACAATCAAAAGGTTTTGCAGTTCCAAATTATCCTGCTGAACCAAAAAATGACGAAGAAAAAGCAATCAAAGCTAAATATGCTAAAGTTCTAGGTTCTGCCGTGAATCCTGTTCTAAGAGAAGGAAATTCTGACAGACGTGCTCCTAAAGCTGTTAAAAATTATGCTAAAGCAAATCCTCACAAAATGGGAGCTTGGGCATCTGACAGCAAAACAGATGTTGCGCATATGACCAGCGGAGATTTCTATGGAACTGAAACTTCTACAACTGTTGAAAACGATTCTAAATTCAAGATTGTTTTCTTCGGGAATGATGGTTCTGAAAAAGTTCTTAAAGATTTCGCAAACCTTAAAGCTGGTGAAGTAATCGATTCGTCTGTAATGAACCTTAATTCATTGAAAGCTTTTGTTCAAACAGCAATAGATGAGGCGAAACAAAGAGGCGTGATTCTTTCTGCGCATTTGAAAGCAACGATGATGAAAATCTCTGACCCAATTATTTTCGGAGCCATTGTAGAGACTTTCTTCAAAGATGTATTTACTAAATATGCGGAGACTTTCAAATCACTAGATATCAATCCAAACAACGGATTACAAAATCTTTACGATAAAATTACTGGAATTCCTCAGGAAGCTGAAATCAAAGCTGATATTGATAAAGCTTTAGCTGAAGGTCCAAAAGTAGCAATGGTAAATTCTGATAAAGGCATTACGAATTTCCACGTTCCTTCTGACATCATTGTGGATGCATCTATGGCTGCATTAATCAGAAATGGCGGAAAAATGTGGGACAAAAATGGTGCAGAAGATGACACGGTTGCGATTATCCCAGACCGTTCTTATGCAGGTTTTTATCAAGCTGCAATTGATGATATGAAAGCTAACGGAAAACTCGACCCAACAACTATGGGTTCTGTTCCGAATGTTGGTTTGATGGCTCAAAAAGCTGAAGAATATGGTTCTCACGACAAAACTTTCCAAGCGGAAGCTGATGGAACTGTAAAAGTTCTTGACGAAAATGGAAACACGTTGCTTGAACAAAAAGTGGAAAAATCTGACATATTCAGAATGTGTCAAACTAAAGATGCACCAATTCAGGATTGGGTAAAATTGGCTGTAAACAGAGCAAGATTATCTGATACACCTGCGATTTTCTGGTTAGATAAAGCAAGAGCTCACGACAGAGAAATCATCAAAAAAGTTGAGAAATATCTTAAAGATTACGATACAACTGGTCTTGATATCAGAATTCTGGATGTGAAAGATGCAATGACAGAAACGTTGAAGAGAGCAAGAGAAGGTAAAGATACTATCTCAGTTTCTGGAAACGTTTTGAGAGATTATTTGACCGATCTATTCCCTATTTTGGAATTAGGAACTTCTGCAAAAATGTTGTCTATCGTTCCATTGATGAACGGGGGCGGTTTGTTCGAAACTGGAGCTGGTGGTTCTGCTCCTAAACACATCGAGCAATTCATCGAAGAAGGTTATTTGAGATGGGATTCTTTAGGTGAATTCCTGGCGTTACAAGCTTCTTTGGAACATTTGGCTCAGACTCAAGATAATCCGAAAGCTCAGATTTTGGCTGATGCTTTGGACGAAGCTAATGCTAAATTTTTGGCAGAAGACAAATCTCCAGGTAGAAAATTAGGAACTATCGATAACAGAGGTTCACATTTTTATTTGGCAACTTATTGGGCAGAAGCTTTGGCAAATCAAACTAAAGATGCTGATATCGCTGCTAAATTTACTCCTGTTGCAAAAGCTTTGACAGAAAACGAAAACAAAATCAATGAAGAATTGATCGGTTCTCAAGGTAAAGCTCAGGAAATTGATGGTTATTACAGACCAGATTTTGACAAAACTGATGCTGCAATGAGACCTTCTGCAACTCTTAATGAAATTGTAAACGGAATCTAATCCGATTCTTGTTAAAATTAATATAAAACCCTCGACAAATGTTGAGGGTTTTCTTTTGTTTAATTAATTTGCAGAGAGAAATTAAAATTAATATTTAGAAGCTTTTAGTATGAGAAAATCATTTATATTTTTTCTTTATGTTGTTGGGATGATGCAGTTTAAAGCGCAGGACAAAATAGACAAAGCCGTCCAGAATCTGGAACAAAATTATATACAAGAAAAAGTCTACGTTTTATTAGACAAAGACAATTATGTTGTTGGCGATAATATCTATTTCAAGTCGTTTGTATTCAATGGTTATAGTCGTTCAACCATTTCTAGTACTCTATTTGTGGAGCTGTATGACCACAGTAAAAATCTGGTTGATAAAAGAACAATTGCTCTGAAAAATGGTGAAGGCGACGGTTCTTTCACTTTAACCGAAGCTTTGAAAGAAGATGTATACTACTTGCGAGCTTACACAACTTGGATGGCAAATTTTCCGGAGGAATTCAATTTTATGAAGCAAGTTCCGATTTATAACCCAAACTCTGAACAGAAATTAACCTTAACCAAAAACACAAAATGGACTGCGAATGCTTTTCCAGAAAGTGGAACTTTTATCGAGAATATTATGACTAAGTTTGCGGTAAGAGTTTATTCCGAAGGTATTCCGCCTGAAAGTTGGAGCGGTTATGTTGTAGATTCTGAGAAACCAAATGAAAAATTAACAACTTTCAAAGGTTTGGATAAAAATGTTGGAATCTTTACGATGACGCCAAAATTTGGTAAGACTTATAAAGTTATTGTTGAAGATAATAAAGGTGCAAAACAAACGATTGCTTTGCCAACAGTTGCTAATTCTGGAATCAATCTTCACTTAGTCAATGACCCAAAAGGAATCAGTTATCAAATCAAAGGAGCTGCTTTGCCACAAGGTTTGCAAGGTTATTCGATTGTTGGAACCATCAATAATCAGATGGTTTACAGAGCGAATATAAAAACGACAAATAATGAAGCGTCAAGCATTATCCCAACAAAGGTCAGCAATGATGAAACTGCAGTTTTGAATATTACAATTTTTGATGAGAAACAAAATCCGGTAGCGCAAAGATTATTTTTCATCAATCCAAAAAAACTGAATCTGGACGAACCAACTTTGAATTTTTCACTGAATAATGAACCTCGAGCTTTCAACAGTTTTGATATCGAACCGAATGATGATTTTAAAAATTATACGGTATTAGTAAGAGAAAATCAGCCTTCTGAAAATAAAAATGAAAACACTTTATTGAGTGCGAAATGGTTAACCGGAGATTTTACTTCTTCTATTTTCAATCCGGCACAATATTTTGAAAAAACGGCAAATCCTGAAGCTTTTGATGCGCTGTTAATTTCTGAAAAGTGGAAACGTTTTGATTGGGAATCTCTCCTATCAGGAAAAATTCCAGACTTTGTTTATAAGCCTCAAAAAAATCTTTCTTTTAAAGGAAAAGTGACTAATAATGGGCGTTTCTTGCCTAATAAAAATATCAATCTGTTATTGAAAACTGAAAATTCTGACAAAAGTTTTGTTCCTGTTACAACAGATGATAATGGATTTATCTATTTGGATAATATTTATTTTGATGAACCTTTGTCGATTTCTTATTACCTTAACAAAGATAAAAAACAGGTTTCAGAAAGTGACAATTTGAATATAAGCTTCCAATCTTTGGTTTCGAATATTCCATACAGAGGTAATCTACCGTCAACAAATTATCAGTTGGTAAATTCTGGTCAAACTTCAAATCCTGCTATTGCGAAAGCCCTTCAAAACAAGAAAAATCAGCAGACTTTGAAAACAGCTAATGAAGAAACTCTAATCGAAGAAGTGCAAGTTGTTGCTAAAAAAGTAGATAAAAAAGCAGAATTGGACAAGGAATTATCCAGTGGAAAATTCAGTAGTATGGATGCTACGATTTTTGATTTTGTGAATGATAACAAAGATGCTCAGTCTTCATACAATATTTTGCAATGGCTACAAGGCAGAGTTGCTGGTGTCACTTTTACAATGGATAGCTCTGGAAACTATATTCCCTCTATCCGTGGTTCTCAAGCTAATTTATTTTTGGATGAAACGCCTACAGATGCAAGTATGATTAGTTCTTTGCCTGTAAGCAATATCGCAATGGTAAAAGTAATTAAAAACGGAGGCTTGGTTTCAAATGCTATTGCAATCTATACCAAAAGAGGAAATATGTTGGCTGAGGAAGATAAATCCACTGAAAAAGTCAATAAAACAATATTACGAGGTTACGATAAATCAGTCGAATTTGAGTTGCCAGATATCACCAGCGATGCTTACAAGAAAATAAAAACAGATACGCGAGAAACATTGTATTGGAATCCTTCACTTTCTGAGGAAGGAGGTCTGGCTCCAAGAGCAAAATTCTTCAATAATGATGAGGCAAAAAACCGAGAAATCACCATCATAAGTTTTGATAAAGACGACAAGATGCTTTATTATAATGAAGTAAAATAACTACAGAAAAGAGTTTCCGGATTGGGAAGTCTTTTATTTTTCAATCAAGTTTAAAATAATGTTTTCAATCTCTTTCGCTTTATTCACTGTCATAAAATGTCCACCATTTTCAATGACAAAATCAGCTTTTACATTTTTTATTGGAATAATTCTGTCTTTATTCCCGTGAATATGAATACAATTTTCAGGATAAATTTTATTCTTCCAATTTAAAATTTCATTAATTGCCCACTTTAGAAAATTTGTATCTGTATCTTGAAGAATACTTTTGAGCAATTGTTTTTCTTTACTAGTTTCAATCCCAAAAAGCCAATTTAGAATGAAATTTTGACGTTTTAAAATTGAATTCGGAAGCAATTGATTCAGCTTTAATTTTCCTGAAAGTTTAAAAACAAAAGGAAGTTCGAATTTATTTTTTGCAGAAGCTATCAGAATTATTTTTTTGACATTAATAATTTTTGAAATCTCAACAGCTAACATTCCACCAAAAGACAAACCAATCAGAATCGGATTGTCACAAGTTATTTTCTCAGAAATTCTAAAAGCATAATTTTCTAGACTTTCATTTTTCAGAGGTTCAATCCAATTAATAAATTCAACATCCAAAGTTCCAAAATCAATATTATCATAAACTCTTTTATCAACGCCTAAACCACTGAAAACATAAATTTTATTCATACATAAATATAAAAAAAGACTGAAAAATTTCAGTCTTTTTAATTTATAACATTTTCAAGTTGTTCACTTCTTGCTCCGTTAGGATTCTCCAGTGACCTCGTTTGATGTTTTTCTTAGTCAATCCGGCAAACATTACCCTATCAAGTGCTTCCACTTCGTACCCTAATTTTTGGAAAATTCTTCTAATCACTCTGTTCCAGCCAATATGAATTTCTATCCCAATCTCATTTTTTGGTTTCCCTTCGATGTAAGAGATGCTATCCACTTCTGCGACACCTTCCTCCAGACGGATTCCTTCGCCAATCAATTTCATATCATCATTGGTCAATTTTCTGTCCAAAGTTACATGATAGATTTTTCTCATATTGAATGATGGATGCGTCAACTTTTTCGTCATATGACCGTCATTTGTCAAAAGTATAACACCAGTCGTCTGTCTGTCCAGTCTTCCAACAGGGAAAATTCTGTAAGGCGAAGCATTCGCTGTCAAATCCATTACTGTTTTTCTCGCTTTATCGTCTTTAGTTGTAGAGATATAACCTTTTGGTTTATTCAATAGAACGTAAACCGGTTTTTCAGGTGTAATATTTTGCCCGTCAAAAACCACTCGGTCAGTTTTCTGAACTTGGTAACCCATTTCAGTTACCACTTTTCCGTTTACTTCCACAAGACCTTGCGTAATCAATTCATCAGCTTCTCTTCTGCTGCAAATCCCCGAATTAGCAATATATTTATTAAGTCGGATAGTATCTTTGAAAACTTCCTTACTTATCTTCTCGAATCTTCTTTTTTGGATAAACGATTTTGTTTTGTCCTCGTCTCTTTCAGCTCTGCTAAAAGGTTTTTTGGGGCCAAATTTTCTATCGCCATTTTCGTATTTATCTCTACTGTCGAATCGGTCTGCACCTCTTTTTGTTTTTGGTCCGCGAGAATTACCTGTTGGTCTGCTTCCTCCAGAATTTCCTCTGCTATCGCTGGAGCTACGGGAGTTTCCTGAAGGTCTGCTACCTCCAGAAGTTCTTGGTTTTCTATTTCTACCTGATTGATTTCCGTCTCCGCTCATTTTCTAAAATTTTTGCAAAGATAGTGAATTAGTTAAGAAATCGCTATTATTTGGAAACCCAAAGGTCAATGAAAAATTCAGCGATTGCATATGATAAATAAAAAACAATAAATATCTACATATGAATTCCGAATTATGAACTCACTTTTAGTAAAATTGAGAAGAATGAAATTTTAAATCTTGAAAATTATTCAAACATTTCAGCTAAACGAACTTTCTTAATTTCATCAGCATTATAAAGTTCATCAATAGATTTTATCTTTTCTAATTTAGGATAAAGATTTACACCAATGATCTTAATTTTTCCTTCTTCAACCCAACTCTGTTCTTTCACAGCTTGTTCGAAAATCATATTCTGAATTTCTCCAGATTTTAGAAGTTCAAGATAACCACCCTTTTCTTCGATTTCAAGGAATAACTTCCAAGATTTCTCAGAGAATTGTTGTGTAATATCTTCCACGAAATAACTTCCAGAAGTTGCATCTTCAAAAACGTTGATAATACTTTCGTAAGCTAAAACAATCTGTTGTTTGAAAGAAATTTCTTTTGAAAGTGCTGACGAATCTTCAAATTTATAGTCATTAGAAAAAACCGCATCAGCGCCGCCAATCATAGCCGAAGCTAATTCCAAAGCAGAACGTATCAGGTTATTATCTGCATCATTTTTAGCCTTATTTCTGAATGAAGTTTCAGCAAAAATGTAGGGAATCAAATCTTTGTCAAATTCTTTAGACAGCTGATTGAACAGATATTTGAAAGCTCTGATTTTAGCGATTTCGAAAAAATAATTAGAACTAATTGCAAATCGGAAAACCAATTTTTCAAGAATCTCCGCGCCAAATTTTTCTACTAATTCCTTAGATTTCGCCAAAGCAAAAGCCAATTGCTGAATGATAGAAGCGCCAGCATTTTGATGCAAACTAATATCTATGCAAATTTGTCTTTCAAAAGCTTTGGATAATAATTCGCCAGATAAATGGTCATTGATTTCCGCATCTCTATCATCAGAAAAAACATCAATCAAAGAAAAATAGCGATTGCTTTCTTCTGTTAAAATATGTTCAGCTAAATCAGGATTGTTGATAAAAATTGCTTTTTCTTGCAATCCTTCAACATTCTCATTCAAAAGAAAAGCGAAAGCCTGTTCTTCCAAACCATCCTGATATTCTGCAACAAGATGTGTACTTTCTTCAACTTTGGGAAGAATTTTTGTCTCCTGATTATTTTGATAATATGGTTTTACAGTGATATTTTCCAGATTATCTTTAGAAAGAATTTCATAAATATTTTCTGTTTTGAGTTGCTTTTTTACAAGCTGTTCCCAATCTTCCAACGTATTTTCTATGAAACTCATTTTGTATTATTTTTTTGCGATTTTAGAACTGTCAACTACCAATATGAAAATCTCCTCGTTCGGTTTTTTCATAAAGTAATTTTCACGGGCATATTTTTCTTTTTCCTGCTTGTTATTCATCAGTTTACGATAGAATTTATCATTCTTTTCGTACTCTGTTTTATAGAATTCACGTTGGTTTTCGTAACGTCCAATTTCGCCATTCAGTTCATTGATAACCAAAAAAGAAGTGCTGTCAAAAAATATCATCCAAACCAAAAATCCAACTAATGTCAACACATATTTATTGAACACATAAGTCTGGAAAAACTTAAGCGTCGGCGATTTTTTCTTGATATCTTTGATTAATTCTTTCATCGTAAATAATATTAATGAACTTTTTTAAGCGAATTGTTAATCACAGTCGTTAAGAAATCAATGGCTACAGAATTCTGTTTCATATTCGGAACAATCAAATCTGCTTCATTTTTAGAAGGTTCGATAAATTCTTGATGCATCGGCTTCAAAGTGGTCTGATATCTGTGTAAAACTTCCTGCAAATCACGACCTCTTTCTTGCGTATCTCTGCGAATTCTTCGGATTAATCTCTCGTCGGAATCTGCGTGAACAAAAACTTTTAGGTCAAACTCTTTCAATAATTCTTTGCTTGTCAAAACCAAAATCCCTTCTACAATCAAAACATTCCTTGGTTCCACAGTAATGTGGTCGCCAGTTCTAGAATGGGTTACAAAAGAATAAATCGGTTGTTCTATGCTCTGATGATTTTTAAGGGCTTTAACGTGTTGCAACATCAAGTCAAAATCGATTGATTTTGGGTGGTCGTAATTAAGAACTTCTCTTTCTGACAAAGTCAAATTAGGATTGTCGTGGTAATAATTATCTTGAGAAAGCACGTTAACGCCTTCTAAGTTAAGTTGTTGAAGAATTTTATTAACAACAGTTGTTTTTCCGGAACCTGTTCCTCCGGCAATACCAATCACGAGCATCTCTACATTTTTTACAAAAATACTATTATTTTTTTTTCAGAATCAAATAAAACTTAAAATTACTTGCACAAAAAAAGCTGCAATTTGCAGCTTTAACTATTATCTTCTTCCAGAATTTTCTCCCGAACGGACTTCTCTTTGAGGTTGAGCATCTTTTTGGGGTCTATTCCTCATATTATTTTGACTCCTTGTTGACTGTTGAGTTCTCATATTACTCTGATTTCTTGTATTTGACTGCGTTCTCACATTATTTTGATTTGCATTAATCATTCCACTATTTCTCTGACTTCTCACAGGCTGAATTCTAATATTCTCGTTATGCATGGAGTTTCTTTTCGGCGAAATCACAATGTTATTTCGGAGTCTAGAATTGGAATTATACACAGCGCCATTTCTATAATAATTATTGTTGTAATCTAAGTAAACAACGTTTGGCGCATACCAGTAACCATCAGGTGATTGATAATATCCGTCTCTGTAACCATCAGAATATCCCATAGAATAAGGGTCATTATTATAATTATAAGAATCTGTCGTTGCGACACAAGAAACCATAGTCATAGCGAAAGCAGCTAATATTATTTTGATTGAATTTTTCATTTTCTTCGATTTTATAAGTTATACATTTTCAGTATCAACATATAAATTACAAAGAATCTGCCAAGATTGAAATCGAGAAAAGTGGATGGATAATCTAAAGATTTATTCCTCAGGAGAAATCCCCAAGACATAATAGAAAACAGCCAAAACTCTGGCAAAAAACTCACGGGTGTGATTTCTGTAGAAGCTTTCATTTTTGCTGACATCCTGCGCGTCAAATCCAAGCGCATTCATCCCATTATTTCTTGCAAAAAATAAAGCTCTGAGGTTATGAAAACCTTGTGAAACGATAATCACATTTTTTTGACCATACACATTTTTACAACGCAAAATACTTTTATGGGTATTGAATCCTTTGGGGTCTTCAATAATAATATTTTCTGGAACGCCCTCTGTGTAAACCAAAAAACGTTTCATCGCAGCAGGCTCATCATAATTTTCACTTTTTTCACCACTGACAATAATTTTTTTGATCTTTCCATGATGATAAAGTGTTCCAACAGCATCCATCCTTGCCGTAAAATAAGGATTTGCAACACCAGAACGCATTTTGGGAGAAGTTCCTAGAACCAAAGCACAATCTCTTGATGGAACTTTGCTGATTTTCGTATAAGTTCTTCCACTTGTAAGAGCAAAAACCCAGAAGTTCGCTAAAATCAACAGCAAAATCCCTAGCTCTACAAGCCTTAAAATAATCTTCAGAAAATTAGCAACCTTCTTCAACATTAGTTATACAAATCAAAATCTAAAGATACGTTTTTGCTCATTGCAATGGAAACACAAGGCAATATTTTTCCCTGAAGTTTTTCATTTTCGGTCAAATATTCGTCTTCTGTCATATCCACTTCTCCATTTTTCAAATAACAAAGGCAGCTCCCACAAATCCCAGATTTGCAGGAATAAGGCAGTTTGTAGCCTAAATCCAATAACTGTTGAAGGATTTTTCTCTCATTGTTTTTTAGAATAATTCCATCTTTTTCAATATGATTGAATTTAATTTTGACATTCACGTTTTCAATCAAAGGAAATTCTTTTTCCGTTGGATAAATATCATCATTAAAAGCTTCGAACAATTCAAAATGAATATTTTTTTTCGGGATTCCGTGGTTGTAACAAGCATTGGCGACAGATTTTATCATCGCGCCTGGACCACAAATAAGGACTTTGTCTGTGCTGTCCCAAATTGTAGATTCATCATCGTCTTCATCAAGATGAAGAATTTGATTAATAATAAGAGAAATCTTCTTTTCGTCCAATCTTCCTTGAAACAATTGGTCTTTTATCTTTTCCTGAGATAAGAAATAAAACACTTCGAATCTTCCTACGTTTTCTTTCTGCAAATCTTCCAATTCCTGTTTCAGAACAATATCTTCATAACTTTTGTTCCCATAAAAGAGGAAAATTCTAGTAAATTGTTCTTCGTGAAGAATGTTCTTAATATGACTAAAAATCGGTGTGATTCCAATTCCAGAAGCAAAAGCCAGAATTGTCCGTTTTTCGTTTGGTTTTGAAGGAATAAAAAAACGTCCGAGAGGCTCGCTGACAGAGATTTCCTCTCTAATCTGATAATTTTCGAATAAAAATTTGGTTGAACTTTCAGAACCATTGATTTTGATGGCTAATTCAATTTTGTTTTCAAAAGGAGCTGATGTAAACGAATAATCATTCTGAATTTCCTTTTCGTTAAAATGATATTTCAGCGTCACATATTGTCCTGCTTGGAACTGATATTTGGATTTCAAATCCTCGGGAATCGCCAATTCCAATGCGACAGCATTTTTGGTCAATTGTCGTTTTTTAGCTATTTTTAGCCTGTGAAACTGAGGTTGATTTGCGATTGTTAATTGATTCTCCATTGTCAAGAATCAAATTTAATGAAAATTGAGAAAAGAAAAAATCTAAATCATCAAGCTTTACTTTCATTTTTAAATAAAATAAAACTATGAGAAAATTCCTGATATATTCCGTTTTGTCAATCAGCCTTTTTGCTTGTAAAAAGAACGATGAAAAAGTTGCTGAAACCGAAGCCAAAGAAGATTCGATAACAGTTGAACCTACAAAATCTGAAGCCGATGTTGCCGAACTGACAGAACTTTCTCCTGAAAAAATCTCGGAAGTTTTGAAGTCTAATCATTCTGATACGCTTTATGTGACCAACTTCTTCGCGACTTGGTGTGGACCGTGTATGCAGGAGATTCCGCATTTTAGAAAGAAGATGGACGAATTGGCAGGAAAACCTGTTAAATTCACTTTTGTAAGTCTCGATAACAAAACAGATTGGGCAAGCAAAGTGAGCGATTTTGCAGATGAGTACGAACTTAGAAATCATATTGTTTTATTGGACGGAAATCTGCTTAACACTTCTTTTTTCAAACAAAATTTCAAAACTTGGGGTGGTGAATCTATTCCGTTTACCTTGATGACCAAAGGGAATGAATCGGATGAAACCATAGGGTCTATGACGGAAGAAGCTCTTAATGAGAAAATCGAAAAATTCTTAAAATAAGACCATACTTTTGATGAAACGTTTTCCTGTTTTGGTTATTTTAATAATCCTTTTTGCGATTATTGCGTTTTTCATCAATCTCAATATTGGTTTTGCAAAACTAAATTTTTCTGATTTTTTCAATTCCGAATCTGAGAACTTTCAAATTGCTGGCTTCAGGATTAATCGGGCTTTAGCAATGCTATTGGCAGGAATTGCAATCCCAACAAGCGGATTTCTTTTGCAGGAATATTTCAAAAATCCTTTGGCTGGTCCAGATGTTTTGGGAATCACTTCGGTTTCCAGTTTATTTGTAGCGTTTTATATTTTCTTTTCACAAAATATTCTGATTCCGGATTTTCTACAAAATAGTTTTATCAGCTTATCATCAATCTTTGGAAGTATTGTTTTGATGATGATTCTACTCTTATTTTCGAATCGGTTTCGGGATAAGAGTTTCATTATCATTTTTGGATTTTTAATTTCAGCTTTGGCTGGTGCTGTTGTTTCTTTTCTTCAGTTTTATGTGGAAAGTCAAAGTCTGAAAAATTATATTCTGTGGACTTTTGGAGCGAATAACCAAGCGAGTTTAATTCAGATTTTGATTCTTACAGTTTTAATTATTATTGGTTTGATTTTCACTTTCAAATCCATAAAACCATTAATAGGAAACGCTCTTGGAACAGCTTACGCACAGAGTTTTGGAATCAGTCAGTCTAAACTAAAAATCAGCATTATTATAGCTTCTTCCCTACTTTCGGCTTCGGTGACGGCTTTTTTAGGACCAATTTTATTTATAGGAGTTGTCGTTCCACATTTTTGCAGAATGATTTGGAATCCTGCTCAACTTTGGCATCAATGGATTCTAAATTTGATTTTAGGAGTTTTTATAATGCAGGTTTTCTCGATTATTTCGGAACTGAGTCAATATCCTATTAATATCATTACAACATTCTTGGGGATTCCGGTAATATTGTTGATGTTGATGAAAAGTAATAAATAGTTTTTATCGCAAAGGCGCAAAAAATTGATTTTTAAAACTGATGAAAGGCGCAAAGTTTTTATCTTCGATAAAAAAACACAATGGATGAAAATGAATTGGCTAAAATTGTTGTTGATTTAGGATTTAAAATTTACAAAAAACTTGGTGCAGGTTTATTTGAAAATGTTTATGAAGAATGCCTTTTTCACGACATCAAAAAATTTGGATTAAAAGTTGAAAAACAAAAATCATGATCGATAATTTTTGATGACTTGGTAATTGAGAATGCTTTTAAAATTGATTTATTAGTAGAAGACAAATTAATCTTAGAAATAAAAACTGTTGATTATCTGAATGATATTCATAAAGCACAAATTCTAACTTATCTTAAAATGACGAATTGTAAATTAGGATTATTAATGAATTTCAGAACAAATTATTACGGAGTAAAAAGAGTTGTAAATAACATATAAAATTTATCGAAGATAAATCTTTGCGACTTAAAAAAAATACAATAAATAACTTTTGCGCCTTTGCGATAAAAGAATATGAAGCATTTCCTAGAAATAAAACAAGCAATAATCGGTTACTCAAATCCGTTGATTTCAGAGATTGATTCTTCTTTGGAATTAGGCGAAGTCTGTTTATTAATGGGAAATAATGGAATCGGAAAAACAACTTTAATCAAATCTATTCTTGGACAAAACAAGCTTTTGGAAGGCGAAATTTCTATCAACGGAAAATCAATTCAAAAACTGAATTCAAACGAAATAGCTTCTCAAATTGCCATTGTTTTTTCTAAAGCTGAAATTCCGGATAATTATACGGTTACAGATTTAATTTCGCTCGGAAAGTACATTCATTATCCTCATTATTTTAAATTGAATGAAACTGACAAACAGGAAGTTTCTACTATTATAAACAAACTCAATCTATCAGAATATCAAAACAAAAAACTAACCGAATTATCTGACGGAAATCTTCAAAAAGCCTTTATTGGAAGAGCTTTGGCTCAGAATTCTCCATTCATTATTCTGGATGAACCAACCACACATTTGGATGAAGAAAATAAATTGATGATTCTCTCACTTCTCAGAAATCTTGCGAAATATGAAAATAAACTGATTCTCTTTTCTTCTCACGATTGGCGATTGGCGAAGGAATTTTCCGATAAAATCTGGTGGATAAAAGATAAAAAATTAATTAGCGGAATTTCCGAAGAAGTCATTCTCAATAATCCTGAATTGATTACACCAAAGATTTTGGAGTTCAATCAAACCTTTCACGTTCCATATATTGATGCGCCTACACTGGAAAAAGAAATGATGTTTTCTTATCTCCAAAAAAACTTCTCTCAAGATCTAGGAAAATTTCAATTAACATTTAAAAATCAATTTTGGGAAGTGAATTTGGAGAATATTTATGACAATTGTCATAATTTTCAGCAAATTAAACAAACTCTGCAAACACTTATAAAAAGAGGGACTTCTAATTAAATTCTATTTTTAATATTTATTTTATTACGATTTGCATAACAATTAAAATATTGCAAATCAATCAATTAACTGACTTACTGTAAAAATACTATGCATGCATAGTATTTTTTTTATATTTGTAAAAAGCACTTCAATATGCTAGTTATGGAAAAGAAAAATTCAGATAAAGTCGAAAGTGTTGACTTGATGTTAAAATCGGCTTGGTTAGCGGTCTCGAAAATGTATTCGGATCAGGCTTCCCTGTATAATTCAACTGCTGTTCAAGCATTGACGTTACTTAAAATTGATCCAAAAGAAGGAACAAGAAGCACAAACCTTGGTCCTAAAATGGCAATAGAACCTACTTCTCTTACAAGAATCATCAAACTTCTTGAAGATAATGGTTATATCTACAAAGAAAAAACTACAACGGATAAAAGAGAAGTCATTATAAAACTGACTGAAAAAGGGATTAACTCCAGAAATCTATCAAAAGAAGTTGTCGTTAATTTCAATAAAAAAGTAGTAGAAAGAATTGCTCCAGAGAAATTCGAAGTTTTCAAAGAAGTGATGACAGATATTCTAAAGATTGCAAACGAACTAAATCATAAAAAATAAATCTCAGATAAATGAACAGAAAAATTAAACACGTTACAGTGCTTGGTTCCGGCGTTATGGGTTCCGGCATTGCCTGTCATCTAGCAGGTAACGGCATTCAGGTTTTGATGTTGGATATGCCTCCGAAAGATTCGGAAAATGCCGACAAAAAAACAAGAAACAGCGTTGCACAAGGTCATCTTAACAACGCTTTAAAAAGTAATCCTTCACCAATCTATGACAAATCCTTCGCTTCCAGAATTACCGTTGGAAACTTTGAAGATGATTTGGAGAAAATCAAAAATTCGGATTGGGTTATTGAAGTGATTGTCGAAAGATTGGACATCAAACAATCGATGTTCGAGAAAGTGGACAAACTTCGCAAACAAGGAACTTTGATTACTTCTAACACATCAGGAATTCCGATTCATTTGATGTCGGAAGGAAGGTCAGAAGATTTCCAGAAACATTTCTGCGGAACGCACTTCTTCAATCCACCGAGATATTTAAAATTATTTGAAGTCATTCCAGGTCCAAAAACAGATAAATCTGTGATTGATTTCTTTATGTCTTACGGTGAAAAATTCCTTGGAAAAACAACTGTTCTATGTAAAGATACACCTGGTTTTATCGGAAACAGAATTGGTGTTTATTCGATGGCGAAAATTATGGAATTGACAGAAGAAATCGGTTTAACGATTGAAGAAGCTGATTCCTTGACTGGAGATTTACTGAATCGTCCAAAAACCGGAACTTTCAAATTGGGAGATTTGGTTGGATTGGATACAGCTTTCAATGTAACCAAAGGACTTCAGGCAAATCTTAAGGACGATGAAATGGTTCAGGCGCTTAAAGATTCTAAAACTTTGAATTTCCTTATTGAAAATAAATTCCTTGGTGATAAAGCTAAAAAAGGATTTTATTATAAAGAAAAAGATGCTGGCGGAAATGTGAATCGTTTCGTTCTTAATTATGAAACGCTGGGCTACGAACCAACAAAACAGCCGAAACTTTCTATCGTTGCTTCAGCAAAAGAAGCCGGAAGTTTGAAAAACCGTTTACCGATTTTATTGAAAGACCAATCCAAAGCTGGAGAATTGATTAGAAAACATTTCGCTTCATTGTTCGCCTATGTTTCGCAAAGAGTTCCAGAAATCACGGATGTGTTCTACTCTATCGATGATGCCATGAAAACTGGTTATGCCTGGAAATACGGACCATTCGAAAACTGGGATTTTGTAGGAATCCAAAAAGGAATTGATTTGGTTGAAAGTGAAGGTTACAAAGTTGCTGACTGGGTTAAGGAAATGGTGGCATCAGGACACGAATCTTTCTACAAGCTGGAAAACGGAAAACAGTTATTCTATAATCAGAATACGAAAACTTACGAACCAATTCCTGGTCAGGACGCTTTCATTATTCTTAATAATATTAGAAAAGAAAAAACAGTTTGGTCTAATTCCGAATCTGCTTTGATTGATCTTGGCGACGGTATTTTGAATTTCGAATTCAGTTCAAAAATGAATTCTCTTGGAGGTGGCGTTTTGGAAGGTCTTAATAAATCTATCGACATTGCTGAGAAAGATTACAGAGGTTTGGTTGTAGGAAATCAAGCTGAAAATTTCTCAGTCGGCGCAAATCTCGCAATGGTAATGATGATGGCTGTTGAACAAGATTGGTACGAACTAAATATGGCAATCGCAATGTTCCAGCAGACTTCTATGAAGTTGAGATATTCATCAATTCCAGTAATCGCTGCACCTTTCGGAATGACGCTTGGTGGTGGCTGCGAATTCTCTATGCACTCGGATAAAATCGTAGCAGCAGCGGAAACTTACATCGGTTTAGTAGAAGTTGGCGTTGGTTTGATTCCAGGCGGCGGTGGAACAAAAGAGTTTGCTTTGAGAGCGCTAAAAGGAGCACTTCCTGATGATGTAAAAACCAATCATTTGAGAAATTACTTTATGAATATTGCAACTGCAAAAGTAGCGACTTCTGCTCACGAAGCTAAGCAAATGGGAATTCTTACAGATAAAGACATCATCGTTGTCAACAAAGACAGACAAATTGCGGAAGCAAAACGTCAGGCGATTGTTTTGGACGAATTAGGATATACACCGCCAGTTCCTGAGAAAGTTAAAGTTCTTGGAAACGAAGCAATGGGAATGTTCTACGTCGGAACTGACCAAATGGTTGCAGGTGGCTACGCATCAGAACACGACAGAAAAATCGCTAACAAAATCGGTTATGTAATGACAGGTGGTAATCTTTCTGAGCAGACAGAAGTTTCTGAACAATACTTATTGGATTTGGAAAGAGAAGCATTCCTTTCACTTTGTGGCGAAAGAAAAACTTTGGAAAGAATCGGTGGAATGTTGAAAACAGGGAAGCCGGTAAGAAACTAGACAATAGATTTGAAGATTGGAGACAAGAGACATTTTATAAAAAGATGATAAATAGTGCACAACATTAGAAAATTAAAAATCTGGAATGATTCCATTGATTTGGCAATCGAAGTTTATAAAACCTTAGACAACATGCCAATTGATGAAAAATATGGACTATCTTCTCAAATCAAAAGATGTTCAGTTTCTATTCCTTCTAATATTGCAGAAGGTGCTGGAAGAGAAAGAGAGAAAGAATTTTATCATTTTCTAAATATTGCTTATGGCTCTTCTTATGAACTTCAAACGCAACTAATCATTTGTGAAAGATTAGATTTCATTTCGGCAGAAATAAATGAATCTTTATTAAATAAGTTGGATGAAATTCAAAAAATGATTTTTGTCTTCAAAGAAAATCTCAAGAAAAATATTAATTATTAAATCTGACAAGAGTCTCAAATCTCTTGTCTAAATATCTCTAAATCTATGAACGAAGCATATATAGTAACAGGATACAGAACAGCAGTTGGTAAAGCGCCGAAAGGGTCTTTGCGTTTTACACGTCCCGATGATATGGCGGCAACTGTAATAGAACGTCTGATGAAAGATGTTCCAAATCTTGACCCGGCTCGCATCGACGATTTGATTGTCGGATGTGCAATGCCAGAAGCAGAACAAGGACTTAATGTCGCAAGACTGATTTCATTAATGGGATTGGATACCGATAAAGTTCCAGGTGTAACAGTCAACAGATATTGTGCATCTGGCTCAGAGTCGATTGCGATTGCTGCTGCAAAAATCAAGGCTGGAATGGCAGAATGTATCATCGCTGGTGGCGCAGAAAGTATGTCTTATATCCCGATGGGTGGTTATAAACCAATTCCGGATACCGATTTAGCAAAATCAAATCCCGATTATTATTGGGGAATGGGATTGACAGCAGAAGCGGTTGCCAATGAATTCAAAGTGAGTCGTGAGGAGCAAGACCAGTTTGCTTACAACTCTCATCAGAAAGCAATGAAAGCCATTCAGGAAGGAAAATTCGACAATCAGATTGTTCCGATTGATGTGAAATATAATTTCCTTGATGAAAAGGAAAAAATTCAGACCAAAGAATATGCATTCAAACAAGACGAAGGTCCAAGAGCTGATACTTCAATCGAAGCTTTAGCAAAATTACGTCCGGTTTTCGCAGCTAATGGTTCTGTAACCGCAGGTAATTCTTCTCAAACTTCTGACGGTGCTGCTTTTACAATGGTAATGTCCGAAAGAATGGTGAAAGAATTAAATTTGACTCCAGTGGCAAGACTTCTCTCCTATTCGACTGTCGGAGTTCCGCCAAGAATTATGGGAATCGGACCAATGTATGCCATTCCAAAAGCTTTGGAACAGGCAGGTCTTAAACAATCGGACATCGATTTATTTGAATTGAATGAAGCCTTTGCTTCTCAATCGCTTGCAATCTTAAGAGAATTGGACATCAATCCTGACATCGTAAACGTAAACGGAGGCGCCATCGCACTTGGACATCCACTTGGTTGTACAGGAACAAAATTAACTGTTCAACTTCTTGACGAAATGAAACGAAGAAACAGCAAATACGGCGTTGTGACAATGTGCGTTGGAACAGGTCAAGGCGCTGCGAGTGTGTTTGAACTACTTTAAAAACAAAGTGATAATAGACTGATAAAAAATAGACAAACATTAGTACTTCAAACTATTAAACAAAGTCTATCTTCTATCCGTCTATTATCTATCATCTCAAATTAAAAATTTAAAATCACAATAATATGTCAACAGAAACTAAAACATTAGATGGCGGCGAATTTCTAGTAAAAGAAATCACTGCAAACGAAATATTTTCTATCGAAGAATTGTCTGAAGAACAAAAAATGCTTCGCGATTCTGCAAAGGAATTTATCGATAAAGAAGTCGTTCCAAATAAGGAAAGATTCGAGAAAAAAGATTACGCTTATACGGAAGAAGTTATGCGTAAAATCGGGGAAATGGGATTCTTGGGAATTGCTGTTCCGGAAGCTTTTGGTGGATTAGGAATGGGATTCGTGACTACAATGTTGGCTTGCGATTACCTTTCGGGTTCTACAGGTTCATTGGCAACAGCTTATGGGGCGCATACCGGAATCGGAACATTGCCAATTTTGCTTTACGGAACCGAAGAACAAAAACAAAAATATCTTCCGGACTTGGCTGCTGGAACTAAATTCGGAGCTTATTGTTTGACTGAGCCAGATGCAGGTTCTGATGCCAACAGCGGAAAAACAAGAGCAAAACTTTCTGAAGATGGAAAACATTATATCATCAATGGTCAAAAAATGTGGATTTCCAATGCAGGATTTGCTGATACTTTCACATTGTTTGCTAAGATTGATGATGACAAAAACATCACTGGATTTGTAATCAACCGTTCTGAATTAGAAAATCCAGAAAGTCTGACTTTCGGAGAAGAGGAACACAAATTGGGAATCCGTGCGTCTTCTACGCGTCAGGTTTTCTTCAATGATATGAAAATCCCTGTGGAGAACCTTTTGGGCGAAAGAAACAACGGTTTCAAAATCGCATTGAATGCCCTTAACGTTGGTCGTATCAAATTGGCTGCGGCTTGTCTGGATGCCCAAAGAAGAATCCTGAACCATTCTTTGACTTATTCTACGGAGAGAAAGCAATTTGGGGTTTCTATCAATACATTTGGAGCAATACGCAAGAAGTTGGCAGAGATGGCAACTGGCGCTTTCGTGAGTGAAGCGGGTTCTTACAGAGCTGCGAAAAATGTAGAAGACAAAATCGAAGAGTTGGTTGCTGGCGGAATGAACCACGAGCAGGCAGAACTGAAAGGTGTGGAAGAATTTGCGGTAGAATGCTCTATCCTGAAGGTTTTCGTATCAGATTTAGCACAGCATACAGCGGATGAAGGTATCCAAATCTATGGTGGAATGGGATTCTCAGAAGATACACCAATGGAATCTGCTTGGAGAGATTCAAGAATTTCCAGAATCTACGAAGGAACCAACGAAATCAACAGACTTTTAGCCGTTGGGATGTTAATCAAACGTGCGATGCAAGGCAAAATCGATTTGTTAACGCCTGCGAAAAATGTTGCTAAAGAATTGATGAGCATTCCGTCTTTTGACATTCCGGATTATTCAGAATATATGTCTGAGGAAAAAGAAGTGATTAAGAATTTGAAGAAAGTTTTCTTGATGGTTTCCGGTTCTGCGCTTCAAAAATATATGATGGACATCGAAAAGCAGCAGCATTTGCTACTGAACGCTTCCGAAATCCTGAACCAAATCTATATGGCAGAATCCGCCATCCTGAGAGCTGAGAAACATTTCGACACAGATTCTGTGGAAGCTGCAATGGCAAGACTAAATCTTTACAAAGCAGTCGAAATCATCACAACCAACGCCAAAGAAGGTATCGTTTCTTTCTCCGAAGGCGACGAGCAAAGAATGATGTTAGCTGGACTTAGACGTTTTACAAAATACGTGAACACACCAAATCCAATTGCACTGACTGAGAAAATTGCCGCTCATTTTATTGAGAAAGGTTCTTACTAAATAATCAATTTAATTGAAATAACAAACCCTCTGAAAAATTTCAGAGGGCTTTTTAATTTTATAAAGTATGTTATTAAGATTCAAGAATAATAAATGGAGTGCGGATTCATTATACTTTCTACACCATTATTTAATAATCCTAGTTTTAAAGCATTATGGATTCTTAAAAAGGATGGTATTTCTAATAGCCCAGTTTTATAACCTATTACACTGGTTTTACAATGATGTAATAATTCATCCTTATTTAAAAGAAAAGGAGGCTGATGGTCAGGAAAAAAAGAATCATATTCAACTAATTTTTTTCTTCTTAACTCAATTATATTTAAAATAGTACTTATTAACCAATTATCTAATTCCTGTAATAATTCTATATCATTAATTAAGGGATAGAAACTCATAATACCTTTAAAATTCAAAACTTTAAAAGTTCCATTCATATACTTTTTTAATATTTCTTCACTTAAGTTTCCATATAAATATCTTCGAACATCCATAATAGCACTTAAAAAGTTCTTATCTCTTCCACCATTAGGAATATTACTGTAATGAATTGGACTTACATTTAAAGGTAATATTAAATTTTTATACAATAAAGATGCTATATGAGATTTAATTAAATCAACAGAACTATTTTTAATAGATATTTTTTCTGTCGAAATTTTATATCCTAAAAACTCAATATATTCTTTGTGATTAATAAATTCAGTAGACATTTCTTTTCTTTTCAATAAGGAGATACCATCAGATTTATTAAAATTAATTTCAATTCCTGATTGTTCAGAAAAACTATAAATTATGTCAAATGCTTTAGAAATTTTATCATAATTTTTAGTCCAAATTACTGTATCATCAGCATAACGTGCAAAACGAATTCCTAAATCTTCCAAATCCCTATCTAATCTCCAGCAAACAACATTTGCAAGAAATAGTGAAATAGAAGTTCCTAATGGAATACCTTGTCCTTTCTCATTATGAATAAATGCTTTTATAGTATTTAATTCTATTGGACTAACATTAAAACCATTTAAAGTTAGTTGTTTATACAGATACTCGTGTTGAATAGAATCAAAAAATTTTTTAAAGTCAAATTCTGCTACAAAAATCCTAGGAGTCGTTTTGAATTCATTAAATATGTCTTCGATAGCAAAATGTAAATTTCTGTCATCACGATAAGCATATGAAAACGAGCTAAATCTATGTTTATTTTTTTGTATCAAGTTTTTATACATTCTATAAGAAACAGCAGAATCTTGAATTTGATAAATAGATAAAGTCCTTAAACCTCCTCCTTTTTTTGGTATCTTTTTGAAAATTGGTTTATTAGGGGCATATGTTCCATTAAGAATTTTTTTAGAAATTGATTTTGCAATCTGTTTATTTCTTTTGAGAACATAAAATGGATTGTATTTTTTATCTTTATTCCACTCGTTAGGAACATTGATATATTTTTTTGGTGGTTGGGTATAGTTTAATAAATTTTTCTGATACCATCTTTCAATATTATTATGGTACAATTCATATCTTTCTTTAATTTGAATTGCTTGTCTTTTAATATCTTGTTCTAATATCTTTTCCATTTGTTTAATTTAACCAAAGATGTCCCAATAAAATGGGACACCTTCACGGATTTTACGAAAAAAAATAATTTCTTACTTATTATCTGATTTTAAGAATCAAATAAACCTATTCTCTTGCGAGTCCGTAGCAAAATCCGTTAACTCCATAAGAATTTGTAGCAAATATAGTAATTAGACTTTTAAAGTACAATTTGTAATAAAAATAATCAAAACAAACTCAACTGAATCCCGCCATTCGGTTTCGGAGGTTTAGCATCACCAAAAACGGTTTTCCCTCCAAATCGCCAAGAGTTTTGTCGCTCTTCTTCTATCACTTTTTCAAGATTAAAATCTGGAGTAAAATTCTCTTCGGTTCTCACAGCAATTTCGTGTAATTTTTTAATCGCAAGATTCTTATCCGTGTTCCCCAACTTGGCTTTCTCGATTCCGGTTTTGAGCATGGAAATTGTTTCGTCATAAGTTTGGGTCGGAACAGGAAACGGATGTCCGTCTTTACCGCCGTGCGCAAAAGAAAAACGCGCAGGGTCTGTAAATCTGGATGGCGCCCCGTGAATCACCTCACTCACCAAAGCCAAAGACTGCATTGTTCTAGGACCAACACCTTTCAGCATCAACAAATCTTCAAAATTCTCAGGTTCATTTTCCCTTGCGAGCCAAAGAATATTACCAAGCTTTTTCATATCAACATCACTTGCCAAAACCTCGTGGTGAGCCGGCAAAATCAAACGTTGGAAATCCTGCATCCATTTTTCAGAATCAGTTTTAGTAATATCAATAATTCCGCTTCTATTTTGTTCTGCTTCAGAAGAAGTAAGGTTGAGAATATTCCCGCGATTAACACCAGAGATTCCCGTGTGAGGCTCATTCACAAAAGAAGTTACATTTTCTGACAGCCAATGATAACGTCTTGCTGTTCCGTCAGAATCGTGCATCCCTTGCTGAACAACGGCCCAATTTCCTTGGTCAGACAAAATAAAATTATGCAGATAAAGCTGATAACCATCTTGGATAGCCGTGTTATCAACCTTCGCAGACAACGTACTGCAACGCACCAATTCATCACCATTCAACCCAGTCGAATCTGCGATTTTCAGCAATTCATTCGGTGCATCTTTGGAGAATTTTCCCTTTCCTCCGGCGATGTAAATTCCAAGAGATTTAGAATTTGGATTAATAGCTCGTTTCAACGCGCCCATCACAGAGGTCGTGATTCCTGAAGAATGCCAGTCCATTCCCATCACGGCTCCAAAACTCTGAAACCAAAATGGGTCGGCTAAACGTCGCAAGACTTCATCTTTTCCATAATCTGCCAAAATCACTTCCACAATCGCCAGCCCAAGTCTGGACATACGCTCGTAAAGCCAAGGCGGAACTTGACCGTAATGTAGGGGTAAATCTGCAGTTCCGGAACGTTTCATTATTTATTTTTTAATCGCAAAGGCGCAAATTTTATTTAATAATTCAGTTTTTTTAAGACGCAAAACTTTGCGACTTTTATAACATTATGATTTAAAAAACCTTGCGCCTTTGCAATAAATTACTTCTCGAAAAAAGCATTCAGATTTTCAAGATTCTTTTTATCATTTCCTGCAAAAACTTCATCATCTGTGATGAAAACCGGACGCTTCAAAAAACTGTAATGATCAAGAATCAATTTCTTAAAATCCTTTTCCTTCAAAGAACTCACATCAATTCCTCTTTCCTTGATTTGCGTCGATTTTTTACTGAAAAGCGCTTCGTAAGATTTTGTTTTCTCATACATCTCTTCCAGTTCATTTTCGGTAACCGGATTGGATTTTATTTCTCTCAGTTCCCAATCAGAAAGGTCAAGAGGTGTCATTATTTTCTTGTTGGTTCCACAGGTTTTGAGATAGAATACTTTTTTCATTATTGATAAAGTCAAGAGATTTAAAATAGAATTTGAGAATTACAAATTTAGTGCAAATACCAAAGGAATAAAGATAAATATTGAAGTAATAATCTAAAATTTCTTCCCTATTTTTGATACATAATAAGAATAAAATGGAAAACAAACCAGTGACGTTTCAGTTTATTTCTGAACCTACAGACGTCAATTTTGGAGGCAATGTTCACGGCGGAAGCGTGATGAAATGGATAGATCAAGTCGGTTATGCTTGTGCTAGTAATTGGTCAGGAACCTATTGTGTTACGGTTTATGTTGGTGGAATCCGTTTTTATCAGCCCATCAAAATCGGAGAAATTGTAAAGCTAGAATCTCACGTGATTTATACAGGAAGTACAAGTATGCACATTGCAATTGATGTATTTTCGAGAAATGTAAAAGAGAAACAATTTGAGAAGAAAACGCATTGTATCATTGTTTTTGTAGCGGTTGACGAAAACGGAAAAGCGATGGAAGTTCCAAAATGGATTCCTACGACGGAAAAAGAATTACAATTGGAGCAATACGCGAAAAAACTGATGAATTTGAGAAAGGACATCGAAGACGAGATGAAACCATTTTTATAATTTTTTAAAAAAAATAGTTGCAGAATTAAAAATCATTTCTAAATTTGCTCTTATGAAACGACAGTTACATCTGTCAGATAAAAAAATAAATATTCTCAGATGAAATTAATGAACACAAAAAATTGGTGGTGGCTTTCAAACTCTTTGTCGGGTCTGAAAGGATTATCGGTGTTCTAAATTGTGAACTAACTATAACTCAATCATAATAGACTTTGACAAATTTTGTTGAAGTCTTTTTTATTTTAAGGCTTCAATAAGTTTTAATAAAAATAATTTAAAATTGAAACGATGAGCAACCATCAACAATCAACTATCAACCATCAACCAATCAATATAAAAACCTCTGTTAAATCCCGTTTAGCAGACCTTTACACCCCGATTGGGATTTATCTCCGTCTTCGCGACCAGTTTCGTGATACGATTCTTTTGGAAAGTGCAGGAAATCAAAACTCTGAAAATTCGTTTTCTTTCATTTGTGTTAATGCCATTGCCGGAATAGAAATCCGAAATTACGACGAAGCAGAATTGAAATTTCCGCTTGAAAATCCTCAGAAAATCGATTTGAAAAATGAGAACTTATCTGACTTGATGCAGGAATTTTCCAATTGTTTCAAATGTGAAAAACCAAACCACGAGATTGGAAAACAAGCGCAGGGATTTTTCGGATATACAAGTTATGATGCGATTCCGTTTTTTGAGAATATAAAATTCAAGGAACAATCTGAGGAAAATAAAATTCCGTTGATGCGTTATCGTATTTACCAATATGTGATTGCAATCAATCATCACAATGACGAAATGTTCCTGATTGAAAATAAAATCAATGGATTGAAGTCTGAACTTTCAACCCTTGAAAGCATCATCAATCAAAAAAACGCTCCGGTTTTCCCTTTCGAATCTTTAGGCGAAGAAACTTCAAATCTAACGGATTCAGAGTTTTTGGAATCTGTAGAATTTGCGAAAAAACACTGTTTCCGTGGCAACGTTTTCCAATTGGTTTTGAGCAGAAGATTCGAACAGAAATTCCAAGGTGATGAGTTCAATGTTTATCGTGCTTTGAGAAATATCAATCCTTCGCCTTACCTATTCTCTTTCGATTATGGCGATTACAAATTGATAGGTTCCAGTCCGGAAAGTCAGTTGATTATCAAAAATGGAAAAGCCATTATTCATCCGATTGCAGGGACTTTCAAACGAACAGGAAATGTTGAAAAAGATTTGGAATCTGCAGAAGAACTCAAAAAAGACCCTAAAGAAAATGCAGAACACACGATGTTGGTGGATTTGGCAAGAAATGATTTGAGCATTCACGGGAAAAATACAACGGTTTCCAAACTGAAAGAAATCCATTTTTTCTCTCACGTGATTCATATGGTTTCCGAAGTTGTAACCGATGTTAAAGAAGGCCAAAATCCATACGAAATGATTGCAACCACTTTCCCACAAGGCACTTTAAGTGGCGCTCCAAAATACCGAGCAATGCAATTGATTGACGAACACGAGAAAACTTCCAGAAGTTATTACGCAGGGTGTATTGGGTTTGTAGGCTTTGATGGAAGTTGTAACCAAGCGATTATGATAAGAACTTTCTTGAGTAAAAACAATACACTTTTTTATCAAGCCGGAGCTGGAATCACAGCAAAATCTGTTTCAGCAAGTGAGTTACAGGAAGTTAATAATAAACTAGGCGCTTTGAAAAAAGCGATTGTAAAAGCAGAACGAATTGTAAATTGATTTTGTCATTCAGAACGAAGCATAGCGTAGTGAAGAATCTCAAAAAATTTGAATTAAGATTCCTCCTCTAGTCGAAATGACAAAAAAATGACAAACTAAAAATATTAAAAATGGAAAATAATATAAAACCATCAACCAAAATTCTGGTTTTTGATAATTACGATAGTTTTACATACAATCTCGTTCAAATCATTGAACAAATTGTTGGCGAGAAAATAGATGTTTACAGAAATGACCAAATCCCTTTGGAAGACATTGAAAAATACGATAAAATCATTCTTTCACCAGGTCCTGGGATTCCAGAAGAAGCTGGAATTTTGCTAGAAGTGATTAAAAAATATGCACCTACTAAATCTATTTTCGGAGTTTGTCTCGGTCAGCAAGCGATTGCAGAAGCTTTTGGTGGAAGTCTGATTAATCTTTCAGAAATCTATCACGGTGTTGCGACTGAAGCCACTCAAACCAATGAGCATAAGATTTTCAATAATTTACCGGAAACTTTAGAAGTTGGAAGATACCATTCCTGGGCAGTAAATCCAGACGATTTTCCAGCAGAATTAGAAATCACAAGCGTTGACAAAAATGGAATGATTATGAGTCTGAAACACAAAACTTACGATGTTCATGCTGTCCAATATCACCCGGAAAGTATCTTGACGCCTGACGGAAAAAAGATATTAGAGAATTTTTTAAAGACCGATGCTGGAAGTCAGAAGTTAGAAGAATAAATATAACGCACAAATACTTCCGACTTCAGACATCTGACTTCGGACTAATATTATGAAACAAATCCTACAATACTTATTCAATCACCAAACTTTGACCAAAGCAGAAGCCAAAGCAATTTTGATTGAAATTTCACAAAATAAATTCAACGAAAGCGAAGTCATTTCTTTCATTACGGTTTTCTTAATGCGAACCATTACTCTGGAAGAACTCGAAGGATTCCGTGAAGCACTTTTACAATTGGCGAAACCAGTCGATTTGGGAACCAGAGATTTGGTGGATATTGTCGGAACAGGAGGTGATGGAAAAAATACATTTAACATATCAACTTTAGCAAGTTTCATTATTGCAGGAACCGGACAAAAAGTAGCAAAACAAGGCAATTACGGCGCATCATCTATTTCTGGTTCGTCTAATGTTTTGGAAGAATTGGGTTACAAATTCAAAGATAATTCTGAAGATTTGAAATCCGATTTAGAAAAAGGAAATATCTGTTTTCTGCACGCACCGTTATTTCATCCCGCTTTAAAGTCGGTAGCTCCGCTCAGAAAACAACTTGGTTTGAAGACTTTTTTCAATCTTTTGGGACCGTTGGTCAATCCTGCTCGCCCAGATTTCACAATGATTGGTGTTGCAAATCTTGAAATTGCGCGCGTTTATCAATATCTTTTGCAAAAACAAAAAAGCGAGTTTATGATTGTACACGCTTTGGATGGTTATGACGAAATTTCCTTAACTGGAGATACCAAAATTTTCAGTAAAACTGGCGAGAAAATCTATTCCGCAGAAGATTTGAAATTCAAAAATATTGCACCAGAAAGCATTTTCGGAGGCGAAACCAAAGAAGATGCAGCGAAATTATTTATCAAAATATTGGAAGGAAACGGAAGTGATGAACAGAATTCTGTTGTTCTTGCTAATGCTTCAATTGCTTTGGAAAACACCGGAAAATATGGCAATTATGATAGTTGTTTGGCGTTGGCAAAAGAAAGTTTGGAAAATGGAAAAGCATTGAATAGTTTGAAAGCAATTATTAATAATTAAAAAAACTACCACAAAAGTTACAAAAGAAATGATTAAAAGTAAATTTTTTCAAAAGTAAATAAAATTTTTATCCAAACCTTTTTTTAACTTTTGAATATCTAAAAAAACAAGAAAAATCTTTTGTGACTTTTGTGGTTGAAAAAATAAAAATGAACATTCTCGATAAAATAATAGAACGAAAAAAACAAGAAGTTGCAGAAGCAAGATCCAAAATCTCTGTTCAAAATCTGAAAGATTCTGAATTTTTTGGAAGACCAACTTTTTCATTAAAAGAAACTTTAAAATCCAAGTCTGGAATCATCACCGAATTTAAAAGACAATCACCGAGTAAAGGCATTATTAATGATAAAGTCTCACCTTTGGAAGTCGTTTCTCAATATGAAAAATTCGGAGCAAGTGCAGTTTCTATTTTGACAGATTCAGACTTTTTCGGTGGAAATTTTGATGATGTTTTAAATGTTAGAAATCAAATTAACATTCCGATTTTGAGAAAAGATTTTATGATTGATGAATATCAATTTTACGAAGCAAAATCAATTGGAGCTGATGTTATTTTGTTAATTGCAGCTTGTCTTTCTCCAACTCAGGTTTCGGAATTTACAGAATTGGCTCATTCACTAAATCTTGAAGTTTTATTGGAAATCCATTCTGAAGATGAATTGAAACATATCCATAAAAATGTAGATTTTGTCGGAATTAATAACAGAAATTTGAAAGATTTCAAAGTGGATTTGCAACATTCTGTAGATTTGAAAAATCAACTTCCAAAGGATATTTTATCTATTGCAGAAAGCGGAATTTATAATGAAGAAGATTTCAGATTCTTGAAAGAAAAAGGCTTTGATGGTTTTTTGATGGGAGAATATTTTATGAAAAATGAAAATCCGGGAAGCAAATTCGGGGAATTCATTTCTAATGTACTAATTTAAAATAACAACCTTGCCATTCTGAACGGAGAGAAACGAAGTGAAGAATCTGTGAGATTCCTAGTCCCTCGGAATGACATCTTGGAAATTGATGTTATGATTAAACCAAAAATTAAAGTCTGCGGACTTACAAAACTCAATCAGATTCAAGAATTAATTGATATGAAAGTTGATTTTTTAGGTTTTATTTTTTACGAAAAATCGCCGAGATATGTTTTGAATCACTTGGGTTTAGAGCAGATTTCAGAATTTAATCATCAAAGAAAAGTTGGCGTTTTTGTGAATGAAACTTTTGAAAGAATTATTGAAATCTCTGAAAAAGCAAAACTGAATTTCATTCAACTTCACGGTGATGAGAAGAAGGATTTTATTTCAGAATTAAGACAAAAATTGAATCCAGAAATTGGAATTATAAAAGTCATAAGAGTGGGAAGTCAGAAGTCGGAAGTCAGAAGTGAAATCGAAAAAGTCTTCGACTCCGCTAAGACTGACAAGCTAAAACAATCAACCATCAACTATCTATTATTCGATACCGATTCCAACGCGTTTGGCGGAACTGGAAAAACTTTTGATTGGAAGATTTTAAACGATATTAACATTCCGATTCCTTATTTTTTAAGTGGCGGAATTTCTTTAAAAAATGTGGAAGATTTGAAAAATATCAATCAAAAACCAATTGCGCTTGACATCAATTCAAAATTTGAAATCGAGCCAGGAAATAAAGACATTAATAAAATAATAGAATTTAAAACATTACTAGAAATTTAGATTCCTACGGAATGACAAACAAACTGTTTAAACATTTTTATCATTCTGAAAGAATTTCAACATAAATTTGACAATTATGAACTACCAAAACCCAGATAAAAACGGTTATTACGGAAATTTCGGAGGCGCTTTTGTTCCTGAAATGCTTTATCCGAATGTTGCCGAGTTACAGCGCAATTATTTACAAATCATCGAATCTGAAGAATTTCAAGCAGAATTTCAGGATTTGTTGAAGAACTATGTTGGGCGTGCTACTCCACTCTATTATGCGAAAAATTTGAGCGAAAAATATCAGACTCAAATTTATTTGAAAAGAGAAGATTTGAATCACACCGGAGCACACAAAATCAATAACGCTTTAGGCCAAGCTTTATTAGCTAAGAAACTTGGAAAACACAGGATCATCGCCGAAACCGGAGCCGGACAACACGGTGTTGCAACCGCAACTGCGTGTGCATTATTGGGTTTGGAATGCATTGTTTATATGGGTGAAATCGATATCCAAAGACAAGCACCAAATGTGGCAAGAATGAAAATGTTGGGTGCAACCGTGATTCCTGCAACATCGGGTTCAAAAACCTTGAAGGATGCTGTGAATGAGGCTTTGCGCGATTGGATTAATAATCCTTCAACTACGCATTACATTATCGGAAGTGTGGTGGGTCCGCATCCTTTTCCGGATTTGGTGGCGAGATTTCAAAGTATTATTTCAAAAGAAATCAAAGAACAACTAAATGAAAAAATCGGCAGAGAAAATCCTGATTATGTGATTGCCTGCGTTGGTGGCGGAAGTAATGCAGCAGGAACTTTTTATCATTTTGTGAATGAAGATCAAGTGAAAATCATTGCGGCGGAAGCTGGTGGTTTAGGCGTTGATTCTGGGAAATCTGCAGCGACTACTTTTCTTGGAACTTTAGGGATTTTACACGGAAGCCAGAGTTTGGTGATGCAATCCGAAGACGGGCAAGTCATAGAACCGCATTCAATTTCGGCAGGTTTAGATTATCCCGGAATTGGACCGATGCACGCTAATCTTTTCGATCAAAAAAGAGCAGAATTTTTCAGTGTTAATGATGATGAAGCTTTGAAATCTGCTTTTGAACTGACAAAAATTGAAGGTATTATTCCAGCTTTGGAAAGTGCACACGCTTTGGCTGTTTTGGATAAAAAGAAATTTGACAAAGACGATGTGGTTGTGATTTGTCTCAGCGGACGTGGCGATAAGGATATGGAAACGTATTTGCGAAAGCTGGATGATGGAAGTCAGATGACGGAAGTTTAATAGTTTTTAAATCTTTTCGCAAATCAATTAATTATTTTACTTAAAATTAAATTTATGAACGATTATAACACCAAGCTTCCCGCTTCCAACTCCCAACAAAAGAAACTAAACATATATTTCACCGCAGGGATTCCATCTTTAGAAGATACTGGAAAAATTGCCAAACTGATTCAGGAATCGGGAGCAGATATGATGGAAATCGGGATTCCTTATTCTGACCCTGTGGCAGATGGGCCAGTGATTCAGGATGCGCATTCTCTAGCTTTGAAAAACGGAATGTCTATCAAGAAACTATTCGAGCAATTGGCAGAAATCAAAGAATCGGTAACGATTCCGAAAATATTAATGGGTTATCTGAATCCCGTTCTTCAATTTGGATTTGAAAACTTTTGTCAGAAATGTGCCGAAGTTGGTGTTTCAGGATTGATTATTCCTGATTTGCCACCAATTGAATTTGAGAATAAATATGGCGAAATCCTAAAAAAACACCATCTGAATTTCACGTTTCTTGTAACACCAGAAACTTCGGAAGAACGCATCAAATATCTGGATTCTCTAAGTTCCGGATTTTTATATGCTGTGAGTTCTTCTTCCACAACAGGAAACGAAAATGCTGTTTTGAAGAATGAAAATTATCTGGACAGATTAGCTTCTTTAGATTTGAAAAATCCAGTTTTCATCGGTTTTGGAATCAAGAACAGATCTGATTTTGAAAATGTGACTGAGAAAGCACAAGGTGGAATTATCGGAACTGCTTTTGTGAAGATTTTACTGGATAATAAGGATTGGGAAGCGAAAGGAGGAGAATTCATCAAAGGGATAAAATAAAAATATCGCAGATTAAATTACCTACAAAATCACTATAATCTGCGAGAAAATAATTAAAATAAAAAAGAGTTTCAAGATTTAGAAACTCTTTTTTTATTATTTTGTTTCAGGATTATAAGGAAACCTTATCACTGCTGATTTCATCAGCGATTTGGTGAGCGCGTCTGCAGAAGCAAATGTACCGCCATTCTCCCACGTATAATTCCAGAACATTCTTCCGCTAGCCTTGTCAATGATAGAAATATCTGCAGTAGTAACGTTTGAGTTGAAAGCCGGCCCAGCTAAAAGGTTCGAGAAAAAAGCTTCCGCATTGGTCAATGGTTTTGCCATTGAAATTTTAGAAACCACAATAGCGTCTACGCCAAGAACTTCTGCTATTTTTTTATAAGGTGTCTGGGATATTACAATATGGTTGTTCTTCAAAATTTTATTAGTAGAATCATTAGGAAGAACATATATATTGAGTTTTTTCAATTTTATCCTTTCCTGGAATCTGTCGTACAACCCAGCCTGCAATTTCACACTTTCCAGTTTTTCCTGGGCTTTTACTTTATCGGCTTCTACAGATTTCTTAATCTCAATTAGTGCATTAGTAGGCAGGATCGCTATAGTTTTATGCTGCTTTACAATCTGTTCTGTGTTTTCTGCTTTATAAACAGGTTCACAAGAAATTGCAAATATCGCAATCATAATCAATAAAAAGTGCTTCATAGTTTTTTTGCGAATGTAAATAAAATATATTTGCAAAAAAAATCAATGAAAAAACTCTTTGCATTAGTACTGGGAATTGCAAGTACAGTTGTTTCTGCACAACACTTTAATGTTGCAGACTATCCGAAAGGCGTTTACGAAACTTTTGAAGATTTCAGAAGCAAAACACCTTCCAAACAAGTTAATCTTTCTGAGGCTTACACTACGTATCAGCTTGCTTATCGTTTTAATGATATGGATGACAAAGGCAAGAAATTCAAAAAGGCATTTGCAATTTCTGACGGGAAAAATCTATACATCCATGTGGTGAATCTTTTAAAAAAATTCAATTCAGAAGATAAAGGCCAATCATATGATGGCGGCATTTACTATCTGAAAGCTGAAAATCACGGTGGTTATCTTTTTGTGCGTGACTATTTTGTGAGCAACAGTGCAGCAATGTGGGGCGGTCTTATAGCAACTGCAGCTGCAAGAAGACAGAAAGCAGTTATCTATGAGGAGGATAAGGAAAGCTTCAATATGTTTAAAAACATGGACGAGTTCAAAACTTATATGGAAGTCAATTATCCGAAAGTAACGTTGGATCTTGAAAAGAAAAATGCCGACGGAAGTAAGAAAGAAGAAATTGATACCATTATCAAAAACCTAGATAAGATCAATCAACAATAAAAAAAATCCCGGAGAATCTTTCTTCGGGATTTTTTATTCTTAATCTCTTTCAAAAATTGTTGAGAACGCCGATGTTACCAGCGACAGCAAGATACTGAACAGCAGCGCCCACCAGAAGCCATCCACCTGCATGCTTCTCATCACGTAAGCTGCAAGAAGAATTATCAAACCGTTAATAACAAAGGAGAACAATCCAAGTGTGAGAATTGTAATCGGCAATGATAAAATTGAAAGAATTGGTTTGACGATCAGGTTCAAAAGACCTAAAACAATGGCGAAAATAATAGTTGCGCCAAAGCTGTCAAAATGCACACCTGAAAGAATTTTGCTGAGCAAAAATGCTGAAATCGCAGTAATCAGCAATCGGATAATAAAGTTCATAGTTTAAGGTTTTATGGATTATTCTTCTCTATTTCAAAAACCAGACCTAATTCTTATTTTTCTGATAAACTTTCACTTCCTTATATTGTAATGCCTTCTCATTCTTGAATTTATCAGGAATTAAAATACCGGAAAGATGATCTATCTCGTGTTGTAAAATCACTGCCGTAAAACCTTCCACCATTTCATCGTGCCTTTTGTTATCCAAATCAAAATATTCCAGTCGGATGCTGTAGCTTCTGTAAAATGTCTCTCGGAACTTATCTATAGAAAGGTCGCCTTCCGGGCCTTTGTTCAGGAGTTCGGAACGCCAAATGATTTTTGGATTGATGAAATATTCCACAGGATAATCCATTTTATCAAAACGTTGCACCAATATCACATTTCTATTGATGCCAACTTGTGGCGCAGCAATGCCAACACCGCCTTCCGTAGCTGCCAGAGCAAGCCTCATCCGCTCGATAAGAACCGGAAGTGTTTTGTCTCTAGGCGAGATCTCCTGTGACTGAGCCAGTAAAATCCTGTGCTGCTGTTCATTTTTTGTTTGGTAAATAGGCAAAGCCGTTTTAGTATTTCCTGCCAGAATCAAGGCTTTTTCATCTTTCGTAAATTTCTGAGAAAATCCATTAATACTTACGATAAGCATCAACATAAAAGTAAAATTCCGCATCGTTTATTTTTTTTGTCAAAGTTAAATATTTTGGGCACCAAATCCTATAATTATGACGTTTGCAGAGGACATTAAAAACAACTTGATGTTTTCATAAAAAGGTCAAGTTGTTTTAGTGAAAAGGTCTTGATGTTTTTAGTAAAACATACGGACGTTTTTGAGAGTCAATCAAATTAAACAAAAACGTTCCTCCGGAAAAAATCCTAGAGGAACGCAAATAATAGAGAGAAAAATAACAACTATAACTCAATTTATCAATATGGCTTCGAGAGCCTCAGCCTGACAAATTTGAAATAACATTTAATACTTAATAATTGAAGTGTTAGTTAATCACTTCTTTTTTTCTTCTATTGAAAACCCAAAAGATAATCGGGAAAATCAATAGTGTCAAAACGGTTGCAGTAAACAGTCCGCCAATTATTACAATTGCCAAAGGTTTCTGAGATTCGGAACCGATTCCTGTAGAAAGTGCGGCAGGAAGCAACCCAATAGAAGCCATCAAAGCGGTCATCACCACTGGTCTGGTTCTCACTTTCACTCCTTCCATTATCGATGCATCCAGTGACAAACCATTCTTGACATTCTGATGGAATTCCGAAATCAAAATCACCCCATTTTGGATACAAATCCCAATCAAGGCAATCATCCCAACTCCGGCAGAAATCCCGAAGTTCATATGTGTGATATGCAGTGCGATAATAGCTCCAATCAATGCAAAAGGAACGTTCGCCAGAACCAAAAGTGAGTCTTTCATATTTCCAAACAAGATGAACAACAGGAAGAAAATCCCGAGAATACTGATAGGAACAACCTGAGCCAATCGGTTGGTTGCTCTTTGCTGATTCTCAAATTGTCCTGTCCAACCAATCTTGTAACCATCCGGTAACTTGATTTTGTCCACTTTCTTCTGAGCATCGGCAATGGTTCCGCCTAAATCTCTGTCTCGGATAGAAAACTTAACCCCGATATAACGTTTGATATCATCTCTGTAAATAAAGGCAGCTCCATTCTCTTTCTCAATCGTACTGATTTCCTTCAACGGAATCTTCGCACCGTCTTGAGTCGGAACCATAAGAGAAGCGATGTCTTCCTCATTCTTTCTGTAATCCTCCGCATAACGCAGTCTGATAGGGAATTTTCTTTCGCCATCAAACATCTCGGAGGCTGTTTTCCCACCGAAAGCCATTTCCAAAACGGCTTGAGCATCGGCTGGTAAAACACCATAAGCGGCCATTTTGTTTCTATCCAAAACCACACTGATTTCCGGCTGACCAATGTTTTTGATAATTCCTGGTTCTTTCACACCTTCTACATCTTTGATGGATGCCAGAACTTCGTCCGCCAATCTGTCCAAAGTATGCAGGTTATCGCCATAGATTTTGATTCCATTTTCTGCTTTGAAACCTGCAACAGCTTCGGCAACGTTATCGGAAATTGGTTGAGAATAGTTGAAAGTAATTCCTTGATAATTCTTCAATTTTTTATCAATTTCTTCCACCAATTCATCGTAAGTGATTTTTCTTTTCCATTCTTCTCTTGGTTTCAGACTTACGGCAAACTGCACGAATCCAAAACCATTGGGATCAGTTCCGTCATTACTTCTACCCGTCTGTGCCAAAACGCCCGTCACTTCTGGGAAACTCATAATGTCTTTCTTGAGAATATCGGCTGTTTTCAGAGATTCTTTGAGTGATGAACTCATCGGCATTTCTGCTGTAATCCAAAGTGAACCTTCATTCAATTGAGGTAAGAATTCTGTTCCAAGGAATTTGGCAGAGAATAGAGTAATAGCCAGAATTACCGTCGAAACTAATAAGCTTATTTTCTTATTTCTGAAAGTGAATTTAAACCCTCTTATTACACTTTTATCCCAGAAATTCACAAACGGATTATTCTTTTCACGCACATTCTTTTTCAATAGTAAATGTGACATTACAGGAACCAAAGTCAATGTAAAAATCAATGCGCCTAATAACGCAAATCCTAATGTGAATGCTAATGGAGAGAACATTTTACCTTCTACTTTTTGGAAAGAAAAGATGGGTAAAAGTGAGGTTATGATAATCAGTTTTGAGAAGAAAATTGCTTTTCCAAGTCCAGTTCCAGTTTGTTTTATCCAGCCACCTTTTGCCATTTTGTTGAAGCGTTCCATCCCGTATTTGTGGGCTTTGTGGTCGAGCATTACAAATAATCCTTCGACCATCACGACGGCGCCATCTATAATAATCCCGAAATCGACAGCTCCTAATGATAATAAATTGGCGCTCATTCCTGCCATCCTCAGACAGAAAAAGGCAAATAATAACGACAATGGGATGATGATGGAAACAATCAAGGTCGTTCGCCAATCCGCCATAAAAATCAAGACAATAACCGTCACAAGAATAATTCCTTCCAAAAGATTGTGCATTACTGTTTTAGTTGTAAAATCCATTAGATTCTGACGATCATAGAAGGTTTTCATCTTCACATCTTTCGGAAGAATCTTGTTGTTCAGTTCATCAATTTTAGCTTTTACAGCAAGAAGAACTTCCTGTGCATTTTCGCCTTTTCGCATTACCACGATTCCTTCAACAGTATCAGCTTCATTATCCAACGAAGCCTGACCAACACGAGGCATAGAACCTTCGTGAACATCGGCTACATATTTTACCAAAATTGGGTTTCCACCATCGCTGTGAACTGTTATGTTTTCTATATCCGAAATTGATTTTACCAAGCCTATTCCACGAACCACATAAGCTTGTCCGCTTTTCTCGATTACGTCTCCTCCGACATTCAAGTTACTGTTGGTAACAGCTTCTAAAACTTCGGAAGGTGTCAGATTGTATTTGTCTAATTTTCTTGGGTCGATACTCAACTCAAACACCTTATCCTGACCTCCGAAAACGTTGATATCCGCAACACCTGGAACACTTCGTAGTGCTCGGTCAACAACCCAAGTCTGTAATGTTAAAAGGTCTCGTGAATCTCTGTCTTTACTTTCGAGTGTATATCGGAAAATCTCTCCGGTTGGTCCGTAAGGTGGCTGAACTTCGGGGTCAATGCCTTCCGGTAAACTCACTGTTCTCAGCTGATTATTGACCATATTTCGAGCAAAGATATCATCTACTCCATCTTCGAATAATATCTTGACAATGGAAAGTCCAAACATTGTGGTACTTCGGACACTGGTCTTTTTCTGAACAGGACTCATTGCCAGCTCTATTGGTGTGGTAACGAATCGTTCTACTTCTTCTGCACTTCGACCGTTCCATTGGGTAATGATGACGATTTGGGTATTGGTAACATCAGGGAATGCCTCAATCGGCATATTCTTGAAACTGATAAATCCTGCAACTGCCAAAATCGCTACCCAAATAAATGTGAAAGCTTTATTTTTAAGTGAAAATCCTATGATGTTTTTGATGAATTTGTTCATACTTTTTATTTTATATTGAAATTGCAACTGCATTTTATCGCCAAGTCCGCAAAGATTTTTTTACAAACTATATGTTTTTAAGTTCGCAAAGCCGTAAAACTTAGCAAAAACTAATAAAATTGAATTGCAAATGCGTGAGGGCGAAGGGCATTGTCGGAGCTCTTCCCAGAAACCTTGAAAGGTTTTTGGAAAGCGACTGCCCGTAGACCGGCCCGCTTGTTCCGATTGCAAATCGGGACAAAGGGACACGCCCAAATTTTAGTTATTCAAAGATCGATAAATCAATAATTGATTAGTGGTCACAATACTTTCTCCTTCCGAAAGTCCTTCTGAAACATAAGTTGTCTCCGAGTTTTGTTTCAAAATCTTAAGTTCTTTGACTTTGATATCGGTTTGCGATTTGTAAACCACGGCAAAATATCTGTTGTCATCAAAAATCACCGCCTTGGACGGAATCGCCAGTGCTGTTTCATTTTCCGAAGACGAAACACGAATAGTCGCTTTGCTATCAGGAATCAACAATCCTTGAGAATTGTCCAAGACTACCCTAGCCTGCATTGCTTTGGTATCAGGATTTATGATTTTGAAAATTTTGTCGATTTTTCCGTAAAAAACCTTGTCAGGATATGATAATGTAGAAACTTGAGCCTTCATCCCCAGTGTGATTTTATCGATGTCAGCTTCATTCACATTCATTATTGCCCAAACATTTTTAGTATTGGCAACATCGAAAATATTATCGCTTCTGTCGCTTCTCAGTTCCATATCTTTGTTGATATCTTTGTGAACAATGTAACCATTAATAGGCGAAATCACACTGTAGATATTTCCACTTTTCACATTGTAAACTGTGCTTACATCTTTGGAACGTTTCAACGCGTCTTTTGCTTTTTTGACTTGGCTTTCGGCTTCAAGGACATCTTTTTCTGTATTCAGTTTTCCAGCGTACATTTCTTTTGTGACACGAAGATTATTCTCGGCAACGATTAAATCGTTTTTAGAATCACTCACATCTTTCTGCACTTCTGCCAACTCGGTACTTCTAATCGTTGCTAAAACCTGACCTTTGGTAACATAATCTCCCAATTCTACGTTTACACTCAGAACGTTCCCGCCAACTAATGGAAAAATGTCGATGTATTTATTTTTGTCCGCAGAGATTTTTCCATAGAAACTGTATTCATCCTCGATAAATTTCTTTTCTACTTTTGCAAAGGTTGTACTTTTCAGCATCGTATTACTGAGCTCAAAACCTTTTGTGACTTCTGGAGCAGTTTCTTCCTTTTTTGAACAACAAACTAAAACTGCTGAAAGGATAATTGGTATAAAAATTTTTCGCATTAATAAAAGATTTTGGTTTGCACTAATTGATTCAGCTGTTCTGCAGAAATCATAATCTGTTTTTTCATCTCATAAACCTGTAAAACAGTTTGTCTGTAACTCTCCATAAAGTCAGTGAATTCTATCAGACTGACATTACCGCTTCGGAAATTTTTAAGAATCCCGTTATAAACCGTTTCCAGATTTTCTAAATCGATTGGCTTTAATTCAAAATATTGGTCGTATTGGTTTTTCCAAGTTTGATAAGCCGATTCCACCTGAGTTTCGAGGTTCAGTTTTTGATATTCTGAGTTTTTTTCGTTTTGCTGAATCGCATATTTTGCTTTCTCAACATTACCTTTATTCGATTTCCAAAGTGGAATTTGAATTCCGAATTTCAGATTGACTTCATTATTGAAAGTTCCGGAAGCTTGGTCATATTCGGCTCCGAGATTAAGGTCTGGAACATTGAGTGATTTCTGCCATTGTGCGTAAAGCTTGCTGTTATCAATCAATTTTAAATTGTAGAGATAATCTGCATTGTTTTGTAACGCTTTTTCTTGAAGAATTTCCAAATCTCCGAAAGGTTGAGAAATTAGAATTTCGTTTTCTTCAGGTTTTGAGATTTTAGCAGTTGTTTTTTCCTGATTCCCCGTCAAAACTTTCATCGTTTGTTGATAACCAAGAATATTATTATTGATTTCAATCTTATCATTATTCAACTGAATCACAATACTTTGAAGTCTTACAAAATCTTTTAAAGAAATATTACCTTTGTCTGTCTGAACTTTGTAAGCCGACAAAAGCTCGTTCATATATTTCAACTGAGCATCAATACTGATTTGCTTTTTTTGCTCATAAATCAAGTTGTAAAAAGTGCTTCTCAACTGCGAACGAAGATCAACCAATAATTGATTGAACTGCAGTTGCGAAAGCTCCTTGTTTGACTTTGCAAATTGGATTTCGTTCTTCTTTTTTCCGCCCAAATAAATCAGTTGCGTGATTTCTACACCTTTGGCTCGCCCTATATCAAAAACTCTTTTCTCTTGTGGATTTACAGCATTGACGTAACCTTCGATTTGTGGAAGTTCCCAAATTTTTGCCTGCATAATATCGGCATCAGCCATATTGATATTGTATTGTGCAGCGAGAAGTTGGAGGTTGTTTTTTTGAAATGCTAATTCGCAATCCTGAAGAGACATCTGCAGCTGTCCGGAAAGACCAACAAATGCCGAAACGGATAACATCAATGTTGTTATTTTGTTCATTCTTATCTCGTTTTGGTTTTGCAAAAATGGCTTTCTGAGATTAAAACGGACTTAAATGTGGCTTAAAAAAAGCTTAATTGTGGTTTGGAAGAAAAGATAATAGACGGATAGATGATAGACTTTTGTGCATAGTTTGTCATTCCGGAGGAATTTAAACGATGCTGAGATTCCTCCGGAATGACAAATATTATTTACTAAAAATCAAAAAATTACTTGTTGAAAACCACGGTAAAAAGATTCTCACTGTCCGAAAGTGAAGAATAAGTGATGTCTGCTTTATGATATTCCAAAATACGTTTTACGATGCGCAAACCAAGACCAGAACCTGCTTTGTTCTGAGAATTACTTCCTCTCATAAAGGCTTCGAAAAGTTTGTCTCTTTCTTCAATCGGAATAGTTGAACCGATGGAAAATACGTTGACGATAATCCTAAAATCGGTTTCCTTAATCGAAATATCAACTTCCTGATTATCTGAATATAAAGCTGCGTTTTTGAACAAATTAATAAATGTAATCTCCAATAAAGATTTAACACCTTTCACTGTTAAAATAGAGTCTTCTATACTTTCTTCATCAATCTGAAAATCCATTTTGAAGTCGGGAAAATTACGAAGGACCGTTTCGAAAGCATCAAAAACAACTTCATCAATCCTTACTTCTTCATAGACACTCGCGATGCCTTCTTTATCGAATTTGGAAAGTAAAAGCAAGGATTTGGTAAGGTCTGACAATTGATAAACATCCTGCAACATCTGCTGCAAAGTAGTTTTAGTTTTATCCGAGTGATTTTCTAATTGAATCAAATTCTCTAACTGAAAAGCCATCCTTGTCAAAGGGGTTCGCATCTCGTGAGCCGCACTGGAATTGAAATCTTTTTGAGATTGGAAAACATCGTTTAATCTGCTTGTCATTAGATTAAATGATTTTGCCAAAACACCAATTTCGTCTTGAGAATTTTTTACTACAACAGGAGTTGTTAATTTATGTACGCTGATATCGGAAATATCAGACTTTAAAATTTCCAAAGGTTCAAGGAATTTGGAAACCAGATAATAGCTGAAAAACCAAATCAACAGAATACTTACGACGTAAGAAAAAATCAGCATATATTTCAAGAAATCCAATTTGGATTGTCCAGTAACATCTTGAGCACTAGTTAAAATATAATAATTTTCGCCTTTTATTGTTCTTAAAGCTGCAAAAATCTCGGGAACAGAATTCTCCTGATATATCGTTTTTTCTTTGTCCAGCCGATCTAATAATTTTTGGTCCCAAGTAATTTTTTTATCTTTTAAAGTACTATAAACCAAACTTTTGTCTTTTCCAAAAATCATAATATTCTCATTCAGAAGAACATTATCAGAATTCTCATCAAAGAAAATAGGCGCTTCTTTTTCAAAATCGCCAGATTTTTCAATAAAATTGACTGTGAAAACCAAACGCTTTTGAAACCTTTCCCGGAATTCGTCTTTTCTAAAATCATTGAAAGAAACGTACACAATAAACATCATAATCCCAAAAATTAAGGAAAATGCGATGCTTAAACTGATTGCTATTCTACGTTTCAAAGACATAAATTAATTATGAATGATTAATGATAAATGATGAATGATTGCTGTCTGAGTTTTAAAATTCCCAAACTCTTAAAGTGGACTTAGATAATATCCGAAGCCAGGTCTTGTATGAATGAGTTTTGTTTTAAAATTTTTATCAATTTTCTTTCTCAGAAAGTTGATGTAAACTTCGATAGCGTTGTTTGTGGATTGGAATTGATTTTTCCAAACTTCATCAGAAATATATTGTTTGGAAAGTGTTCTGCCATTTGCTCTGGCTAATAAAACCAATAATTGAAACTCTTTTACAGTTAGACTAATTTCTTCTCCGGAACGAAAAACCTTGCTGTCTTCTGGATAAATAATCAAATCTTCCACAACAATTTTTTCCTTTTCTTCGGTTTTTGGAGTCAGTCTTCTCATTTGAGAATTGATTCTCAACAACAATTCTTCCAACAAAAATGGCTTAACCAAATAATCATCTGCCGCTCTTAAGAACGCTTGTTTCTTCTCCTCGATTCCGTCATAGGCAGAAATAATGATAATCGGCGTTTCCGAATTGGTTTCTCTGATGGTTTTACAAATATCCAATCCATTGATTTTCGGAACATTGATGTCCAAAAGAAAAATATCATAAGGTTTTTTAGAAAATATATCAAGGAACTTTTCGCCATCTTCCGCTTTATCGGTTTTGATAGATTTGGATTCTAGGAAAAGTGCAATTTCTGAAGATAAGACAGCATCGTCCTCTAAAAGTAATGCCTGCATTTGGTAATGATTTATTTTACAAATATGAGGAAAAGTATTCACAAAGGATGTTTAATAAATATTTTAACTATTTTCGAGCTCATATTATATCTGAAAAAATCTAACAATGATAAAAAAAATATTAGTCATTTTATCCGCATTATGTTTTACGTTTTATTTGGGACAGGTTAATTTTAAAAACAATATTAAAAGAGATTTGGAAACAATGCTAACGGCAATAAAATCTAAAAATATGGATAAAGCTACTGCACAGATCTACCCAAAATATTTCAAGCTTATTTCTAAGGATCAGATGAAGCAAATTTTAAATATGACTTATAATAATCCTGCCATACATACTAACATTCAGGAGTTTAAAATTTTGAATATTACAAAACCTAAAAACATTCAAAATGAGTTTTTTTCATTTGTTGATTATGGTTTCAAAATGAATCTAAAAATCGACTTTTCTTCTTTTCCGAATGGTCAAAAATTAAAAAAGCAAATCAGCGAAGGCATCTACACTAAATTTGGAAAGGACAATGTAACTTATAATGCAAAAAGTGATTATTATATCATTAATGCAAAAATGAAAGCTTATGCAATATCAGCTAACGGGAATGATTGGAAATTCATCATTGTCGATAAAAAGAATAATCCGCAATTAGTCAATATATTACCAAAAGAAGTATTAGATTGATTAAAATCCGAACATTAAACCTATGAAAAAGCAGCAAAATCTTTAACAAAAAAATAGGTCAAATGATTGAAAATTTTATAGAAAAATTAAATGAGTAGTAGTTTAAAGTATCCATTCAAGGCATTTTAAAATTCATAAAATAAAGCGTATTTTTGGAGAAATAATTCAACAACAGTGAATTCTATTATCAATAAAAAAGTAAAATTTCAGGAACTGGGAACCAAAGATTATCAGCCAACCTGGGATTATCAGGAAGAATTACTGAAAAAAAATCTGGATACCAAAATCTACAACAGAGAAAATCCAGACAATCAGAAAGCTACAGAAAACTTTCTTCTTTTTGTGGAACATCCGCACGTTTATACTCTAGGAAAAAGTGGACACGAGGAAAATCTTCTGGCCAATGAAGCTAAACTTAAAGAAATCAACGCGACCTATGTGAAGGTAAACCGAGGCGGAGACATTACTTATCACGGTTTCGGACAAATAGTTGGCTACCCAATTTTGGATCTGGAAAATTTTTACACAGACATCCATCGCTATATGCGTGATCTGGAAGAGGTAATCATCCGAACTATTGCAGAATATGGCTTGAAAGGCGAACGTTCCAGTGGGGAAACAGGCGTTTGGCTGGATGTCGGAAAACCATACGCAAGAAAAATCTGCGCAATGGGCGTAAAAGCGTCACGCTGGGTTACCATCCACGGATTTGCGCTGAATGTCAATACGGATATGCGTTATTTCGAATACATCATCCCTTGCGGAATTGCTGATAAGCAAGTGACTTCCTTGAAAAGAGAATTAGAGCAAGAAGTTGATTATGAAGAAGTAAAACAAAAAATCAAAAAACACTTTGTAGATGTTTTTGGTTGCGAACTAATTTCATAAATGATCAATGATAATTGATAGATGATATTAACATTTTGACCTAATCATTTATCAATTATCAAAAATCGATTATATTACATCGTCATCCCAATATCGATTCCTTTGATTTTTCTATAAAGATCGGTTGCGAAATTATCCGTCATTCCGGACACAAAATCAATAACGCCTAACACTTTCTGATAATCCGTTCCATCTTCATAAAAGAATTGTTTTGGAAGAAGTTTCAGGGCTTTTTTATCGTAAGATTTTCTTTCATCTGCCGACTTCAAAATTGATGGGATGAAGTGATCCAGCAATTCGTACATCACATTATAACCAGCATTTTCGATCTCAACCACGGCTTTGTGATTATAAATTTTTTCAATCGAAAAACTTTCGATATCCTGGAGCGTTTTATTTTCAGATTTGTAAATATCCAAAAGACCTTTTTCTAAATTACCTTGTAAAATTTTATCGAAATTGCTTTTGTAAAGTTCAATGGACTTATTAATCAATGCATTGATTACCTTTGCTCGGAGATAAGAAATCTGTTCATTTTCATTGCTGATGGAATCCAGCTTCTGCTCTACTCTTTTGATGTCATCCGTTTCTGATTTTACGAGTTCAAAAAAGAGATTTTTACAATCTGCTGTAGAAACGATTCCCAGTCTGTGCGCATCTTCCATATCAATAATGTTATAGCAGATATCATCAGCGGCTTCTACAAGCCAAACGAATGGATGTCTTTTGAAGATATAAGGATCGTCATTTTCCTGAATCATTGACGTGCTCTTAGCAATTTCCAGAAAAATTTCCTTTTCATTCTGAAAAAAGCCGAACTTTTTACGATGGATCTCGCCTTTCTTTTTAGCAATCGCCTCACAAGGGTATTTTGCAATACTTGCCAAAGTCGTTAAAGTTAATTGGATCCCACCAGCATCTTTGCCTTGTTGTTGTTGCGCCAAAACTCTGACTGCGTTGGCATTTCCTTCAAAATTCACCAAATCTGCCCATTCTTTTTCGTTGAATTTAGATTTAAGCGAAGTTTCATTTCTGTCAAAATAGCTCGCAATAGCATCTTCACCAGAATGTCCGAATGCAGGATTTCCAACGTCGTGACAAAGGCAGCCTGCTGCAATTACATTGCTCAGATTGTGCAGATAAAAATTTTTAGAATCCTCATTCAGATCATTTTTAAATTGACCATAAATAAACTCGCCAATCACACTTCCCAAACTTCTGCCTACAGAAGAAACTTCCAGCGAATGCGTGAGCCTGTTATGCACAAAAACACTTCCCGGAAGCGGGAAAACCTGCGTTTTGTTTTGCAATCTTCGGAATGCGGAAGAAAAAATAATGCGGTCAAAATCCCTCTGAAAATCCGTTCTGGAAACTTTTGTGTTGGGATTATTCCCTGTGCGCTGACTTGTAAAAATTGAATTCAGATCCATAATAGCTCCAAAAATAAGGGATATTTATTTTTTAGCGGAATAATATTTGATTTTTCCCTAAAAAATTAAAAATGCCAGAAGGTCCAACTATTGTTTTGATGAAAGAAAAACTCAGCAAATTCGTTGGGCAGAAAGTAATATCTGTGGAAGGGACTGTAAAATTTGATTATAAGCTTATTACTAATAAAAAATTGAATGAAATAAAACTCTTTGGTAAGCAAGCTTATCTTATTTTTGATAAAGTCAGTGTGAGAATCCATCTTTTGATGTTTGGTTCGTACGAAATCGATGAGCAGACCAAACCAGACAGGAATCTATGCATTGGACTCACATTCAAAAATGGAAAAGCCTTATTCTTTACCTGTTCTGTAAAAATATTGCCCAATGAAATTCTCAAAACCATAGATTGGGAAGCCGATGTGATGAGTGATATCTGGAATCCCAAAAAAGCTAAAGCCAAGCTGAAAGAAAATCCTGAAATGATGGTTTGTGATGCTTTGATGGATCAGAATATTTTCTCGGGCGTTGGCAATATCATAAAAAATGAAACACTTTTTCGCATTGGCGTGCAGCCGGAAAGCAGACTCGGGAAATTGCCTAAAAATAAAATCAATGATCTTCTATCCGAAGCCCGGAACTACAGTTTTGATTTTCTGAAATGGAAACGGGAAAATACTTTAAAAAATCATTGGAAAGCTCATCAAAAAAAAAATTGCCCATTGTGTGGTAAACCGCTTGTCCGGAAAATAACCGGAAAATACAAACGAAGAAGTTTCTACTGCGAGACAGACCAAAAATTTTTTTAAGAATAGATGATGCTGGTGAAAAATGATTTTATTATCAATCTGAGTTTGATTTGGTAATTATTTTAACTATCATTGATAAAATTTTAGTTATGAAAAATAAATACTTATTGTTGCTGTCATTAGTTTCGTCTTTTGTAATGGCACAGAAAACCATTTCATTCGAAAGTAATGAAGGCTACACAACGGGTAACATCCACGGTCAAAACAACTGGGAAGTAACGCTTAACAGTGATGAACTTCCTATCAACGGCCAGACCATTACAAGTGAAAGTGCGAGTGCAGGTAGCAACGCCTTAAAAATTGCAGTAGATCTTAACGAAGATTTTGGATGGTTTCCGATCTATGGCGCCGCAAAAATTTTGGATCAGGGATTTAATTATAAAAATACAACCGTAGAATTCGACGCTTATATATCCGAACTAAATGGTTCTACTTTTGAATTCGGGACTTATGGTGCAGATAACGATGAGTTTGTTCCGATCTCTACATTCTCATTTAATTACACTGGGAATTTGGAAGTTGTAAGCAGTGTAGACTATGATTATGAAGCTACCGAATTTACATGGCAAGCTAATAAATGGTACAAATTAAAAGCTGAAATCTCTGAAAATCAGATTAAGTATTATATCAACGGAACTTTGGTTTATACAGGAACTAATTTTTCAAAAACGGATGTGTTGGGAATTATTTTCCTACACGATAATTTTGGCGGATTTGCTTACATCGACAATATTAAAATTAATGATGAAGTAATGGCTGTAAATGACGTAAAAAAAGCTAACATCAAGCTTTATCCAAATCCTGTAAGAGATGTACTGAAAGTTGATATTCCGAATAACGAGGCAATTACTAATATAAGTATTTATAATATTGCCGGTCAGAAAGTAAAAACATTCTCATCAACAAAAGAAATGAATGTTGAAAGTTTACCGCAAGGGAATTATATAATTGACATTAATACTGATAAAGACAAAAAATACACCTCGAAATTCATCAAACAATAAAATTGAAATCCTGCTTAAATTGCAGGATTTTTATTTAGTTTTATTAATAATACGATTGGTTTTTAAATAGATTTATCAATCCAATATGTTTGGTTAATTAAGCTATTTTAGGTTTATTCATTTAACTTTCATCTGTACATATTAATCCAACATATAAATTACGAACATGAAGAATCTGATATTGCTTATCTTTTTAAGTTGGATAACTACTTTGAATGCTCAAATCACAAAAAATTTCACCATCGATGGTGTCGTTAGAAAAGCTATTATTTACGAACCAGCAACTAAAACCGATAAAACGCCTGTTATTTTTGTTTTCCACGGTCACGGCGGCAATGCTAATTTTGTAAGCAGAAGAATTGACATTCAAAACTATTACAAAGATGCATTGGTTATTTTCATGCAGGGACTGCCGGGAAGAAAAGTACCCGGAATAGATCCAAACGGGACAATGAACGGATGGCAGATTTTCACAGATGACCTTGGAGGTAGAGACATTAAATTTTTTGATGTTGTATTTGCCGATATTCACAAAGCTTACAAGATTGACGACAGCAAGATTTATCTTATTGGGCATTCTAACGGTGCCAGATTTGTGAATGTTCTATGGAAGACTAAAGGCGAAAAAATTACTGCTATATGTTCCGCTTCTGCCCAAGGAGGCGAAATGATTTCCAATGCAGTTCCTATTTCTATCTGGATGTACATAGGAAAAAACGACAAGATAGTTTCACCTCAAAATCAAGAATTATCTATTCCTATTGTAAAATCAAATCTCGGGATTTCGATGGCAGGAAAAACTGATGGCGATAAAACCATTTTCAAGGGTAATAACAATACTGAACTGGTGATTCAAAGCAGTGATGCTGGCCACGAATTTCCAAAAGGATCATTACAAGATATCGCTGATTTTTTCCGAAGGCATACGAAAAATTAATTTTAACATAAGATATAAATATCTATAATCTAATAATTTAAACATTGTTATTTTAAAAACAGGTTAAAATATCAAACAAAAAAAGACTACCATTGTTGGTAGTCTTTTCAATAGAAAAAATTAAAATTTATTTTGCTTTAAAATACACTCTTCTATTTGCTCTGTTTTTCCATTCTGGACATTTTGAAGCTGGATCACATTCTGGGTATTTTAAGTCAAATTTACCATTACCCATCGTTTCTAATTTTGAAGAATTAGCACCGTTAGAAACTAAATATTGTTTTACATTGTTAGCTCTTTTCTGAGATAAAGTCTTATTATAGCTTTCAGTACCTCTTGCGTCTGTAGCTCCTACAACTACATATGACCCATTGGTAGAATTGATATAACTAATTGCACTGTTCAGAATAGGCGTATTACTTGGTAAGATTCTATCAGAGTTAAGATCGAATTCTATCCCATTCATAAGTGTTTCATCTGCTGAAGCCACGCCCCCGTTATTTGAATTACCCATAGGACAACCGTTATTTTCCACAGGACCAGGAACAGTTACACATTTGTCCTTAAGATCAATAACACCGTCCATGTCTACATCCAAAGCAACACCGGCACCATCTACTCTTGCACCAGCAGGCGTATCCAGTTGTTTGTCCCAATCATCGCAAACACCGTCATTATCTGCATCGCCATTTTTACAAACTTTAAAATTATCAACTTTATCTTCAAGCTCGTCTATCTTGCTGTAGATATTTCTTAAAGGATCTACCCACATTACGTGATCAGCATTTTTTCCAAGTTTAACAGTAAGCCCCAAGGTGGTATTGAAGAAATTATCAGAAGTATGAGAGCTGATTCTGTTCACAGCGCTATACTGATCTCCTCCACCATCGAAAGAATCATCACCTGTATAAACGTACATAAATCTTCCTTCAATATCTACTCTATTGCTGATTTTGTATTTTAATCCGGCACCAGCCTGTCCAAACAACGAATTCATTTTGAAAGCCTTTCTCTCTGTCATAAGTCTTTGTCCGAATTCATCTTTTTGGTAAGCACGATATGCCAAAACACCAGCACCTGCATAACCATGGAGTGCCCATCTGAAGTCAGATTTTCTATCCACTCTTCTTAATAAATTTGATAAATTAATATCCCCTAAAAGAGAAATAGCATCATACTGTGTTCTTCCTGCTACTTGAAGGTTAGCTGCCGCATTTGCTGGTGCAGCATCTTTAGTATTAAAGTATCCTTGTCTTGTCTCACCACGGTCATATTGAAGTTTTAAACCAAAAGTATGAGATAAAGCCTTATCAATACTGAAATAGGAAGAATATCCTACAAGCGTATTACCACTTTGGATGGATCTCAAATCTGCGTTCTGCATCAATGGAATACCGCCACCAAAAGAGATAGACCAGCTGTTATAACTTGGGTTTGAATCTACAGATGTGGTTTCAGATTGTGCAGAAGTAGTCTGCGTCATTTCTTGAGAGAACATCACTGCCGGGCACAATAGAGCCATCGACAAAACTGTTAATCTTGATTTCATAAATAATAAATTTTTATTGTTTTAAATGTTAAATGTATAATTGAGATTAATCCAGATCACTCGCATAACACTGTATTCAAAAGGATTGTTCTCACTTATTCAATTACCATACCATTAATAATAAACGCTTATAATTTTGATTAATTTAAACCTTATGATTAACTAAATTTAATACTTAAAATCAACTGTAAAATACTATAAATCATAACAATTATATCGAAAATAAAAAAATTAAATAAATGTTTAAAAATTTATAATTACTGATTCTTACTTTGGCTGATCATCAATAATTATGATAACAATGTATCTAAAAGAATAACTTTGCAAGACAAATTACAATCTCTTTTTTTTAAAAATAAAATTCAGAAGATAAAAACAAAACTCTAGCTTATATTTTAATTATTATGAATTGTAGCTCTGTAAAATTCATGTAAGTAAGACGAGAAATCTTTGTAAATCTTTTACCTTAAAAATTCACATAAAAAAACCTCTCAAATGAGAGGTTTTAGTTTCACATATAAGCTTCTATAGGCTCACAGGTACAAATCAGATTTCTGTCGCCATATGCTTCATCTACTCGCGCGACTGTAGCAAAGAATTTATGCGTTCTAACCCATTCCAACGGATAGGCTGCTTTTTCTCTTCCATAGGGCTTATCCCAATCATCAGAAATGAGCAGTTGTTCTGTATGAGGTGCATTTTTCAATACGTTGTTACTAGCATCAGCTTCACCATTAGCAATTTCCTCAATTTCCTTTTTGATATTGATTAATGCTTCGGCAAAACGTTCTATTTCTTCTTTGCTTTCAGACTCTGTCGGTTCTATCATCAGCGTGCCGGCAACCGGAAAACTTACCGTTGGAGCGTGGAAACCATAATCCATCAATCGTTTTGCAACATCTGCCACTTCAATTCCCAGAGTTTTGAACTGACGGAAATCCACTATACATTCGTGCGCTACTCTACCATTTGCATTGGCATAAAGAATTGGAAAATGCTCTGCCAATAATTCTTTTAAATAGTTAGCATTCAGGATAGCATATTCTGTTGCTTTTTTAAGGCCAGCCGTTCCGAGCATTTTGATATAAGCATAAGAAATATTCAGAATTAGTCCAGAGCCATAGGGCGCAGCGGAAATCCCTTCTATCGCCTCCTTAGTTCCCACAGGTATATTGGCATTGGTTGGAAGAAAAGGAACCAGATGCTTAGCCACACAGATTGGACCAACACCAGGACCGCCACCACCGTGAGGAATTGCAAAAGTTTTATGAAGATTCAGGTGACATACATCTGCCCCGATGTTTCCCGGACTTGTAAATCCTACCTGAGCATTCATATTAGCACCGTCCATATAAACCTGGCCGCCGTGCTCGTGCGTGAGTTTTGTAATTTCCTTGATGTTGGCATCGAAAAATCCGTAAGTCGAAGGATAAGTAATCATAATGGCAGAAAGATTCTCAGAATGCTGTTCTGTTTTGGCTTTAAAATCTTCAAAATCAATTTCTCCATTCTCAAGATTCTTCACCACCACTATTTTCATCCCTGCCATTGCTGCAGAAGCTGGATTCGTTCCGTGCGCAGACTGTGGAATCAATACAATATTTCTGTGGCCTTCGCCTCTGTTTTTATGATACTCTCTGATGACCATCAGACCAGCATATTCACCTTGAGCACCTGAATTAGGCTGAAGTGATGTTCCTGCAAAACCGGTGATTTCAGCTAGGTCTTTCTCCAACTGCTTAATCATCTCTTGATAACCACCTGCTTGTTCAGTCGGCACAAATGGGTGAACACTTCCCCATTCCGCCCAAGATAATGGAATCATTTGCGTTGCTGCATTCAGTTTCATAGTACAAGAACCAAGAGATATCATTGAATGGGTTAGAGATAAATCTTTTTTTTCCAGACGTTTGATATAACGCATCAACTCTGTCTCTGTGTGATATTTGTTAAATACTTCTTCCTTCAGGATTTCATCGGTTCTTAACAAATCTGACGGAATCGAATAATCTTCCTTGATACTTAGTTTGTAGCCTTGTTTTCCTTTGAAATGTGCAAAAGCATCTACTAATTTATTGAGCTTTTCAAGTGTAGTGGTCTCATTCAGAGAAATACTTACAATTCCTTGGGAGAAATAATTAAGATTGATCTTTCGATCTCTCATTAACAATCTTAAGGACGTTTTTTCCTCCTCGTGAAGCCTGAATTTTATCGTGTCGAATACAGGTTCATCCACAACATCATAACCTAACACTTTTAAAGCATCATTAACGGCATTGGTTTTATAATGAATCTGATCTGCAATGAATTCTAGACCTTTTGGACCGTGATAAACGGCGTACATCCCAGCCATTACCGCCAGTAAAACCTGAGCCGTACAAATGTTGGAGGTTGCTTTTTCTCTTTTAATGTGCTGTTCTCTGGTCTGAAGTGCCATTCTCAAAGCACGCTTTCCGTACATATCTTGAGAAACACCAATGATTCTACCTGGGATATCTCTTTTATAATCTTCCTTACAAGCAAAAAATGCGGCGTGAGGCCCGCCATAACCCATCGGAATACCAAATCTCTGAGTAGTTCCCACAGCACAATCTGCACCCATTGCAGCAGGCGATTTAAGTTTCACCAAAGCCATTGGATCACAAGCTACTACCACTTTTAGATTAAATACTTTTGCTGAAGTTATGAAGTCTGTATAATCTAGAACAATTCCATTCTTACCCGGATATTGAAGCAAAACACCGTAATAAGAATCATTGAACTGATGATTTTCGTGATTTCCTACTATAACATCAATACCAAGACCTTCCGCTTTAGTTTTAAGAACAGAAATGGTTTGTGGCAGAACTAAATCAGAAACAAAAAATTTTGTTGCATTGTTCTTCTTTTGATCTTTAGTCCTGTTGTTAAAGAACATATGCATCGCTTCAGCAGCAGCAGTTGATTCATCAAGAAGAGACGCATTGGCCATCGGAAAACCTGTTAGATCACACACGACGGTCTGGAAGTTAAGAAGTGCTTCTAATCTACCCTGAGCAATCTCTGCCTGATATGGCGTGTACGCGGTATACCAGCTTGGATTTTCCAGAATATTTCTTTGGATTGGAGAAGGGAGAATGGTATCATTGTAACCAAATCCGATGTAGGTATCAAAACCGGCATTTTTTGCTGCCAATTCTTTGGAGTAAAGCAACATCTCATACTCCGAAAGTGCATCTGAAAGTTCAAGATCTTTCTCTAGCCTGATACTTTCCGGAATCGTCTGAGATATCAATTCATCGATACTATTAACCCCGATTTTGCTAAGCATTTCCGCTTTATCAGCTTCACTCAGACTGATGTGGCGGCTTACAAATTGCTGTGTATTCATTTATAAACTTTAGAAAATTAGATTTTAATAAAATTGGTTTGTAAATTTAGTGAATTTTGTAAAAATAAAAAATCCCCATTTGCACAGAGATTTTATATTTGAACTTATTCGTGATGATACATTGAGTCGATAAGACTTTTGTATTTTTGGATAACAATGTTTCTTTTGATTTTAAGAGTCGGTGTAATTTCCCCACTTTGAATTTCGAAATCAGCAGGCATCAAAACGAACTTTTTGATTTTCTCAAACCCTGGCAAATCCTTCTGAATGTCATCGATTAATTGATGATAAAAAGAAAGCACTTTTTCATTTTTCACAACCTCTACCCAATTGGTAAATGTTACGCCCAAGCTTTTTATTTTCTCAGTCATCGATTCGAAATTTGGGACAATAACAGCCGTTACATAAGGTTTGTCTTCTGCCACCAACATTATCTGATTGATGTAATTGTTATTCGAAAACATATTCTCAATCGGTTGTGGCGCGATATATTTTCCGTTGGAAGTTTTCATTAGGTCTTTGATTCTGTCTGTAATCACGAGGTTGCCTTCATCATCCATAAAACCGGCATCGCCTGTTTTCATCCAACCATTTTCATCAAAAACTTTCGCTGTTTCTTCCGGTTTATTGTAATAGCCTTTCATTAGACCACTTCCTTTCACTAGGATTTCGTCATTCTCTCCAATTTTGATTTGAGAATCTCCTAATAATTTTCCTGCAGTTCCGTATTTATATTTTGTAAAAGGAAAAGCGGCGATTGTAGCTGTAGTTTCCGTCATCCCGTAACCAACAGTGATATGGATTCCCATTGCATCAAAAAACTGCGTCACTTCTGCTGAGATAGAAGCGCCTCCACAAGGCATAAACCAAAGTTTTCCGCCGAGTTTTTTCTTCACTTTATTAAAGACTAAAGCATTGGCCAATTTATTTTTAATACTCAATCCGAAAGGAATATTTTGATTCAATCGTTTTTTCTCAGAAAACAAAGCTCCGTTTTCAATCGCCCAAATGAATATCTTCTTTTTCAAATCTGAACCGGAATTCACCATTTCATTCAATCCTGCATAAATTTTTTGATAGAATCTTGGAACAGAGCACATCATTGTTGGTTTCACTTCAGTCAATGCAGATGCAATCAATTTTGGATTTTCTAGGAAACTGACTTTCGCTCCAAAATGTAAACAAAGTAATGTCCAACTTCTTTCAAAAACGTGTGTCAAAGGTAAAAATGCTAAAGAATGTTCATCTTCAAAACGTTTGAATTTGAAAAATTCCATATGCGCATCAAAAGCTTTTAAGAAATTGGAATGTGTAATCATCACACCTTTCGGAACTCCGGTTGTTCCTGATGTGTAAATCAATGTTGCTAAATCATCATCTTCTCTTTCAACAATTTCCAAATCTTCAGATGCAGACTCGATGAAAGTTTCTAAATAGGATGAATTCTCTTTTAACTTGATATATTTTTTAGTAATTATAATCTGTTTGAGAGGCAAACCTTTGTTCAAAAGATTTAGACAGACATTATATTGTTCCTGATTTCCTGCAAAAATAATTTCCGCTCCAGAATCCTTAATAATATATTCAACTTGGTCTTCACCATTGGTCGAATAAACAGGAACCGTAACCGCGCCAATCGCCATAATTGCCAAATCAAAAATAATCCACTCGGCGGAATTATCAGCGTAGATAGAGACTTTGTCGTTCTCTTTTACACCAATTGCTCTAAGTGCGTTGGCGGTTTTAAAGACTAATCTTTTGAGTTGATACCAGCCAAGCTCTTTCCATTCGTGGTCTTTTTTGAAACCTAAAGCTGGTTTTGTAGGATATAGGTTAACGTTTTTTTGAAGAAAACTAGTAACGTTGCTCATTAATGATAATTAAAGATGAAAGATAAAAGATATGAGATAATAGACTTACAATCATTCTGTTTTATTGATGAATATTATATTTTAATTTCATATCATTTATTTTTTTTTTGAGATTCCATATAATTTTTGAGATGGAAATCTATGCTTTCAGAAACCGGAATAAACTGATAATTCAGGAATTCTGTAATTTTTTGATTAGAAACTTTGGAGTCGGTTCTTACTGTTTCGATGTTATTTTTACTCATCAATTTCAAAATTGGAAACAACCATCCGAAAAGAAAAGAAATAATCGGCAAAACTTTGTAAATAAATTCAGGAACCAATTTCGCTTTTGGTTTTCCAAGCGCAGTTCTTACTTTATCGGAAACCAAACGGAATTTTTCGTTTTCGGAAATGATGATAAAGCGTTCTCCAAAGGCATTTTTGCTCATCAATTCGACAGCGATTTTTGCAACATCTCTTACATCAACATAAGCTGTTCCGCCTGGAAAAGTTCTGGAATGAGACGATTTTTTGAATAAATCACCACTGCTATTTCCCCAATTTCCGGTTCCGATAATGACACCTGGATTTATGATGATGCTTGGTAAACCTTCATAATGTGCGCGCCAAACTTCCATTTCGGAAAGGTGTTTGGAAATGGCATAAGAAGAATGTTCTAGTTTTTCATTAAAATCAGAATTTTCATCCATCATTCCATTCTCGTTGAAACCATCCAAAACAGCTATAGAACTTACGAAAAGAAACTTTTTGACTGATGAATTTTCTACGGCAAAAAGAAGATTCTTGGTTCCTTCTATATTGGTTTTATAAAGGTTTTTATCATCTTTTGGATTGAAACTGACAATTGCAGCACAATGATAAACTTGATCTATATCAATCAATGCTTCCCGAAGAGAATCCAAGTCTTCAAAATCTACGTCCATCCATTGGATTTTATCGAAATAAAAATCCGGCTTATCTGTATAAAAACGATAGGACGCTCTTACTTCTTTCAGATTGCTAGAAGGTCTTTTTGTTGCGCGAACAGTTTTGCCATTTTTCAACAATTCGAGAGCAATAACTCTGCCTAAAATTCCTGTTGCTCCTGTGACTAAAACCATATGTGCAAATATAGCGAAATTGTAGATTTATGAAATGATTTTTAATCACATAAAATAAGAAAAGCTGCATTATTTACCAATGCAGCTTTTGTATAAGAATTTCAGATAATCCTCTTGTTTTTATTTTTTATTTTGTTGTGCCAAAATAAGAGCTTCTATATCTCTCCAATCATAGATATGAAAAACTTTTCCGTTGCTCATTGCTACAAACATACCTTTAGGAAAATCTGGTCCAAAATTAACATTACTAACATCCGATCCATCACTTTCTTTAGTAGAAACTGGTATGATAGCAATCCTTTGGTATATATTTTCATTAGTATCTCCTTCTCGTCTATAGACATTAAAATTATTGGCTTGCTGATCTGAGACCAAAATATAACCTGTTTTCTCACCTGTTGGATAAATAGAAATCCCTTCGATATCTGATTTGAAATCATTGGTACCAAATAAAGCTAATTGTTCATTAGAAGCTGATGGATCTGCATTATATTTATGAATCCCGTATTGTTCATCAGAATAATATATTACTCCCAAAGCATCATCTACTGCAATAGATTCTATTTCTTTTTTACCTGAGTATTCGCCAAACTTACGAGCGAGCTCTCCAATTACTTGTCCATTACCATTATCTTTCAGTAGATATTGATACAAATATGAGCCAGAAGGTCCTGTTTTTCTCCCAACAACTGCATAAATTTGTTGTGTTGCAGGGTTTTTATATAATGCAATACCCATTGGACTTTTTTGATCGCTATCTTCGAAAACAGAAATTCCTCCGTTATCTATTGGTTTTAGATCTGGTACCGAAAAAACACGTATTTTGTTAGTTTCGCGTTCTGTAAATACAGCGATATCCATTTTTTTACCACCTACTTCTAATCCATATTCTACATCAATGTTGTTGGGACGTTGTATTCCCGAGACTTTATTTACAATCTTACCTTTTAAATCGTAAACATAAATCCCCCCATTGGTTTCTTTGTCTGTACCTAAAATTAAACTTTTGGAGGCATCTTGTGGATTAATCCAAAATGCGGGATCATCTGTATCAAATTGAACTTTTTGTGTTTTATAAACTGGTTTAACCTTCATAGATGTACATTGTACCATCAAAAAAGAAACCGAAGCTATCCATAATATCTTTTTCATTAAAAATCGAATTTTAGTCCTACGTTGTATCTTGGTTTATAATATTCCATTTGCATTGTTCTGTTCTTTTCGCCTTGGTAATATCTTAATGGTTGATTGGTAAGATTATTAGCTTCAACAAAGAATCTTATTTTTTCTGTAATGGCATAAGAGACGTTAGCGTCTAAGAAGGTTTGTTTATCATAGTAACGATCATCAAAAGCAACACCTCCAATCTCATCTAAATAAGAAGCTGTATAGTTAAGCGATACACGTGCAGAGAATCTTTTGTTTTCCCAAGATAAGGACGAGTTAAACATATGTGGTGCTGTTCCAGGCAACATAAGACCTTCTCTTTGTACATCATCTCCTACAATACCTTTAGCTTTGGAATGTGTATAAGTATAATTGGCATAAATCCCAAAATGACTAAGAAAACCAGGTAGAAAATCTAGTTGTCTCTGCAAAGCAACTTCAAAACCATAAACGTCTACACTTTGTCCGTTTCTGGCTTGTGAAAATACGTAGGTGTTATCTGCTCCCAAATCATTAGCGAGATCAGGAAACTGTTGTGTAAACTTGTCTCTTGTAAAATTTTGATCGATGTAATTAAAGATAAATTTATTAATCTTTTTGTAAAAACCACCAACTGATATTAATCCCACTGATTTGAAATAGTACTCTCCCATTACATCGAAATTATGAGCATAAGAAGCTTTCAAATCTGGATTACCTGCATTTATTTGTGCATCTTCTCCTGGTGTAATATTCACAAATGGAGACAAATTGTAATACCCTGGTCTTGCCAAAGAAGTTGTATAAGCAGCCCTAAGAACCATATCATCTGTTGGAGTATACTTGAAGGTAATGCTTGGTAAATAATTGGTGTAGTCGTTTTTGATTTTTCTCTCACCTTCTAACATTACATCATCATCTTCGGTTTTGGTGATATTACCAGTATACTCTGTGTGGGTATTTTCTAAACGAAGACCTGCTATGAAAGAAAAATCATCCGTAATATTTTGGTCCCAACGGATATATCCAGCATAGATTTGCTCTTTGGCTTTGTAATTTACCCCTAGATATTCTGCAGGGTTACTTTCTGAAGAAAACATTCCTGTATTGTATAAATCCAAATTGCCTAATAATTGTTTTGATGCAAAATATCCTGGGATATACTTGCTATTTGGAGACCAATTTTTACCATCCCAATAGACTGGATTAATTTTATCCATAGTGGCTAAGCTGGTGTTGGCATCGGTTGGAGTATAGTCATTAAAACTGTTCTCTCTTTCTTTTTGTTTGATTCTTGTTTTTGCTCCAAATCTCAATCTGCCTTTTTGCTCTGATATGATATTAAGCGGAATTCTAAGATCTACTTTCCCCGTAATCTCATCTTCAAAAGTATGACCAAACTGCTCCGTAAGTGTTCGGAATTTAAAGGATTTGAGTGTAGGTTCTGTTGTTGGCGTTAGTAATGGTTCTTTCTCATTATCATAACCAGAAAGTGCTACTCCCTTTGACTGATAATCTATATAACGTTCATTAGGGCGGTCTTCGGACGCTCGTGAATAACCCCCAGACCAATTTAATTGTAGCTGAGAACCCAACAAATGCTCACCATTGATAAAATAGTTTTGCATAATCTGGCGTTCTAACCTTGCCGCTTTACTTTTATCAGTATCTATACCACCTTTGGTTTGTGCTCTAAGATCAGCTTTGTAACCAGTAATAAGACTTTCATCTGTTTTGTCGTAGATAGGTGTAACTTTATTAAATCTCAGTCTATATCTATTTTCCCAATCGTCTCGCCAGTTATAAACAGCACCAGCTTTGATGATATTTTTATCATTAATTTTAAAATCAAAATTAGCCCCCAAACTTTTACGCTCTCTTCTTACATCATATTTGCGAATATCCATCTCTCTGATGTAAGCATTACCAAATTTATCTTGCGCCCAAACACCTTCTACATTATCTGAACCATAATCTTGATTATTATAAGAACCGTTGAAAACAAACCCAAATTTTTTACCAAAATAACGGTTACCATACATAAAAGCTGTATTACTAGATACTTTATCTCTAATAGGATTATAACCACCAGCCGCGGTAAGAGATATTCTTTCTTTGTTAGGTGCAGTTCTTGTGATGAGATTTACGGAGCCTCCAATGGCGTCTGCATCCATATCTGGCGTTAAGGTTTTGTTAACTTCGATAAGTTGAATCATATCGGAAGGAATTAGATCCATCTGAACTCGTCTATTATCACCTTCTGCTGACGGAATTCTGTTTCCATTGAGAGTAACTGAGTTAAGTTCTGGAGCCAAACCTCTAATAATAATATTTCTGGCTTCACCTTGGTCATTTTGCATCGTAATCCCAGGTACTCGTTTTAAAGCATCTCCGATATTAGAATCTGGAAATTTCCCTACCTGATCAGACGAAACAATATTGGTGATATTAGAATTATTTTTCTGCGTATTTAGTGCTCTAGCTTGGTTTTGTCTGCTAATACCAAGAAGCCGAACTTCTTTTATTGTAGTTGATTTATTTTTATCAAACAAAACATCTACGCTAGTATTATTCTCGGATTTCACAACTACTGTTGATTGCTGACTGCCATAACCAATATAATCTACGGTTAGCGTATAGGTTCCTTCTGGAACATTAAGGAAGACATAATCGCCTGTAGTATCAGAGATTGTGTAATAATTACCAGGTGTTAAAGTTAGTTTTGCCCCAGGCAAAGGAATTTGGTTATTATCATTAATAATCCCAGAGATACTACCTTTTTGCGCAAAAACAAAAACTGTTGCACAAAAAAGTACAGTTGTAATAAGCTTTTTCATTTAGATTTATTTGCGAACAAAAATAAGATTGCGCTCTTCCAAACTTATTAATACAACTTAAATCATATAATAATTCTACTAAAACTAAATATCAATAGGATTTAACAAATAATTTTCAATCAATTTATCTTTCATATTGGATAAATTGATTGAAAAAATTTACAAAATTTGCCGAGTGATCAAGTTAAGTCTGTTACTTTCTTTTGAAAATCTGAAGTAAAAGAAAACAATTCAAAACAGAATAAGCTAGAATTACACCAATGAAAAACCAAAAACTTCTACCTTCCAAAAACCATTCTCCATTTTCAGAAAACGAATCTCTGAGCACGAGAAACATTAGAACAATCAAAAAAAGATTAATGACAACAGAAAAAATCAAAATGATTTTATAAATGGTTTCTTGGTGTTTTATCATTTTAAAAATTACTTATGTAAAGAGTATCTAATTCTGTAAAAAATCTTTCACAGCCGCATTGAAATCAACAGGGTTATTAGCCTGAACCCAATGTTCTGCATTTTTGATTTTGATGAGTTTGTAATTGGGGAATTGTTGTCTGATGAGAAACTCGTCTTGTGGAAGAATATAATTGGAATTAGCTCCAGCAATAAATAAGGTTGGTCCATTGAAAACACCGAATTTAATTGCATTAGAAACAAACTCGGTATATTTTGAAGCCAAAGTCTCAAGATTAAATCTCCAAGCTAACTTTTTCTCTTCTGTCCAATATAAATTCTTCATCAAAAACTGAATCACAAATTTCTCATGAATATATTCGCCCAAAACAGCTTCTACATCTTGTCGGGATTCTACTTTATCAAAATCAACCGATTGTAAAGCTTTGATAATTCCTTGATGATGTGGCGGATACGCTTTTGGAGAAATATCTGCAACAATCAGTTTTTCAACTCTTTCAGGAAAATTAATTGCGAATTGCATCACCGCTTTTCCACCTAAAGAATGTCCTAATAAATTGGCTTTTTGGATATTATGAGCGTCAAGATAATTCAAAATATCATTCGCCAAATCATCGTGCGACATAGAATCTGAATGAAAACTACGACCGTGATTTCTCAAATCCAACAAATGCGTAGGCATCAATTCACCAAATTCTTTTCCAAAACTCCCCCAATTATCGAGCATCCCGAATAAACCATGAAAAACCAAAAGTGGCGTTTCTGTTCTATCTTCTCCGTATATTTTTGAATGTAAAATTTCCATTAATAATAAAATATAATTACCACTTCGCCAATCGCTTCAAATAAGCTTGAACCGTATTTTCCAAACCAAGATAAAGTGCTTCCGAAATCAAAGCGTGACCAATGGAAACCTCCAGAAGATTAGGAATATTATCTGCGAAATACTTTAAGTTATCTAAACTTAAATCGTGTCCAGCATTGATACCTAAACCAAATTCATTGGCGACAACAGCCGTTTTAAAATAAGATTCTACAGCAAATTCTTTGTTTTCTGTGTAATGTTTTGCGTAAGCTTCTGTATAAAGTTCGATTCTATCTGTTCCAGTCTCTGCTGCAAACTTCACCATTTCCGGATTTGGGTCAAGGAAAATAGACGTTCTGATTCCTGCATTTTTGAATTCTGAAATAATAGATTTCAAGAAATCCAGATTCTTTTCACAATCCCAACCTGCGTTTGATGTAATCGCATCATCAGCGTCAGGAACCAAAGTCACTTGCTCTGGTTTCACTTCCAAAACCATATCGATAAACGGACGATGCGGATTCCCTTCAATATTGAATTCCGTTGTCACCAAAGGTTTCAAATCGTAAACATCTTTTCTTGTGATATGTCTTTCGTCTGGTCTTGGATGGATTGTAATCCCCTGCGCTCCGAATCTTTCCAAATCCAAAGCTACTTGAGTTACACTTGGAACATCGCCTCCTCTTGCATTTCTGAGGGTTGCTATTTTATTAATATTGACACTTAGTTTGGTCATAATTGATAATTGATAATTGATTATTATATTTTATGTACTTGCATTATTTCCAAATCAAATTCTTTGGAAGCGACTAAAAGATGGTCGAATATATCAGCCTGAATTTGCTCAAAATGCTCCCATCTTGAATCATTAGCAAAACAGTAAATTTCCAAAGGCATACCTTGTGGTGTAATTTCCATTTGTCTTACCAATATGGTTCCCTCTTGGTCTATATTAGGGTTATTTTTAAGATAATTCAAAGCATAAATTCTGAAAGTTCCGATGTTGGTCAACTGCTTGCCATTGATAATCTCATCAGCATTTTTAAGTGTACTTTTTTGAGTGTCGATTTCTTTTTTCTTTTCCATAAGATAATCGTGAATCAGATTAATTTTCAACAATTCACTAATAGCTTCATCATTCAGGAATTTGAAAGATTTGATATTAAAAACGATGGATTTCTTGATTCTTCGGGTATTGGTTTCCGACATTACCTGCATATTCTTGATTTCTGTGGTAAGCAAATCGTAAGTCGGAATGGTAGATAATGTTTTGTCGAAATTTCTGATTTTGGTTGTTAATAGGCTTATATCTTCTATGTTTCCTTCAATCGTATATTTCGGAATAGAAACCCAATCTCCAACTTTTATATTTTTGGAAGTTGCTACGTGAATCCCCGTAACAAATCCTAAAATAGTATCCCGGAAAACCAGAACAATAACCGCCGTAATTGCTCCCAGACTTCCCACAACAGTTGTAGTGCTGATACCAAAAATTACACATACAGCGATAACACTGAAGATGAACATCCCGAATATCCTAACAGTCTGGGAAATAGAATTGATGGCAATTATTTTATAATAATCCTGCTGAATAAGGTAATAATTCTGCAATACTTTTATAAACCGAAAAGCCATATTGGCAACAGCCAAAACCACCAGAAAACCTATAAGTCTTTCAAGAAAAACAAAACTTTTTGGATGCCTGTAGAAAATCGAAAACAGCGCATAATGTCCCAGCCCAATTCCAAGAATATTGGCCACAGAATTGGTAACTTTAGCTTTGTATATGGATTTCATCACAGGGTATTTCTCTTTATCAAAGAAAAATTTGAAAACGATATTGATAATGGTTTTTAAGATAAAAATTAAGAAAAATATAAGGAAAAGAAGCAACGCAAATTTCATCGCTATTTGTCCTACGAGCACAAAATCATCCGGAAAATAATCCTTGCAAAAAAAATGGATCTCGTCACTAATCCTCTGAAGAAAGTCTTTATAATCGTTGATTTCTTTTTTCATTCGTCATTAATTTTTTACTAATGCTTTCAGATATATCAATTGGTGTCTTATTTGCATAAAGTCTCACCGAATAATTTTCAAATTTAAGGATAAAAAAATCGTTAGCTTTACTTTTGAAAACTGTATTTTAATAAATTTAAATTATGGATCCTGTTTTTATTGACATTATTGCGCTAGTTCTGCTTTTGGCAGGTTTTCTTGGAACATTTTTACCGATATTGCCCGGACTGCTTCTCAGCATTTGCGGACTTCTGATTTTCAAGTTTGGAACAGAAAATACTATGCCGATGATGTATGTTTGGATTTTCGTTTTGCTTACGATTGTATCTACCGTTCTAAATTATGTAATCCCTGCCAAAACCAATAAGAAATATGGCGGAACTCGCTACGGAAGTATTGGTTCTTTTATTGGAACACTTCTCGGTTTGTTTTTCATCCCGATTCCATTAGGGTTTCTGATAGGAATGTTATTGGGCGTTTTCCTTGGAGAATTGTTACACGACTTCAGCGACACGAAAAAAGCTTTTAATTCTATGAAAGGTGCCTTAATAGGCTTTGTTTACGGAACGGGATTTAATATGATGGTTGGACTGGCAATGTTTTTGGTAGTTGGATATTATATTTTTTATTAATTTAAAATCATTACAATGAATTATAAACTATTACTCGTGGCTCCTGCAATATTGCTATTGACAAATTGCAAAAGCAAAGCTCAGAATGAAGCTACAAATTCTGACGGAATGGTAACAATTGCGCTTAATAAGGAAACGAAAATTCCCGGTTCTAAAATTGATTTAGAATTCAATCAGGTTTCTGAAGACAGCCGATGCCCGGTAGATGTGACTTGCGTTTGGGAGGGAATTGCTATTGTAAATCTAAAAGCAAGTAACGGAAGCGAAACAAAAAATATTCAGTTAGCAACCAAAGATTTTGAACCTAAAAACACTAAGAAAAGCACTAATTTTGATGGTTACAAGATCTCACTAATAGATGTGAAACCATATCCTGGCGGAAAACCAGAAGCTAAATCCATCACACTGAAATATGAAAAAGAGTAAATTAAATAGAAAGGTCGCAATATTTAAATAGTAGCATATTGTGACTTTTTTACTTTAGTAAAGTCTCAAACACATTTTACGTAATTAACCCCAAACAATAGTTTTTTTTCCTTTCTCCAAGAGATAATTATTGATTTTTGAAAATGTTTTGCTTCCGAAAAAACCTCTGTAAACAGAAAATGGTGACGGATGCGCCGACTGAATAATAAAATGTTTAGTCTCGTCTATCAGCGAGGCTTTTTTTTGCGCAAATGCGCCCCAAAGAACGAAGACAATATTTTCCTTTTTATCTGAAATCTCTTTGATGATAAAGTCTGTGAAAACTTCCCAACCCATATTTTTATGAGAATTCGGCTGATGCGCCTGTACTGTTAGCGTAGCATTCAGAAGAAGAACACCTTGTCTAGCCCAATCCTGCAAATCTTTGTTTTTTCTTTCGATTCCGAGGTCATCTTTTAACTCGATGAAAATATTTTTGAGTGAAGGAGGCGCAGTTACACTTTCTGAAACCGAGAAACAAAGTCCATTGGCCTGACCATCGTTATGATAAGGATCTTGACCAATAATCACAACTTCCACATCATCAAATTCCGTCAGTTCCAAAGCACGGAAAATCTCATTTTTCGGAGGAAAACATTTAGTTGAATTATATTCTAGCTTCATTTTTTCCCAGAGATTTTTAAAATAATCACTCTCTTTCATCGGTTTCAGAACTTCTTCCCAAGTCATTTTTCAGAATTTTTACAAAATTAAATTTAAAAAAGTTTTAACGCAAAGGCACTAAATATTTTTATTTAAAAACGTTTTTAAGAAGCCATTTGGAAATAGGAAAAACACTTTAACTAACTTCTCAGTGTAACATTTATAAAAATGCTATAATATTTAAGTATTGTCGGAGTCGATGGCTTCAAATACAATAAACTCACTAAATAAGCTTTGTGACTTTCACTAGCAAAATAAGTTTACACTATCACGACTTTGCGTTAAAAAAACATATCACTTTTACATTGAAATAAAGTTAATAAATCATAAAAGACCTTTGGCTTAATTTTTATTGTAATAAATTCGGGCGATTTTTCGATTATTATCTATTAAAACCGCTATTTTTAGAATGAAAATCTGGAACAGTTTTATTTTTTCAACATTGTTTATGACTAGTTTATCTGCGCAGAATACGATTATTGTAGGCACTTACACCAACAGTGAGAAGTGTAGCAGCGGCGGAATATACGTTTTCGATTTTGATGAAAATACATTTAAGTATAATCTCAAATATCACACGGAAAATCTTATTAATCCAAGCTTTGTAAGTCTGAGTCCAGATAAAAACTATCTTTTTTCAGTGAATGAAAATGGTGATAAAAGCGCGGTAACATCTTTTTCGATAGATGAAAAAACAGGATTGCTCATCAAAAAAGACGAAAAAAAGACCCAAGGTGAAGATCCTTGTTTCCTGATTTCCGATAATAATAATGTGATTGTCGCCAATTACTCTGGCGGAAGCATCAATGTTTTCAAAAGATTAGAAAACGGAAAACTGTCTGAAGTTATTCAAAATATCAAATTTGAAGGAGCTGGATTTAATCCTAAAAGACAAGAAAAGTCACACATTCATCAGGTTCAGTTCACGCCGGATCATCAGTTTGTTCTCGCAACTGATTTAGGACTTGACAAAATTTATGTCTTCAGATATAATCAAACCGGAAAACAGCCACTAGAGAAAGTCAGTGAGTTTGATACTAAAAAAGGTTCAGGCCCGCGTCATATCGCATTTGAAAAAACTGGGAAGCTGTTTTATCTTGTGCAGGAGCTGAGTGGTGATATATCTGTTTTAAGTTTCAATGAAGGTAAAATTGAATTAGTTCAGGAAGAAACATTATTATCAAGGAAAGTGAGATTTAATTTCAGAGCCGCGGATATTCATTTATCAGAAAATGAAAAATTCTTGTATGTAACCAATCGTGATGATGCAGATGATATCACGACTTTCAAAATACTGAAAGATGGAAAAGTGAGGAAAATTCAGCAGGTTAAAACTACAGGCAGAAATCCCAGAAACTTCACCATCAGCCCGAATAATCAATTGGTTTTAATAGCTAATCAAGATACCAATAGAATCAATATCTTTAAAAGAGATACAGAGTCCGGCGAATTGACGGCTACAAGAAAATCAATCCCAGTCTGTGCTCCTGTAAATGTCATATTTTATGAAAAAGGAAAATAATCCTAACAACGTATAATATTTTAACCAAAATAAAGTTTTAATAGTTTAATGTTTGCAGACTCAATGTGTGATAAAAAATATATTCTTTCTCTTTTTCTGATTTTTATTTCCGGTATCATATTCTCACAGACTGAGAAAGAAAACCAAATTGAAGACGTCGTTATCAAAGGCGTAAAAAAATATAAGAACAAAAAAGAAAATCCAGCTTACGCTATTATGCAACAGGTCTGGAAAAAGAAAAAATCCAACGGACTTCTCCTCCACAAAGATTATCAATATAAAACTTACGAGAAAATCGATTTTCGTTTAGACAATATTGATAGTGCATTTACCAAGAAAAAGGCATTTCGCGGCATGGATTCTATCATTTTCAAATATAATGATTCTTCCGAAATTGCCGGAAAAGCGGTTCTTCCAATCTTTATTACAGAAAGCATCTTCAATGTATATGGTAAAAATAATCCAAAAAAAGAACGCAAAGATTTGGTTGCAACAAGACTTTCTGGATTGAAGAATAATCAAATTGTTTCCAAAACGATACAGAATATGTATCAGGATATTAATATTTATGATAATACGATTAATTATCTGAATATTGGCTTTGTAAGTCCAGTTTCGACCGATGGTTTCGGTATTTTTGATTATAACATTACAGACACCATTGAGGTTAATACAGTTCGTTCTTACGAGATTAGATTCACTCCCAAAAACCCTGACGCTTTGGCTCTGAAAGGGCGTCTTTACATTTCTATGGACAAGTATAATGTGATGAAAGTGGAGATGGAAACGAATAAAAAAATCAATATCAATTTCGTGAAAAACATTGCTACAGATTTGGAATTCGACAATCCTGATGATTCTACTTTTATTCCAATTAGAAATGAAACGACTTTACAATTGGTTCTTAATGATAAAGAAAAAGCAAAATATGTACTTGCGAAAAGAGTTGCTAATTATTCCGATTATCAATTTGACAAAGGGCTAACGGATGAATTCCTCAATAAAATTGTTGTTCCCGAAGACGAAATGGTTGCTAAAGACGAAGAATATTGGCAAACCAACAGAACTGAAGCGCTCACAACCAGCCAACAGAATATCTACAAAATGTATGACGAATTAGAACACAATCCGAAGTACAAAAAGGTTGTCAAAATCATAGAAATAGGAAATTCAGGTTACATTCCAGTTGGGAAAAGCGGTATTGATTTCGGGAATATTTTTCAGTCTTTTGGTTATAATGATATTGAAGGAACTAGGTTGAGAGGCGGTTTCAGAACCTATCGCGGAAAGAACGATATGTGGCGAATCCAAGCTTACACCGCTTACGGTTTCAGAGATCAAAAATGGAAATTTGGAGGTGAAGCGAAATATATGTTCAATAAAACAGATCGTTTTCAGATTGGTGCCGGTTTCAGAAAAGATGTTTTACAATTAGGCGTTCAATTGACTACTGACGAAGGTATTATGACACGCTCATTTGCTTCTTCTTCCGTCCTTAACAGTGGCGAAACGACTTCTATGAGTTCTGTAAAACAGAGTAATATCTATACAAGTATCGAACCTTGGAAAAACATCCAACTGCGTTTTGATGCGACTCAACAAAGCATCGAATCTGCAGATTCTAACTTATTCAATATCAACTATTACAGAAACGGTGTTTTGCGAACACACTTGAATGATACGAGATTTACAGCAACAATTATCGCAAGACCTGGAATCAAATTTTCAACTTATGGCGTTGACCGTTATGAAATGACTGCTTTGGCAAATAACCCAACTTTGATTTTAAAATATACAAAAGGGGTTGGTGGTGTTTTTAATTCTGATTTTAATTATAACAAATTACAATTCTATTATTACCAACCAGTTATTTTAGGAAATTGGGGAAGATTATTTGCTAATGTTGAAGCAGGTAAAAACTTTGATGCACTTCCACTCGCTTTGCAAAATGTGATGCCTGCCAACCAGTCTTACGGATTAGTGCGTGGCGTTTTCTCTTTGATGAATTACTATGAATTTGTGGCAGATTCTTACGCTGTTTTGTTTCTTGAACATCACTTCAATGGGAAAATTTTATCTCAAATTCCTTTGATTAAAAAACTTAAACTAAGAGAAGTTGCGTTTTTCCGTTCTGGAGTTGGAAGTTTGAGACAAGAATCCATCACTATGAATGCTGGGAATATGAATCTTAGCGCTCCTGATAAACCTTATTACGAGTATGGTTTTGGAATCGAGAATATCGGTTGGGGGAATTTCAGATTATTGAGAGTTGATTTTAACTGGAGAGGAAATTACTTAAATCACAAAACAACTGCGAATACTGATGTAAGAAAATTCGGTATTCAGTTTGGTTTCCAGATGAATTTTTAGAAAATTTGTTACTAGCAGAACTTTTTTTTGTAATCAAGTCTATTTTTCCAAAACAAATAATCATCAATGAAAATCCAAAATATTGTTCTACTCTTAAGCTTTTTAATTTTTACAAGTCTATATTCACAAAAACAATTTGTATTTTTTGGTTCTTATAATTGGGACAAAGATTCTGAAGCTGTTTATGTTTACGAAATAGATAACGAGACTGGAAAATTGACTAAAGTTGCTTCATCTTCAGACGTAATCAATCCAGGTTATATCACGGTTTCGTCTGACGGAAAATATATTTACGCTTCTTCTGACGCCAAAACGCCTAATTACGGAACAGTAAGTTCTTTTGCCTTCGATGCCGAAAAAAAATCATTGACTTTTCTAAATCAACAAAAAACGGGTGGCGAAAATCCAGTTTATGTAACTGTTGATAAAAGTGGAAAATGGCTCATTAATGCAAGTTACAATCAAGCTACGATTTCAGTTTTTCCACTCCTTGAAAATGGGAAAATTGATTCAATGGTTCAGCATTTCAAATTCTTGGAAGGAAGCGGTGTAAACACGAAAAGGCAAGAAAAAGCGCACACACATTCTGCCGTTTTTTCACCAGATTTTAAAACTGTACTTTTTGCAGATTTGGGAGCAGATAAAATTTTGCAATATCCATTTGATTCAACCAAAAAACAACCTTTGATTGACAGCCAAAGTGTTTTCATCAATACAAAACCTGGAAGCGGACCAAGACATATCACTTTCAGCAAAGACGGAAAATTAGCTTACTCAATTGAGGAATTAGCTGGGATGATTTCGGTTTATGATTTTTCTGAAAATAAACTGAATGAAATCCAAAGAATTGCGACGCATCCTGACAAAATCAAAGATGGTTTTGAAAGTTCTGATGTTCATATCTCGCCGGATGGAAAATTCTTGTATGCTACGAACAGAGGAAAAGAGAACAATATTGCGATTTTCAAAGTCTTAAATGATGGAAAATTAGAATCTGTCGGTTACCAAAAAACGGGTGGAAAACATCCAAGAACTTTTGCGATTGATGAAACAGGAAAATTCATTATTGTGACAAATGTTATTTCGCAAAATGTAACCATTTTCAAAAGAAACTTAGAAACTGGAATGTTGAAGAAAGTTGGAAAACCAATCAAAATAAAAAATGTGACTTGTGTGAAGACGAAGATGTATTAAATTTGATTTTATATTTATCTAATTAAATGCTTACACAAAAAGAATTACTAAAAATTTATTCAGGTTTTAATGATGACGAAATTGTTGTTTTAGCAACCTATGAATCAAAAAAACTTACTGAAATAGCCGTTCCAATTCTTATCGATGAGCTTACTAAAAGGAATCTTGGTAAAGATTTACTCGATTGGGTCAATATGGAAAGAAATTTTTTCAAAGGGACAGAATTGGAAGTTTTAAAATCAAAAATTAAAAATTCCATATGCTCAGATTGTAAAACTCTAAAAAATGATGTAAGAGGTTTTTTCATTCATCATTGTTCCTTAACACATAATCCGAGTGAAGCAAAACTTATTTTATGTGAAAGTTGTGGTAAAAAATTGAGAAGAAAAAATTATATTATTTCTGCAACATTCGGTTGGCTTTCTCTGAGAAGCTTTATCAAAGTTCCATTATATTTCCTAGGTGAAATATTTTACAGTTTTGCCAGAAAAACTCAAAGCAGAAAAATCATTGAAGAATTTATATTTGAGAATACTGGTTTAATCAGAAAATTAGGAATTGATAGAATTAACGAAGTAATTACCACAAACAATAGATACCAACTAAGTTTAAAAAGAGATAACAGGGATTATATTTTTGAATTTTTCTAATTCTTCAAGCTTTAAATTTAGCTTTTTCAAAATCCTTATAAATTACCTTATCTTTGCAAAAAATCGGAATTGGACGTTAGAGCAAAAAAACATCTTGGTCAGCATTTTCTTACAGACCAGAATATCGCACGCAACATTGTAGATTCGCTGTCATTTGAAGACTACAAAAAAGTTTTGGAAGTTGGTCCGGGAATGGGCGTTCTTACAAAATTTCTTCTTGAAAAAGAGTCAGAAATCTATGTTGCAGAAATCGACCAAGAATCTATCGTTTATCTCAAAAAACATTATCCAAAACTTGAAGAACAACATTTTGTTGGTGACTTTCTGAAAATCAATATTCCGGAGGTTTTTGGTGAAGAGTTGGCTCTGATTGGGAATTTCCCTTATAATATTTCGTCTCAGATTCTTTTTAAAATTATTGATAATTTCCAGTTTGTTCCGGAAATGAGCGGAATGTTCCAAAAAGAAGTTGCTGAAAGAACCGCTGCAAAACCAAGAACAAAAGATTACGGTATTTTGTCAGTTTTGGTTCAAGCTTATTACGATGTAGAATATCTTTTTACTGTTCACGAAAATGTCTTCAATCCACCACCAAAAGTAAAATCCGGCGTTATCCGAATGACCCGAAATCTAAAACCTGGATTGGCTGGAAATGAAGTTCTTTTCAAACAAATCGTGAAAGCTGGTTTTGGACAAAGACGTAAAAAGATGAGCAATGCTCTGAAAGTTCTTGGCATTCCTGAAAATATGAAATCTCATCCTTTCCTCGAAATCCGAGCTGAAGAATTGTCTGTTGCTGACTTTATAGCTTTTGCGAATGAATGGAAAGCGAGTTTGTAGAATTTTGTTTTCTTGCAGATTGAGCTGATTTGGCTGATTTTGTTCTTAATTTCTATAATAGTTCAGCGGTAATTTTGTCGTTCCGAAGGAATCTAAATTGCTGAGATTCCTTCGGAATGACAAAAATGTTGTGTTTGTTTAATAAGTTCTTTTACAGAGAATACCCCTAGCCCCGATGTTCTATGTTAA
>DFXK01000005.1 GCA_002383165.1 Flavobacteriales bacterium UBA4110
TAACCAGCTGAACTACCGGATCTTTTGCCATAACTAAAGGATAACACCCTTCGTTATTGTGGTTGCAAAAATACAACAATAATTTACATCTCCAAATTTTTTACAAAAAAAAACGCCTTTCAAAAAGAAAGACGCTCATTTTCAATATAATTATTTTCTTACAAATAAGAATTAAGTTTTTCTGCTATCACTTCTTTAGGTGCCACACCCACGATTTTATCTACCACTTCTCCATTTTTGAAGATCAGAACCGTAGGAATATTTCTGATACCATAATCTACAGATACCTGCTGATTATTATCTACATCCACTTTTCCTACTAACGCTTTACCTTCAAAATCTGCAGCAACTTCTTCGATGATTGGTCCAAGCATTCTGCAAGGTCCACACCAAGTTGCCCAAAAATCCACTAAAACTGGTTTATCTGAATTTAGTACTGTCTCCTGAAAGGATTGATCTGTAATTTCTACTGCCATGATTTCTTTTTCTTTATTGTTTTATTAAACAAAATTACAAAATTTATAATTGATTTGATCTGTTGATTATCTATGCAGACTATCAGATTTTTCTATAATGAATGGTTTCTCTATTTCTTGCAAAGCATTTACAAAAGCATCAATATCCTGCTTCTTAGTGAAGTGACTAAACGAAACTCTCACAGGAGTAGAATTTTCCAACTCTTCTTCGGACAAAACAGACATCAAAACCATTGATGGCTTTGCAGCTCCTGAACTGCAAGCACTACCCTGAGAAATAGCAATGCCCTTCATATCCAACTGAAGACCTATCAAAGGGTTTTTATAAGGTAACAAGATGTTAAGAACAGTATATAGGCTGGTGTCATCCGCACTTTTTCCATTGAATTTTATGCCGTGGATTTTATCTTTCAGCTGCTCAATTGCATAGTGCTTGATTTCTTGAATATGATTTTTATAATCTTCCATTTTCTTTTGAGAAATTTCCCAAGCTTTTCCTAAGCCTGCAATTCCGGTTACATTCTCAGTTCCAGCTCTCAAACTTCTTTCTTGAGGTCCGCCTGTGATAATTCCTTTCAGACCTGAAGATTTTCTTACGAATGCAAATCCAGCACCTTTTGGTCCGTGAAATTTGTGTGCACTACAAGATGCAAAATCAACAGGAATCTTAGAAAAATCCAAATCCAAATGCGCCATTGTCTGAACAGTGTCAGAATGGAACAATGTATTATTTTCTTTGCAAAGATGTGCTACTTTTTCGACATCAAGAATATTCCCGATTTCGTTATTAGCATGCATCAATGTTACAAGGGTCTTCTTGTCTGAGGATTTTAGAACTTCTTCTAATTTATTCAAATCAAAGTCTCCCTTGGAATCTGGTCTTAGATAAACCAATTCCACACCTTTCAACTTCTTCATTTCAAGGCAAGTCTCAGCAACACACTTGTGTTCCAAAGCGGAAGTGATGATTCTTTCAACACCGAGATAATTAACTGCAGATTTGATAATCATATTGTTGGATTCGGTTCCACAAGATGTGAAAACGATTTCGCCCGGAGTTACTTTCAAAGAATCTGCAATCTTTCGCCTTACTTCTTCCAAAATGGTCTTGGCTTCCTGTCCCAAACTGTGTGTTGATGACGGATTGCCATAATTGAATCTTAAAACATTCACCATACAATCTATTACCTCATCATCGAGAGGCGTAGTTGCTGCGTTATCCAAATAAATTCTTTCCATTTTTATTGAAATTTGAAGCCAGAAAATAGGCCGAAAAATTAAAGCACAAAATTAGTGAAAAAATCGGTAATGAGATTCATTGGCGAATTTGAACATGGCTTTGTCTCCAGAAGTATCTCCAAAAGCGATGATTTTATCAAATTTCCTATCTCCAATTTCAAGTTTAATTCGATTAACTTTCTCTTCTTTGTTACAGTTTTTCCCAACAAATTTGCCCGTAAAAATATCATCTTTGAACTCTGCCTGTGTAGAAAGTAATTTCATATTAAATTTCTCAGCAAATGGCTTAACCCAAATATCTAAAGACGCCGAAACAATATAAGATTCTGTATTGGTTCTATCGATAATTTTAATAAAATCCAAAGCGTTTTCTCTGAATAAATTAGGGTAATTCTCTTCAAAGAATTGTTGTGCTTTTTTTTCTATTTGATATCTGGATTGACCTTTTAGAATCGATGAAATTAAGCTCTTCTTCACAGCTTCTGCATCTGCTAATTTCATTTTTAATAAAATAAAAAGCGGAACGTGTTTCAGAAACTGAACAGAAAATTTGGCTGGGTCATAAAACTTCAAAAACAAAAACATCGTGTCTTTGTAAGTTAAAGTTCCATCGAAGTCGAATAGATATAATTTTTTCATCAGATTTTAAAGCTTCAATTTTTTAAAAATAAATTCAGGAATATTTCTGATTATTATCATAATGATTGCCCAAATTGGTAAAACGTACGCAACATCTTTTTTATTTTTGTAAGCTTTATAAATTCCTGCTGCAGCTTTTTTAGGCGTTGCTGTCAAAGCAGGATTCAGAGGTAAACCTTCAGTCATTTTGGTATCCATAAAACCTGGCTTTACCGTTAAAACCTGAACTTTTTTATCAAATAAATAATTTCTCAATCCACTCAAATAAGCTGTTAATCCTGCTTTTGCACTTCCGTAAATGAAATTACTTTGTCTTCCTCTTTCGCCAGCAACCGAAGATAAAACTATCATTGCCCCATTTCTTTTGGATTCCATTTTTTTGGCAAAGAAATTGAGAACAGGAACTAATTTTGCGTAATTGACATCAATAATCTGAGCTGTATTTTCATCATCATAAAGACCTTCTTCTGTTCCTAAACCAAGATAACCAGAAGCACAAAACAATAAATCTGAATTGATGTTTTCCAAAGTCTTATAATCAATCTCTTTCATTAAATCCAAAGGAATAATCTCAGAATGTTGAAGAAATTTCACTTGAAGATGACCTGCAAATTTTTCTGTCGTTTCTGGGTTGGAACTTAATAAATAAATCGTGGAAAATTTTTCTCCTTTAGCTAAACATTCTTCTACAAATGCTTGTGCAACTTCGGAATTGGAACCAAGAACAATCATATAAATTATTAATTATTAGTTATGAATTATTAATTGTTATTGATAATTCTTTTATGTTGCAATGAAACGAATTTAGACGAATCCACATTTTGAAGATAATTGGTCAAAGAAGATTTGCTCATACTGTCTTTTGTTAAGTAAATTCTTCCTCCGAAATTTTCGACAATTGTATCCAATTGATCAACCAATTTTCTCAATCCTTTGTTGACTTTAAAATCTAAAGCTAAAGTATAACCTTCGATTGGGAAAGAGTTATATGCTTGTGGATTATGCTTTCCAAAAAGCTTCAAAACAGCTAAGAAAGAACCGTTTCCACTTTTTGCAATTGCATCCAAAATTTGGCGCATTCCTTCTTTTCCATATTCTTTTGGAATCACCATTTGATACTGGATAAATCCACTTTTACCGTAGATTTTGTTCCAATCATTAATAACATCCAAAGGATAGAAAAAGGTTTCGTAATCAATAAAATTATTAAGCTGTTTCTTTGTTTGCTTATTGTAATAAAGGAAATTGAAAATCTTAATCGTCAAAGCATTCAAAACAAATCCAGGAAAATAAAAAGGAACTGTCGGCTTGAATTTTTCTTTTAGCTTCAAAGATTTTTTCTGAAGATTGGATGGTAATTCAGCTTTCAAAGCGTGTTCGCCTCGCATCAAAATCGAACGTCCCAGATTTTTTCCTTTTTGAAAACAATCAATCCAAGCAACGTTGTAAGTCCAATCTTCACTCTCATCAAACAATTTGAAAACCTCATCCAGATTTTCAGCTTTGATGCTTTCTTGTCTGATATAAGCCGATTCTATATTTTTCAGTTTGAATTTTGCTGATAGAATAATTCCCGTCAAACCCATTCCGCCGATGGTAGCCCAGAACTTATCTGAATTTTCTTCTCTGGAACAAATAATGACTTCTGAGTTTTCATTCAGTAATTTGAATTCTGTTACATATTCAGAAAAACAACCTTCTGCGTGATGATTTTTCCCGTGAACATCAGATGCAATTGCACCTCCAACAGAAACAAATTTGGTTCCGGGAGTAACGTAAAGGAAATAACCTTGTGGAACGGAGACTTCTAAAACTTCTGACAAAAGAACGCCAGATTCACATTCTATGATTCCGTTAAGTCTGTCAAAAGAGATAAATTTATTCAATCTTTTTGTAGAAAAAATATGCTCTCCAAGAGAAGCATCGCCGTAGCAACGTCCGTTTCCTCTCGCGATAACTTCGTTATTTTCACTAACAAATTGTTGGATTTTAGAAACAGAATCATCCGACTTCATTTCCTTCTCTACAATTGGAAAATTTCCCCAATTGGTTACTTTCTGTACAAAATTCGGTTTCATCTTTCGGTTTTTATTCATTTAAAAATTGAACGTATTATTTCAACTTTTAATATTTTGATTTTATCACTTAAAGTAGATTTGTAAAAGGAAAACAATGACCCATAAAACAATTGTCACTTGTATATATCTGTCTTTGTAAACGATTTTGGTTGGCGATTCTGTCTTATTATAAACCAAAGTTTGTTGTAAATATCTTAAGAAAGCAAACACTACAAAAATCACTGTATAAAAAACACGAGGGTGGAATCTTGCCTGAACTTCCGGCGACAATGTAAACATCAGATAACAAATAATAGCTAAAGTACAACTGATTGACAATGCAATATCCGCAAACTGAACATTATAGCCATCCAAAGCTTTTCTGGTTTTACCGGAAACCTGCGCATTGATAAGCTCTCCTCTTCTTTTTCCAATTGCCAAAACTAATGCTAAAACAAATGTGAGCAAGATAGCCCAATTGGTAACGATAATCCCTGTAACATAACCACCTGCTAAAACCCTAAGCACAAAACCAATCGCAATGATACAGATATCTACAATGGCAACGTGTTTCAGTTTAAAAGTATAGAAAATATTCAGAATGAAATAGGTCGCTATAATAACGCCGAACTTCCACAAACTGACCTGAAAAATATAGTTTCCTACAAAAATGGATGCTGCTGAGACAAGAATCAATAATACTAATAAAACTTTTGCTCCCAGTTTGGAGACTGCTCCACTAGCCAGTGGTCTATCTTTTTTTTCAGGATGCTTTTTGTCGGATTCTATATCAACATAATCGTTTAGTATGTAAATTGAACTTGCTGTGAATGAAAATACTACAAATGCAAACAAACTCTCATAAAAAAGATGTGCGTTCATAATATTGCCTGAAAAAAATAATGGTGCAAAAACGAATAAGTTTTTTACCCACTGTTCTACACGCATTAGTTTTAAGTACTTTTTCATCCTGTGTTTCAATAATCCTACAAAAGTAGTATTAAAATAAAAAAACCGCAAATTGCGGTTTATTATTATTGAATATATAATGCTATTTTCTGTTAATTACCAGACTTTGCATCATTAATCATTTTCTCGTTTGCAGTAATTGCAAATTCTACTCTTCTATTTTTAGCTCTTCCTGCATCTGTATCGTTGGATGCAATCGGGCTAGACTCTCCAAGACCTTCCGTAAAAATTCTGGAAGCGGAAATACCATTAGCCACAAAATAGTTTTTAACTGCAGCGGCTCTTTGAGAAGAGATTCTTAGGTTTACCGCATCAGTACCAATACTATCTGTGTGACCATAAATATTGATATTAGTGTCGGGATTATTTTTCAGAACAGTTACCAATTTATCTAAATTAGTTTTAGCCAATGTCGTAAGATTAGCAGAATTAAAATCAAAATTTACAGTATTTTCGTTTAGCGTAACTTTAATACCTTCTCCTACTCTTTCTACTTCGGCACCAGGCAATGTTTCTTTGATTTCTTTAGCCTGCTTATCCATTTTGTTACCAATCACACCACCGGCAACCCCACCGACAACACCTCCTAGGACTGCTCCAAGTGGCGCATTTCCTCCTTTACCAATATTGTTTCCAAGAATACCACCAATTACTGCACCTGCTGCGGTACCAATAGCAGCACCTTTCTGCGTATTATTAGCATTTTGAACTGTCTCACAACTTGTTAACAATAGTGAACCGGATATAAAAAATGCTGCTATGTTTAGTTTATTTATTTTCATTTTAAAAGTGTTTATTATTTACCTTTTCTTACAAAATTATATCGTACATCCATCGCTTTTCCATCTGCTGTAAGAGATTGTACCAAAGTAAACGTATCTGCAGTTGGATTTTCTAGCATTAGCTTGTAACCAGACAAAACACGTTTCGCTTTTTCTCCATCTCCTACTTTTTTTATAGAAACTACGCTGTTTTTATCTACACTGAAAGTAATTGCCTGAATTTTGGAAGGACAACCGTTTTCTCCATGTAGCGTATAAGTTCCCGTGTAATTATTCGGAATGAGGGTCCAAGAACTGCCTACAAAGCAATTGATACTTGCACCTTCATCGAACGGTTTTATGGAATAATTTCTGTCAAAGTCGATATTGGAAATATCCCATTGGCCTTTTAGTTTCATTACATCTGCACGAAGCGTCTGTGCTTCACCAGCGCTCACTCCAGTTTTCTTGGATGAGCAGGAAGTAGCTACTAAAGCTGTACCTAACATTCCTAAAAAAATTAATTTTCTCATAGTTTTATATTTACTGATAAAATAATATTAAAAATTATGCCAAATGATAAAAACAAAAAAAATCTGAGGATGTCTCAGATTTTTTTACTATGCTAATCGTGTTAAAATATTGTTTCGTCTAAAGCTTTATTTAGCTTTTGCTTTTTTTACAGGTTTTTTAGTCGACTTTTTAGGCACTTCAGCTTTATAAAAATTCTTATAAGCATATTCTGCCGCTTTGGCGACATCAATTACGCCTGCAGATCTGGAAAGATTCTCGAATCCGTTATTAGTACTCGCATTGGATGTCTTTACTAATGACTCGATAATCTGTTCTGGTTTCAGATTTGGCATGTAAGCTAATAAAACAGCTGAAGCACCAGCAACTACTGGTGATGCCATAGAAGTTCCTTGTAAATATTCATATTTTCCGTCTGGAACCGTAGAATAGATTTCCGAACCCGGTGCAAAAACATCTACCATTTTCTTGTTATAGTTTGAAAAGCTTGATTTCAAAGCGTTGGGATCATTAGTATTAGCAGCTACAACTATCATGTTAGTGACAAAAGGTTTTTCATCAGACGTTGATTTAAAGTTGGTAGGAAAATACTGGTGTTCAGCAATATCCTCATTTTCATTACCGGCAGCTTTTACCAAAAGTACGCCTTTGCTTTCCGCATATTTGAAGGCATCCCACACCACATTTTTACCTGGAGAAACAGGCTTTCCAAAACTCATGTTAAGGATTTTCGCACCATTGTCCACAGCATATCGGATTGCATTTGCAACATCTTTATCTCTCTCATCACCATCTGGAACAGCTCTAACCGTCATGATTTTTGCAACTCTAGAAGCCACTCCATATTGGGGCTCAGAACCGTTAGCCAATCCGGCAATAATTCCCGCAACGTGTGTTCCGTGCTTTGCGTCTGGACCTTCGTAATGATTATTTCCATAATTTTTTTCGGAATAATCATCATAATTATCACCCACGATTTCTTTTCTTGGATCGAAGTCGAGATTGTAGCCTTTCTCAGCTTGAGGGGTGTAGTAATCCAGCGCTTCCTTCATCTGTGCATCCATGTAAGTTTTCACTTCTGCAGCAGACTTTCCTGCAGCCTGAGGATCATTAAACACCTGAGCTAGAACCTGCATCGCCATAGCTTCTTGCTGAGTAGATGGTTTTATGGTAGATAGATTTTGTTTTGTCAAGGTTTTATCTCCCAACAATTTCACCATATCTGGGATGGAATTCTTAATCATGGTGTATAGCTGCACATTCTGTTTTGCTTCCTGACTTTTTTTGGTGAAGACTTCTTTGGATTTCATATACATAGCAAACTCCTCCGGCATCTTAGCTTGATTTTCCTTATTTTTTACAGAGTCAGATCCTTCGAAAACAGACTGGTACTTTTTTACCACTCTTGTGACTTCCATATTATCTACATCTATGTCAGCATTTTTGCCGCCAAGAAAATTCCATCCGAAAATATCGTCAACATATCCATTCCCATCATCATCTTTTCCGTTATTTGGAACCTCATTCGGATTTTTCCACATATTTTTTGCCAATCCCGGATGATCTACTTCCACGCCACTATCTAAGACACCTACTACTACGGTTTTCGGCTTCAATCCTTTAGACTCCAAAAATTTGTAAGCATTTTCTGTATTGACGCCGTAGACTTTTGTAGTGGCATAATCTTTATGATACCACGTTTTCTGGTCTTTATCGTTCGGGGTTGCTGTCTGAGCTGCAATCGTTGCAAAACCTGCATAGAATGCCGCTGCTATCAATAATTTTTTCATATTAAATTATTTATTTAGTTCAATTATTACAGATGGTAAAAAATAAAATTTTCTGAATATTAATTGAGTTTGATAGTTTTCATATAGGTCATACTTTCTGGTCCGATGTTACAAAGCAAATCCAAAATTGAAAGGTCTTTTATAAAACCATATTTATCTGAAAAGCTTTGGTAATAATCATCCATTTGAAAGTTCGACTCAGATTTTGCTGAGAATTGCTCCCTTAAATCCTGAGCTTCGGGCTGTTTGATATATTCTTCCGTAAGCTGAAAATCTTTTTCTGTTTTCAGAATCTGAAGAATTACTTTGATTGTTTTTAGATTGAATTCCAGAAGTGAGCTCATTTTTTCATCAAAAATTGATTTCAGTCTGTCTTCGTAAAACTCGAAATATGGTGTGCTCTGGTAAGCTGTTTTGATAGATTTCCAGTGCAGCTTTTGCCAGTCTTCCGAATAAGAAATTTCAATATCTCTCATTTCCCGCTTTCCGTTGTGTTTGATTGGAATGATGAGCGGCAGTTTTCCGTTGGCCCCATAAATTGCAGTACGGTTTCTGTAAGTCTGCTTCGGAAAATTTTCGAATTGCTCCAGAAAAATATGATTGTCTCCATCTAAAAATATGGAGAACCAGGAAATCGGCGGAAGGTAAAATATTGGTAAAAGAATTTTGTTTTTCATTATTGTTATTAAAAAAACTTTGCCAAAGATAATAAACCTCTGGCAAAGTGTTGTATTGTTATTTTGAAACTGAAAGCCCATAGCCCCGATAGAAGCGGCATCCTTTTTTGTTTTTTTTGTGCTCACTATATTTGGAATAACAAACTTTGTGAAAAAACAAAAAAGATATAGCGGATAGCGGGATCAAGCTCCTGAAAAATTTATTCGTCTTCTTTCTTTTTGAAGAGTTTGGCAAAATAATCCCATCCGAAGAATAGAATTAGGATTCCGGCAGCGATCCACCAATAGGAAGTTTTATTTTTCTCGCCGGTATTGGTTGCTTTGAACATTCTGTCCCAACGTACTTTGAATGGTGCTTGGTAAGAAGAATTGGCATCTTTGAAAGCGCCTTGCAAACTCATCCAAGTAAACATCGGTCTTCCGACAATATTTTCTTCCGGAACTACGCCAAAAAATCTGGCATCAAGAGACGCATCACGGTTGTCCCCAATCATCATATAATAATTTTGTTTGATGGTATATTGGTTGGTTTCCTGACCGTTGATGTAGATTTTTCCGTTTTTGTTTTCCAGTTTATTATGCTCGTATTCGGAAATGATCCATTGATAAGTTGGCAAAGTTTCCTGATCTAATTTCACAACATCTCCTTTTTTCGGGATTCTAAGCGGACCGTACCAATCCTGATTCCAAGATTTGTTGATGGGATAAATAGATTGAGTGGTATCAATATTTTTAGTGTAGGCTGTTTTATCTGCGTTGAGTTTGAATCTTAAAGCGCCTTCACCCTTCTCTTCAACCATTTCTTTTATTTCTGTCACTTCCGGAAGTGCTTTGATATCTTTTGCAATGGCATCTGTAAGACCTTGGAATATATAAATAAAACCTGAATTGGATTGGGTTTCCTGAACTGGCAGAAATCCATAAGCTTTATAAAGCTGCGGAATATCCAGCTGTGCGCTGGTCGTTACTATGTATCCGTGCTGTTGTTCTTCATCGCCAAGGATTTTCTCAGGCTGGTTGTTTACAAATAATCTTCCTGCACGGAACTCCAGAACATCTCCAGGAATCCCAACACATCTTTTTACATAAGGATCTCTCCTATCAATCGCTGTATGAACAGAATCCTGCGGATAATTGAACACCACGATGTCATATCTTTTGATTTCATCATAACCCGGTAACCTTAGATAAGGTAATTTTACCGCATCGACATAAGATTTTGGATCGTCTTTAGGATTACCTTTCTGACCTGTATCGAAAATCGTTCCTTGTAAAAATGGCAAAGCCACAGGTCTCATTGGCATTCTGTAACCATACGCCCATTTGTTCACAAAAAGGAAATCGCCTACCAACAATGTTCTTTCCATAGAACCCGTCGGAATCCCGAAAGGCTGCGTAATGAAGGCGTGAATGATGGTTGCAAAAACAACTGCAAAAGTAACAGAACCCAGGAAAGTTTCTTTTTTCTTACCTTCTTCCTCCTCTTCTTTCGTTTCGATTTCCGGATCTTTACCGTAATTGACAGTTGCCATAAAAATAAATGGAAGCAACACAGTTAATAATCCATTGACAAAACCTCTTTTTCCAAATTTTCGCATCAGGAAAATATGAAAAGCCGACATCATAATGGGCCCGACTATTGGAAGATAAGATAAAACTGACCACCATTTCGGATGGTTGGTCTCTTTCAGAATGATGAGATAATTGTAGAAAGGAATGAATGAAAAAAGGGGGTTGTAACCCATTTTTTTAAACAACTTCCAAGTTGTAAGTCCCATCAGAACACTGATAATGAGGACATAAATGCTATAAGTAATAATGTAATCCATAGGTTGGCTTTTGCAATGGGCTCTTCGCCTTTTGCTGATTTTTATTAATTAGTTTTTTATGAGATGATTTTGTTACAGTTTTTTATAAACCCAAAACATCTTTCATAGAAAAAACACCTTGTTTTCCTACAATCCATTCTGCAGCGATGACCGCTCCCAGCGCAAATCCGTTCCTGTTGAAAGCGGTATGTTTGATTTCTATCTCATCTACTTCAGATCTATAGAAAACACTGTGCGTCCCAGGAACTTCATCTTCCCTGATGGCAAAAATACCTAATTCTTTACCCTTGGTTTCATCCAGTTTCCAGGCTTCGTATTTAGAATTTTCGATAATGCCTTCGGCAATGGAAATCGCCGTTCCGCTTGGTGCATCTTTTTTGTGAATGTGATGGATTTCTTCTAATTGACATTGATATTCATCAACGTTATTCATCAATTTTGCCAGTTTTTCGTTAATTGCAAAAAACAGATTGACACCCAAACTGAAATTGGAACCGTACAAAAATGCACTGTTTTGTTCAACTGCTATTCTTTCGATTTCAGGTTTTTTATCCAGCCAGCCGGTTGTACCACATATCACAGGAAATTTGTTTTCCAGGCATACTTTTATATTTTCAAATGCAGCTTCAGGATTAGAAAATTCTATCACCACATCGGCATCTTTTAATGATTCTCTGTTTGGCGTTTCCTTTAATCTTGCCACCACTTCATGTCCGCGGCTCTGGGAAATTTCATCAATGATCTTGCCCATCTTTCCGTAACCTACAAGTGCTATTTTCATTATTTAATATTAATTTAAAATTTAAAAGTGAGTGCCAGGCCAGCCTTACTTTCATAGTTACTGAACCTATCATTAATTACCGCTGGCATAAGCGCCAAATCAGGATCTTTTCTACCTTCATAAAGATGAGCATCTACAACAGCATCTACAATATTAAGTATATAAATAAGTCCTGCAATCCCGATAGCGTAATCGCGCTGTCTTTTGAATCTGTCTTGTGCATTTCCTAAAACATCTTTGTCTACACCTCTAATCCCGGAAAACTCATGCGGAAGTCCGTTCAGTTCTGCGACAAAAGCATTGCGGTAGCGTCTGTAGTTCTTATCATTCCAAATTGCTATTCCAACGCCTGTTCCAACAGCACCCCAAACGATGGGGATTTTCCAATATTTTTTATTATAAAATTGTCCTAATCCTGGCAAAACCGCAGAATATAAACCGGCCTTGGTCGGGCTGAATTTTTGAATTTTTGCAGGTGCATTGCTATTGGTGATGTTCCCAACAATCTCTGGCTCTGTACGTGGCTTGGCAGCCGGAATACTGTCTTTCGGAAGATTTTCCACACGAATTGTATCGTTTGGGTTTACCTGAGAAAAAAACAGGCTGAATGAAAGTACTAATAAAACCGAAAGTAACTTTTTCATTTATCGTATGTGAGCAAGAATGCTTTCCAGCTCTTCTTCGTTTTTAAAATCCAATACAATCTTTCCCTTTTTTCCGTTAGCCGAAGTTTTTATCTCGACATTCACATTCAGAATATTGGACAGGTTCTGCTGCGCTTTCTTTACGTGATTCGGAATGATAGACTGCTTTACAACCTTCTCCTTATCCGGAGAATTTTTAAGTTGAGATGCGAGTTGCTCTGCCTGTCTTACATTGAGCTGATCTTTGATAATCCTGCTAAAAAGGTCTTTTCGCTTTTCATCTGTATTAAGGCTCATAATTGCACGCCCGTGCCCGGCGGAAATCTGCCCGCTTCTTATTCCGTTTTGGATGTCGGGAGACAATTTCAGAAGCCTAACACTATTTGTAATTGTGCTTCGCTCTTTCCCGACACGCTGACTTAGATTTTCCTGAGTCATCCCCACCTCATCCAAAAGTCTTTGGTATGTAAGTGCCACTTCTATCGGATCTAGGTCTTCTCTTTGGATATTTTCTACCAAAGCCATTTCCAGCAATTCCTGGTCATTAACTAAACGAATATACGCAGGAATCGAACTTAAGCCTGCAATTTTGGAGGCCCTGAAACGTCTTTCCCCGGAAATAATCTCGAACTTTTCGCCATCTTTTCTTAATGTAACCGGCTGGATGATTCCAAGGCTCTTAATAGATTCGGCCAAATCATTAAGTGCTTTTTCATCAAAATAAGTTCTTGGCTGATTGGGATTGGCGTAAATATCTTCAATCGGGACTTCAACAATATTTCCTACTAGGTTTTTTGCACCTTCGTCTGAAGCTGTGTTGATATTAGTTTTGCTTTCGGCATTCAGGATTGCTCCCAAACCACGTCCCATTGCTCTTTTTTTGTCTTTCATATTGTTAAGTTGGATGATGGATGTTGGATGATGGGTTTTAAGAAAACTTTCATCTTCCGTCTTCAGACGTCCTGCTTATTAATTTTTAACTAATCTTTCATTTTTCAGCAAGACTTCTTCCGCCAGCTGAATATATTGTATTGCACCTTTACTTTCTGCATCATAGCTCAGGATACTTTCTCCGAAACTGGGCGCTTCACTCAAGCGAACATTCCGACTGATAATGGTTTCAAAAACCATCTCCGGGAAATGAGAATTAACTTCTTCTACCACCTGATTCGATAATCTGAGTCGGCTATCATACATTGTAAGCAAAAGTCCTTCGATATCCAGATCCTGATTATGGATTTTCTGAACATTTTTAATTGTATTAAGTAATTTTCCCAAACCTTCCAATGCAAAATACTCACACTGAATAGGAATGATAACAGAATCTGCGGCTGTCAGCGCATTGATCGTAATCAAACCTAAACTAGGTGCACAATCTATAATAATATAGTCATAGTGATCTCGAACAGACTTCAGAGCTTCGCGAAGCATGTATTCTCTGTTTTCCCTGTCCACCAATTCTATTTCCGCAGCCACAAGATCTATATGAGATGGTATGATATCAACATTAGGCGAACTGGTAGGCAAGATGCATTTTATAACTTCCGCACTATGTTCCAGTAAATTATATGTCGAAAAATTAACTTCTTCCACACCAAGTCCGGACGTTGCATTAGCCTGTGGATCTGCATCTATAAGAAGAACTCTTTTTTCCAATACACCAAGTGCAGATGCCAGGTTAACAGCAGTCGTTGTTTTACCAACACCACCTTTTTGGTTTGCAACACCTATAATTTTTGCCATAAACATTAATTTAATCTTCAAAAATACAATTTTTTAGCACTTAGAATATTTTGAAAAAGCAGCATCTCAGTTAAAGTATTGTTAATTAATGACTTGGTCTCTAAAAAAATTATCCACATTTCAGATTGAAATGTGGATAATTATATGAAGTTAACGTTTAATAGACTAGAAGTCTGTTAATCAAACTACTCTATTCTCATAGAAATTGGCATTCTGAATGACGAGCGAACAGCTTTTCCTTTCAACTGAGCAGGCGTCCATTTTGTTTTAATAGACTTTACTGTTCTTTCCGCTTCCTGATTAAAATCTGCATTAGCACCGGTGATTTTAATATTAGAAATGCTTCCATCTTTTTCCACCACAAAAGTGATGGTTGCAGAAACCACCCCAGACTGATCTATAGATGAAGTATCAAAACCCTGTGCAACTTTCTGACGAAAAGCATTGATTCCTCCTTTGAAATCCGCTGCTACATCTGCTTTAGCACCATCAATGATAACATTTGGGTCTTCTTCTGGAGCAAGAGGGGAAACTGGCTGATGATCTGTAGCTGACGGCGGACCGACAGAGATTGGTGGCGCAACAGCAATTGTTGTTTCGGGGCCAGGTTTAGTTTCTGTACCGATTGCTGCACCTTCAAAATCTTTTTTGGTTGGCAATGATGTTTTTTTCCGAATTTCACGAACCGGTGTAACTTCCGGATTGGCAACTGTCTTTACCCTTGCCGGAGTAGTATTGTCTGGCTTCGGTTTTGGAGTTTCAGTATCGTTAATGACAAGAATCTCTCTTCCGGAGAAATCATCTTTTGGTAACAAAACTTCACTTTTAAAAGCATTCATCACTAGTGGAACAGCAGACACAGAAGCAAAAAATGCTATTCCAATAAATAATGCTTTGGTCAATTGATTGGAATAATCATTTCTAAGGGCATAAGCACCGTAAGATTTATTTCTATTAGCGAAAACCACTTCGTCTAAATCATTTGTTCTGAGGCTAAGTAATAAGTTCTTCATCTTGAATTCATATTAAATTAAACATATATCAATAATTATTAAAATAAAATGAAAACTTATCAAAAAACATTCCAATAAAATATTATTAACCAAAATAAATAATGATATACATATAGATTAATTAAATAAGAAAATTAATTTTTATTCTACCATTTGCAAAAATTTGTAACTTTATTTTATGAAAATCCATCTATTTATATTATTACTAATAAGTGGCTTAAAATCTGGACAACAGGGTTTTATGCTTGAAAACGCTGATAAAACCATAATCAAATTCAAGCTCATTAACAACCTTATCTTTATCCCGATGAATATAAATGGTGTGGAACTTAATTTTATGTTGGATTCTGGAATATCGGACACCTTATTTTTTAGCTTGGAAGACAAGAATGTAGATTTTAGAAATGTTGAGAAGATTACTTTTCGAGGATTAGGAGAAACGGTCAGTGTAGATGCTCTAAAATCCATCAACAACGAAATAAAGATTGGTAAAAATTATGTAGACAGATCTCACACTGTTTTCATAGTACTAGATGAAGATTTCAACATTTCCCAAGATATTGGCGTTCCTGTAAACGGCATTATTGGTTACTATTTCTTTAAAAACCATCCTTTGGAAATCAATTACATCAATAAAACCATTACAGTTTACAAAGACAGCTCAGAATTACCGAAAAAAATCCTCAAATTTTCGGAATTTCCTATTAGTGTAGAGATGAATAAACCTTATATGTATGCAGATGTAGAGATGAAGCACGAAAAACAGCATTCCAAGCTGCTGCTGGATCTTGGAAATACAGATTCGGTATGGCTTTTCCCAACCTTGATTAAGGATTTTATTTACAACCGTCCAAATATCGATGATTTTCTTGGTCGTGGTTTCAGTGGCGATATTTTCGGAAAACGAAGCCGCATCAACTCCTTATCTATAGGGAAATTCCGTCTGAATAAACCCATTGCATCAATGCCTGAGGAATATTCTATCCAGCATCTGAAAATCGTAAAAGACAGAAAAGGATCCATCGGTTCGGAGGTATTGAGAAGGTTTACTATGATATTTAATTATCCTGAAAACAAGGTTCATTTCCGCCCCAACAAACACCTGAACGACCCTTTCCTGATTGACGGAAGCGGACTGGAAATCAAACAAGACGGACTGGTTTGGGAAAAAGAACAAGTAAAAGTGGAAACCTCGAAAAGAAACTCTGCAGGTAATGAAATAAATGTTTTAGATAACAGTCCGGATAAATTTCAATATAAATTCAGCCTGAAACCTGTTTTCACAGTTGCAGGAACAAGGAAAGATTCTCCTGCACAGAAATCGGGAATTATAAAAGGGGATGAAATCATAAATGTAGATGGCAAAAAAGCCAATGAACTGACATTATACAAAATTCATCAAATTCTAAAAACCGATGAACGCAAAACGGTAAGTATTGAAATAAAACGCAATGAGATTCCCAGAAAAATAGACTTGTTTCTCGAAGATCCCATTCCTTACATCGAAGAATAATTTTCAATTTAATCAAAAAAAAAAAAACACCATGAAAGAAACTCTGAATCACATAAGAAACAGACCTCGTTTTAAAATGTATACTGATCTTTCTCCCGAAGACTGCGAGAAAAACCTGAGAGCTTATCTCGACATTCATAAGGATGAATTCTTTGGCAATATCAACCGTGAAGTAGCAACAATTTTCGTGAAAACCAATGAAAATAATTACTGGAAACCGAACCTAGCTCTTCGTTTAGAAAGAGATGATAACATCACGGCAATACGGGGAATCTATGGTCCCACTTCAGCTGTGTGGACTTTTTTTATGTTTTTATATTTTTTGTTTACAATAGGCTGGATGGTTTTTTTCACACTCTATTATGTAGAAAAGCAGATCAACACCCATAACTACCCCTGGGCATTACCGTGTTCTTTTTTAATTCTTGTGCTTATTGGATTAACTTATGCTGCCGCACGATTTGGGCAATTTAAAGCAAAAGATGAAATGAATGCTCTAAGGAGATTTGCAGAAGAAGCTACTTTTCCTTTGGAGAAGGACTAGTAAGTTTTTTTAAATCAGAATCATGTTTTATCGTAAGCCCAAATTTCATGAGCACATACTGTAAGGGCTTTTGTTTTTTGTAATATTTTCTAATGAAAATAGCCATTGCGTCATAAAAACGTCCCAGATAGACTTCATCTTTCACCGTGCTTTCGCCTTTGTAATGAAGGATTGAATACTTGCCGTAATAGAAATTTCTAAAGCCCTTTCGCCTGATTGTATAGCAAAGGTCAATATCTTCGCCGTACATAAAATACTGCTCATCAAACCCGCCCACTTGCGCATAAACAGATTTCTTCACCAGAAGATTGGCACCTGTCATAATATCTACCTCAGCGATCTCAAACTCGCCGACATCATTTCTGTAGTAGCTTTTAGAACTCCTGTTGAACGATGTAAAAAGTTTCTCAAATGAATTGATAAGCGCCGGAACAGACCTTTTGCTCTCCGGCAAAAACTCGCCTTTTGCATTGTGCATTCTTAATCCCAATGCACCAAATTCGAACTGGCTATCGGCAAAATCTAGAATTTCCTTAAAATAATCGCCCTCTATTTCCGTGTCGGGATTCAGTATATAAACATATTCGCCTTTTGCGTGCGCCGCCGCCAGATTATTGGCCTTGGAAAAACCAAGATTCTCTTCCAGTGGCAGAAAACGGACATCTGGAAATTCTGAAATTAATGATTTCCATTCCGGATTGGGCGAATTATTGTCCACAACGATGATTTCATATTGGAAACCGTGAAAATACTTCTTGATGGAAAGTATGCAGTTTCTAAGCAAATCTTTTACCTGATAATGAACAATAATCACACTAAGTTTCATGACGTCGCCTCGTTATAAACCGTTCTATTTGTAATAGATCTTCCTAGAGAAATCTCATCTGCATATTCCAATTCATCTCCAACAGCAATCCCCCGTGCAATGCTGGAAAATAAAATCTGCTGTGTTTTGAATTTTTTAAAGATATAGTAAGCAGTAGTATCGCCTTCCATTGTTGCGCTTAATGCAAAGATCAGTTCTTTTACAACACCTTCCTTGAGCTTTTTTTCGATACTTCCAATGCGCAATTGACTCGGTCCGATACCTTCCATTGGCGAAATTTTACCGCCCAGAACCAGATATTTACCTCTATACTTACCAGTATTTTCTATTGCCATCACGTCCCGCACATCTTCTACAATGCAAAGCAACTCATCATTTCTTTTCTCATCACTACAAATATCGCAGATCTCGGAATCAGAAAAATTATGACATTCTTTACAATACCTGATGTCTGTAACCAAATTCTGAATCGCACTACCCAAAGCAATACCCTGAGATGAAGGCTGACGAAGAAGATGCAACGCAAGTCGCAACGCAGACTTTTTTCCGATTCCCGGCAAACCTGCAATTTCTTCCACGGCTTTCGACAAAACTTTGCTTGGATAATCCATTTAATTGGTGATGGTTGATTGATGGTTGATGGATGAGCAGACATCCATTTTTAAATTAGGACTTTATTACTTTCTCGAATGTTTGGAAACAAAAACTAAATTCATTCTTTTCGTCTTTCTCAAAACATTCTTCATCTATTTTCTGCCAGATTTTAGGATTTATAGGCGGAAAAAAAGTATCCGCATCGGGATCTGCATCTACTAAAGTAATTTCAAGACGATCTGCCTGATCTATCGTTTGTTTATAAATTTCGCCGCCACCGATTATAAAAATATTTTCATTAATTTTTTTTGCAAATTTGAGTGCTTCTTTCAATGTGGAGACTATCAAAATCCCTTCCTCAAACCAGCCAGATTTTCTGCTGACAACAATATTAGTACGGTTGGGCAACGGTTTACCAATGCTTTCATAAGTCTTACGACCCATTACCACAGGATGATTTTCGGTGAGTTCTTTAAAATTTCTGAGATCTTTTGGAAGACGCCATAGCAGCTGGTTATCTTTTCCCAAGGCATTATTACGGCCTATTGCAGCAACAATTGTTATCATATTTACAAATCTACATATTATGTTTAAATTAATAAAATTTTATGAAATTTTAATTTCTATTATTTTGTATTTTTGAGCTTTCTCCGATGATGTAAAACTATCGGAACAAATTTATTTCGAATGAAGAAAATTTTCATATCATCTGCCTTAGCTTTGCTTATACTTGCAAGTTGTAATAAAGACAAAGAAATCCTTAATACTTTAAACGACTATAATATAGGGAAACAAGATCAGGGTTATCATTTTGGGGACAAAATCCAGATCCCGGAAAATGTTTTGGATTATGCAGAAGCCATCACCATTACTTATAATGACAAAGAAACCGATAAGCTGACAATAGACCCGAGCTTTTTTTCACTTGGAGAAAATGACATTACCTTCAACATCAAAACCAAAAGTGGCGAAGTTTTACAACAGGATGCTACGATTAATGTTTTTGCGAAAACTGCTCCTGAAAAACTGAACTATGAAATCGTGAATCAATATCCTCACGACACAGAACACTTTACAGAAGGTTTTGAAGCCCATGGCAACACTATCTATGAAAGCGTAGGTCTGGAAGGTAAATCTAAAATTATAAAATATAATCTTGGAAGCACTAAACCCATTCAAGAAGTTCCTCAGTATAATGAATTTTCCGAAGGACTAACTGTTTTCGGAGATAAAATCTACCAGCTAACTTACAAATCTAAGAAAGGTTTTATTTATGATTCTAATATCAAATTAATAAAAGAATTTACTTATCCTAGTGTTATGGCTGAAGGCTGGGGAATGACCAATGATGGGAAAAACCTCATCGTTTCCGACGGTACCAAATTTATTTATTTCCTGAATCCTGATAATCCTTCGCAAATTGTAAGATCCATTGCTGTTGCAAGCAACACAGAAGGCTATGACCAAATCAATGAGCTGGAATATCATAATGGTTCTATCTATGCTAATGTTTGGCAGAAATCTATCATCCTAAAGATCAATCCGACTAATGGTGAAGTTACAGGGATTCTTGATTTTAGCAACATTGCCAAACAAAACACCACTGGCAATGATGATGTACTGAATGGCATCGCCTTCAAAGGAGAAAACATGCTCGTTACAGGGAAAAACTGGAACAAGATTTATGAAGTCATTTTAAAGTAAAAAAATAGAATAAAAATAGAAAGCTTCAGAAATTTCTGAAGCTTTTTTTGTTAATGAATTATAGCCTTGAATTTTCTTCAGTTTTTTTTACAATAGTATGTTTTATACTGAGATTAGTGTTATCCAAAAAAACTTTGAACGTTTTGTAAGGCGTCTTACAAACTTCTGATTTCACCTCATACCCACCACGATCCAGAACAATACTCTCTGTGTTCTTTGCTGCAACTGGCAGTATATAATTGCTTCGCCCTGTAATGTTCAGTGTAAAATCACAATCAGACTCATTACTAATCATAAGTATCATTTTTTCGTTGGAAGGATCCGTGTTAAATAACTGATTAAGTAACATTACTGCTTTTTGTTCTACAGCAAGACTTTTTGGAAGCTTAACAGGATCTGAAGCCAATATAACATTCGAGTTATTGCCCACAAAAACTGGAGATACTGAACGTGTGCTACAACTAGCTAACGAAATGATGAATGAAAAAAATAAAAACTTATTCATTTTTTAATTGAAATTTGATATAAGTAATAGTTTTGCCTTTCGATGAAAATAGGTCTTCATAATATGTTCTAATATCCTTGAGCAAAGGTGTATCTGGCTGATATTCTTCTGCCCCGTATATATCATGGTGAGAAGTGAGGATCTTGTGACCGAATCCTTGCAAAATCCCCAATGTGTACCCATGTAAAAATTCAGAATCTGTTTTAAGATGTATAATACCGTCTTTTTTCATAATCTTTCGGTATTTTCCAAGAAATTCTGGATTCGTAAGCCTGTGTTTTGTTCTCCTAAATTTGATCTGCGGATCTGGAAATGTGATCCATATTTCGGAGACCTCGCCTTCCGCAAACAAATGATCAATCAATTCAATCTGCGTTCTTACAAATGCTACATTATTAAGCCCTGACTGAACGGCTTCTTTGGCTCCAAACCAAAATCTGGCACCTTTGATATCAATCCCGATAAAATTTTTATCCGGAAATGCTTTTGCTAATCCCACGGAATATTCTCCCTTACCACAACCTAACTCCAGAACTATTGGATTATCGTTACCAAAAAAATCAGCCCATTTTCCTCTGTGTGCGAAACTGCTTATCGCTTCATCGCGTGTTGGTTGTATAACATTAGGTAATGTTTTGTTTTCCGCGAATCTGGCAATCTTATTCTTCCCCATATTTTAATTTCTGTAACTTATAAAAACAGTATAAAAATAAGATAAAAATAATCATTTCCAAAAAAATAATTAATTTTTTATAGGAAATTTGCAACATAAACTGATTATCTTTTCAAATCATCTGTAACTTGCATAATATGAGAATTTTGCAATCTTCGCAGATAAATTGGAAGATATTTTTCTATGTAGATTTTGGCAGCTTCAAAATTATTTGCGTCCAAAAATGTTGTAATGTTATCCGAACTATAGACAAACTGTAAAAAATTAGGAATTAGCTCCTTAGGTATTTTTAGACGTACAAAATAATCATCTCCAAAATAATCCTGAAGCGCTTGGATACTTCTGCTCATTTTCTCATATTGCTGGTACCTTTCCTTCTTCTTCTTTTCCCCTGAAATAAGATCAAAAATACTGTCTATACTGAAGCTTAAGCCCTGATTGAAAGACATCACAGGAAGCTCCGGTGAAGAACCATCACCTGTGGGTTCTGGAAGGCCAATCATTTTTCTTAGTTCGAAGGCTTTTTCGGAGGATTTCAGCATAGAAACATCTTTTCTTAAATTTCCCGTGGGACGAAAAGAACTGATAATTACTTCCTGAATCTCGTAATATGCAATCTGGAGTTCTATAAAATTTTTACTCAAATTGAGCATTTGAGATGTCACCGTGATATCTTTTCTTTCTGTAGCGATAGATGTAAATCTAATCACATCTCCTTCTTTTGCCGCAATTCTGAATTCTCCGTTATAATTAGCCAAAACACTTTTATGTTCATTGATATTAGTAACATAAACCTGATTAAGATACAGACTGGATTTATCCCGGATGTATATTTCCCCATTTAGAACTTGTGCTTGTAACGTAGCGAGACACAAAAGCAAAACAATTGTAAAAATCTTCTTCATAATATGGGGCAAATTTAGACAGAATCACAGATACAACCTCTATAAATAAAAATTCGCCAAGGTTAAAATTTTATTAAACTTTGCCACAAAATTGTTAAGCAATCAGAATTATTTTCTTTTTTGTGAAATTATTGTTAAATGAGTTTCTTTCAATATTAATTTCGGTTTTTCAAAAGAATCCAGCCCGACTTCTGCGTCCTCTGTGAAGTTGAAGACTCATTCCATTCCAAAAGATACCAGTACGAAGAAGTAGGAAGCTCCCTGCTGGCGGATTTTCCATTCCAGATGTAGTGATTTTCCGGTGAACCTCTGAAAACGACCTTTCCATTTCTGTCATAGACTTCAAATCTGGGATCTAGTTTGGTCATTAAATCAGAATAATCTATAGAATCGTTCGCACCATCATCATTTGGTGTTATGATATTTGATATACCTATAACAGAAAAGTTTTGGGAAACGGGGCTGCAATTATCTGCAGATTTTACATAGACCCTATAACTTCCTTTTCCATCATTGATTGGAAGTCTTGCAGGAAGTTTGTCTAAGTAAGTATATGCAGACTCTGGTATAAAATCAGTTTCCTTTCCATTTTTTTTGATGTAAAAATAATAGCCTGGTGTTCCTTGAGATACATTAATTGTTACAGAATCTGTGCCCGACACTTCAATGGTGTTAATTGTCGGCAGTTCAAAAGTCTTAAGAAGTATTTCCGCTGGTTTATTTCTGTTATCACAATCATATATATTGGTGACAACGACATAGATTTTATTATTCGGCTTTGATGGATAACTTTCTGTCAAAACATCTGGTATTTTCTGTGTCAAACCATAATCTGAGTAATAAGAATATGTTTTATACGGATCAGGATTTACTGTCTTAAAAGCAAGTTTAAGATTATAAATTCCTTCACCTTTATCGTCCAAACATTGCGTTTGTTCTGTATTTTTTAGTTTGATTTGGGCAATATTGACCGTCACTGTTACTTCTTCAGAATCTGGGAAAGCACCAAAACCTTCAAAGTAATATTTGAAGGTTACTTGTTCCAAAGCGCTTCCGCTTGCATCAAAGTGAACGGCGCCAGAAGCATCCACATAAGCCACTCCTTCTACAGGTTTTTGAGAAATAAATGTTTTGGAAGTGTCTATTATAATACTCGGATCCTTTTTAAAAGCCGGAATAATGACAGGTATGCTTTTACAATTACCTATTGTATCCATATCAACAGCAGTAAACTCTGTGCACTTTAAATATTTGAAAGACTTAGTTGTAATTGGCAGCGGAGAACAAGAAGTTTTAGTCACTGTACATTTATAATAACCAAATTTACCGCCTGGATTTATAGAATAGGAGTTTCCCGGATAAGGCACATAAGAACCTACTGTATCATCCGGACTGTAAGTCCATTCATAAATATCATAAATATCATCTACAACTAATTGCTGCCCATTTGCACAGTCTCCTGTTTTGGAAATAGCCGGAACAGAACTGAATCCTGCGAAATATCCTCCAAACCCGACATTAGTAGATCCCCCTGCTATACCCGCCGTGACAGCCTTACCGTTTTTTGATTCTACAGTAATATTTCCTTTTGCACCCAGCAAGGTATAAACCTCCCACTCGGAGCTTCCCAATACAGGATAAGGACCAAGTAAGCCTGTTTTGGTATCATTAACGTAGATATCCGCATTCGCTTGTGCTATAATGTTAATTTTTACTTCTGAATGATTAGTTACATTTCCTTCTGAACTAGTATATACTTGGTTTTTATCAACATCACTTAGCTCTTCTATTTTACTGGGCAGAAAGCAGGAAAGAGCAGGAATAAGATTCATACCACCAGAAGCTTCTTCCCGCAATGAACTACCTGCCAGCAATTGGTAGATATACACATTTTTAGAAGTGGTGATATGCAAACCATAAAGATTATCTTGCACGGAGACGGGAAAATATTTTTCTGATTTTATGAAAAGAGAATCTCCTGCTTTGGAAATTGTATAATCTGGAACAGAAGACTTATTATTGTTTAAGAAAATTTGCGTATTATCATCAGTCGCTATAACCAGTGTCTGCTCCATTATAGATGGTATTTTCCCATTGCCAGACATCACTATAAACTCTCGTCCGGTTTTTTCTACAGGAATAGACTGATCCATAAAAATATCTACACCTGTGTCTGCAATTCTTCCGGAGAAACTTCCACAGGATACACTGAGTGCTTTATCACTTGTAATTTTTGCACCAATTAATCCTTTCCCAAAATTTTGATTGTTTTCTACTTCAAAAATATACGATTCTCCTTTATTTAGAATTATTGTTTTTTCGGCAGACAGAGGACTAGAATCATTGGTAAAAACCAACGAAGGCTCATATCCAGATAAGGTAACTGTTGTCGAATTTTCTGTGGCTATGATACTAGCAGTATGATTAGAAATAAAAGCTTGGGTTCCAAAATTAACTTGTGGCATTCCCAGATAAAACTCTTTCCCCAGACCTGCCAATCCTTTAGACGTTACGATTTCTGCGTGATTTGTTGCGGAAAATCTAAGATTTGCAAAATATTTTTTTTCTCCGACAAGGTGCAGTCCCTTATTTAAGATTACCATCCGGTCCGACTTGTTATCTGTAATAATATATTGTCTGGGAATATCAAAAATTTCAGACTTTCCTTTGCTTATAGACTTAGTTCCTAAGAGTGTGTTTCCGTTATAAATCTTAACTTCAAACGGCACTGTTTCTTTTGTAGAAAGATAGATAGACTGATAATTACTTGGTAATGTTGTATTATTACCCATTGGCGCAAACCAATGCTCCGTATCCATCTGCGCATATGAGTTTACCGAAATAATAAAGAATAATAAAAATAGAAATGCTTTCTTCATTGGAACAATACAGTAGTTGATACAAAAGTAAAGAAAGCATTTTATTTTATTGATACAATCAATTTCTGTTTTTCAAGAGTATCCAGCCGGTGTTCTGCACACGAGTTGGGTTTCCGGATTCATTCCACTCTAGGATATACCAATAAGAAGCGGTCGGAAGCGCTCTTCCGTTAAACTTTCCGTTCCAGATAAACTTATTTTCTGTCATTCCTTTGAAAATCAACTGTCCGTTTCTGTCATAGATTTCAAATCTGGGATTGATTTTTGTCAAAATATCTGAATAATCGATAAAATCATTGACTCCATCATCATTAGGTGTTATTACATTTTTTTCATTAACGATGTAAAAAGTCTGTAATACAGAACCACATTGGTCTTTGACTTCAATTGTATGCTTACCTCTTGAAACATTTTCAATAACATTAGAAGATTGCCTATTTCCATCTAGAAAATATTGATAAGAAGGTATTCCATTAGAAGCCACAATGGTGATCTTGCTGCCTTCTATCAAAACATTATTAATAACTAAATCCAGAGCTTCCGATATTTTGACCGGTTGCTTGTAAATACATCCATTAAAACCAAGTTCTACAATGTAATTTCCAGCTGGTAGATTTTTACCATAGCGGTTGTTACTAATCGATGTTTGCAAAGGATCCGACTCCTTATACCATTTGTAGGAACTGAATCCCAAATTTAAAGCAGGATCATAACCATCACCTGCATCCAGATCAATTGTAGTCCCTTTGCAAATAATCGTGTCTTTTAAAATCGATGATTTTTTAGGCTGTTTGAACCTCAGCTTAAATGAAGAATAATTATCACAATAATTTCTAGGTTTTTTTATCCGGATGTAAAATGTTTTTTCAGCTTGTGTAAGACTTAGTGTTTGTGATTTACTGATTGACGGCTTATCCGCTTTGAGCTCTGATATTCTATCATAAAATTTGACATCATTGGGATTTAGCGTTTCTGTTGTCATAAAAGCAATAAAATCATCCAGATTCACGGTTTTACTTCCTTTGAATTCATTGTCGCAAACATCAAAAACCGGAATTGTGGCTGGCTGCTGCGGATAATTCATCTGAAGTTGAGAACCGTGATAGAATTGTAAAGTGTAAGTGTCCGGAGTACAACTGAATGCACCAACCTTCACTGTAATATCCTGAGGATTCTGTGTAAACTCAAAATCATTATCCGGGTTAATTTTAGTTCCGGATTGAGTATAATATTCTACTGTGAAATCTCCATTAAAATTAGTGACAATCTGACCCGTAAAATTCGATAACTTCTCAACATATCTTCCATCAAAATCGTCATCACAAATCATTATCGGAGAATTATTAATGACGGCAACGGGAGCATTTTCTACCTTAACATTACCTGCAAGTGTACATCCTGTGCTGAGCACCACTTCCAATCGGTAATCTCCCGGAACATTAGTAGTATAAAAAGTTTGACTGAGTGGCAAACCTAGACTAATATTGTCCTTGTACCAATAATATTTTGCGCCAGAATCATTAATATCAGTTGCTGGATTTTTAGGTTCTATTGTAACATTAGAACCATTACAGATAATCGCAGAATCATCTGTTTCGATAGCAGGAATCATGTCAATATTACCGGTAAAGCTTCCAGCTTCCAAAAATACTGCAGAGTCATATTGTGAGTTTGCATTTCTGCCTTCATCTGCTATTACCAGTTTGATGTGATATTCTTCTCCTGGATCAATCTCTGCCACTGCAGTTAGAATCTTGGTCTGCCCATTAAAATTTGTTGCACTGTCATTGCTACCAGTTTGTTCGCTGTAAAAACCTATAAATCCGTCAAAATACTTAGGGTTATCTCTGTCATTAATTGTGGTGACAGAAACCGGATCACCAGTTCCAGGAACAACAGCAATATTTTGGTAAGGATCCGTGCTGCCTTTTTTCTTTATTAGAAATGCAAAAGCATCGCTGTAGTTATAGTTTCCGGGATAGTATTCCTCAGATAAAAACATGTATCTGAAGCTGATTTTTTTGCTTAGGGTAGATTTAAAGTCAAATTCTAAAAAAGTTGCATTGGAAAGTTCCGACATTGGAAGCCTGGTTGCATCTGCAAGATCCAAATCCCCAGTCCAGCCAGAAGCGGTCGCACTCTGAACAGGCTTAGTCTTCGGTCCTGGCGCTGCTAATATATTACCTGTTGACAATATAATCCCTTCATTCATACCGAGATTGCTTGTACCTTTGTTGAAATAGCCATAGCTTGAGTTCCCCGCTCCAAGATTCCCACCAGACACTGTTACGTTGGAAATACTTACACAGGTAAGATTTTGAGTGCCTATAAATTTATCCGCGACCAGTTGCTGAGGTGTATAGCTTGTAGCATCTACGTTGATAAATTGTCCGTTCACTTTCCCGAAAAATAAAAGCAGAAGAACGGTGATAAAAATTTTATATGAAGACAAAGAATATCTCATTTAACATAATAATAAGGATTGCAAATTTACTTCTAAATTTTATAACAAAAAATCCTGCTAAAAATTTTAGCAGGATTTAGTTATATTTTAAAGTAGTGTTCTGATTACGCAAGAGCAACTCTTACGAATCCTGTAACTTTAAGATCTGCGTTGATAGATTTTACATAATCAGCTACTGATACGCTAGAATCCTTGATGAAATCTTGGTGTACCAATGTATTGTCTTTGTAGAATCTCTGCATTTTACCTTTAAGGATATTATCGATAATGTTTGCAGGTTTTCCTTCTTCGATAAGTTTGTGTCTTTCGATTTCCAATTCTTTATCGATAGTTTCTTGGGATACAGCATTCTCGTCAAGAGCGATTGGGTTCATTGCAGCAACCTGCATAGAAACAGATTTTGCAGCCTCATCTGCACCATCTACTTTAGCAGAAAGAGAAGTGATTGCAGCAATCTTGTTTCCTGCGTGGATGTAAGCACCTAAGAAAGCACCTTGGATTGTTTCAAAAGAACCAATCTCGATTTTCTCACCGATAACACCTGTTTGCTCGATTAATTTGTCAGCAACAGTCATTCCGTGAAAATCAGAAGCTAGGAACTCTTCTTTGTTAGCATAAGTGATAGCCTGCTCTGCAAGTTCGTAAGCTAGCTCTATGAAAGCTTCGTTCTTAGCCACAAAGTCAGTTTCACAGTTCAAAGAGATTACCACACCTAAAGTGTTATCTTCATTTACTCTTGCGATAACTGCACCTTCAGAAGAATCTCTATCCGCTCTGTTAGCAGCCACTTTTTGTCCTTTTTTTCTAAGGATATCGATTGCTTTTTCGAAATCTCCTTCAGCTTCTACTAAAGCTTTCTTGCAGTCCATCATTCCTGCACCTGTCGTGTTTCTTAGTTTTGCTACGTCTGCAGCTACTGGTGTATAAGACATAATATAGATTGTTTTTTATTTAATTTTCGGATTTTATCTCCATCACTATTTTCAGCGTGCAAATATAGTGAATTTTATAAAAAAAACAGTCATTTCATTTAATCTTAATAAGCTATAATATTGCGATAACATTAAAATTAACCCCTGCACAATGATCGTATTTTTTTATGTTAAAAAATACAACACATTACAAGATTTACTTTAATTTTACGTTTTAGTTATATTAAAGTGTTATCAAAAATATAATGAAGCAGATTCTTTTACTTTTATTACTTTCTATATCGGTTAGCTCTTTTTCTCAGGTTAGTGTTTTCGAAGCAAAAAGAACCACAGATCGAGCTGTGGTAGAAAAATTCATCAGAGACAACCCAAATCATCCGGCTGTGACTGAGCTTAAACAGAAAGCACTATCTATGAAATATGGCGGCAATCCTAAGATTGCAAAACCCACTGTTACAACAATGACGGAAAATAAAATAGAAAAAACATCCAAAGTTGGAACAGCCGCCACAAAAGGTGAACCCTCCGAACAAGCAAAAAAAACCGCAGCCATCCTTACAAGCCTTTTCAATAATGACCCGAATAAAAAGGAAGCTATTGTTCAGTTTGTCAATAAATCCAAATGTAACCTTATCATTAAAATAAGTGGAAAAAAGTTCTATAACCTTACCGTTCCTTCCAATGGACAGAACTATATCTTGGTAGACAAAGGAAGCTATAATGTATCGACTTCTATTTGTGATGCCGTTTATAATCAAAACAAAGCACTCACAAAAGATGTCATCATAACATTGAATGGTCCAAAGTAAATCATTACAAATATTTCTTCTTGAAACTAATTAAGTTCATATTATTTTTTAGTTGCACTATTTTTTTTTCGCAAAAGAAAATTGATATCGATAGTTTACAGCTTAAAGACACTAAAGAACTTTTTGGAGATGATTACGGGAACATATACCTCTACAAGGCCAAAGATCTGAGCTTCACAAAATACGATTCAGTGGGGAAACAACTTGGCAAGCTGATGATGACTTTTCCATACAAGGTTCAAAGTGTCAACAATCCTCTTAATATTGTGATGTTTTCCGAGAATGCTCAGGAAATCAAATTTTTCGACCAAAACCTTAATGAAATCCAGAAAATAACCCTTAGTACTACTTTCGGTTATATCTCTGCTGTTTATGCGGAAGATTTACAATTTGCCTGGATGATAGACGACAGTAATAAAACACTGGTCCAATACAATTTCAGAAGTAATTCTGTCATCAACTCATTTCCGTTCGGAACTAATTTTCAATCTATAAAGGATTTTCTTGTTTATGAGAACAAAATTTATATCCTGAAGGAAAACACTTTTGAAGTTTACAATACAAAAGCCGATCTATTATATTCAGCAGTCATTAATAACGGTAAAAAAATTAGAAGGAGTAATGACAAAATCTTTATCTTCAGTGATAAAAAAATAACGCAATTTGACGGAAAATCTTTAACAGAAACCTTTGGCAATGCTGACGCAAAAATTGTGGATAAAAACACTTCAGGATTTTTGGCACTCATAAAAGACAAACTATATCTTTACAACCTTAAATAATAAAAACGAACTTTGATAAATCATAGTAAATTTATCATCAGTCATCACCCATCATTTATCAATAATAATAACGATGCATATAGCTGTCACAGGAAACATCGGTGCCGGAAAAACCACACTCACAACAATGCTGTCCAAACATTACGGTTGGGAAGCACAATTTGAAGATGTAGATCACAATCCTTATTTGGATGATTTTTATGGTGATATGTCCAAATGGAGTTTTGCACTTCAGATCTATTTCCTAGGAAGCAGATTTCGCCAGGTAAAAGAGATTCGCGAGAGCGGCAAAAATGTAATCCAAGACAGAACAATCTATGAAGATGCACATATTTTCGCTGAAAATCTTGCTGAAATGAACCTCCTATCCGAAAGAGATTTTAAAAACTATCTTTCTGTTTTTCAACTGATGAAAGACTTTGTTTCGGCACCTGATTTGCTAATATATTTAAGAGCTGATATTCCGACACTTGTAAAGCAAATCGCGAAAAGAGGAAGGGAATATGAAACCAGCATAAGCATAGATTATCTCTCCAAACTGAATAATAAATATCAGAACTGGATAGAAAATTATAAAGAAGGCAAGCTTCTAATCATCGATGTTGATGATCTGGACTTTGTAGAAAAACAGGAAGACTTTGGCTATATCCTGGAAAGAATAGATGGAGAACTGAACGGTTTGTTTTAAATTATTTCGGCAATAATTTTGACAAACCTCAAAATTAAATTGTCGATAATAATAAAACCATGATTAAAGTAATTCATAATAGCAAATGTCCAAAGTCAAGAGCCATTCTGGAATACTTGGACGAAAATGATATTAAATTTCAGATTATTGACGTTATAAAAGAACCGCTAAGTCTTTTCGAACTGAGGACTCTATTTAAAAAACTCAATAAAAAACCAAGTAAAATACTTAGGAAATCCGAAGATATTTTCAAAGAGCATTTTTCTAATTATGAAACAGTTAATGAAGAGGAAGCATTGGAAATTATCGCTAGACATCCGGAAGTAATCCAATGCCCTATTCTTATAAAAGGAAGAATTGCGATGCTAGGCAATCCCCTGGAGAATGTAAAATTCTTTATCGAAAATTAAAACGTAATTTTCGATATTACGTTATGAAGTGTTTAGAGTCTAAACTTAGAACTAAACACTTATTTTTTTATAATTAATTTAAAATAATTTGCCTATCTGAAAAATAATTCTTTATTTTGCACTCTCAAATATTCATTAGTCAAAAGAACATCGAGATATGTCAAGAATTTGCCAAATAACAGGTAAGCGTGCAATGGTAGGAAACAACGTTTCCCACGCTAATAACAAAACGAAAAGACGTTTTGAAATTAATTTACTAGAGAAGAAATTTTATCTTCCTGAGCAAGAGAAACACGTTACTTTAAAAGTATCTGCTCACGGATTAAGAGTTATCAATAAGATTGGTATAGAAGAAGCTATCGAAAGAGCAGCTAGAAACGGATTCATTAAAAATACGACTAAGTAATGGCTAAAAAAGGTAACAGAGTTCAGGTAATTCTAGAATGTACTGAGCACAAGGAAAGCGGCGTAGCAGGAATGTCAAGATACATTACTACAAAAAATAAAAAGAATACTACAGAAAGACTGGAGCTTAAAAAGTTCAACCCAGTTCTTAAAAAGTATACTGTTCACAAAGAAATTAAGTAATTTATAAAAATAATTTACAATGGCAAAAAAGGTAGTAGCAACGCTTCAAGGTGGTGCTGGATCAAAAAAAATGACAAAAGTAATCAAAATGGTGAAGTCTCCTAAATCTGGAGCTTACGTTTTTGAAGAAAAAGTAATGAACGCTGACGAAGTTGAAGGTTATTTAAAAAAATAATCCATAAACTGATACAATATAAAAACTACTCTTTTTAGGGTAGTTTTTTTGTTATCTTTGTTTTGATTCAAAATAAAAATCTAGGGATCATTAATTGATTTTCATTTATCATTTATACATAGAATGAGTTGGTTTAAAAAAATATTCAAAAAAGAAGAAAAAGATACACTTGATAAGGGTTTGGAAAAATCCAGCCAAGGATTCTTTGACAAAATTTCAAGAGCTGTTGTTGGAAAAAACACTGTAGACGATGAAGTTTTGGATGATTTGGAAGAAGTACTTATCGCTTCAGATGTAGGTGCAGAAACAACTATCAAAATCATCAAAAGAATAGAAGACCGTGTTGCGAGAGACAAGTATGTCAATGTAAGCGAATTGGATAATATTCTTCGTGAAGAGATTACTGGACTTCTTTTGGACAATCCTCATTTGGATACAGACAATATCGACACAAGCAAAAAACCTTATGTAATAATGGTTGTTGGTGTGAATGGGGTTGGAAAAACTACAACTATTGGAAAATTAGCCTATCAATTCAAATCCCAAGGATTGAAAGTAGTTCTTGGCGCCGCTGATACTTTCCGAGCTGCTGCTGTAGACCAATTGGTCATTTGGAGTGAGCGCGTTGGCGTTCCGATTGTAAAACAAGAGATGGGATCTGATCCTGCCTCTGTTGCATTTGATACCGTTCAGTCTGCAGTTGCTCAAAATGCAGATGTTGTAATAATAGATACTGCTGGAAGGCTTCATAATAAAGTCAACCTAATGAACGAACTTTCTAAAATAAAACGTGTAATGCAAAAGGTACTTCCCGATGCACCACACGAAGTTTTATTGGTTTTAGACGGTTCTACAGGTCAGAATGCTTTTGAACAGGCAAAACAGTTTACCGCAGCTACAGAAATTTCTGCTTTAGCGGTTACAAAACTGGACGGAACGGCCAAAGGCGGCGTGGTAATAGGAATATCAGATCAGTTCCAGATTCCTGTGAAATACATAGGCGTAGGAGAAAAGATGGAAGACCTTCAGATTTTTAACGGTATGGAATTTGTAGATTCATTTTTCAAACAACGAAATTGATTACAAATTTTTAACTAAAAAAGATTAAACTATGGGTATTTTAACTTGGATTATCTTCGGACTTATTGCCGGAGCCATTGCAAAAGCTATCCATCCTGGTAAAGATCCAGGAGGCTGGCTTGTAACGATCATTATTGGGATTGTAGGCGCTTTTATAGGTGGTGCAATCGGAACTTATGTCCTCGGCTGGGGTGATGTAGACTCTTTTTGGAGTCCAAGAAGTTGGCTATTGGCCATTGGTGGCTCAGTCTTATTATTATTTATTTATAGTATGCTAACCAAAAAGTAAATTCAACAATAATTAAACTTTTTTACATTTTATTGAAAAAGCATCAGGTTTTCTGATGCTTTTTTAATTATTAAATCATATATTTGGTAAGTTAAAAATTTATTAATAATGAAGAAAATCTTTACTACTCTCCTTTCTTTTGGGATGGTGGCTGGTGCATTAGCTCAGTGGACACCTACAACTATGAAAGGTGAAAATCTACGGCAAAATGGAGCAACCAAGTTTTATTCTTTGGATGTTAACGCTATTCGCACACAACTGCAAAATGCCCAACCTACAGGGAAGGACAGCAAACCAGTAATCATTAGTGTACCAACTTTAAATGGTAAAATTGAAAGATTTCAAGTCTATAGTTTACCTGTAGTGGTGCAATCTTTGGCAGACAGATACCAATTGGGATCTTATGTAGGAACTGGAGTCGATGATCCTGAAAAGTATATCAGATTCTCTGTAGCTCCAGACGATTTCCAGTCGATGATCATTAAAAATGGCATCTATGAATTTGTAGAACCACAGAACAAAGAAAAATCCGTTTATGGGGTTCATCCAAAGACAAACAAAACAAGTGGAGCAAATGGATCTTGGCTTTGTAATAGTACTGAGCCTCTTGTCACAAAGAAGGAAATAGAAAAGCTTGCAAATGGTTCTAGCTTCGCAAACAGTGCTACAGATTTTTCTAAAGCATCTGACAAAAAATATAGAACAATGCGCCTTGCGATGTCTGTGAATGGTGAATACACAGCGTACCACGGAGGTACTGTTGCAGGTGCTTTGACAGCGATCAATGCAACTCTAACTCGGTGCAACGGAATTTTTGAAAATGATTTTGCACTGCATTTGATTTTACAGGATTTTCCTTCTGTAATTTACACCAACGCAAGTACAGATCCCTATTCTACGAATTTGAACCAATGGAATCAGCAATTACAAACTACATTGACAACTAATGTTGGAAATGATAATTACGACATCGGCCATATGTTTGGTGCTTCTGGCGGTGGTGGTAATGCTGGCTGTATTGGGTGTGTGTGTATTAATCCAACTACGACTACTCCATTAGGAAAAGGATCTGGAATTACTTCACCTGCAGATGGTATACCAAAAGGAGACAACTTTGACATAGATTATGTTGCCCACGAAATAGGACATCAATTAGGTGCCAATCATACATTTTCTATGAGTTTGGAGGGCACTGGCCAAAATGTAGAGCCAGGATCAGGATCCACAATTATGGGATACGCAGGTATCACTAGTGCGGATGTTCAGGCACATTCAGATCCATACTTCCATATCAACAGTATTATACAGGTACAGAACAATCTTACTTCTAAAACCTGTGATATTGAGACGGCAGTAGCAAATCAGCCACCAGTAATTGTTGCTATGCCAGACGTAACCATTCCTAAGAGTACTGCTTTCGTATTAACCGCGCAGGCAACTGATGCTGAAGGAAACCCTATTACATATTGCTGGGAACAAACCGATAGTGCATCTTCTACAACCAGTACAAGCAATTTAGGGAACAATACCAATGGACCTACATTCAGATCTTGGAATCCTACAACTAACCCTACGAGATATTTCCCTAAACTTAGTACAGTTTTAGCAGGAAATTTAAAAAGTACAACAGATTGGGAAGCTGTTTCTACAGTTGCAAGAACAACCAATTATAAAGTAACGGTACGAGACAATAATCCGGACAAAACACAACAACAAACTCAATATGGCACTCAAAGAGTTGTTGTAGGAACTGCAGGACCATTTAAAGTGACATCTACAAAGGTTTACAACAATGCTCTAGCCGCTTTCACTTGGGATCCAGTGGGAACAACTGCTGCGCCGTATAATGTAGCGAATGTAAAAATAGATTACACCACTGATAATGGTAATACTTGGACGGTTTTAGCAGCATCAACTCCTAATGATGGATCAGAGGAACTAAACTTTAATACTTTCGCTACCAATTCTCAACTTACAATAAGAGTTTCCGCTTTAGGTAATGTTTTCTACGCTGTTGGTAAGGTAACAGTTTCTGCAATGGTAAATTGTGACGGAACAGCGCCTGCTGGACTTGTTGCTAACAGCATTACACAAACAGGTGCTAAGATTGATTGGGATGCTGTAGCTAATGCCACTTATACATTAAGATATAAAAAAGCTGCTGATACCAACTGGACAGAGGTTAACAATCTTACAACTAATACTTATACGATTTCTGGATTGGTATTAAGTACAGCTTATAATGTGAGTGTAGCTGCCGTTTGTAGTGGAACAGTGGGTGCTTACGCCACCACTAATTTTACAACAAAAGGTATTGAATATTGTACAGCGGGAGCAACTTCTACAAGTTTTGAGAAAATATCCAATGTGACGTTTGCAAACATTAATAATAATTCTACTTCTACAGCAGGATATGAAGATTTCACTACTGTTATAGGAAATGTAAATGCTGGTCAGACTTACAATTTTTCAGCATCATTTTCCGGAACTTCTTATGCTGAAGACCAAGTGTTAGTATGGATAGATCTAAACCAAGATGGTGATTTCGATGATGCTGGTGAGAGAGTATTGGTAACAACTGCAAAGAAATCTCCATGGACGGGAAGTATTGCAATACCTGCTACTGCAAAAATAGGACAGACAAGAATGAGAGTACGTCTTCACGATTCTACACTCACACCAAACACTACACCTTGCGGAACATCCGGTTATGGACAGGTAGAAGATTATACTCTGAACGTTGGACAGCTAGCCGTTTCTGATGTTAAGAAAAACTCAGTAAATGTTTATCCTAACCCGGCAAAAGATATCATTAATATTTCTAATGTATCTTCAAAAGCTCAGTTCGAGATCTACTCTGTAGGTGGACAATTGGTAAACCAAGGAACAACAGATGGAAAAGTAAATGTTTCTAAGTTAACAAAAGGCGTTTACATCCTATCTGTAGAATCAAATGGTGAGAAAACTCAAACTAAATTCATCAAGAATTAATCAATAATTCTATCAATAGAAAACCCCGAATAATATTCGGGGTTTTTCTTTTTTATGAGATAAAGTAATTTCTAATTAAGTTCATTAACAACAGCATCAGTTGCAATTCGCAAACTTTCCAAATCAGAATTATTGTAAATGATATAATCCGCTAATTTGATTTTATCTTTTTCCGGCATTTGCTTCTGTATAACAGCTTCGACTTCACGATAAGTTTTATCATCTCTATCCATCGTTCTTTTGATTCTGAGGTTGTCATCCGCTGTAATCAAAAGAGATTTGTAGCATTGCAGATGCAGTTTCAGTTCAAAAAGAAGCGCGGTTTCTTTGAAAACAAATTCTGATTTTTGAGAATTCACCCACTTTTCAAAATCAATTTTTACTGCTGGATGGATCAAATGATTTAATTGTTCTAATAGTTCAGAATTATTAAAGACTTTTTCAGCAACATATTTCCGATTATAAACGCCATTAGAATAAGCCTCAGTTCCCAAAAGCTCAATTATTTTTTCTTTTAAAACAGGATCTTTGTTGACAATATTCTTTGCTTCATCATCGGAATAATAAACGGGAAAACCTTTTTCCTCTAATAATTTTGCCACTGATGTTTTCCCTGAGCCAATTCCACCTGTTAATCCAATAATCTTGGGTATGGGAATGTCTTCTTCCTGATTTTGATTAATATCTTGTATTTCCATAATTTATTTAATATCCAAAAACTTCATTAAAACTAAAAGTCTGGTCTAATTTCACTCCTCTTTCTGTCATTTTCAAACTTGCCAATTCGTTATGCGCATCGTGCTCAAAAAACAAAAGATAATCATTATCCACACATTGCTTCAAAAACTTTCCTTTCTCTTCCAAGGTAAGCAATGGTCTGGTATCATAACCCATTACATAAACCTGCGGAATATGTCCTGCTGTCGGAATCAAATCTGCTGCAAAAACAATTGTTTTTTCCTGATACTGAAGAACAGGCAACATTTGTTTTTCCGTATGTCCATCTACAAAAATGACATCCATTTTCAAATTGGGAGCAAATCCATAATTACCGGTTATTGGCAATGGTAAATAGTTGAGTTGTCCGCTTTCTTCCAAAGGCAAAATATTCTCTTTCAGGAAACTTGCTTTTTCTCTAGGATTAGGTTCCGTTGCCCATTTCCAGTGATTTTCATTGGTCCAGAAATGCGCATTTTTAAACGCTGACCTGTAACCGGATTTATCATCATTCCACTCTACTGCGCCACCACAATGATCGAAGTGAAGATGGGTGAGAAAAACGTCTGTTATATCCTCTTTTACAAACCCGAACTTCTTAAGATTTTTATCCAAAGAATCGTCGCCCCAAAGGGAATAATGCCCAAAAAATTTTTCATCCTGCTTGTTACCAAGTCCGCAATCTATCAATATTAATTTTTTGCCATCTTCCACCAAAAGTGAACGTGTTCCCAATTCGATGAGATTTCTTTCATCGGCAGGATTGGTTTTTTCCCAAAGTGTTTTTGGAACTACGCCAAACATAGCGCCTCCATCAAGTTTGAATTTTCCGCATTGTATTGGATATAGCTTCATATAAGTTTTGTTTTGTTACTAATATAAGAATTATAGTCGAATTGCCAACATCGAATTGCTGCAGCCCGACCTGAGTGGAGCTCTTTTTCCGGAAGTGCGAACCAGAGTTATCTTTAATTGGTCTTAGGTTTTTCGCAATTCCGGAAAAAAGCGGGAACGGAGGGCGGAATTAGCTGCCCAAATTAAAATAATTCTCCAGGATTTTTTGGTCTGGAAATCCCCAGATGCTTATAAGCTTTTTCCGTCACTTCTCGTCCACGAGGCGTTCTGATGATGAATCCTTCCTGGATTAGAAATGGCTCATAGACCTCTTCCAGCGTTTCCGGATTTTCGCCTATGGAAGTTGCCAGAGCAGAAATACCAACGGGTTTTCCCCTGAAATTTTCGATCATTACACGCATTATTTTATTGTCCATATCATCAAGTCCAAACTCATCTACGTTCAGAGAATCCAACGCATATTTTGTGATCTTGATTTCGATTTCTCCATTTCCTTTGATTTCGGCAAAATCTCGGACTCTTCGCAAAAGTGCATTCGCAATTCTAGGTGTTCCTCTACTTCTTCTTGCAATTTCCAGCGCTGCATCTTCATAGATTGGAACGCCTAGAACCCTTGCACTTCTTTCGATAATCATCCCGAGAAGTTCTATCGTATAGTATTCTAAACGGCTTTGGATTCCGAATCTCGCAAGCATCGGCTTGGTGAGCATCCCGCTTCTGGTGGTAGCGCCTATTAATGTAAACGGATTAAGGCCGATCTGAACACTTCTGGCATTGGGACCGGTTTCCAGCATAATGTCAATTTTATAATCTTCCATTGCAGAATAAAGATATTCTTCCACAATCGGGGACAGACGATGGATCTCATCTATAAAAAGGACATCATTTTCTTCTAGATTGGTGAGCAAGCCAGCCAAACTTCCCGGTTTATCCAGAACAGGACCAGAAGTAATTTTGCAGTTCACGCCCAGCTCATTGGCAATGATGTGAGATAAGGTTGTTTTTCCTAATCCTGGTGGGCCGTGCAAAAGAACGTGATCTAAAGCACTTCCACGATTTTTTGCGGCTGCAACAAAAACTTCCAGATTGTCCAACGTTTTTCGCTGGCCAGCAAAATCCTGGAAGCTCTGTGGACGGATCTTTTCTTCCTGAATCAAATCGTCATCAGAATAATTGTCTTTATCGGGATGTAAAAAATCAGGCATTGGTTATAAGATTGATAAATGCTAGTTGATGATCGGTGAGAAGTTATTTCTAATTCCCGCTTTTCAATTAACATTCAAAGATAGAGAAATTTTGAGGGAATCACGGTGTGGATTTTTCTAAATCGACGATGATTTTTTTGAGTTCCAATCTTTCTTCGTTAGTCATTTTCCTCTGTACGAAGCCGCCTTTATCTAATTGTGGGAAAATATTATAATATTCATAAGTTTTCAGCCAGTATAATGGTATTGCCGGAAATGGTGCCTGCTCAATCAATTTTTCTGTCGCATTGAACTTTAGATTTCCAAGCTGGTAAGATTTATAATTTTCTTTATGAAATTCTACTGGTCTGATGAGTTGTGAGGCGGTAAATCCCGACATCCATTTTCCCAAATGAAATCTCTGTTTCACAAAACCTGGAAAAGTAAATACAACAGCGATCAAAATTGACAAAAACACAGCAGTGAAAATAGCTTTCTCATAACTAATATCCTTGAGTAAAATAAAAATGGTAACTAAATATACATCAATAAAAAAACGATACTGAGCTGAAACGATAATAAGTAACAGAAATTTCACAATTACACTTACAAAAATTATTTTATAAATCAATTGTTTTCTTTTAACTGCGAAAACGCCTAAAATAACTAAACACAAAATAATGGCGATATTGAAAACCGCTTTATAGCCCGAAGTCAACCAATGATAAATTTTTTCCCAAATATTAAATACCGATATCTGCTGATAAGAATATGCCATATCATAGGACTTCATAAAGCCTATTTGCGAAGAATAAGTCAATATTTCCTTACTTGGCTTCCAAGCGAAATTGAGGTCTAAGAAGGATAATGGAAAAACAGGAAATCCAAAGAGCCAGATATTTTTTATTGTAAACATCAAGCTAAAAATAAAAATTGGGATTAGTGATTTTAATTTAAAGCGCCGGGAATAAAAACTTTCTAAAATAACCAAAAGTGGCAACCAAAAAGAAATCGGTTTTATACAAAAAGCGAAGAGTGAGAGCGCCAGGACTAATGTGTTATTCCGCTTCTCCATAATCTCGTTAAGAACAACCAATGTGAGAATAAATACCGGCAAATCCGGGCTGGGCTGCTGTATAAAAATCAGAAAAAAAGGAAAAAACACGAGAAAAGCCGGCTTCTTATTTTGGTAAATATATATCAGAAAAAGGAATAAAACATAGGTATTAATCCTGAGATTAAAATCGATAAACGTAGAAAAACCCGACTGATAGATATGCCAGAAGGAAGTCTGCCCAAGAAGAAGATCAAGGTTTGATATTCCTTTTACAAACCCTATCTCCTTTAGATAATTTATGGTGGAGACATAATAAATATAATGGTCATACAGATAGGGTGAAAATGATCCCAAAAAAATAATCAGGATTACGAAAATCCAAAACCAGAAATCTAAATTTTTTCTGAATTCTAAAATCGTAAAATCTTTACCCTTAACAAACCATAAAAAGCCTGACAAACCTATGATAAACAGTGTCAACTCTATTCTGTAATCTAATGGTACAAAAAAAGCAAGTAAAAATTCAATAAAAATAATTCCCATCATTCCGTAAAGTGAAACCTGAAAAAAATTTAATTTTCTAGTTTTCAATAATTTACTGATTATAAATCCAGTACCGAAATTGAGAATGATAAGGAATATTATGGTTTTTAAGACTATAAACATAAAAAAGATTGCTTATAAAAATAAGCAATCTTTTCGTGTTAAAAATATATATATGAAGAAATTTAATCTACTTCTGAACCCTACCTGATTTTCTATCTTCTGCCCTACCAATTGTATAACCTGTTGCACCACCGGCTATACCACCGATTACAGCACCAAGACCAGGATTTTTCTTAGAAATAATAGCTCCTGCAGCTGCACCACCTACCGTACCAATTACAGTACCTTTCGCCGCACTACTCCATCCTTTTTTCTGTGTCGCTGTAGTTCCCGTGGAAGAAGAAGTTCCTGAAGATCTGGAAGTAGATGATGATGTTCCTGCATATGAACCTGAAGAACTTCTAGGACTGTTTCTGTAAACTACACGCTCTTTTACCTGCGTTTGTTTTTTTGCTTTCTCTTCGGCAACTTTATCTAAACTATCTTTTTGTTTTTCGAAGTTGATCTTTTCTTTCTCAATGGCAAGCTTTTGCTTTTCCAACTCTATCTGTCTAGTCTGATAATCCAGTTTCTGTTGCTCTAACGATGTTGTCGTTTGCAGTTTTTCATCCTTATTACAAGAAGTTAATAATAATACTGAAACTGCTCCGGTTAAAAATAAGCTTTTCATAACATTTAATTTAATCACAAAACTGTGACGATTATAATTCAGACATTCCAATTATGATTCCAAAATTGATTTTCGATAGTTAAAATTTGTTAAAACAAAAAAAACCGGAATAATCCGGTTTTAATATTTTGCAGTTATAATTTAAAAAAGATCTTTTCTGATAATGTTCTGAGAACGCTCCGGACCTACAGAAACAAGGTAAACATTAATACCAAGATGTTCTTCTATAAATTCAATGTATTTTTTGGCATTCGCCGGAAGCTCTTCATAACTTCTTGCGTTGGTTATATCTTCATCCCATCCATCTAATTCTTCATAAATAGGCTCGTAGTCATAAAGTTTTGTCGTCGAAGAGGTGAAATAGTCAATAATTTTTCCGTCTTCAGTTTTATATTTTGTAGCGATTTTAAGCGGATGAATTCCTGTTAGCACATCCAGCTTTGTAATTACGAGATTATTAATTCCGTTAATCATGCAAGCATGTTTCAAAGATACAACATCCAACCAGCCGGTTCTTCTAGGTCTTCCGGTAGTCGCACCGAATTCGAAACCGATCTGTCTGATTTTCTCGCCAAGTTCGTTATCTAACTCCGTTGGAAAAGGACCATGTCCGACTCTAGTTGTGTAAGCTTTTGCTACGCCTATCAGATTTTGCAACGCCGTAGGAGGCACACCAGCACCTGTACAAACTCCACCAGTAGAAGGTGAAGAAGACGTCACAAACGGATAAGTTCCGAAGTCAATATCTAGCATCAATGCCTGCGCACCTTCGAAGAGTATATTCTTTCCATCTGCAATAGCTTCATTGATTTCCAATTCTGTATCAACAATTCTGTCCTTTAGTTTCTCTCCTAGCGCTAGAAATTCTTGATATATTTCCTCCTCATCCAAGCCTGGTTTTTCAAAATATTTCTCAAAAAGTGAGTTCTTGACTTTCAGATTTTTTTTGATCTTTTCTCTCAATACAGTTGGATTAAGAAGATCAATCATTCTGATTCCAACTCGCGCGATTTTATCCTCATAACAAGGACCTATGCCTTTTTTGGTAGTGCCGATCTGTGTTCCGCCGTGTTCTTCTTCCCTGTAAGTGTCCAACAAAATATGATAAGGCATTATCACATGAGATCTTCGGCTAATGAAAACGTGATCAGTTTTCAGTCCTTTGCTCTCTATCTGTTCTATTTCTTTTATAAATGCTTTGGGATTCACAACAACACCATTGGCGATGATACATTTACCTTTACACTGTAGAACTCCAGAAGGCAGCAGATGCAAAACAAATTTTTCATCACCAACATATACCGTGTGTCCGGCATTATCACCTCCCTGAAAACGAACAACGTAATCTGATTTTGCTGAGAGTACATCCGTAATCTTTCCTTTGCCTTCGTCTCCGTACTGAAGACCTACAACAACATAAGTTGACATATTTTTACTTTTTATTTAGATTATTCGCAAAGTTAGATTTTATATATGGCTTAGCAAAATCACATAAATAAAAAAACCCTCTTATAAGATATAAGAGGGCAAAAACACAAATGATGAAAAAATTACAAATGCATCTCTGCATCCATAATACAATTTTCACTACAAAAACTGTACTTCTTTTTAAAAAAATTAAAAAATTATTGTAAATAATTGCACAATGAATTTTTTTATTATCCAATATTATTGATAAATATCAACATAAAACTGAATATACATAAGGTTTGACGTTAAATTTTAAATTAAAAAAAATTAGTTAAATGTATTTAATTTCATCATTAAGATGAATAAATAGCACGTTTTCTGTGAAAAATGTTAAAATAATAAATCATAACGTAACTTTCATTTTATTTATGAGTTTGAATTTATATTTTTGCATTATAATTTTAATTAAAACAAAAACAAATAAATAAAATGTGCGGAATAGTATGTGTGTTCGACACGAAACAAAAAAATGAAGTAATCAGACCCCAGATTCTGGAAATGTCCAAAAAAATAAGACACCGCGGACCGGATTGGTCAGGAATCTATCAGCACGATAATGTAATTTTTTCTCACGAGAGATTAGCTATTGTGGATCCTACTTCTGGAAAGCAACCGCTTTTTACTAAAGATAAAAAAGTAGCTTTAGCAGTTAACGGCGAGATATACAATCATCAGGAGTTAAGATCTGAATTTCCAGATTACGAATTTTTGACTCAATCTGACTGTGAAGTAATTTTGGCTTTATACAGAAGAGATGGAAAAAATTTCTTAGAAAAACTGAACGGCATTTTTGCTTTCGCACTATATGATGAAGATAATGATGCTTACCTTATAGGAAGAGACCATATGGGAATTGTGCCTTTGTATATGGGCTGGGACAAGAATGGCAGTTTTTATGTAGCTTCGGAACTGAAGTCCTTGGAAGGTGTTTGTAATAAAATAGAGGAATTCTTGCCTGGTCATTTCCTTTACAGCAAAGACGGACAAGAATTACAGCAATGGTACAAAAGAGATTGGACAGACTTCGAAAATGTAAAAGATAACGAAACCAATATCGCAGCCATTAGAAAAGGATTGGAAGAAGCGGTTCACAGACAACTGATGAGCGATGTGCCTTATGGAGTTTTACTTTCTGGCGGATTAGACTCTTCTATCATCGCGGCTGTAACTGCAAAATTTGCAAGACAAAGAATAGAAAGTGGCGATACTCAGGAAGCTTGGTATCCGAGATTACACAGTTTCGCTGTTGGGTTGGAAGGCTCTCCGGATTTGGCAGCTGCAAGAAAAGCAGCAGACCATATTGGTTCTGTTCACCACGAAATCAAATACACTGTTCAGGAAGGTTTGGACGCCATCAAAGACGTTATCTATCATTTGGAAACTTATGACGTAACAACTATCAGAGCTTCTACTCCAATGTATCTTTTGGCGAGAGTCATCAAATCTATGGGAATCAAAATGGTACTTTCCGGTGAAGGTTCGGATGAATTATTTGGAGGTTATCTGTATTTCCACAAAGCACCTTCTGCTCAAGCTTTCCACGAAGAAACTGTTAGAAAATTAGGAAAACTTCACCTTTACGACTGTCTTAGAGCCAACAAATCTCTGATGGCTTGGGGAATAGAAGGTAGAGTTCCTTTCCTTGACAAAGAATTTATGGATGTAGCGATGACTATCAATCCAAAAGACAAAATGGTTACACCGGAAAGAATGGAAAAGTGGGTTCTGAGAAAAGCATTTGAAGATATTTTACCGGAAAGTATTGCATGGAGACAGAAGGAGCAATTCAGTGATGGTGTTGGCTATTCTTGGATTGATACTTTGAAGCAAGTCGCAGAAGATGAAGTAACTGACGAAATGATGGCAAATGCGAAATTCAGATTCCCGATTAACGTTCCGATGAGCAAAGAAGAATATCGATACAGAACAATTTTTGAATCACATTTCCCAAGTGATTCTGCCGCAAGCTGTGTTCCTTCTGTACCATCAGTAGCATGTTCTACACCAGTTGCTTTAGAATGGGATGAAGCTTTCAAAAAAATGAACGACCCGAGCGGAAGAGCGGTGAAAGTCCACGAAACAGCTTATTAGAAATTATTTAAACTAACTATACTACCAAAATGAGAAGCACAACTTTCGGGTTGTGCTTCTCTATTATTTCTAATTCTTTTGAGTCTGCTTAAGGCGTTTTTTCCGGCGTTCGTAGATCACTTCCGTAATCTTTCCGCCAATCCAGGAAAACGGAAAAAATATCAGGAATATGGAGATCTTATAAAATACCGGGTGATAAGGATAGATGATGATATCCAACATCGCTATAAAAAGCATGATAAAACCTATGAGAATCGCGTAGGCTACTTTTGCATATTTTACGATAATAGCTGTCACAACACCGCCAAAAGTCACCCCAATCCCGCCAAAGAAAAGCAGGGCAATGAAAAAAGAGTCTTTTTTCTGCACAGACTGAAGTAATTTTTCCCAATGCTTAAATGGCGCAAACTCCTTATATGTGATCCAGTCGGAATCGATCTTTATCCCGAATGTGATAATGAGCGCAGCTACCGTAAGACCAGCCAAAACACCAATTGTATTCCTTAGAAAATTCATCCTATCCTTTAAAAGCAATCATGGATATTTCGACATCTACATTTTTTGGAAGGCATGAAACCTGCACGGTCTCTCTTGCCGGAAACTGATCGTTACTGAAATAAGAAGCATAGATCTCATTCACCACCGCAAAATCGTCCATACTCTTCAGGAAAATCGATGCTTTTACTGTATTATCCAATGTCATTCCTGCCTCTGTAAGAATAGCCTTCAGGTTTTTCATCACCTGATGCGTTTCCTTTTCTATGCCTTCCACCAGCTTTCCTGTTTCAGGATCTACAGGGATCTGACCCGAGATGTACAATGTTCCGTTTACAAGACAAGCCTGTGAATAGGGACCTATCGCGGCAGGCGCATTTGATGTGTGGATGATCTTCTTCATGTTCAATAATTAATTTTTACAAAACTATATAAATTAGTCGGAAGTAAGAAGCAAGCAGTAATAAGATTCTTTTTTATGTGGAGAAAAAAAGTCTAATCATACTAATTATCTTACTTTTAACATTGAAAATAAGGTTCTAAAAAGTACTGTTAGGCTGTGTAAAACTTCTTTCTTTATATTTCACAGCATCTTTCAAAATGTTAGCTTTGATTCCTATAAAGAAATCATATACTTTATACTGTCCGAACGGTACCCAGTTGAAGGTGATTGTGAAACTTCTCTGGTCTCTGGAAAAACCTAACCTGGTATATGCCAAAGTTTTATTGACAATATCATAATTGGTGCTTCCGTTGATATTCCAGTATGGCGTGAGCTTGATGCTTCCATCTAGTCCTACGGTTGCAACCTTTGTCCCAAATCTGGAAAGTCCCCTTGTGTACGCATAGTTGGCATTGACATTCAGAGTCCAGGTTGGAATATAGTGGGCGTAATTATAATCATCAAAATAATAATTCTCATTCCGGATCTCTCCCTTCTTCTTATATTTTTTAGACAACTCTTCCTTTTTCCCAAATATGGCATCGCTCATCGGATAAGAAAGCTGTAAATTGAATCCCTGTAGGCTGAAGTGTCCGAAGTTCTCTGTTCTGATCCCTGTATCGCTGCCATCTGCAAATACAATCTGATAAGGCTCAATGGTGAGGCTGGAATTGACATTCAGTTTACTATCAAAAAAAGAAGATTGTGCATTGACGCTGAACACAGACCACTTATATTTTTCCGCTGCAAAGTTATAACCTCCAGAAACATTTAGGTTTTCGAAGATCTTCACTTTCTTCACTCCGGTAGAATCACTTTTTGATTTTACCTTCATCTCTAAATTGTTTGCAATATTGAATCCTAGGCTTTGCGTAAGGCCCGTGGAAGGTGCGCCATAAATGCCGCCTTCAAAAATAGAGTAAGGTGTAATCTCGCCTCTTGCATTCGCATAATCTCTATAATATCCCCAGCTTCTGGCACCGAAATCCGGTGAATAGGTAAAGCTGAAACTCGGGGTCATCATATGCCTGATAGCGACAATAGGTGATTTCTTCCCAAAATTCTTCTGTCCATACAAAATAGTTTGCAAACTCGCACTGGTAGAGAATGTGGAATAGGCTGAGATTCCGTTATTATAAACATTATCAATTGCATTGGTAACAGGATTAAAGCTTTTCTCTAGTGTTTTGGTGGTTAGTACATTATCCGCATTGGCACTTAGCGAGAACGTAAAAAACTTGGCCAACGTTGTATTGGTAGAAAGCGAAATGTTATTTTTCGCTCCTGTTTTCAAATCCTGCCACATCTGCTTTTTGAAAAGCTGATCTTCTGTTGTTGTAACGTAATTACTAAGCGCAAATCCGGTATTGACGTTGATATTTTCCAGCAGTCCTGTTCTTACACCAGTCTTTGGTTTAAAAAGATAAAACTGATTGACAGCAATCGTCATATCAGGCAAACGGATATCCGTGAGACCTGTCGCAAAATTTTGGTTATATCCCGCACTCGCACTAATGGTGATGGGAAGATTCAAAAATCTCTTTGTAACATTGATCCTGGAAGTCTGAGTGGTGTTAAGAACGTTTCCGTTAAAAATATAATTATTGTTAACTGTATTATTGTAGAATTTACTGCTCACAATATCTACACTCGCATTGAAGGTGAAATAAGGATTAGCCTTTGAATCCTGGGAATGACGCCACGCAATACGGAAAGTCTTGGTTCTGGAATAATCATCCAATCCTTTAATCCCTCGCACTGTATAGCCATAATCAGCAGCAAAGTTTCCGGAATATCTATATTTTTTGAGGTAGTTCAGTTCCGGTTTCAGATTCCAGCTTCCTTTGGTATAAAAATCCGAGAGAATTTTAAGATCGAAATGGTCTCCAATCGGCTGATAGTAACCTAAGCCGTTAAGAAAAAAACCAACATCTTGCCTCTCTCCAAAACTCGGGATCAGAATCCCCGCAGATCTTTTATCCGAAAATGGAAGAATCGCAAAAGGCATCACAAGTGGCGTTGGAACTTGCTCTATGTAAAGCTGTATTGGACCTGTAACCAGCTGGGAACTATTTTTACCTTTTATCAGCTTAATATTTGGTGCAGACATATGATAATCTGGCAAGGTATCTTTTTTCTTGATAAAATACTCGTCCGTCGTATAAATCGCCTTTCTCATAAAGAACACGGAATCATTATACTTTTTGGTTTTCTCAGCTACAATCACGCCTTCACTCTCTTCTGTTCTCGCATTGAAGGCGATTGCCTGTTTAGTTTTATAATTGTAGATTACCTCATTATATTCATACTTTTTCCCACCCTGCGTAGCAATAGCCGGCTTTATGATTTTGCCCTTATCATCCTGCTCACCTCTTGCATAGATCTTTCCTGTTTCCCAATCTATCCGGATATAATCAGCATCAATCTGCATATCCTGATAGATAATTTGAGCCTTTTTGTTAAGCGAAGTTTGCTTATTAGATATGGATGAGCTGCTTCTGTATTCAGCTTTGGTCTTAACCACATCTTCTAGTTCTTCTTTTGGAATTATGGTATCTTTCTTCGCAGTTACAGTATCTTTACTTAAACTGACGGAATCTCTAATATCACTTTTCTTATCAATATTTTGAGGCACAGTTTGTGATAAAATATTGTTAAAAATTAGGATATTTAAAATTAGTAATATATTTTTGAAAATACTTCGAGCCAATGCAGTCATTCTGAAATTGGGTTCAAAATTAATTAAATTTTAAAGATTAAAATGATTAGGCCTACACTTTATAAGAAATTTTTTTTTCTCTTGATATGTTTTGTTAGTTTCAGCTTCCTATATTCCCAGAAAAAATTCACAATTGTTCTGGATGCAGGACACGGTGGAAGTGACATTGGAGCCAACCGAAATTACAGTGACATAGGAACTGTAATGGAAAAAAATGTGACACTTGGCATTGTTCTGAAACTTGGAAGAATGCTAGAAAAAAACAAGGACTACAAAGTGATTTATACCAGAAAAATCGATGAGTATCCTTCTTTAACATACCGAACAGATTTGGCCAACAGAAGCAAAGCTGACTTGTTTATTTCGGTTCACGTTAATTCTTCACCCAGCAAAAGCGCAACAGCACAAGGAACAGAAACGTTCGTCCAAGGTCCCAATCAAAACAAAGCTAATCTTGATGTCGCAAAAGCCGAAAACGACGTTATTTTCCTCGATGAAAAGGACAAAGAGAATTTTGCATCCTACAATCCTAGCTCACCAGAATCCCTCATTGCGCTTAAAATACAGCAAAGTAAATACCTGCAGGCAAGTCTAATCGTTGGCGGCCTTGTGGAAGAGAATTTTGTCAAAAAAGATAAACGACTATCTCGTGGTGTAAAACAGGAAAACCTTCACGTGCTGAGGATGAATGCAATGCCTTCCATTCTTATAGAAACGGGATTCGTTAATAATTATGATGATGCACATTACATATCCACCGAAGAAGGGCAACAATCCATAGCAGAAAGCATCTACAATGCTATTACGAGTTATAAAAAACTGGTGGACAGAAATGTAAAAGAACCTGAACCTGAAAAACCAGCCGAACAACCTCTTAAAAATGACTTCCGAATATTGCTGATGAGCATGCCTACAAGATATACTGAAAACGACCCTGCCCTAAAAGGACTGAAATATATCCTACCTATAAAAGAAAACGGAAATTACAAGTATTATTACGGAACTACCAATTATGCTTCCGTGAGAGATAACAATCTGAAGACGGCTAAAGATTCTGGATTCAGAAATGCAATATCTATAAGTTTTGTTCCTAATCAGTCCTTAGCAAGTGGTTATTATACCATCGAGGTTTATGCTGGAAAAGATAAATTAGATTCGAAATCACATATTATGAAAACGCTTCCTAATATGGAGAGAAACAAAGAAAATGGTGTTTTTTACTACACATATGGAAAATATAAGACTTTGGAGGAAGCTGTACACACACAAAAAGAGCTTGAAAACAAGAACATTATAAATACAGTGATAGAAAAAAGAATAAAATAGCTTCAGAAATTTGGAAAAATAGAAGAAAGTCTATATTTTTGCACTCCGAAATCACAAACGGCCTATTCGTCTAGTGGTTAGGACTCAAGATTTTCATTCTTGCAACAGGGGTTCGATTCCCCTATAGGCTACAAAAAATAAATTTTAAAAAATTATTAAAAAAGTTTGCAAATTAAAAAATAACTTTTATCTTTGCACCCACATTTGAACGTTATGGCAAATCATAAATCAGCACTTAAGAGAATCAGACAAAACGAAGTTAGAAGACTTCGAAACAGATACTACCACAAGACTGCAAGAACAGCTGTGAAAGTATTAAGAAATGAAGCGGACAAAGCAGCTGCATCTGAGCAATTACCAAAAGTAATTTCTTTATTAGATAAATTAGCTAAGAAAAACATTATTCACAAGAATAAAGCAGCTAATTTAAAGAGCAAATTAACTAAGCACGTAAATAGCTTAGCTTAATATAAATCCTGGCCCGTTCGTCTATCGGTTAGGACCTCAGATTTTCATTCTGGTAAGAGGGGTTCGATTCCCCTACGGGCTACTTAAAAACCTTCAGATTTTTCTGAAGGTTTTTTATTTTTGTTATATTTGAGAATTATTTTAACACTATGAAAATCTTAATTATTAACGGACCTAATCTTAATTTGCTAGGAACTCGTGAACCCGAAATATATGGCTCCGTTTCTATGGAAGATTATCTTCTGGAATTGAATACAGAATTCCCTAACCATGAACTTCTTTACTACCAATCCAATATTGAAGGTGAATTGATCAACCGTTTGCAAAAAGATGACTTCAATGCTGTGGTAATTAATCCCGGTGCTTTTACGCATTATTCTTATGCCATTGCAGATTGCTTGAAAAACATTCAAATACCAAAAATCGAGATCCACATCAGTAATATCTACAAGCGCGAAGAATTCCGTAAGAAGTCAGTGACCGCAGAAAGCTGCGATGCAGTTATCTCTGGTTTTGGAATGAAGGGATACAAACTTGCATTACAAAGTTTACTGTAAAAAAAAGAATCTCATCTGAGATTCTTTCTTATTCTATTTTTATAAAGAATTTTCCAGTTGGCGTTTCACCACTAGCCATATTGTTTTTAGATAATACCAGCCAATATTCACCTTTTTGCCTAGTTTCATATTCAATAGATTGCCCAAAGGGTCCGTCAAAAGTATTGTCAGGCAATCTAATCTGATTGAATCGCAAATTCATAGGTTGATCGGTTTTCAGATAAGCTTTCATTTTGGGCTGGCTCAGGTTTTCTAATCTCAGAATTAATTGTTCATCCTGATTTTTAATCTCCAGTTTTAATCTTATCGGCATCTTCGATGCATCGACTGTTATGATATTCTGATTGGATTCTTTCTCTGTTTTCAAAATTGAAGACAGTGTATCCACCTGCTTTTTTATAACTGTAAGGGTATCTAGTTCGGTGTCTTTTAGTTTAGGATCTTTTTTACAGGCTATCAAAAACAATGGTATCAGTGTAAGGTATTTAAGGGATTTTTTTGGTACCGCGAATTGCAGCAGCCCGACTTGAGCGGAGCTCTTTTTCTTTTGCAAAAAGAAAAAAGCGGGAGCGGAAGGCGGATATAGCTGCCCAAATCTAGAGAATGAATGTAATGCCACTGCTAAAATTATAATGTTTCCATTTCTACAACTTTTTTGCCAATCTTGTAAACTGTTCCTCGGAAACCTGCTACAACCTCATCATATTGATTTGTAATGGTAATATCATAAATAGCAGTTTTCCTAGTATCATTCAAAAGAATACTTTCTGCCGTTAAAACATCTCCTTTTTTTGCAGCTTTTGTAAAGTTTATATAGCAATTGAGCGCAACGGCAGCTTCGCCAGAATTATTACTGGAAAAAGCCAATGCAGAATCCGCAAAAGCAAACGTTACACCCCCGTGAACCGTCCCAAGCCCGTTAATCATTTCGGGTTTAACAGGCATTTTTATAAGGCAATAATTGTGTTTTATTTCAACCAATTCAATTCCCAGCCATTGAGAAAACAAGTCTTTCTCAAAAATATATTCTGCCGTTTCTCTTGCGTTCATTTACTTTCCTTTATAATTTGGCAAACGTTTTTCAATGAAAGCAGCAACACCTTCTTTGAAATCTTCGGTTTCTGCTGCATCTTGCTGAATAATGGATTCATAATCCAGCTGTTCGTTCAGTGTAAAGTTATAGGACTTATTGAAGGCTTTTTTGGTGAGATAAAGTGCAGCTGTTGCTGCGTGAGAAAGCTGCGCCAAAACCTCCATAGATTTTTCTACAAATTCTGCATCTGAAAAGACATCTGCCACCAACCCTATTTTCTTAGCTTCTGTCGCTGGAACTTTTTTCCCTGTAAAAGATAAATAACTCGCCAACTGTCTCCCTACTAATTTTGGCAGATAATACGTTCCTGCCGTATCAGGAATCAAACCAATATTAGCGAAAGCAAATGAGAAATAAGAACTTTCTGTCGCTAAAGTAAAATCACAAATCGAAGCCAGCATTGCTCCTGCTCCTACTGCAGGACCATTAACTAAAGCAATCACAGGTTTTTTACATTTAACAATTTCAAGAACCAAAGGATTATAATATTCGATTACAAATCTTTGGATTGTTCTATCGTCTTCCTCAAAACCTAAAGCTTCTTTCAAGTTTTGTCCGGCACAAAATGCTTTTCCCTTCCCGGAAATTGCTATACATCTTACATTATCATCATTACTGAATTTGTGAACCGCATTTCGCAATTCACCAAGCATAACTTGGGTAAGGCTGTTATAACTATCCGGCTGATTCAGATAAATCAATTGCAATTTTCCGTCGAATTGGGAATCTATCTCTATTTGTGAATACATAATCTTGGTTTTCTCCAAATATAAAACTATTTGAAGACTTATAAAATCAGATTTAGAAATTTAAAAAGACTGACATAATTTAAATTTAATAGACAACAAAAAACCAAGAGCAACACTCAAGACTTTCTGTTAATATTTTCGAAAAAATATTACAAATTGACAATAATTTTTCATCAAAAATTTAATTTTTTGGAAATTTTGTCCTAATTAATTGATGTGAAATTTAATAATTCGGAAATTTTGTCAACTATTTTTAAAAACAATACAATTGAACGGTTTTTGAAATAATATTTCCGAATTAAATGATTGAATAGATTTAGACATTAGAAATTAGAAAATCTGAGTAAAAATTAATATATAGCTTACTCTTATGGTCTGAAATCTGATGTCTAAAATCTTAAATTGAAACAAAAATTAAGAAATCAAAAATACATATAATATGAATTTAAATCAATACACCGTAAAATCACAAGAAGCCATCCAAGCTGCACAACAAGTCGCAATGGAGTTTGGCAACCAGCAGATTGAACCTCAACATCTCCTTGAAGGAATTTTTCAGGTAGATGAAAATATATCGCCTTTCTTACTGAAAAAATCTGAAGCAGATGCCGCTTTGGTAAGAGAGCGCAACCGTGAAAATTTAGAAAAACTTCCTAAAGTACAGGGAGGAAACATCTATCTTTCACAATCGGCAAACAAAGTTTTGCTTGATGCACCGAACATCGCTAAAAAAATGGGCGACGAATATGTAACGATTGAGCATTTATGGCTTTCTTTATTGGAAACCAATTCAGAAGTTTCAAAATTGCTTAAAGATATGGGTGTTACCAAAAATCTTTTGGAAGGCGGAATCAAAGAATTGAGAAAAGGCTCAAAAGCAACTTCTGCAAGTTCGGAAGAAACTTATCAATCTTTAAATAAATATGCTAAAAATTTCAACGAACTCGCTGCAGAAGGGAAACTTGACCCGGTAATCGGTCGTGATGAAGAAATCAGAAGAGTTTTGCAGATTCTTTCAAGAAGAACCAAAAACAATCCGATTCTGATTGGTGAACCCGGAGTTGGTAAAACCGCAATCGCAGAAGGAATTGCACACAGAATTATCAATGGTGACGTTCCTGAAAACTTGCAGGATAAAACTTTATATTCTCTAGATATGGGTGCTTTGATTGCCGGTGCAAAATACAAAGGTGAATTTGAAGAACGTCTGAAATCTGTTGTAAATGAAGTGATTAAATCAGAAGGACAAATTATTCTTTTCATCGATGAAATCCACACGTTAGTAGGAGCCGGAGGCGGTGAAGGTGCGATGGATGCCGCGAATATCTTGAAACCTGCTTTAGCCAGAGGAGAATTAAGAGCAATCGGAGCAACCACTCTAAATGAATATCAGAAATATTTTGAAAAGGACAAAGCTTTAGAAAGACGTTTCCAGAAAGTGATGGTGGAAGAACCGGATACTGAATCGGCAATTTCTATTCTTCGAGGAATTAAAGATAAGTATGAAGCGCATCACAAAGTAAGAATCAAAGACGAGGCGATTATTGCTGCGGTGGAAATGTCTCAACGATATATTTCAGATCGATTTTTACCGGATAAAGCGATTGACTTGATTGATGAAGCTTCGGCTAAATTAAGAATGGAAATCAATTCAAAACCTGAGGAACTGGATGTTTTAGACAGAAGATTGATGCAGTTGGAAATTGAATTAGCAGCGATTTCAAGAGAAGGAAATCAGACGAAAATTGACCATTTAAAGGAAGATATTTCAAAAATTTCTGAGCAGAGAAATGAAATTAATGCTAAATGGCTGAAAGAAAAACAAAAATCTGAAGATTTAACACAGATTAAAAAAGATATAGAAGCTTTAAAATTGGAAGCTGAGCGTGCTTCCAGAGCTGGAGATTATGCCAAAGTTGCTGAGATACAGTATGGGAAAATCAAGGAGAAAGAAGATGCTTTACAAAAACTTGAATTGGAGATGCAAAATCATCAGAATGAATTGATTAAGGAAGAAGTGACTTCTGAAAATATCTCTGAAGTAATTGCAAAATGGACAGGAATCCCTGTTACCAAACTGCTTCAATCTGAAAGAGAAAAATTGTTACATCTTGAAACCGAACTTCATCATAGAGTTGTCGGTCAGGAAGAAGCGATTGAAGCGGTTGCCAATGCCATCAGAAGGAACAGAGCCGGATTGAGTGATGATAAAAAACCAATCGGAAGCTTTTTATTCTTAGGAACAACTGGAGTCGGAAAAACCGAGCTTGCAAAGGCATTGGCAGAGTTTTTATTCGATGATGAAAACAATATGACGAGAATCGATATGAGTGAATATCAGGAACGTCACAGTGTTTCGAGATTGGTAGGTGCGCCTCCGGGATATGTTGGTTATGATGAAGGTGGACAATTGACGGAAGCGGTCAGAAGAAGACCTTATTCAGTTGTGCTTTTAGACGAAATTGAAAAAGCGCATCCAGATGTTTTCAATACTCTCTTGCAGGTTTTGGATGACGGAAGATTGACCGATAATAAAGGAAGAGTAGTGAATTTCAAAAACTCGATTATCATTATGACTTCGAATTTGGGTTCGCATATTATTCAGGAAAATTTTGAAAATATCACGGAGGAAAATCAGGATGAAATTGTTGATAAAACCAAAATTCAGGTTTTTGATTTATTAAAACAAACACTTCGCCCAGAATTCTTGAACAGAATCGATGAAACGGTTTTGTTCCAGCCTTTAAGAAAAAAAGAAATTGGAAAAATCGTACAATATCAACTAAGAGGTTTCAATGATATGTTAGCAAAACGTAACATCATTATGACCGCAACACAAGATGCTTTGGATTATCTTACTAACAAAGGTTACGACCCAGTTTTTGGAGCAAGACCATTGAAAAGAGTAATTCAGCAGGAAGTTCTTAATAAATTATCCAAAGAAATCCTTGCAGGAAATGTAAATGACGGCGACAGAATCACTTTAGATTATTTCGAAGAAACAGGTTTGGTTTTCAGACCGGTAGAATAAGAGTCAAATTTTTCTTCATATTAAAAAGTTTTTGATACTGCGTTTTACAAATTGTAAAACGCAGTTTTTGTTTGAGTTAACATCTATTTTTGAATGTGCTTAAATAAATTATTCTCAACATAATACAAAAATCTTTAAACATTTATTATTAGTTTATTTGTTTAATTGATAATAATTTATATTTTTGAGTAAAATTAAAAATATAGTCCAATGAAGAAAACATTCTTTTACTTGATCTCTGCTGCTGTTCTTACAGCATGTAACAACACTACTGAAACAGAAAGCATAACTTCTGAGAATCCAACAACATCCACAGCGTCCAGAAGAATTTGTCCGTCGGAAGAAATCCGTGCTGAGCTTTTAAAAAGTGATGCATCAGCTAGACAACGTTACGCTAATATAGAATCTGCTGTACAATCTTTTGCGGGAAAGGTTTTAGCTGATGGTAGTGTTGATATTCCAGTTGTCGTAAACGTCATTTATAAAACCAGTTCAGAAAATATTTCGGATGCAAGAATCGCTGAGCAAATTGCAATTCTCAACGCTGATTTCGGGGGCACAAACACAGATGCATCAAAAATTCCAACAGAATTTTCAGGTGTAAAAGCAGGTGATACAAAAGTAAGATTTCACCTGATTAAAACGGTTAGAAAATCTACAACAAAGACAAAATGGGGAACTAATGATGCTATGAAAAAAGCATCCACGGGTGGTATTGATGCCACAACTCCAGGTAGCTACTTCAATCTTTGGGTAGTTGGAAATATGGGCGGAGTCCTTGGCTATGCTACATTCCCTGAATCCGCAGGATTATGGAATGATGGTGTTGTGATTGCTGCTCCATATTTTGGAAAAACTGGCGCTACATCGCCTTACAACCTTGGTAGAACGGCTACACACGAGGTTGGTCATTATTTAAATCTAAGACACATCTGGGGTGATGCTACTTGCGGTAATGACTTGGTTGCGGATACACCAACTCAAACTGGTGCAAACTATGGAAAACCATCATATCCTTTGTATAATACTTGCAGCGGCACTTCTAGATCTGTGATGTTTATGAATTACATGGACTATGTGGATGATGCTGCAATGTTTATGTTCTCCGCTGGTCAGAAAAGCAGAATCCAGTCAGTAGTTGCTTCTGGTGGATCTAGATCTGGACTAAGAGTTTATTAATAAAAATTTGACATGATATCACGAAGCTGTCTTTGCATTGCCATAGGCAGCTTCTTCTTTTTTATATATTAAGAATGATTATCTTTATGACTATAAGGATTTTTCAGAGAGAACAAAAAAAATAAATCCTCTTTCAACAAGAGGATTTTTCATTTCTATTACTTAAAACTAATCTCTGTAAAAACCGGAAAATGGTCGGACGGATAAAGAAGATTTTCTCGTCTGTCATTAATGGTTCTGTTAGACAACACATCAAATCCTTTTACAAAAACGTAATCCAAACGCTCAGTAGAAGGTGTATTGATATCAAAATTTTGCCAAGTTCCTTTTGGTCCGTAATGTGGCTTTTTAGAATGGTAATAGGAATCAGTTAATGATTTAGAAATAATCTTAATCGGCTCAGAATCATCCGTCAAATTAAAATCTCCTGTCAAAGTTAATGGAATATTTTTCGGATTCAGTTCTTTGATTTTTTCAAGAATCAGTTTTGCAGAATTAACTCTGGCAACATCACCAACGTGGTCAAAATGCAGGTTCATCGCCAAAAATTGTTTTCCAGTTTTCTTGATTTTGAAAAACGCATAAGTACAAACTCTGTTGTAAGCGGCGTCCCAACCTTTTGAAGGTTTTTCTGGCGTTTCGCTCAGCCAGAATGTTCCGGATTTAATAACTTCCAGTTTATTCTTGTCATAGAAAATTGCCGAATATTCGCCTTGATTTTTCCCATCATCTCTTCCAACGCCAACGTAATCATAATCCGTCAATGTTGTTTTGATATCAGTCATTTGTTGTGGAACCGCTTCCTGAACCCCGAAATAATCTGGGTGATAATAAGACATCAGCGCCATAGTTTCATTTTTTCTATTGTTCCAAGAATTCTCTTTGTCGCTGTCCACAGAAAGACGAATGTTGTAAGTCATCACTTTCAAATCCTGAGAAAAGAAAAGCTTAGATGCCAATAATAATCCGAAAAATATTTTTTTCATTCTAAAATATTGTTACTTTTTATAATCTTCAAAATTCTGAATCCCATTAAGAAAATCTTTGATAGGCATTCTTTTTTTACCTTGGATTTGAACATCTTCCGGATAATAAAGTCCGTCTTTTGTATAGAATTTGAACTCAGTTTTAGAAATATCAAATTCTCCAGCTTCTCTCGAATGCGATTCTAATTCAAAATGTCCTTTGAAGATTTTCAGTGATTTTTGTTCTTCTCCAATTTTCAAAATCGTGAAAGCTGTAGGATAAGGCGACATTCCTCTCACGAAATTATGAATCGTTTCGGAACTTTGATTCCAATCGATTTTCAGATTTTCTTTGAATATTTTATAGGCCGTTTTGGGATTTTCTTTTTCAGGTTGAGGTTTTTCTGTAATTGAGTTTTCAGCTAATCCATTTAAAGTTTCAATAATCAAATCAGCGCCGATTACCATTAATTTGTCGTGCAAAGTTCCTGCATTATCTTCTGGTAAAACTTCGGTTTCAGCCTGAAGCAGAATATTACCTTCATCAATTTTTTCATTAATAAAAAATGTGGTTACACCAGATTTGGTTTCTCCATTGATGACTGCATAATTAATCGGCGCTGCACCGCGATAATCCGGCAACAAAGAACCGTGCAGATTGAACGTTCCCAATTTCGGAATCGAGAACAAAACTTGAGGCATCATTCTGAAAGCCACAACAACAAAAACATCTGCATTTAAGTTCCTGATTGATTCTAAAAATTCTGGGTTTCTGAGTTTTTCTGGCTGGAAAAGGTTGAGATTATTTTTTTCTGCAAAAACTTTCACAGGCGAAGGCGTGAGCTTCATTCCCCTTCCACTTGCTTTGTCTGGCGCAGTTACAACGCCAACCACTTTGTGATGAGATTTGAATATCGCTTCCAAAGAAGCTTTTGCAAAATCGGGAGTTCCGAAAAAAACGACATTTAGAGATTTTGTCTGCATTGATTTTATAATAGATAAATGATAATTGATAGTTGATAATTAATTTTTTTAGTCGAATCGCTAGCAGCCCGACTTGAGCGGAAATCCTTTTTTGCTTTGATTGAATTTCTAGTTTATCTGAAATCTTATTGCAAAAAAGATTGGGAGCGGAAGGCGGAAATTGCTGCCCAAACTAAAATTATTATTGATTGAGCATATAGGTTTTATAGTTCAACATTTTCACTTTTCCGATGTCTAACAAGAAAATGGTGGTTTCAGAAACGCTTTCTCGCTGATAAAAATGCAAAGCGGCACACATTTCATCCAATGTCATAGGTTTTTTCTCCAGTTGCAAAATGATTTCTGATGAGAGATTACGCTTGGAAGCTGTCCGTTTTCTACAAACGGAACATTTTCCGCAGTTTTCCGCATCGGCTTCACCAAAATAACTGAGAATCAGTTTCATTTTACAAAAATCTGTATCTCGGACATAGAATTTATTTTCTTCCCACTTTCGTAGTTTATTCTGTTGGATAAGATGAAAAAGCCGCCAATATTCTCCAAATAGATGTCTGTCATTTCTTGGTTTTAGGAACTTTATGGCATGCTGACCACCATCCAAATATTCCAGATAACCTGCTTTTTGCATTTGTTTTAATTTTACTTTAAAAGACTGAACATCAAAATTATTTTTACTGCAAAATGCGGCATCACTAAAATAAACTTTTTGGATTGCCAATCCTGGTAAATTCCTGAACAGCAATTCCAAGAAATAGGCATCGGAAGGATTGAGCTGCTCTAATTCTTCTGGCTTTACAATACTCTGAATGGTGGATGCAGAAGCAGCACTTTTATGATAAATTAATTCCTGATTATGTAGAAACGAAAGAATATTCCTGATTTTGGCTTTAGATAATTTCGTCAGATTATTGAGCTTTTGAATCTCTAATGAAAATGTTTTTTCCGGAAAGTCATTATCTCCAATCTGAAACATCGAATAAAGATAGGTTATAATTTTCTGATATTCCGATTTGCTTGGAATCTGATTCCTAAAAATCTCGTCTATATGGGCAAGTTCCTGCTCGTTCCAAAGCAAAAAGGCTATTGCTTCGTCTCCGTTTCTTCCAGCTCTTCCTATTTCCTGATAATAATTTTCGATTGTGGAAGATGGCGACAGATGGATAACGAATTTCACATTATGTTTGTCTATTCCCATTCCGAAAGCATTGGTAGATACTAATACGTGAAAGCGACCGGAAATCCATTTTTTTTGTAATCTTTCCTTTTCTGTGGCTGGCAATCCTGCGTGATAGAAATCTACATTTGGAAAGTTATTATTTTTTAAAAAAGCAGTTAAAGCTTCCGCTTCTTTTCTTGTTCTGGAATAGATAATTCCCGAAGCCCGATTTTGGTTCAAAAACTCAAGTATTCTGTTATATTTATCCGAAATATTTTCTACAATTACATTAAGGTTATCTCTTCTGAAGCTTTTTCTGAAAATCTTTGTTTCATGAAGACCGAGTTTGTCTGATATTTCGTTAACAACTTTATTGGTTGCTGTGGCAGTGAGTGCAAGGCAAGGCACTTTTTTGAATTCCTGTCTAAATTGTTTTATATTCTGATAACTAGGACGAAAATCCGAACCCCATTCGGAAATACAATGCGCTTCATCTACTGCTATAAAAGATATCTGAATATCCTGAATATTTTTTAAAAACAACTGATTTTGCAATCTTTCAGGAGAAACATAAAGAATTTTTATTAATCCGTCTTTACATTTAGTATAGACCAATTCTTCTTCAAATTCGTCCAACTCGGAACTGAGTAATTCTCCTTCGATTCCTAATGATTGAAGCATAAGAATCTGATCTTTCATCAAAGCTAAAAGTGGAGACACCACCAAGCAAACACCTTCTAAAACCACTGCCGGCAACTGATAACAGAGAGATTTCCCTCCGCCTGTCGGCAAAAGTGCAAGCGAATCTTTTCCGGAGATAATGGATAAAATTATTTCTTTTTGAGAAGATCTAAAATCATTATAACCCCAAAAGTTTTTTAGAGTATCAATGATTAATTTCTCATTAGAGTTTACTGATGAAAGCATGTGTAAATTTACTTAAATAATGCACAAAAAAACCGCATCGCTGCGGTTTTTATTCTAACGTGTATTTAAAATTTTTATTTCACTTCGAAATAGACTCTTCTATTTGCTCTGTTTTTCCACTCTTCACACTTTTCGGCAGGATCACATTCCGGATAAAGCAGGTTTTTCTCCCCTGTCCCAAAAGCTTCCAACTTTTTTCTATCAGCACCATTCTCTATCAAATAATTTTTGACATTTTGTGCTCTCCTTTCAGATAATTTCTGGTTATATTTTTCAGTTCCTCTTGTGTCTGTCCCACCTATCACTTTAAAATCAACACCTGAAGCGTTGATATAATTTATAGCTTGAGTAAGAATAGGTCTATTAGAAGGAAGGATTCTATCTGAATCTAAATCAAATTCAATTCCTTTTAATAATCTTTCACTGTCCGTCACCACTCCTGCCTGAGTTGCAGAAGTAACGGGACATCCGTTATTTTCTACTGGACCTGGAACAGTTACACATCTATCATTAAGATCAATAACTCCATCCAAGTCTATATCAAGAGCAACTCCAGCCCCATCAACTCTTGCGCCAGCAGGAGTGTCAAGTTGTCTATCCCAATCATCACAAACACCATCATTATCTGCATCTCCTTTTTTACAGACCTCTATATCCTGAGTTTTATCATTGAGAACATCAAGTTTATAATAAATCTCCTGCAAAGGATCGTGCCACATTAGATGAGATTCATGCTTACCAAGTTTAAATGTTAAGCCTAAAGTCCCATTGAAAAAATTATCAGAAACTTGATCTTCTATTAAGTTATATCCATTCTGTCCAACACCAGCTCCGTCAAACTCATCATCACCCGTAACCACATACATCAAACGACCTTCTATATCAATCCTGTTATTGACCTTAAATTTAAGTCCTGCACCAGCCTGACCAAAAAGGGAATTCAATTTAAATGGTTTTGATTCATAGTTCAAAACTTGATTAAATTCAGTTCCTGGATTTTGCCTGTAAGATCTATATGCTAAAGTACCGATACCTGCGTAACCGTGAAGCGCCCATCTAAATGGAGATTTATTATCTACTCTTCTGAGCAAGTTAGAGAAATTAACATCCCCAAGAAGTGAGATTGCATCGTATTGTGTTCTTCCCGCAGGATAATTTCCTGGCAAAGCTTGATGATCTTTTGTATTGATCTGTCCTTGTCTAGTTTCGCCTCTGTCATACTGTAGATTGACACCAAATGCGTGGGTAATTGCTTTATCTACACTAATATAAGCAGAATATCCGAATAGATTTTTACCATTTCCGTTCTTAATAGAAGTCATATCTGCTGACTGAATCAAAGGAACACCAGCTCCTACCGAGATAGACCAGTCATTGAATCTTTTTGACTCCTGTGAAAATGGCGAAATATTCTGAGAACCTGAATTAGCATCTGCTGATACAGTCTGACCCGCCAAACTCATAGGCAACAATAATGCTACGACTGCTAATGATAATAAATCTTGTTTCATATTTTAATGTTTTTTTTGCTTAGTTAATTATCTAGCTACAAAATACACCCTTCTGTTAGCTTCATTTTTCCATTCTAGACATTTTGTAGCAGGATCACACTCTACATACTTTAAGTCCTCTTTTTCTCTTCCTTCTGCAGTAAGTACGCTCGTCGGAACTCCTTTATTAACAAGATATTTTACGACAATATCAGCTCTGGATTGGGATAAGTTTTTATTAAAAATTGCTGATCCTCTGCTATCTGTAGCACCTACTACTATAAATCTTTCTTGTGAGCCAAATGTTTTAATAATTTCTACAGCCTTATCCAAGTAGTTAAAGGATTTATCTCCGATTACATCTTTATTTAATTGAAATTTGATTCCGTTGACATACTTGTTTTCTTCAACATCCGAGGTATTACCAACCATATTACTGCTAACTAAAGGTTCTTTGGACATCCGTTATTTTCTATGGGTCCTGGAACAGTAACGCATTTATCATTCAAATCTATAACGCCATCTAAATCAGAATCTAGTGCTACACCAGCACCATCAACCCTTGCGCTGGCAGGTGTGTTCAGTTGTCTATCCCAATCGTCACAAACGCCATCATTATCCATATCTCCTTTCTCGCAAACCTTGAAGTCTTTGAATTTTTCTTCTAGATTACCAGCTTTAGTATAAGCGTCTTGCAAGGGATCTACCCAACGTAAATGATTTGGATGTTGTCCTAACTTAAATGAAAATGCCAAATTGAATAACCAAGCATTGTCTGTGGAAGAATCATTGATTAAATTATATCCAGGCGCAGCTTTTCTTGTTTCGCCGCCACCATCAAATTCATCGTCTCCACTAATTAAGTATAAAGCTCTCAATTCCAAATCAAGAAGTCTTGATACATTATATTTTAATCCAGCACCGCCAATATACGTGAAGCTACCGATATTCATCTTCTGCTCTATATAAGAAGGCCATTTGCTTAAGGTATTATTATCTTGAAGAAAAGTTTTAAAACCTGTAAGTCCAACTCCTGCATAACCGTGAATAGCCCATCTGAATTTTGATTGGTTATCAACTCTTCTCATTAGATTGGAAAAATTGACATCTCCTAAAAGTGTAACTTGGTCAAATTTCGTATAGCCATGTCCTACTCCAGCAGCATCATTCAAGTACGCTTTTTGCTTAGTCTCTCCTTTTATGTATAATAATGAGAGTCCAAAAGTGTGTGTGATTTGTTTATCAAGGCTTACAAAACCGTTCCATCCCCAGTTTGCCTTTCCATCGTAGAAAGAAGTAACATCGGCATTAGCCATAAAAGCGGCTCCGCCACCAATAGTTATAGACCAGTCTTTGAAAAGCCGGCTTTCGTTGTTAAAGGGTTTGGTGACCATGCCTTTTTCAGAAGTCTGTGCAAAACCAAGAAAAGGAATAAAGAACAGTAAGAATATATTTTTTTTCATTTTTCATTTGTGTATTAAACCTTTATTGCACTTGCTTTATAATACCAATAGCAAAATCTCTTTCATAAAGATTTTTAGTATGAGGGATCACTAACTTTCTAGAAATAAATCTTATATTATTATACAATATTATGTCTATATCTATAATCCTATCATTATAGACTCCAAGATCAACAGAGTCTTGTAAACGACCCATACTTCTTTCGATGGTTTTGATTTCAGCAAGTAACTTAAACGGTGAAAACTGTGTTTTTATTCTGACTGCAATATTACAAAAAATATTAAAACTATCAAACTCTACTGGTTTGGTTGAAATTAAACTGGATTTTGCTATTATTGCACCTACTTTTTTTTCGATTTCCAGTAATGCATCGTCTATATTATTTTCAGGATTATTTATATTACTCCCTAGTAACAAAATGACATCATTGTACGACATATTAAATATTAAGATAAATTAGATGAGAGGATTTTTCAAATTAGTTTTAGCAAATTTAACCGCAATTTTTATTTTATGTGCTGGTTTTTTTATTTTTTTCATTGGCTTTCTGATTATATCTTCCCTTTCAGAGGGAGTTAATGTAAAACAGGATTCTGTACTAACTCTGGATCTTAAAACAAAAATTATAGATGGACCGTCCGAAGACCAGGATGATATCTTTGCTTTCAAAAATGATGAAAAAGCAGTTTTACTCTATGATGTTTTAACGGCAATTGAACATGCCAAAACCGACAGCAAAATAAAAGGGATAAGCCTGGAATGCGATGATATATCTGCGGGTATCACACAATTGGCTGATATCAGGAATGCTCTGATTGACTTTAAAAAAAGCGGAAAATTTGTTTATGCTTATGGCAACGGGGTTTCTCAATCTTCTTATTACATGAGTTCAGTAGCAGACAAATTTTATCTGCATCCGATGGGTGGCATTATGCTGAAAGGTTTGGCTGCGGAAGTAACTTTCTTCAAAGATTTTGCTGACAAATACGGAATAGGAATTCAAGTAATCCGTCACGGAAAATTCAAAGCTGCAGTGGAACCATTTCTAAGAAATGAAATGTCACCGGAAAATAAGGAACAACTTTCTGTATTACTAAATGACATCTGGGGGAACACATCCTCTGCAATTGCCACTTCCAAAAAAATTGGGACTAATGACTTTAAACTAATTGTCGACAGCCTGTATGGTGTGCTTCCTAACCTCTGTATCCAGAACAAGCTTGTAGATAAACTTGTACAAAAGACTGAATACGATAATATGCTGAAAAAGAAATTGGGTTTAAGTCAAGACAAAAAACTGAATAAAATTTCTTTTGCAAAATATTCTGAAACATTAGATAAAGATAATGGTGGAAAAAAAGTAGCAATATTATATGCGTCCGGTCAGATCTATGATGGTAAAGGTTACGATGGGATCTATTCTGATAACTTTATCAAAGAGATAAAAAAGCTTCAAAATGATGATAATGTGAAGGCTGTAGTATTACGCATCAATTCCCCTGGCGGAAGTGCTAATGCATCGGATTGTATTTTGTACGAACTTCAAAATTTGAAGCAAAAAAAACCATTAGTAGTCTCATTTGGTGATTATGCTGCTTCCGGAGGTTTTTATATTGCAATGAGTGCAGACAAAATATTTTCTGAGCCAAGCACACTTACCGGTTCTATAGGTGTATTTGGGATGATACCTTACTTCAAACAGCTTGCTGAGAAAAATGGAATCCGAAGTGATGTGGTCTCCACTAATACAAACTCTAATATGGTTTCGACAATTAATGGTGTTACGCCCGGGGCTCTCAATATTCTCACGAAAAATGTGGAAGCAACGTATAGACGATTTGTAAACTTTGTTGCTGTTAACAGAAAAAAATCTTTTGAAGACATCGATGCGATAGGTGGTGGAAGGGTTTGGTCAGGTGTTAGAGCAAAACAACTGGGATTGGTAGATGAGTTGGGATCTCTAAAAGATGCTGTAAAATACGCCGCTAAATTGGCTAAGCTAAAAGATTATAATGTAGATTCCTATCCATCCAAGGTTTCAAAATTTGAGCAGTTTTTCTCTTCTGAAACTGAAGAGGATTTTTCTACAAGATTGATCCAGAGAAAAATAGGAAAAGAGAACTTCAAAATTTTTCAACTTATTACAGCGCCTAATAACAAGACATCTGTAATGATGGAATGTCCGTACAATATCAAGATGAATTAAAATCTTTGATTTCTATAAAACAGCTTCGGAAATTCTCCCGAAGCTGTTTTTTTTTAGGTTCTAATGTAATCTAGCCCCGATGGTAGCGGTTACCCCACAGCTGGAGATGGATGGATGCGGGATTGTGCTTTGGCTAGCTTTGGCGCGAGGCGTATGAGCGGACAGCAGGAAATAGCTCCTGAAAAAAATCAAAATTTATATGCTATACTCCAACTGAATCCCATATTGAAACTACCTGAACTCCTGCCGAATCCCGGAACGATCATCGGAGTAATCTCATCTTGTTTTGTGGTATAAGCCAGATATCTGGGCTGAGCATTGACATCGATAAAGAAATTGCTCTCGAAAACCTGAATTCTTGCGCCCAATACGGCTTCTACCCAATAACTGCTTTGGCTGGACGGGTCCATAGAAACTGTGACGCCCTGGCTGTTTTGACCTTTTATGGGGATTGCCATATACTCCTGATTGTAGAAACTACCTGCTAATTTGGCTCCGGCATAAAAACCATTAAATGCATTTTCCGGATCCGAAGCCAGCATATAAAATCCGCCAGCTTTCAGAAACAAACCGTCTGCTTTTGCGTCATAACCATTTTTCTGATAGATATTTTTGTCATATCCCAGATCTACTACTGCATGGATTTTCCTGCTTATTCGGCTGGAAATAAAGCCTTGGTGAAGTTTTCTGTCTCCAAAAAAGCCAGCGCCAAGATTCAATACATCTGCACCAATAATAAGATTGGGTGTATATTTCCATTTAGCCGAATCCTGTTTCTTGGCCTCTACTTTTTTCTGAGAAAAAGAGAATACCGAAACCAAACTAAAAGCGGAGATAAAAATTGACTTTGCTTTCATCTGTAAGTGATGTTTGATTGGATTCGACATTAGTTAGCGGTGTAGATTTTAACAGTTCCGATTTCAGATTCTCATAATTGATTTTGAATCCGCAAGCGGGAGATACATAAACTGCATTTCTGTCATAAGAAATGCGAACTTTGGAACTATCTCCATCTTTTGAAGTTTTGAAATATATATCCGTGTATGGATTTTCATCAATTCTCAAAGGAATATAAACAGTTTCTGCATTGGCCTGCGCCAGAATACTAGTAATTTTATTACTTCCGTAATCTACACCGACGTACAAAGAATCAATCTTTGTGAGCTGTCCTGCTGCATTTTTGAATTTCACCTGTAACCTTGGTGTTGATTCCGAACTCAGGCATATATCATCATCACCGCCGCAACTGGTAAGAAGCAAAAAAAAGCCCAGAAAAAAAATTAGTTTTTGCATTGAATAAAGGTAACACAAATTGTTTATTTTTTAAGAAGCAAAGCAATGTTTTCTACGTGGTGCGTCTGCGGAAACATATCTACCGGAAGAATTTTCACCAGTTCATAACTGTCCTTCAGCAAGGCAATATCTCTTGCCTGTGTTGCAGAATTACAGCTTACATACACAATTTTCTCTGGTGACAGTTTTAGAATCTGCTCTACAACCTTTGGGTGCATTCCATCTCTTGGTGGATCAGTAATCAGCACATCAGCTTTTGGATGATTGGCTAAAAATTCATCATTAAAGATGTCTTTCATATCACCACAATAAAAAGTACAGTTTTTCAATCCATTGATTTCAGCGTGTTCTTTCGCTGAATCAATAGCTTCCTGAACAGCTTCTATCCCGATAACTTGCTTGGCATTTCTTGCGACATACTGTGCGATGGTTCCTGTTCCTGTGTAAAGATCATAAACAACCTGGTCGCCTGATAAATCTGCAAACTCGAGGGTTTTTCTGTACAATTCCAAAGCCTGTTTATAATTGGTCTGGAAAAAAGATTTTGGTCCTATTTTGAACTGAAGTCCGTCCATCTCCTCAAACAGATATCCTTCACCAAAATATGTTTGAATATCCAAATCATAGATACTATCATTACCTTTTGGATTGATGGCAAAAACCAAAGTTTTAATCTGAGGAAATTGGGATAATAAATAATCGAACAATCGAATTCTTTCCGGTTCCATCTCCTTATAAAGTTGGAAGAGTACCATCCAATCACCTTTAGAATTCTGACGCAACATCAGAGTTCTTAGATAACCTTCCTGAGCTTTTACATCATAAAATTCAAGTCCGTTTTCTACAGCATATTTTTTTACGGCCAAGCGGATTTGGTTAGATGGATCTTCTTGCAGATAACATTCTTCGAGATCTAGAATCTTGCTCCACATCCCCGGAATATGAAATCCCAAAGCATCCCTGTTGCCGAAGTTTTCTTCGGAACTAATCTCGTATTGGGTAAGCCAGCGCGAGTTGGAAAAAGAAAATTCCATCTTATTCCGGTAAAAATATTGTTCCTTAGAACCTAAAATAGGAATAGTTTCGAAATCAGAAACACCTCCGATTCTTTTAATATTATTAACCACTTCATTATGTTTGAAATCGAGCTGTTTCTCATAAGCAATATTCTGCCATTTACAGCCACCACAAGTTCCGAAATGGATGCACTTAGGTTCGACTCTATGTTCGGAATATTCTAAAATTTCTATAGCCTCACCTTCAAAATAATTACTTTTTGATTTTTTAACTCTAACATTTACCAGGTCACCAGGGACAGCACCTGAAACAATCACGGTCTTTCCTTCTTCTGTTTTACCAACAGAAACTCCTTTCGCACCGGCAGAAAGGAGTCTGATATTTTCAAGAATTTTATTTTTTTTCTTATTCTTCATTTATTATTTTGTTTTTGCAGAATCGGCTTTAGGATTCTGCTGCAATAAATCATTCTGAAGTGTTGCCTGAGGTTTGACACTAGGCGCTTGTAAACCTGAAATTTTATTCATTTCTTCTACAAATTTAGGATCACCAAGGTTATAAAAAGTCTGACTCGCTACTTTACCATCCTTATCAATCAAAAAGAATCCTGGGATTTTGAAACCGTAAATAAAGTACTTTTTCGCATATTCAGATGAGAGACCTCCTTCGGCGTAATAGTTTGTACCAGGAATACCTTTCAGCATTGCATTAGCCGTTTTTGTAAATTGCTCTTTTGTATCGTCTACATTTACAAATGCAAAGTTTACTTTAGATTTATAAAAGTTTACAACTTCTTTCAATACAGGAACAGTGGACTGCCCGATATAAGGATTCCAAGATGCGTAAGTCATAACCAAAGTAGGTTTTCCATTAGAGTCGAAGTTTGAGGATTTTCCGTCTAGCTTTACAAGATTAACTTTTGGAGCTTCTTCACCTTTTTTCAATCCAAAAACAGCATTGATTGCAGAATTAAGATCTTTCTTTACTTCCGAATCTTTAATATACTCCTCACTAACTTTTTTTACTTTATCAACATCAGAAGTATATGGATTAAGATCAAACTTAGCAATTACAAAAGCTAGAAGATAATCTTTTGTTTTCTGAGATAATTCTTTATTTTCTGATAAATATCGGGCAAATATTGCAGACATACTTGCTGTATTTTTATCTTTTTGTTTTTCAGCAAAAGATTGGAAATTTTGTCCGATTTTATTTAACAGATAATTTCTGTAAACTGGCAGATCTTCTACCATCCTGTCGTTATTCTTAGTTAATGAATTTTCATAATCAGTAAAAGCTTTTGACACTTTGAAAGAAGGATCACCACTCACTTGACCATGTGATGCCTCATACTGAGCAAGGAAAGTTAAAACATTTGTAGCAAGCTCATCTTTTTTAAGTTTCACAACGTCACTGTCAGGACCAATTTTATCAGCCGTTTGATCTAGGTTTTTTTCTAAATCAGAATATATTTTTTTTATTTCACTAAGGAAATCTGATTCCTTTTTCTGCAGCAATTGCATATTCAGCTTAGAGCTGTAGGTTTGCAAATACTTTTGAGTTTCGGTGATGAAATCATTATTCTTTTTTGCGTCACCTTCAATTTTGAAAACTTCAGGAAAGGTATTAGCATCACCAGAAATTTTTAAATCCTGACCTTTCTTTAAATAGATGAAATTCATTTTTCCGGCGTATGTCATTGCATACATTCCGTTCTTCGGTGCTTTGAACTCACCTTTGAAGTTACCTTTATCATCTACACCAATATTAATTAGCGGTAGAGTTGCCACACCAGAAGCTTCTATGAATTCTATTCTTTCGAGAGGAGAGCCTCCTTTGACGTTTCCTGCCACTTTTACCTTAGAACAAGAAACGACTAACAAAGAAATTAAAAGTAGAAATAAATACTTTTTCATTGTAAAATTTAATTTGTGCAAAAATAATCTAATTAGAATTTTAAAAAAAATGAATCTTGATATTTTATTAAAACATTAACAAAATAAATCGAAGATAAAGGATAGAAGTCAAAAATATCTTAAAATAAAAAGATATCTCCCTTGATGATGAAGGACAATCAAAATCAGTTATAAGACTTTTATAAAAAAAGGTCAAAAAAAAAGCTCATCAAATTAA
>DFXK01000011.1:0-349 GCA_002383165.1 Flavobacteriales bacterium UBA4110
ATTTAAAATCCTTAACTTCGGAGCTCATAAAGAACAGAGGTAATGCAGATTTGAGTTCTCAGGAAAAAAATCTAATCAGTAGGATCTATACACCGGAAGCGCAGACATCTAACCCGAATTCTTTACTTTATTTTGAGAATAATAATCAGAATGAGGTGCATCATCCCACTATCGTTTCAGAAGATGATCACCACTTTAACGATGTAGAAGATATTGAAATAGAAGAAGCAAAGCCTGAATCTCTATCGCTTCAGAATAATGAAAAAGATCTGATTATCAAAGCATTGGAAAAACACAAAGGCAGAAGAAACAAAGCAGCAGATGAACTGGGGATTTCTCAGAGAACGCT
>DFXK01000011.1:361-378311 GCA_002383165.1 Flavobacteriales bacterium UBA4110
AGAAAAATAAAACAATATAATTTAGAAGATTAAATGGTCAGAAGTCAGAAGTCAAAAGCAAGAATTCAGAAAAGAATTGTGATTTTTTCTCTTTTCTCACTTTTGCTTATTCTTACGAATTGTTACAGTTTCACAGGCTCATCATTGAGTCCTGAAATGAAAACTGTGAAAATCAATACGTTTCCAAATAATGCAGCCAACAACCTGCCGAGCCTGAGTCAAGATTTTACGGTAGCATTGCAAAACCGTTTCCTTCAGAGAACAACGTTAAAAGGTGCTGTGGATAAACCTAACCTCTTAATTGAAGGTGAAATCACAGATTATAATATCACGCCAACTAGTGTTGGAGCTGCGACTACTACCGACACAGGAAACATTGTTCAGGCTCAGCAAAACAAACTAACAATTACGGTTAAAGTGCATTACGAAAATAATATTGATCCAAAACTGAGTTTTGACAAAACATATAGTGATGAAGCCGTTTTCAACAGTGATCTGGATCTTAATACCATTGAAACTGCTCAGGTAAAAATTGTAAACGAAAGGATCATTAACAAAATTTTCAACGATATTGTAGCCAATTGGTAAGATAATGAATGCTAGAGTTTTAGAATTAATAAAAAATCCGCAAATCATAACCGAAGCGGATCTTGGAATCTTGGAGTCGGAGTCATCTCAGATGCCTTATGCACAGAGTATAAGAGCACTTTATCTCTACGGAATCAATCTGTATAATCCACAAAGCTACAAAGAAAATCTTTCCAGAACTGCAGCATATACAACAGACAAAAAGATTCTTTATCAATTCCTTAACTCAGATAAAATTACAAATAAAGCGCTTGTTCCCGCTTCAATCATTAAACATGAGAACACTGATAATCAAATCAATGAACAATCAAGTGAAGATTCAAAACCTGCTGATCCGGAACTGATTGCTGAAATCGAAAATACGGATAACAATTCTGTATTGAATAAATTCGATGTTGATAAAATCATTGAAAAGGAAGAAATAAAGACGGAGGATTTTATTTTGGTTAATGGAGAAAAAAACCGATTACTTTATGAAGGTGAAGAAAATTTCTTGGAAGAAAAATCTTCGGAAGTTGATTTGGAAGCTTCGAAAGAATCCGGGCAACTCGTTCTAGTAGAAGAAACTAAAACTGTTGATACTCAAATCATCATCGATGAAAATCCTGCGGAAGAATCGATTTCTGAACCGGAACATCTTGAAGATATTTTAGCTTTAGAAGAAACTAAAGTTGAGGAAATCGCTGGAGAACAAGAATCTGAGCCTGAAGTTTCTTCCAATGATATTAGTTTTGGNNCTCCAAAAAAAGAAAAAGCTGAGGAAAAACCAATCGAAGAAAAACCGGTTATTAAATCAGAATTTAAAGAACCATTTGTAGAAAATATTTCGGAAAATAATATTAATGATAGTCAAATCAGCTTTGAGAACACACAATCTTTTGAAGTTCCTGAACCAACCAAAATTGAGGAAAAAGATGTAAAATCGGAAAATTCAATTCAGGAAGAAAAGGTTGCGAAGAATCTAATCAATTTTGAAAACACTCAGACTTTTGACATTATTGAAGTTAAGACTGAAGTTTCAGAAGCGGAAATTACTGAACCAAAAGTTGAAGAACCAGTTTCAGAATGGAAACCAATGTCTTTCTCAGCGAATACACCAGATGCTTTGATCGGTAAAAGTAAATCTGAAGAAAGAGAAATTCCGAAAATTATCTCTAAAGTTGAGATTGCTCCAACACCTGAAGAAGTTGAGATTCAACCAGAAATTATTGTAGAAGAAACTCACGTTGAGGAAAAGAAAACTAAGATTTCTGAAGAAGAAAGACCAATTCTGAATGTTTCGTTCTTTGGAAATGATGTTTCTAAAATCGAGGAGAAAAAAGAAACCATTCCAGTTCCTGAAACGACTGAAACAAAAGAAGTTCCCGAAAGTAATGTTGGAACCTTCATCAACACCTGGCAAAGCTGGCTGAAAATTGACCGACCAAAAGCAGAGGAAAAGACGGCAAAGGCTAAGGAAAAAATCATTGACAATTTCATCGAAAATAATCCAAGAATTTCTCAGTTAAAAGAGGAAAGTAGTTTTATTATCAAGGAGAAAAAAGATGACATTTCACACCTGATGACAGAAACGCTGGCAAGACTGTATGCTGAGCAGAAGCTTTATTCCAAAGCCATAAAGGCTTACGAAATACTCTCCGAAAAACACCCTCACAAAAAGGATTATTTCAAAGAAAAGATTGAAGAAATCAAGGAAAGTAGAAAATCGTAAATAAAAATGTCCCAAACTCGGGACATTTTTTTTATTTCAATTCGATAGGATTATTTCGGCTTTTGATTTCAGCTTCCATTCGTTTTTGTCTTTCCTGCATTTCTTTCGGATCCATTCCTGGTCGGTTTCCACCACCTCGTCCACCCGTATTCCTTTGAGCATTCACGAAACTTGCTGGGTCTTTTTGCATCTTTTTTTCCATATCGGTATATTTAGATTTGGAAAGTGTGATAATTTGTCCTCGGTTCAACGGTTGATATATCTCTGCTATTTTTTTCGTTTGCATCAAATCGAAAGAATAATCGCCTTTTGCATCCTGAACTTTCACAATCAAGCCTGGCAAACCAGAAAATTTGTAAGATCCATCTTGTAAAGGAATTTCTTGTGTAAACCAAGCGTACCAAGTTCTACCACCGAATTTTGTCTCCGCTTTTTGTGTTTGATAATCGCCAATTTTAACAGTTTCCGGTAAGATTTTCCATTCGAAAACAGGCGTTTCCGGATAAGAATAATTATCTCTGCCAATTCTGGATTTGTAAACCAAACTGTGATTAGTAAGGTCTTTTTCTATGGTAAATTGAATATTGCTTCTTAAATTCTGCATTTGTTCTCTGTCAAAATTTTTGGTCGCACGCATTCTTTCCATCAGAGAATCTCTTTTCATCGAATTTTCTGCATAGAAAACAGATTTTTTGCCATCGGAATCCAGATATGCAAGCTCGATTTTCTTTTCTGCATTGGTAGAATCCGGAGTCATAGAAACCTGATAAATAAATCTTGTGCCTTGCTGCGCCATTAGAAACGGCATCGAAATGAAAGCTAATAGTTTTAAAAATTTCATATTAATTAAGTGTTTGAAAGAATCAGTTATTATTTATTGATTAATAAAATCGAACAAAGTTAATTTTTAATCAAAATGAAATATCATTATTTTCTAAAAAATATAAATTCATTAACATCAACTGATTGAAATTCAACTTCAATTGAATAAGTTTCTATTTCTAAAATAAGCAAAATAGATGCTGTCGATTTGAGAATGCGGAAATTAGTTCGTACTTTTGTAGACTAAAATCAGTCTAAATAAAAACAATGATACAAGTAAGCGATCAGGCAAAATCCAAAGCAGCTCAGTTGATGACTGAAGAAGGCTTCAACCCTGAGACTGACTATATAAGAGTAGGCGTAAAAAGCGGTGGTTGTTCCGGGCTAGAGTACGTTCTGAAATTTGACAATGTGAAAGGCGAAACCGATCAGATTTTTGAAGATAATGGCGTACGCGTAATCATCGAGAAAAAATCAATCCTTTATCTTGCAGGTACAACTCTGGAATATTCTGGAGGATTGAATGGGAAAGGTTTTGTTTTTAATAATCCGAATGCGGCAAGAACCTGTGGCTGCGGAGAATCTTTTAGTTTATAAAATATGTCTAAGTATACCGAAGACGACCTGAGAGTCGATCTCGAAAATCAAAAATACGAATTCGGATTTGAAACGGATATCGAGTATGAAGATTTTCCGATTGGTCTGAATGAAGATATCATTCGTGCTATTTCTGCCAAAAAAGAAGAACCAGAATGGATGACCGACTGGCGTCTGGAATCTTTCCGAATCTGGCAAAAAATGGAAGAACCAAATTGGGCCAATATCAAATATCAAAAGCCTGATTTCCAAGCCATCAGATATTATGCAGCTCCAAAGGCAAAACCAGAATTGGCAAGTCTTGATGAAGTGGACCCAGAATTGTTGAAGACTTTCGCAAAATTGGGAATCAATATCGAGGAACAAAAAAGATTAGCGAATGTTGCGGTTGATATTGTTGTAGATTCAGTGTCTGTAAAAACAACATTTCAGGAAACTCTGAAAGAAAAAGGCATTATCTTTTGCTCAATTTCTGAAGCTATCAAAGAACATCCGGATTTGGTAAAAAAATACATCGGAAAAGTAGTTCCGAGAGGCGATAATTTCTACGCAGCGTTGAATTCCGCTGTTTTTTCTGACGGAAGTTTCTGCTACATCCCAAAAGGTGTAAAATGTCCGATGGAATTATCAACTTATTTCCGTATCAATCAGTCTGGAACTGGACAATTCGAGAGAACTTTGGTTATTGCGGATGAAGGAAGTTATGTTTCATATTTGGAAGGTTGTACAGCGCCATCAAGAGACGAAAACCAGCTTCACGCGGCAGTGGTTGAATTAATTGCAATGAACGACGCTGAAATCAAATATTCTACAGTTCAGAACTGGTATCCAGGAGATGAAGAAGGAAAAGGCGGCGTTTTCAATTTTGTAACAAAAAGAGGACTTTGTGAAAGAAATGCAAAAATCTCTTGGACTCAGGTTGAAACAGGTTCTGCGGTAACTTGGAAATATCCCAGCTGTATTTTGAAAGGAGACAATTCGGTTGGAGAATTTTATTCAATCGCTGTTACCAATATGCACCAATATGCAGACACTGGAACTAAGATGATTCACATCGGAAAGAATACCAAATCAACTATTATTTCTAAAGGAATTTCGGCAGGNNCTGCAAAAGGAGCGAGAAACTTTTCACAGTGTGATTCTCTTTTGATGGGAAATGAATGTGGAGCTCATACTTTTCCTTACATCGAAATCAAAGATCCGACTGCACAATTGGAACACGAAGCAACCACTTCGAAAATTGGGGAAGACCAGATTTTCTATTGCAACCAAAGAGGAATTGATACAGAAAGAGCAATTGCTCTGATTGTAAATGGATTCAGTAAAGAAGTTTTAAATAAGCTTCCAATGGAATTCGCAATTGAAGCTCAGAAATTATTGGAAATTTCTTTGGAAGGTTCAGTAGGATAATTTATAAACATTAAGAAGTTAAGTTTTTTCTTAAATTCTCAATGTTAAAGAATTAAGGAATTGATAAATCAATTATTTTGAAGAAAATTAAATATGACCAAAACAGAAGTAACACAGCTTTCTTACGATATTGTAGGATGTGCAATCAAGGTTCATAAAGAATTAGGACCAGGATTGTTGGAAAGTGTTTACGAATTGTGTTTGGCTTATGAGTTAAAGGAAAAAGGATATATAGTAAATCAACAAGTTACTACAAAAATCAATTACGGAAAGATTGAAATTGAAACTCCATTAAAGATTGATTTACTCGTTAATGATACAATAATTGTAGAAATTAAAACTGTTGAAAAATTATTACCTGTTCATCAAGCTCAATTGATGACTTATATGAAAATTTTGAAAAAGCCTCAAGGACTTTTGATTAATTTTTATACAGATAATATTACTAAATCAATGATTCCATTAGTTAATGAATATTTTTCAAAACTTCCAGATTGATTGTTTTAACATTAAGGAGTTTAGAAAAAATAAAAACGTAAGACTTAAAAGTCTTAATTAAAATCAATTTTATTGATTTACTTAAAAAAAGAAATAAAAACATTAGAATTAACTTAAATTCTTAATGTTTAAAATATAATATTTAAGAAAATTTGCGATAATTTTATATAATTAAAATGTTAAATATCAAAAACTTACACGCCAAAATTGAAGATGGCGCAGAAATTTTAAAAGGAATTAATCTTGAAATAAAACCAGGCGAAGTTCACGCTATTATGGGACCGAACGGCGCTGGGAAATCTACACTTTCTTCTGTGATTGCAGGAAAAGAGGATTATGAAGTAACAGATGGCGAAATTCTTTTTGAAGGAGAAGAAATCGGCGAAGACGCACCTGAAGAAAGAGCACACAAAGGAATTTTCCTTTCTTTCCAATATCCTGTGGAAATCCCTGGCGTTACCGTTACCAATTTCATCAAAGCAGCTCTTAATGAGACAAGAAAAGCAAATGGATTGGAAGAAATGGGCGCGAAAGAAATGTTGGCATTGATTCGTGAAAACTCTGAGAAATTAGGAATCAGAAAAGATTTCCTTTCTCGTTCTCTGAACGAAGGTTTTTCTGGCGGTGAGAAAAAAAGAAATGAAATTTTCCAAATGATGATGCTCAATCCGAAATTAGCAATTCTTGACGAAACCGATTCTGGATTAGACATTGATGCGTTGAGAATCGTTGCGGATGGTGTGAATCGATTCAAAAACGAAGGCAACGCAGTTTTATTAATCACGCATTACCAAAGACTTTTAAACTACATTCAGCCAGATTTCGTTCACGTTTTGGCAGATGGAAAAATCATAAAAACAGGAGATAAATCCCTAGCACTTGAATTGGAGGAAAAAGGTTACGATTGGCTTTTAAACTAATTCGTCTTTCATTTAATCTTCTAATCGATACAAAATCAAACCATTACAATGGCTTTATTTGAACAAATTATCAATACACATTCTTCTTTTTTAGGAACGCTTCGACATTCTTTTTTGGATGAAGACAGAAAAACGGCGCTTCAAAATTTCGAATTGAAAGGTTTCCCTACCAAAAAAGATGAAGAATACAAATACACAAATCTGAAGGAAATCACGGAAAAAGAATACAACTTTTTCCCGACAGAAGAGCACAATATCTCAAAAGAACAATTGGATGCACTTCATTTGGGCGAAGAAAACTTTGACCGAATTGTTTTCATCAACGGAAAACTTCACAAAGAATTTTCTAAGATTTCGATTGGCAACGCAGAGTTTCTATCTTTCGGTTATGCACTGAATGATTCTGCACACAAAGAAGCTTTCGACCAATATTTCAACACGATTGCAAACAGAGATTTGGCTTTCACAAACTTGAATTCAGCTTACTGCAACTTCGGATTTTTCCTGAGAGTTCCAAAAAATGTAGTGATTGAAAAACCAATTCACATTTTCTATCTGTCTAAAAATCAAAATGAAAACACTTTTTACAACACCAGAAATTTACTAATTGTAGAAGAAGGAGCGAAAGTAGAAATCATTGAAAGTCATCACAATCTGGACGAATCTTTTGTGCTAACGAATTCGGTTACAGAAATTTTCACTTATCAAAATGCAAAAACCGATTGGCACAAATTGCAGAACGACAGCGACACGTCTTACCTTGTGGACCACACATTTGCGAAGCAGGAGAGAGATAGTTTAACGACGGTAAACACGTTCTCTTTCGGAGGAAAATTAGTTCGTAACAATCTGGATTTCATCCACAGTGGAGAGAATATCAATTCTTTTATGAACGGAATCACGATTATCGGGAAAGACCAATTGGTAGACCACCACACAGCGGTTCATCACAATACGCCAAACTGCGAATCTTACCAGAATTACAAAGGGATTTTCAAGGACAAATCGCACGGTGTTTTCAACGGAAAAGTGTTTGTGAACAAGATTGCTCAGAAAACCAACGCTTATCAGCAGAATAACAACATTTTGTTGGACGAAGGCGCAACGATTGATACAAAACCTCAGCTGGAGATTTTCGCAGATGATGTAAAATGTTCGCACGGTTGTACCGTTGGACAGCTGAACGAGGACGCGATGTTCTACCTTAGAGCTCGTGGAATTTCCAAAAAAGAAGCCCGTGCATTGTTGCTTTACGCTTTCGCCAACGATGCGATGCAAAACATTGATATCGAGCCACTCAAAGTAAAAGTTTCCAAACTTCTGGCAGAAAAGTTGGAAGTTAGTATGGAATTCTAAAATAAATCAAATCGCATCATCAAGGTGCGATTTTTTATTTTGGGCAGCTTATCCGCCTTCCGCTCTCAATCTTTTTTGCTCAAGATTTGTCTTCAGTAGAGATTAAGTTCACGCAAAAAAGGATTTCTGCTCAAGTCGGGCTGCAGATTCAACATATTTTTGAACATTTGTCTTTAAATTGTAAATTTGAACAAGAATCGAATCTACATCAACATAAATGAATTACGAAAAATTACAATTCAACCTCAATGCCTACAAAGAAACCGGAGAAATATTGGATGCTGCAAGATTCCTCATTCACGAATTTGAATTGGATGATGAGAACTTTGCCGGATTTGGTTTTCGGGAAGAATTAGAAAAGAATTCGGTTCTATTGACTGCTAATGGAGAAATCGGTGATATGCAGGAAGTTTTGATTCCAAGAAATCTTTTCGATTTTGATTTGACATTAGTTCTTAATCTTCTGGCTCACGAGATGCTGCACGTCCGCCAGAAATCGTCAAAAATGATGATTATGGACAAAAACGAACGCGAGTGGCAGGCTTACTACGAAATGTTATTTCACACCAATTTTCCGCAGATTCCCGAGCTTTCCGATTATTACAAAAACTTCTTTGGCGAAAAAGCTTTGATTTATTATGATAGAATGGGCGAAGGAAGCGAACTTCAATTAAAATATTTGGAACAGAAAAAAGAAGTTGAAACTTTGCTGAAAAAAATTAACAACTCAAACACTTCGACAAGCTCAGTGTGACATCTCTAATACTAATCAAACCATTTTAAGCGATGTCAGGCTGAGCCTGTCGAAGCCTTTACATGATAACCATCATTAAAACAAAAAACAATGACAAAACCTGAAATATCTTGGCAAGATTTTGAGAAAATCGACATTAGAGTTGGAACCATTATTTCCGTGAATGATTTTGAAAAAGCCAGAAATCCTTCTTATCAATTGGAAATCGATTTTGGAGATTTAGGCATTAGAAAATCTTCGGCTCAAATTACAGCATTATACTCGAAAGAAGATTTGATAGGAAAACAGATTCTCGCCGTGGTTAATTTCCCAAAGAAACAAATCGCCAACTTCTTCAGCGAGTGTCTTGTTCTTGGAGTTTATGGAGAAAATAAATGTGAAGTAACTCTGTTGAGTCCAAGCTTACCTGTGAAAAATGGATTAGAAATAGGTTAATATTTAATCAAAATTCTGGAGCTCAACCAACTTTCTGTAAGTTCCATCTTTTTCCATCAATTCCTGATGAGAACCTTGCTCTATAATGTCACCTTTTTCCATCACGACAATATGATCCGCTTTCTGAATCGTCGATAATCTGTGCGCTATTACCAAAGATGTTCTGTTTTCCATCATTTTTTCCAGTGCGTCCTGAACATATCTTTCAGACTCCGTATCCAAAGCAGAAGTTGCTTCGTCGAGAATCATAATTGGTGGATTTTNNGTTGTTTTTGTCCACCGGAAAGTTTGTTTCCATCGTCTCCAATATTTGTATCATAACCTTCTGGGAGACTTTCTATGAATTGATGGGCATTGGCAATTTTCGAAGCTTCGATAATTTCTTCTCTCGTTGCATTCTCTTTGCCCATTGCAATGTTGTTGTAAACTGTATCATTGAAAAGAACAGATTCCTGCGTTACCATTCCCAGAAGCGAGCGATAATCTTTTAAATTAAGATTTTTGATATTCTCTCCATCAATTTCGATACTGCCTTCGGTTACATCATAGAAACGTGTCAGAAGGTTGGCAATCGTTGTTTTTCCACTTCCACTTTGTCCAACCAATGCAACCGTTTTTCCTTTCGGAATTTTAAGTTCGAAATTTTTAATAATTGTTCTGTCCTGATTATAGTAGAAACCAACATCTTTGAAATTAATTTCAGACTTCAAATCGTGGATTGGAACTGGATTAGCAATCTCATCTACTCGTACATCAGCATCCAAAATTTCCATTACTCTTACCAAAGAAGCTTCTGCTTTCTGCACATTAGAAATGGATGATGACAAACTTTTGATTGGAGGAAGAATTTGGAAAAATATACCTAAGAAAACCAAGAAATCTTCTGGACGAATACTTTGATTCACGATGATTTCTTTCCCTCCGTACCAAGTGATAATCAAGAAAGTAACAGCGCCAAGAAACTCACTCATCGGCGAAGCTAATTCTTTTTTACGACCAAGACTTACGGCATTACTAATCCATTTTGACATTGAATTGGTAAATCTGTTACTCAATAATTTTTCTGCATTGAAGATTTTGATGATTTTAGAAGACTTCAAAGTTTCATCAACAATAGAAAAGATATTTCCCAATTCGTGTTGAGCTTCGTGAGAATCTTTTTTAAGGCTTTTTCCAATTAACGAAATCATTGTTCCCATTATTGGCAGAACTATCAAACTAAATAAAGTTAGTTGAGGACTTAAATAAAATAATGTCACCAAAGTACCGATTAACATAAAAGGCGAGTTGATAAGATCCACCAAACTACCTAAAATATTATTCTCAACTTCACCAACATCATTCGACATTCTGGACATCATATCGCCTTTTCTCTGTTCTGTAAAAAAGGAAACAGGCAAAGCCAGAACTTTGTTGTACATGGCACTTCTCAAATCTTTGGTAACGCCCACTCTGTAAAAAATCAAAAGATAGGCTCCAAAATATCGGAAAATATTTCTCAATAAAAATGTAAATGCCGTTATGACACAAAGCCAAGCCAAAACCGTCAAAGCACCTCTTTCATTAACTTCTGATTGTATAAAGTAATAAGAATATTCTTTGACATAGCCGAAGAAATTGGTGATATCGCCGTCGTAGACTGGTTTTACAATATTGGCGTCCATTTTCACACTTCCGAACAACATACCTAAAACCGGTAAAATGGTTCCTAAAGATGCAATTTGAAATACAGAATACAGAATATTAAAAAATAAACTGGCGTAGATATATTTTTGATGCGGACTGGCAAATTTTAGAATTCGTCGATATAAATTCATTGAAAAAAATTGAAATGCGAAATTACGGAAAATAAATAGTTTACTTTATCAAGACGTTAGAAATCGTATTTTACTTTATCATTATACTTTGGCTGGAAATTTTTTGTGTTCAATTTTTCAATCGTCTTCGCAAAATTATTGATGATGTTCGTCAAATTATCAGCATCAACAATACTAATATCATCATTCACCGCGTGATAATGCGTTGCTTTGTTCATATCAACAGTCGAAATAGAATGGGCTATGATTTTCTTTTTAGCGAAATTCACATTATCTGACCTGTAAAATAATTGCTGACCTACATAAGGGTCTGGATAAACTTTCAATCCGTTAACTGCGTTGGCATTAATCAATTCATCAAAATCAGAAAACTCGTCGCCAGTCATAAAAACTGCATTTTTTCCGAACTGAGATTCTGTAGCTAGCATTTCGAAATTGAAAAGCGCTTTGATATTATTGAAAACAGGATTCAAGTTTTGATTTTCTGATAAAGCTTTGGAGCCAACCAACCCAATCTCTTCCGCATTGAAAGCCATAAAAACCATCGAAAAATCTGTTTTTTTATCTTTAAAATAATCTGCCAAACCAATCACGGTCGCAACACCACTTGCATCATCATCTGCGCCGTTGTAGATATTATCGTCTTCTTTATTATTCGTTCCGATGTGATCAAAATGAGCCGAATAAGCTAAACTTTGCTGTGATTTTCCTTTTTTGATACCACAAACATTGTAACCTTTCTTTCCTTTGTATTCAAAAGGAACCAAATAAGAATCTCCAAAACAGTAATCCAAATTATTTTTTTTGAATTCCGAAGCGATGTATTCTGCAGCTTTATCATTCTCTGCCATTCCGAATTTTCTGCCTTTCATTTCGTCTGAAGCTAAAGTTGAAACAATGTTTACAATTCTTTCTTTGGAAATATCCTGGGCAAAAGAAAATATTGATTGAGCAATTAAAACTATGGAGATTGCTTTTTTCATAGTTAGATTTATTGATTTTAAAATTATAAGTATCAAGAAGTTGTTTTTTGTTACTTATAATTGTGGATAAATAAATATCTTGAAAATAAAAAACAGCCTCCAAAAAGGAAGCTGTTCTCACTCAAAAAAATCGTCGTAAGCCTATCGAAGTCTGTCTACAGATTTTACGAGCCTCTCATCTTTTCTGATGTAAACATTTGCCAAAAGCAGACATATCACCGAAATAAATGGAAAAATTGGCTCAATACCCTTCTCAGGAAACTGAATTCCTCCGGATAAATTTAGTAACCAGTAAATCAAAAGACCAACCAACAAAGCGTTTATAATAAGGCTGATGTTGTTCAGCAGTATTTGTCTTTTTCTATTTTTGAAACTAAAAATACTTAGCAATCCTGCCAATACCAATATAACAGTAGAAACATTGATTGTCAATTTACCACCCAAAATATCAAAATCCTGCCCTGTAAGATTGAGGAACACTGCTCCTAAAACAGCTAAGATAATCCAAATGGTTTGTATTCTTTGTAACATATTTATTATAAATCTTTTATAAAAAAGCTTAAAATAGATTGCAAAAATAAAATAATTTTTGTGTAATTCAAAAATTAATGTAGATTTGCATTGTAATCACTCAATTAAAAATGATAACCTCCTGGTTTTCATTCTTACTTATACACAAATAAAAATTACTTTTTACGTATTTATATGTTTAACATTGAAACGCTACGGTCAAAATCCGATGAGGAATTGGCTCAACTTTCTAAAGATTTAGGCGTTAAATTGGCAAGAAAAAGCTCTCCGGAAGACACTGTTTTCGCAATTCTGGACTATCAGGCTTCTAATCCAAAAATCATTAAAGATTATCTTAACGCTACTCAAGAGAATATGACGAAAAAAACAGAAGAGAATTCTACGGAAAACGCAGCTCCTGTGAAGAAAAGAGGCAGGAAACCAGCAGAGAAACCGAAAGAAGAAAAGTCAGTTCCAGCAGAAACTTCTGTTATCACTGTCACAGAGGAAGCTCCAGCAGCGGTTGTGAAAGAAGAAAAAGTTACTGAGGATGCTATACCTCAAAATCCTGCAAAGAAAAAACAAAGAGCACGAATCAGCCAAGAGAAAACAGAAGATAACAATACTGACACGCCTCAAGCTGAAACTTCGCAAGTTGAAGAAAAAACTGAGCATTCAAGACCAAAAAATCAGAATCAGCAGCAGAATAATCAACAACAAAAGGCTAATCCAAATAAAGGTCAGCAAAAGACGCAGAGACCACAGCAGCAGCAAGCAAATCAGCCTCAACACAATCATTCGCAACAAAATACTCAACCTACCGAAACCCAGCAGCCAACTGAAGCTCCAAAGAAGGAATTCAACTTTGATGGCATTGTAACGATAGAAGGTGTTTTGGAAATTCTACCGGATAACTACGGATTTCTACGTTCTTCAGATTTCAGTTATATTTCTTCACCGGATGATGTTTATGTTTCTACCAATCAGATCAGAAATTACGGACTGAAAACAGGTGACACTGTAAAAGGAATCGTTAGACTCCCGAAAGAAGGTGAAAAATATTTTTCGCTTCTAAAACCAACCGAAGTAAACGGTCGAGATCTTGCTTTTATAAAAGATCGTGTTGCTTTCGAATATCTTACACCACTTTTTCCTCAGGAAAAATTCAATTTGGCAGGTAAAAACTCTACACTTTCTACTAGGATCGTAGATTTATTTGCACCAATCGGAAAAGGACAAAGAGCAATGATTGTTGCACAACCGAAAACCGGTAAAACAATTTTACTAAAAGATATCGCTAACGCTATTTCTGCCAATCATCCGGAAGCTTACATGATGGTTCTTCTAATCGATGAAAGACCAGAGGAAGTTACAGATATGCAAAGAAGTGTGAATGCGGAAGTAATTGCTTCTACATTTGATGAAGCAGCAGATAAGCACGTCAAAGTGGCAAATTTGGTTTTATCAAAAGCGCAAAGAATGGTAGAATGTGGTCACGATGTTGTGATTCTTTTGGATTCTATCACGCGTTTGGCAAGAGCTTACAACACTGTAACGCCGGCTTCTGGAAAAATTCTTTCCGGAGGTGTGGATGCAAACGCTCTTCACAGACCTAAACGTTTCTTCGGAGCAGCTAGAAAAATCGAAAATGGAGGTTCTTTGACAATTATCGCAACTGCTTTGATTGATACAGGTTCCAAAATGGACGAAGTAATCTTCGAAGAGTTTAAAGGAACGGGAAATATGGAACTGCAACTGGACAGAAGAATTGCCAACAAACGTATCTATCCAGCTGTGGATTTGGTATCCTCTAGTACCAGAAGAGATGACCTTCTGCAGGATGAAGCCACCCAACAACGGATGTGGATTATGAGAAAATATCTCGCAGATATGAATCCTTTGGAAGCAATGGAATTTGTTCAGAAACAAATGCAGGGAACGCGGAATAATGAAGAGTTCCTGATGTCTATGAACAGATAATTTTTCTTATTAAATAAAAAAGCTCGGCTCGCAATTGCGAGCCGTANNGGGGGCGGGGGCCCCCGCCCCCCCCCCCCTTTTCCCCCCCTCCGTGCCCCCCCAGGTGTTTTAATTTTTTTTAATTTTTTTTTTTTTTTTTTTTTTTTTAAAAATTTTTATAAAAAAAAATTTTTTTTTTAAAAAAAAAAAAACGCGGGCCACGAAAGGGCGAGCCGTAACTTTAGTATTACCACGGTAAAAACTTTATTTTTAAGCCACGAAAACGTCTTCTACATCTGCTTTTCTGCTTAGAACTGCGTGAGCATAAGAACAGTGAGCTTTGATTGTCCAACCATTTTTTCTGGCAAATTCTACAGAATTTTCAACCAATTTTTTTCCCAGTCCCTGACCTTCAAATTTTGGAAAAACCATTACGTAGCTAACGATTAATTTTTTTAGTTCCGGAACAATCGTATAAGTCAATCTTCCTATTTCTTCGTGAGGATTTTTCATTGTGATAAAACCCCCATTTCCGGATTTATGATTTTCAAAAAAAAGTTCCATAAATATTTTTTAAAATAATCAGCTAAAATTGTTCCAAATTACCTCACAGGTGTTCTAAATTCTCCATAACCAATCAAACCATCGAAGTTTCTTCCGAAAGGTGTATAATACAAAAATGCCTGATAAAGGTTTTCTGTTTGCCAAAAATTCCCGTTGACTTCGCCGTAATTCAGCTTTCCGTCTGAACCTTTTGTTGCGATGATGTAACTGTAGAAACCTTGTTTCAGATAGATTTTCGCAATATATTTTTGAGCCTTTTCATCGTATTGCATTTGGCTGGTTTTATCGGCTTTATAATCGTTGAACATCCCCAGAACATAGAATTCTTTATCTGATTTCTGACTATCTAAAGCAAAATAAACCCAAGAATAATCGGCTTCTCTGTCTGCATTTCTTTCGATTCCCAAATCATTTCTTCTGAAATAGAAAGCTCCATTGACATCTGGCTGATATTGATAATCGCCTGGATAAGCCCAAACCGGATGAAGATAGGTATAATTCCTTCCATCGATATTTTCGGTTCCCGCAACCATATCCATTGCCTGATTAATTACCTTATTATCAAAATAATAGAACTCATTATTTCCAGGAAAAGCCAAATTCAATTGCTGAAACAAAAGCTGATTTCCCATTGTAGAACTTGCGCGGAGGTTTTTCAAAGAAATATCCCAATTGTTATTTTGAATCACACTTAAAGAAAGTGACGACAAATTATTGGTAATTCCTGAACCGTTTCCTGTTGCCTGAATTTCAATTCGTTGTTTTGCATTAGGATTTTTTGCGTCAATAAATCTTGTTACATTGATTCCCAAATTAGCACCATCTTCATAGATACAAAATCTTCTTGTAAACAAAGGTTTTTCCTGAGAATCTTTGTAAACAATAATCTCATAATTACCTGAGATTTTTGGCTGAATTTTTTCATTTGGGAAAGCTAATTCGTAATGTGTATATTTCTGATAAGTATTGAAAGAATATTGGAAATTCTCAATCAACGCATTCATACTTCCATTAGCAAATTCGGTAAAAAACAAACCATCTTCTTCCCAATTTTTATTATAATGTTTGAAAGTATATCTGTACAACTGGCTGCTGTTTGACAAATCATCGAATCTCAGAATTAATTGTTCACCCATGGCAATAACAGGCGTTTCATCATTGGTTTTAGGATTAAAGATTTGGATACTTTTAATTTCTTGTCCAAAAGAAATTGCACTTAAAAAAAGAAAAAATAGTTTAATTACCTTCATCTTGCTAAGTTAATGTTTTATATTTTTACATATAAATTTTATAGAATGTTGCACGTAAAATCCTTTGCCTTTAATCCGTTTTCTGAGAATACATACATCATTTATAACGATGAAAAAGAGGCTTTTCTTATAGATCCGGGAAATATGCCCGAAGCTGAAACCGAAACTTTGCACAATTTCATCAAAACTAATAACCTTAAAATCAAAAATATTTTGCTCACACACGCTCATATAGACCACATTCTTGGCTTGCAGTGGGCTTATGACACTTTTGAGGTTCCGGTTTTGATTCACTACGATGAAATGGAGATACTTGAAAGAGCTTCCTTCACTGCAAAAAATTATGGTTTTTTCTTTCCTGTTTTCAAAGGAGAACTTCATCACATTAAAGAAGGGGAAACACTGACGTTAGGTTCCGAAACTTTTGGAATCTATGATGTTCCGGGACATTCACCGGGAAGCATTGCTTTTTATAATCAAAATAATGGATTTGTAATTTCTGGCGATGCGCTTTTTATGATGAGCATTGGAAGAACCGACCTTCACAAAGGCGATTATCAACAATTGATTTCAAGTATTAAAAATAAATTACTGACTTTACCCGAAAATACCAAAGTCTACAGCGGACACGGAGAACCAACATCGATCGGTTTTGAAAAAGAGCATAATCCTTTTTTGAAATAAAACATTTCGACAAGTTTAAATTTTACATTCTCAGGCTGAGCTTTCAAACAAAAAAACGCTTCCAAATTGGAAGCGTTTCTATTTTTTTTAGTTCCGATGAACTTCTGATAAAGTAGGTCCCGAAGAAACCAATTCCAAAGCTTCATCATTATCTGTAAACTGTTCAAAATACTTGATATATCTTGCAGCCAAATCTTTAGCTTTCGCTTCCCAATCAGAATTATTATCATAAGTATCTCTTGGGTCAAGGATGTTGTCTGAAACATTTGGTAACGCAACCGGGAATTCCAAATTCATTACAGGAACCTTGTTCGTATCAGCTTTATCAATACTTCCATCAATAATTGCATCGATAATCGCTCTTGTATCTTTCAGAGAAATTCTCTTTCCTGTTCCGTTCCAGCCTGTGTTTACCAAATAAGCTTTTGCGCCGTGTTCTTTCATTTTCCCAATTAACGTTTTGGAATACATAGTTGGATGAAGTGTCAAAAACGCTTCTCCAAATGCAGGAGAAAAAGAAGGCGTCGGTTCTGTGATTCCGCGTTCTGTTCCTGCTAATTTTGATGTATATCCGCAAAGAAAATGGTATTGTGCTTGTTGATCTGTCAAGATAGAAACCGGAGGCAAGACCCCAAATGCATCTGCTGACAAATAAATGATTTTACTTGCGTGACCAGCTTTGGAAGGTAGAACAATTTTGCTGATATGATAAATTGGATAGGAAACTCTTGTGTTTTCCGTAATCGAACCATCTGCATAATCTACGTTTCCTTCTTCATCCGTAACTACATTTTCCAACAATGCATCTCTTCTGATTGCACCATAGATATCTGGTTCTTTTTCTTTACTAAGGTCAATCACTTTTGCATAGCAACCACCTTCGTAATTGAAAACACCGTTGTTATCCCAGCCGTGCTCATCGTCACCAATTAGGTAACGTTTTGGGTCGGCAGAAAGTGTAGTTTTTCCAGTTCCAGAAAGTCCAAAGAAAACAGCGACATCGCCTTCCTCACCTACGTTTGCAGAACAGTGCATAGAAGCCATACCTTTCAGAGGAAGATAATAATTCATTATTGAGAACATCCCTTTCTTCATTTCTCCGCCATACCAAGTTCCTCCGATAATCTGCATTTTCTTTGTCAAATCGAACATTACAAACACTTCAGAATTAAGTCCGTGTTGTTCCCAATTCGGATTTACAGATTCGGAAGAATTGATCACTACAAAATCTGGTTCTCCATAATTTTGAAGATCGTAATGAGAAGGTCGAATGAACATATTCATCACAAAATGAGCTTGCCAAGCCACTTTTGTCACGAATCTTACTTTCAGTCTTGTGTCATCATTAGATCCGCAGAATGTATCCATCACATAGATTCTTTCGTTGGAAAGATCCTTGGTCACAATGGTTTTTAATTCATCAAAAACTTCGACTGTAGTTGGACGATTAATGTTCCCGTCCCACCAAATCGTATCCTGAGTGATATTGTCTTTTACAATATATCTGTCTTTCGGAGACCTGCCGGTAAAAATTCCTGTTTTTACAGCCACAGCTCCCGACTTTGTCAGAACGCCTTTAGCAAATCCGGAATTATTCGGATCCATCTCCGCCTGAAAAATTTCTTCGTAAGTTGGATTGTGGATAATCTCTTTTGGATTAAAAATACCTTGACGTTCAAGATAAGATTTCAGCTTGTCCATTTTTAATTTTTTTTGAAGATTAAGGGTGTTGTGACAAATGTAAAAATATCATGGAATTATCAAGCTTTTAATTAACTGACTTTCATCAGTTAATAATTAATTTATAAAAGCTTAACAATCAATTGATTAAATCTTTCCAGGCGAAAATTTTTGTAAAACCCAGCCCATTAAAATATTTAATATAATCTCCAAATTTGGACGTTAGAACGAAATCTCCGCCCCAAGCACCCAAACTTTTGACAAAGCTAGGACAATTTTGAAAATATTTTTCTTTTACCGTCGGGATTTTAAGAAAATCGGAAAGATTTTGTTCGTGAATGGTCATCAAATTTGAAAATTCTTCCAAATTCTGACTATTGACAATCATTTTGGTTAATTCAGAATAATCATTGATTAATTCCGTTGAAGTTGGCATGGATCTGTAATGAGAAATTCCCTCCCGCGTATCTTGTTTTTGATTGAGATGAATGAAAATCAACTCATCTTTAAAGCCGGGTTGAAAATCAATCGTTTCATAAACCCTTTCAGGAAAACGACTGTAAAGAACCGCAGATTTTTCTTTGGCAACAGCAACATCGTAACCGCTCCCACCTAAACTGATTTCGTTCAGCGTAAAAGCATCAATGTTTGCCCATTCAGAAAGATTGTTCATCAACGTAGAACTGCTTCCTAACCCGAAGTCTGAAGGAAACTGCAGATTGGTTTTGATGTGATAAGAAGTATCACTTTTTAGTTTGGTATCAGAAAGATTCTGAACATTTTTGAGTGTTTTAAGAATGAATTCTGAAGCTTTGGAATTATTGGTTTCAATGATTGTCCAATTTTTATAATCAATGAGAGCTTTTAGCCATAATTGATTTTGATGATAAGCTTCCCAAAAAATCAATGACTTTTGGTCATCATTCTCTTTATAAAAAAGCTCTTGTCCCAGCTTCGTTGGAATAGCTAGAACAAGAGCGCCATCAACAGCAACATATTCTGAGGTAAGCATTAACTTGCCTGGTGAAAATATCCTGCTCATTTGTTGATTTTTTATATTGCTGAAGCAACAGTTACTTCTGGATTTATTTTCTTAATCAAACCTTGAAGCGTTTTTCCTGGACCAACTTCTATAAAATTATTGGCTCCATCTTTTATCATATTCTGCACACTCTGAGTCCATTTTACAGGGCCAGTCAACTGAGCAATCAAATTCTTCTTGATTTCTTCCGGGTCAGAAACTGCAGTTGTTGTTATGTTCTGATAAACCGGAATAGTTGCTTTTCTGAACTTAGTATTTTCAATTGCTGCAGCCAATCTTTCTTGAGCCGGCATCATCAATGGCGAATGGAAAGCCCCATTTACAGGCAGCAACAAAGCTCTTTTTGCACCAGCTGCTTTCAAAGCTTCACAAGCTTTTTCAACAGCAACTGTTTCTCCAGAAATTACCAATTGCCCAGGACAGTTGTAGTTTGCAGGAACAACAATTCCTTCTATTTCTGCACAGATTTCTTCAACTTTTGTATCCTCCAGACCAAGAATAGCCGCCATAGAACTTGGATTAATATCGCAAGCCATTTGCATTGCTTGCGCTCTTTCGGAAACCAATTTCAATCCGTCTTCAAAAGACAAAACACCATTAGCAACCAAAGCGGAAAACTCGCCCAAAGAATGTCCAGCAACCATTTCTGCACCCAAACCGTTCGCTACTTTTACAGCAGCAACTGAGTGTAGGAAAATAGCAGGCTGAGTTACGCTGGTTTTTTTAAGGTCTTCATCTGTCCCGTTGAACATCACAGAAACAATATCAAAACCAAGAATATCGTTGGCAGAATCCATCAGGTCTTTCACATCTTTTCGGGAATCGTAAAGTTCTTTTCCCATCCCGACAAACTGTGAACCCTGCCCAGGAAATACAAGTGCTTTCATACTTTTATAAATAATAATTGATGAATCATAAATGATTATATCATCAATGTTTTAAATTTTATTTTATTTCTAAGGTTGAAACTACGAATCCTGAATCATTCATCATTCATCACTTATCAACTATAATTATTGCATCAATCTCACAACTCTGTAACCGTTGTTGATGTACGCACCGTTTGGTTTTGCTTTTACAAACTCGAATTTTGTAGCTAGTTGCGTTTGCGATTTTCCGATTTGTTTGAAAATTTCTCCTTTTTTGTTTTCTCTTGTCAGCATATCGTTCATCACATCAAAACCGATTACGGCATATTTTGAAGGCGTTTTGCAATATTTGCCTTTGTAACCTGCAAGAATTTGTTTTTCAAAATCGCCGTCGTAGTTTATTTTTCTGTCCATCAGATAAACCAGACTTGCTTTTGAAAGATCATCTACATTTTTTTCAAAACTTGGACTGTAGAACATACTGAATGCTTTTACCCCTTGTGTTTGTTTTCCAAGAGCAATAACTTTCGAAGCAAATGCAGAACCTGCAGATTCGTTGTCATCAGCTAAAATAGCAATTACAGGAACGGATTGTCCTGTCATCATATTATTCTCCAGCTGAATTTCTGATGAAGAATTAACGATAACTACATTAGGTTTTGACAATGATTTTTCCAAACCAGCTTTAATAGCGTTCGCATTTGCTTTGGAATTATCTGCAACGATATAAATTTTTTGGTCTTGATAAACCTGACCAACTTCTTTTACAATTCTGTCTGAATAAACTGAATTTTCAGTTTCAATAATAATTAAATTGCTGTAATCAAAAAGATCTTCTGAGTTTGCAAATGGTGCAACAACAGGAATTTTTTTATCATTCACAAATCTCAAAACTTCAAGAACATTTGATTTGAAAAAAGGTCCAATTATCAAGTCTGTATTTTCAGGATTCAGTTGAGAGAGACTATTTTTGAAAGTCGTTTCATTTCCTGCATCTACAACTTTGATGTCCAGTTTTTGTCCGTTAGTCGCATTTCTCTCAGCAGCTAATTTTGCACCAGTCAAAAAATCCATAGACATTGTTCTGTACTTCGCGTCGTTTGCATCAAATCCGAAAGGCAACATCAAAACCACACTCAAAACATCGCCCTCATTTTTAGAATACATCGGGTCTTGTTTTTTGATTTTCAGAGTCATTCCAGCTTTCAAACCGTCGGCAAGATTGGGATTTAATGAGATCAACTGATCCAATGTTACATTAAATCTGTTCATAATACTGAACATCGTATCACCACTCTGAACTGTATAAGTCACATAATCATCTTCCGAAGACAATGTGTTAGAAGAGCTTTTCGCTGGGGCAGATTTTGTGGTTTCTGTTACCGGTGCAGAACTTGAATTGCTATTAGAATTATCTTGAACTTGAATACCTTCTGAAGGAACAGAAATATTATTTACATCAGAAACTCTAATCGCTTCTCCCGGTTTCAAACCGGTTGTTTCCAATCCTGGATTCAAAGCAAATAATTGTTTCTGTGTTAGGTTGAATTGTCTCGATATTTTATAATAATTGTCTTTTGCCTGCACAACGTATAAACCTTTGTCGGATGGTGCCGTTTCAGTTTTGGTCACTATTTTTACTTCAGCAGGTTTTTCTGTCGTAGTTGTTGTCGTTTGGACAACAGCTGCTACAGGCGCAGAACCACCAAATTTCTGAATATTATCTAACGGCAAAATGATTTTGTCCCCGATTTTCATATGAGAATCCAATTCAGGATTCAGTTTTCTAAGGTCAGTCTCAGAAATCTGATATTGTTTTGTAATTCCGTAGATAGTTTGCTTTGGCAGTAAGGTAATGGTTCCCGTTTTCCCTATTTTAGCTACAGAAGTCGCCGAAGCAGATGTAGAAGCGACTGCTTTTGAACTGCCACCACCTTTTGAAACCACGATGATATCGCCAATTTTAAGACCCCCGTCTCTTTTGGAAGGATTTAATTGGTACAATTCATCAATCGTGATGCCGTATTGTTTAGAAATTCCATAAGGCGTTTCTTTTGGTGCAACCGTGTGGGTTTTCTGTGCCGAAAGCCCTAAAAATCCGATAAGTCCTGATAAAATGAAAATCTTTTTAATCATCCTTTTTATATAATGTTACAAAAATAATGCTTTCAGATTAAATGGCCGAAATTATCAGTTCCGATTTTTGAACATCCATTTGTTGATAACTATCGGCAATCCATTGTTTGCCAAAATCTGCATAGAACACGCTGAAATTGAATACTCTTTCCTGCCAAGTTCCGCTGGGATGAACTTTCAAAAATAAGTTTTGCATCTGGTCAAACTTCTCAGATTGCTTTATTTTTTCAGCCTTTAAAAGACGTTTCTGCATTCTTTTGAAAGATTTCAATTGTCGAGTTTCTTCCGCATTTACAAGGTTTACAAACGTTTTATCCGTTTGTTCTGCCTTTGTTTTTATATCTGAAAACGAATTAATTAAATCTTGTTGTTTCTGTTCAAGAAGCGATTTAATCTCGTTGTTGTCTAATATTTTGTGATTGATGACTTCAGCAAAATTTCCGAAAAAATCTTCCACTTCCAATCCTGAAGTTTCAATTTTTCTAAACGTTTTTTGTTCCAAAAACAACATCGAATTTCTGGGAATCAAAATCGGGAAAGGAAGATTGATGGATTCGAAATAATCTTTTAGTTCTATCCAATACATTATCTCAGCATTTCCACCAACGTAAGCCAGATTCGGCATAATCGTTTCCTGATATGCAGGACGAAGAACTGCATTAGGACTGAATTTCTCTGGATGATTTTCCAGTTCTTTGAGAATTTCTTCCTGAGAAAACTTCAAATCGGTGTCTATTATGAAATAATTACCGTTGATTTTCTCGATTCGGTTTCTGGTTTCTGTCAGGTAGAAAAGATTGATTTCTCTTGGATTGACCTGAACTTTGTGATATTCTTTTTCAAGAAATTCTCTTTGTTGTTTTGTAGCTTCAAAAAGATTGTTGGATAATAATTCTTTTCTGAAAATATCTTTAACCTGATTTTTAAGTTCTTTTTCGTTTCCATCAATGGTCAACAAACCGTAATCTGAAAACAATTGATTCACCAAATATCGAATCGCTTGCGTATGTGTTCTTCCTTTTTGATAAGCCTTTTTAATCCAAAGAATCAATTCGGTTCCGTATAGATTATCTTTGAACTCTTTCTCAAATTCCTGAATGAAAAAAACATCATCAATTTTAATATTTCCAACATCTCCGCCAGCTTTACCTTTGATTTCGTAATAATGCGCTCTGGTTTTAAAATGATTGATTTCGTCAAAATCGTGGTCTTCCGTCGCCATCCAAAAAACGGGAACAAAATTATGTTCTGGGAAATTGGATGTTAAGAACTCTGCAGTTTTGATGGTCTGCAAAATTTTATAAATAAAAAAAACAGGACCTGTAAAGAGATTGAGCTGATGCCCAGTTGTAATAGTGAAGGTATTTTTATCTTTCAGAGAAAACATATAATCCAATTGTTTTGGAGACATCTGCTCTTCCTGATTCTGTGAAAAAATCGTATTGTAAAGAATTTCTCTTTTGTCATCAGAATAAGAATTTTGTTTTTCTGTAATCTGATTTTTGAAGTTCTCCAAGTCAAAAACTTTTCCCTGGAATCCGTCCAGATTTTTCTTCAAAAAGTCTTTTACAAGTTGCGGAATACTGTTTATATGTTCGAAACCGATGGTCATTTGGTTGTCTATTGTTGGTTGATTGTTGCTGGCTCGCAGCCCGACTTGAGTGGAAATCCTTTTTTGTTTGTACTGAAAGTTCTATTCGATGTCAAAACTTTCTGCAAAAAAGATTGGGAACGGAAGGCGGATAAAGCTGCCATAATTATTCTAACAAAATTAATGGAAAAGATACCAAACCACCCCCAAATTCAATCGAAAATCATAAATAGGGTAATTTGGCGCTGTGAAAGATTTGTTCTGCATAAAAGTCTGGTTGATGTGCTGACCTTCTACGTAGAAAAACATTCTTTTGACTTTCATATTGAAAAAGATGTCAGCAATCGGCTGTCCACCAATGGAATAAGCGTTGGTTCCCGGCAAAATATAATCGTTGAGAATGGGCGAAAACTCTCGGGATGCAAATTTGGTGAAGTAATATAATTTCACACCAGCTTGGATTTCTGCTGCTTTTTTGAACGCCGGCGCTTGATAATAAATATTCAATCTTCCGATGAAATCCGGCATTGGTAATAAATTGTCATTGGTCAAAGCTTTTTGGAAAAGAACTCTTCCGTTGAAATTGAATTTGCCATATTTTAAAGTTGTCTCACCTCCAATCTGAGAGATATTGAGTGACGATGAACTTTGTTGTGGCATCGCTGAATTATCAAAATAAGTGTAGTTATCGATTCTAAAATAATCTACAAAAAGTTGCGTGTTGAACCATTTTGCTAATCTTAAAGTTCCTCCGATTTGAGTTACTGCTTCGTTATTCGGGTTTTGTAGATAATAATTGTAGTTGAGATAGTGTGAAGAATTCACAAGATAATTAAAACTCGGGTAAGCCGACTGGAAGTTAACTCGACCTTCTACCAAATAATCTTTTATCGGTTCAAAAACTAACTCATTGGTGGTTTTGATATAATTACCAAATTCTGTTCCTTTGGAAATTTCTAAAAACGATTTCAGTTGGATTTTGTCTAACAACTTGATTTGCAAATTAGCAACTGCGCCAAATCTCTGCTCCTTATAATACCCTGGAATATTGAGTGTCGCAAACGTATTTTTATTCCCAAAATCTATGGCCTGATGGCGAAAACCTGCATCCAGCTTAAATTTTTCATTGTCCCAAACCAAGCTAAAAGTATTACTGAGATTGTTCCAGAATTTTTTGTTGGTAAGCGGAAAATCATCTATCGATTCCGAGTTAAAAAAAGTAGTATTACTACTGGTTTCTGAAAAATAATATTTATTACCCTGATGAAAAATGGTATGTCTCAGTTTAAAGGGATATTTCGCTGGATCGAAGGGAGAAAACTCTTGGCTAAAATAATAGCGCCTATAACCATATCGTGATTCTGCCCCAGAAAGATTAGTTTCAAGATTTTGACGGTTATTGAATCTTGAATCGCCTCCTAAAAAAACATCCAAATCTGCAATTCCTCCATTCTCTTGGTTATTGACATTCTGATGAATGTAATGCGCATAAGCTTCATATTTATTATTTTTAGAAAGATAATGCGCGCTGAAAACTGTATTATTACTAGAAGCCAAGCTATTTTTGTAAAGGCCCTGAGACCGTAATCCCATATATTCTATTGCAAAGTTGAAATTTTTGCCGACATTCTGCGTATATGTTGTTTGTAATTGTCCACCATTTTTCATTGCATTATTGTAGAAAAATGTAGTTGTTGGCGTTTTTACATCGTAGTAGTTGATATCATTCTCGCCTAAAATATAATAAGATTTGTTTTCCGGAAGCAGTGTCAGATTTTGTTCGGCATTTTTTTCATAAACCAAATTTTGAAAACCGGAACCAACATTAGCGTACTGGATTTTTCCGAAATTATCCTTCTTGTTGTATTGTGTAAAGACGTATGATTTCTCTATAGCGAAAGTTGTGTCAAAAACTTTCTTTTCAGAAAATCTCTTTTTGACTAAATAATCACTGATTGTAGGCTTGTAGATCTCTAAAGAATCTTTTTCTCCAGAATCAACTTTAAGCGTGTCAGATATTTTGTTCGCATCTGTTTTGTTCACTTGCTGTGCATTAATCAAAACACAAAAAACAAGCAACAGTATTGATAAATATTTCATCAAGGAAATTTGAGTACAAAAGTACTAATAATCCTGTAATAAAAAACCCCGCAGATTGCGGGGTTTGATTATGTAAAATAATTTAAATTATTTTTTGATGAATTTTGTAATTTGGCTTTTACCATCCGCCGTGTTAACTTTAACAGCATAAACACCAGGTTGCAAAGTTGATAAATTTAAATTTTTAGATTCTGATCCAAAAGTCTTAATAACTCTACCATTCATGTCTAAAACTTCAATGGATTTGATATTTAAAACTGTAGAAATATTCAAATCTCCAAAAGTAGGGTTTGGTGCAATCGAGATTCCTTTTACAGCGCCTGCTTCAGATGTTGCCAATTGTATTGGTGACAATTTATTAATACCACCAACGGCACCATTGTTAAAATTTCCACCCCAAATTGCAGTCGCACTACTTGCAGCAAAAGACGTAATACCAACATCATCGTAAGAATTTGCAATTTCGACCCAGTTTACACCACCATCAAAACTAATAGAAGATCCTCTACCATAATTTGTAGAAGCAGCACCCGTCAATAATGTCTGGTCTGTGCCAGGAACATAGGCAATGCTTTGTGGATACATAGTTCCTGATTGTATATCAACTGGTACAAAAGTAACTCCTGCATCAACAGTTTTAGAAAGTGTTCCAAAAATACTCATTACCCAAGCGGTATTTGCGTCTTTTAGGACAATTTCCCCTGACTCCGAAGCACTTCCAAAATCACTCAAAGGTGACTGAACAGTATCTAACCAAGTTACACCTCTATCATTTGATCTGAAAATACGTCCAAAATTAGACCCCCCCCATATTGTATTTCCAGCTACAGCCTTATTATGTACATAACCATATTCTCCAGATAGTGCTGGTGCACCCGTTTGTCTAACCCAGGTAGTTCCACCATTAGTTGTAGTATAAACTTCCAATCGTCCACCACTAGCCGGGTCTCCTAGAGCTACTCCGTTATTTAAATCCCAAAAATAAACGATGTTAGTAAATGATGCTGCACTATTAAAAGCAGCAGTTGCCTGTCTGGTCCAGGTGCTTCCTCCGTCAGTCGTCTTCCATATACCTTGAACGCCTGCTCCATCATCATAGCCTGCTACCCAAGCCGTGTTTCCATCACCTGCAGCGATATCTTGTATAGAAACGCCCGTCGGAACAGTTACTTGTCCGCTTGTCCAAGTAGTTCCACCATTACTCGTTTTAGTAAAAACATTATAATCTGCTCCTCCTCCAGATCCGTCTGCACCTAATCCCCATACTACGTTTTCACCTTTGGAATTCATCACAAATGGGTAAGTACTGGCATTAGGAAAATTACTATTTTGTACTGTCCAAGATGGTGTTTGTGCATTTACTGATAAAGCTAAGACCATGCTTGCAATTGTAAAAAATTTTTTCATAAGAATTATTTTAAGAGTTAATTGTAAATTTATATATTTTTTTTTGATTTCCCTCTATTTTAAGAAGTAAATTATCTAAGTTATAAAAATTAATCCAATCTATATAATTTTCCGTAATTAAATAAGAGTTACTCAAGACTCCTTGAGTAACTTTTATATTAACAATTAATAGTTAGGTGCTTGTTTTATATTTGGATTTGTTTGTATCTCACTTAATGGAATAGGCCAAATAAAACGTCTATCACCCACAGGAATTTCTCCTAAAGGAACATTATTTGCTTTTTGCACTTTCACAATTGCTTTATTATTCCTCTTCATATCAGTAAATCTCATGCCTTCGAGAAAAAACTCAAATCCTTTTTGTCTTAGGATCTCATCCAGCACAGCTGTTCCAGTTAATGATTTAGAATACGCTTGATCTCTGTGAGTTGTAACCCAATTTTTCAGTGTCGTGAATGCCGTGGCAGGATTTATGTGATACTGAGCTTCTGCTTTAATAAAAAAGGCTTCCGTTTTTCTTAATAAAATAACATCTCGAGGCCCATTAAGATATTTTTTAACATTGATTGGCTTCGGATCATCGGGATAGGTAGTCGCGTTATTCTGGTACCATGCTACGTTACTCTTTCTAACGTCAGTTGATGGAAAATCGTTCCAGAATGCCCACGCCATAAAGTTTTGCTTATATGCCCCAGAAGTCCCCCAGTACGCTTGCAGATTGTTATTAGATGGGATAATATTATTATACTCTATTTGAAAAAGAATTTCAGGATTATTTTCACCCAAAATAGTAAATATTGTACTAAATGTAGTATTACCCGTGTTGGTTCCTCCACCTACTAGCTCGCCCCCTAAATCAATTACTTGATCTGCAAACTGAATGGCTTTTTCATAATCTTTCTTATACAGATATGTTCTAGCTAATAATAACTTTATCGCATTAGCATTGAACGAATTATTATTGGTAAAGATTGCAGAGGCATTATCTGCTTCAAAATCTGCAAGAGATGATGTAAGGTCCGCGATAACATTATCTACAACTTTCGGAACAGTCTCTCTAGGCAGCTTAGCTTCTATATTGTAAGTTGTACTATAAGGAACACCTAGGCTTTGATCACCCTCTCCGTAATTGGGAGAAAAAAGACCCAATAAAGCCAAGTAATTATATGCTCTAATAACCTTGGCATGCGCAAATAAAGCTTTTGATGTCACACCTCCTTTTGGGTCATCTGGCACTTTACCTTCATATGACAGAATCAAATTAGCATTACTAATAGTATTGTATAAAGAAGACCAAATACCGGAACTTGCTCCACCGTCTACGACCAAGTGGTTTTCAGCATTTGTATTAATAAAATAACCAGAGTTTCTCGCGCTTACAAAACCGAGGTCGCCAGTTAATTCCTGGTATGTGAAGTAATCACCACTAAAACTCGAACTTCCTAGACGAGAATATAATCCTCTAATGAATTTCTGTAGATCCTGATTAGTTCTTATTGTACTTTCATCATACGAAATTAGAGTAGGATCGGAATAATCCTCCTGTAAATAACTATCCGAACAAGATGATAAAAATCCTAAAGATGCTAGGATGCTTAATATAAATATTCTATTCTTCATTTTTTTTCCTTTTTTTAATTAAAAATCAATAACAGCTCCTATTAGTATTTGCCTAGAGATAGGTTGTGTTTGATCATATACTCCTAAACCTCCCACATAAGATCCAATGTGATTACTGAATGCTTCTGGATCAAATTTCAGGTTTTTATCAAAGGCGTGAGTAATTAAATTAGTTCCTCTCACGTAGAAATAGACACTATTAAGCTCATTAATATTCAAATCGGCTTTATTTAATCTGAAGCCTAGTTCTAAACTTTTAAGCTTGATATAATCTCCTTTATATAAGTATCTTGTTGAGTGGTATTTTGTCACACTATTGCCTGGTCTATACTGAGGTCTATCTGATGTGGTATTTGTTGGCGTCCAAGCATTAACGACATCCTCAACTTGCTTCAGTGCTGTATCTTGTCCATCCGCATCGTAATATCTTCCCCAAAGATCATAGACTGAAAAATCTCCCGCATAAGTCAATAAGAAGCTAAGCGTCAATTTTTTGTATGTAAAGGTATTGGTAAGTCCTGCAGTATGAGTTGGCAACGCCTTTTTTCCAACAAAATCACGTAAAATTGTTGGTGATGTAGGACTTCCGTTACTTACAGTTGTATGACTGGCATTGGTATACCACAGCGCATCACCATTCGTATGATCCACACCGATGTAACTAGCTAAAAACCATTCGGACGGATCGTGACCTACAGAGAATCTTTTAAAGTAATCTTGATCCAAATAGTTACCTTCTACCTTCAGTACTTTAGATCGAGTATAGCCATAATTTCCATTTAAATTCCATGTAAAATTATCATTTTTCACGGCATCGTATGTAACACTTCCTTCGAATCCTTCACTTTTTGATTTAAGACTATTACCTACAAGTGAGCCGAAACCTGTAGAAGGTGCATTCGGGATAGAACCTGTTAACTGATCTTCAATAATGTTTTTATAAACATCCAAAGTGAAATTCAGTTTATTATTTAGAATACCAATATCTACACCAATATTAGCTTTCTTAGCAGACTCCCACCGTAGGTTTTGGTTACCAGGATTTGTTATTGCGTAACCATCGGATTGTGCATAACTAGCTGTTCCTATGGAAAGACGGTTTCTATAAACCTGGCTTCCTGCACTACCTACTGTTCCATAACTTCCTCTGATTTGTAAGTTGTCGAATGTAGAACCGATGTTTCCAAAATTATGTATATTAACATTCGCACCAGCAGACCAGAAATCACCGTATTTATTATTGTCTCCGAAATGAGAATAGCCATCTCTTCTAAAAGATCCACTTAAATTGAAATAGTCTTTAAATCCATAGGACAATCTTCCTATATAACCTATCAAGTGGGATTTTTCCGTGGAAGATTGAGCTGAATATGGTGTCGAGCCCCAAGAGACTTGATTTTGCTCGTAGTGACCTGACGTAAAACCCGTAGATGCTAGTGACGGATATTTACTCCATTTGACTGTAGTTTCTGTCCCTGCTGTAGCTGTAAACTGATGATCGTCGCCAATTTTAAAATCATAATTAAAAAAGTTAGACCAGTTAAGCGTGGTATAGGTGTAATGTGTTTGTTGAGCAAGACCCACGATACCTGCCGCAGGTTGATTTCCATCACCAAAATCAGGATTCCAATACTCATCTTCATCATAATAATTATAGTCAACACCTAAGTTAGTTGAGAATCTAAGATTTTTAAGAATACTGTAATCTAAACCAGCAGACGACAATATCTTAGTAAAAACAGATTTTCTTTTATTAATATCCTGAATAGCAACCGGATTCCATCCAATTCCATTCCCTCCGTCTATAGCGAGATTATAACTTCCATCAGCATTGTAAACAGAATTGGTTGCAGGAGTAAATTTTGCAGTCAAAATAGGATTTGCAAAATAACCGTAATCTAAAGGTCCATTTTGAACCGCTCTGGAAAGCATATTTGACATCACAAACTTGATCTTATCACTCACTTTCGCATCTAGTTTTACAGTTGCGTTCATTCTTTTATAGAGTGCATCTCGCGTAATGCCCTCTTGCTCCGTATGTCCTAAGGAAGCAAAACCCTTGATTTTATCGTTACCAAATTGGTAATTTACATTATATTTTGAAGCTTCAGCAACAGATCTACGCGTAGCAGCATCCCAATCGGTATCTGTTACACCGTCCCAACTTTTCAATAGTCCTGAAACTGGATTTAGAACTAAATTTCTAGCTGCTTCCGGAGTTGATCCTAAACCAATATAACCATTTATAAGGGTATTGACCTGCTGCTCAGCATTTTGAAATTTAAATTTCTCATAGGCTGGAGTTCCAAAACCATATTCTGCAGCAAAAGTGAGTTTTCCCTTGCTACCTCGCCCACTTTTAGTCGTGATTAATATAACCCCCGCATTAGCTCTTGAACCATAAATTGATGTTGCTGCAGCATCTTTTAGCACCTTAACCTCTGCAATATCCATAGGATCAATCATAGCGAGAGCGTTAGACGTTGTTGCTATCCCAGCTTGATCTCCTGTCATTACTGGCACACCATCAACTACATACAGTGGCTGATTATCTCCAGTTAAACTGCTAATCCCTCTGATTAAAACTTTCGCATTAGATCCTGGCTGTCCACTATTTTGGTTAATAATAGCTCCGGATACCTGTCCTGCGATAGCCATATCTACAGATAGCGCATTTGGCCGTTCTAATGTTTTGGATGTTACAGTAGAATATGATCCTACTTTTTGATCTTGAGTCTCTTTAATACCGTATGATCCTAATACTACTACTTCTTCAATGTCATTAGTTTTAGTAATAGTATCGGCTTTCTTTTTCTGCGCATTTGCTGCAATTCCTAAGAAGAAAATAGCTCCTGCACTAAGCACTCGTAATTTTACATTCATATTAACACTATTTAATTATAATGTACAAATATGTTAAAAAAAATTAACATCACAAAAAATGAATTACGAAGTCTATGACAATACGTAAATAACGTTATATTTTTTATTTAAAAATTAATTTTATTTTACATTATAAATAATATTATTGCTCTGAAAATAAATATATAATAGTTATATACTGTAAGATAATTTAAAATTTAATAATTCTAATAATTTATTTAGAATCATTATAAATAGCAAATTAAATAAAAAAAAAACCGCTAACACATTAGCGGTTTTGTTATTAACTTAGTAACTATTTTAGTTTTTTCTTAACAGCTACCTCTTCGTAGACCTCAAGAATATCTCCAACTTCTATATCATTATAGCCTTTCAAATTAAGTCCACATTCGTAACCTTTGGTTACTTCTTTCACGTCATCCTTGTATCTTTTTAAACTTTCCAGTTCTCCGTCAAATTTAACAATTCCATCTCGAAGTAGTCTGATTTTGGAGTTTCTCGTTACCTTTCCTGTAAGTACCATACATCCTGCGATGGAACCAACTTTAGAAATCCTAAATACTTCACGAATTTCAACGTTACCAATAACCTGCTCCTGAATTTCCGGAGAGAGTAAACCTTCCATCGCTTCTTTTACTTCATCTATTGCTTTATAGATAATGGAGTAAGTTCTGATCTCTACTTCTTCCTTGTCTGCAATATCTTTAGCATTTACACTTGCTCTAACATTAAATCCAATCACAATTGCATCCGATGCAGCAGCTAGCAAGATATCACTTTCTGTAATCTGACCAACGCCTTTGTGGAGAATATTGACCTGAATTTCTTCAGTAGATAATCTCTGAAGCTGATCAGACAATGCCTCTACAGATCCATCCACATCACCTTTAAGAATGATATTCAACTCTTTGAAGTCACCTAAAGCGATACGACGTCCTATCTCATCCAATGTAAGATGTTTTTTAGTTCTGATGGACTGCTCACGTTGCAATTGTTCTCTCTTATTGGCAATTGTTTTCGCCTCTTTCTCATCGGCAAAAACTCTGAATTTATCACCAGCTGTCGGTGCACCATCCAGACCAAGAATTGTAACAGGAATAGAAGGTCCCGCTTTTTCCATGGATCTTCCACGTTCGTCTAGCATTGCTTTAACTTTTCCGTGGTTTTTACCCGCAAGTACATAATCTCCAACAGTCAAAGTTCCATTTTGAACCAACATCGTTGCTACATAGCCACGTCCTTTATCTAAAGCAGCTTCAATCACTACCCCACTAGCCTGTTTATTTGGATTAGATTTTAATTCTAATAATTCCGCTTGTAAAAGGACTTTTTCTAACAATAATTCAACATTATTACCAAATTTAGCAGAAATTTCCTGTGCCTGAACATTTCCACCCCATTCTTCTACAAGAACATTCATTGCAGAAAGCTGCTCACGGATTTTATCCGGATTGGCATTAGGTTTATCCACTTTATTGATAGCGATAATCATTGGCACACCAGCAGCTTGTGCGTGGGCAATAGCTTCCTTGGTTTGTGGCATCACATCATCATCTGCAGCCACCACAATAATCGCAATATCGGTAACTTGAGCACCTCTCGCTCTCATCGCTGTAAAGGCTTCGTGACCTGGCGTATCAAGGAAAGTAATTCTTTGTCCGTTTTCCAATTTCACGTTATAAGCACCAATATGCTGAGTAATTCCTCCAGATTCCCCAGCGATTACGTTAGTTTTTCTAATATAATCCAGCAATGAGGTTTTACCGTGGTCTACGTGTCCCATTACTGTAACTATAGGTGCTCTTGGAAGCAAATCTTCTTCAGCATCTTGTTCTTCTTCAGCAGCAGCTTCTTCGATATCAGCATCCGAAAATTCGATTTTATAACCAAACTCATCTGCTACCAATGTTAAAGTATCAGCTTCAAGACGCTGATTCATCGTTACCATAACTCCAAGAGAGAAACAAGCGGAAATCACCTCTGTTGCACTTACATTCATCAATGAAGCTAACTCGCTTACAGTGATAAACTCAGTTACTTTCAGTGTTCTGTCCTGAGCGTCCATTTCCTGCTGAAGTTCATCTTGTTCCCTTCTCCAGGTTCTTTTTTCTTTTCTATGCTTAGATCCTTTAGACTTACCTCCTTTGTTAGTAAGCTTTTCTAAAGTTTCCTTGATTTGATTTTTTACCTGCTCATCTGTAAGCTCAACAGGCATTACACGAGATTGACCTCTATTATTACCACCTCGGTTATTATTATTTCCTGGTCGGTTGTTATTATTTCCACCACGGTTTCCACCTTGGTTGTTTCCTCCCTGACCTTGCGGGCGATTATTATTTCCTCCTTGTCCTTGTCTGTTTCCTCCGCCTTGCTGATTAGTATTTTGTCCGGCATTATTCTGACCGGGCGTATCTTTGGTTATACGCTTTCTTTTTTTCTTCGCAGCATTATTGTTAGAGCTGGATTTTGGCTTGTTAAACTGCGAAAGATCGACAGTTTCTTTCAAAATCTTAGGACCGTCAAGCTTTTGATAAACCGTCTCAATTTTCTGAGGCTCATCATTTTCCTGAACTGAAGGCTTCTCCTGCTGTGCGGGCTTTTCAGCAATCACTTCTTTTTTAGGCTCTGGCTGAGCTGGTGGGACTGGTTTAGATTCTTCTTCTTTTTTAGAAGGTTTTGGTTTGTTTCCTTCAACTTTGGTAAGATCAATATTACCCAAAACTTTAAACTCCTGCTTTTCCTCTTTTTCCAGAACTTCTTTTATTGGAGCTTCCTCTTTAGGCTCTTCTTTTTGCTGAATCGGTTCCTCTTTAACAGCTGGTGTTTCTACCGGCTTTTTAGAGTCCAGATCTATTTTACCTAAAACTTTGGTTTGAGTTTTAAGGTTTGCTTTGGCTCTTATAACCTCAGGCGCTTTTTCCTCAATTGCTAATTTTTCATCAGGAACTTTAGAAATCACAACCTCATGAGAAGCTTTTCTCTGTTCTCCATCTTTTCGGAACTCAGCTTCTAATGCAGAAAATGCCTGTTCTTCCAATAGAGCGTTAGGATTACTATCCACAGCTATCCCTTTACTCTGGAGATATTCCACAGCTCTAGGAATAGAAATGTTTAGTTCTTTAACGGCTTTATTTAATCTTATTTTTGGCATAAATATCAATTTGCTTTTGGCTTTTAGCGTTTTAAGCTTTCAAGCTTTTATTTTTCTTTTTATTAAAATTTAGTTTCAGAATTTTTTAAAATTCAATATATAAATTATCCCTCGAGTTCTTCTTTCAGAATACTTTTAACTTCTTCGATAGTTTCCTCCTCAAGATCCACAATATTCAATAATGCTTCAGTATCTTTATCTAGAACACTTCTTGCAGTATTCAGACCCACTTTTTTGAACTCATCAATAATCCAAGATTCGATTTCGTCCGCAAATTCTACTAATTCAACATCATCATCTTCGGACGTTTCTCTGTAAACATCAATCTCAAAACCAGATAACCAAGATGCCAGCTTAATATTCTGACCCTGCTTACCAATTACTTTAGAAATCTCATCAACAGGCGTATAAACTAACGCGTAATTCGTTTCCTGATTAACCTCAATTTTATTGATGGTAATATTTCCTAAAGCTCTCTTTACAAGAATCTCAGGATTTTTAGACCACTGAATAACATCTATATTTTCGTTTCTCAGCTCTCTCACAACACCATGAATTCTAGATCCTTTAACTCCCACACATGCTCCTACCGGATCAATTCTATCATCATAAGCATCTACAGCAATTTTCGCTTTTTCACCAGGGATTCTAACTACTTTTTTCAGGATAATAGTTCCGTCCTGTATTTCTGGAATCTCCAGCTCCAATAACTCTTCTAAGAATTTTGGTGCTGTTCTGGAAACAATGATCTGAGGTTTTGACCCTCGGAAATCTACACTTTCCACAATTGCTCTCACATTATCTCCCTTTTTGAAGAAATCTGAAGGAATTTGATTTTCCTTTGGCAGGATAAATTCATTGCCTTCATCATCAAGCAAAATTACGTGCTTATGACGGATATGATGCACCTCTCCAACAATCAACTCACCAATTTTATCACGGAACTGCTCGTACAGGGTTGCATTGAAATGCTCTTGGATTTTAGTTGCCAAAATCTGCTTCAGTGTAAGGATATTTCTCCTACCCAATTTAGAAACCGGAATTTCCTGAGTGTACTCTTCGCCAACCTCAAATGTAGGGTCTATTTTTCTAACTTCAGAAATTTCTATTTCCAGATCATCATCTTCAGACATCTCATCTTCCACGATTGTTTTGTTTAGGAAGATTTGGAAGTCTCCTTTATCCGGGTTTACAATAACATCAAAATGATCATCAGAGTCATATCTTTTTCTCAAAAGCGTCTTAAGCGAATCTTCTATGATCGCCATCAAATCGATTTTGCTTATATTTTTTATTTCTTTAAAATCACCAAAGGCTTCTATTAAAGCTAAATTATCCATATTGATTTATAAATGATAAGTAATGATTGAGAATTAATCCTTTTACGATCAATTTCTTTCATTATATTGTTAAAATTTTATTGCTACCAATGCTTTTCTGATTTCTGAGTAAGATATATCCATATCCTCTACCACATCTTCCTTTCCTTTACCCACAAGCTTTGGACGTCTGTAAGCTAGTCTGATTGTAATCTTTTCAACATCAACCTGAACCAGTTCTCCTTCAATTTTTGAATCATCAGCCAAGACAATATCCAAAGTTCTCCCGATATTCTTCCTAAATTGTCTTGGAGATTCCAGCGGCTCACTTAATCCCGCAGACATTACCTGAAGACCAAAGTCATGCACTTCACGATCCAGATTAAACTCTACAGCCCTACTCGCATCAAGACAATCTTGTAACGAAACACCATTGTCTCCATCCAGGATTACAGTAATATCAGAAGAAGCAGAAATTTTCAAATCTATCAAAAAAAGATCCGGTCTTGTCAATAAAAATTCATTAATCAGACGTGTCACTTCTGTTTTAAAATCCATAATTATCTTCTCCAAAGTTATATCTACGAAAAAAGGCATTCTTGCGAAAGCCTTCCCATTTTTCCCGTAAATCTTTTGCAAAGATAATTATTTTTTATTTAATATACAAGAACTCAATCATTTCAATTATATAAACTGCAAGTATTTTTTTCTTATTTTTGCCAAAATTAAAAAATTATTCTAAGTGAATATTACTATTGTTGGAACTGGATATGTTGGTCTTTCAAACGCTGTTTTGCTAGCACAACATCATAATGTAATAGCGCTGGACATTATTTCGGAAAAGGTTGAGATGCTGAATAACAAGCATTCTCCGATTGATGATGCAGAAATTACAGAATTTCTAAAAACAAAAAATCTCAACTTACGGGCAACGCTTGATAAAAATGAGGCTTATAAAGACGCGGATTTTATTATTGTTGCCACACCCACAGATTATGACCCTTCTACCAATTACTTCAATACAAAAAGTGTTGAAAACGTTATAAGAGAGGCTAAAGCGGAAAACCCAAAAGCTGTTTTCATTGTTAAATCTACTGTTCCTGTTGGCTTTACAGAAAATCTGAAAAAAGAATTAGCATTTGACAACATTATATTTTCTCCAGAATTTTTGAGAGAAGGAAAATCACTTTACGATAATCTTTATCCATCTAGAATTATTATTGGAGAACAAAGCGAGAGAGCAACGGTTTTTGCAAATCTTTTGAAAGAAGGTGCCATTAAAAAAGATATCCCTACTCTTTTTACTAATGCAACCGAGGCTGAAGCTATCAAATTATTCTCGAATACCTATTTGGCAATGCGTGTAGCTTACTTCAACGAGTTGGACAGTTATGCCCAAATCCATGGGTTGGATAGCCGTCAGATTATAGAAGGTGTCGGTTTGGATCCAAGAATAGGTTCTCATTATAACAATCCATCTTTTGGGTATGGTGGCTATTGCCTTCCGAAAGATACCAAACAATTACTTGCCAATTATAATTCGGTTCCAAATAATCTGATACAGGCTATTGTGGATGCTAATCGTACTAGAAAAGATTTTATCGCGGATTCTATTTTAGCAAAAAAGCCAAAGAAAGTTGGTGTTTACCGATTAATAATGAAATCAGGATCTGACAATTTTCGGGCCTCTGCAATACAAGGCATTATGAAAAGAATCAAAGCAAAAGGCGTAGAAGTAGTGGTTTATGAACCCGTTTTGAAAGAAGATTCTTTTTTCGGGTCGATGGTTTATCGGGATCTGGATGCATTTAAACAAGAATGTGATATTATTATATCCAACAGAAATACAACAGATTTACAGGACGTTAAAGATAAAGTTTACACAAGAGACTTATTCGGAAACGATTAAATTAAAACATAATTTTATAAAAAATATTTATGAAAAACATTATAATAACCGGAGGTGCAGGTTTCATAGGTTCTCACGTGGTTCGAGAATTCGTAAAAAACAATCCAGATTCAAAAATCATTAATCTGGACGCTTTGACCTATGCAGGTAACCTTGAAAACCTGAAAGATATCGAAAACGAACCTAATTACGTTTTCGAAAAAGCAGACATCACAAAACCTGAAGAACTTAGAAAAGTTTTTGAAAAATATAACCCAGATGCAGTGGTGCATTTGGCTGCAGAAAGTCATGTGGACAGAAGTATCACCGACCCTAATGCATTTATCAATACCAATGTAAACGGAACAGCTAATCTTCTGAATCTTTGTATCGAATTCTGGACTTTAAACCCAGATCACACACACGGAAGATTTCCAAATGAGCCTAGAAAAAACTTGTTCTATCACGTTTCTACGGACGAAGTTTATGGAAGCTTAGGTGAGACTGGATTTTTCTTAGAGACTACTCCTTATGATCCGCAATCACCTTACTCTGCGTCCAAAGCAGCTTCTGACCATTTGGTAAGAGCGTACGGAAATACTTATGGGATGCCTTTTATTGTTTCTAATTGCTCCAATAACTATGGTCCTAATCACTTCCCAGAGAAACTAATTCCACTTTGTATTTCTAACATTCTTAATGAAAAACCATTGCCTATCTATGGAGATGGAAAATATACAAGGGACTGGCTTTTTGTGATTGACCATGCCAGAGCAATACACCAGATTTTCAATGAGGCAAAAACTGGCGAAACTTACAATATCGGTGGCTTTAATGAGTGGCAAAACATTGACCTTGTGAAAGAACTTATCAAACAGCTAGATGCTAAACTTGGTAAACCAGAAGGACATTCAGAAAAACTGATAACTTATGTAAAAGACAGACCGGGACATGACAAGCGCTACGCAATAGACGCTACGAAACTTAATCAAGATTTAGGTTGGAAACCGAGCGTAACCTTCGAAGAAGGCCTTGGAAAAACCATCGACTGGTATCTGGAAAATAAAGAATGGCTGGAGCATGTAACTTCCGGAGATTATCAGAAATATTACGAAAGTCAATATTCTTAAAAAAAATAACCAAAAATTCAGACTATGAAAGGAATTATTCTCGCAGGGGGATCAGGAACAAGACTTTATCCATTGACCATTGCAGTAAGTAAACAATTGATGCCGGTTTATGACAAACCGATGATTTATTATCCGCTTTCAACATTGCTGTTGGCAGGAATTAAGGATATTTTAATCATCACAACGCCTCACGATCAAGAAGGATTTATCAAGCTTTTGGGAGATGGCTCTCAGATTGGATGTAACATTCAATACAAAGTTCAACCAAGCCCAGACGGATTGGCTCAAGCATTTATTTTGGGTGATGAGTTTATCGGAAATGACGCAGCAGCGTTAGTTCTTGGAGATAATATATTTTACGGTTCTGAAATGGGAACATTATTAAAAAACAAAACCAATCCAGACGGCGGTGTTGTTTTTGCATACCACGTGTCTGATCCGGAAAGATATGGTGTTGTAGAATTTGATGATGAGTTCAAAGCACTTTCTATTGAAGAAAAACCTTCAAAACCAAAATCAAATTATGCCGTTCCTGGATTATATTTTTATGATAATGAAGTAGTAGAAATCGCTAAAAACATCCAACCATCTCCAAGAGGCGAGCTAGAAATCACTGATGTCAATAATGTTTACTTAAGCAAAGGTAAACTAGAAGTTGGCGTTTTGGACAGAGGAACTGCTTGGCTGGATACCGGAACTTTTGATTCTTTACACGATGCTTCAGAATTTGTGAGTGTCATCGAAAAAAGGCAAGGTTTCAAAATCGGATGTATAGAAGAGATTGCTTTCAGAAATAAATTCATCAATGAAGAAAAACTTCTGGAAACCGCAGTAAAATATGGTAAAAGCGGCTATGGTGAATATCTAAAAAACCTCATAAAATAAATTAAAACAAAACACAAATGAGTGAATCTCATAAACAAGAATGGACCGAAACGATTGAATCCAGCCACTCGCTTCTAGATCTTAATCTTAAAGAAGTTTGGCGCTACAAAGACTTGGTTTATATGTTTGTGAAGAGAGACTTTGTATCTAGTTTCAAACAGACCATTCTGGGTCCCATTTGGTTCTTTATTAATCCAATTTTTACCACTGTTGTTTACCTTGTCGTATTTGGTGGTATCGCAAATATTTCTACCGATGGAGCTCCAAAAATTCTTTTTTATTTGGCAGGTGTCACTTTATGGAACTATTTTTCTTCATGTCTTAATGGAACATCCAGTGTGTTTACAAGCAATGCGGCAATTTTTGGAAAAGTTTATTTCCCAAGATTAGTAATGCCAATTTCAATTGTATTCTCCAACTTGATGCGTTTTGGAGTACAAATGGTTTTGTTCTTAATTGCATTTTTATATTATTTAACAAAAGGAGAAGTACAGCCGAACTGGTGGATTTTGGCAACGCCATTTTTAATCCTATTAATGGCGATGTTTGCATTGGGCGTAGGAATGATTTTCTCCTCGATGACGACCAAATACAGAGATTTGCAAATGTTATTAGGATTTGGGGTCAGTTTATATATGTATGCTACGCCAGTGATCTATCCTGTATCTGCTCTTCCAAAAGCTATCCAGCCTTACGCAGCGTGGAATCCCTTAACCGGAATATTCGAATGCTTCAAATACGGATGGCTGGGTGTAGGTGAGTTTAATCCAACCATGCTTGCTATAAGCAGTTTAATTATTTTACTTTTATTGGCAATAGGTACCATTACCTTCAATAAAGTAGAAAAAAGTTTTATGGACACTGTATAATCAATTTATCAATGAGATTAGCATTAAAAGCAGAAGATATTTCGAAACAATATCGCTTAGGACAAGTTGGAACCGGCACATTATCCCACGATCTTAATAGATTTTGGCATCAGATCAGAGGAAAAGAAGATCCTTATTTAAAAATTGGTGAGACTAACGACCGCTCACAAAAAGGTATGAGCGAATATGTTTGGTCTCTTAAAGATATCAACTTCGAAATAGAGCAAGGTGATGCCGTTGGGATTATTGGTAAAAACGGCGCTGGGAAATCAACCTTACTAAAAATTTTGAGTAAAGTTACAAAACCTACGACGGGTAAAATTTTCACGAACGGAAGAATAGCCTCACTCCTGGAAGTGGGCACAGGCTTCCACCCCGAGATGACAGGTCGTGAAAATGTTTTTCTTAATGGTGCCATTCTTGGAATGACCAGAAAAGAAATCGCCAGAAAATTTGACGAAATTGTTGACTTTTCTGGGGTAGAGCGATATATAGATACACCGGTAAAAAGATATTCTTCCGGGATGTATGTAAGGTTAGCTTTTGCCGTTGCAGCACACTTGGAGTCTGAAATTCTAATTGTTGACGAAGTTCTTGCTGTTGGTGACAACGAGTTCCAAAAGAAATGCCTTGGAAAGATGGATCAGGTAAACCAAGGTGAAGGTAGAACTGTGCTTTTCGTAAGCCACAATATGGGAACTATTTCTTCTTTATGTAAAAATACTATGCTACTAAAACAAGGAAACCTCATCGGTTATGGACCCACAGCTAACATCATAAGTGATTATCTGAGAGTTAATGAATCTGGTGTGGGTGAAGTTGTGGATTACTCGCAAGTAGCTGATAATAAAAAACTAAAAATCAGATCAGCAAGAATTCTAAATCAAGATTTTGAAGTTGTTTCAGAAATTGATAATGCGAAAAGAGCTTATGTTGACATAGAATTTGAGGTATTAAAAGAAGGTAAAGGTTACGATGTGGCTTTTTCATTGGAACATATTGAATATGGCCCAATATTCGGTTCTTGTTTTAAAGATACCAGATTAGATGAATATGATTCTTTAGTTTTAAAAAAAGGTATTCACCACTTCAGGATAGAGCTACCGATGAGCTATCTTAGAGGTGGCACCTACTTTATGTCTATCGCTTCTGCTATACCAAAAATTGAAGGATTAGATCATTTGAAGCAGGATTTGGAATTTAATATTCTTGATACAACAAGTCCCGTTGTTTTAACTACTGAGGGAAGAACAGGTGTTATCCTACCTGTAATCAAATGGGAACCAAGGTAGTATATAACTTATGAATAATAAGACATTAGTAAATATTGCATCTTTTTTAAGAAGTATTTATCCTTTAAAAATAAAAGAGGAACTTTATGCAACCTTTGATCCAGATTTTAAAGGACAGTATGCTAATGAATTAATAAGAAAAATATTACTTGAGGATAATCCTGCAATGATTGCAAGATTTGGAAATTCTGAACTTCAAACATTAGTAAACTATCTTGAAATTAGAGAATCTAGATTTACAAAATATTTTAAATATATTACGCATCAAAGTAATAATCTAGAATGGAAAAGGCATAATGTAGAACTGCTAACTGTTAATGCTGGTTTTTTTCCAGATAAACCAGAATATATTGAAAAATATTGTGAAGCGTTTATAGATGATATTTCTAAAATAGATATTTTAGGTTCTTGGTTGGAAAGTGAAAAAAAAGTTAAAAAATTCTATCCAGAAAAATTGAAAACAGTTGGTTTTTTAGATTTGGAGCCTTACTATCATGAGAAGCCGTGGACAAAAGTATTAGAAGGCAAAAACGTTCTTGTAATACATCCTTTTGAAGATAGTATTTTAAAACAGTATGAGAAGAGAACTCTTTTATTTAAAAATCCTGATGTACTTCCTGATTTTAATCTGAAAACAATAAAATCAGTACAAACAATTGCCGAAAATAATCAAGAAAAATATAAAGATTGGTTTGAAGCACTTGATATAATGAAGGAACAAATGGATAAAATAGAATTTGACATCGCGATTATTGGTTGTGGTGCCTACGGACTTCCTTTAGCTGCACACGCAAAAACATTGGGAAAAAAAGGATTTCATTTAGGAGGTGCAACCCAACTTATTTTTGGAATAATAGGTGACAGATGGCTCAATTCTCCTGGATATAAAAATTTTAATTTTCACAATGAGCATTGGGTCAGACCATCAAAAAATGAGATGCCAGAAAACTCTGATAAAATAGAAGGTGCAACATATTGGTAATTATGATTAATAAACTCAAAGACAATATAAGTATATTCTTGAAAAGTAAGGGATATGAATTAAAGAAATTAGATTATAATCATCACCTGCTATTAAAGAATGTTTTCAGTACAGATTATACAAAAAAAGTTTTAATTTCATATTTAACTACTCCTTTTACATCCGGCATCACCCTCTCTCACACCAACCTTACCGAATGCTACACTGCGGCGGAAATCTTTAGAGATTTGGGATTTAATGTGGACGTCGTTGACCTTAATGCGTCTGTCAATATCGACTTTTCACAATATGAAATTGTCTACGGGCAAGGTAATATGTTTGAAAAAGCATTTGAAAGTCCTAGCGCTCATGTCATAAAAAAAATATACTATGGCACTGGCAATAATCCTTTTTTTTATTATATAGAAGCAGGAAAAAAACTTCATAATTTTTATTCTGAGAAAAAACAATTTCTCCCAGAATCTTGTAGGCTTTTAGGCAAGAGCAATTCCTTACCGACTACCAATTCCGATGCTATCATATGTCTTGGAAATGATTTCTGTAAAAAAACTTATACTTCTATTACACCTTATATACCAATATTCAACTTAAATGCTTTTTATTTTGAAACTGTAAAATTGGAAACTATCAAAAGAAATATTAAGTATTCTCGTAAAAATTTTTTATGGTTTGGAAGTGGTGGCCTCATCACAAAAGGCTTAGCAGATTGTATTGATTTTTTCACGAAAAATGATAACTATAATCTTCACATTTGTGGAGCGACTCCTTTAGAGAAAAGATTTTGGGACATTTATAATCCCATTATAGAAAAACAGAACAACATTATTAATCATGGTTTTGTAAATCTAAAATCAGAAAAATTCTTAGAAATCATTAATCAATGTAGTTTTGTAATTTTTCCATCCATCAGTGAAGGAGGCTCACCCTCATTACTAAATCTGATGGCTAATGGAGGACTTATCCCTATTGCAACAGAGGCCTGCTCTGTAGATATAGATCAGTTAGGTTTTTTACTGGAAGATAGCTCTGTTGCTAGCATCGAAAAAACAATTACGAAATTGAAAATGTTTTCGGACGACGAATTAGAAAAAAAATCTATTAAAGTTCAAGAACACACCAGAGAAAATTATACTTTTGACAATTACAGAAAAAACCTAAAATCACATTTAGAATCCTGCTTATCAATATTATAGTATGAAAAATTTCTTACAAAAACTTTTTGCCGCAATTTTTAATTCGCAATATATTGTTAGGAATCCTTATATCAATTTTGTAGCGTTTAATGAATATAGAAGAACAACTATATTTAAAAAATTGATATCCCTTGGTACTGGAAGTATTCTTTATCCAGAAGCTACTGTATATAACAATTCTAATGATCCCCGCAAAATAATTGTGGGGACCGAGACTCATATAAAAGGAGAGTTAAATGTTTTTGGCTATGGGGGGAAAATCACAATTGGCAACAATACTTACATTGGGAAAGATTCTAGAATTTGGTCTGGCGATTCGGTTACCATTGGCAATGATGTTTTAATATCACACGGATGTAATATTATTGACACAAATTCTCACGAAATGAATGCATTTGAAAGAGCAGAAAGATCAAAAGAGATTTTCATTTCCGGCCATTGGAAGACAAAAGGCAGTGTACAAACAAGTCCAATTATCATAGAAGATTACGCTTGGATTAGTTTCAATGTCGCTATACTTAAAGGTGTAACTATTGGTAAAGGCAGTATTATTGGGGCTGGTAGTGTGGTAGTAAGTAATATACCAGAATGGTGTTTTGCTGCTGGTAATCCTGCAAAAGTCATAAGACATTTGAACGAAGAAGAAAGAATGAAAAATCCAACACAAAAATGAAAATACTAATCATAGGTTCAAAAGGTTTTATTGGAAGTGCAGCTCTCAATTTTTATCTTCACAAAAACTACGTGGTTTTCGGATGTGACATTGTAAATGATTACACTTCGGAAAACTATTTTCAGATAGATGCAACAAATTCAGACTTCCACCAAATTTTTAAAAGTTATGATTTTGATGTTTGTATCAATTGTTCGGGAGCTGCAAGTGTACCACAATCTTTGCAAAATCCTTTAAGAGACTTTACTCTGAACACTTACAATGTTGCAAAGTTATTGGAGGCTATCAAAGAATATCAGCCAAACTGTAAATTCGTCAATCTATCTAGCGCTGCTGTCTACGGAAATCCCATAGAATTACCAATCAAAGAATCAAGCATTTGCAATCCTATATCACCATACGGGATTCATAAAAAGTTTGCAGAAGAATTATGCACAGAGTATCAAGCCTATTTTAATCTCAGAACCTGTAATGTCAGAATATTTTCTGCTTTTGGAAACGGATTGAAGAAGCAACTCATTTGGGATTTGTACCAAAAGTTCAAAACGCAAAACTCAATTGAATTATTTGGTACAGGAGAAGAAACAAGAGATTTCATACACGTTGATGATATTATTTCTGCCCTGACTTATGTTATTAAGAATGGAGACTTCAAAGGCGAAAGTTATAATATTGCTAACGGACAAGAAATTAAAATTAAAGACATTGCTAAACTTTTTGCTAAATTGACTGGTAGTCAAAAGACAATTATATTCAACCAACAGCAAAAAGAAGGTGACCCAATATTTTGGAGAGCGGATATTACTAAAATAAAATCCTTTGGATATGAACAGAAAATTTCCATCGAAGAAGGTCTAAGAAAATATATACAATGGGCAAACGAACAAAACTAGGCATATATTTTAGCTATAACGAAAATTGGATTGGCGGTACGTATTATATCATCAATATTATTGAGGCACTAAAAACAATTCCGGATAATGACCTTCCCAAAATTTATTTTATTTCTGAGAACCACAAAGACTTGGAGATTATAAAAAAAATAAATTATCCATACGCCAAATACCTGATTATTGGGGAAAATCAGAAAAAAGAATTTTTAAGCAAAAGTCTTAATAAAATAACTAGTAATAAATTTAAACTATCTACTAACTCAAAAATTGTAAATTTGGATTTTATTTTCCCTTATCTCCCAAATCAATTTCTTTCCAAGATAAAAAAAAGACTTTCTTGGATTCCTGATTTACAAGAAAAGCATCTTCCCGAGTTTTTTTCAAAAGAAGAATTGGAAGGGAGAGACAGAGAGTGTAGAAGGATAGCACATCACGAGAAAAATGTATTATTTAGCAGCAAAGATGCGTTTGATGATTTCTCCAAGTTTTATCTGGAGGCTACAGCTCAGAAATACATTCTGAATTTTGCAGTAACCCATCCAAAATATGACCATCTAAATATTGGGATTTTGAAAGAGAAATATCAACTTAATGGTAAATATTTTTTCTCACCCAATCAGTTTTGGAAACACAAAAACCAAATCATAATTTTAAAGGCTTTAAAATTATTAAAAGAGAAAGGTCAGCTCAATTTTCAGACTGCATTTTCGGGAAAAGAGCATGATTACAGAAATCCAGAATATTTTGCTTCATTGAAAACGTATGTATCCGAAAATAATCTTACTAATGAAGTTAAGTTCTTAGGTTTTATAGATCGTAGAGATCAGCTACAATTAATGAATAATGCAGAAGCTATTATTCAGCCCTCATTATTTGAAGGATGGAGTACTGTAATTGAAGATGCCAAAGCAATGAACCAGTGTATTATTGCGTCCAATTTGAACGTTCATAAAGAACAATTATCTGATTCGGCGCACTTTTTTGATCCAGCTGACGCAGAAGCACTTTCTGAAATAATGCTAAAAATAATAAATGGCAAAAAAGTAAAATACCAAAAAAACTATAGTGAAAACATTCAAAAATTTGGACGAGATTTTATTAATATTATAAATGAGATTATAAAATAATGGACAAAAACGCCAAAATATACGTTGCCGGTCACAGAGGTCTTGTCGGCAGTGCCATTCTAAGAGAATTGGAAAAGCAAGGTTTTACGAATCTTGTAACCAGAACTTCTCAGCAACTTGATCTCAGAAACTACCAACATACTGCTGATTTTTTCGCTGAGGAAAAACCGGATTATGTTTTTTTGGCTGCTGCAAAAGTTGGTGGCATCCAAGCTAATAATACTTACAGAGCAGATTTTCTTTATGAAAACTTGATGATTCAGAATAATGTGATTCATCAAGCCTATGTCAATAATGTCAAGAAGCTATTATTTTTGGGTTCAAGCTGTATTTATCCCAAGATGGCACCTCAACCTCTGAAAGAAGATTCTCTATTAACAGGAACATTAGAGCCTACTAATGAACCGTATGCTATTGCTAAAATTGCTGGAATCAAAATGTGTGATGCTTACAGAAGCCAATATAATTCTAATTTTATTTCGGCCATGCCTACCAATATGTATGGACCGAATGATAATTACGATCTGAATAATTCTCACGTTCTACCGGCATTATTAAGAAAATTCCACGAAGCTAAAGAACAGAATCATCCTGAAGTTGTGGTTTGGGGAACAGGAACGCCGTTGAGAGAATTTTTACATTCCGATGATCTTGCGGATGCTTGCATTTTTCTAATGCAGAATTATGATGATTTCGGACACGTCAACGTCGGTATTGGAGAAGATATCAGCATAAGGGATTTAGCATTGTTAATAAAAAAAATCGTTGGCTATGAAGGTAATTTGGTTTGGGACACTTCCAAACCAGATGGCACACCTAGAAAATTGATGGATGTTTCCAAGATCAATGACATGGGCTGGAAAGCAAAAATCGGATTGGAAGAAGGTATAACAAAGGTATATCAAGAAAAATTTAAAAACTAAATGCTGATCTGTCTTTCTATATTAGGTGGTGGCCGTGGAAATGATTTGTTCCAGTTTATGCACGCAGATGCCTTTTGCAGAAGAAATGGCGTAACTTTTTATTCCCCGACATTTACTGAGAAATATTGCAAGGATTTTCCAAATCTTCATAAATCTCCAAAAACACCCTATTTAGTTAAGAAATTTTTGTATAATCAATACTATAGAAAGGTTAATCCAAATTGTATTATTGGTTTTATAGATGAAAAGAAAATCCCAAAATACAGAGCACAAATCAAGAAAGATTTTTTGGTTAATTTCTGCTACGGTTGGTTTTTTAATAAGGATTTTTATAGGGAAGAAGACATCAGGCATTATCAAAAACTATTTGATCCAAATGTTGACAAAGAAACTTTGAAACAAAAATATCTTCAACTTCAATCTAATGAAAAATTAATTGGCATCCATATAAGAAGAGGTGATTATAAAGATTTTATGGATGGAAAATACTTTTACGATGATGATATGTACATCAAGAAAATTAAAGAACTTTTAAAATCAATTCCGGAAAGCAATTACAAATTTTTAATCTGTACCAATGAAGAAAATTTTGATTTGGAACGTTACAGAACAGAATTTGGAAATGTCATCCAATCCCAAGAAGGCCCTTTAGAAGATCAATACCTAATGTCTCAGGCACATTATCTTTTAGGAGCTCCTTCAACATTTTCTCAATGGGCAAGCGTAATGGGTGAAGTCCCTTATTATCATATCTATCATCCAGAAGAAACAATTACGGCAGACAAATTAATCAACGAAATAAGAGGATACAAATACAAAACGAAATAGATGAAAACAGCATTAATAACAGGAGTTACAGGACAGGACGGATCATATCTGGCAGAATTGCTTTTGGAAAAAGGCTATAAAGTTCACGGTGTCAAAAGAAGAGCTTCTTCTTTTAATACCCAAAGAATCGATCATTTGTATGTAGATCAGCATGAAAATCATGTTAATTTCAAACTTCATTATGGTGATTTGACAGACTCTACCAATATTATTAGAATCATTCAGGAAGTTCAGCCAGATGAGATTTATAATTTGGGTGCGATGTCACACGTAAAAGTATCATTTGATTCACCGGAATATGTTGCTAATGTTGACGGAATCGGAACTCTTAGAATTCTAGAAGCAGTTCGTATTCTTGGTTTGGAGAAAAAAACCAGAATCTATCAGGCATCAACATCAGAACTTTATGGCGGTTTGGAAGAAAATAAAAATGCGGCCGGTTTTTATGATGAAAATTCGCCGTTCTATCCACGTTCGCCTTATGGTGTTGCCAAGATCTACGGATTCTGGATTACTAAAAATTATCGTGAAGCTTATAATATGTATGCCTGCAACGGAATACTTTTCAACCACGAATCTCCAAGAAGAGGAGAAACATTCGTAACCAGAAAAATAACAATGGCGACAGCAGCCATCGCAAAAGGAAAACAAGAAGTTCTTTATCTTGGAAATCTGAATGCGCAGAGAGACTGGGGACATGCAAAAGACTATGTAGAAGCGATGTGGAGGATTCTTCAGCAAGATGTTGCAGAAGATTATGTGATTGCTACAGGAAAAACGACCTATGTGAGAGACTTTGTAAGAATGGCTTTTGCGGAAGCTGGTATTGAATTGACTTTTAAAGGAGAAAATGAAAATGAAGTCGCTAAAGTATCAAAATGCAACCACCCTGATTATCAGTTAGAAATTGGAAAAACGGTTGTAAAAATCGACCCTCAATATTATAGACCTACAGAAGTAGATCTGTTAATTGGCGATCCTACAAAATCCAAAACAAAACTAGGCTGGGAACCAAAATATGATCTTGCAGGATTGGTAAAAGAGATGATGCAATCTGACTTAAAATTAGTTTAACAAAATGGCTAAAAAGTTATTAAGCAAAATAAAATGGGAGATTCTTAGAGTCACTGGGTTTTATAAACCAACGCCCAACAGATTTAAAGTAACAACTTTGAATGAGCGAGTTTTAAACTTTATCAAATCAAAGGAAGATCAGCCTATTCCTGTACGCGAAAAAAACTTATTGCCAGAAATCCTAATCCCTTGCTTCAATCACGGAAAATATTTGCCAGATCTATTTTTAACTTTACCTACAGATATTCCTATTACAATTATCAATGACAATTCTATAGACGATACGGAGTCGTATATTAATCAGTTAAAAGAAAAATATACTTTTAAAGTTATTAAGAATGACATCAATCTTTATCAGTACGGAAGCATTAACCAAGCCATAAAAGAGTCTGAGAACAACTTATTTATCATCGTGAATGCAGATGATTTAATGGTCCCTAATTGGATAGAATATGCTATTGAAACAGTAAAAAAAACTGACATCTTTATTTTCGCCGGTGTTGCATTTCCTTTTAACACTTTGTCAGAAGATTATGATAAGTGGAATCATATATTTGCTGAGTTGGTACAATCTATATCCTACAAACCAACTAAGGAAATTAAATATTACGGACCAGATTCGGCAAAGGATTTCACCCACGATAATTCTATCAACATGACCTTTAACGGATGTACTTTTACCAGATCTGCTTGGGAATATGTTGGCGGTATGTTGCCTCTCCACCAGCGAGTCTCTATGCACGATGACAGAGATTTCCAAATGCGTATTTGTTCATTCTTTAAGATTGGAATTTCAGACGACATCACAACTTTATACAGAACAGATTCTTCAACAGGAAAAGGAACAGTTGCATAATGACAAAAAAAATCTCCGTAATCACCGTTGCATACAACAATAAAAATGGTCTGGAAGAAACCATCAAAAGTGTGATAAACCAAACTTACCGCGATTTTGAATTTGTAATCATAGATGGTGGTTCTAATGATGGAAGCAAAGAATTGTTAGAGTCTTATTCTTCTCAAATAGACTTCTGGGTCAGCGAACTAGACAAAGGAATCTATAATGCTATGAACAAAGGCATCAGAAAGGCAAGCGGAGAATATCTGATTTTTATGAACAGCGGCGACCGTTTTTCTGCTAATGACATTTTGGAAAAAATCACACCTCATTTTAATAATGAAGATATTGTTTACGGTAACGCTTATTACGAGCTGGAAAATCGTAAAAAGTATGAATATAAAATCCCTTCTAAAATAACGATCGGCTCCCTTCTAAAAGAACCAATCTGTCATCAGTCTGCTTTTTTCCGAAAAGAACTTTTTGAGAAATATGGCATGTATGATGAAAATAATAAAATAGCTTCTGACTGGACTTTTATGATGGATATTTTTGTTCATCATAATATTTCCCAAAAATATATCAATGAGTTTATCAGTATTTTTGAAAAGACAGGAATCAGCTCCACAAATAATAATCTTGGCGTGGGCGAGCAGAAGAAATATTTGGCTGAGAATGTCTCCGAAGAAGTCCAGAATATGGCTCTATACTTCGATGAATATTCCAAATTCTATAACGGAAAACCAGGAACAATGCTGAGAAATGTCAAAGACAAAATCTACAGTTTGATTTACCGAAAAAAATATGACAGAAAATTCGTTGATTAGATTTTCAACAGTGGATTGATATATTTGGGGAATTTTCCGTACAAAAAGAATTTTTCATCAAATTTCATTTTGTATAAAAAATAGGCTATCATTGGTGCTAAACCAAATTCGTTTTTGCGAGGAAAATAACTTGAGAAATCATTTTTTATCTCAAGATAGAATGTTCTGAAGGTTTTAAAATCCAAAAGAACCGCTTTTGGTAGCAGAATCTTTTTGGCAAAACTTCTGATATAGTTTTCCGTCCTGTCATTGCTATCATACAAATTGAGTTCCTTAGCAAACTTCAGCTTTTCCTTCAAAATTGCTTTGTAATCATTCAAGTTTTTGATACCAACATTGGCTGTAATAGAACCACTATTGGAGTAATAATAATTATACGTTTTTCTGTTTAGGAAATTGATTTTTTTTGCCAAAGCAGATATTTGAAAAACCCAAAGTTCATCTTCGTGTAGAAGACCTTCCGGAAATCTTAAATTATTAGTTCTAATAAAATGGAAATCATACAGCTTGTTCCAAACTACAGACGCCCATTCTGTTGAAAAAAAACCATTTAGGATTTCATTACCTGTATAAATGTCCTTTTTGTTTTCCAGCGTATGATATTTACTTTCCGTCATTTTCCCATCAACAAAGAAATAATTCTCACCAAACACGATATCAGGATTACCTTCGGTTTTATCAATGAAACTCTGTAAAGCTAGGTCGTCTGCAAAGTCATCATCCGCATCCATAAAAAAAATATAGCTTCCCTTTGCCATATCAATACCCCTATTTCTGCTGATACTTGGTCCGGAATTTTTCTCATTGGTCCATATTCTAATATCCAAATTTTTGTTTTCTGCTTGGTAATTAGCTAGAACTTCCAATGTGTTGTCTGTACTTCTATCATTGATTAAGACAATTTCAAAATCTTGATAACTTTGGGATTTCACAGAATCCAAACAACGTACAATATAGTTTTCTGCATTATATACAGGAATCACAATTGATATTTTTTTCATTATTTTTTGTGCTTATTAATCAGAACTCTTAGGATTAGAAAAGGATTGATACCAAAGAATCTTTTCATAAAAGGTTGATTTGATTTGGACGCGATATCCCAATAGGTTTTGGCTAGACTTAGCCTTTCTTCGTCAGATAATTGATCTTGGAAACGCTCTTTTATATTGAGCAGAGAGGCTTTTGGATTTTTCAGCAAAAGCTGATAATAATTTTTTGTAAGTCCATCATCCAAATAATCTCCAAAAGAAAGCACTTTATCTGTTGCCAAAATGTCGTAGCGTCTTTCTATCCTTCTAATAATTAGGGATTCTGAACAAAACTTTTCGCCTTCAAATTCGGGGAAGTAAAACTGCTGATGGATTTTAGTTTTCAAGCAAAATGTCATCTCACCAGGGAATTCCCATTCGTACTGGATCCTTCCGGAGGAAATCCACTCCTTTTTTCCAAATTTATTTTCATCGTATTTAATTTTTTCGGAAAATCTTATAAATGTGAAACCTGCAATTTGGTTATTATCAATGATTTTGTCTGAAAGATATTGCATTTCCTGTATAGCATTTTCCGCCAGATAATCATCGCTGTCTATTACACAAAAATACTCGGTGTGTGTATTTTTCAATCCATTATTAATCGCAATATGTTTTCCTTTGTTGGCTTGAGGAATGTAGCGGATTTCTATAATTTTTTCATTAACAAATCCCTGTACTAAAGTTTTAGTTTTATCATTAGAACCATCATCTACAATCAACCAAATAAAATTTTTATTCGTTTGATTTTTAAGACTATTATAAAGTCTTGGTAAGGTATGAGCCCGATTATAGGTTGGGGTGAAAATGCTTATCATTATGGCAAAGGTATCTGAATTTTGTTACGTAAATTCAACATATTAGACAACCAGTTATCAAAAGAATATTTTTTTGAAATTTCTTCCGGAATTTCTTCATAAGAACCTTGAAGCCATTCTTGCAGATTTGTTAAATCAGAAAAATCCGTTATAAAAATATTATTTGGATTATAAAAATCATACTTTTTGACGTGACAATTATTGGTAATCAATTTCTTTTTATAATACAAGGCTTCAAAAAATCTGTAAGATAGTCCGTCGTGCTCATCAGTTACCAGATCTACCAAAGCGTAAGAGCCGCTAATAATTTTTATATAATCACCATAATCAAAATAATCATGGGCAAATTTTATATTGTTTTCTCTTTTAGCAATAATATTTCGAGGTACAACCAGAGTTGCTTCCAAAACGAAATCTGTCTCTTGAAAATAATGATTTAATTTCTCCATCACATTTATGCGATCGGGTAATCCAGAACCGGCATAATAAACTGTTTTTGTTTCTTTGGTAAGATTTTTTTCAAATTCGTATTTTTCATCTGGAAAATAACAATTCGTCAAAAACTTAAATCCAATATTTTTATACTTAGCAACATCTGCAGGATCAAAGCAAAAGACCTGATTTAAGTACGGGGCAATGTTCAAAATATTTTTAGTTTTTTCATGAATTCCATCGCTCTGGTAGCTACTAATATAAACTTGTTTATTTATTAACTTTCGGAACAGATTATCTGAATACATATCTGCACGAATAAAAACAGCATAATCAATTTTTTTTGATAAAAATTGTTCTAACTGCTTCAAACAGGTTTTGTCGAACAGCCTCTTGTTTCTTTTTTCCCAATAATCAGTTCTTCTCAGAAAAAGCCTCCAAACAATGTTCATCCATTTATCATAAATATTTTTGGGTGGAAGAGAAAAATTCTCATAAAAATTAATAATATTATAGCCAGAAGCTCTAAGATTTTTAATAAAAACTTTTGTAAGTCCCGTATTGTAAAAAAAAAGGATTGTTTTTTCCTCAGTCATTATAAGATTTTTTTAGGGAACATCAAAAATACTATAAAAAAGTAAAAGCGTTTTTAAGATTCTATTAATTCCAAACAACATTTTTAGCAAATCAATTTCATCTTAAAAGAAAAACATAATTTGACACCAAGGTTTAAATCCAAAAATGTAATTTTGTATACTTATAAAATCACAATGATCCCCATTACAAAACCATTTTTACCACCTCAGCAAGTTTATCAGCATTATCTGGAAGCCATTTGGAAAAGACAGTGGCTCACCAATATGGGGCCGCTTGCCAATGATCTTGAACTGAAGTTAAAAGATTTTTTAAAAGTCAATCATTTATTATTTGTGACTAACGGAACAGTTGCTATACAAATGGCAATCAAATCGTTGGAAATTAAGGGAGAAATTATCACAACTCCATTTTCTTTTGTAGCGACTACAAGTTCTATTGTCTGGGAAAACTGTCAGCCAATTTTTGTTGATATTGACAAAGACTCATTAAACATTGACGCAAATAAAATCGAAGCTGCAATTACCGATAAAACCTCAGCAATTTTGGCGACACACGTTTATGGAAATCCTTGCGATGTGATGAAGATTGAGGAAATAGCAAAAAAGCATAACCTGAAGGTAATTTATGACGCAGCTCACGCTTTCGGCGTAGAAATCAATGGGAAATCTATTTTTGAATATGGCGATATTTCCACGTGCTCTCTTCACGCCACCAAACTTTATCACTCAACAGAAGGTGGATTGATTATTACAAAAAATCCTGAATTACTAAAAAAATTAGCTTACATCAGAAACTTCGGATTTGATGGTCCTGAAAACTTTGCAGAATTGGGAATCAACGGAAAAAACTCTGAGTTTCACGCAGCAATGGGATTAGCGAATTTAAAATATATCGATTCCATTCATAAAAAAAGAAAAGAAATCACAAAAAGATATGATGAGAAACTTCAGAACTTGAAAGCAAGAAGACCAATTTGGCATTCTGATTCTGAAAATAATTTCTCCTATTATCCCATTGTTTTTGAAAGTGAAGAACTGATGTTAAAAGTCATTGAACATCTCAAACTTCACGAGATCTATACAAGACGATATTTTTATCCATCGCTTGCCAATTCTTTACCTTATGTAAAATCAGAAAGCAGTCTTCCAATTACAGAGGATATTGCAAAACGCGTGCTTTGTCTTCCGCTTTATGTGGATTTGACATTAGAAGAAGTAGATATGATTTCTAGACTAATGCTAAGAATTCAAAATAATTAAAAGATGCTGATTGTAGGCGCAAAAGGCTTTGCCAAAGAAATTTTGGAAATTTTTCATCAAAAAGATGAGACCAAAAACCTATGTTTTTATGATGACGTCTCATCTGACATTCCTGATCTTCTTTACAATCAATTCAAAGTTTTAAAAAACGAACAAGAGGCAAAAAAACATATCGAAACAACCTCGCCTGAATTTGTTTTAGGAATTGGAAACCCTCAATTGAGGTATCAATTAATGAAAAAATTCCAAAATCTAGGCGGAATATCAATATCGTCTATCAGTAAATTTGCAGAGATTGGAAGCTTCGGCGTTAAAATCGGTGATGGTTCTAATATTTTAGGTGGTGTAAAAATTTCCAATGACGTAACAATAGGAAAAGGTACTATTATTTACTACAATTCTATCATAACTCACGATGTCACAATTGGAGAATTTTGTGAAATTTCTCCAGGAGCAACTTTGTTAGGAAGATGTAAAGTTGGGAAGTTTGTTAAAATTGGAGCTGGAGCTATTATTTTTCCTGATGTGGAAATCGGAGATTATTCCATTATAGCTTCTGGAGCAGTTGTTAGGAATGACATCCCGGAAAATACAATGGCAGCAGGAGTTCCGGCAGAAATCAAAAAAACACTTTAAATTTGAAAAAAAGATCAATACTTTTTGTAGCAGACAGACCGGATTGGGCTTATCACAACCTCATCAAGACTTGGGGCGTTGGCTTGAAAGAATTCGATTGTTATGTTACTTTTGAAGAGGATTTTAACATCAGAGCCAAAAGCTTTTCTTTTTCCGAAAAGCTAATGACCAATTTCATTAATCTTATCAAAAAAAGCGATAAGAAATTTGTCATCGATTCTTCTTCAAAATTCTCTTATCCAGAATATAAAACGCCACCAGTTTATGAAGTTAATACTGGTAAAAAAGTAGAAAAAATACATTTTGATGTGATCTATGAATGTGCTTTCTATTTTCAGTTTATGTCAGTTTTCCCATTTACTTCAGATAAGAAATTTGTAGGAATTTACACCGATTCTTTTCCCCACGAAGGTCCAAGTTTCGATGAAAAAACAAAAACTGATCTTAAGAAATTATCGCGCAAAGAATTTTTCGAGAAATATCTGAAACCCTATGACGGAATCATTGTAGGAAGTTCAGGTTTGTTCAATGATTATAAAAATTTGACAGACAAAATCACATTTACAAATGGTATTTTTCTTCAGGACGACTTTGTAGAAAATAAAAATATCGGAGAAAAAGAAGGCTTAACAATCGGTTGGACAGGAAACCCCAATCGCCCAATGAAAGGCTTCAAAGAGGTGATAGAACCTGCGATTGAAGAGGTAAATAAAACAGGAAGAAAAGTTTCCCTGAAAACAAAATTTTCTGGTCCTTACCAAGATTTGCTGACTTTTTATAGTGATGTAGATGTTATTGCTATTGCGTCGGAAGCGGACACTGGTCCTTCCCTATTCGCTGAAGCAAGTTTGTCAAAAGTTCCAGCTATCTCAACAAACATCGGATTTCCGAAAATGATTATTGAAGATGGTATAAATGGTATTCTTGTAAAAAGAGATATCGAAGAAATGAAAAATGCGATTATCAAGCTTTATGACAACCGTGAGCTTTTGAAATCTTTTTCGGAGAGAATCAAAGAAGATTATCTGAAACTCTTGGATAATAAAATTTCTTTTAACAATTTAAAAAAATTATTTAGTTAACACATAAACAAATGATTGGAACACTAATTTGGAGAATAAAAGAAGCAACGACTGTTCTTCTTGGGAAAAAGAAAACCCAGAGAGAACAACCGAAACAGAATTTCCCGGAAAGGAATCTCAAAAATCTGATACCTTTCAACACGGATGACGAAAAACTGACAGAATTTTTATCCGGATTATCCATTGAATTTATTTTCAGCGAGTTCAATGAAGAAAGAGTGAATGCCGGCGGTGCAGACCTGAGTCATCATTTGAGATTAGATCCAAGTCTCAGCACTCTGAAAAAATATTTTCCTGATGCAAAATATACAGTCTATTCTGATTTTGATTTGAAGATCAAAGGTGTAAATTTGAAGAAAGTAGAAAAGCCTGTTTTGCAAGATAAAAAAACACTGAGAAGACATTTTTATCATTTGGCAGACTATTACAAATTCAAGGGAATGTTGGAATCGGAAGCGGATATTTCAATCTCCATAGATTCTGATATGTTTGTTTTGAATGAAAACGTTTACAGTTTGATTTATCTGACCGAAAAATTTGGTTTCTGTGTCCCGAACAGTTCCGCTCAAAGTATGAATTTTGAAGTTGAAACTTCTCTGGACACTATTCCTGTAACGGACGAAAGCAAAGGTTTTGGAACGACGGTCAATATTACTCCGATGACACTTTCGAAAAAATCTGAATACGGAAAATTGTTCTATGAAAAATGTTGCGAAATCATGGAAAAAGAACCGTCGCGCGCATCTATCGTGATGTGGAAAGCAGCTTGGGAAAGTGGTGTTTATCCTTATTTTCTCCCAAAAGAATTTTGTGTTTGTAGAGGCAGTGAAGGGCTTGGAAATGAAGTCATCTTGCACGTTGGACATCCTACTGTGGCTGAATTTTATAATGTGAAAATATAAAGAATGGATACAATAAATCCTGTTTTTGCTTTTATAGCATTCGGAATTGCGTTCGTCACTAGCCAAGCGATTAACTCGAAGTATAAACTTAAAATCTGCCCATCTCGTAATCTAAGTATAGACGGTTTACGTGGCTTCCTCGCAGTAGGTGTATTTATAAATCATTCTTCTGTTTGGTACAGATATTTACACACAGGCGACTGGGTTCACGCAGCATCTAATTTTTATAATCAATTGGGCTCTGCTTGTGTTGCATTATTCTTTATGATTACGTCTTATTTATTTGTCAATAAGTTATTAAACACCAAAGGTAATTATCAATGGTCAAGCTTTTATATATCTCGTATTTTCAGGCTTGGACCAGCTTATTATTTTTCATTTTTTTTAATTCTTACCGTAATCTTTATTATTGATAAACAGCTGAATGTCGGCATTACAAGATTTATATTATCGTTAGGACATTGGCTACTTTTCACGACGTTTAACAATCCTTTCATTAATGAAAACGGGTTCACTAAAATTATAAATGCTGGTGTTCTGTGGTCTTTACGTTACGAATGGTTATTCTACTTCTCCCTTCCTTTCATTTCTATTCCATTACTCAGAAAATTGCCTCCTTTAAAAATTCTATTAGTAAGTTCGCTATTCTTAATTGTATTTCTAAAATATAGAACAATTGACTATAATCATATTTTTTCCTTTATGGGAGGTGCAATCGCTCCTTTTATTGTGAAATACAATCAATGGAATTTTGATAATAAGGTTGTTTCTGTCATCGTTATCTTATTTTTTTTGGGTATTCCTTTTTTCCACACATCGGATAATCCTTTTAGTAAAATAATATTAATTATTGCTTTCAATTTAATAGCTTTAGGTAATACAATTTTTGGCATTCTTAAGAAATCATTTTTAATTCTTTTGGGTGAATTTTGTTACAGCACCTATTTATTACATGGTATATTTTTATTTATAACATTTCATCTAATTATTGGAAGAAACATTGCAATTCAATTTTCCGAGATTCAGTATTGGTTGTGTATATTTATAATAATTCCATTTGTGATATTCTTCAGCTTTCTTTCATTCATCTATTTTGAAAATTCAGGCATGAAACTTTCCAGAAAAATAATTAAAAAATTTCAAAATGATAATAGGTAACGGACTTATCGCATCTCTTTTCAGAGACATGGATCAGGAAAACATTATTTTCTTTGCTTCCGGTGTTTCTAATTCTTTGGAAACAAGTCCCGAGGAGTTTCTTCGGGAAGAAAATCTTATTCGAAAAACCTTTACCGAAAATCCAGACAAACTATTCATTTATTTCTCGACTTGCAGCATCTACGACTCCTCCAAAACGGGCAGTGATTATGTTCTTCACAAACTGAAAATGGAACAATTAATCAAAAATTGCTGCGGAAAATATCTGATTCTAAGAGTTAGTAATGCGGTTGGAAATGGTGGCAATCCCAATTTGCTGATGAACTATCTCATCCGATCAATTAAAAACAATGACACTATTAATGTCCATACAAAAGCAACTAGAAACCTCATAGATGCCGAAGATATAAAAAACATTACTTTCCAATTAATTGAGAAATCTGAGTTGAACAAAATAGTGAATGTGGCTTATGTTCAAAACTACACGATCATTGAAATATTAGAAATCATCGAACGTTTTTACAATACCAATATCAATCTTAATCTTATTAAAAGTGGTTCTGGTTATGACGTTAACATTCCGGATGTTGAAGATTATTTTAGAATTAACAATCTTAATAACAAAGAATCATATCTTTGCCGAATCTTAGAGAAATATTACTCTTAAACTATGAACGATTTTAAAAATAAACTTAACAATAAAAATATTTTGGTCACTGGTGGCGCTGGTTTTATTGGTTCCAATCTTTGTGAAGAACTTATAAACCTCGGCGCAAATGTGACTTGCCTTGATAACTTTTCTACAGGTTTCCGAGAAAATCTGGAAGCAATCAAAAATCATCCCAATTTCAAATTAATAGAAGGTGACATCCGTAATTTGGAAGACTGTAAAACAGCTTGTGAAAATCAGGATTTTGTATTGCATGAAGCAGCATTAGGCTCTGTTCCAAGATCAATCAATGACCCCATTACAAGTAATGATGTGAATGTTGGTGGATTTCTGAACATGCTTGTTTCAGCCAGAGATGCCAACGTAAAAAGATTTGTTTATGCCGCAAGTTCATCTACTTACGGCGATTCTGAAAGTCTTCCAAAAGTGGAAGATGTGATTGGGAAACCATTGTCGCCGTATGCGATTACAAAATATGTCAACGAGTTATATGCTGATGTTTTCAAAAGAACTTATGATTTCGACACGATTGGCTTAAGATATTTTAATGTTTTTGGAAGAAAGCAGAATCCAAATGGTGCTTACGCTGCCGTAATACCAAAATTCGTAATGCAATTGATGAATCACGAATCTCCTGTTATCAACGGTGGTGGAGAATATTCCAGAGATTTCACCTATATCGACAATGTTATTTTGATGAATCTTTTAGCATTAACTTCCGACAATTCAGAATCTGTAAATCAAGTTTATAATACAGCTTTTGGAGAAAGAACAACTCTAAATGATCTTGTGAGTAATCTGAAAGAATATTTATCCGATTTTGACCCTAAAATTGCAGATGTAGAAGTCATCTACGGCGATTACCGAAAAGGCGATGTTCCGCATTCTCTTGCAAGTATCGACAAAGCAAAAAATTTATTAGAATATCAGCCAAAACACTCTATGAAAGAAGGTTTGAAAGAAGCTGTAAAATGGTACTGGAACAATCTAAAATAAAAAAATGGATCATAAAATTACAATAATAGGTCTTGGTTATGTAGGCCTGCCTTTAGCAAGATTATTCTCTACAAAATATCCTGTTGTAGGATTTGATATTAATGAAAAAAGAATAGCAGATCTCAACGCTGGAAAAGATGATACACTGGAAGTCGAAGGTGATTTGCTGAAATCTGCTTTGGTTCCAAACAATCCGAACTTTGGAGAAACAGGATTATTCTGTTCCAACAAGTTTGAGGACATTGCAGATTCTAACATTTATGTTGTAACAGTACCCACACCTGTTGACAAAAACAATCGTCCCGATCTTACACCGCTTTACAAAGCGAGTGAAACAGTTGCCAAAGTTCTAAAGAAAGGAGACATTGTGATTTACGAATCCACTGTTTATCCTGGTGTAACAGAAGAAGAATGTATTCCTGTCTTGGAAAAAAATACTGGTATGAAATTCAATGTTGATTTCTTTGCAGGTTATTCTCCGGAGAGAATCAATCCAGGCGATAAACTTCATACCGTTGAAAAAATCCTAAAAGTAACTGCTGGGTCTACGCCGGAAATCGGAAAAGTAGTAGATGATCTTTACAAATCGGTGATTGTTGCAGGAACGCATCTGGCTCCAACAATTAAAGTTGCTGAAGCGGCTAAAGTGATTGAAAATTCTCAGAGGGATATTAATATCGCATTCGTAAACGAATTGGCAAAGATTTTCAACCTGATGGGAATCGACACTCATGATGTTTTAACTGCTGCGGGTACAAAATGGAATTTCCTTCCGTTCAAACCAGGTTTGGTTGGGGGACACTGTATTGGTGTAGATCCTTATTATCTGGCGCAGAAAGCTCAGGAATTTGGTTATCATCCGGAAATTATATTAGCTGGACGCAGAATGAATGACTCAATGGGCCAATATGTTGCCAGCGAAACCGTGAAGCAAATGCTGAGACAAGATCTAAAAGTTAACGGTTCTGATGTCTTAGTTTTAGGATTTACTTTCAAAGAAAATTGTCCTGATGTTAGAAATACCAAAGTGGTAGATGTTGTGAAAAATCTTGAGGATTACGGCATCAATGTTTCTATTTACGATCCTTGGGCTAATCCTGAAGAAGTAAAGCACGAATACGGTCTGGAAACCTCTACAAAACCACCTTTCAAAAAATATGATGCTGTAGTTTTAGCAGTTTCTCATAAAGAATTTGAGAATCTTAACATCAAAAATCTTCTTTCCGAAAAAGGAATTATTTATGATGTGAAAGGCATTTTAGCAAAAGAAGATGGCGTGAAAAGACTGTAATTATCGGTCAAATCTCCATCGGAAAAATTTGTATCCGATAAACAAAGGCAGGCGATAAAATAAGTCCTGCTTTTTTAGTTTTTTAGAATAATCCGAAGAAAAATAGTCCGTCAATCCCAAAGATTTCATTTTGTTATAAGCTTGATAACTTCTTTTCCAAAGCGCTTCGTTTTTTTGTGCTTTCCAGTTCATTTCCAATGTCATCGCTTTAAAATCAACCAGATATTCCAAAATTAATTTCTTGTTATAAACATCTTTTTCTTCACGATAAGCCTTGTCCATATAAGATGCAATCGTAATCCAATTCCCAAAATGCTTCTCTCCCCTATTATGGATGATAGATGCACCGTGAAAATAATACAAATAAGTATCTTCTCTCAGGAAAGCAATTTTTTCAAATTTCAGCATACTTTGGAAACTCCACAAAACGTCTTGAGAAAACAAATCTTTTACAAAATACAGCTTATTTTTCATTAGAAAATCCATTCTTACAAGTTTGTCACAAGCAATTACAGGATATTGTCCTTTTACGAAGTTTTTCACTATTTCTTTATTACCTTCAAGAATGTTTTTCTCTGTTTTGATGGGGAAATAATTTCGCTTCCAATTTTCCTCTTCGTTGATGCAGACACTCTGTCCCAAGACCATTTCTGCATTAGTTTTTTCTGCCAATTCTACAAGATGTTCTATCGCATAATCGGTGATTTCATCATCACTATCAAGAAAATAGATATATTTTCCTTTTGCCAGATCCATTCCAGCATTTCTCGCCATAGATAAACCTTGGTTATTTGGCTGATTAAATACAATAAAATTAAACTCCGGATTTTTCTGAATAAATCTCTCAGCAATATCCATAGACGAATCTGGTGTTACATCATTCACCAAGATACATTCGATATTTTTGTAGGTTTGACTAACAACCGACTGCAAACACCTTTCAATGAATTGTTCAACTTTATATACAGGAATTACGATTGTAACAAGCGGAGTCATCAATTGTATTTTAATTTTATTAAATTTAAGCAAAAATAGAAATAAAAATCTGGCATAAGAGTATCTTTGCATTAATAGAAACAAAATGGGTTTATTTTCCAAAATTATTTTTAAAATACTGAAAGAGAATTCTCTTAACGTCATTCGCAAAAACAAAAATTCCAAAATTGCAGATGTATTTAAAATTGGGAATTATTCTCATTTTTCTATTCATCCATCTGCTACTTTGTTGATTGGCAGTGGGGTTAATCTAAGAAACTATTGCAATTTTATATTGGGAGAAAACTCGACAGTTATTCTGGAAGAGAGAGTTTTTATGAATAATTATTGTTCCATCAACGCATTGGAAAAAATAGAAGTAGGGGAAAACACTTTGTTTGGCGAAGGCGTAAAACTTTACGACCACAACCACGAATATAATGAACAGATCGTAGAGCATCGTAAATTCACAACTTCTCCTATAAAAATCGGTAAGAACTGTTGGCTCGGAAGTAATGTAACCGTTCTAAAAGGCGTAACGATTGGAGATAACTGTATTATTGGGGCAAATTGTTTGATTTTCAAAGATGTTCCCGAGGGGACTGTTCTCAAACTAAATCAGATATTTTCTTAATTAATTTGTATGGATCAATCACCCAAGATTTCCGTTGTAATGTCCGTATATAATGGGAGCAATTTTTTAGCTCAGAGTATTGAGGCTATTTTGGATCAGACATTTCAAGATTTCGAATTCATTATTATTGATGATGCTTCTACGGACAAAACACCTGAGATTATAAAAAATTATGCTGACAAAGATTCCAGAATCCAAGCTTTCCGAAACGAAAAAAACATTGGACCGGCTGGCTTCATTAAGAATCTTAATAAGGGTTGTAGAGACGCTAAAGGAAAATATATTGCAAGAATAGACCACGACGATATTTCCAGAAAAGATCGTTTCCAGTTGCAATATGATTTTTTGGAAAATAATCCTGAAATCTTTATTGTTGGAGCTGCTCTCAAAAGAGTGGATGAAAACAACAAAGATTTAGGCGAGATGCGAGCACCTCTTAATAATGAAGGAATAAAACAAGCAATGCCAAAAAAAATCTCTTTATATCATCCCGTAATTATGTTCAGGAAAGAATTTTATCACGATTTTTACAGAGAGAAAATGCGCTATTGTGAAGATTACGATTTTTATTTCAGGATTATGACGGACGACTTGAAAATGGCAAATCTGGATGAATGTCTACTGGAATATAGGATTCTTCAAAACTCTCTCTCCAGAGAACAGGATAAAGTGATCAAAAATCTTTTTATTAATCAATCTAAAGTTTTTTATGAAGAACGATTGAGAAAGGGCAAAGATTCTTATGATTCTTTTGAACCGAATGGCTTTTTGAACATTTACAAGAATCCTTCAAAACAATTGTTTGTAAAAGCCATCAATGTTTCAAAAAAGTATTATGATTACGTAGGATTCCAAAAGCTGATGGCGAAATATAAAGCGCTTTACAGTTCTGATTTTTTCTATTTAAAAAATAATTTTCTTCTTTCTTTGGGTGAATCTGCATTCTATAAATATTCTAAATTGATCAATAAGCTGGGATCATCAGAATCAATACAATAAATCTCATGACAGATATTTTTATCAAATCTTTTAATCGTCCATTTTATTTGGACAGATGTATTTCTTCGATTAATAAATATGTTTCTGGAGATTTTAGGATTAAAGTTTTGGATGATGGAACGCCTGAACAATATCTGGACAAAATTAAAAAACTACATCCGACCGTCGAAATTTTGCGCTCCGAAAATTATCCAAAAAAAATCAAAGCAATAGAAGAAAATCTAACCTCTGGCAAAACTGTTAATGGCTTTGAAATCCCTACTAAATTCTGGTATGATAATGTTAAGAATGCTTCAGACTATGTCATTGTAACTGAGGATGATGTTTGGTTTACGCAACCCATAAATGTGGATGAATTGTCACAAGAAGCGAAGAACCTCAATATTAATCTAATCAAACTAGGCTGGCTTGGAAATCAATCTAACAGAAAAGATTTGATAATTGAATCTATATCTGAAAATCTGGAATCGGCACAACCAAAAGATCTTCTTTTCTTTCCAAAAATGCTAATGGAAGCCTTCTTCTATAATCAATATAAATTTTACACTATTCTTTATAAATTAGGCAAAGTAAATCATTTTACGCAGCTAAAGTATTGGGCTCTCAACTCTATTCTCATGGGATTCTACAAAAAAGAATATTGGTTAGAAATATGGAAAGATATGGACGGCAAGGTAGATGAAAAAAGACAGCTGATCAATGCCGCTTTGTTCTACAAAAAAAATAAAAACAATCCCAATTTCATTTCTAAGCTGAAGTTGGAAGCGATGAAAACAACCTTTCAATCATCGGCCACGAATTCTTATCACGAGTATGGTTTTGATTTCGATGTCAACCACTTCAATCATCTGATTAATGAAGCTTGGCTGAAAGATGAATTTGATGCTATGGAAAACTTCCCAAAAGATTTCTCCATCAATTATTTTAAAAAGTTTGTGCAGGGAAAAATTAACTTCGGAGAATACGAGAAATGGGCAAATAAGTTCAGACAACAATATGAAAATATGGGATGCAAAACTGAATAAAAAACTCTGAAAGATAATTTTCAGAGTTTTTTAGGTTAGACTTAATTTTTTATAATAAGGCCTGCATATTTGCCATCGAATTCCACAACATAGGGTTTAAGTCCCTTGGTTTCACAGAAATCTTTGAATGCTGCATTGTCACCAATGTCATCACTCATAAAGATGCCGCCTTCTCTCACTTTACTGAATAATAAATTATAAGCCCAGATTCTGCCATCATAAGATTTATCACTGTCATAATGGACAACATCAAAAAAATCTACCTTACCGAAAATCTTAGGTAAAGATTCTTTATCCGCAAAGCGATAAAGATCCCAATTATTTCTATATTTCTGCGGAATGACACAACCTACAAAATCCTCACTGTGGTTTTGCAAAAGGTAAGGCATATCAGAACTGTAAAGTGTTCCGTTTCTATGAACCAAAGATGCCAAAGCTGCAAAAGAAGACCAACCGTACGCTACACCTGTCTCCACTGTTTTTATAGCATTTGTATATTCATTGATGTAATAAATAACGCTTAAGGAGCCAGCTCCACCTAATTTGACCGGTGCTTTTGCTTGGATTTGCAATGCTTCTGCAAACTCCTTTGGAAAGAGTTTTTCAAAAGGAATAAAACTAGTATTAAGAACTTTTTCTATAAAATCTTTTTCGGAAATGGCAATAGATGCGCACCACTTCTCTGCCTCTTCTTTTCCTCTTAAACCGGAAGAACGGTTAAAGAGGTTTTTCCAAATCTTTCTTCTTAATTCCGGGTATAGATCCGGACGTTTTAGATATGCAAAAAATGTGGAAAGAATTTCAGAGATTTTATTCATAAAGTATGTTTTGAAATGCAAAAATACAAAAGAATTGCACAAACAATCTTTATATTTGTTTTATTAGAATTATTTTTTTGATAACACAATAATAATGCAGAAAAAAGTAAAAGTACTTTTCCGTCACAGGTCTATGGAAATGGGCGGTGTCGAAAAAGTGATATTAAATCTTCTCAACAACCTAGATCGGCAAAAATTGGACATTACATTACTTGTAAGTCTCTATCAGGGAGAGCTTCGGGATAAGATCCCTGCACATATCAATTATGTAAAAATGAATAAAGGGAAAGAAGATTTTTCTAAAAACACCCTCATCAGTAATTTACAACTTGTTTTCAGAGGATTAAAAATAAAGTTCTTGGAAATATTTCCCAAGCTTACAGATAGAATTTATCTGGGTCAACAATTTGATATTGAAATTGCTTCTACTTATGGAGATTACCATTCGGTGCTTAGAAGTGCTAATAAAAACTCAAAAAAAATAGGCTGGTTTCATTCGGACATCACCTTTCCGAAGCTTCAGCCAGCTGTTCCTACAATTCTAAAACACATTTCTCAATTCGATTACTTTATTTTCGGCTCACAACAGACCAAAGATATTTTCACCCAAACTTACCCCAACTTTAAGTTACCTGAAAATCAAGTGATTTTAAATGCCATTCCTATCGAAGAAATTAAGCAAAAAGCAGAAGAATTTGTTCCGGATTTTGGGACTAAAGATCCTGTTTTTGTTTCTGTTGGAAGACTGCATTCCAGAAAAGGCTATAAAAAACTGATAGAAGTCCACTCCCAATTAATCAAAAACGGATTCTCTCACAAAATCATTATTATTGGTGACGGTGAAGAAAAAGAAAACCTAGAAAATCTTGCAAAAAAATTAGGTGTTAGCCATTCTTTTATTCTGATGGGATCTTTGCTCAACCCTTATCCTTATGTGAAAAATGCAGACTTTTTCATTATGCCATCTGAGTCAGAAGGCTGGCCGCTCATCATTGCGGATACGCTGATACTTCAGAAACCTATTCTTTCCACAGCAGTTGGTGGCATTCCGGAAATGATAACCCATAAGGAGAACGGTTATCTCATGAATTATGATACAGATGAGATGTATAATGCTATGAAGGAATTTCTTACCAATACTGAAATCATAAAAAAGATAAAAAAAGGTCTTGAAAATTCTGAAAAACAATTTGACAATCAGAAAATCTTTGATGCAGTTGAAAATATCATTATTAAATTAGCCCAAAAATAATCTATGCTTCTACTATATAGGATTATTCTTAAAATCCATACATCTTATCAGGATCTCATAAAAAACATCACTATAAAACTGGCCATTAATAGAGGTCTGAAAGTTGGGAAAAATCTTTTTGTCCAGGGGATTCCCAATTTTGGATCAGAGCCTTATCTTATCGAAATTGGAGACAATGTTACTATTGCAGAGGATGTATCATTTATAAATCACGGGGGAGATGCTAGAGTGACGAAGAATATAGAAAAATACAAGGATGGACGTAATTTTGGTCGTATAAAAATTGGTGATAATACCTTTATTGGGAAAGGTACTATTCTGCTTCCAGGTGTACAAATTGGAAACAATTGCATTATTGGCTCTCTTTCTACAGTAACCCATTCAATACCGTCCAATTCTGTTTTTGGCGGGATTCCTGCAAAATTCATATGCTCTATTGATCAATATGGCGAGAAGCTATTGGCAAACAACGTTATATATCCTCGCGAACTGGAAAAAAACAGATCACAGCTCGACAAGTATATCAAAGAAAACCTACCTCATACCTATAAGCCTGAAAGGAAAAGATAATTTTTGCTTTTTTAACTTTTAGATGTTATTCATAGCCTAGTATTTTCTATTCAGTTCATTATATTTGCACAAATTACGAAGCGCGAGTATGATCAACATTGCAGCGATAGAATACTATCTGCCCAAAAATATCCTTACTAATGACGATATTGCCAAAGAATTTCCGGAATGGAGCGCCGAGAAAATCAAGTCGAAAATAGGTGTAGAATCCAGACACATTGCAGATAAAAATGAAACAGCGCTGGATATGGCATTTGAAGCCTGCCAGAAGCTTTTCTCCCATTATGATAAAAATAAAGTTGATTTTATTCTTTTCTGCACACAGAGTCCTGATTATTTTCTGCCCACCACAGCCTGTATCCTTCAGGACAAATTAGGTCTTTCCAAGACCATCGGTGTATTGGATTTTAACTTGGGTTGTTCCGGTTTTGTTTACGGACTTACACTCGCAAAAGGACTAATCGCATCAGGAATTGCAAAGAACATTCTTCTTGTAACTGCAGAAACCTATTCAAAATTTCTGGATAAAGAAGACAAATCCAACCGAACTATTTTCGGAGATGGCGCAGCGGTAACCATCATAGAAAAGAACACCGCAAAAACGAATCTTCATTTTTCAGTAGGTACGGACGGAAGCGGATATAATAACCTGATCGTAGAAAACGGTGCTTGCAGAAATAAAGAAGAAAAACCAATATTATTCATGAAAGGTCCAAAAATCTTTACATTTGCAGTAGAAAACATTCCGGGACTTGTAGCAAATACTTTGGAAAAGAATAATGTAACCATTGATGATATAGATCTTTTCGTTTTCCACCAGGCCAGTTCTTACATGTTGCATTATCTGCGAGAATTATGCAACATTCCAGAAGAAAAATTCTTTGTGGAAATTGAGACAATCGGCAATACGGTTTCCGCTAGCATTCCGATTGCACTGAAACTTGCATCAGAAAGTGGAAAAATAAAAAGTGGTTCCAAGGTTATGGTGGTTGGATTTGGGGTTGGCTATTCTTGGGGCGCTGGAATAATTGAATTTTAATATCAATATTTGAAGAAAAAAATCCTTATCAGAATCGGTTCTCTGCGTCACGGTGGCGCAGAAAAAGTTTTGGTGACGTTTCTCAAAAATCTTCCTAGAGGAAAATATGAAGTGGATCTTTTGCTGAATCTTTATTCGGGGAAACACTTGCCGGATGTTCCCGATTGGGTGCATGTGATGTTTCTGAACCGAGGCGAGATGATTACCACCAACCGTCCGAAGGATCTTCCTAAGAAAATATCCCGCGTTGTTTACCAACAATTTCTGAAAAAGTATCCTAAAATTCTTTACAAGAAAAAGCTGAAAAACAAACAATATGATGTAGAGTTTGCGGCTATCCACGGTTTTATGGACGAAATTCTGAACAGTCCGCTGAAGTCTTCCAAAAAACTGATGTGGATTCATAATGATCTTACACAGGTCAGTGGCTATACTCCGGAAAAAATAAGGCGCTTTTTCAGATACGATAAAGTGATGGTAATTTCCGAAAAGATCCACGAGACATTCTTATCCTTGGCAGAAAACCAAGCCGAAAAAGACAAAATTGTAAGAATTTACAATCCTCTGGACACTCAAGAAATTCTCACAAAGTCCGAAAAACCTGTGATCAATTATAAATTCGATGAATCTGTTCCCACGTTTGTCTCAGTAGGAACTGTATTTCCACAGAAGGGATTTGACCGCTTGCTGAGAGTCCACAAAAGGCTTTTGGATGAAGGTTTTCCCCATCGGGTTTTAATTTTGGGTGACGGTTATGATTTTGAGACGATTAAAAAGCTGAAATCCGATCTTGGTGTGGATAAAACTGCAACTATGTTTGGTTTCACAGATAATCCTTATCCTTATTTCAGAAAAGCCAATTATTATATCCTGAGTTCCCGCTATGAAGGTTTTCCCACGGTTCTTTTTGAAGCCATTACACTGAAAAAGAACATCATAGCAACTGATGTTTCTGGTGTGCGAGAAATGTTGAATGAAGGAAACCTAGGCCTCATCACAGATAATTCCGAAGAAGGCATCTACAAAGGGATGAAACAAGCATTGCAACATCCGGAAAGCTTTGATGATTATCAAAAAAAACTGACCGACTACCAAATGCCTTTTGATCTAGAAAATTCTGTAAATCAGATTATGGAAATCATAGATGGATTATAATTTTTGCAAGATCTTTCTTTCTAATTTGTAATTTTATAAAATGAGCAATTCTATCATACAAAAAGATTTTTACAGAGAAAGCGGCCGCTATCTTTCTCATTTTCAAATTCTGAAGAAATGTTTCAGCCCGAATCTGCATTATATTTATCTTTTCAGAAAAGCTCAGAAATATTATAAAGTTCCGCTAGTAGGATTATTTTATAAGCTTATTCTACGTCATTATCAGATTCTATATGGATTCCAAATCTATCCGGAAACAGAAATTGGCGAAGGTTTATATCTTGGCCATTGGGGACACCTCGTGATCAATCCGAAAGCCAAAATTGGGAAAAACTGTAATATAGCGCAAGGGGTGACTATTGCCCAGTCCAACCGTGGAAAAAACGAAGGCGTTCCGGTCATCGGGGACGAAGTCTGGATTGGCCCGAATGCTGTAATTGTAGGAAAAGTAACCATCGGAAATAACGTCCTGATTGCCCCGAATGCCTATGTGAATACGGATGTTCCGTCTAATTCTGTGGTGATTGGAAATCCCGCTGTGATTAACTCTAACATAAATGCTACGGAAGGATATATAAACAACAAGGTTTAGCGACAAAATTCGTAGCAAATTTTCTTGCAGATTTACAATCCGTGATTATAACTATCATTGATATAAGACAGAAAACTAAGCAGCAACTAATACTATGAACTCTACAAAAGTATAACTATTAAACTTTGTTAAAAATATGATTTTTAAAGATTAATCATTAAATTTGCAATATTGATTTGGTCTATTAAAAACAAAATACTAATAACCAAATCATATAACAAGAATACCGAATGTCGAAGTCGTATAAAGCTATTTTTGAGAACAATAAAAAATGGGTAGAGTCGAAAATTGCAGATAACCCGGAATATTTCCACGAACTCGCCAAAACGCAAAACCCGGAATATCTCTACATCGGATGTTCGGATAGCCGTGTTACTGCAGAAGATATGATAGGTGCACAGCCAGGTGAAGTTTTTGTTCACAGGAATATTGCTAACGTCATCAACACACTTGATATGAGTTCTACAGCTGTAATTCAATACGCCGTAGAACATCTAAAAGTTAAACACATCATCGTCTGTGGTCATTACAATTGTGGTGGTGTGAAAGCCGCAATGACATCTCAGGATCTTGGCTTGCTTAATCCTTGGCTTAGAAATATCCGCGATGTGTACAGGCTTCATCAGACCGAGCTTGATGCTATTGGAGACGCTTCAAAAAAATATGACCGTCTTGTAGAACTTAATGTTCAGGAGCAGTGCATCAATGTAATCAAAATGGCATGCGTGCAGGAACGTTATATTCTTGAAGAGCAACCATTAGTCCACGGTTGGGTATTTGACCTGAGAACAGGCAGAATCATCGATCTTGAAATCGATTTTGAAAAAACATTAAAAGACATTCAGAAAATTTACAACCTTACAGATTCTGACTGGGTGATGAGCCGCAGAAAATAATCTCATCAATGGTAAAATGAAGTATTGGAGTATTATAACATTAATGGTTTTCTTAAACTTTACAGCATTACCAGGTATTGCTGCAGTTTTCGGATGGGAACTGCCCAGAACCAATGTTGTAATCAATGAAGAAGAGCAACACTCCACAAACACCATCGTTATCTACGAAAAAACGATTCCTAAAACCCTAAACATCCACGATTTCATAAAATTCTTTGAATCGGATCCTAATAAAAAAAGAATTTTTAGCTGGGAGTCAAAATTATACTTTCCACCTTTTCTCAGTACTTTTTCCCCTCCACCGGAATACCTATAAATAACTTTTTTAGATGCTTTTTTTAGCTTACAGTGAGTAAGCCGACTAATGCTGTGCATTAAAAAAAAGTCGTCGATGCCCCTTATCTGAGGCAGCGGTTATTTATTCTATACAGCCACCCGTACTTGTAAATAAGGCAATTGCTTTACTTCCGGTAGTCTGTGAAACCTAAAAATTTACAAATGAAAAATTCAACATCATTGTTCGGAGGGATCAAAGAAAACTTTCCATCGGGACTTGTCGTTTTCCTTGTGGCTTTACCATTATGTCTTGGTATTGCACTGGCATCCGGCGCTCCGCCATTATCCGGAATCATTTCCGGAATAGTGGGCGGAATAGTAGTAGGCGCAATCAGTAATTCCAACATTTCCGTGTCCGGGCCTGCGGCAGGACTTACGGCCATTATTTTGGTAGCAATAACTGATATCGGTGCATTTGAACTGTTTCTGTGCGCTGGAATTATTGCCGGAATCATTCAACTTATTCTTGGCTTCATTCGTGCTGGAAGCATCTCCAATTATTTTCCAAATAACGTCATCGAAGGAATGCTGGCAGGGATTGGTATCATTATTATATTAAAACAAATATCACACGCTGTGGGATTTGATAAAGATTATGAAGGTCACGAATCTCTTTTTGACAATGGTTTCAATAGCGGTTTTTTTACAGAATTGCTATCTGCTATACATCCAGGCGCAGTTGTGATTACACTAGTCTCAATTTCTATTCTCTTGGCTTGGGATAATGTTCCTGCGCTTAAAAAATTAAAAGTACTGCCTGGCGCTTTAGTAGCTGTAATAACAGGTATTCTTCTCAACGAATTATTTAAAATATCAGAAAGCGCACTTGCGATAACTCCCGAACATCTAGTAACACTTCCTGTTCCAAAAAGTTTGGAAGATTTTAAGAACCTGATTACTTTTCCGGATATTTCGGGGTTTACAAACCCTAAAGTTTGGATTACAGGAGCTACCATTGCCGTAGTTGCATCTATAGAAACTTTGCTATGTATAGAAGCCTCTGACAGGCTGGATGTGAAAAGAAGAATCACGGACACCAACCTGGAACTGAAGGCGCAAGGAATTGGCAACCTGATAAGTTCTTTTATTGGCGGGCTGCCAATGACATCTGTAGTGGTAAGGAGTTCCGCCAATGCGAGTGCCGGTGCAACATCCAAGCTTTCAACCATTATCCACGGTGTTTTGCTTCTGATTTGTGTATTATCAATCCCATTTATTTTGAATCTTATTCCGCTGGCAACATTGGCTGCGGTTCTGATATTGGTTGGATATAAACTGGCCAAACCAGCAACCTTCATTCATTTTTGGAAAAACGGAAAATACCAGTTTATCCCATTTATGGCAACTGTTGTGGCAGTGGTTGCAACTGATCTGCTAAAAGGTGTAGGCGTTGGATTATTGATATCAATCATTTATATTTTGCAAGGAAATATGAAAAGAGCCTATTATCTGAGCAAAGAAAACTTGGATGATGCTGATGATATCACTATAAAACTAGCGGAAGAAGTATCATTTCTGAACAAGGCTGCCATCAAAAAAACCCTTAAAAATATAAAATCCAAATCTAAAGTTATTATTGACGCGAGAAAAACTTCCTATATCACAACAGACGTTTTGGAAATGATACAGGATTTCGCAAACGTAAGAGCAAAAGAAGAAGATATTGAAGTGGAATTATTGGGCTTCAAAACATCCTATAGGGATTATGCCAATGATCAAGACTCTCATGTAGTCGTACACCACAGAAGAGCGATGTAAATATCAAAACCTACAAAAAATTAATCACTAAAAATCAATTACAAATAAAATGAAAGCACATACATCCGAAACACAAGCAACCATAACACCAGAAAAAGCCCTCAACTTTCTTAAAGAAGGGAACCAAAGATTCGTAAACAACTTGAAAGCTAACCGGGACCTTCTGGAACAAGTGAATGCGACCAGAGCCGGACAATGGCCTTTTGCAGTTATTCTTAGTTGCATAGACAGCCGTACATCTGCAGAACTGATCTTCGACCAAGGTTTAGGCGATATTTTCAGCATCAGAATTGCGGGAAATTTTGTGAATCAGGACATTCTTGGCTCAATGGAATTTGGCTGCAATGTCGCAGGTTCAAAACTGGTTGTCGTTCTAGGACACTCCAAGTGCGGTGCACTAAAGGGCGGTCTAGATTCCGCAGCTATCGAACCAATGGGAATGGATAACCTGAATCATCTCATTGGGCATTTTGATCCGATTATCAAAACCATTATAAAAGATGGTGAAGAACGTTCTTCTTCTAATGAAGATCTTCTGGAAAGGCTGAATCACCACAATGTGAAGCACGCCATCGAAGATATCCGTAAACAAAGTTCTACTTTAAAAAAACTGGAAGTCGAAGGTAAAATCAAGATTGTAGGTGCAAACTACGACGTAGAAACAGGCGTTGTAAGTTGGTTATAGAAAACATTTTTTCTTCATATAATTAGGGAAGTTGGCCGGGTAATTTATTATCCGGTCAACTTATTTTCCGTTGAAAGTAGTCATCGTATTCTGTATGCCTGCGAAAACAAAAGACAGTACGGCTTGGGAAAATTTTTCGATTCTTTCGGAAAGCTTTTCTTTTTCTTCTTCATTCCATTTTCCGAGAACATAATCTGCCTGTCTGCCTTCCGAAAAGTCTGCAGAAATCCCGAACCTTAGTCTGGGATAATTTTGTGTATTGAGTTGTGACTGTATGCTTTTCAGGCCGTTGTGCCCTGCATCAGAACCTTTCATTTTCATCCTAAGAGATCCAAATGGCAATGCCAGATCATCGGTAATCACCAAAATATTTTCTAAAGGAATATTTTCTTTCTGCATCCAGAATTTAACCGCATTTCCGGAAAGATTGACATAGGTGTCTGGTTTCAGAATAAACACTTTTCTGCCTTTGTATTTGCCTTCTGCCAAAAGTCCGAAGTTGGAAGATTTGAAAGGTGCATCTATTGTTTCCGCTACTTTTTCTGCTACCTTAAAGCCGATATTATGACGCGTTTCTACGTATTCGTCGCCTTTGTTACCTATGCCGACAATCAGATATTTCATTTCAAATTAAATTTATTTTACATATCCGTAAGAAACTGTTCCCGCAGATGAAGTTCCTAAAATCGGATAACCATCAGTATCATAAGAATAGCTAAAGTTTACGGTTGTGTTATCCGTATTGGTTTTGATATTAGTTGTTTTATAGTTGTTTTTAGAGAAGCCATATAACGCATTATTTTCTAAATCGAACTGCGCGCTGACCAGCTTGAATGCCGTAGGCAATGTCCCTAAAGGATTCTTGTAGCTGTCATAATTGCCAAAGGTAATGTTTAGGATTATAGGCGTCTGTGTTATAGGTCCTGCTGCGTATGTCAAACTGTATTTAAAGTTGGAAACATTCGATCCAGAAAAACTATAATCTGTCTTTATAGTGTATCTGTCTGATGATGTTGCTTTATCTTTTACGTTGGTTGTTATAGATTTTACCTTATCGCCATCATAACTATAGGTGGTTGAAGAAGTAAAAGTCCCGCTTCCAGCAGACACAAGATCACCTTCTGATTTTGTAAGCTTACCTCCCGAGTAAGTAAGAACCTGAGTGTTGGTAATTTCATTTCCCGTATCATCGACTGATTTATACAAAATTTTTGTAATATCAACTCCTGTATAAGTTAACTGGTAAGAAAAGGAATTATCACTAGATGTCACGCTGGTCAGTTGGGCGCCCGTGTAATTATAAGTTGCCACTATTTTATCCCCGGCGTCATCTACAGTTGTTACTGTTTTGATATTTTTAATCGTAGCATTAGTTCCGCCATTTGAACTGTAAGATACGCCCCGCAAATAATCTCCGTTGATATCCTGATTAGGACTACAAGATGCAATGATAAATAGAACGAAGATGAGAAAACATATTTTTTTCATTGTTTGATTTTCTGTCTGCAAAGTTAATTTTTTAAATTTAATGGTAATTTTTTTCTTAGAATCACTGATAATCTAAATTTTCCTTCAGGTTCTGATTTTTCAACCGACTGATTTCCTCAGAATAAATCTTGATTTGCTTATCGCTCAGATTACCATTTCTTCTGTAGATATCAACTCTTCTTTTATATTCTGTTTCAAAATAAGTGTTGAAGTTTTCGAATTTTTCCTGATTGCTCCAAAGATCATAATAATCACACATATGTCCTATGAAGTCATTTAGTTCTTCTGTTGTTTTATCATCCGTATTTTTACTGAAAGCGGTTACAGAACAATAAACCGGCGTTTTGGCTTGATGAGATTGCTGCATAAATTCCCTATACCTGTCATCAATCAGTGCTTCAATCTGATTTTTGTTAAGATATAAATCCGCGCTGATATCTTTAATCTCTACAAAATCCCCCGTGTTTGAACTGGAATTGAATTTATAATTCGCAAAAACAACCAATTCACCTTTTCCCAAACCTGGCGAAATACCATAATGTTCCGACAAATAGAAAAGCGCTGGTTCAGAATAGTCAATATTATCATTCAACTGTGCTACAAACAATTCTATTTCGGTTCCATCTTTATCCTTTGCAATCCTTTTTTCCAGGTTTTTATAGGATTTATAATTGTAAAGCGAATCTGATGCTTTCTTAAAATACCTGACGGGCGATGCGACGCTGAAAGTCCTGAATCCATTAGCCGCAGCATATTTTTCATTGTAAAGGATGCCGTCCATCCTGTAGATATTTTTCCTGTAACTATAATAAAAATTAATTGTGTTTCTGATTGATTCTTTTTTGGAATTAAATCCGATAGAATAAACCGGAACAGTTTTATCTTTTGAATTAAATCTAACAGAGATTCCGCTTTCATTAGCCGCATCACTTAAAAATATCATTTCTTTATCGTAATGGTATTTTTGGATTTGGGCATTGCAGAAAGAAACTGTGATTATAAAAATCAGTGCTAAAATTCTTTCATAAAAGTTAAATGAGATTCTATTCATTAATAATATGGTAGAAGATTAAAATTACAAATAACATTTTCATTTTTCTTATTGAAAAACAAAAGCAAGACTACTTCTTCATTTTTAACTTCTGTCATCAAATCCTTTAATATCGTAAATTTATTTTTTACAATTTTTTCATCTTAAGAAGTTCCAAAATCTTGAATTACAGAGATAAATTTAACTATTGATTTCAAATTGACCTTCAATTTATAAACAGCAAAATCATTCTTTAGTACTTAAATTCTTAAACTTTTTAAAGTCGAAATTAACATTTCTAATAAGATTAAAAATCTTACCATAAAAAAACTATTAAGCCAAAATCCTATTCAGAACCAGGTTCACCTCATCCACATTCTTCACGTTATCTTTTCGCATCATCAGCTGTTGGTTCTTTTCTTTTAACGTTGCTTCCGCCGGATTTTGTGTGAGATACGCAATTATTTTCTTGAATTTCTCACTTTGATAGAACTTATCTTGAGGATTGGCAGGGAAATATCCAAGGAAAACTTTATTCTTAACCACAAGCTTATCAAATCCAATTTCCGCCGCCAGCCATTTCAGCTCTACAGATTTCAGAAGGTTAATCGCTTCATCTGGAAGTATTCCAAATCGGTCTATCAGTTCATTTTCAAATTGTTCCAGTTCCTTTGCACTCTGAATATCGGCTAATTTTTGATACAATGACAATCGCTCTTCCGTAGAACTCACATAATCATCGGGCAACATCAGCTCTAAATCCGTATCAATATTCACTTCTTTGGTAGATTTGAAAAGTTTGTTCCGGTCTTCTTCATTTTCGAAAAGATTCTCAAAATTCTCATCATCCTTCAGTTCTTCCAACGCTTCCTGCATCATCTTCTGGTATGTCTCAAATCCCATTTCATTAATAAAACCACTTTGTTCAGCACCCAGCAAATCCCCTGCTCCACGGATTTCCAGGTCTTTCATCGCAATCTGGAAACCACTTCCAAGATCCGAAAACTGCTCAATTGCTTCGAGCCGTTTTCTCGCATCGGAAGTCATCATATCGAATGGTGGCGTTATCAGGTAACAGAATGCTTTTCTGTTGCTCCGCCCTACTCTTCCACGCATCTGGTGCAGGTCTGCCATTCCGAAACGTTGTGCATCATTGATGAAAATTGTGTTTGCATTCGGGACATCCACCCCAGATTCTATGATAGTAGTAGAAACCAAAACATCATATTTCCCTTCCATGAAATCGAGGATATTCGTTTCCATTTGTTTCCCATCCATCTGTCCGTGACCGGTAATAACTCTTGCATCCGGAACCAATCTTTGGATCAACCCGGCAATATCTTTCAGGTTTTCGATTCTGTTGTTGATGAAATAAACCTGTCCATCGCGCTGCAATTCGTAGGAAACTGCATCCCGGATAATTTCTTCGCTGAAGCCAATGATACTGGTATCCACAGGTTGTCTGTTGGGTGGTGGCGTTTTAATTACCGATAAATCTCGCGCAGCCATTAAAGAAAATTGTAAAGTCCGAGGAATAGGAGTCGCTGTTAGAGTTAATGTATCAACATTCGTTTTGAGGGTTTTTAATTTATCCTTGACGGACACACCAAATTTATGTTCCTCGTCAATAATCAACAATCCTAAATCCTTGAATTGTATATCTTTACCAACCAACTGATGCGTTCCGATGACAATATCGATTTTACCATTTTTCAAGCCTTCTTTGGTTTCAGATTTCTGTTTGGCTGTGCGGAACCGATTCATATAAGAAATATTAACCGGGAAATCTTTCAAACGCTCTTTGAAACTTCTGTAATGCTGGAAAGCCAGAATCGTTGTGGGTACCAAAATAGCGACCTGTTTTCCGTCTGTCGCTGCCTTGAACGCTGCACGAATCGCAACTTCCGTTTTCCCGAATCCGACATCGCCACAGATCAAACGATCCATCACGCCTTCATTTTCCATATCTTTTTTTACATCCAGCGTTGCTTTTTCTTGGTCTGGTGTATCTTCGTAAAGGAAGCTTGCTTCCAGCTCATTTTGCAAATAAGAATCCGGCGAATACTGAAATCCCTTGGCAGTTTTCCGTTCCGCATAAAGCTTTATTAGGTCAAAAGCGATTTGCTTAACTCTTGCTTTGGTTTTTTGTTTTAATGATTTCCAGGCTGGCGAACCGAGCTTGCTAAGGACAATTTCTTTGCCGTCTGGCCCGTTATATTTCGAAATTTTATGAAGTGAATGAATGCTGACATACAGCAAATCACCATTTTTGTAACTCAACTTAAAACATTCCTGAATCTTCCCGTCATTATTGACTTTAACCAATCCCATAAATTTTCCGATTCCGTGGTCTATATGAGCTATATAATCGCCAACCTTTAGAGACATTAGATCCTTGAGTGTCAGCTGCTCGGACTTAGCAAATCCATCCTTGGATTTGTAGCGCTGGTAACGGTCGAAAATCTGATGATCGGTATAAATAAGAATCTTGTTATCAGAATCCACAAAACCTTCGTGCAGTTCTGATTTGAAGCTTTTGAACGGAATCTCGTGCTGAAGTTCTTCAAAAATAGATTGTAATCTTTCTTTCTGTTTTTCTGATGAAAATGAAATCCAAGTGTCAAATCCTTGTCCTTGTTTTTCTTCCAAATCCTGAATCAGCAATTCGAAGTTTTTGTGAAAGCTCGGCTGCTGCGTTTGGTTGAGTTCAATAATCTGAGATTTTGGAAGGTTGAAATGTTGCGAACTGAAATCTACGGTTCTGAACTTAATCAATTTATTCTGAAATTCTGCATCCGAAATGAACAATTCGTCCGGAGATCTGTGCTTGATATCTTTACTAAGTGTTTCATACTTTTCCAAAGCTTTTTCGTGGAACTCCCTGATTCTTCGTGCAGACAGATAAAGGTTTTTTGAAACAATAAAACTGTCTTCTGGTAATAATTCAAAAAATGAAACCTTGTTTCCGGCCACCGAAAAATTCATGTTGGAGACCAACTGAAATTCATCTATTTTGTCCAGAGACAGTTGAGATTCTATATCAAAAGTCCTGATGCTTTCTACTTCGTTACCGAAAAATGTGATTCGGAAAGGCTTTTCATTAGAAAAAGAAAAAACATCCACAATTCCGCCACGTACAGAAAATTCTCCCGGTTCGGAAACAAAATCGGTTTGGTTGAATTGGTAATGATTCAGCAGCTCATCCACAAAATCAAAATCCAGCTGATCTCCCACTTTTATGTGATGCGAAATGGCTTTGAAGTCTTCCTTTTTCAACACTTTTTCGGACATTGCACCGATAAAGGCAACAATCACTTTCGGAGATTTTGCTGAGTTCAGTTTATTGATAACTTCGGTTCTCAGAACAAGATTTGCGTTTTGAGTTTTCTCGATTTGATAAGGTTCCAAATGAGTGGCCGGAAAATAAAGAATGTTATCTTTTCCCAGCAAATCTTCCATTTCCGCATTGATGTAAAGTGCATCTTCCTTATCATCCGTGAGATAAAGTATGGTTTTATTCTGCGTTAGGAACAGTTCTGCCGCCAGAATTGAAACGGAGGAACCAGCACTTCCTCTGACCGAAATATGCTGTTTGGTACCTATCTGCGAAAAAATCTCGCTCCCGAACTGCTTCTGAAGCAAATCCGGCAAAAGATTCTGGTTGATTTTTTTTAATTCCATTTTAATCCTCAATACCCTTTCGGGAGAAAAACAACAATCATTTCTCGTGCCTTTATTCAGATGGCGCCTAGAAATTATTTAATGTATAAACGCAAAAAGCGATTCCGAGATATTTTCGGAACCGTTATTTTGTTTTACAAATATACGATTTTTAAAAAAATTTAGTTTTAACTTTACATTCCTTAAACTATGAACATTTGAAATTCAGTTTCAAAATATTATCCGCTATAGTATTGCTTTCGGTTCTCATTCTCCAGTGCAAAGAGGATGATGCGCAGATTTTCCGCGCATATGTGGAAGGAAAAATAAGCTATTCTGACGCCAAGTTTCTGGAAGATCCGATACACCTTGTAAAAGAGAAAAAAATAATTGCGGAAACGCTACCCAAGGAGAGCGGAAGCTTTGTTCTTGCAGGCCCTTATGATAAAGGCACGTACAGACTTGAGCTAAAAAATTATAAAATCAAATCATTTTCTACAGATACCAAAGGCTGTAAGATATCCGCTGACTCGCTTAGCATAGAAATCCCGAGTGGAGAAACGTATGTTATCTTTAATGATATTGTTCTGAAATGAAAAAAATTTTACTCCTCACATTTTCGGCAATATCCTTTCTGAACATTGATGCTCAGAGAAGAAAAAAGCAGGATTGGACAGAGAATGTCAGGTTTTCCATTGACCCTAACGTGAAGGTGATGAAGGCGCTCGGCAACAATTTTCTGAATGAGACCTTTGACTATTTTTACGGTTTTGGTGTAGGAGGTAACGTCAACATTTACAAAAATTTTGGTCTCGGAATCGAGTACACTTATTTTCTAGCGAATGTCAAGTATCGCGATAAATTCGGTTACCTAGGCGCTCCCTCTCTTAATAATTTTGATGCTTACCTCTTTCATCAGGATAAGTTCAGCGAAGAATTTTTCATAGAGGAGCTCATTGGTTATAGCACATACAGGATGAAGAGTCCTTTTCTGGACAATTCCGGAGATTTCTCTGAAGGCAACGGTGGGCTTAATTTCGGATTGAAGGCTATTTATACGATTGACAACGAAGGCTTTCAGCAAGTCGTCTTTGGCCCGCGCCTAAACTTTTATAATGCCAGAATCGGCAATCAAAATCCTGACATCGAACAATATTATTCCAAGGCAATCCTTCTGAACTTCAGCCTCGCTTACCGATTTAATTTTTAATGGGTTTCTCACCATTAAGATTGTAGGCAGCTGTGATTTTTTTTAAGGCGATTTTAAGTTGTTATAATTTGTGGTTAAAGTCTTTCTGTTTTTCTTTTCGAATCAAATTTTGATTTAAATTTGCTTTAATAATTAACCAACACAATATATTACAATGAAAAATTTATTAGCAGCCATTCTGCTTACATTCGGGGTAGGTGCAGCAACAGCTCAGACCACTGCTCCTGCAGCAAAAAAGCAAGTGACTAAGACCGAGAAAAAGGCAACAAAGACCGTAGAAGCACAGGCTGCAAAAGTTGCCAACACACCGGATACCAAACTTAAAAAAGACGGTACACCGGATAAACGATACAAAGCCAATAAAATGCTTAAAAAAGACGGAACGCCGGACAAGCGTTATAAGGCCAACAAATAAATTTCCTGATCTGTGAAGAAGAAAGGGACAATTTAATTTTTCATAACTTTTATTTTTTTAGACTTTACAAATTGTAAAGTCTTTTCTTTTTGGTTCATGATTTGATTATTCGTAAACATCAATCCAAAAAAAATATTATTATGATACCAAAACCAATGCTTACACTCTCGCAAGTGATGGAAAAGCTGAGAGAAAAAGGAATTACGGATGAAATAAGGATGACGAATGACAAAAAATTTGTTATTTCCGGAACCGAAAAATCCTACCGCTCCGAAGATCTAAAGATCATCAGAACGTATAGATTCGAGGGAGCAAGTGACCCTGCAGATAATGTCGCTCTATATCTTGTGGAAGATTTATATGGAAACAAAGCTATGATTATCGATTCTTATGGTGCCGACAGTAATTATGATGGGCGCGAGTTTGATGAGTTTATCAAATCCTTGCCTACTGAAGAAAGAGAAGAGTATGATTTTTAGAAGCAAAACAAGACCAATAATAAGCTCAAGATTTCTATAATCCTGAGCTTTTTTGTAGCCTGAAAAACATCTTTTATTTTACAGTGTTAGAAATATTCTCCTTAGCTTCTTTTATTTTTGTTTTTGTTTCTTTCACAGTTTTTTTAACATCTTCTACATTCTTCTTCACTTTATCAACATTAATACTGACCAAAGTCTTTTTTAAACCGTCTTCTATGCCTTTCCAAAATAGGTTAAAGAACGATCTTTCCTTGTTTCTTTCCACATATACATCAACAGATTCCGGAAATTGTTTAGAATCTTTTCTTACAATCAGATTAATAACTGCTGACAAAAACTTTTTCTTCTCCTTGGTTTTTTGATCCAACACATTCACTTTTAGATCTTTGTGAGCGATTCGGAATTTTCCATTCATAATATCGTTATTCCCTTTAAAATCAAAATTGAGACTGGTGATTAATCCTGTTGCCGTAATATTCATATAAGGTTTTATAAAAGGATTGATATCATTAGCCGGGAGATTATTGATGTAACCAGAAAAGGTAAACTGATCGTGTAAATTGGCAGTGTCAAAATTCCAATTCACCTTCATGGGTGATACCTCCATAAATTGACAGTTGATCGCAATCGGAACTTTTGTGTCGGCTCCTTTTTTCTTATTAGAGTTGAGATTTCTGACATTCATATTAAAATTAGAAAAGATAACTTTTCCTGGTCCGTTTGCGTCTGGCTTGTCTTCTTCGTACACCAATCTGGAGTTGATAAGATTAAGATTATCAACCAACAAAGGGAATTTAATATTTCTAAGCAATTTAGAATAAAGCAATTTTTCTTTAGGATTGTCCTTCGGAATTTTGCTTCGGAAAATGTTCGCATCTACCTCATTGAGCTTTATATTTTTAATGTGAATGTCTGGTTGGTCATGGTCATAGCTCCATTTCAAGCCAAGAAACTGAATCCTGCTAGCAGAGATATCAAACAAATCGTTTTCCATCGGAATCATCTTTACAAATTCTGCTCTGGAATATTTTGGATTCAAGTTAAATACTTTACAATCAATATTCTGCGGAGTCATCCCAAAGCTTGACAAATCAATCGTATAATATTTTCCGGCATCATAAAAAAGCTGATTTCCGGTCAGTTTATAATCCTGATAAGAAAATGGTATTTTATTTTTTGACGTTTCGGTATCCATCAGAAAATTTCTGACATTGGCGTTAAACTTAGCAATAGAAAAAGAGCGTACTCCAGTAGCTTTCAAAATAGATAATTTTCCATCAATAATATCAACATTTTGGAAATCAAGATCAAATTCAGCTTTCTTTTTATTGGTTTTAATCACTTTGCTATCTCTGTTATGAATAACAAACTCGGGGCTTTGCAGCATTGCATTTTTCAGACTGAGTTTTGTTTTGCTGAATATAAGCTTTTCAAAAACCAGCTGCTTGCTTTTGATCTGGAAAAGGCTTTTTTGGCTTTTGAAGTTTCTTTCCCAATTTTTGAAATCAAGAAGAGATTTTAATGTAAAATCAGATACATCCAGTTTTCCGTCCTTTGTTTTAATTGATGTTGCGGTAACTGAATAAACTTTTCCAAGCCGCACAAAGAAGTTTTTTGCAGTAATTTCATAACTGTCTAAGGCAAAAGGCAACTCATCCTGATTTTCATTAAGGCTCAGATTTTTAATATTAAGGTTGAGATCTTTAGCTGAAAACAACTGGGTTTGATCTGACTTTTTTATCTCAAGATTGCCATTATCTATCTCAATATTTTTTATTGTAAAGGGAAGCGGCTCTTTTTTGGAAGAATTATTTTTTTGTTCCGCTAGTCTGACAGTAATGTTAGGTCTAATAAGCTTTACAGAACTAGCTTCTAACCTTTTATTTTTAAGAAATTCTATAACGCCTAATCTGCTGATATTGATACCACCCAGCGAGCCATGCAACATTGCAACTTGAGTATTATTTGGCTGTTTTGTTCTTATGATGATATCATCTGCAGCAATATTTCCGCTCAAGATTTCAACATTCAGAGACTTGTAAGTTATCTGATAGGGTGTTTTATTTTTAAGATAGTCGGGAAGTTTATACTTCAGCCAAAGACTTAAACCAATATTGGCAACTACAGTTAATGCTAAAAGACTTCCTACGACAATGAGTGAAATTTTTAGAGTTTTTTTCATCTGTTTATAAATTATTTACTGACTACTAAAAACCGTTCCAATTTTACACCACCAATTCTACCACATAACCTTCGTGGCCACGTACATTGATGAAATCCCCGCCTTCAAAATAGAGATATTGCCCTTTGATTCCTTTAAGAACTCCACTGAACTCTGGTATTTTATCTAATGTAAATACGTTGATTTTCTCAGGCTTTTCATAAGGAAAATCCAATCTTACCACATTATCTTCGTTTACTGCAAACTTCTTGAAATCATTAGGAAAATATTCGGCAACTTTATTTCGAAAATCAATCAAGTCCAGCGTATCTTCATAATCATCCAGAAGCATTTTTTTTGGATTGGTTTTATCAGCAATATGTTTTTTCAGCTCTAGTTCTATCATTCCTGCTTCGTAACGGTTTTCTGTAACCGCTATTGGCAAAGCGAAAGTTGCACCTTGGTCAATCCATCTTGTTGGGATTTGAGATTCTCTTGTGACGCCAACCTTCACATCACCTGTGTAAGCAAGATAAACAATATGTGGCACCAGCTGAATTTCTTTTTCCACATCCAAATCTCTTTCGGCAATGCCAAGATGGGCTGTAGATAATTCCGGGCGGATAATGGTATCACTAGCATAGGGACTTTCGAAAAAACATTTTTTGCAGAACCCCATTCTGTAGATCTTCTCATCACTACCACAGTTCACACATTGATAGCCAATATGCTTTATATAGATATTTTTTCCAAAAAGCTGATTCATATTAATGAGATCATTTTTCAGGTTGAGGTAATATTGGATTGGTTTTCCGTTTTGGGAAATCATTTTTAGGATCTGTCCGGAGAATTGCATCTGTATCTTTATTTCAAAGTTTAAAAATAGGCATTTTCAATCAAATACTTTTTATGACTAACCTATATGCGATTATAAAAATAATTCAGTTGATAATAATTCCATAAACAATTATATATGGACGATTGTTCATCAGCTGGCTTCTGGAAAAACGTACAACTTGAATTTCAGAGAAAAAAGTGTTGTGGAGCATCTGTAATTAATACTTATTATTTACGACACATTTCAAAATCAAAAGAATCGCCTTATAAGGTATTTTCTTTTGTTTAATTCTTATCTTCGCATCAACACAATAAATTATGAACTATCTGATAACTGGGGGAAGCGGATTTATCGGTTCTCATTTAGTAGAACATCTGTTAAAAAGTGGACATTCTGTCATTAACATTGACAATTTTGATGATTTTTATGATTACAGGATAAAAATCAGAAATACATTAGATTCCACAGGACATACTTCATCTTTTAAGTTCACAAATAAAGAAGACGATATTAACCTAGTAATAAACACCTCCAAATCTGAAAATTACAAACTCTACTATCAAGACATAAGAGACAAGGACGGGCTCAAAAACATTTTTAAAAATCACAAAATTGACTTTATTATTCACCTTGCTGCTCTTGCCGGTGTGCGTCCATCTATAGCGAATCCTTTGGATTATGAAGCGGTTAATATCCGCGGCACTCAGAACCTTTGGGAACTTTGTAAAGATTTTGATATCCATAAATTTATTTATGCATCATCATCAAGTGTTTACGGAAATAGTGATAAAGTTCCTTTTTCGGAAACGGATAATGTGGACAGACCTATCTCACCTTACGCTGCAACTAAGAAAGCGGGTGAATTATTAGGTCACGTTTATCATCATCTATATAATATCGATATGATACATCTTCGGTTTTTTACGGTTTACGGGCCAAGACAAAGACCTGACCTAGCCATTCATAAGTTTACAAAATTAATCCTTAATAATGCTGAAATTCCTTTTTACGGAAACGGATCTACAGCCCGAGATTATACCTATATTGATGATATTATAGATGGTATTCTGAAATCTGTACTTTATTTGGAAAGATGTGAAAAAGTGTTTGAAATAATTAATCTGGGCGAAAATGAAGTGGTAACCCTGTCAGAAATGCTGTCAGAATTAGAAAAAGTATTGGGCAAATCTTCTAATAAAAAAATCTTGCCGATGCAGGCAGGTGACGTCCTGAAAACCAATGCCGATATCACAAAAGCCAAAACGCTCATTGGATACAAACCAACTACAAACTTCCAAAATGGCATAAAAAAATTTGTGGAATGGTTTTTGGGAAACCGCATAAATAATAGCTGATGTCAGATAGATCTATAGTCAATCGAAATGATTATTAAATATTATTGAAAATCAGCAGAAATATATACAAAATATCACCTAATTTTTTACTTTTGCAAAAATTTAAATTATGTATTGGACATTAGAATTAGCATCATATCTAAGTGACGCACCTTGGCCGATGACCAAGGCAGAATTAATCGATTACGCAATCAGAACAGGAGCACCTATGGAAGTGGTGGAAAACCTGCAAGCCATAGAGGACGAGGGAGAGATCTACGATTCCATAGAAGAAGTATGGTCAGACTATCCAACGGACGAAGATTTCCTTTGGAACGAAGACGAATATTAAGATAGCACTTGGCTAATGGCTTCGTGCTATTGGCTTTTTATAAATACAATTATTAATGCGATTAGCCGCACGCTAATTGCCAAAAGCTGAATAAATGAGTTTTTTAAATACAGTTCTTAAAAGTTTTTTGGGAGACAAAAATGCAAAAGATCTAAAAGAAGTAAAAAAAGTTGTCGCAAAAATTAAAGCAGCAGAACCAAACATCCAGACATTGACAGATGATGGATTGCGAGAAAAAACAGCAGAGTTCAAGGATAAAATCAAATCTGCCGCTGCTAAGTTCACTTCCCAAATTGACGAAATAAAAGAGCAGATTAAAAACTCGACTAACGTAGATGAAAAAGAAGCTCTTTTTGGCAAAATAGAATCTCTGAAAAAAGATTCTTACCAAGTGGAGGAAAAAGTTCTTAATGAGATCCTTCCGGAGGCATTTGCTTTGGTCAAGGAAACTTCCAGACGTCTTGCTCAGAACGGCGAAATCCGTGTAACTGCTACAGACAGAGATAGAGAACTTGCTTCGTACAAAGACTTTGTTTCGATAGAAGGGGAAACTGCGGTCTGGAAAAACAGCTGGGATGCAGCCGGAACGCCGGTGGTTTGGGATATGGTTCACTATGATACACAGTTTATAGGTGGTGCCGTTCTGCACTCAGGAAAAATTGCCGAGATGGCAACCGGTGAAGGTAAAACCCTTGTAGGTACCCTTCCGATTTATCTTAATGCCCTTCCGGGACGTGGTGTACACGTTGTAACCGTGAACGATTATCTAGCAAAAAGAGACTCGGCGTGGATGGGTCCATTGTATGAGTTCCATGGATTGACCATAGATTGTATTGATAATCACCAGCCAAACTCAGATGCCAGAAGGAAAGCCTATCAGGCAAGCATTACGTACGGAACCAATAACGAATTTGGTTTTGATTACCTGAGAGATAATATGGTAACTAATCCAACCGAACTTGTTCAGGGTGAATTGAATTTTGCCATTGTCGATGAGGTGGATTCTGTATTGATCGATGACGCAAGAACACCATTGATTATTTCCGGACCTGTTCCTCAAGGTGACAGACAGGAGTTTGATGTGCTTAAACCTTCCATCGACAGAATTGTAGAAGTTCAGAAAAAAACGGTTTCTGCAATTTTCAACGAAGCTAAAAAACTCATTGCCAACGGTAACACTAAAGAAGGAGGATTCAAATTACTACAAGCCTATAGAGGTCTTCCTAAAAACAGACAACTGATTAAGTTCTTGTCAGAAAGCGGAAATCGCGCATTGCTCCAGAAAGTTGAAGGTCAATATATGGCAGACAATAACCGTGATATGCCTATCGTGGATAAAGATCTTTACTTTGTTATTGATGAGAAGAACAATCAAATCGATTTAACTGACAAAGGTGTAGAATATATGTCAGCAGGAAACGAGGATAATCAATTCTTCGTTCTTCCAGACATTGCTACAGAAATTGCAGAACTTGAAAAGAAAAATCTTTCTAAAGAAGAAGAGTTTGCAGCGAAAGAAGAACTATACAGAGATTTCGCAGTAAAATCCGAGCGTGTTCATACTATGAATCAGTTGCTAAAGGCTTATACATTATTCGAAAAAGATGATGAATATGTGGTAATTGATGGTGAAGTAAAAATCGTAGATGAGCAAACAGGTCGTATCATGGAAGGACGTCGTTATTCAGACGGACTTCATCAGGCAATTGAAGCCAAGGAAAATGTAAAGATCGAAGCAGCAACTCAGACCTTCGCTACGATTACTTTACAGAACTATTTCCGAATGTATAACAAACTGGCCGGTATGACCGGAACGGCGGAAACCGAAGCAGGAGAATTCTGGCAGATTTACAAATTGGACGTTGTTGTAATCCCTACCAACCGACCAATCCAGAGGGATGACAGACAAGATTTGGTTTACAAAACCAACCGTGAAAAATACAATGCAGTAATAGAAGAAATCGAGAAGCTTACCGCTGCAGGAAGACCTGTTTTGGTTGGAACTACTTCAGTGGAGATTTCTCAGCTGCTTTCAAGAGCTTTACAGTTAAGAAAAATACAGCACCAGGTTCTGAATGCGAAACTTCACAAAAAAGAAGCTGAGATTGTAGCCGGAGCAGGTGGACCAGGCGTTGTGACGATTGCAACCAATATGGCTGGTAGAGGTACCGATATCAAGCTAAAACCAGAAGTGAAAGAAGCTGGAGGTTTGGCTATCATTGGTACAGAAAGACATGATTCCCGCCGTGTGGACAGACAGCTAAGAGGTAGGGCTGGCCGACAAGGAGATCCGGGAAGTTCTCAGTTTTATGTTTCCTTGGAAGATAATCTGATGCGTCTTTTCGGTTCCGAGAGAATCGCTAAGATGATGGACAGAATGGGTCATAAAGAAGGTGAAGTGATTCAGCATTCTATGATTTCCAAATCTATCGAGAGAGCTCAGAAAAAAGTTGAAGAAAACAACTTTGGTGTCAGAAAAAAATTGTTGGAATATGATGATGTCATGAATAAGCAGCGTGATGTGATCTATAAAAGAAGAAAGAACGCCTTGTTTGGCGATCACTTGAAGTATGACATCGTGAATATGATTTACGACACCGCTGCATCCATAGTTACAAAAACCAAAGCTACAGGAAATTATAAAGATTTCGAATTTGAGATCATCAAACATTTCACAATGGAAGCGCCTGTGACTGAATCAGAATTTGCAAGTAAGCAAATTCCTGCACTAACAGATATCGTATTTAAAAAAGCTAAAGAAGATTATGATCTGAGATTAAATCTTTTGAAAGAGAAAGCGTATCCAATCATTGAGAATGTGTTTCTGAACCAAGGTTCTATGTTCAAGATGATACAAGTTCCTTTCACAGATGGAACTAAAACAATGACCATTGTTACAGATCTTAAAGAAGCATATGAAACCAAGTGTGAGTCCTTGATTACAGATTTTGAAAAGAATATCTCATTGGCAATCATTGATGAAAACTGGAAAACACACCTAAGAGAGATGGATGATCTAAGACGTTCTTCTCAAGGTGCAGTTTATGAGCAAAAAGACCCGTTAGTGATTTACAAACAAGAGTCTTTCTATCTGTTTAGTGAAATGGTGGATCAGGTAAATAAAGAGATCGTTTCTTTCTTATATAAAGGTGAGATCCCTGCATAACCGTTATTAGCAAAATAATGAATCATAATCCTATTGAGAAATCAGCAGGATTTTTTTTTGGAATATTACATGAGTCTACATTATAAAACGATAGTTCTCTTATTTAAATTATCAGTAAAAATAATTCTCAATAAAATGACAAAAATCAGAATTCAGTTTTATTTAGAATAATTAAAAATAATATATTTGCATAAAATTAAATATATGAAGCGAATTATTCTGAGTGTTTTGGTGTTATCATCAACAATGATCTTTGCGCAGGAAAAAGATACTATCAATTCTAAAAATATAGAAGAAGTTATCATTGATAAAATGGTAAAAAAATTAGATACTGATTCTTCCAATAAAATGCCGATAAGCTTTATTGAAAACCCACAAGTTTATTCTTCTATAGACCGAGGGATTTTGGAAAATCAGAATATTTTTACTGTAGATGATGCTTACAGAAATGTAACGGGTTTACAGAAAATGTGGAATCCTACCGGAAGAGCTGGTGATGGTGGGTCATTTTTCGTTTTGAGAGGTTTTCCTTCCCAAGCATCTACAAGAAATGGAATGGTTGCGCCCGTAACTTCTACTATTGAAGCCATTAATGTTGAAACGCTGGAGTTTTTGAAAGGCCCTGTGGCAACACTTTATGGAAGTAATGTAGCATCTTACGGCGGACTTATTAACAGAGTGACTAAAAAGCCTGTGAAGAATTTTTTTGGAGCAGTTTCGGCCTCAGCGGGAAGCTACAACACCTTTAGAGCGACAGCAGATATCAATGCACCAATTACCAAAGACTTGCTTTTTCGTGTAAATTCAGCTTACACCAATGATGGCAACTTTACTAAACCTGATGCAAAAAATCAATACACTACTTTTGCTCCGAGCCTGACTTGGAATGTGTCAGAAAAACTGCAAGTGAACCTAGACTACGAGCTATTCCAAAACAGAGTTACAGCTAATCCTTACTTTTTCTATCTTTCCCCAAAGACTTTAAACAATGTTGATAATATGAAAGACTTGGAAAAATTCGCTGGTCTCAGTTATAAAGAGTCTTACACAGGAAAAGACTTGTATATGACAGCTAGAAATTCCAATATTTTGGGGAATGTAAAGTGGAAAATCACCGACAACATTACATCCAATACTTATATTAATAACTCCGATTCTTATTCGGACGGTTATAATCCCTATTTTTCAATTTCGTATACCGGAGGACAATATTATGTTACCAGAGCTGACCAATCTACAAACAACAGCAAAAAATCTTGGTTTCAAATACAACAGAACTTCAATTTTAATTATGACTTTTCCAATGGAATGAAAAACAAAACCGTTGCTGGTTTTGATTATATGAGAACGACAGAAAGACTAAAATATAAGTATCTGAATGGTAGTTTTGACACAATAGCTGCTTCAGGTGCAGATTATTCCGGAATGAATGACAATGCATTGTCTGCACTTTATTCAGATAATAGCAAATTTTCAACTTGGAACTATATAAGGGATCTGAACACTTATTCTGGTTACATTTCCAACTTGTTCTCTCCGATAGCCAACCTTCACATAATGGCAGGACTTCGTTATGAAAATAATGATTTCCTGGGAGGTAAAGTTTGACCAGAAGTTGGCGCAAAAGAGGAAAAGGCGTACAACCAATCTGCATTTTCTCCAAAAGCAGGAATTGTTTACGAAATTGTAAAAGATAAATTCTCAATTTTTGGGAATTACCAAAATTCATTCAAATCGAATGGTTATTACACTTCAGACATTGCTGGTAACACCACTTTATCTGATCCCGAGAGAGGTAATCAGTTCGAGGGCGGTTTAAAAGCAAGCCTCTTTAACAATAGGTTTAATGCGACTGCTTCTTATTATAACATCAAGGTTAAAGATCAATTGCTTGCCACTGGAGAGGTTGCAGCAAATGGGAATTCAGTTCAAAAACAAATCGCATCCACACTCAGCAAAGGATTTGAGCTGGAAGTTAATGCATATCTAGTAAAAGGTTTTTCTTTAGTAGGCGGTTTAGCTTACAACGACACCATCGATCAATCAACAGAAACTAGACCGACCACTGCGGGTTCTTTCTGGAATGCAAATTTCAACTTAGCCTACCAATTTGTTGATAGTCGTGTGAAAGGTCTTGGATTCGGATTCGGTGGAAATTATGCCAGTGATAATAACGTTACAGGCAATTTCATCTTACCAAAATATTTCGTTTTGAATGTTAATGCGTTTTACGATACGAAAAAATTCAGAATCGGCGTTAAGGTAGACAACTTAACCAGCGAACATTACTGGACGGGATACTCAACCGCGAATCCTCAAATGTTAGCAAATTTCTTAGGGACAGTTGCTTATAAATTTTAACTCATTTATGGGAATAAAAAAACACCATCATAAAAAGAAAACCGGGTTTTTCAAAAAATGGTCAGCCAAACTACATCTGTGGTTTGGCTTGTCCATTGGTTTACTGATTTTCGTTATTGCAATTACAGGTGCATTTTATGTCTTCAAAGATGAGGTAGAAAATTACACCAGAAAAGAATACATCTATCACAACGAAATAAATATTGGCCAGAAAAAAATCCTTCCCATCCGCGAGATAGAAAAATTGGTTAACGAGCAAACCAAGGAAAAATTTCCAATACACTGGGTCAATATTCCGATGGACAATAAAATGTCCTATCAGTTTTACTGGTATGAGCACAAGGCTGATGAATGGAACTATTTTGACGAGTTTCCGATTTACAAGTTGGCTTACGTCAATCCTTACACAGGAAAAGTTCTCCAGATCTACGATGAGAAAAACGGTTTTTTTGCCATTGTTAAATCTATTCACTGGAGTTTCCTTCTAAAGCAGGACTGGGGAACTTACGTGGTCGGAATCCCTGTGATCATTTTCCTGATAATGCTGCTAACCGGCATCGTTCTGTGGTGGCCGAAAAATAAATCTGCCAGAAAACAACGTTTCAGATTTCAATGGAAAGATACTACACAATGGAAGCGTAAAAACTACGACCTTCATAATATCCTCGGGTTTTATTCATCAATCTTTGCTTTGATCCTGACGATTACCGGCCTGTTCTATGCATTTTTTGTGGTACAAGCATCAATCTATTATATTTTTTCCGGTGGAGAAACAGCTTACCCCGATTTTTCAAAAATTACTACCAAGGCACCCATTGAGATGAGAAATGAAGGAACACTTGATAAAATTTCGGACAAAGTAAAAGAGCTTTACCCTGATGCCTATAGCTTTAGTCTGGACTTGGGACATCCACATCTTGATGATCACGAGCATCCGAACTTTGAAGTCTATGTAAAGCACCTCTCCTATTCTTATCACAAAAACAGCAGCCTTATTTTTGATGAAAATTCCGGAGAATTGTTGCACAGACACGATCCTGAAGACAAAAATTTCGGCGAAAAAACAGTTGCCGCCAATTATGACATCCACGTTGGGGCGATTTTAGGTCTGCCAACAAAGATTGTAGCGTTTATAGTTAGTTTGATTATTGCATCAATGCCTGTTACAGGATTTTTGATCTGGTACGGAAGACGAAAAAAGAATAATAATTTTTATAAAAACTTAAAATAGATTAATTAATACGGGGAACATTCTCGGATTTTTTTTACTTTTATACTTAGAAATTATAAATTCAAAATGTCATTAATAGATTTGTCAAAGCAAGTAGCTTTAGGAATTGATATCGGTGGGACAAATACGAAATTCGGATTGGTGAATCACAGAGGTGAGATTCTTGCAAAAGGAAGCATTAAAACTGATGAGTATGAAAAAGTTGAAGATTTTATCGACGCTTTATACCAAAATATAAATCCGCTAATAGAAAAGTATTCTCCTAATAAAAACCTAGACGGCATAGGCGTAGGTGCACCCAATGCCAATTATTACAGAGGAACTATAGAACAAGCACCTAACCTCAGGTGGAAAGGTGTAGTTCCCTTTGCAGAGCTGATGACAAAAAAATTCGGCTTTTTTTGCAGAATGACCAATGATGCAAATGCCGCTGCACTAGGCGAGATGATGTTTGGAGCAGCGAGAGGAATGAAGGATTTTATAATGATTACACTAGGAACAGGTGTCGGCAGTGGCATTATTGCTGGTGGAAGTCTCATATACGGACACGACGGTTTTGCTGGAGAACTAGGCCACACCATCGTGAAGCCGGGCGGAAGAAAACATTGGAGCACTGGTTCCGAAGGCAGCTTGGAAGCTTATGCCTCGGCAACTGGAATTGCTATTACTGCAAAAAAGTTCCGGGCAGAGTTTCCAGATTCTATGCTGAATCAGTATAGAGAAGAAGAAATCAACTCAAAAACAGTTTACGAATGTGCGCAAAAGGGTGATCCTACCGCCATTGAAGTGTTTCGATACACGGGTCAAAAACTTGGCGAGGCGCTTGCAAACTTTGTGATGTTTTCTTCACCTGAAGCCATTTTACTATTCGGCGGTGTTATCAAAGCCGGCGATTATCTTCTGAAACCTACAAAATTACATATGGAAAGAAATCTGCTCCCGATTTTCCGAGGCAAAGTAAAACTTGTTTTCAGCGAACTGGACGAGGCAGATGCGGCCATCCTGGGCGCTAGTGCGCTGGTATGGGAAAATAATAAATAATTGATATTAAAAATCCTTTGATTTTTTCTGACTATAGGAATAAATTTTGCTATGGGTATTTCGAAAAGTCAAAGGATTTTTTTTCTTAACATGACACGTTATTTATTTATTATACTATGCTTTTTCCTTATCAATTGTAACGGACAGGAAAAACAATCAAAACCCTTAACAAATCAAAAAATGGATAAGAACAATTTAGAATATGCCACTTTGGCAGGCGGATGTTTCTGGTGTGTGGAAAGCTGTTTTCATATGCTGAAAGGTGTAGATTCTGTAGTCTCTGGATATTCCGGCGGTCACAAAGACAATCCTACTTATGAAGAAGTTTGTACAGGAACAACAGGACATGCAGAAGTGGTGCAAATCGCATTCGACCCAAAAATTATTTCTTTTAAGCAATTGCTGGAAGTGTATTGGTTTCTTCATAACCCAACCACGCTTAACAGACAAGGCGAAGATATAGGAACACAATACCGCTCAGCCATTTTTTACCATTCTGAAAACCAAAAGCTAGAAGCTGAAGAATCTATGGAGGCATCTGAAGCCAAGCAGGAATGGAACGGGAAATATGTGACGGAAATCGTACCTTTTAAAAAATTCTGGGCAGCAGAAACCTACCATCAGGGTTATTACAATGCTAATCCAACTCAGCCCTATTGTAGCGCTGTTGTAGGACCAAAGATTCAGAAGTTTAAAAAGCATTTTGGCGAATTGGGATGGCTAAACGAAAAAGCGGAGAATTAATCTCCGCTTTTTTATTATTTCCAAGTTCGATTTTTGATATCATCACATCGATTTTTTTATCATCATCAACATTTTAAACCTAACGAAAATTTCTTCCTGACACTATCTTTTTATCGCACATTACCATCTCGCAAAAACAATAGTTTTTTACCTTGACTTAGGCTTTTAATTTAATCTTAGTTCACAAACGGTTTTATGACACTGGTTTTATCCCGTTCAATTTTATATCCGAGATTGTAAGTAATTCCAACACCCAATGTTTGCTTTCTCTGGAGTTTCTGAATCTGGTCATGGTCATACATCATCTCTATAGTGACTACAGTTGTGATATATTTATTGAATTTAAGATTTAGACTACCCGTGTAGTTGATATCCACACGTTCGGAATGTTGGAGATAATTACTAAAGAAATTCACCGAATTGACATAGGTTGCATCTTTAAAAAGTTTGATTTTGTATAGAATATTAAGCATAGTACCTACCTCAGCCCGCAGACTTTGACCGTCTTTTTCAAGACCATAATTTCCCGCAAATTGCAGTTTTTTATCCAGTACAAAAGTAAATTTTCCGTTAATAGGTCTCAGAATAATCTGCAAATTTTCGTTAGGATTATAGGAAAGACCAATACCAAGGTTCAGATAACCGGGTGCCATAAATTTCGAGATCCTATCATTAAAAACTGGATCCGGCGTGTTGGAATAATTATATCCGGCAGTAAACTGAGATAAAAACTGAAATCCTGTTGATAGATAATAGTGCTGCGCAAGTTCATAGCCATAATTGGTCATTAGATTGATATAATCATCTGTTTTTCTGGTAGATTGACCCGTGGATGACACAAAGCCGTAGCCCAGCTGAATGTTATTATCCAGATAATGTCTGTCTTTTTTATATACAATGTTATAGTTAACTTTTCCAATGACACCAATATTATTATTCCCACCAGCGTACCAGTTAGCAAAAGAGGATTGATTAAATACAAGACTATTTTGTCCGAAAATAAACCAACGTTTCAGTGTAGGCAATGTAAGGATTGAAGAAGGCGTAAGCGGACTTGCATCATTAGAGTTTGGGATAATGATCACATTATTCGTAATTTTAACAGAATCTTTTTTGATAGATCTGATATCTACAATTTTGGGATTCGCCAGACTATCGAGTTCTACTGATGTAGAATCCCACTTCTTTTGGGCTATAGAATCAATTATTTTCTGATAATCAACAACCTGAGCTTGCATAAAACATCCCAAAAACATAATTACAAATACCAATACCTTTCTCATTAATTCCAAATTTTAAGCAAAAATAATAAATCTAATTGTTCCAAAATCTGACTTTATAACCAAATTCTCATCTGCTGAAGTATTTTTACGGACAAAATTACCTCTCATCAGAATTGGCTGTAAAATTGTCAAAGGTTTACCAATGCTTTTAAAATCTATCAATCTAAGATCATTATTAGTCCCTTTTATTATGCTGGGGATGATGTGGAGTTTCTTCATTTTTCAGAATCTAGGATTTTTTGAAGGTTGTAACGGTGCTATTATTCCACTTTTACCACAAGGACTGAAAGGTGTTTTGCTCGCTCCACTTCTACACGGCAATTTGGATCATATTATAGGAAACTCTCTTCCTATGGCTGTTTTGTTATTTTTACTTTTCGAGTTTTACCCCAAAATAGCATTTCGGATTTTCCTGATCGGCTGGATTGCTTCAGGATTATTGGTTTGGATGCTCCCACCCATTGATCTCGTTACTGGAAAATGGAATTATAACTGCATCATTGGCGCAAGCGGATTGGTTTATATGCTAGCGTTTTTTATTTTTTTCAGTGGTATTTTCCGCTGGAATATGAAACTGCTCACCATATCGTTGTTAGTGGCATTGTACTATGGGAGCTTGATCTGGGGGATTTTTCCGGAAGAGTTTTTTACACAGCTGGAAGAACCAAGTAAGATCAGCTGGCAGTCGCACCTGGCTGGCAGTATTACAGGAATTATTCTTGCTGTACTTTTCAGAAAAATAGGAGAAGAGAAAAAAAGAAAATTTATTTGGGAATTTCCTAATTATTACAACGAGCGTGATGACAAGATGTGGCAGGAATATATTGCCAATCATCCGGAGGATTTTGAAGAATTACCTCAGCTTAAGCAGGAAAATATCTGGGAATATCTGGATGAAATTCGGAAAAGAGAAAAATAGTTTTTATCTTCGTAGGTATACACAAATGAAATATGTTTCCGGAAGAATACCTTTACATCCTTGCACTCAGACAATGTAAAAACATTGGCAATACCAACTTGAGAAAACTTATCCAGATAAAAGGTTCTGCAAAAGCAGTCTGGGAAACTCCGAAAAAAAATCTGCTATCAATTTCAGGTATTGGGACAAAGATTACACAGGACATCGGCAAGAAAGAATTTCTTTTAAAAGCAGAAAAGGAACTTAAATTCTGCGAGCAAAAATCCATCAGTATTGTTTCTCATAATGATTCATCTTATCCAAAACATCTTTCAAATTGTGATGATGCACCTGCTATTCTATTTTACAAAGGAAAATTAATATATAATCTCAATCCACTCAGCATTGTAGGTACCAGAAAGCTCACATCATACGGTAAACAGTTCATCCAAGAACTGCTGACTGGACTAGCTGGAACAAACATTTGTACTGTAAGCGGATTAGCTTTGGGCGCAGATACTTGTGTGCACGAGGAGTCTCTTCATAATCATATTCCTACATTGGCTGTGATGGCACAAAGTCTTGACAAAATCTATCCCGCTTCCAACAAGAACCTTGCAAATAGGATATTGGAAAATGATGGTGCACTGATTTCTGAATATTGCACTTTTGACAATATAAGCAGAGAGAATTTTTTACAACGGAACAGAATTATTGCAGGATTATCCCAGCATCTTATTGTTGTCGAAACTGCATTTGGCGGCGGCTCTGTAACTACGGTAAGCTATGCCAATTCGTATAACAGAGATGTATTTGCATTACCAGGAAAAATTACAGATCTGTATAGCCAGGGATGTAATCAGCTCATTGCTGAGAATAAAGCAGAATCTATTGTCAATATCAAGTCATTAATTGATAATCTAAATTTTTCTGTCCAGCCAGAGTTATTTCCAGAGAAGATGCCCATTGTAAAACTGAATCCCGAGAGAAAAGAACACCAGCAGATTTTAGATATTCTGGATCATCAGAAAGCACTTTCGCTGGACGAAATAGCAGATAAAACTAAAATCCAACATCATAAGCTCTTACCTATTCTTTTGGATTTGGAACTTTATGGCCACATCAAATGTCTTTCCGGCAGGCAATATCTCCCTAACTACTAGAATCCGCTTTCCGAAAACTTGAAACAATGTAACATTAGATTCAAAATTTCTTAACATAGGACAACAAATTATACATTTAGCAAAAAGCATATGTAATATCATTAATTTTTCAATAAAACTGAAAATATCACTTGCGAAATTTGAAAATAAAATTAAATTTGTTGTCATAATTATAGAACAATGGAGCACTATAACGTTGAACAAAAGATTCAGGAATTTATGGCAAAAATCGAAGCCAAAAATCCTAATGAACCAGAATTTATCCAAGCAGTAAAAGAAGTTGCCGTAACAGTTATTCCTTTTATTTCTACAAGAAAAGAATACACCGGAATGAAGCTGCTAGAGAGAATGGCAGAGCCGGAAAGAGTAATTATTTTCCGCGTTCCATGGATTGATGACAAGGGCGAGATTCAGGTAAACAGAGGATTCAGAATCCAGATGAACTCAGCGATCGGTCCATACAAGGGCGGAATCAGATTTCATCCGACGGTAAACCTTAGTGTTTTAAAATTTTTAGCTTTTGAGCAGGTTTTCAAAAACAGCTTAACTACGCTTCCAATGGGTGGCGGGAAAGGCGGTTCAGATTTTGACCCTCAAGGTAAATCCGATATGGAAGTGATGCGTTTTTGCCAGGCTTTCATGACAGAGCTTTGCAAACATATAGGCCCAGAAACGGACGTTCCTGCAGGAGACATCGGTGTAGGCGCAAGAGAAATTGGTTATCTTTTCGGGATGTATAAAAAGATAAGAAATGAATTCACTGGTGTATTGACAGGAAAAGGTCTGGCTTACGGTGGTTCACTCATCAGACCAGAAGCTACAGGTTACGGTGTGGTTTATTTTGCCGAGCAGATGCTGAAAACCATTGGTGAGAAAATCGAAGGTAAAACAGCAACTGTTTCAGGTTTTGGAAACGTAGCCTGGGGTGTTGTAAAAAAATTCACAGAACTAGGCGGGAAAATACTAACTATTTCTGGTCCTGATGGTTACATCTATGACAAAGACGGAATCTCCGGAGAAAAAATTGAGTATCTATTAGAACTTAGAGCTACAGGAAATAACAGAGCGGAAGATTATGTGACCAAATATCCATCGGCAGAATTCCACGCAGGGAAACGTCCTTGGGAAGTGAAGTGTGATGTTGCTTTCCCTTGTGCGACTCAGAATGAACTTGATTTGGAAGATGCCAAAAAACTGGTTGCCAACGGGTGTGTCTGTGTAACAGAAGCTGCAAATATGCCTTCTACGCTGGATGCGATCAATTACTTCTTGGACAATAAAGTGTTGTTCTCACCAGGAAAAGCATCTAACGCTGGTGGTGTTGCAACTTCCGGATTGGAAATGACACAAAACTCCATCAGACTAAACTGGACTTCTGAAGAAGTTGATGCAAGACTTAAAGAGATTATGATAGGTATTCACAAAGCTTGTAGAGATTACGGAAAAGAAGAAAACGGCTACGTGAACTATGTAAAAGGTGCTAATATTGCAGGCTTCGTAAAAGTGGCTGAAGCAATGCTTGCACAAGGCGTGGTTTAATTCCTTTTCAAATGAAATAAAAATGCAGCTAATTAGTTTTAGCTGCATTTTATTTTTTTTAATAATGGGTTATGTTTTATCTTTTCGGAAGCCCACGCTTCAAAGCATAGTTGGCTCTTTCGACGGCTTTCTTCTCTTTCCAGGTCATATATTTTGCTTTGAAATTTCGCTTCATAAAATTGTCAAAATTTCTCTGTACAGTCAGATTCCAAAGAGAGTGTGCTTTTACTGCCCAGCTTTTGTCCCAGGCTCTGAGAGAAATTGAGAAACTCCCGTCCAGATATTTCATCCAGTGCCACCATCCAGTCGGCATAAATAACGTGTCGCCGTGTTCTAGGTAACATTCGATTCCTTCTACGCCATCCAAAGCAGGAAACTTTGTAAAATCAGGATTTTCTATATCATAATCTTCCAAAGCATAAGTAGCATAAGGAATCTGATAAAGTCTGTCTCTCCATTTATAATCGAAAAGCAAAATATGCTTTCTACCATTGAAATGCGTATGGAAAATATGCGCCATATCAATATCGTAATGAAGGAATGTCACCGAACCTTTTCCTCCGAAGAACATATTCGGATATTTATCCAAAAAACCGCCCATCAGATCTTTTGGGAAAATATAGTCGTCCAGTAATTTTGGAGCCTGTTTTATGGGATCGAACAAAAATATTCTGAGATCTGTCGGTTCTTTTTCGATAAGGTCAATATAATCTGCAAATTTCATTTTCGCAGCAGACGCATTGATGGGTGCAGCCGGATCCGCCTTGGAACTGTCGTACAAAGGAACCTCTACATCACCTACGGCTTGCTTCATATAATCCATCGTCCATTTCTGATAAGCCGGCCACTTCCTCGCCATATTTTTTATGATAACCGGTTTGCGCGGCTTCAGGTATTTTTCAAAGAACTCTTCTTTGGTAATATCATCTACAATATCAATTGGTTTTAGAATGATTCCCATGTTAATGTAATATTAAGGCACAAATTTATTAAATTTTCGATTGACAAAATAAAAAAACAGTAATCGTATTTTTTAATAACTATAAGTAAGAAATATCAATCATTATTTTGTGTGATGATTTGTTTTGTTTTTAACGGTTCTGAATTTTTATTGATATAAATAAAAAATTTTGTAACAATTCACTCGTTTTTTTTACTAACATTTTAGTGATATAATCTTTAATTATGAAGAAAATTCTATTAGTTTTTATGATGCTGATTTCTACCGTTGCTGTTTTCGGCCAAAAGACAATAAGTGGAATCATCAATGATGGTGACGGAAAACCACTAGCCAGTGCCAGTGTAACGATTGAAGAACCCGGCAAAAATGCCATTCTTGCCTACGGGATTTCTAACTCGAAAGGAGAATATAAGGTAACTTTCAACTCATCCGAGAACAATCTGGATCTTAAAATCAAAGCATTCAACCAAAGACCAATTGCACAATCCATCAAAAATGAAGATCAGAAAATCAATTTTTCTATGGATTCTCAGGCAACGGAAATACAGGAAGTGCGACTGAAAACAAAATTAATCACCAAAAAAGGTGATACTATCTCCTATGATCTGAAATCATTCGAAAATAAAAATGACAGAACTCTTGCCGATGTTTTAAAGAAAATCCCAGGGATTGAGGTTAACAAAGATGGAACTGTACTTTATCAAGGCGAGGCTATCAACAAATTCTATGTTAACGGAAAAGACCTGATGGAAGGTGGCTATGGAACCATTAATAACTCGTTACCAAAAGATGCGGTTTCCAAAGTAGAGGTTTTGGAAAACCACCAGCCAGTAAGCATCTTAAGAGATAAAGTTCCTTCTGAACAAGCCGCTCTTAACATCAAACTAAAAAAATCGGTGACAATAACAGGTCGTGGAGAGATTGGTGCAGGTTTCAGTCCATTACTTTGGAATGTGAAATTAACCCCGATGTTCTTTGGACAAAAAAACCAATGGGTTATTAATTACAAAGCTAATAACAATGGAGAAAGTGTAGAAAAAGAAGGTAATCTGTTAAGTTTTGGAAGCCGCTGGGAAGGAAGAAGATCACAAGCTGGTCAAAAATCCTGGACTAATATAGAAACTGCAAGCGTACCAGATGTTCCTGAAAAAAGATACCTGTTGAATAACGTTCACTTCTTTTCTGCGAACTTATTAACAAGTCCTTTCAAAAATAAAGAATGGGAATTGAAGGCGAATGCTTCCTACACCAATAACAGTATCAAAAGAGAAGACTTGCAAACAAAAGTTTATGGAGCTGGTTCTATATCAGTCCCAACACTTCCAAATGGTGGTACATTTGTATCGAGTACCAACAACAGATTTTATGACAATGCTGCCAAGGGTGAATTGATTTTCACAAAGAATGCAAAAAAGGGTTTCTTCAAAAATACAACAACCTGGAACAGCTTCTGGAATACAGACCGTGCAAATGTAGACAACAATCTACCTCCAGCATTGAATGATCCTACAGCCACACCAATCCATAAATTTGCAGATGAGTCTTTAGATTCTCCAACCGGAACATTCCAAAATTCATTAAGCACAATTATTCCTTGGAAAGAGAAACTTGTTAATTTTATGAGTTACGTTAAGTATCAAAAAGATAAACAAACGCTCACCGTTTCTCCAGGAAATTATATGGAAAATTTCGGATTCAGTAATTTTGATAAAATCAGACAATATGCCATATCCAAAACTCTTGAAGTTAATCATTCTGCTTCTGTAGGTTTCTCTTATAGAAAATGGACATTCACTCCTGAGTTTGGTTTGAATATGAATTTTAACAATTTAAAATCTGCTATTACAGGAGAGGTTAATAATAATAATTATTTCCTTGGATCAGATAGACAAAATGATATGGATTGGAACGAAGTAATGCCATATACTCAAGTTGGTGTTAACTTCAAATCTCAAAACTTCAACCTAAACCTAACGCTTCCCATGAATTTCTATGGTATTACTTACAAAGATAATATCAGACAAAATTATTTGGATAAAAGTAAAACTGTTTTTGAACCTAATTTGTTTGCAAATTTAGACTTTGCATCTTTTTTCAAAATTTGGGCTTTCGCCAATCAATCTTATGATTTTGGAAACTTTGGATTTTTGTATGGCGGAAATATGCTGACAAGTCCTACTAATTTGCAAAAAAGATTTAGTGAAAATATTGAGATGCCAGAATATTTGAGCAGAATGATTGGCTCCAGACTAGAGTATAGAAACCCTTTGAATAATTTGTTCTTCAATGTGAGATATAATTATTCTACCAACAAAAGAAACTTAATAGAAAGTTATAAAACTAATGGTTTCATCTCAGAGTTAGAATTGCAAAGTGAAGAGAACACAATCAAAACTCAGACAGAAGGTGCAGAAATTGGCAAATATTTTCCAAAATTCAAAACCAATCTATCTATAAGCGGTACCAATACAGATTCCAATTCTTTCTCTTATTTTAATTCCGATCTAAGAGAGTCTGCAAACAGTAGACAAACCCTGGGGATCAAATTTAACAACACATATTTCAGTTGGTTTAGTTTAGATTATAACATCAATCTGAACTGGAGCAAAAACACCAACAAAAATGACAATACAGTTTTCAAATCCAGCGGTTGGAATCATAATCTAGCAGCGTATATTTATCCAAGCGACAATCATACTTTTGGTTTCAACTGGGATGATCTTTCTACAAAGGCAAGTGGACAAAACTTTAGAAACTCTTTCTTCGATTTATCTTACCAATACACTTGGGTTAAGAGAAAAATTGATTTCGAATTCAAATGGTTGAATATCGCAAACAGAAAAGTTTATGAAACTGTAAATGTGGATGTTTTACAACAACTTGTTACAACCAATCAAATGTATATCCGTCCAAGCCAGTTTATGTTCACTGTAAAATTCAATTTCAAGTAACACACTATTTATTATAACCAAAAAGGCAGCGCAACTTTTTATTGTCTGCCTTTTTATTATTCTTAATTTTAAATCACTAATTTTTTAGTTATGAAGAAAATATTTTCATTATTGATGATTACAGTGAGCTTATTATCATTTGCTCAAGGAACAAGGATTATGTACGAATACAAGTTCGCTTCTAATCTCGAAAAGAAAGATTCGCTTGAGAAAGAGTTGATGTATTTGGATATCAAAAAAGACGGAAGCAATTTCTACAGCAGACAAAAATTTGTGAGCGATTCTACAAGGGATGCTTATTTCAAAAAGCAAATTGCGACAGGTTCCACCAATTTTAACTACCGTGGCGGAAACGGAGGGAAAATAGGATTTTCGGTTTCCAAATCCTATCCTGATTTTAATATCGTTTTACATACGGGTATCGGTAATTCTAGATTCAGTGTTAAAAATGAAAATCCTATGGTTTGGAAAATACTTCCCGATAAGAAAACGATTGATAAATTCGAAGTTCAAAAAGCCACACTCGACTTCGGCGGAAGAACTTGGACGGCTTGGTTTTCACAGGACTTTCCTTTTCAGGATGGCCCTTATAAATTTTCAGGATTACCGGGTTTGATTTTGGAAATGGAAGATTCTACAGGAACACATAGTTTCAAATTTGCCGGAAGCAAAAAGTTTGATGAAGTTGTGAAAATCGAAAAAGAAGAAATCGGAAGTACACGCGGCGGGATTGTTGTAAAAACATTCGGTGTTCCTGGCGGAAAAGAAATCGAAGTTTCCGAGGAGCAGTTTAAAAAACAATGGAAAGAATACAAAAATGATCCTGTAAAAGACACGCGCCAAATGCTATCACAGGGAAATATGAAGCTAACGCTGAATATTCACGGAAAAATGATGTCAGAACCTTCAGAAGTTCTGCGGGCGATGGAAAAAAATCAAAGAGAGGAAATCAAAAACAATAATAACAAAATTGAACCAGCACTTTACCCTTAATTAGACATAAAACACTATTTTTATAGTCCTCTTCCGAGAGGACTTTTTTATGCAAAATTTCTAAATAAAATTCAAAATGAGTTATTTACCAAAACTTAAAAATATAAAAGCTTTTGTTTTTGATGTTGACGGTGTTTTTACCGATGGAAGCGTTTACCTTTTACCGGATCAGAATATGTCTCGTGTAATGAGCGTTTTGGATGGTTATGCAGTTGTCCAATCTTTGAAGCAAGGTTACAAGATTGGGATTATCACTGGCGGAAATGACCCGATGGTAAAAAACAGAATGGAATATCTTGGTATCAAAGATTATTACGCGAAGTCTTCCCACAAACTTTCTGATTACGAAGATTTCAAATCCAAACATAATTTGCAAGATTCCGAAATCCTAATGATGGGCGACGATATTCCTGATATTGGAATTATGAAATTGGCAGAAATCTCAGCTTGTCCTGCTAATGCTGTTCCAGAGGTGAAAGCAATTTCAGATTATATTTCACCAATTTATGGAGGCAAAGGAGCTGTACGCGATGTGATAGAGCAAGTAATGAAAGTGCAAGGCAAATGGAATCTTGACGAAGAAACAAAATCAGCTTAATTATTGAATATGAACCTATTACTAGCTTCCAATTCACCTAGACGAAAAGAACTTCTGACACAATTAGGTTATCAATTCGAAGTTGTTAAGATCGATGTTGATGAATCTTATCCTTCAGATTTAAAACCAGATGAGATTGCCGAATATGTCTCAGCTAAGAAAGCAAAAGCTTTTGATGTTAATGAAAACGAAATTCTTTTAACCTCGGACACCATTGTTGCATTAGACCAAAAAATTCTTCTCAAACCCAAAGATGAGAATGAAGCTTTTGAAATGATAAAAAGTCTTTCGGGAAAAGTACATCAGGTTTATACAGCTTTTACGATCAAAACAATTGATTCGGAAATCAGTAAAACCAGCAAAACGGATGTAGAGTTCTCGGAAATCAGCGATGAGGAAATTAAATTTTATATCAACAATTATAAACCTTTTGACAAAGCCGGATCATATGGGATCCAAGAATGGTTGGGAATGGCAAAAATCAAAAACATTTCCGGTTCTTTCTATTCTGTGATGGGTTTTCCGGTAGATCTGGTTTATGAAGAACTTAGAAAGCTAGGCTGTTTTCCAAAGAATTTTTTAAACTGAGAGCTTTAAATAATTTTCACGGCAAAATTTCGTTATTTTTACAGATTAAACTCCAATTTTCATTTTGAAATAAATAGATGAGAAAATATTTACTAATCATACTTGCCGTCGTAAGCGTAATTGCCTGTAACCCACGCCACAAAAAGAAAAAGACTAAAAGCGGACCTATTAACCGTTTTATGACGTTTCACAACACACTTTTTAATAGCCGGGAAGCATTTCTGTCCGAGATGGAAAGTAGGGACAAATCTCATATTGACAATTTTTACGATCCTTATATCTCGGTTTACACAACCGAAGATAACATTTCAGACATCCAGAACTTCATGTCTACCAACGCAGGAAATGATACTGATATGGATGCTCCAAGAGGTCTGCGGTCCAACCAAAACTTCTCTGGGAATTTCTCTTCTTCCCAGCCTAACAAAAAAGGTGCTACAGCCCTGCAGATTACCGAAGCTAAAGCCCTAAAAACCATCAGTAAATATTCCGTTCTTGTGAGCGGCGTGGAAAAAAACAAGAAGATTTTCGATGCTTATATGCTCCTAGCAAAAGCTAGAATGTATCAGGGAAAATACCTTGAATCTCTGGATGCGCTGAGTTATATCTTCAACACGATGAGCAAAGATAAACGTCTTCCTCTGGCAAAAATATATCAGGCTGCAAACTACACCAAAATGAAGGAATATTACCGTGCAGATGAAGTGTTCCGCGATTTGGAAGAAGATCCAAAAATCAAACTTAGTAGAGAGCAATTGAAAATTTTAAAAGTCTATCAGGCTGATAATTTTCTAAAATGGGGCAAAAAAGAATTGGCTGCTGAAGTTTTGGAAGAAGCGTTTACTTATAACAAAAACAGAAAAATAAAAAGTAGAATCGCCTACTTGCGCGGACAAATTCTTACTAATCTCAATAGAAAAGATGAAGCCAGAGAATCTTTTGCGGCAGCTTACAAATATGCGAACAGCTATGAATTCGAGGTTAAATCTCAGATAGAAATTGCTAAAACCTTTGACGGAAAAGCAGACAGCTATGATGAAGCAATGGCTTATCTGGATAAAATTGCAAAAAAAGGAACTTATGCTTCCCGGAAAAATGAGCTGTATTACGCAAGTGGATTGATTGCAACTTCTGCCACAAAAGATTCTATCGCAGATTCTTTTTTCAGAAAAGCATTAAAAGAAAAACAGTCTGATCCACAAATCAGAGGGCTGACTTACTCCGAGTTGGCAAAAAAATACTTTGCTAAAGATGATTATCTAACGGCGGGTATCTATTATGACAGCGCACTAGCGGTAATGTCCTACAAACCTGAAAAAGACCGACTTACAGAACTGACGGCAAATATCAAAAAACTGTCAAAGAACTATTATATCGTGAAAAAGAATGACAGCATTCTGGCTCTTACAAAAATGACAGATGCCGAGAAACGAGACTATTTCACAAAATACATAGACAAGATCAAGGAAAAAGAAGCCGCAGCAGAGCTTGAGAAAAGAAAAGCTGAGCGAAGCAAAGGATTTGATAACAGTGATTACAACGCTAATTCTATTTTTGCTAATAATTCTACAGACAGTAACAGTTTTCAGAATTTTGGAATCAATACCGGCGGATCAACATTTTATTTTGCCAATACCAACAACATTCCGAGAGGTGAAAATGCATTCCGACAAGTATGGGGAAACAGAACGCTTCAGGACAACTGGCGCTATTCCGCAAAAGCTGCTACCATAGAAGATATGAAGAATGAAGCTTTGGGGATTGCAAATGTGCCGGATCCCAGACGTTTGGAACCCGAATTTTATATCGAAAAAATCCCGACTTCCAAACAAGAACTAGCCAATCTAAAAAAACAAAGAGATACCGCAAGTCTTGGGATGGGAAGGATGTATGAAAATTTCTTCGGAAACACGAAGCTTGCAACTACAACCCTATTTGATCTTGTGGATAGTAAGCCGGATGAAGAAACTGATCTTATGGCACTTTATAACATCTTCATTTTCAACTATGAAAAAAATCCGGCCGATGCAGAAAGAGCTAAACAGATTATTCTGCAAAAATATCCTTATACTTCTTATGCAGAATTCGTAAAAAATCCGAAAAGCAAAGACTTCAATAAGTCCACAGAAAGCGTTGAGAAATTGTATGCCGATGCCTACAAACTTTACTTGACTGAAAAATATTCCGAATCTTCTGCAATGATTGATAAAGCCATTGCAGATAATCCGAAAGACGCACTGGTTCCTAAATTCTACTTACTGAATGCTTACAACAGCGGCAAAACAGCTGGTAAAGAGATTATGATACTTCAGTTGGAACAAATCGCCTTAAATTATGGCAATACGCCGGAAGGTAAAAAAGCAAAAGATCTTCTCAAATTTTTGAAAAGTGATGTAAAAATGGAACTTACGGACGAGTCCGGAAACACTATTTCCCAAAGCTCAACACAGGAAAACCCTAAAACACAGGAAGACCTGGAAATGGAAGAAAAGATGAAATTATCTGCACCTGCTTCTGGCCCGGGCAGACCGGGATTGGAACAGCCTGGACAGCAATCTGCCACCACGCAACAATTTAAAAGAGAGAAGAAAGATAGAAATTAAAAAAGAGAGCAATTGAAATTGCTCTCTTTTTGTTATTTTATGCTTTGTCCAATTGAACAGTGAAGTGTCTCAGAATCTCCGGTTCACGTTTTATCTTATAACCTTTATAGATTTCGTTTCGTCTTTCAAAAACATTGATTACGGCTACAGCAACATAATCCATATGATTGTTTGTGTAAGTTCTTCGTGGGATTGCCAACCTCAATAATTCTAATTTTGGATAACGGTTTTCTCTGGTTTCAGGATCTCGGTCTGCCAATAATGTTCCGATTTCCACGCCACGTATGCCGGCTTCTTTGTAAAGTTCAATTGCCAGAGTCTGTGCTGGAAATTCTTCTCTTTTTATGTTGGGTAAAAAATTAAGCGCATCAATAAAAACAGCGTGTCCTCCGATTGGTTTTTGAACGGGAATTCCGGCTTCCATTAATTTGTTGCCTAAGTATTCTACTTGAGAGATTCTGCTTTCCAAATAAGGAAATTCTGTTGCTTCATCTAGACCTGATGCCAAAGCCGACATATCTCTTCCTGCCATCCCGCCGTAGGTAATAAAGCCTTCATAGATTATCGTGAAGTTAGATGCTTTCTCAAAAATCTCTCTGTTTTTCAGGGCGATAAATCCACCAATGTTTACTAGACCATCTTTTTTGGAGCTCATCGTCATTCCGTCGCCGTAAGAGAATAGTTCTTTACAGATTTCTTTGATAGTTTTATTTTCCTGTCCTTTTTCTCTTTTCTTGATGAAATAAGCATTTTCCGCAAATCTTGCCGAGTCAAACAAAACCGGAATCCCATATTGATCCGATAATTTTTTTACGGCTTTGATGTTTTCCAAAGAAACCGGCTGTCCTCCAGAAGAGTTACAAGTTATTGTAATCAAACAAAAAGGGATTTCTTCTTTAGGATGTGTTTTGTAAACAGCTTCCAATTTCTCAAGATCAAGATTACCTTTAAAAGGATGAAGGTCATTAATGTCAAAAGCCTCGTCAATGGTACAATCGATGGCGTGGGCTTTTCGGAATTCGATATGACCTTTTGTAGTATCGAAGTGGGAATTTCCAGGAACCACATCACCTTCTTTTACTAAAACCGAAAAGAGTACATTTTCTGCGGCACGACCTTGGTGCGTTGGTAACAGATAAGGAAAACCTGTGATGTTTTCCACAGTTTGCTGTAAAGCTTCAAAGGAGCGCGAACCGGCGTAACTCTCGTCGCCAATCATCAGCGCAGCCCATTGTTTGTCGCTCATTGCACCTGTTCCGCTGTCGGTAAGCAAATCGATAAAGACGTGTGAACTTCTTAAATTAAATAAATTATAGTTGGCAGCTTTCAGCCATTCTTCGCGTTGTTCTTTTGTGGATTGATATATTTCTTCGACCATTTTGATTCTAAATGGTTCTGCGTATGGTAGTTTCATTATAGATGATTTTGTTGGATAATGGATGCAGGAACTTGGATGTTCCGCATCGCAAAACATTGAATTTTATCCTTGATGTGCAGAGCAAACAATGAAAAAGTTTAAAAAATTTCATCATCTGACATCTAACAAAAACTACTCTGGTGCTTTGAAAACGTTGTCATCTGAATGGAAACCGGCTACACCTCCGCTTACGGCAAATTTCATCGCCTCCGCAGCACTCATTCCGGTTACCTCTTTAATATTATTGTATTTGGTAATAATTACCCAGCCGGAAACGGCGTAAGAATGCGGAAGATAAACAGCCACCATTTGATCGAGATTAACAACTGACATATCGGACTGAGTGAGGAATCCCATTCTCCATATTTCGGGCGTCTCATTAGTTTTTACCCAAACCGGAACATTGAATTTTTTCTTATCTCCCACAAAAGAGCCCAAAACATCTTTCAGCGATGAGTAGATGAATTTGATTCCCGGGATGTGCTCCAAAACATAATCTACACCATCTACAATAAGTCTCCCGATAATAAATTTGTTTCCGAAAAACCCGATAAAAGATGTTCCGAAGATGACGGTAAAGAAAATAAGTCCAGGAAATTTTTCCGAAATGGATGGAATGATATTGTCGATGCTGAAAACGATGGACCAGATGATCCAAACCGTAATGGCAAAAGGACCAATGATTATCAGCCCTTGTATAAAAGAGCGAAGAAAAAGCCGAAGGTAATCGTTAAAGCTTCTATTCATCACATATGGCTCACAAGGAGCTCTGTTTTATCCGTGTATTGTTTCTTTATTTCCGTAGGACTGTATGACCTGCGCTTCATATTCCAACCATTCTTCCCAGCGTTTATTCACCTTTTCCGGTTCGCCGATTTGCCTTGCAAAACCAATAAACGTGGTGTAATGATTGGCTTCGGAAATCATCAAATCATTGTAGAAATTTTTCAGTTCTTCATCCTTGATGTTTTCTGTCAGCACTTTGAATCTTTCACAACTTCTGGCTTCTATCATTGCCGCAAAAAGCATTTTATCAACAAGAAGATCTGTTCTGTTTCCTCCTTTTACGATGAATTTCAGCAAGTCATTGACATAATCATCTTTGCGCGTTCTTCCCAAGATTCCGCCTCTTTTTTTGATAATCTCGTGCACCTGATGAAAATGTTCCATTTCCTCTTGTGCAATGGCCAGAAGTTCGGTTACCATTTCTGTATGCTCCGGAACCATTGTTATGAGCCCGATGGCATTGGTAGCTGCTTTTTGCTCGCACCAGGCATGGTCTGTTAGGATTTCTTCCAGATTGTCTTCTGCGATATTCGCCCAGCGTGGGTCCGTAGGAAGTTTGAGACGAAACATTTTAATTTTTTTTGTAAAAATAAGGATTTGAGCGCTTTGTTAAATACTTTCTTTATAAAATTTGTTTTCCAGAATCATTGACCATATCGTGAAATATAAAATCTTTACGATAATAATTGGCACGAATGTTGAAAAATCATCATCAACCAAATAATAAAATTATGAAAAATTCAACTCTAATCAATCGTGCTAAATTATTTATTTTTAGTTTTTTAGCAATTTTCTCATCTGTTTTAACATTTGCACAAGATTCTGCAATTGTAAAAACTACTAATGTGACATCGACCTCCACTGAAGAATGGCAAACCAATCCGACTTATTGGATTATTGGAGGTGTTATCGTCATCGTTATCGTTGCAATAGTCGCAATGAGCGGAAGAAAGAAAAACGATTAAGATTTATAAGGCGCTTTTTACAAGCGCTTTTTTTATGGATTTTTAGACGCTGTTTTTGCTCTCAAAAACTCCAAAACCTTCCAACCTAAGTCATCTACTTTCTTGAGACCTTTGGAAATCAAAAACGCTAAGAAAATATTCAGGGGGTAAATAATCAAAACTAACAAATACCAAGGCAGAGAATCTTTCATCGGAACAACGAGAAAATAAACCAAAGACGAACTCATGCCCTGAGCGAAATAGAAAAAGATGGCATTTTGCCCGACATTGGTAATGAAATTTGGTTTTGTGATTTTCAATCGGTTGTAGAAAACAAATAAGGTTACCAGTGAAAATAATGTCCAAATGATGTAAGGAATCTTCGGTGGGAATTTTTGTTTGTTGAGTTTATAGAACATATCATCTCCGTAATTCCAAAACATCCAAACCAGTGCAACAGCAACTAATCCGTACAAAACAGGAATCATTTTGGTCGGTATTTTCTTGCCTTTCATTCTATTTCCAATCAGGAAAACTGTCATATAAAATGCAACATAACCGCCTTGTCCATTAGGATAATATTGAGGAAACAGATTGAATATTAGAGTTAAAGCCACACAAATCCCGATAAACCAATTGATATGTTTCGGGAAAAATCTCAGAATCAAAACGCAAAGAACGGTCAGGATATAGTAAACTTTCAAATACCAGAAACTTCCCATCACAACAGGGAAAGTATCACAGTTAGAATACTCGTGCAAGTACCAATTCCCTAAAACCTGCCATTGTGGTTCAGAAGAAATACTTCTTGGAACATATTTGCTTCCAAATGTCGAATAGAAATCCTTCAGCCAATCAAAAGAGAAAAAACTCAGTCCAAAAACCTTGAAGAAATAATCTAGGAAAAACAGAAATGTCACGAAAATCATATATGTGATTTGCAGTTTCAGTAATCTGTAAAGTGTTTTCTCAATATTATTCCCAGACGTGATTCCGCTCAAAGCATAAAACAATGCGACATCAAAAACCAAAGAAAAAACCCGCGCTTCCACCGGCATATAAAACTGCCCGCTCCAGAAAGCTGTATGGATGAAGATGATGGAAATTGTCGCCAGCCCTTTGGCAAAATCAATATAGAGGTCTCTTTTCATTTAGTTGTTTTTGTAAATTTCAACTCACATTTTTTGTCATTACGGAGGAATCTAAACTGCTGAGATTCCTCCGGAATGACAAAGATTCTGTTGATTTTCTTTAAATATTATAGTTTTATTTTAATTATCTGAAATTCAAAAATATCATTATTTTCCCAAGTTCTTTATAATTATTTAACTTTTACTACTCGATAGTTATGCTTATTTTTGAAAGTTCAATTCTACAGATGTCAGATATCATTCAGCTTTTACCGGATCACGTTGCCAATCAGATTGCCGCAGGAGAAGTGGTGCAAAGACCGGCTTCTATTGTTAAGGAACTGTTGGAAAATTCCGTGGATGCGGGCTCAGACAAAATCCAGCTTATCGTTCGCGATGCCGGGAAAAATCTGATTCAGGTGGTGGATAACGGCATTGGCATGTCGGAAACAGATGCCAGGCTGGCTTTTGAACGTCACGCTACATCCAAAATCCGCGCTACAGAAGACATTTTTAAAATTGCGACCAAAGGTTTCCGGGGCGAAGCTTTGGCATCGATTGCCGCTGTGGCTCAGGTTGAGTTAAAGACTAAACAAAAAGATTTGCCCGTCGGAACCAATATCTACATCGAAGGTGGACAATTCCAGTTTCAGGAGCCTGTACAGACTGTCGAAGGTTCTAACTTTTCCGTTAAGAATCTTTTTTACAATGTTCCGGCAAGACGCAAATTCCTGAAGAATGACAATGTAGAATTCCGTCATATCATTGACGAATTTCAGCGTGTTGCACTCGCCCACGAATCCATCGAGTTTGAATTATTCCATAATGACGAACCGATTTTTAAACTTAGAAAAGGCGGACAGATGCAGCGCATCGTAGATGTTTTCGGAAGGAAACTGCAACCGCTTCTGATTCCAATTAAGGAAGATCTTGGGTGGGTGAATCTGCAAGGTTATGTCGCCAAACCCGAAGGTGCCAAAAAAGTTCGTGGCGAGCAGTTTTTCTTTGTCAACGGAAGATATTTCAAAAGTGCTTATCTAAGCAAAGCTGTTCAGGAAGCCTTTGACGGACTACTCCAGCCAGGCTATATTCCTTCATTTTTTCTTTACTTAGAATTGGAGCCGGAGAAAATCGATGTCAATATCCATCCCCAGAAAACGGAAGTGAAATTTGAAGATGAAGCACTGATTTTTGCCCTGATGCGTTCCACCATCAAGCGTTCACTAGGGATTTATAACGTTGCACCAAGTCTCGATTTCGAAAGAGACCCGAAAATGGAAGCTTTTTTTGCGCCAACGCCGAGCAAAAGCAACCACAGTTCTCCAATGCCTTCCGCCATTAATGTAGATCGGGATTTTAATCCTTTTACAGCGCAGAAAACATCTACCGAAGAAATCATTAATCTAACTGAGCTTTATGATGTTACGGCAACGGCAGCGCCCTCTAAAATCAATCTTTTTGAAGACGACGACTTGGACGAGGATCTATTCCGTCTTCCAAATGGCTACTGGCTGCTCAACAAAGATGGACAAACTTATATGCTGGATCTTGGCAGGATGCACAGAGTTCTGATGTCTTCTCATCAGGAAAATCTTCCTACTAAAAAAGCCGGACAAAGCTTATTGTTTTCATTGGAATATCATCTTAATGAAATCGAGAAAAATAAATACAAGTCGATCAAAAAATACCTGCCGGATTTCGGTTTCGAGATGACATTGGCTCAGGAAAATGTTCTCAGAATTGAAGCTGTCCCGGAAGCGTTAAAAGAATCACAAGTCATCAAATTTTTAGAAAAAATATTTGAAGTCCTGGAATACAGAACAGAAGAAGACTTCTATGAATATTTTGAATACCAATGGGTTAAGCTAAAAACCAAATCAAAATTCGATTTCATATATAAAACGGAAGTTGAGCAATTGGTCAAAGATTTCATTGATCTTGGTTTTCCGCAATATACGGTCAACGGAAAAAAATGCTGGCTGGAAGTGCCGTTTGATGACTTCAAAAATAAATTTTAAACTATGTTTTCACAACTGACACCTGCTACGAAGAATATTATCATCATCAATATAATTTTTTATCTTGTTAGTAATTTTATTTCATACCCTCTATTTTACGACAAATTTTCAGGTTATTTTCCGTTGTCGCCAAATTTTGAAAGTTGGCAGGTAGTTACACATATGTTTATGCATTCAAGTTTCAGAGAACCTGGTGGAACACTTTTTCACATCATATTTAATATGATGACATTGTGGAGTTTCGGACCAGTTTTGGAACAGGTTCTGGGACAGAAAAAGTTTCTGATTCTGTACTTTGCCTCAGGCTTAGGAGGTTTTGCATTGTACAACATCTGGAATTATTATGAAGTGAGTCAGATCACTAATTTTTTGACAAGTCAGGCTTATGACATCCACGAAATATATAAGTATGCGGATAATAGTTATTCTGGAGAAATGCCAATTAGTACTAATTCCGAGGCGGTAAGAGATGCTGCTCAGCAACTTTTCATCATTCTTAAAACCCCGATGGTTGGTGCTTCCGGTGCTATTTTTGGGGTGATAGCCGCATTTTCCACCTTGTTTCCTGATGCTAAGCTGATGTTTATGTTTATTCCATTCCCTATAAAAGCTAAATATCTTACGCCTATCATCATCGTGGTATCTTTATTTTTAGGATTCAGGCAGTTTAGCGGAGATAATATTGCCCATTTCGCCCATCTTGGTGGTGCGCTAATCGGTTTTCTCTATATCTGGAGCTGGAAAAAGAACAGAGACAGGATTCAATAATGGGAATCTTACGTTTAATCATAAGCATTTTTCACCTCATTATAGTTTTAATGCTTTTTGGCACTATAATGAACGCTTATATTTCGCCTAAGGTATTTGGGATGCTTGACCTGCTTTCACTTGCGTTTCCGATACTTATTATTTTACATATCTTATTGTTGATTTTCTGGATCATCAGCTGGAGAAAAAGAGCTGCAATCTTTCTTGTCTTAACGCTTTTTTTTATCACGCCTGTAAGACGCTGGATCAATTATACACCTGCAAAGAAAGAAATTCCGAATCTTAAAGTTATTTCTCTCAACGGAAAATCAGGGAAATTCGGTGATGAGAATATTTACCGTTTTCTGAATGAGCAACAAGCGGATGTAGTTCTCACTCAAGAATACAAAAGTGGTGAAAACCTGCAAGGCTTTGAATATTTTGAGCGCCGTTTTCCTGTTGTCAAAATACAATCGAGATTTCCAATCCTTAAAAGCGATATTGTAGAAACTGACGCAAAAAATGGTCGCTGTATATTTGCTGACATCAAGGTAAATGATAAAGTTATCCGATTTGTTAATGTCTATATGGAACCATTTTATATTGAAAAACAAATGGTTAAACCCAGTGATAATCTCAATGAAAACGAGAAGAAGTTTAAAAATATTCTTCACATGCTGATTCCCACCTTCCGGAAACATCAAAATCAGATAATTCCTATCAAGAGTTTCATAGAAAGTTCACCTTTTCCTGTAATTATTGCCGGCGATTTTAACGCTGTCCCTAACTCTTACGAGTATTATAAAATATCCGAAGGGCTTCAGGATGTTTTTCTAAAAGTAGGAAAAGGCAGCGGCACAAGCTTTCACGACTTTAAATTTCCCCTAAAAATCGACCATTTTTTCGCTTCGTCATCTATTGATCCTATTAGCTATAAAGTTGACCGAAGTGTCAGGATATCGGATCATTTTCCGGTGATAGCAGAATTTCGTGTCAAATAATTTTCGATATTTGTTTTTATGAATCGCAATAACTAGAAAATATAAACCATTATTATGATTTGGCGATTACATAAATGACCTTTAAAACAATCTGCATATGAAACGTATTGCTATAACTGCATTATCTGCAATGTTATTTTCCTGCTCCAAAAACGAGTCATCGTCTGCCATAAATGAAAATTATGAGCAAGCTCCGCAAATTACTTATGATACTACAACGGTTGATTCTTTCGGTCCGGGAGCAACGTCTGAAAGTGTAATGGCGAGGATCAATGCTGTTGCTATAAAACGTGAAAAAGATAGTCTTGCTGCCATTGCAAAATTGCAGGAAGAAAAGCTTGAGAAAGAAAAGGCTGAGAAGGAAGCTAAAGAAAAAAAGGAGCAAAAAACACTTAATGAGACAAAGGCTGAGACTTTACCTGTCTCTGACACGAAAGTTTCTACCACCAATTAAATTTTTGAGTTAGCCCCAATAAAAAACCGCCCCTAAAAGTATCTAGCTTTACGGAGGCGGCTTGTAATTATTGATTAGTTATTCTAAACAGTCAGATTAGAATATATTGATATCGTCCAATTGCATAACTGTTGATATACCACTTGGGTTAGAACTAGAGTGATTAGAGTTATACTCGAAGATTATATATCCTGAACCAGTTGTACTAGTAGGCAAATTACCAATTCCACTAGGTCTGAAAGAATCTTCATAGTTAGAACCAGTTCCTCCAACAACTTTTCCTTTAGAAATATCAAATTGGTTTGTAATGTCATTTAACGTTGCAGCAGAAGGCGTTGCCGGGTTATAGTTACTAGACCAGTAAACTTTAAGAACATCTCCATTATAATATCCAGCGTTCGTTTTGAAACTCACTTTATTGGTTTTTGCAAAATCTGCGACAGGAATTGCGAATTGTGTTTTTGTTAAACCTGCATTAAGACCTGAAATTTGAATGTACTTATTACTATTATAAGTTTGGACATACCATTTCTTACTTCCTGTAACTGATAAGTTGTAGTACTTTGGTAAGAAGGTATCAGTTGAAGTCGCATACGATTCAAAATTTTCCAAATTATCAAAAGAGAAACGGGTTCCATTCAAATCAAGATCGCTTAAGCCTCTTATGTAACCTTGTGGTGTTGAATTATATTTACTCAAAATCATAGTAACACTTCCACTACCTTGGTACTTAGGAGAAATTGCATTGGATGAGAAACTGGCATAAGCACTAATTCTAAGAACAAGTAAACCTGCAGACTGATCAATTATATTTCTGTCATATCCTGAGGCATACCCACCAACATCAGTAAAGTTTTTAGTAAGTTCTGGTGTATTAAACTGAACATTGTTAATTTTTACTAATGTATTAATATTTCCGGTAGATGCTAATGCCGCACTAATTGAATTAAATTCTTTCGGTACCATGGTTGCAAGGATAGGAAAACCGTCTGCTCCACACTGTCTTGCCATATATTTAGAAAGTTTAGTTGGATTAATTCTACCTACTTGTCCAGCTCCTTGATAAGTTGGATCGTACTGACCGATTTTATTCGCACCATTATACTTCACCACTACCAGTCCTTTTAGATTCAATTTCACCTTAGCACCAACAGGCCAATCTGTGTATAAATAAGAATTATCTACATCAATCTCGAACCCAATGGTAGGATTTGAAGGTTGATCCTGAATAAAAATTTGTTTATAAATATTACCTGTAACGTCAGTAGAAGCTACATATCCTTCTACAACATAATCTTCAGAAATAATATCTGCTTCTGTTGCGTTTTGTTTAGCTTTTGCAGATAATTCAGCAAGTGTATGATTTACCGTCCCCAGATTATCTGTACAAGTCACTGGTGGAGTTTCATAATCATCACTTTTTACACACGAGCCTAAGGTCATAAAACCTGCGATAGCAAAAATTGCTGTTTTTAAATATATTTTTGTTTTCATTTTAATAAAAGATTTAAAATTAAAATCTTACCTGTAAGTTTACGAAATAAGAAATACCTTGATTGTACCAATATTTTGGACTAAAGTTAGCATGTCCACTATTCATTTCTTCTGCCAAACCATCAAAATTTACTTCTCTAGTTTGCTCAAATCCTCCTGTAATGTATTTTCTATTATTAAGAACATTATTAACAGTGGCTGAGATTAGGACATAATATTTTCCTATAATCCAGGATTTCCCTGCATTAACATTAAAGAAGTAGGCAGATGGCAGTTGTCTTTGTTGTAGCGTTTGTTTCAATAATGCCTCTGTTAAATCATATGGCGAATTAGAGTTTTCATTTTGTACAAAACTAATAGTTCTAGTTGCCGCAGCAGGATCTAGATAGTTATGTCCTAAATAATTCCAGTTGGCACCAACCCACCAATATTTTGGAGAGCTGTAACGTAACCCTGCAGAATATGCCTCCTGAGGTGTTCCACCTAACTTATAATCTTTCAGATAAGCAGATCCAAATTCTTTGTAATTTCTTGCTACTACATTTCCGTTCGCATCAATATCATTTAATACGCCAGCTGCATCAGCAATCAGATAAATATTTGGATTATTTCTGTATGTGTATTCACCATAGCTGGCAACGCCATTAAAAGTAAGAGTTGGTGTTAACTTAACCTGAACGCCAAGCTCACCTCCAATATTTCTTTTCTCTACATTTGACATCACTTGACTCACGAATGTACTTGGTACAGCACTGTCTACAGTTCCATCTGTAGTTATTGATTGTAAGTTAATACCATCTGCGAAAAATCTTTGGACATTAGTATCATTTTGTGTATTGATTATGTAGCCTGTTAGTCTTACCTTCACAAGAGGTGTAGATAATACATAGCTTAAATCATTAGCATCTATGACAGCATTTTTAAGATTTGGTGAAACGGTATTACTTACTCTTGCATTGATGAAAACATCACTTACATAAGGAGCTTGTGAAAAGTACGCTCCGTTATATACTAAGAAATTTCTACCATTTATTCTATACGTTACTTGTCCTTTCAGACCGTAATTCCAGAAATTCTGATCAGCGCTCTTGCCATAAGAACTCCTATATAAATAATGACTGAAAAGCCCTTCTCTGCTATTGGTTGTATATCCAAATAATCCTGCTACAAAAACATCAAAATTACCTGTAGAGAATTTGAATCCTGGATTGATTTTTATCTCTTGTCTTCTATAGATATAATCATAAGCTATTTTATCCCCTTCCTTCTTCTTTACTTCATCCCCAGTTTCATTGATATTGAATTTACCTCCGTTTGATTCTTTTGCAAAGGCATCCATATTCAAGGCAAAATCTGCTCCTAATAAATCATTAACTTCACGGTATTGCTCTGATCTGTAATTTTGGTAAGCAACATTTAATATAAATTTAGATTTATCCGTAAAGTCATATGTATAATGTGTTGCTGCGTTCCAGATTTTATCATCTTTAACATCATTTACTAAATAGTAAACAGCTCTACCTTGCTCGAAAGCCGGCATATTGGCATTGTTTTTTGTACCTCTATTGGCAGCGTATAATCTGGCCCAGTCAATCTGAGTATGGTTTTCATCATCATTAGTCCACCAGTTAGTTGTATTATTTAATCCTTCCTGAAGAGATGCATTACCATTATAATCTGGTCCATAGAATAAGTTATTAAGATACAATTTCTTTTGATAATAACTTGGCAGATTTTTATAATAGGTCGGTGATGGATTTTGAGCTTTGTACCAATCTAATCTTGATGCCTTTTCCAAACCAAACTGGTAAGATAAGGTAGTGGTTAATTTGGATTTTTTGTTAATGTTCCAGAAATCAGTTAATTGTATTACTGGTTGAAATCCTTTTCTTACCCTTTCATTCCTTTTTTCACCGTCTTGCCAGCCCCAGTAGGAGTTATAGTGCACTCCCATATAATCATAGACCTCTTGTGTATTTGGGCTGGACGTGCTTCTTTTATACGGTGACCCAATCGCATTAAGAGTAATTGTATGGTTTCCTAACTTTTTTTCAATTCCTAAATAAAGTCCTAAAGCATCATAAAAAGTACCTTCCTGAATTCCTTCCTCTGCCCATCTTCTAGCAATCATTCCTGTGAAAGCCCATCCTTTTTTACTCATTCCTGATGAAAAACGATAAGACAATCTGTGATTATAATTTCTGTTGGTAAAAGAATAAGTAAGTTGGCTACCTTTTCTGTATTCACTTGCTTTAGTATACTTATTAATAACTGAAGCAATACCTCCAAACCCATATTCTGAAGGGGCGTGATTCTGTGCAATTTCCGGATATCGCGTTATCTCATTAAGACCTCCCCAAGTACCGAAATCTACATTACCATCATCAGCTCCAGCCATAGAAACACCATTCATCATAGTATCTCCCGTTCTGCCATCAACACCTCTTGGTCTAAACCAATACGCGCCTAAATCAAAACTTGCAGTTCTGTTAAAGACATCTTGTGAGGACTGCAATAACCCAACAGTTGATGATTGAGTATTATTATCTTCATCATTTCCGTTATCAAGGATTACCAAGCCTTGATCAACTCCTGTCAGTGTAGAATAAAGGGTAATAACCCCCAAATCTTTTCTCTTTTCTGTGGTTACATCAAATTCCAATGTTTTTGTTTCGAAATTCGATTTTGATACCACCACTTGATAATGTCCGGATTTCAGATCTACGAATTGGAAATAACCAATTTTGTCTGCCGTAACATCATTACCTTCTCCTTTTAAACTAACTTGTGCTTTTTCCACAGGTTTACCATCCGCATCTTTCAGGTATGCAAAAACCGTAGTCTGTGCAAAATAAAATGATGCTGGAAGCATTGTAAATAAGGAGATTAATGATAATTTTTTAATCATAAATCAATTAGGTTTTGTTTGCTCTTTTTTCTAATATACAGTCCGTTACGCACGGGAAGGCAAATGTAAATAAATTTTTGATAATTAATACTTTTTAACATTTTATTTTTATTTTAACGAAATTTTAAATCTTCAATACTTATATAACATTTTTTAAAAACATCAAATTTTTATTTTGCAGCTATGTAAAAAAAATTACTTTTGTAGCCCTACATTTCTTTATTTTGTAACCCTCTTCAAATTACTAAAATAGCATCATAAAATGAGAGAGTTGCTCAAAAACATTTGAAAATAAGTACTTTATACATGAAAAATTTATTCAGCTTAATAGCTTTACTCAGCATTTCTTTAATATCTGCACAGCAAAAAAAACAGGTTCGTGCAGCCACTGTTGGTTTTCTGAACGTAGAAAACCTTTGGGACACTGTTCGATCTGCGGATTATATAGACGGAACTAAGGATAAGAGCAACCCGGCATTCCACAGAAGTATTCCTTTGGACTCTATCAAGTATCTGGAAGTTACCGAAAAAGATTACAAAGGCGTTTGGAATGATGAATCTCTTGCAGGAAAAAAAGTTGTAAGATTACAAGGTGGCTCGGAAGAATTCACGCCAAAGAGCGGGAAAAACTATACTTATAAAATTTATAAACAAAAATTGGAAAATGAGGCCAAAGTGATTTCGGAAATGGGAAGAGCTTACACAGGAACCGCACCTGCGGTTGTTGGCCTTATTGAGGTAGAAAACAGACAAGTCGTAGAAGATCTGGTAAAAGAGCCAGCTCTTGCAAAATACGATTATGGTGTTGTGCACTATAATTCTTATGACTATAGAGGAATAGACGTTGCATTTATCTATCAGAAAAGAAGATTCACGCCATCCAAATCCTGGAAAAAAGAAGTAAAAGTATTCGGAGACAATGGTAATAGAGAATATACAAGAGATATTCTGGTTCTGACAGGTTTCCTTGACAATGAAAAAGTAGCATTTTTCCTTAATCACTGGCCATCCAGAAGAGGTGGTGAAGCAGCATCTTTGCCAAGACGTAATGCCGCAGCTGCCATTCTTAAAAAAGAGATGGATAGTGTGAAATCACTAGATCCGTCTACCAAGCTTTTCGCAATGGGAGATTTCAATGACGATCCCATCAGCCCAAGTTTAAAAAATTATCTAAAGGCAGTTGGAAATCCAAAAGATCTTAACGAAGAAAACCACTATCTGAATCTGATGTATCCGTTATATAAAAAAGGCGTAGCATCATTGGCATATCAGGATGCGCCAAACCTTTTCGACCAGATCATTGTTTCTTCCAATTTATACTCACCAAACAATGAACCCAGAAAAGATTACTCTGTTTTCAAAGCAGAAGTTTTCGCGCCAGCTTATCTTGTAAATAAAGAAGGAAATTACAAAGGTTATCCTTTCCGCTCCTGGAATGGCGACCAGTTCACTGGCGGTTATTCAGACCACTTTCCAGCGTTCGTGGTTCTCCAAAAGGAACCTTAAAACAAAGCAACCGTTTCAATATTTTGGAACGGTTTTTTTTATTTGAGCAACTTACCTGATGATATCGAAAGCTGTTTATTTTTGATTTTATAGCAGCTTATCCGTCTTCCGCTATTATCTTTTTGCTCGGCATAGCCTCTCGCAAAAAGGATAACCGCTCAAGCCGGGCTGCAAGAAACTGCAAGAATAAAATTAAGCGAATCCAATATTGTTTCGTTTCATCAACCCCAAAAAAGAAATTGGCAGATAATTCATTGGTTATAAAATAAGTCATAACTTTAAGCAAACCATTAGCAATGAAAAATCTTTTCGCCATATTAATCATTTCCGCATTCATTTGGTCTTGCGCTTCTGGCTTGGAAAAAACCGCAAACGAGTCGAAACCCCAGATTTCATCACAGAAAAAGACAGATTCTGCAGACGAATGGGAAGTCACCGTTTTCGATGCGGAATATGAAAATTTTGTAGCAACAAGAGCCCAACCAAAATCAATGTTCACAGAAAGCAGTTTGAAATCCAGAAATCAGATTCTCGTAACCGAATGGAACAATAGATTTTATTCTAATATCAATCCGAATTTTTACGAAGTCGCAATAGATTATGACCAAAAAGAAAATTATGGTTTCGATTTCGCATACAGATTATATCAGTTTTTCGCTTATTGTAATTGGAAGTACGGAATCCAATTTAATGGATTAAGAGGCATCGATAAAACAAAATAAAAAAGACTGCAGTTTCGCAGTCTTTAATTTTTATAGTAAAAAAGAAATTATGCAATTCCTTCTTCTTCTCCTTTTAGCTTTTCTGCATTTTCTGCCATTATCACAGCATCCATCATTTCCTGTATATCGCCGTTCATATAAGCATCCAGATTATACATAGACTTATTGATTCTGTGGTCTGTAACCCTTCCCTGAGGATAATTATAAGTTTTAATTTTTGCAGAACGGTCACCTGTGGAAACCATTGTTTTTCTTTGTGCTGCAATATCACCTACAACTTCCTGAAGTTTAATATCGTACAATTTTGCTCTTAGCATTTCCATAGCTAACTCTCTGTTAGCTAGCTGAGAACGCGCTTGCTGACAAACTACAACCAATCCAGAAGGTTTGTGTGTTAATTGAACTTTCGTTTCAACTTTGTTTACGTTTTGTCCACCAGCTCCACCAGAACGTGAAGTCTGCATCTCAATATCAGCAGGATTGATTTCAACATCCACTTCTTCCGCTTCCGGTAAAACGGCAATCGTGATTGCAGAAGTATGTACACGACCTTGAGATTCGGTTTCAGGAACACGTTGCACACGATGAACTCCAGACTCGAATTTCATAATTCCGTAAACGCTCTCACCCTGAACTTTCATTATGAGTTCTTTATAACCTTTAGAAGCTTCACTAGAATCTGTAACTTCGTGCTTCCAACCTTTTGTTTTGAAATACATTGTGTACATTCTGTACATATCCTCCACAAAAATAGCAGCTTCGTCCCCACCTGTTCCAGAACGCATTTCCAGAATAATGTTCTTATCGTCCGCAGGGTCTTTCGGAATTAGAAGGTATTTCAATTCTTCCTCAAAAGCAGGAAGTTTTTCCATAGCTTCATATTTTTCTTCCTTCGCCATTTCCACGAATTCTTTATCAGAACCGTCAGCAATGATTTCGTCAGATTCAGCAATTGTATCTAATGCGTTTTTATATTCATCAAAAACTTTCACGATTTTTCCCAAATCGCTGTATTCTTTGTTGAGTGTAGAGTATTTTTTTTGGTCAGAAATAACATCCGGCTGGATGATAAGGTCTGCAACCTCGTTATATCGTTGTTTTATCGCTTCCAGTTTCGGAATTAATGACTTAGACATAGGTAAATTTTAGTTTGCAAAGATACGGATTTAACTATTAAGATGGAAGCGGGATGATGGATGATGGAAGTTTCCAAAATTATATTCACCAATGACTCTATCTATTATTAGTAATTTAATTGTGTTCCTTATGAATCTCTTTTTGTCTTTGTGGTTAAAAAAAGAAAAGTCCATTCCCTAGAGGATGGACTTTTTATATATTGTTTCGCTTTGAGTGCAATCTCTCACGAAAAGAAAATTGCCAAATTAATGGTGATGACCGTGAGAAACTGGTTTTTCTCCTGCAGGTCTTTGGTAGATAACTTCCACACCTTCTTGTTCATACAATTTTTTGTATCGTACTTTTTCCGGGTCAAAGTTTTTGTTGATTTTCCCAAAATATTCCGCAACACCTTCAGTTAACCAAAGTGGTACGATAAACCCGAAAAACATCAAAATACACCAGAATCCGCACAACATCATTGTGAAGAAATAAACGGTCCAAAGAAATTGGTAAAACGGCCAAAAAGCTGATAACATCATAATGCTATATATTTTGAGCAAAAATAGGACTTTTTCTTTTTAAGACAAAAGATAAAAGCTGATTTTTACTATTTATTTTAAATTTAAATTAACTAATGCGCAAGATTTGCGAAGAAATCATTGCCTTTATCATCTGTAATAATGAACGCAGGGAAATCTTTCACTTCGATTTTTCTTACGGCTTCCATTCCTAATTCTGGGAAATCTACCACCTCAACAGAAAGAATATTATCCTTTGCTAAAATTGCAGCGGGACCTCCGATAGAGCCTAAATAAAAACCTCCATATTTGTGGCAGGCATTGGTCACATCTTCTGTTCTGTTACCTTTCGCAAGCATAATCATACTTCCGCCGTGACTTTGGAACTCATCTACATATACATCCATTCTTCCTGCCGTTGTTGGCCCGAAACTTCCTGAAGCCATTCCTTCCGGAGTTTTAGCAGGTCCTGCGTAATAAATCGGGTGGTTTTTAAAATATTCAGGCATTGGCTGTCCAGCATCCAATAATTCTTTGATTTTTGCGTGAGCAATATCTCTTGCAACAATTAAAGTTCCGTTTAATTTTAATCTTGTTTTGATTGGATATTTGGAAAGCTCTGCTAGAATTTCTGGCATTGGTTTATTCAGATCAATCTCAACAGCTTCTTCCAAATGAGGTGGCGTTGCAGGTAAAAATCGTTTTGGATCTTGTTCTAATTGCTCCAGAAAAATACCTTCTTTCGTAATTTTGCCTTTGATATTTCGGTCAGCTGAACAGGAAACGCCCATTCCAACCGGACAAGAAGCGGCGTGACGCGGTAATCTGATTACTCTGACGTCGTGTGTTAAATATTTTCCGCCAAACTGTGCTCCAATTGCACTTTCCTGGCAGATTTTCTGAACTTTAGCTTCCCATTCCAAATCTCTGAAAGCCTGTCCAGCTTCATTTCCTTCGGTCGGAAGATTATCATAATATTTCGCTGATGCTTTTTTAACGGCTGCTAAGTTGGCCTCTGCAGAAGTTCCACCAATCACCAAAGCCAAGTGATAAGGAGGACAAGCAGCTGTTCCCAAATCTGAAATTTTCTCTTTGATAAATTCTTCAAGAGATTTTTCATTCAGTAAAGATTTTGTTTTTTGATAAAGAAATGTTTTGTTAGCAGAACCACCTCCTTTTGTTAGGAATAGGAATTCGTAGTAATCTCCTTTTTTAGCATAGATATCAATCTGCGCCGGAAGATTTGAACCCGAGTTTTTCTCATCAAACATCGTCAAAGGAACCACCTGAGAATATCTTAAGTTTCTTTTTTGATAAGTATTAAAAATCCCTTTGCTTAGATATTCAGCATCATCAACACCAGTGTAAACATTTTCCCCTTTTTTACCCATCACAATTGCTGTTCCTGTATCTTGACAAGACGGTAAAGCACCTTCTACTGCAACCGCTGCATTTTGTAATAAGTTATAAGCCACAAATCTGTCGTTATCAGTCGCTTCAGGATCATCAATAATTCTTCTCAGACTTTCCAAGTGTGAAGAACGGAGCATAAAAGAAACGTCTGCCATTGCTTCTTCCGCCAAAAGTTCGAGTCCTTTCGGATCAATGGTTAAAATTTCTCTGTCTCCTAATTTTTCAACTTTTACGAAGTCCGAAGTCAATTTTTTGTAAACCGTATCATCTTTTAGAATGGGATACGGATCCTGATATATGAAATCCATTATTTTATTTTAAAACCGCGTAAATTTACTCAGACCAGAAAAAATATTTGCTAAAATCTGATGATAATCATTTGTTTTGCTCGTTATTTGTAATGGTTTTAAATAACTTTATACAATTATTATCTAAATAAAAATTATAATGAATTACAGAATAGAAAAAGACACGATGGGCGAAGTGCAAGTGCCTGCTGATAAATTTTGGGGTGCGCAAACAGAGCGCTCTAGAAATAATTTCAAAATCGGTCCGGAAGGAAGTATGCCTCGCGAAATCATCGATGCATTTGCTTACCTAAAAAAAGCAGCAGCTTATACCAATGCGGAATTAGGCGTTCTTTCTAATGAAAAAAGAGATGCAATCGGGAAAGTTTGTGACGAGATTCTTGCAGGAGAATTGTATGACCAATTTCCTTTGGTAATTTGGCAAACCGGTTCTGGAACGCAATCTAATATGAATGTAAACGAAGTTGTTGCCAATAAATCTCACCTAAATAACGGTGGAAAATTAGGCGAAAAAACGGAAGTTCATCCGAATGATGATGTGAACAAATCTCAGTCTTCTAACGATACTTATCCGACAGCGATGCATATTGCAGCTTATACTAAGGTTGTAAAAGACACGCTTCCAGCTTTGGAAAAATTGAGAAATAAATTGGACGAAAAAGCGAAAAAATTCCAGAATATTGTAAAAATTGGAAGAACGCATCTTATGGATGCAACACCTTTGACGCTTGGACAAGAATTCTCTGGTTATGTTGCTCAATTGGATTATGCAAAAAAAGCAATCAATAACACGCTTGACCATTTGAAAGAGTTAGCTCTTGGTGGAACTGCGGTTGGAACTGGATTGAACACGCCAAAAGGTTATGATGTTGTGGTGGCGAAATATATTGCAGATTTCACAGGTCTTCCTTTTGTGACAGCCCCAAATAAATTCGAGGCTTTGGCGGCGCACGACGGAATTGTGGAAACTCACGGTGCGTTGAAACAATTGGCGGTTTCTCTTTACAAAATTGCCCAAGATGTTAGATTATTAGCTTCTGGACCACGTTCTGGAATTGGTGAAATTCATATTCCTGAAAACGAGCCAGGTTCTTCTATTATGCCCGGAAAAGTAAATCCTACACAAAACGAAGCTTTGACAATGGTTTGTGCTCAGGTTCTTGGAAATGACACAACAATTTCTTTCGCAGGAACGCAAGGAAATTATGAGCTGAATGTTTTCAAACCTGTAATGGCGGCGAACTTCTTGCAATCTGCGCAATTGTTGGCAGATGCGATGATTTCTTTCAACGACCATTGCGCTGTTGGAATTGAGCCAAACGAACCGAGAATCCAAGAATTGGTTGACAAATCTCTGATGTTGGTAACTGCACTTAATACGCACATCGGTTACGAAAACGCAGCAAAAATTGCTAAAACGGCTCACAAAAACGGAACTACTTTGAAAGAAGAAGCTGTGAATCTTGGTCTTTTGACGGCTGAACAATTTGACGAATGGGTGAAACCAGAGGATATGGTGGGAAGTCTTAAATAGATGATAGAATTTTAGACAAAAGATAATAGACAGACTCCGAGAATTACCTCGGAGTTTTTATTTTTATTAAATTTCGCTTATGAATATTGATACAATTCTGGACCAAATTTTCAAGCTTCCAGAAAACTCTAAATCTGTTTTAAAGAATTTGATTTCAGAAATTGAATTTCCGAAAGACATCATTATTATCAAGGCTGGAAAAGTTGAGAAAACGATTTATTTTATTAAAAAAGGAATTGTAAGAGCTTTTGTTCCTCAGGAAAATCAAGATTTGACGTTTTGGTTTGGGAAAGAAGGCGATGTGGTTTTGCCGATGAAAAGTTATGTTGATAATCATCAGAATTATGAAAATATTCAACTTTTGGAAGATTGTATTTTGTATCAATTGAAAATTGATGATTTACGAAAGCTATTTGAAACTGACATCAATATCGCGAATTGGGGAAGAAAATTAGCTGAGAAAGAACTCGTAAAAACAGAAGAATTATTCATTTCTAGACAGTTCAGAACAGCAAGTCAGCGCTACGAAGAACTTTTGACAAAACAACCTGAGATTATCCAAAGAGTTCAATTAGGTTACATAGCTTCTTATTTGGGAATTACTCAAGTTAGTCTGAGCAGAATCCGAAGTGAAATTTGATTTTTTTTAACATTTGTAAAAAAATCCGTAGCATCCAATTCGGAAATTTGTATCATTAAAAATTAATAAATAAATGAACTGGATTTTTTTAATTCTTGGAGGCCTTTTTGAAGTTGGATTTACATCTTGTTTAGGAAAAGCCAAAGAAACATCGGGAACCGAATCTTACCTTTGGTATGCTGGATTTGGAGTATCATTAATTGCAAGTATGCTTCTGTTAATCAAAGCAAAACAAACACTTCCGTTGGGAACAGCTTATGCAGTCTGGACAGGAATTGGCGCTGTTGGAACCGTTCTGGTTGGGATTTTTATCTTTAAAGAGCCGGCAACATTCTGGCGATTGTTTTTTATTTTCAGTTTAATTGCTTCCATCGTTGGATTGAAAGCATTTTCTTCACATTAATAAAAAAGCCTCAGAAATTCTGAGACTTTATTTTTTAAAGTTGATTAACCGAAACTTGGTCTGCAAAATATTGCTCCAAATCTCTTAGCGTTTCCGGAGAAGTTTGGATATCTTTTACCAATTCGCCTTTGTTGATGACTACAATTCTTTCGCAAACTTCTGTCGTATGCGCTAAATCGTGGCTGGAAATCAGGAATGTAGAATCTGAGTTTTGTGACCAATCTCTGATGAGATTTTTCAATTTAATTTGTGTTGAAGGGTCAAGATTCGCAAAAGGTTCATCCAAAATAATAATTGCAGGCGTTCCGATTAGCGCTCCGATAATTCCGACTTTTTTCATATTTCCTTTCGAAAGGTCGCGGATGTATTTTTTGGCATTCAGGATTTCTCCGTTGAAGAAATCAGTGAAGTTTTTCAGGAAATCGTCAACGTTAGCTTTGCTTTGACCTCTGAGTTCTCCTAAGAAATAAAAATATTCTTCCGGAGTCAAATAGCCAATCAGAAAAGTTTCATCGATAAACGCACCGACTTTATTTTTCCAATTTTCAGACTCGTTGACTTTTTCTTCGTCAATGGAAACAAATCCAGAACTTGGTTCTATCAAATCCAGAATCAAACTGAATAAAGTTGTTTTTCCCGCGCCGTTATTGCCAACCAAACCAATGGTTTGACCTTTTTGGAAATCTAGGTTTTCTATGGATAAGACTTTTTTGGTTTCGTAAACTTTGGAGAGGTTATTTATTGTTATCATTTTTATAGATGTTAGAAGTGAGATATTAGATGTTAGATTTAATTAACAGAGAATTGTACGCAGTCCGGCTTGAGCGGAAATCCTTTTTGTTTTTTTGCTAAAAAATAAAAAGATTGACTTCGTCGAACCACTTCGTTAAGTTTGGGAGCGGAAGATGGAAATAGCGGCCCAAATTATATTAATTTCCTTTGAATGCTTTGATGGTTGAGTATTTTTCTTTTTTGTACAACTTGACAATAAAATCGAAGAATTTTTCTCTTAGGAAAAAGCCAATCAATCCCAAAACGCCTAAACTTGCTACAGCTGCAGTTGTCCCGAAAAAGTATTTTGAAACTCCGAAAACTGCCATTGGCAAAACCATCTGTGGCAAAAGAAGCAGGATATTTTTGAAACTGAAATTATTTTTCTTGCCCAATGTTTTTCCTCTTGCATTAAGGTCAATCGGGTTTTTGTTAAACGCGCCCGACAACAAAACGACCTGAGAATTGACACCGACATTGTAAAGTCCGGCCGCCAAAAACGTAAAATACAAATCCCAACTCACGAACGCATAACCAACTGCCAAAACCATACTCACGGCAACGGCGCTCACAATCATCCACCATTTGGCTTTCAGATATTCTTTGTAAGGAACATTCAGCGTCATCATCAGCGGATAATAAGAACTGTCGAAAGACGGAACTCTTTGCCCAAACAAGAACAGAAATCCACCTGTTACGAAAAGCCCCATAAATAGTTGCATATAAGCCGTTTTGTAAGCCGGAGAACTGAACAAAAGTAAACCATAAAACAAGAATAAGAAACTTCCTAAAGCAATGGATTTTGCAGCCTTGCTTCGTTTTATCATTCGGATATCGTTGTTGATGAAAGTTCCAAGAACACCGTATTTATTCAGAAACTGAATGTTTTCTGTCTTCCCAACTTCCTGTTTCATTTCAAGACCTTTGTCAAGATAGAAATTATCGTAAATAAATTTTCTACAGAAATTATACAGGAAACAAAATATCACAACAGTTATTGCAACCGAATACCAATGGTTATAAAACATCATAAAAAACTTCTCTGAAACTGATGAAAGTGCAATGATATTGTAATAATCCAATCCGCCTGCAAGAACAACAAGTCCACCGATAATCCAAACGGCTAAATCTTTACCGTTGAGAAGTATATTAATCAAATTAATACTAAAACTCAGAATAATCACAGCCAAAACCCAAGAAAAACTGCCCAAAACTGAATAACCGTTATAAAGCAAAATTCCTAATAACGGTAAATAAATAAAAAGTCCACCCCAGCTGAAAAATGACAGAAACGTCTTGCTAATCATATAATTGACGAGTGTTGTTTTCTTGATATTCATCGTCAGGAAAGGTTTGATATTCTGTGTTGGCATTTGCTGGAAAAAATATCTCAGGAACAAATCTGCTATCAGCCAATAAATCATAAACTTGCTGATGAATGGCAATGGGTCGATATGCAATTCTTTTTTCGGAAAGTAGTACGCTCCGAAAGCTATAAACACAAACATCGCCAGAAAATACAACATTCCCAAAAGCTGGAAAATCTTAACAACAATATTAGTCGCCAAAGAACTGGACCTGAAAAAACTTTTGAATTCTAATCTTATAAATCGTTGCAGCATAGAGATTTCTTTTTTTGTTAAATTTAATGAAATTTAGAATTTGCTAATGTTTATATCTATTAAGTTCGATATTACAGCGAAATGTTACAAATAATTTTGATTTACTAACATTATGTGTCGATAAATGTTAGTTGTTTTCTCATAACTAAAATTATTGAAAGTCATAAAAATTCTATCTTTGTACAATGGCACAGAAAGATACATTATCGAGTTTGATTCACGGTAATTTTGCAAAGGAACTCTCTATTTCAGATGGCAAAATGCCGCCCAATGCTTTGGATTTTGAACGAATCGTCATCGGAACTTTTCTAATAGACAGAAAGGGGCTTGACCATTCCATCGATTTATTAACGCCTGATGTTTTTTACGACCCAAGGCATCAGACGATTTTCGCATCAATTTTAAAATTGTATGAGAGCAACTCTCCTATCGATTTGATGACGGTGATTCAGGATTTGAAAAAGAATGAAAAACTCAATCTTGCCGGCGGTGACCATTATATAATCGATTTGACAATGGGTGTAAGTTCTTCTGCCCACATAGAATATCACGTGCGTGTGATTTTGGAGAAGTTCATTCTTCGTTCATTAATCAATGTATCTGCCAATGTTATCGACAGTTCTTACAAAGAAACCACAGACGTTTTTGAACTTTTGGATAAGGCAGAACAGTCTTTTTTTGAAATCACGAATGGAACGATTAAAAAAGGATTCGACACTGCCAATTCATTAGTAAAAGAAGCGATTGACAAAATCAAATCGTTAAAAGATAAAGAAGGTTTGTCCGGAATACCGTCCGGATTTACAGCCCTTGATAAAGAAACCGGAGGTTGGCAAAACTCTGACCTCATCATTATTGCGGCAAGACCGGCGATGGGGAAAACAGCTTTTATCTTATCGATGGCAAGAAATATTTGCGTGGACCACAATATCCCAATGGCACTTTTCTCTCTGGAGATGGCATCGGTTCAGTTGATTACTAGGATGATTTCCTCTGAAACCGGAATTTCTTCTGAGAAATTAAGAAAAGGACAAATGTCTGATGAGGAGTGGCAAAGGCTCTTCACCAACGTTTCTGCATTAGAAAATGCGCCACTTTATATTGATGAAACACCTTCATTGTCAATCTTCGATTTCCGAGCAAAATGCCGAAGACTAGTAATGCAACACGGCGTGAAAATCATTATGGTCGATTATCTACAGCTGATGACGGCCAGTTCCGGAAAAGGTGGTGGAAACCGTGAGCAGGAAATTGCGATGATTTCCCGTTCCCTGAAAGCGATTGCCAAAGAACTGAACGTTCCAGTAATTGCACTTTCCCAGCTGTCCAGAACCGTGGAGACAAGACCTGGGAAAAGACCGATGCTTTCTGACCTGCGGGAATCCGGAGCGATTGAGCAGGATGCGGATATCGTATCTTTCATTTTTCGTCCAGAGTATTATAAAATTGCAGTTTGGGACAATGACGAAGAAGGCGCAGAAACCAGCACGGAAAATCAGGCAGAAATCATCATTGCCAAGCACAGAAATGGTGCAACGGCAGATGTTCGTTTAGCTTTCCACAAAAACATTGGTAAGTTTGCAGATCTGGGTACAAATTACGAGTACACACCATCCAACTTTGGACAGAAAGATGAACCTTCCGGTTTTGACAAGATCAACATCACGATAGATCCCGGCGCTGCTTTTGGGTTGCCAAACAACAACGTTTCCGGCTCCGCAATGAACAATGATGACGATGATGAAATGCCATTCTAATTTTCTGTTTTGAGTTTAAAAGTTGAAATCTTTACAGACGGTGCGTGCAGTGGAAATCCCGGTCCTGGCGGGTATGGAATCCTGATGCGTGTTCCCGAAAAAAAATATCAGAAAACTTACTCCAAAGGCTTTCGAAAAACAACCAACAACCGAATGGAACTGATGGCGGTGATTGTTGCCTTGGGAAATCTAAGAACTTCGGACAATGATGTCCATATTTACACCGACAGTAAGTATGTAGCTGATGCCATTAATCAAAAATGGATTTACGGATGGATAAAACGAGGTTGGAAAAACGTGAAAAACCCAGACCTTTGGAAAGCTTTCTACAAACTATATCAACTTCATCAACCTAAATTTCATTGGATTAAAGGTCACGCAGGTCATCCTGAAAATGAAATCTGTGACCAATTAGCTGTAGCCGCAGCCAAATCTGGAAACTTAGAAATCGATACTTTTTTTGAGAATCCGATTGATGGAGGAATGTTTTAGGCGTTCCAGAAATCCCGATCCAGACTTCTATATTGTATCGCTTCCGAAATATGATCTCCTTGGATATTTTCTGAGTTTTCTAAATCTGCGATCGTTCTAGCAACTTTTAAAATCCGGTCATAAGCTCTCGCAGAAAGATTGAGCTTTAGCATTGCTGTTTTAATGAGTAACTGCGAATATTCATCCAACTCACAATATTTTTCAATTTCCTTTGGACCCATTTGGGCATTATAACTGATCTCCAAGTCTTTGTAACGTTCTGTTTGAGCATTTCTGGCTTTGATTACGCGGTTCCTGATGCTTTGGCTGCTTTCACCTTTTCTTTTTTCAGCTAATTGTTCGTATTCAACTTTTGAAACTTCGATATGGATATCAATACGGTCTAGAAGAGGTCCCGATAATTTGTTCATATACCGTTGCATTTCCAATGCTGATGAAGTATTATTAGGATCATCTGGAAAATACCCGCTTGGACTTGGATTCATACTTGCGACGAGCATAAAACTTGCAGGATATTCGATAGTAAATTTAGCTCGTGAAATAGTAACAACTCTATCTTCCAAAGGCTGTCTCATTACTTCGAGAACTGCACGTTTGAATTCAGGCATTTCATCCAAAAATAAAACACCATTATGAGCTAAAGAAATCTCACCTGGTTGAGGATAGCTTCCTCCGCCAACTAATGCAACATCCGAAATGGTATGATGCGGTGAGCGAAAGGGCCTAATGGTCATCAGTGAAGTTTCTGCTCCCATTTTTCCAGCTACCGAATGGATTTTTGTAGTTTCCAAAGCTTCTTTCAGGCTAAGTGGTGGCAAGATACTCGGAAGGCGTTTGGCAATCATTGTTTTTCCACTTCCGGGTGAGCCAATCAGAATGATATTATGACCGCCGGCTGCTGCAACTTCCATGGCGCGTTTGGCCGCTTCCTGTCCTTTAACTTCATCAAAGTCAAATGGAAAATGATCTATTTTATCCTGAAATTCTTTCCTTGTATCAATCTCAAACTTATCTAAAGGGACTTCATCATTAAAAAACTCAATAACCTGTTTTATATTCTCCACACCATAAACATCTAGATTGTTGACAATGGCAGCTTCTCTTGCGTTTTGTTTGGGAAGAATGATGCCTTTGTAACCCATTTCTCTGGCTTTTATAGCAATTGGAAGCACGCCTTTGATTGCCTGAAGTCCGCCATCTAGAGACAATTCTCCCATAATAATATATTCCGAAAGTTGTTCAGCTACTATGAGATCAGATGCTGCCAGAATTCCCAACGCGATGCTCATATCATAAGAAGACCCTTCTTTTCTAAGATCCGCAGGAGCCATATTGATCGTGATTTTCTTTCCAGGAATTTTAAATCCTGAATTTTTAAGAGCTGCAGAAATCCGGTAACTACTCTCTTTGATGGCGTTGTCAGGCAATCCCACCAAATGATAGCCCACCCCAGTATCTACATTGACTTCTATGGTAATTATCTGTGCAGAAACGCCGTGTATGGCGGCTCCATAAACTTTAACAAGCATTTGTTTTTTATTTGTCTTAAAAATAAAAAAACTCTTTGATAAATACAAAGAGTTGATAAATTCTTAATGATTTTTTTTAAAATCACATAAATCTCTCGCCTTTTTTAAGATTCTTCAAATCTAGAACATAATCTTTGATAAGCTGATCGTTTTCTCTTGGACAGATTAGTAAGGCTTTTTCTGTATCGACAATAATATAATTTTTCAAACCATCGATTATTGCAGCTTTGTTCTGATTTTTGATTCTTATAACGTTTCCTTTGGAGTTGTAAGTCAACACATTTTTAGAGTTGCTGGCGTTATTATCATCATTTTTATCCGCATTGGTGTAAACCGACGTCCAAGTTCCTAGATCGCTCCAGCCAATATTTGCCGGAATTACATAAACATTATCCGCTTTTTCCAAAATCCCATTGTCTATAGAAATTTTGCTAACGATTGGATAAATCACATCAATGTATTCTTTTTCTGCTGCTGTATTGTATTCGCAAGTATTAAACTGATTGGCCATTTCTGGTAGAAATTTTTTAAAAGCGGCAAGAATACTTTTTGCACTCCATATAAAAATTCCCGCATTCCAAAGGAAATCACCAGATTCTATGAAGCTTTTTGCTATTTCAAGATCTGGCTTTTCGGTAAACGTTTTTACTTTTGAATAATTTTCGTTTTTTTCTTGAATAAACTGTATATAGCCATATCCTGTATCGGGTCTGGTTGGCGCAATTCCGAGTGTTATCAAATAATCATTCTTGTCAGTAATATCTAATGCTAATTCCACTTTTTCAAGGAAAGTTTTTTCTTTCAAAATCAGATGATCCGCCGGCATTACTATAATATTTGCATCGGGGTTTACATTCTCTATTTTCTTAGCCATGTAAATATTGCATGCCGATGTATTTTTCATTGCTGGCTCACCGACAATATTTTCCGAAGGCACTTCTGGCAACTGCTGCTTTGTGAGATCTACATATTCGCGGTTTGTAATAATATATATATTTTCTGTTGGGATAATTTGGCTGATTCTGTCAAATGTCTGTTGAATCATCGTTCTTCCCGTTCCTAAAATATCTTGAAATTGTTTTGGAAACTTCTGAGTGCTCATAGGCCAGAAACGGCTGCCTATACCTCCCGCCATTATTACACAATAGTTATTGTTTTTCGTCATCTAGTATAATCTTTTCAACCTTCGCCAAAGGGCGGAACAAATATTTTCTTGAATTATTCAAATTAGTACAAAGATATAATTTTTTCTTTTTTTCCAAGATGCTGTATTTTTCGTTTTTGTAGAGAAACGTATCACCAATTGACATACTTTCAATAAAAGTTGATTTGTCATTTGAATCCTTTATATGGAAATATCGAACAAGATCCGGACTGGCCATAAAATTAGCTTTTGGATTCTCAGAAAACTTAGCGATGATTGGCTTAAGATCGATACTATAAACATCTGAACTTTCTCGTAGCATGTTACGGAAAGTATCTTTCCACTCTTTTCCGTGTGCAGAAATCTTATAATTAAATTTTTCAAAAGCAATAAGATGGGCCAGTTCGTGAGTGAGAACAAAGAAAAATAACTGTTTATCTAGTGTAGAATTTATAGTGATTTGATGTGATTTATCCGGAAGTTTTCTATAATCACCGAGTTTGCTATCCCTATTTTTTGTAATCCTGATATGAATAACATAATCTGCGAACCATTTTTTCAAAAAAGGCAATGTGCGCTCCGGTAAATATTGTTCGAGAACGGTTATAGACATTAATAAAATTTAGTACAAAAATAATTATAATTCTTCTCACTCTCTTTCGTGGTTATTTTAATTTTATTAAATTTAGAGTTAAATAAAATCCTTGCGTTTATTTTTATACTTACTTCTATTTTCTTTAGCTTTCTCCTGCAAAAAAGAGGAAAAGCAATCTCTCGCAGAAAAATCAGGTAGACAAACGAACATTTTTTACAAAAAATCCTTTGCCTTCCTTGATCAGGACAAGTTGGACAGTGCTTATCTATATTTTAATAAATCTAAAGAACTTTTTCTAAGAAAAAATGACAGTCTAGGTGTGGCAAAGTGCATCGTAAACATAGCGATTCTCCAAGAAAAAGTAGGCGACAATTATGGAAGCATAGAGTCTAGCCTTTCGGCTTTCAAATACTTAAAAGAAAGGGATACTTCACATCATTCCTTCATGTTCTGTAATTACAATAATCTCGGGGTTACATCTTGTAATCTAAAAAACTACAACGATGCTAAAAGATTCTATAATAAAGCATTACCATTCGCCAGCGATTCTATAGACAGAATAATGACCGCCAACAATATTGCCATTGTATATCATAATCAAAAAAGATATGACAAAGCTATTACTATCTATAAAAAACTCCTTGACAGCCTTGATTCCAAGAGTGAATTCTATCCAAAAATTTTGATTAATTATTCTAGATCCAAATGGTTTCAGAATTCTAAATATAATCCTGTAGGCAACTATCTAACCGCTGAAAAGCTAAGCCGAAAAGCTGGAGATGAGTGGACCACAGACGCGGTATACAGCTATCTTTCTAGTTATTACCTTAATAAAGCAAAAGATTCTTCCAGATATTATGCTACTAAAATGCTGGACCTATCAAAGAAACTCAAATATCCTGCAGATGAACTGGAAGCACTCCAGATACTTATAAAAGTAGCGAATGGGGAGGAAAATCAAGAGTTTTTTGATCGGTACATCATACTTCAGGATAGTGTTTTGTTGGCTCAGAATAAAGCTAAAAATCAATTTGCTTTAATTCGGTTTGAAAGTGAGAAAACCAAATCGGAAAATCTGATTTTGCAAAAAGAAAAAGTTTTACAAAAATTTAAAATGGAAAAACAAAAACTAGTGATTTGGCTTTTGATTATTATTTTTGTTTGTGCAGCAAGCACAGGATTTATGTGGGTGCTAAGAAGACGTAAAAGACTTATTCTCGAAGCCGAGAAGAAGCTTCAGGAACAGCGTCTGGATTTCTCAAAAAAAGTGCACGATGTGGTTGCGAACGGTCTTTATGAGGTCATTGCAACCATCGAAAATCATAACAATATTCCTAAAGAAAAAATATTGGATAAACTGGAAATAATGTATGAGAAATCTAGAGATCTGTCTTACGAAGATCACAAGGATATTGAGCTTGACGAAAAAATATCTGCTTTGATAGGATCTTTTGATAATAATGAAACTAGAATAATTATCATTGGAAATGACAGTACGTTTTGGGAAGACATTTCTGCTGATACTTTCGAGGAACTGTATCTGGTAATTCGGGAACTTTTGGTTAATATGAAAAAACACAGCAACGCGAGCCAGATTATTATCAGATTTAATAAAAATGATAATTCTAATGAAATAAGCTATTCTGATAATGGAATTGGAGTTTCTGAAAACAAAGCGGAAAAAAATGGTTTCACAAATATCAGATCCCGGCTTGCAAAAATAAACGCTGAAATGAATATTGACAATAATTCCCCTGGCTTGAAATTATTAATAAAACACAAAAGGTAATGTTCAAAAAAGTATTGATTGCAGAAGACCACGAAAGCAGTAATTTTTCCGTTCAAAATATTGTAAATCAAATGGAGATAACTGTTGCGGATTATTTTTATTATTGCGATGATGCATTCTCTCATCTCAAGAAATCTATAGAAAAACAGTCGCCTTATGAGCTTCTGATCACAGACTTGTCCTTTGAAGATGATGGAAGGAAACAATTTATAAAAGACGGTAAGGAACTAATAAAATGTTGCAGAGACGAATATCCAGACATCAAAGTTATCGTCTTTTCCGGAGAACACAGATTAGGCATTATCGATTTATTATTCAGTGAGTTAAAAATCAATGCATTTGTAAGAAAAGCAAGGTTAGACAGCCGGGAATTGAAAAAAGCCATTGAGCTGGTTTATAGTAATCAGTCCTACATATCGAACAATTTAAAGTTGCCTATAAAAAAGGTAAATACCTTGGAATTCAGTAATTACGATATTATTCTTCTAACGCTCTTATCAGAAGGGATACTTCAGAAAAATATTCCGCAGATTCTCCAACAGCGGAACATTAATCCAAACAGCCTAAGCAGCGTGGAAAAAAGAATTAGTACCATGAAAATAGCAATGGACGTTAAAAATAATGAACAACTGATAGCGCGTTGTAAAGATTTAGGAATAATTTAAAAAAAAATTCAAATTTTACGGTTTCCCGTAAGGAAATGAAAAAAGATCGATATAATTTTGTCCAAGATTAGTAACCATAAAGATCAAATAAAAGAATACATTCATTTTCAAAAGATCGCCGAACCCGCATTCGGTGATTTTTTATTTTCTAAACATCTCTGTGTGAGGCAAGTTATCTTCCAGATATTTTTTACCAGTATCTACAAATCCAAAATCCGAGTAGAATCTCAGCAAGTAATCCTGAGCAGAAATCCTTACTTCTGTTTGATGCAATCGGTTTTCTATAACATCTAAAGCATACTTTATCAACTGTCTCCCTAGACCTTTTCCTCTGCCTTTCTCTGTTGTGATAACTCTGCCGATGGAAGTTTCCTCATACTTTATTCCTTTATCAAAAATGCGACAATAAGCCAAAACTTCGCCATCTTTTTCTGCCCAGAGATGAACCGCCTTTTGGTCATAGTCGTCCAAATCCGGATATGGACAATTTTGCTCTACTACAAAAACATTCACCCTAGCTTTTATTACAGAATAAAGTTCCTGTGTGGTAATCTCATCGAATGTTTTTATTTTCCACACCACATTATCCATTGAAGTCCACTTTATTTTTAGTTAAAAAGTCATTAGTTGTACTGATGAAGTTCAGAATTTCTTCCGTTCCTTCCTTTTTTTCAGCAGATGTGACATAGATTTCCGGAAGACTATCCCAACTTTTCAGAAGCTCTACTTTGTACTTTTCTACGTTATCCTTGGCAGCATTTGGCTTCATCTTGTCCAGTTTGGTAAAAACGATGGAAAAAGGAATTCCATTTTCTCCACACCATTCTATGAACTCAACATCAATTTTTTGCGGTGTATGCCGGATGTCTATGAGAACAAAAAGATTAACAAGGTTTTTCCTGTTTAGGATATAATTGGTAATGAGTTTTTCAAAATCTTTTCTCAGACTTTTGGAAACTTTTGCATAACCATAACCTGGCAAATCCGTAAGATACCAGTTTTCATTGACCAAAAAATGATTGATAAGCTGAGTTTTCCCAGGCGTTCCAGAAGTTTTTGCAAGATCTTTTCTTCCCAACATGGCATTGATGAGAGATGATTTTCCCACATTAGAGCGTCCTATGAAAGCATATTCCGGAAGTGTCGGTTCAGGGCATTCTTGCCATTTTTGACTACTTTTTACAAACTCCGAAGTTTTGATCTGCATAATTTTTATATTTAAAAAAAACCATTAAAAACTCAATTTATATTACTAGAAATCAAATCCTTAATGGTTTATACTGATTTTGTTTTATTTTACTTACATCACTTTTTGGAGCCAACTGTAAAGAATCTCGTTGAACTCGTCAGGCTTTTCCATCATAGCCGCGTGTCCGCAATGGTCTAACCAATAGAGTGAGGAATTGGGGATAAATTTGTGCATATCTTCTGCCACTTCCGGCGGTGTCACATTATCTTGTTTTCCCCAGATGATGCACGTTGGGCAAGTGATTTTTGGAAGGTCATTCAACATATTATGTTTGATGGCACTTCTGGCAAGCATCACCGTTTTGATGCCCTTCATTCTGTCATTTACGACTGCAAAAACCTCATCTACCAATTCATCTGAAGCCACAGCAGGATCATAAAAAACATCCTGAGTTTTCTTTTTGATATATTCTTTATCGCTTTTTCTTGGGAAACTGTCACCAAACGTTCTCTCATACAAGCCAGAACTTCCGGTTAACACAAGGTTTCTGACCAATTCCGGACGGGAAGTTACCAGAATCAAACCGATGTGTCCGCCCATAGAATTCCCAACAATGGTGACTGGTTTTCCAACGACGTCTGTGATAAATTTGGCAACAAATTTTGATATAGATGTTAGATTGGTATGCAGAATGGGCAAATCATAAATAGGCAACTGCGGCACAAAGACCTGATATCCTTTGTCCGAAAAAAAATTGATCATCTTATCGAAGTTGCTCAACCCCCCCATTAATCCGTGCAAAAGCACCATTGGATGACCTTCTCCTGCTTCCAGGTAAGTGTATTTCTTGTCTTTTTTTGTTTTAAAAATCATATTGCTCTATCGATAGCCCGCCAAAATTACAAATAAAAGATTAAATTTTGTACCAAGCTGTGTAATACATTAGTTTATTTTATTTTTAATTCCTATTTTAATTCGTTAATCCTGTTAATAATTGGCAATGCAAAAATCCCGCTACACTGCAAATAAAGTTCGTAGAATGTTTTGGCTTTGTCTCCAAACTCAAGATTTTTCTCTGTTATGTAATGGAACATAAAAACATTGCCCAGCATCTCGTAATAATCTGCGTGGTCTTTTGATTCTCTTTCTTTTACGATTTCGATCAATTCTTCTTTTGATTTTGAAGATAATTCTTTGAAATTAACTTTAAAAATATCCTTCATCAGAGAATCAAAATCCAGTTCTTTTTGCATCAGACTTTCCTCCGGTTTTCCGAGAAGCAGTTTTTCTAAAGCTTGTGTTAATTGCCGAATTAATCGAAGTGTAAAGTCTTTATCTTGGATCATTGTGTAGGTTTTAATTGTTCGGATTTAGTTTGGCAAATTATTATCCAAAAAACAAATAAGCCAAAATTACCGATACAACAACCCCTACCAAATCTGCCAACAACATAGAACCAACTGTATACCTTGTATTTTTAATTCCTACGGCACCGAAATAAACGGCAATAACATAGAAAGTCGTATCAGAACTCCCTTGTAAAATGGCGGATAATTTTCCTGGAAAACTGTCTGCTCCAAAGGTTTTCATCGTGTCCACCATCATTCCGCGAGCCCCAGAACCCGACAATGGCTTTATCAAAGCTGTCGGTAATCCGTCAACGAATCTTGTATCGAGATGAGATGCACTAGCAATCCATTTCATTCCATCAATAATCACATCAAAAACGCCACTTGTTCTGAGTAACGAAATCGCAATCAACATCCCTACCAAATATGGAATAATTTTCACACAAACCGTAAAACCTTCTTTTGCACCATCAATAAACGCATCGAAGATGTTGATTTTTTTGTAAACTGCACCAAGGACAATTGCTAAGAAAATCAGCAGAATAATTCCGTTGCTCATCACTTTGCTGAAAGAATCTAACTCTTCTTTATTCAATTGAACTAGATAAATTACGAGTAGTGCAATTATCGCAGAAATCCCACCAACATAAGCTAAAACTATTGGTTGAAAAAGATTGATTCTTTGTCGAATAGAAACAATTGTCATCGCTGCGAGAGTCGCACAAAAAGTCGCAATCATACAAGGCAAGAAAATATCTGTCGGTGTTTCTGAACCCATTGAAGAACGAATTGCAATAATGGAAACCGGAATCAATGTCAGTCCGCTGGCGTGCAGACATAGAAACATAATTTGGGCGTTGCTCGCTTTATCTTTATCAGGATTCAAAGTTTGGAGACTTTCCATTGCTTTGAGTCCGAAAGGTGTTGCGGCATTATCAAGACCGAGAAGATTGGCACTGAAATTCAGCATCATATGCCCAAATGATGGATGATTTTTTGGAATCTCCGGAAATAATTTTGAGAAAAATGGTTGAATCAATCGGCTGAGGAAATTGATTCCGCCAGCTTTTTCAGCGATGCTCATAAATCCCATAAACAACGCCATAATTCCAATCAATTTTAGGCAGATATTAACCGCCGTTTCGCTGGTTCCGATTACGCCGTCGGTTTCTGCCACTCTGTAGGTTTTCACATTTTGAAGAGAATCCATTTTGTAATGAATATGACTGTCTTCGAAATCTGGAGTTGTTAATAACACTTTCTGAATATCCGGAGAAATCTGAGCCAAAGGTTTTCGCGAAATCTGTATCGTGTCGCCACCTTTCCCAACAACCATATCGTTGAAAATCTGACTGTAATTTTCTGAACTGAAATATTTAACTGATGCAACCGCAATTGCAATGATGATGAAGGCTGACCAAATCCTGCTTAAAACCATTCGGGAAATTAATTTTTAGTAAATGTATGAAAAAAGCGAATAAATTGAAGTTAGATTTTAGATTTTGGAAGTTAGATTGGAACAGCGAATATGTAGCCCGAGCTGAGTAGAGCTCATTTTTTTGTTTGGCAAATGCTTGGCAAAAAAATAGCGGGAACGGAGCGGGGATTAAGCTGCCCAAATCAACATCTGAAAAACTGACATTTGTCATTTAATTCAAATTATACTTGTCTGGTATGAATTGAATTTTATAGTTTTGCAAAGGCTTTTTTTAAAACACTATACAATGTTGAAATTTGTTTGTTGCATAAGATTTATATGAAGAAGAAATAGTGTGTTTATTTTGAAAACCTTTCATAATCTCATTTGAAAGGTTTTTTATTTTTTAATTAATGAAAAAAAATGATTGAACTGCTGAACGTTTCCAAACGTTTTACAACTAAAAATAAAACCATCCAAGCCTTGTCCAATGTTTCTCTGACTGTAGAAAAAGGAGAAATTTTTGGCGTGATTGGAACTTCTGGTGCCGGAAAAAGTACATTGATCCGTTGCGTGAACCTTCTGGAAAAACCAAATGAGGGAAAAGTAATTGTCGACAATATAGAATTGACAAAATTATCTGAATCTCAACTGACTTTGGAAAGAAGAAAGATTGCCATGATTTTCCAGCACTTTAATCTTTTGTCATCAAGAACTGTTTTTGACAATGTGGCTTTTCCGTTGGAATTAGAAGGGAAATCGAAATCGGTAATAAAGGAAAAAGTGGATTCGCTTTTGGAATTGGTTGGGCTGAAAGAAAAAGCAAAAGATTATCCTGCAAATCTTTCTGGCGGACAAAAACAGAGAGTTGCGATTGCCCGAGCTTTGGCGAATGACCCAAAAGTTTTGTTGTGTGACGAAGCGACCAGTGCACTAGACCCAGCAACCACGAAATCGATTTTACAACTTCTGAAATCTATTAATCAAAAACTAAATCTTACGATTCTTCTCATTACGCACGAGATGGAAGTGATTAAAAGCATTTGTGATAAAGTTGCCGTGATTGATAATGGAGAATTAGTAGAACAAGGAAAAGTGGAACAGATTTTCATTCATCCGGAAAAGGAAATAACGAAAGGTTTCATCCAGGCTTCTCTGAATGTAGAATTGCCCTTGATTTATCAGAATTCAATCGGCAAGATTGACAGCGAAAACAATAATCCTTTGGTTAAAATTTTGGTTGGAGGCAATGATGAACAGAGTTTTGTGATTCTTAATCTTTTTGAAAAATTTCAGGTTAAAGCTAAGATTATCAGTGCTCAATTGGAATATGTTGGTCACTTGAATTTTGGTGTTTTGATTTTGGAATTACAAGGAAAAAATATTAATGAAGCTTTGGCTTATTTGGAAAATGAATATACAAACACAGAAATTTTAGGTTATGTCGGATAGTATCATCAATTTGTTATTTCAAGGGACGATTGAGACAATTGTAATGACCTTGGTTTCAGGATTTTTCGGATTTGTTTTAGGATTACCGACGGGAATTTTTCTTTTCCTCACAAGAAAAGACCAATTATTGGAAAATAAGATATCACACCAAATCGTATCAATTATAGTCAATATTTTCCGTTCGATTCCGTTTATCATTCTCATTGTCTGGATGATACCTTTCACAAGAACTATTGTTGGAACATCGATTGGCGTTTCTGCAGCATTGGTTCCGCTGAGTGTGGGTTCTGCTCCATTCATCGCGAGATTGGTAGAAAACAGCCTGTTGGAAATACCGTCAGGTTTGATAGAAGCAGCGAGAGCAATGGGCGCAAAACCGCTTCAAATCATCCGAAAAGTCCTTTTACCAGAAGCTTTGCCGTCATTAATCAATAATGTGAGTATTACATTAATTACATTGGTTGGTTATTCTGCAATGGGCGGCGCAGTTGGTGCAGGTGGATTGGGACAAGTTGGTTATCAGTACGGTTATATAGGATATGATTTTGCGGTAATGAATTCAGTTTTGATATTATTAATTGTACTGGTATTCATTATCCAGATTACTGGAGACTTTCTCTCAAAAAAATTCAATCATAGATAAAATTCTTATGGTTGATCGTTTTTAGTTGTCTGTTAATAGACTAAAATCAAACGTCTTAAAATTATAAAATATAACATTATATCATTTAAAATACTTACAAGTATGAAACACAAAATATTTGCTTTAGCACTGGCTATTATCACTTTATCAGCCTGCAACAAAAAAGAATCTAATCCGAATGTTCTAAGAGTCGGAATTGCAACCGGTCCAGAACAAAATCTTGCCGAAGCTGCGAAAAAAGTAGCAAAGGAAAAATATGGTTTGGATGTAGAATTGGTTAGTTTCAATGATTATGTTGTTCCGAATGAAGCTTTAAATCAAGGTGACGTGGACGTGAACGCTTTTCAACATTTGCCTTATTTGGAAGAACAATCCAAGCAACGCGGTTATAAATTGGCAGTTGTGGGAAAAACTTTTGTATTCCCGATTGTGGCTTATTCTAAAAAAATAAAATCAGTTTCCGAATTGCAACCCGGACAAACCATTGTGATTCCGAATGACCCAACCAATGGTGGACGTTCTTTATTATTATTACAAAAACAAGGTATTCTGAAATTGAAAGACGGCGTTGGTTTGTTGCCAAAAGTAACTGATATCATCGCAAATCCAAAAAATCTGAAAATCTTAGAATTAGAAGCACCACAAATCCCAAGAGTTTTAGAAGATAAAGAAGTGGTTTTGGCCATTATCAATAATAATTTTGCTGCTCAGGCTGGTCTTGACCCTGAAAAAGAAGGCTTGTTTTCTGAAGATAAAGATTCACCTTACGCCAATCTAATTGTTTCCAGAGAAGATAATAAGAATGAAGAAAAAGTGAAAAATTTTGTACAAGCATACCAATCTCCGGAAGTAGAAACTGCAGCGAAACAAACCTTCAAAGGAGGCGCTGTGAAAGCGTGGTAAAACTTCTATTCTATATCTAATTTTTATTGACAAATCTTTTGGTTTGTCAATTTTTTATTCCAGATATATCAATTGATTTTCATCAGCTTCCTCATCCACAGACTTTATAAGAACCGCATTTTCCGTCCTCTTCTGCAATTCCTCAATGAAAAAACTGCTTTCAAAAAACTGACGATGAACGCCAGGAATCAGACTCATAAAATAATCCATTCCGACTCTGTTATTATGCAAATCCATTTTAGTTTCCAAAGGTTTGTTGGGAAAAAGGTCTTCGTGCATATTCGTAAGTTTTTCACACCATTTGAATGATTTTTCTGGCGAAGATACTTTGCAGAAATACATCATAATCAAACAACACCAATATGAATGTCGGAAAGCATTTCCTTTGCCATTATTAGAGTTGGTTTCAGGATATAACTCTTTTGCTTTAGCAAAGGCTCTGAAGCTTGCGTAAGTGTATAAAATGGCGAACAAAGGATGCATCAATCCAATAGAAAAAACTTTAAACAGTTTTCCAAAGGTTAATGATTTGAGCGTTCTGAAAAATATACCTATAAATCTCATCAATAAAAAACTCTCCCAAATTTGAGAGAGTGAATTTTGTATTTAAGTTTAGTTAATGATACTCGTGTACCAATAATTTTACGATTCTTGAAATCGATTCTTTGATTTCTGTCCTTTTCACGATGAAATCAACAAAACCTTTTTCCTGCAAGAATTCTGAAGTCTGGAAACCTTCTGGCAAATCTTTACCAATTGTTTCACGGATAACTCTAGGTCCTGCAAATCCAATCAAAGCGCTTGGTTCTGCAATAATCACATCAGCAGTCATAGCAAAAGAAGCTGTGATTCCACCAAAAGTTGGATCTGTCAAATAAGCAATATAAGGCAATCCCGCATCAGAAAGCTGAACCAACTTAGCTTGAACTTTCGCCAATTGCATTAATGAATAAGCCGCTTCCTGCATTCTCGCTCCACCCGATTGGCAGATAATCATATAAGGTAACTTATGTTTGATACAATAATCGATGGCTCTTCTGATTTTTTCTCCCATTACTGAGCCTAAAGAACCTCCGATAAAAGCAAAATCCATACAAGAAACCACCATTTCTACACCGTTTACTTTTCCGGTTGCATTTCTGATAGAGTCTGTCAGTTTTGTTTTTGATTTTACTTCTTTCAGACGGTCTGTGTACGATTTGGTATCTTTAAATTTAAGAATATCAACACTTTCCACATCCGCATCCAATTCCTTGAATTTGTGGTCGTCAAAAAGCATATTGAAATATTCTCTACTTCCAATTCTTACGTGGAAACCATCTTCCGGAGATACAAAATTATTAGCTTTAAGTTCTTCGGCTTCTATAATTTTCCCAGTAGGCGTTTTGTGCCAAAGTCCTTTTGGAACATCTTTTTTGTCCTCTGTAGAAGTGGTAATGTTTTGGGTTTTTCTTTTAAACCAATCAAATGCCATAAATCTATAATTGATGAATGATAAATGATAAATGATGAAAGAAAATCAATCATCATTTATCATTTATAAATTATTTATTAAAGTGTATTGATATTGTTCAGGTCTTCGAAAGCCTGAGTCAATCTCTTGATAAACGTTTCCTCTCCTTTTCTTACCCAGACTCTCGGGTCGTAGAATTTCTTGTTTGGAGCATCTGCGCCAGTTGGATTTCCGATTTGATGTCTCAGATATTCAATCTGTTCTGTCATATAATCTCTGATTCCTTCTGTGTAACCGAATTGCAAATCTGTATCGATGTTCATTTTTACAACACCGTAACCAATTGCTTCACGGATTTCTTCTACTGTAGAACCAGAACCTCCGTGGAAAACGAAGTTGATTGGCTTCTCTGCAGTTCCGAATTTCTCCTGAACAAATTTCTGAGAATTGTCAAGAATTTTTGGAGTCAATTTTACGTTTCCTGGCTTGTAAACACCGTGTACGTTTCCGAAAGCTGCAGCAATTGTGAAATTGTCAGAAACATTTTTAAGGATTTCGTAAGCGTATGCTACTTCTTCTGGCTGCGTGTAAAGCTTTGAGCTGTCTACATCAGAGTTGTCAACACCATCTTCTTCACCTCCAGTTACACCTAATTCGATTTCAAGAGTCATTCCCATTTTGTTCATTCTCTCGAAGTATTTTGCAGAAACTTCTAGGTTTTCTTCAATTGGTTCTTCTGAGAAATCTAACATATGAGAAGAGTAAAGAGACTTTCCGTTTTGCTTATAAAATTCTTCACTTGCATCCAAAAGTCCATCAATCCAAGGTAACAATTTTTTTGCACAATGGTCTGTGTGAAGGATAACAGTCGCGCCGTAAGCTTCTGCCAAAGTGTGGATATGTTTTGCACCAGCAACAGCTCCTAGAACTGCAGCTTTTTGTCCGTCGTTACTCAATCCTTTTCCAGCGTTGAAGATAGAACCTCCGTTTGAGAACTGGATAATTACTGGAGCATTAAGTTTTGCAGCAGTTTCTAACGTCGCGTTGATATTACTAGAACCAATCACATTAGCTGCCGGAAGTGCAAATTGCTTCTCTTTGGCATAATCAAATATCTCTGTTACTAAAGAACCAGTGGCAACTCCTGCCGGAAATTTTCTGCTCATTTTTATTATATTTTTTAAGATTTTTTAGACTGTAAACTTACGAAATTATTAACAATTCAAATTTCATTTTTACAAATCCTATGTTGTAGATAATATTTTTTGTTTTTAATTCCGTTTATCATTTCCCCAAAGCAGTTTTTGACGAATCGTTTCGTAGAAACTGAAATTTTTTGGTTTAATTAGAAATAAGGAAAATTCAGCTTTCTCAATTATAACTTCACTGCCAACATCCATATGATAAAGTCTCGAATCCAAAGCCAAAGTATATTGTGGAACACGACTTTTTACGGTCAATTTTATCTTCGAATCGTCTTTTACGATGAGCGGACGAACATTCAAATTATGAGGTGCAATTGGTGAAATTGCAAAATTGTCATTACTTGGAGAAATAATTGGTCCTCCACAACTTAAAGAATAAGCTGTTGAACCTGTTGGTGTGGAAACGATCAATCCATCGCCCCAGAAAACATTCAGAAATTCATCATTAATATAAGACTCCACCGTAATCATCGATGTTGTTTCTTTTCTGGAAAGGCTGACATCATTTAAGGCAAAAGGAAAATCAATCTGAGAATTATCGTCCGTTGTAATTTTAATCACGGAACGTTCGCTGATATTATAATTTTTGTCAAGAATAATCGAATCTAACTCATCGAAGATTTGGTCTTTTCGGAAATTCGCCAAAAATCCTAGTCGCCCTGTATTCACCCCAATAATCGGAATCTCAAGGTCTTGAATAAATGTCAAAGCATTCAGAATCGTTCCATCACCTCCGAAACTGAAAACGATAGTCACATTTTTACTTTTAAGTTCTTCTTTACCAGAAAAAGTATCAAATTCTTTAGAAAAATTCAGATTCTCCGCCATTTCTGCATGAAGAACAACTGCTACTTCTCGCAGTGCCAATTCGGAAATGAATCGGTTGAGATACAAAAATGTATCGAGGTCTTTTTTTTGAGAATAGATAGCTGCCTTCATCAATTATATTTCTAAAAATTTCTGGAAAAATCCAAAACGGTCTTTCAACAGTTCTTCTTTCTCGTCATCATAATGTTTATTGATAACATTATAGCCATATCTTTCAAAGGTTTCATCTATTGAACTTAGATTTTCATTACTGATTTTGAGCGTAATTTCTATGGTGTCTTCTTTTATTGCACTGATAAAAGTTCCATAGATTTTCCCATTATTACTTTCTACAATCTGAGAAATCTCTGTCATAGAATAATGCAATCCCGTTGTTTGAATCGTCAAAATCGCTCCATTTTCCGAAAACAAAGGATATTTGGAAAACTCATTGAAAATATTGTCACAAGAGATGTAACCCAAATATTTTTCTTCTTTGGAAATCACAGCAACTACATTCGCATTGAAAGTGTGGAAAAGCTTGATGCTGTCCAACAAGCTGCTGTCTTCCATAATCGCAAAACGCTCGTAATGGATGTTAAGCGAATCCAGATTGCCTTCCGGACTATCTTCCAAAAATGGTTGACTCAATCCACCGAGAAAAATGCCTTTGCTTACAATGAAAACGTGGGAATATCCAAATTCCTTAGCAACCTCAGAAGCCTCTTCTATAGAATCTCTGACGCCGAAAGCGGGATAGTCTTTGGAAATGTAATCTTTGATAAACATTATGCTAATTTACAAAAATTACTTAGCCACAAAAGATTTTAAAAATTTTTATGTTTTTTTACAACAACTATTGCTTTATATATCAATAAAAATATATCTTTGTCGCCTTTCATTTTTACTTTTTATTAGATTTATTTCAAACTGCAGCACTTTTTGTGTTTGCAGTTTTTTTATTTTTTAATCCCAAGGTTCTTCGCAAATTCCCATATTACAACGCCACCACAGACACTTACGTTTAGAGAATGTTTTGTTCCGAGTTGTGGGATTTCTAGAAAAGTATCAATATTCGGTAAAGCTTCATCACTAATTCCATCAACTTCATTTCCGAGAATCAAAGCGTATTTTTTTTCTGAATTAATTTCAAAATCTGTTATCAGCTGGCTTGATGAAGTTTGTTCAATCCCGATAATTTCGAAGTTTTCTTTTTTAAGATTATCGATAGCAACATTGATATCCTGCTCATAGATCCAATCCACACTTTCGGTTGCACCAAGCGCCGCTTTATGAATCTCACGATGAGGCGGCTGAGGCGTGATGCCGCAAAGCACCACTTTTTCTATCAAAAAAGCATCGCCAGTTCTGAAAATAGCACCAACATTGTGCATACTTCTCACGCTATCCAAAATCACAACCAAAGGAATCTTTGCTGTTTTTTTGAAGGTTTCTACATCTATTCTTCCTAGCTCTTCTAGTTTCAGTTTCTTTGTCAAAATCAGGCTTTATTTAAAATTAAATCGATATTTCTCTCTATATTTTGAGCGATAGATTCCATTGGGATATCATTTTCATCAGTATTGAACGGGTCTTCTATTTCTTCCGCAATCAGCTCCAGACTCATCAGAACATAATAAACGAACATCGTGATCGGAATCATAAAAAAACCGAGATTCACAACATTCGCAATAGGTAAAGCCAAAACATAGAAAACGATAAACTTCTTGATAAATGATGAATAAGAGTACGGAATTGGCGTATTTTTAATTCTTTCACAACCTCCGCAAACATCAAGAAAACCTGACAGCTGTGTATCCAAAACCAACATTTCTGTTTCAGAAATCTTGCCTTCTTTTTTCAACTGGAACAATTTTTTGGTCATTATAAAAACCAATTCTGCAGGTCCGTGATGTTTCAGTTCTTTTTTAAGGTCTGTAAAATCCTCATCCAAAAGCAACCTCGTCGATTCTTTGGAAAGATGCGTTGCCAGCAAATGAGGAAAAAGCTTAAGATAACGCGCAATCTGAGTCTTGGTGTTAACATCTCTATCATCCAAGATACTACTTATTTTAACCATAAAATTCCGGCTGTCATTGACCAGTTTTCCCCACAGCTTTCGCCCTTCCCACCAACGGTCATAAGCAGTATTAGTCCTAAAAACCAAAAGCAAAGACAAAACAAATCCCAGCAAAGAATGAATCATTCCAATATTAATCACCGAAGACTTGGACGTCAAATGCAAATATTCTACTTCCAAATAATAGATGCCGTAGGAATAAGCTCCCACGAGAAGCATCGTTGGAAAAAGGATACTCAACGTGTCACTTTTATGAAGACTGATGAGTATTTTGAGGAAATTTTTTGTGTTGTAAGCGCGCATACAAAAAACTTTAGATGACAAAGATAATTGATATCAGATAAAATCTTGTGATAACTTTATAATTCCCTCAAGTTTTAAATTGTTTCTGAAAATTATTTTTAAATTTAAGCTTTTAAAAAACAATCGATGTCAAATAAAGAAAAATTCATAACGGACCTGAGCGCAAAATACAATCCTAAAGGCGAACACATCATCCTCGGAAAAGGTATGCTGGACGGCGAAGTTATAACAGAAGTCAATGTTTCAATTCCTCTGAAAACAGTCAACAGACACGGATTGATTGCCGGCGCAACCGGAACCGGAAAAACCAAAACACTTCAGGTTTTTGTAGAGCAGTTGTCTCACGCCGGAATCCCGACTTTGGTAATGGACATCAAAGGTGATTTATCCGGAATTGCCGAAGCAGGAACGGAAAACGACAACATCAAAGACCGATATTCTAAAACGCAATTACCATATTCGCCACAGAGTTTTCCCGTAGAATTGATGACAATTTCCGGTGCAAAAGGCGTTAAACTTCGTGCAACAGTTTTAGAATTCGGCCCAATTTTATTGAGTAAAATTCTTGAATTGAATGACACCCAGCAAAGCATTATGTCCATCGTTTTCAAATATTGTGATGACAAAGCTTTGCCTTTGGTTGACTTGCAGGATTTGAAAAAAGTGTTGCAATATGTGACAGATAATCCGATTGGTAAAAAAGAATTGGCTGATAATTACGGCTCGATTTCTCCCGCATCTTTAAGGGCTATTTTACGTTCGATTGTAGCAATGGAACAGCAAGGCGCAACAACTTTCTTTGGCGAACCAAGTTTTGAAGTGGATGATTTGCTAAAAACCAGAGATGGAAAGGGTGTTGTGAATATTTTCAGAGTTGATGACATTCAGAATAAACCTAATCTTTTCTCGACCTTTATTTTATCGTTGTTTGCCGAGATTTATATGACTTTTCCAGAAGAAGGCGACAGTGGAAAACCGAAGTTAGTTTTATTTATTGATGAAGCGCATTTACTTTTTAACGAAGCTTCGAAAACCTTGCTTTCTCAAATCGAAACGATGGTAAAACTGATTCGTTCCAAAGGAATCGGAATTTATTTTATTACTCAAATTCCTGGCGATGTTCCGGAAAATATTTTGAGCCAGTTAGGGTTGAAAATCCAACACGCTTTAAGAGGTTTCACCGCAAAAGACAGAAAAGAAATTGACAAAGCGGTAGAAAATTATCCAACGACAGAGTTTTACAAAGCCAATGAACTCATTCAAAATCTTGGAATTGGAGAAGCTTTTGTAACCGCATTGGATGAAAAAGGAATTCCAACACCTTTGGTTCAAACTTATTTGATTTCGCCTGAAAGTAGAATGGATATTTTAACCGCATCAGAAATTGATGAACTGACAAGAAATTCTGACCTTGTCAAAAAATACGAACAAGACCTCGATAAAGAAAGTGCTTACGAAATTCTGACCAAAAGAATCGAAGAACATACACAAACTGCCATTCCAACACCAACAAGAGGAAGAACAGCACAACCAAAAGAAGAGCAAGGTATGTTTGAGCAAGTCATCGAAAGCCGGGCCGGAAAAACTTTCCTGAATACTTTAGCAAGAGAAGGCGCCAAGTTTATTTTGGGAATGTTTAGTAAAAAAAGATAATAAAAAAATGCAGATTGCATAAATGTAGATGTACTCAATAATAGATATAGAAAGTAACGGCGCACCATTTAGGAAAGAAAGCATTATTGAGATTGCTATCTATCGTTATGACGGTCACGAGATTACTGACCAATTTATCTCTCTCGTGAATCCCGAAAGTGAGATTTCTGCCTTTGTGCAAAAGTTGACTGGAATTACCTCAAAAATGGTAATTACAGCTCCGAAATTTCACGAAATCGCCAAACGCGTTGTTGAAATAACCAAAGATTCTGTACTAGTTGGTCATAATATCGATTTCGATTACAGGATGCTTCGTCAATCGTTCAAACGTCTCGGTTACGACTTCACAATCAAAACTTTAGACACCATTCCTTTGGCTAAAAATCTGATTCCGGATGAGAAAAGTTATTCATTAAGTAAACTTTGTAAGTCAATCGGAATTCCTTTGAGTGAAGCGCATCGTGCAAGTGGCGACGCGAGAGCGACTTTGGATTTGTTTAAATTATTGATTATCAAGGATAAAAACAACGAAATAATTCAATCACAACAAGAAGAAAATCTGGAGAAAAATTACATCAGTAAAGTTCAGATTTTGACGGAAGATTTGCCAAACGAAAGAGGAATTCTCTATTTCCAAAACTCGGAGGGAAAAATCATTAGTTCCGATGTTGTAGAAGACTTATATAAATCTGCCAAGAAAATTTTCGACTCTGATAAAGCGAAGTATAAAAAAATCCAGGAAGAGACAGAAAAAATCTCCTACGAACTGACTGGAACTGATTTGATTGCCAAACTAATGATGCAAAACAAAGGCTTCCACAAAAGGCAACAATTGACTTTCGGACTGTTTTACAGAAAGAACAAATATATTCTTGAGAAAATTAAACTTCAGGAAGATAAACCTTTACTGAGATTCAAGAGTTTTACGCAAGGTTTGAAGGCGATTAATTACATCAAATCCCGAGAAGAATTGATAGATTTGGTAGAATTTACTCAAAAAATCAATCTCAAAGGAAGGAATGAAATCTGGTTTTCATCCGGAAGAACTTTGGGCGAAAAATCGTTTTTGGTTTTGGAAAAAGGCAAATTAGTCGGATTTGGATTTTATGAATTGTATCATCAGATTCAGTCTTTGGAAAAAATTAAAAAGCTGATGTTGCCTGTGCCGAGATTTTCGCAGGATTTGCAGAATGACTTGCAGTTGGCACTTTTACGAAATGAATATGAGGTTTCTGCGCTTCCTGAAAAATAAAAATCAACCTAAAACATTGCAGGATTTACAGATAAACTCTAATTTTGCGAAAAATTTTAACAAAAGCAATGCAATATTTTAAACAAAGCAAAATCGGAAAAAAGGGAGCTGTAAGGTTCTCTAAGGTTTGGAATGTGTAAAGAGTTGCGTGCATAAGATATCTATTGCGGCAGACTCTTTTGATAAAGAATCTGCCTTTTTATTTTTAAAAATCTACCTTATGACAAATCAGGATTTGCTAAGTATAGCAAAAGAATTCGGGACACCCGTTTATGTTTATGACGTTAATTCGATACGCGAACAATATGAAAAACTGACTTCTTCTTTCTCGAAGAACACAAGATTTTTCTACGCAGCCAAAGCTTTAACCAATATCAACATCCTGAAATATGTCGAAAAGTTAGGCGCTTCCCTTGATTGTGTTTCTATCAACGAAGTGAAATTGGGTTTAAAAGCTGGTTTTTCAAATGACAGAATCCTTTTCACGCCAAACTGCGTTGACCTTGCAGAAATCGAAGAAGCAATGTCTCTGAATGTTCATATTAATATCGATAACATTTCGATTTTGGAACAATTTGGAAATAAATTCGGAGGTTCTTATCCGATTTTTGTGAGAATCAATCCACATATTTTTGCTGGAGGAAATTACAAAATCTCAACTGGACATATTGATTCTAAATTCGGGATTTCTATTCATCAGCTTCGTCACATCGAGCGTGTTATGAAATCTACCAACATCAATGTTGAAGGACTTCATATGCACACGGGAAGCGAAATCAAAGACCCGGATGTTTTCCTGCAAGGTCTGGAAATTATGTTCGAATTGGCTGAACATTTCCCAAATCTGAAATATCTGGACATGGGAAGTGGTTTCAAAGTTCCTTATCAAGATGGAGATTTGGAGACAGACGTAAAATCTCTTGGAAAAAAAGTCAATGCTGCAATCAAAAAACACGAAGAATCTACAGGGAAAAAATTCCAACTTTGGTTTGAACCGGGGAAATTCTTGGTGAGTAAAAGCGGACATTTCTTGGTAAAATCAAATGTCATCAAGCAAACAACAGCGACAGTTTTTGTGGGTGTTAATTCTGGATTCAATCATTTGATTCGTCCGATGTTCTACGATTCTTACCATATTATCGAAAATCTTTCGAATCCAACAGGTCCGGAAAGAATTTATACTGTTGTTGGAAACATCTGTGAAACAGACACGTTTGCATGGGACAGAAAAATCAATGAAGTGAGAGAAGGCGATGTGATTGTTTTTAGAAATGCCGGTGCTTACGGTTTTGAAATGAGTTCAAATTTCAACTCAAGATTGAAACCTGCAGAAGTAATGTTCCTTGACGGAAAAGCACATCTCATCAGAAAAAGAGACGAATTCGAAGATTTATTAAAAAACCAGATTGAAGTTTTGTAATAAGGCTGCTACGATAGGGTACAGATTGCCTCAAATTTAGATTAAAATCAAACTTTATGAAATCATTACTTTTCTCATTGTGTCTATTAACCAGCGCTTTATTCATCGCGCAAGTCGATATTGAAGAAGGTATGGACAATATTCCGATGATCGAGAATACTTCGAGTGCTGTAGTTTATAATGTTAGAGGAATTTATCAGGTACCTGATAACGATTGCAATGCCTCGCAGTTTAAAAGTCTGGTTTATCCTGGCGGATCTGCTGCTTATATAAAAGATTTGAAGGAAAAACTTCAGCAAAATGTTAATTGGAATACCTACGTCATCAACGGATTATTTTTTGTAAAGCTAGACATCAATAAAAAAGGAGTACTAACAAATGCAGAAGCCGGTCCTAAAGTTGCAAACAGCGATCTGTTTCTGAAAGATCTGAAAAATGCAGCCATGAAAGCCAATAAAAAGTGGATTCCTGCCAAATGTAACGGAAATCCTGTAGATTCTAAAGCTATTCTGAAAATCGATTTTTCATCAATGACTTATGACAATGCTTTTAATTAATATAAAAACAGAAACCGCTAAATTAATTTAGCGGTTGTTTTTAGTTTCTACCCTGCTATCATTGCTAAAAAAAGCATTCAGATTTCTCTAAACGCCTTTCTTCCCTCATTCGGATTTTTTAATCAGAATTGATTTTAGGCAAAAGTATAGCTTATTTAGTTCAAATAAAATGAACCATGGTTAACAAATTCGTTTTCGTATACGACTGAGCGCCTGCGGTGTAATGCCTATATATGAAGCAATATGCTTCAACGGAATTTTTTGGAAAAGATCTGGCTGCTCTCTTAAAAGTGAAAGGTATCTTTCCTCAGCAGTTTCACTTAAGAAAGAAAATTCTCTGTTAAGTTTTTCTACATATAATTTTTCCACAGTAAGTCTTCCGATAAGATTTCCAACAGAATGTGTTTTATAAAGCATCTGTAAATCATCATAATGAATTTGCCAGACCACCATATCTGTTAACGCCTCTATATCGCATCTGGAAGGCGTTCTTTTTGTGAAAGAATCATAGGCCGTAAGGAATTGATTTTGAAATACAAACCTTATAGTCAGTTCTTTATTTTCCTTCATAAAGAAAAGTCTTGCTGCTCCATTTTCAACAAAAGACAAGTAGTTATCTACTTCTCCTTTATTCAGAATCACATCTTTTTTCTTGTATTCTTTTCTAAAGTTTTTCTCCACAAAAGGCTTCCAATTTTCTTCAGTAAGCGGAATTCCCTTCGAGAGCAGATACTGTTTAACAAACTCCATTCATTATCATTTTTATTGATAAACAGAATTCAGCTCTCTCATATATTCATAAGCTGTCAAATCAAATTTCACAGGTACAATACTAATATAGCCATTAGCCAAAGCCGTTTCGTCCGCATCTTCGGACTCATCCATATTATTGAAATAACCTGTCAACCAGTAATATTTTCTTCCATGCGGATTGGTTCTTTCGTCAAAACTTTCTTCCCATTTGGCGTTAGCTTGTTTACAAACTTTGATGCCTTTGATTTCTTCCTTGTTTAATTTCGGAATATTAACATTCAAAACAACTCCTTTAGGCATTGGATTTCTCAGAGTTTTCAGAATAATGTCTTTTATAAAATCTTCAGCTTGGTCAAAATCTGCTTCCCATTTCAAATCCGAAAGTGAAAACCCAATCGCTTGCAAACCTTCTACTCCAGCTTCCACAGCCGCAGACATCGTTCCGGAATAGATAACATTAATAGAAGAATTTGCACCATGATTAATTCCCGAAACAACTAAATCTGGTTTTCTTGGAAGAATTTTATCTAATGCCATTTTCACACAATCTACAGGCGTTCCAGAGCATGAAAAATCTCTCTGAGGACCTTCAAGATTGAGTTCTTCGAAGCTTAAAGTTGAGTTAATGGTAATAGCGTGGCCTTTTCCACTCTGAGGAGAATTAGGTGCTACAACAATTACATCTCCAATTTCGTTGACTATGCTAATTAATTTTCTGATGCCAGGCGCAGTAATTCCGTCGTCATTGGTTACCAGTATCAATGGTTTACTCATAAATTTTTCTTTATTTTTTGTCGCTTTTTGCGATATTGTCATAATTCTTTCAAAAATAACCAATTTATAATACTTTAATTAAAATAAGGTGTTAAATTTGGTTTCGTTTTTGAATATCATCGTAACTTTCAAAACGGAAAAAATACTAATCCAAGTACAGATTTAAAAATATATGTTCAAAAAAATCAAGTTCAAGAAACTACTGATGTTTGCGCCATTGATGACGCTGATGTTCTGTTTCAACTCTCCTCAAAATGATGATGAAAAAATGCAAACCATTATGGTAAGCGTAAAAAACACTCTTTCTTATCTTCATTATAGTCCCAAACCAATCAATGATGCTTATTCTCAAGATGTGTATGAGAAATATTTTGAGAGCGTAGATGCTTCCAAAAGATACTTTCTGCAGTCTGATATGGATGAGTTCAAAAAGCATTACACAAAACTGGATGATTACCTCAACCAAGGAAATCTTGTTTTCTATAAACTGACTATCGATAGACTTTATCAGCGTGTAGATGAGATTGATAAAATGACTCAGGATATCCTTTCCAAACCAATTAATTTGGATGAAAATGATGAATTAATACTTGAGCCCAAGAAAAGAGTTAACCCTGTTGACGCGAAACAACAGCGTGAAGAATGGAAAAAATACATCAAGTATAATATCCTTCAGGAAATTGAAACGCTGAACAGTAAGGAAGAGGCTCAGAAAAAGAAAAAAGATTCTGTAGTAAACAACAAACTTCCAGACACGATAAAATACGCACCAACAACAGCGGAACAGAAGCGTGTCAAAGCAACTTCAGAAGTAAAAGACTTAATCACAGATTCTTTCAGAAGATTCAAAAAGAGAAAGAAAATGGACTGGTTCACAGTTTATATGAATGCTTATACCGAAGTTTTTGACCCGCATACCAATTATTTCTCTCCAAAAAACAAAGAGGAATTTGATATGCAATTCGTTGGAAAAGTGATTGGTATAGGGGCTTTGATTCAGGAAAAGAAAGGTTATTTATATCTTGGTGAATTGACAATTGGTGCACCAGCTTGGAAATCAAAACAATTAACTGCGGGCGACAAAATCCTAAAAGTAAAATCCAAACCAAACGAAGAACCTGTGAACGTTGTCGGAATGTTGTCTGACGAGGCTGTTAGATTGATTCGTGGGGAAAAAGGAACACCCGTAACTTTAACAGTTGAGAAAAAAGACAAGACCATCAAAGAGGTAACAATGATTCGTGAAGAAGTGGCTATAGAAGATACTTTTGCAAGAAGTATTGTTGTTAATTCTAAAAATGGTAAGAAATACGGATTCATTTACCTTCCAAGTTTCAACGTCGATTTTGAAGACCCGAAAGGAAGAAATGCTTCTGACGATATCAAAGCAGAATTAATCAAACTTAAGAAAGAAAATGTAGAAGGAATTATCCTTGACCTTAGAAGCAATGGTGGAGGTTCTTTGACCGAAGTTGGCGACATTATGGGATTATTTATGAATGCAGGTCCGTATGTCCAGGTAAAAGACAGCCGAGGAAAAATCCAAGTTCTAAGTAATAAATCGAATGAGCCAATTTGGACAGGTCCATTGGTGGTGATGCAAAACGAATTATCGGCTTCCGCTTCAGAAATCCTTGCAGGTGCGTTCCAAGATTATGGAAGAGCGGCTGTAATTGGTTCGCCAAGTTCTTTCGGAAAAGGAACGGTTCAGACTTTTGTGGAGTTGAATAGATTCCTGAACACGAATGACGATTTCGGAGCTTTAAAACTGACGATCCAAAAATTCTATAGAGTTTCTGGAGAATCAACTCAGAGAAAAGGTGTAGAAGCTGACCTTAAAATGAAAGATTTCTTCTCTTATGCAGAAGTTGGAGAACGTTTTGACCAATTCGCTTTGCCTTGGGACAAAATTGAAACTACGTCTTATAAAAAATTGACTGCACTTAATGTTCCTCAATTACAAGCAGAATTAGATAAGCAATTACTCAATAACAACAACTACAAAATGTTACAGGAATCTGCTGAATGGAAAGAAGCGCTTGACAAAGAAGAAACAATTACTTTGAATCAAACTAAATTCAATGAACTGATGAAAACGCGTAAAGCTCAGATTGACAAGTTCAAAGGTTTGAATAAATTCAATAATGGATTGAAATTTACCCTTCACACAGACGAAGCGGAAAGACTCAAAAAAGACGAAGCATTCGCTAAGAAAACAGAAAACTGGAGAAAAAATCTTGAACGAGATTTCTATCTGGAAGAAACGGTATATGTACTTTCGAAAATTAAATAACACATAGCAAACCTTCAAGGTTTTGAAAACCTTGAAGGTTTAAATTGATTTGTATTTGTAAGAAACATTTGATTTACTCTCACAAAAAGCGGAACTCCAAATAAAGTTCCGCTTTTTTAGCTTAAACAAAGCTTCAGAAAATTCAGTCTCTTTTTTGTTAGAAAATATTCCAATGTTATTTTGAAGTTTACATACTAAAAATTAGTCGTATTTTTTTTATTTTTCAAAAACAACTCTACATTTGGTATAAACAATTAAAAATCATAATGATGAAACAAAAATTTTCTTTTTTATTTCTTATTTTCATTCAACTGATATCTGCGCAGAATTACTATTACTATAAGAATCAAAAGCAATACTTGACACTGGACAAGAAAGTTATTACCATTTATACTGATAATTCTTTTTCAGTAAACAGTATTTCGACGAATGAATTGAAAACAGTCGTTGCTAAAACTTTAATTAAACAATAAATTTGAATCAACTTTAAAAAAAATTCAATTATGAAAACAATCGTATATATTTTCTTTAGTTTGATATTAACAAATTTTGTCTATGCTCAAAACAATCTTTTTCTTGGTATAGATGATGTAATTATTTCTCAACAAAATACACAGCAGATAAAAGTGAAGTTAAAGGTTACAGGAGCAACTGTCGGCGAATATCTTTCTTACAAAACCGAAATAAATCAAAATGTAATCACACTTTCTGCCTGCTATTTTATGATTGATGCGGCAGCAATCACTTATTTCGACAATGATTTTTATATAGATATTCCAGTGGCTCCAAACAATTACAGTTTGAAAGTTAATGTGTACTATTCCAGCAATGAAACTACTTGTAATTATTCCAATTTGGATGACACGGCGACTCTTAATTTCTCTACACCAATTGAAGGAACAATTTCATTAAATACATCAGAAAATCAAACCAAGATTCCACAAGTATCACTTTACCCAAACCCCGTAAGTAATTTATTAAAATATAAAACATCATTCAAAACCACAGAAATAAATATCTATGATTCTTCAGGAAAGAAAATAACAAATATTACAAAACCAAAAGAAAATCAAATAGATGTATCACAATATCCTGCCGGAAATTATCATATTGAGTTCATAGGTGATAAAAACAAATACAGGAATAAGTTTATTATAAGAAAATAAAAATTATCTGAAAAAAGCGGAACTCCAAATAAAGTTCCGCTTTTTAATTAAACAAACCTTCAAGGTTTTGAAAACCTTGAAGGTTTAACTATTACTTCAAACTCTCAAAACTGCGTTTGATAAAATCTGTCAGTTCTTTTCCTTTCAAAAGATTCTGAGATAATTTTGCCAAATCGAAAGCTTGATTTATCATTGCTTTTTTCTCATCAGCATTATCTTTTTTCAATAATTCTCCTGCGAAATCAGAATTAGAATTCACAACCAAATTATACATCTCTGGGAAGCCGCCCATTGCGAACATCCCGCCACCGCCAGTCGCCTGCATATCTTTCATTCTTCTGAAAAATTCTGGCTGAGTCAGTGTAAACGGCGCATCTGTAGAATCCAAATCTTCCAACTGAACGGTGAACTTCTGGTCATTAATTGATTCTTCGATTTCTTTCTTCAAAGTCTCTTTATCCGAATCATTTAGTTTAGAAATCTTTGGCTCATCTTTTTTGATAAGATTATTGATATGATCTGCATCTACTCTCGCAAACGAAACGTTTTCTTTAGATGCTTCCAATTTCTGGATTAGATGCGGAACAATCGGAGAATCCAATAAGAGAACTTCATAACCTTTTTCTTTCGCAGACGCGATGTAGCTGTGTTGTTCATCAGCATTGTTAGCATATAGAATCACCGTTTTTCCGTCTTTGTCGGTTTGAGTTGGTTTGATTTTCTCAATCAATTCATTCCACAGATAATAATTGTTATCAGTCGTTGGATACAGTGCAAACTTGTCAGATTTTTCATAGAATTTATCTTCCGAAATCATTCCATACTCGATAACGATTTTGATGTCATTCCATTTTTTATCATAATCTTCACGATTATCATTAATCAAAGAAACCATTTTGTCCGCCACTTTTTTCGTGATGTAAGAAGAGATTTTCTTCACAGCACCGTCTGCCTGCAAATAAGAACGGGAAACGTTCAACGGAATATCCGGCGAATCAATCACTCCACGAAGCAACATCAAGAAATCCGGAACAATTCCCTTCACCTCATCCGTCACAAATACTTGATTTTGATACAATTGAATCTTATCTTTCTCGATATTCAGATTATTCCCTAATTTAGGAAAGAACAAAACTCCTGTCAGATTAAATGGATAATCTACATTCAAATGGATGTGAAACAAAGGCTCTTCAAACTGCATCGGATACAATTCTCTGTAGAAATTGTTGTAATCTTCGTCTTTCAGTTCAGATGGCGATTTTGTCCAAGCCGGATTGGTGTTGTTGATGATATTATCAACCTCAACAGTTTCCGGCTTTGCATCTTCAGCAGAACCTTCTGGTAAAGGTAAAGTCTCAGTTTTGGTTCCAAATTTTATAGCAACTTGATTGAACTTATTATACTTTGTCAACAATTCACGGATTTTAGATTCCTCCAAAAACTCAGTTGAATCTTCTGCGATATGAAGGACGATTTCCGTTCCTCTGTCAGATTTTTCAGTTTCTTCAAGCGTATATTCCGGACTTCCGTCGCAAATCCAACGAACCGCTTTACTATCTTCTTTATAAGATTTAGTCAGGATTTCAACTTTCTCCGCCACCATAAATGCCGAATAAAATCCGAGACCAAAATGTCCGATAATTCCAGCATCTTTCGCAGAATCCTTATATTTTTCAAGGAATTCTTCAGCACCGGAAAAAGCAACCTGGTTGATATATTTTTCAACTTCTTCGTCAGTCATCCCGATTCCTTGATCTTTGATAGTTAGCGTTTTAGCGTCTTTGTCAATTTTCACCTCAATGATTGGATTTCCATACTCGACCTTCGCTTCACCGATTGTTGTCAAATGTTTCAATTTCGTCGTCGCATCCGTTGCGTTAGAAATCAACTCACGCAGAAAAATCTCGTGATCGCTGTAAAGAAATTTTTTAATCAGCGGAAAAATATTCTCCACCGATACATTAATACTTCCTGTTGCCATATTTATATTATTTTTTGTTGTAAATTTTGAAACACAAATCTCAAAAAAAAGACCATCCAAAAAATAATGACAAATTGTCGCTTGACAGAAAACACAAAAGTTTTCACAAGGAAAACTATAATAAAATTTGACGAAGTCAAATCTTTGTGTCTTAAGAAACAATTCAACTTTAAAATCTCAGTGCCTTTGAGTAAAAAATATTTATTTTAATTCTTTGATGAGTTTTACGCCATTGCGAGCCTTAAAACTTTTAGTATGACAAAAAAATCTTTGCGAACTTTGCGTTTAAAACCATTAGACGAAAACTTTTGTGCCTTTTGTGGTTCACCACATTTTCAAAATTTATTACATTTACTTTCACAAGAAAAAAGGAAAAATGCGCCATAAAATAAAAAACCAAAACCCTGATTTTCAAAACATTGAATTCGATTCGAATTCAGAAAATTACATTTTTGAAAAAGACGGTTTGGAACTGAAATCGAAATACAAAGCAGAAGACGTCAAAAACAAAAGCATTTTGAACGGTTCCGCAGGAATTGCTCCCTTTCTTCGAGGTCCTTATTCTACGATGTATGTTCAGAAACCTTGGACCATCCGCCAATACGCAGGATTTTCAACAGCCGAAGAATCAAATGCCTTTTACAGACGAAATCTCCAAGCAGGTCAAAAAGGACTTTCCGTAGCATTTGATTTAGCCACACACCGAGGCTACGATTCTGACCACGCAAGAGTCGTTGGCGATGTTGGAAAAGCAGGCGTTGCGATTGATTCTGTTGAGGACATGAAAATCCTTTTTGACCAGATTCCACTAGACGAAATCTCAGTTTCGATGACGATGAATGGCGCCGTTTTGCCTATTTTATCTTTCTATATTGTCGCTGCAGAAGAACAAGGCGTTTCTCAGGATAAACTGTCAGGAACTATTCAGAATGATATTCTGAAAGAATTTATGGTTCGGAATACTTACATCTATCCGCCAACGCAATCAATGAAAATCATCGCCGACATTTTCGAATATACGTCCAGAAACATCCCGAAATTCAACTCGATTTCAATTTCCGGTTATCATATGCAGGAAGCTGGCGCAACGCCGGTTTTGGAAATGGCTTATACACTTGCTGACGGTTTAGAATATGTAAGAACTGGAATAAAAGCTGGAATGAACGTCGATGATTTCGCTCCGAGATTATCTTTTTTCTGGGCCATCGGAATGAACCATTTTATGGAAATCGCAAAAATGCGTGCTGCACGTTATATTTGGGCAAATCTTTTGACACAATTCAATCCTCAGAATCAAAAATCATTAGCTTTAAGAACTCATTCTCAGACTTCCGGTTGGAGTCTGACAGAGCAGGAACCTTTCAATAATATTACAAGAACTGCTATTGAAGCGTTGTCTTCTGCATTAGGTGGAACTCAGTCTTTGCACACCAATGCTTTGGATGAAGCGATTGCTTTGCCAACAGATTATTCTGCAAAAATTGCCAGAAATACGCAAATCATTCTTCAGCAGGAAAGCGGAATCTGCGATGTTGTTGACCCAATGGGTGGAAGTCACTTAGTGGAATCATTAACACAACAAATGATTGATGAAGCGATGAAATACATCGATGAAGTAGAAAAAGAAGGAGGTATGACAAAAGCCATCGAAGCCGGAATCCCAAAAATGAGAATTGAGGAAGCTGCTGCAAGAAAACAAGCAAAAATCGATAGCGGGGAAGAATTTATCATCGGAGTTAATTCCTTTAAATCCAACCTAAAACAAACCGACATCGATATTCTCGACATCGATAATACAGAAGTCCGCAGAAAGCAAATTGAAAGATTAGACTCCATAAAATCAAATCGTAATGTAGAATCTGTCGAAGAAATTTTAAACAAAATCCGAGAAACCGCCAAAACGGGAAACGGAAACCTTCTTGAACTTTGTATAGAAGCCGCAAGAAGAAGAGTAACTTTGGGAGAAATGAGCGATGCAATGGAAGAAAGCTTCGGACGTTACAAAGCTAATATCAGAACTATATCAGGAGTTTACGCTATGAATGCAGGAAAAAACGAATACTTTGAAAAAGCTGTTTCCTTAAGTCAGAAATTTGAAGATGCAGAAGGAAGACGACCAAGAATTATGGTTGCCAAAATGGGACAAGACGGACACGACCGAGGCGCAAAAGTTGTTGCGACTGCTTTCGCCGATATGGGATTTGATGTCGATGTTGCGCCATTGTTCCAAACTCCGGAAGAGGTGGCGAAACAAGCTGTAGAGAATGACATTCATATTTTAGGGGTTTCCAGTTTGGCTGCTGGTCACAAAACACTCGTTCCACAAGTTGTTGAAGAACTAAAAAAATTGGGCGCAGATGACATTACTATTGTTGTTGGCGGTGTTATTCCACAGCAGGATTATGAATTCTTGTATGCTAATGGCGCCGATTTTATTTTCGGTCCTGGAACCAATTTGCCAAAATGTGCTGTGGAGATTTTAGAGAAATTTTTAGCCTAAAAATTTAGTAATTAAATTTCATTCCTATCTTTCCTCCTGAAAATCAAGACAAACCTTTAAAAAAACGTGATTGGTACACTTTTAGAATAACCTTACAATGAAATATCAAAACCCGAAGTCGTAAGATTTTTGGGTTTTTTATTGCGCTATATTTCAAACTCAAAACAGTTTCCCCGAAATCAATTTTAATTAGGAGCTATTTCCCGCTGTCCACTGTATCTTTTTTTGCCTTCTCTTTCTTGCCAACGCAAAAAAAGGATGCCGTTTCCATCGGGGCTAGGAAAAACTCCTGCCTTAAAGATATGACGCCCAAGAAACCGAGAGTGAAAACCAAAAGAAAAAAACAGCAAGAAAAAGGAAACCAATTAATGATTTCCTTTTTTTTAATTGTCAATATTATTTCTTCGCATTAACTGTTACGTAAGCCAAAACCCAATTAGTTTGATCCGCATTCAGTTTTGCTTTTGGGGCCATTCTTGCGATGATTTTGTTCCATTGTTCTGCGGTGTGGTCAGAAGCTTCCGGAAGACCGTGGCATTTGCCGCAATTTTCATCAAATACGGTTTTACCTTTAGTTACATACTCTTCGCTAGTGTTGATAGAAGCTGTGGAAGTTGCAACGGTCTTTGTTGTACACGAGTAGATAATTGCGCCTACAAAACACAAGGCATATATCGTTTTTTTCATATTTTTGGATTTTATTCTTATCAAAAATAGAAAATATAAGACTCCGAAAATTACCTAAAGCCTAATTTGTAACAATTCCAAATTCCCAATGAGCAGAACAATCAGTTTACAAGATTACATCTCCGGAATCAAATCTTCTGACAAAAGGATTTTGGGAAAAGCCATTACACTTATCGAAAGCAAAAAGCCTGAACATCGGGTAATTGCGGATCAATTATTAAAAGAAATTCTACCTTTCACGGGAAAATCTGTTCGGATTGGAATTACCGGAGTTCCTGGCGCCGGAAAATCGACATTTATTGAAAGCTTTGGAAAATATGCTATTGAACAAGGAAAAAAAGTCGCTGTTTTGGCAATCGACCCAAGTTCCTCAATCAACAAAGGAAGTATTCTTGGCGATAAAACACGGATGGAAGAACTGGCAAAAGACCCAAATGCGTTTATCCGTCCGAGTCCAAGTTCTGGATTTTTGGGCGGCATTGCGAATACGACTTTTGAAAGTTTGCTAATTTGTGAAGCCGCTGGTTTTGATTATATTTTGATAGAAACTGTTGGTGTTGGACAAAGTGAAACTTTAGTCAATGATATCACGGACGTTTTTCTTTTTCTAAAAGTAATCGGAACGGGCGACGAATTGCAAGGTATCAAGCGCGGCATAATGGAAATGGCGGATTTGATTTTTATTAATAAAGTTAATTCTGAGAATCTTTCAAAAGCTAAAATGACAAAAACCGAATTGACAAGAGCATTGCAATTCATCACTCCGAAAGAAAAAAACTGGAAAATCCCTGTGATTCTTGGCTCAGCCTTTGAAAAATCTGGATTGGACGACATTTTTAATAAAATCGAGGATTATATTTCGTTGAAAATTCAAAATGGAACTTTCCTCGAAACCAGAAAAAATCAAGCTCAAAAAAGATTTGAATTTTGGGTACGAGAATATATTCTTGAGAAAGCTAAAAATGACCATCTTTTGGAAAACTCATTCCAGGAACATAAAAAAAATGCTTCAGAACTGTTGTCTAATCCAAGTTCTGAAGCCAATGATTTTGTTAAAAAATTATTTGAGAATTAATTATTTTCCTGCCGAAATATTTCCGTCAAAACTGATTGGCTGCCTGTTGTTAGACTGAACAGAAAGAAATGCACTGCCGTTTTTGAAAATCTCGAGATTGAAAACAAAATTTTCTCTCTGGTCTTTTGGCGCAATAACCAAAAGTGTATTTCCTTTTTTAGTAGCTGATTGTTTTACCGTAAATTCTTTGGATTCGAATTTTATTCCGCCATTGTTTGCATCTCCAGGAGTCGCGGAAAAAGCCCTGCCAAAATAAGGCAGATAAACACTGAACAAATCTTTTTTCAGATTAAAACCGTAACCTGGATCAAGATTCAAAATTCGGGTTCCTGGTGATCCTGGCATCGAGTTCATCACATTCAACACATCATAATTCGTTGGAAAAGCCTTCGTTGCATTGAAATCAAATTCTTTATTTTCTATAGCAGAATTCAATGTTACTGGATCAAGATATATTTGACTTCCGCAACCAATTGTTATCAGCGCAAAACTTATCATTAATATAAAAGCTCTCATATTCATTATTTTAGAAAGATTAATCATCAAAAATCGTACAATCTTTAGATGACGGAATAAACAAAAAGGTTAATGGCTGCGCTCTAATTCTTTTTTGCAATCTGAGAATATTCTGAGGATTTTACCTTCCTCATTTTCCCAGCAAAGTTCGTCTGCAGCTACATTTAGATTGTGAAGATATGCAGCTTTTCCTTTTTCCAGAACAATTTTCAATTTTTCTGCAAGATGTTCAGGAGAATGATTTTCGATAATTTCTCCAACACCAAAAGTATTCACAATATTCTTCATTTCCGGAAAATCGGATACAACAACAGGCACTCGGGATTGTATATAATCCGAGATTTTATTGGGTAACGAATAGTAATAACTCAGTCCATTATTTTCTTCTATACTTATACCAACATCCGCTTTTGGTGTCAATTTTCTAAGGTCATCTGGTGTAAGCTTTCCCAAGAATTTGACTTTATCTTCCAAATGGTTTTCAATAGAAACTTCACGGTAAAAGGCTTCCGCCGGTCCGCACCCTGCAATCCGAAGCTCAGCATTGTCTATCCATTTCATAGCAAGAATAGCCTTGTCCAGCCCGCGGGAATAGTTTAGCCACCCTTGATAAAGTATGATTTTTGAGTCATTTTCATTGATACCGGAAAAATGAGATCTCCTTGGTAAATTCTTGATAACAATTGGTCTCTCTATCCTATATTCTTTCACAAACCAATTGGCATAGGAATCACTAGCCGTGATCATCCTTTTTATTTTAGGAACAAATTTCTTTTCAACTGCTTTCCATATTTTTTTCACCCATCTGCCCTGTATTGTTGGCATTTCGGTAAAAATTTCGTGGCTGTCAAAAACCAGAGGAATGCCTAATTTTTTAGAAATGAGATAATTTGGCACTATTGTTTCCAAATCATTGGCCAATAAAACGGTCTTATTGTCAGCATTTTTCTTCAGCTCACGATAAAGTTTGTTCTGAAATTCTATGTATGCGAAACGAGCTTTTTTTGAATTAAGTTTTATTCTGTAAAATGGATAAGGTCTTTCCATTTCTGGCGCGCCCAACCAATCATTACCAATCAGATGTGGGTGATAACCATTATCATAAAGTGTTTTGCAAACCTTTTCTACTCGCTGGTCAGTCTGCAGATTATTAAAAACACTTACAATAATTTTCATGACTTCATAGTTCTTACCAAATGATAAATTTGCACCAAAGCCAATATTACGTTTGGAATAATAATAGGCCAAAGCATCCCGCTATAAACTCCGTAGATAACAAAGCAAATACAGCCTATCAGATTAACAAGACGGATTGTCTTAATCTCTTTTAATAAAAAGCTCCCGACCACAAATGCCGATGCTATATAACCTACATATTCTGCCCAATTATTCATAGTTTAATTTTTGAGGACTACAAACCTAAACATTTTTGAGTGGATAAAAAAATATGGTCAGAAAGTCCCGTTTTTCTGATTGGCAATCAATTTGCAAAACAAATTTTACAAATTTTACAATTAATTATTGTAGGATTATTTATAAAAGACATAACTTAGTGAATATTTTTAATTATGGATTATAAATTTTCAGACGGTTTGAACCGCGTGTTCAAGCAAAGCAAAAATGAAGCAAGACGTTTGCAGAGTGAGTTTCTGAATACTGAACATTTCCTTTTAGGAATTATCAAAACTGAAAATTCTGCTAAAGAAATCCTCGAAAATCTGAATGCCGACCTTACCCAGATAAAGAGAAAAATCGAAACCCTTAGCGCTGTAAACTCTAACCCGTTCACATCCAATATGGGTAGTATTTCTTTTACGAAAATGGCGGATCAGGCTGTAAAACGTTCCGAGCTGGAGTGCAGACAGTATCAGTCTGCAGACATCAATACAGTTCATCTTTTATTAGGTGTACTTTACAAACAGGAAGATCCTACTTCAAGTATTCTTCAGGCTTACGATATCGATTATGATGCCGTTCAAAAAGCCTATAGAACTATGTTGAAAAACACAGATCAATTGCCACAAAACAGCGCTTACGATGATGACGATGAAAAGGATGAACCTTATAGCCAAATGAAGAAACCTTCTGGGAATCTTGGTGCGCAGAAAAGCAAAACTCCAACTTTGGACAATTTTGGTCGTGATTTAACAGCGCTTGCAAGAGACGGAAAATTAGATCCCGTTATCGGTCGTGAAAAAGAAATTGAAAGAGTTTCTCAGATTCTATCAAGAAGAAAGAAAAACAATCCACTTTTGATTGGTGAACCTGGAGTTGGTAAATCTGCGATTGCAGAAGGTTTAGCTTTGAGGATCCAGCAGAAGAAAGTTTCCAGAGTTCTTTATGGTAAAAGAGTGATTACACTTGACCTTGCAAGTTTGGTTGCAGGAACAAAATATCGTGGACAATTCGAAGAGCGAATGAAAGCGATAATGACGGAATTGGAGAAAAACAGAGATGTCATTCTTTTCATTGATGAGTTACATACAATTGTAGGTGCTGGAAGTTCTACAGGAAGTTTAGACGCTTCTAATATGTTCAAACCCGCTTTGGCAAGAGGAGAAATCCAATGCATCGGTGCTACAACCTTGGACGAATATCGTCAGTACATCGAGAAAGATGGCGCTTTGGAACGTCGTTTCCAGAAAGTAATGGTAGAGCCAACTTCTATTGAAGAAACGATTCAAATCCTCAATCAGATTAAAGACAAATACGAAGATCATCATAACGTTATTTATACAGACGAGGCTATTGCGGCATGCGTTAATCTCACATCAAGATATATCACAGACCGATTCCTGCCGGATAAAGCGATTGATGCGATGGACGAGGCTGGGTCTAGAGTTTACATCAAAAATATGAAAGTTCCTACGGAAATCATCGACCACGAATCTCGTATCGAAGAAGTGAAGGAATTGAAACAAAAAGCAGTGAAAGCTCAGGATTATCTTGAGGCAAGAAAGCTGAAAGACGAAGAAGAAAGACTTCAAATCGAATTGAATCTCGCTCAAGAACAATGGGATAAAGATGTAAAAGAGAAAAAAGAAGAAGTTTCTGAAGAAAACGTTGCAGAAGTTGTTTCTATGATGAGCGGCGTCCCCGTAACAAAAGTTGGTAAAAATGAATTGGATAAACTGGCACAGATGGATGATAAGCTGAACGGAAAAGTTATCGGTCAAGAAGACGCTGTGAAAAAAGTAGTGAAAGCTATCCAAAGAAACAGAGCTGGATTAAAAGACCCAAACAGACCTATCGGAACGTTCATTTTCCTTGGAACAACTGGTGTTGGTAAAACCGAATTGGCCAAAGTAATGGCTCGTGAATTATTTGATTCCGATGAAGCCTTGGTAAGAATCGATATGAGTGAGTATATGGAGAAATTTGCGGTTTCCAGATTAGTTGGAGCGCCTCCAGGATACGTTGGTTATGAAGAAGGCGGACAATTAACAGAAGCTGTTAGAAGAAAACCTTACTCAGTTGTACTTTTAGACGAGATTGAAAAAGCACATCCAGATGTTTTCAATATCTTATTGCAAATCCTGGACGAAGGTTTTGTAACCGATTCACTTGGAAGAAAAATTGATTTCAGAAATACTATTATCATTCTGACTTCCAATATCGGGACCAGAGATATCAAAGATTTCGGTGATGGCGTTGGATTTGGGACTAATGCGAAGAAAAACAATTCTGATGCAAGAGCTAGGTCAACTATCGAAAGTGCTTTGAAAAAAGCATTCGCACCAGAATTCCTTAACAGAATTGATGACATCGTTATCTTCAACTCTCTTGAGCAAAAAGATATCAAGAAAATTATCGACCTCGAGCTTGGAAAACTTTACAGCAGACTTGAAAAATTAGGCTATAAAGTTGAATTGACTGAGGAAGCCAAAGATTTCATCTCAGAAAAAGGTTGGGACAAAGATTTTGGAGCAAGACCGCTTAAACGTGCTATCCAAAAATACATCGAAGACCTTTTAGCAGAAATGCTTGTGAATAAGCAATTCAGTGAAGGAGAAACCGTGATTCTGAAAGTCAATGAAGCTAAAGACGGACTGGAAGGCGAGACGCAGAAAGCGAAAGGCACAAAAGAAAGTATCAAAGAATAAATTAAAATAACTTGACCACCTGAACTTTTTAGGTGGTCATTTTTTTATGCTATCATTAATGATGAATCCATAATCCATAGACTACCAATTAAAAAACTTAGTTGGCATTACGAAAGAAGAATTCTTTCATTAAACCAGACGCTCATATTCCAGATTAAACACTGAATAATGAAAATAAGGGAGTGTTTTATTTTTTTATAATCCCACTACAAAACCGACACTCGGCACGAATCCGCTGATGAAAATACTTTTATTCTCTTTCCAAAGCACATTGTACATAACACCAAACTGTACAAAAGCATTATTACCAACATTTTGCATATAACCGCCTCCTAAATAAAGCGCTGTTTCATCTGTGCTGAATTTATAATTATTGTATTTCTCTGTTGAGTTAATGAAATATTGCTGAAGATTAGCACCAACAAAAAACGATCGTACAAAATAATAATTCGCGAAAGGACCAACACCAAACATTGTTGATTTGTAATAATCCGAACTTTGCCAAGAGAAGTTTCCGATAATTCCACCTTCTAATTGGTCTGTGATTTTATAACCAACTCTCGGTGAAACCTGAAAATTGAAATAAGAATTACTCCCGAATCCTACACCTAAACCACCTCCAAAAGTCCAACGATTATTTTGAGTTCCAGAACTCATTGCAATTTGAGGGAATGACCAAAAGCTAATCAGCATCAAGAATAAAGTGAAATTTTTTTTCATAATATTTGAGTTTTAATGTTATCAATTGAATTTGGAAAACCGAATCTCTTGCAACCCGACTTGAACGAAGCTCATTTTTTGCGGCTGGAAAAGCGATGGCAAAAAAAATAGCGGGAGTGGAAGGCGGAATAGTTGCCCAAGTAAAAATTAATTATAACTTATTTCACAATATCGATTTTCTCAATGTCTAAAATTATGGTTTTTTGGCGAATATTTTAATCGTATTTTTGCAGCATCAAACTAAGAACTCCCGTCAAGAGTTTCGTAAAATTGAAATTAAATGAAAATAGTAGTTGGCCTTTCCGGAGGCGTAGATTCTAGCGTGACCGCTTATCTTTTGCAACAGCAAGGTCACGAGGTTATCGGACTTTTTATGCGCAACTGGAATGATGCGTCGGTAACTTTGGAGGACGAGTGTCCTTGGATAGAAGACAGTAATGATGCGCTTCTCGTCGCACAAAAATTAGGAATTCCGTTTCAGGTGATTGATATGAGTGAACTCTACAAAGAAAGAATTGTAGATTATATGTTCGATGAGTATCAGAAAGGAAGAACGCCAAATCCAGATGTGCTTTGTAACCGCGAAGTAAAATTCGATGTGTTTATGAAAACAGCTTTATCGCTTGGCGCAGAGAAAGTTGCGACTGGACATTATGCGCGAGTTCATTCGACAATTGATGAAAATGGGAAAGAAGTTTTTCATCTTTTGGCTGGAAAAGATAACAACAAAGACCAAAGTTATTTCCTTTGTCAGTTGAGTCAAGATCAGTTATCAAAAGCCTTATTTCCAATTGGAGAATTAACAAAACCTGAAGTTCGTGAAATTGCAAAAGAACAAGGGTTGGTAACGGCAGATAAGAAAGATTCGCAAGGCCTTTGTTTCATTGGAAAAGTGAGTTTACCGACATTTCTTCAGCAACAGTTGGTTCCGAAAGAAGGTGAAATTGTAGAAATCTTTAATGATTTTGCTGAATATCATAAACCTCAACCAAGCTTCAATTCAAAACAGGAAGAATTGGAATATATATCGGCGAAAATCAATTATAAAAAAGAAGATGGAAAAGTGATTGGCAAGCATCAAGGTGCGCAATTTTTTACCATCGGACAAAGTAAAGGTTTAGGAATCGGTGGACATAAAGAGAGTTGTTTTATCATCTCCAGAGAAATGGAAAACAATATTATTTTTGTTGGTGAAGGAAGAAATTTCCCTGGTCTTTTCAGAAAAGCTTTAAAAATTGATAATTCTGAAGTTCATTGGGTTCGTAAGGATTTGAAATTGAAAAACGGAGAATCTATGGATGTTATGGCAAGAATCCGTTACAGACAAACTTTGGAAAAAGCAACGATTTATCAATTCGAAGAAGGCTTTTTTATGGAATTTGAAAACCCACAATCGGCAATTGCTGAAGGACAATTTGCTGCTTGGTATATCGATGATGAATTGATTGGAAGTGGCGTTATCAGCTAGAATTAAAACGAGTTTAAACATAAAAACCATTCAAAATTTTGAATGGTTTTTTTTATTGGAATTTCTCAAATAAAACCATTCATCTATACATTTGATTTCTTCGTCGGTAAATAACATTCATTCTTCTATAAGTCCCTAGAAATGGCGTTTTCAGGCATCAATATTGAATCTTATTAAACAAGAACGCTAATGAATATTAACATTAAAATTTTAGAAATTATGAAAAAGTTATTTTTAGCAGCAAGTTTAGTTATCGCATTCGCTGCTAGTGCACAGAAAAGAGACAATGGAATGAGAAACGTAAAAGTTGAAACTCATCAATATCAAAAAGATTTTGCCGGAATCCGTTTGAATCCCGCTCAGCAAAAGAAAATCGATAGGTTGTCAAGAGAAAGATTGAGCGAAAGAGAATACGACGCCAGAATCAGAAAAATCCTGAACAAACAACAATATGAGAACTATATGGCTTACCAGCACAAAGACTGGAAAAAAGACAGAGATTTTGCAATGAATGGTCCAAGAAGATAAACCCAATTTCACACTCATCATATTTTACCAAAAACGCCCGAATTATTTTGGGAGTTTTGTTTTAATTTCCTGCCAGCCAATCTTTAAAATCCTTCACTCTTTCTCTGCTTACCGAGATTTCTTCATTGGGTTGGAAGTCCAAATCAACTTTGTAATTCGGGGAAGTGTGGATATTTTTGATGTAGTCTGAACTGATGATGAATTGCCTATTCACACGGAAAAACTTGGTTTCATCCAGAACATTTTCCAATTCGTCTAAAGTGAAATCTGTGGGAAAATTTCTTTCTTTGGTTTGGAGGTAAACGATTTTGTTTTCGCTGTAGAAACAACTTACTTCATTGATAGAAACGACTTTCAGATTGTATCCAATTTTCACTAAAATTCTAGAAAGTGTTGATTTCTCTTTGCGAACTATTTGTCTGATTTCCTGCGAATTAACCAAACCTTCTTCTGGTAAAAACGATTTGAATTTGTCGATAGCTTTTGCCAAATCTTCTTCTTCAATTGGTTTCAGAAGATAATCGATACTGTTGAGTTTGAAAGCCTTCAAAGTATATTGATCAAAAGCCGTAGTATAAATGATAAAAGCTTTGGTTGAGACTTTATCAAAAATATCAAACGATAATCCGTCACCTAAAACAATATCAGAAAAAATCAGTTGTGGATGTTCATTTTCCTGAAACCAATCGACTGCTTCTTCCACAGAATTAAGGCTTGTAACTAATTCTAAATCAGAAAATAAGCCTAATAATTTTTCAAGCCTTCTGACTGCTGGTTTTTCGTCTTCGATGATTATCGTTCTTATCATTTTTAGTTAGCTTTTTATTAATTCGAAATTATGGAAAATATTATTTCTCCTTGTTCATCAATTTACGAATTTTCCTTTTTTCCCAATCATTTCCTAAGAAAACAATTCCAGCGTGAATCAAAACAATGATTCCCCAAATTATAAGACTGTAAAATTGATTTACTTTTATCTTCATATACCCTAATTCGTGATAAAGTATATTGAAAATTATAATTACAATATTTACAGCGACAAAAGAAATTAAATGAGCATAAAAACCTCTAATTTCCTTTACTCTTTTTTGCGCATTCAGATAACGGATTTTTTCATCTGAATTTCCTTCGGGCATTCGATTTTCCATAAGAGTTTATTTATTTATTCATCAACTCTCTAATTTTTCTCTCTTCCCAGTTTCTTCCCAAAACAAATTGTGGAACAAAAACACTCATTCCGTGAGCTACCAGACCAATTCCCCAAAAAAACAAAGTGATGAAATTCTTATATTGAAAATAACTTTCGCCAGGTTTCAAATCCTGAATATTGATAAATACAATAAACAGATTGACAAGAATATAAATCGTTAAATGTGAATAAAAACCTTTGAGTTTTTTTACTCTTTTCTTAGCTTCAAGATATTTGATATCGTCTTGTTTATTAATAATTTCCATTGTTTTGTTTTTTTATTTCTTTGTTAATCATATCACTTTCCCAGTCGGAATTGAAGAGAAATAACTTGACACCTTTGACGGCCAGAATCAATCCCCAAATGATGAAAATCCAAGAAACCCGCGTCTCTCCAAGATTTTGTGGAAATCCATATTTGAAGAATTTATTTCCATAAACAACTGTAAACACAATTGCAAAAACTAAGATTCCCGTATTGAATTTTTTGATTTTCTGAACTCTTTCCACTGCCATTACGTAACGTGGATTTTCTTTATTTATATTTTCCATTGTGCGTGATTTTTAAAATTATTTCTGATTATTCATTATTTCACGAATCTTCTTCTCTTCCCAGTTTTTACCTATTGCGAAAACATTCATCCCGTGAGCTGCCAATCCAATTCCCCAGCCTAACATTGGCCAATAAAACCATCGCTGTTCAGGAGAAGTCAATAGATTGATGATAATCAAAAATGGAATAATGATGCAATAAGAGATTAAATTTCCGTAGAATCCTTTCAATTCTTTTACTCTTTTTACCGCTCTTTCGTAAGCGATATTTTCTGTGGTTTCTGATGTATAAGTTGTCATTGTTTGAGAATTTTTTTCGATTAATATTGGTATTTTGACTTTAAAGGTCTGTTCTGATTTTTCTATAAAAACATTTTCTTTGGTAAGCAGTGCATAACGCTGAACGATGTTTGCCAAACCGATTCCGGCACTTTCCGTAAGCTGTTCCCGGACTTGAAGATTGTTCTCGATGCAAAGAAATCTTCCTTCTGTAAAGATTCTGATATTCAAAGGTTTGTTGGATGTTGCAAAATTATGTTTGATGCAATTTTCTAACAATAATTGTAATGAAAGTGGAACTACCAGTTTTTGTAAATCTTCATCGTTAACATTAAAAGTGAAATTTACACTATCTTCAAATCTGGTTTTCAGAAGGTTGCAATAGATTTTAGCAAATTCTATCTCATCCTCCACTTTTACCATTTCTTTGTCTTTCTGTTCCAAAACGTAACGGTAAATCTTTGACATCGATGTTGTGAATTTTTGTGCCTGTTCTGGATTTTCATCAATCAAAGCTGTTAAAACATTCAGAGAATTAAAAAGAAAATGTGGGTCTAATTGATTCTTCAAAGATTCGAATTGGGCATTGGCAGATCTTGCTATTAACTTTTGCTCTACAACTTCTTTTTTGGTATTCTTTTTCAGTTCCTCCATAAAACCCTTGGCGTGAAGGAAAGCCGAAATCATCAAGGCGATATTAATTGTGAACCAGTTGATAAAATTATATTTACCCGAGAAGAAAGTTTCTGTTGTCGCCGTTTTCTGAATCACAACAAAATTGAGGTAACCACATAAGTAACTTACCACAACATTTACAATCACTAATGCAATGATTCCAAAAATGGTTCGAGTTCTGGTTTGTTCTGCCCAAGGAAATTTTTTGTTCAGAAATTCATTTGTCAATCCATTACTGATTCCGATAAAGAATGAATACATTAAACAAACCAAAAGTCCGTAGAAAAAGTTTTCGACCGTTTTCTCATCTGTATCCACGATGAAGAAAAAAAGGTTAACTCCAAAACCTACCCAGAACAGCGATTTGATATTTTTTCTTTGCATTTCTTAATTTGTTGGTTCAAAATTATTTCAATATCAGAAGTTAAGCAATTAATATTGACCGACCTGTAGAAAAAACCGACCGAATTGTAAAAATTGCCATTTTGTAGAAACCAAAAAGGGAACGCTATTTGCTTTTGAGAACGGAAATTAATATTGGTATGAAGAGAAATATCGAAATAATATTTGCAGGATTATTTGGTACAGCCGCGGTCCTGAGTGCAATTGCAGTAAGGAAATATTTAAAAAACAGAATTTATAACAGTGATTATTCTGACCATCATTTGCTTTTTGGTTCGCCAAAAAAATATTATGCTTCTCCAAATGATGGTATAGAATTGGACGCATTCCTTTAAACACACACTATTTTAATTATACAAATTTCCGGTTCTTGCGAGCCGGATTTTTTTGTGGAAAACTTTCCAGAATTTTAAGATATTTTTCATTTTCCAAGTGATAATTTTGAACTCATTCTCTCGCTGATTTTGCAGATTACGCCAATTATTTCTCATTGTAAATCTGCTAAAATCAATTAAATCTGCGAGAAAATTTAATTCCAGTGTCAGATTTAATTCCAAAAGGTCAAGGCGCGCAGCGCAATGTCATCAACCGATTCGATAGATATACTTTCGAACCGGAAGACTATGAATTGGACAAAATCAAGACTCAGGTGACTGAAGTTTTTCCGAAGACAATTATCAATGTTGTGAAAAGTCCAGATCTGGCAATGGATTATTCGATGAATCCATATCAAGGTTGCGAACACGGCTGTTCCTACTGTTTTGCAAGGCCGACTCACGAATTTTGGGGTTATAGTGCCGGAATCGATTTTGAAAGAAAATTGATGGTTAAGAAAAATGCACCGGAACTCTTGGAAAAAACTTTTCAGAAGAAATCTTACGTTCCAAAACCGATTATGCTTTCTGGAAATACCGATTGTTATCAACCCATTGAAAGACAATTTGAAATCACCAGAAAATTGCTACAAGTTTGTTTGGATTACAGACATCCTGTTTCTATCATTACCAAAAACGCTTTGATTCTGAGAGATTTGGATATTCTTGAAAAAATGGCAGAGAAAAATCTGATTTCTGTCAATATGAGTATCCCAACTTTGAATGAAGATTTGAGAAGAGTAATGGAACCAAGAACTTCCACCGCAAAAAACAAATTGAAAGCGATTGAAGTTTTATCCGAGAAAAATATTCCTGTGAATGTGATGATTGCGCCAGTAATTCCGGCTTTGACAAGTGACGAAAGTTTATCGATTATGAAATCTGTTTCCGAAGCTGGCGCAAGAAGCTGTGGTTATACTTTGGTTAGGCTGAATGATACTGTTGAACCTGTTTTTGTCCAATGGCTGGAAGCGCATTTCCCCGACAGAAAAGATAAAGTCCTGAATCTAATCCGCTCAATGCGAGGCGGAAATCTCGGAGAAAAACGATTTTATGAAAGATATAAAGGCGAAGGAAATATTGCTGAAATGATTCATAAAACGTTTGAAATCGGAAAGAAGAAATTTTTTAATAATCGAGAAAGAGCGATTCTCACAACCGAAAATTTTACAGGAAGCAGAACGCAACAATTGCGATTGTTTTAGTATTTTTAAAGAAAAAATTTGGAATATCTTTTAATTGTTTTTTTAATAACTTCTCTTACTCTTGTGTTGTTTAGGGCTTACTTCGAACCTATTTTTCTAATGGTTTTCAAACGACCTCTTTTCAATCACTTCTCAATTTTTCCCAAATCACTTTCACAGAGTGACAGATTATTTCTGGAAAGTGAAATCATATTTTACAAATGCTTAAAACCAAAATTCAAAAAATCTTTTGAAAATAAAATCACACACTTTCTCAAACGTTATCCAATTATTGAAAGAGAAAATTTAACGCTTTCGCAACAACAAAGAATTCTAATTGCTGCATCTTACACAGAATTGACTTTTGGGATGAATGTAAAACATCAGAACTCTTTCACCAAGGTCATTGTTTATCCCAAAGCTTACTATTCACATATAAATGATGATTTTCATAAAGGAGAATTCAATTCTATACAAAAAACTATTGTTTTCTCTTGGGAAGACTTTTATCACGGAATAAAAATTTCTAATGATAATATTAATCTAGGAATTCACGAGTTTACTCACGCCATTTTACATCAGGCAACAAAACCGAGAACAAACACTTTTGATTACGTTCTGTTCGAAGATGAACATCGCAAAATTCAGAAAATGTTGAAGAAAGATAATTACTTTAATTTGATTAAAAATTCTGGTTTTTTTAGAGAATATGCTTTCGTTAATTCAAAGGAATTTATCTCCGTCATAATGGAATATTTTTTTGAAAATCCTAAAAGCCTGAAAACGAAATTTCCTGAGCTATACGACCGATTGAAAACTATGCTCAACTACGATGAGAATTGTTTTAGTTACTAGATTCTTTTCTTTAGTTTTGTAATCTCAAAAGGCAGTAATCTGTCAAATTAATTTTCCCAAATGAAGCAATATTCCGCAAAGCGCAGCATCCAGATTCTCGCACATATTCTTGAACAATACGGCATCAATAAAATCATCATTTCTCCAGGTTCCAGAAACGCACCTTTGGCAATTCATTTTTCCGAAATTGATGCGTTCCAATGTTACAGTATTGTGGACGAAAGAGCGGCTGCATTTGTAGGTTTGGGAATTTCAAAATCGATTAAAAAACCTGTAGCGCTTACTTGTACAAGTGGTTCTGCAGCTACCAATTATTATCCGGCTATTGTGGAAGCGTTTTATCAGAATGTGCCACTTTTGGTTTTAACAGCAGACAGACCTGCAGATTTTGTTGATATTTTTGACGGACAAACCATTCGACAGAAGAATATTTTCCAGCAACATTCTTACGGCGATTTTGAATTGTTGGAAGATGAAAAAGACGGCGCTGATGATTATAATTTTGAAACCATCAAAAAAGCAGTTGAGCTGTGCATCGAAAAAAGCGGTCCGGTTCACATCAATATTCCTTTGACAGAACCTCTCTACAATTTGCTGGAAGAATTGCCTGTAATGCCGGCTGTTGAGAAAACAATTCAGAAAAAGAATTATGAATTACCTTCCAATTTAATTGCTGATTGGCATACTTCCAAAAGAATTATGATTTTGGCTGGAACATTGCCTCCCAATCCGGAACTGGAAGCTCAACTTTCCCAATTGGTTAAAAATCATACTGTTGTTGTCTTAACGGAAATGAATTCCAATCTTCAGCACGATAAATTTTTCGCTCATACCGACCGTTACATCACCGATTTTTCTGAAGAAGATTATCACACTTACGCGCCGGATTTGTTAATCACCATCGGACAGAATGTAGTTTCTAAAAGAGTGAAACAATTCCTGAGAAAAGCAAAACCAAAACAGCATTGGCATATCGATGAATATTGGCAACCTGATACCTATTATGTTTTAAGTCAAAAGATTGAAACAAAACCAGAAGTTTTCTTTTCCAAATTATTGAAATCTATCAATCTGGAACCAAGAGCCTATTTCAATCTTTGGGATGTTCTGAAAGATAAAAAAGACGCCAAGCACGAAGAATATCTGAACAAAGCACCTTTTTCGGATTTCTATCTTTTTAAACAATTATCCAATAATATTCCGGAAAATTACCGAGTTCATTTTTCCAATTCTTCGGCAATCCGATATGCACAATTATTTGAATATCAGAAATATGATGTGTACTGTAATCGTGGAACGAGCGGAATCGACGGTTGTACTTCTACTGCGATGGGATTTGCAATGATGGAAGATGAACCCACGATTTTGATTACCGGCGATTTGTCGTTTTTCTATGACATCAATGGGCTTTGGAATCAGTACATTCCGCCTTACACTAGAATTGTGATTTTCAATAATGGCGAGGGAAACATTTTCAAAATCATTTCTGGGCCAAGCGGAACGAATGCTTTGGACGAGTTCATTGCAACCCAACATCACAGAAACGCTGAATTATTATCAAAGAATTTTGGATTTGATTATATAAAAGTTGAAGATGAAATTTCTCTTGACCGTGTTTTACCAAATTATTTCAAACCGGATTCTAAACCAAAAATATTGGAAGTAATGACTTCAGGATGTAATAATGCGGATATTTTGAAGCAATATTTTGAAGCTTTGAAGTAAACTCTCAGTCTGACATTTCTGATTGTTGCCAAAAGTCTTTTAATGTTTGTCAACCTTGTCATTGCGAACGAAGTGAAGCAATCTAAATAAATCATTTGCTACCTTTATTCAATGAAAGCCGGCTTCATTTATATTATGACGAATAAGAATAATACAACATTGTATATTGGTGTAACTTCCCATTTACCAAACAGAGTTGTAGAACACAGACAAAACAAATATCAAAATAGTTTTACAAGTCGTTATAATTTATACAAACTGGTTTATTGGGAATCTTTTCAGGAAATTGGTGATGCAATTACAAGAGAAAAACAATTAAAAGCAGGCTCAAGACAAAGAAAAATTGATCTTATTAATACCACAAATCCTCATTGGAAAGATTTATATGAAGATATCAAAGATATTATGGATCCTTTTTATTGATGAGATTGCTTCACTTCGTTCGCAATGACATTACATTAATCAAAACTCCAAATCCGATTCCTCCTTCGGAAGATTAATAATTTTTTCAATCGGATAAATGAACATATCATCGAAGTCATTCAAAGCATTGATAAGCTGAAAATGTGAGAATTCTTTGATATTATCTAAAGTGATTTCTATTTCCTTGATTTCTTTTGATTCTAAAAGATTTTGCCTCATTACACCATTCAGAAGATGGCTTTTCGGTGTGAACCAAGTTTTATCTTTCAAGAACAAAAGATTGGAATATGAAGTGTCTGTAATCTGATTATTTTTCACAATAATGACTTCATCAGCGTGACTTTTATCTTTCAATTTTTGTAGTTGAGTTCTATCAGCTGACTTAAAGCTATAATCGATTTCATCATCAATAACCAATTCAAAATCATCTAATTCTGAAATCACATAAGGAATAATCTGCGTCTTGAAATTGTTCTCCAAATCATATTCGATTCGGAATTTATAAAGTCCATCTTCGTCATGTTCTAGGTTGAGAAATAAACTATAAATATCAATTTTACACTCTTTTCCGAAGTGTGAAAAAGTGTCGTTCATTCTTTTCTGATGAAGTTCTCTCAGGAAAATTTTCTGGTCTTCAACTTTGATGCTTTCAATAAATCGGGACATAGATTTTGTTTTTCATTTCTTCGTATTCGCTGACAAGGTCACTTTGATGGGTAATTCCACCTCCGCTTTTGAAAAACAGTTTTTCTTTCTCTTTTTCAATAAAACGTATCATCACGCAGGAATCCAAATTTTGGCCGTCAAAATAACCTGCAATTCCTGTATAAAATCCTCTTTCATATTGTTCGGCTTTCAAAATAATTTCCAACGTTTTTGGTTTTGGCGCACCGAGAATAGAACCAGCTGGCAATAATTTTTGAAGAATCGTTCCAATCTTATTTTCGAATTCCGGTTTGATTTCGCCTTCAATTTCCGAACTCATTGCCAAGAGATTTTTCTGCTTGGTTTTGATGTAATCGATTCTTTGAAATTCTTTCACCTGAACGTTATCCGCAACCATACTCAAATCATTTCGAAGTAAATCTACAACTGTGTAATGTTCTGCTTTTTCTTTTGGGTCATTTTTCAGAATATTTTCTGCATTTTCGATTTCCGCATCGATTGTTCCTTTCATCGGATGTGTAAAAATCTTGTTATCAACAATTTCAACAAATGTTTCTGGCGAGAAAAATACAAAATCATCTGGAAACAGAACTTTATATTTTGCTTTTGAAAATTGAAAAATATCTTCTAAACTAAGATTGGTTTCGATTTCCGTTTTGATAGTGTAATTAGTCAGATAAGAATTTCCTTTTCTAAGGTTTTCCTGAACGATTTCAAATCCTTTTTTATAATCTTCTAATGTTTCGGGAAATGAATTCCATTCAAAGTTGGGAATTGTTGCGTGTTGATAATTGACGTTTGTAATATTCGGAAAATCAATCAAAAAAGCTTTATTTTCAATTTCATTTTTTGTGAAAATTCTGACTTCATCCATCAAAAAATTAATCAGAAAAAAGAAGGGTTCTTTTCTCTCTGACAACTCGTCCATCTCTTGAAACTGCGGATTCTGAAACATAAAAACAAAAATAGAAAAAAGATGATAGAGAAAAGATAAAAGACTTAAAATGTGGATTATCAGTTTCAATCCTTTATTTTTGCAAAAAGTTTGAAAAATGACGACGCCAAAACCTGAAATCGGGAATATTATCTCAGAAGCTTATCAATATTGGATGAGAACGCTGCCGTTCCAGCTGCTGTTTTCCGTGCTTTATTTTACCATATTTATGTTTTCATCGATGTATGCATTTCGCTATTACGGATTATTCGAGGAAATTCTAAAAATACAGGATTTATTTTACTCCGATACGAAGTTATTTGTGGAAAAATATTCTGAAATTATGAAAACTGAAAATGCGCAGTATTTTGCAATGGTGGTTATGGTCATAAAGGCAGTGATTTTCCCTCTTAATATCGGTTTTTTGAAGATCTACAGAAAACTGGATCTTGGTGAGTCGCCACATATTTCTGACCTTTTTGCGGGATTCCAAGGGCATTATTTCTTCTTATTTGTAATTTATGCGCTGTTCTGGAATATCATCAATAATTATCTGTTGATTCTTTTTATCATCTGGATTCCTATGCCGTTACTTACACCTTCTCTCGTTTTCTTCAAAAACTACAATTTTTTTCAGGCTTTCCGCATCAGCATACAAGTTTTTCGCAATAATATCCTGCTATTTATTATCGCAACTCTGGCATCGATTATCATTTCATACAGCGGATTAGTGATGTTTATTTTCGGAATCTTTGTGACATTTCCGTTTTGGAATGCTGTAATCTATGTGCTTTACAAGCATTTTATCGCTGATTTTCAGGAATAATTTTTATTGAGTTCACCCGTTTAAGATTTTTTTTGTGTAGATTTGATAATCAACTACAAAATAAACTTTTATGGACAATTTCAGTGAATTTGACACCAGAGGTGTTTCGCCAATTAAAGAAACCGGTGCAATAATCTCTCACGCTTTTGAGAATTATAAAACAATTATTCTTTATTCTATTGTAACTTTGATTGGGGTTGCAATCGTTTCATCTATCGTATCATCTATTTTGCAAAGCCTTGTTGGGTATGATTCTTTGGAGGCTCAGGAAATAATTAATGATTCTTTAAGAAATGGTGATTATTCTGCGATATCTCACATTCCTGGATTTCGGGCGACAATGGGACTTTCATTCTTTGTAGGAGTTTTATTCTATCCTATTTACACTGGCATTTTAAACGTTTTGAATAAAGCTAATTATAAGCAAAAAATTGAATTCTCTGACTTATTTATCGGATATAAACAAAACACTGGTAACATTATTTTGTTTTTAGTAATTGCCAATATTGCGATTTCTATTTTGTTTGTTATGTGTATTTTACCTGCTATTTTTATCGCTCCATTTTTCTTTTTGGGTCTTCCAATTGTATTTTTTGAAAACAAAAGCGTGGGTGATACTCTTAGCAAATCCTTCGAATTGACTAAAGAAAACTACGGTGTTCTCTTGGGTGCTTCTTTTTTAGGCATTCTAATTTCGTTTTGTGGCGTATTTCTTTGTGGGGTTGGCATTATTTTTACTGGATTTTTCTTTATAGCAGTTATGTATTCTGCATATTGCGCTATTTGTGGCGCACCAAGACAATTAACATCATAAAAATTTTAAAATAAACTATGTCAGACTCTGGTAAACCAATAGATTCTGTTGTCATCAAACAGATTGCTTTAATTCTTCTTATCTGTGTTTTAGTTGGGTTAATTTGCTGGAATCTGGCATTATTTATTCCTTCTTTTTTAGGAGCAGTTACGCTTTACATTATTTGTAGAAAATTCAATTTTTATTTGATTGAGGAAAAAAACTGGAAACCCTGGCTTGCATCAACAGTTCTAATGGTAGGCTCTCTTGTTATTCTGATTTTACCCGTTTATTTTACAGTTGACCAATTGGTTTCCAAAATGGGAAATGCGCAGGTTTATATGCAGAAATTCAATATATTCCTAGAGAGGATTCATCAATTTGTTTATCAGAAAGTGGGATTTGATATCCTCAGCAAAGAGAATATTACTAAAGTCACCAATTTTGCAGGAACATTTTCTACAAAAGCATTGAGCACGACTTTCAATACTTTTACAGTAGTTGTTTCGATGTATTTTATCTTATATTTTATGTTTGTAAAAGCCAGACTTTTTGAAAAAATTGTTGCCAAAGCAATGCCTTTCAAGAGAACAAATACACAAATGCTGGGAGATAAATTTGTAAAGTTAGTAATGGCAAATGCGATTGGAATTCCTGTGGTTGCTTTTGGACAAGGTATTGTCGCTCTGATTGGATATTATATTTTTGGAGCTCCAAGTCCGATGCTTTTATTTGCCTTAACGGCTCTTGCATCTATGTTGCCGGTTGTCGGCGCTGCAATTGTTTATCTTCCTGTAGGGATTTTTATGATTGCTGAAGGACAAACAGGTGCGGGCGTTGGGGTCTTAATCTATGGTCTTGTGGTAGTCGGTTTGACCGATAATCTTTTGCGATTCACATTATTGAAGAAATTGGAAGACATCCATCCTTTAATCACCGTTTTTGGAATTATTATGGGTATGAATATTTTTGGGTTTATGGGGCTTATTTTTGGTCCTATTCTGATGTCAATTACTGTTATGCTAATCCAAGTTTACAGAGATGAATTTTCCGAAGAAGACACACCTCCGCCCTTGAAAATTCCTAATCAAGATGATGATATAGATGTGACAAAGATTATAATTTAAATGGAAGAAGAAATAAACCCTGAAATCCTTGTAGAAATTTGTACTGTGAAGATGCCTTTCGGCAAGTATCAAAATACAATTCTAGCAGACCTGCCTGTTTCTTATCTTGAATGGTTTATCAGAAACGGAGGTTTCCCAAAAGGAAAATTGGGAATGCAACTCTCCACAATTTATGAGATCAAACTCAATGGTTTGATGGATCTATTAATTCCAATCCGTGGAAAAGTGGATTATCAAAAACCTAAGTCTACGACTTACAGGTTTTAAATAAAAAATGTTGGAAACTGATTCCAACATTTTTATTTATGCTTTCAGAGCAGCAATCTCATCTCTTAATTTCGCAGCTTTTATAAAATCAAGATTTTTCGCTGCAGCTTCCATTTCTTTTTGCTTTTGAGCTATGATTTTCTCAATATCTTCACTTCCATAATTCGCTTTTGTTTCTGCTACTTCCTGTAAGATTTCCTTTTGAGTATATCTTTCATCCGGAAAATCTTTGCTTCTTCCCACAAGGTTTTCACTGATTCTTTTATTCAAAGCTTGTGGAACTTTACCGTTGTCAGCGTTATATTTCATCTGCTTTTCACGACGATAATTAGTTTCATCTATCGTAGCTTGCATAGATTTCGTCATTTTATCCGCGTACATTATGGCTCGCCCATTCAGGTTTCTCGCAGCTCTACCAACCGTTTGAATCATCGACCTTCTAGAACGTAACATTCCTTCTTTATCCGCATCCAGAATCGCAACTAAGGAAACTTCTGGTAAATCCAATCCTTCTCTCAAAAGATTGACACCAACCAAAACATCGAACAATCCTAGACGCAAATCCTGCATAATCTGAATCCTTTCCAAAGTTTCCACATCAGAATGAATATATCTTGTTCGGATTCCAACTTTTGTAAAATACTTCGTCAGTTCTTCCGCCATTTTTTTGGTTAAAGTCGTCACAAGAACTCTTTCGTCCAACTCTACCCTTTTATGGATTTCTTCAATTAAATCATCAATCTGATTCATTGTTGGACGGACTTCGATAACTGGGTCAAGAAGTCCTGTTGGTCGAATAATCTGTTCAATATAAGTTCCTCCGGTTTTTTCCAATTCATAATCTGCAGGTGTTGCCGAAACATAAATTACCTGATTCTGCATATCCTCAAACTCATTGAACTTTAGCGGGCGGTTGTCCATCGCAGCAGGCAAACGGAATCCGTGTTCTACCAAAACTTCTTTTCTACTTCGGTCACCTCCATACATCGCGTGAACCTGAGGAATGGTAACATGACTTTCGTCTATCACCATCAGATAATCTTTCGGAAAATAATCGAGTAGACAGAAAGGTCTTGATCCGGGCAAACGTCCGTCCATATAACGGGAATAATTCTCAATCCCTGAACAATAACCCAATTCACGAATCATTTCTAAGTCGAGTTCGGTACGTTCTTCCAAACGTTTGGCTTCTAAAGGTTTTTCAATTTCCTGAAAAAAATCAACCTGTTTCACCAAATCATCTTGGATCTGGCGAATAGCACTTTGCATCGTCTCAGGCGTTGTCACGAAAAGATTGGCTGGGTAAATATTAATAGAATCGAAGTCTGATAAAACGTTACCGGAAACAGGATCAAAACTCTGGATTTTTTCTATTTCATCACCAAAAAACTGAATTCTGATCGCCGTATCAGCATAAGCTGGATAAATATCAATCACATCCCCTTTTACCCGGAAAGTCCCACGCTGAAATTCATTTAAAGCCCGCGAATATAACGCACTAACTAAAGAATGAAGCAACCTTGTTCTGGAGATTTTTTCATTTTTATCTAATGTTATCAATGATTTATGAAATTCTGTTGGGTTACCGATACCATAAATACACGAAACTGAAGCCACAATGAGAACATCACGCCTTCCGGAAAGCAAACTGGCCGTTGCAGATAATCTCAATTTTTCGACTTCTTCATTGATGCTCAGATCTTTTTCGATATAAGTATTGGTAGAAGCAATGAAAGCTTCGGGCTGATAATAATCGTAATAGCTGACAAAATATTCCACCGCATTATCCGGAAAAAATTCTTTAAACTCCATAAAAAGTTGTGCTGCCAAAGTTTTATTATGTGCCAAAACCAAAGTCGGTTTCTGAACCTGCTGGACAACATTGGCTACAGTAAACGTTTTCCCGGAGCCTGTAACTCCGAGAAGCGTTTGATATTTTTCACCGATCTGGATTCCATCTACCAGTTTTTCAATGGCTTGTGGTTGATCTCCCGTTGGCTGATATTCTGAATGAAGTTTGAATTGCATATAACAAATTTACGAAATATATTATGGTTTCCTGTAAACCAAAAAGCGTGTCAAATTATCTCATATCACAATAATTGATTAGGATTTTTATAGCTTACCGTCCTTAAATGTTTTAATTCTACTTTTAAATATTCTTTTGATGTCAAAATAAAGACGCTGCAGGCTGTCGGTCATTCAAAATTATTATGTTAATTTTGATGTATGCGAATAGAAAACGAAATCAAGTTAGGGTTCAAAGATGTGATGTTTCGCCCGAAACGTTCTACACTGAAATCCCGCAGCGAAGTGACAATTGAGAGAGAATTCACTTTTCTTCATACTCAAAAAAAATGGAGCGGCGTCCCGTTGATTGCTGCTAATATGGACACAGTCGGAACTTTCGAAATGGCGGAAGCTTTATCCAAAGACAAAATCATCACTGCTGTTCACAAACATTATTCTGTGCAGGAATGGTCAGATTTTCTGAAAGATAAAAACGATGACTTCTACCAATACATTGCCTTGAGTACAGGAACCGGAAAAGCCGATGAAGAAAAAATAAAAACAATCTTGGATGCCAATCCGAAAATTCAGTTTTTGTGTATTGATGTTGCCAATGGTTATTCTGAACATTTTGTAGAGTTTGTGAAAAAAGCACGTCAAAACTTCCCTGACAAAATCATTATGGCTGGCAATGTTGTAACTGGCGAAATGGTAGAAGAATTGATTTTAGCTGGCGCTGATATCATCAAAGTTGGAATTGGTCCTGGTTCGGTTTGTACGACGCGTGTAAAAACGGGCGTTGGTTATCCTCAGCTTTCCGCAATTATAGAATGTGCGGATGCGGCGCACGGTTTAGGCGGCCAAATCATCGGCGACGGTGGTTGTAAAGTTCCTGGAGATGTGGCGAAAGCTTTTGGTGGCGGTTCAGACTTTGTAATGCTTGGTGGAATGTTTGCCGGACACGACGAAAGTGGTGGCGAACTCATCACAGAAAATGGAAAAACTTTCAGATTGTTTTACGGAATGAGTTCTCAAACTGCGATGGACAAACATTCTGGAGGTGTTGCAGAATATCGTGCTTCCGAAGGAAAAACAGTAAAAGTTCCTTACAAAGGTCCGGTTGCTGATACAGTAAAAGATATCTTGGGCGGCGTTCGTTCGACTTGTACTTATGTTGGTGCAGCAAAATTGAAAGAGCTTTCCAAAAGAACGACTTTTATTCGTGTTCAAGAGCAGGAAAATCAGGTTTTTAACGGATAATTTCTTTAGAATTATTTAAATTTTGATTTTCACAAAATTCAATATTGGTTTAAGTTTAATTATCATAAGCTTTATTGCTTGTGTAATAAGCTTTTACCTAGTTGTTTATCTTGGATTTATATTTATCCTTGGCTGTCTTTTTATTTTAATTTCTGAGGCTAAAAATAAATTTAAAATAATAAGTATTGTAGCTCCAATAGTTTTATATCTTCCGTGTACTATTTTATTTTTAAAGGCTTACAATTACACAAGTCCAAAAATATTTCTTATTCCTAAAAATTATATTGGGAAATTAAGAATTGTTTATGAAGAAAAATGTGGACAAAAGATAAGAAAAGAAGATGGAAAAGAAATTTATGATTTTTCTAAAAATGGAATTTTAATTCTTTCTGAAAAATTTAACGGAAGAATTAATCATCAATATTATTATGTTGACGAAAAAGGCATTAAAATCGAAATTCCTCAAGCAAATATCGATAAAGAAAATCTTAGATTTCCAAATGTTTCAATTCTAGGTTCTGGAACAATGAGTAATAAAGAAGTTAAAATTGGGGTATCATCAGATAATGATGTTGATGCAATAAAATATTCTGACTTCTATGTCAATAATAAAAAAACGGAAGGCTTTGATTATAAAATGGAACAAAAGTTTGACTCATTAACCTTTACTGTCGTTGATAATTGCAGAAATAAATAACAAAAACCAGCCAAATTCGGCTGGTTTTTTATTAAAGATTATCTAGTTCTCTTTTTAATGCAATAGAAGCTTTTCTAACCTCTTGTGTCCAGTCATCGGCCGCATTTCCGTCTGCTCCGTCAGAAATATACTTCAAACAAAGAAAATCGATTCCTTCATATTCTGCAACTTTCGCCAATGCAAAAGCTTCCATATCGATGACATTGTATTCCGGATTGATATGTTCCATCTCGAATTGGTCGCCAGAACCGCAGATTCCGTTGGGGAGATTTTCTATATTCAGTCCATATTTCAGAAGAACCGGTTCGCCGGAAAGTGGTGTTTCAAACTTCTGGAAACCCAACGCTCTTACATCCATATCTCTCTGAATAAAACGACTGCAGTTCACAACACTTCCTCGGTCAAAAGTTGTACTTCCAGCTGTTCCTAGATTAATGATCAAATCTGGTTTAATTTCTTGAATGGCTTTTGTAAGATTGTAAGTCGCTTTAACTTTCCCTATTCCTACAAAGACTTTATTATAATTTTCAAACTCGTTTTCTGCTTCAGATTCCAAAGCAAAAACCAATAAAATGTTGTTGTAATTCTTTCCGTTGATTGTCATAATTTTTATAAAAAAAGCTTTTTGCGTGTTGCACAAAAGGCTTTATAATTAATTGATATTGTTTTAATTAAGTTAACATTCCTCCGTCAACATTCAGAACCTGACCTGTAACGTAAGAAGATAATTCACTTGCGAAGAAAACACACGCATTAGCAACGTCTGCAGGTTGTCCTCCTCTCTTCATTGGGATTCCGTCTCTCCAACCTTGAACCGTTTTTTCATCCAAAGCAGCGGTCATTTCAGTTTCGATGAAACCTGGCGCAATAGCATTGCAACGTATATTTCTTGAGCCTAATTCCAAAGCAATAGACTTAGTAAAACCAATTGCTCCAGCTTTTGAAGCAGCGTAATTGGCTTGTCCGGCATTTCCTTTTACACCTACAACCGAAGTCATATTGATGATAGAACCGGATTTAGCTTTCATCATTGGTTTGATAACCGCTTTTGTCAAGTTGAAAACAGAATCCAAATTAACTTTGATAATCGTATCCCAATCCTCTTTTGACATTCTCAACATCAGGTTATCTCTTGTGATTCCTGCGTTATTTACCAAAATATCAATAGCTCCGAATTCTGCCAAAACATCTTCAACTAACTTTTGAGCGGCATCATAATCCGAAGCATCTGATTGATATCCTTTGATTTCTGTTATCTTGCTTAATTCTGATTCTAATTCTTTAGCTTTTTCAACAGAACCAGCATAAGTGAATGCGATTTTTGCACCTTCTTTAGCAAAAACTTCTGCAATTCCTCTCCCGATTCCACGCGTTGCTCCAGTGATGATGGCAACTTTACCTTGTAGTAATCCCATATATTTTTTTAATGTTTTCTAATTTTATTATGGCAAAAATAATACTTTAAGAATTATTCACAATCAGAACAATCTCGCCTTTTAAAGTTTTACTTTTCGAGAATTCAATTAACTCATTGATTGTTCCTCTTCTAGTCTCTTCGAATTTTTTGGAAATTTCCCGACTCAAACTAACTCTTGTTTCTTCTCCAAAGAATTGCTTGATTTGCTCTAGTGTTGTATTGATTTTATGTGGGCTTTCGTATAAAACGATGGTCTTTTTCTCCTCTGCTAATTGTTTCAATTTGGTTTGTCTTCCCTTTTTCTGAGGAAGAAATCCAGCGAAATAAAAATCGTGATTTGGCAACCCAGAAACAACTAAAGCAGGAACAAAAGCTGTTGCTCCTGGCAAACAAATCATTTCTAAATTTTTATCAGCACAAGCTTTTGCCAAAAGATAACCTGGGTCAGAGATTCCTGGTGTTCCCGCATCCGTAATAATGGCAAGATTCTGACCGTTTTCCAAATCCTGAACAACTTTTTCTGTCGCCTGATGTTCGTTATGCAAATGATAGGATTTCAGAGGTTTAGATATTTCATAATGTTTGAGAAGAACGCCGGAAGTTCGGGTATCTTCACACAAAATATAATCTACTTCTTTCAGAACTTTCACAGCTCGGAAAGTCATATCTTCCAGATTTCCAACGGGTGTCGGAACAAAATAAAGAATACCGCTCATCTACAAAAACCTATTTTCTACCAAAGTCCAAAGCCTCTGTGCATAATTATCCACCTTTTTCCAATCTCTTTCGTAGTAGATATCACTCAAAAATTCCTGAGCTTTATCAAGAGAATTGAAAGAATTCAGAACAGAAACAACTTGATTCAGTTCACTTTGACTTCCATCAAAAAGATATTGAGAAAATGCAATCCGGTCATTCAAATCCAGCTTGAATTCTGGCTTTGGTTTCGGCGCTTCCATATAATCTGTCGGAACATTATTTTTCAAAAGGCTTCCAGTGTTTTGAACTGGTGCAGGTTTTTCAACTTCTTCCAAATGGTCATCATCGAACAAAGATTTTGCTACTTTCAAACCTTTGATGTTTGCTAATTTGAATTTTTTATCGTGATGCGCATCTTGATTCGGAGATTCGTAAACTTCCTGAGTTTTTTCTTTAGGCTGAGTATTTTCTTTTGAAAACTCAACAATTTTTCTTCGGTTTTCCTCAAGTTCTTTCAGTTTAGCTTCTTTCTCTGCCAATCTTGCTTCATAATCATCATTTGAAGTTTCTTCTGCAACAGGCTCTTCTTTTGTCATTGCAAAAGAGAACTGGCTGTCTTGCATCGGTTCCAGTTTTTCTGCTGGTTCTTCTAAAAGATTTTCTTCCTCAGCTTCAATTTCCTCAACTGCTTCTACTATTTCTTCGTGATAATTTTGAGCTTCAATCTCATTGACAATTTCCGTTTCAATAGACTCAACCAATTCTTCGTTTGTAGTTTCAAATTTCTCTTCGATAATTTCTTCGGGTTGTAGAATCTCTTTAGTTTTATCTTCAGAAATAATTTCTTCAACCACATTTTCTTGAGAATCAATCTCAGCAAAAGAATGAACTTCTTCCACTTCTGGAACATTTGCAAAAATATCTTGTGTTTCTGTCTCTTCTACAATAATTTCTGCAACCTTATTTTCATCTTCAAATTCTTCAACTGATAACAAATCCGAATCCGTATTTATTATTTGATTTTCAATTGATTGCAAAGGTTCAATTTCAGTTGACGAAAATTCAACATTCTGAGAAATTTTAAGAAAAGAAAACTTTTGATAAAGTTGATTGATTTCATTTTCTTTCGCCAAAATCTCTTCATAAGTATCAGATTTTGATAATTCTGACAAAAGATTCTTCATCTCTCCGAAAATTTTCTCGTATGATTCCCGCCAATTTTGCATAATATATCTTATTAATTTTTACTTAAATTTGATGAACATAAATTTAAGAACAATTTTGTTCCCAAAAAGGTTTTACTACAATTATTTTAATCTATGAATGCTGTAAAATTTAATCGCAAAGTCGCTATTTTTTTACAAGCAAACATTTTTAAGTCGCAAAATGTGAATGATTAAAAATTAATTCGCGCCTTAATTTTTGATTAGATAAATTAATTTTGTGCCTTTGCGTTGAAACAAAAATTTTAAAACAATTTTTTGCTAAATTAATAATGTTTTTAGAAAATACAATTAATCATTCCAAACAAAGCGGTTGGATGGAAGTTATCTGCGGTTCTATGTTCTCCGGAAAGACGGAGGAACTTATCAGAAGACTCCGTCGTGCGGAAATGGCTGGTCAGAATGTGGAAATTTTCAAACCAAGAATTGACACGCGATATTCTGAGGAAGATGTGGTTTCCCACAACCAGACCAAAATCCGAAGTACAGCTGTGGAAAGCCCTTCCGAGATTCTTTTGTTGGGTTCTAATTGTGATGTGGTGGCGATAGATGAAGCGCAATTTTTTGATGAAAGCATTGTGGATGTTGCCAATCAATTAGCAAATAATGGAATTCGGGTTGTTATTGCCGGTTTGGATATGGATTTTCTCGGTCGTCCTTTTGGACCGATGCCAAACCTAATGGCAACAGCAGAATATGTGACCAAAGTCCACGCAATTTGCCGAAGAACAGGAAATCTTGCCAACTATTCTATGCGAACTTCTGCAGGAAAAGAGCTGGTTGAACTTGGAGAAACCGAAGCTTACGATGCCGTGAGCAGAAGAATTTTTGTGGAGGAAGTTCTTAATAAAGATAAAGAAAATAATTAGTATAGTTTTAGTATTCAATGAATTACACAGCTCAAGAAATTGCAGAAATTACCAATTCCGAAATCATAGGAAAGGGCGAGATCAAAATCAAAAATATTGCTTTTGACAGCCGGACTATTTATTCTACAAAAAACACTGCATTTCTTGCTATCAATACCAAAAAGAATTCTGGTCAGAAATATATCGAGACTGTCATAGAAAAAGGAATTGACACCATTATCACAGAACACAAAATTGATAATCCTTCTATCAATCAATTCATTACAGAAAATTCGGTTGAGTTTTTACAGACGCTTGCCAAATATCATTTTGAACATTCCAACATCAATTCGATTGGGATAACAGGAAGTAATGGAAAAACGATTCTTAAAGAATGGCTTTATCAATGTCTTTCAAATGAATTTATTACGGTTAAAAGTCCAAAAAGTTTTAATTCTCAAATCGGTTTACCTCTTTCATTATTACAAATCGATAAAAAGCACGAATTAGGAATCTTCGAAGTTGGAATTTCCAAGCCAGACGAAATGGATAAACAGGAAAATGTTTTCCACCCAAAGATTGGATTATTGACGCATATTGGAACAGCTCATTCAGCAAATTTCAGTTCTGAAGAAGAATTAATTAAAGAAAAATTAAAGCTATTCAAACATTCGGAAATTATATTTTTTAATTCTGATAACGAATTGACAAACAAATTAATCAATCAATCATATTCAAGTAAAAAATTAATATCTTATGGACTAAAGAATAACAATGATATCACGATTGTTTCTGATGTTAATGACCGAAATCAGGATATTAAAATCAAATACTTTGAGGAAGAATTCTCGCTTCCAATCAATCAAAGAGACGAAGCAACCTTAACCAATGTTTTGGCTTTGATTGGGATTCTAAAGGAATTTAATCTTTCAAATCTTCAAATTAAAGAAAAAATTGATGCACTCAAAGCGATTGAAATGCGTCTCGAAAGTATCGAAGGAATTAGAAATAATCTGATTATCAATGATTCTTACAATCTGGATTTGGATTCTTTGAAAATTGCTTTTCAGTTTATTGGCGAATATAACAAACCGAAAAAATCTTTGATTCTAACGGATATTTTGGATTCAAACGAGAATTCGGAAGAATTATATTCTGAGGTTTCTGAGTTGGTTAATGAACAAAAATTTGATAAAGTTTTCTTGATTGGAGAAGAAATTAGTTCATTTTTTAAACTATTTAACGCTGAAACTTTTACTTTTAATAATACGAATCAATTTATTGAAAGTAAGGTTATTAATGATTTAGAAAATCAAGTTATTCTTTTGAAAGGTGCAAGAAAATTCGAAATTGAAAAAATCAAAGAAATTCTTGAACTCAGAAAACACGATACAGTTCTTGAAATCAATCTCAACGCCATTCTTCATAACATTAATTTCCATAAATCTTTGCTAAAACCTGAAACTAAAATGATGGCAATGGTAAAAGCAAATGCTTATGGATTAGGAAGTTATGAGATTTCAGAATTTCTTCAGCTTCATCATATTGATTATCTTGGTGTTGCATTTGCAGACGAAGGTGTTGAACTAAGAAAGAAAGGAATCACAACGCCAATTATTGTGATGAATCCTGAACAGCACAGCTACGATAGCGTTATCGAATATAATCTGGAACCGGAAATCTATAGTCTCAGGGTTTTAGAATTATTCAATGAACAATTGATAAAATCTGGAAATCAGCAGAAATATCCGATTCATATCAAGCTGGAAACAGGAATGCATCGCCTTGGTTTTAAGGATTTTGAATTAGATGAATTAACTGAAAAATTAAACTCAATGAATGTAAAAGTTCAGAGTATTTTCAGTCACTTATCTTCATCTGATATACCTGAAGAAAAAGAATTCACTTTGAATCAATTAAAAACTTTTGAGAAAAATTCAACTTATTTAATTGACAAATTGGGGTATCAACCAATAAGACACATTCTTAATTCTTCCGGAATTACCAATTTCACTGATTATCAATATAATATGGTAAGAATTGGAATTGGAATGATTGGAGAAACTTCGAATCCTGAAATTAGAAAACAACTTCAGCATTCGGTTAGTTTTAAAACCGTAATTTCTCAAATTTCGGAAGTCAAAACGGGAGAATCTGTTGGTTATAGCAGGAGATTCAAAGCTCAACACGATACAAAAATTGCAACAATTCCTGTTGGTTATGCAGATGGAATTCCACGACTGATTGGAAACAAAGTCGGAAATGTAGGCATTAATAATAAACTCTGCCCAATTGTCGGAAGCATTTGCATGGATATGATGATGATTGATGTGGATAATGTTGTTGCAAAGGAAGGTGATTCTGTAACCATTTTTAATTCAAATCCCTCGCTTGAAGAATTTTCAAAATATTGTAGTACAATTACTTACGAAGTATTAACGTCGATTTCTCCAAGAGTCAAAAGAATCTATATAAAAAATTAGCAAATGATTAAGAAACTCTTTTATCTGGTTACTTTTCTAACTTATCTGATGAGTTATTCTCAGGTAAAAGAAAATCTTGTTATTCCCAAAAATCCAAAAATAGGGTTATCACTTTCTGGAGGTGGTGCAAAGGGATTTACGCACGTTGGTGTACTGAAAGTTTTGGATTCCTTGGGAGTTAAAGTAGATTATATTTCTGGAACGAGTATGGGAGCCATTGTTGGTGGCTTATATGCTGCAGGATACACTGGAAAAGATATTGAAAAAGTTGTAATGGATACGGATTTTTATTCGCTTATCACGGACCCGAAACCTCGTCAGGAAACTTCTTTCTTTAGTAAAAGTGTGGACAAATATCTTCTCACTGTTCCACTAAGAAATGGTAAAGTATCTTTGCCCTCATCAATCAGCACAGGTCAAAGAAACGTTTATCTTTTGAAAGAATTATTGAAAAATGTCTCCAATATTGATGATTTTTCCAAGTTGCCGATACCTTTTATGTGTGTAGCCACTAATATTGAAAGCGGACGCATGCAGATTTTTGAGAAAGGCGATCTGGTTTCGTCTATTCTTGCGAGCTCTGCGTTTCCATCCCTTTTGGAGCCTGTGAAAATTGGTGACAGCATCTATGTAGATGGTGCTATGAGCGTAAATTTCCCTTCTAAACCCTTAAAAGATAAAGGAATTGATATTGTTATTGGGGTAGATCTCAACCAGCCTTTAGCTAAAAGGGAAAATCTAAATAGTGTTATTTCACTCATGAATCAAGTCATTGATTTTGGAATCAAAAAAGAAACAATAAATCAATATAAATACACCGATATCAATATAAAACCCGATCTGTCAGGCATTACCGCTACCAGTTACGATAACAAAAGGCAAATTTTAGACAGTGGCTATGTGGAAGCTGTAAAGTACGTCGATATTCTAAAAGAATTGCCACAGCGTAATTTTGAGCGTATTAGATCATCTATTAATCCTGTTTATTCTAGTGTATACAAAATAGATAGTCTGGCTGTAGAAAACGCAAAGATCTATAAATCCAACTACATTCGGGGTAAAATGGGATTGACTCTTCCTTCTATGCAAACTTATGGAAGTGTCAATAAAATGATAGATAAACTGTACGCAACTAACAATTATAAGTTTATTAACTATGACATCGTTCAGCAAGATAACAGGAATTATCTAAAGTTATATGTTACAGAGGATGAAGCCAGACATTTTTTGAAATTCGGGTTGCATTATGACGAAATTTTTAAAACAGGTTTGCTATTGAATTATTCAGCGAAACGACTACTTTTTAGAAACTCAAATTTATCTATGGACATAGTTGTTGGCGATAATCCAAGATACTACTTTAACTATTTTATAGATAACGGATATATACCCGGTTTTGGACTTTATTCTTCCGGAATGAGCTTCGATATCAAAAACTTTTCTAATGATGTCATAGATAGCTGGAAATGGTTCCGTAACGAGGTCTTTATACAATCTGTATGGAAAGACCGTTTCGCATTAGGAGGTGGTTTCAGTCACGATTATTTTGAAAGTGAAAAAAATGGACAGAATCATATAGCACAAAGATATCTCAACCCCTACGTTTTTCTGAAAAGTGATACTCAAAATGATAAAGATTTTCCAACAAAGGGCTTTTATCTCAATGCTGAAGGAAAAATCATAGATCTTTTCAATTCAGACCTGGAGAAGAAACCAATTATGATAAAGGCCGATATCAAGATGAATTTTTTCATTTCCAAACTTCTTACATATCGACTTAATCTTTTCGGAGGAATTACAATCGGCGAAAATAATCCTGCTTTTTATCAGTATAGAATTGGAGGATTATTCGAACAACCTATAGTAAATTTCAAGCGGTTCGCAGGCTACCAATTTGCCTCGCTTGCAGATAATAACATCCTACTAGCATCTAACGATTTTCAGTTTCGCTTCGACAAAAACTATTTTCTAATAGCCAATTTTAGTATTGTAAACTTATTTAATTCAATAAAAGTTGATGAAGCCGTAAAGCTTAATTACAGCTCCATAGGCCTCACAGCAGGTTATAAATCTCCATTTGGGCAAATCAAACTCAACGTTAGCAAATCACTTAACAAACATAAAGGCGTATTCAGTGTCATCTTAGGACATTGGTTTTAACAAAATGATAAACTATTTTTTTGAAGAAATTGACAAAGTAGAAATCCATTCAAAAACATCAGAATGGCTAGAAAACTTAATACAAACAGAGAACAAAAAGCTCGGCGAAATCAATTATATCTTTTGCGATGACGATTATATTCTAAAGGTTAATCAAGATTATCTCAATCACGATTATTACACAGACATCATCACATTTGACTATGTGAAGGGAAAAACCATTTCGGGAGATATTTTCGTATCTTTGCCGCGCATTTTGGACAACGCTTCTACCCTATCCCAAAACTTTGAATCAGAATTCAATCGCGTTTTGGCTCATGGGATTCTTCATCTTTGCGGATACAAGGATAAAACAGAAGAAGAACAAACCAAGATGCGAGCAAAAGAAGATTTTTATATCAATCAATTTAAAAATTTTTAAGAGCTATTTCCCGCTTTCCGTTGCAATCTTTTTCTTTTCCCTTTATCAAAGAAAAGAAAAAGGATTTCCACTACAATCGGGGCTAGTTCCAATATTATGGTTAACGTTCCACGTGAAACATTACCTCAAAATTATAGAATATGATAAGCGAAATATATGACGTAATAGTAGTTGGAGCAGGTCACGCAGGTTGCGAGGCTGCTGCTGCTGCTGCCAATCTAGGCTCCAAAACGCTCCTTGTGACAATGAACATGCAAACCATTGGACAAATGAGCTGTAATCCTGCAATGGGAGGAATTGCAAAAGGGCAAATTGTACGAGAAATAGATGCAATGGGCGGTTATTCTGGTATTGTAGCCGACAAATCTGCAATCCAATTCAAGATGCTGAATCTCTCCAAAGGTCCTGCGATGTGGTCTCCAAGAACACAAAACGATAGAATGATGTTTGCAGAAGAATGGCGTTTAGCATTGGAAAACACACCTAATCTTGATTTTTTTCAAGATATGGTAAAACAATTAATTATCGAAAATAATAAGGTTGCTGGTGTTGTAACCTCACTTGGAATTGAAATCAAAGCTAAATCTGTTGTTTTAACGAACGGAACTTTCCTTAATGGATTGATTCACGTTGGCGATAAACAGTTAGGTGGCGGAAGAATGGGAGAACCAAGAGCGTTCGGAATTACAGAACAATTGGTTTCTTTAGGCTTTGAAGCTGGTAGAATGAAAACTGGAACTCCTCCACGCGTAGATGGAAGAAGTCTTGATTATTCTAAAATGGAAGAACAAAAAGGTGATGAAAATCCGCAGAAATTCAGTTATTTAGATACTCCTAAATTAACTAAACAATTAAGCTGTCATATCGTTTATACCAACGAAACCGTACACGATATTCTGCGTGAAGGATTTGACAGAAGTCCGATGTTTAATGGAACTATTCAAAGTTTAGGCCCAAGATATTGCCCAAGTATTGAAGATAAAATCAATCGTTTTGCAGAAAGAAACAGACATCAATTATTTGTGGAGCCAGAAGGTTGGAAAACTGTAGAAATCTATGTGAATGGATTCAGTTCTTCTCTTCCAGAAGATGTTCAAATCAAAGCAATGAGACATATTCCAGGTTTCGAAAATGTGAAAGTTTTCCGCCCTGGTTATGCTATAGAATACGATTACTTCCCTCCTACCCAACTGAACCATACCTTAGAAACAAAATTGGTTGAAAACCTTTATTTCGCTGGTCAAATCAATGGAACAACAGGTTATGAAGAAGCTGCAGGACAAGGTCTAATTGCAGGAATCAACGCGCATAATAAAGTTCACGATAAAGGAGAATTTATTTTGAACAGAGATGAAGCTTATATAGGCGTTTTAATTGATGATTTAATTACAAAAGGAACCGAAGAACCTTATAGAATGTTTACTTCAAGAGCTGAATATCGATTACTTCTTAGACAAGATAATGCTGATATCAGATTAACTGAAAAAGCTTATAATCTTGGTCTGGCAAAAGAAAACAGACTAAGAAAAGTTGCGGAAAAGATTGCTAAAAGTGATGAATTAGAAGCATTTTTAAGAGAAACTTCTCTCAAACCTGGAATCATCAATCCGATATTAGAAACTATAGAATCATCTCCTGTTGACCAAGCTTATAGAGCTGCGCAGATTCTAACAAGACCAAATATGACTTTGGAGAAATTAGAAGCTGTTGAAACTATCAAAGAAATTGCTTCAACATATGCAGATGAAGTAAGAGAACAAGCTGAAATCAATATCAAATACAAAGGTTACATAGAGAAAGAAAAGGAAAATGTTGCAAAATTGAATAGATTAGAAACCATCAGAATTCCTGAAGATTTTGATTATTCAAAAATTATTTCTCTTTCTGCTGAGGCTAAACAAAAAATGGGTAAAGTAAAACCTAAAACCATTGCACAAGCAGGTAGAATCAGTGGTGTTTCTCCAGCTGATATTAATGTTCTCCTGATTTATTTAGGTAGATAAATATAAATGTTCCACGTGAAACATTCCAAAGAACAATGTTATTTTTCATTGTTCTTTTTGTTTAAAATATATAATTAATAATGAAAATTAAAGACCATTTTCTTACACAAGAAGAATTTGAAATTGTAGAAACTGAAACAAAAGGTGTTTTCAAAACCACTCCTATTCCTTTTAGTATTTCGAAATATTATGAGAGCGAAGATTATATTTCTCACCATCAGGATTCGGGAAGTTTGAAAGAAAAGCTTTATAAATTTCTACAGTCTTTTAATCTTCAATACAAGAAAAATATTCTTGTGGATAGAATTAAAAAAAATTCGAAGGTTTTAGATTATGGATGCGGCGCAGGCGAATTTGTAAAATATATTGAAAACGATTACCAGACTTTTGGATTTGAACCAAATTCTGATGCCAGAAATGCAGCAATCAATAAAACGGAAAAAGCCAAAATTATTGATGATATTAACTCAATAGAAAATGGAAGTCTTGATGCAATTACACTTTGGCACGTTTTCGAACATATAGAAAATCAGAGTGAGATGTTAGAAATTTTTTATCAGAAATTAAATGAAAAAGGTTTGCTAATAATTGCTGTTCCAAATCCAACTTCTTACGATGCGAAACATTATAAAGAATTCTGGGCGGCTTATGATGTACCAAGACATATCTATCATTTTTCGAAAAATGGAATGGAAAATTTGATTTCAAAAAATCCAGATTGGAAATTAAGAAAAATCAAACCTCTCCTACTCGACTCATTTTATATCTCGATGTTGAGTGAAAAATATAAGAAATCACCTCTTTTTTGGCTAAAAGCTGTCTTTCACGGAACGATTTCTAACGTAAAAGCACTTTTTTCGAACGAATTTTCAAGTTTGATATATATTATCGAAAAAAAATAGAAAATCGATTTTTGATATATTTCTAAAGGTCACTTTTCGGCTATTTTGTTCAAAAATTGTTAATAATTACAAAAATTTGAAAATCTCAAGTTATTGTTGATGTTGAATTAAAGTCGCTGAGAATCGCTTAAAAAATTTTATTTGAAACTTAGTCAAGTATTAGCAAAATAAAACCGACAAAAAATTGTCGGTTTTTATTATTTATAGAAAAGTAAATTTCTATTTGTTAATCGCAGCAACTCCTGGAAGTTCTAATCCTTCCAAACTTTCCAACATTGCTCCTCCTCCAGTAGAAACATAACTTACTTTATCAGAATAACCGAATTGTTTTACAAAAGCAACACTGTCTCCTCCTCCAACTAAAGAGAAAGCACCTAATTTTGTCGCTTCTGCTATACTTTCACCTAAAGCTATAGTTCCAGCAGCAAAATTTGACATTTCGAAAACTCCAATTGGTCCATTCCAAAGAATGGTTTTAGAATTTAAAAGAACATCATTGAAAATCTCTCTAGATTTAGGACCTGCATCCAAACCTTGCCAATTTTCAGGAATTTCCATTATACTGCATTCTTGTCTATTGGCTTCATTATTGAAATCATCAGCAATAATTACATCTGTTGGAAGATATACTTCTACATTATGCTGTTTAGCTTTTTCTAAAATTTCTAATGCAAGGTTTAATTTATCATCCTCTACAATTGATTTACCAATTTTTCCACCAAGAGCTTTTATGAAAGTAAACGACATCCCACCACCAATTATCAAGTTATCAACTGCAGGAAGAATATTTTCTATAATTGTAATTTTTGTCGAAACTTTAGAACCTCCAAGTATTGCAGTTACAGGCTTTTCGCCAGATTTTAGAACTTTATCAATCGCTACAAGTTCTTTTTCCATTAGTAAACCGAAAAATTTAGTAGAAGGAAAGAATTGAGCAATTACCGCTGTAGAAGCGTGTGCTCTGTGTGCTGTTCCAAACGCATCATTAACATAAGCATCTCCTAATTTTGAAAGTTGCTCAGCAAAAGATTTATCACCTTTTTCTTCTTCATTATGAAAACGTAGATTTTCCAATAATAAGATTTCTCCGGGCTGAAGTTCACCAGCAACATGTTGCGCCTTCTCCCCTATTGATTCTTCAACAAACTTAACTTCTTGCCCAAGAACTTTAGAAACCTCGCTTAAAATGTGTTTAAGAGAATATTTATCATTCACATCTCCTTTTGGTCTACCGAGATGTGTCATTAATATAACAGAACCTCCGTCAGCCAAAATCTTATCTACAGTAGGTTTTACAGCTGTAATCCTTGTATTATCAGTTACATTAAGATTTTCATCTTGAGGCACGTTGAAATCAACTCTTACTAAAGCTTTCTTGTTTTTAAAATCGAAATCTTTTATTGTTTTCATTAAATTATAATTTTAGATTTTTAATGAGACATGAGAATAATTCACCTCTCTTTGTTTCACAAATTTAAAACTTATTCTCTCCTTTTAAAAATTTTCTTCTCAAAAGAAATCCACAAACTTATTTTACAATCATAAACATCTTCTTTTTCTTTTTTTTTAAAAATAAATATTGTAGTCTATTGTTGTAGTGTGGGATTATGCGGAAAAATAAAAAGTTATTATTTCATCACAGGAAATGTGGATTAATGAATATGTTTTTAACATTAATTAACTATTGATTATCAAAGTAATATAACTGTTATCAACAAATGTTTATAAATATATTTTAATCAGAATATTCAAAACCATTCTGGGGATAATTGAAATAATTCTGTCAGAAAAGTTTTTCAAAAAATTGAGTTTAAAATTTGGAAGCGGTTTTCATTAATGAAAATAAGTATTTGAAAAAAGAAATACTTAGCAAAAGTTATCCACAGGTTTTCTAACAATTTTTAACAATATATTGTCTTATAATCAATAATATTAGAAATTGTTTGTTTAATATATATTATAAAAAATATTATGTTGATATATAAATACTTATTATTGAATATTATTATTAATTGTATTAAAATATCATACCAACAATTACAAAATATGTAGTAATTTTATATTGTTAAAAGTAAAAATGGAAATTTAAAATGAAATCGCTGATAAGAGATTCCATTTTGCCATTAAAAATAATAAGTAAATAAAAATGAAAAAGATAGCAATAGCCGCAGACCACGCAGGTTTTAAGTATAAAGAACTGATAAAAAAATACTTAGAAGGAAAGGTTGAAATCAAAGATTATGGAACCTACTCTAGTGATTCTGTAGATTACCCAGATTTTGTACATCCTGCAGCAACCTCTATAGAAAATGGAGAAAACGAATTAGGAATCTTGATTTGTGGAAGTGGAAACGGAGTTCAAATCACGGCTAATAAACATCAGAAAGTAAGATGTGCATTGTGTTGGATGCCAGAAATTGCGACTTTAGCAAGACAACATAACGATGCAAATATGATTTCGATTCCGGCGAGATTTATTTCAAAGGAATTAGCTTTCGAGATTGTAGATAAGTTTTTGAATACAGATTTCGAAGGTGGAAGACACCAAAACAGAGTTGATAAAATAGCATTTTGCTAAACCAATAAAAGGCCTGAAGTAACATAACTTCAGGCTTTATTTTTAAAGTTATATCTTTGCAACGCATTTCACAGAGAAAGTTCTTTCTCACGAAACCATAAATTAATACAAAGGTTTCCCAAACTCCCCTATTTTTATTATATATTTATTGAATAAAATAATCCATTTGTGGGATTATTATTGTTGTTGATAAATGTAGTTGAATTATAACTAGAAACAAATGAAAAACAAAAAACATACAAGTCATAAAAACGACCAAAAACTTCTGGATATCGGAAGGAAAATCATTCGTTTTATGAATCAGAAAACTTCCAAAATCTACAATTACAAACAGATTGCGGAAGGTATAGATTACAAAAATCCAAGACAAAGAGAGCTTGTAATTCAGGCGCTCCACAGACTCTTGGCAAGTCAGAAAATAAAAGAAACCGAAAAAGGAAAATATATTGTTAATCTCAATATAGAAGGAACTTTGACAGGTGTAATAGATTTCAACCAATCTGGAAATGCTTATGTAAAAGTGGAAGGAATCAATGATGATATTTTCGTACATCAGAAAAATGTAAAAGACGCTCTACAAGGCGATAAAGTCCTTATTGTAACTTACAATTTCAAAGGTAAAAAGCTGGAAGGTTCTGTAGTTGAAGTTTTGGAAAGAGCAAAAGAGGTTTTTGTTGGAACTTTTCAGAAGATTTCAGACAAAGATTTTGGGTTTGTGGTTTTGGATAAGAAGAAATTGAATACTGATATTTTCATTTCCAAAAATCATTTTAATGGCGCAGAAGATGGTGACAAAGTCATCGTAAAGATGCTGGAATGGAAACCGGGAAGCAAAAATCCAGAAGGAGAAATCACAACTGTTCTTGGTGCTCCTGGTGACCACGAAACAGAGATTCATTCTATTTTGGCCGAATATGGTTTGCCATACAATTTCCCGCCAGAAGTGGAGCACGATGCAGACCAAATCGATAGAAGCATCAATGCAGAAGAAGTCGCAAAACGTTGGGATATGCGTGATATTCTGACATTTACGATTGACCCAAAAGATGCGAAGGATTTCGATGATGCTTTGTCTATTAGAAAATTAGAAAATGGACTTTGGGAAATCGGTGTTCATATTGCGGACGTTTCTCATTATGTGAAACCGGGAACTATTTTGGATGATGAAGCTTATGCAAGAGCAACTTCGGTTTATCTGGTTGATAGAGTAGTACCGATGCTTCCTGAGGTTTTGAGTAATGATGTTTGTTCACTGCGCCCAAATGAAGATAAATTCACTTTTTCAGCCGTTTTCGAACTGGATGAAGAGGCGAAAATCCATAAACAATGGTTTGGTAGAACAGTGATTCATTCCGATAGAAGATTTGCTTACGAAGAAGCGCAGGAAAGAATCGAAACTGGGGAAGGCGATTTGGTTGAGGAAATTCTTCAACTCGATAAATTAGCCAAAATTATGAGAGCCGAAAGAATCCGAAATGGTGCGATTACCTTTGACAGAACCGAAGTGAGATTCAATCTGGATGAAAATAATAAACCGATTGGCGTTTACTTCAAAGTCAGTAAAGATTCCAACCATTTGATTGAAGAATTTATGCTGTTGGCGAACAAAAAAGTTTCAGAATTCATTTCATTAAACAAAAGAAATGAGCCAACCGGAAACACTTTTATTTACAGAATTCACGATGATCCAGACCCTGCAAAACTAACTGCTTTACGAGATTTTGTAGGAACTTTCGGTTATAAAATGGATTTGGCAAACACTCAAAAAGTCGCTGAATCTTTGAATAAATTGTTGAGTGATGTCAAAGGAAAAGGCGAAGAAAATATGATAGAAACATTGGCGATGAGAAGTATGAGCAAGGCTGTTTATTCTACCGACCCGATTGGACATTACGGACTTGGCTTCGAATATTATTCGCACTTTACATCGCCAATCCGTCGTTATCCGGATTTGATTGCGCATAGATTGCTTCAGCATTATTTAGACGGCGGAAAATCGCCTAACAAAGAAGTTGTTGAAGAACAAGCAAAACATTGTTCGGCAATGGAAAGATTAGCTTCTGAAGCGGAAAGAGAAAGTATCAAATTTATGCAGGTCAAATTTATGGAAGACCACGTTGGCGAAGTTTTCTCTGGTGTTATTTCCGGCGTTGCAGAGTATGGTTTCTGGGTAGAAATACCTGAAAATGGAGCAGAAGGAATGATAAAATTGCGCGATTTGGTGGATGATTCTTACTCTCTGGATGCGAAGAATTATGCGATTATCGGCTCAAGAACAGGCAATACTTATCAACTCGGAGACGAGGTAAAAATAAAAGTTGTAAAAGCTAATTTGATTGCAAAGCAACTGGATTTTAAGATTATTAATGACTAAAATTTTCATCAAAATTGCTCTCTTTTGAGTTGGAGAAATCAATTTTGATGAAATTTAAACATTGCTTTAAATTTTAAATCTCTATTTTTACAGCCGGTTCTGAAATTTAAAAAGAATGCTCGAACTCATTTTATACGCTGTCGGATTAGGAATAATGCTAAGTTTGGTCTTTATCGGACCTATTTTTTTCTTACTGATAGAAACCAGTTTTTCCCGTGGTCCAAGACACGCTATTGCTTTGGATATCGGTGTAGTTTCTGCTGATTTACTTTGTATAATTGTCAGTTATTATGCCAGCGCGGATTTGGTAAGTCTTATCGATAAACATCCCGGATTTTACCGGATTTCGGCGTTTCTCATCTTGATTTATGCCATTTATATGCTTCTTTCCAGAACCAAAATGCACCTCGAAGGCGAAGAAAAACTCATCGACCAAAATTATTTCAAAACCTTCCTTAACGGCTTTTTACTCAATTTACTTAACATTGGTGTTGTTCTTTTTTGGTTAGTAACAGTTCTTTCTGTTCGGAAAGAATATCCGAGAGTGCAGGATTTTGTCCTTTACATTGGGATTGTAATTGGAACATATCTTCTTATAGACCTTTCCAAAATCTTTTTAGCAAAGCAATTCCACGATAAGCTTAATCAAAGAGTAGCCAATAAAATAAGGAAAGCAGTAGGTTGTATTTTGATATTATTCAGTTTCTTTATTTTCCTTCAAAGCTTTAAAAAGTTCAATAAGTTCGACGAGAAATTAGAACGAGCAGAAAAACAACAGCCAAAGATTAAGTAATTATTTTTGGGCAACTTAATCCGCCTTCCGCTCCCAAACCTAACGTAGTGGTTCGACGAAGTCAATCTAGACCGCTGAGATTTCTAAGGAATGACAAACTAAATATTATAATTATATTCCTTCGCTGAGCAAAGCGTCTTTGCGAACTTAAAAAATATTTTCAATAAAGTAAGAAAAATCTTTGCGACCTTTGCGTTCAAATCCATCATCAAAAACCTACACAAATGCAGAACACAACTTTCCCTCAGTCTTTAAAAAAAGGAGATAAGATAGCCATTATTTCTCCAGCTGGTTCTGTTGAGATTCCGCAACTAGACAAAACTTTGGAATTAATCAAGTCTAAAGGATATGAGCCTATTTTAGGCGAAAATCTTTACACTAAATACCAAAATGGCTATTCATACGCCGGAACAGAAAAACAGCGAATAAACGACATCAATTGGGCTTTAAATGACTCAGAGATTTCTGCAGTCTGGGCTTCGAGAGGAGGTTATGGTTGTCAGCATTTGGTTCAGCATTTAAATTTGAAAGAATTCAAAAAAAATCCAAAATGGTATATTGGCTATTCTGACAATACGGTTATTCAAAGTTATCTGTTGAAAAAAGGCTTTGCTTCTATCCACGGACAAACGATTAAAACCTCCAGTTTTGGAGTTACAGAAGAAAGCTACGAATTGATTTTCGATATTCTGAAAGGTAAAAAACTCAATTATAAAATCGAATCAAATCCAAATAATAGAGTAGGAGAGGCTTCCGGAATGTTGGTAGGCGGAAATCTAGCTTTAGTTTATGCCCTTTTAGGAACTCAATATTCCTTTGATTTCACAGATAAAATTTTATTCATAGAAGATATCGGAGAAAATTTCTATGCTTTGGATAGAATGATTATGAGCTTAGAACTTTCAGGTGTTTTCAAAAAAATCAAAGGATTAATTATTGGTGGAATGACAAACATGGGCAGGGAAACTGAGAATATAGAATATGAAGAATCCTTCGATTCGTTCAGTTATCAATTGATTGCTGACAGAGTTTCAAAGTACGATTTCCTAACTGCTTTTGGCTTTCCCAACGGACATATTTTTGACAACAGACCTTTGATTATAGGCTCCAATGTTACTATGAAAGTTGGCAATGATGTAAAAATTACGTTTTAATTATTTATCAAATTCATTTATCAATTATAACTTCTATGGCAGACCACAATGAATTTGGAAAGATTGCTGAAGACTTGGCGGTTGATTTCTTAGTCAAGAATCAATACAGGATTCTGGCTCGCAATTTCCGTTATCTAAAAGCAGAAGTTGATATCATCGCTGAGAAGGAGAATCAAATCATCATCATAGAAGTCAAAGCCAGAAATACAGATGCTTTTCTGGAACCTCAGGAAGCTGTTAATAAAAAGAAAATCAAGTTGTTAATATCAGCTGCCAACTATTTTATCGAAGAAAATAATATTAATAAAGAAGTGCGGTTTGATATTATTTCAGTCCTTCCAAACCAACAAAAAACTTTGGAAATCCATCATATAATTGATGCTTTCCAAAGTTTTGAAATATAATGATAGATTTATTTTCTGATTCTATTTGATTTCAACACATCCAACTCTTCCACCAGCATTTCCAGTGGGTTGTGTGTGAAAATCATCTACGCCCGCGTGGATCACAATAGCTTTTCCAATAATATTTTTCATTGGATCATCGCATCCAAGACACCATTTATCCGTTGTAAATGTCAAACGTGCCTGACCGTCTTTGTCTGCATCCAGATTACCAATATCACCCATATGAAAATGATCGGATTCCCATTTTCCGTGGTCATCTTTAGAAGGATTCCAATGGCCGCCGGCAGAAGATGCATCAGTTGCACTGCAGTTCCCAAACTCGTGGATATGGACGGCATGCAATCCTGGTTTTAGTTTGAACACGCTGAGATCCATTTCCACTTTGCCTTTTTTCTGTGTAAATGTTGCAGTTCCCTGTGTTTCTGTATACGATTTTGGACGAACCACATATTGTTTAGAAATTGTTTTGCATGATGCCAGTGAAAGACCAGCAATTCCAATAAGTATTAACTTTTTCATATAGTATTAATTTATTACGACTAATATAACAATTTTAAAGCCAATGTAATGAGAATTGTTTTACGTGAAACATTGACGGCTCGGTATTAAATTTTAACAGTTCGGTAACAATTAATTCGGTATTGCCAGCAACAGAAATATCTTTGAATCAAAATTAATATTATGACAGCGCAAGGCAGAATCATTACACTATTATTTCTTTTGACAGGTTTTACTATTTGGGCACAAACCACTGTTTCTGGAAAGGTAACTTATAGAAATAAACCGCTGAAAGACATTAATGTAACACTAAGGGATACCTATGATGGAGCAACTACTGATGCAAATGGAAGTTATTCCTTTACTACCACGGAAAAAGGAGATAAAACATTGGTTTTTACGGGAAAAGATTATGATGCGATAGAGTTACCGGTCAGAATTGATGGAATAGATGTCGTTCTGAATGCCACTCTTAAGGAGCAGGTTAATGAAATCAATGCCGTTGTCATTACCGCGGGAAGTATAGAAGCGAGTGATAAAAAACGGGCAACAGCGCTGCTAACGCCATTGGATATTTATACAACAGCTGGTGCCAATGGACAGATCTCTTCGGCACTTGGCTATTTGCCGGGAGTGCAAAAAGTGGGAGAGAGCGAAGGTTTGTTTGTACGTGGAGGAACTGGCGCTGAAACTAAAATCTTTATGGACGGCAATCTGGTCAATAGTTATTTTACCAATTCGGTTCCGGGAATAGCCGGAAGAGACCGCTTCAACACTTCCTTGTTTAAGGGTAACGTGTTTTCCAGCGGTGGATATTCGGCGCTTTACGGTCAGGCTTTATCTTCGGTTTTAATCCTGGAAAGTGTGGATTTGCCAGAACAAACTTCTTTTGATTTTGGTGTTTCTCCGATTTTTGTTAGTGTGAATTATCAAAAATTAAATCAGAAAAAGATTGCTTCCTGGGGTGTTGCGGGAGGTTATTCTAATCTTGGGCTGATGGGTAAAATGCTGAATTTCAATACAGATTTTGAAAAATATCCGCAAGGTTATGGATTTGATGGCAACTTTCGGATCAAAACCAAAAAAGGTGGATTTATCAAATACTATGGAAGTGTAGATGAAAATAAAATGGCAGTAGAATCTGCAAGCTTGGAAAAGGATTCTGACAGGAATCTGGTAAGCCTAAAAGGTCAAAATATGTATCATAACTTATCTTACAGAGAAAAATTTGGAAAGTATTTGCTTAATATTGGGAGCTCCTATACTTACAATTTTAACGATCTGAAATTCTCCACTTTTAAAAATAATGCAGAACAATCCAATACGCCTATTACTAACAAGTCCAACTATATCAATGCAAAAGCAGTTCTGGAAAGGAAAATTAATCACGCAAGCATCATAAGAGCAGGATTTGAACTTAACAATGCAGAGGAAACGATGAAATATGGATCATTCGAAAGAAATTATAAAGATTTGATATCATCATTGTTTGCAGAAACAGATTTGATTTTCAATAATAATTTGACTGCAAAAATAGGAGCAAGAACAGAACATTCTTCTTATCTCGATAAGTGGAATTTCTCTCCAAGAGCTGCTTTAGCTTACAGGATTTCAAAAGACTGGACTACATCTTTCGCTTATGGAATCTTTTATCAGAATCCGGAAAGCAAATATATTTTCAGCAATCAGTTTAGTTTTCAGAGAGCAGACCATTACATCTTTCAGATACAGAAAAATTCTGATGGCAGAAGCCTGAGGTTCGAAGCTTTTTATAAAAAATATGGTGATCTTATTAAAACCACCGCTTTGGCCAATATTAATCAGTCTACTACAAATAACCAATACCAAATCGCTTATGATAACAGCGGAAGAGGCTTTGCGAAAGGAATTGAACTGTTCTGGAGAGATAAAAAGACTTTTAAAGAAATTGATTACTGGCTTACTTATTCTTACCTGGACTCCAAAAGAGACTTCTTAAACTATCCTTTTAGTTTAGCGCCTAATTTTGCATCAAAACATACTTTTAATGCTGTTGCCAAAAAGTTTATTACGAACTGGAAAACCGGATTCAATCTTTCCTACACTTTTTCAAAAGGGAGACCTTATTATAACATTATGACGAAAGAGGATAACAACGGGAAACTTGTCAATGTTGTTGATGATTCCGGCAAATTGAAAGACTACAGCGGACTGAATTTTAGTGTGAACTATGTTCCGAGTATAGGAAAAAAAGATGCTAAGTCTTTTACGGTATTTGTTCTGAGCATCAATAATATTCTTGGCAATAAAAATATTTATGGATACAATTACTTATCAGACGGAAAAAGTAGAACTGCAGTGGTGCCACCGCTCAATACTTTTATTTTCGTGGGTGTTTTTGTAAGCTTTGGCGTAGACAAAACGAATGATGCAATCAATAATAATTTGTAACGACTCAGTCATCAAAAATTACGGTTCAGAAGAATAAAATTTCTACAAAGGAAAACGCATTCTATCTTTGAATCAGAAATTTAAAACAATAAAATAATCTCATATGAAAAATCTATTCTTAACAGCAGCATTAATTTTTGTAGGAGCAACTACATTTGCACAGACTGCTTTCGAAAAAACAATGACTGAAAAAATTGCTAAAGTGGAAGACCATAAAACAACAGAAGAATTTACAGCGCTTGCTAATGATTTTGACAGAATTGCTACAAAGGAAAGTACCAATTGGCTACCCTACTATTACGCTGCATTTGCAACAATTCAGAAAGGAAGACTTATGATGCAATCCGGAAAAACTGATGAATTGGATGCAGTAGCTGTAGAGGCGGAAAAATACATTGCAAAAGCTGACGCTATCAGCCCAAATAATGCTGAGCTTTTTATCCTTAAGAAATTGACCAGCAGACTAAGAATGATGGCAGATCCAATGGGCCGATACATGAGCGAGTCTCCCATTGCTCAGCAGGCATTGGAAAAGGCAGAATCTTTAGATCCCAACAATCCGAGAATTACGATTCTTAAAGCGGAAGACGCCTATTTCACTCCAGAGCAGTTTGGCGGAAGTAAAGCTAAAGGTAAAGAACTTTTCGCAAAAGCTGTGGAACAGTTTGCAGCCTACAAACCAAAAACTTCTTTGCATCCTAATTGGGGAAAAGCCGAAGCACAATATTTTCTTAATCAGAAATAAAACACATTTTTATATTAACAAGGCCCTCGCTCAGCGAGGGTTTTTTGTTATAAATCGCATCATCCGATTATTTAACATATAATTTCAAAATTAGTTTACGAATAGCAGTATTCCCATTAATCAAATTCTTATTTTTGCAAAAATTTTTAGCCGTTGATAAGGATTGCAGAACATAATGATTGGGTGGCATATTGTATTCTTGGGAGTATATTTGTCTACATTATCCTTTTATCTGTTTTTCAGAGAGATGCGAATGTCAAAGATTTTCTGATGCAAAAAATGGAAGATTCCAGTAATCTTACACCCACCTGGATCATCGTTTCGTTCGTTAGATGTTTGATGTTGGCATTGCTGCTATCACAGTTTGTTCCGGTGATTCCTAAAGCTGTATCAGATATCCATATTTTTGGATGGGAGCTTAATAAATTCGGATTTACGCTGATTACATTGCTCATTTTTGATTTCTTAAGGAATATTCTCACATTTCTGTTCTATTCCAGCATTGGAAGTAATAAAAATCTAAAAAATCTTACGCTCATTGCAAGCAAATTCTTTTTTCTGGAATCAATAGCGTTTATTGTGCTGAGTTTTATTCTTTATTACTATCCGGTAGATTTGGTACAATATTTTTATATAATTATTTTCCTGTTTATGGGATCATTCCTATTGAAAAATCTAATATATATTTTCCATAACCAGCCTATATTGCCGGAAAAGTGGTATTATAAATTTTTGTATATTTGCACGCTTCAAATAGTACCCGTTTTAGTACTGTGGAAGTTCTTGTTTTAATAAATGTAACCAACACGTTTTGAGATGAAAATCAAATCTATTTTAGTTTCACAGCCCGCTCCGAATGAGTCTTCACCTTATTTGGAAATTGCTAAAAAGGAAAAAATCAAGATCGATTTTCGGCCTTTTATTCATGTACAAGGAGTGGATGCCAAAGAGCTTAGAACTCAGAAAATCGACCTGACACAATACACAGGCATTATTTTCACGAGCAAAAATGCAGTGGATCATTATTTTCGTCTAGCAGAGGAAATGAGATTTGCCGTTCCGGATTCTATGCGTTACATCTGCCAGTCAGAGGCCATCGCAAATTATCTTCAGAAGCATATCGTTTACAGAAAAAGAAAAATCAGCTTTGGTGAGAAGAATTTTTCTGACCTAACACCGCTGTTCAAGAAACATCCAAGTGAGAAATATCTGTTGCCTTCTTCTGATATCCTTACGCCGGAAATCCCTCGTGTACTAGATGCTGCCAATCTGGACTGGACAAGGGCGATTATGTACAAAACAGTTGCCAGTGATTTGACAGACATCAATGTGAAGGAATACGATATGTTGGTTTTCTTCAGTCCTCAAGGAATTAAGTCGTTAGGAATTAACTTTCCGGATTTTAAGCAAGAGGAAACTAAGATTGCTGTCTTTGGAACCACCACCCAAGCTGCTGCGGAAGAAGCGGGTCTCACCGTAAACGTAATGGCGCCCAGCAAAGAAACACCATCGATGACTATGGCGATAGAGAAATATGTCAGAAGCATTAATAAATAGATTTTTGCTGAGATAAAATAAAACCGTCCCTCAATTTTGGGATGGTTTTTTGTTTACATTTGTTTAATCTGAAGTACTTCAGGCTAATAATTGATTTAAAAGAAATGAACGCTCCAAAAGCTAAAAAAATAGATAAACTTCTAGAAATCCATAACGATAAAAGAAATGATCCTTATTTCTGGATGAACGAAAGAGAGAATCCCGATGTGATCCAATATCTTGAGGAAGAAAATGCTTATACAGATTTTGTGATGAAGGAAACCGAAGATCTCCAAAACGAATTATTTGAAGAGATGAAGGCGCGTTACAAAAAAGATGACGAGTCGTTACCATATTTTTTCAACGGTTATTGGTACATAGTTCGTTATGAGGATGGTAGAGAATATCCAATTTTTTCCAGAAAGTTTCAGACTTTGGAAAACGAAGAAGAAATACTTTTGGACGCCAATATTCTGGCGGGAGACGAAGCATTTTTCGAGACAGGAAGTATTTCTGTAAGTGTTGATAATGAAATTATTGCTTATTCTACAGATACAGTTGGAAGACGGATTTATACCATTTTTTTCAAGAATATCGTAACGGGTGAAGTTTACCCAGACGTCATAGAAAACACTACCGGAAAAGCAGTTTGGGCAGGTGATAGTGAACATGTTTTCTACATCAGAAAAGATGCTAGCCTACGGGCATTCCAAATCTACCGTCATAAATTAGGAACAGATTCTTCTGAAGACGTTTTGATTTTCCACGAAGAAGATGAAACTTTTGATGTCAGCCTTTTCAAAACCAAATCATTGGAGTATATTTTCATCGCATCATCCTCCACTAACGAAGATGAGATGAGATTTATTCCAGCCAATGATGTTTTTGCGGATTGGAAGATTGTTCAGCCAAGAACAGAGGATTTGGAATATTCTGTAGAACATTATGAAGATGATTTTTACATCATTACGAATGCAGATGATTGTACCAATTTCAAGATTGTAAAAACTAAAGTTGATAAACCGTCTATGGAACATTGGCAGGATTTTATTCCGCATAGAGAAAATATTTTGTTGGAAGGTTTTGAGATTTTCAAGAATTATTTCGTGATTGAAGAACGCGAAAAAGGTCTTTTACAAATTAATATTATTGATAATCAAAATAATAACTCCTATTACCTACCTTTCTCAGATCCGACTTACACAGCTTATATTGGTATTAATCTGGAGTTTGACACAGATATTTTGCGTTTCGGTTACACATCATTAACCAAACCAGCTTCCACTTTCGAATATAATATGAAAGAAAAAACCACCGTTCTTCTCAAACAACAGGAAGTTTTGGGAGGTAAATTCTTTGCAGAAAATTATATCTCGGAAAGAATTTGGGCAACTGCAAGAGACGGAAAAGAGGTTGCTATTTCTTTGGTTTATCATAAGGATACTAAAAAATCTGCTGACACTCCATTGTTACTTTACGGTTACGGAAGTTACGGACACACAGTTGATGCAAGTTTTTCCAGCGTAAGATTATCTCTTTTGGATAGAGGTTTTATTTATGCAATTGCCCATATCAGAGGTGGCGAATATCTTGGTCGTGAATGGTATGAAGATGGAAAAATGCTTCAGAAAAAGAATACATTTTTTGATTTTATCGATGCAGCAAAACACTTAATATCAGAAAATTATACATCTCCAAAACATTTTTATGCAATGGGCGGAAGCGCAGGTGGATTGCTTATGGGAGCTGTGATGAATTACAATCCAGAACTTTTCAACGGGATTGTCGCGCAGGTTCCTTTTGTAGATGTAGTGACAACAATGTTGGATGAAACGATTCCTTTGACAACGGGAGAATACGACGAATGGGGAAATCCGAATGAGAAAGAATATTATGATTATATGAAATCCTACTCGCCTTACGATAATATAGAAGCGAAAAATTATCCGAATACTTTGATAACAACCGGTTTCCACGATTCCCAAGTTCAGTATTGGGAGCCTGCAAAATGGACGGCGAAATTGAGAGATTTGAAAACCGACAATAATATTTTGATTTTCAAAACTGATATGAGTTCTGGACACGGTGGAGCAAGTGGAAGATTCGAAAGTTTGAAAGAAATTGCTTTGGAATATGCGTTTTTGTTTAAAATTGAAGGTTTAAAAAATTAATTATGACAGAATCCGAAATCTGGAAAAAAATAGAACACTTTTTTGAAATTAACTTTCAAACGGAGAAAAACCCGCCAATAGAAACGCTTTTATTCATTATTGGCGTTCAAGAATTGGGAAGTGGACAACAGAAATTCACGAAGGATGATAAAGTCAATTTGGTTCATATCGCTGTTTGCAGGTTGCTGGAACCTTTTGGATATTACAAATTCACGCATTATGAAGATGGCTGGCCACAATTTGAAAAGCTGGATGATTTGCCAGAACTGAAACCTAACGAACAATCGCTTCTTATGAAAAAAGCGATTATCCAATATTTTATAGATGAGGAAATTGAGTTGGAATAAATGATTTGTAAAATCGTTAATCTGTTAAATCGTCAATTTAAATTGACAGTTCCGCAAATTCACGGTTTAACGATTTAACAAATCCTCCAACTGATTCAGTCCCATTTTGAAACCCTCTTCAAAACCCATTTCGGTGAGCTGATTCAGTTCTTCTTGGGATTTGAAATGCAGATTGAAAGTCATTCTCGTTCCTTCATCAATTCCTGTGAAACCTATTAACCAAGCAGTTTGTGGCAAATCTGTCTTGCCTTTTCCTTTTTCATCTGCAAAAGCATCTGTCCAAGCAATACTTCTGTGTGGCATTATTTCGCCGTAACTGGCTAAGGCAAATTCTTTTTCTCCGTCCGGACCTTTCATGGCGTACAACCAAATACCATTTTCGCGGAAATCCATTTTTTCGGTTTCACATTGCCAAGGTTTTGGCGCCCACCATTGGTCAATCAATTCTGACTTTGTGAAGTAATCCCAAAGTGTGGAAACATCAGCCTTATAAACCTTCATCACATAAACTCCGGTATCTGAATCCTTATTAAAAACAATTTCTGAGTTCATAACGATTTCTTTTTTATAAAATTAATTATAAAAAATCACACCAATCTTTTTCTTGTGGCAACATTTTTGTTTATTCACAATAAAATGTTAAAAAATCATGTTTTAAGAAATTTTTGATAATTTTATGTGGTTATTATTGTGTCAATATTCTTAAAAGTAGTAATTTTAACGTTTCAAAATTAATAATAATAATGAATAACAAATTTATTCCTATTATTTCTGTGTTTATGACGATTTCCTTGGTGGTCTTCGTTTCATTACAGTTATATTGGATTAAAGAATTATATGGCGCATTGGAACAGGATTTTTCTAATAAAGTCTATTCAGCGCTAGAAACATCTACCCAGAAGGTTAATCAAATCGAGGTTAATAAATATTGGAATGACACCTACAAAAATGTGGGGAGTGAAGTGCTTGCTTCGAAAGATCAACCAATCAAAACCTATATTCAGCAAAGTTCGGACTCTGCAAACCGTTCCAATATCCTTTTCCAGACCAGCATTGTCGAAAAGCAAAATATCCCTGTTTCTGCAAAAGGTGACACACTTTACACCACTAAATTATATAAAGATGAAGGTCAGCTGAAACTGAAGCGAAGCACTCCTGAACCGCTTACGACAAACATTAGCCGAGATATTGATAATAACTCTTATCAGATGAAGGAGTTTGCAAGGCTGAGCGCCACAAATCTTCCGATTGAGAAAAGAGTGGATAGCAAAATCATTGACTCTGTGGTTACTAAAGAGCTTAGATTGAAAGGAATTGATACAAAATTTGGATTCGGAGTTATCAATAAAACCAATCAGTTGACAACGATAGCAAACAATATTTACCTGGACCAAAAGGAAAAAACCAATTATACTTATCCGCTTTTTACAGACAGTAAGGACCGCACTTTGTTTACGCTGGCATTAGTCTTTCCAAGAAAAGATTACTCTTTGGTAAAACATAATCTTCCGATGCTTTTGGGAACTTTTATCTCACTGCTTACGATATTGGGAATTTATATAATCTCGATCAATTATATGATGAGACAGAAAAAAATTGCCGAAATCAAAACGGATTTCATCAATAATATGTCTCACGAGTTCAAAACACCACTCGCAACAATTTCTGTGGCATCGGATTCTCTGGCCAACGATAAAATTGCGACCGATCCAGATAAGGTTAAGTATTATTCGGGACTCATCAAACAGGAAAACCTGAGGATGAAAAAACAAGTGGAAACCGTTCTGAATATGTCCAAATTGGAACGCAATGAAATGCCACTTCATCTAAAAGAAACGAATGTGCGGGAACTGATTAAAAGCATTGCAGAATCTTTCCAATTAATAGTGAACGAGCGAAACGGAAGTCTTGTAACAGAGTTCAACGCTACCAAATACAATTTCAGAGTGGATGAGTTTCACTTGTCCAATGCATTGATCAACTTGCTGGATAATGCCAACAAATATTCCCCAGAAACACCGGAAATAAAGCTTTGCACAAGAAATGAAAGTAATTGGTATGTTATAGAAATATCGGACCGAGGAATGGGAATGGAATCGCAAAATAAGAATAAGATCTTTGAGAAATTCTTCCGCGAGGAAACAGGAAATATCCACAACGTAAAAGGACAAGGTCTTGGTTTGTCTTATGTAAAGAAAATTGTGGAAATCCATAAGGGCCAAATCCTCGTAGATTCTCATAAAGGAAAAGGAAGTACATTCACTATAAAATTACCGATGGTGTAATTAAAAGTTAAAATTAGCAAATCAAAATATTAACAAAACGAAGAATCTATAAATCTTCATTAGTAATTTAAAAACAATGAGTAACAGAATATTATTAGTAGAGGACGACCAAAGTTTTGGGGCAGTTCTTAAAGATTATTTGACGATAAATAACTTCGAGGTAACATTAGCTACCGATGGAGAAATGGGACTGAAAGAATTCACAGAAAAAGAATTTGATATTTGTATTTTCGATGTGATGATGCCTAAAAAAGACGGATTTTCTCTGGCTGAAGACGTGAAAAAAATCGATAAAAACACACCGATTATTTTCCTGACGGCAAGAAACATGAGAGAAGACATCCTGAAAGGTTATCAGATAGGAGCGGATGACTATATTACAAAACCATTCGACACAGAGTTGCTTCTGTATAAGATTAAAGCAATTCTGCAAAGAAGTGCTGTTTTGGAAAATGAAGATCAGGAACAATTCAAGATCAGTAATATTTTCTTCGACTCTATGCTGAGACAGTTGAGAGTTGGTGATAATGAATATAAATTATCTCCAAAGGAAAACGAACTTCTAAAATTGCTTTGCATCCACAGAAATGATTTTATGCCAAGAGATCTGGCGCTAAGAAAAATCTGGAAAAAGGAAAACTATTTTACAGCCAGAAGTATGGATGTCTACATCGCTAAACTTAGAAAACTTCTTAAAGACGACGAAGGTCTGGAAATCATCAACGTTCACGGCGAAGGTTTCCGATTATTGGTAAAGAATCCATGATAATTATTAATCAAAATAAACCCTTCAGATTTACAATTCTGAAGGGTTTTTATGCGTTGGAAAAGCTAAATTATCAATTCGTAGCCATTTTCTGGCGCTCCAAAGAATCGAGGATTTGATCTTTCTGCTCACTTCCTTTAAGCCATTGCGAGCTGGCAAGATAGTTTTGGTCTGGATAATAAATAAAAAGACAAGTCTGATTTTTTATCGTGTTGATGATAGGCTCGGCAAGCTCTCTTGGAACAGCCGGGCAACCCCAGCTTCTACCAAGTCTTTTTTCTGCTTTGATAAAATCTTCACTTACATAATTGGCGCCGTGCATCACGATGCAGCGTTCCAGAGCAGCATCATTATAGCCTTTATCCATGCCCAATAAACGCAGGGAATAGCCATTGTCACCAGTATAAGTTTGCTCTGTGATGTAAAATCCAAGGCTGGACTGATGCGAGTTCTCTACATTAGAAAACTGGGTTGCAAACTCTTCTCCTGTTCCTTTTCCGTGTGCTACAAGCGAATTAAAAAGCACTTTTTTCTCGTCCAGGTTAATGACCCAAAGTCTTTTTTTGTTAGAAGACAAGCTGAAATCACACACAGAAAGCAGGTTGGCTGTTGAATGCAGTTTACCGGATTTTTTCAAATTTTGGAATCCTAAATAAGCTTTATCAAAGACTTCAAAATTCAATGTTTCATCCGCAAACTGTAGCTGTCTGTAGATTTCTTCAGATGGGCTTTTTGGAGAGAAATTCTTTTTTGGCGTCAGCTTAATTTCTTTTAGAGACAAGGTTGGTAGAGATTTTTGGTTCTCGGAACCTGACGGGTAAAAAGAGGTTGTTACAAGGTAAATCAAGCATAACAATAAAGGGAATTTCTTCATTAATTATTTTATTAAGTTATAAATTTAGTGGTGCAAAATTATATATAAATCATTATCAGATTGTTACAAACTAAAATTTTTAACGGTTTTTTAATAAACTTTAACGGAATAAGATGCGAGATAATCGATTTTTATTAAGATAAAATTATGATCGAAATCTTTCAAAGTTATAACTTGCAGTAAATTTATAAGAATGTCATCACTAAAAATTGCAGGTTTGAATTTGGATATTATCTGGAAAAATAAGGAAGCCAATTTCCAGCTGATTGAGCAAGAATTGAGTTCTGCTAAAGCTGATTTATTCCTTCTTCCGGAGATGTTTTCCACTGGATTTTGTATGGAAGCCGAAGAGGTTGCAGACAGAAACGAGGAAACACTTAATTGGATGAAATCCCTTGCCAAAAATAAAAATGCAGCGGTTGCAGGAAGTGTTTCTGTGGAAGAAAGCAGGAAATTCTACAACCGTTTTTATTTTGTATTTCCTGACGGAAGTTTTGAATATTATGATAAAAGACATCTGTTTTCATATTCCGGTGAAGACAAAATATATACAGCCGGTAAAGAACGAAAAATAATTGATTACAAAGGATTTAAGATTCTGTTACAAGTTTGTTTTGATTTGCGTTTCCCGGTTTTTTCTAGAAATCAGAATGATTATGACGCTGTCCTTTATGTAGCCAATTGGCCAAAATCCAGAGTAGATGCTTGGAAAAACCTTTTGAAGGCAAGATCGATAGAAAATCAGGCTTTTCTTTTTGGGTTGAATAGAACGGGAACAGACGGTTATAATTTAGAGTATGAAGAAAGCTCATTGGTTTATTTTCCGGATGGAAAAGAGATTTCTGAACGTGAAAATAATATCATCTTTTCACAATGGAATTTGGATGAGTTGAAAGAATTTAGGAGCAAATTTCCTTTTTTAAATGAGAGAGATAAGTTCGATATGATTGGAAAAATGCATTAAAAATGTAAAGATTGTCATTCCGGGGAAATCTAAGTTGGTGAATTTGTATCTGCTGAGATTCCTTCAGAAATCAAAGATTCGACGTAGTGAATGACAAACTTTATGTTTTTTCCTAATTAGAATACCGATCCAGCAAACCCACCAGAGAATTTACGTCGTGAACACCACTTTCTTTCCAAAGCAATTCTCCATTTTTAAAAATCGCTAAAGTTGGAACACCGCGGACTCCATTATCTGCTGCAATAGTTGGAAATTGATCCACATCGATCTTTACAATTCTGGCCTTGTCTCCTACTTGTTCTTTTACTGAGTTAAGAACGGAAGACTGCACTTTGCAAGGCTGACACCACGTTGCAAAAAAATCGATAAGAACGGGACGCTCGGATTGGATTAATTCCTGAAATTTTTGTGACATAATTTAGGTATTAGAAGTTAGGTCTTTGTTTAAAATCTTTGAGAACATCAACACGATAAATTTTTATCTGTCAGGCTAATGTTCTCAAAAGTCTTCATTTTTACAAAGTTTTACTCTGGCAAACAAAATTACTTAGAGGAAATTTTTCGGTTTTCTTAATGGCATTGAAACCACCATCAATTTCGGTAAAATTCCTGTAACCTCTTGCCTGCAAAATACTTGCCGCAATCATACTTCTGTAACCACCGGCACAATGAATATAAAAATGTTCAGAATTATCTAAAGAATTAACCCAATCATTGATGTAAGCGAGCGGCTTGCTATAAGCATTGTCAATATGTTCTGCTTCATATTCTGTTTCTTTTCTAACATCTATAACTTTCACATTTTCAGAAAATTCTTCGGCAAATTCTTCTACAGAAATCCTCTTGATTTCGTCCGTTTCTTTCCCAGAATTTTTCCAAGCATCGAAACTTCCATCCAAATAACCTAAAACATTATCAAATCCAACTCTGCTTAGTCTTGTAATGGCTTCTTCCTCAGTTCCTTTATCAGAAACCAAAAGAATTGGCTGCTGGACATCTACTATCATTGCACCAACCCAAGGTGCAAAATCACCTTTAATGCCAATATTAATAGAATTTGGAACAAAACCTTTATGAAATACAGCCGCACTTCTCGTGTCCAAAATCAAAGCTCCAGTTTCCTCTGCAGCAGTTTCAAAATCTACGACAGACAAAGGATTTTTTCCTTTTTTAAGAACTTTATCGAAACTTTCATATCCGCCTTTGTTCATTGCGACATTCATCCCAAAATATTTTGGCGGCGCTGTTAATCCGTCCAGAACTTCATTGATAAAAGACTCTTTATCTGGCTGATTAAGTGCATAATTAGTTCTTTTCTGATTTCCTAAAGTATCAACTGTTTCTTTCTGCATATTCTTTCCGCACGCAGAACCCGCGCCGTGAGCAGGATAAACCGTAATAGAGTCGTCCAAAGGCAAAATCTTGCTATGTAAACTTTCATAAAGCATTCCGGCAAGATCTTTTTCGGTGATTTTGCCAGCTTTCTGTGCAAGATCTGGCCTGCCTACATCGCCGAGAAATAAAGTATCCCCAGAAAAGATAGCGGTCTCTTTTCCATCTTCATCTATCAGAAGAAAAGTGGAGCTTTCCAGCGTATGTCCGGGTGTATGGAGAACTTTTATTTTGATGCTTCCGATTTCAAAAATCTGGTGGTCTTCTGCAATAATGGCATCAAATTCCGGCTGGGCACTTGGTCCGTAAACAATCGGGGCTCCTGTTTTCTCAGACAAATCGAGATGTCCGGAAACAAAATCCGCATGGAAATGTGTCTCGAAGATGTATTTTAGTTTTACTTTATCTTTTTCAAGGCGCTCAAGATAAGGTTTTACTTCTCTTAATGGGTCTATAATCACGGCTTCGGTACCGGAAACTATGTAGTAGGCGCCCTGTGCCAGACATCCTGTATATATTTGCTCAACCTTCATTGGGGTAGAATTTATTCAAACTTTTATTTTTTTGATTGGCGGTTAGAGTTTTTCAGTACAAATATGAGGTTATTTGGAATAACTATAAATAATTTTTAACTGATATTATTTATGATAATTATTTAAAATTAAACAAATGATTGATTTTGTTGGATCTATCAATAGTATTCAATTTTTATTTTTTGATAATCGCCCAAATTCCAGCACCTATCCCCGCATATGCCGTTACGGTAATAATATCTGCCACAGGTTGTGAAAATCGTCTTTCGGCTATAGTAGACTGATTGATCTGATTCTTATGAAATTTTAGAATTTTTTTGGGCTTATGAATAACATGAGCCACTAGAGAATCACTTTCCCATTTATCCACCTGGATTTTATAGCTCTTTTCCGCTACATCAATTTTGTAGAATTTATTAGGTTCCAGCTTTTCCATAATGTTAGTAGCTTTTGGTTTATAGGTATTTACAGGTATTGTTTTATTTGAAGGTGTCGCAGATAAATCGGCCTGATCCATAGAAGTTACATTATCAGCCATTTGCTTCTTCAACTTTTGCCGTGTTTCCTGCTGCGTTTCTTTTACATCATCAGTTTCTGCGATTGCTTTGTAGGTATAACAATTAGATAACGATAATGATAAAAATAAGAGGTATAGATATTTTTTCATAGATCAAATTTAATAATTAAACGGATTATTTATAGTTTTCTTTTTAAACGATGATTTTTATTGTCCGTTCTCATTTTTATTATAAAAAGCTGAATATCTTTTGGAATTAACATAAAACAATTCTCTTAATTAATTTCGTATTTTAGCGCTTCTAAAATTCAGGAAATTGGCAAAGAAAGAAACTCCGTTAATGACGCAATACAATACAATTAAGGCGAAATATCCTGATGCATTGTTATTGTTCCGAGTAGGAGATTTCTACGAAACTTTCGGACAAGATGCAATAAAAACATCGCAGATTCTTGGGATTGTTCTCACCAAAAGAGCCAATGGCGAAGGTCATATCGAATTGGCCGGATTTCCGCATCATTCCGTAGATTCTTATTTGCCAAAGCTCGTAAGAGCCGGAATGCGCGTTGCAATTTGCGACCAATTGGAAGACCCAAAATCTGTCAAAGGAATTGTAAAACGTGGGGTTACAGAATTGGTGACGCCAGGTGTTACGTTCAACGACCAAGTTCTGACTTCTAAGAAAAATAACTTCCTGCTTTCTCTTCATAAAGAAAAAGAAAAATACGGAATGGCGCTTGTGGATGTTTCTACCGGAGAATTTCTCGTGAGTGAAGGTAATCTTGAGAAATTACTTCACATTGTTCACACTTTTGACCCGAGCGAAATTATCTATCAAAGAACTTCTGAGATTCCGAATCAACTGAGAAATAAGAATGTTTTCAAGCTGGAAGATTGGGCGTTCAAATATCCTTATGCTTACGAAAAACTGACTTCGCATTTCAAAACACAATCTTTGAAAGGTTTTGGAATCGACGAGCATAAATTGGGAATTACTGCAGCAGGAGCTATTTTCGCTTATTTGGTTGAAGATACGCATCACGCACTTTTACAACACATTACGAGAATTCAAGTGATTCCGCAGGATGATTATCTGATGATGGATAATTTTACTTTGAGAAATCTGGAAATTGTTTATTCGGCTAATCATCAAGGTAAATCACTTCTTGATATCATCGATAAAACGTCTACGCCAATGGGCGGAAGGTTATTGAGAAGACGTTTGATTCTTCCCTTGAAAAACATAGGCGATATCAACAGAAGATTGAATCTTATTGAGTTTCTAAACAAAGAAGATTCTTTGAAATATGATATCAAAGATTTGTTGAAAGGCATTTCTGATTTGGATAGATTAATTGGAAAATTAGCTGCTGAAAAGATTTCACCGAAAGAATTAGGTTATCTCCGTCAAAGCATCATTAATATTAATGAAATCAGAAAACATCTTCTGAAATTTCCTGATGTTCTGGCTTGGATTGACCCTTTTATTAATCTAGAGGAATTAATAGATTTCATCAAAAATCATCTGAATGACGAACTCCCAGTCAACATCAACAAAGGAAACGTCATCAAAGAAGGAATTTCGGAGGAACTTGACCACTTAAGAAATCTTCAAAGTAAAGGTCGTGGTTTCTTAGACGATATGTGTCAACGTGAAATCGAAAGAACTGGAATTACGAGTTTGAAAATCGATTTCAATGGTGTTTTCGGCTATTATATCGAGGTTCGAAATACTCATAAAGACAAAGTTCCGGAAGATTGGATCAGAAAACAGACTTTGGTAAACGCAGAACGGTACATTACCGAAGAGCTGAAAGAATATGAAAATCAAATTCTTGGCGCCGAAGAAAAAATTGGAAAATTAGAATTGGAACTTTACAGAAATGTCTGTGAAAATGTTCTGATTTATATTGACCAATTGCAGGAAAATTCAAAACTGATTGGCGAATTGGATTGCGCAGTTGGTTTATCAGATTTGTCTGTCGAAGATAATTACACCAAACCAATTCTAAATGATTCTTTCTCAATTGACATTCAGGAAGGGCGACATCCAATCATCGAAAAATCTTTACCGCTTGGTGAATCTTACATTCCGAATGATGTTTTCTTAGACAAAGATTCTCAACAAATCATAATGGTAACCGGACCGAATATGGCCGGTAAATCCGCGATCCTGAGACAAACAGCGATTATTGCTTTGCTGGCTCAAATCGGAAGTTTTGTTCCTGCGAAACACGCTGAAATTGGAACGCTTGACAAGATTTTCACAAGAGTTGGTGCAACGGATAATTTGTCTGCCGGCGAATCGACTTTTATGGTGGAAATGAATGAAGCTGCGAATATTCTTAACAATATCTCAGACAGAAGTTTGATTTTGCTGGACGAAATCGGACGTGGAACATCTACTTACGATGGCGTTTCTATTGCTTGGGCCATTGCAGAATATCTTCACCAACATCCGACACAACCAAAAACTTTGTTTGCAACGCATTATCACGAACTGAACGAAATGTCGGTCAACTTTGAGAGAATCAAGAACTTCCACGTCTCCATTCAAGAATTGAAAGGCAATATTATCTTTCTTAGAAAACTGATTTCCGGAGGAAGTGAACATAGTTTTGGTATTCACGTGGCGAAGTTGGCCGGAATGCCTTCGAAAGTGGTGAATCGCGCTAATGAAATTCTTAAAACTCTTGAATCTAGCAGAACAACACAGGATTCCGGAGAGAAAATAAAACGTGTGACCGAAGAAAACCTTCAGCTTTCATTTTTCCAGTTGGATGATCCGGTTCTTGAAAATATCCGCGAAGAATTGACAAAAATCGACATCAATACATTGACACCAATTGAAGCTTTGATGAAACTTAATGCAATTATAAAGATGATCGGGAAATAACTATTTTACACCGACTGTATCTACCTTTTTATCTGTAGAAAGCGCAGCAGAATCTACACCTTTGTTTCTCATATGTTCTGCACTGTGATCGGCTTTTCTTTTATCTCTTTTGTCTTTATCCGGTACACAACTGACGATAAGTGATGATAATATTCCGATAAACAATAGATTTTTCATAATAGTCAGATTTGGTTACAGTTTCCTTTTCAAAAATCAAACCGAAATTGTCATCAATTAAAATTCACTGTTGGAGTAACTTTTTTAATAAAAAAAATCGAAGTAATAATTGCCACGATTTTCTGTTTTAGTTAAAAACAATGCTGTGAAAATTAATTTTAAATTCTATTACAAAAGCTTTCTGATTGCTATTTTCATCTTCGTAGTAGAAGTTCTGATTGCTACAGAACTTAAAAACATCTTCTTCGTAAGAGCTTATTTGGGTGATGTTTTCGTTGTAATGTTGATGTATTATTTCATCAAAGCATTTTTCGATTTCAATCCAACAAAATTGATTGTCGGGATTTTCATTTTTTCCTGCCTGATTGAGTTTGCCCAATATTTTCACTTCGGAGAATTATTGGGTTTCAAAGACAATCGCATTGTCATGATTATGCTTGGCAACTCATTCAGCTGGATTGATATTCTCTGTTATTTTGCGGGCTGTGCAGTGATTTTTTTGTTTATCATATTAGATGGGAATAAAGATTACAGCAGCAAGAGCAGCAACACCAATAATCACGGAAGATAAAATATCAGGCTTTTTGATTTCGCGTACATCACTTCTCGGGATTTCTACAACAGTACCAGATTTATCTTTTCCATATATTTTATCAGCATCTACTTTTATGATTTGCAGTTTTTGATTTTTAGCATCATTAGTCTGTATGGTGTAGGTTTTATAAAGCTCTAATGTATTGTCATTCATTGGTTTGTTAGGACTCACCACTCTTGTTTGGCAAGAAATTATCAATGCAAACAATGATAAGGTAAATAATTTGAATATAATTTTAGGATATTTCATTATGGATAAAATAGTTTTGTCAAATTTAGCTAAATTTTCACGAATTGGTATTAAGTTTTTGAGAAATTAACCAAGCTTCACTCCAGCAGGCTTGAAAATTAAAGCCGCCTGTAATTGCATCAATATTAAGAACTTCTCCGCAAATATAAAAATTTGGTAAGAGTTTGGATTCCATATTTTTAAAATCCACTTCCCGCAGGTCTACACCGCCGGCAGTTACAAACTCATCTTTATAAATAGATTTTCCGGTTACTTGCATTTTTTTTCTGCACAGAGCTTCCAATATCGCATTCAACTCTTTTGCGGACATATTAGCAATCTGCTTTTCCGGATTGATATTGCAGATCTCTAGAACCTTATTCCAAAATCGGTTGGTTACGTTAAATATTTTAGATTGCCCGATAGATTTTTTAGGATTTTGTGTCTTGAAAGTTTTTAAAAGGTTTTCAGCCTCAGAAATTGGTATTGAAATAAAATTTACCTCGATTTCAAATTGGTATTTTAACTCAGCCAATGTTCTTGCTTCCCAAGCAGAAATTTTGAGTACAGCTGGCCCGGAAAGTCCCCAATGTGTTATCAAAAGTGGACCTGATTCTGCTGTTTTCAGGCTAGGAATTTGGATTTCGGCGTTTTCAAAACTAGTTCCGGGAAGATCCTTCAATAAGTCATCTTTAATGTTGAATGTGAATAGTGACGGAACAGACTCTATAATTTTATGACCAAGTTTTTCAATCATTTTTAAAGATTTAGGTGCGCTTCCCGTGGAATAAATGATAATGTCTGCAAGGAAATCGCCTTGCTTGGTTTTAACCAGATAATTATTGTCTTGGTTGATGATCTCCGAAACCGAAATCTGGGTTTTTATTTCAAATTTTTTTCCAAGCACTTCTTTAGTCATTGCATTGATAATGCTTTGTGAAGAGTCCGAAACCGGAAATACCCGGTTGTCTTTTTCGATTTTTAAGGGAACATTTCGGGATTCGAACCAATTCATTGTATCGCCCGGCTGGAACTTTGTAAAAACACTGAGTAGCTCTTTGCTCCCTCTCGGATAGAAACTGGTGAGCTCTCTCGGATCAAAGCATGCGTGGGTGACATTACAACGTCCACCGCCGGATATTTTTACCTTTTGCAGTACGTCCGAATTCTGCTCTAGGATAGAAACTTCATATTTGTCCTCATCCAGATTTGCAGCGGCAAAAAAACCAGAAGCGCCGCCGCCAATGATAATTATTTTCTTTTTTTTAAAATCCATTATTGCAAAATTACATTTTTAATATCCACCTCAAATGGTTAATTTTGAACAATCATAAAATTAAAAAAAATGTCTGTTTATTATCATAAATTTGAAGTGAGATGGAGTGATATCGATGCGAATCGTCATCTTGGAAACTCAACCTATGTGGATTATTGCTCACAAACTAGAATGGCTTTCCTAAACAAAAACAAAATTGGACTAACCCAACTGAACCGCTGGGGCGTGGGCCCTGTTATGTTGCACGAGCGCTACTCATTCTTCAAGGAAATCTATGCAGACCAGACAGTTTTTGTTGGCTTGGAGGTGTCTGCAATCTCGGAAGACGGATCTATTTATCAGTTTGTGCATAAATTTTATCTGCCAGACGGGACACATTGTGCAACAGCCGAAGCTACGGGTGTCTGGATAGATATGATGCTCAGAAAAACCACAACACCGCCTGAAGACATTATGGAAGTAATGAACGAATATAAATCAGCGAATGTACAAATCATTTCAAAAGAATTCCTGAAGACTCTACCTTTCCGTCCGGAAAACATTGATTCTGAAATTTTTAAATAAATATTAATAGTAATTGAGAGCGATTTCGATTGTTTTTAATCGTTTATAATTAATCAAATATCATTTATTAAATGCTAGAAGATAAATCACAAAACCTAACGCCGATAGCAAAACTTGGAGAGTTCGGGTTAATAAAACATCTAACGCAACATTTTCAGATTATACAGGATTCTACAAAAATTTCGGTTGGTGATGATGCCGCAGTTATAGACCCAGGAAATAAAAAAGTGGTAATTTCCACAGATATGCTTGCGGAAGGAGTTCATTTCAATCTCGGATACGTCCCGCTAAAACATTTAGGATATAAAGCCGTTGTAGTAAACCTGAGTGATATTGCCGCAATGAACGCTGTTCCTACTCAAATATTAGTTTCAGTTGCGGTTTCCAACCGTTTTCCTGTAGAAGCACTTGAAGAGATTTATTCGGGTATTGCTTTAGCATGTAATCGGTATAAAGTAGACTTAATTGGTGGAGATACAACTAGTTCCAATGCCGGTTTGGTACTAAGTATAACGGCTATTGGTCTGGCAGACGAAGATAAAACTACAAGAAGAAATGGCGCAAAACCAAATGATCTTTTGGTGGTAACCGGAGATCTTGGTGGTGCATATCTAGGACTTCAAATTTTGGAAAGAGAACATTCTGTTTATTTGGCAAACCCCAATATGCAACCAGAAATGGCAGGTTACGATTACATCCTTGAAAGACAACTAAAGCCAGAAGCAAGAACCGATATCAAGAAAAAATTGGAAGAGTTGGATATTTTGCCAACATCTATGATCGATGTTTCGGATGGTCTGGCATCAGAGATACTTCATTTGTCGGATCAGTCTGGTGTTGGATTTCATTTGTATGAAGAAAAAGTTCCAATGGACAGTGTTACTATTTCTACTGCAGAAGAACTGAATCTTAATCCCGCAATGGCTGCTTTAAACGGAGGTGAAGATTATGAATTGCTTTTTACAATTAGCCCCAATGACTTTGATAAAATAAGAAATCACCCAGATTTTACCATCATTGGTCATGCGATAGAAACCAAAGATAATTATCTGATAGCAAGAGGATCTAATCAGCTGATCCCTCTCACGGCGCAGGGTTGGGATGCTTTTCTTAACAAAGAATAATTTTTGGAATAAAAGTTGTAAAAAACAAATAAATTTAGAATAAACGATGAAAATCCTTAAAATTTCTTCTTATGTTTTGGGAGCATTAGGGCTTGTAGCCTGTGTTACCAACCCGATAACTGGTAGATCTTCTATACAGATTGCCAATGATTCCGAGATTGCTACTGCAGCAGCATCAGAATACAGAACAACTCTATCTAACGCAAAAGTAATTACAGGCACAGCAGATGCAAACCGGATTAAAAATGTGGGAGCCAGAATTAAAAACGCTGCATACTCCTATTATAAAAGCATAGGTCGTGAATCTGCACTATCAGGTTACAATTGGGAATTTAATTTAATTCAAGATTCTCAGTTGAATGCGTGGTGTATGCCTGGCGGTAAAGTTGCATTTTATACCGGGATAATGCCTGTCTGTAAAGATGATAATGGTGTGGCAGTAGTGATGGGACATGAAGTTTCCCACGCGTTAGCTGGTCATGGAAATGAGAGAATTTCCCAAGCCATGTTAGCTCAATATGGTGGAAGCCTTCTTGGAGGGACAATGTCTAACAGTCAGTGGGCTGGTGTTTTCGAAAAAGTGTATCCGATTGGAGCGCAAGTAGGTCTTCTAGCTTATGGGAGAAAACAAGAGTCTGAGGCAGATGAAATGGGTCTTCAGATAATGGCTATGGCTGGTTATGATCCTAGAACTGCAGTTTCTTTCTGGCAGAGAATGGAAGCTTCTTCTACAGGAACCAGACAACCAGAATTTTTATCTACCCACCCGAGTCCTGCTAATAGAATCGCTGATTTGAATGCCGATATGCCCAAAGCTTTGCAATATTACAAAGCGGCAGGTGGTAAACTTTAAGCTTTTTTCTTAATTAAAAAAAAACACAATTATGAAAAGTTTAATAATTATAGGCATTATTTTATTCGGTTTGGGAGGTCTTCTTTTTTACCTGAATGATATGGCGGTAGATCTCCGTGTGGTTTATGGATCGCTTTGTGGGATAGGCATCGGTCTTATCATAGGTGGACTAGTAGGATATATTAGCAAAGGCAGTGCTGTAAAAGAGGCTCAGATCAGACGTGAATTAAAGCAACTTCAGCAGGAGAAAGCTGAACTTGAAAAACAAAAACTGCAAACCGATATAAACAGGACTTACTAAAAATACTATAAGTTTTTTATAAATTGTCCTGGCGTAGTGTTTGTATATTTTTTGAAAATCTTATTAAAATAAGTAATATTATTAAAACCTGTAGCATAGCAGCTTTCTGCTATGCTTTTTTCTTGAGAAAGCAATATGCAAGCTTTATCTATTCTGTACCTGTTTACAAACTCTACAAATGTAAGCGATGTGGCTTTTTTAAAAAAATTACAAAAGGCGGGTTTCGTTAGGTTAGCTAGATCAGCAGCCTGCATGATGTCAATTTCGTTTCGGTAACCGTTTTCTACGTATGTAAATACAGCCTCCAACCGATTTCTATTTCTAGATACGATAGTGTAAGGCATCACTTCGGTATTCATTAATTGAAAATCTTCTGTTTTGGATAGTTCAAAAAGGATTTCTAAAAGAAGCAAGTACCTTTTATAACCCTCAGATTCAGCTATCAATTCAAGTTTTGGAATGAGTTGTTTTTTTACTTGTGAGGAAAAAAGCACGCCGTACCTTGATATTTCCAACAGCTTTCTCACAGCATTAGTGTCTGGTTCTCCCTCTGGTAGGGAAAGGATGTCTTCCTTGAACTGTATTACGATTTCTTCGTGCGGATCTGTAGCATTGAGCCCAAAACCAGAATGGGGAATATTAGAGCCTATTAGAGCCAGTGCTCCGTCTTCAAAATGGCTTTTATGATAGCCTACGTGTCTTGTTCCTTTTCCATGAAAAACGCAAACGATCTCAATCTCAGAATGATAATGATATTGCCAATTGAGTTCAGAAATTGGAACTCCTTTGATATGCAGCACACGAAAAGAACTATTTTCGTCTGGTGAAATATGTTCGAGTATAACCTTCATTCAAGTTAATGTTCTTTAAAAACAAAAATAAAGAAAACATGTTAATATTGTTCAATTTTTTGTTTATTATGTTAAACAATTGTTGAATAAAAGCGTATATTTTCGTATTACAAAAATGATTTCTTAAAAGAATGTAATTTTTGTGAATTTTTAAGGTCTATATATGAAGAAGGCTGGAAAGTAATTTCCAGCCTTCTCATATTTTCAGAATTGTAATTATTTGAAATTATATCCGATACCGAGGATAAACATACTTGGTCTGTTATCATATCTAATTTCTGTCTCACTTCCTGCAACTCCTGCGCCTGCATTGATGAATTTTCTAGAATCTTTAGAAAAAGCTCCTTCATATCTTGCATTGACAACAAACTTAGACAACGTTGCTTGCGCTCCAAATTGATATCCTACAGTAAATTCTTTAGTTCCATTTTCCTTGAAGTCTCCAAAAGTATTGTCTTTTGATAAATTATATGAAGCAACTGGTCCTACAAAAGCAGCTAATTTTCCAAGTAAAAAGTTATGTCCAACTAAAACAGGAACATCAATTCTATTGCTTTTGGCTTCTAGTTCTACATCGCCAGTAGTTTCTACCGTATTTTTGAAAGATGTGTAATACACTTCTGGCATTACAAACCACCCACTTGCAGGTAAATCTACTTTAAAAGCCAATCCAACATTGAATCCTGTTGCATTATCACCTTTTGAATCAACAGCGGTATTAACAGCGCCTTTAAAATTTTCCCAGCTTGCAGATGAAGTGTTTATTAAAGCATTGGTTCTCAATCCTACAGTAACTTGTGAATAAGCCATCATTCCTAGGAATAAGGTCATTGCACTGATCAGTTTTTTATTCATTTTCAATTGATTTTAATTTAAAATTAGTGAATTTATTTTTCCTTTTTTTCGGTATTGTTGCTGTTATGCGTGAGACTTGTCTGATCATTCTCAAGCATAAATTCTCTCAATTGCTTAAATAGCTCTGAAGAGTAAACAAAATCCAAAAGGTTCTTATTTTTTGCTGTTGCTAATATATCTTTATTGCCTTCCCATTCTTTTATGCCCAATCGCAGATAGAGAATCTTTTCCCCAATCGTCATCACGGAATTCATATCGTGAGTGTTGATAATAGTAGTGGTGTTATATTCTTTGGTGATTTCCAGCAAAAGATCATCGATTACATTAGATGTGTAAGGATCTAAGCCCGAATTAGGTTCATCGCAGAACAGATACTTTGGATTATTAACAATAGCTCTTGCTATGGCAACCCTTTTCTGCATTCCCCCGGAGATTTCTGAAGGGAATTTTTTATTCGCATTCTGAAGATTGACACGACCTATTACTTCCAAAACTTTTCGTTTCTTTTCTCGGTAAGTTAGATTGGTAAACATATCTAGAGGGAAACTGATGTTTTCTTCAACAGTCATGGAATCGAAAAGCGCACTTCCCTGAAAAACGGTTCCAATCTCTGCGCGCAAAGCCTGTTTGTCATCTCGGGACATCTGTACAATATCTCTTCCATCAAAGAGAATGCCTCCGCTGGATGGCTCGAAAACATTCAGCAGGCACTTGAGAAATACTGTTTTTCCGGAGCCACTTTGTCCAATTACCAGGTTTACTTTTCCGGTATCAAATGTTGTGGAAATACCTTTTAGAACTTCGACACCATCAAAACTTTTTCTTAAATCTTTAACTTCTATCATCAGCTTAACAACATTTGGGTTAGTAATAGATCCATTATAATTACAGAAACCATAGTCCACACTACAGCTTGTGTGCTGGCACGTCCCACTTCCAAAGATCCGCCCTTTACATTATAACCGAAATAGGCAGGAATTGTAGCTATCAGAAATGCAAAAACAGCTGTTTTCAGAAAAGCGTACCAGATAAAATAAGATGGCATATACATCTGGATACCTGTTATATAATCTGCTTTTGTCCAGTTTCCTGTTGCGATTCCGGCAATATATCCGCCCCAGATTCCTACTGCAATACTTATTGCAATGAGTAGTGGATTAAATATCACACTGGCTACAATTTTTGGCAAAATAAGAAAATTGGGAGAATTGACACCCATAATGTCTAAAGCATCGATCTGCTCTGTAACCCTCATTGTCCCAATGCTCGAAGCGATGTAGGAACCAACTTTTCCGGCAAGTATAACAGAAATAATGGTAGGAGAGAACTCCAAAATCAGCACCACTTTGGTTGCGTAACCAATAAAACTGTTAGGGATAGGAAAAGATGATGCGCTGAAGTTATTATACATCTGAATAGCAACAACCGCTCCTACAAAGAAAGATGTGAATAATACCAATCCAAAGGAATTGACGCCGAGGTCATAAAATTCTCTTACCAGCAGCTTGAGATATACATTTCTTTTCTGAGGCTTGTTTAGGACTTTTCCCAACAATAGAAAATATTCTCCTACGGATTCAAATAGTCGTTTTAACATAAAGCTAAATTAGGTTTTTTTTCTAACAATCAATGCGCTTTTTTGTCGCCGGTAATAATCAGAAAAATGGTTTTGAAGATGATTACAATATCCATACTAAAACTCCAATTACGGACATAAAAAGAATCTGCAAGTATTCTTTTTTTCATCCCGATGTTCATATCACCTGCGTCGCCCCGCAGTCCGCTTACCTGGGCAAGGCCGGTAATACCTGGTTTTACCATACTTCTCAAACTGTATCTGCTGATCTTCGGCTTGTAAAAATCATCCACCAAAAGCATATGTGGCCTCGGTCCTACCACTGACATATTTCCTAATAAAACATTGATAAATTGTGGCATCTCATCCAGACTTGTTTTTCTAAGAAATTTGCCAATCTCGGTAATTCTTGGATCATTGTGATCGGTCGTTTTTTTACAAGACTGACTGTTGATTTTCATCGTTCTGAATTTGAAGCACTTGAAAACCTTATCATGATAACCATATCGTTCCTGAATAAAAAAAGGAGAGCCTTTGGATCCATCCAATTTTATAAGTAAAATAATGATCGGAAATAACCATGTACAGATAAAAATCAGCATTAATAAAGAAAAAACAATGTCGAAAAGCCTTTTAATACCAAAATTGGTAAAAATATCTAACGGATATTTTGCTTGTGTAAGAACCGGAACAGTTCCGATATAATTGTATTCAAACTCAAAGAAATCGTTCTGAACAGTATTTGGAACCAGAGAGATTTTCACTTTATTAAGTTCTGCCTGATGAAAAAGCTCTTCTTCGAAACTCTTTTCCAATGTATGTTCTGATGGGATAAAAACGGTATGTATGCCATTGTCTTTCCAAAATCTCGCAATATACTCCAGATCAATATTTCCTGCGTAATCGTATATTCTGTAACCGAAATCTTTTCTCTCGCTAATGATGTCTCGAAGAACATTGGTAGATGCTGTTTCTGCGATAAACATAACATTCCTATGATTTTTCCCGATACTCCGGATATATTTCAGAAGAAAAAATATCAGTGTTTTTACAGGAATTACAATTAATGCCAAGATAATCGCCAGGTAGAAACGTTCCGTTTTCAGGAAATCATTATTACTGACTTTTCCCAGCAGAACTACCCCAATAAAAAAGAAAAAAACATGTATTATGATTCTCTCCAGATATAAGGTGTAGGTAATATTTCTAGGAATGTGATATAATCTTGTCCTTCCGCTAAGTAAAAGCCAGAAAAAGCATAGTAATAAAACAGAAAGTATGTTTTGTTCCAGAGACTCCGAATCATATTTGATTTCAAAATTTCTTCGGTAATATGAAACAAAAACTGATGCTACCAGTAACATATCTAGTAGAATCACGAAGGCTTTGAAATATCTAGAATATCGGAGTCGCTGCATAAACTTCCAAATTTAAGGAATATTTAGATACTTATGCGTTTGGATGGAGGAACGCCATTCCGGATTTTCAAGAATAAAATCTGTAATTTTAGGATACATCGCATCGCGTTTGCTCCATTCGCTTTGGAGATACAGTACGCAGTTATCATTGGTTTTAGCCTGCTGCTCCTGAGCAAATTTGAAATCATTATTGTTGAAAATAATCATCTTAAGTTCACTGGCAACTTTATAGATATCTTCCAGCGGAAGTCCTGTTTTCTTCGGCGAAAGCGTGATCCAATCTAGATGACCGCTCATAGGATATGCGCCAGATGTTTCGATATGAATGGTACATCCTAATTCTTTTAACTGGGATGTAAGTATTTCCAGATTCCACATTAGTGGTTCGCCACCGGTCAGAACAATGGTTTTACAATATTTTGCTGCAGTTTCCGCTATTTCTGTGGCATCCATCAATGGGTGGAGTTTTGGATCCCAGCTTTCCTTCACGTCGCACCAGTGACAGCCTACGTCGCAGCCGCCTAAGCGGATGAAATAGGCCGCTTTCCCGGCGTGAAATCCCTCCCCTTGAATAGTGTAAAAATGCTCCATCACCGGGAGCATTTTACCTTCTTTTAATAGTAATTCTTCTTGTTCTTTAGTCATTATAAACCGAGGTTTTATAAGCGATAATAGTATTTTTCATCAGCATTGCGCGCGTCATTGGACCCACTCCGCCAGGAACCGGAGTGATCCAGCTTGCTTTTTCTGCGCAGCTGTCAAAATCTACATCGCCTGCGAGATGATACCCTTTTTCCGAATCATCATCTACTCTTGTAATGCCAACATCCACAATCACTGCACCTTGCTTAATCATTTCTCCTTTCAGAAAATTTGGGTCGCCCAGTGCTGTTATCACGATATCGGCTTTTTTTTTTTTATTTTTTTTTTTTTTTTTGTTAGAATGTGTTTTTTAAAAAAAAAAAAAACTTTTTNNTCACGATATCGGCTTGTTTTGTATAGTCTTCTATATGTTCTGTGTAAGAGTGTGTCAGTGTGACCGTAGAGTTTCCTGGGAAATCTTTTCTTCCCATCAGGATACTCATTGGTTTTCCAACAATCCTGCTTCTGCCAATGATGACACAATTCTTACCTTTGGTTTCGATGTTATATCTTTCCAATAATGTCAATATTCCAAATGGCGTTGCTGGCAAGAAAGTATCCATTTCCAGCGCCATTTTTCCGAAATTTTCGGGATGAAAACCATCGACGTCTTTTCGCGGGTCTATTGCCAAAATGATTTTTTCCTGATCAATCTGTTTAGGCAACGGCAGCTGCACGATAAATCCATCTACATCTTTTGATTTATTCAGCTCTTCAATTTTTTCCAACAGCTCAGCTTCAGATACTGTGCTTGGAAATTTGAGTAACGTAGAGGAGAAACCGACCTCTTCGCAGTCTTTTACTTTGCTGTTCACATAGGCTTTACTGGCGCCGTTATTTCCTACCAGAATCGCTACCAAATGTGGTGCTCTTCTTTTATTAGCCAGGATTTTTTCTACCTCTTGCTTGATTTCAGCTTTTACTTCTTTTGAGACTTTTAGTCCATCTAGAATTTGTGCCATTTTTCTTTCTTTTTTACTTTTTAGATTTATTTTCAAAAAAATGAAATGTTCCTTTCCCAACATTTCATTTTTATTTTTTTTATCGGTTTGATTTATAGAAATTGATTAATCCGTTTGTAGAGCTATCGTGGGTTTCAATGTTTCCATCGGCTTCCAGCTCTGGAAGAATTTTTCCTGCCAAGACCTTTCCTAATTCAACTCCAAACTGGTCAAAACTGAAAATATTCCAGATCACACCTTGTACAAAAATCTTATGTTCATACAAAGCAATTAATTGTCCTAATGAAAATGGTGTCAATTCCTTAAATAAGAAAGAATTGGTAGGCGTATTCCCTGAGAAAATTTTGTAGTTCAATAGTTTTTCGATTTCTTCTTCCGTTTTGCCTGATGATTTTAATTCCGCAAAAACTTCATCTTCCGTTTTCCCGAATGCTAAAGCTTCTGTCTGCGCAAAGTAGTTTGCTAAAAGGATATCCTGATGCTCGCCTACATCATTCGGAGATTTTGCATAAGCAATGAAATCCGCAGGAATCAACTCTGTTCCCTGATGGATTAATTGATAAAAAGCGTGCTGACCGTTAGTTCCTGGTTCTCCCCAGATGATTGGGCCTGTTTCATATTCCACGAATTCGCCATTTCTGTCCACAGATTTTCCGTTACTTTCCATATCACCTTGCTGCAGATAGGCTGCAAAACGGTCAAGATATTGTGAGTATGGCAAAATCGCGTAGGTTCCGGCTGCATAGAAGTTTCTGTACCATATTCCCAAAAGCCCCATCAGCACAGGAATATTCTCTTTAAACTCTTTGGTTTGGAAATGTACATCAGTCTCATAGGCTCCTCTAAGCAATTGTTCAAAATTTTCGTAGCCAATGGATAGAACGATACTCAATCCAATCGCGCTCCATAGCGAATATCGGCCACCAACCCAATCCCAGAACTCAAAAATATTTGCTTCTGCAATCCCGAATTTTTTTACAGCTTCAATATTCGTTGATAATGCCACAAAATGTTTGGCAACATCCTCATTCTTAGCACCCGATTTCAGAAACCATTCTTTTGCAGAACTAGCATTGGTCATAGTTTCCTGTGTAGTAAATGTTTTGGAAGCAATGATGAACAAAGTGGTTTCTGGGTTCAGATTCTTCACAACTTCGGCCATGTGATTACCATCTACGTTCGACACAAAATGAACATTAAGCCTTGTTTTAAAATGTTTCAAAGCAGAGCAAACCATCACCGGACCTAGATCCGAACCTCCGATTCCCACATTGACCACATCTGTGATTTCCTTGCCTGTAAAACCTCTGTGAGCGCCTGAAATAACGGATTCTGAAAAAGATTTCATATGATCCAAAACTTTCTTGATGGCTGGTTTGATATTTTCACCGTCAACCAGAATTTCTTTATCGGAAAAATCTCTCAAAGCTGTATGGAGAACTGCTCTTCCTTCAGTTTCATTGATTTTATCGCCGGAAAACATTTTTTCGATCGCTTCTTTAAGCTTAACTTCTTCAGCAAGGTCGAGAAGTAAGTCCAGAGTTTTGGAATCGATAAGGTTTTTTGAAAAATCGAAAAGATAGGAATCGGTTTGTACCGAAAATTCATTGAATCGGTTAGGATTATATTGGAAAAGTGATCGTAACTCAAAATCGTGGTTTGCAAAGTGCTGATCTAGGGCTTTCCATGCTTTGGTTTGTATCGGATTTATTTTTGGTAACATTCTTTTAGATATTTATATTAGAATAAGTCAGATCTTTTTATCTGACCTGCAAATTTAAGAAAAAATATAGCAGCAGTTTTCACTTGTTTTCGAGGATATTTTATTCTTGCCGATACGAATGATTAAACAAAAGAGATTTATAATTTTATGAGATAAATTTCTCGTTTTGGAAAACAATTTGATAATATTGCTTAGAAAATTTAAAATCTGAATTAATGAGAACAAGATTTCTGCTACTAAGCCTACCTGTGCTAAGCTTACTGTTTTCCTGCAAAAAAGACCAGGACAGTAAAATGATGAAAGAAATCTATTCATCGGACACAACAACAGTAGATGACAACGGAAAAAAAGACAGTACGACCACCACTTCTGTGGAAAAAGAAATAGAGGGTAATAAAACCGGTTCGTATTCCTATCCTTACAAAGCATCTGATGGCAGACGTGCTAAGGCGACATTTCTGAATAACGGACGTGCTAAAACCATTTTGATAGAAGCCAATAACAGAAAATTTGAGTTGGACTTTAAAAATAAAACACAGAATGGTGAGCTTTATGAAAGAAATGGTATTTCTGCAGAATCAAAAGGAGATTCTCTGATTATCAGTCAGGATAACAATGAGATAGCTCTCGTAAGGGTGAATCTTAATTAAAAATAAAAGGGGATTTGAAACTGTTTAAATCCCTTTTTTGCCTGCAAAAAGCATTTCTATCATTTTGATTTTCCGGCGTTCGCGGGTTTCTTCTTTTTTAGCTTCTTCTATCCAGCGGATATATTCTTTTTTGTGCGTGTAAGACATTTTATCGTAGAATTCTTTTGCTTTTTCGTTTTGATTAAGTAATTCCTGAACATCATCGGGAACAATAACAATCCGTTCTTCTTTGTCTTCCCAAAGTTTAACTTCAACAATATCTCCAAATGTCTTTCCCAAATCTTTTCTGATGGCTTGAGTTAATCCTAATCTGTGACAGCCGCCGCCCATATTCGCAAGACTGCTTCTGTATTCTACTTTATCATCAAGCAGAACTTTGACTTTAACTTGTCCTTTCTTCCCGAATAATTCAACGGTATCAAATGGAAAATTGACAAAAGCAGCGTTGATGTCTTGGTGTTGTTGGATTTCTGCGGAAAAGGTGATTGGTTGACTCATAGTTTTAAATTAAAAAATCCCGAACTCAAATGTCGGGATTTTCAATATATAAAAATATTATTTTCTTAAATTTTCGAAAGCAAAGTTCTGAAATTCACTTTCTCATCAATAATTCTTCTCAGTTCAGAAACCGGAACTCTTTCCTGCTCCATTGTATCTCTGTATCTTAAGGTTACAGTATTGTCATTCAAAGAATCGTGGTCAACTGTAATGCAGAAAGGCGTTCCGATTGCATCTTGTCTTCTGTAACGTTTTCCGATGCTGTCTTTTTCTTCAAAAATTACATTGAAATCAAACTTCAAATCATTGAAAATCTTATCAGCAAATTCAGGTAAACCGTCTTTCTTCACCAAAGGCAAAATCGCTGCTTTTACTGGTGCTAAAGCTGGTGGTAAACTCAAAACAGTTCTTTCCGAACCATCTTCCAAAACTTCATCCTTAAGACAAGTTGAGAAAATTGCCAAAAACAATCTGTCCAAACCAACAGAAGTTTCTACAACGTAAGGCACATAATTCTCATTTCTTTCCGGGTCAAAATACTGGATTTTTCTACCAGAGAATTTCTCGTGAGCCGAAAGGTCAAAATCTGTTCTACTGTGGATTCCTTCCAATTCTTTGAACCCAAATGGGAAATTAAACTCGATATCAGCAGCAGCATTAGCATAATGCGCTAACTTTTCGTGGTCGTGGAAACGGTAATTATCTTCGCCTAAACCAAGAGCCAAATGCCAGTTAAGACGTGTTTTTTTCCAGTTTTCATAGAATTCTAACTCAGTTCCTGGCGGGACAAAATACTGCATTTCCATTTGTTCAAATTCTCTCATTCTGAAAATAAACTGTCTCGCAACAATCTCATTTCTAAAGGCTTTACCAATCTGAGCAATCCCGAAAGGTAATTTATGTCTTGATGTTTTCTGAACATTAAGATAATTTACAAAAATACCCTGAGCCGTTTCCGGTCTTAGATAAAGGTCTGTTGCAGAATCTGCAGAAGCGCCTAGTTTCGTACCAAACATCAGGTTGAATTGTCTCACTTCCGTCCAGTTTTTAGAACCTGTATCTGGGTCAGCAATTTCCAATTCCTCGATCAAAGCTTTTACATCCGCAAGGTCTTCTTTTTCAAGAGATTTTGCCAATCTGGAAAGAATTGCTTCTCTTTTTGCTTTGTATTCCAAAACTCTTGGATTGGTCGCTACAAATTCAGCTTTATTGAATGCATCACCAAATCGCTTAGCCGCTTTTTCTATTTCTTTATTTTCCTTGTCTTCGATTTTGGCGCAGTAATCTTCCACCAAAACATCCGCACGGAAACGTTTTTTAGAATCTTTGTTGTCAATCAACGGGTCGTTGAACGCATCCACGTGCCCGGAAGCTTTCCAGATGGTCGGATGCATAAAAATGGCAGAATCAATCCCAACGATATTTTCGTTCAGCTGAACCATCGCTTTCCACCAGTATTGTTTGATGTTATTTTTCAGTTCCGCGCCGTTCTGTCCGTAATCGTAGATGGCCGAAAGTCCGTCATAGATCTCGCTGGAAGGAAAAATAAAACCATATTCTTTAGCGTGGGAAACCACTTTTTTGAAAACATCTTCTTGCTTTGCCATAATTTATGTTGAATTGAAGTGCAAAAATAAGGAAAATGTAGGAAGTTGGAAGCTGGATGATGGAAGTTTTTAACAGATTCAATTTTAGGAGCCGGGAACCTGCTATCCGTTGCAATCTTTTTTGCATCACGTTTGTCAGGCTGAGGTTCTCGAAGCCCACGCAAAAAAGGATTTCCACTACTATCAGGGCTAGTTACATTTTCCCATTTCGTAGGATGATTGTCTTATCAGGCACCTGATTCTATGGAAATCTCTATTTTTGCAAAATGTTAGAAATTCTTTATCAAGACGACTACCTTATTGCCATCAACAAACCAAGCGGGCTTTTAGTTCATAAGTCAAAATATGCCGGCCCAGCAGACGAATATGCGGTAGATAAACTGACGAATCAAATTGGAAAAAAGGTTCATCTTGTTCATCGTCTTGACCGAAAAACTTCTGGCGTTTTGTTATTCGCTTTCGATAAAGAAACACTTAAGTTAATCAGTGACCAGTTTATGAATCGTGAAGTGGAGAAAAAATATCTGGCGATTCTACGCGGCTGGACACAGGAAGAAGAAACGATTGATTATGACCTAACCAATGAAAATGAAATCGTTCAAAATGCTGTCACATACTACAAACGACTGATGATTTCCGAAATTGATTTACCATTTCTAAAACATCCAACCTCTCGTTATTCTTTGGTAGAAGCAATTCCTGAAACAGGAAGATTTCATCAACTGAGAAAACATTTCAAACATATTTTACATCCCATTTTAGGTTGCAGAAAACACGGCTGCAACAAACAAAATAAGTTGTGGCTCAATACTTTTAATATTACTGCAATGCCTTTGCATTCTCATCAACTTAGTTTTAAACATCCCATTACCAATCAAGATATTTCCCTCAACGCAAGCTTGAATGTGAATCCTGGTTTTTTAGAAATAGGGAAAATTTTGAATTTTAATCTCGAAGAATTTATTTAGTTTATTGAGAAATCCTTACAAATTGAAAGAATTATCCTCACAAAAACGTAAATTTGTAAAACTTTTCTCCGATGTACAAAAGCTTAATTCGTCCGATTCTTTTCAAATTCGACCCCGAAGAAGTTCATCATTTTACATTTTCTGTTCTGAAGAATTTCGGATTTCTAGCCAAATTATTTCTACCGAAACCAATTGAAGATAAACGTCTGGAACGTGAAGTTTTCGGATTGAAATTTAAAAATCCTGTTGGACTGGCTGCAGGTTTTGACAAAGACGCCAAGTTGTTTAACGAACTGTCTAACCTTGGATTCGGATTCATAGAAATCGGAACTTTGACACCGAAACCTCAAGCTGGAAACGATAAAAAACGATTATTCCGACTGAAAGAGGATTCTGCAATTATCAACAGAATGGGTTTTAATAATGGTGGTGTTGATGAAGCAATTGAACGTCTGAAAAAAAACAAAAACGTCCTGATAGGCGGAAACATCGGAAAGAATAAAGTCACGCCGAACGAAGAAGCAGTCAACGATTATAAAATCTGTTTCGAGAAATTATTTCCTTTCGTTGATTATTTTGTGGTCAATGTCAGTTCGCCGAACACACCAAATCTTCGTGAACTTCAAGATAAAAAACCTTTGACAGAGCTATTATCAACGCTTCAAAACCTCAATCTTCAAAAGCCAAAACAAAAACCGATTCTTCTAAAAATCGCACCGGATTTGACTGATTCTCAACTTTTGGATATAATTGATATTGTCAAAGAAACTCAAATCGCTGGCGTTATTGCGACCAACACAACTTTGTCCAGAGAAAATTTAGTTTCAGAAAACAAATCCGAAATGGGTGGATTATCCGGAAAACCTTTGACAAAACGTTCTACAGAAGTTATCCGGTTTTTATCCGAAAAAAGCGGAAAAGCATTTCCAATCATCGGCGTTGGCGGAATTCATACTGCGCAGGATGCTTTGGAAAAACTGGAAGCTGGCGCCAGTCTGGTTCAACTTTACACAGGATTCATCTATGAAGGTCCGAAATTGATTAACGAGATTAATAAAACGATTTTGCAAGGAAAATAATTATCTCATTGTTTTTCAAAAATTGAAGTAATAAAAAAGAGCTGATGATTGTTTTAAATAAAATAACCGTTTAAAGACTAATTCCGCTATGAAAAAAAGCATTTTATTTTTCTTCATCCTTATCTCAACTGCATTTTTCGCTCAGCAAAATCTTAAGATTAATGGAAAAATCATTAATTCTGATAAAGAAAAAAATGCTTTTCCTATTGTAATTTATCTTTTGGATAATGATAATCAATTACTTAAAACTACAATTGCTCAAGATTCGAAGTTTGAATTTGACCAATTGAAGTCTGGAAGTTATCATCTTCAATTGTCATCAGATGAAACCATTCAGAATGAAAAACCATTTTATCTTGAAAAAAATCTGGAACTTTCCATTGCTTTTGAACCGAAAAGTCAAAAGATTGATGAGGTGACAATTACGGCGAAGAAAAATAATTTCAAGGTAGAAAATGGAAATATTACGCTGGATGTTGCCAATTCAGCACTTAATAAATTGCCAACATCTTCAGAATTATTATTAAAATTACCTTTTGTGATGATGGATGCGAATGGGGAAGGACTTTCATTTGTCGGAAAAGGAACGCCTTTGCTTTATGTAGACAATCAAAGAGTGGATTTTGCGACGTTATCTGCAATTTCGGTGGATGATATCAAGTCCGTGGAAGTTATCAGAAATCCTTCTGTTAAATATGAATCGGAGGGAAAAGCAGTCATCAAAGTCAATCTTAAAAAGAGTAGAAAAGATGGTGCGCAATTGAGTGTTTCGGAAACAGCGACTTTTCAGAAACGCTTTAGTAATTATCTGTCAGCAAATTTCCAACAAAAGAAAAATAAAACCGAATGGAAGCTGAACGCTTCATACAATCAAATCAATCATTGGGAAAGCAACGGATTTGATTATTCGGTTCCGACTAAAAATATTTTTTCAGATTACGTCATCAAATCTATCACAAAACGTCCGCAAACTATTTTTGGAGCGAGTTTGTATCAGGAACTGAATGACGACGGCGATTATGTTACATTGTCTGTAAATAGCAACTTTAGACCAGACAAAGGCGACAACAATACCAATACTCTTTATTCCGAAAATGGAAATTCTACTCTTGTTAAAACCCTGAATCAGCAGGACAGAAACCGAACGACAATCAATTCTATCTTTAATTATAAAAAGAAAATAACAGATTGGGATACTGAGATTTTGACCGGATTTCAGTTCAAAAGGGAGAGCGATAATGTGGATTATAGTTTTTTCAATGACACCAATAATTCTGGGTATGAGTTCAATCAATTTCGTCATCAGTTATATTCTGGAAATGTTTATTCAGGAAGAGTTGATATTGAGAAAAAGCTGAGTGACAATTACAGTTTAGAATTAGGCGGAAGCTATACAAAAGCAGAAACCAACACGAATAATAAAACGACTTTTCAGAATAATCAAACCCCTGAATATTATCAATATAAATTCAAAGAAGATAATCTTGCAGGTTATACAAATCTCGCGATTAATGCTGACAAATGGAATATAAATGCAGGTTTGAGAGCTGAAACAACTAATGCAGAAGGTTTTGATGTGATTGAGAATGCAACAAAAATCAAAAGAGATTATCTCGATTGGTTCCCCAATGCAGAAATCAGTTTTAAGCAAAATGACAATTACGATTATACTTTGAATTTCAGAAAAAGTATTTCCCGTCCAAGTTATGGAAATCTGGCTTCAGGCGGTTTATACGGAAGTCCGTATGTTGAATATCAAGGGAATCCGGACTTAGTTCCTACTTATACCAACACGATTACTTTTACCACAAATCTGAAAAAAATATCTTTGAACGCCTCTGTTTACAACAGCAAAAATCCTTTGGGTTACACGTTGGTTTATGATGAGGAAAGAAATATTTCTAAATTTCAACCTGTTAATTTTGATAAAGAAATGGGTGTTTCTTTAGGCATTGATTCTCTTTTTCAGGGAAAAAAATGGACATCTCAGAACAGTCTTTCCGTCAATTATGATAAAGTCGAAGATTCTTTAGCCGTTCTCAAAAATTCAACGCCTTATGTTTATTTTTCCACAAACAATACAGTGAATGTTTGGAAGTATTTGTCAATCCTCTTGGATGGTTCTTATATCACAAAACGTGTGGAAGGTTGGTACGAAAATAATGCAATGTGCCTGGTTAATCTTGGGATGACATCTTCTATTTCTGATTTTGATTTTACTGTTCGCTACAATGATGTTTTCAATCAAATGAATTATATCCAGAAAATGACTTATAACAGAATGAATTCAACTGGCACTTTTTTTGGAAATACGCCAACGATATCTTTTGCAGCAAAATATAACTTTGGAAAATTGAAAAAATCCAATTACAAAGAAAATGCTGTTAACGAAACTTCGAACAGGTTATAATCAATCAATTATGGAATTAATTACACTCAAGATTTTCAATACAGAAATAGAAGCAGAAATGCTCAAAATTTTCTTGGAAACCAACGATATTGAAACTTATGTTTTCGGAAATATTCTAGCGAATACATATAATTTGTTCAACAATACAAGTGGTGGCGTTCAGCTAAAAGTCTCAGAAAATGACTTCGAAAAAGCTAATGAATTGATGACCGAATTTTATAATAAAGACAATCAATAATAGCAAAAACCTCATCAATTGATGAGGTTTTTTTATAAATGTTTTAAATCTTTAAAACTTAAAATCCACACCAACATAGAAATTCTGTTTCATAATCGGTGCGTAAACCATTCCTCCATCAAAATAATTTCCGAACGGATTAGCTGAGTCAAGAATCGCAACTTTTTGCTGATAACCAGTCAAATTCTCTCCACCCAAATAAACTCTGATTTTCTCAGAAAAATTTCTTGAAATCTGAGCATTCAAAGTCGCATAACTTGGTGAATAATCGGCTAACTGAAATTCTGACGGATTCGATTTTGTGTTTGGAAGTCTTTGTTTTCCAACTAAATTTAATGTTGTGTCAAAGCTCCAAAATCTGCCTTTCTCAGTTTTATTGGTTGAATAAGCTAGGTTTGCGAATCCACGATGTTTCGCCATAAAAGGTACTTTTTTCAGTCCGCTCAAATAATCCAAAGCCACATCATAATATTTGTAAGCTACTCGGAATTCCAGATTTTTCACAGGCTGAAAATCCCATTGCGTTTGGAAACTATTCGCAAACGATTTTCCTTCAAGATTATAAAACAAAATTTTCTGTGCAGATTCATCCAAATCTGTCACAACTTGATTTTGGAAATCTGTTCTGAAAAAATCAGCTAAAATGGTTGATTTTCTTCCAAACAATTTGAATTCCTGCTGAAGACTTGCACCATAATTCCAAGCAATTTCTGGTTTCAAACCATAGATTTCTCCACCATTATTGATGATTTGGATTTGACGATTCGAAGCAAAATAAGACTGGCTTTCCGCAAAGATATTAGCAGTTCTGAAACCTCTTCCAGCCGAAATCCTGAAAATCGTTTTCGGAGTCAGGTCATATTTGAAATTCATTCTCGGCGTAAACTGGGTTCCTGCAAGATTGTGAAAATCAACACGAGCGCCTGTTACCAAAGTGAATTTTTCGCCTGTCAAAGTATATTCTGCAAACAATCCTGGAACAGTTTCGGTTCTTTTGTAATTGTCCAAAAGATAATCTTCATCGTACTTGTCGTAAAGAAAACTTGCACCTACTTTATATTTGTTGTTCGTATTTCCGATGATACTTTCGAAAATCAAATTGGAATAATAAGAGGTTTCTTTCCCAAAATAATTCCTCAACCCAAAAAAGCTATCTTGTTGATGATAAGTCAATTGATTCATCCAGCCTAAACTTTGATAAGGTTTGCCTTTGAAAACATAACCTGTTTTATTCCATAACTGAAATCTAGAAATATCAATTCCAACACCATAAAGCGATTGGTCTTTCTGCGGAATTCTTTTGTTAAATCCAATTTGTCCTGCTGTCCTTTCGTCTTTCAGATAATTAATCCCGAAATGCGAAGCAAAACCAGAGTTTTCCAAATCATTGTAATTCAATAGATAAGCAACGTTTAACTGACTTCCTTTTGGTCTGTCAAGAAAACCGTCATCGTTCATATCTGTATCGCCAAAAGTTCCGTTTCCGTGGAGCAAAACACTTTGAGTCCACTTGTCAGAAATTGGAGAAGTGTGAGTTACATTCGCTTCAACACGTCCGTTGTTATCAGAAAACAAATTGATTTCCGTTTCAGCTTTTTTAGCATCATCTTTCGTTTTCAAAAGTTCCGTATTGATTTGTCCTGTGATACTTTCGTAACCATTTACAACGGTACTTCCGCCTTTTGTTAACTGGATTCCGCCAATCCATTTTCCAGGAATAAAATTCAATCCATAAGGTGCAGCCAATCCACGGATTTCTGGCAATTGTTCCTTGGTCAAAAGTGTATATTTTTGGTCTAATCCCAGCATTTTCAATTGCTTAGTTCCCGTAACCGCATTACTGAATGAAACATCCACAGTTGCGTTGGTTTCAAAACTTTCGGAAAGATTACAGCAAGCCGCTTTCAGCAATTCTTTGGAGTTGATATTGAAAATCAATCCTGCTTCTTTTTTGCTGATAGCAGTCGCTTCTTTCTCTCTCGTCAGTTTTACACCTTCGATTTGATTGGTTTTTTTATCAGAATTTGAGTGATGTTCGAGTGTGTCATTCGGTTTTTCAAAATCAGAACCTCTTGTGTATAAACAACACGCAGGCAGATTTTTGTATGCATCTTCAGGTGCTTTGAATTTCTCGTTATCGTGACCAACTTCAGCAATTTGTTTCAGAATATCGTCACATTTCACTTTCGATTCGTCAAGCGTCATCGTCAAAGTCTGATTTTCTGCGGTCCAGTTGGCTGTTTGTGCTCCAGCTTTCAAGGCTGCTTTTTCTATTCTTGCTTTACATTGTCCACAATTTCCTTTTACCAAAAACTGTTCTGTAACGGTTTGCGCGAATGAAAATATCGAACAAACGAGCAGCACAGAAAACATAAGTTTTCTACTTAAATAATTCATCGTCAAAATTTTTAATTAATTACTTAAGCTCGCAGACTTGTTTTGTATCAGCGTTTTTCGCCAACTTTTTGCTGTTGTCAGGACGGTCGTACTGGCAGCAAGCGTCTAAATCATCGTAAGCTTTGTCAGAAGCACGGAACATTTCGTTGTCGTGACCAACTTCTGCAACACCTTTCAGGATTGCTTTTTTGTCCGTTTTAGAAGCGTCATAACTCACGGTCAAGACTTTTTTGCTCATACTCCAGTCGGCTGATTTTACGTTTTTATCAGCTTTAACAGCTGTTTCGATGCGTTCTTTGCACATTCCGCAATTGCCTTCTACTTTGGCTTTGAAAGATTTGGTTTGAGCAGAAAAATTTGAAAATAGAAATATGGAAAGGAATAAAATTCCTGATTTTATGATTGTATTCATTTTGGTTAATTTTAATTGTTGATTCAAGATTTTAAGCAAATCTTGAATTTGAATTCTCGCAGATTTCACGGATTTAGCAAATTAATTTGCAGAAAAATTCGCAATATTTGCTTAATCAGCGAGACAAACCTAATTTAAAATTAACCCAATTTAGGCGGTTGCCAGATATTGAAAGACCTTGCTAAAGGTGATTGTGAATAGTAAGAAAAAGGATTGTTGATGTCGAAAACCAATGTTTTCAGTTTGTTGTAAAAGTTATTCAAGACAACCGAAAAAACGAATCCAGAACTGCAGGTTTTGCAAGTCGTGCAATTGTCTTTGCAGTCTTTTTCTTTTTTGGAATCGTGATGACAAGAATCTGATTTTTTCTCGCCTTTTTCGCAACAGTCAGAATTTGATTTCTGAGCTTCACAACAAGAGCTCTGAGCCAACTGAACATTAAAATTCTGCTTCGGAAATACAAAAATCCCCAAACAGAAAATCATTAATATCAATTGAAACTTTCTCAACATCGTTTTGCAAAATTATGAAATGTAAAATAAACGAAGCACAAAAGACACAAAGATTTTTGTCTTTATATTGAAAAACCGATAAACTTTTGTGCCTTTTGTGGTTCCACATTTTAGGAATATTAATTGTATTCTACAAGAAAACAGAATTAATCAATGAACAGCACTATTTCCAAGATCAAAGGGATTTTTAACCTCCTGAAACATATCGATATAGACCAAATCTCCAAAATTTCTGAGAAAGTTGACCTTCCAAAACTGATGAATCAGTTCTCAAAATTGGACGAAAATCAGATCAAAGATTTGACGAAAATGCTCGATTCTTCCGGGAAGAAAAGAGAATTACCGCCTATCAACGGCGATTTTTATGAACTGCATATGAAACTGACGGATGAGCAAAGAGCAATTCAGTTAAAAGTTCGCGAGTTTATGGAAAAAGAAGCAAAACCTTTGGTCAACGATTATTGGCTGCACGACGATTTCCCGCACGAACTCATCCCAAAATTCAAAAAGCTGAATCTCTGTGGTGTCACATACGAAGGTTATGGCTGCCCGAATTTACCTTTTCTGATGGAAGGTGTTATTGCAATGGAAATCGCCAGAGTTGATGCATCGTTGGCGACATTTTTTGGTGTTCAGTCAGGATTGTCAATGGGTTCAATTTATATGTGCGGTTCCGAAGAACAGAAGCAAAAATACCTTCCAGGAATGCAACAATTTGATTTGATTGGCGCATTTGGATTAACCGAGCCAGAAGTTGGTTCAGGCGCAGCAGGCGGATTGACAACAACTTGCAAAAAAGTAGAAGGCGGCTGGATCCTGAACGGACAGAAAAAATGGATTGGAAATGCGACGTTTGCCGATGTGATTATCATTTGGGCAAGAGATTTAGATGATAATCAAGTCAAAGGTTTCATTGTCGAAAAAAGAACGGAAGGTTTTTCGGTTGAAAAAATCAAAGGAAAAATGGCACTCCGAATTGTTCAAAACGGATTGATTATTATGAAAGATTGTTTCGTCGCTGATTCTCAGAAAATGGAACACGCCAATAGTTTCAAAGACACAGCAAAAGTACTTCAAATGACAAGAGCCGGCGTTGCTTGGATGGCGACTGGTTGTGCAAGAGGTGCTTACGAAAGTGCTTTGGATTATACCAGAAAACGTAAGCAATTTGGAAAACCGATTGCTTCCTTTCAATTGATTCAGGGACATTTGGTGGAAATGTTATCGAATTTGACTGCGATGCAAACCTTAGTTTTCAGATTGTCTGAGATGCAGGATGCGGGTATTTTGAAAGACGAACACGCATCCTTGGCTAAAGTATTTTGTAGCCTCAGAACCCGTGATGTCGTGGCCCAGGCTAGAGAAGTAATGGGCGGAAACGGGATTCTTTTGGAACACGATGTTGCACGATTTGTCGCCGATGCAGAAGCCATTTATTCTTATGAAGGAACCAAAGAAATCAACTCGTTGATTGTTGGTCGTTCGATTACAGGAATGAGTGCGTTTGTCTAATGAAATTATTAAATTTGCTAAACAATGAAGCTTTATGTTTTTCTAATATTATCTTTTTTTTCGATGCAAAATTGCGCGCAGAAAAAAGTTGATTTAACCAAACCCCAACAACAAACAACAATGGAAGATAACACACACGCCAACAATCCCTATTATTCAAGAACTGACAAAACCAAACTGAATGTTTCCAACGAAGAATGGAAAAAAATCCTTGCTCCTGAAGTTTACGCCATCGCAAGAGAAGCCAATACAGAATATCCTTTCACAGGAAAATATAATGATTTCGATGAAGTTGGAGAGTATTATTGTGCCGTTTGCGGTAATCATTTGTTCCGTTCGAGCTCCAAATTTGCGAGCACTTGCGGCTGGCCAAGTTTCTTCGAAGCTGATAAAGATGGTGTGATTTATAAACGAGATTCTTCTCACGGAATGGAACGTATCGAGGTTCTTTGCAAACGCTGCGATTCGCATTTGGGACACGTTTTTAATGACGGACCACCACCAACAGGAACTCGATATTGTATGAATTCTGTTAGTTTGGATTTTCAACGCGATAAGAAATAGTTTTCATCGCAAAGGCAGAAAGGACGATTTAAATTATCTTTATATGAGTCGCAAATTAAAACTTTGCGACTTTTTCAGTTTTAAATTCTAAAATGCTTGCGACTTTGCGTTAATTTTGTATCACTAAATCTAATTTAAAATTGAAAACAATATTTATCACCGGAGCTACTTCCGGAATAGGAAAAGCCACTGCCGTCTTATTAGCCCAACAAAAAAACAGGTTGATCCTTTGCGGCAGGAACCAAACAGTCTTGGATGAACTGAAAACCGAACTATCAAAAGAAACCGAAGTTTTCACATTACGTTTTGATGTCAGGAATTCTGATGAAGTTTTTGCTGCGATCTATTCGCTCCCAGAAGAGTGGAAAAACATTGATGTTCTCATCAATAATGCCGGAAATGCCCACGGATTGGATTCTCTTGCAGATGGCAATATCGAAGACTGGAATGCTATGATGGACGGCAATGTGAAAGGTCTGCTTTATGTTTCCCAGCCCATTATCAGATTGATGAAAGCTCAACAAAACGGCCAAATCATCAATATCAGTTCGGTTGCGGCAAGGCAGACTTATGCTGGTGGCGTGGTCTATTGTGCTTCTAAAAAAGCGGTTGACACCATCTCAGAAGGAATGAGGATTGAGTTGACGGAATTCGGGATTCGTGTAACGAACATTCAGCCGGGTGCTGTGGAAACAGATTTTTCCAAAGTGAGATTCAAAGGTGATGAAGCGAAAGCGGCGACGGTCTATGCGGGTTACGAACCTTTGGTTGCAGATGATATTGCCGATGCTATTGCGTACTGTATCAACGTTCCTGAGAGGGTTTCTGTGGCAGAAATGACTATTTATCCAAAAGCGCAGGCAGAACCACGAACGATTTACAGGAAATAATGAAATCGTTTTTCTGTTTTATTTTCCTTGTTTGTTTCGTCTTCGGATTTTCTCAGGCTTATTCCAGACAGGAAAAAACTTTTTTGAGTCAGATTTCAAAACTGGATTCTTTGATGGAAAATAATGATTCTAAGATTTTGGATTTATTTTCTGATGATGTTTCTTTTGGACATTCCAACGGCTGGATTCAGAATAAAGATGATTTCAAAAAAGATTTCGAATCCGGAAAAGTAAAATATCAATCTGTCAAACAAACTGAATTAAAAGAACTTAAAATCAAAAATAAATTCGCAAATATCCGTAGAATTATTGCCGTAAAAGGACTTTACAAAAACGAAACATTTGAAATGAAACTCTCTGTTCTCGAATTATGGATCCGGGAAAAAGGAATCTGGAAATTGTGGAGCAGGCAAAGTGTTGGTTTGAAATAATTCTTTCTTAATCCTTACATTTGCACAATGAAAATCCTTCACATAGAAACCTCGTCCAAAAACTGTTCTGTTGCCATCTCCGATGGTGAAAATTTGCTTTGCCTTTGCGAAGAAGTTTCGGACAACTACAAACAATCCGAAAGTCTGCATACTTTTGTAGAATGGGCTTTGGAAGGCGCTGAAATTTCCTTGAAAGATTTGGATGCCATTTCTTTGGGCAAAGGTCCGGGTTCTTACACAGGTCTTAGGATTGGAGCAGCTTCTGCCAAAGGTTTTTGTTATGGTTTGAAGCTTCCGTTGATTGCAGTTAATTCTTTGGATTCTATGGTTGAAGAATTCGTCAATCAAGGTTTTGATTTAATTATTCCTTTGATTGATGCCAGAAGAATGGAGGTTTACACTGCTTTTTTTGATGGAAAATCTGGCAAAATGATTTCTGAAACCGAAGCTAAAATTCTTGATGAAAATTCTTTTTCTGAATTAGCTGACAAGAAAATTCTCTTCCTTGGAGACGGCGCAAAAAAAGCTCAAGAAATACTAAATCTTCCAAATGCGGAATTCAAATTTGACATTTATCCTTCAGCAAAAGGCTTGATTAAAAAATCAGTTGAGAAATTTAATCAGCAGGATTTTGAAAATGTTGCTTATTTTGAACCTTTTTATCTAAAAGATTTTCAGGGAATTAAGAAAACTGATCGTATCAAAAAGTAAATTCAAAAGTCAAAAAAATCTTTTTCCACCTCTTCAATTTTTATTTAGATTTTATCTAAAATAGAATTATGCTAAAAAATCCCTATATATTTGGGGGTTTATTTATTAATTTATTTAATTTTGAGTAAAATATGAAGAGAAATGACAATTAAAAACATTAGCACCCTGTTTTTTTTGGGTGCTGCAAGTTTTGCTTTTGCACAACAAAAAGATTCGCTATCCAAAGAAAATACCATTGATCAAGTGGTAATTACCGGATCTCGTAACAACAAAAGAACCTCTGTCGATACACCTGTTCCCGTGGATGTGATCGACGTGAAACAAGCCAGCGCAGCGACTGGGCAAGTGGATGTCAATCAGCTGTTGCAATTTTCTGCGCCGTCTTTCAACTCGAATAAACAATCGGGGTCCGATGGTGCCGATGCAGTAGATCCTGCAACCCTGAGAGGTCTGGGACCGGATCAAACCTTGGTATTACTAAATGGGAAACGCTACCACCAATCCTCTCTTATTAATTTATTTGGAACGAGAGGTCGTGGAAATACAGGTTCAGATTTGAATACAATCCCGACGGCAGCCATTAAAAGAGTAGAAATCCTAAGAGATGGCGCCTCTGCGCAATATGGATCAGATGCCATTGCCGGGGTGATTAACGTGATATTAAACGACAGAAACCACGGTTTTGAAGGCAATGCATTTTACGGCGTTAACGTATTCGGAAGTCCCGGAAAAAACAATGATGTCGTGTCCGATAAAAAGTTAGACGGTGGCACTTTAGATTTCAGCGGAAATTATGGAACCAAAATTGGGAACAAAGGCGGTTTTGGAAACTTTACCCTCGAGTTTATGAATAAGGATTATGCCATCAGAAATGCAAATCCTGCAATTTATACAGCACCTAGACAGCGTTTCGGCGATGCTAAAGCACAGAATATCTATTTCTTTGGTAATATTGAAGTGCCCCTTTCTGACAATTTGAAATTTTACTCGCAGCCAGGTTATTCCTTCCGTCATACCAACGCTTATGCCTGGACAAGATCCGCAGATGCAGATGGAAATATCCCATCCGTATATCCTGATGGTTTTAACCCGGTAGAAAACACAAAAATCAGTGATTATACCTTTGATAATGGATTAAAATTTAAAGTCGCCGATTGGAATGTAGATTTCTATAATGCATTGGGAAACAATCGTTTTATGTATCAGATTAACCATACCATTAATGCGACATTGGGAGCCAAATCGCCTACTAGCTTTGATGCTGGAGGACACTCGTTATTACAAAACACGACCGGTTTCAATGCTACAAAATCATTTGATGTATTGCAAGGTTTGAACGTTGCTTTCGGATCTGAATTCCGTACGGAGACTTTTAAAATTGTTAAAGGCGAGGAAGCATCATATTCGATGTATGATATTAACGGAAATCTTGTTACCGGAAGCACCGATCAAAGTTTATTAGTAACCAATCCCCTTTCTGGCGATATCAGACCTGGAGGTTCACAAGGTTTTCCAGGATATTCACAAGCGGTGGATAAAAGCCGAAATAATATCGCAGGTTACGTTGATACGGAGCTAGATGTGACAAAAAATTGGATGGTAAGCGCTGCTGCACGATACGAAAACTACAGTGATTTCGGAGGAACACTTAATGGCAAGTTCTCTACAAGATATGCTATTACGCCACAATTCGCCTTCAGGGGTTCAGTTTCAACGGGGTTCCGGGCACCATCTTTGGTACAGAAATATTACAGTTTGCAGTTTACCAACTTTCAAGGTGGCCAGTTAACAACCATTCTTCTCGCGTCTAACGACAGCAGTCTGGCGGCAGCGGTTGGCATTCCACAGCTTAAACAGGAAACCTCTGATAATGCCAGCGCAGGTTTTACTTTCAACTCGCATAAGTTTACAGCAACAGTCGATGCCTATCACATTAAAGTAAAAAACCGAATTGTTTTAACAGGAACCTTTGACAGAGATATCCTTTTGGCAGCCACAGGTGGTAATCTCGACCAAAGTATTAACCAAGCCCAGTTCTTTTCCAACGCAGTGGATACAGAATCCAATGGGGTGGATGTTATTTTGAGTTACACTGATCAGATCGGTGAAGGTAAATTGACCGCAACCTTAGCCGGAAATTATAACAATATGTCTATCCTTAGTGTCCACACCAGCGATAAACTCAAAGGCCTGGAAGACACGTATCTAAGTGCAAGAGAGCGAGCTTTCATTTTGGCATCAGCTCCAAAAACGAAGATCAATCTTAACCTTAATTATAAAATCAACAAATTCAACACGAATTTACAGTTGGTGAGATTTGATAAAGTGACTTTGGTAGGTTATAATGGTCCGGACGATTATCAAGTTTATAATCCAAAAACTACGACTGATGTATCTGTCGGTTATGAGTTTAACAAGCATTTTACCTGGATTTTGGGAGGCAAAAATATTTTCAACCGATATCCAACGAAGCAGATTGGCTCGGTAAGCGATGGTAATACTGAGTCCGGAGGTATATTTGATCCGGTACAAATGGGATTTGCAGGCCGGCAAGCATTCACAAGAATAATGTTTAACTTTTAGAAAGTTGTCATTATTTAACACAAAAAAGAGCGCCTAAAAACGCTCTTTTTTTATTTTTTAGAAATCCGATACAATTTTCCACTGTCAGTAACTGCATAAAGATTCCCATCTTTTCCATCAAACACATCTCGGAATCTCTCGCCTTGGTCTTCTAATAATCGTTCTTCTCCGACAACTTTGTTATTTTGAAGGATGATTCTGTTGATTTTTTCGCCACTTAAGCAAGCGATGAAAAGATTGTTTTTCCACTCCTCAATATTTCCGGTGTAAAACGTAATTCCACTTGGAGAGATTACAGGATCCCAATAATAAATTGGTTGTTCCAAACCATCTTTTTTCGTTAGTCCATTATTAATTTTCTCCCCAGAATATTCGATTCCATAGGTAATTGTGGGCCAGCCATAATTTTTTCCAGCTTGGATGAGATTGATTTCATCACCGCCTCTTGGACCCATTTCGGTTTCCCAAAGTTCGCCGGTTTCAGGATGAATGGCAATTCCCTGTGGATTTCTATGCCCGTATGAAAAGATTTCTGGTTGGGCTTTGTTACTTCCAATAAAAGGATTGCCTGCTGCAGGTTTTCCCTCTTTATCAATTTTAATAATTTTTCCTAAATAAGCTTTTAAATCCTGAGCCAACGGTCGCGTTTCTAAATCCGATCTTTCGCCTGTGCTTACAAAAAGATTTCCGATTTTGTCAAAAGCTAATCTGCTTCCGTAATGCAATCTTCCATCATAAGAAGGCGTTGCTCGAAAAATCACTTTTGAATTGATTATTTTAGTTCCACTTAAAACGCCTTTTCCGACTGAAGTCAAATTTCCTTTTTCGTAAGGTTCTGAAAATGACCAGTAGATAGTTTGATTCTTATCAAAATCTGGGTCAATTACAATATCCAAAAGCCCACCTTGTCCGCGGCTGTCCACTTTTGGTAATCCTGTGATTTTGGAAACAGACTTTCCGTCTTTAGAAACGAGGTTGATATAGCCTGATTTTTCTGTTATCAGAAAATTGCCATCGGGTAATTGTGCGATTCCCCAGGGTTTACCGAGATTATGATTGATAACATCTACCTTGTATGGAGTTTGTGTTTTGTAGCCCATCACTCTTGTCTGTCCGGCAAATGCAGGTTTGTAATCAGAATTTGGTTTTTCTGTTTCCACCGGAGGAAGATTTTTGACAGATTCTTTTTGCTGGCAGGAAACAAAGAAAAAACCTAGAGAGAAAGCAGTAGTAATAATAGATCTTATCATAACAGAATTTTGTTAATGTATGGAAAAATGATGCCGAAAAACGTGGGAATCAACAATGATAACAAATGAGAATCATCCAAAAAATAATAATCAGAATAATTACTTTTGTTCTGTGAAACATTTAGTAATTATCGGGCAGGTGATTCCTGAGCCAAAATCTACCGCTGCAGGAACGCGGATGATGCAACTTATTGGGATTTTTTCTGAAGCAGGTTATAAAATCAGCTTTCTAACTGCTGCGAATAATGTTGAGTTTTCAGAGCAAATCGAGGTTCATCCTATAGAAATCAACCAGGGAAGTTTTGATGATAAAATAAAAATACTTGATCCTGATATTGTGATTTTTGATCGATATGTTACAGAAGAACAATTTGGCTGGCGTGTTTCGGAACATTGCCCGAGAGCGGTAAGAATTCTGGATACGGAGGATTTGCATTTCCTGAGAGAGGCGAGACACAAAGCATTTAAGGAAAAAAGAGCCTTCAATCATAATGATTTGATCAATGGTGTTTTTCTGCGAGAGATGGCTTCAATTCTGCGGTGTGACCTTTCTCTGATTATTTCTGAATTTGAATATGAATTATTAACAAAAACTTTCAGAATAGATGCTGAGATTCTTTTTTATTTGCCTTTCTTGGCTGAAAAGATTGAGAAAAACACGACTTCTTTTCAAAAAAGACAACATTTTGTTAGCATTGGTAATTTTCTTCACGAACCGAACTGGCAGACGGTTCTAAAATTGAAACAAATCTGGAAAGATATCCGAAAAAACCTTCCGGAAGCAGAGCTTCATATATATGGAGCATACGCCACAGAAAAAGTTTTCCAGCTTCACAACAACAAAGAAGGATTTTTGGTTAAAGGACGAGCTGTGTCAGCAGATGAAATTTTTAGAAATTACAGAGTTTTGCTTGCTCCAATTCCTTTTGGCGCAGGACTGAAGGGAAAACTGTGGGAAAGTATGAAGTTCGGATTGCCTAATGTTACAAGTTCAGTGGGTGCAGAAGCTATGTCTAGAGATCTCCCTTGGAATGGCTTTATAGAAGATTCTTATGAGGAATTTACTAACAAAGCAGTGATTTTATATACCAATGAATCAATCTGGAATCAGGCTAATGAAAATGCAACCGAAATTTTGCAACAGGTTTATAGTAAGACTATTCATGTTCAACCGTTCTGGACTACACTATACAAAATAACAGATAATCTCGATAACCATAGAAATATGCATTTTCTTGGAAAAATTCTAAAGCATCATCAATTGAACTCTACCAAATATATGAGTCGGTGGATTGAGGAAAAGAATAAAAATTTGTTATAAAAAATAGTTTTTTACCGATAGAATAGGTTATTAATGAACGTATGCTGCTTTATTTTGATAAACATTGATCGTCGCAATTCGGTTTTTACTGTACACGAGTTCTACAGAAAATTGCGAAATCTCGTATAAAACAAATCTAAGCTCATTTTTTACAGTCTCGCTCATCAGATGGCCTTCGGTGAAAATGATATCACACTGAGATTCATTCGGAAGATTTTTAAAATCATAATAAGATATATTCATAGCAGTTAAATTATAATTGTTTACGAATGATCAATAGTCAATTTCTTTGCCAAAATTTAAAAAACTAATGGAGGTGAGTTTTTTTATTGGCTGAAATCTTTACTTAGCCTACAACAAAAATGATTAACAAACGGAAATAATAATTAGAATTTGTTTTTAGATATATCCTTACAATATTATAAAACAAAAAAACCACCACATTTCTGTGATGGTTTTGCTCCTCCTGCTGGGCTCGAACCAGCGACCCTCTGATTAACAGTCAGATGCTCTAACCAACTGAGCTAAGGAGGAATGTCCTTTGTTTTAAGTGGTGCAAATATAAGAGGAATTTCCTTTATCCACCAAATTTTTAAAGAACTTTTTTTTAATTTTTTTGAGTCAAAAATTGACTGATAACTTTAACTATGTCATTTCCAAATATTAACACCATTAGTCCTAATAAGAAAATAACGCCTATCATCTGTGCATTTTCCAAAACTTTTTGCGGTACAGGCTTGCCAGTGATGATTTCCCAAAGCGTAAACAATACGTGGCCACCATCTAATCCTGGAATTGGAATCAGATTGAGGAATGCCAGCCATACAGAAAACATAGCAGTAAAGCCCCAGAAAAATTCCCAATCTATTGAAAGTCTTCCATCATTATCCTTTTCAACGTGCATATTATTGACAATGGCGATTGGCCCGCCCACTTTCTTGTAGCCCTGCGTTTTCGTATTAAATATGATTTTGAACTGTTTTATCTGCATAGTCAGAACATCTACGGTTCTTGTAAACCCTCTCGGAATAGCTTCCAGGAAAGAGTATTCCTTGGTTACTTGGGACTTGTCAAGGTATTTCCGAGCAATTTTAGGATCAAAGGCGAATCCAAGTTTAGCATCATTGCCAACATTTGCAGTCAATTTTAAGGCTTGCTTGTTACGAAGAACATCCAATTGTATAGTTTTACCTTTATTGATTTTTAATTCTTCTGCCAATTGGTCAAAATAAACTGTTGGTTTCCCATTTACGCCTACGATTTCGTCCCCTTTTTGTAGACCAGCTTTCATAGCTGGTTTGTTTGGAATAACAGTATCAACCACCGCAGGGAAACGATTCATAAAATAAAGCTTCGCTTCGTTCGCATGAAGAACTTCGGCAACACCATCTTCATTGATGGGGAAGGTTATTTCCTTTCCATCCCTCAAAACCGTTACGTTGTTTGCGAAAAGCATATTGATACTGGATGTTTCCATTCTTTCAGCTGGTTTACCATCTATTTTTAGGATTTTATCACCTGTTTTTAGTCCCATTTTCTGTCCAGCATCAGAAACAGCAATTCCGTTTTCGAATTTGGAATTATCATGAAACGTTTCGCCAGTAAAAAAAGAAAGACAAGAATAAATAAACCACGCCAGAAAGAAATTAACCGTCACACCTCCCAGCATAATGATTAGTCGCTGCCAAGCTGGTTTTGCACGGAACTCCCACGGCTGCGCCGGTTTCTTCAGTTGCTCGGTGTCCATACTTTCATCCACCATTCCCGCAATTTTCACATAGCCGCCCATCGGCAACCATCCGATTCCGTATTTCACACCTTCGTGTCTTCTCCAGTCGTCTTCCGGAAGTGCGGAAGTGTCAATCGGTTGAGTTACCTTTTTTCCGTTGATTTCCAACTCCACTTCAGTAGGCTGGTTTTTCGAAAAGAATTTATATTGCCATTTTCCATTGATTTTCTTCATGGCGAAGATGGAAAAATAAGGATCGAAGAATAAAAAGAATTTGTCTACTTTGGTTTTAAACCATTTCGCTGGCAAGAAATGCCCGATTTCGTGTAATGTTACAAGGATAGAAATGCTCAGGATAAACTGAAATATCTTTAATGCTAATTCCATTAATATGTTTTAAAATTATAGTTGTCAAAGGTAATCATTTAGTCAGAAACTATACCAATGTAAAAATCAGCCTTTTCTCTGCCAAAATAGCACTTGGTGGTCATGATAATTTGGGCAGCTATTTCCGCCCTCCGCTATTATCTTTTTGCTCGGCATAGCCTCTCGCAGAAAGGATAACCGCTCAGGTCGGGCTGCGGGCGATTCAGCGGAAAATCAAAAGGGTAAAAATTAGATACAAATCCTTAATTTTAAATCAAATTTAAAAATGAAATAATGTCAAATATTGAGATGATAATCGAGGAGAGAGCAGCCGATATCGGAAATTTTCTGGTTGGTAGGTTGTTGCCGTTTTCTCAAAAGAGAAGTGTTGGGCCATTTGTATTTATCGATCATATGGGACCTGCTGCGCTCAAAGATTATGAAAATATGGATGTTCCGCCGCATCCGCACATCGGACTTTCTACTTTGACATTTTTGTTTGAAGGAAGCATTATGCACAGAGATTCCATCGGAACTGAAATCGAAATCAAAGAAGGCGCAGTGAACTGGATGACCGCAGGAAAGGGTGTTGCACATTCTGAAAGAACACCGGAATATCTAAGAACAACTGACAAAAACCTTCATGGATTACAGATTTGGGTGGCGCTTCCAAAAGAACTGGAAACAATGGAACCCGAGTTTTTCCATATCAACAAAGAAGATATCCCAAGTTGGATAGATAACGGAATCAATTATAAATTAATCGCTGGCGAAGTCCTTGGGCGAAAATCTCCGGTTCCTACTTATTCCCCACTGTATTTCTTGGAAGTTAAAAATACACTTCAGGAAGACAGAGAAATTGTTCTCGGGGATTATATTTTTGGAGAATCTTCTCTTTACATCTTAGAAGGAAACATAGAAAGTGAAGGCAATCTTTATAACCCAAAACATATCCTGATTGCAAAAGATTCCAAACTTTGTCATTTTGTTTTGAAACCGAATTCCACGGTTTATATTTTCGGAGGTGAACCTTTTCCGGAACCAAGATACATCTATTGGAACTTTGTAGCTAGTTCGCTAGAATTGATTGAAGACGCCAAAACCAGCTGGCAAAACCACGAGTTTCCTAAAGTAATCAACGATGACGGTTATGTTCCTTTGCCGCCACAGAATAAAAATATTAAAATGAAAGAATGAGAAATGTAATTTTTGTAAGTCTCTTGTTAATCTTCTGATTAGCAAACGCTCAGGTTCATAGATTTTAATACGAACTGACTTACAAACCGATTACAGATTCCAATGCAACGGATGTTGAAAGATGAATCGATTTTTATGCCTTAACAAGGACAAGGATGCAGAATTGATGAAGAAACTGAAAGAGCAGGGACACCGCGAAAAATAAAAACTCAATCATTATAACAATGCTGTTGAGCTATAAAAAAAGCATTCCGGAAATTCTGGAATGCTTTTCAATATATGATTTGGTGTAGAATTAGAAGTTGAAAGAAACCCCAATGCTTCCATTGTTACCAGCCTCGATGTAAGCACCCACACTGTCATTGAAGAAGTATCGCACACCCAAGTGAACACCCAGTCCGAAATCTTTACCCAAAAGCCCAAGGTCTACACCTGGATAGATATCCCATTGGCTCGGCAAGTTCAAAGGGTCTTGTAAGTGGAAATTAACTCTACCGAAAATGAAGAAGTTATTATCCTTGTTATCATCTTTATAATCACTGAAGTAAATATTTGCTCCACCTCCTAATGAAACGATTTTTGATAAACCATAGTCATAAGTTCCGGTAATACCGGTTCCGTTACCCCAAGCATTTAGACCTACCTGGAGTTTTTGGTCGCCTTTTCCTGTCCAAGCCTGTGCATAAGATAGAACACCGGCGAAAAGTCCGAATGCTAATAATAGTTTTTTCATAAGTGTAAGTTTATTTTTGATTAATAAAATTCAGATATCAAAAATAAGACCATTAGTCAATTTTGTAGTCGCAGAGCGATTTTTTCTGTCTTTTTTGTTGCCATAAATGCTTTTAAATGTATTTAAACAATAATTAAGACATTTCAATAGATCAGCTTTTCGCCTTTGATTTCCGGCTCTGGTCACCAAAAGAAATCAGCAGATAAAATAAAAAAGGTAAAATAAATATACTCCCGAGAACCAAGGCCCAGCCAAGCGCAGCAATCGTTTTTGGAGCCGCACTTTCATCGAAAAGTGAAAGATGCGTACCGTTTGCAAATAAAACAATATTCGGATTATGCTGATATGTCGCTGCAACCAAAATCATAATAATCTGAAAACCTCCGAATGCCCGCACTAATAAAAACTGTTTTTTCTTAATGGCTTCATTGGTGAACAAAAGGCTAATGGTCGCCAATGTAATTACGACGATGCCAAGTGCTTTTGAGAAAATCCAGTTGAGCAATGGAATTTGAGAATAGTAAGCGCTTAAAAAAACTAATATACCGGTTGCTACAACATAAACAGCAGTTTCTCGCGCTTTCTTCACCATAACAGACAATGCATCACTAAAACGGGCTTCGTGCAAAGAAAATAGTGAGGCTAGATAAGCACACAAGGAAACAGTAAAAAAACCAACAGATATTCCAAAAGGATTGAGCCAACTGAAGATATAAAGACCTAAAAAATCTTTGGCCTCCGTATCAATAGAGCCAGAAATCGTGGCTGCAGCAATAATCCCCAGAAAGAAAGGCGTCAGCAGGCTGGAGTAGTAGAAGATTTGCGTATAAATTTTCTGCCAACTGTCATCTACTGCATCGTAATTCCTGAAGGTAAAAGCTGTTCCTCTGGCAATAATGCCAATTAGCATCAGAACAACAGGAATATGAAGATAGGTAGAAACAGTAGTATAAATAGTCGGAAATCCAACAAATAAAATCACAACAGCAATTATCAGCCACATATGATTGGCTTCCCAAATTGGTGCGATAGATTTGGACATAATCTTTTTCGTTTTTTCACGATAAGTTTTTTTAGAGAACAGTTCGATAATTCCTGCCCCGAAATCTGCCCCGCCTGTAATCACATAAAGACAGATTGAAATCCAAAGAAATGCAATAACAACGTAAATCATAGCGTTTTGTTTTTAGGATTATAATTAGGGTCTGTCGGGTCATACAGTTTCGGAACCATTTTGATTTGTCTCAAAAGTAAAAATATGATAATCAATGATAACGAAACGAAAATCAATGTAAAAAAGTAGAAAGAATATTGGATTCCCGGCATCGGTGTCACTGCATCGATGGTTTTCATAATGCCATAAATGATCCACGGCTGTCTGCCAACTTCTGTTACTGTCCAACCCGCTTCTAATGCGATATAACCGAATGGAATTGCTGCAACAAACATTTTCAAATACCAGCTTTTGGTCAACCATTCTTTTTTCCAAAAAGTGGCGATGAGGTAAATGAAGCCAATTAACATCATCACACTTCCAAAAAATATCATAATTTGAAAAGCATAATGAACGACTGCTACCGGTGGCCAATGGTCTTTTGGAAAATCTTTCAGTCCTTTCACTTCGGCATCAAAATCTCCCCAAGCGAGAAAACTTAATACTTTCGGAACTTTTATAGCGTATTTGATTTGTTCATTTTCCTCATCCGGAACTCCGCCAATGACGAAACTCGCACCTTTTTCAGTTTCGAAATGCGCTTCCATTGCGGCCAGTTTTACAGGTTGTCTTACAGCAACAGACTTCGCTGCAATATCTCCGCTGATAGGAGCGAGCAAAGCGCCAATAATTGCAAAACCTGCGGAAATCCTAAATGCTTTTGTATGGAAATTGACATTTCGTTTTTTCAAAATCATCAACGCGTGAATCCCAGCTACTGCAAATCCTGTTGCTGCAAAAGCAGCTACCGTCATATGAAATGCCTGTGGAAACCAAGCGTCATTAAACATCGCTTTTATCGGGTCAATGTTCAGATATTTTCCATTAACATAATCGAAGCCAGCAGGACTGTTCATCCATGCATTTGCTGCCACTACAAGGATCCCGGACGCTAATCCGCTGACGCCAACCACCACACCGCAAAACCAGTGAAACCACTTATTGAACTTTTCCCAGCCGTAAAGGAAAAATCCTATAGCTATTGCCTCAATAAAAAAAGCGGTGCCTTCCAGAGAAAAGGGCATTCCGAAAATCGGACCGGCATGTTCCATAAATCTGGGCCAGAGTAATCCTAACTCAAAGGATAACATCGTGCCGGAAACAGCTCCTGTTGCAAACAGAATAGCGACACCTTTGCTCCACGCTTTGGTGAGACCTTTGTAAACCTCATCTTTGGTTTTAAGGTATTTGTAATGAGAAAAAGCCATCAGAAAAGGCATTACCATTCCCACACAGGAAAATATGATGTGGAAGCCCAATGAAACGGCCATCTGAGATCGGGCAGCCAGAAAATCATCCATAATTTCAATTTTATTGTAAAGTTAGAATTAATGATGTTATAATCACATACAAGAACGAAGAGAAATATCATATTCGTAATGACTAGGGCTGATATTTTTTAATACTCTTACAACAAAAAATCCTGAACAATTTCAGGATTTTAATAATTTTATTTTGATGAATTCAGAGATCTGATTCCCATTTCATAAAGCGCAAAACCGAGCAGGTCAGCGTTTTCGCCAATAACTTGTTCCGTAGATCTTCCTGCACCGTGTCCTGCATTTTTTTCAATTCTGAGTAATATTGGATTGCTGCATGCTTGCTTTTCCTGTAGTTCTGCCCCGAATTTGAAGGAATGTGCAGGAACCACTCTGTCATCATGACCACTCGTGATAATCATAGTAGAAGGGTAGCAGGTTCCGGCTTTGACGTTGTGAACAGGTGAGTAAGACTTAAGATACTCGAAAATTTCCTTGCTGTCTTCAGCGGTTCCATAATCGTAGGACCAACCCGCTCCAGCGGTGAATTTATTATACCTAAGCATATCCAGAACACCAACTCCGGGAAACGCCACTTTTGCCAGATCTGGCCTCATAGTCATCGTTGCGCCCACTAGCAAACCACCGTTGGAACGTCCGGAAAGCGCCATATATTCCTTGGATGTATAACCTTTTGCTTGTAGATATTCTCCGGCAGCAATGAAATCTTCAAATACATTTTTCTTTTGCAGTTTTGTACCGGCATCATGCCATTTTTTTCCATACTCGCCACCACCTCGGATGTTTGGAACCGCATAGATACCACCATTTTCCATCCAGATCGCATTAACAACAGAGAATGCTGGTTGAAGGCTGATGTTGAATCCACCATAAGAATATAAAATCGTCGGATTTTTACCATTCAGCTTTGTTCCTTTTTTATAGTTGATCATCATCGGAACTTTTGTACCATCTTTCGAAGTATAAAAAACTTGCTCAGAAATGTAATTTTCTGGGTTGAATTTCACATTTGGCTTCTCGTAGATCTCCGATTTTCCTAATGCTACATTATACTTGTAAATGGTTCCCGGCGTAATATAGTTTGTAAATGAGTAATAGATATCTTTATCCTCTTTTTTGCCACCAAATCCAGAAACAGTTCCTTTGCCTGGTAATACAATTTCTCTCACCACTTTCCCAGTTTTGTCGAATTGCTTCACTAGGCTGATGGCATCTTTCATATATTTACCGAAGAAGTAACCGCCAGCTTCAGAAACGCTGAGTACATTCTCCGTTTCTGGAATCACATCTTTCCAGTTTTCTGGGTTTGGATTTTTGATGCTTACTTTTACTAGCTTCATATTAGGAGCATCTTTATCGGTGAAGATGAATAGGTCATCACCCTGTGTATCCACAATATCCGCATTGATGTCAAAACCTTTGTTGATTTGCACAAAATCGCCACCGTTTTTCAAATCTTTTATATACAGTTCGTTTCCGTTGGTTGCGTTGGCTGCAGAGATGATGAGAAATCTCTGATCTTCTGAAACACCTGCAGACAGATATCTTCTGGGTGTTTTTTCGCCGCCGAAAATCAGCTGATCTTCGGATTTTTTTGTGCCCAGCTTATGGAAATAAACCTTGTGTTTATCCGTCATTCCGGAAAGTACCGTTCCTTCTTTTGGTTTGTCATAGCTGGAGTAGTAGAAACCTTCATCACCTTTCCAAGCAATGCCACTGAATTTCACATCCACAATTGTTTCATCAATTTGTTTTTTGCTGATTGCGTCGATGATGATGATTTTATTCCAGTCGCTTCCACCTTCAGAAATAGAGTAGGCGGCAAGATTCCCTTTTTTGTTGAACGACAGGTTGGAAAGTGAGGTAGTGCCTTTCTCAGAAAACGTATTAGGATCTAGGAAAACCTCGACTTTTTTGGTTTTGTTATTAGTTCTGTAAAGTACCGATTGTGCTTGTAACCCGTTGTTTTTGTAATAATAAGTATAATCACCTTCTTTGAACGGTGCTCCTATTTTTTCATAGTTCCAGATGTCCCGCAACTGATTCTTAATGGTTTCTCTGAAAGGGATTTTGGAGAGATAGTTTTGGCTATAAGCCACCTCTTCGTCTACCCATTTTTTTGTAGCTTCGGAATCATTTTCCAGATCGCGGAAAGGATCTGCGACCTGTGTACCGAAATAATTGTCCGTTTGATTGCCTTTCTGGGCTTTTGGGTAATTGGGTTTTGCCATAGACTGTGCATTGACTCCTGTGTAGAAAACGACTGCGACAGCAGTCAGGATTGAGAATCGTTTCATTTTTATTTTTTGATGATTTTCAAAATTAATAAAAAATATCTCCAAAGCTTTGTTTACGAGGATAAAATAATATAAATTTTAATTTGTATCAAGGATATTAAAAATGCAGCGCCTACAGCTAAAATGGTTTTGTACGGGTTAAAAAAAGTTAATTTATTTTACTCTGAAAAAACATTAGCTTGTAAAAGATTATCTTTGCAAATTATTTTATTGGATGAAGAAGCTTGTCATTATTCCGACTTATAACGAGAAAGAAAACATCGAAAAGATTATTTCGGCGGTTTTTGCTCTGCAGCAAGATTTCCACGTGTTGGTGGTAGATGATTCTTCACCGGATGGAACGGCTGAGATCGTTAAGAAACTTCGTGAAAAATATCCGTTGCAACTTCATCTTACAATTAGGAAAATAAAAGATGGGCTGGGCAAAGCCTACATCCACGGTTTTCAGTGGGCGATTCATAACGATTATGATTTTATTTTTGAGATGGATGCCGATTTTTCTCATAATCCAAAAGATCTGACAAAACTATATGAAGCTTGTAAAAGTGCAGATATGTCGGTGGGGTCCCGCTACTCTCAGGGCGTGAATGTTGTGAATTGGCCAATGGGAAGAGTGTTGCTTTCTTACTTTGCCTCAAAATATGTAAGATTTGTGCTGGGGTTGCCAATCCATGATACTACGGCAGGTTTTGTCTGCTTTCGCAAAGAAACACTTTTAGCGATCGGGCTGGATAAGATCAAGCTGAAAGGCTATGGTTTCCAGGTGGAGATGAAATACAGAGTATTTAAGAAAAATCTAAAAATCGTAGAGGTGCCTATAATCTTTACGGATAGAACGGAAGGTGAAAGTAAAATGAATGGCGGAATTATCCAGGAAGCTGTTTTTGGTGTTTTGAACCTTAAATGGAAAAGTTTAATCGGGAAATTATAGGATGAGACATTTTATAGCATATTTATTTCTCGCGGTTTTTACATTATCTTGTACGGAGGCAATAGAAAAGCCGAAAGATGTTTTATCTGAGGAAAAATTGTCTGAGATTATTGCAGATTTTGCAATTAATGAGCAGAGCTACACCATAGGCGGTAGTATCAATACAGAAAATGCCACAAGATTTATCCTGAAAAAATATAATATCAATGGGCAACTATTTACGGATAGCTATAAATATTATATGACCGACCCGGACACTATGAAAGAGATACTGGACAGGGCACAGAAAATTATAGTGTCAAAAGATCCTAAGGCCGAGGCTTTCATCAATAAAAAACTAAAGGAAAACAGCGGAATTCCGGCACAGGCAAGATAGAATTATTAACATACGAATGACGTTCGGCAAAAGCCGGAGACGAAATCTACTACATACAATGAAATTTTTTGAAATCGAAAAAAACTCGGAATCAAAAGCGAGAGCAGGTATTATCACTACAGATCACGGAACCATCCAAACTCCTATTTTTATGCCGGTTGGAACGGTTGCATCTGTAAAAACAGTGCATCAGAGAGAGCTTAAAGAAGACATCAAAGCACAGATTATTCTCGGCAACACCTATCACCTGATGCTGCGTCCTAAAATGGATATTATGGAACAGGCAGGCGGTCTTCATAAATTTATGAATTGGGACAGGCCAATACTTACCGATTCCGGCGGATATCAGGTTTTTTCTTTGGCAAAAAGCAGAAAGATTACGGAAGAAGGCGTGAAGTTCAAATCTCATATCGATGGTAGTCTTCACTTTATGTCACCAGAGGTTTCTATGCAAATCCAAAGACATATAGGCGCAGATATTTTTATGGCATTTGATGAGTGTATTGCTTACCCAAGTGATTACAATGCTGTGAAAACCTCCATGGAACTCACACACCGCTGGCTGAAAAGATGTATTAGCTGGACCGAAGAGAACAAAGAATTGTATGGCCACAAACAGAGGCTATTCCCGATTGTTCAGGGCTCTTGTTTTTCTGACCTTAGAAAGATTTCGGCCGAGGTTATCTCAGAAGCCGGAGCCGATGGGAATGCTATCGGCGGACTTTCCGTAGGCGAGCCGGAAGATGAAATGTACAGAATAACGAATGAAGTGACAGACATTCTCCCAAAAGACAAACCAAGATATCTGATGGGTGTTGGCACACCTTGGAACATCTTGGAAAGCATTGGTTTTGGGGTAGATATGATGGATTGTGTGATGCCGACGAGAAATGCCAGAAATGCAATGCTATTCACTTGGCAGGGCGTCATGAATATGAAAAATGAAAAATGGAAAACCGATTTTTCTCCGTTGGATGAGTTTGGGACAAGTTTTGTGGATCAGGAATACAGCAAAGCCTATGTAAGACATCTTTTCGTGGCAAAGGAATATCTGGCAAAACAAATTGCTTCCATTCATAACCTTGCGTTTTATCTCGATTTAGTGAAAGTTGCGAGAGAACATATTGTTGCAGGAGATTTCTACCAGTGGAAAGAGCAGATTATTCCTCAGTTAAAGACAAGGCTTTAGGAAGTAAAAAGTGAAGCGTAAAAAGTAAAACGGATTCTAGCAAATTAATAAGTAAACATCCATCACCTAACTCCACTACCTGACTTTATGAAAATCATAGATCTTTACGTCATTAAAAAATACCTGGGAACACTCATTTTCATGCTGATGTTGCTTTCTGTTATAGTCTTGGTAGTAGATGTACAATCTAAAACACCGAGGATAGAGAGTAATGGTTTTACGGTGGGTTATTTTCTTCTGAATTTTTATCCGTTCTGGATTCTGAATCTCATACTGACATTTATGTCGATATTGATTTTTATTACAGTCATTTTCTTTACCTCCAGAATGGCTAATAATACAGAGATTGTTGCAATCATCAGCAGCGGTGCCAGTTTTCACAGATTTGCAAGGCCATATCTTATTACATCGATTCTTATCGCATGTTTTACCTTAGCGCTCAATCACTTCATCTTGCCTTGGTCCAACATCAAAAAAAATGTGTTGGAGCCGTACACGTACAATTCGATGAACAGAGAAAAGTTATTGGGTAATGTAACTATTGCTTCCAACCTCAATCCCAGCGAATATATTTTTGTAAACAGCTATAATAAAAAGGAAAACCGCGGTTCTGGGTATATGTATCAGAGGTTTGATAAAAACAAAAAACTAATCTATCAGATCACAGCAATGGATATCCAGTGGGAGCCAAAGAAAAAATACTTTACAGTAAATAATTTTTCCGAGAGAACCGTGAGAAAAGACGATACTGAGCTGCTTGCAAATGGAGCATCTAAAATACAGGATTTTAAGATGCCACCATCGGAGCTCTTTCCGGATGTTTTGGTTGCGCAGAACAAAACAACACCGGAACTGATTGAAATGATAAAACGTGAAAAAATGAAAGGAAACAGTAATGTTACTTCTTTTTATAACGAGCTGTACCAAAGGACATCTATGCCATTTTCTATTATTATTCTGACTTTTCTGGGATTATCCTTGTCTTCGCAGAAAAAACGTGGTGGGCTTGGGCTGAATCTTGCTTTGGGAATTGCTCTGGCGTTTTTGTTCGTATTTTCTTTTCAGGTTCTTAATGTCGTTTCGGAGAATAAGACATTACCACCGTTGCTGGCTATGTGGCTGCCAAACATCGTTTTTGCACCTATAGCAGCACATCTTTACATCAAGAGAGCCAATCAGTAAACTCAGTAAAGCATTTCGATTTCTTTATGAAAGAATTTTTGTAATCCTTCATTTTCTAAATCAATCCACAGATATCCTGCATTGTCAGCGTTTTTAACTATGCCATTTTGTCGCACTTTGTTTTTCTGAAAAACCGAAATTGTATCCCTTTTGAAAAGATGTAAATTATATTGTTCAAGAATTTTTTCTTCATCCGGGATATTCATAATTCTGGAAATAAAGTAAGTATGAAAATCCTGAATAAACGTTATCAAATCAATATTGACGCCTGTAACAGAAAGGATTGAGCCGGCTTTGGGCAGATTGCTAAAATCTTTTTGAAGGATATTAATTCCAATACCGATAATAAAATAGTCGTTACCGTTCTTTTTTGTTTTCTCGATGAGGATCCCGCAAACCTTTTTTCCGTTCAGAATGATGTCATTTGGCCATTTTATGTATACAGATGCTTTTGTCAGATTGTCTAAAAAATCTCTGACGATAATGGCGGTATAATAATTGAGGCACACATCGGAAATATTTATCTCATCACTGGTTACAGCTATAGAATAAGCAAGGTTCTCGTTCGGAATCACTTCCCATTTATTACCATATTGGCCGCGGCCTTTGGTTTGATTAAAGGTAAAAACGGCGGTTGTTTCGTCTTCATTAATGAGGTTTATGATTTCGTCTTGCGTAGAAACACAATTTTCGAGATAGAGTAAACGGTTCATTTATGAAAACTTTATGAGATTATGAGGCCCTAAACAAAGATAAATAGATAAAAATCAATAAATTTGCAATTACACAATTTTTTTGAATGAGTAAAAGTACAGAAAAACAATTATTAGTCGACAAGATCGTAGAAGCGATTCAGGATACAAAAGGAGAAGATATTCAGATCTTTGATCTATCGGGCATAGAAAATTCAGTAGCAGATACATTTGTCATCTGCAGCGGAAACTCTAATACGCAGGTTTCTGCAATAGCGGGCAACATAGAAAAAAAAGTCAGAAATGATATCAGAGAAAGACCTTGGCATGTAGAAGGAACGGAAAATGCAATGTGGGTTTTGGTAGATTACGTTTCCGTTGTAGTACACGTGTTCCAAAAACAGATACGTGATTACTATGACATAGAAGAACTTTGGGGCGATGCTAAGATCACAAAAATCGAAAGCTAAAGATGCAATATGGGCATCAATAAATTTTTTTAAAAAACAAAAATGAATAATAAAGGATTCAATTGGTTCATACCAGTTTTATTAGGAATTATTTTACTCATATTTCTTCCGGGATTATTGGGAGATTCTATGGTGAAAAATATAGATGAAAAAGAATTTTACGGATTGGTTCAGCAAGGCAAAGTCAGTGAAGTAATGGTTTACAGAGATAGCTTTAAAGCGGATGTTTATCTTACTAAGGAGGCTAAGTCTGAACTGCAAAAAGGCGAAAAGAAAAGCGATCCGCTTTCTATGATAAACGTGAAGCCGAGTCCAGATTTTGTATTAACTTATGGAGATTTAAGATATTTTCAGGAGAAGTTTGATAATATCAATTCCAAACTTCCAAAACAGGCAAAAATAGAATTTGGGAAAAGTCAGGGCTTTTTCTCAGATCTTCTTTTTACAGCATTATTCTGGATTGGGATTATGGCGTTATTTTATTTTGTCCTTTTCAGAAAGATGGGCGGTGGCGCAGGTGGTCCTGGCGGACAGATCTTCAGCATAGGTAAATCTAGAGCTAAGTTGTTCGATGAAAAGGATAAAATCCAAGTAACATTTAAAGATGTTGCCGGTTTAGAAGGTGCAAAAGAAGAAGTGCAGGAAGTTGTAGATTTCCTTAAAAACTCTGAAAAATATACAAAATTGGGAGGTAAGATTCCAAAAGGAGTTCTTTTAGTAGGTCCTCCGGGAACAGGTAAAACATTGCTTGCAAAAGCTGTGGCTGGTGAAGCAAAAGTTCCTTTCTTCTCATTGTCTGGTTCAGATTTCGTAGAAATGTTTGTGGGTGTTGGAGCTTCCAGAGTAAGAGACCTTTTTGCTCAAGCTAAGGCAAAATCTCCTGCGATTATCTTTATCGATGAAATTGATGCCATTGGTAGAGCTAGAGGCAAAAACAATTTCTCAGGCGGAAACGACGAAAGAGAAAACACATTAAACCAGCTTCTTACAGAAATGGATGGTTTCGGAACAGATACCAACGTTATTGTAATGGCAGCCACCAACAGAGCAGATATTCTGGATAAAGCATTGATGAGAGCTGGGCGTTTTGATAGGTCAATTTATGTTGATTTACCGGAGCTACACGAGAGAAAACAAATCTTTGAAGTTCATTTGGCAAAGATTAAACTCGATCCGAATATTGACAGAGAATTCTTAGCTAAGCAAACACCGGGATTCAGCGGAGCAGATATTGCAAACGTTTGTAACGAAGCGGCTCTTATCGCTGCTAGAAACTCACACGAGTCGGTTACAAAACAAGATTTTCTAGATGCTGTGGACAGAATAATCGGCGGTCTTGAGAAGAAAAATAAAGCAATAAAACCTTCGGAAAAGAAAAGAGTGGCCTTCCACGAAGCTGGTCATGCGACAATTTCTTGGTTGGTAGAGCATGCTGCACCGTTATTAAAGGTTACCATCGTTCCAAGAGGGCGTTCTCTTGGTGCAGCTTGGTATCTTCCGGAAGAGAGACAACTGACCACCACAGAACAGATGCTAGATGAGATCTGTGCAACCCTGGGCGGTAGAGCTGCGGAACAGGCTGTTTTTGGAAATATATCTACAGGTGCATTGTCCGATCTAGAAAGAGTGACCAAACAAGCTCAGGCTATGGTTACAATTTATGGTCTTAATGATAAAGTTGGAAACATTTCTTACTATGACAGTTCTGGGCAGTCGGAATATAACTTCGGAAAACCATATTCTGAACAGACGGCCAAAGTAATAGATGAGGAGATTAGTAAATTGATCGAAACGCAATATCAAAGAGCAGTTAATATCCTTACAGAAAACAGAGATAAGTTAGATGCACTAGCGCAGAAGTTGTTAGACAAAGAAGTAATTTTCCGCGAAGATCTTGAAGAAATTTTCGGAAAAAGAGCTTGGGATCCAGAATTGACAGAAAAACCGGTATCAAATTTAGATAATCCCGCAGATGCTGGAAACGTCTTAAATACAGAGAGTTAATTTTTTAAAACTCATTTTATATAAAAAAAATCCTAGTTGTGCTAGGATTTTTTTTATTAAAACAATATTTTGGTTTTTAGATTATTATAATTATTCTTTACATTTGTAATTAATAAACAAAAAAAATCACAGTAATTGAGCCTGTTCAAGAAATTCGTTAATAAAATAATGAATCAGTCTGAGGAAGAAGAGCCGGATGTTACCAAACTGGCGGATCAACTTCGTGATGCAGATCTGGACTACAAGTTTGCCCAGCTCTTTACGCATTCCGGGGGATTCTTTAATTATTGTGCAGATGAGTCTGAAGCTTTGCAGACCCTGAACCAGATCATCAAGATAGAACAGATTAACGACGTATTTTGCTGGGATCAGGATCTAAGGAATTTTCTTGATGTAATCAAATGCAAATATTCTCCAGAACTTACAGAAGATAATGATGCCGCATTTATTACCTGCGAGTATCTGATAGCTTTTGATGGGAGAATCATGCTGTCTCATAACAATATCCTGCATTATCATTCCTCTCGCTTGCCAAGCAAAATCATTATTATGGCTAATGTTTCACAAATTGCAAGCAATCTGAACGAAGCTATGATGAAGGTAAAACGTGCAGGAAATCTTAAAAACCTCACCTCAATTAGCGGAAGTCAGTCCAAATTGGATACACCTAATAAGGATAATACCAAACTTTTCTTACTTTTGCTGGAAGATTAAATTTCAGCTTTGGATAAAAATTTTTTTCAGCGCTCACTGTCGGGACTTGTTTATGTTCTGGTCATAGCCATTTGTACCACGCCACTCGGCGCATATCTGTTCAGCAGCTTTCTTCCGGAAGTTAAACAGCAATATCTTTTTTATGGACTGATTACATTCTTTTTTGCCGTTGGCATTTTTGAATGCGTCAGAATCATGAAATTTGATAACAGTATCTATAAATGGCTTGTTTTTCCAATTGCAGCATTTATTTATTACACTTTCACTAAACGGTTTTTTTATCACGGTTTTTTCTTCCATGTCAATCTGAGCGAAATGCTTTCTCTGGCACTGATTCCCATAGCCGCCATCACATTATTTAAATTTCCCAAAGAGCTTTATTTTGAAAACGGAAAACTGATTTTCACTGTAGTTTATCTCGCTTTGCCTTTTGGGTTTGCTCTTGGCTTGCCAAAATTCAGCACGCTTGATCCGGAAAAATCTTTTACACTAGAGGTATTTATGCTTTTTGTTTTGATCTGGAGCAGCGATACTTTTGCTTATCTCACAGGAAAATTTTTTGGAAAACATAAGATGGCGCCTAAAATCTCCCCTAAAAAAACGTGGGAAGGGTTTGCGGGTGGCGTAGTACTCACATTGGTTTTAGGATTCTTTGTAGAGCAGTACTTTCCTGAACTGAGAGGCAACTGGATGGTTGTCGGATTGCTGGTTTCTATCTTTGCTCCATTGGGTGATTTGGTAGAAAGTCAGCTAAAGCGTAGTTTTGCAGTCAAAGACAGCGGAAACATTATTCCCGGTCACGGTGGCGTTTTGGATAGGTTAGACAGCTTCATAATCTGTGCGCCGGTTATTTATCTCTATTTTATTTTAGAAAAATTATTTTAGAAACAGCATATGAAATTACATAAAGAATCGAAAGGTACATTGATCGTTGCAATACTGTTTATTGCATTTGTCGGGGCAGTTTCCATTTATTACCTGCACCTTTGGTCATTGGTGATTATGATCCCTCTTTTAATAATGTTAGGACTTATTTTCTGGTTTTTCCGGGTTCCGTACAGAGCCATTCTGGATCATACCGAAAACGTAGTAGCACCTGTTGATGGTAAAGTGGTGATGATTAAAGAAGTTTTCGAAGATGAGGTGCTGAAAGCCAATTGCATCCAAGTTTCTATTTTTATGTCGCCGCTCAATGTTCATATCTGCCGATATCCGGTGAGTGGAGATGTGACCTACAAAAAATACCATCCAGGGAAATATCTGGTAGCGTGGCACGAAAAATCTTCCACGGAAAATGAAAGAACAACTGTGGCGGTAAAAAGTATGACAAACCATCAGGTCGTTTTTCGACAGATTGCTGGTTATGTCGCCAGAAGAATTGTTTTCTATTGTAACATCGAAGACAAAGCAAAAGCAGGACACGAGTTTGGATTTATCAAATTCGGATCTAGGATGGATGTTTTCCTTCCGCTCAATACTGAGATCCTTTGTAAGATTGGCGACAAAACCAAAGGTGGAATAGACGTCATCGCCAGAATGAAGGATTAAACTGATTGATTATATATAAAGAGACTTATTCGCAAGTCTCTTTTTTTTGTTTGATGATTTTACAATTCAGTCATTGTTTTGTACAGTTCAGTCGGATTAATTTCTTTTAGCGATCCAGCTGCTCTATCTTCGAACCATCAAATAAATAATTCAACAGCTATGAAAACATCATTATTTTTCACATTATTTTTAGTATTAGTTTCGTTCTTTTCTAAAGCTCAGATGGATGACAAATTCTATCAGCCTAAAAAGGAAATGAAAACGTTAGAATTCAAAAACATCGAAAACATCAGCCTTCCCGTTGAAAGTGACACGATAACAGCAGTAGTTTTAAAGCCACAATCAAAACAAATCAAAAAAACAATCCTTTTTTTCCACGGCGCAGGTGGTAATATATCCACTTATCAGTTTATGACAAAACCTTTGGTGGAAGCAGGATTTCAGGTTGTAATGATTGATATGAGAGGTTACGGAAAATCTACAGGAAAACCATCACATCTTAATGTGGCTGCAGACGGCCAGAAAATGTTTGATCATCTTTTATTGAGAAAAGACATCAGCAATACAAAAATCTATCTTTATGGTGCTTCCTTAGGATCACAGATCGCCGCACATCTGGCAAAAGATAACCTATCGAAAATCTCAGGTCTTATTTTGGATGGCGGCATGTCATCATTCACAGATATTGCAATTTTTTTTAAGCCCGAGTATAAGGAAGTTATTGAGAAATTTGTTGTTTCTCCTTATTCTGCAAAAGAAGATGTAAAATCTCTCGCCGGACTTCCTAAACTCTTTATCTACAGTAAAAATGATAAAACAGTTCCTTTTGAGCAAGGCATGCTCCTTTACAGCAATGCTTCGGAACCAAAACAATTTCTGGAATATAAAACAGATCACCTGGAAGCAATGGTTTCTGAAAAAGATCAGGTTCTGAAAGCTATTGAGAAATTATGATACAACAAGTAAGATTATCTTCCCTTTCATTTTCAGCTAAATAAAGTTTCATTTTTTTTCTTGATGATATATTAAGCATCCATCGATGGCATATGAAATCAAGTGGCAGCGAGTTCTAATTAAATTTTTTTGGGTCTGAAGATTATCTTTTGACAAGTTTATAAAATAAAAATATCCGTCTGGTTAGGACGGATATCTTATAGGCTATGTCAAGTTTATTTCAAAGCGATTTCAATAACCTCACTCATATTATTAACATAATTAATTTTCAGGTTTTTAAGGTAATCTTTTCTAATTTCCTCCACATCTTTTCTGTTCGCCTCACAAAGAATCACTTCTTTGATGCCGGCTCTTGTTGCAGCCAACAATTTTTCCTTAATCCCACCAACTGGAAGAACTTTTCCACGAAGTGTAATCTCGCCAGTCATTGCCAAATGAGATTTTACTTTTTTATTTTTATAGCTAGAAACCATAGAAGTCAGCATTGCGATTCCGGCAGAAGGTCCGTCTTTCGGCGTTGCGCCTTCTGGAACGTGAACGTGGATGTTTTTCTTTTCAATATCATCTTCCGAAATTCCCAATTCCTCGTAATGGGCTTTGATGAATTCTAGAGCAATTGTCGCAGATTCTTTCATCACGTTTCCAAGATTTCCGGTCATTGTAAGACCTCCTTTTCCTTTGGAAAGAATACTCTCTATGAATAAAATGTCACCACCAACACTTGTCCAAGCTAAACCAGTTACAACACCAGGTACATCTGTAATCTCCGACAATGTTTTCGGTCTCGGAACACCAAGAATTTCATCCACTTTTTCAATAGATATTTTTGGGTTATATGGCTTTTCCATAGCGAGCTGCAAAGCAACCCATCGCGCAATTCCTGCAATTCTTTTTTCCAAAGTTCTCACCCCACTTTCAGAAGTATGAGCATCAATGATATGTTTTAGTTCAGCATTGCCGATTTTCAGTGATTTGGCATCCAAACCATTTTCCTGAATTTGTTTTTTGATTAAGTGTCTTTTTGCAATCTCTATTTTTTCTTCCAAAGTATAACCTGCAATGCTGATGATTTCCATCCTGTCCAAAAGAGGACGCTGAATGGAGGACAATGAGTTAGCTGTTGCAATAAACATTACTTTCGAAAGATCGTAACCAATTTCGAGGAAATTATCGTAGAAGTTGTTATTTTGTTCAGGATCAAGGACTTCTAATAAGGCTGAACTTGGATCCCCATGAATTCCCTGTCCAATCTTATCAATCTCATCCAAAACAATTACCGGATTGGATGTGCCAGATTTTTTGATGGATTGAAGAATTCTTCCCGCCATCGCCCCGATATACGTTTTTCTGTGCCCACGGATTTCACTTTCATCATGCAAACCTCCGAGAGAAACCCGAACGTATTTTCTACCCAAAGAATCTGCAATTGATTTTCCAAGCGACGTTTTTCCAACTCCTGGAGGCCCAACTAGACAAAGAATCGGAGATTTCATATTATTTTTCAATTTCAAAACAGCGATGTGTTCCAAAATTCTTTTCTTGATATCTTCTAATCCAAAATGTTCTTTATCTAGAAACTTTTCGGCTTTGTTGAGATCAAAATGATCCTTAGAATAGTGTTCCCAAGGCAAATCTGTAAAAAAGTCCAAATAATTTCGCTGAACATTATAATCTGGCGAGTTTGGATGCTGCCGCTGAAGCCTTTGCAATTCTTTCTGGAAGTGACTTTCAACTTCAGTACTCCAAGAGATTTTTCCCGCTTTTTTCTTGAGCTCATCTACATCAGATTCTGCGCCACCACCCAACTCTTCCTGAATGGTTTTAATCTGCTGGTTCAGGAAATACTCTCTTTGCTGTTTGTCAAGATCTTTGCTTGTTTTTTGATGAATCTGATTTTTTAATTCCAAATGACGGTAATCATCATGCATCATTTCATATAAAGCGTTAGCCCGTCCAATCAATGTCTTTTCGTCTAGCAATTTTTGTTTTTTGTCAGAAGAAAAATTACCGTTGGCAGAAACAAAATTCAACAGCTCTTCTTCACCTTCGATGTTTTTAAGCGCAAACTGAGCAGCATTCGGAATATTTGGATCAATATTGATGATTTTTTCCGCCAGCTCTTTGATATTGTCCATCAAAGCTAGAAATTCTTCCTTATCTTTTGGTTTAAAATCTTTTTGAGTTATGATTTTGGCAATAAAATAAGGTTCCTTAGAAACCATTTTCTTGATTTTGAATCGGTAATAACCTTTCGTAATGGCTGTAATATTGCCTTCCGGAAGTTTGATGATCTTGATGACCTTTGCCAAAGTTCCGATAATGTAAAGGTCTTTCTCTGTTGGATTTTCCTCATTTGGGTTTTTTTGGCAGATAATTCCTATAAATTTATTTTCCTTTTGTGCATCTTCCAGCAATTTTTTAGATTTTTCCCTTCCAGCGGTAATTGGTGTAACCACAGACGGGAACATTACCATATTTCTTACAGGAAGAATCGGGAAAAGGTCTTGAGACTGATGGTTCTCTATCTCATCTAAGTCCGAAAAATTAATTTCTTCTGCGATGATTCCGAGACCATCGTCCAGGATCTTTTCAAAATTGATATTTTCAAATTCTGTCATAATATCGTTGATGACATAATGTCATTAATCTTAATTAATATAAAAATTGTTTCTCTATATTTCTTAGAAAATCAATCAGGTTCTATGTTGGAGTATAATTTCACAAGAGCTATGCCACAGGAAAAAACAATACAATTTGTCAGATAATAGAAAACCCTTCCAAATCTGAAAGGGCTTTTAAGTTTTTATTTGAATAATTGATTTAAACCAACATTCTCTGAGCTTTTTTCACACCCTCAACCAGAATATCAATTTCTTCCAAAGTGTTGTAAACCGCAAAACTTGCACGAACAGTTCCGGCAATGTTGAAGAAATCCATAATTGGTTGAGTACAATGATGTCCTGTTCTCACAGCAATTCCCATTTTATCGAGAATCATACCTGTATCAGAAGCAATTCCTACACCTTCCAAATTGAAAGAAACAACACCAGTTCTATTGGCTTTTTCTCCATAAATTTTGATTCCGTCCAGTTCCAGAAGTTTTTTCTGAGCGTAAGTTAGAAGTTCGTTTTCGTGGATTTGAAGATTGTCGTGACCGATTTGATTAATGAAATCTACTGCTGAACCTAAAGCAATATTCCCACCAACATTCGGAGTTCCTGCTTCGAATTTGAATGGTAAACCTGCATAAGTCGTTTTCTCGAAACTACAAACCGCAATCATTTCTCCCCCGCCGTGGAATGGATGAAGATTTTCTAAAACAGATTCTTTCCCATAAAGAATTCCGGTTCCCATTGGTGCATACATCTTGTGACCTGAGAAAACAAAGAAATCGCAGTCCATTTTCTGAACATCAATTTTGAAATGCGGCGAAGATTGAGCACCGTCTATTAAAACATAAGCGTTGGAAAGGCTTCTTGTTTTTTCAATGATTTGTTCGATTGGATTGATGATTCCCAAAGCGTTAGAAACTTGATTTACAGAAACAACTTTCGTTTTTTCGTTCAACCAAGAATCCAAAACATCGATTTGAAGGATTCCGTTTTCATCCATTGGTATGACGCGAAGTTTTGCGCCTGTTCTTTCGCAAAGCATCTGCCACGGAACGATGTTGGAGTGATGTTCTAAATAGGAAATGATAATCTCATCGTCTTTCTTGATTTGATTCGTCAAAGCATAAGCCACCAAATTGATTCCTTCGGTTGTTCCTTTTGTGAAAATAACTTCGTAATCGTGTTTTGCATTGATGAATCTTTGGATTTTCTGTCTGGAAAGTTCCATTTCTTCTGTTGCAATCTGGCTCAAAGTGTGAATCCCACGATGAACATTCGCATTGATGGTTTCGTAATATTTTTCCCAAGTTTCTAAAACTGAAATCGGTTTTTGGGAAGTCGCGGCGTTGTCCAGATAAACCAATGGTTTTCCGTTTACTTGCTGATTCAGAATTGGGAATTGTGTTTTTATGTTGTTGATATCAAACATTTTGGATGTAGATATTAGATGTTAGAATTTAGATGTTAGATTGAAATCCAATGTTTAAAACGTTGAATTGTTGCAGCCCGACTTGAGCGGAAATCCTTTTTTGCGTGTTCTTCAATTTTTTTTGAACTGAAATCTTCTTGCAAAAAAGATTGGGAGCGGAAGGCGGATAAAGCTGCCCAAATAATTAAAATGGTGTTTGTAATTATTTAGAATGGGTCAAAGTTACGGCAAAATTTATTAAAAATTTCGATGTTAAATATTTATAAAATGAGTGCGATAATTGGATTAAGGAATAATTATTGAGTATTTTTGACCAATTCATTTATTAATAACAAAATAAATACGAAACTATGGCATTCGAATTACCAAAATTAGCTTATGCGTACGATGCGTTGGAACCAACAATCGATGCGAAAACAATGGAAATCCACCACACTAAGCACCACCAAGCTTATGTGGATAATCTTAATAATGCAATTGCAGGAACAGATCTTGAAGGAAAATCTCTTGAAGAAATCCAAAAAACAGGTACAGATAAACCAGCCGTGAGAAATAACGGAGGCGGACATTTTAACCATTCACTTTTCTGGGAACTTTTGACTCCAGGCGGAAGCAAAGAGCCGGTTGGAAATGTGAAAGCTGAAATCGAGAAAATCGGTGGTTTTGAGAAATTTAAAGAAGATTTCTCTAACGCAGCTAAGACTAGATTTGGTTCTGGTTGGGCTTGGTTGGTGAAAAATTCTGATGGTTCTGTGGTTGTTTCGTCAACTCCGAATCAAGATAATCCGCTAATGCCGGTTGCTGATGTGCAAGGAACTCCAATTCTTGGATTAGACGTTTGGGAGCACGCGTATTACCTAAATTACCAAAACAGAAGACCTGACTATGTGTCTGCGTTTTTTGATGTGATTAACTGGGATAAGGTTGAAGAGCTTTATAACAAGTAAGATAATAGATTTTAGAGTCTAGATATTAGAAAACCACTAAATTTTGGTGGTTTTTTTATGGATTATCAATAGCTAGCTGTATTTCTGATTTTTCGCCAGATTTTTCTTCCGAAAATGATAACTAAAAGCAAAAGAGCTAACGCCAATATGAAAGCAAGGACCGGTAAAAAGATTGATAGAACAGACATCAATCCTGCTCCGGCTGTTTCTGTTGTCGCGATGACGTTATTACCTATTCCTGCTGTAGTTGCGGTAGAAGCGGCGCGTGTTCCAGCAAAACCTGCTGCTATAGTTGCTGCCGTTCCTCCGCCTGCAATGATTGCTAAAGCCCATTGTGGAAATGTACCCAACTCTATAAACTGACTTGCAAAAAGAACAGAGCCAGCTACTGTTGCGAGCGGAACAGTTACGGTATCAAGAAAATTATCAACCACGGGAATGTAGTAAGCCAGAATTTCTACTAGTGTTGCGACGCCTGTTACAATGAGTGTGGGCAGACCAGACAACCATTGGAAGTTATCATTCATAGGAATCCAGCCAAGGTAGGAGGCAAGACTCACGGCAAACAAAGGTAAAAAAACACGAAATCCTGATGCCGCTGCAAGACCGATTCCAATGAAGGAACTCAGGATGTAAGGTAAAATATCACTCATTTGTAATTTTTATAAGATTAAAATTACAAATTAAAAAAGAAAATTATCTTATTTTCTTTTTACAAAGTTCAAGGAAATTCTTTTCCAAATCTGAGTAATGTTCAGGCATTTCCTTGGAGACCCAAAATAACATAGCCAAAGATTTCTCTCCAAACGCTTCTTTATATAAGGATTTATTATGTCTGTAAGCCTCTCTGAGTAAGCGTTTTAAACGATTCCTATCCACGGCCTTTTTAAAGAATTTTTTAGATACGGATACTCCCGTTTTGTGGCTGTCTAAAGTGGCTGTATCATTTGGAGTTAGATAAATAATCCTGATATTATCCACAGAAAGCCATTTCCCCTTTTTAAATAAAAGGTCAATATCTGATTTTTTTTTCAGCTTTTCTTGTTTCGGAAATCCGTGCTGTTTCAAATTAATTTTTTCTTCCTGTTAGATAATTGATGACCTCTGCAGCAGCATACAATCCAAAAATGGCTGGAATAAAACTAATTGTTCCATAAAAAGATTTTTTAAAGTTGCTTCCATCCGTTAGTTTCAGGCTGTTTTCATCTTGTAGTTCTGTAGAGAAAACACACCTAAAACCTTTAGTGATTCCTTCTTTTTTTAATCTTTTTCTTACCTGCTTTGCAAGCAAACAGTTATTTGTCTTTTGAAGGTCTCTCACCATTACTTTACTCGGGTCCGATTTTCCGCCGGCGCCCATAGAAGAAACGAGTTTAATTTTGTGTCGTCTGCAGGTTTTTATAAGCGTAAGTTTTGGGGTGAGAGAATCTATGCAGTCTAGCACGTAATCAAATTTTTCTGATTTTATGAGCTCTTCCATTCTTTCTGGCTCCAGAAACTCGTTGATTTTTGTAAGCTTGAGTTCTGGATTAATGTCCATCAGTCTGTCTCCAACCAATTCCACTTTATGCTGTCCAATTGTAGAATGTAATGCAGGTAGCTGTCTGTTGATATTGGTAATATCCACCACATCACCGTCTGCAATGATCATCGTTCCGATTCCGGCTCTTGCAAGAAATTCTGCAGCAAAAGAACCAACTCCCCCTAATCCCACAACCAGGACTTTTGCATTTTGCAATCTTTCTAATCCTTCATTTTTTATAAGCAGCTCTGTACGCTCCAGCCAGTATTTATCCATTATGTCGAATATTGCCAAGGTTTTCCCACATTTGATTCTTAAGATTTTCAACAGAAACAGACCTAACTTCGGCTACTTTTTCATATAAATCTTGTATGCTGAAATCCGAATTGTCCGTTTCCAGAAACAACCTGTCTATGGGAATATTTCTGATAATTTTTTGCAAAGATAAACTTTCCATAGCTGCTCTTCCAAAACTGAGATAAAAACCAACGTTCAGAAGTTCTTCCGCAATAGTTTCTTTTCTATTGAATCCGTGGATAATTAATGGAATTTTAGCTTTTTTGAAATGGAGAATCTGCGAAAAACGTCTGACGCAATGGATGATGACAGGTTTTTTTATTTCTTCTGCCCAAGATAACTGTGCCTGGAATACTTCATTTTGCAGTTTATCATCAACTGTAATTAATCCGTCTAGCCCGCACTCGCCTACTGCAATACAGTTTTTATCTAACGTTTTTTTTTTAATTTCTTCGAAATCTGACTTCCAGTTTTGTGTAATATCTTTAGGATGTATTCCTGCTGAAAACATAGTATCTGGAATGGCTTCTAGATGATTAAGATTATATATTCCCTGCTTAATCTGTTTATGATGATGAAAATCTAGAAAATCCATATTCAAATATAAAAAGTTTAAATTAAATGAAAACATTTTGAGATGAATTAACTCATTGACTTTCTTTTAAATTTCCCTCCAAATTCTATAATAGATTCGAGTGCTAAAATGTTTTATAATTGATGAAATAATATTATTTTTACATTCTGTTCTATATATATGAGAAAAAAATTTACAGAGAAACAAATAAAAATTCTTGATGTTGCTGAGGAGCTTATTGCAAAAAAGGGCTTTGATGGTACTTCGGTTAGAGATATCTGCTCAAAGGCAAACATTAATGTTGCAATGATTTCCTACTACTTTGGCTCCAAGGAAAAGATGATGTCCTATCTTTATCAATATCGGGTGCAACGTACAAAAGAAAGTTTCTCCGAGTTTGCTCAGACTATAAAGGAGGGAAAACCAGAGATGCAGATGAAGGAGATTGTAAATTATGTGATCTCACTGCTATTCAAATACAGTTATTTTCACGGTTTTGTGACACAGGAAATGCGCTCATTAGATAATGTTAAAGATGACCTACTGGAATTTTATCAGACTTGTGTTATAAGGATAGAAGAAATAGTGAAAAGAGGGATCGTTTCCGGAGTTTTCCATAACGCACCGAGATCCGAAGATATTCTTACAATGATTATTGGTTCCGCATTATTCGTCATCAGGAATAAAAATTTTTATGAACAGTATGTTCCTACCAATAATGAGGCACAATATCAGAAAGAATCAGAACAAAAACTGAAAAATAGCATACTACTAAGTGTTTTTGCGATTTTGGACTATGAGCAAGATTAATTTTTAGTCATCATTTTCAATACCTCATCAATATAAAATTCGGTTTCTTTTGGTCTGTTTTTGCTGTCTTTCTGGTCGCCTTCTTCTTTTCCTAAACGGATGATGATCATATCATATTGTGGGATAACAATTACATATTGCCCCTTAAGTCCGCGCATATAATAATGGGGAATTCTATAGTCATAATTTATCCATAGTCCCATTCCATACGCACCATAGGAGTTTTCTGGAGGAGTTATCATTTCATTGATAAAGTTTTCGCTGATGAGTGGAACACCGTCAATTTTTCCTTTATTCAGAAGCAGATATCCGATTTTAGCAAAATCCCTTGCGTTAGACTGGATGCAGCAAAAAGACTTTTCTATACCCATATCGTCTGTAGACCAATTCGCATCATTTTCCATACCAAGAGGTTTCCAAAGTTTTGAAGATGCGTACATTGATAAAGGCATTCCCACAGCTCTGCCAATAGCAAATCCTAAAAGTTGTGTGGCGCCACTCTGATATTCGAATTTTTCGCCAGGCATCGATATTAGTTTTTTATTAAAGACAACATCTGCCAATGAAAATCCATAATATGCAGCAGCATTTGGAAGAAAAGGGTTTTTATAGTCTTCTTTCCAGTCCAAACCGGCTTCCATAGATGCGAGATTTCTGAGGGTGAGGTTTTTACCAAAATCATTAGAACTAAACTCCGGATAAAAGTCTGAAAAATTCTGATCTGCATTTAGAATTCTACCATCATCAATAGCTTTTCCAAGAAGAAGAACCGTGATGGTTTTAGCTAATGAAAAGGAATTGCTTACTTTGTATTTTCCATAGCCGTACAAGTAATGTTCCTGAAAGATTTTTCCGTTTTTCACTACCAAAAAAGATGTAGTTTGTGTTTCTTCAAGATGTTTTTTCAGAGAGCTTGTCAGTTTTACTTTATTGTAAAGATCATCCTTGCGCCAAGGTTTTGGTTGCCCTTTAGAAATAATCTTCGAGGGAAAGTATTTTCCGTCCTCTATCGTAGAACTATTTTCACCTTTCAGATAAGTAAGTCTTATAGCGCGGAACAAATAACTGTAACCGGAAGCGTATATTAGGAGAATTATAGCAGCAATGACTAGTAGGAAAACCTTGAAGATCTTTTTTAGCATTCTTAATAGATTTATTGTAAAAATATTTAATTTAATCAAATATTGATAATTTTGTATGGAACGATTTTCGATTTTTCTCAAATATGAATGATGTACAGAAAAAACAGCAACTCAGGCAATATAAGACATTAGCAACAGGATTATTTATCCTCATGATGATGACTTTTATGGCAATGACCATTTTGCAGAAACAAAGTCACTCGCATTGGATTGGTTATATTAAAGCCTTTTCAGAAGCAGCTATGGTTGGAGCTTTGGCGGATTGGTTTGCAGTAACTGCTCTTTTCAATTATCCGTTAGGAATCAAAATTCCGCACACTAATCTCATCGAAAATTCTAAAGAAAAGATAGGCGATAATCTAGGGATTTTTGTGGTCGATAATTTTCTTTCTCCGGAAAATATTCGTCCTTATATTCAGAAACTAAAAGTTTCGGTTTATATTGGGGATTGGCTTTCCAAAGAGAAAAATCAAGATGTTTTGATTAATGAATTATCTTCAATCCTTAAAGATATTGTCAATAAGCTGGATGATGACGCTGTTGTGAAATTTATCTCTTCAAAGGCTGAGGAAATGACAGATTCCATTAAATTAAATTCAGTCATAGGCAATGGGATCGAATATCTTCTCAGTAAAAATGATCATCAGAAAATCATCACCAGTCTGAGCTCCCAAATCAAAGGTTACATTCTCGAAAACCAAAAAATGATTTCTGAAAGGGTAGGAAAGGAAAGTTTTTTCCTGATTCCAAAATCTATTGACAATAAAATTGCGGAAAAAATAACCAAAGGTTTGAGCGATTATTTTCTGGAAGTAGAGCAAAATGGAAATCATCCGTTACGAAATGAAATTACCAATAAAATCCTCGATTTTTCAAAAGAATTGAGAGATGAGCCAAGATGGAAAACGGAATTTGATACCATCAAATCAGATTTTATACAGAGTGATAAAATCAAACAATATTCATCCGATATTTGGCAATCTTTGAAATCATCATTAATCAAAGAACTTTCAGAGGAAGTTTCTACATTGAAATCTTACGTCAAAAAAAATATAGACGAATTTGTCGCAAATCTTCAAAACGACGAGCAATTCCAAGATCGAATTGATGGCTGGGTGAGATTAACAGCGTATAAATATATTCTTAAAAACACACAGAATTTTGGTGAACTCATCAGCACAACTGTTGGCAACTGGGAAGGAAAAGAACTCAGCAGAAAGCTGGAACTGGAAGTTGGAAAAGATTTGCAATTTATCCGAATCAACGGAACCATTGTTGGTGGCATAGTAGGTCTGCTAATTTACACGATTGCGAATTTTATATAAAAAAGCCTCCAAATAGGAGGCTTTCAATTGTTATTTCTTTTCAAGAATCTTCTCGATGATTTTATGCGTAATCATATAAGTTGGTTTTACACCTGTCAATCCAAGTCCGCCTGAAGATAATGTACTTCCTGTTTCCAATGGATTATCCGAAGCGTAATAAGCATACATTACAAACAAATCTGGAGAAATATGATGACGGATTTTGCTTGCCACCTGAATCGCTTTTTGATAATGAGCTCCTTCCATTTCCAGTCCAATTGCTTTCCAAGACGTTGTCATAAAATATGAAAGGATATCTTTATTCTGAAGTGATGTTCCTAAAACGGTAACCATTGGCCCTTCAAAAGATTTGATTTCATCATCCACAAAATCAGATGCTTTGAGAGCGTTTTCGAAAACGTAATTATCAGCAGTTCCTTCAAAAATGTGAGAAGTTGGAATCATAATATCACCTTTTCCTCCGGTTAAGATTCCGGCTTTACCCATAATAGAAACTGATTTAACCTTCATCATATAAACCTCACCCTTCACTTCGTAAGGTCTTAGCAATTCGTCCATTACCTCAAAAGCTTGTTCTCCAAATGCATAGTCAAAAACCAGAATAACATCATCTCCTTTGAATTTCTGATCCGCAAAAACCGTGTTTTTAAGTTCAGTTTTAGCAAGGTCTATGATTTGAACGTCGATATTGCTACCGCTATTATCATCAATATAAATCATTCCCTGTTTTTCAGCATATTCTAGAACTTTCGTTTGAAGTTCTTTTTTGTTGCTGATTTCTGCAAACAACTTATAGTCTACATCTTTAGTTCCTTTTTTGCTCAGCGCTTCATTAGCAAAAATCATATTTTTAACCGAATGCATATTCGCACTGATGATGTGGAGCGGACGCATATGAAGGTCGTTTTCTACCAGGACTTTCTTAATTTTGTTTGCCCATCTTTCTCCGAAAAGGTGATGGCCAACTCTTTCCTGAAGAATTGCTGAGAAGTAAATTTCTCTTTCTCTGTTTTCCTTCCAGTCATCTAGGCTTACTTGTCCTAGCCAGTAAATAATTTTGAATAGTCTGTCCGGATTTTGATCGTCGCCGAAACTGTTGTAAGCATTTAGAGTCTCATCAAAGGTTCTTCCCAAGAAAGAAGAAAGATGAATCAATGAAACTTCTTTTTCTTTTCTACTGTATTTTTTTTCTCCTTTTGCAACTTCTTCAATGATTTTCCAGATGCGTTTTGGCCGACCGTCGTTATCTAAATCAAATCCGATATTTTTGATTTTGTCAGCTTCAAGATAAAGAAACGTCAAGTGTGTTAGGATGTCATAAATCTCAGAGCGGCCCAAAAGAACTTCGATGTTCATCTGGTGTTCATCGATTCTGTAGCAATTTCTACGTCTTTTCTTTGGAACGATTGGTTCGAAGCTTCCTTTGTCGAAGCCTTCGTCAGAGGTCAGGTGAATAAAAGAACATTCCTCAATACCTTCCGGAAGACGGTCAAGAACATAAAGCAAACCGTCCAGTTCTATCTTATTGGGAACGCTCATACTTCCGTAGATTTCCGGATTGATAACCATTAAGAGTTTTCTTAATGACTCACCCGAAACTCCTGAAGGTTTGAAAAATCCTCTGTAGAATAAGTGTCTCATTGAGACATATAATCTTTCGATAGCTTCTGTGGTTTCTCTTGCTCTTGAATTTGCCATATATTAAAATTTTTGTAAAAGTCTGCAAAGTTATGAAATTTATTTTAAATCAAAATGTTTTGTTTAATTGATTGAATTTCAATGATTTGTTGTCTTTTGTTGAGTCTTGGGTTATTGATTGGTATTAGTTTTTAAAGTTAAACTTTCCTACTTATATCCTAAAATAAAAGGGAAAATAAATTTTCTTCACATTTTGATAACATTTATTAAATATGAAATTTGGTTAGATGAATTCTATAGTGCGCTAAAATTTGGGGTTATTTTAATTAATGGGTTGGAATTAAATATAAATAGCATTAATTTTTAAGGGGTCATATTATTTTGAATTGTATTTTTTGTAAATTTGCCTTGTTTAAAATAACACACTTTTATGTCAACATTAAGATTTAAAGCCTTAGCCGAGCTTCCTTTCAGAAATTACAGAAAAGATAATTTCGTAGAAGTTCCTGCAAAACTATCAGAATTGTTTTGTCAAAACGTATTCTCTGAAGAAACAATGAGAGAATATTTAACAAAAGAAGCTTTCAATTCTATTTTGGATGCGATTAAAAAAGGAACAAAAATCCAGAGACATATTGCAGATCAGGTGGCGGTGGCTATGAAAGATTGGGCTTTATCAAAAGGTGTGACGCATTACACACACTGGTTTCAGCCGTTGACAGGTGCAACTGCCGAAAAACACGATTCTTTCTTTACGCCAATCGAAGGTGGAAGAGCGATTGAGAGATTTAGTGGTGGAATGTTGATTCAGCAGGAGCCCGATGCTTCTTCTTTCCCAAATGGTGGAATCAGAAACACTTTCGAAGCCAGAGGTTATACCGCTTGGGACCCGACTTCTCCAGCTTTTATAATGGGAACTACGCTTTGTATTCCTTCCATTTTTATCTCTTATACAGGAGAAGCATTAGATAATAAAACCCCTTTGTTAAGAGCGCTGAATGCTGTTGACGAAGCGGCTACAGATGTAATGAAGTCTTACTTCGATAAAAATGTAACCAAAGTTTCTCCGACTCTAGGTTGGGAGCAAGAATATTTCTTGGTAGATACAGCTTTGTATCAATCTCGTCCGGATTTGGTTATGACTGGAAAAACTTTGTTAGGACATTCTCCGGCAAAAGGACAGCAGTTAGATGACCATTATTTCGGCTCAATTCCTACAAGAGTAATGAACTATATGAAGGAATTGGAAATCGAATGTATGAAGTTAGGAATTCCTGTAACGACTCGTCACAACGAGGTGGCGCCAAATCAATTTGAGCTGGCTCCAATGTTTGAAGAAGCGAATGTTGCTGTTGACCACAATTCATTATTAATGGATATTATGGCGAGAATTGCACATAAGCATCACTTCCATATTTTATTTCACGAAAAACCATTTGCCGGTGTTAACGGAAGTGGAAAACATAACAACTGGTCTCTTGGAACGGATACGGGGGAAAACCTTTTGAGTCCGGGAAAGAATCCTAAGAAGAATCTTCAGTTTCTGACATTCTTTGTGAATACTTTGAAGGCAGTTCACGATTATGCAGATTTGTTGAGAGCAAGTATTGCATCTGCCAGCAATGACCACAGATTAGGAGCGAATGAAGCGCCACCAGCTATTATCTCCGCATTCATCGGAAGTCAGTTGTTCGGCGTTTTGGAGGAGCTTGAAAAAGTAACCGATGGAAAATTATCTCCTGAAGAAAAAACCGAACTTAAACTTAATGTTGTAGGAAAGATCCCTGAGATTCTTTTGGATAATACGGACAGAAACAGAACGTCACCTTTTGCATTCACTGGAAATAAATTCGAAATCAGAGCAGTTGGTTCTTCTGCAAACTGTGCGGAAGTAATGACGGTGATGAATGTGATTGCTGCAAAACAATTAAGAACTTTCAAAAAAGAAGTGGATGCTTTGATTGAAACCGGTCTTAAGAAAGATGAAGCTATTTTCAATATCCTGAGAGAATATATCAAACAGTCGAAAAATATTATGTTCGAAGGTGATGGTTATTCCGACGATTGGGCGCAAGAAGCAGAGAAAAGAGGACTCAACAACCTTAAAACTACGCCAGAAGCACTTAAGGAAGAATTGAACAAAAAATTTGTTGACCTGTATGAAGAACTGGGAATATACTCGCACCGTGAGTTCGAAGCTAGAAACGAAATCAAGCTAGAGAAATATTCTACCGTGATTGATATCGAAGCTAGAGTTTTGGCAGATATTGCAAGAAACCACATTATTCCTGCAGCACTTAACTATCAAAACAGATTGATTGAGAACGTTAAAGGTCTGAAAGAAATCTTCGGAGACAAAGAATTCAAAACTTTGGCAAAAGAACAATTGGAATTGATTTCTGATATTTCCGGGAATGTTTCTCAAATTAAAGTTGGAGTTGACCAACTTCTAGCAGCTAAAGAAAAAGCTAAAAATACTTCTGGAAGTCAAAAACAAGCCGAAGAATATTGTAATAACGTTATTCCTTTCTTCGAGGTAGTGAGAGGAGCATCTGACGCGTTAGAAATGATGGTGGATGATGAATTATGGCCGATGACAAAATATAGAGAATTGTTATTTACTAGATAGACAATTTCTAAAACGTTAAAAAATCTTAACTAAAAATAAAACCGCAAAGTCTAAATAAAGGCTTTGCGGTTTGTTTTTCTTTAACATTCTTAAAAAGACTGTTAAAATATGTTAAACTAAAGTGCGCTGAATTTGATTTCAAATGCCCTTTCGTGAGTATTGGCTATTTTTGCTATGCAATGACAAAAAAACCTCAAGTTTAACACAAATAATTAAATATATATGAAGAAAAGAGTTCTAGTTTATATCTTATTTGTGACCACATTTTTTTCGCTTCAGTCTTGCGTTTCTAACTATGTGGTTTCTAATAATGAAACATACAAAAGTGATGCCAAGTTTGCATCGTTAAACATTCAACCGGTTGTAAATAATACGCCAAGTAAAACGCAAAAAGTTTTAGCAGCTATTTCCAATACCAGCGCAGACATCAAAAGATCTGCTATAGAAAACGCCATCAAACACAGCAATACAATAGACAACATCTTGTCTGAAGCTGAAAGTTACCTAGGGACACCGTACAGGTTCGGAGGAACTTCCAGAAGCGGAATAGATTGTTCAGCATTCGTATTGTCAGTTTTTGGTACAGCAGCTGGGATGAATCTTCCAAGAGTAGCAGCAGAGCAATCCCAAGAAGGTGATTCTGTAGAAAAAACAGACCTTCAGAAAGGTGATCTGGTGTTTTTCTCCCACAGAGGCAGCAGAATTTCGCACGTAGGAATTGTGGAAGAAGTAACTGCAGAAGGGCAAATAAAGTTTATCCATGCTGCAACATCTAAGGGTGTTATGGTTTCATCACTGGATGACAGGTACTGGGGTCCAAAATTCAGATTTGCAAAACGAATTATTTCCGAAAACAAACTAAGTGTATTAAATAATTAGAGCTACTGAAAATATTTCAGAAAAAACCTTAGAAGCAATTCTGAGGTTTTTTTATTTATATGTATTAGTAAACGAAGTGAAGTACTCTAAAGAAAATGATTAGGAGCTATTTCCCGCTTTCCGTTGCAATCTTTTTTGCAGACAGTTTCCGCATCTATCCACCGGAAGTCCACGCAAAAAAGGATTTCCACTGCTATCGGGGCTAGATTTTTTATCCAAACAGAATTTGTCAGTTAAAGTTTATTGTCATTTGGCAGTGAGGTTCTCGAACTCAATCAATAATTAATGTCTCAATCTTAGCTTGCACTTCTTTACTCTTCAACCTTAAGATAATAAAATACAATTCTGGAAACTGCAGTGCGATCTCATCCCAGCTTTGCGTCAGTTCATAAGCATTGTCAATGCCTTGTACCAGGCTAGCCATAAAATGCTGTTTACGCTGAATCAAACCACGGAAACCATAAGCGCCCAAGACCTGAAGAAAACGCATCATTTTCATCCACTCAAAAGATTCTGCTAGGTTTTTTTTATCATCATCATTCCAAAAGGAGAGATAATAATCCAGCATTTCCGCTTTGAATTCCTTTGTGAAATTCGCCTTAGCCTGAAAAAGAAAAGAAATCACATCGTAGGTTGCTGGACCTTCCATCGCAGATTGATAATCAATAAAGAAAATCTCATCATTATTATTCACTAAAATATTTCGCGACTGGAAGTCACGGATCATCAATGTCTTTGGCTTAAGATTAACAATGTTTTCAGAAATAAGTTTGAATTCTTTAAGCAATGTTGATTTATGATACTCAATTTCCAGCACATCCACTAGAAAGTTTTTAAAATAATAGAGATCGTGTGTGATGGGCAGATCATCATACTTTTCATATTCGAAGCTGTTGCGGAAGTCTGTTTTTCCCATAGTTTTCATCTGTAACTGAAATAATTTTTCAAGGCTTTTCCGCACCAGTGATTTTACACGTTCACTTTGCCCTTCATTGGAAATTATTTCGGAAAGCGTTTTATCCCCAAGAAATTCCTGAATGTAAAGTGTACTATCTGTATTGATTTTGAGGATTTTCGGTGTGTTAAGATTTAGCTCTTCAAATAGATGTGAGAAATAAAAAAATGCATTGTTTTCGCGGATATTTTCATTGTAGGTTACAACATACTTCTGCGTTCCTGACTGTCCGATATAATTGATTCTTGAAGACCCGCTTTGTGGCAGCGCTGTGAAAAAAGCTGCTTTTGCTTTTATAAATTCTTCAAAAAATTCCTGATGATTCTGCATAAAACAAAGTTAATTAATAATAGAATTTGAACCACGAAAAATTGTAATTTTACTTTATGAAAGATTTTCTTCCCGTTCTGAAGATTCTGCTGAGATTTGTGATTGTTTATATCGTTTTGGTATTGATATATCAATTTTATCTCAATTCCTACTCTGCGGAGGTAGTAGATCCGTTTACGAGAAGTGTTGCGGAACAGGTGGCATCTTTCCAGTATTTTTTAGGTTTTCCGACGACTTTGGTAGACAGTATGAAACTGCACAGCATACTTTTTCAGACTTCTGGAAAATATACTACAAGGATGGTGGAAGGCTGTAATGTGATATCCGTTGTGATTCTTTATGCCGCTTTCATATTTGCTTTTTACAAAGGCTCCAAGACTTTTCTTTATGTGTTGGGAGGCATTTTTCTGTTACATATTCTCAATGTCTTAAGAATTGTACTGCTTAATATTATTTTCCTAAAGTACCCCCAGTATGAAAAAATCGGACACGATTATATTTTTCCGGCCATCATTTATGGCGGCGTTGTCGTTCTGTGGCTGGTATGGATTCAGTTTTTTGCATTGAAAAGAGAAAAAGATGCTTAGATGGATTTTAGTTTTAGCCGGTTTTATAGGGCTGATTGCAGTGCGCGGCTTGGAAGACAAGATTTTCTACGATCCATTTCTGGCTTATTTCAAGTCGGCAGATCAGTCTGCTTTATTCCCAGAGTTTTTGTGGGGAAAACTGATTTTCAGCTATCTTCTCAGATTCGGCTTGAACACTTTTTTTTCTTTGATAATCATTCATTCTATCTTCCAAAATAAACATTGGACAAAGCAAGCATTGGTATTAATACTTCTTGTTTTTGCCATTACTTTTCCGATCTACTTGTATTGTATAAATGATGAGTTCCGATTCGGATATCTATTTTCTTTTTATGTGAGAAGATTTGTCATTCAGCCATTAACGCTGATTCTCGTTATCCCGATTTTTTATTACAGAAAAAAGATGATTCTGAATTAGTTTTCCTGTGTGTGTTTATCTGGCTGCGAAATATTCTCACCATTCCATTCTATTTTTTTTGTAAATGCTTGCTGGCGAACTGGGCAGTTATCAACCCGACAAATAGCACAAGAAGTGGGTTTGCAATCATCCATATGAAAATTGAACTCCACTGTTCTATCGGTGTTTTTTGCAATTAGTTTAATGACTTCTTCCATCTCATCGTGAGCTGTTCTTAACTCGAAATACCAGGGCAAAGTAATGTGTGCATCTATATGGAGCCTGCTACCAAATTGCTGGATTTTCATATTATGAACATCAATCCATTCCGGTTTTCGATTTTTGTTAAGGAATTTAGCCAATCTTTCCAGCATTTCCGGATCGGCTTCATCCATTATTCCGCTCAATGATTTTCTAATGATTTTGTATCCGATAAACATGATATAGAATCCGAAAAATAAAGCTACAACAGAATCAATCCAAACAATTTTTGTAAAATAAACCAAGACTAAGCTGAGCACAACACCCAAAGTTGTAATGGTATCAGACTGAAGATGTTTTCCAGAAGAAATCAAAACGATAGAATTCTCTCTTTTCCCTTTCTGAATCGAGATATATCCAATGATATAATTAATAATAGCTGTTGCTGCGATAATCCAAATTCCTAAATCCAGTTTACTAAGAACTTTGCCGGAAATCAAACTGTTGGTTCCTTCATAAATGATCATCACACCGGCAATACTAATCAAAGAGCCTTCTATAGCTGAAGTCACAAACTCCACTTTTCCGTGTCCGTAAGGATGATTTTCATCTTTTGGTTTTGCGGCAAGATATAAAGAATAAAGCCCAAGAAAAGCACTAATGACGTTCACGATACTTTCCATAGCATCAGAAAATACGGCATCGGAATTGGTAAGTTTCCATGCGATTACTTTTCCAATGAAAAGAATAATACCGACAGCGGCGATCCACTTCTGAAATGCAATGTTAGAATTTGTTTTTTTATTTATTGTTTTCATTGCTAAAAAAAGAATCTTCGAAATTTCGAAGATTCTTTAGATTTTGTTAGTTTAAACTAAGTTGTTTGCTACTAAGTATTCTGCAATCTGAACTGCGTTGGTAGCAGCACCCTTTCGGAGATTGTCTGCCACAATCCAGAGATTAAGAGTTTTTGGCTGTGAGAGATCTCGTCTGATTCTTCCTACAAAAACGTCGTCTTTTCCTTCAGAATATAAAGGCATTGGATATTCGTTATTTTTAACATTGTCCTGAAGAACAACGCCTGGAGTTTCAGAAAGAATTTTTCTTACTTCATCAAGATCAAATTCATTTTCGAATTCGATGTTTACGCTTTCAGAATGTCCCCCTTGTACCGGAACTCTTACCGCAGTTGCTGTGAGATTGAAAGTGTCGTCACCTAGGATTTTCTTAGGCTCTTTCATCAATTTAATTTCCTCTTTGGTGTAATCGTCATCCGCAAAAACATCACAATGTGGCAATGCATTTTTGAAGATTTGGTAAGGATAAACTTTTTCGGGATTTTCGCCAGCTATTTCAGCATTCAATTGATCTACGGCCGCTTTACCAGTTCCTGTAACGGATTGATACGTAGAAACTACAACTCTTTTGATATCATATTTTAGGTTCAGTGGATGAAGAACCATTACCAGCTGGATTGTAGAACAGTTTGGATTAGCAATGATTTTGTCTTCTTTTGTCAAAACATTAGCATTGATTTCCGGAACTACCAATTTTTTAGTCGGATCCATTCTCCAAGCCGATGAGTTATCGATCACTACTGTTCCAACCTCCGCAAATTTTGGAGCAAATTCTAAAGAAGTTCCACCGCCGGCTGAAAAAATAGCGATCTCGGGTTTGGCTGCAATAGCGTCGTCCATGCTAACGATCGTAAATTCCTTGTCCTTAAACTTAATCTTCTTACCAACAGATCTCTCCGATGCTACAGGAATTAATTCGGTGATTGGAAGATTTCTCTCCTCCAAAACTTTCAGCATAACTTGTCCAACCATTCCGGTTGCGCCTACTACAGCTACTTTCATTGTTTTAAATTAATTAAAATTGTTAATAATATTTATCCGAAAACTCTTGCCCAAGGAAATGCAAACACGAATAATGCGATTGCTACTAATCCTAATGACATCAATCGGATTGTTAATGTGTCAGTGGTTTTGAATTTTTTGTTGACGATGGTCATTAGCACTGCTGCGATCAACATTGAGAATGGATGTTCCACATAAGTGAATCTCAGGTCAGCATTTTTCATTACTGCGCCCATGTCCAAACCTTTTGTAATTTTGGTTATCAACATTACGATTCCAATCAAAAACTGAACGTGAAAAAAGATCATTGTGAACAAAGTTACTTTTCTGAATGCTTTGGAAATGTTACCGCTGTAACCAAACATTGTAACCAACAAAAGGATAAGAAATGCGGCTACAAGTAATAACTCAAGATAAGCAAAACCTTTATGAGCGTGAAGTAGAATGTTATAAAATTCCATAGTCTGATTTTTTTTGATTAGCAAATATAGAAAAATCCCGACAGATTGCCGGGATTTGAAGTATAATTAATATTAATTGAAATTAGAAAATATATCTAACTCCAAACTGTCCTTGCCATCTAGAAGCAAGATCAGAAATATTGAATGCTTGGTTATCCTTAGGAGCTCTGAAAGTATAACCACCACCACCAGAAGTAGTATAAGTAATTAACTGATAAGCATTGTTAGATACGAAGTAGCTTTTCCCCCAATCTTTGTTAAGAAGATTTCCTACGTTGAAGATATCAAATGTCAATTGGAATCTGTGAACTCTGTCTTTGATAGTAATTCCCAAATCTTGAGTAATTCTCAAATCGAATTTGTGTTCCCAAGGTGTTCTAGCGCCATTTCTCTCAGCATATTGTCCTCTTCGAGTTCTTAAGTACGGATCTTGCTCAATGAAAGCATCCAACGCAGCCCATTGTTGTGCAGCTGTAGCGGGATTAGATCCTGTCAATGCAACCAATTTAATTTCGCTTGCGTTTCTTGGTACATAAAGCAGGTCGTTAGAGAAAGCTCCGTCACCATTCACATCACCATTATATAAGTAAGTGAAAGGGGAACCAGATGTTCCTGCGTAGAACAAACTGAATCCAGTTGAGAAAGCTTTGTTTCTACCGTATTCTATTTTATAACCAGCACTTCCAATAGTTCTGTGTCTGATATCAAAGTTTGAGTTTGCAAGAGGAGGATTATTTGGACTTGTAACTATTTGTGTAAACTCCCAGTTAGATAATGCAGTACTACTGTTACCATCATTAACGGAAGCAGATTGTCCATTAGTATAAGCAGCCATCAAATCTAATCCGAAACCGAATGATTTTTGTAATTGAGTTGTTAAGCTGTAAGTATAACCTCTACTTGAGTTACTCATTAGAATAACATTTGTAAAGTCGGTAGAGTTTACTCTCTGTCCCGCATAGTTAGGTCTTACATCTGCACCACCTGATAAAGCTGGATTGATGTTTCCATTACTTCCAGAGATATTGATATCAGAATATACGATGTTATTCATTGTTTTTGAAACCATACCTTCCAAAGTAGCATTGATTCCTCCAGGTAATTTGAAATCTCCTGCTAAATTGAATCTCAATACTTGAGGGATTTTGAAGTCATCACTTACTAAGTTAACCTCAGTGCGCTTAGATCCTGAACCCATGTTTTGTTGATTTTCGATATTTGGGTCGAATCCATTGCCACCGTTGATAGCCGTAGTTTTTGCATCAACAGTACCGAATAACATTCCGCTGTTTGTAAATTGGTTAGATAACCAAACGAAAGGTACTCTTCCGGTGAACACACCAGCACCACCACGTAGTACTAGAGATCTGTCGCCGTTTACATTATAATTAAATCCAGCTCTTGGTGCCCACAATAATTGACCGCTAGGTGTATTGTCAGTTCTGTATCCAGGGAAAGATGCTTCGATTTTTGGATTTCTCAAAGGCTTATCTCCAATGATTGGAACATCTAATCTGATACCATAAGTTAATCTAAAATTTTTGAAAACCTCAGATTCTCCTTGAGCATAGAAACCTAATTGAGCCGCACTGAACTTAGCTTCAGGTCTTGGTTCGCCAGGAATAAGAGAATAAGTGGCTCTAACTCTCGCAGGTACATTGTTCAAATAATCTGCTACACTGTTGAAATCCCACCTACCATTTAGGTTGTTAATAAATAAGTTTCTGAAACTAAAGAATTCGTTATGAGTTCCTAAAGTAAATGTGTTTTTTCCAATATTCCATTTGAAGTTATCAGTAACTTCGAAAATAGTTTGATCTAATTCATTAGCAAATGAACTTCTTTGTGAGCCAAATTCTGCAGATGCTCCAGAAACTCCTCCAATATTCAAGATAGTAATTTGTGGGAAAGGACTTCCTGCTGTATCACGACTATCCTTGATAGATGAATATCCTAAGATTAAATTATTGGAGAAACTACTGTTAAAGTTACTTCTTAATTCAGCAACCAAACTACTTTGTTTGTTCGTGAATTTGTATGCATTATTTCCAAATCTGAAAAAGTTAGCACTTCTTGATAAGTTATCATCAAAGGCATCAATGTAGTTATAACGAAGAGTAAATTGGTGTTTGTCGTTGATGTTCCAGTCAATCTTACCAAGGAACTTATTGTTTTGAGTCTGGATATCCTGAGGACCGTAGCTACCGACATCATATCCATATTTTGAAAGGGTATAATCAGCAATTTGCTGAGCAATTTCATTGGTCATAGTGCTTCCGGCTTCACCTGCATTGAAAGCTAAAGGAGAAGTTCTTCTTCCAGATTCTGCATTGAAAAAGAAGAATAATTTATCTTTAATCAATGGACCTCCAACTCTTAAACCGTATTGGCTATCACTGAATTTTGAAGATTTTTCGCCAGTAATAACACTTTTACCAATTGTTTTTTCATTTCTTCCGAAGAAATATAATGAACCTTCAAATTTATTAGTTCCAGATCTTGTAACTGCATTGACTCCAGCGCCTGTAAAGTTTCCTTGTGTTACGTCAAAAGGTGCAAGAGCTACCTGAAGTTCTTGAATAGCGTCCAATGAGATTGGTTGAGTACCAGCTTGTCCCCCAGGTGTACCAGAACCAGAAAGTCCAAAAACATCATTGTTTACAGCGCCATCAATGGTAATGTTGTTGTATCTGTTATTAGCTCCTCCGAAAGAGTTTCCGTTAGCTTGTGGCGTAAGTCTAGTAAAGTCTTGAAGAGATCTACTTAGAGTAGGCATGCTCTCTAGTTGTTTTCGTCCGACAACAGTTGTTGCTCCATTCTTCTTAGAATTTCTTCCTACCGCTACAATTTTCACTGCTTCAATAGAAGTTTCGCTTTCTTGAGTCAATGTTGCGTCGACAGCAAAAGGCTCTCCTAATTGTAGATATACATCATTGTATATCACTGGTCTCAAATTAGCATAGGTAATTTCAATTGTATAAGGACCTCCAACACGAAGATTCGGTAGATTGAAATAACCAGAGCTGTTAGAAACTCCAGAATATACAGTTCCCGAAGGTTGGTGAACCGCTTTGATAGTTGCCCCAGCAGTTTTTTTGCCTGCAGCTTGAGTAACAACTCCGTTTACACTACTGGTTGTTACCTGTGCAGATGCTGTGAAAAAACCGGCAAGTAAAATTGCAACAATTAAAGTCTTTTTCATTTTCTTTAAGATTTATGTTGCAAAAGTCTTAAAAAAAATGATAACTCCTGTTAAGAAAGTGTTAAATTTTTAAAGCCTTGAGGCTCAGGTCGATATTGCTCGAAGAGTGGGTTATTGCGCCCGCTGAGATAAATTTAACGCCAGTTTTTGCCACCGAATTTAGCACCTCGCGCGTAATTCCACCGCTTGCTTCTGTCTCAGCTTTTCCATTAACTAGATTTACAGCTTTAGCCATCATTTCCACATCCATATTATCAAACATAATTCTGTCTGCACCAGATTTTACAGCTTCTTCAACTTCTTCAAGATTACGTGTTTCAACCTCAATTTTAAGTTTCAGCTTGTTTTTCTTGACATAATCTTTTGCCATTTTCACGGCATTGGTAATACTTCCGTTATAATCGATATGATTGTCTTTCAGCATTATCATATCATAAAGGCCATATCTGTGATTGGTTCCGCCACCAATGGCCACCGCCCATTTTTCACAAACTCGGAAATTAGGAGTTGTTTTTCTAGTATCCAGTAGTTTTGTCTTAGTTCCGACTAACCGAGAATCCCAATCGTGAGTCATCGTAGCAATGCCACTCATTCTTTGCATACAGTTCAGAACCAAGCGTTCCGTAGAAAGAATCGACCTCGCTTTTCCGGAAACTATAAAAGCAACATCCCCTTTTTTAGCAGGCTGACCATCTTTTATAAAAACTTCAACATTGAGATTTTTATCAAAATATTTGAAAATAATTTCTGCCAATTCAACACCCGCCAAAATGCAGTTTTCTTTGACCAAAAGCTCTGCTTTCTGCTCCAGATCTTTTGGAATGGTTGATAATGTAGAATGGTCACCGTTTTGGATGTCTTCTTCCAATGCCGTTCGGATGAATTCTTTTAAAACTTTATCGGATGCGTATGCTGGTCTTTTCATTGCTTTTAATTTTCTTTTATCAATAATGGTTTCGTCGCCAAATCTTTATTATAAAATGCGCCTTTGTTTTCTTTCATTTCCAGAGAATGTTTGATAATCAGATAAGAAACATTTACAAGATTTCTCAGTTCAGAAAGCTGTGGCGAAAGTATGGAATAATTATAAAGTTCTGTTACGGCTTCATAAATTTCGCGTTGTTTTTTCTTCGCCAATTCTAATCTCGCATTACTTCTCACGATGGCAACCAAATCGCTCATCATTTCCTGAAGTTGTTTTCTGAGATAAGTTACCAAAACCATTTCGTCCATCATTTTCATTCCTTCTTCATTCCATTCCGGAACAGCTTTCAAATCATCAAAATTGAAATCATTTTCTTTCAATAATTCAACTGTTTTCATCGCTGCATTATGACCAAAAACCAAACCTTCCAATAAAGAATTCGAAGCTAATCTATTGGCGCCGTGAAGTCCAGAATTGGTGCATTCTCCAACTGCAAAAAGATTTTTGATGGATGATTGCCCGTTTTTGTCCGTTTCAATTCCGCCCATCAGATAATGACAAGCCGGAACCACGGGAATCAATTCCCTCATCGGGTCGATGCCTTCATCCATGCATTTTTGGTATATATTTGGGAAGTGATGGATGAATTTTTCCTTGTCCATTTCACGGCAATCTAATCCCACGTATTCGTCTCCGCTTATTTTCAATTCATTATCAATGGCTCTTGCAACAATGTCTCTAGATGCTAATTCTTCGCGTTCATCGTATTTTTGCATAAAAGGTTTTCCGTTTTTGGTGCGAAGTTTTGCGCCATCGCCACGAACAGCTTCGGAAATCAAAAACAACATTCCGTCTCTTTTAGAATACATTGCGGTTGGATGAAACTGATAATATTGCATATTCGAAACCATGCCTTGTGCTCTATGAACAAAAGCAATTCCGTCTCCTGTGGCAATAATTGGGTTGGTTGTGTTTTTATAAACGTGTCCAGCACCTCCTGTAGCAACCAAAGTAATTTTCGAAGTGATTTTTTTGATTTTCTTATTTTGCTCATCAAGAACATAAGCACCGTAACCATGGATGTTTCCTTTGTCCAATTCTTTTCCCGGAACATGATGCTGAGTTATCAAATCGATAACGTAATGATGAGGTAATATCTCGATATTTGGAGAGTTTCTGACAGTTTCCAAAAGCGCTCTTTCGATTTCGAAACCTGTGATATCTTTATGATGAACTATTCTATTTTCCGTATGACCGCCTTCTCGTCCGAGTGAGTATTTTCCTTTTTCTTGGTCAAATTTTGCGCCCCATTCTACGATTTCATTAAAACGTAAAGGCGCTTCTTCCACCACAATTTTTACAATTTCTGGGTCATTGATGTAATCTCCAGCCCGCAAAGTATCGTCGATGTGTTTTTGAAAATTATCTTTAGAAAAGTCTGTAACGACTGCCAATCCGCCTTGTGCATATTTGGTATTGCTTTCGTCTTCGTTGGATTTTGTAACGATGGTAATTTTAGTTTCTGGTAATTGCTCGGAAATTTTGATGGCGTAAGATAAGCCTGAAATTCCGGAACCGATTACGAGAACGTCTGTTTTTATCATAAATAAGAATTAATAATTCTCAATATCTGAGAAAATTCAAAAGAATAAAGTTAAATGAATTTGATGAACTTATCCGCAGGTTTTCTGACTTTTTTGAAATTCTGAAAAATATCATCTTCTGCACGATAGCCTAAAGCCAAAACAACGGCAACTTTTTCATTCTCTTTATCAATTTTCAAAACATCTTCCAAGATTTCCGCTTTGAAACCTTCCATTGGACAAGTATCGATTTTTTCCTCAGCAGAAGCTAAAATCAATGAACCAAGAACAATGTAATTCTGTTTCTCGGACCAGCTTTCCAATTCTTTCTGGGTGTAATTTTCTAAAAATTGATTGATGTTATTTCTAAAAGCCGACAATTGTTCCAAAGTCACGCCTCGCTCATTAATAATATGTCCAAAATAATTATCTACATACTCCTTATTAATATGAGTCTTAGAAACCAATACAATAAGATGTGAACAAGTTGAAATCTGAGATGGATTATAAAATGCCGGAATCAATTTCTGAATCGTTTCATCATTCTCAACCACCAAAAGATGATAAGGCTGTAGTCCTAATGAGCTGACAGACAATCTTCCAGCTTCCAGAATGTTATTTAATTTCTCTGATGAAATTTTCCTCCCATCAAATTTTTTTACAGAATATCGCCAGTTAAGTGCTTCTAAATAATTCATATAACAAATATACTCATTTATGATTTTGGTTTAGAATCATTTTAAATAATGAAACTTTTTCCAACCGAATTTTTTAATTCATTCATTGCAAATGCTTTATGGTAAGGCTTTTCGCAATATTTCATTTTAATCGATTTTAAATCAAATCATTAGCCAACAAAGCTATGAAATCAAAAAGTTATAAACATTAAGTATAAAAGTGGGCGAAAGTGGTAAAATGTGGTAGATTTTTATATAAATTTGCTCCAAATGAAAAACTTCATTGGAACATACGAGTGTAAAATAGATGACAAAGGGCGCGTCAAACTGCCTGCTTCGCTTACGAAGCAGATGGAACATTTTGCAGATGAGCCATTTGTGATCAAGCGTTCGGTGTTTCAAAAGTGTCTTGAGGTCTATCCAATGAAGCCTTGGGAAAAACTGATGGCAAAAATAAACGGTCTGAACCGATTTGTGAAAAGAAATGCAGATTTTATCAGAATGTTTACGGCAGGAGTTAAAACTGCAGAGTTGGATAACGTGGGCCGTTTGCAAATCAGTAAGGATTTAACACAATTTGCAAATCTTGGAAAAGATATCGTGATTACGAGTGCTGGCGAATTGTTTGAGATTTGGGATAAAGTTTCTTATGAACAGGTTATCTCAGTCAGTGAGTCTGATTTCGCTAGTCTTGCGGAAGATGTGATGGGAAATCTTGATTCCGAAGAATCAAATTAATAATTAAGAAGAATAATTAATAGGTTTTTAAAACCAAATTATTAAATCATTTATCAATCATCATTCATCAATTATAAAACAATGTATCACAATCCTGTCTTATTAAAACAAAGTGTAGACGCTCTGGTAACCAATCCGGACGGGATTTATGTGGACTGTACTTTTGGTGGAGGCGGTCACTCAAGAGAGATTTTAAGCAGGCTTTCCGACAGAGGAAAGTTATTTTCTTTTGACCAAGATTTAGATGCGTTGAAAAATACGATTGATGACCCGAGATTTACTTTGGTTAATCAGAATTTTAGGTTTTTAGAAAATTCGATGTTGGCTTATGGGATTTCTCACGTTGACGGAATTTTAGCAGACTTAGGAGTTTCTTCTCATCAGTTTGACGAAGCAGAAAGAGGATTTTCCACAAGAAGCAACGCGCCTCTTGATATGAGAATGAATGTAATGCAAGGTTTGGACGCGAAAAAAATCATCAACGATTACGAAGAAGAAGACCTCGCGAATATCTTTTATCAATATGGAGAATTGAGAGAATCTCGAAAATTGGCAAGAGAAATCGTTCATCACAGAAAAACTAAAAAAATCAATACGACTGAGGATTTGAAAAATCTCTTCAGTTATATTCCGGCTTTTAAGCAGAACAAATTTTTTGCTCAGGTTTTTCAGGCAATTCGAATCGAAGTCAATCAGGAATTAGAAGTTTTGAAAGAGATGTTGGTTCAGTCTTACAAAATTTTAAAAATTGAAGGAAGATTGGTCGTGATTTCTTACCATTCTTTAGAAGATAGATTGGTAAAACGTTTCCTGAAAAATGGAATGTTTGAAGGCGAACCTCAGCGTGATATCTACGGAAATTATGCAAAAGCATTCGAATTGTTGCAAACAAAAGCAATCATTCCTGATGATAAAGAAATTGAAGAAAACTCAAGAGCGCGAAGCGCAAAAATGAGAATTGGAACAAAGTTATAAATGATAAATGATAGGCGATAAATGATCATCAATTATCATTCATCACTTATCAATTATAAAAACGTGGCAAAGCAGACAACCTACAATAAGCAGAAAAAGAAACTCACTTTTATGGACATCATAAAGGGGAATTTTCTTAATCGTGATGAGGTAAAGGCACATTATAAATATTTCGTGTTTATTTTCGGATTGTTGATGGTGATGATTTATAGTAATCACTTGGTTAACAAAAAAATAGAGCACGTTAACAAGCTTAAAGAAGAAACGGAAGAATACAAATCCAGAAATGCTTACGCACAAAGTAGGCTGATAAAAATAAGAATGGAATCTGAATTGGGAAAAGAAATGGTTAAGGATTCTTTGGTGAGTTTGGAAAGCCACCCGATGAAATTATTGATAAAAGTAGACAGCACAGATGATAAAGCAACCAAATAACAATTACGAAAAAAAGCGTTCCAATGCGTTGAAGTGGGGCTACCTTTTTGTTTTGGGAGCTTTCATTTTGTTTGTCATCTTTTTGGGGAGAATTATGATTCTTCAGAATACCAATGTTGAGGAATTTGAGAATAATTACATCAGTAAAAATTACCGCGAAGCCACTTTGAAAGCAGCTCGTGGAAATCTATTTGCTTCCGATGGTTCTATCTTGGCGACGACAGTGATGCGTTATGATATCTATTTGGATTTCAAATCGATGAGAGATACAATTTATTCCAATAATATTGGTGCTTTGACAGATTCTCTCAGTAAAATGTTCGATAAGCCAAGAAGTTATTTCCGAGCAAAATTAGACGCACAAAACAAGAAAAACAATCAATATTATCTTTTAGCAAAAGGTTTGGACTTCGATCAATATGATAGAATCCGAGAATTTCCGATTTTCAAAAAAGGTAAGAATAAAGGTGGCTTCATTGTAGAGAGAAATTTCCGAAGAGAATTGGCAACCACTCAAATTGGAGCTGGAACAATCGGAGCTGATAACGGCGAATCAAAATCAGGTTTGGAAGGTGCTTTTAGCAAATTCTTAACTGGAATTGATGGAAAAAGATTAGAGCAAAAAATAACTTCTACACAATGGAAACCAATTGATTACTGGAAAGTTCAGGAGCCTATTGACGGGCAAGATGTGTACACGACTTTGGATTTGAGAATTCAGGATATTGCACATTCTGCACTGGAAAATCAGTTAATCAAATTCGATGCAGATCACGGTTCCGTGGTTGTAATGGAAACAGGAAGTGGGAAGATCCGAGCAATGGTCAACCTCAGAAGAACCGAGCCGGGAATGTATGTAGATGCTTACAATTATACTGTGAAAGATGCTCAGGAACCAGGTTCTACGTTCAAAACAGTTTCGCTTTTGGCGGCGATGGATGATGGATTCATCGATGAAAACACAAAAGTCAACATTGGAAACGGAATCTGGAACTATGCAGGACAAAGAATTACCGATGGTCACGGTGGTGGAACTTATGACGTGAGCGATGTTTTGGCAAAGTCCAGCAATGTGGGCGCTGCTAAACTCATAACAGCTCATTATGCAGACAAGCCTCAGGTTTTCATAGATCATTTGAAACGTTGGAAAATGTTCGATAAAATGCAGATCGAGTTGCCAGGAATTGCGAAGCCATCCATTCAAACACCAGAGAGCAAGCGTTGGAACAAAGCGACTTTGGCTTCTTTGGCTTACGGTTACTCGTCTAGATTTCCTCTGTTGCAGCTGGTTACTTTTTATAATGGTATCGCTAATAAAGGTAAAATGGTAAAGCCTCTTTTCATTGATAAAATAATGAAAGATGGTAAAGTTCTTTATGAAGCGAAACCTGAGATTATGGTTAAGAAAATGGCTTCTGATAAAGCGATTACGATGATGACACACGCTCTAACCAAAGCAGTTGAAAAAGGAACGGCAAAAAGTATCTATACTCCGAATCTTAAAATTGCAGGAAAAACCGGAACTGCAAGATTCGAATATTGGAAAGCTGGACCAATGAAATATCAGGCGTCATTCGCGGGTTTTTATCCAGCTGATAATCCAAAATATACGTGTATCGTAGTTGTTAATCAGCCAGATACATCAAAAGGTTTTTATGGAGGGACGGTTTCTGCGCCAGTTTTTAAAGAAATTGCCGGAAAGACTTTCTTGAAAACGCCTTTGAATGTGGAAAAAGAACTTTTGGTTGAGCATAAAGTTAACCTTAATAAAATGACTGCACCAAATGTTAAAGTCAGGGTAAGAAGAGACTCGATGCCAAATTTGGTTGGGATGATTGGAAAGAATGTAATTCCTCAACTTGAAAATTTGGGTTACAGAGTAGATTACAAAGGTGTTGGGAAAATTATGGAACAGTTTCCTGCAGAGGGAGCAACGATTGGAAAGAATCAAAAGATTTATCTGAATCTTCAAAACTAAAAATTAAAGCGAAAGCTTAGATATATGATTTTAAAAGACTTATTACAAAGAATTACAGTTTTAGAAACTATCGGAACTCTTGCACTGAGCGAAGTCGAAGTTTCGGAATTGGTTTTTGACAGCAGAAAAGTTGTTGAAAATTCTTTGTATGTTGCATTGAAAGGAACGGTTTCAGACGGCCATTCTTATATCAGTCAAAGCATCGAAAAAGGTGCGAAAACTATAGTTTGTGAAGAATTGCCTTCAGAAATTAATGATGAAGTAACTTATTTGAAAGTTGAAGATTCATCGAAAACTTTAGGACATTTGGCTTCTAATTTTTACGGAAATCCTTCTGAGAAATTAAATTTAATTGGCGTTACGGGAACCAACGGAAAAACTTCTGTAACAACTTTATTATTTGATATTTTCAAAAATCTGGGATATCAATCTGCTTTGATTTCTACTGTTGAATACAGAATTGGAGACGAAATTATTCCTTCAACGCACACAACGCCAGATGTGATTCGATTGAATCAAATGTTAGCAAAAGCAGTCGAAATAGGTTGCGAATATGCTTTTATGGAAGTAAGTTCTCACGGCATTTCTCAAGACAGAATTGAAGGTTTACATTTCAAAATTGCTGGTTTTACGAATATCACACACGACCATTTGGATTATCACAAGACGTTCCAAAATTATATCTACGCTAAAAAAAGATTCTTCGACGAGTTAGAAGATTCTGCAGTTGCAATTACGAATGCCGATGATAAAAACGGATTGGTAATGTTGCAAAATACTAAAGCGAAAAAGAAAACTTTTGCTTTGAAAACAATGGCAGATTTCCACGGAAAAGTTTTGGAAGTGGATTTCAACGGAATGTTACTGAATTTCAATAACAAAGAATTCTGGACGACATTGACCGGAAAATTCAATGCTTACAATTTACTTTTGGCTTACGGAATTGCGCTTGAGTTAGGAATGGATGAAACGGAAGTTCTTCAGGCGATTTCTGTGCTTCACAGAGTTAATGGAAGATTCGAAACGATAAAATCCGACAGCGGAATTTTCTTCGTAGTTGATTATTCTCACACGCCGGATGCATTAGAAAATGTGTTGGATAGCATCAACGAAATCAGAACTAAAAATGAAAGGTTGATTTGTGTTTTCGGGTGCGGAGGTGACAGAGATAAAACCAAACGTCCGGAAATGGGCGACATCGCTACCAAAAAATCGACTTTGGCAATCATCACTTCTGACAATCCAAGAACTGAAGAACCAACTCAGATTATCAAAGAAATAGAAGCAGGAGTTCAACCACAGAATTTCAGCAAATACACTTCGATTCCAGACAGAAGAGAAGCGATAAAAATGGCAATCAAATTTGCTGAACCGAAAGATATTGTTTTGGTAGCCGGAAAAGGTCACGAAACGTATCAGGAAATTAATGGTGTGAAACATCATTTTGATGACAAAGAAACGATTAGGGAATTATTACAATTAATGGGAAAGTAATTATAGATGATAATTGATAAATGATAATCGATGGATTTCAACAACATTTTTGCAAATAGAACCAAAAAATTAGCAGTATCAATTATTAATGAATTATCGGATTTGCCTTATTCAGATAAGGTTTCGGTAATTAGAAAACAAATATTTAGGTCTTCAAGTTCAATTGCCGCTAATTATAGAGCAATGTGCAGGGCTAGGTCTAATAAAGAAAAATATGCAAAATTATGTATCGTAGTCGAAGAGGCTGATGAAACTGTATTTTGGTTAGAAATTATTGAAGAAATTAAAATGACAAATAATATAGATTTAATTAAAAATCTGAAGAACGAAGCAGAAGAAATTCTGAAGGTAACATCAAGTTACAAGAAAAAAATTGGAGCGGATTTATAATCAATTATCATTTATCAACTATCACTTATGTTATACTATCTCTACGAATATTTAACTGCTCACGGAATCCACGTTCCGGGAATGAACTTGTTCAAATACATTTCGTTCCGCGCGGCGATGGCAGTTTTGTTTTCGCTGATTATTGCGATGGCTTACGGAAAAAGAATCATCAATTTCCTGAGAAGAAGACAAATGGGAGAATTGGTGAGAGACCTTGGTCTGGAAGGACAAAAACAGAAAGAAGGAACGCCGACAATGGGAGGTTTGATTATCATTTTGGCAACCATTATTCCGGTTTTGTTGTTTACCAGAATTACCAATGTTTATATCGTCCTTTTAATCATTTCGGTTTTGTGGATGGGAGCAATTGGATTTTTGGACGATTATCTCAAAAAAGTTAAGAAAAATAAAGACGGATTAAGTGGAAAATTCAAAGTAATTGGGCAGGTTGGTTTAGGCTTAATTGTCGGAGTTACAATGTATTTTCACCCTGATGTTGAGGTTAAGAGAAAATATGCCGATGCAACGGTTATTAATAGAAATAATGTAGAACAGAACTTTATGCCGGACGAGAAAATTCCGGTTTCTACAGTTCCTTTTACTAAAAATAATGAGTTCGATTACAGTGGGATTTTATTCTGGATGGATGATACAAAAGCGCACGAATGGGCTTGGATTGTTTTCATTCCAATTGTAATTTTCATTGTAACAGCAGTTTCCAACGGCGCAAATATCACGGATGGAATTGATGGATTAGCTGCAGGGACAAGTACAGTGATTCTATTGACTTTAGCATTTTTCGCCTACGTTTCCGGAAATATGATTTTCGCAGACTATCTGAATATTATGTTTCTTCCGCATATGGGCGAGACGACGATTTTTGCGCTTGCATTGGTTGGAGCAGTTATAGGATTTTTCTGGTACAATACCTATCCGGCGCAGATTTTTATGGGAGACACGGGAAGTTTAATGTTAGGAGGTATAATAGCCGTTTTAGCAATCATTCTAAGGAAAGAATTATTAATTCCTGTTTTATGCGGCGTGTTCCTTATCGAAAATCTTTCAGTGATTCTTCAGGTAATGGTTTTCAAATACAGAAAGAAAAAATATGGGCTGGAATATGCTCAAAACAATAGATTATTCAAAATGTCTCCACTGCATCATCATTATCAGAAAGAAGGATTTCACGAGAGCAAAATTGTGAACCGAATGATAATTATTGGTGTAATGCTGGCGATTATTTGCTTAATCACTTTAAAAACTAGATAAAAACTAATAACCACAAATGAGAGTAGTAATACTTGGAGGAGGCGAAAGCGGCGTTGGTGCTGCGTATCTGGCAAAAGCCAAAGGCTTTGATGTCTTTCTTTCGGATATGGGAACTATCCGTGAGAATTACAAAAAAGAATTGGACGAGCTTGGGATTGACTATGAAGACGGAACACATTCTGAAGAAAAAATTCTGAATGCTGATTGGGTCATCAAAAGCCCAGGAATTCCGAAGAAAGCAGAAATGATTCAGAAGATTCAGGAAAGAGGAATCAGATTGTCTTCTGAGATTGAATTTGCTTCGGAATTTACCAATGCAAAAATTATTGCGATTACAGGAAGTAATGGAAAAACGACGACAACGTCTTTGATTTATTACATCTTGAAAGAAGACGGTTTCAATGTTGGATTGGGCGGAAACATCGGAAAGAGTTTTGCAAAACAAGTTGCGGAAGAAAATTTTGATTATTATGTATTGGAAGTGAGTAGTTTCCAGTTGGACAATATTCAGAACTTTAGACCATATATTTCATTGCTATTGAATTTATCCAAGGACCATCTTGACCAGTACAATTACAATTATGAAGAATATGCTTTGGCTAAGTTCAGAATTGCTGAAAATCAGGATGCTAACAATTTTTTCATCTACAACAAAGATGACGAAATGAGCAAATCGATTCTTGAAAAATTGGATTTGAAAGTAACTAAAGTTCCATTCTCATTAGATGAAAAATTAGAAAAAGGTGCTTTCTCGATAGATGAGAATTTTGTAGTCAATATCAATGAAGGATTCACGATGAAGATTGACGAATTATCATTGGTTGGAAAACATAATGTAGCGAACAGCTTAGCGGCGAGTATTGCAGGAAAGTTATTGGAAATCAGTAATGAAAGTATTAGACATTCATTAATGACATTCCAAGCGGTTGAACACAGATTGGAACCTGTGGCTGAAATCCACGGAGTGAAATTCATCAACGATAGCAAAGCTACAAATGTGAATGCGACATATTTCGCTTTAGAAAGTATGAAACAACCGGTTGTTTGGATTGTTGGCGGAAAAGACAAAGGAAACGATTATACAGAAATCGAGGAATTAGTTAAGAAAAAAGTAAAAGCGATTGTTTGTTTAGGCGTTGATAATCATAAGATTATTGACTTCTTTAAAGATAAGAAAACCCAGATTTATGATACTTCGAGTATGCAAAAAGCAGTAGAAGTTTCTAAATCGATTGCAGAAAAAGGAGACGTTGTTTTGTTGTCACCTTGTTGTGCAAGTTTTGATTTATTCAATGGTTATGAAGACCGTGGTAATCAATTCAAAAAAGAAGTACTAAACGAGTTAATAATTAACAATTAATAATTAAGAATGTTCATTATTCATTTTTAATTATTCATTATAAGATGGAAAACCAAACTACAGAAAACAAATTCGAATTGCTGAAAGGAGACAAGGTTCTTTGGTCTGTTATCATTTTGATATCCTTCCTTTCAGTGTTTCCGGTTTATTCTGCAAGCTCGAATCTGGAATATATTGTGAATAACGGGACGACAACTGGTCACGTTATCAAGCATATTTTCTTCGTTTTTTTAGGGTTGGGAATTATGCGTTTTGTAGGAACTATTAAATACGAATACATCGGGAAACTGAGTTCCATTTTGCTTTTGTTCACGATTGGATTATTGTTGATTACAACATTCACAGGTCAAAAAATTGAAGGCGCAAGTGCTTCGCGTTGGTTGAAAATTCCAGGAACACCGATCTCCTTTCAGCCGTCGTCATTCGCTTATTTGATGCTGATTATTTATCTGTGCAGATATTTAACCAAAAAAATCAAAAGAGAAAGACTTCCTCTGGAGAATATCATTTACATATTCGGACCAATTCTGATTGTTTTCGGATTGGTTGCAAAAGACAATGGTTCAACTGCTTTGATGATTATGATGGTTTCGATTATCATCTTGATTATTGGTCAATTGGCTTGGCAATATGTGGCGGGATTTATCTCGCTTTCAGTAGTTTTCATTGTAATGTTTTTAGTGATTGCACTCAATACAAATCTACTTGGAGGAAACCGTGTTCACACTTGGATGAGCCGTATAGAAACCTTCTCAAACTCGAAGAAAACAGCCGATGTTGAAGATGAAAGTCTGAAGGCAAAAAACTATCAGGTAATGCAGGCAAAAGCGGCCATTGTTCACGGTGGATTTAACGGAATTGGACCGGGGAAAAGTGCTTTGAAGCAGACATTACCACAATCAGTTTCGGATTTTATTTTCGCAATTATCGTGGAAGAATATGGCTGGATTGGCGCGTTTGTTTTGATTAGCCTTTATATGATAATGATTATCCGGATTGTTATGATAGCCAGTAAAATGCCCGCATTTTTTGGGTCGTTGTTGGTGCTTGCAATTGGATTAATGATATTCATTCAATTATCAGTAAATATTGCCGTTGCCGTGAATCTAATTCCGGTTACAGGTCAGCCTTTACCATTGATAAGTTACGGAGGTACATCGATGTTGGTAACTTATATTCAGTTAGGAATCATCCTCAATGTAAGTTCCAGAATTCAGGTGTTTGATGAAGAAGGGTTGGGCAAAAGACAAAGTATTGAAGAAATAAATGATATTGCGTAAATGAGCAAAAAACTAAAAATATTAATGAGTGGCGGCGGGACTGGAGGACACATCTTTCCTGCAGTTGCGATTGCTCAGGAAATCCAAAAGAGATTTCCCGATGCAGAGTTTTTGTTCATTGGTGCGAACGGAAAAATGGAAATGGAGAAGGTGCCTCAATCCGGATTCAAAATAGAGGGATTGAATATCGCCGGATTTGACAGAGGTAATCTTTTGAAAAATATCGGACTTCCATTCAAAATCATTTCCAGCTTGATGAAAGCAAAGAAAATCATCAAAGATTTCAAACCGGATTTTGCGGTTGGAACAGGTGGTTTTGCGAGCGGTCCGGCTTTATATATTGCTGCGAAAATGGGAATTCCGACTTTTATTCAGGAGCAGAATTCTTTGCCGGGAAAAACCAATGTTTTCAATGCGAAAAAAGCAAAAGCAGTTTTCACGGCATATCCGGATATGGAGAAATTTTTCCACGGAACGAAAACTTATTTCTTAGGAAATCCAATTCGTCAGAATATCATTACGGATTTGATTGATAAAGATTTAGCGAAAGAAAAATTAGGCTTAGATAAAAATAAATTAACGATTCTTTCAGTTGGCGGTTCTCTTGGTTCCAGAACTTTGAACAACGGCTGGAAAGATAATTTTGATAAACTTAAAGAGAAAGATTACCAATTAATTTGGCAGACTGGAAAAACGGATTTTGAAAATATTTTGTCAGAAGTCGGAAGTCGGAAGTCGGAAGATGAAAATATTACGTTAGAAGGGAAAACTTCGGACATCGGACATCGGACATCTGTCCAAATCAAAGAATTCATTTCAGATATGGCTTTAGCTTATTCAGCAGCGGATGTAATAGTTTCCAGAGCTGGTGCAATTGCTATTTCAGAATTGGCTGTTGCGAAGAAGCCTGTTTTGCTGGTTCCGTTTCCATTTGCTGCGGAAGACCATCAAACCAAAAATGCTTTGACTTTGGTTGAGAAAAATGCAGCTAGATTGGTCAAAGATTCTGAGATGAAAGACAAATTCTGGAACACACTTTCAGAAATCTGTGAGAACGAAAATCTTAGAAAAGAAATGTCAACTAATCTGGAATTTTTCGCAAAGCCAAAAGCGGCGGAAGGGATTGTGGATGAGATTTTTAAAGTGGTAGTTTAATGAAATCATTGAAATACATATTATTATTTTTTTGTTTGATAAGTTTATCAGCTTGTCTTAATCGGTATAATAATATGCCGGCTAAAAATAATACGTCAGCAAGACAAACTTTAGCTAAAAGCTTTGCTGAAAATTTTTTAGCTAAATGTGAAAAAAAGGACTATTCTGAAATCAACGGTTTCAATATAGATGTCAATATGAAGAATTATTTCTCTCAAGAAAGAAATAAAACTGTTTGCGAAAGCTTCGAAAAAAAATATGGAAAATTAGAAATTGGAAGCTTATACGCTGCTAAAACTAATGTTTATCCGTCAGATTTTTATGACTTGTTTGTTTTCAATATCAAAACTGAAAAAAATGATAGTGTCAAATATCTGAGAGTAGGAATGACAAGAGACAAGGACTATATTAATACATTTTATTTGTCCAAAACACCATATAATAAATGGTATAAAAGAAAAAAGAAATGAGCATCTTAAATAAATATCAAAACTTCTATTTCATCGGCATCGGTGGGATTGGGATGAGTGCGCTGGCGAGATATTTTCACGCTAACGGCAAAAATGTTTTGGGTTATGATAAAACGCCTACAAAATTGACAGCTCAACTTGGTTTTGAAGGCATTGATATTTCGTTTGAAGATGGGATTGATGAGAAAATTGTGGCGTTCGACAAAGAAGAAACGCTTGTGATTTACACACCGGCAATTAAGAAATTGGGAATTCTGGATTATTTCGCAAGTGAAAGCTTTGAAATTTTGAAGAGAGCGAAAGTTCTTGGATTAATCACAGAAAATACGGATTGCATCGCCGTTGCAGGAACTCACGGAAAGACAACAACTTCTACTTTAATTGCGCATTTGTGCAAAGAAGCTAATCTTCCGTCATCTGCATTTTTAGGTGGAATTTCGGAAAATTTCAAATCAAATTTCGATTACAATGGAAATCAGTTTTCTGTAGTTGAAGCCGATGAATATGACAGAAGTTTTTTAAACCTTTCTCCAGATTGGGCAGTGGTAACGTCGATTGATGCTGACCATTTGGATATTTACGGAGATAGACTTCATATTGAAGAAGGATTCCGTCAGTTTGCAGCTTTGGTTCCGAATGACAATCAGTTGTTTGTAAGAAAAGGAATTGCGATTGGAAGAGAACATTTGACTTATGCAGTGAATGAAGAAGCGGACTATTATTCCGATAATCTGAGAATGGACCACGATAAAATCTATTTTGATTTTCATACTCCAACGGAAGAAATTGAAGATTTTGTTTGGGAAATTCCCGGAATTCACAATGTTGAAAATGCAACGGTTGCTTTGGCAATTCTAAGTAATTTGGGTGTAGATTTCGATACTTTGAAAAAAGCAATTGCAAGTTTTAAAGGCATCAAGAGAAGATATACGAAACATATTTTCGATAACGGAAAGATTTATATTGATGATTATGCACATCATCCAACAGAACTGAATGCAGTAATTGGCTCGATAAAAACTTTTTATCCGACCAAGAAATTGTTGGTGGTTTTCCAACCTCATCTTTTCAGCAGAACGAGAGATTTTGCTGAGGATTTTGCAAGAAGTCTGGAAAACGGAGATGACTTGTTGTTGTTAGATATTTATCCAGCGAGAGAACTTCAGGAAAATTTTGAAGGAATTACTTCGAGCTGGTTAGCCGAAAAAATTGAAACAGAAAACAAAGAAGTCTGCACATTGCAAGAGACTTTTGAAAAAATAAAAGAAAAAGACTTTGATATTTTATTGACAGTCGGAGCGGGAAATATTGATACACTTTACGACCCGATTATGGAATGGCTTCCGAATGTTTGATTTTAAACACAAGGTTCGCAAGGTTCGCAAGGAAATTTTTATAAATATTGAAAACAATTTCGGGACGCAAAGGCGTTTCACTCAGCAAATGAAAATTGAAAATAAATGAATGAAAACGAAATTTCAAGTATTGTGTTTGATGCAGGAATGAAAATTCATCGCAAACTTGGAGTTGGTCTTTACGAAAATGTCTATGAAGAGTGTCTGGCTTATGAACTGAAGGAAAGGAAGATTGATTGTTGAAAGACAAAAAGATATTAAGGTTGAATATGAAAATTTGATTATTCAAAAAGCATTTAGAGTTGATTTATTAATTGAAAACAAATTGATTATAGAAATAAAAGCAGTTCCAGAAATTAATGATTATCATTTTTTCCAGCTTTTAAATTATTTAAGATTAACAGAAATGAAGTTGGGAATGATTTTAAATTTTCATTCAATGTTATTCAAAAATGGAGTAAAAAGAGTAGTAAACAAATTATAAACAATTGCTGAGCAAAGCGCCCTTGCGAACGAAAATAATCAGCATTAATGTAAAAAGACTTAGCGCTCGTTGCGTTAAAAATAAAGAAGAATGAAAAACAAATGGAGAATATTGAAGATACTCGTGACAGTTATCCTTTTTGGATTTCTGCTCAGTTTCTCGTTGAAGCGTTTCAACAACGCTAAGATGGAGAACGTTTCTATCAATATGAACCAAAGCAAAACGCCGGTTTATTTCATTGATGAGAAAGACATCAAGGATTTGGTAAAACAATACAATCCGACAAGAAAAATTGGAGATGTGAAGATTCCGGAACTGGAGAAGAAGATTAATGAAAATCCATTCGTTGACAGCGCAAATGTTTATATGAATCTAAATGGAAACCTGAATGTTGATATCAAACAGCGTGTTCCGGTTTTCAGATTAAGCAAAAATGGAAAGGATTTTTATGTCGATGAAAAAGGTGTTGAATTCCCGATTTCGAGAAACTTTTCTTATCCGTGTATGTTGGTGATGGGTGATGTAGATGCTTCGGAATATCAGAAACTGGGACAATTGGTTGAGAAAATTGACAAAGATGATTTCAGCAAAAAATATTTCATCGGAATCAAAAAAGAAAAAGACAGTTATAATCTTCTCACTAGCGATGGGAATTACAAAGTTGAGATTGGAGATTTAGAAAACATTGATTTTAAGGTTAAAGGATTTAAAACTTTTGTAGAGAAATATCTGGTTTACCAAAATCCCAATAAGTATAAAAAGATTTCGGTTAAATACAATAATCAAATTGTAACCACACTGAATCCTTATTTCAAAGAAAACGACAGTATTCTGAGAAATGCACCAAAAATTGAAATAAAGCCAGAAGTAGAAAGTCACAAGACGGAAGAAAAAAAATCGGAAAGCAAACCGGAACCGAAAAAAGAAATAAAAAAAGCTGAACCTAAAAAATCAGAAGTCAAAAAAGAATCTTCAAAACCGAAAAAAGTAGAGAAGAAATCTGAACCGAAAAAATCTACAGAAAAGAAAAAGGAAACCTCTTCCAAATCGTCTTCTGACAAAAAGAAAAAAGCAAAAGTAGTAGTAGAATAAATTAGATAAATAAAGTCTTAGCTGAGTGAAACGCCTTTGCGAACTTAAAAGCATAATAATGGTAAAATAAAACTTTGCGGACTTTGCGTTAAAAATTAAAAAAAATCAAATCGAGCATATAATGGAAAATCAAGAGTATTCAGTAGGTCTGGACATTGGGACAACTAAGATTGTCGCCATTGTCGGAAGACGTAACGCTCACGGAAAAATCGAAATCCTGGGCGTTGGGAAGGCTAAAAGTCTTGGTGTTCACAAAGGAATCGTGAACAACATTTCCCAAACCATCAATTCCATCAAAACTGCAGTTGCAGAAGCGCAATCCAGCGCCGGTGTTCCTATTCACAAGGTAACTGTAGGAATTGCAGGAAAACATATCCGTTCTCTCCAACATTCGGATTACATCATGAGAGAGCATCCGGACAGATACATCACAGAAGATGATATCGAAAAACTAAAAGACCAGGTAAAGAAACTGGTAATGTTACCTGGCGAAGAAATTATCCACGTTTTGCCTCAGGAATACAAAGTAGATTCTGAAGGCGAAATCCAAGAACCAGTTGGGATGCACGGCAAAAGATTAGAAGCTAATTTCCACGTTGTTGTGGGACAGATGGGTTCTATCAGAAACATTGCGAGATGCGTTCGCGAAGCAGGTCTTGAGATGGAAGCTTTGACATTAGAACCTTTGGCATCGTCTGAAGCGGTTCTTACAAAAGAAGAAAAAGAAGCAGGTGTTGCGATTGTTGATATTGGTGGTGGAACTACGGATATCGCAATTTTTAAAGACAACATCATTCGTCATACTTGCGTGATTCCTTACGGAGGTGGAATTATCACTGATGATATTAAGGAAGGATGTTCTATCATCGAGAAACACGCAGAACAACTGAAAGTGAAATTCGGTTCGTCTGTTCCGGAATTGGAAAAAGACAGCACCTATGTGACAATCCCAGGATTGCACGGTCGTCCGGATAAAGAGATTTCGTTGAAGGTTTTGGCTCAGATTATCAATGCAAGAGTTGAAGAAATTCTTGAAATGGTCAATACTGAATTAAAGGCTTACGGTGCATTTGAACAAAAGAAAAAACTGATTGCAGGAATCGTTTTGACAGGCGGTGGTTCCAATTTGAGAAACCTTCGTCAATTAGCGAATTACACAACCGGATTCGACAGCAGAATTGGATTCGCTAACGAATATGTGGCGAACGATAAAAACCAATATCTGAAAGGACCAGAATTTGCTACGTCCATTGGTTTATTGATGGAAAGCCTCAAAATCCGAGATAAAAGAATTCTTCCAACAGAGGAAAAAATTATTGAAGAAGTTGTGGCAAAAGCAGAGCCTGTTTCTCAGCCAACTCCAACTGCGGAAGTTGAAAGACCTCAACCGGTTCAGCATATCGAAGAAGTGTCGAAACCAAAAGAAGAAGTCAGAAGAAGCAAACCAACTTTCGGACAGTCTCTAATGGATAAAGTGAAAAAATTCTTCGAGGAAGTAGAAGAGTAAATAATAATTGTAAAATTGCGGAATCGTGGAATCGTAAAACCAGCAAAAGCCTATTTTGCAAATCAACGATTTAACGATTTAACAAAAATTGAGAAAAATAAAATACTATGGACAATATAAATAATACACAAGGATTTTCATTTGATTTACCAAAGGGCAATTCTTCAATTATTAAAGTAATTGGTGTTGGCGGTGGCGGAAACAACGCTCTAAAACATATGTACGAAAAGGGGATTTATGGTGTAGATTTCGTGATCTGTAATACCGATGCACAGACGCTTGATAATAATCCTGTGGCCAACAAAGTGCAGTTGGGCGTTACAATGACAGAAGGTCTTGGAGCTGGCGCTGACCCAGAAGTGGGAGAAAAAGCAGCCATCGAAAGTATTGATGATATCAAAGCATCAATGGGACAGAATACCAAAATGGTTTTCATCACTGCAGGAATGGGCGGTGGAACGGGAACTGGTGCGGCGCCTGTGATTGCAAAAGTGGCTAAGGAAATGGGGATTCTTACTGTAGGAATCGTAACCGTACCTTTTAGTTTCGAAGGAAAAAGAAGATTGGACCAAGCTAATTTAGGTTTGGAAAAATTGAGAAATAATGTTGATTCTTTAATTGTCATTAATAATGATAAACTGAGACAGCAATTCGGGAATCTAGGTTTCAAACAAGGATTCTCCAAAGCCGATGAAGTTTTGACCAATGCGGCAAAAGGAATGGCAGAAGTGATTACTGGTTATTTCGATGTGAATATTGACTTCCGTGATGCTAAATCTGTTTTGGCTAATTCCGGAACAGCATTGATGTCAACTGGCGTTGCCACTGGCGAGAAAAAAGCAGAAGAAGCGGTTAAAAAAGCCTTGGATTCTCCATTGTTGAATGACAACAAAATCACTGGTGCGAAAAACGTTCTACTATTGATTAGAAGTGGTGTTTCTGAGGTAACGATGGACGAAATCGGGGTGATTATGGATTATATCCAAAAAGAGGCTGGAAACACAGCAGACATCATTTTTGGAGTTGGAACAGATGAGGAATTGGGCGACGCAGTGAGCGTTTTGGTGATTGCAACTGGTTTCTCTAATGAAGACAAAAAGCACTCTGGCGTTACAGAGACCATCAAATATACTTTGGAAGACAGACCAACGCCTTCTTCCAGACATAGAGAATCTCCGTTTAAAAGCCGAGCTCAGGAAGAAAGACAACAGCCAGAATCTGGAAAGAATTTTTTTCGATTAGAAGATGATGACGATTTCAGAACTTCGAATTTTCCAACTAATTCTTTAGGAGAAAGTCTTGTGGAAGAAGTTAAAACCGATACGCAAATCATCGAGAACGAGGAAATCCAAGATTTCTCAAATGATTATCGACCAAACGAAAAGCAAGAATATAACCTTTTCAATTTTGACGAAGACGATAGCTATGATCTCGATTTAGAACCACAATCTTTTACTTTCGAAGTGGAAGATAAGCCAAAAGCATCTTTCAAAGAAGAAGAAATTGAGAAGCCTGTTGAAGTAACTTTTACAATCAACGAAGCGGCTTTTGAAGAGGAATTTCCTGTGATAGAAAAGCAAGTAGTTTCAGAAATTAAGACTGAATTGACTGATGAAACACAAACTGAGGAAATAAAGAAAACGGAAAATCCTACTGCTTTTTCTTTCACATCGGAAGTTAAAGAAGAAATTGTTGAGCAAAAATTGGAAGAACCAGTTCAGGAAACTGAAAGCGGATTCACATTTTTCAACAAAACGCCTGATGCTTCAAAAGCTTTGGAAAGAAGAAACAAGTTGAAAGAATTCAATTCCAGATATCAGCAGTTTGATAATGAAAATGTTTTTGAAACCGTTCCGGCTTTCAAAAGGAAAAATATAAACATAGATGGTTCCAATGCATCAGACCAACACATCAACACGTATTTGTCTGATAATAATGGAAGTATGCAACTGAGAGAAAACCGTTTCCTTAATAAAGATGTAGATTAATTTGCGATTGGTTTTTGGCAATTCGCTTTTAGCTTCCAATTGAAGCATAATATTAGAAGCCAACCGCCAAAAGCCAACCGCCAAAAGCAGAAATTATGAGTTTAGAACAAACAATAAGCGAAGCCATTAAAACGGCGATGAGAGAAAAAGACCGTGTGGCTTTGGATTCTCTCCGTGCTGTAAAAGCGCAGATTATTTTGTTGCAAACCGAAGCACGAGGTGCCGAAGTTTCACCAGAACAGGAAATCGCCATTTTGCAAAGAATGATAAAGCAGAGAAAGGATTCTTACGAGCAATTTACGGCTCAGGGAAGAACAGACCTTGCTGAAGTAGAAGAAGCTCAATCAAAAATCATTGAGAAATTTCTTCCAAAACAATTGTCTGCTGAAGAATTAGAATCAGAAATCAAAAAAATCATTTCTGAAACCGGAGCAGAATCTCTAAAAGATTTAGGAAAAGTAATGGGCGTTGCTTCCAAAGCATTAGCCGGAAAATCTGACGGAAAAAGTATTTCCGAAATGGTTAAAAAGTTACTTTCTTAAATGTAAATGATAGTTGATAAGTAATATTTGATCATTATTCATCATTTATAATTGATCAACTATAAAAACAGGATATACTTAATTTGCATATCGATTTGATTAAACCCTTGATCTACGGATTTTGGGTTTTTTATTTACTAAATTGAAAAAGCCTAATACAAAAAAGTGATTATTTTAAAGCAATTTTCTGTCAAAATGGCTCAATATATTTTCGGAATGATTTTAATAGAATGATAAATAATATAATCAAAGTTTTATTTGATTAAATTTGCAATTCAAATTAATCTAAATATATAATTATGTATCCAGCAGATTTAGTATTGCCAATGAAGGCAGAACTTACAGATAAAGGTTTCCAAGACCTTACAACACCCTCACAAGTTGATGAAGCGCTTAAACAAAGTGGAACAACACTATTAGTTATCAATTCCGTTTGTGGCTGTGCGGCAGGCGCTGCAAGACCAGGCGTTTTGTATTCTTTGACCGGTGAGAAAAAGCCCGACCATTTGGTAACAGCATTTGCAGGTTTTGATACAGAAGCCGTAGCAGAAGCTAGAAGGTTGCTTGCCCCTTTCCCACCAAGCTCACCAGCTGTAGCACTTTTCAAAGATGGCGAGTTGGTACACATGCTAGAAAGACACCACATAGAAGGTAATCCTGCAGGCGCAATTGCTGCAAATCTTCAGGCTGCTTTCGATGAGTATTGCTAAGAAAAAATAAAAACCAGAATAGAAATATTCTGGTTTTTTTTATATAAAGTTTCCGGGCAGTGTCACCATAGTGGTCGTTTGAGTATTTTAGATTACACAGTTTCGGAAAAGAATCTGAGAAAAGTTCATAAATGGACTTTCAGACTTTTCATTATTTTATAAATTTGCAAAAAAGTAAAAATGTTAGACCAAGCAAGTTATTTGTTCTCTACAAGAACCAGCCACGAGCTGGCAGAAAAAATCGCTCAATCGTATGGGCAGCCCTTAGGCAAGATTAACATTCAGCATTTCAGCGATGGCGAGTTTGAACCGGTTTTGGAACAATCGGTGAGAGGTGCGAGAGTTTTTCTTATCGCATCCACGTTTCCGCCGGCAGATAATCTTCTGGAATTACTATTAATGATTGATGCGGCAAAAAGAGCATCCGCCAAAAATATCACTGTTGTAATTCCTTATTATGGATTGGCAAGGCAGGATAGAAAAGATAAGCCAAGAGCGCCAATAGGTGCAAAATTAGTGGCCAACCTTCTTACTGCTGCCGGAGCTACAAGAATAATGACTATGGATTTACATGCGGATCAGATTCAGGGCTTTTTCGAAATTCCTGTGGACCATCTTTATGCATCCACTGTTTTTGTAGATTACATTCAGTCCCTAAAACTAGACAATCTAACTATTGCGTCACCGGATATGGGTGGAGCAAAAAGAGCGAAGAATTATGCAGGACACCTTGGGGCAGATGTAGTAATAGCGTATAAAGAAAGAAAGAAAGCGAATGTGGTAGAGGAAATGTTCCTTATAGGTGATGTGACGGATAAAAACGTAATCCTTATTGATGATATGATTGATACAGCAGGAACACTTTGTAAAGCGGCAGACATCCTGATGGACAAAGGTGCAAAATCAGTCAGAGCAATGGCAACGCACGGTGTGCTGTCCGGAAAAGCTTACGAAAATATAGAAAATTCTAAATTGCTGGAAGTTATCGTAACAGATTCTATTCCGTTAAAAGAGGGCTTATCGTCAAAAATAAAAGTGCTTTCCTGCGCTTCATTGTTTGCAGATGTAATGAAAAGTGTTCACGAGCACAAATCCATAAGTGATAAATTCATTATTTAAAAAAAATTACTATATTTGCAACCTCAAATTTTAATCATTATATAATGAAATCAATTACAATTCAAGGTACAAAAAGAGAAAACGTGGGCAAGAAGTCTACAAAAGCTTTACGTGATGCTGAATTAGTTCCTTGTGTTGTTTATGGTGGTAATGAGCCTTTGAACTTCTCTACAGAAGAGAAATCTTTCAAAAATCTTGTTTACACGCCTGAAGCACACACGGTATCTATTGAGGTTGACGGACAAACAATTCCTGCTGTTCTTCAGGATATCCAGTTCCACCCGATCACAGACAGAATCCTACACGTAGATTTCTATCAATTATCAGAAGATAAGCCTGTAATTATGGAAGTTCCTGTAAGAATCACTGGACGCTCTAAAGGTGTTGTTGCCGGAGGTGTTCTTAGACAATCATTCAGAAAACTGAAAGTTAAAGCTATACCTGCAAACTTGCCAGATGAGATCGTGGTAGATGTAACGCCTTTAAGAATTGGTAACAAACTTTATGTTGCTGCTCTTAAAAACGAAGCGTACACGTTTATGCATCCAGACAATGCAGTAGTTGCTGCTGTTAAGATGTCTAGAAATGCAATGAAAGGCGGTGCTGCTGCAATGGAAGATGAAGATGAAGAAGAAGTAACAGAGGGAGCAGCAGAAGCTACAACTGAGGAAACTTCAGCAGAATAATAGAAAATCATCAAAAAATACAAAGCCGTGGAATTTTTTCCACGGCTTTTTTTTATACCTTTATTTTTAAAATAATAAAAATTTTGAATATGAAAAAACTTTTACTTCCGGTATTATTTGCTTCTTTTTTGGCAAATGCGCAAACTACGGTTTTTACCGAAAATTTTGAAGATATAACCGACTTGCAAGATGCGGGTTGGACATTGTATAATGATTCTAATATACCCTATGACACTTATGCCACGGCATTCCCTGATGCATGGAGAATCATTGCCTGGACTAATGAAAGTGGAAATAAGGTAGCCTCTTCTCCATCTTGGTTTTCAACTATTACTCCTGCCGATAGATGGCTTATAACTCCGGCAATAACAATTCCTGCCAATTCTACCGTTTCGTTGGAATATTTTGCAAGATCCCACGATGATAGCCCCTATGATGATGGTTTTAAGTTGAAAATCTCCACAACAATAAAGGATAAATCTGCTTTTTCAAATATTCAAACCGTAGATCATGCAGTTAACTCTTCCATAGTTTCCTTAGAACCTTATACTGTAGATTTGTCATCATATGTAGGAAAAACTGTTTATCTGGCTTGGGTAAATGATTATACCAACGGAAATTTACTCAGTATTGATGATATTATTATTTCTGCAACTTCTTTAGGTGTCAGCGATGTGAAAAAGAAAAATCTTTCTCTATATCCCAATCCGACAAAAGATTATTTCCAGTTATCTAATAATAGAGGGAAAATAAATGTAGTTAAAATTTATGATATTTCCGGAATACTAGTGAAAGAAATGCAGGTACAAAATTCCGGGAAGTATAATGTATCTGATTTGAAAACAGGTGTTTATAATGTGTCTGTGGAAGATACAAAATCAACACAGAATATCAAGTTGATCAAAAAATAATATTATCCGATCAAAAAATCAAGGGATATCCAATCGGTTATCCTTTTTTGTTTTACATTCTTCCCAAAATAGAATCTACCGAAGGAAAAAGATGCCTGTAAAACGGTGTTGTCCTTGAGAATTTGATATTTGAACTTTCCTGATAACAGTACCTTTTTCCCAACTCAAAATTTATTATATTTGTGAAGCATGGCAACAAAGGCTCTTTTTAATACATTGGTCAATTGGTTTATCCGTCAAAGGATAGATCAGATAGAACATTTTATAAAATTTCCTGTGGAAACTCAGGAGGGACTTTTGTTTTCTCAGTTGTTCCATGCCGAGGAAACCGAGTATGGGCAGAAGTATGGCTTCAGTACCATTTCTAATTACAGGGATTTCCAGAGAAAAGTACCTGTAGTTTGTTATGAAGACTTTGAACCGTATATAGAAAAGGCGAGACAAGGGCAGAAAGATATCATCTGGCCCGGACTAATAAAGCAGTTTGCAAAATCTTCCGGAACTACCAATGCCAAAAGCAAATACATCCCTATTACAGTAGAAAGTTTGGAAGATTGTCACTACAAAGCTGGGAAAGATATGGTTTCCATTTATGTTAATAATCATCCTCAAAGTGAGCTTTTTCAGCATAAGAACCTAAGGCTGGGAGGAAGTGCGGAAACTTACCAAGATTTCAATACAAAATTTGGAGACCTTTCTGCGATTCTTATTGAGAATCTTCCGTTTTGGGTAGAGATCATCAACACACCTAATAAAAAAATTTCTTTGATGTCCGAGTGGGAAAGTAAGATGAAGGCAATCATTACGGAGGTTAGGAATGAAGATGTAGGCAGTCTTACAGGTGTTCCAAGCTGGATGATGGTACTTTTGCAAAGAACATTGCAGGAAACCAGAAAACAAAACATAGGTGAGCTGTGGCCCAATCTGGAAGTGTTTTTTCACGGCGGCATCAGCTTCAAACCCTATAAAAATCAGTATAAGGAAATCATCGGAAAGAACATCCGGTATTATGAGATCTATAATGCGTCAGAAGGCTTTTTTGGCATTCAGGATCAGTCAGGAAGCGATGAGATGCTGCTAATGCTGGATTATGGTATTTTCTACGAATTTATCCCGATGGATCAGTATTATGTCGGTAGCAGGGAAGCTATTCCGATTTCTGAGGTTGAATTGGGTAAAAACTATGCAGTTGTTATCAGTACCAATGGAGGGTTATGGCGCTATCTTATTGGCGATACGGTTAGGTTTACATCACTCCATCCTTACAGGATTAAGATTTCCGGCAGAACGAAACATTACATCAATGCGTTTGGCGAAGAATTGATGATCGACAATGTGGAAACAGCACTAAAAATAACGTGTGAAAACCTGGATGTAACCATATCGGATTACACTGGTGCTCCCGTTTTTATGACCAACAGTTCAAAAGGCTGCCACGAGTGGGTCTTCGAATTTACTAGACAACCAGCCTGTCTTAATACTTTTAGTGATATGTTTGACAGAACACTCAAAACGCTCAACTCTGATTATGAAGCTAAGCGTTACAATGATATCACACTGCGAAAACCAATAATCCATGTAGCAAGACCAAATCTTTTTTATGAATGGATGGCAAGCCGCGGAAAATTAGGCGGACAGAACAAGGTTCCCAGACTCAGCAATGACCGTGCATATATAGAACCTTTGCTCAAGCTGAACGAGCTATAATGTACATTTTGAAGGTTCTGAAACTGTAAAGTATTTCAGCATCCTTACTGGTGATGGTCTAAGTATATTTAATGATTAATTAGCTCTTTAGCCTGTGAAATAGCGGCGTCGGTAATTTTAGATCCGGAAATAAGCTGGGCAATTTCATTAAGTTTCTCCTCATCAGAAAGTTTCACAATGGTCGTCTTTGTTATACCATTTTCGTCATATTTAACAACCTTATAATTCTCATTTCCTTTTGCAGCCACCTGGGCAAGATGCGTAATCACGATGAGCTGAAGATCATTGGCCATTTCCTGCATCAGTTTTCCCATTTCTTCGGCAATTCTACCGGAAACACCAGTATCAATCTCATCAAGAATCAGAGTTGGCAAAGCATTGTTTTCGGCCATTATTTTTTTGATGGCGAGCATTACCCTAGATCTTTCTCCACCGGAAACAGCATTCTGAATCGGCTTCAGCGGAAATCCGGAATTAGCCTGAAATAATATCTGAATAGCATTCTTTCCAAACGTGTTAAATTGTGAAGAATCTGTGATATCGATTTTAAGAGTCGCTTTCTCCAGACCAAGTTTATGGAAAATTTCTTTAGCCTTATTTTCAAGATCGGAAGAATGTTTCAGTCGGCTTTCAGTCAGTTTTTTGCTCAGGTTTTGTAACTGAATTTCTGCTTTGCTGATCAGTTTTTCTTTTTCGTGAATGAGATTTTCTACATCTTCCAGAGAGTTTTGGCTGGCGGCTAATTCTTCCCGGATGGCTATAAGTCCTTGGATATCATCTGTCTGATGTTTCAGAAACAAAGCATTGATTCTGTTTATGGAGCTAATAAGCTGCTGAAGTAATGCCGGATTAATCTCAAGATTTTCCGCTTTATCTTCCAGCTCTGCATTGATGTCTTTGATTTCTAGATAAGAAGCTTCCAGCCTTTGGCTCAACTCCCCATAATCAGATGAAAGCTCGGAAAGTTTAGAGATTTTATTTCGGATATCGAAAAGTCCTGGTAAGATTCCAAACTCTTCGGCATTAAGTTTTGATAACGATTGTGAAAGCTGCTCGCTGATCTGGTCTGCATTTTCCTGTATGCTCAGCTGATTTTGTAAGTCAGAGAAATCAATTTGATCCAGATTGGCTTCTTCCAATTCTGTTAGAAGAAAGTTTTTATAATCGGATTCTTTATTGCTTTCGGACAGTGTTTTCTTTAACTGATCTATATCTTTTTTTGCTTTCAAGTATTCATTAAAGACACTTTGATAGTCGGAGAGCAAACTGCTGTTTTTTGCCAATCCGTCCAAGATTCCAAACTGAAAAGATTCGGTGAAAAGATCCGAGGTTTCAAATTGAGAATGGATGTCAATAAGCCTAGACGACAATTCTTTTAGAATGTCCAAAGTTACAGGAACATCATTGATAAAAGCACGCGATTTTCCACCCGGAGCTATTTCTCTGCGGATGATGGTCTGTGGTTCAAAATCCAAATCATTGTTATCAAAAAAAGATTTGAAACTATCGTCAATGCTGAATTCGGTTTCCACAATACTTTTTGAATCGGCTTTGGCAAATGATTTCGCATCGGCTCTTTCTCCCATTAGCAGACGGAGTGCACCGAGAATAATGGATTTCCCGGCACCTGTCTCACCTGTAATCACCTGAAGTCCAGTCTTGAGATCAATTTCCAGCCTGTCAATAAGCGCAAAATTCTGAATAAAAATTCTTGAAAGCATTTCTTAATTATTAATAGTCAATTTTTAATTAATAATTATTTCCACTTATCCCATTTGGTGTCAATATCCTTTGGAGAGAATACACTCATCAGGGATTTTAGCTCGCTGATATTTACCGAAGTATTTGGCCCTGAATTAAATATGTTAAATATTTCGGTGCTTTTTGTTTCCATGAAAACAGAAAATGGATAGTTCATCTGGAAATTGTTTTCATAGAATTTCAATTGCATTAGAGATTCTGCAATGGTTTTCTTTGCAGGATTCTGATCTTGTCTTGCAAGATTGTCGAGGCCGGCTCTGTGATAGCTGTAATACACTGTTCGGAGGGTAGACGTGCTTTCATTCTGAAGACCTGAAATCAGCGCACCTCTGTTTCTCTGGCTTTCCATAGCATTCCATCCGCTATAATTCTGATTCTGAGAATTTTGGGCTATTTTAAAAGCTTTGTCGAACCAAGGCTGTCCGCCTTTTAGCTGAAAACTGTCTGCGTCGTATCCAAGAATCAGATATACATAAAAACTCACCACATCAATGAGGTTTTTCCCGGAAAATTGCCTTTCATTGAAAACCAGATTTTCATTTTCATTATACTCGAAGGTGAAATTGGTATCGTTGATGTTCATCAGTGGTGTTTCGTACTGAGAATTGAAAACAGGACGCGTAGCCTGAACTACAATCGATCCTTTGAAGCTGTTGTTAGTGGGCCTTTCGGAAATCACTACAGCAAAATTGCATTTGATCTTTTCGAAGTTCTGAAGTTTTTTTCCCGTCCAGCTTGTATTATTAATGAAATCTCTTAATGACTTTTCCAGTATTCTAAAAACTTGTGTGTTACTTCCTGCAATCTGTTGGTTGTTAATCTGTACGTTTGCCAAAAGTTCTTGGGAATAAATACTTTGGCATAAAAGCATTGCAAAGAATATGTAAAGTGATTTTTTCATTCGCATAAAAAGTGTTTGTAAAAATAAGGATTCTTTCCTAAAGATTATGATTCAAAAGGATAAAATGATAACGTAAAAGGTTCTGATTTGTTACAATTTCTGCGCAATAAAGTTCAGAATGTCGCGGGCAACTTCTTCTTTTGATTTTAATGTAAAAGACTGTTCTTCAGTTGGGGTAAATATTTTGATTTTATTGGTAGCATTTGCAAAGCCTGCACCTTCGTCCCGAAGAGAGTTTAGGATAATCATATCTAAGTTTTTCTTCACAAGTTTTCCTTTGGCGTTTTCTTCTTCATTTTGAGTTTCCAAGGCAAAACCTACCAGGAACTGATGGGTCTTTTTCTCGCCCATCGTTCTCAGGATATCTTTATTTTTGATAAGCTCTATCGTGAGTTCATCATCATTCTTTTTTATTTTTTCTGTTGCTTTTATTTTTGGAGTATAATCTGCGACGGCAGCGCTCATTATAGCAATATCCGTATTTTCATAATGTTTGAAAACTTCATCAAACATTTCCTGTGCAGAGGTGACTCTGTAAACGGCAATGTTTTTATCATTGGTTTTCTGAAAAGAAGGTCCGGATATTAAAGTGACTTCGGCACCTCTTTTCGCTGCTTCTTTTGCAAGATCAAAGCCCATTTTGCCTGAGGAATGATTCCCGATAAATCTTACAGGGTCAATATTTTCATAAGTCGGACCTGCGGTAATCAGGATTTTTTTTCCTGCAAATGCCGGATCTATATTAATAAACTCATTTCCAACAGATTTGAAAATGGTTTCCGGCTCGGCCAATCTGCCTTGACCGATCAGTCCGCTTGCGAGTTCTCCATATTCCGCTGGAATAATTTTGTGTCCAAAACTTTCTGCAATATTTAGATTTCTGACCACAGCAGGGTGGGCATACATATCAAGATCCATCGCTGGAGCAATGATAACAGGACATTTTGCAGACATGTAAACCGCCATCAGGAAATTGTCACAGATTCCATTGGCTATTTTTGCCAGAGTATTAGCTGTGCAAGGCGCTATCAGCATCACATCTGCCCAGAGTGCCAGTTCTACATGGTTATTCCAGGTTTTATTTTCGTCATAAAAGTCAGTATAAACCTTATTCCTGCTAAGGGTGGACAGAGTAAGTGGCGAGACGAAATCTTCCGTGGATTTGGTCATTACAATTCTCACTTCTGCTCCTGCTTTCACGAAATCTCTTACAAGGTAATTGATTTTATAGGCTGCAATTCCGCCGGTGATCCCGATAATGATCTTTTTGTTCTCCAAGCTCATTTGCTTCTGATATTTATCAACGAAAGTATTAATAATTTTACTAACAAAAAAACCGTTTCAAATGAAACGGTTTGTATTATGAATTGAAAATTTATTTCTTTTCTTCAGTTTTTCTGAAATAGATTTCATCATCCAGCCATTCTTTGATCGCAATAGATGTTGGCTTAGGAAGTTTTTCGTAATGTTTAGAGATCTCTATTTGCTCTCTGTTTTCGAAAACTTCTTCCAAAGTAGAGTTGTGAACAGCAAACTCATCCAGTTTCCCGTGCAGTTCGGAACGGATTTCTGCATTGATCTGTTCGGCTCTTTTACCCATGATCACGATAGCTTCATAGATGCTGCCAACTTTTTCTTCGATTTTATCTTTGTCGTAAGTAATTGTACTTACTTCAGCTTTTGTATCTTTAACACTCATTGGGCGAAATTATTTTTGAGAATGCAAATATAGTAATTATCTTTTAAACTTAAAAGTGGCCTGAGGGTCAGGTGAATTGATCTTCGCACTGTCTCTTCTGGTTTTTTCTGCGGCTTTTTCCATATCACGCTGATTTTTTTCCTGAGCCATTTCATTTTTTTCATTTTCCTTAGCCTGAGCGTTTTTTACTTTTGCTTCGTATTCAGCTTTTCTTTTTTCTACTTCTTCCTGAACTTTTGCAAATTTTACTTTCTCAGTTTCCAGTTTAGTATAAAGATCATTTGCTGTTTTTGCAGCTTCGCTGTCTGGCAGCTCATTAGAAATTTTTTTTGCATAAGCAGCTGCAGCATCCAGACGTTCTTTTTTAAGATCATAAACCGAATTAAGAGCAAGCTCATACTTGGATTTCAATATGATATCATAGATTTTCGGTCTTAGCTTAGTGGCCGGAAAATCCTCAAGAACATTTTCAAAAGCTACTATTGCAGCTTTGTATTCTGCCATTTTATAATATTGTTTTGCATTTTCAAATGCTTTGAACTCCAGTTTGTAACCCAGTTCATCAATCATCTGATTAATGTTTTTTGAACGTTCGGAATCCGGATATTCATTGATGAAGTTCTGAAGTTCTGTAATGGCAGATTCCGTATTGCTCTGATCCAAGTTGTAATCCAAAGATCCTTCATAATAGCAAAGTGCAGAGAAATAAGCAGCTTCTTCTTTTCTCGGATCCTGAGGAAAACTGATGGCGAAGTTCTTGAACTGGTTTGCAGCTAGTCTATAATTTTTGTCATAATAATTAGCATAAGCAGAATTAAAGATAACATTGGGCGCATCATCCGTCCCGGCTACTAAATTTGGCAATCTGTCATATAAAGCAAGCGCATCGCTCCATTTCTTTTTTGCAAATTTTTCATTGGCTACCTTCAGGATAAAATCCTTATCGGCACTTTTCATCGCCCTATCCATTTCTGTCTTGCAGGAAAGCAACACCACCGACAGCATCAGCAAACTAATATATTTCTTCATAACGATTGTCAGAATATTCTTAACAGTTGAATATTATTAATAATCTGCAAAAATAAAACTTTTTTCATCAATCTCTTTTTTTTATGAAAGATTAACGTTTGTCTTTGACAAATATGAGTTTTATGTGATGAATGGAAATATTTTTTTTGTTAGCAATCATCTAACATCCAGCATCCAACTTCTTACAAAAAAATGTATTTTTGCAAATTACAAGAATTATAAATGAAGAATATCAGGAATTTCTGCATCATTGCGCATATCGACCACGGTAAGAGTACATTGGCAGATCGTCTTTTAGAATATACAAACACTGTTAGTCAAAGGGAATTGCAATCGCAAACCTTAGACGATATGGATCTTGAGAAAGAACGAGGAATCACCATCAAGTCTCACGCGATTCAAATGGATTACGAATATAAAGGAGAAAAATTTGTTCTTAATCTAATTGATACACCAGGACACGTTGACTTCTCTTACGAAGTTTCCCGTTCTATCGCTGCTTGCGAAGGAGCGCTTTTGATTGTTGATGCTGCTCAAAGTATTCAGGCACAAACAATTAGTAATTTATATCTGGCATTAGAGAATGATTTAACAATTATTCCAATTCTGAATAAAATTGACCTTCCTTCTGCAAACCCAGAAGAAGTAACTGACGAAATTATGAATCTTATCGGTTGCGAATATGAAGATGTTTTGAGAGTGTCTGGAAAAACAGGAGAAGGTGTTCATAATTTGTTGGAACAAATCGTGGAAAGAATTCCGGCACCGGTTGGTGATCCAGATGCGCCGCTTCAAGCTTTGATTTTTGACTCTGTTTATAATCCGTTTAGAGGGATTGAAGCTTATTTCAAAGTTGTTAACGGAAGCATTACTAAAAACGAGAAAATCAAATTTTTCGCTACAGGTAAAGAATATGGTGCTGATGAAGTTGGTACTTTGAAATTGAAACAAGTTCCAAAGAAAACTGTGGAATGTGGCGATGTAGGTTATTTGGTTTCCGGTATCAAAGATGCTCGTGAAGTAAAAGTTGGAGATACAATCACATCTTTTAACAAGCCTGCAGCGGCGCCGATTGAAGGTTTTGAAGAAGTAAAACCAATGGTTTTTGCGGGGATTTATCCAATTGATTCTGAGGATTTTGAAGAATTAAGATTCTCTCTTGAAAAATTAAGACTGAATGACGCTTCTTTGGTTTTCGAACCGGAAAGTTCAGCCGCACTAGGTTTTGGTTTCCGATGCGGATTCTTAGGAATGTTGCATATGGAAATTGTTCAGGAACGTTTGGACAGAGAATTCAATATGAATGTGATTACGACAGTTCCAAACGTATCTTATTTTGGATATTCTAAAAAAGAACCGGAAGTTCCAATCCTAATCAACAACCCATCGGAAATGATGGATCCGTCCATAATGGATCGTGTGGAAGAGCCGTTTATCAAAGCTTCTATCATTACAAAATCAGATTTTGTGGGTGCTGTAATGACACTTTGTATCGAAAAGCGTGGTGAGATTGTAAATCAGAGTTACCTCACATCGGACAGAGTTGAATTAATTTTCAATATGCCTTTGGCTGAGGTTGTTTTCGATTTCTATGACAGATTGAAATCTATTTCCAAAGGTTATGCGTCTTTTGATTATCATCCAATTGGTTTCCGAGCTTCTAAGTTGGTGAAAATGGATATCTTGATTAATGGCGATATGGTAGATGCTTTATCTTCATTGATTCACGATTCCAACGCATATCACATCGGTAAAAAAATGTGTGAAAAACTTCGTGAATTGATTCCGAGACAACAGTTTGATATTGCAGTTCAGGCAGCTTTAGGAACGAAAGTAATTGCTAGAGAAACCATCAAAGCTTTAAGAAAAGACGTTACCGCAAAATGTTACGGGGGTGATATTTCCAGAAAACGTAAACTTCTTGAAAAACAGAAAGAAGGTAAAAAGAAAATGAAGCAAATTGGTCGTGTAGAAGTGCCGCAATCAGCGTTTATGGCTGTTTTGAAGCTTAACGATTAGAACTAACTCAATTTTTAATAAATATAATCCACAGTTTTTTCTGTGGATTTTTTATTTCATAAAACTGAGTTTTCTACATTTGTACTATGAAAAATCTCTCCATCTTATTCATCCTCATTTCTGTTTTTGGTTATTCTCAAATTCTCACACCTTACGAAAAAGGCAATGGTAATCAAACCACAACTTTTGATGAGATGCGAAAATTCTATCAGGAATTATCAAAACAATATCCATCAATCAGTTACGAAACAAAAGGCGAAGATGACAACGGCGCTCCAATCGATGTGGTGATTTTCAATCCGACAAAACAAAGTTTCGAGGAAGCGAGAAAAGGAAAGTCGGTTTTGTTTGTGAACAATGGGATTCATCCAGGAGAACCAGACGGAATTGATGCAACGATGATGTTAATGAGAGACTTGGCAACTGGAAAAGTCAATACACCAAAGAATGTAATTTTCGCAGCCATTGCAAGTTACAATATCAGCGGAATGATGAACCGAGGAAGCTTTTCCAGAGCTAATCAAAATGGTCCGGAAGAATATGGTTTTCGTGGAAATGCTCGAAATTATGATTTAAATAGAGATTTCATCAAGACAGATTCAAAAAATTCCAGAAGTTTTCAGCAGATTTTCCAATGGCTGAAACCGGATGTTTTTATTGATAATCACGTCAGCAACGGTGCAGATTATCAATATACTTTCACTTATATTTCGACCAATAAAGAACGTTTGGGAACTATTTTAGGAAATTATTTCAATGATGAAATGCAGAAAACACTTTTGAAAAATATGGAGAAAAAAGGCGTCATTTCTGTTCCTTATGTCAACATTCACGGCGATGTTCCGGACGGAGGTTTTCCCGCTTTTGTGGATTCGCCAAGATATGCGACGGGTTACACGACTTTATTCAATTCCATCGGGACGGTTGTGGAAACGCATATGCTGAAACCTTACAAAGACCGAGTGAAAGTGACTTATGATTATATGGTTGACAACCTGAATTACATCGATGAAAATTATAAAACCATTCAGCAGAAACGAGCCGAAAATCTAAAACAATACAAAGTCGGGAACCGATATGCTCTGGCTTGGAAACTCGATTCTACAAAATATGAAACGATTGATTTCAAAGGTTTTGAAGCGAAATATAAACCAAGCGATGTATCCGGAAAAACCAGACTTTGGTACGACAGAAACGCCAAGTTTTCAAAGCCTGTCAAATTCTATAATACTTATGTTCCGGCAAAAGAAATCACGATTCCAAAATATTACGTCATTCCACAATCCGAATGGAAAATCATCGATTTGTTGAAACTTAATCAAATCAAAATGATTCCAATCAAACAGGATTCTACGATTACAGTTGAACAATACAGAATCAAAGATTTCAAAACCGTTCCCAATCCTTACGAAGGTCATTATCTACATTACGACACATTTGTGACCAAAGAATCAGGTAAAACCAAATTCAGAGCGGGTGATTTCCTTGTACCGCTAAATCAAGGCGGCGTCAAGTTTTTGTTAGAAACTTTGGAGCCGGAAGCGGTGGATTCTTACTTCAACTGGAATTTCTTCGATGCAATTTTGGGTCAGAAAGAATATTATTCGGCTTATGTTTTCGAAGATACAGCGGCAAAACTTCTAAGGGAAAACAAAGCTTTGAAAACTGCTTTCGAAATGGAAAAATCCATTAATCCAAAGTTTGCAGAAGACGGACAAGCGCAGTTGGATTGGGTTTATAAACATTCAGACTATTACGAGAAAACGCATCGTCTTTATCCGGTTTTTAGGATTAATTAAATTATTCTCTCGCAGATTAAGCTGATTGGCAAATTAATATTGTTTAAAATCTGCTCAATCTGCCAAATCAGCGAGAAATGAAATCTATTTCTTAAGAAGATCAATCACCTTTTGCAACGCTTTTTTAGGATTTCCATTTCTGTCCCAAAGTAATGGGTAATTGGTTCTTCCAGGGATTGGATAATCGTTTTTCCAAGACATCTCGTCCTTCATTCCCCACGTTGTAACGCGGTCCAGTTTATTTCTTTTTTTTGTAGAAAATTTGAAACAATTCTGCATATCGATAGGCTAGTTGTTCATCCACATCTTTTGGCAATCCATTGATGTAAGGGTCAAGATAAGTTTTGAATTCCTCATTCTGAAACTGCTTGTGCGTAAAAGCCTGACCAATGATTTGTCCTTCTTTCGTTACAGGCAAAACATCCACATCGATTTCCGTAATCATCACTTTGATTCCGCAGGCTGAGTAAGCATCGATAGCATCTTCGATATATTGATTTTTTGGATAATTCAATCCCCAATGACCTTGGATTCCGATGCCGTCAATTCGGATTCCGTTGGCTTGTAGCATTTTTACCATTCGTACAATGCCTTTCACTTTTTCTGGTCGCCACGCGTTGAAATCGTTATAATATAATTCTGTATTAGGAGAATATTTGGCCGCATATTGGAAAGACAATCTCATCAGTTCAACGCCATCACCAATACCTTTTACCCAACCTTCGTTTCGGTAGCTGCCATCATCATCAATCACTTCATTCACAACATCCCAAGCTTGCAATTTTCCGGCATATCGGCTTGCAACCAATTTGATATGGTCGTGCAGACGTTCTTTGGTTTGCTCTTTGGTTTTTTGAGTTCCATCTTCATTTTTAAAGAACCAGTCCGGTGTTTGATTTTTCCAAACCAAAGTATGCCCAACGATAAACATCTTATTTTTCAAACCAAATTCCACAAAAGCATCCGCCTGCGAAAAATCGAATTTACCCGGAAGTGGATTCACTACTTCGGCTTTCATACAGTTTTCCGGCGTAATGGTGTTAAAATGCTCCAGAACAATGGCTTGTTGCTTTTTATCTTTTCCGCTCACAATATCGTTGTTCACTGCTGTTCCGATTTTGAACGCTTTGGAATAAGCCTCTTTGAATTTAACATTCTGAGAAAAACTAACGGAAGAAATTAAAACACTAATATGATAAGGCATTGTCTCATAAACTCGAAAGTTGATTTAGCTAAATATAGAAAATTATAATAAATGCAAAACGGATATTAGTTTCAAATATTAAAATTGATGATGATGCTTGTAAAGCCAATTTTGTGAAGCTTTTTAACAATCCGTCAACGATTTCCAGATTTCTAAACCCGTCATTAATGACTAAATAATTTTCGCGATGAGCTGTGCTAAGTTTATGCTGAGGTAATTTCTTTTTTGTAAATTTTATGTTAAGCCTTGAGTGCAGAGTTATCATTCCGTATGAATCTAAATGCCGGGATTCCTACGGAATGATAAAAGTTTCTCTTATTCCTTCACAATCTTCCTGCTCACAGTTCCCCCTGATTTGGTAACCGCAGAGATTACATAAACTCCTTTTGCAAGATTTGCAAAATTTACGGATTTTCCATTAGCAGAAATTTGTGTTACAATTTTTCCGGAAAGGTCCGTTATTTTGATATTTGAAACTTCTTCTGAAAAATTGAGAATATCTTTTACAGGATTGGGATAGAGTAGAATTCCTCTGTTTTCAATATCGGTTGCAGCCAGTGAGCTATTACAAGTTTCAGAATAAAGATCCTCACTAATAAACCATCCTTTGTTATTTATAAGTACATCTCTATATATTTGTCCATCTGTGCCATATCTGACGCCTTGAGCGCTTAGGCGCTGATCATTGGGTGTGTCTGGATTTTGTGCCCATCCTTTAAATGTTTTCATATAATTTTGACAATCCATAGAACTATTAGAAAAAATACCTTGAAGAGAAGATGCGCCAAATTGACTATCAGTAGTATTTATGCTTTTAATATTCCAGTTTCCCAAATCTTGATTGAAAGAAGTATTACCAAACATATAACTCATATTTTTCACCTTTTCTACGTTCCAATTTGCAAGCGGTTGATTAAAAGATTCTGCTAACAAAAACATTGCAGTCATCATTTCAACATTGCCAACATCCCAATTTCCAATAGGTTGGTTGAAAGCTGTTAAATAAAACATCAGCGACATGTCGGTTACATTACTTACGTCCCAACTGTCAATAGGTTGATTAAATAAGTATGATTGAGAAAACATATGAGACATATTGGTGACATTACTTACATTCCAATTTCCAACTGGTTGGTTGAATGAACTTGCAGATTCAAACATTGAATACATACTTGTAACATTGGAAGTGTCCCAATTTCCAATATGTTGGTTGAAAGAGGACGCTCCCTTAAACATCGAAGACATATTATTAACTTTGCTTACATCCCAATTCCCAATATTTTGATTGAATTGTGAGCAATTTATGAACATACCTGTCATGTCAGTAACGTTAGACGTATTCCAACTGTTCATACCAGGAATTGATGTCAGAGCAGAGCATTGATTAAACATATAGTACATACTGGTTATATTGGAAAAATTCGGAATATCTGTTGCGGTGATTTTTAGATAGTAACAACCTGAAAACATATATTGCAAATTAGTATTCCAGTTCACATCTCCCCATTGGCTAAGTTCGATTAATTTATAATTACCACTATTAAATTTAAAAAACCCAGCTGGTTTTATAGAAACTACATATTCTCCAATTTGTGGAAAATCAATTGTAGTTATTCCATCATTTCCGCTGCCACTTCCTGTGACAGAAGCATCATCGGCTTTTATGTAAGTGTAGGTGTATGCACCTTCTGTGTAAATCGTTATTTCCTTGGAGTTAACATTGTTAATCTTGGTATTCCATTTGGTAATTATCGGTCTTTGTGCATTCATCAATGTATTGACAATCAGCAAAAAACCGAAAAGCAGGAGTTTTCTCATAGTTATAATTATTAAAAAAGTTATTAATTCTTTGTAATTATATTCGGCAGAAAAAAGAAAACGTGAAGTATAGAAACAAAAAACAGCGTATCTAATTCACGCTACCAAACGTGGCTCTGTAAAATTTCAAATACAAAACAACGGAAAAGATACGCCTATCAGGCGCACTTTTAGAATCCGTCTTGTTTTGTATTTGAAATTTTCCAGATTTCGTTCGGCAAGACTTTTTAAAGTAACGTATATTTTATAGCTATTGCTTCTAAAAACAATGCATACTCAAATGTAGAAATATTTTTGATACGGCAAGAAAAAAATAATATGTTTAGTCTGCGTCTCAACTTGTCATTCAACAAAAACTTAGTATTTTTGGTAAAATTATTATAACAAACCTTTTAGGTTTAATCATAAATCTATGAAAAAACTGAAATTCTCTTTATTCTCAATTCTTTTTTCTTTAATCTTATCGGCTCAGCAAAATCCTTATTATCAGCAATATGCCAAGTATAAAATGGATATTGATGTAGATGCTGCCAATTTCACGTATCAGGGAAAACAGACTTTGGAATACAAAAATAATTCGCCGGATGAGCTGAAAGTCGCTTATTTCCATTTGTATTGGAATGCTTTCAAAGCAGGCTCTATGATGGATCAGCGTGTGCAGTCTCAAGGTGTGAACGCCGATGGAAGATTAGCAAAAAGAGTCGGAAATACAGTGGTTTCCAGATTGTCAGAGATTCCTAAAAGTGAAGAAGGTGCACAGAATATCCGTTGGATAAAGCAAAACGGAAAAGATTTGAAATTTGAGATTCAGGGAACAATAATGAAAGTTTTTCTGAATGAATCTATAAAACCAAATTCCTCCACAACCTTCACAATGGAATGGGACGCTAATATCCCAATGCAAATCCGAAGAGCTGGAAGAAACAACCGCGAAGGTGTCGATATGACAATGACGCAATGGTACCCAAAAATCGCCGAATATGATTATGACGGTTGGGCTGCGTTTGATTATGTTGGAAGAGAGTTCCACGCACCATTTTCGGATTATGAAGTGAATATCAAAATCGATAAAGATTATATCATAGGTGCTGGAGGAAATCTGGAAAATCCAACGGAATTAAAAGGTTATGACAGCAATGCAACGATAAAACAAGATATTTCTAACAAAGTCACTTGGAAATGGACAGCGAAAAACATTCTGGATTTTGCTTGGGCGGCTGACAGAGATTATTCAGTTGAAAGTTTCCCGATTTTGGATGGACCAAAAGTTTATTTGGTTTACCAAAAATCTGAAAAGACAAAATATTGGCCGGAAATGAAACCATACATCACAAAATATTACCAATTGATGAATGCGACTTTTGGGCGTTACAAATGGCCTAGTTACTCGTTCATTCAAGGTGGAGATGGAGGAATGGAATATGGAATGTGTACAATGATTTTAGGCGAAGCAAACTCTGTGGAAGGTCTTTCTGGTTTGATGTTCCACGAAGGTGCGCACTCTTGGTTTCAGCAGATGTTGGCAACCAACGAAAGTGTGAGACCTTGGATGGATGAAGGTTTTACGCAATATGCAGAAGATTTTGTGTCTTACAGATTATTCCCGCCAAAAGAATCTCAACCGAACCCATTTGTGGGCGCGTTGAAAGCTTATGTTAATTTCTCCAAATCAGGAAAAGAAGAACCTGCAGTTTGGTTAGGTGATCATCACGATAATGGAACGGCTTATACTTATGCAAGTTACATCAAAGGAGAGACGTTTTTGGTGGAATTAGGTTACATTGTCGGGGAAGAAAATTTGAGTAAAATTATGCTGAAATATTATGATGAATGGGCAATGAGACATCCAACGGAAAGAGACTTTATTCATATTGCGCAAATGGTTTCAGGAATGGATTTGAAATGGTTTCAGCATTATTGGATTAACACGACCAAAACCATCGATTACGGCATCAAGAATGTTAAATATGACCCGCAATCAACAACAATTACTTTGGTGAATAAAGGAGGGGTTCCGATGCCGATTGATTTCAGTATTTTGACAAAAGATAAAAAAGTAATCAATTATAACATTCCATTGAATCTGACCAGAGTTTGGAAAACCAAAGATATTTACGGTAATATTCAGACTTTGCCATTTTGGGCGTGGACTCAGCAGGAGTATACTTTTACAATTCCTTACACCAAATCTCAGTTGTCTGCAATGGGAATTGATTTTAGCCAGAGATTGGCAGATGTGAATCCAGAGGATAATTATTTGGAAGTGAAATAAGGGTCAGAAGAAGGATGTCAGAAGTCAGAAGATTTCAATTCAAAAAATATTATAGTCTATAGGTAAAAAACTTCCGTCTTCCAGCATCGGACTTCGGACAAAAATCAAAAAATGAATTCCATTGTAATCAATATAGGTAATACCAATATCCGCTTCGGTTTGTTTGATGATGACAATTGTGACATCTCCTGGGTTATCAATACGAAACCGTACAAGACGACTGACGAATTATTTGTTCAGATTCTGATGCTTTATCAAACATATAAAATCGAGGTTGAGAAAATTGATAAAGTCATTATTGGTTCTGTAGTTCCACAATTGACGAAAGTGGTAGCGAGTTCGATTAAGAAAATTCATAATAAAATTCCGATAATTGTTGATAGAAATACGCCATCTGGAGTGATTCCAAAGTCCAAACAGATGGGGACAGATATCTATGCAAATCTTGTTGCGGCGCATAATCTATATCCGAGAAATAAAAAAATCATTTTGGATTTTGGAACTGCGCTCACAGCAAGTTGTCTTACAGAGAATGGAGAAACTGTAGGCGTTATAATCGCGCCAGGAATTGTGACCTCACTCAATAGTTTGATAAAAGGAACCGCCCAACTACCGGAAATCGAATTGGTAAAGCCGAAATCTGTTTTAGGTTTGGATACGATTACTTGTATGCAAAGCGGAATGGTTTACGGTTTCCTTGGTATGGTAGAAGGTTTTATAGACAGGATTAATGATGAGGTTAATGATAACTGTTTCGTTATCGCAACCGGCGGTGTAAGCCATGTTTATAAACCTTTGACCAATAAAATCAATATTGCGGATAAACTTCACACTTTGAAAGGTTTATATTACCTTGGGAAAGACTTATAGTTATCTTTTATTTTTAAAGAAGTCTTTTACGATTGCAGAACATTCATTTTTCAAAACACCTGTCACAACTTCGGTTTTTGGATGAAGAGATAATCCTTTGTTGATAAAACCTCTTTGCTCATCTCTAGCGCCAATCACCACTTTCGAAATTTGTGACCATGCCAAAGCTCCGGAACACATCACACAAGGCTCCAAAGTCACATATAAAGTACAATTCTGTAAGTATTTCCCACCAAGAAAATTAGCCGCTGAGGTGATGGCCTGCATTTCTGCGTGAGCCGTAACATCGGTAAGTGTTTCTGTAAGGTTATGAGATCTAGCAATCACTCTATCATTTGAAACAATGACACAGCCAATTGGAACTTCATCTTTTTCCAAAGCGAATTGAGCTTCTTGGAAAGCCATCTTCATAAAATATTCGTCTGTGAACATAGTTTAGATAGGGAACTTTTCAGATTTCGTCATATCAGCGATGCTTGTATCCAAAATTGGAAGCATACTGTCACGAACATTGATTAAAAGTTTTCTGATGCCACAAGTAGCTTCATCTGTGCAGTCCGCACATTTTTCATAAAAATTGAGTGATGCGCAAGGTAACATTGCAACAGGTCCGTCTACAATTCTAATCACATCCAGAACTTTGATGTCAGCAGGATCTTTCATAAAAGTATAGCCACCTTCAGCACCTCTTTCGCTTTTGAGAATTTTGTTTTGCTTAAGTTCGCGCAGGATTTGTTCCAAAAATTTGAGCGGAATACGTTCGTTCTCCGATATTTTTTTAGCGGAAAATAATGAAGCATTGTTCGTCCTGTTAAGGAAAAGCAAAGTTTTAATCGCGTATTTGACTCTTTTTGAAAGCATTTTGTAAAAATAATCAAAATTTTATATTTTGAAAATAATATTTGATACCAACAAAAAACCGCTCCTAATAGAAGAAGCGGTTTTGTATTTTATAATTTATACATCCTATTTAGGAAAAGTGACTCCAGAGTAGGAATTGGGATTCACCATAGGTAAATTGGATTTGTACTTGTAGTTAATAGCTTTCAGGAATTCGTTAGCTACTACTGCATATCCACGTCCCGTAAGGTGTACGCCGTCTAATGAAAATGTACCTCCTGTTACAAATTTAGCAGAATATTTTACCCCGTCAAACTGGATTCCAGACGCAGAATTAAGCTCAACCATTTTGGCATTAGCATTAACAAAAGCTAAACCATAGGCTGTCGCCAATGCAGAGATTTGAGAATTGTACGCATCGATAGCTGTTTTAACGCTTGCTGCTTCTGTTTTAGTTAATACATATTGATTTTCCAATGGATAAGATACTCCATTAACATTGATAGAAGCAGGCGCACTGGCATTGGTTGTTGCAATTACAGAACTTGCAGTAAGTAATACATAATCTTCTGCTGTAGCTTGTCTTGCTTGTCCATAGATTTGCCCGAATGCCGCCGCCGTTGCCGCACCTAAAGATGGTGTTAATGCGGCTGTCAATTGTGCAGAAAGATTGGTAAGAGATACGTCTTTAATAAGCACAGGGTTAGATGCTGTGGAAGATAGCAAATTGATTCTGTCTCCAGCTCCAAATGCTGTCAATGCCTGTTTAAGAGGTCCATATAAACTTGCATTAAGCACAGTGATATTTGAACCTAATTTTTGTGGTGTTAAAGGGTTGTAAGGCACTGTTGTGAAATAAGGAATAGAGGTTACATAAGGGATATTGGCAATCACTCCTTTTGTAGAACCTGCAGCCTTTAGGGTTTCCAATACCGTTTTGATTGCACCTGCTACTACATTCGGGTCCGAGATATCATTGGATCCATAGCTTGCAGGATTTGTATTTCCTTTTTGATCTGTTCCTAATCCGCCACTTGATGCATAGCTTAATACATCATTGTTTCCTATCCAAAGAGAGAAGAATGTAGGTTTTTGTGCAGCAGCATCACCTGCAACTGTTGACGTGGCACTGGTTGCAAATCTTACATAATAAGGATTAGCCGTTCCCAAAGTGATTCCAGAAAGGTTCCCATATCCGGGAGCAATCAAATGGAAAGATTTTGCGCCAGGAACTCCCATATTATTAATAGTTCCGGATAATTTTTTTGTAACATCTGTTGTTGGCGTTGCCGCTACGTTTTTCAGAACCGGACTTCCGTTAGAGAATGATTCTATATAAAGTTTTGTAGCTTGTATCACGGTGGTTCCTAAGATCATTCCGCCGTTGTTGTCACTCATTAAAGGTTGTACAAACTCTCCGCCGCCTGCTCTTTTCATTTGCTGCGCAATGATATTAGGATAAGACTCATTTTGTCCATCGATATAAAGCGCATTGTCCCGGAATCCGGATGTCAAAGAGTTTCCTAAAGCAATATATTTAGAAAAATTAGCTTCGCCAGATGTTACCACCACATCTTCGGTACTGTTTTCAAAATCATGCTGACAGCTAACCGTGAAAAGCAAAGCCGCAGCTACTGTTGATATATATAATTTTTTCATAATTAATTCAAATCAAATATTAGAATGCGTTATAAGATAATCCAAGACCAAAATAGAATACATCAGCCTTTGCCTGCCCCGCAAAACTCAGGTTAGGATTGTTAAATGTTCTGCTCTTTGGCATTGCGTACGCTCCGGAAAGATCTACTCCAAGTTTGTTGAACTTAAATCCTACACCACCTGTTATAACATAATTGTCAAAAGAAGGTGTTTCAGGGATAAAATCTTTGTCTGCATAAGGTGACTGATCATAGTACCAACCCAATCTACCGAAAATCATATCGTTAAACGCATACTGTGTTCCGATACGCACACTGGATGTATTCTTAAAGTTTTTAGGTGAAACAGAAACAGTTGGATCATTTGCCTGATTTCCTGCTGCAACTGTACTGAAGTCAAGTGTCAGCTTGCTGTATCTTTCCCAGCCGTGGTAATTATAGTCCGCAGAAATTAACCATTTAGGTGTAACCTTGTATGTAACACCAATAGTGTATTCGTCCACAAGAGGAAGTGTAGCCTTGAAATTGTCCGAACCACCATTAAAATTAGGTAGCAGAGAAGATGGCACCGTAAAAGTTGCTTTACCTTCTTTTGCCTTCATATCTACTGGTGATCTGTATGCTAAGCTGACGTCCAAATTGTTATTTGGCTGGAAATAAAAACCAAAACCGAAACCGTGTCCTGAAGCGGTGTCATCTAAAAGATTGAGCTGACCGCCGTATTGAGTCAGAGCTTTTGTCCAGTCCACTTTTCCTTTGGCATAGATGTAACTTGCTCCAAAAGAAGCCCAAGGTGCCAGTTTAACTGAAATCATCGGTTGGAAGAAATAACTTTTCAGTTCCAGTTTCTGAACTATTTCTTTCCCTTCCCAAGCGCTTGGCCACTCTATGGTGCTTCCGAAAGGTGTCGAAAAACTAAAACCAACGGAAACATTATCCATCATCTTATAAGCAATTGCTGCATAAATCGGTGTTCCCAGCGGGTTATCGGTTTCAGTCTGTTGCAATGTGCTGGTATTTTGGTAAGTAATTTTATTAGAAACACCAAACCCTCCTGCAGCAACACTAAGCTTTGCCGGGATAAAAGAAATACCGGCAGGATTGAAGAATGCAACACTCGCATCCTCTGCGTGTGCGCTGGTATGTGCCATTGCCAGCTGCTTAACACCCTGAAGAGACACTCGGAAACCTCCTGCGTAAGCCATCATACCGGCAGCCATTGCCATGGATACTAAAATTTTTCTCATATAATTATTATTAATGTTCCAAATTTATAATTATTTTAATAATAACTATAAAAATTATTAAAAAAAGTTAAACATTGCTATTCTGTGAATAATTGTTTAGTTTTAGGTGATTACAAAAATGTTAGAAATCAGTTGTTTATGATGTTTTTAAGCGAGTGATTATTTTTAGTTTAATTTTAAACGTTATGATGCAAACCATAATAAAGAGGCAAATTGTTATTTATGTAATAGTTATTCAAATGCTTGTTTTATTGTTATATTATCAATATTAACACTGTATTAACTTAAAATTAACAAAAAAGTTTTTTTTAAAAATATATTCGGTAAGCTTAAATAAAAATTATATTAACTTTGCAATTATTAAAATAAAATAAATATGAGTTGTGGATGTAAAACATCCGGCGATTCTTCCCATTCCTGCGGTACCAAGAGTGCCAACGGATGCAGTAGTGTAGATACCTGTGGTAATAGTTATAAATTAAGTGTTTTTGACTGGCTTTCAGACATCAGTCCATCCGGATCGAAAGTTTCGGAATATGTTGAAGTCCGTTTTAAAAATGACCGCAAATTTTATTATAAAAATGTAAATAATCTGCCATTACATATTGGTAGTATCATTGCTGTAGAATCTAGCCCGGGACACGATATTGGTGTCGTGAGCCTTGCCGGAGAACTGGTAAAAATCCAGATGAAAAAAAAGAATTTTCCTGAAGATCATTCCCTGAAAGTTTATCGATTAGCGAATCAGAAAGATATAGAAACCTGGCAGGAATTAAGAAAAAAGGAAAATAATATCAAAATTGATGCGCGCAAAATTGCTTATGGACTGAATCTGGAAATGAAAATTACAGATGTCGAGTATCAGGGCGATGGGTCAAAGATCACTTTTTATTATACTGCGGATAGCAGAGTAGATTTCCGTCAGCTTATCAAAGAGTACGCAGGAATATTCCGTACAAAAATTGATATGAAACAGATCGGATTTCGTCAGGAATCTGCAAAAGTAGGCGGCATTGGTTCGTGCGGTAGAGAGCTGTGCTGTTCCACGTGGCTTACGGATTTTCGTTCTGTGAATACAAATGCGGCTAGATACCAGCAGCTGAGTATCAATCCTCAAAAATTAGCAGGACAATGCGGAAAGCTAAAATGCTGTCTTAACTATGAACTTGATAGTTATCTGGATGTACTCAGAGATTTTCCGTCATCCAGCACGGTTTTGCAAACTGAAAAAGGAAAAGCATTTTGTATAAAGATTGACGTCTTCAAAAAGAAAATGTGGTTTGCTTATGTAGAGAATTCTATGGCTTGGTATGATCTGGATATTTACGAGGTCAAGAAGCTTATTTCTATCAATAAAAAAGGTGAAAAAGCACCAGCATTGGAAGATCTGAAAGTGATTGAAAACAAAATGGTGACTTCTGATTTGATTCAGGAAAACAGCGTAGATCGTTTTGAGAAGAAAAACAGAAGGCCCAATAAGTATAATAAGGACAGAAACAGGGAGAAGGGACCAAAGCAGACTGATGATAAAGGACAGAACGAGAACAGAAGTAATGTTCCGTCGAAGCCGCAAAATAACCGTCAGCAAAAGCAGCAAAATGACAGAAACCGTTCTAATGAACAAAAAACTGCTCAGAATAATAATGCTGCTGCAAAAACTGTAGAAAATAAAAATCCAAATCAGAACCAGAATCCAAATCAGAAAACGGAAAATAAAAGTCATAAAAAACCGTTCAAAAAAGCGATAAAGAAAATGCCGCCTAAAAATGAAGGTAATGCTTAGAATAACTGCTGTTTTAATGTTTCTATTATCATTGGTTTCCTGTACAAACGCTAATGAGACTACTTTCGTAAACGACGTAGATAGTAAATGGGATAAAAAGAAAATTCAGGATTTTGATTTTAATATCAACGATTTTCAGAATCAGAAAAATCTTATTTTTATAATTAGAAATAACAATGATTATCCGTACAGCAATATACGTCTGATAGCTAGCATAGAGCATAATAAAAAAGTGATTTCTAAGGATACGCTTAACTATGTCCTCGCCAGGCCAAACGGAGAGTGGCTGGGAACTGGTTTTGGAGAAACTAAAGAAGCATTATTTCAATATAAGCTCAATTACAGGTTTCCTCAGAATGGAAAATATTCGTTAAAAGTAACTCAGGCTATGAGACGCAATGTTTTACCGGGAATAGAGGACCTAGGAATTAAAATTCAAAATGTAAAGCCTTAATTCATCAATGGAAAATAAAAAATCTGAAAATAAAACTTTTCCGCTTCCGCAAAAGAAAAAATCCAACTCTAACATCAAAAAATGGATCAAGATTGTCTGGGTTGCATTTTTTGCAGTAGTTTTAGGGATTTCCACATTATTTTTTGCTGTTTCTCAGGGTTTTGTGGGAGATATGCCAGATGTGAAGGAATTAGAAAATCCGGATATATTTGTTGCATCGGAGATCTATTCATCGGATAATGTTCTGCTTGGTAAATTCGAAAAGGAAAAAACCAAACCGGTTAAATACAGCCAGCTTCCGCCTTATCTTGTTTATGCACTACAGGCAAAAGAAGATGAGCGTTTCAAGGAACATTCTGGGATTGATCTAAAATCTGTTGCAAGAGCCATATTTTTCCGTGGCGAAAGAGGCGGAGGTTCCACGATTACTCAGCAGCTAGCAAAGTTGCTTTTTACAGGTCAGGCTTCTCAGAACAAATTTCAAAGGGCATTTCAGAAACTTAAGGAATGGAGTGTTGCGGTAAGTCTGGAAAAGCGATACACCAAAGAAGAGATTATTACACTATATTTCAATAAGTTCGATTTTCTTTTCAACGCCAAAGGTGTCGAGATGGCTTCAAGAGTTTATTTTAATAAGTCTACTAGCCAATTGACATTACCGGAAGCTGCAACTTTTGTAGCAATGTTGGAAAATCCGAGAAAAAACAACCCTTACCGTTATCCGGAAAAGGCAAAATTGAGAAGAGATGTTGTACTGAAGCAGATGTTGGACACAGGTTACATTGATAATTCTACGTATGATAAAGCTGTTGCGTCACCTGTTTCTGTAGATTATCACGAAGTGAAAACGGTAGAAGAAGGCTATTCTGCTTATTATAAATTCTATCTCAGAAAAGAAATTCAGCAATACCTTGATGCATACGAAAAGGAAACAGGCAAAGATCTAAATCTTTATAAGAATGGACTTAAAATTTATGTGACTTTAGATTCCAGAATGCAGAAATATGCAGAGGAAGCTATAAAGGAACATTTAACCAATCTTCAACGGAACTTTGATAATGAAATGAAGCGTAACCCGAACCGTCCTTACTACAATCTTTCGAAGTCACAGATCAATGATCTGATGATGTCAGCTGTTAAAAGAACTGGAAGATATAAGCAGCTGAAAGCGGAAGGAATGCCGGAAGATTCTATACTGATGGAGTTCCATGAGCCCGTAAAAACCACAAGATTTACTTGGGAGGGAGAGGAAGAGGTAGAAATGTCGCCGTGGGATTCTATCCGCTACCACAAGCAAATTGCGCAGGCCGGGCTGATGTCTATGGAACCTGCAACAGGAGATATCAAAGCTTGGGTGGGCGGTATTAACTGGCAACATTTTCAGTACGACCACGTAAAGCAAGGAAAACGCCAGGTAGGATCTACCTTTAAGCCATTTGTGTATGCGACAGCGATTATGCATCTTGGGATGACGCCGTGTTCTACAGTTTCTAACGCTACATTTGTGAATGGAAATTACCGTGTTCCAGGAAGAGGAGGTATGCTAACCTTGAAAGAGGCATTGGCACAGTCTCAAAACCCTGTCGCGTTACGTCTTGCCGAAAAAGCAGGAACGCAAAACATTATTCAGTTGGCTAGAGATCTCGGGGTTACGGATCCGATAGATTCTTATTTACCAATGGCGTTGGGTACATCTGACATTACAATTTACGAAATGCTCGGTGCTTACAGTACTTTTGCCAACTTCGGAAATTATACCAAACCGGAAATGATTTGGAGGATTGAAGACGCCAATGGCCGTGTGATAAAAGAGGTGAAACCTGTGGTGAAAGAAGTCATGAACGAAATGTATGCCTATACTATGATCGATTTGATGAAAGGTGTAGCAGAGTTCGGAACAGCCTCCGGAGAATTGAGAAGACAGGGAATTCCTGCAAGTGTTGAAATTGCAGGTAAAACCGGAACCACACAGAAAAACTCAGATGGTTGGTTTATGGGAATTGTTCCTAAACTGGCAACAGGAGTCTGGGTAGGCTGGGAAGACAGGGCAACACACTTTTTGAGTACTGGTGAAGGTCAGGGTGCAAAAATGGGGCTTCCGATCTGGGCAATTTACATGAAAAAGGTTTTTGCAGATAAATCATTGAACATAAATCCTGAAGAAAAATTTATAAAACCCACCACTTGGACAGGAAGTTGTTCGGATCTAACCAATCTTAGAGGAGGCTACGGAGATGACGGTGGCTTGCAAACTATAGATGAGCTGAAAAATGCGCCAAAAGTTGTTCCGGATAAGCCCGTGAAAAAAGAAGATAATTCTAATGAAGCCATTAATGCTTCTGAAGATATTGATTTTAATAAATAAATAATTCCCGTCTCACTAAAAGACGGGATTTTTGATTATGAATCTGAAGAATATTACGCAAAATTTTACTCAGAAATTTCCTGGCGATTTTTCCGCAAATACCATGCAGAGACAAACTCCGGAAGTTCTTTTCTGTTCTGTGAAACCGGCGGAATTTGAGAATACGATACTGATAGATTTTAATCAAGATTTATCTTTGGAAACTGGTTTGGGGGCTTTAGAAAACGATGAAGATTTTTTAGCGGCTCAAAATCTTCCAGAAAATTTTAATACCTATGCAACGGCTTATGCCGGACATCAGTTCGGGAATTGGGCAGGTCAGTTAGGTGACGGAAGGGCAATATACGCAGGCGAAATTTTCAGTTCTGGAAAACTAACCGAAATCCAATGGAAGGGTGCAGGCGCAACACCATATTCCAGACATGCAGATGGAAGGGCGGTTCTCCGCTCGTCAATCCGGGAATATCTGATGAGCGAGGCGATGTTTCATCTCGGAATTCCTACTACAAGGGCTTTGAGCATTTCTAAAACTGGGGAAGATGTCATAAGAGATATTCAATATTCTGGGAATCCGCAGAAGGAACAAGGTGCTGTTGTCGTGAGAACGGCTGAATCTTTTCTTCGTTTTGGTCATTTTGAATTGTTATCAGCAAGAAATCAAACCGATTTACTTAAGCAATTAGCAGATTATACCATTGAAAATTTTTATCCGGAAGTAAATTCTGAAAACAATCATAATAAATATCTCGATTGGTTTCAGGCTGTATGTGACGGAACTTTGAAAATGATTATTGACTGGTATCGCGTCGGTTTTGTTCACGGTGTTATGAATACAGATAACATGTCTATACTTGGATTGACAATCGATTACGGACCTTTTTCTATGATGGACGGTTATGATTTGGAGTTCACACCTAACACAACGGATTTGCCGGGGAAAAGATATGCTTTTGGAAAACAGGGACAGATTTCTCACTGGAATCTGGCAACGTTGGCGAACGCTATTTTTCCGTTGGTTAATGATGAGGATGCTTTGGAAAAAATTCTTGATAGTTATGGCAAGAAATTCTGGACAGATCACGACAAAATGCTAGCCAACAAATTTGGTTTTGATGAGGTTTTACCTGAAGATGATCGCTTTTTTACAGATTGGCAACAATTGATGCAAGATCTTAATCTGGATTATACATTGTTTTTCCAAAGTCTTGAAAAGCCAATTTCAGAAATTAAAATCGATGATTTTTCTAATTCTTTTTACCGAAATCTAAAAGATAGTGAATTGACTAGACTTTCTGATTTCATCGGAAAATATCAAGAAAGAAAACTCAAAAATAAAATCTCAGAAACCCATTCTCTGACATTAATGTCCAAAACAAATCCGAAATTTACGCTTAGAAATTATCTCTTATTCGAAGCGATTCAGGATGCGGAAAATGGGGATTACAAATCGTTTTTCAGACTGAAAGAAGCGTTGCAAAATCCTTATGAAAACTGTTTTCCTGAGTTTAATCAGAAACGACCTTCGAAGTATGATAATCAAACAGGTTGTAGTCAATTGTCTTGTAGTTCGTAAAAGCGTCAGCATTCCAAAATTTTCATTTAATAACTTCAAGCAGGCTATTTTGCATAAAACAAGTATCCTGTAAAGTGAATGTTTATGCATTCATGTAGGAAGTTAGACCTTTGCGCTTAACAAATCAGCCCATTTGTATCATCACGAACCTTTTTTTCTCGTATTTTAATTGGGCTTTTAGAAAATTGATTTCAAGGTTATAGATTAAACATTATTTTTGCAGAAATATTAGACCCTTGAAATTCCTGAATAAAACTCTATCCATCCTGAAAATCATTTTTCCTACTACCAAATCTGAGGTTCTTATTTTCATATTTTTCGTCGTTCTTTATGGTACTAATGCCTGGTTTATTGCAGAGAATTTCCGAATCGTTTATGACGACAGAATTCCGTGGGATGCTTACTTTAGTTTTGATAACAGAGCGATTGTTCAGACTGGTGGCGGTTTTGAGAGACATCCTTTGTCCAACTATTTTTTTGATTGCATTCGGGATTTTGCATTATGGATTTCGGGAAATCGCTACGATTCGGTTTTTAGATCGGTTTTGGCGTTATTTTCAACCGTTGTGATTGCTTTAGCGAACGTTTCGGTTTTCAAATATTTAAATAATATCATCCAACTTCCGCTCAAAATAAGTCTTTTGATTTTAGCTTTTTACGGCTTGTTTGTGACCAATATTCTCTTGAGTTTTACGCCTGAAACGTATACTTACACACTTCTCTTTTTGTCGATTTTCAATTATTATTCTGCCAAGAAAATTCAGGATGACAAACCGATTTCATTTGGCGCAACTATTTTGGGTTCCATTTTTATCGGTGGATTAACGATTACAAATATTGTCAAAGTTTACATTCCGTTTTTGTTTGAGAGAAAAATCTTTTGGAACTGGAAAAAAATTGGGATAGCGGTTTCAAAAATTGCAGTCTCTGCCGGTATTTTTACATTTCTGTTTTTACTGAGGCTAGATTTTAATATCCAGAACTTCCTAAACAAGACGGAACAGCAATACGATAAATTTTCAAAACCTAAAGTCACGCCGCTTTGGGATATGATTACCTCTTGGTTTTTTGGTGGTAATGTTTTTTTTTCTAACTACGAAATCCGCGATTATCATACAAAGGATAAAACCTTTTATTACAAAGCGCTTTTTATGGATGTTTACACATCAGCGATTCCATATGTTTTTATTGGATTGATTTTATTATTGATGATTTGGAGTGTTGTCAAAAATTATAAAAATAAGTTGATTTGGATTCTTGTGATTTCTTTTTCAATCGATATTTTAATCCATTGTGTGCTGAAATTTGGACTTCATACGTCCTATATTTACGGCGGACATTTCGTTTTTGTTTATCCACTTTTGATAGGTTGGTTGTTTTATAATTATCGAGACAAAAGCCTTCATCTGAGCATTTTATACGGAGTGCTTATGATGATGACAGTTTACCTTGGATTCAATAATTTTTACAGGCTTGATGAGTTTTACCAGTTTTTAACAACGTTTTACAAATAAAAAATTCCGCAGAAATGCGGAATTTTTGTTTATTATTTATCGTGTTATAATTATTTCGCTTCAACACAAAAAACAGCGTAAGGTATTACAATAGCGCTGGGATATATTCTTTTGACATTTCTCAAATCATCTCCTGCGCTTTGTTTCGAAAAGTAACTACCTGCAAGGATTTTATAATTGGGTCTCAGTGATGCATCTGTTTCCACTTTCAGGCTTCGGAAGTTATTTCTGAATTCTGTTGCTATTTTTCTAGCTTCTTCATTACTTTTAACTGTAATAACCTGAATTTTGAATCCCATAATCTTTGGATTTTTTCTGCAAACTTCAGCATTAGTAAGTTCTCTAGTAGGTACTAAAATTTTCTGAGGGGTTTTAACAGGTGCATCAGAAATTCTGTTACAATTGCCTTCAATTTTTTCCAATGCACTACTAATTCTGTCATCCATCGATATGGAAAGCTCTGTTCCGGAAAGGGTGTCTTTTTTTACAACATATTGAGCATCAATCTTGTAAAAAAAGAATAATGACGATACTATGAGTAGCCTAAGAAGATTGTTCATTTAAAATATTTTTTCAGCAAATTTAAAATAAATTGAACGAAACACAAATCCTGTTATTTAGAATAGTTACAAATTATACGGAAATGAGAAAATCCATACAAATAGGTCTTCTTAATTTTTGTTAAAGTACTATTTTTGCGGAATTGAATGTAAACTCAATACAAATTTACTAACCCAAGATTATATAAATGATTAGTTGGAGAAAGCATTACAAAAAGGGTCTGATAGCAATTAGTTTATTGTTATCAACCGGCGCTTCTGTTTATGCACAAGGCGATCCAAAGAAAGGACAAGATTTGTTCAAGACAAACTGTACGGCTTGTCACGCATTGGATAAACAAGTTATTGGACCGGCACTTGGCGGTGTAGTGGACAGATTAAAAAAAGAACAAAATCTTGACACAGATTGGCTTCACAAATGGATTAAAGACAACAAAGCTTTAAGAGCATCTGGTGACAAATATGCAAACGAGGTTTTTGAAAAGTTTAACAAAACTGAGATGTTGCAGTTTCCGAGTCTTTCAGACCAGGATGTTGATGATATCTTAGCTTACACTACCAATCCTCCAGCTGAAGAGCCGGCAGCTGATAAAGCTGATGGTTCTGCGGTAGCTAATGATTTGGCTACTGTTGAGGCTCAAAAAGCGGAACAGCTGAATTCCAAAATTATGGTTGCTTCATTGATAGCAATTGCAGGATTGTTATTATGGCTTCTTTTGAAGATCCGTCAGTTGGTGAAAATCCAGCAATCGCCGGAACTTTCCGATCTTAACGCTACAAGAATTGCATCTTTCTCTGCATTGTATGAAAAATACAGTTATGTAGGTAAAGGTTTAGTAGCATTACTAGCATTGTTTGCTGCTTACGGTGTATGGAACTGGCTGATGTGGATTGGCGTTTATAAAGGTTACGCACCAGAACAGCCAATTTATTTCTCGCATAAAATACACGCTGGTGAAAATAAAATCGATTGTCAGCTTTGTCACTCAAGTGCAAAATATGGTAAGGTTTCAGAAATTCCATCTGTAAATGTTTGTATGAACTGTCACAGAGCTATTTCAGAATACAAAGGAAAATACCTAGAGCCAGGAAAAGACAGAGAGTTCTACACAGGTGAGATCAAAAAGATTTACGCAGCAGCTGGCTGGGATGAAGCAAAAATGGCTTACACTGGTAAAACTACACCTATCGAATGGACAAGAATACACAATATGCCAGATTTTGTTTACTTCAACCACGCACAGCACGTTGTTGCAGGTGAGCAGGCTATCATAAACTCTTTCAATGCGAAGCAGAAAGATCCTGCTAACAAAATTGATGTGGTTTGTAAGGCTTGTCACGGCAAGATTGATACAATGAACGTGGTGCAAATGGCAAACAATTTCACTATGGGATGGTGTATCGAGTGTCACAGAACTACAGAAGTAGATATGAACAATGGTTACAATAAAGAATACTTCAAAAATCTGCATGATAAGTTGAAAAAACAATATGGTGAAGGAAGCAAAGTCACTGTGGATGCAATTGGAGGTCTTGAGTGTGGTAAATGTCATTATTAATAACAAAAATTAGAAGTATAGATGGCTTCAAATAAAATACAATTCAGAAGTATTCACGAACTAAAAGATCCAACTTTGAATGGGAAGTTGGCTGCTAAAGAGTTCCAGAATGAAATTCCGGTTGAAGAATTCTTGGATGATTCTAATAAAGAAGGAACGTCTCGTAGGGATTTTCTTAAGTTGTTAGGATTCTCTACAGCTGCGGTAACGCTGGCAGCTTGTGAAGCTCCGGTTATCAAAACAATTCCTTATGTGGTAAAGCCACACGACATCATTCCGGGGATTCCTAATTTTTATGCATCTTCTTATTTTGATGGTTTCGACTTTGCAAGTGTTTTGGTAAAAACAAGAGAAGGTCGCCCAATCAGAATCGATGCTAATCCTGGTGCTGGAAATCTTGGTAAAACCAATGCAAGAGCTCAGGCTAGTGTTCTTTCACTTTATGATAATGATAAGGTTAAAAAGCCTGCTTTGAATGGTGAGGAACAAGAGGATTTCAATAAAGTGGATGATTTCATCCTGAAAGGTCTTGCAGAGTCTCAGAATGCTGGGAAAAAGATTGTGGTATTATCACACTCTTTTCCAAGCCCGACTTTCAAGAAATTGTTCGGAGATTTCAAAACCAAATATCCTTCTGCAGAACTAATTACTTACGATGCGATTCCTTACGCAGCTGCTTTGGATGCAGCACAGGAAGTATTCGGACAAAGAGTTTTGCCGGTTTATGACCTTAGCAAATCTCAGTTAGTAGTTTCTTTTAATGCAGATTTCTTAGGAGATTACAACGCATCAAGCCTAGAAGTTTCCTATGCTGCGGGAAGAAAACCGGGTGAAAATATGTTGAGACATATTCAGGTTGAATCCAATATGAGCTTAACAGGAGCAAATGCAGATAGCAGATACCGATTGAAACCAAGTGCAGTTTTTAAAACTTTAGTAGAAGTTTATAACGGACTAAATGGTGGAACTTCTGATAAAGTGGCTTCCGAAATCGTGAAAGAACTTCAGTCAAAAGGCAGCAACGCTGTTGTTTTTGCAGATGGTTCTAAAGCGGCTTATGTTTTAGCGCACTTAATCAACCAAAAATTAGCTTCTAACGCATTTACAGGAAAAGCTAATTTCCTTAAAGAATATGATAACGCAAGATTCAATGAATTTCTTTCTTGGTTGAATGGTGGACAAGTTGGTGTTTTGATTACGAATAATATCAACCCGATTTATTCGCACGCAAAAGGTCAATCTCTAAAAGCTGCAATCGAAAAGGTTCCTTATTCTGTTGCAATTACGGATAAGAAAAACGAATTATATAAAGCTTCAAAGGCAGTTATTCCTTATACACATTGGCTAGAATCTTGGGGTGATATCACACCAGAAACGGGTGCATATTCTTTAATGCAGCCTACAATCCAGAAGATTTACAAATCAAGACAGATCGAAGAATCTCTATTGGTTTGGGTTAATGGAAAAAATAGTCCAGCTAACAATTATTATAATTATTTGAAAGCTAATGCATTGACGCTTAACGGAGGCTTATCATTCAACAAGAATCTATACAACGGATTTGCTGCTGGCGGACTTTCAACAGGATTATCTTATTCTGGCGGAAACGCTGCGCAAGCTATCGGTGAATTATCAGCTTTCAAACCAGCTCAATTAGAATTACAGCTTTATACCAAACCTTCTATTGGTGACGGAACACAATCTAACAACCCATGGTTGATGGAGCTTCCAGATCCAATTTCTAGACTGTCTTGGGATAATTATATTACTATTTCACCAAAAGATGCTGAAAGCTTAGGATTGGAAAACAGTCTTAATGCAAGAATGCAGTTGGATGGAGATACAGTAAACGTTACAGCTAATGGAGTTACTTTGAAGGACGTACCAGTATTTATCCAGCCAGGTCAGGCAGATGGTTCTCTTGGACTAGCTCTTGGTTATGGTAAGAAAGATTCTGGTAAAGTAGCAGAGACTGGAGTTAATGCTTATCCATTGTTCGATGGTTATAATACGGTTCTTACCAACGTTAAAATCGAGAAATCCGGAGACGGACACGAGTTTGCGGGAATGCAGCTTCAGAATACGTTGATGGGTCGTTATGAAATCGCTAAAGAAGTTACTTTGGATGATTTTATTAACAAACCGGTTGATGAATGGAACAAACCTTTGGCAATGCACACCATAGGAGGTGAACTTCCAATCGGTAAAATTGACCTTTGGGACTCTTTTGATGATACAGATGGTCCTCACTTTAACTTATCAGTTGACCTTAACTCTTGTACTGGTTGTGGTGCTTGTGTTATTGCTTGTCAGGCGGAGAACAACGTTCCTGTGGTTGGGAAAGATGAAGTGAGAATGTCCAGAGATATGTATTGGTTAAGAATTGACCGTTACTATTCTACCGAACAGAAAGTTGAAGTTTATGAAGGATTGAAAGAAGGAATGGCTGTGCCTGAATTATACGGTAGTGAACTTCTTGGAATCAAAGGAGCATTAGAAAATGCTGCAGAAAATCCGGATGTAATTTTCCAACCGGTAATGTGCCAGCACTGTAATCACGCGCCATGTGAAACTGTTTGTCCTGTAGCGGCAACATCTCACGGAAAACAAGGCCAAAACCAAATGGCATATAACAGATGTATAGGTACAAGATATTGTGCGAACAACTGTCCATATAAAGTAAGAAGATTTAACTGGTTCAATTACGCTCTTAATGATAAGTTCGATTTCCATATGAATAACGATCTTGGAAGAATGGTACTGAATCCGGATGTTGTTACTAGAACAAGAGGGGTGATGGAAAAATGTTCTATGTGTATCCAAATGACACAGAATGTTATCCTAGAAGCTAAAAAAGATGGCAGAAAAGTTCAGGATGGAGAATTCCAAACGGCTTGTGCCAATGCTTGTTCAACTGGTGCTTTGAAGTTTGGAGATATGAATGACGTCAACTCGGAAGTTCGCAGCTTGTTCAGCAGTAACAGAAAATATGTTTTGTTAGAAGAAATTGGTACAAAGCCAAATGTATTCTACCATACAAAAATCAGAAACAGAAAAGAAAGTTTAAATAATAAATAGGTAAAAAATGTCAGGACATTACGAAGCTCCGATAAGGGAACCTTTAATTATTGGTCACAAGACTTATCACGATATTACTGAAGATATCGCAAGACCTATCGAAGAACGCGCAGGCAAATTATGGTGGGTATCTCTGTATGCAGCCTTAATACTGTTCGTTTACGGATTTGGTTGTATCGCCTACACTATTGGAACCGGAATCGGTGCGTGGGGACTAAACAGAACTATCAATTGGGGTTGGGATATCACCAACTTTGTATGGTGGGTTGGTATTGGTCACGCGGGAACACTGATCTCCGCAGTACTATTATTATTTAGACAAAGATGGAGAATGTCGGTTAACCGTTCTGCTGAAGCGATGACGATATTCGCTGTGTGTCAGGCGGCTATTTTCCCCGTTATCCACATGGGTAGAGTTTGGGTAGGTTATTGGGTATTCCCATTGCCAAACCAGTTTGGTTCCCTTTGGGTTAACTTTAACTCTCCGCTTCTTTGGGACGTATTTGCAATCTCCACCTATTTCTCAGTATCAGTTGTATTCTGGTTTATGGGATTGATTCCGGACTTTGCAATGATCAGAGACAGAGCAAAAACGCCATTCAACAAAAAGATTTATACCATTCTAGCTTTCGGATGGGGTGGAAAAGCAAAACATTGGCAAAGGTTTGAAGAACTGTCCTTAGTGTTAGCAGGTTTGGCAACGCCACTGGTATTCTCAGTACACACCACGGTATCCTTTGACTTTGCGACATCTGTTATCAAAGGATGGCACTCAACAATCTACCCACCTTATTTCGTTGCTGGAGCGATTTTCTCAGGATTTGCAATGGTACAGACACTGTTGTTAGTAGCAAGAAAGGTTTGTCATCTTGAAGATTATATCACAATGTACCACATTGAGATTATGAATATTGTAATCGTTGTAACTGGCGGTATGGTAACTGTAGCTTATGCAACTGAATATTTCATCGGATGGTATTCTGGATCAAGATATGAAGATTTTACTTATCTTTCTCCAGGAGCAGCGGTTGGTCCTTATTGGTGGGCATTCTGGGCGTTGATTATCTGTAACTTGGTTGTACCTGCAGCGTTCTGGTTCAAAAAAGTTAGAACTAATATCTTCTGGACGTTTATCATTGCATTGATTATTAATATCGGTATGTGGTTTGAGCGTTTTGATATTATTGTTATCAACTTGTCAAGAGACTATTTGCCATCATCTTGGACAATGTTTAAGCCGACTATTATTGACGTTGGTGTATATCTTGGAACAATTGGATTCTTCTCTGTATTATTCCTTTTGTATGCAAGAACATTCCCTGTAATTGCACAGGCAGAATTGAAGAGTATTTTGAAAATTTCCGGTGAAACTTATAAAGCAAAAGAAGGAGATGAGCACCACTAAGATTATATATGGACTTTACGGCGACGACGATGATTTGATGCACGGCGTTAAAGCCTTCAACGATAAAGGGATCAAGATAAACGAAGTTTATACGCCATTCCCTGTACACGGATTGGACAAAGCACTTGGACTTAGAAAGACAAGAATCTCTGATGCTGCATTTATCTACGCTTGTTATGGTGTTACCATTGGGATCACATTGACCGCTTGGATCATGAACCACGACTGGCCACAGAATATTGGTGGTAAACCATCATTTGACTGGTTTCATAACATGGGAGCTTTTGTAGACCCAATGTTTGAATTGATGGTTTTCTGTTCTGCCCACTTGATGTCGCTTACCTTTCTTGTAAGAAATAAAATGTATCCAGGAGCAAAGCCTCAGAATCCTGATCCTAGGACTACTGATGATAAATTTATGATGGAGTTTGTTTCTGATGATGTTGAAACTATTAAACAGCTGTTGATTGATACAGGTGTTGAAGAAATAACTGTTAAAGATGCCTAAGATGAAGAATAGTATATTAAAAATTACAGCAATCTTTGGTTTAACAACTGTTTTACTAAATTCTTGCGGACCAAAAGATAATCCTCCTTTGGTTTATTTTCCGGATATGTATTTTCCTGTTGCTTATGATCCATTGATGAAAGCCAAGGACGCATATTCAGATCACGAAAACGAAATCCCAGCTTTTGTAGCGCACGACGGTGCAACCGGTTTATATCCGGTTGAAGGTTCTGTTTCAAGAAACAAAGATGGTGTCATCAGCGAAGAGACACTTCCTAAGAATATGGATGAGTACAATGCTGGTTATGATGCTTCTAAAGCCATTACAGCATCTCCTCTAATAGCAGAAAACCTCGAAAAAGATTTGGCGCGTGGAAAAAGTTTGTACGAACATACTTGTGCTGCTTGTCACGGTGTTAATGGAGACGGACAAGGTCCGATTGTTCAAAGTGGTGCGTATTCAGGGGTTCCTAAATATGCAGACAGAGAAATCACTATCGGATCTATTCATTACGTTTTAACAAATGGTAGAAACGCAATGGGATCTTATGCTGGACAACTGAACGTAGGAGACAGATGGAGAGTGGCACTTTATGTTTATAATACATTTAAAGCACCAACAATGTCAGCTGCACCAGCTGCTGCAAATGCCGCTCCCGCAACTCCAACTGCGGCGCCGACAAAAACTGAAGATAAAACTAATGCTAAATAAAAAAAAAAGTAATGTATAGTTTTTCACCTAAATTAAGATTATATTCAATCATACTCATCGTCGTAGGCGTTGTTTTATTCGGTATTGGTTATGCCCTTAACCACGGCCTGGATGATGCTACAATCACACACTGGATGGAATCTGTCCATTCAAAAGGACATGAAGCTCCATCACACTCCAGTGAGTTGGTGGGTCCTCAGGATCATAACGCGCATCTAGAACATGCAAAACATCAGGTTCACAATCAGCCGTTGGCAGCGATTCATACTTTTGCTGTTTTCGCCTTTGGAATTAGTTGTTGTGCATTGTTTTTCTACAGTATTCAGCACGCTGCACACGCAGGTTGGTCTATTATTGTAACAAGAGTAATGGAAGCTATAGCTTCTTATATCCCATACGGAGGGGCAATCTTGATTATCATAATGTTGTTGAATGTTACACATCAAGGTCATCTTTTCCATTGGATGGATCCTAATCTTACAGATCCTAATTCTCCGGAATTTGACGTTATATTATTCGAAAAGAAAAGATTTCTTAATATTCCCTTTTATGCGATCAGAACTATAATTTATGTAGTGGGCGCATCATTCTTTGTTTGGAAGCTGAAAAATCTTTCTAAGAAAGTTGATGAGAATAAGGGAAACAGAAAGATTTATGCTAGTCTTTACAGTTGGAGCGTTGGTTACATTGCCTTCTTCGGTTTTGCATCTGCAGCTTGGGCGTGGGATTGGTTGATGTCTATTGATCCACACTGGTATTCTACACTATACATTTGGTACTCTATGGTAAGCTGTTTGTCAACTTCTATAGCTGTAATGATTATCATTAGTGTTTACCTTAAGAAAAAAGGGGTTTATCCTCAGTTTAACAATAACCATCTACACGATCTTGGAAAATTCTTGTTTGCTACGAGTATGCTTTGGTCATACCTTTGGTTTGCACAATTTATGCTATATTGGTATGCAAATATTCCGGAAGAAGTAAATTATTTCTTTGGAAGATTTGAGTATTATGCACCGACTTTCCTACCAATGCTTGTTGTAAACTTCCTTGCACCGTTATTAGTGTTAGTGAGCAGTAGTATAAAGAGAAATTATAAAGTGGTTACCTTTATGGCTTGCCTAGTGATCTTCGGACACGCTGTTGATTATTTCAATATGGTAATGCCGGGAACAGTAGGACCTTACTGGAATAACCTTCCAATGGCTTTGTTAGTATTAGGTTCTTTTATCTTCGTTGTAGGGATTTTCACTTTTACTGTGATGACAGCTTTAGCAAAGCTAAAACTGATGCCTACAGGAAACCCTTACTACCACGAGTCAGAGATTTACGAATATCCTTTCTAATTATTTTTAGAATAGAAAATATAAAACCCAGCAGAAATGTTGGGTTTTTTTATTAAATTTAAAGAAACTAAATACAAATGATTCAGAAGATTCCTATCGAAAATATCCTTTTTCTTGATATTGAAACCGTTCCTCAAATTGATACTTGGAACAATCTAGATTCTACCACTCAATATCTTTGGGATAAAAAAACCAAATCTCAACGAAAAGATGAAATAGAAGCATCTGATTTTTACGAGCAACGAGCAGGAATTATGGCTGAATTCGGAATGATTGTCTGCATCTCTGTTGGAATGATTGATAATAATACGGGAAAGCTAAAAATCAAAACCTTTTCTGGAGAAGAAAGAGATTTATTAATTGCATTCTGTGAATTGTTCAATAGCCCTCGTCTTAATAATATTATTCTTTGTGCGCACAACGGAAAAGAATTCGATTTTCCTTACATCGCAAGAAGACTTTTAATTAATGGAATTCAACCACCGATTCCGTTTCAAATGTTTGGTAAGAAACCTTGGGAAATTCCGCATATCGATACAATGGAACTTTGGAAATTCGGGGATTGGAAAAGTTATGTGTCGCTGGAATTACTGGCTCACATCTTCGGCATTCCTACACCAAAGGACGATATTGATGGAAGTATGGTTGCCGATATATACTACAAAGAAGGCGATATAGACAGAATCATTCATTATTGTGAAAAAGATGTCTTAACTTTGGCAAATGTTTTCCGGCGAATGCGACAGGAAGATTTATTAAAAAGATTAGATTAAAATGAAATATACAGACGACCAAATAGCTGATATTGGTGAAGAAATAATCAAGGAACTAAAAACAGTATTTGACCCCGAAATTCCGGTTGATATCTACGAATTAGGATTGGTTTATGATGTTCAGATTTCCGACGAAGGAGAAGTTTTAGTAATCATGACCTTAACTTCTCCAAATTGCCCTGTTGCTGAAACATTACCTGTAGAAGTGGAAGATAAAGTAAGAGGAGTACAAGGTGTGAAATCTGCAAAAATAGAACTTACTTTCGAACCAACATGGACCAAAGAAATGATGAGTGAAGAAGCCAAGTTTGAACTTGGTATGTTATAAAAATAAAAAATCCTGCATCTAGCAGGATTTTTATTTTAGTCTTTATATTCGAAAATAAAGATTTTTTTGATGTCATCATTTAGACTTAAATAAACAGCACTATTTCTCACCGCATTTTCTAAAAATTGCTTTTCTTCTAATTTGTAAGAATGAGGAAATTTGAAAACGCAGAAAATTTCTCCAATTCTTCTAGGTTCAAAATACATTGTCTTTTTCAAATCACAGGTAGCGCCAGTGATATCAATATTTCTATCTTTTGACGATACAACTAGGTGTGCAAAAATACTTTGCGCCAAAGCAGTTGCGAAAATATCTGTGGGAGAAAAATGTTCTCGTACACTGAAATCATTGGTAGGAATATATGAAGTGAAAACATCTCCAGAAGGTTCGTGTACAGATTCTATTTTATGTTCACCTAAGTAAGTCGTTTTTGAAGTCATAACTGCTAGTTTTTAATTGTTTTTTCTGTAATAAATTTACGCTAATTTATCGAAATTAAGAATTTATAATATGAATAATTATTAAAATATGATAAAATTTATATTGCTGACTTCAAATTAAAAATGAAAAATATCCTTCGCCATATTATAAGCACTTTCAAAATGAAGAAGATTCTGATGGATATCTAATTTTTCAGACTGCATAAATGTAAAAACCTTTTCAGTAGGCATATTTCCAACTAAATCATCCTTCGCCATCGGACAGCCGCCAATTCCTTTTATCGCGCTGTCAAATCTTCTACATCCTCCGTCATAAGCAGCTTTCAGTTTGATGTAAGAATCCTCATATCGATTATGAAAATGCGCTCCAAAATTAATGCTGGGATATTTAGCTGGAATTTTATTAAACAAGAGTGAAATTCTTTCCACATCGCCAACACCAGTTGTGTCAGATAAAAGAACATCTTTGATCCCAACTTCCTCAAAACGTTTTGCCCAAAAGTCCACATCCTCCCATTTCCAACTTTCACCGTAAGGATTTCCAAAAGCCATCGAGAAATAGAGGTTTAATTGTCTACCTTCAGATTTTGTAAGTTCTAAGATATTTACCACTTCTGTGAAAGCTTCTTCACGGCTTTTGTTTGTGTTTCTATGCTGGAATGTTTCAGAAATTGAAAAAGGAAACCCTAGAATATCAACTTGCTCGTGGCTCAAAGCTTTTTCAGCACCACGGATATTGGCTACCACTACGGAGAGTTTTGTGTTGGAAAGGGATTTATCAATCTCGTCTACCACAATTCCAGAATCCGCCATCTGAGGCATCGTTTTCGGGTTCACAAAGCTTCCGCAATCCAAGATATCAAACTTAACTTCCATCAATCGGTTGATGTAATCTATTTTCTGTTGCGTTGGAATCATTTCTCCCCAGCCTTGCATAGCGTCTCGCGGGCATTCGGTTAAGAACATTTGTATCGATTTTTATAATTATTTGGGCAGCTTTATCCGCCTTCCGTTCACGCTTTTTTCTTTTTTATTAAAAAAGAAAAAGAGCTCCACTCAAGTCGGGCTGCTGTGATTCGACGTTCCAATAATAGTCATTGGCGCTCGCTTCGCTCGCGCACAAAAACATTCAATAATTTGAAAATTCACAACATATCAATCATCACATATTATTTGTCGTTCACTGCATAAATATATAACTTTGCGGAGATATAGCAAATTATATGGAAAACATCCAATTAGACGGTATTTGGAGAGAAAAACTCCTTAACAGATTTATAACCTATATTAAAATATTTTCAACGAGCGACGCAGAAAGTGAGACTACTCCTTCTACAGAAAGACAATGGGATATCGCCAATTATCTATACAAAGAATTGCAGGATTTAGGATTGGAAGATGTCAGTATTGATGAGAAAGGTTACGTTTTTGGATTCATTCCTTCTAATAAAGAAGAGAAAGTTCCACAAGTCGGATTTATTGCGCATTACGATTCGTCACCGGATTTCAATGGTGAAAACGTAAATCCACAGATTTGGGAAAACTATGACGGCGAAGACTTGTTACTGAACAAAGAAACAGGATTCACTTTGTCATCAACCAAGTTTGAATCTTTAAAGAAATATATTGGACAAACCATAATCACAACAGACGGAACAACATTGTTGAGTGCAGATGATAAAGCCGGAGTTGCAGAGATTGTAACCGCAGCAGAATTCCTTTTAGCAAATCCACAAATCAAACACGGAAGAATTTCTATAGGCTTTAATCCAGATGAAGAGATTGGAAGAGGCGCACATCACTTCGATGTTGAGAAATTCGGAGCAGAGTGGGCTTACACAATGGATGGTGGAGAAATTGGAGAGTTGGAGTATGAAAATTTCAATGCAGCCGGAGCCGTGGTAAAAATCCACGGATTGTCTGTACATCCAGGCTATTCTTTCGGAAAAATGCTGAATGCTGGTTTGGTAGCTTCAGAATTTATCAATTCACTTCCAGCCAATGAAACGCCGGCAACTACGAGAGGTTTTGAAGGATTTTTCCATTTGACAGATTTCGAAGGTGATGTGTCTGAAGCTAAACTTCAATACATCATCCGTGACCACGATGACCAAAAGTTTGAAGATAGAAAAAAACTAATTGCTGATAAAGTTGAAGAAATCAACAAGAAATATGGTGAGAAAACTGCTGAGATAGAAATCAAGCAGCAATATCTCAATATGAAAAAGCAATTCGAAGGCAAGATGCACATCGTAGATATCGCAGAACGGGCAATGAAAGATTCCGGAATCGAGCCGAAAATCAAAGCGATTAGAGGAGGAACGGACGGTGCGCAATTATCTTATATGGGATTGCCTTGTCCAAATATTTTCGCTGGTGGACATAACTTCCACGGACCGTACGAGTTTGTACCTTTGGAAAGTATGTTGGCTGCTGTTAAAGTGATTGCTAATATTGCTCAATTGGTAAAATAATTTAATTTTAATTCAAATCAATTCTGAATGACAATCAAAGAAAAACAACAAGAATTAATAGAAGAATTCGCCTTTCTGGACGATTGGGAGCAGAAGTATGAATATATCATAGATCTCGGAAAAGAATTAAAAGGACTTCCAGAGGACAAAAAAACAGATGAAAATCTAATCCGAGGTTGCCAGTCCAAAGTTTGGATTGATGCAGAATTTACAGATGGAAAATTGTTTTTCAATGCGGATTCTGACGGGATTTTGCCAAAGGGAATTGTTTCACTTCTGGTAAGAATCTATAGTGGACATTCTACACAAGAGATTTTGGATTCTGATTTTGATTTTATCTCGGAAATCGGGTTGCAAGAATTTTTGTCGCCGTCCAGAGCAAATGGCTTGATGGCAATGACGAAACAGATCAAATTTTACGCAGTGGCGTTCCAACTAAAGAAGTAGGTGAAGAGAATTCTGGCATATCGTTTTTCTGCATTCGGAGATGTGGCGATGACAGTCCCTGTCTGCGTGGAGTTTCTGGAGCAAAATCCTGATGTAGAAATTGTATTTGTGAGCAGAGATAATTTCAAAGACCTCTTTGATCACCATCCTAGGCTGAAATTCTACGGAATAAACTTCGATGATTATAAAGGTATTTTTGGAATCAGAAAGCTGACAAAACAATTAATCAAACAATTCAATCCTGATTTTGTTGCTGATCTTCACGACGTGATTAGAACCAAGATGCTTAATTCCATTTTCATCCGACACGGTTACAAAGTCTTCCAGATTGATAAAGGAAAAATTGAAAAGGAAAAACTGACAGACATCTGGAATCTTGATAAATTTCCTTTGAAAAGAACGGTAGAACGTTATGCCGATGTTTTCCGACGTATGGGTTTTCAAGTAGTTCTTTCCCACAAGCTTAGAGTGCTATCAGATAATAAAAAAGATATAGGTTTTGCGCCTTTTGCGCAGCATAAAGGTAAGATGATGCCGGAAGAAAAATCCTTTGAGCTGGCAAGAATTCTTGCTAAAACTCATAGAGTTTATTTTTTTGGTGGCGGAAAAGAAGAGAATGATATTCTTACAAAGTGGGAAAAACAAATTCCAAATACGCATAGCTTGTCCGGAAAGCTAAAACTGACAGAAGAACTTCAAAAGATCTCCGAACTGGAACTGATGATCTCTATGGATTCTGCAAACATGCATCTCGCCAGCCTTATGGGAACAAGATGTATTTCGATTTGGGGATCTACACATCATTTTGCAGGATTTCTTGGCTATGGACAGGATGAGAATGATATTGTTCACGTTAAAGATCTGTCTTGCAGACCGTGTTCGGTTTTTGGCGACAAAGAATGTTTCCGTGGCGATTATGCCTGTCTAGAAGAACTGGATATTCAGAAAATCATAGACAAAATATGATGCTCAGTGTCTGTATTCCGGTTTATAATTTTGATGTGACGGAATTGATCACCGATATTCGTAATCAAATCAATACAGATGATCTTGATGCGGAAATTATCTTTATAGATGATGCTTCACAAGAAGAGATGCGTCAGAGAAACGAAATTGTTAAAAGCCTTACCGATCATTACATCTTACTTGCAAAAAATATAGGACGCTCGAAAATCCGTAATTTATTTTTAAAATATTCCAAGTCTGATTATTTATTGTTTTTAGATTGCGATGGGAAAATTATTAATAAAGGATTCATCAAAAACTATATCAACTTCATCAATAATCATCATCCCGATGTAGTTTATGGTGGAAGAACAGTAAATGAAAGTAAGCCGGATTTGCGTTATGGGTTGCGATGGAAATTTGCAATAGAAAGAGAGAATCTGCCGGTAGATGTTAGAAAAAAATCGCCTTATCGTGATTTTCAAACCAATAATTTTATCGTTCGAAAATCAGTATTAGAAAACCATCCTTTTGATGAATCCATCTTGCAATATGGTTATGAAGATCTTATTTTTGCTAAGAATCTTTATAAAGATAAGATTAAAATAGAACATATAGATAATGCTATATATAACAATGATGTTGAGACAAACGAGGTTTTCTTAAAAAAAGCAGATCAATCTTCAAAAAGCCTTGCTCATCTGATTGAGACGGATTTGGATGTAAGAAATAGTTCTAACATTAAGCTTGCAAAAGCCTATGGGTTATTAAAAAAAACTGGCGGGATTCGTATTTATAGAATGTTTTACAAAATTATGAAACCATTCATAATTCGCAAGTTACTAAGTGGAAAAGCAGAACTTAAGACGTTAGACCTTTATAAGTTGGGACAACTTATTGATTATATCAGTAAGAGCTGATAGTTTCGTAATCTTTGGTTAATTCCAGCCTTATATTAGCAATGTTCAATTTTGTTACAATTTGCAAAATTATATAACCTATCAGCATTCCAAAAGTATTCAGAAAAACATCATCTACATCTGCCGTTCCTCTTGCTGTGTAATATTGAGTAAGTTCAATTGCGCAGATCCAAGTAATAAAGAGAAACGCTAAAAGTGGCAGTTTGGTTAGTCGTTTATCTAAAATACCAAGCCATCCGTATGGTATAAATACAATAATATTTCCTACGATGTTTACCATAAAAGTCTCAGAAAAAAACTGATGATAGTTTAGGAAATATTTAATACTCTGAAACGGATTTAGTTGCAGAAAACCAAACTCGGGATGCCTTCCGCAACCATAAAACATCATATAAACTAGAAATATAGTATATACAGAGAGCAATACTGCATAATATCTTTTCATAGGTCCTTTTAAATAGATTTATAAAAGGAAAATTCAGATCATAGAAACTTTTTTTAAACGTTCTAACGCAGCAAATATCTGTCCATAGACTCAAGATTAAACGTATGATTGGTTTTTTTATAAAAGGTTTAACGTTTTAGGAAACAGAGAATAAAAAAAATTAAGGAAGTTTTAAGAAAAGTGGGCGATACAGGATTCGAACCAGTGACCTCTGCGATGTCAACGCAACGCTCTAAACCAACTGAGCTAATCGCCCTTTTGTGAAAATTGATATAAAAAAATCTCCCAATATTTTGGGAGATTTTGTGGGTCCTGAGGGATTCGAACCCCCGACCCTCTGGGTGTAAACCAGATGCTCTGAACCAACTGAGCTAAGAACCCGAATTTTTTGAAAAGGTTTCGTTCCTTTTTTGTGGGTCCTGAGGGATTC
>DFXK01000007.1 GCA_002383165.1 Flavobacteriales bacterium UBA4110
TCAATACAATATACGAAATTTTTGTATTATGAGTAACCTTTTTATAATGCACTACGGGTTATATTAATTTTGCTAATCAATTTACCTATTTATTTATATAGAAATGATTCAAAATTGTAAGTCAATTATAGCTATGACAGAGAATAAATGATTAAAGTTATATTTATTATAAGGCATTGACGTTTCCTATTTCGGTTGCTAGTTGTATATTTGAAAGTTAAAACTGTTTACTCATATCAAATAAATATGACCAAAGAACAACATATTGAAGATGATTTAATTAAGCAATTAATTGAACAAAAATATAGCTATCGTCCAGATATTCGAAATAGTGAATCATTAGAAAATAACTTCAAAGAAAAGTTTGAGGCACTTAATCGTGTTAAATTAAGTGGTAGCGAATTCAATAGATTAAAGGAAGAAATTATACAGCCTGATGAATTTAAGGCTGCTAAACTTTTACGTAATAGAAATACATTTTATCGTGAAGACGGTACGCCTCTGCAATATACTTTAGTTAATATTAAAGATTGGTGTAAAAATGATTTTGAAGTCATCAATCAATTGCGCATGAATACTGTAGATAGTAATCATCGTTATGATGTTATATTGCTATTGAATGGATTGCCATTGGTTCAAATTGAATTAAAGACTTTTGAGATAAGTCCTCGTCGAGCTATGCAGCAAATAGTGGACTACAAAAATGATCCTGGTAACGGCTATAAAAACTCATTGCTTTGTTTTATGCAATTGTTTATTGTGAGTAATCGCAGTAATACATACTACTTTGCTAATAACCGTAATCAGCATTTTATTTTTAATGCCGATGAGCAGTTTTTACCGATTTATCAGTATGCGGATGAAAAGAACAAGAAAATAACGGCTTTAGATAAGTTTACGACTAAATTTTTGGCGAAGTGTACGCTTGGCGAAATGATTAGTCGCTATATGGTATTGGTGGAAACCGAGCAAAAGATTTTAGTGATGCGTCCTTACCAGATTTATGCCGTTGAAGCTATTGTCAATTGCATTGATGAAAATCGTGGTAATGGTTACATCTGGCATACGACTGGATCGGGTAAAACCTTAACTTCTTTCAAGACTTCTACTTTATTAAAAAGTAATCCGAATATAGAAAAATGTTTGTTTGTGGTGGATCGTAAAGATTTGGATCGACAAACCCGACTAGAGTTTAATAAATTCCAAGAAGGAAGTGTTGAAGAAAATACCAATACCGAAAGTTTAGTTCGTCGTTTATTATCAACGGACTATGCCGATAAGGTTATTGTAACCACCATCCAGAAATTAGGAATCGCCTTAGATCCTAAAAATAAAAAAAACTATGTTGAGCGATTAGCACCGCTTAAAGATAAGCGTGTGGTTTTCATTTTTGATGAGTGTCACCGTTCGCAATTTGGTGAAAATCACAAAGCTATTAAAGAGTTTTTTCCCAATGCACAGTTATTTGGATTTACCGGTACGCCTATTTTTGATGATAACGCAAGTTATAAAAAGATAGATGGCGAAGAAGCACGTTATCAGATTACGGAAGATATTTTCGAGAAACAATTGCACGCTTATACCATTACGCACGCCATTGATGATAAAAACGTTTTGCGTTTTCATATCGATTATTTTAAAGCCGATGGCGTACCAAAAGAACAAATCACCGAAGCAGGCGCACGTAAAGCAGTAGCAGAAGCGATACTTGAAAAACATGATGGCGCTACAAATCAACGTAAATTTAACGCGGTATTGGCAACAGCATCCATTAATAATGCGATTGCTTATTATCAGTTGTTTAAAGAACTACAGGCGGAACGCAAAACTTTAGATGCGGACTACCGTCCTTTGAATATTACTTGTGTATTCTCTCCCCCAGCTCAAGTGATTGCACAGAGCGGTGATGCCAATGCGCAGAAAAATGCAGCAGATATCAAGCAGTTGCAGGAAGACTTAGTTCAAGAGGCAGCAGATAATAAGGTTGATCCTGAAGGTAAGAAAGAGGCATTGAAAACTATTATTGCAGATTATAACGCGCAATATGGTACAAATCATTCCGTTAATGAGTTTGATTTGTACTATCAAGATGTGCAAGCCCGTATCAAGATGCAACAATACAGTAATGCAGATGTACCGCATCAAGAAAAAATTGACATCATCATTGTAGTGGATATGTTACTGACAGGATTTGACTCAAAGTATCTAAATACCCTTTATGTAGATAAAAACTTAAAGTATCACGGCTTAATCCAAGCATTTTCTAGAACCAATCGTGTACTGAATGATACCAAACCTTATGGTAACATTATGGACTTTAGACACCAAGAACAAGCCGTTAAAGATGCCATTGCATTATTTTCCGGTGAAGACATTGGCAAAGCACGTGAAATATGGTTGGTGGATGAAGCTCCTGTGGTGATTGATAAATACCAAGATGCTGTTGGAAAACTAAGCGATTTTATGGCGGTGCATGGTTTAGAATGTACACCTGATGAAGTTAGTAACTTAAAAGGTGAAGCCGCACGTGTCGAATTCTTACAAAAGTTTAAAGAAGTCCAGCGATTAAAAACGCAACTGGAACAATACACCGATTTAGACGAAACCCAAGTACAGCAGATTGAAACAGTAATGCCCGAAGATACTTTTCGCGGTTTTAAAGGAATGTATTTGGAAACTGCACAGCAATTGCGTCAGGGAGAAAAAGGAAAAGACAAGCCAGAAGATTCGCCAGCAGAGCAGTTGGATTTTGAATTCGTCCTGTTTTCTTCTTCTTTGATTGATTATGATTATATCATGGGATTAATTGCCGAATACACGCAACGCGATCCTAAGAAACAAAAAATGTCTAAAGAGAAGCTCATTAGCATTTTAAGCTCTAGTGCTAATTTATTGGATGAGCGTGATTTGATGATTGCTTATATTAACCAGTTGCCCCTAGATGAAGCACTGGATGAGAAAGCGATACGCGATGGTTTCCAAACGTTTAAGCAACAACAACAAAATGCTCAATTGATAGCCATTGCGACAAAGCACGAAATCCCATTAGACTTATTAAAGCCTTTTGTGGATCTCATAATGCTAAGAAAGGTATTTGATGGTGAAAAGCTTAATGATTTAACCGACCATCTCGATTTAGGATGGAAAGCACGTGCGCAAAAAGAATTAGCGTTAATGGAAGATTTAGTGCCTTATTTAAAACAATTAGCTGAAGGGCAAGAAATAGCAGGATTGAAAGCTTATGAATAGTGATAATAATTTAGTGCCAACATATAGATTTCCTGAGTTTAAGGATGATGGAAATTGGGAAATTTCTACAATAAAGAGTTTAGCTGAGATTAAAGGACGTATTGGGTATAGAGGTTATACTACATCAGATATTGTTGAAAAAGGGAAAGGAGCAATTACATTAAGTCCATCCAATATAATTGATGGAAGATTAAATTTTGATAAAGCAACTTATATTTCATGGGACAAATATGATGAATCGCCTGAAATTATGCTTGAGGAAGGTCATACTGTTTTAGTTAAAACAGCTTCAGTAGGTAAAACAGCGTATATATCAAATTTACCTGAAAAAACTACTTTAAATCCACAAATTGTGGTTTTGAAAGCATATGATAAAATCGATAAAAAATTATTGTCCTATTGCATTTCTCACGATTTTACTCAACAAATGATTTTAAATAAGGTTGGTGCTGGTGCAATTCCAAACTTATCCCAAGAAAGTATTGGCAATATTGAGATTACATATCCTACTAACCCAGCCGAACAACAAAAAATAGCAGCTTGTTTAAGTAGTTTAGATGATGTCATTGCAGGGCACGAAGAAAAGCTAACAGCATTAGAAGAGCATAAAAAGGGATTAATGCAAAACCTTTTCCCACAAGAAGGAGAAACCCAACCTAAATACCGCTTTCCTGAGTTTGAGAATGATGGGGATTGGGTGGAGAAAAAGTTATCTGAAATAGGTGTTTTAGTAAATGGATTAACATATTCGCCAAATGATGTTTCTACAGAAGGAATCTTAGTTTTGAGATCTTCTAATGTACAGAATTCCACGATATCATTAGAAGATAACGTATATGTTAATAAAACAATTAATGAGGTTAACCCTATTAAATTAGGTGATATTTTGATTTGTGTTCGAAATGGTTCAAAGTCCCTAATTGGAAAAAATGCACTAATTAGAAAAGATATGCCTAATGCCACGCATGGAGCCTTTATGACTGTGTTTAGAAGTCAACAATTTGAATTTGTATATCAACTATTTCAATCTGACTTATTTTTTAAGCAAGTCCATACAGATTTAGGAGCTACAATAAATTCAATTAATGGAAGAAATCTACTTAATTATAAATTTGTTATTCCTAAAAATCCTTTAGAACAACAAAAAATCGCCTCGGTTTTATCCTCGGTTGATGAGTTGATTGTAGCGCAACGAGAAAAGATAGAAGCCTTAAAAAAGCATAAAAAAGGATTGATGCAAGGGTTGTTTCCTAAAATTGAGAGTTAAATGAACGATATAGCTAAACGACTAATATCCAATGATAAAAATATCAATTTGGTATATGCTTTTAATGGGACAGGTAAAACTAGACTTTCTGTTGCTTTTAAAGACGAATCAAAGGCCGCAAATGAAGGAAATCATTCAGGGGTATATTATAATGCATACAGCGAAGATTTATTTATTTGGGATAATGATATAGAAAATGGAGAATTAGATCAAAAAATTTTAGTAACTAAAAGTAGTTTAAATGAGTATCATTCAGGTATTGATGAATTGAAAATACACGAGAAGCTAAAACCTTTTAAACCAAAGTTTGATTTTCGTTTTGAATATTATCCTAATCGTCCAGAGGGTATTCAATACATTCGTTTTTATGGAAAAGATGAATTAACTGATTTAAAAGAAGAAGATCCTTTACCAACGCCAAGAAAAATATCTAGAGGTGAGCAACAAGCTTTTATTTGGTCGTTTTTTCTTGCCCTATATGATGTTGAAGACCTAACAGGAACAGGTAAGCAAGAAGGACACTTCTTTATTGATGATCCGGTATCAAGTTTAGATGACCATAATATTTTTGTTACCATTTCTAGTTTGATGGATTTAGTAGATAAATACTATAAAACGCGGAAGATTATTGTCACAACTCATCATATTGGCTTCTTTTCCATTTTTGCTGATTGGTTGACGCGTGGCGAAAAAGCATCAAAATATAAAGACCATATCGATGTGTTCAAACTTAAAAAGAATAACGATTCTATTGAGTTATTAGGGCCACGTAAAGAAGTGTTTCTGTATCATTTAGAATTACTTAAAACGATAAAAGAAGCTATTGATGATGATGCTATATTAGTTTATCATTTCGCACTATTGCGACAAATATTAGAAAATATAGCTTCTTTTCTTGGCGTACGCAATTTTTCTTTTGTGCTTAAAGAAATTGGAATAACAGAAGAAGAAAAGTTAGCACAGATTGTAAATATTATGTCGCATAAAACGGTTTTCAGATATGAGTTTACAGAACCTGTCCCTGATAATAAAGAAGATATAAAAAGAATTTTTAATGGTTTAATGGCTAAATACAATTTTGTATTACACGCTTAAAAATCTCATTATGACACAAAAAGAACAACAAGAACTGGGTAAAACCCTTTGGAATATAGCCGACGACCTACGCGGTGCGATGAATGCAGATGATTTTAGAGATTATATGCTTTCGTTTTTATTTTTACGTTATTTATCGGCTAGTTATGAAGAGGCTGCAGCAAAAGAATTGGGGCGAGATTATCCAAATACGCCTAATGATGTAAAGGAAAAGCTTAAAGTCAGTAATGAGCTTGAAATTTGGTATTTAGAAAATCCGAATGATGTAGAATTTTTTGAGAAAATGATGCGCAAAAAAGTGCATTATGTGATACAACCTAAATATTTATGGAGTAGTATTTATAATTTAGCTAGAACACAAAGCGAAGATTTACTACAAAAGTTAGAAGAAGGTTTTAAACATATCGAGAACGAGAGTTTTAGCGGAGAGTTTCAAGGCTTATTCTCAGAAATCAATTTAAATTCCGACAAATTAGGTAAAACCTACGAAGCTCGTAACGAGCAATTATGTAAAATTATTACCAAAATTGCGGAAGGCATTGCGGATTTTAGTGCCGACAGTGATGCTTTAGGCGATGCTTATGAGTATTTAATCGGTCAATTTGCAGCAGGTTCCGGTAAAAAAGCGGGTGAATTCTATACGCCACAACGTTTATCGGACATCTTATCAGAGATTGTAACCTTAGACAGTCAAGAGCCTAAACTTGGGCGCAAAAAAAACTTAGATCGTGTGATAGACTTTGCTTGTGGATCAGGTTCTTTGTTATTGAATGTGCGTAAAAATATAGTTGATGAAGGTGGTACAGTAGGACAAATCTATGGACAAGAGAAAAACATTACCACATACAACTTAGCACGTATGAATATGCTTTTGCATGGTGTTAAGACCAATGAGTTTGAAATATATCATGGTGATACGTTAAAAAACGATTGGGATATTTTAAGCGAACCCAATCCCGCTAAAAAAGTGGAGTTTGATGCTGTTGTGGCTAATCCTCCATTTAGTTTAAAATGGGATGCGTCGCAAGAAATGGGCGAAGATTTCCGTTTTAAAGGCTATGGTTTAGCGCCTAAGTCAGCCGCAGATTTTGCTTTCTTGTTACATGGTTTTCATTATTTAAGCAGACAGGGTACGATGGCTATTATATTACCTCATGGCGTTTTATTTCGTGGTGGAGCTGAAGAACGTATTCGTACAAAACTTTTAAAAGATAATAACATTGATGCTATTATAGGATTACCTAGTAACCTTTTCTATTCTACGGGTATTCCTGTTTGTATAATTGTCTTGAAGAAGTGTAAAAAGCAAGATGATGTACTAGTGATTAACGCGAGTGAATACTTTGAAAAAGGTAAACGCCAGAATTATCTACGTGATACAGATATTGAAAAAATTGTAGATACTTATCAATACCGTAAAGAGGAAGAACGTTATTCAAGAAGAGTATCTTTAGAAGAAATTGCTAAAAATGATTATAATTTGAATATAACGCGTTATGTTAGTACATCAGAGTCGGAAAAACAAATTAATTTAAAGGAAGTTAATTTAAAATTGAATGGACCAGAAGGTATCAATACTAAAATAAAGATAGCGACTGATTTACATAATTCTTTTCTCAGAGAACTGGGTCTAGATGAAATATAATGACATAGTTCCAACCATGTCTTTCTTTTGTAAACAATAAATCTTTATTTCGATTGTTTTGAATGTAATACAAAACTATATAGTTAAAGATAAATAAAAAAATCCTAACCTTTGAGTTAGGATTTTTCGATTATTTTAAAATTAAATAATTCTTGTGGTATTACATCTAATCCTTTAGATAGCTCTAATATTGTAGACATTTGAATATTTCTCAAACCTTTTTCAATTTTGCTTATATCGCTATAGTCGATTTCACAATTTTGCGCCAATTGCCTAAGGCTCAGTTGCTTTTCTTCTCTTAAAGCCTGAACTCTTTTTCCGAAACATGTAAGAAATGCAATTTTTTCAGAGTTTGTTGCCATATCAATATCAAATTGATAGCAATTTCTATAGAAAGATAAAATATTTAGTGGGTATTATTTCCCACATTGTATTTTTTTATTATATTTGGAAAAGATTACTTATTAAAGTAATTTTGCGATACTTCAAATTTAATAATAGAAGCTATTGCTTAGAATCTCGTACTAGAAAATCGCCAATTTTCAAACAAACGCAACGAGACAATAAGTAAAGTAGCTCACGACCTAGGCGTGGGCTTACTTACGGAGTTTGTTGCAAGGTGTTTGGCGATGCCTCTAGTACAAGCGATGATGTAGTGAGTTCCACGCTTTATTTTCCTAATGTTGTCTGCAGTCGCAAAAAATCTAAGCCCGCTTCCTAAAAATAGTATCAGATTACACGATACAATAGGAGGGTACAACCTATTGCGGCTTTAAAAAGCTTACACGGGACAAAGATTCATTCATATTAAATTCTTTCCGGTGCCTTGCGGTCACTGATACAGAACCTCACCAGTCCTTTTTCACACCAAAGGGCATCAGGAAAGTTTTACTAAAACAGAATCAAAAAAACTACTCAACTTAAAAATTCATTAGAAAGAAAAAAGCCCCTTCCCATGCAGTTTGGACACTTACGGGAAAGAGCGTAGTTCAGTAATTAATCTTTAGAAAATTAAAAACCTTTACAAATCTATGAAAAATTCCTATTACCATGTAGGAGGTATTTTCTTTGGCCTTATGTTGACCGCTGTCAGCAACAACACAAAAGCCCAAACACGCAGCATTTCCGGTACCGTTACCACATCCGGCAAACCCCTTTCAGGAGTCGTGATCTCCCAAGAAGGCAGTGACCAGGTAACAATGACCGCTAATAATGGAACCTACACATTACAGGTTACTGCAGAAAATCCCATCCTATTGTTCAGACATCCTGATTATGCTGAAGAAAAATTCACACTCACCAATCAGACCGTCGTCAATATTAGCTTAGAACAACAAGTAAAGGGAATCGAAGAAGTTATTCTCAACGCAGGCTACTACAAGGTCAAAGACAAAGAAAGCACCGGTAGTATCGCCAGAGTTTCAGCAAAAGACATCGAAAACCAACCCGTGACCAATGTCCTGTCAGCAGCACAGGGCAGAATGGCCGGGGTAAATATTACACAGAATTCGGGGGTAGCCGGTGGAGGCTATGATGTGCAGATCAGGGGCAGAAACAGCCTTCGAACATTATCCAACAGTGCGGTTGATGGTAACCAACCATTGTACGTATTGGATGGTGTGCCCATGTCATCTCCTGTGACATCTGTATTCTCAACACAAATTCTGCCTTTCCAAAATATCAATCCGCTCAACAGCATCAACCCCAATGATATTGAGAGCCTGGAAATTTTAAAAGATGCGGATGCGACAGCCATCTATGGAAGCAGGGGAGCCAATGGGGTAATCCTTATTACAACAAAGAAAGGAAATAAGAATAAATCCAACCTCAGCATCAGCTCAAGCCTGGCGTTCAGCAGTGTAGCATCCCGCTTAAAGATGATGGACACCTCTGAATATGTCGCCATGCGAAAAGCCGCATTCGTCAATGATAACATTTCGACTTATCCTGCTACGGCTTATGATGTGAATGGTGCCTGGGATGAGAATCGTTATACGGACTGGCAAAAGACACTCATCGGCAAAACCGCTACGACTTCCAATACGAGCGTAGGATTGTCAGGTGGTTCTGACGGTTGGACGTATCGTATTAATGCCACACACAATGAACAGACCACGGTTTATCCGGCTGACTACCAATACAAGAACAATGTGTTATCAATGGGTTTTACCCACAGGTCAAAGGATAATAAATTAAACATTTCACTATCGAATAATTTTTCACAGCAGTTCAACAATGTGATCAATGAGGATCTGACGAACATCAGTCTGTTTTTAAGTCCAAATGCCCCCGCATTGTATAATAATGACGGATCACTTAACTGGCAAAATAACACCTTTACCAATCCGATGGCTTCAACAGTGGTCACCTATCAGAATGATTCCAAGCAGATCAATAACAGTCTGAACGTTTCCTATCAGATCTTGCCGAACATTAGTTTCAGCATCAATTCGGGATTTAACTATCAGAATTTCGAAGAGTTCAATCTACGTCCCCATACTAGATACAATCCTGCGTTTAACTTTACCAGTGCGACCGGATCAAGTACATTTACCAGTTCGTTCTCGTCCTTTTCCTATAATATAGAACCCCAGTTAAATGCAGATTACAGGACTGGAAAAGGCAAGCTGAATGTTCTGGTTGGGGCCACGCTCAACTCATCAGAATCCAAACAATCGTCTATTCAGGGTTCAGGATTCGAGAGCAATGCTTTGATGATGAACATCAATGCAGCAAAGACCAAGATCTTTTCAGACATCATCTCCAAAGACTACAAGTATATAGCGTTGTTTGGAAGGATCAACTATCAACTGGACAATAAGTACATTATCAATGTAACAGCCAGAAGAGATGGTTCCAGCAGATTTGGTCCCAACAACCGGTTCGCTAATTTTGGAGCAGTAGGAGCGGCTTGGCTGTTTTCTAAGGAAAATTTCCTGAGCAACACAAGCTGGNNTAAGCTTTGGTAAACTACGGGGAAGTTACGGAATAGCAGGAAGTGATAATATAGGCGATGCCCAGTACCGTGATACCTATTCAGTCGCTTCAACAAGCATTTACAATAGCGTTGTGGGCCTTGTCCCAACAAGATTGTTCAATGGAAATTTCAGTTGGGAAAAAACCAAAAAACTTGAATTAGCGTTAGAGACTTCTTTTCTCAAAGAGAGAATAGGTTTCAATGTTTCCTACTACAGAAACAGGTCTGACAACCAACTTGTCGGTTTGCCGCTTCCGGCAACCACGGGCTTTAGTTCGGTGCAGGCCAATTTAAACGCAACGGTCGAAAATAAGGGATGGGAATTTGAATTGCGAACGTCGCCGATCAAGACCAAGACCTTTTTATGGCAGTCCGATCTCAATTTGACCGTTCCCAAGAATATTCTTCTTGCATTTCCAAACCTTGAAGGTTCGACCTATGCGAATCAATATGTCATCGGACAAAGTACATCCATCGTGAAATTGTATGATTTTTCAGGAATTAATCCGGCAACAGGCTTATATTCATTTACCGATGTTAATGGTGATGGCAAAATTTCATCCCCCGATGACAACAAAAGTATTGAAGACCTGTCCGTAAAATTCTATGGGGGCTGGTCCAATCGCTTCAGTTACAAAAACTGGGATCTCTCATTTTTAATACAATTTACGAAACAGCGCAATTATAATTATCACAGCTATATGCCTGTAGCAGGAACGATGAACAATCAGGCACAGGAAGTTACTGATGTCTGGTCTTCATCAAATCCAACGGGTTACTATATGCCTTACAGCACGGGAGCGAATGCCGGAAAGAACGCTTACCACGCTAATTTCACGCGCAGTACTGCTTCTGTAGGGGATGCTTCATTTATCCGATTGAAAAATGTACAACTCAACTATAAAATTCCTGTCGAATTAGCATCCGCACAAGTAGTCATCTATCTACAGGGACAGAATGTGCTGACCCTGACAAAGTACTTCGGAGTAGATCCAGAATTTGTAGCAACAGGTTTTTTGCCTCCATTGAAAACGTGGTCGATCGGTACCCAAATTAATTTTTAAAGCCTTACAAAATGAAAAACATTATCACCAATAGAATCAAATGTCTGACAGTCGGTTACATGATCCTCACTTCAATTTCATGCGAAAAATTTATCGATACAGAACTGCCCTATAATCAGATAGGTACTAATGAGGTTTATTCGAATGTCTCATCAGCCAATGCAGCATTGGCAGGATTATATGCAGAACTTTGGAGCTCTTCCATGATCTCGGGGGATGTTACAGGTTCTGCTGCCATTCTCGGAACTTATACAGATGACCTTAACTGTTATGCACCCTACATTCAAAATGGTTTAGTCGATCTGTATAACAATGTGCAAATACCAAGTAATACCATTGTGTATAATTTATGGTCAAAAGCCTATAAGCACATCTATTATGCAAACTCCATCATCAAAGGAGTCAAGGAATCCACTTCAATTTCCCAGTCAAATAAAGATCGGTTGATCGGAGAGGCTACGGTGTTGCGTTCTTTGCTATATTATAATCTTTCGCAGATCTTTGATGAGATCCCATATACGGACACCACAGATTATCTCTACAACAGCCATTTGAAAAAAATATCAAAAGTTCAATTGATGGCTCAACTTGAAAATGATCTTAAATCAGTATTGAATGGTCTCAGCGATCAATATGCCAATCAGGAAAGGATCTATGCCAATAGAAAGGTTGCTGAACTTTTATTAGGCAAAGNNGCAAAGTCCTTTTAGTGAGTGAAAAATGGAGCGAGGCGGAAAACTTGTTTTTCCAAATAGTACAATCACCATTATATGTCTGGGAAACAGATCTGACTAAGGTCTTCAATAAAACAGGCAAGCATATTTTATGGCAGTTAAAACCTGCTAACTCCACAGATGCAACGAAAGAATATCTGCTTTATAATTTCACAACAAGCCTTCCGACAACATTTGCACTGTCGGATGCTCTGGTCAATTCTTTTGAAACCGGCGATTTACGGAAACAAACCTGGATAATGCAGACAGTGATCAATCAGAAAACCTATTTCCGTCCAATGAAATACAGAAACCCTGTCAATTCGAATACAACCGAGAATTCAGTTGTGTTTAGACTTGAGGAAGTGTACCTGTTGTATGCAGAAAGTTTGACACAGCAAAACAAGATAGCAGAGGCTAAACCTCTCGTTGACAAATTGAGACAAAGAGCCGGACTTGCTCTATTGCCTACCGGAATTTCAAAAGAGAATCTGACCAATAGAATTGCAGACGAGTTCAGGCATGAGTTCTTTGCTGAAATGGGACATCGTTTTTTTGACTTGAAACGGTTAAAGAAAATGGACATTATTGCTTTGTCCAAACCCAACTGGAAAAGCTTTCATAGTGCTTTTCCAATTCCTGAGAAAGAACTGACCATTAATCAAAACCTTAATCCACAAAACCAGGGATACTGATGAAAAGGATTATTATGCTGATGCTGTTGTGCATATGCCATCTGGCATATGCACAAAAAGACAGTGATTCTCTCTCTGCGGAAAAGAAGCAGAATGAGGCCTACGATATCCATGTGAAAAGTACCTCAAAAGATGGAAAATGGCTGGCATTTTTTAAAATGTACGATGATAACAGCGACACTCTTGTGATCGCTAACCGAAAAGAACCTGAAATTCAATATAAAAGGTTAAAAGTTTTAGATCATGAATGGAGCAGGGATCAACAATTGATTTTAAAATATAAAGATCGAACGGAGATCTTTGACTATGCTCATAACAAAAAAAAGATCTTGCCAGCCTGCCAAACTTTCGGTATACTGCATAAAGAAAACATTGTTGCTTTAAATACTTCTCAGCAAGTATTATTATATGATCTTAAAGGTCATAAAGTCATGGATAGTATAAATAGAGTCGTCAAGGTATTTTATATTGATGGTGGACTGTATTTGCAAACTAAGAACAATGAAGAATATCATTTGATACATTGGAGTGATGGTAAAGCAATCACAATCTACAAGTCTTCCGATCAGGTTTCGAATCTCCTTGCTTTGCAGAATAATACATTATTGATTTTCGAAAAAAAAGAAAACCTAATACACGATATTGTGTATTATGATGTTTCCTTGAAAAAAGAATATAGATTTTCCCAAGATCAGCTCATCAACTTTAATTCCGCAACTGCATACCAAAGAAGTGATGGGAAGATAATAATCAATTCTGAAAAAATTAAGGATAAGAGTAGGATAGATGTTCCTGAAATTTGGAATACATCTGATAATAATATCATTGATAAATTTAAAAGATCATTTAGTACCAAATTTCTTTGGACACCAGTTGAAAACAATTCGGTACAATTGGGCACTGACAAGTTAAATAGGGTGGTGGATATCAATAATAACGACTATTTCCTTGCTTTCAGTTTCTCTGAACTACAGGATTACACAGTAAAAAAGACGCCATCTAAAGTTTACCGCTATAATATTATGAATGGAACTTATGATTATATCGATACAATAAGTTCGAATGTCAACTATTCTCCAGACGGTAAATATCTACTTTACAAAAAGGGAAACTGTTGGAAATTATTAGAAATTAATTCACTAAAATATAAAAATATTGAAAATATGAATTTTTCTAATCCCTATTTTACCACTAGAAGTAAGATCTACTTTGACGGTTCAGAAGGCATTTGGGATTACGATATAAAACTTGATAAGTTAAGACAGAGGTTTAATAGGGAGAAAGGAAATTATAAAATATTAAATTTTAAGTTTAATTCCAAGTTCACAAATTATTTTTTTGAACTTACATTTAACAGTAAGGTTATTAACGAGTTTAACTATTTGTTCGAGGTAAACAACGAATTGAACTCAACGATATCAGTGTTTGAACACTATGACAACAGATACCACAACATAATCAACTCCACTCAGTCAAAAATTGTCCTTCAAAAAACTGACAACGCAAAAAATGCCTACTTATTTACAGAGGAAAATTTCAATCAGCCTAAGCAGATCATCGATGTTAGCAGATTGTACAGTAAAAAAGTAATCTTCCGATCAAATGATAAAGATGAAGCCCAATCAATAATTAAGGCTGAAACCATTAAGTATAAAAATACTGTGGGAGTGGGGCTTAAAGGTATTTTATATTATCCTCTACATTATAAAGAGGGAAAAAAGTATCCGATGGTAGTCCATGTCTATCAGATACAAAGTGATAAAATAAATCAATTTCCACTGCTTTTGGAGAATGATATTGATACTGGTTTTAGTATCAGAACTCTTATTGAAAAAGGCTATTTTGTTTATATGCCTGATATAGTTTTTGACAATAGAGGCACTGGAATTTCAGCATTGGATTGTGTTAATAAATCACTTGATGCATTGATCGGAAACCCGTTGATCGATTTTGAAAAGATAGCATTAACGGGACATTCCCATGGCGGATACATTACAAATTTTATTGCGACCCGTTCCGTTCGATTTGCGACCTTTGTGTCCGGTGCAGGCAATAGTGACATTATCAGGTCCTACTATTCCCTAAACGAAGAATTTATCAGCCCTTTTTATTGGCAGTTCGAGAGCGGACAATATGAGATGAATATTCCGTTTGTCAAGGACAAGAAGTTATATTTCAAAAATAATCCCATACATTATGTAGAACAAGTATCAAAGCCAGTACTCTTATGGACAGGAAAAAAGGACAAAAATATTGAATGGGGCCAGGTTATGGAATTTTTCATTGGACTTAAAAGAAATAATAAAATTGCGACATTGCTCGAGTATCCTGATGAAGGTCATACCTTTTCCTCAAAAACCACTGCAAAAGATCTTCACAATAGGATTCTGCAGTGGTTCGGGTACTATTTGAAAGAAGAACAAAAACCTAACTGGATCGATTAACAATAGAAAAGGATGCCTTTCGGCATCCTATCTTTTTAATTTCTGTGAAGCGTTACGCCACACTCAGTATCACTCAGAGGTTGTTGCATTACTCTTAGAGATCCAGCAATGTGTTCTGTACAGATTGGACCACTTGTAGGGTTGCAGTCTACTTCTCCTACAACAATGCATTTCTCATTGGGAGCTGATGCATCGAAGTAATAAGCAATTTCTGCTTTTTTGTCTGTTTTTGCTTTATTGGTTGCAAAAGCACTTCCGACACCGAATACTAGAACGGCTACGGGAATCAGGACTGTTTTAAGATTTTTCATAATAATAAGTATTAAGATGTGCCTACAATTAATTCAGGTTTTCGGCATTACCTGCGAAATTCGTCAAGTATCGGTTGCGCAAAATGATATTTGACAATTTCATTTCCAATTAGAATATATATGTATTCTCCAGCAACAAGCATATCCTTCACTTTTTCACCATGGCTATCGGGAATCAAAAAGCTTCCGGAATAATATTGCTGGTTGATTTTATACATATCAATGATGCTTGCTTTATTCCATTGCATAATTCCATCATGAGTGGCTTTAGAATTCGAGTTGACAAATAAAAGATTACCATAAACAGCTGCATTTTTTACACTTTGCTGAAGCGGATTTTTTATTTTGTTTGATCCATCGGGTAATTTTACAGTTTCTGTTTTTTTCTTTTTGTTAAAGCTGATCAGTTTGAATTTATTCTGTTGATGTGTTATATTGTTTACTACAGTAAATTCATTTTTATAATAGTACAGGTATAAAAAATTCTTTTTATCAAAATCAGAAATCAATAGACCGTCATTTTCTATATAGCCAGGATCTTGCGTTCCTAGAATATCATAATTAAGATCAAATTGATGATCCTGATAAGTTCCAATGACAAAAGTTTTAAATTTTGAACTTTGGGATCTAAATAGAAAGGATGTATCTGATATTACATTCAGCTGATCAAAGTACATGTCATTTAAACTGACAGTTCGTAATGAATCAGCTTGATTTAAACTACTTTTATAAATAATAGGAACAGTACCATCATAAATGTAATAATACGGAAGCTGAAAAGTCACTCTTAAACTTTTGAACGAGTGTGATTTCGGATCTAAAGGGATTCTAAACTTTGAAAAACTCTGGAGATCCTTTTTTACAATGGTGAGGTTTAGAGGAGCAGTTGTATTTCCCAGATAGATGTTATTCTTATCCTGACCGATAAAATAAAACGAATTATAATTTATATTGAGCCTTACTTCATCTTTTAGTACGTGTGGTATGTATCTTCTTGTAAAATTGTTATTTTTTCTTAATTGATTCTCTGATTTAATATACAGTAAAAAGACACTTAATGAGCTTAAGATCACAATGACCGAAACCACTGATATATACTTTTTTGCTTTCTGATTTCTATGTGCTTCAGACAAACATATAGCGATCATCAATATAATGACACATATAGCATTGAAAATAAAGTGAGTTCTCCAACTCATATTCTCCAGAATGCCACCACACGAACAAGGCACAAATTCACTATACTCAAGAATTAAATAAATGTACATTGTAAATGCTGACATAATTCCTAAGGAATAATATAAGCCTATATGCCTGCTTTTAGGAAACAGTAGGATGGCGACAATCATCAATTCTATGATGATAACAAGATATGATACCATCCCGGCATATGAACTTAATAAAGGTGACTGTGCGATTTGAACCTGAAAATTTTTGAAATCCAGTATTTTGCTTACGCTTGCGTAAAGAAACAGTACAATAAAAAAATAAGAGATGACTTCGGTAAAAATGAATAATAATCTTTTCATAGCTTTGTTTCTATTAAGTTTAACAGACCTGGATCAATCTCCATTTGATCTTCATTCCGCAATAGTCAGGCATGGGCGCACCTTTAGATAGGGTTACCGTAGTTCTAAAACTCCCCGTACTTTCCCAGATGCCGCTTTCCGGACATGGTAAGCCTGAGGCAGCTGATATGGAGGTACGAGGAATCATAGGTCATAGAATTGATTAATTTTTGTTCGTGATCCTCCAGTTATCGCCATCTCTTACCGGCGGATCGGGATCCACTATTTCTTCTGATGATCTTGCAGAGTCTTTTTTCATGATCGATATTTTCAGCCCCTCATATGAGCTGTCATCAGTTATGATATCTTCATCTCGGTTTGCACAGTTTTGTAAACTCATTGCAGCGATTACTATACTAAAAATTGGGATTAACTTTTTCATTGTAATTTCTTTTGATTAGGTTATCCCGACGTCGGATTGAATTAGAATTCTGAAGTCAAAGTTATAGTCACTGGAGACTGAAAAAAACTGTCCTGTGGCGCAATTTTAAAATAAATACGTCTCAATTTTAAAATTGTACCATTGCGAAAAAGCCTACAAAGGCTTATTGATCATTGGTCACAGGATTTCACGTATTGAATGGTCTTCGATGGCTTCCAAAGACATTTCTTATGATCAAAATTCGTATTTTTGAGATGGTGAGGTTCTAATAATCAGTATATGAAAAAGTTAAATTACTTTCTCGTCCTGCTTTCTGCATATTCACAATTATTTTTTTCCCAGCAAAAGGAAGAACGGACTTTCAGAGAAATCAGAAACAATTACGAAAAAATGACCATCGATGATGAGCGGGCAATGCCTTTTGTAAAAGCCTATATTCAAAAAGCAAAATCTGAAAACAACATTTCCCAATTGATTCAGGGCTACAGGGACGGAAGGCAGTTTGATTATAACAGGAAGATGAAATATGCTGACAGTGCACTGGCAGTCAGTATTAAGTACGGTAATAATGATGACATCAGCAAAGACTATCTCAGCAAAGGTATTATCTACTACTTTTATCAGAAAAAATATAAACTGGCCTTAAACCAGTACATAAAAGCCTATGAATTCTCAAAAGGTTCGGATGACCAATACCAGCATTATAAGGTCATTTACCATCTAGGAGTCGTCAAAGCACATTTGGGATATTACGAAGAAGCATTAGAGCATTTTCAGGACTGTTCACAATTTTATGAAAAGGCCATGAACCGTAAAGGTCTCCACGAAAACTTACAATTCAACAATAAGAAAGCATATCTTAATTCACTTCATCAAATGACCGTTGTCAACCGGTACTTGAAAAATCTCTCCACTAGTGACAGTCTGAGCAAATTGGGATATAAACTGACTAAGGGTGACCGGTATTTTCTATTGGAGAACAGCTATTTTCTAAAATGTATGGGGATCTTAAAATTTTTAAAGAAAGATTATGATGGTGCAGTGTCGGATCTGAACAGGTCATTACCTGAGATCTTGAAAAGAAATGACTTTGCCTGGGTATCCGTCGTTTACTATTATCTTGGAAGGATCTCAGAAGTCAGGAAGCAGGAAGATGTTGTGATCGGCTATTACAGTAAAATCGATTCCATTTTAGTCAAAGAAGGATTTATCTTACCGGAAGTTTATAAAAGTTATAATTATCTCATTAACTATTATAAAAACAAGGATCTCGACAAACAATTGTATTATACTGACCAGCTCCTGAAGGCGGATAGTATGATCAGCAAGGATTATCCATATTTGTCCGGAAAACTTCACAGGGAGTATGACAGCAGGTCACTCATTGAGCAAAAAGAAGACATTGAGAAGGCAAGCAAGAAAAAAATAAGGATCGCCCAGTTCCTGATCTTGACGAGTACGCTAACCATTATATTTTTTATTATCCGATTCCATAAGGACCGCAAAATAAAAAAACAATACGTTCTACTTCAAAAAAAAATTGAAGAAGGTTCGTACGGCATTCCCGACACTGTAGAGGAACCACCTCAGGAAAATTCCTTAAGAAAAACTTTTCTGACGCCTGAGCTAACGATTGAAATCGGAGAGAAGCTAAAAAAGTTCGAGAGAGAACTGCAATTTACCAAGAAAGGGATCACTCAAAATAGCATTGCTGCTAAACTTAATACAAACGCAAATTATCTATCCATTTATATTAATGAGAATAAAGGCATGAATTTTACAAGATATATCGCAGAACTTAGAATCAAGTACATAACAAACCTTTTAAATACCAATACCAAATACCTCAATTACACCATAGAAGCATTGGCAGAAGAATGTGGTATTGCGGCCCGTCAGAATTTTTCAAATCTTTTTTATGATATTAACGGTATTCGTCCAACAGATTATATCAAAAAGCGGAAAAAAGAATTGAGAATCGACTGAATAGACTTTCAGTAAACGTTTTTTTGTAAATTTCTAAAAAAAGGACATGGTAACAAAAACTATTTTTAGAAAAATTGCAAAGCTCCATGAAGAATTGGAGCTTAAGATCAATGAAGTGTATGATGAAGATGATATAATCAAGGTAGCAGAAAAATCTTTACTGCTGATCGATGAGTCGATCAGAAAACTCAAGACGTTGGTCTCCTTCCATAAATTTGAAAATTTGGGTGAGGAGGTTCATTTCTTCAAAAATCTGAAACCAAAATTCATTTCCAAATTTATTTACTATTCACTGGTGTTAGATCTTGAATCCCACAAGCCTAATGCAGGTAAGAAAGTGTTGAAGAAATTTTACGAGGCGGAGCAGGAGAAGCTTAAGAACTTCTACACAGAACAATCAGATTTTTACAGTTATTACAAACGGGAAGCGACGTACCTGGATCACAAAATATTTGTCAGAGATTCCTATGATCTTAAAATGAAACTCTCATTGGGCTTTTACAATTTCGACACCACCTTTACGACCTCTCATGACCAGTTGATTGCCAAATTTATAGCTAATGAAAAATTCGACCAGTTCCTAAAAATACAGATCGATGGATTATCAGAAAGTGAAGACCATAAGTCTTTATCCCCTTTGGTTTGGTCTGCTTCAAAGGTAGGACTTATCGAACTGGTTTATGCCCTATACCAGATGAGATGTTTCAATGGCGGCAATGTGGAACTTAGTGAAGTGGTAAGGTTTGTGGAAAAATCACTCGGCACGGACCTTGGGAACTTTCACAAGACCATCTTTGAAATCCGAAACCGGAAGCAGGGGCCGACCAAGTTTTTAAACGTTGTCAGCGAGAATCTTTTGCAGTACTTTCAAAGTACGGAAGGGGAGTAAATCATACTTGTAAACCTCTGGTGATTAAGGTGCATTGGAGGTTTTCTATTCTTTACTGATGAGATGATGCAAGTCCGGGTCATTAGAAATCCGCTTCATTTCAATAGATATGATTTTTAAAATTTCAGCTTTAATATTCTTATAATTGCTGTCAATGGTTTCCAACATCCTGTCATTTCGATCCTCATCCTCGAAACCACGGATGTCAGGAATTTTCTTATAGTTCTTTTCCCCCGCTGAAATTTTTGCCGCATCGACAACGATCTCCGAATGAAAAATTTTTTGCTTAATTCTTTCATCAAAATTGTCAGAAATGGCACCTATGAAAAATCCTTGGGTCAATGTCGAAATCTTCGATGCAGGAATCAGGCTATCCAATTGAGTGGATATTGAAGTGGACGTATCATTCCTGTTGATCGATATGCTCTGTCTTTTCTGTAATACTTTACCAAACCTTTCCGATAGTGCCTTCGCTGTTTCCCCAACCACCTGTCCGCTGAAAATGTTTCCAACTGTATTCTGAATGACTTTGCTTTCTTTATCTCCGTAATCTCTTGTTAACTGAGAAAAATCCTGAAATCCCACAAACAGAAACTTTATTACTCCTTGCTGTAGCGATCAAGTTATCGAGTCCTTTGAAATAAATGGTAGGCAATTCATCAATAATCACGGAGCTTTTGAGTTGCCCCTTTTTGTTGATGAGTTTTACAATCCTTGAATTGTATAGTCCCAGTGCCGCAGAATAGATATTCTGCCGGTCAGGGTTATTTCCTACACATAAAATCTTCGGCTCCTTGGGATTATTGATATCCAGGTTAAAATCGTCTCCTGTCATAACCCAGTACAGTTGAGGTGAGATCATCCTTGATAATGGGATCTTTGCTGACGCGATCTGTCCCTGTAATTGATCCTGAGCTCCGCCCTGCCACGCATCCATAAAAGGGGAGAGATAGTTTTCCAGTTCAGAATAGGAAGTCAAAATCGTGAATACGTCTTCATATTTCTTGTTGAGCAGTTCTATAGCGTGAGGGAATGTACAGTATTTACCGTTCTCATATATTTTCAGAAACCAGATAATGGCAGCTAAAAGAATAATCGGACTTTCAACGAAGAAATCACCCTGTTTCTGTATCCAGCTTCTATTCAAATCCAACATAATGGTGTAAGCCGCTTCCTAGTCATCTGAAATATTCGTCATAAATTCAGGATTTAAAGGATTACACCGATGGCTTCTTCTGGGATCATCAAAATTAATCACGTAAAACTTCGGTTTTACCTATAAGCATCTGAATATTTTAGAAGATGATTATAGGCTATGGTTGAAAGGTCATCTAATTTAAAATCATAGATATACATGTAGAAGCCTTTCTAAATGTGCTGCCTGATATAGTTATTAACTACGGCATACGATTTTCCTGAGCCCGGTGTCCCCAATACAATGGTCGCACGGAAAGGATTGACGACGTTGATTCATCCCTTATGCCAGTTCCCATGATAGTAAAATTTAGTGGGGAGGTTGACTGAATATTCATTGTAAAGTAATCTGGTCTCCTGTTGAAAGCTTTCATTTTCATTGTTGAAAACGTCGGTCATCAGATTTGTTGTTAATAAACGGCTAATCCAAACGCCTGCCTGCATCAGAAGAATGTATCCGGCGCCAGTGGATAAAATATATAAGGAGGTGGTGCCGGATGCTGGAAATTCTAATAGAAATGAATTAAAAAAGAAGAATACGGTTCCAATAAAAGAACTGATCAGTATTTTTTTCCAACTGATCTTTTCATTTTTAATCCCTTTTGTCCCCAAACAAGTAAGGCCCAATAGCAAAACGGCAAACAGTTTAGAATAAAGTGGGTGAGAAAATAACCCTGTTGTTTTATTAAAGTTTTGCAGTATTTTATTGATGAGCTCCAAGGTCCATTGTCTTTGCGCAAAAAATCCGTAGCAAAACCAATAGAGGTGCATTATTACCAAAATAATGATGACCGCTCTCATAAAGCCCATGATTTTGGCGAGTCCTCTCAAGTCGTCTTCTCCCTGCACTTTTTTACTATTTAAAGGTTGGGGCGTGAATTTATGGGCTATATAGCGTGGCTATAAGAATGTGGCAGGCATTGGCGGTGCGTGGCGGTGTCTGGCTAAATACTACTGCTGACCTCTTTTGCGTTTCCGTTTCTTCTTCATACGATTGGCAAAGTCCTGTTCCTCGTAATCTTCGCTTTGTGCTTCGGGAAGCAAGCCGCCAAAGGCTTCTATCAAACCGTCCTCTTTTTTATCGATACTGCCAATGTCAAACATAGGGTGTGGTTTTTCGGCTGGTAAATCTTCCGTGTCCTTTGAATGGGATATTTTCGCCTTTGGCTCGTCAGGCTCTTTAATGTCGGGCTTGATGTTATTGTTCCAATAATCATTAAAGGTATTACCAGAAAGTTCTTTGCCTAAACGTGAACCGTTCCAAACGGTTTTGGAATTGTGGTCTATGAACGTAATACCGTAAATCCGTCCGTCATTTCTCCGAACCACTACATTGATGCCTTGTTCGGATAACTGTTTTTTAAAGGTCAGTTCATCAGTCGTAGATTGCATGGCAATGGTAACGGCTGCTTTTAAAGTCGGTTTGGTTGGGTGGTCTTTCATCTTCATATCGCATATCCCGATATGCGATTTCAGTGCGGGAAGCCCTGCGTTTTTCCCGAACAAGGAAGCCTTGAACGGGTGTCCGGCTTTTTCGCCCTGCTCATTCAACGGAAAGTACAGTAAACCTCTTTGCAAATAACCGTACATTTCTCCTTCCACTTTTTCTGCGGCAATATTGTAAAGAGAGAGCAGTGCATTGTATTCACCAAGGGACTGAAATTGATATTGAGAAGTGATGTTTCTTACCACTGAGGCTATCTGACTTTTGACATCCCCTCGCTTATAATCAACAGCTTTAAAAATTTCACTTTTTAAATTATTTTCTTTTTCAATAGCTGATATTAATCCCAATTGCTCTTCCAATTTACGGCATACTTTCATCGAACGTACTTTTTCGAATTTGTCGGAGATCTTTTTACCATCCTCATCCACGCATACAGAGACAATATGAATATGACTTCGGTCTATATCCGTATGTTTAAATACAACAAACGGCTGTTCTCCATAGCCCATATCTTGCATATATTGCTGAGCCATTAGTCTGTATTTCTCATTGGAAACATTGTCTTTAGGATCCGGATTTAAAGAAATATGCAGAGTATGTTTTTCGGTATTACGGTTTGCTAATAGGTAAGGTTCAAATGATCTCGCCAATTGAGCAACAGAATATTTTCCATCAGCTGTTTCAATCATTTTATTGGTTAATAATATTTCACCTTTATCCTTTTCCATTTTTGAATTGTTGTAAGATAGTGTACCAAAAAGATTACTGCTTCTTCCAATTTTTGCAATCATATTACTTCGGATTTTTCAAATATTTTTGATCAAATTCTTCTGTCAACTGCATCACTTTTTTGAAGATATCGACCATTTCAACAGTGTTTTTCTCCAATTTATAGAGAAGAGCCGCTGCCTTTTTCTCAGAAAAATTAGTGTATAACAGTTTAACCATTTGATTATAATTGACCCCCACAGCCCGAAACTGACTGTGAAAAGAGGTTAGCCGCATATAAAAATCGACCGTTCCCTTATCCACTTTGACAGTCTTGATTGTCTTTTCAAAAATACACGAAGTGATAAAATGTGCCTTAACATTCATTCCCGATTGGTCAAAAAGTTCAAGAAAACGGGAATTTTCCACCTCGTTGAATGAGATCGTATATCGAATCGTGGCAGGATCCGCCTTTGGACGGCGTCCTGTCTTTTTCTTTGGTTTACCATAATGTTCACTCATCATTTATCCAATTAATTTTACAAAACATCGACTTCGGAGACTGTTTCTGCCCCCTGCAAGGGCAAGTTGTTTTGCGCATCCGAAAACGTTTCGAGATGCTCAAAACACAACTTGCCCCTTTCGGGTGAAAGGATAGATCTATAATAGGATAGATTCAATCCAGCATAAAGGCTCTTCCTATGTGAAAAGGTTTAGATCATTAATCCACTCAATCACCCTTTGACAAAGTAAACCACAATGCTTCACAGATTCTCTGTTGGTCGGAATGTCAAACAAGACCACTCCGAGCCAAAGACAACCGCTCAAAGGCTCCGTACGAACAGGTGTGATTTATTTGTATCAGAAGGTAGGCAAGCCTGATGCTCTGCAATAAAGAGATGGGTCTTGAAGGCAAACATTCCAGTTTTCAGAAATTCCAGCTTTCCGAACATCCTGAATTCAAAAAGGCCAGAGATCAGTCAGGAATTATAACCTGAGGTAAGTATAGGATTCTTTCAAGAAAGAACAAATGACCGATTGAAAGATTACCCAAATTCCTGAAGTCAGATATGCACTCAGTTGTCCGAGATTTCAAGACAGATGGAAGCAGGGCAATCCTTCTCGCCATCAGCCATTCTAAAAGTATCATTTACTAATGTTTAACTATAAAATCAACAAAAATGGAAACAAAAAAACAACCAAAAATCATTACCTTTTCCACTCAAAAGGGAGGGGTGGGAAAAAGCACCTTCACAACACTTTTGGCGAGTATTCTTCATTATCGTTTGGGTTATCAAGTCGCAGTGTTCGACTGTGACTTTCCGCAGTATAGTCTGATACAGATGAGGGAGAGAGATCTTAAAGCAGTGATGCAAAATGGGGTATTAAAAAAAATGGCTCATAAGCAATTTACAACCATCAATAAAAAAGCCTATCCTGTGTTTCAGAGTAAGGCCGATACGGTCTTGGAAGAGCTGGAAGCGTATGTTGACAATTCCGAAGTTGTACCGGATGTCGTTTTTCTGGACCTGCCTGGAACGGTCAATACGGCTGGGATCTTGAGCACTCTTGCCAATGTCCACTACATCTTTTCTCCTATCACAGCAGATAGGGTCGTTCTTGAAAGCACCCTGAGTTTTACGGATGTCCTCACCAATGTCCTAATGAAAAAAAAACATACCGAGATCAAAAGCATACAGCTGTTCTGGAACCAGGTCGATGGCAGAGAGAGAACACCATTATATAAAAACTATGAGAAAGTGATCAAAGATCTGGGACTTCAATTGATGGAAACATCCATCACAGACAGCAAGAGATTTCGGAAAGAAGGGGAGACGGTCGCCAAAACCGTTTTCCGTTCGACATTACTGCCGGCAGACCCTAAGTTGATGACTTTATGCCGGCTTGATCAGTTTATGGATGAGTTTTTAAAAATTGCAAAATTGTAAAAATATGGACAGTGATAAAAATAACAACGAAGACAACAATATCGATGAACAATATCTAATGTCTATCATGGCAGGAAATACAAAGAAGGAACCGCAGAACGAGGTACGCGATTCTGAAAAGGAAAAGCCGATCACGAAACCAAAACTGAAGAACCGAAAAAGTACTGAAATCACCTATGCTGAGCAGTTTCTTACCCATCACACAATGACGAAGCGCGGTGATAAAAGTATCTACATCCGTCCAGAGTATCATGAGAGGCTTTCCCGGATCATCCATATCATTGCCGAAGATCAGATCCCTTTGTACGCATATCTCGATAATATTTTAGCGTATCATTTCGAGATGTTCGAAGAAGAGATCACTGATGATTTCAATAACAGATACCGTCCAATTTTTTAATGTAATATCATGGAACAATTAATTATCATAGGACTATTATTAGTTATCATCCTATTACTATGGGATAAGAAGCTTCCAAATCTCCATCCTCGGGAAAAAAGTTCCGAAGCTCATCCGGTTGTGCCCTCTATTATGGGAGGAACAAAGAAAGAAGAGAGAAGACCAGTGCCTTTTGATGCCGATCAAGGCCAAGGCGAATCTATCATACTAAAAGCAAATAATTTTGATTCAGAAACCAAGGACGAGGTATTTGAAAATACGGCTTCACAGAAAGAACTTGACGAGATACTTGTCAAAAATAATGATTGGGAAGACGAAGAAGAAGACTGGCAGTACCACGATGATTCTAAAATCGAAAGCGGGTTTGCTACAGGGGTTACCTTTCAGGAATTGAGTACTGCGGGACAGCTGCTTCAGCAAGATTTGCTGGAGCCTGGCTTAGAACAGCAAGCGGTCAACATAATTCAGAAAATTCAGGGAACCGAGCTTTTTGATCTTTTAGAAAATTCATTAGGTGATGCATCAAAACGAGTTGCTAATTTGCTGAGCCGGAGTATTTCGGATGGTGATGAGAGAATTTCTTTAAAGCGTAAAGATGATGCAGAAGGTTTCGACATTGGGGAGTTCATTTAACTGGACTCCCTTTTTTATAATGCTTTATCAAGTCTTTTGTGGATATAAGAAATAGTATTTAGAATATCCAAAGCTTCTTCCTCGTTGATATCAAATTTAATCTTCGGTTCATGAGCGGTCGAATTTCTGATTAAACCAAAAATTCCCTTTATAAAATTCCCCAAACCGATATGTTCACTTCTATCAGTTGCTGTCAAAAAATTATTAATTTTTATCAATGGTTGCGTGGTAGAAAATGAAGTATCTGCCAAAGCATTACCATCAGTGTGCAAACCCGTCATATCTCTCAATCTGTCAGCTATACTTTTTGTTGCTTCAAAAACTGCATGAAAATAGTTTTCAACCAATAATTCAGCAGTACAATACTCAAAAACTTTTATATGGGTATTTCTATTTTTTAATTTCTGCTTCAAGCGAGTTGAACGTTGCTCAGCTTCAGAAATAGTTGTTGCTTTATCTACAATCCTATATTTTCCTTCTTCAGAAAGTTCAACACCAATAAAAAGTAAACGTTTGTTGACTTCCAGTCTTCGATTGTGAAATAATTCCTCTTTTCGGATGTATCGTACCGGCTGTAAAGCGTCTTGTATAAATCGAAGTATGTGATTTGAACATTGATTTTTATTTTGCCAATCAGCAAACGCTGCATAAAGCCTTTTCCATTTGGTCGCTGCAGGATCTATGTCTGCAATATCAGCATTTTGAAGTATATGCCCAATTTCACTTCCTGTAAGACCATCAACTGTGTCACCTATTGTTTTGCATAATCCTTCTAAGATGGAAGGTGTGAACATGGGACGTTTTATATTGGCCATTAAACTTTATTCTTTATGTTATTATGTATACCTCATAACATTACGAGATCAATTGCTAAAATACAAAATTTTAAAAGCAAATAGGTCTTAAAGCGCCAAATATCACTCCTCAAAGACATTTAAAAAACACACCGTTTTTCCACAACAAATTTGCTTCTGAGTCCTGCAAAGAGCAGTTCTCGGTAACCAACTAAATGTTTATAAATGGAAAAACAAAGAAAAAAACTGTTGTATGCTTTGTCAGCAATATTCCTTGCTCCCAGCAGTTTTGCCCAAGGCAATGGTACCGCAGGAATTAATGAGGCTACACAAATGGTGACCTCTTATTTTGAACCCGCAACTCAGCTCATCTATGCGATCGGTGCTGTTGTCGGACTTATTGGAGGGGTCAAAGTGTATAACAAGTTCAGCAGTGGTGACCCTGACACCAGCAAGACCGCAGCCAGCTGGTTTGGAGCGTGTATCTTCTTAATTGTAGCTGCAACGATCCTCCGTTCATTCTTCCTTTAAACTTTGTTACGATGAATACTTATCATATCAACAAAGGCATCGGAAGGACGGTCGAGTTCAAAGGATTAAAAGCACAGTACCTGTTCATTTTTGCAGGGGGATTATTGGGGATACTTGTATGCGTGATGCTCATGTACATGGCTGGCGTCAATACCTATCTCTGCCTTTCGATTGGCGGAGCAAGTAGTGCTATTCTCATCTGGCAGACCTTCTTACTCAACGGAAAATACGGAGAGCACGGCCTGATGAAACTAAGTGCCCAAAAAAAGCATCCCAAGTACATCATCAGCCGCAAATGCATCTACCGCTACGTGAAAATCAAACCTAAAAGCACCGCAGCATGAGAAATACCTCCAAAGCCGCAACCTTGGAGAGTAAATTTCCACTGCTTGCAATAGAGAACGACTGTATTATTTCAAAAGACGCAGATGTCACGGTCTGCTTTAAGGTCAGACTTCCAGAGCTCTTTACGGTGGCATCAGCAGAATATGAAGCGATCCATTCAGCCTGGTTCAAGGCTATCAAGACCCTGCCGGATTTTACAGTCGTCCATAAACAGGACTGGTTTATCAAAGAAAACTACAACCCCGATCTGTCCAGAGAAGACCAAAGTTTTCTGTCAAAATCCTTTGAACGACATTTCAACGAGAGACCATTCTTGAACCACTACTGTTATCTGTTCATCACGAAGACCAGTAGAGAGAGAATGCGGATGCAAAGCAACTTCTCATCCCTATGCAAAGGCAAACTGATCCCAAAGGACATCAAAGACAAAGAGGTGATCAGCCGTTTTTTGGAAGCCGTCGATCAGTTTGAAAGAATTATGAATGACAGTGGCTATGTCCATCTGGAACGGATGACCGAAGATGAAATCTCAGGAACTGCGGATCAATCTGGAATATTGGAACAGTACCTGACCCTGTCAAGAGAATCGAATCCTTCATTGCAGGATATCAAGCTTAGCTCAGAAGAGATGCGTATCGGCAACAACCGGATCAGTATGCATACTTTATCCGATACCGATGATCTGCCCGGTACTGTCTCATCACACAGTCGGTATGAAAAACTGAGTACCGACCGAAGTGACTGCTTACTGTCCTTTGCCTCGCCGGTAGGACTTCTGTTGAGCTGCAATCACATTTACAATCAGTATCTGTTCATTGATAACAGCGATGAAAACCTGAACAAATTCGAAAAGTCCGCCAGGAATATGCATTCATTGGCAAGATACAGCAGGGCGAACCAGATCAACAAAGAATGGATAGAGAAATACCTCAATGAAGCCCATTCATATGGTCTCCAGTCCATCCGAGCCCATTTCAATGTGATGTCGTGGTCGGACAATCCCTCTGAACTCAAACAGCTGAAGAATGACACCGGAAGTGCATTGGCCTTGATGGAATGCAAACCACGCCACAATACGACGGACACAGCAACCTTGTATTGGGCAGGGATTGCGGGCAATGCCGGCGATTTTCCAAGTGAAGAAAGCTTTTATACGTTTATTGAACCAGCCTTGTGTTTCTTCACAGAGGAAACCAATTATCAGGATTCACCATCACCATTCGGGATCAAGATGGCAGACAGACTGACAGGAAAACCAATCCATCTGGATATCTCCGATCTTCCGATGAAGCGAGGGATCATCACCAATCGAAACAAGTTTATTTTGGGACCTTCAGGAAGTGGTAAATCCTTTTTCACCAACCATATGGTCAGACAGTATTACGAACAGGGAGCACACGTTCTCTTGGTCGATACCGGAAATTCTTACCAAGGATTATGCGAACTGATCAAAGGAAAAACGAAAGGAGAGGACGGCGTGTATTTTACCTATACCGAAGACAATCCGATTGCTTTCAATCCATTCTATACCGATGACGGCGTTTTTGATATTGAAAAAAGAGAAAGTATCAAGACCCTGATCCTCACTTTATGGAAAAGGGATGATGAACCACCAAGCCGTTCAGAAGAGGTTGCTTTGTCCAATGCGGTGAGCGGCTATATTGAACAGATCAGGAGCAAAAATTCCCATCCCTCGTTCAATGGTTTCTATGACTATGTGAAAGATGACTATCAGAAAGTTCTGGAACAAAAAAAGGTCAGGGAAAAAGACTTTGATATCGCCAACTTTCTCAACGTGTTGGAACCCTATTACAGAGGAGGTGAATATGACTATCTGCTCAATTCAGAAAAACAGTTGGATCTGTTATCCAAACGTTTCATTGTTTTTGAGATCGATGCCATCAAAGACCATAAGATCCTTTTCCCGATCGTAACCATCATCATAATGGAGGTCTTCATCAATAAGATGCGAAGACTGAAGGGAATCAGAAAACTGATCTTGATTGAAGAAGCCTGGAAAGCAATTGCTAAAGAAGGGATGGCAGAGTACATCAAATACCTGTTCAAGACTGTCAGGAAGTTTTTCGGAGAGGCTATTGTAGTAACCCAGGAAGTCGATGACATCATCCAGTCACCCATTGTCAAAGAAAGCATTATCAATAATTCAGACTGCAAGATCCTACTGGATCAGCGGAAGTATATGAACAAGTTCGATGATATCCAGGCAATGCTGGGTCTTACGGACAAAGAAAAATCTCAGGTACTCTCTATCAATATGAACAACGATCCTAGAAGATTGTACAAGGAAGTCTGGATAGGACTGGGCGGAACCCATTCTGCGGTCTATGCCACGGAGGTTTCCACCGAGGAATATCTGGCTTACACCACTGAGGAGACAGAAAAAATGGAGGTGATGAATCTCGCTTCTGAACTGGATGGCAATGTGGAACATGCCATCAAGAGGATCTCTCTAAGGAAGATCAAATCCACAAAAGACAATTAATCCAATCATTTAAAATTTTACAACAATGAAAAATTTGATCATTAAAACAGCAATGGTAGCCATTCTTGCTACAACAACATTCGTAAAGGCACAATTTGTAGTAACCGATCCGGCTAACCTGGCATCAGGCATTTTGAACTCCGCCAATGAGATCGTGCAGACCTCATCAACGGTTTCCAACGTTATCAAGAACTTCAACGAAGTAAAGAAGGTCTATGAACAGGGAAAGGAATATTATGACAAACTGAAGGCTGTCAACAACCTTGTCAAAGATGCCCGAAAAGTGCAGCAGACGGTTCTTCTCGTAGGAGATGTCTCAGAAATCTACGTCAACAATTTTGGGAAGATGCTCAACGATCCCAACTTCAATGCCCAGGAACTGACGGCCATTGCCAACGGTTATTCAGCCCTGCTTACGGAAAGTACAGAACTGCTGAAAGAGCTGAAGGAAATCATCACGGCCAATGGGCTTTCCCTGAACGATAAGGAAAGAATGGATGTGATCGACAGGGTCTACAAAGAGGTCAAAGAGTACCATAATTTGGTGCGCTACTACACCAACAAGAATATCTCTGTCAGCTATCTGAGAGCCAAAAAGCAGAACAATACAAAAAGGGTTCTAGATCTTTACGGCACCTCCAATCAAAAATACTGGTAAGATGGAACCGACCAATCTACACGAAGTACTTCGTTCGGTTTATGATGAGATGATGCCTTTATGTGCGGATATGGCTGCGGTAGCAAAAGGGGTTGCAGGATTAGGCGCACTGTTCTATGTAGCCATCAAGGTCTGGCAGTCATTAAGCCGTGCCGAACCGATCGACCTGTTTCCTATGCTCAGACCCTTTGCTATTGGTATCTGTATTATGTTCTTTTCGACATTGGTATTGGGAAGCATCAATGCAGTGCTGAGCCCGATCGTTCAGGGAAGTCATTCGATGCTGGAAGATCAGGTTTTGGATCTGAACGAATTGCAACAGAAAAAAGACCTTCTGGAACGGGAAGCGATGCTCAGGAATCCTGAGATGGCCTATCTGATCTCGGATGAAGAATTCGATAAAAAGTTGGAAGAGCTGGGATGGTCGCCCTCTGACCTGGTCACAATGTCAGGAATGTATATTGAAAGGGAGATGTTTGCTATCAAAAAGGATATCAGAGACGGTTTCCGTGAATTTCTAGAGATTCTTTTCCAATCAGCTGCTTTGGTCATTGATACGATCAGAACCTTTTTTCTCATCGTACTGTCTATTTTGGGACCCATTGCTTTTGCCATCTCTGTGTGGGATGGTTTCCAGACTACACTGACCCAATGGCTCACCAGATACATCAGTGTTTATCTATGGTTACCAGTTGCGGATATTTTCAGTTCGATCCTGGCCAAAATACAATCGCTCATTTTGGAGCGGGACATTGAGATGCTGGCAGATCCGAACTTCATTCCTGATACATCTAACACGGTTTACATCATCTATATGATCATCGGGATCATCGGATATTTTACGATTCCAACCGTTACCGGATGGGTCATTCAGGCAGGAGGCGCCGGTNNGCGCCGGTAACTTTATGCGCAATGTCAACCAGACCGCTACAAAGACAGGTAATATGGCAGGAGCTGCTGCAGGTTCTGCGACAGGTAATATCTCAGGCAGATTATTAAAATAAAAATACGATCCAATGGAATTTAAAACTTTAAGAAATATAGAGAGCAGCTTCAAGCAGATCCGCTTATTTACATTCGTTTTTGCGGTACTCTGCTTTGCAGTAGTGGGAGTTGTCGTTTTCAAGTCCTATCAATTTGCAGAGGATCAGCGCCAGAAGATCTACGTGTTGGACAACGGCAAATCTCTGATGGTCGCCCTGTCTCAGGATATGTCGATCAACAGGCCTGTCGAGGCCAGGGAGCATGTAAGGCGTTTTCACGAGCTGTTCTTTACCGTGGCACCGGATAAAAATGCCATTGAAAGCAACGTTAAAAGAGCTTTCAATCTGGCAGACCGGTCTGCATTCGATTACTACAAAGACCTGCAGGAGAAAGGCTATTACAACCGGATCATCTCAGGGAATATCCAGCAGAGGATAGAGGTTGACAGTGTCGTTGCCAACTTCGACAGCTATCCTTATACCGTAAAAACGTACGCAAGACAATTCATTATCCGGTCCAGCAATCTGACGACACGAAGTTTGATCACCAATTGTTCATTAGTGAACTCTGTGCGATCGGACAGCAATCCCCAGGGATTTACGATTGAAAAATTCAATGTCCTTGAAAACAAAGATGTTGAAACTGTTGAACGTTAAAATTTAGAACAATGAAAAAAATAAGGGATAAAATAGAGCGCCAGATTTTGCATGCAGACAGAAAATGGAAAGAGCTCCCGGCGAAACGCCAGAGGTTTTTCACCAAGCTGTTTTTTGTAGGTTATACCGTAGTTACCTTACTGGTGTTGATCAGCATCTTTATCACAACAGCAAATGATAATAACACCATGTCGATCAGTCATATTACGACCATATCTGATCACACTGCTATGAAAAGACAGTCACACGATAACAAAACGGGTTCAACCCTTAAAAAATAGGACAATGAAAGATTCAAATAAAATCAAGGTCACGGAGGGCGAATCGCAGGAACAGGAAAGAGAAGCAGAAGGTCTGCAGAAATTTCCAGTGGAACGATTTAAAAAGCCGATCATTTATTTTCTGATGGCTGTTGTCTGTGCCGGATGCCTCTACCTCATCTTTAAACCAAACGATAATAAGGTCATAGAAGAATCAGGCTTCAATGCAGGTATACCGCAGGCAAAGGAAGACCAGTTACAATCTGATAAACAGAAAGCCTATGAGCAACAATTGCTGGAGCAAAAAAATGAAGAGAAAAGAAATGCGATGACCACCTTGTCTGATTACTGGACTGACCAAAATAGCCTTAACCAAAATTCAGATCAGACGTCATTGACTGCTCATCGGAATAGTTTGTCACCATCTAATCCGAGTGCAGTGAACAGCTATCGCGATGCGCAGCAGGCATTAGGTTCCTTCTACAGCAGGGATGATCAGGAAGTGAATAATCTCAGGAAAGAAATATCCAGATTAAAGAATGAAGCTTTGCAGAACAATGCTGTTCCTGCAGGTCTTGGGGTCAATGACCAATTGGAGCTGATGGAAAAATCCTACCAAATGGCTGCGAAATACCTTCCCCAAAGTAATAAACAGGAAGATCCTATATCAAGAGAAGAGGATGTGAAGCAGCCTTCTGGAAATAAATTACAGCTCACAGCAGTAAAATCAGCTCACTTAAATATTGTCTCTTCTTTGTATAGAGAGCCATCGGACAGCGCCTTTCTGGCTGGTCTGAATTATAATAGATTGTTCGGAACTCAGGATGAAACCAATGATTCAAAACAATCAAAAAATGCGATCAAAGGTCTTGTACAAGAGTCAATGACGATGACCAATGAAAGTACATTATCGATCAGACTCTTGGAAAGTATGCTTCTGGCTCATACCAAAATTCCTGCAGGAACCTTACTAAAGGCAAACGCCAAATTTCAGGGTGGGAGACTGCAATTGAAAATTTCGTCTATAGAATATCAGGGCAGCATTTATCCTGTAGAGATCAATGTTCATGACAATGATGGTCAGCTCGGCTTATATGTTCCTTATTCACCGGAGCAAAATGCTGTGACCGACATTGTGGGCAGTATGGGGCAAACTTCTGGTACCAATATTATGATGACGCAGTCGGCTGGTCAGCAGATCGCGGCGGATTTAAGCAGAGGCGTGGTGCAGGGGTTATCAGGATATTTCCAGAAACGGGTCAGACAACAAAAAGTAAAGGTAAAAGCAGGCCATCAGGTTTTGCTTGTGCCAAAAAAATAACCCATTAAAAAACAAAAAAATGAATAAAATAAAAAGGAATTATCTCACTACAGTCGTATTTCTGCTTTTGACAGTAAGAGCACTAGCGCAGGATTCTATCTTTACATATCTTCCATTAGAAGAGGCTAGATTACAGCCCTACAAAATGCAGGTCACCTACAATAAAACCTCGCATCTACTTTTTCCTTCGCCGATCCGATATGTTGACCTGGGGAGTGACCTGCTGGTCGCCAATAAGGCAGAGCCTGTTGGAAATGTTCTTCGGATCAAATCGGCAGTCCGGGACTTCGAAGAAGAAACCAATTTTTCGGTGATCACCGAAGACGGAAAGTTCTACAGCTTCGATGTGTTTTACAGTTCATATCCTGATGCACTCAGCTATGACCTTTTAAAGATGCAGAGAAGCCATGAGCGCCAGTATATTGCGGATGTCCTGTTTGAAGATCTCAGGGGAAGTTCGTCCTCTCTTACGGAATTGATTATGGAAAACCTGTATGAAAAAAGCAGCAAGACCATCAAACACATATCGTCCAGAAGCTACGGCATCCAGTTTTCAGTCCGGGCACTGCACGTCAATGACAGCAAATTCTTTTTCACCTTGGAGATTAAAAACAGCAGTAACGTGTCATACGAAATTGACCTGGTAAATTTCAAAATTATCGATAAAAGGAATTTAAAAAGAACGGTCGTTCAGGATAAACTCTTAGAGCCGGTTAGGGTATATTTTCCAACAATGATAGCTTCTCATCATTCTGACATATCAGGAGTTTATTTATTGGATCAGTTTACCCTTCTGAAAGATCAGGTCTTGGAAATTGAAATTCTGGAAAAGAATGGCGGAAGGCATCAGAAGGTTCAGCTTGACAATAAAGACCTGATTCAAGCTAGGCTGATCAACGGTTTAAACGTAAAAACAAAATAAGATGAATAGATTATTTTTAAATACCGCATTACTACTTACAATAAGTATTCAATCGTTTGCCCAGCAAATGATCCCTAATCAAAAAGGATTCGAAATTTCCTATTCAGTATTTCCACAATCTCCTGAAAAGCAAAATTACGCTTTAGGTGCAGGTGTTATTTCTTACACCAAAAACGGTAATTACCTCTTCGGATTGGCCGAATACAGCAGAAAGTATTACGAGTATGTCCATTACGATATTCCGATTGATACCTTCCTTTTCAATGGGGGTTACAGTCTCTATGTGTGGGGAGATCTGATGCGGAATGTCAATTTCAATCTTAGTTTAGGAGGCCTTGCAGGTTATGAGCAGATCAATAGGGGAAATGAAACGATCTATGATGGCTCTATTATTAATGCAACCGAGAATTTTATTTATGGTGCAAGTGGTAAACTGTCTTTAGAAAGTTATCTGACATACCAGTTGGTTTTTTTGGTCAATGGGCAGCTGCGCTATTTGCAGAAAAGTCAGCTCGGTGAGTTTCACGCTTTGTTTGGTTTCGGAATACGATTTAATTTTTAAAAAGCTTGTAAAATGAAAAATGTAATCAACAAAAAGATCTTGCAACTATTTAAGTATTCAATGGCAATTTTCTTAGTGAGTTTTGTATTTAATTCCTGTCAGGACAGCGATCTGCAAATTCAGCACGACTTTCCTTTTGAAGTTCAAATAATGCCAGTTCCTGGTAAAATAGCTGAGAATGAAACGGTAGAAATTCGCATTTCACTATTGACTTCTTCGAACTTTAATGGAACAATGTACAGTGTTAGGTATTTTCAATATGAAGGAGCTGGTCAACTTCAATATTACAGCGATCCACCATATCTACCGAATGACGAGTATCCATTGAAGCAAAAACAATTCAGACTTTACTATACATCTAAAGCTTCCGAATCCCATCAGTTCAGTATTTGGATCAAAGATAATTTTGGAAATGAAAGAAAGGTAGATTTTGAATTTGACAATGCATCTTAAAATTTCTAATTGACTTCTAGCGGCTTGTTTTTGTACCAAGCCGCTTTTTATGAGGACATTGAAAGAAAAATCAGATCAGGATTAGACTGAGTGAAGTCTCAACACCATTTTACAGGAGATTGCAAATAAAAATGAATTATTTGGGATCTAAAAAAAGACTATCGGGGTTTATCTACAAAGTCATTTCAAATTCTGTAGAACAAAAACTGGCTGATTGCAGCTTCTGCGATCTTTTTGCAGGAACAGGAATAGTAGGAAACTATTTCCATGACAAAGTTAAAAGTATCATTTACAATGTTAGGGAATACTATAGCTTTGTTATTAACAGTGCATTCTTTAGCAACGTATCAGAAGAGAAATACCGGGGAATGCTTGCGGAATTAAATCAATTAGATGGCAGGGAAGGATTTATATTTAATCAATATTCGGAATGCGGAACAGCTGGTCGGTTATATTTTTCATCCGAAAACGGTCAAAAAATAGATGCCATAAGGATGCATATTGAACGACGATTTCAAAGTTTTGAGATAGATCAAAATTTCTATATGCTTTTATTGGCTACCTTGTTAAAAGCGGTTGATAAAGTTGCTAACACAGCTTCCGTGCACTGTGCTTACCTAAAAACAGTAAAAACAACCGCCACTAAAAATTTACATTTACTTGCTGTTAAAAGAACAGAACTATCATCCTGACTATCAAATATTTAATGAGGACAGCAACGAATTAATTACCCAGGTGAAAGGTGACATCCTGTATTTGGATCCTCCGTACAATGGCAGAGAATATGGTTCCTATTATCATTTGTTGAACACCATCGCTTTGTACGATATCGACTTTGAACCTAAGGGAAAGAAAGGTTTGAGACCCTACAATACATCAAAATTCTGTTTAAGATCAGAGGCTGAAAATGTGATGTTTGATCTTTACAAAAATGCGATTTTCAGCATATTTTCTTAGTTACAATAATGAAGGATTTCTTTCATATCCTATGATTAAGGAGATGATGAATGGTTTGGGAACTTATAGTTGTTCAACGATTGAATACAAGCGATTTCAAAGCAAGCAAGCAATGGGTACTGGAAGAAAAATAGAATATCTTCATCATTTAATAAAACATTAAATCTACACAGTCTCACAACTTTTATGAAGCAGGGAGGGTTTGTGAGGCATAACATAAGAGTTGTATCCCTACTTTTTGCGAAAAGACGTTTCCGACCATCGGAAGGAATTGTCTTTTCGCCCGAATTTGAAAATACACGACAACATTTGATTTATCGTGTATTTTTTTTAATAATAATGAATGCATTTACAAAAGACCTTCGTCGGCAAATGATAAATGATCGGTTGATGTCAGAATGAAATGATCCAGTAATTTAAGGTTTAAACATTCTGATGCGCTTTTAATGCTCTGCGTAATTTTCAGATCTTCGGCAGAAGGTTTCAAATTTCCGGAGGGGTGATTGTGTGCCAATATCACTGCTGAAGCGTTACAAAGAAGTGCCGCCTGCATGATGATGCGGACGTCAACAACCGTGGAAGAAATTCCCGATTCAGAAATTTTTCTTATACCTAAAACTTTGTGAGCCTGATTTAAATATAAGGCAAAAAATGATTCTCGGTAATCTATTTCATCACGGTCAAAGTGCTGACGGAATACATCCACTGCGTCCCGCGAACTTCTAACTAATTTTTCAGAATTTCCTTTTCTGGAATAACTTAATTTTATCTCGTTGACAATATTGAATTTCATAAGGGTTGCTCTTGTACGGCAGAGACTTGAATTTCCCGTACTTAATTTGTAAAATTTATAGTTAATTCATGATCAAATTTTCTGCACCAGATCGGGCAAAACTTTCACACAGATCAAAAGCTTTTTGAGATTTCAATTGTGCTGTCCCTCCCAAGACGATGGACTGAAGTTTTGCTTCGTTATCCTTGTAACTTCTGACATTCTGAAAGTAACCTGTAACAGCATTGTAAGCACCAAACAAAGTTCCTTTGGTGGTCTCCATTTGTTGGCTTTCGCTGATCATCGCATAGGCAAAGACGTCATCAACGGTGTTTTTAAAAACTGTTGAAACATCATCGAAATTTCCTTTCCGCAAATGGTTTAAAGTTTCTTTATTGGGGCAGAGTGCCAATTGGATCAGCTTTTTCATTTCATCATCACCGACCTTTATTTTTGCCCAATGATTAAACGTGCTTTCCAATTCAGTACTCAATTTATTCGCTAATCCCATGACCTTGTGGGCATCGTCTAAACGCTGTTTTGCGCCTGCGGTATGTCTGATCCGCACCACATTGCTCATATTTTTTAGTGAAGCGTTTAAAGTATTTTGACAGACAATGCGTACAGGCGTAAATGCGGCGGTGATGCTTCCGCTCCCATCGTGGGAGGTGGTTAGGAAAATATATTTTTCCGTAATATCGTCACCATTTCCAACACGGATATAATCGGGTAATTTAGCCGTGATAAATATGCGTTCACCATTTCCCAAAGCTCCTGCAGTCTCATACAAGATACCATTCCCACCGCCTACAATAGAATCAAAAAATGAAAAGGCTTCACGATTTTGTACGATATGGTAATCTTTTCCGACTACGCCTAAAACGGTGTTATTATCGGTGCGGATATTGGCAAAGTAGTTGGGAACTTCCAATTCTGAATCGATCATTTCTATTCCGTTGGTATTTTCCATAATGCCTGCACCTTTTGTAAATAGCGGAGATTTTTCAACCTCGTAGTCAAGTCCTGCAAATTTGATGGCTTCTTCACTTGTCGGGTATTCCTGTACGATCTGCCCCAAGTTGTGCCATGCTTTTTCCTTTACGCTGAAAAATGAATATTTTCCTGTTCTGTTGTTGAAATTTAATTGATGTGCCATGATGTTAATATTTATTTTTTAGATAATTGTATTTGATGATTTTAAAATGGTAGGTCATCATCTTTTTCGCTGTTGTTGGAATTGGAATTGGAATTTGAATTTTCCTTATTAATTTTTTTATTCGATTCATTAGACTTGTTTTCAGTTCGTTTACTACTGCTGTGTACTTTGATTTGTGAGGTGTGGAACTTCAGACCTGCATGGGGTTCTCCGTCTTTTCCTAACCATGCAGAGGTGTAGGCTCTTCCGCTTAATTCTACCAAAGTCCCTTTTCTTAAAAAGTCTGCAACTTTTGGAGAAATCCAGTAACCACATTCAAAATAGGTGGTGTGTTCGATTCGTTCGCCCTGTTTGTTGCGATAATTGTCATTTGTAGCAATTGAAAAATTAACTACATGTTTTCCATTTGGCAAGTTGCGCACTTCCGCATCCCTTGTCAGTCTTCCGATAATGTTCATAACCGTTGATTTTAAAAGATTGTACATTTTGATCTGTTCTCAACCTCTTCTCCGTCCTTTCTCTGAAAGCCCTTTGGGTTTCGCTGAATATTTTTCAAAAGAAAAACCGGAAAAAAGAAAGCAGATAATCTTAGCGGGCAAAGGCGAAAGCCAAAAGGAAACGGAATAATTGGAGGGTACCTTCAGGGAGGAGACCGTTTATGCCGTAGTCTTTTGGGTGGGTGAAGAAATGGATGACCGATATACCTTAGCTGCCTTTTTACCGGCTTCTTATGAAAAATGATCAGTTGTCGGTAACAATTAATAATTTTACCTTGATGGCTGGTTTTAGTGTTTTTCGATTTGTATTTTACACACTAAATACACTATATTTACATTATTGATTTAAATCTTGAAGACCTATGCAGATCAGTGCTTTTAACGAATACTACGATAAGCTTACTACCGTTGAGAAAAAGAACAGTCCCAAAGAGTTGTTTTACAAAGGGGATTTTTCGTTAGTGGAAAATGGAAGAAGGGTAGCGGTCGTTGGTTCCAGGAAGGTTTCTGAACTGGGTTTAAGAAGAGCAAGAAAGATAGCTAAGTTCTTGGTTCAAAATGACATTACTGTGGTCAGCGGCTTAGCAGAAGGTGTTGATTCGATCGCACATAAAACTGCCATTGAATTTCAAGGTCATACCATCGGTGTTATCGGTACACCCCTCAATAAATATTTCCCTGCTGAAAATAAAGAACTTCAGGATTTTATTGCTGAAAATCACCTATTGATCTCGCAGTTCCCGGAAAACTATCCCGTAACTCCAAAAAGTTTCCCTATCAGAAACCGCACAATGGCGTTGATCAGTGATGCAACGATCATCATTGAGGCGAGTGAGAAAAGCGGAACAAAACATCAGGGTTGGGAGGCATTAAGATTGGGAAGACAGTTGTTCATTATGGAGAATGTCCTTAACGATAAAATTTCATGGGCAGAAGAGATGTTAAGCTATGGTGCGCAGTTACTGACCAATGATAATTTTGAATTTCTGATCGAAAGCATTCCTTTTTTAACCACAAAAAAAGAATATGTCTTTTGAGTTTCTATCGGTGTACACTTTGTATTTAACCATTTTGGAGTAATCATAACAGGTAGTTTCTCTACTAAATCTCGTATGATTTCAAATGAAGCGCTGCCAGATCCAACGATAATAGCAGCACGAAGTGCAGTTAAAGAATATTTCTCACTTCTTAAACAATCCTCAACTGCTTAACGTGAACTTAAATGCTTGGATAATTTACTTTCGTTAACAATCCCTGTTAAAAATATAACTTGTTCACAATTAGTATCTTCTAAAGCATTTCTAAAATTAATTGCTGATAATTCTTCTTTTCTGTAAAATATCCATCGCCTGAAGACATTGAGTGCATTAAATAATAGGCTACTTCAATATCCTTTGGGATATTATTTAGTGTAGAAATCTTTAGAAAATCACTTTCAATAATTTCGATATTACCCTTCGCCTCATTATAAATTTTTGTACTGAAACGTAATTTATCTCTAACTGAACAAACTACAGTATGACCTTCAAATAACAGTTGTATCAGTTATCTTTTACCAATTTATCCTGTCGCACCTGTTAATAAAATCTTCAAAATAATTTTTTTTTATAAAATTTTCTTTAATTATCTCAGACATTATATAACTAAACCGCAGTGGCGGCATCATTAAAGTCATTTAGTATTGAATTTACAATTCTCTCAGATGCAGTATCACAAAAGTCCATTCCTGAATAATCTGGATTTAGACCACCAATAAATGGAACAGACATATTATAGAATTTTTTATTGCTGACTGCATAAATATCTTTTTTTTCGAAATTATCTCCTATATTAAGACCTGTAACTAATAAATAGTATTTGCCTGTCGAATCCTGCTTAACATTCTGATTTCCATTTTGTATTTCTTCTTCAGCAATATCATTATTTTTAAAATATAGAAATCCTCTTGATATCAATTGTTCGTTTTTTACACTTTCAAATGGAAAATCTCCGTAATTCATAGGTTTTTGACCGATGGCATCAACGAACATATCATATTTGATTTCCCTACTTCCGTTGTCATCTTTGATATTATATATTGCGCCATAATTTTCATTAGGAACTACATCACTGTCTTTACCAACTGAACTTACTGCAAGGATATTAGCATTGTATAATGCCATTATTTCGTGGTAAGAAGATTGTGGAAGTGAAGCAATAATGATTGATATAAGCGGCATTAATTTTCCTTTTAACCTTAACATATCTTCTGCAGGAAAATGTTTTGCAGGATAATTTACAGCATAACTAAATGCGGATAAAATTTCTTTCCAAACAATAGATTGGTGGCGTTCAATAGATTTTTCAGCTTCTGTGAATTCTGCTTTTAATAAAGTAAAACTGTCTAACTCATTTCTAATTTTTAGCATTTCATCAACGAATTGCTCAATTGATAGATCTTTTATGCGGTCATAAAATTTATAGTCTTTTTCTTTAACTCTTTCTATGAAATTCTTTTTAAAAACATAATCTAAATCAACGAAACCATTATTTTTGTTTTTATAATCATTAATTTCCTCATTGTTCATAGTCCAGTTTGTATCAAATGCTTCATCCTCTGTATGAAATCGTAACGCTGGTAAAAAACCACTTAATGAATATAAATGAATTTTAAAATTTGGACTCTCATTTGAGACTATATATTCAAGATTACCATTCTCATCTTCTTTATATATACCGTTGTTTCTAGAAATTGTTTTTATAGCATCAACTGCTGTAAGAGAAGCTCCCCTTATTGAAACAGGATAATTATTTTTACCTGTAAATTTTGACGGTGGGTATGGAGAATCATACCAATTTTCAATCTTATCTTCAAATGTTTTTTTCCATAGATGTCCTATACATATTACAGTGTAATCAGATTTAAAAGTATCATTATCAGTAATTATGTTGAAAATATTATCAGAATACTTAATGTCTTTAACTTCAGTATTTAGGAGTAACTGTAATTCAATGCCTTGCTTTATCAGTTCCGATGAATAAATTTTAAATTGTTCCTCAAGATAATTTCCAAGCAGTAGCCGTGGTATAACTTCGTATTCATTTATATTTCCACCTTTAACAAAATTCTGAAAACCTTGATCTGGTTTACGTTTAATGTAGTCTGAAAATGATTCGAATAATTTAGGTAATTCATTAGCACTTACATTAGCTACGTGTTCTTCTTTGCTACCAAATTTACCATAAGGCATGCCTACTCCAAATCTGTCATTTCTTTCAAAAATTATGATTTTTTTGAATTGTAATTTCTTGTCGTAAACTTGCTTAAGCATAAAAAGTGCTGCTGGTCCACCACCGATTAAAGCGAGGGTTGATGTTGCATTCATAGATTATCTTTTTTATCTTATTATGATTTGGTTTTTTTATTGATTTTAGAAAATCATTTAATTTTCTAATGCAACATTTTTATAAGTAAAAGCATACAATTAATCTAAATTTTTTACTTCTCTGAATATTGTTTTTACAACTCCTCTTGTCTCAATGATTTCTCCTTCTGGAATTGTCAAAATTGGGAATTCTTTATTAAGAGGTTTTAAGCATTTATTTTTAAAATCAATTTTTTTTGCAGAAAAACCATCTCCTGGAATATAAACAATTGCTAAATCATTGTTTTTTGCGTCTAAATCTGCTCTAATAACCAAATAATCTCCTGGCAAAATATAGGGATAGTTTGACATTCCTTTAGCTTTACCAATATATGTTGCTTCGGGTTTAGATAAAAATTTTTCGTCTAAACTGATACGTTTGCCTGAAAAATCTTCTGCAGGTGAAGGAAAGCCGTTTGCAATCGAATTGTGCAACTCTACATAAAACTTTTTACCATCTTTTTTAATTTCAAAAAATTCTAATTCATCAGAATTCTTGGTCATTTTCTTTAATATCATCCGATTTCAATTAAATCATTCCACTTTGTTGTATAGCATTTAGATAGTTTTTCTCTACGCATTTTTTCTCTTTTCTTCAAATCCTGGGAAGCAATTCTTACCACTGGATCCATTTTAGAGATATTTAATTTATCCAATGTTTCCATTAATACTTTATGTTTATCTGATTCATTAAAAAATAAATTCATTTGTTTATATGGTTCGGGTGTAATTTCGTGGACTACTACACCTGTTTTTTTATATCCGAAACCATCTATGTATATAATATTTAGGGCTTGTTTGGCGTACTTTGCTATCGTAATGTCTGAGTTTGTAGGGAATGGTAAATTAATTACCACTTTATTTGAATATTGCGGATTATTTTCTTTAAATCTGTTCGTAATTAGAAAGACTTCAATTTTACTGCAAAATGATTTTTCTCTGCGAAGTTTCTCGGCACAACGCACTGCAAATGTGCTTACTCTTTCTGCAATATTATTATATTCATATTCATCAGAAGCAAAACTCCTTGTTGTAGCAATGGCTTTTTTTCTTTCCTGTACTTCTAAGTCTAAAAAATTAATCCCTAACAATTCTTTTTTTAATCTTAAACCGACAATAGAAAATTCCTTTTGAACCGTGTAATCATCTAATTGGGTGAAATCATAAGCCGTTTTTACATTCCACGAAATTAATTTTTTAGAAATCTGTCTGCCAATACCCCAAACATCTTCAATATTTAACCATTTTAATGCTTTAATACGCTTTTCCTCATTATCAATTACATACACACCGTTACATCTATCAGGAAATTTTTTAGCAATTTTGTTTGCAACTTTCGCCAATGCTTTAGTAGGTGCGAAACCAACACAAACAGGAAGCCAAGTGTTTTTTTTTACAGCATTTTTCATTTTTTGACCATAATCAAAAAGATTAAAATCTTGAAAGCCAACAAATTTTAAGAAAATTTCATCAATTGAATACACTTCAATATCCGGCGTGAAATATGTTAACGTTTTCATAACCCTTTTACTCATATCATCATACAATTCATAATTACTTGAAAATACTTTAATGTCATATTTTTCTGTAAATTCTTTTAATTGATATGCGGGTAAACCCATTTTAATTCCTAAATCTTTAGCTTCATAACTTCTTGCAATAACACAACCATCATTATTTGATAAAACAACAATGGGAACACCTTCCAAATGAGGTTGGAATGCACGTTCTGCGGATGCATAAAAATTATTACAATCTACTAATGCAAACATTTTTTTGAATTATAAAGCAAATAAATTAAAATAAGTGTAAATTTATGCAATAAATCCTCAAGCCAAATAATTAAATGGATAATATTTTTACACAAGAAGAAATACGGTTTCTACAAAGGTTAAACAAAGAAAGTGGTTTTGATTATGCAAAATATAATTGTAATGGATTGGATGTTCGTGACGATGAAGTGATCATTAATATTGTTGATAATGATTTCAAAGGAGATGATTTGAATGATGCAGATATTTTAGCAGATTTATTAAAAAAAACTTATGATAAAATTCAATATGGCTATGAGTTGTTTATAGAAAATGAAGGTAACGAAATTAAACTTGTAAAAATATAGATATGTGTTATCGCTTTAGTACATTATATACAGCAAAGGAAGCAGAACAGTATTACAATGCTTATGAAATTGAGGAAGGATATTATACTGTTGATGAATTAAATGGCTTTAATTATCCTGAAACTGCTATCATAATGGATATTGCACCTACAGAAATAGTTGTGGGTAAATGGGGTTTATTTCCTAGTTGGGCGAAAGAAGATTTCCAAAAGAAAACCAATACCTTAAATGCTAAGGTAGAAACGATACCTCAATTGGCTTCCTATAAAAATTCAGTTAATAAAAGATGCGTAATACCGGCAAAACATTTTTACGAATGGCAATGGTTGGATGAAAAAGGAAAAACTAAAAAAAAGTTTAAAATAAAAATAAAAGATCAAGAGTTATTCTCTTTGGCAGGTATTTATAATTTATGGACTCATCCGACAACAGGAAAGCAACTTAAGACTTACAGTATTGTTACCACTGCTGCAAATGATTTGATGAGTATTATACATAACAATAAGAAAAGAATGCCGATTTGTTTAAATAAAGATCTTCATAAATTATGGTTGGACCAAAAACCTTTAGAAATGTTTAGTTATCCTAATTTAGATCCCGAACTTGTGGCTGTGGAAGCAGAAGAAACATTTGCAGATACTTTGTTTCCAGAAGTGAACTCAAAATAATATTAATGAGTAAATGATTAAAAAGAAGGAAAAATAATTTTAAGACACTATCCCGTAAAGTGTGTAAGTAGAAAAGTTAGGCTTGGATTTATGATCTGAGCCTTTTTTCAAAAATAAGCATAAATTGGTTTAAAACCAATCCCCAATTATGGATTGGCATCGTCCATTTTTTATTCAGTACTTATAAAATAATGGGTGAGGCGATGATTATTATATACTCTTATACAGTCCCTTTTTTTATTAAAATAGTCTTTGAAATTGCCAGGTTGTTTTCAAAGAATATGCAGATTCAAAAAACGGAATTGCAAGGGAAAATTGATAGAAGCGTTTATAATAAGAGAAAGAGAAGGATTTTCGGATACATCGAAAAAATTAGGGAAACTTTGAGCAACAAATTTTCAGATTTCACCAATGTTTTTATTGTAGATTCAACCCATATTGAAATATGCAAAATCAGCAGAGCAAACCGTTCTGCAATTTGTTCTACAGAAGATATCAAACCTTTTTTTGGATATTGTGCTTCACAGAAAACCAGGTATTTTGGCTTCAAACTTCATACGGTTTGTGACAAAAACTGAATCTTCCATTCGTTTGATTTTACCTCTTCCAGTGTACATGATGTAAATTATCTGAAGGATGTGTAAGAAAATTTAAAGAATTGTTTTTTGATAGGCGACAGAGGATATATTATTAATCTTTGAAAAATGATCTCTTTATGAATTATCTAAAAAACCTTTCACAGATTACTTGGTGCTTTCTTAAAATTGTTTTTTAACTTAGTTCTGGCTACGAGTAATAAAAAATTATTCTTTGCTCATTTTATTAAAATCAGCTCATGGGATATCATTATTCAAAAAAAATTATGTGCAAATTTATCTGGTAATAAATAGCTTATGATCCAACTACTGTTTTTTTTCCATCTTTTGTTCTGGATCTGTATTGTAACCCATTCTTATACTCAAAACAATTATTTATATTTATTATCAGTAGTTGAGTTATAAAGTTGTGGGCATAGTTTTTGTTTTTAGGATTAAGATGTAAAAAGATATTTAAAGTCTCTGTCCCATAAAGGGTAATGTTACTAATAATACTTTCATTTAAAATCCTAATCAATATCTTATGAAAAAAACTGAACATTCTGACGACAAACTGGAGCAGCTGAAAGAGCATACAACTGACAACTCCGGACAATTACTTACAACCAATCAAGGTCTAAAGATCAATAACAATCAGGATTCTTTGAAATCAGGAGAACGAGGTCCGAGTCTTCTTGAGGATTTCATTCTAAGGGAAAAGATCACCCATTTCGATCACGAAAGAATCCCGGAAAGAATAGTCCATGCGAGAGGATCCGGAGCGCACGGGATTTTTAAAGTCAACAAAAGTTTAGCCAAATACACGAAAGCAAAATTCCTTGCACAAGAAGGAACGGAAACACCTGTGTTTGTTAGGTTTTCTACCGTTGCAGGAAGCGCGGGCAGTACAGATCTAGCCCGAGATGTCAGAGGCTTTGCCATTAAATTTTATACGGAAGAAGGCAATTATGACCTGGTGGGGAACAACATTCCCGTGTTCTTTATCCAAGATGCTATGAAATTCCCAGACCTGGTCCACGCAGTGAAGCCAGAGCCTGACAATCAGATTCCGCAGGCCGCATCTGCTCACGATACATTTTGGGATTTCATTTCTTTGATGCCGGAAAGTATGCATATGATCATGTGGGCAATGAGTGACAGAGCCATACCGAGAAGTTACAGAATGATGGAAGGTTTTGGTGTCCATACCTTCAAGTTCGTCAATGATGCAGGAAAGGTGCACTTCGTGAAATTCCACTTCAAACCGAAATTAGGCGTTCATTCCGTAGCTTGGGATGAAGCGACAAAGATTTCAGGGAAAGATCCCGATTTTCACAGAAGGGATCTTTGGGAAGCTATTGAAAACGGTGCCTTTCCAGAGTGGGATTTTGGTGTACAGATCATTCCTGAAGAGGACGAGCATAAATTTGATTTCGACCTATTAGATCCAACCAAACTTATTCCTGAAGAAGAAGTTCCTGTTGAATTGGTCGGAACTTTAACCCTTAACAGAAATCCGGATAACTTCTTTGCGGAAACTGAGCAGATTGCTTTCCATCCGGGACATTTGGTTCCAGGTATCGATTTTAGTAATGATCCGCTTTTGCAAGGTCGATTATTTTCTTACACCGATACGCAACTGTCAAGATTAGGTTCGCCAAACTTCCACGAAATTCCGATCAACAGATCCATTAATACTGTTCATAATAATCAGCGTGATGGTCATATGCGCCAGCAGATCGTCAAAGGAAAAGTGAGTTACGAACCGAATTCAATTGGTGGTGGCTGTCCATTCCAGGCGATGATGAAAGATGGCGGTTTTACATCACAAGAAGAAAGAATCGACGGAAAAAAAATCCGTTCAAGAAGCGAAAGTTTCGTAGATCATTATTCTCAGGCAAAATTATTTTATAACAGCCAGTCGGCTCCGGAAAAAAAGCACCTTCAGAATGCTTTGATATTTGAATTATCAAAAGTGACGATTCCTCCAATCCGAGAAAGAGTAGTTGGTCAATTGGCTTTCATTGATAAAGATCTTGCGGCTTTGGTTGCAAAAAAAGTGGGTGTAGATGTGACTAAACTGAAACAACCCAACGGAAGTATTCCTGCGGATGCAAATCCGAAAACGCTTCAAAGCCCGGAAAAAGAACCTTCAACAAAAAGTTCTGATGCATTAAGTATGCAAAATACAGTCAAAGCTTCCATCAAAAGCCGGGTGATTGGTTTCATTATGGAAAATGGTGTGAATGCAGCTGATGTAAATGCATTAAAATCAAAATTAGAAAGCAAAGGTGCAGTGGTTCAGTTCATTGCAGGAAGTCTTTCGCATGTAACAGCAGACGACGGGACGATTTTTACACCGAAACATTCGTTGACAAGTACAGCAAGTGTTTGTTTTGATGCCTTATATATTTGCAGTGGAAAAAAATCTTCTGACAATTTATTAGATGAAGAAAATAAACCGGGAACTATTTTATTTGTAAACGAAGCTTATAAACATTGCAAAGCAATCTATTTTGGAAATGAAACGGAAGAAATAGTGAAAGCAAGTAACGTGGGCAAAAAAAACCATGAAGATCCAGCCATCATCAATTCAGAAAACAAAAAATCTGATGAGGCTTTCATAACAGCTATTGCCAATCACAGAGTCTGGGAATTGGAAACAGAAAGAAATAATCCGGCATAAAATTTCTGTGAGATAGAACGCTAGAAAAATAAGTTTGAACTGCTGGCGGATAAGGTGACACAATGGTCTGGCAGTTCTTACGCATTTTTCGGAACTTTTCTTTTTAGGTGTTTCCATAATTAAATGTAATTCTTTTTTTGAAAACACTCCTTAACTTTTATACTATAGAATGTCTAATTTTTGCTGACGATTTACATTTTTCTTGCTTCCAAAGCTAAACAAAATTAAAATATTTGTAACATGATATTGAAAGCAAATTAGTACTTTCATGTGAACTGAAAAGGAACCTATTAACACCAATTACTAGCAAAAATTAATAATACTTTAAAGATTGTAAACAACTTTTGACTTATGTTATAATGTTCCTTAAAGAATCAAAATATTGTTATTTTCTGAACGAGTACAAATAATACAAAGACCTACTATCATAGTCTAAATGACAGATTGGTACCTTAATGTAATTTGGACTGATCTAATTTTTTATTGATAATTGGACTAATGGGTTTATTGTAATTAATTTAAATTTTTATATTCAAGTGGTAACAGACCTGTTTTCTGTTTAAAAAGGCGAGTAAAATGTTGAGGATACTTAAACCCCAGCTCATATGCAATCTCGCTAATCGATTTATTGACACTAAAAACTCTTTCCTTTGCTACATTTATTATTTTAAATTGAATATAATCCTGCGCTGTTTTTCCTGTTTCTCTTTTTATTAGGTCACCAAAATAATTCGGTGAAAGATTAAGTTCATCGGCACAGAATGAAACGGTAGGAATTCCTTGTTCTTTAGGTTTGTTTGAAGAGAAGTAATCGTTTAAAAGAGCTTCAAACTTTTTCTACAATTCCCATATTTACTGTTTCTCTGGTAATAAATTGTCGATCGCAGAACCTTGTGCAGTAGTTTAAAAATAGTTCAATAGCCGAAGTAATTACTGTTTTACTATGCTTATCTATAGACTGATTAAGCTCATGTTGAATTTGTCCAAAACATTCTAAAATAATTTTTCTTTCTTTTTCCGATAAATGTAATGCTTCATTTGTTTTGTAAGAAAAAAAACTAAAGGTATCCATATGTTTTCCTAAAGCAGTATTATGAAGAAAGTCTGGGTGGACCAGCAGAGCAGTACCAGAAGGTTGATACATTTCATTCCCTGTGACTTCAACAATTTGACCAGGAGCAAAGAAAACTAATGTTCCTTGTTGGTAATCGTAAGTATTGTTGCCATATTTAATGTCACCGCATTTTACTCTTTTAATATGATGCAGTAAACATTAAAGATCATTTTATAAGCGTGCCTAGGATCAGCTTTTGATAGATCTGTAATTGTAACTAAGGGATATAATGTTTCGTTATTATTAAAATCATTATAGTCCTGAACTGTATTAAAATTAATTACTCGTTCCATTTTTGTAGTATTTTTATAAAACAAAGTTATATTTTTATGCTTTATCATTCCTTTTTATAAATGATAATCCGTAATTACGGTACAAAATACCGTAATATATATACTTATTAGGGTAAGTGTTTGACGATTAGCATTTATTATTGACTTATTTTTACTTCCAATTTTTTATTTCAATGGAAAATGATTTTGTTTATTTAGATTTTAATGCAACAACTCCTGTAGATCCGAGAGTGATTGATGAGATGAGTCCATATTTTAATAATTTTTATGCAAATTCAGGGAGCAGTCATTTATTCGGTATTGCTATAAATGAATCGGTTGAAAATGCACGAAAACAAATTGCTGATCTTATCACTGCAAATATTAAAGAAATTATTTATACTTCAGGAGCAACCGAAGCAGTAAATCTTGCTTTGAAAGGCTTTAACGAAACTAATAAAAAACATATTATTACTGTAAAAACGGAACACAAAGCTGTTTTGGATACTTGCAGTTTTCTTGAAAATCAAGGTTTCAACATATCTTATCTTGATGTGGACAGAGATGGACATATCAATCTTGATGACCTGAAAAATGAGCTGAATGAAAAAACACTGATGGTTTGTGTCATGTATGTCAATAATGAAACTGGAGTTATTCAACCCATCAAAGAAATTGCTGAAATTACTCATCAGAACGGAAGTTTGTTTTTTTGTGATGCAACGCAGGCGGTTGGGAAAATTCCAATCGATGTTAAAGAATTAGATATTGATTTGATGGCTTTTTCAGCACATAAATTTTACGGACCGAAAGGAATTGGGGCACTTTATATTTCTTCAAAACTAAAGAAAGACCTGAATTCGCAAATCCAAGGTGGCGGGCAACAGTTTAATTTAAGAAGCGGAACTTTGAATGTACCGGGAATTATTGCGTTGGGAAAAGCTGCCGAAATAGCGATAATGGAAATGCAGGAAAATGCAATTTATATTGCCCAATTAAGAGATGAGTTAGAAAATACTTTGCTTGATATTCCAGAAGTTTATATCAATGGTGATAAAACTAACAGAATTTTCAATACAACGAATATTTGTTTCCAAGGAGTGAATTCTGATCAAATGATTCTCTCTTTGGGTACGGTTTGTGTTTCCAGCGGTTCCGCCTGTAATGCAACGACTTCCAAACCTTCTCACGTTCTAAAAGCAATGGGTATGAATGATTCAGACGCCCTTTCTTCAATACGATTCAGCTTAGGTAAATTCAATACAAAATCAGATATAGAAATTGCTGTTGAGAAAATTAAAAAAATCGCTGCAAAATTGCGAGAGTTATAACTTATTTAATGTTCATCACCTTTCTTCACAGAAAAAACATGTAAGATTTGCGGAAATAACGCCTGAACATATTCTTTCACAGCACCCGCAGAACCTGGCAATGTCAAAATAAGCATATCATCAGAAAACCCTGCAATACCTCTTGAAAGCATTGATGTTTTTACGCGATCCTGTCCGTAATTTCTGGCGGTTTCCATAATTCCGGGAATTTCTTTTGTTATGAAAGGCAAAACCGCTTCAGGGGTTACATCACGGTCAGATAAACCTGTTCCACCAGTGAATATAAGCAAATTACAATTTTTATTTTTAAAAGATTCAATCTTTTCCTGAATTGATAAAATGTCATCGGGAACAATGGAATAATCAATAGTATTGAAGCCCTGCTTTTCAAGTACTTCAACCAATATTTTTCCGGATGAATCATCTTTAACGCCTTGAGAAACCGAATCGCTACACACCACAACTGCAGCGGTTAAATCAGTTACATCAATACTTTTCTGGTTGCTTTTTCCTCCTTTTTTTTCTAATAAACGGATGTTTGCAATCTCCACATTTTTATCAATCGGTTTCAGCATATCGTAAATGACGAGTGAAGCAACGGACGCGCCGTGCATTGCCTCGACTTCAACTCCGGTTTTATAAATGGTATGAACTTCAACTTTGACGTTGATATTGATTTCATCAAAATCATAGGTTATTGTCGCAAATTCCACCGGAAGAGGATGGCAATCAGGAATTACATCACTGGTTTTCTTGATAGCCAATAAAGCTGAAGCTCTCGCAAATTCAAGAACGTTTCCTTTGGGCACTGTACCGTTTTTTATAGCTTCAATGGTAGAAACTGAAGATGTTTTAATGGTTGCACCTGCAATCGCCTTACGAAGTGTGAAAGTTTTAAAAGTAATATCTACCATTTCTTTATTGATTGATTTTCCATTGATGTGTTTCGTCCTCAAAAATTTCTTTACCCCAAATCGGAAGCTCAGCTTTTATCCTTTCCACCACTTCGTTACAAGCTATAGTAGCGTTTTTTCTATGAGGTGAAGATGTGAAAACAAAGAGACAGATTTCTCCTGTATTCACAACTCCAAGACTGTGATAAATATGCATACAAGTGAGTTGATATTTGGTGAAAATATCTTCTCTTATTGTAGTCATTTGATTTAAAGCCAATTCCTCGTAAGCTGTATATTCTATCGCTTTTACTATTTTATCATCAATTTTATCGGCTCTGATTTGTCCTAAAAATATCTGATGGGCTCCGATTTCTGTTTTTGCAGAATGATGCGAAATACTTTCCGCGATAAATGTTGGTGAAATTGCACCTTCTAAAAATATATTTTTGATTTTACTCATTCTTTAAATTTTTTTAACTTATAGATTCCGCCTTCCAAGCTGCTGATTTGATATTCTGAACCCAAATTTTCCTGTAGTAATTGGGCTCCAATCAAGCTTCTTTTTCCTGACTGACAAATCACAATGATATTTTTATGCTGAATTTCCAATATCTTTTCATTTAATTGAGATAAAGGTATCGATAAATAAGGTAAATCAATTTTTGGAAATTCATGCAATTCCCGAACATCAATAATTAAAGTGTCCGGAATTTTTGCTGACTCTAAAAATTCGGAAGATGAAATAGTTTTTATATTATGATTGTTAATTCCACAATGTTCTTCATAATTCATCAATTCAAATTCATCAATTATACATGGGAAGTTAGAATTACTTTCAATATCACTCGGAATATCATAAATTGCTGTTTGATAATCCAGCAAATCAATGCTCATTAATTTATTGGCTAAAGGTTCTCCGATTCCGGTGATTATTTTAATGGCTTCTGTAGCTTGCAATGTTCCGATGATTCCGGGCAAAACACCTAAAACACCTGCTTCATTACAATCGGGAACCTCACTAGGTCTCGGTGGTTTCGGAAAAAGATTTCTGTAGCTTGTTGTAACTCCTTCTTTATTTGAAACATTGAAAACCGCAATCTGACCTTCATATTGATAAATTGCACCAAAAATCAATGTTTTTTTCAAAATTCTGCAAGCATCATCAATAAGGTAACGCGTTGGAAAATTATCGCTGCAATCTAAAACTAAATCATATTCTGAGATGATTTTTACTGCGTTTTTGGTGGTTATTCGTTCTGAAATGATCTTAATGAAAATATCGGGATTCATTACACGGAGTCTTTTAGAAGCAACTTCAGTTTTTAGTTGACCAATATCTTCTGTTGTATACAAAACCTGTCGCTGGAGATTGCTTATTGAAACTACATCATGATCCATGATTCCAATATGTCCGACTCCTGAAGCAGTAAGATATTGCAGAACAGGGCAACCCAAGCCTCCGGCGCCGATGACTAAAACACGAGCCGAAAGAAGTTTTTGCTGAGCTTCAATCCCGAATCCCCGCAGTTTTATTTGTCTGTCGTATCTGTTTTTGTCCAACATATTATCCTCCGGAATAAGGCGGCATTAAAGCTACCAAATCATTATTATTAAGTATTGTAATTTCAGAAATTATTTTCTGATTAACAGCAACTCTCAGTTTTAACTCTTTTATGGATGGAAATTCTTGATAAATTTTATGTAACAATTCATCTGTTGTTTCAGCTTCCAGCTCAAAATTTGAACCCGAAATTTCTTTCAATTTACCAAAAGTAATCACTTTAATATTTGCCATTAGTCTACTTTTTTCAGTTGGATGGTCTTTAAATTCTTCACATATCTTCTTCCTGTTGCAAAATCAGTGGGTGATAAAGTAGAAATCCCGTCATTCGGTCGGTCTTTTGCGTCAGTAATAATTAATGCAGTATCTCCGACTGCTGTATTAAAAATCTCATTCCACGAAAAAACGACTTTGTAATTATCTTCTGCGATACAAACGATATAATATTCGCTTAGAACTTTGGGCGATTTTTCTTTAAAAGAAACTTTAGATAAAACATCTCTTAACAAAACTCCATTGGCATTTTCGAGGGTTGATTTATATTCCTTTAAATGGTTTGTTATTTTAAGACTTTTAATAGTATGTTTCTGAAATGCTTTTAGATCATCTAAGGTGATTACTTTTTTCTCATTATCAGAATTGATAATTTCAAAACTTTGTCCAAAAGACAAAATTGAAGCAAAAAAGAAGAGTATTACCGTTAAATTTTTCATATTCTAAATGATTATTAATTTATATGCAGCCATCAGTAAAACGACTGCTAAGACATATTTGATTCCATTTTGGTTGAGTTTGGAAGACGCAAGATAAGAACCCAATAATCCACCTGCAAATGCGCAAACGACGTACATCCACATATCATTGGTAAAAGAAATTTCTTTTGTAAGCATTCCGCCCAATCCCGAAACCGAATTGACAAAGATAAATGCCGCGCTGATGGCTGCCGTTTGTTTTTGGTTGGTCCACTTTAATAAGATCAGAACCGGTGACAATAAAATTCCACCTCCAATGCCAATCATTCCTGAAAATAATCCAATTACACCTCCAAAAATCAATGATAAATAGAGATTAGGTTCTTTCAAATCTTTATCATCAGGACTTTTGAAAAAGAAAAAGCGAAATACTGGAAACAGTAATAGAACGCCCAAAATTCTTTTATATAAAACATCTTCGATATGAATCATTCCGCCCACAAAAGCGAGTGGAATAGAGGCGATAGCAATGGGAAGAAAGATACGGAGCTTAAAATGTCCTCCTCTGTAATATTGCATAAAAGACGTCATCGAAACAAAAAGATTGAGTACCAAAGCAGTTGGTTTCATCTCTTTCGGAGCAACGCCATAAAGAGCCATCAAAGCAAGGTAACCACTTGCACCGCCGTGCCCTACAGCAGCATACAGAGCTGCTATAACGAATAAAATGATATAAAAAACTTCTACATTCATTACTTTAAAATTATAATTTCAACCACTTCATCTTTTTCACATCCCTCGGATTCCTCACTTAAAATAATCAGGCAGTTTGCCTCTGCAAAACTTTGGAGCTTGTAAGATTCCTGAGCGTGAAGCGGAGAAACTTTTCCATCTTTGTAAATTGCCTTGAGGAAATGCGTAAGGCCTTTCTTTTTCTTATAGGTTGAAGTAACAGTAGCTGTTGTTGTATTTGTAATCGCAGGCTTTTTTGTTAATTCTGAAAGAAGCGGTGCGACATAAAGATAAAAACAGGTGAGAGCCGAAGATGGATTCCCCGGCAGTCCAAAAACTAATTTTTCTCCTTTTGTTCCAAAGTAAAGTGGTTTTCCCGGCTTCTGTTTTATTTTATGGAATTGTTGCTGGATCTCACATATTTTTGTGGCTTCAATAACAAAGTCATAATCGCCTACACTTACACCGCCAACCAACAATACAATATCCGTTTTTGAAACAGCAGATTCCAGAACTTTTTGTATTTCTTCAGGGTTATCTTTTACCCAAAAAGTATCAATCTTCTGAATTCCTGATTGTCGTAAAACACTTTCTAATTGTATGGTATTGGATTCAAATATTTGCCCGAATTCCAAAGTTTCTCCAGGTTTCTTTAATTCATTTCCGGTTAAAATCAGAGATACACTTGACGGAGCATACACTTTCACTTTCGTGCATCCGATGCCTGCCAAATATCCAATGGCTGCGGCTGAAAGATAGCTGTCTGAGCTTATTGCAACGGTATTAATTTTTGCGTCACTGCCGATGGGTCTTACATTCAGCCCTTCTTCCAGCTCTCTTTCTTCTATAATTAATTTGTTATTTTCAACAATCACTTTTTCCTGCATTACCACAGTATCCGCTCCGAAAGGTAGAGGTGCGCCTGTGAAAATACGATAGGCGGTTCCTTTTTCAAGTTGAAATTGCTCGGTACATCCTGCAGGAATTTCACCAACAATTTTCAAAGGTTGATTTCTATCCTGAAAACGAATTGCATAGCCATCCATAGAGGATTGTAAGAAATTTGGAATGTTGTATTTTGAATAAATATCTTCGGAGGTGGTGTATCCGAAGGCTTCTTTTAAAGGAAGAATTTGTTGTTTTTTTTGCGGAATATTTTGCTTGATGATTTCCTGAGCTTCTTTTACGCTAATCATTTATTAAATTTTAAATTATCATAATCCGAAGGGGTATCAATGTCGATTGCCCCTTTTTCAAATTCAAAAATAGCGACATCATCACTATTTTGAAGGATTATTTTTTTTGCACCCTGTTCTCCCTCTAGCTGAATCAACTCTTCAAAATATTTTTTCGAGAATAAAGCCGGAACACCTAATGTTTCTGCATATTTTGCCACGACAATTTCTTTTGCTGAGTTTTCAAAAATCTTCATCATATCAACAAAAATTTCATTGTTGAGGTAGGGTTGGTCACAAACAGAAATGAAACATTTTTGCATTTCCGGGAATTTTGACAACAACGTTTTTACACCCAAATTGATGGAAGACGCCATTCCGGATTTCCAATTTGTATTGATGCAGATTGAAATATTTTTATCTTGAATTGATGATTCTATTTTTTCGTGTTCCGAACCTAAAACAAGGATGATATTTTCTTTTTCAAAGACATTCAAAGAAGTATCGATGATTTTCTCGAGCAATGTTTTTCCTTCAAACAATAGCAATTGTTTAGGAGAGCCCAGTCTTGAAGAACATCCGGCTGCGAGTAATATGATGCCTGTATTTTTCATTATCCTCCGATATTTATCATGCTCCTGTTTTGGATAACGGATGCTTCAATATTTTCAAATTTTTCATTGAGCTGTCCACCCTGAGTTTTTGCCTTTGACCAAATTGCCGATTGAATAATCGGTAAAATATCCTGATTTTCTCTCAAAGGGGTAAGCAAATCGGTTTCCTTTTTAGAAAAGAGACAGTTTTTCAATTTTCCGTCTGCTGTCAATCTAATTCTGTTGCATCCACTGCAAAAAGGCTCGCTCATGGTACTAATGATGGCAAAATTCCCCTGATGTCCTGAAACGGAAAAACTTTTTGCAGTATCGTGAATTCCCATTGGAAGAGGTTTGAAGTCATATCTAGTGGCTATGATTTCTAAAATTTCTTTTTGAGTCATCACCTGATTACTTGTCCATCGGTTTCCTGTAAAAGGCATAAATTCAATAAAACGAACTTCGACCTTGTTATTTTTTGTAAATTCTATAAAATCACAAATCTCATCATCATTAATTCCCTTCATCAAAACGACATTGATTTTCGTTTTAATATTATGGATTAATAAAAGGTCAATATTGCTCATTACGCGGTCGAAATAATTTCTGCGAGTGATCTTTAGAAACTTATCTGAATGAAGTGTATCTAAACTGATATTGATGCTGTGAAAATCTGCATGAACAATATCGGGAAGCATATCATCGATACGAATTCCATTAGTTGTACAAGTAAGTTGCACAGGTAATTTGCCCAAATTATGAATGATTTTAGCAGCATCTTTTCTTACAAAAGGTTCGCCTCCCGTAAGCCTGATTTTGTTCACTCCGTGTTGCACCAATAATTTTGCCAACGTATCAATTTCCTCCACCTGCATCAATTTAGAGTGAGGTGTAAAGTCATAATTTTCCTCGGGCATACAATAGAAACAACGCAGATTACAGTTGTCTGTGAGTGATATCCTGAGATAGTTATGGGTTCTTCCAAATTGGTCTGTAAGCATAATTTATTTATAAATACTGACCGTGTCAGTATGGATTTTTTCTTTTTTGTCCCGAAGTGATGTACCGTTTTTTCCACTAAGCACCGCTTTGATTTCGGCTGTGATAGAAATAGCAATTTCCTCGGATGTTTCTGCACCAATATCCATTCCAACCGGTCCGTAGAGTTTGTTTAAGATGTCTTCTGTGACCATTATGTTAGAATTTTTAAGGTCTTCCAGCATTCTGTTAAGCTTCGTTTTCGGACCTAAAAGCCCGATATATTTCAAAGGTTTGTCGATGATTAATTTTAAAAGTTCAAGGTCATAATTATAATTATGGGTCATCAGGACAAAAACAGTATTTTCATCGATTTCAATTGTATTGATAATTTCTTCAGGTTTGACAATGAAAACATCATCAGCATTCGGAAACCTGTTTTTGATTGCATGTGTTGCTCTTCCGTCTGCAACCACTATTTTCCAGCCTAAAATAAATGCAGTTTCTACCAAAGGTTTGGCATCATTTCCTGCTCCGGCAATAACCAATACGATTTGTGGCAGATTGTAATTCAGTAAGATTTCGCATTCGTTACCCTCAACTTCAACTTTACTGAGAGTACTTTTTTTACTGATTAAAGCTGTTTTTGCTGATTCAGTAATTTCATTTTTGACAGAGTTAACAGAAGAAAATAATGCAATTGTTTCATCGGTTAAAAATCCCACTGTCCCCATTTGGAAATTTCTTTTTTCAATGGAAAATAAAGTTGTAATTATTGAATCATTTCTTTTTTCAACAGCTTTTTCTAAAAGTTGAATTGGATTTTCTGAAGAATTTTCATCAATATATTCAAATAAAATATGTACAATACCATTGCAACCCAACTGCACACCAAATTCTACATCATCAGGATTACTGGTATCATAAGTGATCAATTTATTGCTTTTTTGATGAATAGCCAAAATAGCTTTACGCAAAGCATCACCTTCCAGGCAACCACCGCTGATAGCACCCGTTAGCTGACCATCTTCTGTGACCAACATTCTTGCACCGGCCTGCCTGTAAGAAGAACCTTCAACTTTCACAACGGTTGCCAAAGCAGTTTTTAAACCATCGTTTTGAGCTTTTTTGTAGGCTATGATGATATCATTGATTTCTTTCATTGCGTAAATATTGTGCTTTAAAAAAGGTTGTTCATTTTAAGATATTATACGAGAATTGTATCAAATTTATGGAATTTATACCTTTTATTTACTTGAATTTCCATAAACAGTAATATTGGTATGAAAAACCGTAATTTAGTTAATGGGAAAATTTTTCGATTTAGCCATATTTGTTGTATATCTAATTTACAATAAAACTACAACGTAAAAAATAATCTGTATGCAAAGTTAAATATCAATTATAAAGAATATTCATTAGATATCGACCCATCGACACCCTTATTGTGGGTTCTTCGTGATCATCTGAATTTAGTGGGTACTAAATATGGTTGCGGAGTTGCTGCTTGTGGTGCTTGTGTTGTTCATATGGATGGAGAGGCGGTACGTTCTTGTGTGACTAAAATACAAAGGGCGGTAGGAAAGAAAATTGATTTCCCTTAGCAATACAGCCGCCGACATGATCTGTCCGGAATGACAATAGCCGCATTGTGGGACATCAACTTCTTTCCACGCTTTTTGCAATGGATGATTTCCATCTTCCGAACGGTTTCGGTGTTGGGAAGAAGCCAAAGTACGTTTCAAAATTACTCCAGACACGTCGCTGCGGTGTCGCTACATTTCGGGAAAATTCCTACAGAATTGGATCCCGAGCAAATTCACGATTACCTTTTTTACCTTCAGAAAAAATCTAAATCTCCATCACAATCGTATTTTAAACACACCGTTTACGGACTTCGATTTTTACTGAAATCGGAAGGTTTAAGCTACGATTTTCTGAGTCTTCCGGAAATTAAAAAAGAGAAAAAACTGCCTGTAGTGCTTAGTAAACAGGAGGTTTGGCAGATGTTGTCCGGCTGTAAACTTTTAAAGCATAAAGTCCTAATCGGGATTCTTTACGGTTGCGAATTGCGCTGTATGGAGGTTAGAAATCTCCGTTTATGCGACTTAGATTTTGATAGAAAACAGTTGAAAGTGGTTCAGGGAAAAGGCAAAAAAGACCGTTATTTGCCACTTTCCGATCATTTGATTCGGGGACTCAAAAAGTATATCGAAGCTGAAAAACCAGAAGATTATCTCTTTGGAATGCCACGAGAAGGAAGAGCTGGCGCTTCGACTTCGCTCAGCACAGGCTTCGATTCCAGATATTCGCAACGAGGCGTTCAGTGGGTGGTAAAACAGGCATCAAGAGCAGCAAAAATCTTGAAAGAAGTGAGTGTTCATACGCTTCGTCACAGTTTTGCCACGCATCTTCTTGAAGATGGGATGGATATTTTAAGCATCGAAAATCTCCTCGGCCACGAAAGTATTGATAGGACGTTGATTTATCTCCAAATTGCACAACTTTCCACACAAAAACTCTTTTCACCGCTCGATACCCTTTTTTCAGAATTTGGAAAAAAATGAGCGGTTTAAAAACCATAAAAAAACAGTCAGTTCAACCTCAATATCAACCTCAATATGAAGTCACCGATGTTTTAAATATTTTAGGTTCAAAATTGGAAAATTTAGAACTTAATTCTTGGCAGTTAAGAACTTTATTTGCCTTAAAAAAGTGCAGAACTTCGGCTTTGGGCGGTCATATCGATGCTTGTGATGAATGTGGAAATGTAAGCATCAGTTACAACTCCTGCCGAAACCGTCACTGCCCAAAATGTCAGAGCAAAAACCGAGAGCAATGGATTGAAAATCGGGAAACCGAACTGCTTCCGGTACCTTATTTCCACGTGGTTTTTACGCTTCCTGATGTATTGAACAAAGCCGTACTTCACGAGCCCAAGATGTTGTATGATATATTGTTTGAATCGGCTTGGGAAACCCTTCAAACGTTTGGCAAAAACAAAAATCTCCAAATGGGAATGATTGCTGTTTTGCACACTTGGGGACAGAATCTGAGTCTGCATCCGCATTTGCACTGCATTGTTCCGGGCGGTGGAGTGAATGAAAACGGAACTTGGCAAAACATTAGAACTGACGGTAAATTTTTGTTTCCGGTAAAGGCTTTAAGCAAAGTTTTCAGGGCTAAATTTTGTGAGAAACTGAAGCATCAATTATCATTAAAATTGAATGAAAATCAACGAGAAAAATTTACTGAAAATGAGGCTGGGAATTACGAAAAATTAAGGCAAAGTTTGTGGGAAAAGCCTTGGGTAGTTTATTCTAAAAAGCCTTTTGGAAGCCCAAAATCGGTGGTGGAATATTTGGGTCGTTATTCCTACAAAATCGCGATCAGCAATCGGAGAATCAGAAAAATTGATGCTGAAAATGTAACGTTCGATTACAAAGATTACCGCCAAAAAGGCATCAAAAAGCAGATGGTTTTGAGACACGAGGAGTTTATCCGAAGATTTGCGATGCATATTTTGCCCAAAAGATTTGTGAAAATCCGTCATTATGGTTTTTTGAGCAGCACCTGGAAGCGTATCAAACTTAAAAATCTGCAACAAAAATTAGGTATTCAAACCAAAGAAAAGCCCCTTCCTAAAGTTTTTCAGCCGAAATGTAGCTGTTGTAAAGTTGGAAACCTTGTCACAATTGCCACGTTCGATCTTCGAGGTCCGCCGCAATGGTTTTTGGAGATGAGCCGAAATTTACCTGTTCCTAAATCTGCATTTTAAAGATTTGGGTAAGGGAAATTATACCCAATTAGATGGATTACAGACTAAAAGCCACCACAATACGACCGATAAAAAAAAGAGAACAACCTGTTCTCTTGAAATATTCTCTAAAAATTTTACGATAAACCCATAGTGTTGAAAAAGCTCCCAAAGCTTCCGTTCAACAGGAGTTTCATTGTTGGCTCTTCGAGCCCAACGAAACTCTGGTTATTATGTGCAGGAATTACAGTTTATTCTCCATTAAAACATTGGGGAGCTGGTCCCGGAAAGAAGGTTGGTATTTTGGCAATAGGAGGTCTTGGCCATATTGCAATAAAAATTGCAAAAGCTATGGGTGCTGAAGTTATTGTTTTCACTACTTCACCAGATAAAGTATCAGACGCTAAAAGACTCGGCGCTGATGAGGCTGTATTATCTTTCGATCAGGATGCGATGACCGCTTATGTGAATAAATTACACTTTATCATTGATACTGTTTCTGCGAAACATGACGTCAATGTTTTTCTTAACTTATTACGTCATGACGGAACAGTAGTGTTGGTTGGCTTGCCACCGCAACCATTAGAAATAGGAGCTTTTAATGTTGTTATGGGCCGTAAATCGTTCGCTGGATCTACTATTGGAGGTATTGCTGAAACTCAGGAAATGTTAGATTTTTGCTTTGAGCATAATATTGTAGCGGATAGTGAAATTATTAATATTCAAGATATTAATACTGCATTTGATCGTCTGGAAAGAGGTGATGTTAAGAATCGTTTTGTTATAGATATGGCTTCATTATAAAGTTAATTCGTAATTCATTTTTACAGGGTATGTCATTTTTGATGTACCCTTCTTAGTAATTGTCCAATTTTCTTAGTTAAAGATAAATAAATAGTAATGTTGGAAAACTTTCATTTTGATAGTTAGATTTCTTTTAAAGCCATGCTTATTATAATTATAAAAACCCTTAAACATATCGAGTAATCGATTGGCTAATAGTTGATATTTTATTTCTATTCTATTTTTTACGTAAGAAACTGTAATCTATCTTAATAATTTATAGACATCATAAATTAATTTGGTTTTGAAAATAATTTTATGAAGAAAAATCATCATATAATAGCGCTCCTGTCGTGCTCCTCTTTGTTTGCTCAAACAAAGATCAGCGATTCCGTTAAAGTTGATACTCTAGCAATGCAACCTTTGGAAGAAGTGGTCGTGTCAGCATCTCGTATCAAGGAAAGTATTTTAAAATCTCCTGTTACATAGAAAATATTAGCAACAAACAGTTAAGAAATACGGCAGCACCATCATTCTTTGACGGACTTGAAAATATAAAAGGTGTACAAATGCTTACACCAAGTTTAGGCTTTAAAATTATCAATACACGTGGTTTTGCCAATACTACTAATGTGAGATTTACGCAAATGGTTGATGGTTTTGATAATCAGGCACCTCATATTGGAGCGCGAATAGTTAATGCATTGGGACCTACAGATCTTGATATCGAACGTGTAGAAATTATACCTGGTACAACATCTGCTCTTTATGGTCTTAATGCAATTAATGGTATGGCAAACTTTATTACCAAGGATCCATTTACTTCAACAGGCATTATCATACAACAAAAAACAGGAATGAATCATTTGGGAGATACAAATTCAGATGTTCGATTATTTAATGAAAGCGTATTTCGTGTAGCTGAAAAAATAGGAAGCCGCTTCGCCTTTAAAATTAATTTTTCTTATACCAGTGGAAATGATTGGATTGCGGATGACCGTACCGATTTAAATCCCAATGCCAACCTAGGAGCGGGAATTGGAGGAGGTATCAATAATCCTGCCTATGATGCAGTTAACGGATATGGGAACGAATCATCAAACAGACGAACTCTCACCCTTGGTGGAACGCGCTATGTGATAGCCCGTACGGGTTATAATGAAAAAGATGTGTCAGATTACGATATAGAAAACGTCAAAGGTGATATTGGACTTTATTATAAGTTTAGCCCTAAAACAACCATTTCTTATACTTATCGATTTGCGGATTTGGATAATGTCTACCAACGTGCAAACAGATTTACATTGAAAGATTACGTTTTGCAGCAGCACGCTTTTGAGATTAAAAACGAAATTTTTCAAATACGTGCATTTGCTACAAGTGAAAATACTGGAAAATCTTACAATCTACGTTCCGCAGCCGAAAACTTAGACAGACGCTTTAAATCTGATAATAATTGGTACAGTGATTTTACAAGCGCTTTTAATAATGTCATTGCTCAACAGGGAATGAATGTACAGCAAGCTCTTGCAGCTACACGGAGTTCGGCAGATCTCGGCAGACTTCAGCCGGGTACTCCTGAGTTTCAACAAGCATTGAATCACCTAGCCGCCGTAAACAACTGGGATGAAGGTGCTGCATTGCGTGTTGAGGATTGGCTTATACATGGGGAAGGACAGGTAAATATTTCAAAAACTATAAGTCCTGATTTTGAAGGTAACACAGGTTTACAACTTCTTGCAGGTGTAGATTATCAATCGTACATTATCAAACCTGATGGTAATTATTTTATAAATCCAACTGCAGCCGACACATATTCTACATTAACCTATAGTAAGACAGTTGGTTTTGTGCAAGCTGGTAAAAACCTGTTTGATGGGCTTCTGAAACTGTCTGCCACTGCGGGTTGACAAAAATGATTATTTTAATATGAAGTATAACCCTAGATTTGCGGCAGTTTTGACTCCTTCTAATAGACAAAGTATTCGTTTTTCCTTTCAGAGTTGTTCTCGTTTTCCATGCATATTCGAAGCCTTTAGTAATGTCAACAGTGGAGGCGTAAGACGTGTAGGAGGTCTCCGGGTGATGTCTGACGGTGTATTCGAGAATGGTTATCTACGAAGCTCAATAGACCGCTTTCAGGCTGCTGTGACTGCTGATTTTAACAGTGGATCTACATTGGATGAAGCTATCCAGAATAACCGGGGACTACTTCAAAAAAATACCTATACTTATTTAAAACCCGAAAAAATAAATTCTTTTGAAGTGGGTTATAAAGGATTATTTTTTAATCGTACCTTAAAAGTTGATGCCGATTTTTATTTTAACCGTTACAACAATTTTATAGCGCAAATTGAAATGAATGTCCCACATACAACGGTAGCAGAATTAATACCGTATTATCTGAACGACCGCACGCTTCAAGATCGTTATCGTATTTACACAAATTCTCAAAGTGTTGTATATAATTATGGCTCCAGCTTGGGAATTAGCTATATGCTCAATTCAAAATATTCAATAAATGGTAATGTATCTTATGCAAAGCTAAGTCGTACAGATAATGGAGATGGTTTTGAAGATGGTTTTAATACACCCGAATGGATTGGTAATATATTTTTTTTAGGAGAAAATGTTTGGAAAACTCTTGGCTTTAATGTTACTTATAAGCGACAGAGCAGCTTCTATTGGAGGTCATTTTTGGTCAATGGTGGTGTAAAACCTTATGGAGCATTGGATGCCCACATTAGTTATTCATTTGAAAAGTCTAGGCTGGACATAAAAGTGGGGGCTACAAATCTTACTAATAAATACTATAATTCATTTCTTGGTGGTCCGGCAGTTGGCGGATTATATTATACAACACTTACATACTATCTTCAATAAAGATATGAATTAGTGTGATAATGCGGATTACTAATTTGCTGCGTTGTTAAGATGAATATATATATATTATAGGAAAAAGGCCTGCAAAAGCAGCGATCTTAATCAACAAAACTTTACGAGTAAAGGTTTGGAACGAGTAGTAATTATCGGGACCGTTCCGGTAATTACCAACCTAGTTTATACTGTCATTGGCTTACAAATGCGAGATCTTCCTTTTACATCTAATGGTACTGAATAGATAATCATTTAAATAAATCGGTATTTATTATGATTTTAAATTACCTTTAATAATACCTCATCAACCGTTATGTTCTCATAACGGTTCGTTTTTTGTACTGTTTTTATTTATCAAATCATTAACTATGGCAACAAATGAAAAACAGCCTGTTAAGCTTCATATAAACGGTAAAGATCATCATTTGGAAATTCTACCTTGGGTTTCCTTGCTCGATGCCTTGAGAGAAAACATACAGCTTACAGGAACAAAAAAGGGTTGTGATCACGGACAATGCGGTGCATGCACAATTTTGGTTGATGGAAAACGCACCCTGAGCTGTCTCACTCTGGCCATTATGAAAGAAGGATCGGAAATAACAACCATTGAAGGTATTGCTGTAGACGGTAAACTACATCCTATCCAACAAGCTTTTATAGATCATGATGCTTTTCAGTGTGGATATTGCACTCCGGGACAGATTTGCAGTGCTATCGGTTTGCTGAACGAGAATAAAGCCCATACTCGGGAAGAAGTGCAGGATCTTATGAGTGGAAATCTCTGCCGATGTGGTGCCAACAGAGGAATTATTAATGCGGTAATGGAAGTAAAACAAAGTATATCCTATGAATAATTTTGCCTATACAAAAGCTGTTGATATCAATAATGCCATTTCAAAAATAAATGAAAATGACAACAATAAGATCATTGCTGGAGGAACAAATATTATTGATCTGCTGAAATATTTTATTACGGAGGCTGATACATTAATTGATATCAATTCTATTTCGGAGATGAAAAAAATTTCTGAGCTTCCGGATGGAAGAATACGACTCGGCACACTGATGACCAATGCTGATACTGCTTATCATCCTGTTATCGAAGAAAAGTATACGTTACTATCTAAGGCTATTTTGGCAGGAGCTTCTGCTCAGATCAGAAATATGGCAACCAATGGTGGCAATCTGCTTCAACGCACAAGATGTTATTATTTTTACGACATTCATACGCCGTGTAATAAAAGAGAACCGGGGTCTGGCTGTTCAGCAATCAAAGGTTACAACCGTATTCACGCAATCCTGGGACATAGTGATCATTGTATTGCTGTATTTCCTTCCGATATGTGCGTTGCGCTTGCAGCTTTGGATGCTGTTGTTAATGTTACGGGAAAGAATGGATTCAGAAGTGTTCCATTTGCAGACTTTCACAGGCTTCCGGGTGATTCTCCCCATCTTGATAATCATCTCGAAAAAGGTGAGATTATTACAAGTATTGATTTGCCGCATAAAGGCTTTTCTAAAAATTATTCCTATTTGAAATTAAGAGACAGAAGCTCTTATTCTTTTGCCTTAGTTTCTGTCGCAACTGCTCTGGAAATTGAGAATAATCTCATCAAAGAAGCAAGAATTGCTTTAGGAGGTGTTGCCCATAAGCCTTGGCGTGTGAAAAAAGCAGAAGATTTACTTGTGAATAAGGAGCCAAATGCCGAAAACTTTGCAACCGCAGCAGAAGTCATCTTAGCTGGGGCACACGGATTTGAACACAACACTTTTAAAATTGATTTAGCAAAAAAAGCAATCGTAAGAAACTGTATGATGGCTCTTGATCCTAGATCACAACGACCGGGAGCAAAACCTTCTTTATAAATTTAAATCAAATCAGAATCTCAATGCAAAATAAACCATCTATAGGAAAACCGATCAGCCGTCTGGAAGGACATCTTAAAGTAACAGGAAGTGCAAAATACGCCGGAGAATATGATGCACCCGATTTATTATACGGTTATGTGGTGAACAGCACTATAGCTAAAGGAAAAATAAGATCAATTGATACTGCTGAGATTAAAAAGCTTAGTGGTGTTATTGAAGTTTTTACACATGAGAATAAACCCTCGACTGCTTGGTTTGATTTCCAGTATGCGGATATGGATGCGCCTCCGGGGAAAGTTTTTAAGCCTTTAAACGATAATGAGATCAAGTATAACGGACAGCCCATTGCTTTGGTGGTTGCAGAGACATTTGAAATGGCACGGTATGCCGCAACTAAAATTAAAGTCATCTATGAAAAAGAGGATTTTGAAACCGATTTACAGGCAAATATTGGCAAAGCCAGAGATCCGAAAAAAGGTTTAGCCTCCATGCTAAAACCTCCTCCGCCAAAACCTACGGGTGATTTTGAAAAGGAATACGAAAATTCGTTTGTAAAAACAGATGGCAAATTTACACATGGAACGGAGCACCACAATCCCATGGAAATGTATGCCACGACGGTTATTTATGAAGGAAAAGATAAACTAAAAATATATGATAAAACGCAGGGAACCATCAATTCCCAAATGTATGTGGCTAATGTTTTCGGATTGAAAATGAAGAATGTTCAGGTCATTTCCCCATTCGTTGGTGGGGCATTTGGGTCGGGACTTCGTCCGCAACATCAATTGTTTATGGCTGTCATGGCCTCTTTAGCTTTAAAAAGAAATGTAAGAGTAACTTTGGACAGGGCACAGATGTATATGATCGGACATCGGCCTCCTACTTTACAGCACACAAAATTCGGAGCAGATGCAAACGGAAAAGTGAATGCTATTTACCACAAAGCTACAGGAGAAACTTCCCGTTTTGAAGATTACGTAGAAATTGTTGTGAATTGGGCCAATATGCTCTATCCTGCAGAAAACACTTTACTTGAACATGAAATTGTTCCACTCGATGTTTACAGCCCCATTGATATGAGAGCTCCCGGCGGAAGTACAGGGATGCATGCCATAGAAGTGACGATGGACGAAATAGCGTACCAGCTCAATATTGATCCTTTGCAACTTAGGCTTATCAATTATTCTGAAATCGATAAAAGCAGCGACAAAGAATATTCAAGCAAGGAACTCAAAGAATGTTATCTTAAAGGAGCGAAAAAGTTTGGTTGGGATCAACGTAATCACGAGCCTCGAAGCATGAAAAGAGGAAATAAATTAATCGGATACGGTATGGCAACAGGAATTTGGGATGCCAATAGAATTTTAGGAAGAGCAGAAGCTATTATGTATTCTGATGGGAAAGTTGAAATAAAAAGTGCAGTAACTGATATTGGAACAGGAACTTTGACGATTATGAGCCAGATTGCAGCAGATGAGCTGGGACTTCCTATCGATTATATTAAATTTTCTTATGCTGATAGTAAAATGCCCTTTGCTCCAATTCAGGGAGGATCTTTTACGACAGCTACTATCGGATCGGCCGTTCAGAATGCCTGTAAGTCTTTGAATAAGAAGCTTTTCAAAAAAGCGCAGGGTTTAAAAGATTCTGTATTAAAAGATGCAAAACTTAAAGATGTTGTTTTTAAAGATGGATTTATCATCCTTAAAAATAATCCTCAAATCAAAATTAATGTTCAGGATATTTTAGCCGCTAATGGAGGAAAATTAATAAAAACAACTAATTCTGCAATGCCCAATCCTTTAACATACGGCAAAAAAGCAAGAGCTGTTCACAGTGCAGTTTTTGTGGAAGTTGAGGTAGATGAGCAGCTGGGTGTCATCGAAGTGACTCGGGCTTTAACAGCCGTTGCTGCAGGGAAAATCATCAATCCTAAAACTGCAGAAAGTCAGGTCTTAGGCGGAATGATTTGGGGAATCAGCAAAGCACTTCATGAAGAAACAATTTTAGATCATCGGCTAGGAAAGTATATGAATGCTAATCTGGCGGAATATCATATCCCGGTACATGCGGACATTAATGATCTGCAGGTTTTATTTATAGAAGAAAAAGATGAATTTGTAAATGACTTAGGTGTAAAAGGAGTAGGAGAAATAGGTGGTATAGGAATGCCTCCTGCAATTACAAATGCTATTTTCCATGCAACTGGAAAAAGAATTTATGAACTTCCTATACATTTTGATAGATTAATTTAGTTTTTACTATTTATTCCAAATCCGGAATTATATTGCATTTTTAAAATAAATTAAAATATAAGATAATCTCATTTCAATGTGTACCATTGCTGAGCGCTTTAATTATGGATCCTATTTATGCAGAAAGCGGAAATGTGCCTAATGTAAAGGTAAGCCGTAAAGTAATGCAGATGGTTACGAAGAGATTTTAATATACTTGTACAGTATACAGAGGCTATAAGTTCCAAAGTAGTTTTTGTTTCTATTGTAAGGTATTATAAAGATATCCCGAAGAAAGATCAAAATGGTCATCAAGATAACGCACTGATGGAAGATCCAAGTTTCTTTATGGTTTACTCGTATTATATCAATGCTTTAATTGATGTATATCTGGGTAGCCCAATCTCGTGTTCCTGCGGATAAGGCTCACGTGATGTTTTACTTACATCTTCGCGCAGACTAAGCTCAATCTCTTTAGATTTTTCTTCATCCATCGAATATCTCGGATCAGCAATCAACGGCATTTTTGCCATCTTGATAATGGTAATGGTTGGGAAATGATAATCCACTTCAACAGTTCCCAATAAATAGTAAATGCCAACTTCTTTAAACGGAAACTGTCTAAGACTGTCAGGGAAATGAGCGGTATCAAAATATTGTCCCTCAGCATCAATCCATGTTCCGAAATACATATCATCTTTCTTACCCGGATGATTCTTCATTTTAATAGGGACATGCTTTCTGGAAGTCAGATAAGCTAACATTTTAGTGATTTGTAATTGCCATTTTCTTTCCTTTCTTCAGGAATAAAAAGTTTAACAGCAGCTTCCAGTTTCTCAATATGCATTAAACCTAAGTAAACATTTGTACCATATACGGTTGTTTGAAATTCGCTGAGATTGACACCTGGGTTATGAATGGTTGCTCCGGCCATTTTAGCCTCATGGACATAGACTTCCGTTCTATAGAAACCACCACCATTATTAATAGCTGAAACCATAAACTCAATAGGGTAGTAGGCTTTTAAATACAGACTCTGATAACTTTCTACAGCATAGGAGGCTGAATGTGCTTTACAAAATGAATAACCTGCAAAAGATTCGATCTGTCTGTAAACTTCCTGAGAAAGCTGATCAGGATGCCCTTTTTTCTTACAGGAATCAAAAAAATCATCTTTTAATTTTTGCAAAGCAGAAAGAGAACGCCCCTTTCCACTCATGGCTCTTCTCAATACATCACCATTGGCTGCCGAAACACCGCCAAAGTGCATCGCAATTTTAATCACGTCTTCCTGATAAACCATTATGCCATAGGTTTCACCCAGCTCTTTTTCAAATACCTCATGGAAATATTCAAATTGACCGGGATGATTATGCCGGAAGATATATTCCCGCATCATTCCACTCTGGGCTACGCCTGGACGAATAATCGATGAAGCAGCTACCAAAACTTTATAATTGTCACATTTTAGCCTTCTCAAGAGCCCACGCATAGCCGGTGATTCAATATAAAAACAGCCTATGGTTTTTCCAATGCTTAGGTATTCATTGCATTTTAATTCATTCTTTGAAAGTCTAGTATCTTCAATATCTACGTTGATCCCTCGTTTCTCTTTGATCAGAGTAACCGCATCCTTAATTGTTTCCAAACAACGCTGTGATAAAATGTCAAACTTTTCCAGACCGATATCTTCCGCAGTATGCATATCAAACTGGACGATAGGAAATTCTTTCGGCGGAAATTCCAAAGCAGAGTAATTGGTTATGGGTTCTTCGGAAATCAGAATTCCGCAGGATTGCATACTTCTTTGATTAGGAAAGCCTATCATTAACTGCTCATATTTGTAAATCTGCTGAACTACTGAATTCTGGTCATGGAGTTCTTGCGGTTTTTTAAAAAGCTGATCAAGTTCATCCTTAGGAAGCCCAAATACTTTTCCAAGTTCTCTGAATCTTGATTTTCTCTTGAATTCTACATTGGTTCCACAAAAGGCTACGTGATCCTTGCCATACTTATTGAAGATATATTCAAGGATTGTATCACGATCCTTCCAGCTCCAGTCAATGTCGAAGTCTGGAGATGATTTCCGATTCAGATTTAAAAAACGTTCAAAATAAAGATCCAGTTCTAATGGACATATATCAGAAATGCTTAAGCAATAGGCAATAATGCTGTTGGCACCGCTTCCTCTGCCTACGTGCATAAAGCCCTTTATTTTGCTGTACTGAATGATATCCCAGGTAATTAAAAAGTATCCTGAAAAATTTAATTGATCAATTACCGTCAATTCTTTTTCAACTCTTTCAACAGCTTTTTGGTTATTGGCAGGATATCTTCGTGCTAAACCTTCATGCGCCAGCTGAGATAAAAATTTAAAATCATTTTCCTTACTGTCAGTATAATACTTTTTGTTCTTAGGGGTTTTAAAATCAAAGTCAAAACTGCATTCATTGACAATGTCTTTAGTATTTTCAATAATTTCAGGATATAGTTCGAATCGAGCTAAAAGATTTTTTTTGTCCGTAAAAGATTCATTTGTTCTGCAGTAATCTTTTTCTGTCAGTTTTGTAAAAAGCGTATTGCCATCTATGGCCCTTAATACTTTATGAAGTTCATATTCCTCATCGGTTTTAAAAGTTACCGGATGTCAAATGACCATTTTATGAATTATAGATTTTAATTCCGGATTAATCAGTAAGTTTAATTCATTTTCTCTGATTCCAATAAACTCATGCTCAAGTAGTTTTTCAGGGATATTCTGTAAAGAATAAATTACAAAACAATTTTCTATTGGAGGATTTACTTTGGGTATTTCAATACCTTCACAATTATAATTAGTTAACAGCCTATTGACTTCTGCAATACCTTTTGGATTTTTAGCCAAGCAGATATAATACTGTTTGTTTTCAACTCTTACATCAACGCCTACAATTGGCTTAATACTTCTTTCCTGACAAAGTTTGTAAAACTGATAAATACCTGTCACGGTATTGATATCGGTCAATGCCAATACTTTTAACTTATAATCAACAGCCAGCTGAACCAGATCTTCGACAGAAATAGTCCCATAACGTAAGCTATGATAAGTATGGCAATTGAGAAACATAAACTACTTTTTAATTTAAAAGACCAGAAGCTCTTCCTACGCTCTTGGATCCAAAACGATCTTTGATTTTATCCATGGATTGATATAATAATATCAACTCTTCTGTATCTTCAAAAAGATTCATTTGATGGTTTCCGTGAACTAAGCCTGTAAATCTGACACCTACCAAACGAATTCTCATTCTTCGGGTATATACTTTTCTAAACAACTCTGGAAACGTATTTTAGCAGAGTATGATCTGCTGAGGTATAAGGGACTTTACATTGTTTGGTCTCTGTGTCGAAGTTAGCATACCTTATTCTTACGGACACTGTCGAGGTCAGCCATTTTTCATGTCTTAACTGATAACACAATTGTTCCACCATTCCAGAGAGAATGCTCCTGATATTCTGAAGATCAATGATATCTTCTGCAAAAATTGTTTCAGTAGAAATGGATTTCCTTTCTGAATATTGGATGACAGGATTATTGTCAATACCATTGGCTTTCTTCCAAAGTTCAGTTCCGTTTTTACCAATTAATTGTTGCAATACATCGACTGGCATTTGAGAAAGGGTTTCTATTTTTCTGACACCCAACCTTGAAAGTAACTGAAAGGTGACATCACCTACCATGGGAATTTTTTTAACTGACAAAGGATTCAAAAAAGGCTGAATAAACTGAGGCTTTAATTCTAATTTCCCGGTAGGTTTTGCTTCTCACGTTCCGATTTTTGAAACTGTTTTATTAGTAGACAATGCAAAGCTTATGGGTAAACCTGTGTTTTTCATAACGGTACTCGCAATTTCAGAAGTCCATTGATAGCAGCCGAAAAATTTATCCATCCCAGAAAGATCAAGATAAAACTCATCGACGCTGGCTTTTTCCAACACAGGAACTTTTTCCTGAATAATTTCTGTTACTAAATGTGACATATTGGAGTAGTATTCCATATCACCTTTGATAACTTGAGCTTCGGGACATAAACGTAAAGCCATTCGTATGGGCATGGCAGAACGAACCCCAAATTTTCTTGCTTCATATGAACAGGATGCTACTACACCACGATCTCCACCTCCTATAATTATAGGAATACTGTTCAAACTAGAATTCTTCAGTCTCTCACAAGAAACAAAAAAGGTATCCAGATCAATATGAACAATTGATTTTTCCATGCTTAAAAATTATTATGTTTTGTAGCAATATTTTGTATATTTGTTGCTATAAATTATAGCAATGTCAATTTTTTCAGAAAACATGCGGTATTTAAGAGGTAAGCTAAATCTTTCACAACAAAAGGTTGCTGATGATCTTTTAATTACCAGAGGCAGATATGGTAAGTATGAAGAAGGTGCAACGGAGCCTCCTCAAGAGATTTTGATTAAAATCTCTAAGTATTATAATGTCAGCATCGATTTACTTTTGACAATCAATGTCAGTAAATTTTCTATCGATGAGATTATGGAACTTCCGGATAATAGGATTGTTCTGCCTATCAGGGTTGATCGTGATGGAAACAATGAGATTGAGATTATTCCGCAAAAAGCTTCTATGGGATACCTGAATGGATATAGTGATCCGGAATATATAGAAAGTCTTGAGACCATTTCACTTCCATTTTTACACCACGGAAAATTTAGAGCATTTCCAGCTGATGGCGATTCTATGCCACCATATAAAGATGGAACCTATATTGTAGGAAAATATATTGAAGACCTTTCTGAATTGAAAGCGGATAGAACTTACATTTTTATTACGTCCAATGATGGGATTACCTACAAAAGGTTTCAGTTTCACGAAGCAGATAGTATTTGGGTTAAGGCCGATAATAGTTTTTATGAGCCATATAAAATTCCATTACCTGAAATTAAAGAAATCTGGGAATTTGCTTGTAGTATCAATACAAAAGAATACGAACCTGATGAATTTGCGGAACATCATATTCAAAACTTCATTACAGAGATTAAAACTGATATAAGACAGATCAAAGATAAAATTGGGGGTAAGAATTGACTTTATTTTGAGCAATGTCTATAGTTCATTAATCAAAAAACTTCCCCGAAGGGAAGCAAAAACACAAATGATGAAAAAAAATCCCATTTAAGCGGGATAATGTAAAGATAAATATTTCAAAAGAAAATGACTATGAGCCAGCTGAGTTTATTTGATGCGGAAGAATTTTATGAATTTCCAAAAGATCTTTTAGAATACAAAGAAAATTTCCTGAGCAGGGAAGAAGCCGATCATTTAAAAGATAAATTGCTTCAAAATACGCCGTGGGAGCAGCGTACTCAGAAAATGTATGATAAGATGGTACTGACTCCACGTCTTACTGCGTGGTATGGTGATTCTAAGTCTTATGATTCAGCCGACAATAATACTTCTAAACGGAATGAATGGACTCCTGAATTGTATGCTTTAAAAGAGAGAATAGAAAAAGAATTCGGATATGAGTTTAACGGTGTGTTGCTTAATCTCTACCGTAACAACAATGATTCTGTTGCCTGGCATAGAGATAAGGAGAGTAGATATGGAAGACGTCCTGTTATTGCATCCATTAGTCTAGGACAAACCAGAAATTTCGATTTCAGAAAAAAAGATCATCATAATAGCAAATACAGCTTACCTCTTCCTCACGGATCGCTTCTCATAATGAAAGGGGATCTACAGGAAAATTGGGAGCATCGAATTGCTAAATCAACATTACCAATGAAAGAACGAATCAATCTGACTTTTCGTCTCATTAAGGGGTAAAAGCGATATAGAATCTTAAACTCGGGAAAGATAGAGATTGTGATAAGAAATTGTTGTTTGTCAAATAATTAATATATTTTGTGATGTTATTTAAGTTTATTAATTGTATTTTTACAAAGTAAATAATTTATTCATATCCAATTATTTGCTGTAGTTCGTCTGAGATTAATAAGTACTTTTCATTCGGAACTGCAAAAGAAATATGACTGTTTTTACGGTAGGTTAGATACTTTTCATCTCTTAACTGATTTGGAGTTCAAACTTTACAAAGTTTATTATTTAAATATCAACTATCCTAGGACAAAAACCTTTTAAAAGAAAAGAGATGTCTAAAACAACAATCCTCATATTTGATATCGATTCATCTTTTCGTGAACTTCTTGAAGTTATTTTTGAAGAATCACCTTACAAAATTGCATCATCAGACTCATCACAAAATACAATCCAGCAGATAGAATTTCATAGACCTTTTGTTGTTTTGATTAATACTTGGATGTCTGGAGATAATGCATTCAAAATAACGCATCATATCAGACAAGATCTATATTTTAATAATATCCCAATTATTTTAATGGGTACCAATTTCAATTTAGCGGCATTGAAAAATGCAGTTGGTGCTGATGATTTTATTGTACAGCCATTTGATATTGATGACATAGAGCGCAAAATAGATATTTATAGCCATCATCTAATTACTTAATTAATACAACTATATATTTTTAATTAGTCTCACAAAGCTCTAAACCTTTAGTGATAAAATCACCATAAGGTATTTTTAATCCATCCCACTTAGGATTATCAAGCCATATTTCCTCAACCTTGCTTATGGATGGATCATTATGAGATGCTCCTTTAGCTGTACCATTTTAAAGCATAGGTTTTGCCATTACTTGCTTTGCAGTATATTTCTTTGTGATACATCCTCTGTGCAAAATCCAGCGCAAGCATGGAACGCTCTGGTAGTAGGAGCATACACCGAGAAAATTCAATTAAATGATCCTCTCTTTCAGGATTATACACTTGTTGCGGATGAAGGGCAACTTTCACCATATAGCTCTACTTCAATAATTTGGGAAAGAAAGTGGGCGTCTAGGCCAGATGTAGTTTTTGAGGGAGGAAACCTTTTAAGAGCACCAGATAATAGTATTGTGAGACATGAGAATTTGGAATTGTTATCTACTTCAAAACAGTTTAATACAAGAAAATATTTTGACACAATATGGGCAACGAGTGCAGCAACAGCACAGGCCTCATGGTTTGCGGCAAAAATAGCTTTTGAATATCCTGAAGCTTGGGCTGAAACTATTCGCGGTTTGATAATTCATTCTGCAAACTGGAATACTGCAATGTTTGCTCAGCTAAATGTTGTGAAAGGTAATAGAACAAGTTTTAGAAATTTATTAAAAACCTTTGGTTTTGGTATTCCCAATTTAGAGCGTGCTCTCTATAGTCAGGAAAGTGCCTTGACGTACATTGCGCAAGAAACTATTCAGCCTTTTAATTATAAGGGAACTACTACCACTACTGAAACAAATGAAATTCATTTCTTTAATTTGCCTTGGGCAAAAGATTTGTTACTGGATCTTGGAGAAACACCTGTAAAGCTAAAAATTACATTGTCATATTTTATTGAACCGGGTGCTGGAGAAATTGGATGGAAAGATAAATATCGTTATCAATCACATGGATTACGTTTTGATGTTAATAATGTTGGGGAAACCGAAGATGAATTTAGAAGACGAATCAATATTGCAGCAAGGGAAGAAAATGAAGAAGTAAATGGAAATACAGGTAGTCAACGTTGGGCAATCGGTGTGAATAATCGTAGTACAGGTTCAATGCATTCTGATTTTTGGGAAGGAACTGCTGCTGATTTGGCAACTTGTAATCATATCGCTGTGTATCCAATTATTGGCTGGTGGCGTGAAAGAAAAAATTTGGAAAAAGTGGAAAATGAAACTCGCTATTCTTTAATTATATCACTTGACACACCAGCGCAAGATATTGAACTTTACACTACAGTGAAAAATATTATTGAAGTTCCAATCGAAATCGAAATCTAAGATTAATACTTTCTGATAATTTATTGATTGAAAGTAAAGTTTCTTTTTAATTTTTTTTCTTTAAATTACATCTGCTTTATTTAAGAAATAATGAATGCCGAGAGTTTAGCAATTTTATCCAAATCTTCTAAAAAAGTGTTCGAAAAATGAACCTTTGCGTCACTTAAGGAGACAACTATTTTTTAGTTGTCTCTTTTTTGTAGCCATAAATATCTCTTTGTCAAACCTTTATGATTTGACTTTTAGTGTTCGACATTTTAAACGTAAAATGCTTAGTCTGTTTGAAAAAAACAGTCTGAAATTACCACAGTAGGCTTGTAGTCTACAATTGTTAAGTGTTCGAAATCTTCTTAAGGTTAGGGCTTTTTCTCTTTTTGATTTATTGTAGATCTTTGATATTAAAGATAATAATTCTAATATAATTTTACCTTTCTTTTATTTCCCATACTATCATTCTTGTCTGTAATAATAATTGCTTGTTATTAATAGATATTCTTCTGAAAAATCTAAATTCTGATAAAAAGACTTTTGGATTAAATTTTATTTCTAAATTTGCCATATGAATTTCTTGAGACTATTCCTTACAATCTATTTTGCGGTACTAACTGTATTACCGTGCAATGATGTCAAGGCACAGTCATCCGCTGGAGAATTCACAAAAATCTCCAGCTATTCAGAGGATTCTCACTCCAAAGACAAAGGAGATATATGTTCTCCACTTTGCATTTGTAATTGCTGCCAGATGACAGTAGGTTCATTTAAGATAGAGCCAATATTAAGTTTTCCTGAGCAGATAAAATTGTATTATTCCAAGAAAATTCTTTTCCACAAGAATGATTTTGCTTATTTGGTGTATGACCAGATATGGCGACCGCCTAAGATTTAATTTTTATTTTTTTTTTGAAAGTTAACTTTCAAAATATGTTGTAAAACATTGCAATATCATTGCATTGTTTACAGCTCTACATTTGCTGTAACCTTATGTTTGGGAATTTCCAAACTTATTGTGTTGGCAGTTTCAATAAAAATTAAATCAAAATTCTGTGTTAGATAAAATCATAAAATTTAGCATCAAGAACAAGATTGTCATTGGTATTATGACCTTGTTGTTGATTATATGGGGTATTTGGAGTGCAACCAAATTACCAATAGATGCTGTTCCCGATATTACAAATAATCAGGTACAAATAATTACAGTATGTCCAACTCTTGCGGGACAGGAAGTCGAACAATTAGTAACATTTCCAATAGAACAAAGTATTGCAAACGTTCCAGATATTGAAGAAACTAGAAGTATTTCGAGATTTGGACTTTCTGTGATAACAGTTGTGTTCAAGGAAGATGTTGATATTTACTTTGCCCGCCAGTTGATTAGCGAGCAATTAAAACAGGCTGTAGAAGAGATTCCAAAAGGAGTCGGTACTCCGGAAATGGCTCCTGTAAGTACGGGGTTAGGAGAAGTTTACCAATATATCCTACATCCAAAGAAAGGAAGTGAAAATAAATATACATCCAAGGAACTAAGAACAATGCAGGATTGGATTGTTAGGAGGCAGCTTAATGGAACTCCGGGTGTGGCTGAGGTCAATAGTTTTGGTGGAGAATTAAAGCAATATGAAGTTGCAATAGACCCGAATCGTCTTAAAGCGATGGATATTAGTATTACGGATATTTTCACTGCTTTAGAAAAAAATAATCAGAACACAGGTGGTGCGTATATAGATAAGAAGCCTAATGCCTATTTCATTCGTGGAATTGGTATTGTAACATCCTTAGAAGATGTTAAAAATATTCCTGTAAAAAACAATACCGGAAGTGTTCCTATTTTTATCAAAGATGTAGCAGATGTTCAATTTGGTAAAGCGGTAAGATACGGAGCAATGACCTATAACGGAAAGGTAGATGCAGTTGGAGGTATTGTGATGATGCTGAAAGGTGCTAATAGTAATGAAGTAGTGAATAACATCAAGGATAAAATTCCTACAATTCAAAAGTCTCTTCCAAACGATATAGTAATAGAACCTTTTCTGGACAGAACCGATTTGGTAGGTAGAGCTATCAGTACAGTTGAGAAAAATTTAATTGAAGGAGCGCTAATCGTCATTTTTGTACTAGTTATTTTCTTAGGTAATCTTAGAGCAGGTCTCATTGTGGCATCAGCCATTCCCCTTTCTCTTTTGTTCGCTCTGGGGATGATGAATGTTTTTGGCGTTAGTGCCAATCTGATGAGTTTGGGAGCAATCGATTTTGGATTGATTGTGGACGGTGCTGTAATTATTGTCGAAGCCACGCTTCATCACTTAGGTTTAAGGAAAAGCACCAAGATGCTGACTCAATCTGAAATGGATGAAGAGGTTTTTCTTTCAGCGTCTAAAATTAGAAGCAGTGCTGCTTTTGGAGAGATTATCATCCTAATTGTTTACATCCCAATTTTAACACTTGCAGGCGTAGAAGGAAAGATGTTTACTCCAATGGCAAAAACAGTTGGTTTTGCTATTCTTGGAGCATTGATTTTGTCTTTAACATATATCCCTATGATGAGTGCTTTGTTCCTTTCAAAAAAAGTATCTCATAAAGAAACGTTCTCAGACAAGATGATGAATAAGTTGCAGAACATTTACCAACCGATGTTGGAAAAAGCGATTAGATTCAAATATTGGATAGTTGGAGCAACTCTATCATTGTTTGTTGTCAGCTTATTGATTTTCAAAAATATGGGTGGCGAGTTCATCCCACAATTACAGGAAGGAGATTATGCCTTTCACTGCATTTTGCCACAAGGAAGTTCTCTTAGTCAGAGCATAGAAACATCTATGCAGGCATCCAGAATTATTAAAGAATTTGATGAAGTTAAAATGGTTGTTGGAAAAACAGGTTCAGCAGAAGTTCCAACTGACCCTATGCCTCAAGAAGCTACGGATTTGATTGTAGTACTTAAACCTCAGGACGAATGGAAAACCAAGAAATCTTATGAAGAATTAGCAGATGAAATCAGTGAAAAATTAGAAGTAATTCCCGGTGTTTTCTTTGAAAAAAATCAACCAATCCAGATGCGTTTCAATGAATTGATGACTGGAATCAGACAAGATGTAGCGGTTAAGATTTTTGGAGAAAATCTAGATTCTTTAGCAATTTACGCAGATAAAGTTTCAAAGGTTATTCAGACGGTAGATGGAGCAACGTCTCCACAAATTGAAAGGGTAAGTGGTCTTACCCAAATCAATGTGGAATATGACAGAACCAGAATGGCAAACTATGGATTGAATATCGAAGATGTTAATAATGCTCTGAGTACAGCTTTTGCAGGAAAATCAGCTGGGCAGGTTTTTGAAAATGAAAGGAGATTTGATTTAGTGGTAAGATTAGACAGTCTTCACAGAACCAATATGGATGATGTCAATACTCTAATGATTTCCACCAATTCCGGAGCGCAGATTCCTCTTTCTCAAGTTGCAAATATTAGCTATAAATTGGGGCCGGCTCAAATCAGCCGTGAAGAAGGAAAAAGAAGAATTGTAATTGGTTTCAATGTGAAAGGTCGTGATGTAGAAAGTGTTGTGAATGATATTCAGCAAAAGCTGGATAAGCAGATAAAACTGCCTTCAGGATACTATTTCACTTACGGAGGTCAGTTTGAAAATCTACAGGCTGCAAGTAAAAGGTTGTTGATTGCTGTTCCGGTTTCTCTCTTACTCATTTTTATGCTATTGTATTTTACATTCAGTTCTTTCAAACAAGCAGGATTAATATTTACGGCAATTCCGATGAGTGCAATAGGAGGTGTATTCGCATTAGTCATAAGAGATATGCCATTCAGTATCAGCGCAGGAATTGGATTCATCGCATTGTTTGGTGTTGCTGTTCTCAACGGTATAGTACTGATTGGAACTATCAACCAATTGGAAAAAGATGGAGAAACTGATGTTTTAAAAAGAGTGATGGAAGGAACTAAGACAAGGCTTCGTCCGGTATTGATGACTGCTGCAGTAGCCTCTTTAGGATTTTTACCAATGGCTATCTCTACAGGAGCAGGTGCTGAAGTACAAAAACCTTTGGCAACTGTAGTCATCGGAGGATTGGTTACAGCGACTTTCCTTACATTATTCGTTTTGCCGATGTTATACATTATTTTTAATACAAAAATTAACAGAAGAAAATTGAAGGTAAAACCTTTGACGACTGTTATAATTTTTGGAATGCTGATGTTTGGTCAGACTCTTACAGCGCAAAGCAGAGCATTGTCTATAGAGCAGGCGACACAGATAGCTTTGGAAAATAATGACCAGATAAAATCAAAAGATTTGGACATCAAAGTTAGTGAAGCATTGAAGCCAACAGCGAACGAACTGCCTAAAATGAATTTTGATGCGTTACTTGGTCAGTACAATAGCCCAAAGTTCGACCAGTCATTTTCCATTTCGCAAAATATTCCGTTTCCGACTTTATTTAAAGCAAGAAAAGAACTTATTGCAGAAGAAATCAAAGCAAAGCAGATTGATAAAGCTGTTTCTGCGAACGAACTCGCTAAACAGGTAAGAACCTATTATTATCAGATTGAATATTTACAATATAACCAATCACAACTTTCTTATCTGGATAGTTTGTATCAGGATTTTATAAGGATTGCAACTGTTAGATTCAAAGCAGGAGATATCAAGAAAATTGAAATCAACACGGCTGAAACACAAAGGGGTGAAATCAATCTTCTACTCAACCAAAACAAGGTTTATCTCAGCAATGCTTATCAAAATCTAAAAATTTTATTGAATACTAAAGATGAATTTCAGATTTCAGCTAATAGAAATTATGAGCCGTTAAAAGCAGAGTATATTTTGGATAGTACAGCTCTTGCTAATCATCCAACCGTGAGAGCTTTTTATCAGCAAATGGAAATTGCAGAAAAAAATAAAGCAGTACAAAAGTCTCAAGGTATGCCGGAATTTAATATTGGATATACGAATCAATCGTTAATTGGTTTTCACACTGCCAACGGTCAGGAAAAATTTTATAATGCTGGAAATCGATTCAGTAGCGTAGGCTTAGGTGTCGCTATTCCTCTGACTTTCGGAGCAACAAAAGCAAGAGTTCAGTCTCTGGAATATGAAAAGCAAGCGGCAGAGACTAATGCAAAGTTTCAACAGAAGCAGTTGTCAGTACAGTTGGAGAATATGCTGAGTCAGTACCAGCAGAATGTTTTACAATATGATTATTATGTAAAGCAAGCTTTGCCAAATGCCGAAAAAATTGTGAAAGCAGGACAGCTTGGTTACAAGACAGGAGAAATCTCTTACGTGGAATATCTTTTTGCTTTACAGACAGCAACCAATATTCAATTAAAATACCTTGAGTCCATCCAACAGGTCAATCAAGCTGTAATTACTATTAATTCATTAATCAATAAATAAAATGATGATAAAAGGAAAAATCATATATATCGCACTAATTTCTGTCTTACTTGCTAGTTGTGAGAAAAAAGAAGAAGCTGCCACAGAGAATGCCGAAAAAGTATCTCAAGAAAGCACTCACGAAGAAGCACCTCAAACAATCGCCTCTCTAACTGAGGAGCAGATAAAAGCGGTAGGTATTACATTAGGCAAAGTAGAAATGAAAGAATTGACCTCTACTATCAAAGCTAATGGAGCGTTGCGTGTTCCCAACAATAATAAAGCAACTGTAACATCGCTTTATGGAGGTGTCATCAAAACACTAAATGTACAGATTGGAGATTACATCAAGAAAGGACAGGTCATTGCTACCATCTCTAATCCAGAATACATCCAGTTGCAGGAACAATATCTTACTGTAAACAACAGAATTATTTTTGCCGAACAGGAATATAGAAGACAAAAAGAATTGTTTGATAATGATGCAGGAGCAAAGAAAAATCTTCAAAGTTCCGACGCTGAACTCAAAACATTGCGTACTCAAAGAGCATCATTGTTAAGACAACTTCAAATGATGGGCATCAATCCTGGAAAAATCAATAATGGTAATTTAAGAGCAGGATTGAGTATTACTTCTCCGATAAGTGGTACAATAAGTAATATCAATGCACAAATTGGAAGTTATGTAGATATTTCCGCACCTGTTGCTGAGGTTATAGACAACGGCTCGATTCATTTGGACTTACAGGTTTTTGAAAAAGATTTACCGAAGATGCGAGTTGGTCAAATTGTTCATTTCAAATTGACCAACAATCCGGAAACCGAATATGATGCGAAAATATATAGCATTGGCTCATCATTCGAAAATGACAGTAAAACAATTTCAGTTCATTGTGCTGTAACTGGTAACAAAGCTGGGTTGATTGATGGAATGAACATCACAGGGATTGTAAGTCTTGATAAAAGCACAACACCAGCAGTTCCAGATGAAGCCATCGTTGAAGCTGACGGAAAATATTATGTTTTCGTAAAAACCAACAAAAAGATTGAAGAACATAATGAAGCGGAAGGCGAACACGCAAATGAAAAGAAGATATCAGAAAAAGAATCAAAAACGATAAATTTTGAAAAAACTGAAGTTGTTAAAGGCTCTTCTGATATGGGTTATACTGCAATTACTACAGTAAATGCAATTCCTGCAAATATTGATATAGTAATAAAAGGAACATTTTTTGTGAATGCTAAATTATCTAATGCTGGAGAACACGAACATTAACTAATTTCTAAAATATTAAAAATGGCTTTAAAAGAAGAACTTGAAAAACAAGGAAATTGGCTTTTCAGATACAGAAGTTTCTTACCACTTATAGTTTTGGTTGTTGGTTTAGCGGTTTTAGTCCAAACTAGTTTAAAAAAAGAAAGTTTTGATTGTTCAATTTACTATGAACTGTTTTGTCTGTTTGTAAGCATCATTGGTTTGGGAATAAGAATTTATACCGTAGGTTTTACACCTAAGAACACTTCCGGAAGAAATACAAAAGAAGGTCAGGTTGCAGATAAACTTAACACTACGGGTATTTATAGTATTGTTAGAAATCCACTTTATTTAGGAAACTTTTTTATGTGGCTTGGCTTGGGAATGTTTACTGAAAATGTTTGGTTCATTATTTCCTTTATTTTTTTTATTGGATTTACTACGAGCGAATCATCTTTGCTGAAGAGCAATTTTTGGAAAGAAAATTTGGAAATTATTACAGTTCTTGGGCAGAAAAAGTTCCTGTATTTATTCCTAATTTATCATTGTTTAAAAATAACGAGTTGACTTTCAGTGTTCAAAAAGTATTACTGAAAGAGAAAAACGGACTCTTTGCACTGTTTTTAATCTTTACAGTTTTTGATTTAATCGGAGAAACTATTCAGAATCACGGTCATTATAATTTCATTTTTATAGTTGGTGGTTTTGTAACTATGATGCTATATGTGGCATTGAAAATTGTAAAGACCAGAACTGCTTTTCTTAAAAATAACAGATAAAATCAAATTTCAAAACACATAAAGTTATGCTACTCAACAAAAGAATTTCAATTGGATACTTTGTTCGTCAAATCAAATTTCAAATTTTACTTATTGTATTGTTTGCCTTTGTAATGGGCTTTTTGGATGATATTGCAGTGTTTAAGAATATTTCGATTCCATTAAGTATTCCAGCACTTCTGGGTACGGCAGTTTCCCTGCTTCTAGCTTTTAGAACTGCACAATCGTATGAGAGATGGTGGGAAGCACGAACGGTTTGGGGGGCTATTGTGAATGACTCAAGGTCTTTGATAAGATTGGTTAAACAATTTGCCACCAATAATGATAGAGAGACGAAGATATTCGCTGAAAGACAGATTATTTGGGTTTATGCTTTAGGTGAAGCTTTAAGAAAACAGACTTTTTCAAATAGAGTAAAAGAATACTTGCAGTCACATCAAATTGTGGCTGCGAATATTCCTAATGCTTTACTTGATGAACACTCGAATCAAATCAGGAAAATTGCACAAGAAGGACATATTTCTGATTTTAAAGAAATTCAAATGAATGAGGTTGTTATGAGACTATGCGATAGTATGGGGAAATGTGAAAGATTGAAGAATACAGTATTTCCTAGAGCATACAGTATTTTGCTTCATACATTGATTTACGTGTTTGCATTTCTACTTCCTTTTGGGTTAGAAGATTCTCAATTAACGGTTGAGATTGCAACAACGATAATAGTTCCAATCATCTTCATTGCCATAGAAAAGACCGCAATCATAATGCAAGACCCATTTGAAAATACACCAGTTGATACCCCAATGACATCTTTGGCTCAAACTATAGAAATCAATATTCTTCAAATGATTGGCGAAGTAAACGTGCCAACAAAGAAAGAAAACACAAATTATTACGAAATGTAAATAGTAACCAATAATCATTAAATATTATGGAACATAAACATCAATATGATTCTAACGGAAAACAACTATGTTGTTCCCCTCAAGAAGAAAAAATAGATAAAAATGCAAACAAGCTTTTAAAAGAAGAAAAGCACAGCTCAGAAGATGGACATAGTCACGGTCATAGCGACGATGATGGTCACGACCACGGAAGTACGGATAAAACTACATTTGAAATGTTTTTGCCAGCCATTATTTCCTTAACTATTTTGTTAGCGGGGATAGGAATGGATAATTTCTTTCCACAACAATGGTTTACTGGATGGGTAAGAATTGTCTGGTATGCCGCAGCTTATGCACCTGTAGGCTTACCAGTATTGAAAGAAGCATACGAAAGTATTATGAAAGGTGATGTGTTTTCAGAATTTTTCCTGATGAGTATTGCAACCATCGGAGCATTTATAATAGGAGAATATCCGGAAGGAGTTGCAGTAATGCTGTTCTATGCAGTAGGAGAAGTTTTTCAAACTTTGGCAGTTACTAGAGCAAAAAGTAATATCAAAGCTTTGCTGGACCAAAGACCGGATGAGGTTACCATTTTAGAAAATAATACTCCCAAGACAATTAAAGCAAAAGAAGCAAAAATCGGAGATATTATTCAATTGAAATCAGGCGAAAAACTGGCTTTAGACGGAGAATTGATAAGTGATTCTGCATCATTCAACACCGCTGCTTTAACAGGCGAAAGTAAACCCGATACTAAAAATAAGGGCGAAGTTGTTCTGGCAGGGATGATTAATCTACAAACTGTAGCCCAGATTAAAATTACTACAGCATATGAAGACAGCAAGTTAAGTAAGATTCTTGAATTGGTTCAGAACGCGACTTCACAAAAAGCACCAACAGAACTTTTCATCAGAAAATTTGCAAGAATTTATACGCCAATAGTTGTTGTATTAGCTATTCTTATATGTGTAGTACCTTATTTTTTTGTAGATAATTACATATTTAGGGATTGGTTGTACAGAGCATTGATTTTCTTAGTGATTTCTTGTCCTTGTGCGTTGGTAATTTCAATTCCATTAGGCTATTTTGGGGGAATCGGAGCAGCTTCCCGCAATGGAATTTTATTTAAAGGAAGTAATTTCTTGGATAAGATTGCAGAAATCCAAAACGTTGTGATGGATAAAACCGGAACAATGACGGAAGGCGTGTTTGAAGTCCAAGAAGTGAATATCAATCCTGCTTTTGACAAAACTGAACTACTTCAAATGGTCAATACATTGGAAAGTAATAGTACACATCCTGTAGCGACAGCTATTCATCAATATGTTGGAGAAATAAATCAGTCCCTAAACTTTCAGAACGTTGAAGAAATAGCAGGACACGGTCTGAAAGCAAACGTAAAAGGTGATGAACTGTTGGTAGGGAATTTTAAGTTAATGGATAAATTTAATGTTAATTACGATATTAATCCTGCTGATATTATTTATACAGTTATTGCAATAGCTTATCAGGGGAAATTTGCGGGTTATATTACCATTGCTGACAGTATCAAAGAAGATGCAAAACTGACAGTAGAAAAACTGCACAATCTAAATGTAAAAGCCACAATGTTGAGTGGAGATAAAGGTACAGTAGTAAAATATGTAGCGCAACAATTGGGAATTGATAATGCTTTCGGAGACTTACTTCCGGAGGATAAAGTAAATAAAGTCAAAGAAATAAAATCTAAGAATGAAAGTGTAGCATTTGTTGGAGATGGTGTCAATGATGCGCCTGTGGTTGCTTTAAGTGATGTAGGTATTGCTATGGGAGGTTTGGGAAGTGATGCTACTATAGAAACAGCCGATGTGGTAATTCAGGATGACAGACCGTCTAAAATCCCAATGGCAATTAATATTGGAAAGAAGACAAAACAAATTGTCTGGCAGAATATTATTCTTGCTTTTGTTGTGAAAGCAATCGTTTTGGTTTTGGGAGCAGGTGGACTAGCTACAATGTGGGAAGCTGTTTTTGCAGATGTTGGTGTAGCATTATTAGCAATCTTAAATGCTGTGAGAATTCAAAAAATGAAGTTTTAATAATAAGAAATTGTATACAATTTTTTAAATACCAAATGGCATTGGTGGCATTTGGTATGTGTAAACTTTAGCAAAACTTATAAATAAAGAGTAGTGTCTATCTAACTTACACAGTTAGTTAGACATTACCAGAAAATATAAAAATATTGTAGATATTATTACCTATGATAATTTGTTAGAGCGTTTATACTTTACAATTGAACAAATTCAAAAGATATAAACATCGTTTCTGTTCTCTTTAAAAATCCATATTTAACTTATATTTTTAGATGATATTGATTTTCGCAAGCTCTGCAAGTTTATTCAAATCCTCTACAAAATTTTTCGAAAAATGCACTGCCTCACTTAAGGAGACAACTATTTTTTAGTTGTCTCTTTTTTATAACCATAAATATCTCTTTGTCAAGTCCTTATGATCTGACTTTTAGTGTTCGACATTTTAAACGTAAAATGCTTAGTCTGTTTGAAAAAAACAGTCTGAAAGCGCCACAACTGGCATGTAATCTACAATCCTTAAGTGTTCGAAATCTCCTTAAGGTCAGAGCTTTGTCTCTCCTTTACTTATTGTAGGTTTTTCTATTAAGTATAGTAGTTCTGATATGATTTTAAATTTAGTGATAGTTTTTTAAACAATAATTTGAGATAAGGACACTAAAGACTTTGTATATTTTACAAAGGAAATGCTTTAATTTACTTGTGGATTTTAATTATTATCGTAATATTGCAATATAAAAATATAAATTATGGGACTTACTAAAACTGAAATATTCACAGATGAGCAAAACAGTCTAGCTTCTCTCTTTAAAGTTTTGGCACATCCTGCAAGAATCGCAATCCTCCAATACATCATTAATCAGAAAGCTTGTATCTGTAATGACCTAGTGGATGAACTTGGACTGGCACAGGCAACTATCTCTCAACATTTGAAAGAACTGAAAAGTATCGGGATTATTCAAGGGACTATCGAAGGAAAATCTGTTTGCTATTGTATCGAAGATAAAAAATGGAAAGAGATTCAAGGATTGTTCAATCAATTTTTTGAACAAGATGTAAAAGTTGGGCAATGTTGCTAACAACTTTTTTTATAATCTTTATTATCGTCATATTGCAATATATAAATTAAATAATATCAAATATTAATTATTATGAAACTATCAAAAATCAAAGCAATCTTACCTACACTGAACAATGTCGAATTTCAGTTAGAGAATGGAAAATTTGTTCCTGAGCATTTCCACGTTACAGAAATAGGGGTTATCACAAAGAATTTTATAGACTGCGGTGGCAATACCAGAAATGAAAAGGTTGTCAATTTCCAATTGTGGGATGCGAATGACTTTGAACATAGGTTGAAACCTACCAAACTCTTAGACATCATCTCACTTTGTGAGGACAAACTAGGAATCGAAGATTCAGAGATAGAGGTTGAATATCAAAGCGAAACTATCGGTAAGTATGATTTAGATTTTAACGGGAATAATTTTGTTCTGAAAAATAAACAAACTGCTTGTCTGGCAAATGAGGCTTGTGGAATTCCTGAAGGAAATCAAACTGTGGAATCATCTGATTCGAATAATACTTGCTGCACTCCCAAGTCAGGTTGTTGCTAAAAAAAGACTGCATTATGGAAATCAAACCTATAACCAAAGACAACTTTTCGGAAGTAATCGAAATCTACAAACAAGGCTTGGCCACCAATATAGCCACTTTTCAGAACGATTCTCCACAATGGGAGGAATGGGATAACGGGCACCTAGATTTTTGCAGGATCAGTATTTACGATGATGAAAAAATGCTTGGTTGGACATCTCTAACACCTGTTTCCAGTCGGTGTGTCTATTCTGGTGTCGCAGAAGTCAGCGTCTACGTCGCACAGGAAGCACGAGGAAAAGGAATTGGAAAAATATTGTTGAAAGAATTGATCAATCAGAGTGAAGAAAATGGGATATGGACATTGCAGTCTGGTATATTCGCTGAAAACGAAAATAGTATCAGGCTGCACGAGAAATGCGGATTCAGATTAGTTGGCTACCGAGAAAAGATAGGTAAAAAGAATGGGGTTTGGAAAGACAATGTCCTTATGGAGCTTAGAAGCAAAAATGTCGGAATAGATTAATAAACAATAAAACTTAAACAACGCCTATGTATTCAGAATTAACAAATACTTTTGAACAATTACATTATCAAAACATCAGCGAGGAAAGAAAAATGACATTGCAACCATTAATTGATTTTGTACAGCAAAAAATGGATGAAGGAAAAGATATTAATATCAATTTCATTTGTACCCATAACTCGCGCAGAAGCCATCTATCACAAATCTGGGCACAAGCAGGAGCTGCTTATTTCAATATTCTAAACGTACATTGTTATTCGGGAGGTACGGAAGAAACAGCATTATTTCCAAAAGTGGTTGAGACACTCATTAATCAAGGCTTTAATATCTTCAAAATTGCAGACGGCAATAACCCCATATATTCTATTAAGTACAATGAAGATTCATCACCTGTAATTGGGTTTTCAAAAAGATATGATAGTCCGTTCAATCCTACGTCTGGGTTTGCAGCAATTATGACCTGTTCCCAAGCAGACGGTGGCTGTCCTTTCATTGCAGGAGCAAAAAAAAGAATTCCTATCACATTTGAAGACCCTAAAATCTCTGATAACACACCACAGCAGTCACAAGTATATGCAGAAAGAAGCTTGCAGATAGCTTCTGAAATGTTCTACGTTTTCTCTAAGATTAAAAAATAGTTTTATGCAACCAAAACTAAAATTTCTTGACCATTATCTTACCTTATGGATATTCCTTGCAATGGCAACAGGTATTGGCTTAGGATATTTCTTTCCTGCAATTTCACAAATAACAAACGCAATGTCGGTAGGAACGATAAATATTCCACTGGCAATAGGCTTGATTTTGATGATGTATCCTCCTTTGGCAAAAGTTGATTATTCATTATTACCTCAAGCTTTCAAAGATAAAAAAGTAATAGGTCTTTCGTTATTTCTCAATTGGTTTGTTGGTACGATGCTGATGTTTGGATTAGCCGTTTTATTCTTACGAAATGAACCTGATTATATGACAGGATTGATACTGATAGGCTTGGCGAGATGTATTGCAATGGTCATTGTTTGGAGTGACTTAGCAAAAGCCAACAGAGAATATACCGCTATGCTGGTTGCATTGAATAGCATCTTTCAAGTGGTGTCTTACAGCCTTTTAGTTTGGTTGTTCATCAATATATTGCCCGCCAAATTAGGTCTAGCCAACTTCAATATAACCGTATCAATGAAAGATGTTACCGAAAGTGTATTGATTTATTTAGGTATTCCATTTCTAATAGGTTTTCTAAGTCGTTATCTTCTTATTAAATTAAAAGGTATAGAATGGTATAACAGAAAATTTGTTCCAAGAATATCGCCAATCACATTGTATGCTTTACTATTTACCATAATAATAATGTTTAGTCTGAAAGGAGATAAAATATTAGAACTGCCTATGGATGTGATAAAAGTTGCCATACCGTTGGTTATTTATTTTGTACTAATGTTTTTTGTTAGCTTCTTTATCAACAAATCTTTAAATATACCCTATGATAAAAATGCTTCAATCGCATTTACTGCTACCGGCAATAATTTCGAATTGGCGATAGCAGTAGCAATAGCAGTTTTTGGCATTCACTCTCCACAAGCTTTCGTAGGTGTTATCGGACCATTGGTGGAAGTTCCTGTGCTTATCTTATTAGTGAAAACAAGTTTGTGGCTGAAGAAAAAATATTATTAATATAAAGACAATCTAAGAAAACTAAAAGTATTTTTATATACGTGCGTCGACTTACTTAAGTAGACAACTATTTATTAGTTGTTTACTTTTTTTAATCCATAAATATCTCTTTATTAAAATTTTATAGTCTGATTTTTTGTATTCGATATTTTAAGCGTAAAATGCTTATATTTTTTGAAATAAACAGTCTGAAATTGCTACAATAGGCTTGTAACATACAATCATTAATTGTCCGAAATCTCCTTAATATTTTGGATTTTTCTTTCTTCTGATTTGTTGTGATTTTTTGCTATTAAATATAGTAATTCTAATATAGTTTTAGCTTCATCATCGCTTACCAAGATTCCATTTTTAGCCAAAATAATAATTGCTTGTTCTACTGAAATATTCCTATCAATGAAATTCATTTTTTCCAATATTTTTTTTGTTGCTTTTTTTGAGAATATTTTTGAGAATGCATGATTTAAATTTAAAGAAAGACTTCCTGTTTTATAGTCAATATCAATCGGAGGAATAAGATCCACCAGATGTTTTTTATCCGAAATATCAAACTCTGAAAATTTTTGAAAAATTTTGACTAATGCTTTATCTTTTATTTGATTACTGTTATCAATAGCTTTTAATTTATTAGAAATATTACGGCTTTCCATTTTAAGGTTTTTTGTATTGACTTGATTCTCTTTTTTTAATGCGTTATAATCATCAATTTTTAAAATTCCAGCTATAAGTAATTTTCTACCTTTGGAAAGAGTTAAATTCTCTTCTTTTATTTTTCTTTCTACTAAGTATTGAGTGTGTAAATAACTTGTCTTCTGAGTCTTTATATTCTGATCTTCCAATATTTTCTTAAATAATTCAATACAACTATTTGATAGTATTAATTCTTGAAGTTTATTTTGATAGCAATCATTAAGTAAAACTGCGCCAATCCTAATACTGCAGCCATTATTGCAATGGTAGTAGGGATATCTTTTCAGCTTACCTTTTGAAAAACTCCCAGTAAGTTTTTGACTACAAACAGGACAAATCAAAAAACCTCTAAGGAAAAACATTTCTCTTATATCATCTCTTTTAGCCGTAATTTTTCTTTCTGTATTAATCACAGACTGTACCTGATAAAATAATGACTCTGAAATCAAGGGCTCATGTAGTCCCAGGATAATTTGGTTTTCATTAGTGTTATGCTTTATTAATATATGCCCACAATAAACTGGATTACGCAAGACTCTGAAAAAATACGATCTTGAACATATAAGTCCTTTATCATTAGCTATTCTATTAATTTCAGATATTTTATGGTCATTCATAGCAACTTGATTGAAAGCCCATTTTATAATTTCGGCTTCAGGCTCTTTAGGAACAATAGTTTTTTTTCCATCCATTAATGTCACATTGAGGAAACCTATGGGAGCTTTATTAGGATATCTTCCCATTAATTTTGCCCGACGAATGCCATTAGAAACATTTTGAGATCTCCGAGTATTTTCTGCTTCTGGAAAAGCTAAATGTAGAGCTTGCAAAATTATATTTTCTGGCACAGATAAATCAATGTATTGATCAATTGCCATTGGTGTCGTTTTATATTTTCGAAGTTTTTCAATCATCTCATAAGCATATTCGATATTTCGACTAAATCGATCCCATTTTATAAATAATATGTTCTTATCTTCTGTTGGTTTCTTTTTAATTTCGGAGAATAATTCCTTCCATTTAGGCCTATTAAAATTTTTAGCAGAGTAGTCTTCGCGATAAATTCCTTTGACTTCAATATTGTTATATTTACAATATTTCAGTAATCGGTCTTCCTGATCCGGTAATGAGTAACCCTTTCTTTTTTGTTCGTCAGTACTTACTCTGACGTATAAGTAAGCTGTTTTCATAAATGTGACGTAATTAACATCTAATTTAAAAACATTTAAGTTAGGTGTTTATACATCATCCATACACTACAGACCAAATAATGAAACTAACAAGAATTTTTAATGATACTCATGAAAGTGTTTTATAGACTCTGTTTGAGAGTATCACTGTCGGATAGTTTAATTAGATTTCCAATAGCGTCAACATCTTCGAAATGTATAGCAACAGGAATTACTTCATATCCTAATAAATAAGAAGTTTTAACTCGATGACGGCCGTCCTCGAATTCAATTTTTTTCTCAAATACGTTGAAATGTATTTTTGGAGGATCAAGATATTCCTTATTGATCCAATGTTGTATGATTCTATATATTCTATGATTATTATTACTTTTAATATTCTCAGGAAGAAATAAAGATGTCATATCTACCTCTCTAAAATCAGAATTTTTAACCAATTCCTCGGTTCTTACAAAATGTATTTTAAAAATACCTTCTTCCGGAAGTAAGTCTGAAGCTTTTATAGAGGAACTGTTTTCATTGACAGCCCAGTAAGGTTTAGGTGTTAATAATATTATTTCTTCAACTGTTTTTGATAAGAATTTTTTTATTAAATATGCCATAATCAAAGGTAATAATTCTTATTTAGAATAATTTTCTTATTAATATCGCCCCAAAAAACTTTTTTTTCTTTCCCACTCACCGTATTCAAGATGGTGATCGATTTTATCATTTATATGACGTTTAATTGGAAGTAGAGAAATACCTAGAGATGACCTGCCCACAATAGATAATATATTTCTCCATTCGGCAGCGTTGATGTCCCCAAATATGACATTACCGGTTACTACGGTTCCTCCATTACCTATCCAGTAAATCTGCTCAAATAACTTTACATCTTGTGTAAAGGTTAGGAATAGTAAGATTATTTGCTCAAATAATTCTTTGAATGAGTGTCTGACAATATTAATCAACAGATTCATACGGTCGGGATTTTCATAATTATCAATACAATACTTTCTCAAAAAAGTAGCAGCTCTTTCACGATGCAGAATATCTATATTCTCAAAAAACACATTGCAATCATGTGTTCCAACTGCAATAAGATAACTTTCTTTAGAAGCGAAATGGTCTAAGGTCTTAGATAATGAGGACTCAATATCTTTAATCTGCCAAATGAGCTTTAATTTTTTATTGTTTCCTGAATTCTTGTTATTAGCATCTTTATAAAAGTAGTCAGTGTAATCGGCAAGAAAGCTTGTATCTTGTTGCAGTATGTTCAAAAATATTTTACCATTATAATCATAAAGCCTATGAATTTTACTTTGCTGAATAAATAGCTTCTTAACTAATTCTAAATCATTATTTAGTAACTCCAAACTTTCTTCAAGAAAGTCTGTTTGAACTATAATTTCGATGTTTTCTGATTCGTCTTTTTCTGTTATAATGTTAATGAGTTTATGGAAAATTGTAGAGTCTATTCTCAAAAACTTGTGCAAGTATTCAAAGTAGATGTAAGTTCTCTCATTTATCTTTCTAATACTATTAATAAGTTTTTTAATGTAGGAATTGTTAATCAATGAATCATCTAAATAATAGAAGTAAGACAATTCCCAAGATGCTTGATGTTGATATTTCTCTTCAGTTATTATATTCCAAAGGGAAGCGCTCTCTTTTTCATTTTTAAGATTATTTTGAAAAATCTTTATTGGTATGTAATCTACTGAGTTATCGTCTTTAATAATTTCCTTTAAAAAAGCAAGACCGAGCTCTTTGTTATGCTTATAATTTTCATCAACCACAAAATCCAAAGAATTATTATATTCAAAGTCATTTGCTGCCTGATTTTTTAAATATTTGAAAGTATTATAAAAATTAGTTACTTCTGCTACATTACAAAACACAAATGAAGATCTAATTTCTTTTTCTTTTAATCGATCATATTCGCGATAATCTTCGTAATCATATCTTTCTTTGTCTCTAATTCTATCCCAGTCTAATTTCAGATATGCTTTGTAAATATCATTAGTGTATTTATTCAACAGTCTACTGAACGCAGCGTTCTTTATTTTATGTTTTTTCCATAATCTAACTTGATTTTGAACATACCTACAATCGACAAATGACTCTGATTGCAAATGTTATTCAATAATTTGAAGAACAAAGGGCATATCAAACGTCATCAATTCCTTTGAGATACCTGGATAAGGCTCTCCAAAATTTTGCAGTAAGCTTAAGGCTTGTTTGGGATAGCTGCTGTAATATTGATTAAATGTAATCCATATATTTCCTCTAAGGTCTTGTATTTTCTTATAGTTAGGTGTACGATAGATACGACTTGTGACTATATTATTATGAAATCCGTGAGATGTAAATTCAATTTTTAAGAATGTTTTTGACAACTCAAAAAATGCGACGGCATAAATCGTTTCATTGTTTTGTAGGTTTTCAATCAGAAGTTCAAAAAGGATGTTCTGTCTTGAAAAATCAATTGATTCATCCTCTCTATCAAAACCGATTACCTCTACTATTTTATGAATAAGCTCTGGAAGGTGTTGTGGTTTCTTTTTAGCATACTCGAAACCTAATTCTAAAGATTCTTTAAGATAATAGGTATTACGAAAAAAATGACCAAGAAGCTTTATTATTTTATTTTGATTGTATACAAAATCATTTGGTTCATAGCTTACATTATATTGATCCAATTCAAGATTTGGCAGAGGTTGAAGTGTTAGGTATATATATTCAAGTGTCTGATTTTGAAGATAAAACCAAAAAGAGGACAAAAATTTAATTGCTTTTTCCTCTTCATTGTTTTTAGTTTTATTCCAGAATCGGACAAGTGAATCATATAATTTCTCCTTAACATGATTATGATCAAACATATTGTTAGCAGATATTACATTTTCATCAAACCTTTTTTGATGAGATTCAAAGTACTTGTCAACAAGAATATCAAAAGATAATAGCTTGTCTTTTATAAATGTTCTATAAAAAAAATAGATTGTTAGATTTTGTTCAGCTATTTTGACATGATTATGTTGGATTTCGACGAGTTCTAATCTGTCAAGTTTTTCTATGGCATGAAAAAAATCTGAATAACCAATATCAAAATGGTTGAGGATTGATTCTGTTATTTCTCTATCATGAAAAGGGATTGTGTGAAAAAAGGCTATTAGACCTAAACATTTAATGTTGAAATCATTCGAGAACTCTCCATTGTCTTTTATAAACGTGCTAAAATACATTTCAAACAATCCAGAAATGTCATTTAACACATTAATATCTTTCTTAGCAACTGCCAACTGTGTTGCCATTATTGCAATTCTTGGGTTTCCATTAGCAATGTTAACGATAGTGTATAAATAATCATGGTTCGTAATATTAAAAGGTTCAGTTTTAATAATATCTGTGATTTGTTCATCACTTAATTTTTGTAGATGTAATTTGTGAGGTAAAAAGTCAGTACATAGAAGTTTAAGACTTTCATATGCGTAATCGCGAACTGTGCAAATAATTTTTAAATTTCCACTTCTTATTCCTCTGTTAAAGCCTAAGATTTGGTTAAAAGCATCAATTCGGTTTGCATCATCTACAAAAAGTATGTAATCTTTGTCATCATTAAAATATTGATTTAAATCGTCCAATAATGAATGATGCTTATAAGAAATACAGAAAGACTGATATGACTTATTTTCAGTAACAAAATTCTTGATGCATTCTAAAACTAATTTCGTTTTACCAATGCCCGGAGCTCCAGTTAAAATAATAAAGTCATGCTTTAATAAATCGGTTTTAAGTGAGTACAGCTCTGATTCTCGATGTAAGAATGGGTTATCTAAAGGAGTTGCAATACTTTTAGAAGCTTTATTGTATTCATTTATGAATACATCCATTGATACGATCTGTCCAGTATCTAAAGTAATACCAAGGTAGTGGCTAGCCAAATCTCTGTGCTGCAAGTGGAGTTCCATGGCTAAGGAATCTAAAGTGTTGATCGTAAGGTTGATATTTGTGTGTTCAAGAACTTTGTGTAACTTTTCAATTTCATTAGTCTTCAGTTTAAAGTTTACACATAAAATAATTTCTTCTATTTTTTCAGGACTAATTGTAGTCTTAGAATGATCGATACAATTGGAAATATCTTTTATCAATTTGTTGACTCCTTCTGAAATATTTGTGGAATATTCCACAAAAAGATATTTTCCGTTTGGGAGAAGTATTAATGTATCGGGGGTTCCTTTGATTGTTTTTTGTTTACCTTGCTGGCTTCCTGTTCTGGAAAAAGCTCTATATTTTGGATTTTTTCTCAGAAGAAAACTATCACACAGTTCCTGAAAAACTGTTTCGTTGATTTCTTTTAATGCATTCTCGATCGACTGTAGCCTGCTCATTAGGTTTAAATTTGATAATTGCGAGGGAATTTAGCAAATTTACAAATCAAACGTAAAAATTTTGATAATAATATACTATAGTTTGGCTTGCAGAGAAATATTTTTGTGAGGCAACCTACGAAAGATCATTAAGTATATTTTAATAGAAATAAAGAAAATCGGAAGATTACGGGAAACCGTATTTTTTAAATTTATAATAATTATATCTTTAAAAGATTATCAAAAATTAATTATTATTTGGGATTTGAGACCTATTAGAAAATGGGTGAAAGTATAGCTTTTTAGAAGTTATCGATGTTAACTCAACTATAAATGTGCTAAAATAAAAGGATATATTAAATCTTCAAATAGAGGAATATAGCTTTGAGAAGAGGTTTCTGGTGGAGAGGGACATAAGGATTTAATTTATATCTTAGGGATTATATAAACTATACTAATACTATAACCGTGTACTTATCTAATTTAAAACTGTGGAATTTCAGAAAATTCGGTTCACAAGGGGATATAAATCCTGAAATTCCAAATCTGGATTTAAATCTTACTAAAGGTTTAAATGTGATTATTGGTGAAAATGATAGTGGTAAAACGGCCATTATTGATGCCATAAAACTTGTACTTAAAACGCATAGTTATGACTATATACGAGTTGAGGATAAAGATTTTTATAATGGTACAAACCATTTCAAAATAGAATTGACTTTCGAAAGCTTAGTACCCGATGAAGCTAAAAATTTCACAGAATGGCTGGGCTGGGTAGGCAGTGGAGAAAATTCAACGCCTTTTTTAAGATTAAGTTATGATGTCACAAAACAAGATAGAAAAATATTGCCCGCCGATATAAGGGCTGGTGTTGATGAAGATGGTTATCTGCTAACGGCAGAAGCAAAAGAATACCTAAAAACAACGTATTTGAAGCCGTTGCGAGATGCGGAAAATGAATTGGTTGCCAAGCGTAATTCAAGATTGTCACAAATTCTTTTAGGTGATGAAGCATTTAAAGGGAGAGAAAATACAAATGAGTTGGTACATATTTTTTCCAGTTTGAAGACCAGTTTAGAAGATTATTTTGAGGGGGAGTTTGAAGTCAAAACCACAAATGAAGCAGGCGAAGAACAAATTAACAAGCCACAGGATGGAAAGCAAATAAAAGATAAGATTGACATCTATATTAAAGGCTTCTATGGTGATAATTTTGAAGCAGCGTTTAATGCGACTTCCAATGACATAAAAAGCATTCTGGAAAAACTAACCTTATTTTTGAAAGATGAACTCAACCCAGGTTTGGGTACGCTGAACCGATTATTTATGGCAGCCGAATTACTTCATTTGAACAAATCAAATTGGAGTGGCTTACGTTTAGGATTAGTAGAGGAACTGGAAGCACATCTTCATCCACAAGCCCAGATGCAAGTGATAGAGGCATTTCAAAAACAAGGAGCAATTCAATTAATTCTAACAACCCATAGTCCAAATTTAGCATCCAAACTAAAACTGGAAAATTTAATAATTTGCAATAATGGCAATGCTTTTCCAATGGGTGATCCTTACACCAAATTAAGTGGAGACAATTATAAGTTTTTAGAAAAATTCCTTGACACTACAAAGGCAAATTTATTTTTCGCAAAAGGTGTCATTTTAGTAGAGGGTTGGGCGGAAGAAATTCTCTTGCCAAGTATAGCAAAAGCTATAGGAATTAATCTAACAGAAAAGGGTGTTTCGATTGTAAACATTGGACATATAGGCTTTGAACACTATTCGAAAATTTATCTTCGTAATGTAGAACCATTTATGACAATTCCTGTGGCCGTAATTACTGATTCTGATGTAAAAGAATATGAAAAAGACGCAAATGATTACATAAAAAGGGATATGGATACTGTTCAACAGGAAACACAACAAAAAATAGAAAGTATAATTGGACAAGCAGAGCAAAGTGTACAATACTTTGTAGCTCCAAACTGGACATTAGAATATTCGTTGTTTAAATCAACAAGTTTAACAACACTGTTTCAAACGGTAGTTAAAGCAATTCATACAGGTACCGATTGGACTGATTTTGAAAAAGCCCTTGCGAAAAAATTGATAAATAAAGGTTTAAAAAAGACTGAAATTGCTTATCAAATTGCAAATGTTATTGATGAAGATTTGATTAAACCTGAAAGGGAAATTCAAATTGGGGAAATTGATGCCATAAACTATCTTGTAAACGCCATTAAGTATGCTACAGGGAATTGACATAACCGACGACGATATTCGGTATGCTGAAAGAATACTTTTGCCTGAAGGAAAAGAATTTGATGATGAACGAAAAGCGTTTATCAGAAATCTTAATACCATAGATTTACAAGCCGTTCCCGGTAGCGGAAAAACAACAGCACTTTTAGCAAAATTGCTTATTATAGAACGAAAGCTTCCTTTTTCTGATGGCTCAGGAATTCTTATAATATCTCATACAAACACAGCCATAGATGAGATAAAGGAAAAAGTACAAAAACATTGTCCTAAACTTTTTTCTTATCCAAATTTTATTGGAACAATTCAAAGTTTTGTAGATACCTTTTTAGCAATACCAATGTTTGTTCATTGGAAGGGCAAAAAGCCTATCAGAATTGATTCTGAAATATTTTGGGAAAGCCTGCATAAAAGCCTGCCCTATGGCAGCAGATTAGCATTAGAAAAAAGGCTTGGAAACAAATTCAAACAATTTATGGAGGAATTATCCATTGGCCCAAATGATAAACTCTTTCATTTCGATTCATTTGAGGAAATTAGTATTCCTAAAATCGGTAGCCATACAGATACTTATAAGAATTTGTTTGCCGTCAAAAAGCGATTATTAAATAAAGGAATCTTAAACTATAATGACGCATTTACCTTAGCAAATATTTACTTAAACAAGCACAATTCAATAAAAAGCCTCTTACAAAAACGCTTTTCTTTCGTGTTTGTAGATGAAATGCAAGACATGGATACACATCAATATAATTTGTTAGAAAAAGTGTTCTATGATGATGGAAACAGCATTTCAATAATCCAACGAATTGGAGATAAAAATCAAGCTACATATAATTCGGTTAAAGCGATTGATGTTTGGGAAGACAGGGCAGAGGTTTTACGATTAAACGGTAGCCAAAGACTTAGTAAACCAATTGCAAATTTCGTGAAAAGATTTGCCTTGTATAATGATGTCAACTTTAATATTGTTGGTATGAATGTGTGTGTTATAAAACCCCATATCTTGAAATTTGAAAATGAAACAATTGGTAATCTTATCCCTCAATTTGCACATATAGTAAAGGCATACAAAGAGCAGGGCAGTTTTACAAATCCTGAAAGGCCTATAAAGGTTGTTTGTTGGAATACCGATTGGAAAGAGGATGATACCAGTCGACAAGATGATGCCAAATTGAGATTAGAAGATTATCATATAGGATTTAGAAAAGAAAAGAGCAAGCCTAAACAAGATTATGATTGTTTGAAAAGCTACTTACTTTTTTATGATAAGAGTAAGCAGACTTTAGAACCTTTAAGAAAGAATATTTTGAATTCTTTTCTCAAAATTTTACGCTTAGAAAATATAAACACTTTAGATGGGCGTCCTTATACGAAGAAAAAATTAATTGACTTTATTAGAGTAAAAGATCATCAAAAATATGAAGAGTTAAAGCTAAATATTTATAACTGGTCAATGGGTGTAATTAAAGGAAATGCAAATGATGTGTTTGAAGGGATTAGAGCGTACATCCCAAATTTCTTTGCAATATTTTCTGAAGTTGCACCTTCGACAAGTATATCGTTTATCAATAATGATACAACCAGATTATTTGAAATTAATGTAGAGAAATTAGAAATTTCGAATCATTACAAGGAACAAGGGCTTGAAATTGAAATTACAAGCGTTCACGCCGTAAAGGGGCAAACACATTGTGCTACTTTATATTTAGAATCGTATTTCCAAGGTAATTATGAATCTGAAAGATTAACAAATCAATTCTTGGGGAATGCCTTTGATGATAAGAGAGTACATCATAAGAGCTCTACAAAAATGGCATATGTTGGATTTTCACGACCAACAGACCTACTATGTATTGCTGTTCACAAAGATAGATTTGATAAATATCTCTCGGGTATTAACAAAGAAGAATGGGAGATAATAGATATACAAAATGATAGATAACACGTATGATTAATTTTTTGAAAAAAGATGACAGGCTGATTTTGTGTTACACTCCTGAATATGCAGGTTCTGTTAATTGGATAACAGATACGATTAAAGCTAAAGGGTTGGTAAAACTTAAAAAAACCTTTCGATATACAGAAGGGGATATTTTGAATAATGCCGAATTTGAGGAGACAACAGAAATAGACGATTACGTTGATCCCGAAATGGAAGTAACCACATTCTTCAGATTTGCAGAACTTACTGCAGATTATTATAAAGTAAAAAGGGGGATTCTTATCGACAACTTTGATATATTCATATATAAGAATGTTCCATTAAAGACAAATTTTTTTGTTGCGGATTCAGACGTTTCTGTTTTCCAAGTAATTAAAAATATATCACCTAATGATTTTTATTTGGGTGGGGATAACCCAAGTGCTGTTCCCGTAGAAGAATTTGAAAAACTCTTAAAACATTTTCCAAATTCTTATGAAAGGCGTAAATACGTCGAAGCCAGACTCTCCTCCTTGTTAAGAAATTATTTAGAAGGAGTCAAGGATGCCGAAAAGGTATACCAGAAGTATCTTGATACAAAGTTGTTTATGCATGGGACAAATTTGACCGAAATTTTCCGCAATGTAGAACTAGTAAAATATCAAACGATTCTTGAAAAATTGCGAGAAATGTTAAAAGATGAAAACCAGTATAGTGAACACCAGTGGCAGGAAGAAATTTTACAGATTATTTTGTTGCTCTATCCAAAATATATTTTGGCTTTTAAATCAGTTCCTATACAAGCTAGGTTAGCAGATGGGATAAAAGACAAACAACTTGACCTTCTTTTAGTAGATTCTAATGGGTATATTGATGTTATAGAAATAAAGAAACCTTTTGAAAATGCCATTATGACTAAAGGTGTTTATCGGGAAAACTATATTCCTCTTAGAGAACTTTCGGGAACAGTCATGCAAATTGAAAAATACATCTATTATCTGAACCGCTGGAGCCTGGAAGGAGAATTTTTTTTAAGTAAAAGATACAAAACTCAATTGCCTGAAGGCTTTGAGATTAAAATAGCAAACCCAAATGGATTAATTATTATGGGAAGGGAGAATAATTTATCATCACAACAAAAAAACGATTTTGAGGTAGTCAAAAGAAAATATAAAAATATTGTTGATATAATTACTTACGATAACTTATTAGAACGTTTACATTTCACAATTGAACAATTTCAAAAAATATAGTCTTATATGGTTTTAATAATTTAATTTTGTAGATAAATATATTTAATTTAAGGAGTTATTTAAATTTATATCTTGGTTTATAAAAAATATTATACGATACTCTATTTTTGATTATAGATGATTTTCGATAGTTCTACAAGCTTATTCAAATCTTCTACAAAAGTGTTCGGAAAATGCACCGCTGAGTCACTTAAGGAGACAACTATTTTTTAGTTGTCTCTTTTTTTTAGCCATAAATATCTCTTTATCAAATTGTTATAATCTGATTTTTTGTGTTCGATATTTTTTAACGTGAAATACTTAGCCTGTTTGAAATAAACAGGCTAAAAGTGCCACAATAGGCTTGTAATCTACAATCATTAAGTGTTCGAAATCTCCTTAAGGTTAGAGCTTTTTTTTTCTTTTCTGATATTTTCTTGCGCCCTTTTTAGAAAAGCTTCTTTGTCTTTTTTTACATCCTGTAGAAATTTTTTATGGTTTTCAGACAGCTCAAAATATTGCTCACCCCACAAATAAATCTCTATTAAAACAGGGAGAAGACTAATGCCTTTTTCGGTCAGTTTATACAAAAACTTTGCTTTACTTTCAGGATGTAGTGATTTGGAAATTACTTCTTCAGCTTCTAAAATTTGCAGTTTTGTCGCTAAAATATTGGTAGCTATTTTTCTTCCGATTTTATTTTAAAATTTAAATTAAAAACTCATTCCATAATTCTGTGCTATTCTTCCGCTGATTTGAGCTACAGGTTTGGCTCCGATGCGAGATAACTTTGTCCTATCAAAATTAAAAAACAAAACAATTAAAATTTTTAAAAATGGAAAAGACAATTTTTATCACAGGAGCATCAAGATGATTCGGAAACTTTGGACAGAAGCTTTCCTTAAAAGAGGAGATAAAGTAGCCGCAACATCGAGAAATATTGAGGCTTACAAAGATTTGGCAGAACAATATCCTGACTCATTCCTTCCTATCTCTTTAGATATTACCAACAGAGAAGCGGTTTTTGAAGCGGTAAATAAAGCGAAAAATTATTTCGGAAATCTGGATGTTGTAATTAATAATGCCGGCTATGGTGTTTTTGGAGCGGTAGAAGAAGTGGGCGAGAAAGTAACCAAAGATGTTTTTGAAGCCAATGTTTTCGTAACGCTTTGGGTAACACAGGCGGCTTTGCCGATTTTCAGAGCGCAGGGAAGCGGTCACGTGATTCAGCTATCAAGTGTTTTAGGTGTTTGGAGTTTGCCGACTTTAGGAATTTATAATGCGACAAAATTTGCAGTAGAAGGCTTCAGCGAAGCTTTGGCAACAGAAGTGAAAGATTTTGGAATTCACGTTACAATGATTGAGCCTAATGGTTACACAACCGATTTTGGCGGAAGTTCAGCCGTTCACGGTGATGCCATTCCCGCTTACGATGCTTTGAAATCAAGTTTGGGAGAAGCTGAAGGTCTGTTACCTGAAGATTATGGAAAACCGGAGGCAACGGTTCCTGCGATTTTGAAATTAATTGATAGCGAGAATCCGCCACTTCGTTTATTCTTAGGAAAAGTAGGATTGAGAAAAACGGAAAGAGTGTACGCAGAAAAGCTTCAGGTGTGGAACGACTGGAAAGAAGTTTCCGAAGCTGCGCACGGATAATTTAAAAACGTGAAAAATTAAGTAAAACCGATTCAAGATTGGATTTACTTTTTTTGTTTTAAAATGTAAGGTTTTCCTCATAAAATCAATTATCACGATGAAATTTCAAAATACAAAATATTTATACATCAGTACATTGCTGGCATTTATACTCATTCCGCTGGGCGGGTTGACAACGGATATTTATATTCCGTCACTTCCGGCTATGGCAGAAGATCTGAATGTTCCGGTTGAAAAAGTGCAGATTTCGTTGCTTTTATTTATGGTAAGTTCAGGATTCAGCCAGCTTTTTATCGGAAGTATTCTCGACAGTTTCGGAAGGTACAGAATCAATATTTTTGCATTAGTTACCTTTTCTTTAGCAAGCTTTATTATTGCTTTAGTTCCGGAAATTGATGTGATTTATTTAATGAGAATCGTTCAGGGCATCACGGTTTCATTAATTATCGTCGGGAAAAGAGCTTTTTTTGTTGACCTCTACAAAGGTGAAAAACTGAAACATTACACCAGTCTTTTTTCGATTGTCTGGGCGACTGCACCTATTGTTGCGCCGTTTATCGGAGGTTACTTGCCGGTGCTTTTCGGATAGCAGTCTAACTTTTATCTTTTGGGAATTCTTACCGTTATTATTTTATTTTTTGAACTTCGGTTTACAGGAGAATCTCTACAGAATTTTCAGGTATTTAAAAGAAAAGAAATCGCAACAGTTTACAGAAAAATGCTGGGAACGCCTGATTTTTATTTAGGATTAATAATTATTGGTTTAAGTTATTCACTTCTGGTAATTTATGGAATGATAAGCCCGTTTATCATCGAAAAAGTATACGGATTTTCACCTGTAATCACAGGATACAGCTCGCTGGCTTCTGGAATTGCTCTGATGAGTGGCGGAATTATTTCTAAATTAATGATTAAAAAAGGACTTTTCGCAAAAATAAATGCTGCAATTATTTTACAGTTAATCATCGTTTTCGTAATGTTTGCCGTCACTTCAAAGTATGACGGGTTGGTGTTTTTACTGGGATTCACTTTATCACTACATCTTTTATCGGGTTTCATTTTCAACAATGTTTATGCGTACAGTTTGCAGAGATTCACGACAAATGCGGGTATTGCAAGCGGTTTGACGGGCGGTGGTGTGTATGTGGTAAGCTCAGTTGCAGGTTACGGATTAATCAATTTATTTGAAATTAAAGATATTCAGACATTTTCGCTGGTTAATTTTATTATTGTGGTAACATTGTTTATAGTTATTTTACTGTTTAAAAAAGCAATTATCAGCAATACAGAAATTCCCTCTCATCTTATAAAATCCAAGATATAAAGGCTCCTTTTTATTTACTAAATTTGATCATACTTAAAACTTCTAACCCCAATAAATATGGAAAAAATCAATCACTATAAAAGCATCACAGAACTTCACAAAAAGAGCGGTTTCGAGCCTCCGAAAAATCCTCTATTAAGTTTGATGACCTGCAAAGAACTGATGACGTATTCTGTTGGCGAAGACCGATTTACAGGAGATTTTTATATGATTGGTTTAAAGAAAATCAAGTCTGGTTACGTTTTGTATGGAAAAACCAAGTACGACCACAACAACGGTTCGGCGGTTTTTATGAAGCCCAGACAAATCATAGAAGTTCGCAATGTACAGTTTGCAGAAAAGGGTTTTGTAATGTTTTTCCACGAAGATTATTTATCAGGACATCCGCTGAATGAGCAAATCAAAAAGTACGGCTATTTTGAATATGAAATTAATGAAGCCCTTCACATTTCACCTTCAGAGGAAGTGATTATGTGGGAACTTTACGAGAAAATAAGAAGAGAGTATGAAGAAAACTCAGACGAATTCAGCAGCGAAATTATCCTGTCGCATATCGATTCTATTTTAAAATATTCTGACCGCTTTTACAAAAGACAGTTCATAGACCGAAGCCCGAATGTATCAGGAAGTATGGTTAAAAAATTCCTTACGGTTTTAGATAACTATTTTAAGGAAAATAAACACGTGGAAGATGGTCTGCCTACCGTCAATTTTATGGCGAATGAATTAGCTGTTTCTCCTCGTTATCTCAGCGATATTCTAAAGCAGGAAACCGGAAAAACGGCATTGGAGCACGTTCACATTTACTTAATTAAAGAAGCAAAAAATCTCTTATTGAGCTCAGAAAGTAATGTCGCAGGAATTGCCTATGATCTAGGATTTGAAAGTCCGTCTTACTTTACCAGGTTATTTAAAAAAGTGGTGGGGGTAACGCCTGTTCAGTATAAAAAGGAAGCGGTTAAGTAATTTTGAATGTTTCAATTCTGCTCAGGAAACTGCTTCCTAAGATGCAACGGAGAAATTCCTGCTTTGGTTTTGAAAATTTTGGTGAAATGGGAGGGATGTTCAAAACCGAGTTCGTAAGAAATTTCACTTATCGATTTTGTGGTTCCCAAGAGGATGTTTTTTGCCTTGTCGACCAACTTCAGATGGATGTGCTCTATCGTCGTTTTGCCTGTGAATTTATTGAGCAAATCTGATAGATAGTTGGAAGAAAGATTCAGTTTTTCAGCGAAATATTTTACTTCGGGAATGCCTTTTTCAATCAGATGGTCATCATTAAAATAATCATTAAGGAGACTTTCAAAACGTTGGGTTACATCGTTTCCGGTTTTGTTTCGGGTAAAAAATTGCCGGTCGTAAAATCGGTCGGAGTAATTCAGAAGCATTTCAATCTGGTTTAAAATCAATCCCTGCGTATGACGGTCAATATTCTGGGAATATTCTTTTTTAATTCTTGCAATCACTTCATCAAGCAAAAATTTTTCATCCTCCGAAATGTGGAGAGCTTCATTAGTTTCATACTGAAAGAAACTGTATTTCTGGATTTTTTTGCCTAAATCTCAACCGTAAATAAAATCAGGATGAAATGCCAGAAACCAACCTTCCTCAATCTCGGTATCTGAACTCGGTCTCATTACCTGGTTGGGTGCCGTAAACATCAAAGTTCCTTCTTGAAAATCGTAATGGGAACGACCGTATTTTAAACTTCCTTTAAATTTTTTGTAAACAATCGTGTACAAATTAAGGCTGTAAAAATAGTTGGCAAAATTCTCGTCAGAACGGCTTATGTTTTTTAAATCAATCACTGTCACCAAAGGATGTTTTGGGCTTCCGTAATTGTAAAAACGATGAAGGTCTGCAACCGATTTTATGGAAATAAAAGCTTCTGGCATTTTTCTAATTTAAGTATTAAATTTAAACTTTTCTGCTAGATTATGCCTGCATTAATCTCAAGAAATGTGCTTCGGAATTCTTGTTCTTTAAATCAATATAAAACTGTGCGTCTTCGCCAATCACATATCTTAATTGAGGAAGTTCATCCGTTGCCGCACCATATATAGTTTCCGCGACCTGTTCCGCACTGGCTTTTGGAAGGTGTTCTGTACGTTTGGTAAATTTTGGAACGAACGCGGATAACGCAGTGTTGTAATCGTCAATTGTATTTTGTATCATTTCGATACCATTTCTAAAATTGGTGGCAATACTTCCGGGTTCTATAATTTTTACTGCAATTCCAAACGAAGAAACTTCAAAATTTAAAGCTTCCGAAAACCCTTCCACCGCAAATTTAGAACTGTTCTACAAGCTGGCAAAAGGACCAGCAGCAATGCCCCCAAATGAAGAAATATTAATGATTGTTCCTTTTTTCTGAGCTCTCATTATAGGTAGAATTGCTTTTGTCACATTCATTAAACCAAAAACATTAACGTCGAATTGTTGCTGAATCTGTTCAGGACTTGAAGCTTCAAAAACGCCCATCAGGCCATATCCTGCGCTATTAATTAGAACATCAACCGAGCCGAATTTTTCGGTTCCTTTTGCAATTGCTTCCTGGATTTGCGTTGGATTGGTCACATCAAGTTGTACCAATAGTACATTTTCAAGAGCATCGAGTTCTGTTTCATTTTCCGGTGAGCGCATTGCAGCTATTACATTCCATCCGTTTTGGTGAAATAAATTTGCGGTTGCTTTTCCCAAACCAGATGACGCACCGGTAATAAATACTGTATTTTTCATAATGAATTTGTTTAAAATTTCTAATACAAAGTTCCGACAAGCTAATAGAATCTACTTTTCGATTTTACGGAATGTCTTATACATTTCTCTGATTTTGTGGACTACTGAGGGTTGGAATGTTTACTCCCTTATGGTCGTTTTGTCTTCCAAAGCCATTCTTGCAATTTCATCTTTTCTTTTAAAGCTTACCCCTTCATGCTTTTGGATATAGGTAAATAATTCTTTCGCTGCCTGTACCATTTGCGGAGTGCCGCCAATGCGGTCATGAAAGCTGATTGACATTTGTCTTCTGCGATTTGCGGCTTCTTCATACAGTTGATCAAATTCCATTTTAACCTGATGTACAAATTGGTCTGCGGAGAAATTTTTGCCTTCAATCAGTTGAATATCGTTGCAACGCAATGTGTAAGGAACCGTCACAAAAGCTTTTCCGTTGACCGTTTGAACAAAAGGCTCATCCCTACTTAAATCATCTATGTGGTACAAGAATCCCAATTCCTGCAAAATCTTCAAGGTGTTTTCACCTCTTCGTAGCCAATTGGCATTATAACCAATTGCATCAAAACTTGTAATTTTTTTGATGGCATCCACACCGTCTTTGATAAATTTTTTCTCGTCGTTGTATGACATCGTATATTGTGTTGCCCAGTTCATTCCGTGTGCAGCGGCTTCGTGACCACGATCTACAATCTCTTTTGCTAATGCCGGATTTTTTAGCACCGCACTACCCACCATATGTGAGGTAATTTTTACTCCCAATTTATCCCAGTTATCCAACATCCGAGGAATACCTTCTTTATATCCGTACTCATACCAAGTTGTAGCTGGCAAATCTTTATAGCCTTTTTCCATATTTTGAGGGAAAGGACTCTCTGCATTTTCGGGTTGTCCGCCCGCTTCAAACTGCATAGAAACAGAAACCACCAAGCGGGAACCATCCAGCCACTTTGATTTGGTTTCTTTTGGCTTTGCTTGCATATTTTTTCCGCTTTGTGCCATTCCAGAAAATGGAACGGCGGTCGCTACCAAGCCTGCTGTGGTAAGCAAACTGCCTTGTTTGATAAACTTTCTTCTGTCAATCATATCTTTATTTTTTAAATAATTGGTCTAATGAAATGCTGTTTGCAGCGATGAATTGGTACAGCGCAATAAGGATGATGGCGTGTATCATTTGCGACGGCAAAGCTTCCCAATTCTCTATAAGGCAAGTGCCGAACATTAATAGGAGCATTACAACCCAACCTGCAATAATTACTTTAGGAGAAAAGACGCCCAAGATTAGTAATATATCGATGGTGAATTCTGCCACCGGCAAGGCGTAGCTAAAAGGTGTAACCAAATTTTGTGGCAACATTGATTTTGAAAAATTGCCAGTCATCCATTGACTAAAAGCATTCAATTTTGGTAACCGTACCAAGCCGTGCCCGAAAAAACTGATGCCCGCCACCAGACGCAGCATCAAATAAGCAATATCATTCATAATAAAGTTTTTTACAAAGTTCAATTAAATACTAGGAAGGAAACAAGGTTTTTTACTGGATTTTTTTTGTAAAATTGCAGGTATGGAAGTGCGGAATTTATACAGTGCCTATGAATTAGAATGGTTCGAAACGCAGGATTACACCGCCAAAGCCCGAAAAAACACTTTTTTTGAGATGGTTTTTGTGATGGAAGGAACGGGCGTCCAAATCATCAATGAGCATCAACTTCCTTATGCGCCCAACAAATTATTCCTGATTTTTCCAGAGGATCTGCATAGTTTCGAGGTTCAATCGTTGAGCCAGTTTTTCTTTATCAGATTTAATAACGATTATCTTAAAACCCAAAACAGCCAAAACATCCGTGAGCTAGAATATATTTTTAACAGCCACAATCATCTTCCGGGTTGCATTTTCAAAACGGTTACTGACAAGCCTTTTATACGTGCTGCTGTAGAAGCTCTTATTCGTGAAAAAGAAAATAATTCGCCACAAAAGGAGCAGATTATACAGCAGTTGATCAACACAATTATAAGCTACGCTGCCCGTAACCTCACTTTGCAGGAAAAAGAAGTATTTAAGGGTAAGATTTCAAGTGTAATGCCTATAATCAATTACCTGCATCAGCATATTTTCGAGCCGGAAAAATTAAAAGTAAATTGTATAGCTGGCGCATTTAATCTTTCGCCAAAGTATGTGGGCGAATATTTCAGGAAACATACCGGGGAAAGCCTGCAACAATATATTATGCTATACAAATTGAAGCTGATTGAAAGCCGGTTATTACTGACGGATATGCGCATCAGTGAAATATCTTTAGAATTTGGCTTTACAGACCAAAGCCATCTCAACCGGATCTTTAAAAGGTACAAAGGGACTACCCCCTCTTCGTACCGAAAGAAACGCATCACTTAATAGCCTACGTAATTCTGTGCTATTCTTCCGCTGATTTGGGTTACAAGTTCCATGACAAACCGATTTAACTTTGTACTAATAAAGAAAGAAAATAATTTTAAATCATAAAAAAAATGAAAACAATCCATGTGCCCCAAAAAGAACAGTTAAGTTCCGAATCGCAAACTATTCTGGAATCTGTAGAGAAAAAAATGGGAAAAATTCCCAATTTGTATGCAACTATTGGTTATTCATTTTAGCCAATTTATTGCTATTTTTGACTCATCTGAAGCCCAACATAGCACTCCATATAATATTTTTGTAGATGATGGAGAAGCAACAAGCCAATGGAACAACTTATTTGGATGATGTATAGGTAAATTTTAATAAATAAAAAATGATAATTTTAGACAAAAATTACATTCATAATTAATACAAAAAATGGAACACGACGTAAGACCCTGGGGAGAATATTGGGTATTGGAAGATGCTGAATTTCACAAAGTAAAAAGAATCCAAGTCAATCCGGGAGGAAGACTTTCACTTCAGTATCATCATAAAAGAGCAGAGGTTTGGACAATTGTGTCCGGGGTGGGAACAATCACAATCAACGATGATATCCGTGATTATTCTGTGGGGCAGGTGGCTCAGATTCCTTTGGGAGCACATCACAGAATTGAGAACAAAACAGCCGAGCCCGTGGTTTTTATCGAAGTTCAGTACGGAACATACTTTGGAGAAGATGACATTGTAAGAATCGAAGACGATTACAACAGGGCTTAATATTGTCGTCAAAATAAGTCCTGTCAGGATTATTGATTAGGGGCAGGAATTTTTGCATAATCCATTGACGGAAAGTATATAGGAAGGATAAAATTAGAAATGGGTGATGAAAAAAAATGTTGTCGATATGCAGATTCGGGAGGCAGGCATCACATTCGCATCACAAAAGCGAAAAAGGCTTCCAACGGTTCAAATCTCCACTCAGAATTGCTTCCTACGCAATACATCTTGCCGGATATGGATTTGTTGTAGCAGAATTTGAATATAATGCTTCCGGGATTGTTAGCAGTACCCTGTAAAATCAGATTTTGCACCATTTAAAGCGGCTGTAGATAATTGTTTAAGAACCGTAATTACATTTTTCAATATCATTAATATTATTCCTAAGTCCGTAGACAACTATCTTTTAAGCAAATATTGAAAATTATGTATGGATTCGCCGGTTTTGTAATTTTGGATTGGATTTCGATAGTTGAAATGGTTTCTTTTATAAAACAGTAAACCCTACATCTTGATTTGATATGTAGGGTTGTTTATAAGTGATTTTTTAAATCTTTATTTGAAAAGTTACTCTTTGATAATTTTTTCAATAGATTCGCCGGAAGCTGTTTTAACTTTCAAAAAATAAATTCCCCTATCCAGCTCAGAAATATTAAACGTTTTTGAAACTTCACTTTTAATGATTCTTCCCAAGCTATCGTAGATTTCAATAGATTTGATTGGACTGTCAGTTTTTACATTTACTATATCCTTTGCTGGATTAGGATAAATCTGGATTTTGGTTTGTTTTAGGTCATCTACACCCAAAAATGACTGGTAGGTTTTATAAAGATTCAAAATTCCATAACCCATTTGGTTGGAAGGATTGGGGTAAAGGGAAGCATTTTGTTTCAATCTGTTTCTGATTTCGTCCCTTGATATGTTTTGTGGTAAAGCTTGTAGCAAACAAGCAATGCCTCCAGCAGCTACAGGATTTGCAAGTGAGGTTCCACTCGCTTGTGTAAGCTGCCCATTATAAACAGTATAGGTTTCAGCACCTCTTGCAGCAGCATCTGGCTTGATAATTCCCGAAGAATTTGGACCATAAGAAGAAAAAGAAACACTTGCTCCCTGCGCTGTCACTGCTCCAATACTGAAAACTTTTTCATTATCTGCTGGTGTAATGATATAGTGCCACGCATTATTTCCCTCATTTCCTGCAGCGAATGTTACAAAAATTCCCTTTTCCGTAGCCATCTGTGCACCTCTGGCGATAAAGGTAGTTGTCCCGTTCATATCTTCGTACTTGTAGTCATAACGACTATCATCGAATTCATAATAACCGAGTGAAGTGGAAATCAGATCAACGCCTTTTCGGTCTGCTTCTTCGGCGGCTTCAATCCAATATAACTGTTCTTCCGGAATTTCATTATCACCATCTTCTGTTGCATATAAATAAAAATCTGCGTCTGGAGCAGTTCCCACAAACTGATTTTCCAGATATCCACCTATTGTTCCAAGACAAATCGTTCCGTGTGTATTGAGGTTCTGGTTATAAATATCATTACTTTTATTGATGAAATTATAACCGCCTTTTATTTTATCATTATCTCTTAATCTCTTAAAAGCATTACCTGTATTCACCGTCGGAAAACCAGTATCAATAACTGCAATGGTCATTCCAGTACCTCTAAATCCCACCAGATGCAAAGCCCTTGCGTTGATTTGATTAATCTGTGCCAGTCCGCTGCCATAATTATAATTGGTCAGCATTTCTCGATTTGAATATTCCTTAAATTTTTCAATCTTGGATGCTTTTTTTCCAGCAGTAGGATTTTTCACAAAACTTTCAACGTGATCTACATAAGACAGTTGAGATAAAGTTTGAATTTGAGCGGAAGTAGCATTCACAGCAACACCGTTCAACCATTTCGAGTAATCTGTAACACTAAATCCAAGATTTTTAATATTTTGAATATAAGTTGGTTCTAGCGGAGCATCTTGATCCGTTAAAGCTATTCCCAGATTAGTGCGCCTATCGAGAGATTTCTGAGTCAGTTCTGATAACGGGTTCGAATAAAAAGAAGCTTTATTGGGTTTATCTTTAAAGAAAACGAAAACCAATTCGGTTTGCGCAGTCGCAACTAATGAAAAGCTAACCGATAAAATTGTAAAGATTTTTCTCACGTTTAGGATAATTTGATTTTTTAAACTGATAAATAAATGTAAATTTACAGAATAAATTTTTTGTATTTGGAATCACGTTCAAGAATTATCAAAACTAATATTGATAATGATTTTCAGATGCTTTTAATAATAAATATTTGATTATGAAGAAAATCCAAATGGTCGATTTACAAAGCCAATATTATAAAATAAAAAGTGAAGTAGATAATGCGGTTTTAAATGTGATGGATTCCGCCGCTTTTATAAATGGTCCGGAAGTCAAATCCTTCCAATCAGATTTGGAAACTTATTTGGATGTAAAACACGTGATTCCTTGTGCCAATGGAACAGATGCACTTCAGATTGCATTGATGGCTTTGGATTTGAAAGAAGGCGATGAAGTGATTACTGCAGATTTTACTTTTGCTGCAACCGTGGAAGTGATTCATTTATTGAAACTTAAATCAGTTTTGGTGGATGTAGATTATGATACATTTACAATTGATACAGAAGCAATTAAAAAAGCAATTACACCAAAAACAAAAGCCATTATTCCCGTTCATCTTTTTGGACAATGTGGAAATATGGAACAAATCCTGAAAATAGCCAAAGAACATAATTTGTATGTTGTTGAAGATAATGCACAGGCTATTGGTTCTGATTTTATCTTTTCTGATGGAACTGAAAAAAAAGCTGGAACAATCGGAACAATTGGAACAACTTCATTTTTTCCTTCTAAAAACTTAGGTTGCTACGGAGACGGAGGTGCAATTTTTACTAATGATGACGAATTGGCTCACAGACTAAGAGGAATTGTAAATCACGGGATGTATGAGCGCTATTACCACGATGAAGTTGGTGTTAATTCTAGATTAGACAGTATTCAGGCAGCGATTTTGAGAAAGAAATTGCCTAACCTTGATTCTTATAATGAAGCGCGCAGAAAAGCTGCCGATTATTATGACGATGCTTTTGCAGGGCACGACAATATTTTAACACCAAAAAGAGCCGAAAATTCTACACATGTTTTTCATCAATATACTTTGAGAATTACCAACGGAAAACGTAATGAATTGCAGCAATTTTTAACAGAAAAAGAAATTCCAGCAATGATTTATTATCCAGTAGCTCTTAGAAAACAAAAAGCTTATTATCAGGAAAGTAACCCAGCAGATTTCGTCAATACAGATAAATTGCTTGATCAAGTGATTTCTCTGCCAATGCACACAGAATTGGATGAAGAGCAGTTGAAATATATCACTGATTCTATTTTGGAGTTTTTTGATAAAGTTTAATGCAAGAAAATCGATTATTTAAATATAAATTTATTTACTTCTATTCAATTATTTTTTTGTTTGGATGGTTTTTATATTATGGATTTATTATAGGGAATATTTTTTTTAAGGGATTTAGATTAAATGAAAATTTTGGTTTTTTTAGCCCATTATTATATTTGTTAGTCTTTTCAAATTTTATTTTTTTAATTCTTTCATTAATAAATATTTTTAAAGAGTCATATAGAGCCATTTTTTACTTTAATATCTTTATTCTTTTGTTAATAATTACAACTTTTGTAAATGGTTATTCAAAACAAGTTTTTGAAAAACCATTTGCTATTCCAGCTTTTATTTTATATGTTCTTTTTTTTGGTTATTTCGATATTCTTAATAAATTTTTATAAGCATAAACCCATTAATAATGAAATTGAAAAAATCGGAATATCAGAATAAATCATTTATTATCAAATATCATTTATAAAAACTATGTCCATACTCGTAACAGGCGGTCTCGGTTACATCGGTTCACACACAGTTGTAGAACTTATTAATCATAATTTTGATGTCATCATTGTAGATGACTTATCAAATTCTGAAAAATTTATTCTTGATAATATTGAGGAACTCACAGGAAAAAGACCCATTTTTTATCCTTTCGATTTGAGAAGAAAAGAATTATTACAACAAGTTTTCGAAGCTCACGATATCGAAGGTTGTATCAATTTTGCAGCTTCGAAAGCAGTGGGAGAGAGTATGACTGAGCCTTTGAAATATTATGAGAACAATTTGTTTTCATTAATTAACGTTCTTCAGGAATTTAAAGAAAGAAATATCTCCAACTTTATTTTCAGTTCATCTTGTACAGTTTATGGCCAAGCCGATCAAATGCCTATCGACGAAAATACACCTCTCAAAGAAGCTGAATCGTCCTACGGAAAAACTAAACAAATGGGTGAAGATATCCTGAAAGATTTCTCAAGAGCTTATCAAAAACGTGTTTCGCTATTAAGATATTTTAATCCAATTGGTGCGCATCCAACAGCTTTGCTGGGAGAATTACCAGCAGGAATTCCAAATAATCTTGTTCCTTATGTTACGCAGACTGCGGCAGGAATCAGAGAGAAATTGAGCATTTGGGGTGACGATTATCCAACTGAAGATGGAACAGCAATCCGAGATTATATTTATGTTGTAGATTTGGCGAAAGCACACGTTGCAGCTTTACAAAAACTAATGCATTCTAGTGAAGAAACAGTTTTGGATATTTATAATTTAGGGACAGGAAAAGGGTCTTCAGTTTTAGAAGTTGTTAAAGCCTTTGAATTAGCAAATGATGTTGCCGTTCCTTACCAGATTTGTCCTAGAAGAGAAGGCGATATTACAGTGGCTTATGCTAATGCTGATAAAGCTGAAAAAGAACTCAATTGGAAATCAGAAACCACTTTGGAAGAAGCGCTAAAAACCACTTGGGAATGGCAAAAATATTTGAAAGACAGAAATAATTAAAACATAAAATCCAATCAACTCTGATTGGATTTTTTATTGCGTTTTCTTCTCAGCAAAACTAAAAATACTGTGAAGTTTGACTTCTGAAAAACTATTGGATTTTATCTTTGAAGCAACAATCATCGCTTTGGCAAGAATAGAAGTTGGTAAAGGTTGTTGACTTTTGAAAAGCCCCAGTTTATTAAGAAATTTAATCGTTTTCAAACCATAGACTTCACCATTTCTGTTGGTGTTTTTTCGTTCCAGCATTCCAGGTTTGAAGATAGTTGTTTTCTCGAATTTCAGATTTTTCACAGCTTCTTCCAATTCACCTTTTATTCTGGAGTAGAAAATTTTAGAATCAGGATTCGCGCCGAAAGCAGAAACTAAAATATAATCTTCTACCTTGTTTTCTTTCGCAGCTTTAGCAAAATTGAATTGATAATCATAATCAATTATTTTTTGATTTTCTTTACTTCCGGCAGATTTCAAAGTTGTTCCGAGACAAGAAAAAGCCACATCGCCTTTCACAAGATGTTTCCATTCTTCTGGATGGTCAAAATCTACAAGATGCATTTTGACTTTTTCATGATGAAAATCAGAACGACGTCTCACAAAAATATCAATCTCATCAAAATCAGAATCCTGACAAAGTTGATTCACAAGGTCGCTTCCTGTAGCACCAGTTGCACCAATTACCAAAGCTTTCATACGCATAAGATTTGATAATAAAGTTATGAAATATTTATGATTAATTCAGCTGATTACGATATTCAGCCCAAATGATTTTGAACCATTCCGTAAAGTTATCCGGATTTTCAGCAATTTCCTGTTGCAAATCAGCGATAGAAACATATCGGATTTCCGAAACTTCATCAGGATTCAAGTCAAATTCTCCATCAAAGTTTCCTGTAAAAACATAATCTAACTCGTGTTCCCAAAGCCCTTCTCCAACATCCGCTTTGTAGATAAAATGGAATTTTTCCGTCAACTCACAATCGATTCCCAGTTCTTCTTTGATACGTCTTTTCGCCGCATCCAGATAAGATTCCTCGATTCTTGGATGTGAACAACAAGCATTGGTCCATTGGTTGGGCGAATGGTATTTTTCTTCAGCACGCTTTTGTAAAAGCATTTCTCCCTTTTCGTTGAAGAGGAAAACCGAAAACGCACGATGCAAAAGTCCATTTTCGTGCGCCTGCATTTTTTCCATTTGTCCCAAAACTTCATCCTGAGGATTGACCAATACCACTTTTTCCATAAGACAAAAATAAGGATTTTAAAACAAATTTTTAGGAGCTTTATCCCGCTTTCCGCTATATCTTTTTTGTCATTGCGAACAAAGAGGAGTAATCTGTTGAAACTTTTGACTACCGCAATAACAAAAAAGGATGCCGCTACAATGGTAAGTTTGCACTAG
>DFXK01000004.1 GCA_002383165.1 Flavobacteriales bacterium UBA4110
ATTGCTTCACTTCGTTCGCAATGACAAAAAAGATATAGCGGATAGCGGGATCAAGCTCCTAACAAAAAAACTCCCCAAAAATTGGAGAGTTTCTATAATGTTAAGATCCTTCGACACGCTTAGGATGACAATTCTTAATATCTGTAATACTCAGGTTTGAAAGGTCCTTCAACAGAAACACCGATATAATCAGCTTGTTCTGGAGAAAGCGTTTCCAATTCTACACTTAATTTCTTAAGGTGAAGAGCTGCTACTTTTTCGTCAAGATGTTTTGGCAACATATAAACTTCGTTTCCGTAAGCTTCTGAATTGTTCCAAAGTTCGATTTGAGCCAAAGTCTGGTTAGAGAAAGAGTTAGACATCACGAAAGATGGGTGACCCGTTGCGCAACCAAGGTTTACCAAACGACCTTCCGCAAGAATGATAACTTCTTTACCTTCAATTGTATAGATGTCAACCTGAGGTTTAACTTCAGATTTTGTGTGACCGTAGTTTTCGTTCAACCAAGCCATATCGATTTCGTTATCGAAGTGACCAATGTTACAAACGATTGTTTTATCTTTCATCTTAAGGAAATGCTCTTTTCTTACGATGTTGAAGTTACCAGTAGTTGTGATTACGATATCTGCATTATCAACCACAGTATCTAATCTTTTTACTTCGTAACCGTCCATCGCCGCTTGAAGCGCACAGATTGGGTCAATTTCGGTAACTGTAACGATAGAACCAGCGCCTCTGAACGATGCAGCAGTACCTTTTCCAACGTCTCCGTATCCGCAAACTACCACTCTTTTTCCTGCCAACATTACATCTGTCGCTCTTCTTACAGCATCTACTGCAGATTCTTTACAACCGTATTTGTTATCGAATTTAGATTTAGTAACTGAATCATTTACGTTGATTGCTGGCATTACCAAAGTTCCATTTTTCATTCTTTCGTACAATCTGTGAACACCAGTTGTAGTTTCTTCGGATAGACCTTTGATTCCGGCAGTCAGTTCAGGATATTTGTCAAAAACCATATTGGTTAAATCTCCTCCGTCATCCAAAATCATATTCAATGGTTTTCTGTCTTCGCCAAAGAAAATAGTCTGCTCAATACACCAATCGAATTCTTCTTCGTTAAGACCTTTCCAAGCGTAAACAGGAATTCCGGCAGCAGCAATTGCAGCAGCAGCGTGATCCTGAGTAGAGAAAATGTTACAAGAAGACCAAGTTACTTCAGCACCTAGCGCTACCAAAGTTTCAATCAAAACTGCAGTCTGGATTGTCATATGCAGACATCCTGCGATTCTTGCACCTTTCAATGGTTGAGATGGTCCGTATTCTTCACGGATAGCCATCAAACCTGGCATCTCAGCTTCAGCTAGAGTGATTTCTTTTCTTCCCCATTCTGCTAGAGAAATGTCCTTCACTTTGTAAGGAACGTATTGTGTTGTTGTACTCATATGTAATGAATCGTTTTTAATTCTGATTTTAAAATGCAAAATTACAATTAAAATATTAATAAATAAAACTTCTGATTTTTATCAATTTAAAAAAAATGCTCCCGAAAAAAATTCCGAGAGCATCGCGTATAGAGAGAATAATGAATGTTTATTTCCAGCCGCCACCTAAGCTTTTGTAGATGTTGACAACTGTACTTAGTTGTCTTTCTTTAGCTTCGATGAGTTCCATTTTGGCGTCCAACGCATCACGTTGATTCATCAGAACTTCCAGATAATCTGCTCTCATATTTCTGAATAGCTGATTGGCAATGTCGATTCCTTGGTCTAGCGCTTTGACTTCCTGAGACTTCATTTCATAATATTTATCCAGGTTTTTAATCGCAGACATTTGATTTGTAATATCAAGATAAGCACTCAAAATGGTTTTATCATATTCGTACAAAGCTTGGATTTGTCTTGCATCCGCCGATTTGAACTGAGCTTGAATGGCACTTTTGTTAATCAGCGGACCAGCCAGCTCTCCAACAAGACTGTACGCAATTGATTCTGGCATTTTCACAAGATAATTTGGCTTGAAAGCTTCTAAACCAAGCGCTGCACTGATTTCCAAACTTGGATAGAATTCTTTTCTTGCCGCTTCTACATCCAGTTTTGCAGATTGTAATTCTAATTCCGCTTGTTTGATGTCAGGACGATTGGCTAATAACTGAGACGGAATTCCCGTATAAACTGTTTGCGGAACAATCGACATAAAGCTTTCTTTTGTTCTTACAATCGGTTGCGGATAACGTCCCAGCAAAGCATTGATTTGATTTTCCTTTTCTGTGATTTGTTGTTTCAAATCGTATTCGGTGGCATTGGATTTTGCTAATTCAGCTTCGAATTTTTTCACAGCCAATTCCGTTGCAGCCATTGCCTGTTTTTGGATTTTTGCTACTTCAAGTGCTTTTTTCTGCAAATCCATATATTGATGAATAATATCCAATTGATTATCAAGAGACAATAATTCGTAGTAATTATCGGCAACTTCAGCAATCAAACTTGAAAGAACAAAATTCTTTCCTTCAACAGTTGACAGATAATGTGCAATAGCAGCTTGTTTTTCTGTTCTTAGTTTATGCCAGATATCAACTTCCCAGTTGGCCACCAAACCGCCTTCAAAATTTCCCAAGTTTTCAGGAACTTCTTTTCCAGGTTCCATTTCTGTGGAAGCATCACCGGCTCCGGTACTGGTGTAACGTCCTACTTTTTCGATTCCGACTCCTAATTTTGCAGCAACAGTCGGGCTGAGTTTTCCGTTTTTGTACATCACGTCGCTTTTCGCGATTTCGATTTGTTGAAGTGTAATCATTAATTCCTGATTATTCTTCAACGCTTCATCAATCAGATTCACGAGATTCGGGTCTGTGAAAAACTCTTTCCAAGGCGTGATTCCGGAGTTGTTTTCGGAAACGGCTTGGTTTTCAAAGTTCTGAGGCATCGTTTCTTTTACCCGATCCTGGACTTTGGTTGCCATTGGTGCTTTACATCCAATCAATGCTAATGAAATGAATGCAGCGGCTATTATATTTTTATTTATCTTCAAATTTTCCATCGTGTTGGTAAGGTTCAGTTTGTTCTGTTAAAGGATTTTCTTCTTCATAGTAAGTCAGTTTGGACTTAGCCGCAATGTTGGCGAAAATGTAATACAATCCAGGAATTATCATCAATCCGAAAATAGTTCCGATGAGCATTCCTCCTGCAGCAGCAGTTCCAATCGTTCTGTTACCTACAGCTCCAGGTCCAGTTGCTAAAGCCAAAGGAATCAATCCGGCGATAAATGCGAATGATGTCATCAAAATCGGACGGAATCTCAAAGACGCTCCTTGTAAAGCCGCTTCTTTTGTAGAAAGTCCTTCCTCTGCTTTTTTCTGAACTGCAAATTCGACAATCAAAACGGCATTCTTTCCGAGTAATCCGATGAGCATTACCATTGCCACCTGTGCATAGATGTTATTTTCTAATCCGAAAAGTGTCAAGCATAAAAACGCTCCGAAAATCCCCGTTGGTAAAGACAAAATGATTGGCAAAGGCAAGATGAAACTTTCGTATTGTGCGGAAAGAATCAAATAAACGAATCCAAGACAAACTAAGAAAATGTAAATCGCTTCGTTACCTCTGGAAACTTCGTCTTTAGAAATCCCCGCCCAGTCTATTCCAAAACCTCTTGGTAGTGTTTTATCTGCTACTTCCTGAATCGCTTTAATCGCATCTCCGGAACTATATCCAGGAGCCGGCGTTCCACTCACTTCGGAAGAGTTGTACATATTATGTCTCGTGATTTCCGACAATCCATACACTTTTTCAAGATGCATAAAATCTGAATAAGGAACCATTTGGTCTTTATCATTTTTGACATATAATTTCAATAAATCACTTGGCAACGCACGATATTGTGGCCCCGCCTGAACAATTACTTTATAAGGTCGGTCGAATCGGATGAAACTCGTTTCGTAATTAGAACCAATCAAAGTCGAAAGATTGTCCATTGCTTTTTCTATCGTTACACATTTTTGTTCAGCCAAATCATTATCAACTTTTAACATATACTGAGGGAAACTCGCAGAATAGAATGTAAATGCAGAACCTAGTTCCGGACGTTTTTTCAATTCTTTGACAAAATCATTGCTGACTTGTTCCATTTTGTGATAATCGCCACTTCCTGCTTTATCCAAAAGTCTTAATTCAAAACCTCCTGCAGCTCCATAACCAGGAATTGACGGCGGTTGGAAGAATTCTATATTTGCTCCGGGAATTTCTTTGGCTTTTTGTTCCAATTGTTCGATGATTTCTGTAGCCGATTCTTTTCTTTCGTCCCAATTTTTAAGGTTAATCAAACAAGTTCCAGAGTTAGAGCCCGTTCCTTCAGTCAAAATCTCATAACCTGCCAAAGATGAAACAGACGAAACACCATCAATATCTTCAGACGCTTTTTGAAGTTGCAAAGCAATCTGATTGGTTCTTTCCAATGTTGAACCTGGAGGCGTTTGGATAATAGCATAAATCATCCCTTGATCTTCACTTGGAATAAATCCTGAAGGCAGTTTATTACTCAAGAAAAATGTTCCGATACAGAAAAGAACCAATAGTGGAAGTGTTACCATTTTTCTCGTAACAACTCTAGTTAATAAGTTATGGTATTTCCCTGCTCCAACTGTAAATAGGTTGTTGAAACCATCCAAAAATCTTGTAACGGGAGTTTTCTTTTTCTCTTTTCCGTGGTTGTTTCTGAGAATCAAAGCACATAGAGCCGGTGTCAGCGTTAATGCAACTACTCCCGATAAAATAATGGATGAAACCATTGTAATCGAAAACTGACGATAGAAAACCCCGACCGGACCAGACATAAACGCCACCGGAATGAAAACCGAAGCCATTACTAAAGTGATTGCGATAATCGCACCACTAATTTCGTGCATTGCTTCTTCCGTTGCTTTGAGTGGCGACAGATGTTTTTCTTCCATCTTGGCGTGGACGGCTTCTATCACGACAATCGCATCATCGACGACAATACCAATTGCCATTACCAAAGCAAAGAGTGAAATTAAGTTCAATGTAATTCCAAAGGCGGACATTACTGCAAATGTTCCTATTAATGAAACTGGAACTGCAATTGTTGGAATTAATGTTGAACGCCAGTCTCCTAAGAATAAGAAAACTACGATTGCTACTAATATAAACGCTTCGAATAAAGTATGAACTACTTTCTCAATAGATGCGTCCAAGAACCTGGAAACGTCATAACTTATTTCATAATGCATTCCTTTTGGGAAGGTTTTTTGCAAATCAGACATCAACACTTTTACATTCTTGATAACATCACTTGCATTAGAACCGTAAGATTGTTTCAATGTGATTGCGGCAGACGGTTTTCCATTCAAAGTAGAGTAGATGTCATACATAGATGAACCGAATTCTATATCCGCCACATCTTTCAGTCTTACAAATTCGCCATCAGTTTTGGCTTTTAGAATGATATTTCCATAATCTTTTTCATTATTGAAACGACCTGGATATTTCAAAATATATTCAAATGACTGAGAGCGTTTACCGGAACTTTCGCCTGTTTTTCCTGGTGAAGCTTCCAAACTTTGAGCATTCAAAGATTCCATCACTTCGTCAGCAGAAATTCCGTAAGCTGTCATTCTATCAGGCTTCAGCCAAATACGCATTGCATATTCACGAGTACCTAAAATGTCAGCAAAACCAACTCCGCTTACCCTTCTCAATTCTGACATTACGTTGATATCCGCATAGTTGAAAAGGAATTTTTGGTCCGCTTTCGGATCATCACTGTAAAGGTTGATATACATTAGCATATTCGGTTCTTCACGAGTGATTTTCACCCCTTCACGAACTACCAACGGCGGCAACTTATTAACAACAGACGACACACGGTTTTGAACGTTAACTGCAGCAACATTCGGGTCGGTTCCCAAATCGAAAACTACTTGGATGGAACATTCTCCGTCGTTTCCGGCATCAGAAGTCATATATTTCATTCCTGGAACACCATTTAATCCGCGTTCCAACGGAATTACAACAGATTTAATAAGCAATTCGTTATTAGCTCCAGGATATTCCGCCGTGATGTTCACTTTTGGCGGAGAAATAGCCGGGAATTGTGTGATAGGAAGTTTTACCAAAAACAAGACTCCCATAAATACGATAATCAAAGAGATTACGATAGACAGAACTGGTCTGCGAATGAATTTCTTAAACATAAAGAATTATTTTTTTAGATAATAGATGAGAGACGAATAGATTATAGATAAAGAATCAAGAGGCTTCGACAAGCTCAGCCCGACAATGTTTATCATTTATCAATCATCATTTATCACATATGTATTTAGTTGGCTTGTAATTTTAATGAGCTCAAGACTTTTTTCGGGTCTTGGAATTTGGTTTCCACTTTCTGGTCGTCTTTCACTTTTTGAACCCCTTCTAACAAGATTTTGTCATTAGAATTAAGCCCTTCAGAAACAACATATATGTCGGGAAGTTCGTAAGCAACCTTGATATTTTTTGATCTGGCAACGCCGTCTTTTCCAACCACGAAAACATATTTCTGATCCTGGATTTCGTAAGTCGCTTTTTGAGGAATGATCAAGGCATTTTTAAGAGGAAGCGTCATTTGGATTTTTCCTGTTTCTCCATTTCTCAATAATTGGTTTGAATTGGGGAATTTTGCTCGGAAAGCGATATTTCCAGTTTCATTATCGAATTCACCTTCAATGGTTTGTATGATTCCTTTATTTGGGAAAGTTTCTCCATTCGCCATTATCAAAGAAACCTGATTGTTTCCACGTTCTGCAGAATGCGTCTGATAATTAAGATATTCTGGTTCAGAAACATTGAAGTAAGCGAAGATTCCACCGTTGTCGGAAAGGCTTGTCAAAAGATCGCCTTCATCTACCAAACTTCCCAATTTAAGAGGAAGACGGTCGATAATTCCTGAGAAAGGTGCTTTGATTGTAGTGAAAGATAAATGTGTTTGAGCTAAGTTCAATTCAGCTTTTGCAGCATCTAATTTAGCTTTAGCCATTCTTTTTTCATTAATGGAAACCACATTGCTCTTTGCCAAAGTACTTGCATTCTGTAATTCAATTTCTGCCTGTGCCACTTCTGCTTTAGCTTTCAAAACATCAGCCTGATAAAGTTGTGGCATAATTCTGAATAAAACTTGTCCGGCTTGTACGTGCTGACCTTCATCAACATATATTTTTTCTAAGAATCCTTTTTCCTGAGCTCGGATCTCTATATTCCTTTCGGATCGGATCTGGGAAACAAATTCTTTGTTGATCACAGTGTCCATTTGTACTGGAGACGTTGTTGGGTAAACGACAGATTCTTCTTTTTCTTCTTTTTTGTCTTTGCAGCTTAAAATCATCAATAATGTGCTGAAAATAAGAGTAAGTGTGACTCTTTTGTTCATAATCTTATATTTTTTTAGAGGAATTAACAAACCTTGCGGTTTCATTTTAAATAATTTTTTTTGATTGTGTGTTGAAAGAATAATCCTTTTAAAACTGGACTTTAGAATCTAATTTTAGAATTAAAATCGTAGCAAATGATTATTCGAAATATTGAATAGGGAAGTTTTCAAAAACAACAGAGATTCTTACCACTTTGGAATAAGGGTAATTCTGTTTTCGAAAAAGTAAATTTTAAATTTGGATAGAACGCAGCAGAATAAATCTTTTGACCGAAGAAAGAATAAGTTTCGGCTCGTGAAAAGTTGGCGTTCTTTGTCTGAAATATAAATGTAATAGATAACCAAACCCGAATGTCGCTATAATTGCAACAAAATTAAGAGCATCGGAAAAATTGAGGTTACTTTCTTCGGGAGAATCTAGAGAATCATTGATTTGTTGTAAAGATGTTTTCTCTAATGAATGATTCTTGTGGTATTTTTTAGCAAAAGAAAGAACTTGCAACGAGATATTCTGATTTCCAAAATCTTGTTGGAAATCAAGGGTTTGCTTGTTTTCTGCTGTAAATAACAGAAACACAAACATTAGAATATATACGATTGAATTTTTCATTTTGATACTGCAAATTTACATCACATAATTGTTAAAATAATCTTAAAGCCTCATTTTTAAGGCATTTTTAAGTTCTGACAATCAGGATTGTAATTTTTGAAGTCGTCTTTTTTTATTAATTTTAAGCATTAAAAAAAAATAATTGATGCCACTTTACAAAGATCTTTCCGATGATATTGCTCAAATTCTGATTTGGGAATTTGATGAAAATGAAGAATTGGACTCTGATCTTTTACTGGAACCAGAAAATCAGGCTAAAATTCTTGGCTATCATCCGAACAAAATCTCGGAGTTTTTGATGGTGAGGAAAATGTTGAAAGTATTGCTTCCTAATCACAAAATTCTTTATCGAGACAATGGCGAGCCTTATCTTTTTCCGCAGGATTTTCATATTTCAATCAGTCATTCTTATCCGTTGGCGGCTTTGGCTATTTCTAAAAAGAGAGTGGGAATAGACCTTGAAAAACGTAAAGAAAAGATCAAAAATATTCGGCACAAATTTATTCTTCACGAAGATGCTTATATTGATAATTCTGAGGAAGTTGATTTTTTAACGGCAATCTGGTGTGTGAAAGAGGCGCTTTACAAAATCCATCACAGCAAACATTGGTCTTTGAAAAAGCATTATGATGTTTTACCTTTTGAATTGCAAGAAGAATTCACAGTAAAAAGCAGAGTTTATGATTTGGAGAATGAAGATTTTTACAAGGCCAAAATTTCTTTCTTTGATAACTATTGTTTCGCAGTTGTAGACTGATAAAGTAAGTATTCTTCAATTATTTTTCGTTGATCTTTTGCAACATCATAAATCAGCTCCAAGAGTTCACGGATGTTTTTGATTTCCGTGAGATGGCTTACCACAAAAGGTTTTCTTTCGTTTGATATTTCCTGCAGTTCGATTTCGGCTCTTCTTTTTTCCAGCAAATCGGTAACTTGATCTTCTGGCTTGATGTGGCTTTCAATTTTAATCTGCTCATCCAGCTCTTTTTGGAAAAGCAGAGATGAGGTTCTTATTAATTCCGCCGAGATTTTAATTTTCCAGCTCTCGAAATCAATTTCTGGAAAGTGATGTCCAGATTTAGCATATTGGGAAAGTGATGCTGTGTAAGCCGTTATAAGGTGTGTGGTGGTCACAAATTGATGAACGGTTTCTAGCTTTCTTTGCTGATTTTTTGGATCGGAAATCATCCTTTGAAAATTGTCGGAAAGGTTTGCCAGATCTATAATGGCATTCTTTCTTTTCAGGCGGAAATCTTGGTCATCCACATTATCTTTTTTAATGAAATGATCCATTACCAATCGGAAATACTCGAGATTGCTTCTGGAAGATTTTTTCATCAGTGTCAGATTCTGAGTGTGTTCCCAAACCGGCAGGATAAAATAAGCTACCAGAAAAGTTACTACCCCGCCAATAATGGTATCAAGAAGTCTGTCTTTAAAAATCAAATTTACATTCCCCGGTTTCAGAAAGTTGAATGTCAGGAAGATATAAATAGTCATAAATAAAACGGCCCAGGAATAACTGGATTTCAACAAACTGAAACACAAAATCATACTTAGGAGAAGGATTACTAGCAAAGCCGTTGGTTCCTGTATAAAATATAATAGAATGTAAGCTATTACTGCACCGGCTGCAGTGCCGTAGAGCCGGAGAAGATTTCTGTGTTTCGTGGTGGCGTATGCCGGTTTCAGAATGGCGATAATGGTAATAAGTATCCAATAAGAATGACCTATGCCGAGAATTGAAAAGCGCGATACAATGTAACCAAGAAGCAAGGCAACCGTCACTCTAACTGCATGACGAAAGTGACTGGAGTCTAAAGAAAAATTGGAAAGAAACACTTTTCGGTTCAGCTTTTCCTCTTTTGGGAGAAATTTGGAATAGTCCAATCCTGTCGAAAGACTCTTGGCAAGTTTCTGATCCTGAGAATTAACTTTAAAAATTGTTTTGACTTCATCGGTGATTTCGGTAATCCTCATCAGGATTTGGCGCATCATCATAAAATCTTCTAATGTATCCGGCGAAAATTTCTGAGCTCTGTAATCAAAAAACTCATCGTAAATACTTTTCAGCTCTTCATCAAAATTAGTAATCTGCCTGAACTCCGCACCGCTCTGAAGTGAAATGCCCAAATTGGTAATCTCATCTGCCATCAGCAGTAGAAAATAATAGATTTTCTGAAGTAATGCGGAATCACCGAAAACCAAATTCATCCTCTTATAATCATTTTCAGAAGTCAGAAGCTTATCATATAAGTCAATAGAGTTAAGAAACATTAGCATCAGAATCCGGCTTTGTGTTGTAGATTCATTGACAATCTGCCTTGTTTTAAAGACAATTTCCCTGGTGTCTTCCTGATGATTTTTTATTTTGATTTGCTGAGAAATAAGCTGATTCAGTAAAGCATCATAATCAGGATTTTTAGAATAATATTTTGCTTTGATCCTGAGATAATCTGCTAGCTCCAGATAATTCTCACCAACGACCTGACTTGCCAGTTTATAAGGCTGTAGCCTGGTGACGATCATAAACACCACAAAAAACCACAGACATCCGAGGAAAAATATAAAGGAACTTTTGAAGATATCATTTCCGGTAAGATGTCCGTCTATAAAAATACTGAGAACGACTAATGCAATGGAACCGAATACCGCGAGCCTAATACCATAGACACCAATCATAGAAAAGAAAAAACCGAAAATGATAATTTCCAGATATACAGCCACCGGAAAATCTTTTACGAGGCTTGCAATAAGCGCAATTAGAAAAAAAGTGACCACAGAAATAAGGAGTGTATTTCTTCGCCTGATAAAAGGTCCTGGCTGGTCGGTCAGTCCCACGAAACTGGTTCCGAGCGGGAATAGGAAAAATTCTTTTAGCAAACCTACCTGTGCCAGAATTATACTGGGAATCACAATAGCCAGAGCAATTCTAGCTCCGGAATAGATATATTGGCTGGTTAAGAATTTTTTGAGTTCGGAACTGTAGTTCATAGCACAAATTTAGAAATAAAAACGCCTCTTCTGAAAAGAGGCGTTTTAAAATATAGTTAATAAATCAAAAGTTAATAATCTGTTGCATTATAGGTCTCACTTCCGATGTTCCAAGTCAATCCAAATCTCAGCGTATTGTCAAGAGCTGTATTGATCTTCGAAGTATTGATAAGATATGAAAGATCCAGACCAAAAGATGCGTATTTGAATCCTACACCTACAGTGGCATATTGTCTTGCACCCTGCTCAGGAGATTCTGCAAAGTACCCTGTTCTGATTGCAAATGTGTCATCATAAGAATATTCTGCTGCCCCACTGAACATTATACTTTTTTTGTTACTGAATGATTTGCCGATACCTTCAATCGGGCCAACATTTGGAATTAACTGTGTATCACTATCTGGTGCTGGAACTAGGATTTTAGACGCTTCACCACTAAGGCTGAAACGGTTCATGTCATCAATCAACAAATCGTAACCGATACCTAACCTTGCCATAGTAGGTAGGTAAGATCTGGAGTTTTCATCGCCTGTATAATCTAATTTTGGACCGATATTCTGTACTGCCCAACCGGCTTTCACACGTCCTTCGTATCCACTGATACTCTCATGTTTAGGAGAGACAAAATATCCAGATACATCTACTGCAAAAGTATTGGCAGCTTTGAAGTTGCTGTCTGAATTAAAACTCCCGAAATCTGAACGGATAAATCTACCAGTTACTGCCATAGAGTAGGTGTCTGATAATTTTAAACCATAAGCAAGATCTATAGAGAATTCATTAGGTTTTACGGTACCATTGTCTATAATTGTTCCGGCTTTTATATCCGTCAGTGAAACTTCGCCCATATTGAAATAATATAAACTTGCACTTAGAGTAGATCGCTCATCATCTCCCAGAAATGTATAGAAAGATCCGTATAATAGGAAAACATCGTTTGTAAGCTTACTCATATATGGAGTGTAGTTAACTCCAACTCCCGAAGATACTTTTGCAAAAGGATATTTTGCGGCATTCCAGAACTGAGAAAAAACATCTGTAGACGTCACCACACCCTGATCTCCCATCCCGCCAGCTCTAGCGTCTGGAGATATTCTAAGAAACGGGGCACCTGTTAAAACAGTATTGTTACTCTGAGAGAAAGCAAAAGCACTAACGCCAATTCCTAATCCTAAAAATAATTTTGTTAAATTCATTTTTTTTCTTTTAAGGTAAAGTTTACCAATATGTTTATTTTTTATTTTAATAAAACCATTTTCTCAACTGCAGTAGCACCACCTGAACACTTTTCCTGGTTTTGACTTCTTGCAAATATCTTAAAAATATATGTGCCTTTTGCTACTGTATCTCCAAAATCATCTTTTCCGTCCCATTCAATTGCCTGTCTTGGTGTTCTGAAACCCTGAAGGAAATTTTCCGCAGCCACAGTTGTTGATAATGTTCTTACTATTTTACCAGTAATAGTATAGATCTGAACATTAACGTCCAAAACATCATCGCAATTGTGTTCAAACTGGATATACGTTTTATTTGTAAAAGGATTTGGCCAGTTCAAAAGTCTATTAACTATCAATTTTTTTTCTGATTCGTCTTTTACTACAAAATTTAACGTAGAGGTTGTAGAATTATTGTTGATATCCCAAACTTTAAAAGTCAACTGATGTTCACCAGGTGTCAGATTTCTGAAAGGGAAGGTTACAGAACCTTTTTGGTAATCATTTAGTTCAGAAGCGCAACCGTTTCCATCACCTGAAGAAAAATAATCATTGATAACTGTCGTGTTTATAACTTCACCATCCAGAATAAATGTTAAATCGTGGCCAATTCCTGCTCCCGTAGAATTAATTCCCATATTATCTCGCACGCAGGCAAGAAGCATTGGATTTTGATCTGTGATGCCTCCGTTAGCAAAATTTGTGTTGTTCATATAAAGATTAACGACTGGTGGCTCCGTATCATTAATGCCATCAGGATTAATACCTCCCACTGTATATTGTCGATTGGCGAAAACGTCATAAGCATTTGTTTTCGCATCGATGAAGTTTTCTGCATAACCAAGAATTCTACCAGTTCCAACAGTATAGTTGATATCTTTTGGGACATAAAACTCTACGGTATATATTCCGTTTTCAACCTTTCCAGACGCTTTTACGATGGCACTTGGCTCCTCGGTATATTTCATCTTGTCGTTCATGTCGGCAGCATTATCATTATTCAATGTTGTTTTCTCAATTTTCTTATCAAAAATATTAATAACAACACGCCCATTGAACGTATTATCTGTTGTAGTGCCATCAGCTTTTAATACACGACCCGTAATTTTTACGAAATCTAATGCTCTTATCTGGTTAGGCACAGGTGTCTGTATGTTGTCAATCGCTAATTGCCTTTTTGGTCTGCTTATTTTCATTGCAGGATCACCTAAAAAGTTGACCCGAAGGTGATCTGGAACTGCAGCTTCTGTATATCTTAAATTATACTGAACTTTTGCAGCCAGATGCGCATCACCTAGTCTTACAAAATCATCTCCGACAAGTTGAAATAATTTATCAGTAAATATTGGCGTGAGTTTTCTTCCATAATCTACAGAAATAGCTCTGCTGGAAGTGATCATTGTAGAAGCGCCACCAGTTTTAAGCTTTATCATCTGCTCACCGGCAGAATTGGTGCTGGGTTCATCCCATAAAGTAAATTCGCAGGTAATGGTGGACACCAATGGGAATCTGCTGTAAACTGCGGAGTAATTATTAAAGCCTTGTATTTCTGTTGATGATAGGATTCTTTCCTGAGCCCAGCCGTTTATACCTCCATGACCAAAATAAAATAAATATAAACTGTTGCCGACATCATTTGTAATCGCTTGGTTTACTTGTGGATATCTCTGTCCGCCGGCACTGGTAACAGCAGGAAAAGCATCGAGGTATAATTTTCTAATATTATATTCTGGTCTATTTGTACTTGTGAAATTTTGATTAATAGCATTCTCTATAAGATAATGAAACGGGGGTTTTATATTATCTGGGCCACTGCCGTCAAAGTCATCATCGGCAACGAAATCCATTTTCATACGCCATTCTCCAAATGGGTTGGACTGGCCTGGTAATGCATTATAATACGCTAGCGTCTTATCAATCAATATTTTTGCTTCCTGCGGACTGTCTGCCGGTAATCTTCCAATTGGTACATCTGGAAGCATATTTGTAATATATTTTGATGTCTGCGGATATTTTGTCATTACGAAATAATCATCCGTGACATACGATGACTTTACATCTGAGCTAAACTCGCTTTGGTAACTTGGAATGATGTCTGTATTATTAGCAATTCGGTTTTTGAAATCATAAGAGGTGTCTCCTAAAAGGAAAACGTATTTCAAAGAACCTGCCGGTGTATTTAGCTTCGTAATAAAATCTCTGATGGCAGTGATGTCTTTACTTCCGCTACTGAATTCGTTGTAGATTTTATTAATGTCAACAACCTGAACATTAAATCCGTTTTTTGAACGATGGTAAGAGGCAAGTCTTTCAGCTTGTGCTGCATAAGTAGGTTGTGTTATCATCAGATAATCAACATTTTTTAATGAAGAAAGATCTTGGTTCTCGATGATTCCTACGAAGTTCGGTTCGAAAGCTGCAGAGCTTTTGAAAGCTGTAAATTCGTTGTTGAAAAATTCACTATCCGCAGTATATCCAAAATTGAATACCGCACTCTGTCCACTTTTATTGGTGATTTTTTTTGCATTCGTAATATCAGAAACATCCCATATCTGTTCCAGATCAGAAGTATTTTTAACAGAAAAACCATAAACTGCACCAGATCCTGTCGCAATATCAAAATCTCTAAAGTTCATCTGTGAGCCATTGAAATTAAGATCTTGCTTATATTGTACCTCTGCATAATCAAAATAAAATGACGCATTTGGATTGGCGCTATTATTAGTGGTGTAGGAAAACTTTATGCTTGTTCCGGTCTGGTTTAACAGTGCGGTTTCATAGGAAAGTGGAACAAAACTGTCAGCATTTGCAGAAAGTTCGCCATTGTATTTCTCTCCATTGACGTCAATAGATATTTTTGCAGATTGCGCATTGAAAGCTACTACCTGTGTTTTGATCCGTATGATATCATCTGCATCCAGTGGAGATCTTGTGTTGAAAATAATATCCTTGGAACCAGCAATTACATCTCCTGTCCACGTTCTGCCTAATTTAGAAAGGTTAAATTTTTCTTCATTGATATATTGATAATCGTCATATCGCGTTATAAGTTCCGTTGGGAGAGTGCTGTCTACGGTTTGTATTCTTTTTCCGGGTCCTATATCGAAATTGATGAAATAGTAAGCATAATCTTCATAAATATTGACAACGTTATTAGACGTGTCATTTCTGTATTCGGTTCTTTTCTTGCCTGCACCATTGTTTAGATTAAACAGATTATAGCCATTCGGACCCTGAGCATAAAAAATAGCAAAATCATTATCATTCCAAACACCATCATCCTCACCAACTACTTGTATTGCGTTTTCCTGAAGCGCATTATAACGCATATCATTATTGTATTCAGGAAGCATTAATCCACCATTTCCATAGATTCTGAAGTTTTTAGGATTTACGCTGCTGGGATTGATGCCGTTTTGCTGTAAAAATTGTCTTGTGATTTTAAAAACTCCTGATTTATCGACCTTTATTTTGTAAAAAGTTCCGGATTTCAATGGATTTTCACTTGTACCGTATCTATTGCTTCCTCTGTTTACAGGAATAGTTTTGTTCGTTTGATTAATGACAAAAGAAACCAGTCTGTATATTTTGTTTTTTTCTGCTTTTACCGCTTCTACTTTAATTCTAGCTGTTTGTTTTTTTTCAGTCTCATCAAAATAATAATCAATGTAGTATTTAAAGGATGAGGAAATTGAATTAATTTTAAGTCCATAAACTTCCTTTGTAGGTATTTCTTGCCATTGTGCCTGATCAATATTTATGATATTGTCAGTTTTAACTTTAATATTGGCATAGAGCGAGTTAGCATCTATTTGAAAACCATTATTACTGAAAGATGGATAAATTATTTTTTCCGTACCATAGTCCATCTCAGTTGTAGATCCCCATTCCAGATTAATCTTTTGGGCAGAATATAATGCAGTAAACAGCGTAAAGGCTATGAGGTAAAATTTAAATTTCATCAACTGGACTAATTTTTAGGATTACAAAATAAACGATTTTTTTAAAAAAATGATATATAATAAAAATAATTTAATTGCGTTCTATCAAAAAAAGATAAACAATATTTGATTAATTAAAGAATTTACTTTTTCTTTGTACTTTGAAAATTTCTATATCAGATTATGAAAAAAATAAGGTTGTTTTCGATAATTACTTTTAGCAGTACACTACTTTTAATAAGCTGCGGTGGAGGTGGTAACACTAAAAAGGGCGGCGGAACAAAAGGTTTTGTAAGTAAAACCGGCTGGAAGCCTAACGAAAAAGATGGTTGGTTCTTCTCTGGTAAGCAGCAGAAGCCGAAAGCTTGGCCGGGAATGGTTTATGTGGAAGGTGGAACTTTTACGATGGGTTTAGTAGAAGACAATGTATTGCATGACTGGAACAATACCCCAAGAAGAATGCAGGTAAGCTCTTTCTTTATAGGAGATACCGAAATCACTAACTCTGAATATAGAGAATACACAACGTGGCTCAAGTTTGTTTTCCCGTCTACGGAACCAGGCTTCAAACATATCTATTCAGGTGCTTTACCAGATACACTGGTTTGGAATAACAAACTATCTCGTAATGACTACGCAGAAACTTATTTCAGATCTCCCGAATATGATTATTACCCTGTAGTAGGTGTATCTTGGTTGCAGGCGAATAAATATTGTGACTGGCTTACCGAAAGAGCAAACGAAAGAGCACTAATGAAACAAGGTGTTATTTCTAAAGATATCTATTCAGGTGATAAAGCTGCGACTGCAGGTGCAACATTCAACATGGATAAGTTTAAATCCAACGATGCCGAGCTTGATGCTTATGTAGATAAGGAAAAACTAAAGAAAAGAAGTGGTATAAAAACAAGTAATGAACGTATTGCTGCTGCAAACAGGAATAGTTCTTCCGGAATTGTAGAAAAATTCAGACTTCCTACAGAAGTAGAATGGGAATTTGCTGCTCTTGGTCTTCAGAAGAAAAGAGAATATAATAATTACCTTGGTAAGGCTCCAGAAATAAAAAATCTGAAGGGAACCAAAGGTAAATACAGAGGTATGTACCTTGAGAATTTCAAAATGGGACGTGGAGATTATTCCGGGGTTGCTGGTTGGAAAAACGATGGTTCACCAACTACGGCAGATGTTAAACAGTACCCATCCAATGATCTTGGAATCTATGGTATGTACGGAAACGTTGCAGAATGGGTTGCAGACATTTACAGACCAATGATAGATGAAGAATTTAGTGACTTCAATTATTACAGAGGGAATAAAACTGTTCAAACAGTTACAAATGAAGATGGTACAACTAAAAAAATTACTAGTGAAGATTTAAAATATGACACTTTAGCAGATGGTCGTCTAGTGTACAAAGGTCTTCCAGGGGAGTTTGAAAGAAAGGTAATTGCAGATAATGGTAATTACAGAGATGGAGATTATCAGTCATCATTAGATTCTGGAGGTACAGCCCCTAGTGACAGTACAGAGTACAATATGTACAATTCTGTTAAACCTAAATTTATTGTCAATAAAAATGGTAGCGTTGTAATACAAAAGGACAAAAACAAACCCACAACGCAGATCAGCGATTTTGTTAGAGTGGTTAAAGGAGGTTCTTGGTTAGATTCTGCATATTGGCTAGATCCGGGTCAGAGAAGATTTAAAAATCAGGCAAAAGGATATGGTTGGATTGGCTTCAGGGTTGCTCAGGATGCCAAGAATACAAAAAGTGGTCGTACTAAAAGATAATTTTTCAACCAGTATAAAAACTTAAAACAGTAGATTTTTTCTACTGTTTTTTTGTTTTAATACAAATTCATTTAATACTTTTGAAGAATGAACATTAAGGATTTTTATCAGATATTTTTGCAGAGTTCCAATACGGTTATAGATAGCAGAAAAGTACAGAGGGGAAGTGTGTTTTTTGCATTTTCCGGCGATTCTTTTAATGCAGCGGAAAAATCTTCCGAAGCTTTAGAAAATGGTGCCATAGCTGTTATAGTAGAAGATGAAAAGTATAATTTTCCAGAAAAAAATATCTTTTTTGTACCTTCCGTTCTGGATTTTTTACAACAGCTGGCTGTTTATCACAGAGATCAATTAAAAATTCCGTTTATAGGACTCACTGGAAGCAATGGAAAGACAACCACAAAAGAGTTGATCAGCACAGTATTGTCCAAAAAATTCAATGTTCAATTCACTTTCGGAAATCTTAACAATCACATTGGCGTTCCACTTACCATACTTTCTATTAGAAATTCACATCAAATTGCAGTGGTAGAGATGGGAGCCAATCACCAGAAGGAAATAGAGCTTCTCTGTAAAATTGCAAAACCAAATATCGGTTACATTACCAATTTTGGCAAGGCACATCTTGAAGGTTTTGGCGGTGTAGAAGGCGTTATCAAAGGCAAATCCGAGTTGTATGACTATCTGAGAACTCATAACCAAACTATTTTGGTCAATAGTGCAGATTCAGTTCAGGCAGAGAAAACCAAAGATTATCATAATAAAATAACTTTTGGGACACCAGATTCGAATTACAGTTTCGCGCCACTCTCCAAAGACCATTTTGTAGGATTGGTTTATAAAGAAACAGAAATAATTTCTAATCTCACAGGCCGCTATAATTATGATAATATCTCTGCGGCTATATCGCTAGGCTTGCATTTTGGCGTAGATATTCAGGATATTAAACAGGCTATTGAAGAGTATGTCCCGTCCAATATGCGTTCGCAGATTCAGAAAAAAGAAGGGAAAACCCTCGTTTTAGATACCTATAATGCCAATCCTAGCAGTATGCAGGCATCATTGGAAAACTTCAGAACTTTTTCGGGGACCAAGCTCATCATCATCGGCGATATGTTGGAACTGGGAGAAGAAAGCGCAGCCGAACATCAACATATTCTAGACTTCGCAAAAACTTGTGGATTTGACAACATCATTACCGTTGGCCCAAATTTCAAAAACATTAATACAAATTTGGCATTTATGAACACTTCAGAACTTGCTGATTATCTGCAAAGCAATCCTGTAACGCAGGAAAATATACTGCTAAAAGCATCGCGGGGTATTGCTTTGGAGAAAATTATTGATTTTATTTAGAATAGTACAGACAGTTAGTTTAACACAATTATTTTTCAGGAGCTATTTCCCGCTTTCCATTCCAATCTTTTTTGCTCGGCATAGCCTCTCGCAAAAAAGGATTTCCATTGCAATCGGGGCTATGGGATTTTCCATAAAATAACTAATGGTAATAAGAAATCCTTTTCAAACTATTAATTGAATAGAAACGACCGATTAAAAATCATCCCAAATCAGGAATCTTTCCAAACTCTATTTCGTAACTTTGCTACAATGAATTCATTAGTTGATAAATACAATATTCCAGGGCCGCGTTATACATCTTATCCTACTGTTCCTTATTGGAATGAAGTAGGTTTTACGTCAGACCTTTGGAAACAATCCGTCATTAGATCCTTCTCAGAAAGCAATTCTGAAGAAGGAATTTCTATCTATATTCATCTTCCGTTTTGCGAGGCGCTTTGTACTTTCTGTGCTTGTCACAAAAGAATTACCAAGCAGCATTCCGTAGAAATACCCTATCTGGAAAGTGTTCTGAAAGAATGGAAACTCTACTTGGAGCTCTTTTCCGAGAAACCAAAACTTAAAGAATTACATTTAGGAGGCGGAACGCCTACATTTTTTTCGCCGGAAAACCTCAGGAAACTGTTGCAAGGGATTTTCGATACTGTAGAAATTGCAGACGCCCAAGAATTCAGTTTCGAAGGACATCCCAATAATACCACGAAGGAGCATTTGCAGACATTGTTCGATCTTGGTTTTACCAGAGTCAGTTTCGGAGTTCAGGATTATGACCCGAAAGTTCAGAAAGCTATCAACAGAATTCAGCCATTCGAAAATGTTAAAAACGTCACAGAATGGGCCAGAGAAATTGGCTACAAAAGCATCAGCCACGATTTGGTTTTCGGTTTGCCACACCAGACTTGGGATGCAATGGAATTTACCATCCGCAAAACATTGGAACTAAAGCCGGACAGACTTGCATTTTATTCCTATGCACACGTTCCTTGGGTAAAAGGTGTTGGACAAAGAGGTTTTGATGAAAGCGATTTACCAAGTGGCGATGAGAAAAGAAGGCTTTATGAAGACGGGAAAAAATTATTGGAAGAACTCGGTTACATCGAGATTGGAATGGACCATTTTTCTTTGGAACACGATGATCTATACCAATCGCTGGTTCAGAAAAAGTTGCATCGTAATTTTATGGGTTATACATCCAGTAAAACCCAATTGATGGTAGGTTTGGGAATGTCAGCTATTTCCGATTCTTGGTATGCTTTTACACAGAATGTAAAAACTGTGGAAGAATATCAGAAGATTGTAGAAGAAGGCGAGATTCCGGTATTCCGTGGTCATATTTTGGATCAAGAAGATTTGATTATCAGAAAGCATATTCTGAATCTGATGTGTCAATTGGAAACGAGTTGGGACTTGCAGACTTCATTTCCTGAAATCGAAAATGCAATTGATAAATTAAAAGAAATGGAATCAGACGGTTTGGTAGAAATCTCAGATAATCAAATTAAAATCACAGAAAAAGGAAGAGCTTTTACAAGAAATGTAGCAATGGTTTTTGACCTAAGAATGATGAGGAACAAGCCAGAGACGCGGATTTTTTCGATGACGATATAATTAGTTAAAAGAAGTTTTAGTAACTTCTTTTTTTATTTTAAATAAGATTGAGAATGAATTTAATCAAACATAAAAATATAATCCTAAAAAGTTCTAGAGAATTTTTAGCTGATGCAATTTTTCCAAATTCTGACAAGAAACTTCCTCTAATCATTTTTGTTCATGGTTATAAAGGTTACAAAGATTGGGGCGCTTGGGAGTTGATGGGAGAGAAATTTGCGAATGCTGGATTTTATTTTGTTAAATTCAATTTCTCACATAATGGAACTACGATTGAAAATCCAAATGACTTTGCAGATATGGAAGCTTTCGGACAGAATAATTATTCCAAAGAATTGGATGATCTGGAAATTGTGATAAATGAATTTACAAGCAGAAAAGAGGTCGATTCTCAAAATTTAACTTTAGTGGGGCACAGCAGAGGTGGCGGTGTTTGTATTATAAAAGCTTCAGAAAATAAACGTATCAATCAACTGATTACGCTTGCTAGTATTTCTACTCTGGATAGATTTCCGAAAAATGAAGCCTTCGAAAATTGGAAAAATACAGGTGTTTACTATATCGAAAACGCCAGAACCAAGCAAAAATTACCTCATTATTTCCAGTTTTTTGAAGATTATAAGAATAATGAAGAAAGATTGGACGTAGAAAAAGCCTCAAAGAAAATTGATATTCCGACACTCATTATACATGGTGTGTCAGACGAATCTGTTGGTATGGATCATTCTGAAAATCTTCATGAATGGATTGGAAATTCGGAATTAAAAATTATTGAAAATGCCAATCATACTTTCGGTGCAAAAGAGCCTTGGGAAGAAAGTTTCCTACCAAAAGAACTCAATTCTGTAGTAGAATATTGTATTGATTTTCTTAAAAAGTAGTTGCTATTTTTTGTTGATAAGTTTGTTGTTCTCGATCCAGCGTTTACTATTATTGATGTCTTTCAGGTACCACATATTATTAGCATTCATCAGATATAAACTATAAATAATAGGAGAGGCGATTTGTTTCCCTTCCAGATAGTTGGCTCGGACCGAAATTGCATTTCTTTTTCGCATAAAATCACCGGAAAAAATGTTGGAATAAGTCTGTCCCGAAGCTTTATCATCTATCAGTTCGATAAGGGTTATTTTATCATCGGCTCCAAATTCAAGGATATGACGTTCAGAATGATCTGGAAATTCTTCTAGTAGGACAAATTTCTTATTGTTTATGGTATAATGCGAAGCGTCAGTCATTTTTTTATGTCTGTTCTCAATCTTTTCAAGAATCTCGTTTATAGCACCAAAGTTTTGAGAATAAAAACAGACTGAGGATAAAATACTTACAAGAAATAGGACTTTTGTCATTATATGTGAATGTGGGATAAAAATAAAGTTTTACACATTGCCTTGCAAAAATTATTCCGTTGAATTTTAATTATCTTTGCAATATGATAAGAATTACTAAAATTTTCAATTTCGAGACTGCGCACGTTCTATATAATTATGATGGTAAATGCAAAAACATGCACGGTCATTCCTATAAATTATTCGTTACTGTGAAGGGAAACCCGATTAATGATCTGGATCATCATAAAAACGGCATGGTTGTAGATTTTGGTGATATTAAGAAAATTGTAAAAGAAGAGATTGTGGATATTTGGGATCATGCCGTTTTAGTAAATGGCGATTCTCCGCATAAATTACTTGGGGAAAGTTTGGAAAGCCAAGGTCATAAAGTGATTTTTTGTGATTACCAACCGACTTGCGAAAATATGCTTTATGATATTGCCACTAAGATAAAATCCAAATTACCCAATCACGTTCAGCTAGCTTATCTGAAACTTCATGAGACGGAGAACTCATACGGTGAATGGATTGCAGAAGAAAACCAATTGAGATATTAATAAAAAGCTTATGTTTTTTTTGATTAAAATTTGTGGGTTTAAGAAAAATTAATAGTTTTGCACTCTCAAATTTGATAAACTATGAAAAAACTATTATTAGTTGGTGCGGTTGCACTTTTCGGAGCTATGAACGCTCAGACTGAAAAAGGATCTTGGGTAATTGGTGGTTCAACTACTTTAGGCTTTAACAGCTTGAATACAACTTATAAGTATCAAGGCCAATCTACAGATGGACCAAAGGTTTCTACTATTACTATTACGCCGTCTGTTGGATACTTTGTAATCGATAAATTGGCCATCGGTCTAGATTTAGGTTTTACTTCAATTACTACAAAAGAAGAGGATGTATATATGAATACTACATATACATACAAAAATACTATTTCTACTTTTTCAGTTTTGCCGACAGCTACATATTATTTCAAATCAGGGTCTAATGTTTTACCATATTTAGGTGCTGGTATTGGCTACTCTAGCTCAAAAACTAAAGATTCTTCTTCAGCAAGTAGTAATACATCAGAAGAAAGTATTGGTGGTTTTGCTTGGAAAGCAAAAGGAGGAGTAACTTTTTTATTATCTCCATCAATAGGGTTAGATTTAGGTCTTTCTTATATGGCTAATTACGGAAAATTAGATAGCAATGAAGATGTGAAGGTTAATACTGGAACATTAGGTGTTAATGCTGGTATTTCAGTTTTCTTAAAATAATTAAGCTTAGAAAATAAAACAAAAAACCTCGCAACTCGCGAGGTTTTTTTAGTTTTGATAGACAATATATTTCAGCCTTATTTTTTCAAAATTTTCTAAATCTTTTTTCCAACTGTCTTTGATTTCTTTTTCAGATTTTCCTGCTATAATTTGTTTTCTCAGTTCGTCGCTACCGGCTAATTTGTCAAAAAACAAATTCTTCAAAAAGAAATCCTGAGCAGGATTTTTATAAGCTTTGTAAGATTTCAACAGCCATTCTAAATTTAATTCTCGTAAGTCTTGAGAATGTTGACTGAGATTTTCTCCAAAACATAATTTTCCATTCAGGAAAGGGTCTTTTGCGCCTTCTGTTGGTTTTGGAGTGAATTGATACTGAAAATCTTTTGTCCAAGGACTTCCATAGATTTGAAATGGTAAATACGTTCCACGTCCAACAGATACCTGAGTTCCTTCAAAAAAGCAAAGGCTTGGATAGAGGTTGATGGATTTATCATTTGGAAGATTAGGAGAAGGTTTATCAGAAACACGATATCGTTTTTGTTTGTGATAATTCAGCATCGGGATCAACGTATATTTTGCAGTCGCTCCGTTTTTTAGCCAATTTTCACCATTAACCATTTTACCATATTCACCAATTGTGAGCCCGTACACTACAGGAACATTATGAAGCCCAACAAAACTTTTCCATTCATTACGCATCATTGGTCCGTCTGTGTAGCCGTCGTGTGGATTTGGCCTGTCCAAAACGATCACTTCGACATTATGTTCGGCAGCCGCTTCCATAATATACGACAAAGTTGAAATGTATGTGTAAAATCTTACGCCAACATCCTGAATATCAAATAAAATAATATCAGCACCTTTCAGGTACTCTGGTTTTGGCTTTTTATTATCTCCATATAAGGAAACAATTGGTAAACCAGTTTTGCTGTCAGTTCCATTTTTAACGTGTTCCCCGGCATCTGCAGTTCCCCGGAAGCCGTGTTCGGGAGCAAAAATAGATTTGATTTTTACATTGTTTTCAACTAAAAAATCAACCAGATGTTTTTTGTTATTTAGAAGACTCGTTTGGTTGGCGGCTACAATTACATTTTTATTTTTGAGTAGCGGAAGATAAAGTTCCGGTCTGTCTGCAGCAGTTTTAAAACAGTCTTCAGATTGATTTTGGGACTTAATAAATGGTATTGAACCAAAATAAATTAGCAAGATAAAAACTAAAGTTTTATTTTTGAAGCTTAAAATCATTGATTTGAAATTTCCGTTATATTTCTCTAAAAAAATAGCGTTTTCCAAAGATAACAAAAATAATCTCTCCAAGGTGATTGTCTATATCGGCAGGTTGTCTGTTGCATTGGGCATCATTGTGTCGCTGATTACCATTTCCACTGGTCTTGGTTCCAAAAAAGCAATTGAGGACAGGATTTCTAACTTCAGTGGCGATATTTCCGTGAAGTCCACACGTTCTAATTCTTCCTACAACACATCAATCCTAGACACCAATGGATTAGATAAAAAGGCTATAAAGAGTGTTCCAGGTGTTGCCGGATTGCAGTCTTATGCAGCAGTCAGTGGAATCCTGAGAACGGAAAACAACTTCGCAGGCGTTATTCTGAAAGGTGTAGGAAAAGACTTTGATAAGTCCAGATTCGAGCCATTTATGATACAAGGCTCTATTCCTGATTACAAAGAAGATGGTTATAAAAATGAGATCATTCTTTCTGAAAAGATAGCTTCTGATTTAGCACTAAAAACTAGTGACAGCATTGTTGCGATTTTTTCCAAAGAAGATCAGAAACCGATTTACAGAAAATTTCTGATTAAAGGGATTTATAAGACGGATATAAAATTAGTGGATGATCTGTACATTATTGGAGATATCAACCATGTCCGTAAAGTTCTGAATATGAACGAAAAGGAAGTTGGTGGACTGGATGTTTTTCTGGAAGATACGGATCAGATTGCTGATGTTTTCCCGAAGATTGAAAAATACATCGGGTATAAAAATTATGCCGAGAAAGTAACCGAAAAATATCCTCAGATTCTGGACTGGGTTAATATTTTTAATCAGAATATATCATTGATTATCACGATTATGCTGTTAGTAGTAGTCATTAACATCGTCATGGTTTTGCTGATTCTCATCATCGAAAGAACTAACTCCATCGGACTTCTCAAAACTTTCGGAGCCACGAACGGACAGATAAGATCAATATTTATCAATTATACTTTGATGATTATGATTCCCGGTTTACTGGCCGGAAACATCATCGGGATTGGTTTGCTGTTGATTCAGAAATATACAGGCATCATCAAACTAGATCCGGAAAATTACTTTATCAGTACGGTTCCCGTAGATCTTAATCCAATTTACATTATATCAGTTTCTGTAGGTATTTTTATTGTGTCTGGGATTGCTATGATTTTGCCAAGTTACCTGATCAGTAGGATTTCGCCTTTGAAAGCCATTAAGTATAGCTAATTTTTAATCAAGAAAACAGAATGATACTAAAGAATCTCAACTATCCGCTGGATTTTAAATTTAAAATTACCACATTGGCGAGCGATTTCAACATTACGGACAGAAACGGAAATCACGTTGCGTACGTTCGTCAGAAAATGTTCAGGCTGAAGGAAGATGTTATTGTTTTTAGCGATGAAAGCAGAACTAAAGAACTATTTAACATCAAGGCAAATCAATGGATCGATTTTAACGCATCTTATATGATGACAGATCTGCTTACGGGTAAAAAGTTCGGAAGTTTGGCGAGAAAAGGGGTTCGTTCTATCTGGAAAGCGAGATATGATATCATTGATGAGAAGGACGAGCCAATATATCAGATTAATGAAGATAATGGCTGGATCAAAGTTTTTGACAGCTTTCTCGGAGAAATTCCAATTTTGGGAATGCTGACAGGTTATTTTCTGAATCCTTCTTATACCGTGAAAGATAATGCGGGCAAAGAATATTTTAGACTGAAAAAAATGCCATCTTTAGTAGGGAGAAGGTTTCAATTAGAAAGATTAATTGATATCGATGACGAAGATGAATCTTTGGTTGTTTTGAGTTTTTTAATGATGGTTCTTCTTGAAAGAGCAAGAGGATAATCATTTTAGAAAAATTTAAGGTAACTTTTTAGAAAATTAAGAATATGAAATATTACAATAATATAGTTGAAACTATTGGTAACACGCCGTTGGTTAAAATTAACAAAGTTTTAGGAGATGATTTTCCAGCTTTGGTTTTGGCAAAAGTAGAAACTACAAATCCGGGAAATTCCGTGAAAGACAGAATGGCGCTTAAAATGATTGAAGACGCCGAAAAAGACGGTCGGCTGAAGCCGGGCGGAACCATTATTGAAGGGACTTCGGGAAATACAGGAATGGGTCTTGCTCTGGTTGCAATTCAGAAGGGCTATAAATGCATCTTCGTAACCAACTCCAAGCAGTCTAAAGAAAAATGTGACATCCTCCGAGCTGTTGGAGCAGAAGTGATCGTATGTCCAACAGATGTTAAGCCTACGGACCCGCGCTCGTATTATTCTACAGCTAAAAGATTAACACAAGAAACCGAAAATGCTTGGTATGTGAATCAATATGATAATTTGTCCAACAGACAAGCGCATTATGAAAGCACAGCGCCAGAAATCTGGGAGCAGACCGAAGGAAAATTGACGCATTTCGTAGCTGGTGCCGGTACAGGCGGAACAGTAACTGGTTGTGGAACATTTTTCAAAGAGAAAAACCCGAATATCAAAGTCATTGGCGTTGATACTTATGGTTCGATTTTGAAAGAAATCCACGAGACGGGAGAGATTCATCTGGATCACGCGTACACTTATGTCACAGAAGGCATTGGAGAAGATATTCTTCCTGAGAATTATGATATGAGCGTCATCGATCATTTCGAGAAAGTGACTGATAAAGACGGCGCAATCTATGCAAGAAAACTGGCAAAAGAAGAAGGAATCTTCTGTGGTTATTCTGCGGGAAGTGCAATGTCTGCTTTGGTTCAGATGAAGGACCAATTTACAAAAGACGACGTGATTGTCGTTCTTCTTCACGACCACGGAAGCCGTTATGTGGGGAAAATCTACAATGATGAATGGATGAAGGAAATGGGTTGGCTGGATTAATAATTATGAATTGTTAATTATAAATTATAAAAAAACCGCTGTCGAGAGATAGTGGTTTTTTTATTGGTTTATTAGTAAAAATAGATTATTCAAAAATCTCAAAATCCACTCCATCAAAACTCGCAAAAACCATCGTGGGATAAGAATCCTGATGGAAAATATTTCCTTCAGAATCAATTCCGATTGCACCTGCAAAACCGTCAATTTCTTTCAGTTCTTCAAAGGTTCTGTCAAAAGCATTTTGCAGGGTTAAGCCGTCCGTTACGCGGGTTACAATTTTTGCTGCAGTTGCATTGCTCACGATATCTTCGCCAACACCCGTACAGCTTACCGCGCAGAATTTGTTAGCAAAATTCCCTGCAACAGTCGCCGAATCAGAGATTCTTCCCGGGATTTCAAAACCCTTTCCACCAGTTGAAGTTGCAACCGCCAGTTTTCCGTGTTTGTCAATGGCGACAGCTCCAACAGTTCCTTTTCCTCCGTTTTTTAGTTTCTCTTCGTATTCTTTTCTTCTTTGAGGAATTTCTGTAGAGAAATTTTCGAAACCATTTTTGGTAGCATAAATTTTTGCACCATTTCCACCTAAAACTCGGTCGTCTTCTTTCATCAATTCTTTGGCAACAAAAATCGGATTTTTCACATCCTGAATATTAATTACGCCGCTCATTTTCTGAGTTTCGCCGTTCATAATCGCAGCGCTCATTCGGATAATACCATCACTTTGGATTTGCGAACCAATTCCGGCATTGTACAACTCATCATCTTCCAAAAGTGAAACAGCATATGCCACCGTATCAAAAGCTGAATTATCTTTTAAAAATTCGTAAGATTTTTTCGCAATGTCTTTCAGTGAGTTTTGTTTAGCCAATTTCACTTCATTGCTTTGACTACTTTCTGAGAAAAATCCGCCGTGGATGATTATTTTCATTGGTCGTTATTTAGTTATCAGCGCTCACTTGCGGAATAGGATTGTATTGGGAATTAACAATCGTCATTTCTCTGGTTTTCAAATTGAATGTATCATTCATAGAAAGTACATCCACAATCAGGTTTTTAATAGAAATTGGTTGACCCAATTCTACATTGGTTAAGTTCGTATCTTTAATCTGAAGTCCATCTACCAAAATCACAAGACCAGAGCCAATCGCTGTCATTGTATCTTCTTCAATGAACAAACCGGTGTCTTCTCCAAGACCAATTCCTAACGTTCTAGGATTATTCACAACAGCTTGAAACAATCTTCCAATTCTTCCTCGTTGTACAAAATGGGTATCAATAATCACATTTTCTATAAAGCCAAGTCCTTGTGTTGTTTTGATTTCGCCTTTCAAAAGCGCTTCAGAGCTGGAACCTTGATAAATCATATTTTCCGACGCTGCAGCAGCTCCCGCAGAAGTTCCTGCGTAGATAAAATCTTCCGTTTGATATTTAGTTAAAATCGCATCGTGAAATCTCGTTCCTCCAAGAATCGAAGTTAAACGCAGTTGGTCGCCACCTGTGAACATCACCACATCGGCAGCATTGGCTCTTGCTACAATCGCATCACTATTAGCTTGTTCACGATTTTGGATATCAAGAATATTACAATTTTTTGCACCAAGATATTCAAATGCTTTTTTATATTCGGGACCTACGATGTCAGGGATTTGAGATGCGGTCGTAATCACTTCAATGACAGAATCTTCTTTCAGCTTAGATTCATCAATAATCTTTCTGAGGATTCCGCGTTCAAAAAAGTTAAGATTTTTTTCAACATTTTGGTCAAAACTGGTCTCTGTAAAACTACCTTTGTTCACAGCGCCTCCAATGATGACTAGTTTTCCTTTTGATTTCATATTAACAAAAATAATAAATCATTACAGAATAAACCTCATATCAAACGCTTAAAAATCCACAAAACTCATTTAAACTTTTAATAATTAAGGACTTATTTCCGAAAACAATACTTGTTGATTAATGAATTGTTAACTATTTTGAGGAATTAATAATATATTTGTTTTATAACCCAATAATTATTTTCGATTTTTCTTGATTTTACATTATCTTTGATAAAATAGAGAATAAGAATTTACAAATTAGCAAGCCTTTTTGATTTTACATTTTAATTCGGCATGAGATTTGGGCAGCTTTATCCGCCCTCCGTTCCCGCTATTTTTATTTTTATCAAAAATAAAAATGAGCTCCACTCAGGTCGGGCTGCGTGCAATTCTGTGTAAAATTATAGGTTAAAAAGCCGTGAAATAGAATATGAAAATAGAAAAAATACAAATATTAAGAGGCCCCAACATTTGGAGTATCACGAGAAAAAAACTCATTCAGATGCGTTTGGATTTGGAAGAAACAGAACACCAACCAACCAACAAAATAGAAGGTTTCCGGGAAAGAATAGAGCAATTGTTGCCGTCATTGTATTCTCACAGATGTTCTGAGGGAACGGAAGGTGGTTTCTTTAAGCGTGTAGAAATGGGAACTTGGATGGGACACGTGATAGAACATATTGCTTTGGAAATCCAAACGTTGGCAGGGATGGATGTAGGTTTTGGAAGAACAAGAGAAACCAAAACGCCCGGAACATACAATGTTGTTTTCAATTATATCGAAGAAAGAGCAGGTGTTTTCGCAGCTGAAGAAGCTGTGAAAATTGCTGAATGTCTTATCGCAGGAACCGATTATGATATCAATTCTTGTATTCAGACTCTGAAAGAGATCCGTGAGAGGGAACGATTAGGTCCATCTACGGGAAGTATTGTTGAGGAAGCGGTTTCCAGAAGAATTCCGTGGATTAGATTGGGGAAAAATTCCTTAGTTCAATTGGGTTACGGAATCAACCAACAACGTTTTCAAGCCACGATTACCGGAAATACAAGCAGTATTGCTGTTGACATCGCTTGTAACAAAGAACTCACAAAAAAAATGCTGGAAGATGCAGCAATTCCTGTTCCTTCCGGAGGTTTGGTGGTAGATGAAGAAGATTTGCAAGCGGTTATCAGAAAAATTGGTTATCCGTTGGTTCTGAAACCTTTGGATGGTAATCACGGAAAAGGAGCTTCCATCAATGTCAAAGATTATGAAACAGCTGTTATCGGTTTGGAACACGCTCAGAAATATTCCAGAAAAGTCATCGTAGAAAAGTATATTACAGGTTTTGATTTCAGGGTTTTGGTCATTAATCACAAAATGGTTGCGGCGGCTAGAAGAGTTCCTGCACACGTTGTAGGCGATGGCGAACTGAATCTTCAAGAACTCATCGATAAAGAAAATCTTGACCCAAGAAGAGGTTACGGACACGAAAATGTCCTGACAGAAATTGATGTTGATAAAGACACTAACGAGCTTCTTGAAAAACTAAATTATACATTAGAAACGATTCCGCAAAAAGGCGAAATTGTTTATCTGAAATCAACAGCGAATCTTTCCACAGGCGGAACATCGATTGACGTCACAGATATGATTCATCCAGAAAATATTCAGATGGCAGAACGTGTTTCCAGAATTATTGGATTAGACGTTTGTGGTATCGATATTATGGCAGAAAACTTAACCCAACCTTTGAAAGAAAGTGGAGGCGCTATTTTAGAAGTGAATGCTGCGCCTGGTTTCAGAATGCATCTCGCTCCAAGTGAAGGTTTGCCGAGAAACGTGGCTGCTCCGGTTGTGGATATGCTTTATCCGCCAGGAAAAGAATTCAGAATTCCGATTATTGCTGTGACTGGAACTAATGGTAAAACTACAACGACCAGATTGTTAGCTCACATTGTTAAAAATAACGGAAAAAGAGTAGGATTTACAACTTCTGACGGGATTTATATTCAAAATACGTTACTTGAAAAAGGCGATACCACTGGACCAATGTCTGCGGAATTTATTCTGAAAGATCCGACTGTAGAATTTGCTGTTCTAGAAACTGCAAGAGGCGGAATTCTCCGTTCCGGATTAGGTTTTGGAACTTGTGATGTGGGGGTTTTGACGAATATTAAAGAAGATCATTTGGGAATCAGTGATATTCATAACTTGAAGGATTTGACAAGGGTAAAACGTGTCGTTCTGGATAGTGTGAAAAAAGATGGCTGGTGTATTTTGAATGCAGATGACGAGTATTCTATGCGATTGGCAGGCGATTTACATTCCAAAGTGGCGCTTTTCAGTCTGGATGAAAATAATCCTCATATCAAGAAATTTTCGAAAGAAGGAAAAATTACCTGCGTTTATGAAGATGGTTTTGTAACCATCAAAAAAGGTGAATGGAAAATCCGAATCGAAAGGGTAAAGAATATCCCAATCACAATGGAAGGAAAAGCGAAGTTCATGATTGCAAATGTTTTAGCTGCATCTTTGGCTGCTTACGTTTACGGCTTCGAGATTCCGAATATTGCTTTGGCATTGACGACTTTCATTCCAAGTGCGCAATTGACTCCGGGCAGACTAAACGTTTTCAAATTCAAGAACTTCAAGGTGATGATAGACTTTGCGCACAATCCGGCGGGTTACGAAGCCATTGAAGACTACCTGAAAAATGTGGAATCCAACAAGAAGATCGGAATCATTTCGGGAGTGGGAGACAGGCGGGATGGTGACATCCGCGAGTGTGGGAAAATCGCTGCCAGAATGTTCGATCATATCATTATCCGGAATGAGAAGCACCTGCGCGGGCGCACGGAAGATGAAATCAACGGATTGATTATAGACGGAATTCAAAGCGTAGATAAAAATGTGAGTTACGAAATCATTCCAAAAGAAATCGATGCTTTGAAACACGCAATGAGTTTGGCAGAAGAAGGTACTTTTATTACAGCACTCAGTGATGTTATTCATAATGCGATTGAATTGGTTCAAGATTATCAGAACAAAGAATTGCAAGACGAAGGGAATTATTAAACTTTAAATATTTCAATCCAAAACCGCTCTACATTGGGCGGTTTTTTATTTAATATAAATGAGCCAAGAATCCTTAAATTGCATTCTTTAAAATTGATTCAATGCAAAGCTTTAAAATCATAACTTCCATTCTTGTTCTAAGTTCAACTCTATTATTTTCACAGAATTATAAAACCTCTTCAACTGCGAAAGTGGGAAAAGAATTTCCGAATATAAATAATGATAGAAAAGCTAAATTAAAAGTTTATTTTCCTAATGCAAACTCTGTGATTCTGGAAGGTGGAGATGGAATGCAAAATGTGAAATCTACCACAGCCAAGGATAAAGATGGATTTTGGAATGTCTCAACTTCACCATTGGAAATTGGATTTCATTATTACTGGTTCAATGTGGATGGGAAAAGGACTAATGACCTAAACACCGAACTTTATTTCGGTTATGGACAGCCAACAAGCGGAATCGAAGTTCCTTCTGGTGAAGATTTTTTCTTTGAGAAGAATGTAAAACACGGAAAGATTGTTGACGATAGTTTGAATTCTGAAATCACTAAAGGAAAAAGAAACTTCAAAGTTTATTTACCTCCAAGTTATGGAACAAAGAACTTTCCTGTTCTATATCTCTATCACGGAACCGGTGAAGATATCACAGGGTGGGAAAAGCAAGGTTACATCAGTAATATTTTAGATAATCTTTTTGCAGATAAAAAAGCAGAAGAAATGATTGTTGTAATGGATTACGGCGTTGCTCTGAATCCTGAACAGGAAAAATTACCCGATGATTATCCAAGAACGGTTCTTTCAACAAAAAATCTCGAGAAAATTGTCGTGGATGAACTGATTCCTTATATTGATAAAAAATATAAGACTAATAAAAAACAAGCAATTGCAGGACTTTCCCGAGGAAGTTATCAGGCAATGTTCATCGGAGCGGATTATCCGGAATTGTTTTCTGCCATTGGTTCTTTCAGTCCAGTAATTTATGAAGGAACGGAAAGTCAGCCTTTCAAAGAACTGCCTGTTGATAATCTTTTGAAATCGAAGTCAAAACCTTTCTTTTTTATGGGAATTGGTGAAAAAGAAGACCAGCGTTTCATTAATTATAATAATTTATTGAGTGATTATCTTAATCAAAATAAATATCCTTTTGTCCAATACAAATCTTCAGGAACTTACCACGAATGGCTGACTTGGAGACGTTGTCTTTATGAATTTGCACAGAAAATATTTAAATAAATCCATTGTCAGACAAACGAGATTACCGACCAAAGTCCAATCAGGGAAATAATTATCCATAAAACTACACCTTGAAATATCGGTTTGAATCCAACTGTACTCAAGACTTTTTTTGAAAGTCCCGAACCGATAAGAAACAGAGTTATCGTTAATCCGATTTTAGAAATATTGACAATCGAATCACTTATTTTTCCGATAAATGGAATGTAAGTGTGAAGTAAAATAGCAGCTACAAATAAGCCTATGAAATAAGGGATTTTGATTTTCGTATCTTTCGATTTGAATAGCCACGAACTTGCGATTGCAATCGGAATAATCCATAATGCTCTGGTCAGTTTTACGGTAGTTGCGATTTGCAAAGCTTCCGAACCGAATTTACTCGCTGCGCCTACAACGGAACTCGTATCTTGAATAGCAATCGCACTCCAGATTCCAAATTGAGACTGAGATAAATTGAGCTGATGTCCAATGAACGGAAATAAGAAAAGAGCTAATGAATTCAGAATGAAAATCGTTCCCAAAGCTACACTTATTTGCTTTTCTTCTGCTTTTATGACGGGAGAAATCGCTGCAATGGCACTTCCTCCACAGATTGCTGTTCCTGCTGAAATCAAATAGGCTGTTTTTTTATCGATTTTCAATAATTTTCCCAAAATAAAACCAACAGATAGTGTAATTACAATTGAAATAATCGTAAACATAAGTCCTTCTTTTCCTGCTTTCAGCGCAGTATGAATATTCATTCCAAATCCCAATCCTACAACTGAAAATTGTAATAAAACACTTGTGACTTTTTGATTAAGATGAGAAAACGGATGTCCAATTAATTGAGCTGCTGTAATTCCTAACAGTAGAGCAATCGGTGGAGAAATCCAAGGTGTAAAGCAGATTAATAAAAGAATTGAAAAAGCAATTTTTCTAAATGTTTCTTTTCTCGCTGAGGTATTTTCGGTAATCATTTCCTGAATTATTTTACAGCAAATTTCTGCAGTAAAAATAATGTAGAGAAATAACTATTTTTAATATTTGATAACCTGAGGTTATGAAGAAGCAATATGATTAAAGAATAATTCCTGCAATTTATTTTGGTCTCCTTGATTGATAACACCATAAAAATAACGTTCAAAATCCAATCCTTTGATGTCGATAATTTTGAGTTCGCTGTCTTTCAGTTCTTTGAAAATAGAATGGATGGAAAGAAATGCATAAGTGTCGGAATTCAGAAGATAGGATTTGATACTTTCTGTACTTTGAAGTTCAATTTCTTTTTTCAGTTCAGAAAGATTGATTCCATTGCGTTTCAGTTGAGAAGCGATGATATCCAAAGAACCTGAGCCTGCTTCACGAAGAATAAAAGAAAGTTTTTTGAGTTCATCAATCTTTATACTTGTTTTGCTGTTCTTGTTTTTGCTTCTTGTGCACAAAACAATTTCATCTTTTACGAGACAGGTGTATTTTAGATTTTGATGATTAGGCTGACCTTCCACTACGCCCAAATCTATTTTATTTTCAGTCAGTAGATTTTCGATGATTTCTGTATTGTTGGAAATCAAAGTCACATTGATATCAGGGAATTTTTCTTTGAAAGAAGCAATGTATTTCGGAAGAAAATATTGCGCAACAGTCGTACTTGCTCCAATTCTCACTTCACCTTTTGAATGGTCGGACAAAGCTGCGATTTCAAAATCGATGTCACGATAGATATCCATCAATTTTTCTGCGTGTTTGTAGAGTAGGAGACCTGCCTGTGTTAGTTTTATTTTGGTTCCGTTTCGGTCAAAAAGTTTTGTTTCGTAATACTGTTCAATTTCGTGAATGTGTTTACTTACAGCAGGCTGCGAAATAAATAATTCCTCTGCAGCTTTGGTGAAATTGAGTCGTTTTGCAGTAACATAAAAAACTTTTAATCGAAAATCAAACATCAGTTTCTGATTTGTATGATTCAAATTTATAAAAAGTGAGTGATTGAATGATAATTATTGAATCAAATTAATTACAAAACCCGAATCCTAATATATTGGAATTGGTTGTTCATCTGTCCATTTTCCTGCCAAGCTACTTTCGAATGATTCACATTTAAGTACAGATAACCATCGTTGCTCCAAAACATTTCACTCGGATCGATAGCGGGCATCCAGTTTTTGAAACTCGCTGAAATGATGTTTTTGATTTTAGAACCGTTGACTGAGTAAAGTTCCAAATCGGCAGTCGATTCATAAGGATTGCTGTAGATGGCGATAATGTGTTTTTTGTCTGGCGAAACAAAAGGCAAATCGACGAAGGTTTTAGTCTCGGCTCCCATTGTTTTATCAATGAATTGGAAATCTGAACCTTCATAATAATTCCCTTGAACCAAATATTGATTGAGAACAGGAACTTGACCAAGATAACTGAAAATCTGTCTGCTATCTTCGTCTGTTGGATTATCTTTGAAGATTTTTGTTTTGTTTGGCGTCTTCAATTCTATGATGCCATTTTTCTTGGTTATAGCAGTTGTATCTCTAACCAAATAGTTTACACTTGTTTGTTTTTTACTATCAAACAATGATTTGTTAATTAATTCAATCTTGATGAACTCATTCAGTCGCTGATTTTCCTTTAGCTCTTGATTTTTTTCGTTGATGGTCAAAAAGTTGATGACATTCAGGTCAGAAGGCAATAGACTCAGTTGTCCCATTTTTCCAGTCGCCTCTTTTCTCACATAGACTTTTTCCCAGCCGTTACTTTCGATTGTTTTCCCATTCTCTGTATAAGTTCTTGTGATTCTGTCGCGCACGCCCAGCCAATCTCCGGCATCTTCTATAACTTCCAGCATCACGCCATATTCGTAAGTTCCCAAAGTTTTAGAATTAACATCTTTTTCCTGCTTCATACCTGTTCCTTTTCGGTCTGTTACAAAGACATTGCTGATAACTTTGGTGTCATCAAAATTAATGGGATAACCTTTGCTGTAGTCAGTTTTGGTTAAAGTATCATTAACAGGTTTTTGAACTTCAGTTTCTACAGTTTCAGATTTTTTACAACAGACGATGCTTAGAATTAAGCTTGATAAAAGAATGGTAATAGATTTTTTCATTTTGGATTTTTAATAATAAACACAATCCACTATATATATTTATGATACATCTCGTGAAAACACATGCTGCACTGCTTTCTATTGAATTTGTATGGCTAAAAATAGTTATTATTTTTGGTTTTAGTATTCTTATTGGGCAGATTTGGTTCTCATTTGATTTGGTATATTTGCATTTAAACTCGCAAAGTGAAGCTTCACAACAAGAAAAAATATCTCAGCTTTTTAAAATTCAAAAGAGATTTCCAACAATACGGACTGGAAAAAGCAAGAAGCTATGAGATAGTTTTGCATTGGCTGAGTAGCAGAATGAGCAGAAGTCAGTTTCTTCTTCTTTCGGGTATTTTGGTTGGTCTTACGGCAGGTTTGGCTGGCGTGGTTTTGAAAACGTTGGTTCATAATATTCATTATTTCATCACGCATAAAGTCCACTTCGAATATCAGATTCTGTTCTACATCGTTTTCCCTTTTTTAGGAATTGTATTGACGACAGTTATAGTGCAGACGATTTTCAAAGGACAGGACAGAAAAGGTATTGGTGCAATTCTGTATGAGATTGCACAAAATTCAAGTATCGTTTCATCCGTTAAGATGTATTCTCAGATTATCCAAAGTGCTATAACAGTTGGTTTGGGAGGTTCTGCCGGTTTGGAAAGTCCAATTGCCGTTACTGGCGCAGCGATTGGCTCCAATTTCGCGCAAACGTACAGGTTGAGTTACAAAGAGAGAACACTTTTACTAGCTGCAGGCGCAAGTGCCGGAATTGCCTCGGCTTTCAATGCGCCGATTGCTGGGATTATGTTTGCTTTCGAGATTCTCTTGACAGGTGTAGTATTTACAGATTTTATTCCGTTGGTAGTTGCGGCGGTTTGTGGTAGTTTATTGTCGAGGATTTTACTTCAGGAAGACGTTTTGTTCCGATTTTACACAAGAGAAGCTTTCAATTATAAGAATGTTCCATACTATCTTATTTTAGGAATTTTCACAGGTTTGTATGCCCGATATTTTGTATTGATGTCGCAGAAAGTAGAACATTTTATACACAAACTCAAGATGTCGCCTCTGAGAAGAGCAATGTTTGGTGGCGCTGTTTTATCATTGCTTTGTGTGTTGTTTCCGCCTTTGTTTGGCGAAGGTTACGATACAATTAAAGCATTTACCAATGGCGAGACGCTTGAGATTATGGAAAACAGCTTATTCCGATATTTTGAAATCAAGAGCTTGACAGTAATTATGTTTCTTGTTTTAGTTTTGATTCTAAAAGCTTTTGCCACGCCATTCACTATTTTCAGTGGTGGAAATGGTGGTAACTTTGCACCATCACTGTTTGCTGGAGGAACAACGGGTTTTCTTTTCGCTATTGTTTGTCAGCAGTTGGGTTTCAAAGATGTTCCGGTTACCAACCTAGTATTGGTCGGAATGGCTGGTACAATGAGCGGAATTCTCTATGCGCCACTCACCGCTATTTTCCTGATTGCCGAATCTAGTTTCGGATACGATTTATTTATTCCTTTGATGATTGTTTCTGTGATATCTTATTTGATGGCAAAACGATTTTCATCCATTTCTCCAGAACTAAAATCTCTGGCAGATCAAGGTAAAATCTTCACTAACAAGCACGATAAAAATCTTTTATTCTCTCTTAACACCAAAGATTATATTGATTTCAAATCTCAGACGATTAATGAAAATGCATCCGTTGAGGAATTATTTGAAATGATAAAAAACGGAAATAAAAATACATTTGCCGTTGTAGATAATGACAAAAAGTTGAAGGGTATTTTAGATTTGGATGACGTTCGTCCATATCTTTTCAACAAAGAAACCGAGTCACTTTCTCTGCGCAAATTGATGAAAGCGCCGCCTGCGATTATCAATCCTGAAAATAAAGCGCAGGAGATTTTACAGATTTTTGATGATACTGGTTATTGGAATTTGCCTGTTGTAGATGGTAACAAGCAGTTCATCGGTTTTATTTCCAAATCAGCCATATTGATTGGTTATAGACAATTATTGAAATTATATTCTGAGTAAAGTATCTTAAAAATAGCTCCTATTGCGGTTTTTAGTTGATGATAATTAAGTTTTTTCTTAATTATTTCTCCACCTTCTTGCTATAATTCTTCACCAAAACAAAAGTCGCAAACAAAAGTGTAACAGTATAAAGAATTGCCAAAGCTGGTTTTTCGACACGCATTGTTTTAAAATCGATTTGTTTGTACAGTGCCGAACCTAAATTAGAACTACAACAAGCATTGTGAAGATAGGCGCTTTTTTATTTTCCATAATTTAGTTTTTTTTTGTAAAATTAAACTTTTATTGTTTAATTCTATTTTAGACCAGAAAAACCCGTATAGACATCTTTGTTTTCTTTGATTTTTGGGAGAAGTGACGAAAATTAACATAGTAGAACAATCATAGGAGATGTAAATTTCCAATACATAGGTTTGCCTAAAAAGTAATATACAGAAAAAGCAGACCGTTCCAAAACAAAATAAGACTTAGGTAACGGAAAGGTAACACCGATGTAATGGAAACCACTCCGAAAAATAATAAGACATAATGACAAAAGCCACCTAAAATCGGGTGGCCTTTGTTTTATAATTTAAGGTCTAAAGGATTATCTTTTCTTAAAAGCTCTCCGTCAGTTCGAGTGGTTTTTCTCAACATAGCGTAGAAAAATTGTATCGAGAAACTTTAGTGCTTCTTACACCTAACTTCTCGATATGCTCCGCTACTCGAAGTGATGAATAACCATTTAAATTAATCATTAAAATCAGATTCTTTCATTCTTGATCTCATCCACAATCTCTGGATTCAGCAGGGTAGAAGTGTCTCCAAAGTTAGAGAAATCACCTTCCGCAATCTTTCTCAGGATGCGGCGCATGATTTTCCCAGATCTTGTTTTCGGCAACCCACTCACAAACTGAATTTTATCCAGTTTCGCAATCGGTCCAATCTGTTCAGAAATCAATTGGTTGATCTCTTTTACTAGATTATCTTTTTGTCTGCTTTCTCCAGATTCTTTCAGAATCACGAAACCATACAAAGCGTTTCCTTTTACATCGTGCGGATAACCTACAATTGCAGATTCTGCCACTGCAGGATGCTCATTGATGCTATCCTCGATTGGTGCTGTTCCAAGATTGTGCCCGGAAACGATAATGACATCATCCACACGACCTGTGATCCTGTAATATCCAACCTCGTCTCTCAAAGCACCGTCACCGGTAAAATATTTACCTGGAAATGCAGAGAAATAAGTCTCCTTATAACGCTGATGGTCGCCCCAAATCGTTCTCGCGATTCCGGGCCAAGGAAAACGGATACAAAGATTCCCTGTTACTTGATTCCCTGTGATTTCGTTACGCTTGTCATCCATCAAAACCGGCTGAACGCCCGGCAACGGAAGCGTCGCATAAGTTGGTTTTGTAGGTGTAGCAAATGGAATTGGTGAAATCATGATCCCGCCAGTTTCGGTTTGCCACCAAGTATCTACGATGGGGCATTTCTTCTTTCCAACGTGGTCATTGTACCAATGCCAAGCTTCATCATTGATAGGTTCTCCAACGGAACCAATGACTTTCAAAGAACTAAGGTCGTGCTTCTCCACCCATTCCACGCTTTCTTTCGCCAAAGAACGGATAGCAGTTGGAGCGGTGTAGAACTGAGTCACTTTATGCTTTTCAATCACTTCCCAGAATCTCCCCGCATCGGGATAAGTCGGTATCCCTTCGAATATTACCGTCGTAGCACCATTCAATAACGGACCGTATAAAATATACGAATGTCCCGTAATCCAACCGATATCTGCTGTACACCAATAGATGTCATTCTCCTTATAATTAAACACATTCTTGAAGGTATAAGCCGTATAAACCATATAACCTGCGCAAGTGTGAAGCATCCCCTTTGGTTTTCCTGTTGAACCTGAAGTATAAAGAATGAACAACGGATCTTCTGCATCCATTATCACGGTCACGAAATCTGTGGAAGCTTTATCGTAATATTCTGACATCCAGTAATCTCGGCCTTCTTTCATCTTCACATCATTATTAGTTCTTTTAACCACCAAGACATTTTCCACGGTTTCGCATTTTTCCAAAGCTTCATCCACAATGCTTTTTAGATCAAGGACTTTGTTCCCTCTGTAACTTCCGTCTGAAGTAATGACCATTTTAGCGCCACAATCATTCACTCTGGAAGCAACAGCCGAAGCTGAAAACCCAGCAAATATAACGGAATGTACAGCACCTAACTTAGCACAAGCCAACATTGTTACCGCCAATTCAGGAATCATAGGAAGGTATATGAAGACTCTGTCGCCTTTCTCAATGCCCATTTCGCGTAGAACGTTGGCGGTTTTATTCACTCTTTCGTAGAGTTCACTGAAGCTGATGTGTTGAGCTTCTTCTTTCGGGTCATTGGGTTCCCAGATGATAGCGGTTTTGTCGCCTCTTACGGAAAGATGTCTGTCCAGACAGTTTTTGGTAATGTTCAGTTTTGCATTTTTGAACCATTTGATGTTGGCTTCCTCCATATTGTAATCCACGACCTTGGACCAACGCTGATACCACACAAAATTCTCATCCGCAATCTTGTCCCAAAACTTCTTTGGATTTTTAATTGACTTCTTATACTCCTTGAAATAATCCTGTAAATTCTGAATGTGATAATTTCTCATTATATTAATATTTTTAATTTTTATAAATCTTGTTTCTTTAATCTTTTCTTGTTGTTCTACTCAAGCATTTCATCAATCTGCTGGATCAGCTTCCTGATAGAATAAGGCTTGGTTACATAAGCATCTGCTCCTAATTCCAATCCTTTCTCGATATCTTTCGGATTAGTTTTCGCACTCAGGAAAATCACTTTGGTATGATGGAGGTTTTCCATTGTTTTGATTTCGTTCAGTGTGCTGTATCCATCCAGATTTGGCATCATAATATCCAATAGAATGACATCTGGCGTTATTGTTTTCAGTAAGTCTAAAACTTCGGTTCCGTCTCTTGCAATGAAGACTTCGTAACCCTGCTTCCTGAAACTGTATTCCAAGGACATCAGGATTTTGTGTTCGTCGTCTGCTATTAATATTTTTTTCATTGTTGTTTTTGTCTATTTAAAGGGAGTTTCAATACAAAACTCACTCCCAATCCATTATTTTCTGCAGAAATATTACCTTTATGAGCTTCCATTATTTTTCTGCAAATTGCCAATCCCAAACCGCTTCCCAAAGGTTTTCTGATGTTCTGATTTCGGGATTGATAAAATTTATCAAATATCAAATTCAAATCATCTTCCGGAATTTGTTTTCCAGTATTGAAGATTCTTATAATCAATTGATTATCTTTTTCTTGAAACTTAGCCTGAATAGTTCCTTGTTCATCAGTAAACTTCAAAGCATTTCCTAAAATATTCTGAAAAACCTGAATCAACCTTGCGTCATCATATTCAAATTGAGTTTTTGTTAAAAGATTAACTTCATTCAGATGAATATTCTTCTGGTGAAGAAGATGACTCATTGGGTTCAGCGCTTTCTGATAGGTTTCAAGGATATTGTTTTTGCTGATATTCAAAGCGATTTCGCCGTGTTCCAGTTTGTCGAGATAAAGAATGTCATTGATGATTTCATTCAATCGGTCAGATTCTGTGATGATATTATTGAGAAATTCTCTTTTGATGTCTAACGGAATATCATCATCATCAGCCAAAATTTCGCCAGCGGAACGGATGGCTGTAAGCGGAGTTCTCAATTCGTGTGCGACAGTATCCAGGAAATCGTCTTTCTGCTTGTCTTTGAAGATGAGGTTTTCATTAGCAGAACTCAATTCTTCGGATAATTTTTTCAGCGCACGGCTTTGCTCAGTGAGTTTTTTATTTAGGCTGATATTTTCTTTCGATTCTTCGAGGATTTCTAAAACTTCTTTGAGGGAGATTTTATCTTCGTAAGTTACACCCTCAATTAGGATTTTGGCGGATGCAGTTCCGATTCTTCCAGACAAAAGATTCTCGGAAAATTTGATGAATCTAGCATCGGCAGTTTCTGTTCTTGTGTCGATGTTATATTTTAAGTTGAAGATTCTCAGTGCTTGTTCGGTTTTCTTTTCTCCAAGGAATTTGACCAAGATATTTCGGATGTCAGAAACATAAGCTTTTCCTCGCCAGATAAATGCATTCTCGTGATTCTGGATGTATTTGTCAACATCAATATAAATTTCAGCAAAATTCCGTTCGCGATAATCACCTTTTTGACTGACAGAGATGATGGTGAACAGAATCATATTAACCAAAATCGACCAAAAGAAAATCTGAGAAATACTACCTAAATACGGAATATTGAAAAAGCTGAACCAATTGTACATTTCAATCAAAAATCCTTTGAATTCCTGATTGAAAGAAAAATAATACTGCGGAATAATCAAACCAAAATAGCAGATAATCAAACCTCCAATCAATCCGATAACTGCGCCTTTGTAACTTCCTCTTCTCCAAAAAATCGCTCCGAAAAATGATGGCCCAAGTTGAGAAATCACAACAAAAGAAATCAATCCAACGGAATATAAACTGTTCCTTAAAATGAAATATTTGTAGAAAGCAAAAGCAGTCACAATCAAAATGAAAATACTGATTTTTCTAATATTAGTAATGTTTCTGGTATTTTTCACATCGTTATCAGACTTGAGTTTATCCAACCAGCCATAAGGAATGATGAGATTATTTGATAGCATAATTGACAATGTAATGCTCGAAATAATCACCATCGAAATTGATGAACTTAATCCACCAAGGAAAACCAAAACCGTGATGATTTGATTACCGAAATGTTGAGGAATTAAAATAGAATAAAACTCAGGATTAACTGATTGTCCATCGAAAATAATCCGTCCGCCCCAAGCGATAGGAAATACGAAAATATTGAAAATCAATAGATAAAGCGGAAAAAACCAAATGGCAGTTTTCAAATGCTTCTCTTGTCGGTTTTCTACAATCGCAGTATGAAATTGTCTCGGCAAAAGGAAAATCGCTGAAGCCGAAATCAAGCAAAGTATCATCCAATTGAAGCTTCCTTCCAATCCTGAAAATGTGTTTTTGGCTTTAAAATCTGAGAATTTGCTCGCTTTTTCATAAATATCAGAAAATCCGTCAAATGCAAAAAATGTCACGAAAACACCTAGAACAACAAGGAAAATTAATTTAAAAAAACTTTCCAACGCAACGGCAGAAATGATTCCTAATCTTTTCTCGGAAGCATCTACATAACGAGTTCCGTAATAAGATGAAAATAAGGCTAATAGTACGACAACGTAAGTTGCATTATCTGTAAAAATATTCTTAGAAATTGGCGTGTTTGTCACCAGATGGAACGTCTCAGAAATTGCTTTAATCTGAAGTCCGATGTAAGGAATAATTCCAAAAATACAGACCAAAGTGATAATCGCTCCAAACGAACGACTGTTCCCATAACGCAGAGAAATAAAATCTGCAATACTGCTGACTTTATTGATTCTGGCGATCCGGATGATTTTACGATTAATATAAATCCAAGTTGGAATAATAATCATCGGTCCAATATAAATCGGAAGATAATCCAATCCGTCATTCACGGCAACACCGATACTTCCGTAATACGTCCACGCTGTACAATAAACCGCCAACGACAATGCGTAGATGTAAGGATTGTTCACCCAAATCTTGCTCTTCTTTTTTTCTGCGCGATGTGCGACCAAGAAAAGAAGGGCGAGATAGAGAATTACAACTGCAAATAAGACGTAGCTATTCATCGTATTTTTTGAAAATGACAAACGAAATAACAATCGAGAAAATCCACACTCCGAAGATGTAGATGTAAATCATCGGAAAACCGAACGCTTCCTTTTCGCTATTGAACAAAAGTATTATTGGAGCGCTGAAAAGAATTACCAATCCAAAGCTCAGAATAATCAGTTTTTGTTCGTGTCGTTTTTTCATTGTTAATTTTAAAACCACACAAAACAAAATTGAAATTGTGTGGTTTCTTATTATAATTTAGTGTTTATTTAAACTTGTTCATCAGAATAATCACCGCTAAGTGAATAGTATCCAAAAACTGCTAAGCCACCTGCAACAATGGGCAATAAAATAAATACAATGATAATCCCGAATACAAGATCTTCCTGCTTGCCAGAGCTTAGCTTAGGAATCCCCATTACTGTCAGTCCGAAGTACAGAACTACCAATGCGAGTAAGATCCAAACTATACCTAATATTTTCTTTAGTCCGTCCATTTTTCTTTGTTTTAAAATTAATAAAAGTGAATTAATTTATAATGTGTTTTTTTTGTTTTTTATTGATGATGTTAAAATCGTTCTTCTTTTATCAATCATCAATTATTGCTAATCGTGGATATTCTGATTTTTGTTTTTGATGTAAATCATACCAATCACAAGACAGACCGCAGCTACACCAATCGGATACCATAAACCTTCCAGATACCAGCCTTCGTGTCCTGCGTCTTTTCCTGTAGTTACCAGATACGTTGCAACCGCCGGTAATAATCCACCGAAAACACCATTTCCAATGTGATAAGGCAGTGACATAGAGGTGTATCGGATTCTCACAGGAAACATTTCTACCAAAAATGCTGCAATCGGACCATAAACCATTGTTACAAAAATCACCTGAATGAATACCAGAAATACTAAATACCATTTGGTGTCATCGTTGATTTTGACTGATTTTGTAACTTTAGGTTCCTCAATTTTTCCATCTTTCATCACAGGTCCGGCTGCTGACCAATGGATGATGCTGTCTCTTTTCATCAGCGTTCCATCTGTGTAAGCAATTTCTTTATGGAAAGTGATCAAGCTGTCTGTAGCAATTTTGTCGTGAACTTTCACGGTTCTTTTTTCTGTAATTCCATCAGCAGAAACTTCTTTTTTAGCCACATCTACAGAATTGAACATCGCACTGTAGATAGGTCTGTAAGCTAAAATGGCGATGAGCATTCCCGTCATCATCACAGCTTTCCTTCCGACTTTATCAGACAGCCAGCCGAAGAACACGAAAAATGGTGTTCCAAGGAATAATCCGATAGCCATCAGGGAATCTACCTGGGTGGTGTCTATGTTCATTACTTTTTGCATAAAACTCATGGCGTAGAACTGTCCTGTGTACCAGATGACGCCTTGTCCCATCGCAGCTCCAAAAAGTGCAAGCAGTACAAATTTGAAATTGAATCTGTTCCCGAAGCTTTCTTTCAATGGATTGGTTGATGTTTTTCCTTCGCTTTTCGCTTTTGCAAAAAGTGGCGATTCCTTCATATTCTTTCTGATGAAATAGGAAACGATAACCATTAGAATTGAAATCCAGAACGGAACTCTCCATCCCCAGTTATCAAACTCCTCTGTAGAAAGTGATGTTTTTGTAATCAGGATGACGATTAGTGAGATGAACAGACCTGCTGTTGCTGTCGTTTGGATCCAAGAAGTCCAATATCCACGTCTGCCAGGCTGCGCATATTCTGCCACATAAGTTGCCGCACCGCCATATTCGCCTCCCAGAGCAAGACCTTGTAAAAGTCTCAGGATTAAAACTAATACCGGCGCCATAAAACCGATGGTTTCATAGCTTGGGATACATCCAATAAGGAATGTGGAAAATCCCATAATCAGAAGTGTGACCAGAAATGTGTACTTTCTGCCGATTAAATCTCCCAATCTCCCAAAGAATAATGCGCCGAAAGGTCTTACTACAAAACCTGCCGCAAATGTTGCTAAAGTTGATAGGAAAGCTGCTGTTGGATTATCTGCCGGAAAAAATTTTGTGGCTAGGACAATTGCCAGACTTCCGAAAATATAGAAGTCATACCATTCGATAAGGGTGCCGAGAGATGAAGCCATAATCACGCTCCAAATGGTGCGGTTTTTTTGCTTGTCGCTCAGGTTCTCGTACTGTACGTGATGTGAATCGCTCATTGTATATTAAGATTTTGTGTTAAAAATTTTTATAAATAAATCTGGAACTGAAGGATGAATTCTCCTTTTGATTTTGGTTCTGCCGAAGCGCTTGTGTAAGTTGGCCGTGTGGAGTACTGCGTCGTCAGTTTGGCATGATGACCGTCAATAAACCAATTGGCTCCGATATCAAATTGCGAAGATGAATTTTCCAAAGCTTTGAAATTCTTATTCGTGTAAGCTGCAAAAGGCTGAATTCTAATTTTCGGTTTATCGGTATTGCTTGGTAAGAGTAATCCGGCCTGCAGATAATAGATGTTTCCTGTTCCAATCATAGGTTGAAGGTTTCCGGCGCCGGCAATCGCTTTGTCTCCGATGAAATTGGGGTCATTGGAACCAACGTTCATTATTCCAAGATTTCTCAAATAATTCGGTCCAAAATTATAATTGTAAAATCCTGCATAAGCAGAAAGTGCCATTTTGTTCTTGGCATTTCCTAAAGGTAAATCTGCAAAGGCATCAATCGCATAAAGCGCAATGTCGTGTTTCTCAATTTGTGAATTAACAGAAGTTCTCGTTCCGTCTTTTTGATGATAAAAACCTGCTCCTAAATTGAAAACTTTTTTAGTTCCCAGATAAGAACCAACTTTGAAAGGTAAAAGATTAGATTCGGAATCCAAAAATTGATATTCTACATATCCTGCTTTTGAAAATTCCGGATTTCCATTGTTGTCAACTGCAACTCTCGCTGCTGGATTTGTAACATTAATAGGTGCAATATTGGTTGCAAAAGGTTTGTTTAAACTGAATCGATATTCGAATTTGCCATATTTTCCTTTGGCAAACATTCCCATTTGTCTTGCGAATTGGTCAGAATTGTCAATCAAAGGCCAAGTGAAAATCGGCGAATCAACAGTCAAGAAATTTAAGGTGGAAGCCATTGTCATTCTGGAAAGTCCCATATAATAATGAAGACCGGCTCCCAAACTTAAACTGAATTTTCCTGCCTCTCCGGGTAAAACCACTGCATATTCGTTCCAGGCATCGTGAAAAAACATTTGAGGTTTTTTACCGTTTCCATAACCTCCGGTTCCAGTAGAGCCTGAACCTCCACCATTGATGAAAGTTTGATTATTAATCCCGAAATGCATCAATACCATATATCTTTTGGTGATTTGAGCATAAGCAAGTGCTCTCAGACGTCGGTTTCCTATGTTCCATGTATTTTTGGTGGCTTCGTCAGAAACCATCGTTCCGGGATTCATTTCGGTATTTCTTAACCAGATTTGGTTCCAAAGAATAAATCTTACATACTTGTCGCCTTCAGGATTCAGATTTAATTTTAATCCACTTCCATAATCAGGCGAACCCTGCGAATATAGAGAATAGCTGATTAAGGCCAATCCTATAAATGTGAGTATTTTCTTCATAAATTAATAATAATTTGGTGTTTATTTTGTGATTGCCAAATTGTTATTAATATTCTGTTTACAAAAATTTAATATATATTAATGCTAATAGTATAGTTAGTCTTGGTTCTTTTTACTCTAATCTTGTTTCTTTCTCTATTTTTTAAACCTTTCCCATTTAATCAACATATATTTATCAGCAAATTGTGTGATAATTAACCCAGAATTTTCAAGATTGTTTTCTTGAGAGATATATTCTATTAATTCGTTTTGTTTCAATACTTTATAAACAGGATGGAATTCAGAATGTGGAGGTCTTGTAATATTATATTTCTTAATCCAAGAACTAATGCTCACGTGAGAAACGCCGATAATTCTTTCAATTTCTCGATAGCTTAACCCTTCCAGGTACAGTTGTAAAGCTTTGGTGACATAATAGTCATCAATCTGTTTTCCTAATTTTTTAACTGTAAAATTATAGTTACAATTCTTACAGAAAAATCTTTGTTTTCCTTTGATAATTCCGCTTTTTGACACATTTTGATTATTGCATTTAGGACATTGATTTTCCATAACTATAGCTTTTTAGCAAATGTATAATAATTTAGCAATATTATATTTTTAATTAAAGATAATATTATTGTTAATGTAAATTTAACAGATAAAATTATCTTTTTAATTTGTTTTATAAAGATAAATGTTTCTATTTTTGTATCTTAATTAGATAATATCAATGAAATTAGAAGTTTCTTCAGAGAAACATTTGGTTTATGTAGAAGAAATCAGAAACGAAATGGAGGATTCCGCGAAAAAACGCGGAACAGGTATCGCAAAACGTTCTTCAGAATATCTGGGCAAAAAAATCTCGGAAGGTAATTCCATTATAGCAATTGACGAAAATGGAACTTGGGCTGGCTTCTGCTATATAGAAACCTGGACAAACGGCGAATATGTCGCTAATTCTGGACTCATCGTTTCGCCTCAATTCAGAAATGTCGGCTTGGCAACTAAAATCAAAGAGCGAATCTTCGAATTGTCCCGAGAAAAATATCCGAATGCCAAGATTTTCGGATTGACAACTGGATTAGCGGTGATGAAAATCAATAGTAATCTCGGTTATAAACCGGTAATCTATTCTGAACTGACTCAGGACGAGCAATTCTGGAACGGTTGTAAAAACTGCGTGAATTATGATATTCTGATGATGAAAGAACGTAAAAACTGTCTTTGTACAGCAATGCTTTTCGTTCCCGAAAATCTGAATAAAGAGAAAAAGAAAAATTTTGAATCAATGGATAACAACGATGAGTAAGAAAGTAGTTTTGGCATTTAGCGGAGGTTTGGATACTTCTTATTGCGCCAAATATCTGAGTGCAACTTTGGGTTACGAAGTTCACGCAGTCACGATTAATACAGGCGGTTTTGATAAGGAAGATGAAGTTTCGCTTAAAGAAAAAGCGGTAAAGCTAGGCGTGGCTTCTTACAGGTTTGTTGATGCTTCGGAGAAATATTATAATGATTGTGTGAAGTATTTGATTTTTGGTAACGTTCTGAAAAACAATACTTATCCGTTGTCTGTAAGTGCGGAAAGAACGATTCAGGCGCAGACGATTGCGGAAGTTGCTTTGGAAATTGGAGCAGATGCAATCGCGCACGGAAGCACAGGTGCAGGAAATGACCAAGTTCGTTTTGATTTAATTTTCCAAGTAATGTGTCCGAAAATCGAAATCATCACACCAATTCGTGATTTGAGTTTGTCGCGTGAAGATGAAATTCAATTCCTGAAAAATCACAATTACGAAATGGATTTTGACAAAGCCAAATATTCTATTAATAAAGGTCTTTGGGGAACTTCCGTTGGTGGAAAAGAAACTTTGACTTCGCAAAATTACCTTCCTGAAGAAGCATTTCCGTCACAAATAGAGAAAACAGAACCTTCTCAATTGGAAATCGAATTTAAAAACGGAGAATTGTTTTCTGTGAATGGCGATACATTTTCACATCCGGTTTTGGCGATTCAGAAGATTGAAGAACTGGCTTCACCTTACGGGATCGGCCGTGATATCCACGTTGGAGACACGATTGTCGGTATCAAAGGTCGTGTAGGTTTCGAAGCTGCTGCTGCATCAATCATCATCAAAGCGCATCATTTGCTGGAGAAACATACCTTGTCAAAATATCAGCAGACAATAAAATCACAATTGTCAGATTGGTATGGAAACTGGCTTCACGAAGCATTTTTCCTTGACCCAGTGATGAGAAATATCGAATCTTTTTTGCAGGATTCTCAGAAAACTGTGAATGGCAAAGTTTTCATCACACTTCATCCGTATCGTTTCATTTTGAACGGAATTGAGTCTGACAACGATTTGATGTCTTCAAAATTTGGAAGTTATGGTGAAGAAAATCTCGCGTGGAGCGGGGAAGATGTGAAAGGTTTTACCAAAATCCTCAGCAACTCGCTCAACATCTATCATCAGGTCAATAAACTGAATTAAATCAGAGAACTCGAAGAGTTCAATATGATTAGCCGTAGGTAAAATCGAGGAATGAGATTCGGCAAAGCCAAACCTACGGAAAGAAAGGAATTATACATAACAGAATCCGAAGGATTCAATGTTTAAACAAACTTTTGCTGAGCGTAAGCGTCTTTGCGAACTTAAAATATTTTCAATAAGAATAAAAAACTTTGCGCTCTCTGCGTTCAAAATATTAAAAAATGAAAAAATCAGTCGGAATCATCGGTGCCAATGGTTACACAGGAAGCGAACTTGTTCGATTGCTGGCTTTTCATCCAAACGTCGAAATCAAGTTGTTGTACAGCAGATCCAAGGCTGGCGTTAAGATTTCAGATTTATATCCGGATTTGGAGGCGGTTTGTGATTTGGTTTTGACGAATGAAATTTCACAAGTTGACATTCTTTTCCTTTGCCTTCCTCACAAAGAAAGTCGGAATTGGCTGAATGAAAATCCAATTTCCGACGAAACTTTGATTATCGATTTAGGAAACGATTTTCGTCTAGAAGGAAATTTTGGAAATAGAAATTTCATCTACGGTTTGCCGGAAATTTATTTCAATGAAATTAAGGAGTCGAAAAGTATTGCCAATCCTGGATGTTTTGCGACTGCGATTCAGTTGGCGTTATTGCCTTTAGCCAAAGAAAATTTGTTAAAAGATGTTTACACAACGGGAATCACAGGTTCAACTGGAGCGGGACAATCGCTGCAACCAACCACACATTTCACTTGGCGAAATGATAATATTTCCGCTTACAAAACCTTGAATCATCAGCACGTTGATGAGATTTTAAAACAAGTCAACGTGCTGAATAATCAAGAAGTAGAACTTAATTTTGTTCCGTGGAGAGGAGATTTTGCGAGAGGGATTTTCACAAGCTCTATTATAGGATGTGATTTGGAATCAGAAACGATTTACTCTTTATATAAGGACTTTTACAAAGATTCGCCTTTTGTGAAAGTTTCAGAAAAACCGATTGATATGAAACAGGTTGTTAATACCAATTTCTGTGTTATTCAAATCGAAAAACAAGGAAATAAAATAGCCATTCATTCCACGATTGACAACTTGTTGAAAGGTGCATCGGGACAGGCAGTTCAAAATATGAATATCGCCAATGGCTGGGAACAAAATTTAGGTTTGAATTTAAAACCTGTAGCATTCTAAACTTCGCGACTTAAAAGCAGTTTGAAAATTAAAAAAATCTTTGCGCTCTTTGCGTTAAAAATAAAAAAGTAAAATGAATTTATTCAACGTCTATCCACTCTTCAACATCAATCCTATAAAAGCTCAAGGTTCTTTTCTTTGGGATGAAAATGGGCAACAATACCTCGATTTTTATGGTGGTCACGCTGTGATTTCCATTGGTCTCAATCATCCGCATTATGTAGAGAAATTGAAGAATCAATTGGAGAAAATCAGTTTTTATTCTAATTCTGTGGAGAATAAAATTCAGGAAGAATTAGCTGAAAAGTTAGGGAAATTATCAGGATATGAAGATTATTCGTTGTTCTTATGCAATTCCGGAGCCGAAGCGAATGAAAATGCTTTGAAACTAGCTTCATTTTATAATAATAAAAAGAAAGTCATTTATTTTTCTGAGTCTTTTCACGGAAGAACTTCGGCGGCAGTTGCAGTAACTGATAATCCTAAAATTGTAGCACCAGTCAACGAATCTGAAAATTTTATCAAGTGTGAATTCAATAATTCAGAAGAACTGAAAAAGATTTTTGCTGAAAATCAGAATGAGATTTCCGCTGTGATTGTAGAAGGAATTCAAGGTGTTGGCGGAATCAATTTGTTAGAAAAAGATTTCATTTTGACAATTGAAAAATTGTGCAAAGAAAACGAAGCAGTTTTGATTTTGGACGAAGTTCAGTCTGGTTACGGACGTTCTGGGAAATTTTTTGCGCATCAGGAATTCGATATCAAACCAGATTTAATCACCGTTGCGAAAGGAATGGGAAATGGTTTTCCGATTGGCGGTGTTTTAATTAGTCCAAAATTCAAAGCGAGTCACGGATTGCTGGGGACTACTTTTGGCGGAAATCATTTGGCTTGTGTAGCTGGACTAGCAGTTTTAGAAGTCATCAAAAAAGAAAATTTAATTCAGAATTCAGAAAAAATTGGTGCTTACATCGAAGAAAAAATCAAACATTTTCCTCATATCAAAAACATCAAAAGGCGCGGTTTGATGATTGGGATTGAACTCGACCAAGCGTGTGCGGATGTCAGGAAAGAATTGTTGTTTGAGCATTTTATTTTCACCGGAAATGCCAATGATAAAAATGTTCTGCGGATTTTGCCGGCGCTCAATATTTCGGAAAAAGAATCCGATTTGTTCATCAACGCTTTAGAAAAAACTTTGAAAGCAATTGATGCAGAAATAGTAGAATTAAAATAACACAAAGGCTCAAAAAGTCAATAATTATAATGTTGTAAAGTCGCAAAAACTGTAAGTTGAAATTTGCGACTTATAAAAGTTGAATTACACAAAATAATTAGCGCCTTTGCGATAAAATTAGATAAAATGAAAAATTTCACTTCGGTTTACGATATAAATAATTTGCAAAATACCATTGCAAAAGCTTTAAAAATAAAAGAAAATCCATTAGAAAATCCAACTAAAGGGAAAGGAAAAACAATTGGTTTAGTTTTCCTTAATTCCAGTCTTAGAACAAGATTAAGTTCACAAATCGCGGCTCAGAATTTAGGATTGAATGTCTTAATTCTCAACGCCGCTCAAGAAGCTTGGAATCTCGAATTTGCTGATGGAACTGTAATGAACGGCGACACAGTCGAACATATCAAAGATGCGATAGAAGTTCTGAATCAATATTGTGATATCATTGCCGTAAGATGTTTCGCAGGAATGAAAAGCAAAGAAGAAGACGTGAATGAGAGCATTCTCAGTCAGTTCCTGAAACACGCTAAAGTTCCTGTGGTTTCGCTGGAATCTGCAACTCGACATCCGTTGCAAAGTTTGGCGGATTGCATCACGATTACAGCAAATTGGAAAGAAAACAGAAAACCAAAAGTCGTTTTGACTTGGGCGCCTCATATCAAACCGATTGCTCAGGCTGTCGGAAATTCTTTTACCGAATGGATGCAACAGATGGATGTTGATTTCGTAATCACAAATCCTGAAGGTTATGATTTGGATAAAAATTTCACAAAAGATACGCCTGTGATTCACAAGCAGGATGAAGCTTTGAAAGATGCAGATTTCGTTTATGTGAAAAATTGGTCTTCGTTTGATGATTATGCAAAAGTGCTGGAATTTGAAGACAATTGGATGTTGACGAATGAAAAATTAGAATTAACCAATCAAGCGAAAGTAATGCATTGTCTGCCGGTTCGTAGAAATCTGGAACTGAGCGATGAAGTAATGGATGGAGAAAATTCAATCATCTATCAGCAGGCAAAAAACAGAATTTTTTCTGCTCAGGTAGTTTTCAATGAAATTTTGGATGAATTGAATTTGTGATTTTAACGCAAAGAGCGCAATGATAATTTAATCTAAATGAAAATATTTTCCGTTCGCCAAGGCACTTCGTTCAGCAAATGAAATCTAAGATTCGACGAAGTCAAAGTTCAGTCTTTGCTAAGTTTACGCCTTTGCGAATAGAAATTTGATAAAATATTCAAAAAAATCTTTGCGGACTTTGCGTTTAAGAAAATTAAAATGAAAGAAAAACTATACATCATAAAAATCGGCGGAACTTTAATCGATGACAAAAAATCATTGAAAGCTTTTCTTATGCAATTTTCAGAAATCGAAGGGGCGAAAATCCTTATTCACGGCGGTGGGAAATTAGCAGAGACTCTTGCTGAAAAGTTGAAAATAAGACAGACGATGATTGACGGCCGAAGAATCACAAATAAAAAAACTTTGAAAGTTGTTACGATGGTTTATGCGGGAAGAATCAATAAAAATTTGGTGGCAAAACTTCAAAGTTTTGACTGTAATGCGATTGGATTTTCCGGAGCGGACGGAAACGTCATCAAAGCTGAAAAAAGACAACATCCGGAAATTGATTTTGGATTTGTTGGCGACATCGATGAAAAAAGTATCAATCACGAATTGATTATAAATATGATAAATCTGGGTTTGGTTCCGGTGTTTTCTGCAATCACTCACGATAAAAAAGGAAATCTCTTCAACACCAACGCAGACACGATTGCCGGAACTATCGCTCAGGCTTTATCAAAACATTTCGATACAGAATTGCTATTCTGTTTCGATAAAAATGGTGTTTTGGAAAATATTGAGGACGAAAATTCAAATTTGAAAACAATTAACAAACAAGAATTTTCTGAATTAAAATCCGAAGGAAAACTCCACAAAGGGATTTTACCAAAACTCGAAAATGCTTTCCGAGCCAAGGAAAATGGCGTTCAGAAAGTGGCTTTAATCAAAGAAGAAAAATTATCAGACCAAATAAAACTAGGAAATGAAGGAACTGAAATCTGTCTTTAGCAGAGAAGAATTAACGGAAAACGCAGTCAAATTACTGAAAAAACTCATTGCAACACCGTCTATGAGCCGAGACGAATATAACGTTTCGCTCATCATAGAAGGATTTTTCAATGAGCATCAGATTGCGGTTAACCGATTCAAAAATAACATTTGGGCAACCAACAAATATTTTGATGCAGGCAAACCTTCAATTCTTCTAAACACCCATCACGACACAGTAAAACCGAACAAAGCTTATACTTTGGACCCTTTTATTCCTGTGGAAAAAGAGGGGAAATTATTTGGTTTGGGAAGCAACGATGCAGGTGCGTCTTTGGTGGCAATGGCGCAGACGTTTCTTTATTTTTATGAAGCCGAAGATTTGACTCATAATTTAGTAATTGCTTTAACGGCTGAAGAAGAAATCTCAGGTTTGGATGGGATTGAAGCCTTATTTCCTCAACTTCCGAATGTAGAATTAGCAATAGTAGGCGAACCAACCAAAATGAATCTCGCCATTGCTGAAAAAGGTTTATTGGTGATTGATGGAGAAATGACGGGAACGCCTTCTCACGCTGCGCATCCGAACAATGACAATGCGATTGTGAAATGTATGAGGGATTTACAGAATATTTTGGATTTCAAATTTCCGAAAGTTTCAGATTATCTGGGCGAAGTGAAAGTGACTTTGTCGGTTATCAATGCGGGAACTCAACATAATGTGGTTCCGGAAAAATGCAATTTCACTTTGGACGTACGTGTGACAGACGAATATACGAATCGTGAAGTTTTCGAAATTATCCAATCGCAGATGAAATCGAAACTCACACCGAGGTCATTCCGTCTCAATTCCTCAAAGATCGATGTCAATCATCCGTTTGTTCAGGCTGGATTGGCTTTGGGAAGGACAACTTACGGTTCGCCGACATCTTCCGACCAAGCGATTATTCCGTGTACATCGGTCAAGTTAGGCGTTGGCGACAGTCTGCGTTCTCATACGGCGAACGAGTTTGTTTACATCGACGAAATCCGAGAAGGAATCGATATTTACATTAAAATATTAGAAAAAGTTCTTTAACAGAAGCTAGAATTGAGATTTTAGAAATTAGAAAACCAATTGGAATCTAACTTCTAATCTCTAAAATCTAATTTCTAAAAATTATTAAAAATGAAAAAAATTTGGCAAAAAGATAATATAAAAACCAATGATTTGGTTAACCAGTTCACGGTTGGTAAAGACTTGGATTTTGACGACAGATTAGCAAAATACGATGTGTTGGGTTCTATTGCTCACGCAAAAATGTTGGCAGAGGTTGGTTTGATTCGTTTGGATGAAGAGCAGGATATTGTTGCGGTTTTGGAAGAAGTTCTTTCTGAAATCGAAAAAGGAAGTTTCGAAATCGATAAAACAGCAGAAGACATCCATTCTCAAATCGAAACGATTCTCATCGAGGAACTCGGAGAAACAGGAAAAAAAATCCACACAGCAAGGTCAAGAAACGACCAGGTTTTGACGGATATCAAACTTTATCTGTTAGATGAAATCAGAGAAGTTACAGAATTGACAGATTCATTCTTTCAAATACTGAAAGACAAAGCGAATCAGCATAAAGATGTTTTGTTGCCGGGTTACACACATTTGCAGGTGGCGATGCCTTCGTCTTTTGGATTGTGGTTTGGTGCGTATGCAGAATCTTTGGTGGACGATTTGGAATTGCTGTTTGCAACGAAGAATATCATTAATAAAAATCCTTTAGGTTCGGCTGCCGGTTACGGTTCATCTTTCCCGATTGACAGAGAAAGCACAACTTATAAATTAGATTTCAGAACACCGAATTATAATGTAGTTTACGCTCAGATGACACGTGGAAAATCTGAAAAATTATTAGCTAATTCATTGTCGGTTTTGGCAGGAACTTTAAGTAAATTTTCTTACGATGTTTGTCTTTATTTGAGTCAGAATTTTGATTTTATCAGTTTTCCAAAGGAATTCACGACGGGAAGCAGCATTATGCCGCACAAAAAAAATCCAGATATTTTCGAATTGGTAAGAGCGAGATGCAACAGAATTCAGGCATTGCCAAATGAGTTGATTCTGTTGACTAATAATTTGCCATCGGGTTATCACAGAGATTTGCAATTGACAAAAGAAATCCTTTTTCCTGCCATCGATTCTTTGAAAGAGTGTTTAGAAATCTTGATTTACACGCTTCCAAACATCGAAGTAAAAGATAATATTTTGGATGATGAGAAATATAAATACATCTTCAGTGTAGAAAAAATCAACGAAGAAGTTAAGAATGGAAAATCATTCCGTGATGCTTATATTCAAATCGGGCAAGAGATTGAAAACGACCTTTTCGAATACGATTATAAAGAATTGAATCATTCTCATCAGGGAAGTTTAGGAAACCTTTGCCTTGATGAAATCGAATATCAATTCAATAAAGTGAGAGATAAACTGTTGGGATAATTGTTAATTTTTAATTATGAAAATTAATCATTGACAATTAACCATTAACCATTAAATCAGTCTAGCTTAAACTTAGTCGTCTTTTTAACTTCGGCTAAAACGATAGAACTGTGATATTGACCGATGTTTGGACCGTTGGAGATTATATTGACCGTAAAATTATTATAAGAGTTGATATCACTCGCAAGAATTTTCAACATATAATCATATTCGCCGGAAAGACTGATGATTTCCTGTACTTCATCGTATTTGGAAATATAATCTTCGAATTCTTTAAGTGTTTTTTGAGATTGTTCTTTCAGACGAATATTACAATAAACCACGATGTTGATGCCAAGTTTTTCTCGGTTCAAAATCGCAACATATTTTTCTACAACACCTTGTTTTTCAAGGTTTTTGATGCGTTCGTAAGTTGGCGTGAAAGTCAGTCCGATTTTTTCGGAAATTTCTTTTACAGATAATGTAGAATCCTCTTGTAGAAGCGAAAGTATTAATTTGTCTTTTTTATCCAATCCCATAGTGGCAAATCATTCTTTCAAAAGTAAAGAAAATTTTTGATTGTAAAAATTTTAGAGCAGAAGTTCATTCATTTGACATAAAAAAATTATGAATAAGATTTCATAATATAAAAAATATTGGTATCTTTGCACCCAATGAATCTGGTACAGAATTTAGCGACAAAAACTATTGGCAAGTTTGCCGACAACAACAATATTTTTTATATTTAACGAAGTCTTTTTAGGCTTCGTTTTTTTTATTTAAAAATTTGAGATATGATTAAGCTTTCCCGCACATCTACAGAAAGTATAGAGAAAATTTTGCAAGAAGCGCAGCAGTTTGCAGATGGAAAAATCAGCAAAATTGATGGTGATGTTTTCGCAGCAAACCTCTTCTTTGAGAATAGCACAAGAACCAAAACGAGTTTTGAGGTCGCTCAGAAAAAACTGGGACTTCAGGTTATTGATTTTGAAGTAGATAGAAGCTCAATTGCAAAAGGCGAAACTATGTTGGATACGATTAAAACTCTGGAAGCCATTGGTGTAGATGTTGCTGTGATCAGACATTCAGAAAAACGTTATTATGATGCGTTGCAAGATGCAAAACTAAGTATCGTGAATGCTGGCGATGGCGTAGGAAGTCATCCTTCACAAGCCATTTTGGATGCGCTGACAATTATTCAGGAATTTGGAAAAATCGAAGGCCTTAAGATAGGAATCGTTGGTGATGTAAAACACAGCCGCGTTGCGAATTCAGATTCGGGATTATTCAGAAGATTAGGAGCGAAAGTTTATTTCTCAGGACCAGAATTTTGGTTTGATGAAGGAATGCTAGTTAACGGAACTTATCTGCAATTCGATGATTTGGTAAAAGAAGTGGATGTTTTGATTTTGTTAAGAATCCAGCACGAGCGTCACGAGAGAAACTTTAATTTCAAGTCTGAAGATTATTTGAAGAAATTCGGATTGACAAAAGAAAGAGAAGCGAAAATGAAACCGACTTCAATCATAATGCACCCAGCGCCAATTAACAGAGGTGTGGAAATTGATTCGGAATTGGTTGAATGCGAAAGGTCGAGAATTTTCAAACAAATGCAAAACGGCGTTTTTGCTAGAATGGCAATCCTTAAATATGATTTAGAAAATAGAGGATTCAAATTCATCGACTCCAAAAATTAAAATATTTATTCACGCTTTCGGGCGTGTTTTTTTTGAGATAAAAAGTCCGATGTCAGAAGTCTGATGACAGAGGATGAAATAAATAATAATAAAACTTCGGACTTCGGGCTTCCGTCCTCCGACTTAAAAGTAAAAATGAAAAAGAAATTAATATTAGAATCTGGCGAAGTTTTTCACGGAACGGGATTCGGAGCAGAGCAGGACACTGCTGGAGAAGTGGTTTTCAACACAGGAATGACGGGTTATCAGGAACTGATTTCTGACCCGAGTTATTGCGGACAAATCGTTTGTATGACTTATCCTTTGATTGGAAATTACGGAATTAATCGTGATGATTATGAAAGCATCGAACCTGCAATCAAAGGTTTGATTGTGAAAGAATTGTGCGATTTGCCTTCCAATTTCAGAACTCAAATCACGTTGGATGAGTTGTTCAAAAAGAAAAATTTGTCAGGAATTTCTGGAATAGATACCAGAAGATTGACAAGAATCCTGAGAAATAAAGGCGTTGAGAAAGGAAAAATCGTAAATGCTGATGCTGATGAAAAAGCCGTAATCGAAGAACTGAAATCAAGAACTTTTCCTACAAATCAAGTAGAACAAGTTTCCACAAAGACTTCTTATGCAAGTCCGGGTAGAGGTTTTAAAGTAGTTTTGGTAGATTTTGGTTCCAAGTTGGGAATCATCCGAGAATTGTCTCAAAGAAACTGTGACATCATCGTGGTTTCTCACGATACAACGGCCGAAGAAATTCTATTAATGGATCCAGACGGCATTATGCTTTCCAACGGTCCCGGCGACCCGAAAGATAATGCGCAAGCTTTGGTAATGATTCAGAAATTACTGGGAAAAGTTCCAATTTTTGGGATTTGTTTAGGACATCAGTTGATTGGTTTGGCTTGTGGCGCAAAAACTTATAAACTGAAATTCGGGCACAGAGGTGGAAATCATCCAGTTTTGGATTTGGAGAAAAATAAAGTCGCAATCACTTCTCAAAATCACGGTTATGCGATTGACCAAGAATCTTTGAAAAATACAGATTTAGTAGAAACTCATATCGCTCTGAATGACAGAACGAATGAAGGTGTGAAACATAAAATCCATCCTTGTTTTTCAGTTCAATATCACCCAGAAGCAAGTCCAGGACCGGAAGATGCGAATTATCTTTTTGATGAATTCATCACTTTGATGGAAGATTTTAAGAAATAATTTGAGTTAAGTAGACAGTCAAAGAAGCGAAGTAGATTGTCAGAGGTGTGAAATAGACAGTCAAAGGTGTGAAATCAATCATTAATAAAAGCCCTTATTTGAAATTAAATACAAGATTTAAAGATGAGACTTATTAATAAGAAAATAGACGATTGGACTGAACCCTATGTAACAATTTATGGTTCAAACCAAGTACAGGATAAAGATTTAAAATCTATAAATCCAGTGAAATATTTTTTGAATTTAACACAGCCAAATATTTTTAAATGTTATGCAATTTCATTGGCTTCGTACTGGATTTATAAAACAAATAATATTCACGAAATAAAAATAAATATAAATGAGTCGGAGGGAGAGTTTCCCGAAGAAGATTATGATAGGATAAGTTGGAGAGATTTTTATAAGTATAAAAATGTTGAATTCGATTTAAATAAAGCTATGATTGACGCAGTAGAATGGAAACGCCCTTTTGGAAAGCAAATGAATAATGAATTGTATTGTGGAGAAGGGTTGATGGATAAAGAACATTTGATTTCATTTGTAAATACGGTACTTTCAATCTATGGAGACCAAGAAATTGAGGCATTTTATGTATTTATGGCAACAGAAAAGTATGAAGAAGATGAGCTTTTTGTTGGAAAAATATCTGAACTTCCCCATCTTTTAAATAATAAATCAAGACCTCCAAGTTTAATTTATCCAAAAGAAAAAAATTGGTTAATCAATACAGATTATGATTTGCCATTTTCAACTATTGGTGGAGAATGTAAGTTAATAAATCAGCTTGTTGAAAATAATCGTGAAGAAATTTATAAAGTAGAATATTAAAGCAACGTTCGTCATTGAACAAAGAATCTACACCGTTGAGATTCTTTCAGAATGACAAAGCAACGCAAAAAATAGAAAAATAAATCTTCCGACATCCATCATCGGATTTCGGACAAAAAATTAAAAATGAAAAGAAACGACATAAAAACAATTTTAGTAATCGGCTCAGGTCCAATCATTATTGGTCAGGCTGCGGAATTTGATTATTCGGGAACACAGGCTTGCCTTTCTTTGAAGGAAGAAGGTTACAAAGTGATTTTGATTAATTCCAATCCTGCGACGATAATGACGGATGTGGAGATTGCCGACAAAGTTTATATTGAACCAATTTCTTTGGAATTCGTTTCCAGAATCATTCGCAAAGAACGTCCAGATGCACTTCTTCCGACTTTGGGAGGACAAACTGGACTGAATATGGCGGTGGAATTACAGAAATCCGGAATTCTTGAAGAATGTAAAGTAGAAGTTCTGGGAACAAAACTTTCAGCAATCAATCAGGCTGAAGACAGAGACCTTTTCCGAGAATTGATGCGAGAACTGAACGAACCAGTTCCAGAATCTGACATCGTAACTACTGTTGAAGGAGCTTTGGACTTTGCTAATAATATAGGCTATCCTGTGATTGTTCGTCCTGCTTTTACAATGGGAGGAACCGGCGGTGGAATTGCTTCCAACGAAGCAGAACTGAAAGAAATTGCTGAATTAGGGTTAAAACATTCTCCAGTAACGCAATGTCTGATAGAAAGGTCAATCGCTGGTTTCAAAGAAATTGAATATGAAGTAATGCGAGATTCCAACGACAACGCCATCGTGGTTTGTAATATGGAAAACATCGACCCTGTTGGTGTTCATACAGGAGATTCGATTGTGGTGGCGCCTTCACAGACGCTTTCTGATAGAGAATATCAGTTGTTGAGAAATGCTTCACTTAAAATAATCAGAGCTTTAGGAATCGAAGGTGGATGTAATGTTCAACTGGCATTAGACCCGCATTCATTCAATTATTATATCATCGAAGTGAATCCGAGAGTTTCGCGTTCATCTGCTTTGGCGAGTAAAGCAACAGGTTATCCGATTGCAAAAATTGCGGCGAAAATTGCTGTTGGTTTGACATTGGACGAAATCAAAAATCCGGTGACAGGAACGTCTTACGCTTGTTTCGAGCCAGCTTTGGATTATGTGGTGACTAAGTTTCCGAGATTCCCTTTCGATAAGTTTGAAACTGCCGATAGAAGATTATCAACCCAAATGAAAGCGACTGGAGAAGTGATGGCGATCGGAAGAAATTTCGAAGAGTCTTTGCAAAAAGCGATTCGTTCTTTGGAAACAGGAATCCGTCATTTAGGTTTGAAGAAAAAACAAGCCGAAGCTTTAACAGCCGAAGAAATCGAAAGAAGAATCCGAGTTTGTGACGACGAGAGATTGTTTATCATCGGCGATGCTCTAAGAAGAGGATACGATTGGGAACAGATTGTGGAATGGAGTAAAATTGATAAATTCTTCATCTGGAAAATCAAGCAACTAATTGATTTCGAAACTACAATCAAAGACAATCAATTCAATAAAGACATTCTTATCGAAGCTAAGAAATTAGGTTTCGCAGATTTGAATATCGCCCATCTTTGGAAAACGACTCAAAAAGAAGTGTTCCAATTCCGAAAAGACAACGGAATAATGCCTGTTTACAAAATGGTAGACACTTGTGCCGCCGAATTCGAATCGGAAACTCCTTATTTCTACGGAACTTACGAAGAAGAAAACGAAAGTGTAGTTTCTGACAAAGAAAAAATCATTGTTTTGGGTTCAGGACCAATCAGAATCGGGCAAGGTGTTGAATTCGATTATGCAACGGTTCACTCGGTTTGGGCGATTCAGCAGATGGGTTATGAGGCGATTATCATCAACTCCAATCCGGAAACAGTTTCTACAGACTTCTCGATTTCGGATAAATTATATTTTGAACCTTTGGCAGAAGAAGATGTGATGAACATTATCGAACTTGAAAAACCAAAAGGAGTTGTGGTTCAGTTCGGAGGACAGACTGCGATTAATTTGGCGGATAAATTGGCAGCTCACGGTGTTCAGATTTTGGGAACTTCACTTGAAGATTTGGACAGAGCTGAAAACAGAGATAAATTCGAGAAGGCGCTTCAGGATTTAGGAATTCCTCAACCGCTTGGGAAAACCTCGACTTCCAAAGAAGAAGCGATTGTGATTGCGAATGAGATTGGTTATCCAGTTTTGGTTCGTCCAAGTTATGTTTTAGGAGGGCGTGCGATGGAAATCGTTTATAACGAAAAAGAACTCGCTCATTATATGGAAAATGCGGTGGATGCAAGTCCGGAACATCCGGTTTTGATTGACCGTTATTTGACAGGAAAAGAAGTGGAAGTGGATGCAATTTCTGACGGAGAAACAGTTGTGATTCCGGGAATTATGGAACATATCGAAAGAGCAGGTGTTCACTCCGGAGACTCGATTGCGGTTTATCCGCCTCAGACTTTGACGGAAACTCAAATCAAAACGCTTGAAGATTACACCATAAGATTAGCAAAAGGTCTGAATGTCATAGGATTAATGAATATTCAATATGTGATTTCTAACGGTGAAGTTTTCGTCATCGAAGTGAATCCGCGTTCGTCGAGAACAGTTCCTTTTTTATCGAAAATTACCGATGTTCCGATGGCAAACTTGGCAACAAAAGCAATTCTTGGAACGCAACTGAAAGATTTGGGCTACAAATCAGCATTGGTTCCAAACAAAGAAGGTGTTTATGTGAAAGTTCCGGTTTTCTCTTTCAGTAAATTGACGAAAGTGGATATCTCTCTCGGACCAGAAATGAAATCGACGGGAGAAGTGATGGGAAAAGATTTGACGCTGGAAAAAGCTTTGTACAAAGGATTAATCGGCGCTGGAAGAAAAGTTCCAACGCACGGTTCTATCTTGTTTACAGTATCAGATTCAGATAAGGAAGAAGCTTCTGAATTGGCAAAACGTTTCAACAATGCAGGTTTCAGAATCTGGGCGACTGAGGGAACTGCGAAATTCTTCGAAGAAAAAGGAATCCAGACAAAAATCGGTTACAAAATCGGAGAGGAAGATGTGAACTTGATTGATTTGATTCAGAAAGGAAAAGTACAATACGTTGTAAATACGACAACAAAAGGAAAACAATCCGAAAGAGACGGTTTCCAAATCCGAAGAATGTCCGTGGAAAACGGCGTTCCTTGTCTGACATCAATGGACACAGTAGAAGCAATTCTGAAAGTGATTGAAAGTATGACCTTTAAGATGGAAGCGATGTAGTTTTCAAAATTTATAAAAATGAAAAGCGAAAGAATTGTTCTTTCGCTTTTTTTATGGATATTTTTCAGGATTTTGTGAGGTGTGGAAGACTCTTGCTATTAAAATAGTATCTTCTTTTTTATTAACAGAGATTTATAAACAGAGAAAATATTAAAAATGGATATTTTGATAATAGCTTAGCTCTGAACTCATCAAACATAATTTTAAAAATGTGGATTATCAGAAATTATTTTTATTGATTTTCTAAAGTCTTTAATAAAATTATCTGCAATTTTTTTGCTTGCATTTTCCAGATGATATAAGTATGAATTTTCTAAATCTGATTTCGCTTCGTCTGAAATAATGACTTTAAATGCCATATTTTTCACTCATTTCATTCAGGAAAATATTGATTTCCGTATGTTCGGAATAAGGTCGTTCTTTTATTTTCGAAAGACTTTCTTTTTGTTCTTCAGAAAGTTCGAAATTATGTTCTTTATTATTATCAATTTCAGATAAATAAGCCGAAATTATTTCCAGAACTTCTTTTGGAACTGTTTTTAATTTGTCTGTAATTTCCTGATATAGAGTTTGATTTGAAATGTCCATTATTTATATTTTTATTAAAATTAATAAAATTAAATCTATCAGAATTAAAGTTGTATTTTTGAATTCAATAAAAATCTATGAAACTGTCACACATTTTATCTCTAGGGATTTTCGCAACATTACTATTTTCCTGCGCCACTGTTCACGACAGACTCAACACAGGAACAATTGTGAGAGATTGCACAGGAACATACCTGAGAGTAACAGAGAATGAAGATTATCTGATTTGTAATGCCGAAATTCTTGAGTATAAAAAAGATGGCGAAAAAGTGTCACTTATTTTTGATAATACAGACAAATGCCCGGAAAGAGATGGCAAAATTATGTGTATGATGTATCACGAAAACAAAGGAATGATAAGAGTCAAAAGCGTAAAATAAACTTTGAAATAAATAGAAACCTCAACATTTGTTGAGGTTTTTTGTTTTTTAATTATTTCTTTAAAAGATTAATACTAACAGTTGCCAGTTCAGAATCCGGGAATTTTTTGAAAAGATTCGTGTCTGGTTCTAAACCAGATTCTTTAAAAATTCTGTGGAAAACATCAACTTCAACAATATATTGGTCGGAAAATCCGTGTGTTGCATCGTAAGCTGTTGCAGCTGTTAATCCGATATTTTTTGAAGTGATTTCTGGCGGAAGTGTATGTAATTCAATCACCAATAACCCGAATTTTTCAACATAAGGTGTCCATTTTTTTAAGTGATTCAGAAGATTTTCTTCCACGTCTTTGTTGGATAATCTTTTTCCTCGGAATGCAAAAGCGCCTGTTGATGTGCTGATTCTATCAGAATTAATATCCAAAACCTCTTCCCAAATCCTGTTATGGTCAAGGAAAGTTCTAATGTTCAGCAAATCGCCTAAACCAATATTATAATCTGATTGTAAATCTTCGGCCAGTTGTTTTGGATTTCCAATGTCACCCCAAATCACTTTTGCCCAAATATCATTTTTAATCAAATTGGCTCTTGTCACTTTCAACGCAGCCTGATTATAATCTGCACCAACCAAAAACAACGGATGTTCTTCCAAATGTTTTCCACGCAACGTTTGTCTTTCTATAATTTCGTAAAGATGTTGCAAAAGCGCGCCATTTCCACAACCCATATCCAAAATTCCTTTTGGCTGCTCATGTAAAGGACGATTGAAAATCTCGATAATAAATTCATCAATCACTTTAAAATAAGTCAAATGTGCGCCGCCACTTCCCCAAACATTCATTTCACGGTTCACGTGGATTTCGTCTTCGCCATCTTCAATTTCTCGGATTTCTGAGGCTTGTCCGAAGATCAGATTATCTAATTTTGAAAACATCGAAAGATAAGAAACTGTAACGCCATAAGCAGTGGCGCGTCTTGCAAAGAATAGTCCCGTTTCTGTGAATTGGAAGTTTTTCCCTTTTTTCGAAAACCAACCAAGTTCTGAAAGATAATCTAATATTTTTCCAAAATATTCAGGATTTTTATGGAATTCTTCTGCGCTGAAACTCGCTTCCATAAAGTATTTGTGAAACATTCCGCTCATTCCCAGTTTGATAATGATTGGCCCGATCAGAGCACCTTCAATATGTTTTTGGATTTGATAATTGAGAGACGATTCGTCTTTGTCTTCATTCAGAAAAGATTTGTATTTCTCAAAAAGATCAATCCATTTTTTGCAGAGGTTTTCGGTGAGTTCTTTAGAATTATTGACGTCGAAATCCGCCAAAAACTCTGCTAAATCAATATAAATGTTTTGATGAGAAAAAGCTTCTTTTGTTTTTGTGTTTTTTGAGATTTTTACAACATTAGATTCATTATTCAAATCATAATTCAGAAAACCTTGTGAAGCCAAAACTCGCAATGCAACATTCAAATAACCTTCATTAGTTTCAAATTTTTCATTGATTTCGGAAAGTTCCAGATTGTCATTAGCTTGAATAAAATCCAATACTTTTTTCTTCGACAAAGCTGAAATTATAGGCGCTGTCATGATACCGTCCAAATGTCTGAAAATAGATTCACGAAGTTTTCTCTTATCCATAAAACTGTTGATTTTGTGTTTTGGAAGATAAAAATTTTCCTTTAATCTTAGCAAAGAAAAAAATACTTGTTCATTTTTCGGTTGTTTTCCAAGATGCTGTGAAATTAACTTTGTCAAAAAATAATATGACAAAGATTCAAGATTTTAAAAATTTGCATCTAAACGAAGAATCGCTTTTAATTGGAAATGTCTGGAATGTGCAAAGTGCGAAAGTATATGAAAGTTTAGGTTACAAAGCTATTGCAACTTCTAGTTCGGCAGTTGCGCATAGTTTGGGTTATGAGGATGGAGAGCAGATGTCTTTTGAAGAATATTTTTACATTATCGAAAGAATTATAAAATCAGTTTCGATTCCTTTGTCTGTGGATTTGGAATCTGGTTATGGCGATACTATTGAAAAAATTATAGAAAATATCTCAAGACTCTCAGAAATTGGAGTGGTTGGAATTAATTTAGAAGATAGTTCTATTATTAATGGAACTCGACAATTATTTGATAAAGAAGTCTTTTCTGAAAAACTGAAAGCTATTATTTTTGGATTAAAGAAAAAGGGATTAGAAATGTTTATCAATATCAGAACAGATACATTTTTATTAGGTTTAAAAAATGCTCTTGGAGAAACTTTAGAAAGAATTAAAATCTTTGAAGAACTTAATGTTGATGGCGTCTTCGTACCTTGTATTACTTTAGAAAAAGATATTGAAACGGTTACAAAATCCACCAATCTTCCAATCAATGTAATGGCAATGAAAGATTTACTTAATTTTGAAATGCTTCAAAAATTAGGTGTTAAAAGAATTTCATCAGGGAATTTTTTAAATGATTATATTTATAAAAATTTGAAAGAAATCAATCAAGAGATTATTTCAAAACAAGATTTTTCAACAGTGTTTTTATAAATTATGGAACTTACGGAAACAATAATGTATCAGGCATCTTTTGAAAAAAATCCCGAATTCGAAGGGGTTTTTTGGATGGGTGTGAAAACGACAGGAATTTTTTGTCGTCCAACTTGTACTGCAAGAAAACCGAAACCTGAAAATGTTGAGTTCTTTGATACTACAAAAGATGCAATCTTGAAAGGTTACAGACCTTGTAAAGTTTGTAAACCATTAGAAAATCCTGATGAAACACCTGAGGAAATCCTGAAACTAATGGATGATTTATCTGCTGACCCAAGTTTTAAATTCAAAGATGTTGATTTGGTTGAAAGAGGATTGCAACCTGCGACTGTGAAACGTTGGTTTTTGAAACATCACGGGATGACTTTTCACGCTTTTCAAAGGATGTTTAAGATTAATTTGGCTTTTAAGAAATTGCAACAGGGCGAGAATGTTCTAGATGTGGCTTTGGACAATGGCTATGAAAGTTTGAGCGGTTTCAATGAAAGTTTCAAATCAATCTTTGGAACTTCTCCTAAAAACTCAAAAATGGAGAAAATTGTTGACCTCAAAAGAATCGAAACACCACTCGGAACAATGATAGCCTGTGCGAATGAAAATGGAATCTGTATGCTGGAATTTTCCGATAGAAAATCTTTATCAAAAGAGCTGGAAGATATTTCAAAATATTTCAAAGCTAATATTGTTCAAGGCGAGAATCCTCATTTTAAAACTTTGGAAAAAGAATTAGAAGAGTATTTCGAAAGAAAACGATTAGATTTTTCGGTTCCGCTTGCTCCGGTTGGGACAGATTTTCAGAAAAATGTTTGGGAAATCCTGAGAACAATTCCTTATGGAACTACGAGAAGTTACCAGCAGCAAGCCGATATTCTTGGCAATCCAAAAGCTGTAAGAGCAGTTGCCAATGCGAATGGACTTAATAAAATTTCCATAATCATTCCTTGTCACAGAGTGATTGGTACTAATGGAACTTTGACTGGTTACGGCGGCGGAATCTGGCGAAAACAAAAATTATTGGAATTGGAGCAAGCGATTTTTTTTTAATTTAATATTCAAAATTTATTATTTTGAATATGCTAACTTTGAACTATCAACGATCAACTAGATGAACATCCAGCCAATATTAGAGAACGACTTTGTAAGATTAGTTCCATTAACAGAGAATGATTTTGAGCAATTGTTCGAAGTTGCTTCTGACCCAAAGATTTGGGAACAACATCCGAATAAAGACCGATACAAAAAAGAGGTTTTCGAAAACTTCTTCCGAGCTGCAATGGAAAGTAAAGGTGCGTTCAAAATCGTAGAGAAAAATACGGGAGAGATTGCCGGAAGTACAAGATTTTATGATTATAATCCGGAAGATAATTCGATTTTCATTGGTTATACATTTTACGCTACGAAATTCTGGGGTTCGAAATTGAATCCACAAGTTAAAAAGCTGATGCTGGATTACATTTTCCAATTTGTAAATAAAGTTAATTTCCACGTTGGAAAAGATAATATTCGCTCTCAAAAAGCGATGGAAAAGTTAGGTGCAAAAAAGGTAGATGAAGTGATCGTTGCTTATGCTTATGAACCAGAAAGACTGAATGTCGTTTTTGAAATCACTAAACCTAAATGAATTGATAAATCCAATAAACTAGAAAGATGAAAAAATACAGAATCCAAGCCAGCCCGTTTGTTGTTCCTACCACCGATGGAAAACTGATAGAGGAACATTGGGGAAATTCTACCAGAAACTCAGAAATTTCTATTGCACATATGGTTGCGCCACCCAATTGGAGCGAGCCACATCAGACGCCAGAGTTTGATGAGTTTACATTAATAATCTCGGGAAAGAAACATTTTGAGATAGATGGCGATTCTATAATTCTGGAAAAAGGTCAAAGTATTTTGATAGAAAAAGGTGCCAGAGTCCGCTATTCTAATCCTTTTAAAGAACCATGTGAGTATATTGCGATTTGTTTGCCTGCTTTTTCTATGGATTTGGTAAATAGAGAATCATTTTAAATATTGTAAAATGATTAAAGATATATTTTAAACATTAACCGCTGATTGTAAATCTATTATTTTTCAGCTATTTACATCACTAGCTCATCAAACAATCTGTCAAACGTTTTGTTCAAATCGTTGCTCGCACCAGGATGAGGTCTTGACGTCTGAATAATAGAACTTTTCACAGCCGTTAGCCAGCGGAAACGTTCAGGGATTTCAAGCTGAGCAATAGAGCCAGCGGATTTTTCACCTTTGGCAATACTGACAAAAGATTCCAGATGTTTTTTCACATCCTCGTAATCTATTTTCGAACGGATGACACGAAACTTCTCTTCACAAACATGAATTTTTACCTGAATGAATTTTTCTCTCTTGGAAAACATGATTAATCCAACGTTGAAGAACTCTTCACGTTCAGGCTTCGGAACAAGACGGATTACCGCGTACTCATATAACTTTTGCTCTTGCATTTTTGGCTTCATTTAAAAAGTTATCAGAATTGTCACGTCTCAGAATTAGAAATTGGAAATACACATCTTTGATTTCAGTTGGAGTTAAATCTGTATCGTTCCAATGCAACCAATCTTCAGGAATCAGTTCTACAATTTCCCTCAAAACAGCATCTGTCAATATCGCTTTGAATCGTTCATTCACTTCATCCAATTCTGAAGCTTGCGGCAGGAGAACGTGATCTTTTATCATCACAAAAGGACTTACAGCGTTTTTCTCCCAATTGTCCCAGTTATGATGGAAGTATAAAGAAGCGCCGTTGTCGATGAGCCAAAGTTCCTGATGCCACATCAGCATATTGGTATTACGGAAAGTACGATCGATATTAGTAAGGAACGCATCCAGCCAGACAATCTCAGAAGATAATTTAGGATCGATTTTTACCGCGCCCGGATCATAAGTAATGGCACCGGAAAGATAATGCAGCGCAAGATTTAGTCCGCAGCTGTTTTTTAATAAATCCTGGATTTCTTCATCGGCTTCACTTCTCCCAAAATCCTCAGAAAGATTTGCAAAAACCAACTCCGGAATACGAAATCCTAAAATTTGAGACACCTTGCCTCCAATTAATTCAGAAATTAATGCTTTCACGCCGTGTCCAGCACCTCGGAACTTCAGCACATATTTGAAGTCATCGTCAGCTTCTGCAAGCGCCGGCAAAGAACCGCCTTCTCGCAACGGCAATATATATCTGGTAACCGTCACGGTTCTCAATGATAGATCCAATTTGAAATTTTTTGTAAAAATAGGGATTTATAAAAGAATTTGTATGAATTGTATTTCAGAACAAGATATACCACTTTCAGAACATTTTTTTCTACCAACAAGAGACTAGTTTTAGAATTATTACTGGGATAATTATGCTTGTCTTGAATGTGTTCTGACAGAATAATAGGAAGATTTTTAATCAAATTTAAATTTTTCAGTTGTCATTAAGTCAAAGTAACTATTGTTATGTTGCTGATAATCAATAGTGGTAATTTGTAAAATCATTTGTCCACCCCTTTGTCCACCCTATAAAATTTAATTTTTTAAGTATAACACTTAAATTTGTAGAAATAAATTTTTAACAATCTCAAAAAGTAAACATTATGAAAAAATCAATTCTTTGGTGGTAATGGTTTTATTAATCTTTTTTTCCAATGCTCAAAGCCCAAACAAGTACTCTCAATTGGAAAAAGGAACTTATATCACAAAATTAAAAACACAAAATGAAACCATAGATTCTAAATTCAACAAAAAATAAGGAAAAATAAAAGTTGAATTTCGCCGGTAGATTTTCTATCGGCTTTTTTATTTCCAATTCGAATCATTCTTTTGAAAAAAATAAAATAATGTCAAGCTTTATTGACTTCGGATTGGCTTTTAAAAATAAAATCATTGAACTGAAAGAAGGCGATACGCAATTAACATTGAAAGAATTGGCACTAGTTCGTTTGGTCAAGAAAAAATTCTTCCAAGATTTGGAAGGTTTATATGAACTGGCAGGAATGTAGAAGTATTGAATGGAATTCTCGGAATATCTCACGCTAAACTCGGATTGTTCGAAGGCGATTTTCCCACCATCAAGAGAATATTTTAGATTTACTAATGGGGGATAATTATGTTATTTTTAATTTGTTATGACAGGATGATAATAGGATATTTAGCCAAATTTAAATTTTTCGGTTGTCATTAAATCAAATTAACTTTTGTTATATTATTGATAATCAATAATGTTAATTTGTAAAATCATTTGTCCACCCCTTTGTCCACCCAATAAAATTTAATTTTTTAAGTATAAAACTTACATTTGTGAAAATAAATTTTTAACAATCTCAAAAAGTAAACATTATGAAAAAAATCAATTCTCTATTGGTAATGGTTTTATTAATCTTTTCCAATGCTTTCAAAGCGCAAACAAGTACTGAGCATTTTGAAACAGAATCGCACGGGAGCAGTTCTTTTACGGACAATGGAGTTGTTTTTAATATTCTTTCCCACGTAGGTACGTTCGATGTCCAAGCCAATTATCCCGGAACTGGCTGGAACGGAACGGCAAATGATAATCGTTATATTGATAACTCGAATTCGACTGCTAGTCCGCCCTCTTTTAGCATTAAAACAACTTCTAATTTATTCAAAGTAAACAGATTCTGGATGTATCTATCTGCTCTAAATCTCGATTTGAATGTTGCAGGAACTCTCACAATTACAGGTAAATTATCCGGAGTTACCAAATTTACCCAGACCAAAACGAATGGTTTTGCTACTTCTTTGGGAAATACAAATGGTTATACCTTAATTGATTTGACCAATCTGAATGGTCAGAACTATTCTAATATCATCATAGATCAACTACAGATTACTTTGGGTGGAGCTTTTAGATATGCTGGTTTAGATGCTTTCACTTGGGTTAAGGATTCTAATATAGTTTTAGCGGTTGATGATACTCAGAACAAGGCTAAAGATTATGTCCTATATCCTAATCCGGCTTCTGACTATGTAAGTTTTAATAATGCTAAGGATATTCAAAAAGTGGAGATTTATGATTTGAGTGGGAAACTGGTTATTACCTCTGATAAAGCAGAAAAAGTAAATGTTTCTCAATTGGAAAAAGGAACTTATATCACAAAATTAAAAACACAAAATGAAACCATAGATTCTAAATTCATCAAAAATTAAGGAAAAATAAAAGTTGAATTTCGCCGATAGATTTTCTATCGGCTTTTTTATTTCCAATTCGAATCCTTATTTTTGAAAAAATAAAATAATGTCAAGCTTTATAGATTTCGGATTGGCTCAAAAACAATATAACAAGATGAATAAAATCACCCAGCTGTTCAATATAAAATATCCAATTGTGCAAGGCGGAATGATCTGGCATTCCGGTTGGCGATTGGCTTCGGCGGTTTCTAATAATGGCGGATTGGGATTGATTGGCTCTGCAAGTATGTATCCTGATATTTTGAGAGAAAATATTAGGAAATGTAAAGCGGCTACGGATAAACCTTTCGGTGTGAATGTTGCTCTACTTTACCCAAATCTTGAAGAAATCATCAATATCATTTTGGAAGAAGGCATAAAAATCGTTTTTACATCCGCAGGAAATCCGAAAACTTATACAGAAACTTTAAATAAAGAAGGCATCAAAGTCGCTCATGTAGTTTCAAGTGCAAAGTTTGCGATAAAATGTCAAGAAGCTGGAGTTGATGCGGTTGTAGCAGAAGGTTTTGAAGCTGGTGGTCATAACGGGCGAGATGAAACGACCACGCTTTGCCTGATTCCGAATGTCAGAAAACAAATCGATATTCCTTTGATTGCAGCGGGCGGAATTGCATTGGGAAGTCAGATGCGAGCTGCAATGACTATGGGCGCAGACGGTGTCCAGATTGGTTCTCGTTTTGCAGCAACAGTTGAAGCAAGTTCTCACGAAAATTTCAAAAATAAAATTGTTGAATTGAAGGAGGGCGATACGCAATTAACATTGAAAGAATTGGCACCAGTTCGTTTGGTTAAAAATAAATTTTTCCAAGATCTGGAAAGTCTGTATGAAACTGGCAGGAATGTAGAAGCATTGAAGGAAACTCTCGGAAGAGCCCGCGCCAAACGCGGAATGTTCGAAGGTGATTTGGTAGAAGGCGAACTGGAAATCGGACAAGTTTCTGCTTTGATAGACGAAATTCTTCCTGTTGAAAAAGTCTTCGAGAACTTAATTAAAGAATTCAACGAAGCAAAAATAGATTTGACTTTGTAAATCCAAAGCTGGATTGCTCATCATTCATCATTAATCATTTATAATTAAAAAAGTGTTTTCTAAACAAGAAGCTCAACTACTAAAGACAGAATTCTGGACGGCTTTCGGAAAAGCTTTTCCAAGAAAATGGTTGCTGTATGATACTAAAATCAAGGATTTTTCTTTCAAGTTTTATGCAGATAACAAAAAAGCTGAAGTTTCGATTGATATCGAGATGAAAGATGAACTGTTCCGTAATGCTTATTACGAGAAGATTTGGTCTTTGGAATCCATTTTAGAAGATGAAATTGGAGAATTTTCAAAAGATGAATTTTATGTTTTGGATAATGGAAAAGTCATCAGTAGGATTTGGGTTGAGAAAACAGGAGTAAGTATTTTCAATAAACAAACGTGGCCAGATATTTTCGAATTCTTTGTGGAAAAAATGGACGCTTTCGAACGTTTGTTTTATGAATATGAGGATTTTATTAAAGATATTTAAAATCTATTAAAGAAAATACATCTTACTTTTTACAAAATACATTTTACATTAATGAAAAACATCACCATAAAAGCCAACGATTTTTTTGAATTACTGAAGTTAAAAGACCAATCGATGTGGGATATTTTTGCGCAGATGATTGATGGCGAAGAAAAAGAAATCGGTTTTACAGATGAACACGACCAATATATCTTTCATTATATTCTGCCAAAAACTATCGAAAAATTACAAGAAGATAAGGCGCTTTTTGCTAAGGAATACGCGGAGAAATTATCAGGACTTAACTAAGTTTTTCTTCCATTCCAAATAACCTACGATTGCCATTGCTGTAAAAATCAAATATTGCAGTGCTGTAAATCCTAGTCCTTTGTAAAGCATCATCGGAACGCAGATAATATCGGCAACAATCCAGAAAATCCAGTTTTCAAGATTTCTTTTCGCCATAAAATACATTCCGACAAGGAAAAGGGAAGTGGTGACAATATCAGTGTAATTCGCCCAATCGAGATGATAAAGTCCTAGTTTGACGCCTTCCATCGAAAATTGATTATCAATAAAAGGTTTAAAATAGTAGATTAAACCTACGAAAAGTAAGCTGCCCAAAAAAAGAGCACTTCCAAAACTCCAATCGTTCTTACTCGCTTTTTTCACTTCCACGTGGATGTGGTCTTCCGAACTTTTTGACCAAAGAATCCATCCGTAAATGCTCATAACCGTATAATAAACGTTGATAAGCATATCTCCCAAAAGTCCAAAGACAAACATAATATAAATGAAAAGCACCGTGGAAATAATTCCTGTAGGATAAACCCAGATGTTTTTTTTGATAGAAAAGTAAACGCTAAGTAAACCGAATATAGTTGCAATGATTTCTAAAACAATCAGATAAGTTTCGTAGGATTGATATTGGGCCGTGAGTTCTTCGAGGAAATTCATATCCTCAAAGATAATTATTAATCTTTAAAAATTCAATCAGCTTATTCTTAATTAATATAGATAAGTAAAATTAATTAGTTAAAAAAAGTTAATGAAAGCATTTTTTTTAATATTTTCGTAATTCAAAAATAAATATAGAAGAAAAGTCCCCCTTAATTTTTGGGGTAAAAAAAATTACAATTATGGCAAATATTTGGATTAAGAAACCAATGGAAGCTTATGAAGCGGACATTAAAAAAAGTCAGCTCAAGCGTGTATTGGGAAAATGGAGTTTAACAGCTATTGGGATTGGTGCCATCATTGGAGGTGGTATTTTTGTTTTAACAGGGACAGGTGCCTATTATAACGCTGGTCCTGCTTTAGCGCTTTCTTTCGTCATCGCTGGGATTGCTTGTGTTTTTGCAGCATTATGTTATGCAGAATTTGCATCTATACTTCCGGTTGAAGGTTCTGCGTATGCTTATGCCTATGGAACCGTTGGAGAAATTTTCGCATGGATTATTGGTTGGGGATTGATTCTGGAATATGCAATGGGATCTATGACAGTAGCCGTTTCTTGGTCCGGATATTTTGGAAAATTACTGAAGATGTTTGGGCTGCATTTGCCGGCTTGGTTGACGACAGACCCACAAACATATCTTGCTGCAGGTAATTCTGGATTTTCTATGAACCTACCTGCATTTTTAATTGTATGGGTAGTGATCGGGATTCTTTTGAGAGGAACAAAAGGTGCTGCAAAAGCGAATAACTTCATCGTGGTGATGAAGGTTTCAGCAATTATTTTCGTAATTGTTGCCGGAGTATTTTTTATTAATCCAGAAAACTGGTCACCATTTATCCCTGCTGCAACTACAATTACAGAAAACGGTGTTTCACATTCTGCTTATGGTTATGCAGGAGTTGTTGCCGGAGCATCTGCGATTTTCTTTGCTTATGTAGGATTCGATGCTGTTTCTACACAGGCTGGTGAGGCTATAAATCCTAAAAAAGATGTTCCGTTCGCAATCATTGCATCATTGGTAATTTGTACATTATTATACATTTTGGTATCATTGGTTTTAACAGGGATGATGCATTATACAGACTTCAATCCTTTGGGAAAATATCCGGATGCTATCAAAGCTCCTGTGGCTTATGCTTTTGATATAGCTGGACAAGCTTGGGCAGGTTACATCATCACGATTGCTGCCACAGTTGGACTTATTTCTGTTTTAATGGTAATGATTATGGGACAATCCAGAATATTTTTAGGGATGTCAAAAGATGGTCTGATTCCTAAAACATTTGCAAAAGTAAATCCTTTAAGTGGCGTTCCATCCAAGAATCTGGTAATTTTGGGCACTGTAATTTCTGTGGTAGCATCATTTACCCCGATTAATGATCTTGCACATATGACAAGCTTCGGAACCTTATTCGCGTTCACTATGGTATGTGTAGCAGTTTGGGTATTGCGAGTGAAAGAGCCCAATTTGCAAAGAAACTTTAAAGTTCCTGCATTGCCCGTGATTGCAGTTTTAGGAATTGCAATCAATATTTATTTGATCATCAACCTGAGCAAAGAAGCCCAAATGTATTCTTTAGGCTGGTTGGTAATAGGTTTCTTCATTTATTTCTTGTACAGTAAGAGAAATTCAAAACTTCAGAATGGAGGTTTTGGAGAAACGTTCAAAGCAGAACAAGAACCTTTGGAAGATGTAGATATCGACATCGACAACAAGCATTAAAATATAAATTCCGCATCTTTTGCGGAATTTTTTTTAGAGCTTATTGACTTCGTCGAACAGTTTCTATCTATTGTTTTTTGGAGCTGTTTCCCGCTATCCGCTATATCTTATTTGTCATTGCGAACGAAGTAGAAGCCATCTGTAGAACCATTCAGCAATCGCAATAACAAAAAAGGATGCCGTTACAA
>DFXK01000015.1 GCA_002383165.1 Flavobacteriales bacterium UBA4110
ACTCTGTGAAACCTTGGCAACCCTTCGGAAACGAAGAAGGTGCTAAATTCTATCCGCAATGGCGGAAAAGATAACCTAGACATTTATTCTACATTTCCCTGTAGCATTTTCAATTTTTTACAAGACAAAAATTGGAAGACAAGCTACAACATATCAACATTCAACATTTCGAAACTAAGAACGGAAAAGTTCTCGATATTCCATTAAGCTATCAGCTTTTTGGAAAAGAACTGTATTCGGCTCCGATTGTTTTGATTAACCACGCTTTGACAGGAAACTCAGATGTTGCCGGCGAAAATGGTTGGTGGAAATCTTTGGTTGGAGAAGAAAAAGTCGTTGATACTAATAAATTCACAATTATTTGTTTCAATATTCCAGGAAATGGTTTTGACGGATTTTTCATTGATAATTATGAAGATTTTACAGTTCAGGATATTGCGTCGATTTTTCTGCAAGGACTGAAAAAACTTAATATCGAAAAACTTTTCGCTTTGGTTGGCGGCTCTATTGGTGGTTCTATCGGTTGGGAAATGCTGACATTGCAGAATGATTTAGCAGAAAGATTCATCCCAATTGCAACAGATTTCAAAACTTCGGATTGGCTACATTCTCAATGTTTGGTTCAGAAATATCTTTTGGAATCAGAAGATAAACCTCTTGAAAAAGCCAGAGTTCACGCAATGTTGTGTTACAGAACTCCGGAATCTCTAAACTCAAGATTCAACAGAGAAATTGATTCTGAAAAGCAGATTCTAAAGTCTCACGACTGGCTCAACTTCCACGGAAAACGATTAAACGAAAGATTTAGTTTAAAAGCTTACAAGCTCGTTAATCATCTTCTGATGAACATCAACGGAAAGGAAAATGAATTAGAAAATATCAATGCTGAGATTCATTTGGTGTCAGTAGATTCAGACCTTTTTTATCCAGCTTTTGAGATTAAAAATACTTACCAATTTTTACAAAATAAAAACAAAAACGTTCAGTATCACGAGATTAATTCCATCCACGGCCACGATGCTTTTCTAATGGAATACGAGCAACTGAACACAATTTTAAAACCTATTTTTTTGAACCGATGACAGACAAAAGCGCAATTAATATTTATAGAAACAAAGCTTTAGTGAATTTCGAAGGGAAGGATTTTCTTGGACAGATTGGTGTGGATTCACGTATTTTTCAGGCTTTGAATGGAGGCGGAATCAGCGTTGGTGTAATTTCCCAGCAAGCGATTGAAAACGGAATTTCTGTTCTTGTGGATGAGGTTGATGCGCAGGATGCGGTTAATTTTCTGAAAAAAGAATTCGAAAAAGAAAAAACCGAAGGTCACGTTAGCAATATTTACAGTATTGAAAATCTGAGTGTAATTGGATTTGTTTCTGATAATTACAACAAGATTTTATCAGAACTTCAGAGAAACAAAATTTATCCTTTGCTATTGAGTCAAATCGCTTCTGCGGGAAGAGTGAACATTGTTGTGACTGGAAATCAAACCGAAATCACAAAAAACATCATCGAAACCGAAATCTACGGGAAGCCAAAAACGGTTCATCTGGCTTTGATTGGTCACGGCAATGTTGGCGGAACTTTGGTTGAGCAGATTCTAGATTCTGCTTATGATATTCTGAATCGTAAAAGATTCGATTTGAAAATCGTTGCGATTGCGAATTCAAGAAAAATTGCATTTAACAAAGCTGGTTTCGGAAGCGATTGGAGACAAAAAATCAAGTATTCCACAACAGAATCGAGTGTACAATCTTTGGTGGATTTTGCCAATGAACATCATTTGGAAAATCTTGTAATGGTGGATAACACAGCAAGCAAAGACTTTGTGAAAAATTATCCTCTATTTGTGGAGAACGGTTTTGATGTCGTTGGTTCTAACAAAATCTACAATACATTACCCATTGCAGAATACCGCAGTTTCAGAAAATTATTAGAAAAAAACAAGAAGAAATACCTTTACGAAACCAATGTTGGTGCAGGTTTACCGTTGATTGATACAATTAAACTTCTGCATCTTTCAGGCGAAAACATTACAAGAATCAAAGGTGTTTTCTCAGGAACTTTAAGTTATGTTTTCAATAATTTTTCGCTTCGTAATGATAAATTTTCAACCATTATCAACGAAGCTTTGGAAAAAGGTTACACAGAACCAGACCCGCGCGAAGATTTATCAGGAAATGATGTTGCAAGAAAATTGTTGATTCTGGCAAGAGAACTGGATTTGATTAATGAATTTGAAGATATTAATATTCAGAATCTTGTTCCGGAAAGTTTGTTGTCAGTTTCTAAAGAAGAATTTCTTTCAAGATTAGAAGAATTAAATAGCGAATATCAAAAAATCAAAGAAAACCAAGAACCTGACCACGTTTTAAGATACGTCGGAGATTTGCACGGAAACCTTCAAGAAGAAAAAGGAGAATTGGATGTGAAACTAATTTCTGTTCCAGCTAATTCAGCATTAGGACAATTAAAAGGTTCTGATTCCATCTTCGAAATCTACACAGAAAGTTACGGCGAAAATCCAATCGTCATTATGGGTGCCGGAGCCGGAGCAAAAGTAACCGCCAGAGGCGTTTTCGGAGATATTTTAAGATTAAGCGAAACAAAATAAATTTTGTGCAAAGTACAATTAAAGATAATAATATGAGTGAAAATTTCGAAACTCTAGCCATAAGAACTCAAACCGAACGAACTCAGTTTGACGAACATTCCACGCCGTTATATCTCACGTCAAGCTTCGTTTTCGAAGATGCAGAAGATATGCGTGCGAGCTTTGCGGAAGAAAAAGACAAAAATCTTTACAGCCGTTTCAGCAATCCCAACGTTACCGAATTTGTAGATAAAATCGCGAAAATGGAAGGTGCAGAATCCGGCTATGCTTTTGCAACGGGAATGGCGGCGATTTATTCAACATTTGCTACGTTACTGAATGCTGGCGATCATATTGTGAGTTGTCAGTCAGTTTTCGGTTCTACACATACTTTGTTCACAAAATATTTCCCTAAATGGAATATCGAAACATCCTATTTCAAAGCAGAAGATGCTGAAAACGTAGAAAATTATATCAAACCAAATACAAAAATCTTGTACTTGGAAACGCCAACCAATCCGGCGATTGAAGTTTTGGATTTGGAATTTTTCGGACAGATTGCAAAAAAACATAATTTGATTTTCATTGTTGACAATTGTTTTGCAACGCCTTATTTGCAGCAACCGATTAAATACGGAGCAGATATCGTAGTTCATTCAGCAACCAAATTGATTGATGGTCAAGGTCGTGTTCTCGGAGGCGTTGCAGTCGGAAAAGCGGATTTGATTCGTGAGATTTATCTGTTTGCGAGAAACACAGGTCCGGCGATGTCGCCTTTCAACGCTTGGGTTTTGAGCAAAAGTTTAGAAACTTTGGCAATTCGAGTTGAAAAACATTGTGAAAATGCATTGAAGGTTGCAGAATTTCTGGAAAATCATCCGAATGTAGAATTGGTAAAATATCCATTCTTGAAATCTCATCCAAGCTACGAAATCGCTAAAAAACAAATGAAATTAGGCGGAAATATCGTCGCTTTCGAAATCAAAGGCGGAATTGAAGGTGGTAGAAATTTCCTAAACAGAATTAAGATGTGTTCTCTCTCTGCTAATTTGGGCGATACGAGGACAATTGTCACGCATCCGGCTTCCACAACGCATTCCAAGCTTTCTGACGAGGAGAGAAATGAGGTTGGAATTACCGCTGGACTCGTGAGATGTTCCGTTGGTTTGGAGAATATTGATGATATTTTGAACGATTTGAAACAAGCTTTGGACTAATAGAATCGAAGAATTTTGGAGCAACAAGTTTCCAGCTTCGAAACAAGAGTCCAACCCGCTGTCCGCTATATCTTTTTTNNTTTGTCATTGCGAACGAAGTGAGGCAATCTGTTGAACCATTCAAGAATGCAATAACAAAAAAGGATGCCGCTACCATCGGGGCTATTTTGAGGTTTTGTCTTCTAATCAACGACAAAAAAACAAAGAATCCGAAGGATTCAATTTGAATAGCCGTCGGTGAAACCGATGGAACATTAAAAAAAAAATGAATTATGAACAATTCAGAACAATTATATAAAGCGCTTAACGAACGCATTCTCATCCTCGATGGAGCGATGGGAACGATGATTCAGCGCTACAATTTCACAGAAGAAGATTACCGTGGTGAGCGATTCAAAGACTGGGAATCTCCACTCAAAGGAAACAACGATTTGTTGTCTCTAACACAGCCCGAAGCTATTGAAGAGATTCATAGAAAATATCTTTTGGCCGGAGCAGACATCATCGAGACTAATACATTTTCCGGAACAACCATTGCAATGGCGGATTATCATATGGAAGATTTAGTTTACGAACTCAACTATGAATCAGCCAAAATCGCCAAAAAAGTCTGCGACGAATTTACTGCACAAAATCCTTATAAACCAAGATTCGTAGCAGGTTCCATAGGACCAACTAACAGAACGGCAAGTCTTAGTCCGGACGTAAACGACCCAGGTTACAGAGCTATTACTTTTGAAGAACTCAGAATTGCCTACAAACAACAAGCAGAAGCTTTGCTGGACGGAGGTTCTGACATTCTTCTGGTAGAAACAATCTTCGACACTCTTAATGCAAAAGCCGCATTGTTCGCCATAGACGAAATCCAAGATGAAAGAAACATCGAAATTCCGATTATGGTTTCCGGAACCATTACCGATGCCTCCGGAAGAACTTTGAGTGGGCAAACTGCAGAAGCTTTTTTGATTTCAGTTTCGCATCTTAACTTGTTAAGTGTCGGTTTCAATTGTGCGTTGGGTGCAAAACAATTGACGCCTTATTTAGAGGCTATTTCTTCACAATCCGATTTCGGAATTTCTGCTTATCCGAACGCAGGTTTACCGAATGCATTCGGTCAATATGATGAATCTGCAGAACAAATGGCTGAGCAAGTGAAAGAATATTTAGAAAAAGGATTAATCAATATTATCGGTGGCTGTTGCGGAACAACACCAGACCACATCAAAGCGATTGCTGATTTGGCAAAAAATTACAAACCGAGAAAAATTAATCAATCTAACAATCTAACAGTATAACAATTAATCAATATGGCTATTGTTACATTGTTAGATTTTTTAATTGTTACATTATAAATGAAATACTTAAAATTATCAGGTCTTGAACCTTTAATTATAACTCCAGAATCCAACTTTATCAATGTTGGAGAGAGAACCAACGTTGCCGGTTCCAAAAAATTTCTTCGATTAATTAAAGAAGAAAAATATTCTGAAGCACTCGATATTGCAAGAAATCAGGTGGAAGGTGGCGCTCAGATTCTTGACGTCAATATGGATGACGGTCTTTTGGACGGGAAAACAGCAATGGTCAGATTCCTAAACCTCATCGCGTCTGAACCGGATATTGCAAGAATCCCAATTATGATTGATTCTTCAAAATGGGAAATTCTGGAAGCTGGTTTGCAAGTTGTTCAAGGAAAGCCTGTCGTGAATTCCATCAGTTTAAAAGGTGGCGAAGAAGAATTCATCAAACAAGCAAAAGCGATTAAAAGATACGGCGCGGCGGCGATTATTATGGCTTTTGATGAGGTTGGACAAGCCGATAATTATGAAAGAAGAATCGAGATTTCCAAAAGGTCTTATGATATTTTGGTTAATCAAGTCGGGTTTCCTTCCGAGGATATTATTTTTGACCTTAATATTTTCCCTGTGGCAACAGGAATGGATGAGCATCGCAGAAATGCCATTGATTTCATCGAAGCTACACGTTGGGTTCGTACCAATCTTCCGAATGCTTCCGTGAGTGGTGGCGTTTCCAACGTTTCGTTTTCGTTCCGTGGAAATGATTCTGTGAGAGAAGCGATGCACTCCGTTTTCCTTTACCACGCGATAAAAGCAGGAATGAATATGGGAATCGTGAATCCGACAATGTTGGAGGTTTATGATGAAATTCCGAAAGATTTATTGGAATTGGTTGAAGATGTAATGCTTGATAGGACTGACGATGCAACTGAAAAACTTCTTGATTATTCCGAAAAACATAAATCAACAAAAAAAGAAAAAGTTGAAGATCTAAGCTGGAGAGAGCAGGATTTACAAACGAGAATCACACACGCTTTGGTTAAAGGAATCGATCGTTTTATTGAGGAAGATACAGAAGAAGCCCGTCAAAATTCTAAACGTCCACTTGATGTTATCGAAATCAATCTAATGACAGGAATGGGCGTTGTCGGTGACCTTTTTGGAAGTGGAAAAATGTTTTTGCCTCAGGTTGTAAAATCTGCGAGAGTAATGAAAAGAGCTGTTGCATATCTTCAACCTTTCATCGAAGCGGAAAAAGACCAGACTCAAAAATCCAACGGGAAAATTCTTATGGCAACTGTAAAAGGCGATGTTCACGATATCGGGAAAAATATTGTCAGCGTGGTTTTGGGTTGCAACAATTATGAGATTGTGGATTTAGGAGTAATGGTTCCTGCGGAAAAAATTATCCAGACTGCGATTGATGAAAAAGTAGATGTGATTGGATTAAGCGGATTGATTACGCCAAGTCTGGACGAAATGGTTCATATTGCGGACGAATTGGAACGTCAGAATCTTGATTTTCCTTTATTGATTGGAGGCGCAACCACTTCCAAAGCGCACACAGCGGTTAAAATTTCACCAAAATACTCCAACACGGTTGTTCATGTGAATGATGCTTCCAGAGCGGTTGGCGTTGTAAGCGCTTTGTTGAATCACGATAAATCCAATGCTTATGCTTTGGAAATCAGAAAAGATTATGATGAATTCCGTGAAAAGTTTTTGAATCGTCAAGTTGACAAAGAATATATTCCGATTGCTGAAGCGCGGGAAAAAAAATTCAAAATCGATTGGGAAAATGAATTGATTCCAACACCTAAAAAATTAGGAATTTCCATTATTGAAGATCAAAATCTTGATGAATTAGTTGATTTTATCGATTGGTCTCCGTTTTTCAGAAGTTGGCAATTGTTCGGGAAATTTCCAGAGATTTTAACTGATAATGTCGTTGGAGAACAAGCAACGATTTTGTTCCATGAAGCTCAGGCCATGCTTAAAAAAATCTTGAAAGAAAAGAGTTTCAAAGCAAAAGGTATTTTTGGGATTTTCCCAGCGAATGCGAATGAACAAGATGATATTTTAGTTTTTGATGACAACCAGAATGTGATTTCGACTTTCAGAACTCTTCGTCAGCAACATAAAAAATCTGAAGGGAAAGAATATTTTGCTTTAAGTGATTTTATTGCGCCAGAAAATTCCGGAAAACAAGATTATATCGGCACTTTCTGTGTTTGTACAGGTTTCGGAGCCGATGAATTGGCGAAAGAATATGAAGAGCAAAATGATGATTACAACGCCATTATGGTGAAAGCTTTGGCCGATCGTTTTGCAGAGGCCTTTGCCGAATATCTTCACAAAAAAGTCAGAACCGAATATTGGGGTTATTCTGAAAATGAAACGCTGGATAACGAGGAATTAATCAAAGAAAAATATCTTGGAATTCGTCCGGCTCCAGGTTATCCGGCTTGTCCTGACCATCTGGAAAAACTGACGATTTGGGATTTATTAAAAGTCGAAGAAAATATCGGCGTGACTTTGACGGAAAGTTTAGCGATGTGGCCAACAGCAGCGGTTTCTGGTTATTATTTTGGAAATGAAAAATCAAAATATTTTGGAGTTGGGAAAATCGATGAAGACCAATTAAAAGATTTCGCCGAAAGAAAAGATGTTGAATTGGATTATGCCAGAAAATGGTTGGCTCCAAACTTAGCGGATTAATATTATTAAAATTATTGAATGAAAATTACTGACCATATAAAAATCGCCAACGGCAAAACGCTTTTTTCTTTTGAAATTGTTCCTCCGCAAAAAGGCGTTGGAATTGCCGATTTATATAAGAATATCGATCCATTGATGGAGTTCAAACCGCCATTCATAGATGTTACAACTTCCCGTGAAGAATATATTTTCCTAGAAAGAGGAAATGGTTTGATGGAAAGAAAAATCACGAGAATGCGTCCTGGAACTTTGGGTATTTGCTCGGCGATTCAGAACAAATATAATGTTGATACAGTTCCACACGTTCTTTGTGGAGGATTTACCAAAGAAGAAACCGAATATCTTTTGGTAGATTGTATGTATCTGGGAATCAATAATATTGTTGCGTTGCGAGGCGATGCAATGAAAGGTGAAAAGTATTTTGAACCTTCTGTTGGCGGACACAAATATGCTTCGGATTTGGTAAAACAGATTCACGATTTAGGAATTGGAGAATATCTGCACGGCAAGATAGAATCTGATACAGACAATAGTTTTTGCATTGGTGTTGCGGGTTATCCAGAGAAACATATCGAAGCACCTTCTATGAATTATGACCTCCAGATGTTAAAGAAAAAAGTGGAAGCCGGTGCAGATTATATCGTAACTCAAATGTTTTTTGATAATCAAAAGTTCTTCGAATTCGTAAAGCAAGCCAGAGAAATTGGGATTGATGTTCCGATTATTCCGGGAATCAAACCTATTGCTACCAAAACGCATTTGCAAATGTTGCCGCAGGTTTTCAAAATCGATTTACCGGAAGCATTAATCAATGAAGTTTTGAAATGTAAAACCAATAATGATGTTCGGGAAGTTGGAATAGAATGGGCAATCAACCAGAGCAAGGAACTTTTAGATTTTGGGATTCCTGTTCTGCATTTTTACTCGATGGGGAAAAGTGATAATATTCTCAAGATAGGAAGAGAAGTTTTTTAAACAAAAAGAGATGCGGTTTGCATCTCTTTTTTTAATTTTACGATTCAAGTATTTTTATGAAATTATCAGGGCCTTTCAAGCAAATCGTCACGCTTAACCATCTTCCATTAAAAGGAAAATTACAAGATGAATCTTTAGAAATCATTTCCAATGGAGGAATTTTAACAGAAAATGGAATCATTCGAAAAGTGGGTGATTTTGATTCTTTAAAACAGCAATTTCCAGATTCAGAAATTGATTTTATTAAAGGTGAGCAAATTGCAATTCCGGCTTTTGTGGATGCCCACACCCATATTTGCTTCGGTGGAAATCGAGCCAATGATTTTGCAATGCGCAATGCAGGCAAAACTTATCTGGAAATTGCAGAATCTGGCGGTGGCATATGGAGTTCCGTTCAGCATACAAGACAAGCATCTGAGGACGATTTGGTTAATGGAATTCTTGAACGCGTCAATGTTTTATTAAATCAGGGCATTACAACAATCGAGATAAAAAGCGGTTACGGTTTAAATGTTGATGAAGAGCTGAAAATGTTGAGAGCTATAAAAAAAGCTCAAGACTTAACAAAAGCTACATTAGTTCCGACTTGCTTGTCGGCTCATCTCAAGCCAAGAGATTTTAAAGGAACTTCAGAAGAATATTTACATTATATTTTGAATGAAATTTTACCAAAAGTAAAAGAAGAAAACCTTGCCAACAGAGTAGATATTTTTATTGAAAAATCAGCGTTTCAGTTAGAAGAGAGCAAGAATTTTCTTGTAAAAGCTAAAGAATTAGGATTTCAAATCACCGTTCATGCTGACCAGTTTACAGCAGGAAGTTCACGAATTGCTGTGGAAGTGGGCGCAAAATCTGCCGATCATCTGGAAGCGACAATTGATGCAGATATTGATTTTTTGGCCAATTCTAATACTGTGGCGGTTGCTTTGCCCGGTGCAAGTTTAGGATTGGGCGAACCTTTTTCCCCGGCTAGAAAAATCCTTGACAAAGGCGGAATTCTTGCCATCGCAACCGATTGGAATCCCGGTTCTGCACCAATGGGAAATCTCGTAACTCAAGCTTCCATTTTGGCAACTTATCAAAAATTGACAACGGCTGAGGTTTTAGCGGCGATAACTTTCCGAGCTGCCTATGCATTGGATTTAGAAGACAGAGGAGTTTTGGCTGAAGGGAAAAAAGCAGATTTCTTGACTTATGAAACCGATAATTTTCAAAATATTCTTTATCATCAAGGAAGTTTGAAACCTAAAAGTATTTATATCAACGGAGAAAAAATATAAATTATGTTTGATTGGACAGGTCGTTTTGATGGCGAAGAAGAATCATACCACAGGATTTTTCAACGAGTGAAAACCGAGACGGATTATGAAACTATTAATCCTAATGATTTCGTTTTACACGGTTTTGCTGTGGATGAAGGCGTGAAACGTAATAAAGGTAGAGTAGGAGCAGAGGAAGCGCCAAATATTATCAGAAAAAATATATCCAATTTTCCAGTTGTTAATTCCAAATTTTCTCTGAGGGATTTTAGAAACATCAAATGTGATAATAATGATTTGGAATCTGCTCAAAATTTATTAGCAGATAAAGTTTCGAAAGTTTTGTCAAAACAAGGAAAATCTGTTGTTTTAGGAGGTGGACACGAAGTTACCTTTGCACATTATTCTGGAATCAAAAAAGCTTTTCCAAACCAAAAAATCGGAATCATTAATTTTGATGCTCATTTTGATAACCGTGAACCAGAAAACGGATTAGCAAGTTCTGGAACAGGTTTTTGGCAAATTGCTCAGGAAGGCGAGATTCACTCTTTACATATAGGGATTCAAAAAAATAGTAACACTCAAAAATTATTCGAAATTGCGGATAATTTTGGAATGAAATATATTTTAGCTGACGAAATTTACTCTGAAAATATTCCGAATATAATATTCACAATCAACTCGTTTTTAGAAGATGTGGACGTTGTTTACGTTACGATTTGTATGGATGTTTTCAATGCGTCCATTGCGCCTGGCGTAAGCGCACCAGCTTATAACGGAATTTTTGCAGACCGTCAATTTATGCAGATTTACCATCATATTTTATCATCAGAAAAAACCAAAGCATTGGATGTGGCAGAGGTGAATCCCAATTTTGATATACAGGAAAGAACCGCAAGATTAGCCGCAAGTCTTGTGAACGAATGGTTTATGATTTAGATTATGAAGAGAGACAGTATTATTTTTGACTTAGACGGAACACTTTGGAACGCTTCGGAAACAGTAGTCCGAGCTTTTAACGACAGCATTCAAGCGATTGGATTCGATATCAATCTTACTTCTCAGACTGTTAGAGATTTTTCTGGAATGAAGATGGACGATATTTTTACACAGTATTTCAGTTTTGTTCCCAAAGGAAAACTAAAAGAATTCGAAACAATTTATGCTGAAAAAGAAAGTCAATATCTTCAACAGTTTGGAGGCGAATTATTTCCAAAAGTCAAAGAAACACTAGAAAAATTAGCGGAAAATTATCGACTTTTTATTGTCAGTAATTGTATGAAAGGTTATATCGAGAACTTCATCGGTTTTTTTGGTTTTGAAGATTTGTTTCAAGATTTCGAATGTTTCGGTAACTATGGTTTGCCAAAAGATAAGAACATCCGGTTGATTGTGGAACGAAATAATTTACAAAATCCAGTTTACGTTGGCGATACTATTTGGGACAAAGAATCTTCTGAGAAAGCTGGCGTTGACTTTATTTATGCAGCTTATGGTTTTGGAAAAATCGCAAATCCAAAAGTTCAGATTCAACGTTTTGAAGATTTATTGACTTTATAGTTTAAAAAATAAAAAAGCCTTATCAAATTTTGACAAGACTTTAATTAATATAAATCTTTGAGGATTATTTAAATTCAATCGGGAATTTAACCTGAGAATTATCCCAACCTGCGTACAGATCTGCGCCCGATTTTGTCTGTACGAATGTCACAGAAAAATATTCGATTGGAGAAGCTGTCTTCTCAACAGGTACATTGAATCTCACAACATCTTTACTTTTATCATAGAAATAAGCTCCCCATTTATCTGTTTCAGAATTTAAAATAATTGTCCATTCTTTTTCAAACGGAATTGCGAAAATACTGTAAGTTCCGGCAGGAATTTCTTTTCCACCTATTTTTACAGGCGAATAAAATCTGATCTCACTATTTTCGTTGGCTCCGAATCTCCAGATTTCTCCATACTTTACTAAGTTTCCAAAGACTACTCTATTCTTTTTCTGTGGACGAGAATAAACCACTTTCACTTTCGGTGTATCGGATTTGGAAGAAGTCACCTGAAGTGGATAATAAACTGCATCCATTGGACTTACGTCAACTGACATATAATTCAGTTTTGTTGGGTCAATTTTCGCTTGAGAAAATGTGCTAACTCCTACTAATAAAGAAGCGGCGATAATTAGGTTTTTCATTTTATATTTTAATTTTTAATAACTTTTCTATGGCTTTTTCCAATGTTTCCTGTTCTTTAGCAAAACAAAAACGAATCACTTTTTCATCGGTTTTATCTTTGTAAAATGCAGAAAATGGGATAGTTGCAACTTTGTGTTCTTTGGTTAGCCAGTAACAAAAATCCTTGTCTTGCTTATCAGAAATTGCGCCAAAACTGGCAGACAAAAAATAAGTTCCTTCACAATCTAATAACTCGAAAGGCGTTTCTTCCAAAGCGCTTTTAAGATAATCTCTTTTTGTTTGGAAAAACGTTGAGATTGATTGGAAGTCATCAACATTCTGTAAATATTTAGAAATGGCAAATTGTGCTGGCGTGTTCACACAAAACACATTGAACTGATGAACTTTCCTAAACTGATTCATCAGATCCGAAGGTGCGCATACATAACCGATTTTCCAACCCGTGATGTGCAACAATTTTCCAAAAGAACCAACAACAAAAGTTCTCTCTTTCAGTTCAGGATATTTGGCTAATGTTAGATGAGGTTTTTCATCGAAAGTGATGCTTTCATAAACTTCATCACTTAGAATAATGATGTCTGTATTTTTTACAATAGAAATCAGTTCATCAATGTCTTTCTGTTTCAGGATTTTTCCGGAAGGATTGTTCGGATTGTTGATGATGATCATCTTGGTTTTTTCGGAAACCAGATTTTTAACTTCATTCCAATTAATTTCATAATTAGGATAAAGCATTTTGATGTTTTTCACAATTCCGCCATTCAAGATAATTGCGGGTTCGTAACAGTCGTAAGCCGGTTCAAAAATAATAACTTCATCACCTTTTCCAACAAATGCAGAGATAATCGTGAAAATTCCTTGAGTTGCTCCAGCGGTTACATTAATCTCAGAATCGGGATGATAATCCACTTGATACTGGACGTTGAATTTCCTCGAAATCTCTTCTCGAAGTTCTTTGATTCCGGCTAAAGGTGCATATTGATTATAACCTTGTTTCGCAAAATCTCCGAGATATTTGATTAAATTTTCATCAGGTTGATAATCTGGAAATCCTTGAGAAAGATTGACTGCGTTTTCCTGCTGAGCCAACAAACTCATCTCTGTGAAAATCGTCGTTTTCACATCAGGAAGTTTGGAGTTTGGTAATTTGAATGCCATTCTGATTGTAAAAATAAGTAATATTTGTTTTAAACCTGCAAGGAATTTTATCGCAAAGGCGCAAATGTTTTCTTTAAATTTAAGAGCCTGTTTAAAAATAATTAAAACCACATAGGCACATAGAAAACCTCAAGATTAATTGCAAAAAAGAAAAAATAGAAGTACAATATTTACTGTTTTTTTTCTTTTATTTTTGCAAAAACTATGTGTCTATGTGGTTATAAAATTATTTCTGAAATAAATTTAAACAAGCTCTAATATTATAAGTCGCAAACTTTAATAGTTCTTTTTATTATATTTTTTTTGATTTGCGACTTATAAAAGTTTCATTGATGACAATTTTGCGTCTTTGCGATAAAATATAATGCTGAAAGAATTTCGCATTTTGTAAATTTGCAAAAATTAACTTTTTGAAACGTCTTATCTCCATCGTCGGAACTACAGGAATTGGGAAAACAAGATTGGCAATCGATTTGGCTAATCATCTCGACACAGAAATTATTTCCTGTGACTCTCGGCAGTTTTACAAAGAAATGAAAATTGGAACTGCAATGCCGACTGACGAAGAATTAGCCGAAGCAAAACATCATTTTGTTGGTAATCTTAGCGTCAACGATTATTATTCAATAGGACTTTTTGAAGAGGAAGCTCTGCAGAAACTCGACGAAATTTTTGCCAGAAAAGATGTTGCAATAATGGTTGGCGGAAGTGGGATGTATGAGAAAGCCGTTGTTGAGGGGATGAATGATTTGCCAGTAGCTGATGAAGAAAATCAACAAAAACTGATTTCGATTTTTGAAAATGAAGGTGTCGAAGTTTTGCAGAAAATGTTGGAGGAATTAGATCCAGATTATTTTTCGGTCGTAGATAAAGATAATCCGAGAAGATTATTTCGAGCCATTGACATCATTTGGCAAACCAATAAGACTTACACCGAAAATCTTAGTACACCAAAAAACAAAAGAAATTTTGAAACCATTAGAATTGGAATTGATGCGCCGAGAGAAATTATTTATGAAAGAATCAATCTTCGTGTCGATAAAATGATGGAAAATGGGTTGCTGGAAGAGGCTAGAGGTTTAATTGCTGACCGAGATAAAGTTGCTTTGCAAACCGTTGGTTACTCGGAGTTATTCCGATATTTTGATGGAGAATGGGATTTGGATTTTGCAATAGAGGAAATCAAAAAAAATTCCCGACGTTATGCAAAACGCCAAATAACGTGGAATAGAAAGTTGGAAAACGTAAATTGGGTCAACTATGATAATTCTCTCCAAGAAGCATTATCTTTGCTGAGTAAATTAGATTAAAAATTATAACGATGTCAAACACACCTTCGAATATGCTGGCTTTACGAACAAAAGCTCCGGATTTTAAACTTCCTAATCCGTCAAAAAATAACGAATTACAAAGCCTCGAATCTTTGAAAGGAAAGAAAGGAACTTTGGTTGTTTTTATGTGTAACCATTGTCCATTTGTTCTTCACATCATCGATAAATTAGAAGAATTGTACGAAGATTACAAATGTCAAGGAATAGAATTTATTGCTATTAATTCTAATGATGTAGATAGATATCCAGCAGATTCTCCAGAGATGATGGTTGATTTTGTTGATGAAAGAAATATCCAATTTCCTTATTTATATGACGAATCTCAAGATGTTGCCAAAGCTTACGAAGCAGCTTGTACACCAGATTTTTACTTCTTTGATGAAAATCTGAGTTTGATTTATCGTGGTCAAATGGATGATTCTCGTCCGGGAAATCAAAAAGAAATTACAGGCGAGGATTTAATAATCGCTTTCGAAAATCTTTTAGCAGGAGCCGAGCAGGAAGATTTCCAGAAGCCAAGTTTGGGGTGCAATATCAAATGGAAATAAAAACAAAACTCCGGAAAGTAATTTCCGGAGTTTCTTTTAATCAAAAAAACACTGTCAAATGACAACTAATTTTTTGTAATATAATTTTTCAAAAATCGTTTCTGAGATTCAAAAGCAATCTTGTCCAAATCAAGTTCTGAAGCTTTAATCCAAATCGTTTCTGAGATTTCAGATTCTTCTAACTGGATTTCAAATTTTTCCTCCACTTCATACAGATAGAACAAATCCAAAGTATTGTAATCAATATTTTTATAAGGATAAATATTCGGTTGACTTCCAAGATATTTGAATTCTTTTGGATTGATTTTCAAACCTAATTCTTCATTCAATTCTCTGGAACAAGTTTCTTCAGAGGTTTCTTTTGGATCTGTAAAACCGCCAGATAAATCCCATTTTCCTTTTCCAGGTTCTTGATTCCGAACTGTGAAAAATAATTCATCCTGATGTTTTATGATTACCGCAACAGCTGCAGCAGTATTATGATATAAAACAAAATCACAATTGCTACAACTAAATTTGGTAACGTTATTCCATAATAGTTTTTCCTGACCGCATTTTGGGCAGAATTTTAAATTTTCCATTGGATAAATTTAAGAAAAACTATAAATTGATATTTCTATTTCTTGGATGAAAATTCAAAATAACATCTCTGAGTTCTTCCGTTTTCAGATGGGTATATACTTGAGTAGTCGTAATGCTGCTGTGGCCCAGCATCTCCTGAATAAACCTCAAATCCGCACCATTTTGCAGTAAATGGGTCGCAAAAGAATGTCTGAAAGTATGTGGCGAAATGCTCTTGCTGATTCCGGCTTTCTGAGTCAGTTCTTTAATGATGATAAAAACAATCACACGGGACATATTCGTGCCTCGGCTGTTTAGGAATAATGTGTCCTCGTATTTTTTATTGATTTTAGTTTGATTTCTTACAGTGTGAATATAATTCGTGATAAACTCCGCTGTCGTACTTGCTAAAGGAACTAATCTCATTTTTTCTCCTTTTCCCTCCACCATTATGTAGCTTTCCTTGAAGTTGATATTGGAGATTTTCAAATCTATCAGTTCAGATACACGCAGTCCACAGCCGTAAAGAACCTCTAGGATGCATTTATTTCTTTTTCCTATGTCTGTACTATTATCTATACAGGCAATAATTCTGTTGATATCCTCTTCACTTAGGGTGTCCGGCAGGTAAAGACCAAGTTTAGGACCTTCCAGCAGTGTAGCAGGATTATCTGTTCTGTAATCATCTTCCAAAAGGAATTTGAAAAACGCTTTTATTGATGAAATTGCTCTCGCTTGGGATCTTTCGCTGATCTTATTTTTAGAAAGCTGGTAGATATATTCCTGGAGATTTTCGTAAGTAATGTTTTGAGGTGACAAGTGATCTAGTTCTGATATAGTAAAGCTTTCAAGCTTTCGAACATCTCTCATGTAAGCATCAAGTGTGTTTCCAGAGAAGTTTTTCTCAAATTTGAGAAAATTTGAGAAATCGTCAATTTTTTCGGACCAATTCATATTTGTGTTTTTTTAGTTTGGTTATAGTTATATTTTAAATTTTCATGTTTTGTATAATTCTTGTTCTTTAATATTTAAAAGCTCAATTCCTGCGTTCTTAAGAAATTCTAATCCGCTGTCATCAGAATAGCCGGTCATGTAGACCACTTTTTCGATTCCAGATTGTAGTACCAATTTACTGCATTCTCTACAAGGCGACATTGTGATGTATAATGTGGCGCCTTTGCAGGATTGTGTACTACTCGCTATTTTCAATATGGCGTTGGCTTCTGCATGAAGCACAAACCAATTGGTTTTTCCATCTTCGTCTTCACAATTATTCTCGAAGCCAGAAGGTGTTCCGTTGTATCCGTCAGAAATTATCATTCTGTCTTTTACTATAAGAGCTCCTACTTTTTTTCTTTTGCAATAGGAAAGATTTGCCCATTCGGTAGCCATTTTCAGATAAGCAATATCGAACTTGTTATATTTCATGTTGCAAATTTAGCTGAAAACAGGTTTTCTTTTCTCTAAAAAAGCAGCAACACCTTCTTTAAAATCTTCTTGTGAAAATAATTTACCAAAAGAATTGATTTCAGTCTCCATTCCATTTTCTTCTTCGCTTGCATTTACTGCTTTTATAGCTTTTGCAATGCCTAGTGGAGAATTTTTTACAATTTGCTCAGCTAATTCCTGAGTTTTAGCCAATAATTCCTCCAAAGAAAAAACATCATTAACCAAACCAATGGACTTAGCTTTTTCGGCAGTAATCATTTTTGCTGAGAAAATCATTTCATTAGCCAAACCTTTTCCTACCAATTTTGGCAATCTTTGGGTTCCTCCATAACCAGGAATTAATCCAAGAGTTACTTCTGGTAAACCTAATTTTGCATTGTCAGAAGCATATCGTATGTGGCAAGACAATGCCAATTCTAGTCCCCCACCTAAAGCAAAACCATTAATTGCTGCAATTACCGGTTTATTCATGTTTTCGATTTTCTGAAAAACAGTGTGGCCTCTTTTCGACAATTCTTTTGCTTTTTCTGAGCTGTAGGTAGAAAATTCTTTGATATCCGCACCTGCTACAAAAGCTTTTTCTCCACTCCCTGTAATGATGATGCAATTAACGGCTTTTTCATTCTTCAGAAAATCAAATGCACTATCCAAATCTGTAAAAACTTGTGCGTTTAGAGCATTAAGGCTTTCTGGTCTGTTAATGGTAAGAACTGCAATCTTGTTGTCTATGGTTAAGTTTATGCTTTCGTAATTCATTATATAAATTGGATTATATTTGATAATTATAAACGAATGGGAAAACTAATATAGAAATTTATATAAAATAAACAAAATATTAGCAATAAATTTTATTATACTCTTTTTAAATAATTTTTTTTCGACATATGCGAATTATAGACGTTAAAGCTGTTATAAACAGTGTTTTGTTAGTATTTACAATGTTTTTTATCATTTTTTCCTGTAGTAGCAGAACTAGTGGCGGCGTTTACAGGCAGACTAATGTTTCGTTTTATGCGGATCGATTCCAAGGGAAACCAACATCAAGCGGAGAGATTTACAGGCATTCTTCAATGACTGCATCTCACGGTTCACTTGCTTTCGGAACAAAGGTGGAGATTGTTAATATAGAAAATGAAAAATCGGTAACTGTAACAGTTAATGACAGAGGTCCGTTGAAGTCATCAAGAGCGTTTGATCTCAGTCAGGGTGCTTTCAAAAAAATTGCAAGGCTAGATCAGGGCGTTGTTAAAGTAAAATATCGAATTCTTAAATAATATCGAATTTCTTTATATGTGATAAATGTTAAGAAATGATTCATCACATAATATTTTAAAAATGTTTAAATTTGCATGGCTTTATAAAAGCGACAAAATAAAAATCTTAAATAAATAACATCAAGACAATGAGTTACATTTCATTTATCGAGGCAAGACAGATTTTAGATTCCAGAGGGAATCCAACAATAGAGGTAGATGTTTTCACGGAAAGTGGAGCCATGGGACGCGCAGCTGTTCCTTCTGGTGCATCTACCGGTGAGCATGAGGCAGTAGAACTGAGAGACGGGGCGCCGGAATTTTTAGGTAAAGGTGTTTTGAAAGCGGTTGAAAATGTAAAAGAAATCATTGCTCCGGAATTAATTGGTCTTCCTGTATTCGAACAAAATCTGATCGATGCTGTAATGATTGATCTTGACGGAACTTCTAACAAGGGAAAATTAGGAGCTAACGCCATCTTAGGCGTTTCTTTGGCGGCTGCAAAAGCTGCTGCTGCTGAATTGAGAATGCCACTTTATAAATATGTTGGTGGTGTAAATGCAAATACACTTCCTGTTCCAATGATGAACGTAATTAATGGTGGATCTCACTCAGATGCGCCAATCGCTTTCCAGGAATTTATGGTTATGCCGGTAAAAGCAGATTCTTTCTCTCACGCTTTGAGAAAAGGAACTGAGATTTTCCACAGCTTGAAGTCTATTCTTCACGGTAGAGGTCTTTCTACTGCAGTAGGTGACGAAGGTGGATTTGCGCCAACTTTTACAGGAACTGAAGATGCTTTGGATACTTTGCTACAAGCTATAGAGAAGGCAGGTTACAAGCCAGGTGATGATGTAATGATTGCTTTGGATTGTGCCGCTTCAGAATTCTATAAAGACGGAGTTTACGATTACAGAAAATTCCAAACTCCAGATGCGCCAGTATTCTCTAGCAGCGAACAAGTTTCTTACCTCGCTGAATTGGCAAACAAATATCCAATTATCTCTATCGAAGATGGTATGCAGGAAAACGATTGGGCAGGTTGGAAAGAACTAACGGATAAAATTGGAGACAGAGTTCAATTAGTAGGTGATGACTTGTTTGTAACTAACGTAGAGAGACTTTCCAGAGGAATTAATGAAGGGATTGCGAATTCTATTCTTGTGAAAGTTAACCAAATTGGTTCCCTTTCTGAAACTATGGCAGCAGTTCAGATGGCGCAACATAATAGATATACAACAGTAATGTCTCATAGATCTGGAGAAACAGAAGATTCTACAATTGCTGATCTTGCTGTTGCACAAAACTGTGGACAGATCAAAACAGGTTCTGCTTCCAGATCCGACAGAATGGCGAAATATAACCAATTATTGAGAATTGAAGAAGCTCTTGGAGAGACAGCAGTTTTCCCAGGTTTGGACGCTTTCAAAATCAAAAAATAATTTTAACAAAAATTTATAATAATGAGCATTCGATATTTTTCGGATGCTCTTTGTGTTTTTATCTAATTGATTATCAGTGTTATAAAGAAATGGTCATAATTTGTGAAAGTTATTTTTCAGTTCAATTAATAGCATTCATACAATCGATTGAGAGATATGACTTTTGTCAGTTGAGTATTTGCACTTAAAGTATTATATTTAGCAAATAAATTTTTTAAAAATGTCTGATAATAAAGTTATATTAAATTACGATGGGAAAAACTTCGAATATCCAATCGTAGATAGTACTATCGGTGACAGAGGAATAGATATTTCCAAATTGAGAGATCAAACAGGATTGATTACTTTGGATCTTGGTTACAAAAATACAGGTGCTACAATTAGTGAAATTACTTACCTAGATGGTGATAAAGGGGAATTATTCTACAGAGGTTATCCTATAGAGCAAATCGCTGAAAAATCAAACTTTACAGAAGTAATGTACCTTTTACTTCACGGAGAATTACCATCAACAGAACAGTTCAGTTCTTTTGAAAACAATATCAAAAAATATAATTTTGTTGCAGACGAGCTTAAAAAGCTAATCGATGTTTTCCCTCGCTCTGCACATCCTATGGGCGTTTTGTCTTCTTTAACTTCTGCTCTTACAGCGTTCAATCCCAAAGCGGTTGATGTTAAATCTAAAGAAGAATTAGATCTTGCAGCAGAATTAATGATTGCAAAATTCTCTCATCTTTGTGCTTGGACTTACAGGAAAGCCCAAGGTTTACCAATTAACCACGGAGATAACAGTCTTAACTATGTTGAGAATTTCTATAAAATGGCGTTCAGACTGCCGAATGAGGAGTTCGAAATTGATCCTGTAGTGGTGGAGGCGCTTGATAAATTGTTAATCCTTCATGCAGACCACGAGCAAAACTGTTCTACATCTACAGTGAGAATGGTTGGTTCTGCGCATACAGGATTATTCGCTTCTATTTCAGCTGGTGTTTCAGCGCTTTGGGGTCCACTACACGGTGGTGCCAATCAGGCGGTAATCGAGATGCTTGAGATGATCGAAAAAGACGGAGGAGATGTTTCTAAATATGTCGCTAAAGCAAAAGATAAAGAAGATAGCTTCAGATTAATGGGCTTCGGCCACAGAGTGTATAAAAACTTTGATCCTAGAGCAAAAATCATCAAGAAAGCTGCTGACGATATTTTAGGAAAATTGGGAATTCAGGACAAAGCGCTTGATATCGCTATGCAACTAGAAAGAGTTGCACTGGAGGATGATTATTTCGTAGAAAGAAAACTATATCCGAATGTGGATTTCTACTCAGGAATCATTTACAGAGCATTAGGAATTCCTACGGAAATGTTTACTGTAATGTTTGCGTTAGGAAGATTGCCAGGATGGATCTCTCAGTGGAAAGAAATGAGACTAAAAGGCGATCCTATAGGAAGACCAAGACAGGTTTACCAAGGAGCAGAAAAACGTAATTATGTAGATATTGCAAGCCGATAAAAAATATAAAATTTAATCATATCATCCTCGAAATTAATTTTTCGGGGATTTTTTTTCGGTGTTTTACAGATTATCATAGAAATATCTCCAGCTTTGTTATTATCATAGATTTTATTTACTGTATGCGGCGAGTTTCAATTTATTTTGTTTAATTATATTTGCTTCATTCCTATCTTATGAAACTAAACATCAAAAACGAAACAGGTAGACTAAAATCTGTCGTACTTGGACAGCCAAAATCTAACGGCGCTGTTCCTACTCTGGAAGAAAGTTATGACGCGAAATCTTATCACACCATAGAAAATAATATCTATCCCAAAGAAGAGGATATTATTTTCGAGATGACAGAGTTTGAAAAAGTGCTTAAAAAATATGATGTGGAGGTTTTCCGACCAAAAATTATCAAAGATTACAACCAGGTCTTTGCAAGAGATGTTGCTTTTGTGATTGAGGATAAAATGATTATCTCGAACATAATCCCAGACCGTGCGGACGAGCAGGAAGCTTACAGACACATCATAGATAAAGTTTCCTGGAGGAATGTCATAAACCTGCCGGAAACCGCTCATATTGAAGGTGGAGATGTTATGGTCTGGAACGGATTCTTATTCATTGGTACAAGCTACAGCCCAGATTATAGAAATCTGAAAACAGCCAGAACCAACGAATATGCTATTGAAATTCTGAAAGAATATTTTCCGAAAAAAAGAATCATTGATCTTGATTTGAAAAAAAATGATACAAAGCCATATGAAGGTATTTTACATTTGGATTGTACATTCAATATCGTTGGCGACGATAAATGTATCATTTACAAAAACGGATTTGTAGATGAGTCGGATTATCAGTTGCTTTTGGATATTTTCGGTAAGGAAAATTGTTTCAATATCAGTGATGAAGAAATGTTTGAAATGAACCCTAATATCTTTTCAATCGCACCAGATGTTGTGGTTTCAGACAAAGCATTCACAAGACTCAATCGTCATCTCCGCGACGAGTGGGGAATCACTGTGGAAGAAATTCCTTACCGTGAGATTTCTAAAATGGGAGGTTTGTTGAGATGCTCGACTTTGCCTTTGGTAAGAGAATAATATCTCAATCTCTAAGTTTCTTAATCTTTTAATCAATACAATGCAGACTACAGATACAGTTTTGATGATAGAACCAGTTGCTTTCGGATTCAACGAGCAGACGGCGGTTAATAATTATTTTCAGGTTCAACAGGAAGGGAATGTTCAAGATGAAGCTTTGAAAGAATTCAATGCTTTTGCTGAGAAATTGAGAGCGAAAGGCATCAATGTGATTACCGTCAAAGATACACTTGAACCAAAAACACCAGATTCAATTTTCCCAAATAACTGGGTAAGTTTTCACAGAGACGGAAAAGTGGTTTTATATCCAATGTTTGCAGAAAACAGACGCTTGGAAAGACGAAATGATATTCTTGACCAAATCAAAGAACAATTCAATATCAGTGAAATCATCGATTATTCTGAAATCGAAAAAGACAATAAATTCTTGGAAGGAACTGGAAGTATGATTTTCGACCACGATAACAAGATTGCTTACGGTTCGGTTTCTTTGAGGTTAGATGAAGATTTGTTCAGAAAATTCTGCAGTGAATTTGGATTCAAACCTGTGGTTTTTCATTCTTATCAAACCGCTGGCGAAGAAAGATTACCGATTTATCATACCAATGTGATGATGTGTGTTGCCGACAAATTTGTTGTGATTTGTCTGGATTGCATCGATGATGATTTGGAAAGAGAAAAAGTCGTAGAAACCATCAAAAACTCAGGAAAAGAATTGATAGAAATCTCTGAAAACCAAATGCAGAATTTCGCAGGAAATATGCTTCAGGTACAAAATAGTTCAGGAGAAAAATTCTTAGTAATGAGCCAAAGCGCTTACAAAGCTTTAAGTAAGGAACAAGTTTCTACGATTGAAAAATACTGTGAAATTATTTATTCAGATTTAGAAGTGATAGAAACCAACGGCGGTGGAAGTGCAAGATGTATGCTGGCCGAGGTTTTTCTGCCTAAGAAATAGAATGCTATTTTAAATTAACATAAAAAATCCCGAAGAACTTCTTCGGGATTGCTTTTGAAAATAATAATTTGATAAAAAAAATATATAGTAGTTATCTGGTGCGGTTTTTAATGTCCTTGTCTGCGCTGCTGATATCTCTTATTTTCTGAACTTTTTTGTTCCCGAAGTTATAAGTGATACTGAAGTTCACACTTTGGTTATATTGATTTTGATTGATATAATTATAGTTTCCACTGGCTTGAGAATTGTCATTAATCACAACTTTATTCGTGTTCAGAAGGTCATAGATTTCTAGAGCAAAAGTCCAGTCGTTCCATATTTTTTTGATGTTGGCATCCAAACTCATTAAAGATTTCAGTTGTCCCAATTCTATCTGCTGATTATCCACATACCAATAGTTCACGCCTAAAAACCAAGTTTTCTTTTTATCCAATCTTACAGTGTTGTTGGTTTGTATCAATAAACTATTTGATTTGATTTTGTTCACATAATCAGGAAAAATATCGCCCGTAATTGGGTCGGTATTTAAAAAACCGTTATTGATATTTCTTTGCAATCCGATATTGAAATTGGTTGTCAAATATTGTTTGAAAAAAGATTTTTGCATCCCAATCATTGCAGACATCTCTTGTTTATCTCCGAAATTAGTTCTGATATAGCGCAGTTCTCGGTCAGTGATTTGATTTCCGTGGACATCCAAAACTGGTTGATTGTTGGCATCCAATCTTACTTTGTCTCTTTGCAAAGGAACTTGTGTAATTGCATTTTTCGTTAATGAGTGATTGATTATCAGGAAGTAAGAACTTTTGAACATATATGTGAACTCATTGGTGTAAACCGAAGAGGCTTTCACGAAAGGGTTGTTCTGCGTATAGTTGACATTGGTAAGATAATTCTTGACAGGATTCAATTCCCAAAAACTTGGTCTTCTCATTCTACTGGAAAAAGCATACGAAATATTATTCTTATCGTTAATCGCATAGTTCAAACTCGCATAAGGCAACCAATTATTATAATCTCTTTCAATATTGCTGAAGTCCGAATTGTCCGATTTGCCAACACTGCTCGTCAATTCATATCTAGAACCTATTTTTCCTGAGAATTTATCAGAAAACTTTTTTTCCAAGGTTACATAGAAGCCATAAATATTCTCATCGTAAATAAAATGGTTGGGTGTGGATATAGGGCCGCTGATTGGTTTTCCGTATTGGTCTACCAGATTTCCGTCCTTGTCATAATAATAAGTGTCATTCTTGGTATCGTTGTCAGTTTTTGTTTTGTTAAAGTTCCCTCCGATCGCCACTGTGAAGTCATTTTTAAATTTTTTGATATAATCAACCGTAGATGAGAAATTATTAATAATCTGAGGCGTATTTTGTATAATGATAGTCGAAGGATTGAAAACTTGTCTCGTCAAATCGGTCGTATAAGTTCTGTTGTCTGCATTCTGAAATCTTTTATAATTAAGATAAGCTGCATTCAGATTTAACTTACTTCCGAGTGTGTCTGTCTTCCATTCGTAATTCAGGTTTAGGGAGTTGTTGTACGAACGTGAGTTTTCAACATTTTTCGTCAGACTGTATCTAGTTTCTATATTGCCTTTTTCGTTGGGAGCGATAATCGTATTGAATAGATTGGAACCAGAGCCATAGCTTCTGTTTGCCCAAGAATTATAAGTCAAAGCCAAATTACTATTGTCATTCAACTGATAATCAATGTTCAGATAGCCGCCTAAGTTTTTGTTGGGATCAGATACCCGTCCTTCTGACTGGTTGCTGGATTTATCATTTCCGTTTCTCAGAATATAATATTGCTCTTGGATATTCTGGCTTGTATTGATGTTGGAACTGATTCCCAACTTATCTTTTCTGTAATTAAGCGAAACGCCTGCATAAGAAGAGTTATAATAACTTTGGGCGTTTCCCATTCTCATATTTCCGTTCAGTCCGTCGGTCATTTTTTTCTTCAAAACGATGTTGATGATTCCGTCCGAAGATTCAACCTGATATTCACTTCCAGGAAGTGTAATCACTTCAATTTTCTGAATATTTTCTGCGGGTGTATTTTTCAGAAATTGAGTTAATGACTCCGCATCCATATTGGTTTTTCTTCCATTAATGAAAATCACAGCGTTGTTTTTCCCAATGATTTTCAAAGTTTTATCATCTGTTGAAGAAACCAATGGTGTTTGCTTCAAAAGATTGAATGCTGTGTTTCCTTTAGCCACTGGCGATGCGGCAACATCATAAACGAAACGGTCACTTTGTTTTTTGAAAACTTGTTTGGTTAGGCTTACTGCTTCTATGTTTTTTGTTGTCGCAGTATCTTTTTTAGGTGTTTCCTGTGCATAAATCAATCCTGAAAAAAATATTGCTGCCATTAGGATTTTAGTTTTCATAATACGTGGTTTTTATTTTGGTAGTTTGTATTTTCTAATAATTTACATTGCAAAGATATATATTTATTAAAGTAGTATGCAATACAAAGTAGTAAATAAAATAATATAAATATATTAATCAACTGATTTTCAATATTAAAAATTTTTGGTTGGTCTTACTACTTAGACAATTTATGTGGTAGCTTTGTTGCATACCAATTAAAATAATAGGTAAATAAAATCTGAAAAGATGAAACCTTTACATTAACAGAGTTATAAGCTTTATCTAAAAATTATGACTTTCAAAAATTAATAAGTGTACTTAAAGTATAATGATGTCTTGTTTGAGTATTCATTATTTATTTGAAAAATCTCCGTTAGTAACTTATAATTTATTAAAATTTAAAACTTCAAAATCTTTATTTCTGCTATTTCAACCAAAAGTATTAATCAATTAGGGACAATTTATTCTATGAATTTTTTTAGAAAAAAAATCGTTCAATCGATAGTTCTTATTAGATAGGCAATTTTTTTATATTGTTTAAAATAAAACAATATAATGATAAAGGATGTTTGAAGTATTATGACTTAAATGCCCTATACATAGATGTTCTAACATAATGTGGAAAACTTTTACTTAGGATTGTTAGTTTTGTGCTGTGTTTGTTGCTTTTACACATTTTCTGAGTTCTTAAATTCAGTATATTTGTAAGCAACATTTTGATAATGAAATGTAAGATACTTATACTCCGGATAAGTTGAGGAATGAAAATTCTAAGAGAGTATAAAAAATTCTCAAGCTGCAACTTGAGAATCTTATTAGTTTAACCATTTTTAAATTTTTCACAAAGTGAAGAACACAAAATTTGAAAACGGAAAGACTTACATTAAAATTTGCAGAAAATGCGTTACCATCAGAGGGAAGCGTTACTGCAAAGTCAATGGAGTCTACTCTTTTTGGGTGGAAGTGAAGTAAAGTAACTTTACCACCAATTTAATGAACCATCTGCCGGAGCAGGTGGTTTTTTTTCTTACTGCTAAATAAGTACAATTTTGTTATATAACAAAATTAATTTTTTTTCTGGCGCCATAATTTTTTAATACATAGAGTAAGATTAACTTGAAATTATTTCCACCAAAGGAATTTCTTTAATCTGTATAACACTAAAAAGTTTTCCACAAACACTATGTTTTGTACATAAATGTATATAAATTACTATAAATCTTCATATCAAAAATCCCCAAAAATGCATCGTAAATCATTAAAATAAATAAATTTACAAAAAGGTGTTATCTACATTAGAGAGTAAAGTTAGGGGTATTATATAAATTTAAATTTTTATTTTAATGTAATTTACTGCATAAAAAAAACCTTTGCAAATAACGCAAAGGCTTGATTGTTAAAGATTTAATGTTCTTTTGGATTTTTAAAATAATTTCAGTTGTTCACGTACTTAATCATCATTCCAAAAAAAATCAAATTTTAAAATGTAAGAAAGGTTTACAAATTTCAAAAAGCATTAAGGATATTTTTCAAATAAACTACTTTTTCAAATTCAAAAAGTAATTCCAGATCAAACGAATCTCACCATAATCAAAATCCGAAGGTAAAACAGATTTCCAATCGTTGATATTCTCTTTTGGTTCTGCCTTGAATTGTTTTTCGAACGCTTCAATTTTACTTTTTGGGTAGATTCTCAGCAAATCATTTTTATCCAATAAATTTTGCTCAGCATATTTTGACAGATGCCCGAAAATAGTCGAATTGACCAAACCTCGTTCTTTAGCAATTTCAGAAACTGTTTTCCCATTTTGGAAGAGTTGATAAGTCAAAACGTGCGTCGGCACTTTCTTGATGGCTAATGAAACTTCAACATCTTTTTCTTTGTCGAATAACGGCGTTTCCAACAGATAAACCTCTTTCAAATCCTTCAGATAATCTTCTATATCATCCAACCAAACACGAAAATCTTCGTTAAAAGCTTTCAATCCTTTTACGCCTTTCGTTTCAGAATAGAAATCTTTAAGCGGAGAAAATATTTTCTCATTCACATTCGAGAAAAAGAAATTGACAGCACCTTTGGCTTTAATTTCAATCTCAGTCCATTCTTCCTCACCTTGCAGGAATTTCTGAGTTTTCTGGAGTAAGATTCTTTCGAATTTTTGAAAAATCGTAATATAATTTTCAATATCTGCTTTCAAACAATGATAGAGATAATCGGCTTTTTCTTTGTCTATGAATTTACTGCTTCGGCTGATAACCATCCAGTTTTCTAACGCAGACTGAAACCAAACACAATCAATCCTTCTAATGACTTTCTGGATGCTATAATCATATTTTTCAGCATTCAGGATTTCCTCGATTTTCGAATTCGCGTGTGTTTCATCCTGAAACTTCGAAACTCGTTTGTCAGAGAAAATAACTTCAGGCGTAATTTTCGATTTTAGAACAATTCCTTCCAAAGTTCGGCAACGTGAAAGTGCTACATAAACCTGTCCGGAAGCAAAACTTTTTCCTGCATCAATAATCAATCTGTCGAATGTCAAACCTTGACTTTTATGAATCGTAACCGCCCAAGCCAGACGAATCGGAAACTGTTTGAAACTTCCCAAAACTTCTTCCTTGATGTTCTTTTCATCATCCAAAGAATATTTTTTCTGTTCCCAAGTTTCTGCTTTTAGAGTGATTTCTTCTTCGCTTCCATCTAGAATTACAGAGATTTCATCTTCATCGAGATAAGAAATCTGAGCGAGTTTTCCGTTGTAATATTTTTTATCGGGCGACGTGTCATTTCGGATGAACATAATCTGCGCACCAACTTTCAGATCCAGAACTTCATCATTCGGATATTGAGTTTCCTTGAAATCTCCAACAACATCTGCCTTGTAAGTGTGAGATTTTCCACCGAGCTCTTTAATTTTTTTTTGATTTATATCATCCGCCATTTTGTTGTGCGAACATAGATAAACATAGGCTTCATCTTTCGGGTCAAAGTCGGGTTGATATCGTTCGTTCAAAGCTTCAAAGTCGATATCTTCTGTAATTCCGTCTCTAATCGCATTTAGGATTTCTAGAAAATGTTCATCAGTTTGGCGGTAAACTTTAGTCAATTCAAGCGTGATGAAATTACTTCCCTCTAAAGCTTTGGCGTCAAAGAAGAAGGGTGAAGAATAGTACATCGCCAAGATATATTCGTCTCTCACAACCGGAGGCAACTGATAAAGGTCGCCAATAAACAACATCTGAACACCACCGAATTTCTGCTGATTTCTACGAACGTGTCTCAATGCAAAATCCATCATATCCAAAACATCCGCCCGCAACATCGAAGCTTCATCAATAATGATAATTTCGATTTCGCGGAGAAGCTTGAGTTTGTCTTTTCTGTATTTGAAATGAACCATCAAATCGGGAATATTGTTTCCTAAATTCTGGTCAATTCTTTCTGTAGTTGGAAGAAAAGTTCTGAGGGGTAAACCAAACATAGAGTGGATCGTAACGCCACCTGCATTGATTGCTGCAATTCCTGTGGGTGCAACTACAATGTGTTTTTTCTTGGTTTTTTTTACAAAATCGTTGAGAAATGTAGTTTTTCCCGTGCCTGCTTTTCCCGTGAGAAAAATGTTCCGGTTGGTGTGTTCTACGATTTCAAAAAGAGAGTTATTCATCGATTCAAAGATAGAGAATCACGAAACAAGAATCAAGTGGAAACAAACAAGAAAAAAGGAAAAAGATTTAATAAAATGGCTTCGAGAGCCTCCGCCTTAAAAAATATCCATCAACAACTAATCACTATTTTATCCTATCCGGATTCTGCTTCAGAAAACTGTCCCAGCCAGAATAAGATTTATCTGTAGAGATACTTCCGGAGTTGAAATGATGGCAAACAGCAACGGCCAATCCATCAGAGGCATCCAGGTATTTTGTGGGGAATTCTTTCAGTTTTAAAAGATTTTGAAGCATTCCCGCAACTTGTTCCTTGCTGGCATTTCCATTACCTGTGATTGCCATTTTGATTTTCTTTGGAGAGTATTCTATAATGGGAACATTTCTGTGGAGACTTGCTGCCATTGCAACGCCTTGTGCTCGTCCAAGCTTCAGCATACTCTGAACATTTTTCCCAAAGAAAGGAGCTTCCAGAGCGGTTTCGTCGGGATGATATTCATCTATCAAAGCCAAAGTTTTATCGAAGATCACTTTAAGTTTTGTTTCGTGATTTTCATATTTTTTCAGGATCAATTCGTGGATAGCTACCAACTCCATTTTATTTCCTTTGACAGAAATAATTCCAAAACCCATAATGCTTGTTCCAGGATCAATCCCTAAAATGACTTTTTCAACTAACATATCGGCAAAATTACGTTAAGATTTTCATAAATATCGAATACAAAATGTATTTTAAAAGAAAAGTATTTAATTTTAGATACTTAAAAATTAACAATCAAAATATGAAGAATCTTCTACTGACTGTGGCTGTCGTTTTCTATGCTGGGCTTAGCACGCCTGCATTTGCACAAAAAGCCGAAACTCCAAAATTTATTAGCAATACAGAAGGGATCAAAGAATATTCCCTGAGCAACGGGATGAAAGTTCTTTTGCTATCGGATCCATCTCAAAGTAATGCTGTTGTGAATATCGTTTATAATGTTGGTTCCAAGCACGAAGGTTATGGCGAGAAAGGTATGGCTCACTTGCTGGAGCATATGTTGTTCAAAAGCACGAAAAAATTAGGTGATATCAAAAAAATGTTGTCTGACAAAGGTGGAAATGCCAATGGAACAACTTGGTATGACAGAACCAATTATTATGAAGTTTTCCCATCCAATGATGAGAACTTAAAATGGTTTTTGGAAATGGAAGCTGACAGAATGATTAATGCAACGATTCTTCAATCTGATTTGGATAAAGAATTTTCTGTGGTGAGAAATGAGTTTGAAATTGGGGAAAATAGCCCGAGTGGTGTTTTGATGGAGCGGGTTATTTCTGCCGCTTATCTATGGCACAACTACGGAAATAGTACTATTGGAAGTAAAGAAGATGTGGAAAGAGTAAAAGCGGTGACGCTTAGAAAATTCTATGAAAAATACTATCAGCCAGACAACGCAACTTTGATTGTCGCAGGAAAATTTGATGAGAAAAAAGCATTGGACTATATTGCGCAATATTTCTCAACGATTGCAAAACCTGCAAGAGTTCTAGAAACGCCTTATACCGTAGAGCCTGCTCAGGATGGCGAACGTTTTGTAGAACTGAAGCGCGCTGGAGACAGCAAAGTGATTGGAGCGCTTTACCACACGGCTCCATATGCGGATAAGGATTATGCGGCGTTGGATGCTTTGCAGGAGATTTTAACGGCTGACCCTTCCGGTTACCTTTACAAAGCGATGATTGATTCTCACAAAGCGGCTTCTGTTTATGCTTATCAGCCTTTGGTGAGAGATGCGAGTTTTATGTATTTCGGTTTGGATATTCCGGCTGACAAAGATTTGAAAACTACGGAGAATGATTTCCGTGCCGAATTGGACAAGATTGCCACCATCAAATATACAGACCAAGATGTTGCGAGAGCGAAAGCAAAAATCCTTAAACAAGTAGAAAATATCAAAAATAACACGATTGGTTTTGCTATTAATTTAACAGAAATCATTGGTGCTGGAAATTATAAATTAGGTTTTCTTTACAGAGACACTGTAGAGAAGTTAACTTTGGCGGATGTGCAAAGAGTTGCAGAAAAATATTTCAGAACCAATAACAGAACCATCGGTGTTTTCATCCCTGCTAAAGATGAAGTTAGAGTTAAAAATGTAGAATATTCTAATGAGCAAATTGCATCTTTAACAAAGGATTACAAAGGAAAAGCTCTGGAAAAAGAAGCAGCACCTTTCGAAGCGAGTATCAAAAACCTGAAAGCTAATTTGACAGAAGGAAAACTAAGCAACGGAATGAAATATGGCGTTATCAAAAAAGAGATCAAAGGAGGTAAAGTTCTAGGCAGCTTCCGTTTCCCAGTAAGTAATGCAAAAGATCTGAGTGCAAAATCTGACATCGGTTCTCTAATGGCTCAAGTTCTGAAAACAGGTACTAAATCTCATACCAAAGAGCAAATCCAAGATATGCTAGACCAATGGAAATCTAATGTTAACTTTGGATATGGCGGGCAAACGTTTTTTGTAAACTTCAGCACTTACAAAGAAAGCCTTCCTAAAGTGATGGATCTTATCAAAGAAATCCTGACAGAATCTACTTTCCCAGAAGCAGAACTGGCAAAGACAATCAATGAGTACAACACTTATTTGGAAAGTTCTCTAAATGATCCTCAATCGATAGCATTCTCTGAAATCGAAAGAATTACAGAAAATTATCCAAAAGAAAGCATCTACTATACACCATCTACAAAAGAGCAAATCGAAAGCTACAAAAAAGTAAAACGTGAGCAGCTTGTAGACTTCTACAACAAAATATTGGGAAGTAATAACGGTGTGGGAACTATTGTTGGCGACGTAGAACCAAAAGCCACTTCTACTCTATTGGAAGGAACATTTGCAAAATGGAATTCCAAATCAAAGTATGAATACATCAAACCGGAATTGTTCGCAACCAAAAAACAGGACAAAGAATATCTGACTCCAGATAAAGAAAATGGCGCTGCGGTTGGAAAAATCAGTTTCTCTATGGATAGAAAATCTCCAGATTATCCGGCTTTCGTTATTGCTAATGAAATGTTAGGAAGCGGAGGTTTCTTGACTGCAAGAATCCCAACCAGACTTCGTGAAAAAGAAGGAATCAGCTACGGTGCAGGGTCTTTTGTTAATGTGCCTATTGACAACAACGTGGCATCTTGGTCTTGGTATGCATTCTTCAACCCGACTAAAAAAGATGCGGTTAACAAAGCTTTGAAAGAAGAAGTGAACAAGGCAGTAAAAGACGGTTTCACAGAAGAAGAATTCAAGTCTAATTTAACTTCTTGGCTCAACTCCAGAAAAACAGGTCTTGGTAATGATAATACGTTGATGGGATTGGTTAATTCTCAACTTCAGTACGGACAATCTTTGGACGAGTATGATGCTTTGGAAGCGAAAGTTTCTGCGCTTAAAGTAAGCCAGGTGAATGACGTTCTAAGAAAATACATCAGCGAAGACAAGTTGACTTCTGTATTTGCAGGAGATTTTAATAAGAAATAATTAAAAAGATTATTCTAAAAATAACCCTTTCAAAGTTCCAAACTCTGAAAGGGTTTTGTTTTTAAGAGATTTTTTTCGCTATTGATTAAAGCTTTGATATAATCTCGATATTTAGATTTAACTTACTAATTATTTTACAGTTATTAACTCGAATACAATTTTATGTAAAAATTATATACAAAATTATGTAAAAATTATATATTGTTATTTTTTTTCCTTATCTTTGTGAAACAAAAAAATCTCTGTGGGTAGCAGAGATTATAAGTTTTCAAAGTGCTGCAAATAAATATTTTGAACTTATGGCAGAACTTAATAGTTTTGAATGGTTTGGCAAAGATAATAATTTGTCAAGAAGAATGCAAGGAAAAAGAAGGCTTGCTTCTGAAAGTGAATGTAAAGTTGAGTTAAAAAAAGAACTGCAACTATTGTTTAATGTTTTTTATACAGCTTTAGATAAAACAAATGTTGTTTTATCGGCATTTCAACCTTCTCATAGGTCTAGAACCTTTGAAGCAAGTGTAATGCAAAGTAGTTTCGCTGAATCTCTTTCTAATAGTTTTGGAGAAAAAGCGTTTTATGGAAAGTATAAAAGATTAATTTTAAGAACTAATGGTTATCTTATTTTGTTTAAGAAATTAAACAGCAAAGGAAAACCAATGAATATTAAAACTATTAATGTTCAATCTATTTTAAGTCAAAACCAAGTTTTAGATTTGTTTTCTAATTCTGACTATAATGATGAACCAATTTTGTATTTTGGTTATCAAAAAAATAGATTTGGTCAATTTGTAAATCCACAATTGGTTTATATTGACTATGGGGAAATTAACTTTTCAATTAGTGAGAAAGATATGGATATTACAATTCCTGTTTCTTCCATTAATGTGGTTAATGAAAATAAAGAAGTTGTTCCTAAATTAAAGGAAAAGAATAACTTAAAAAAAGCTAATTAATAATCCGCAGCACTTTGATTACTTTTTAGCAATTATTGAGAGCATTACTATGAATCACAAACAACTAACATTCGCAAGAGAATTTAGAGGATATTCTCAAACTGAGTTATCAAACCAAATTCAAGGTCTTTCTCAATCCAATCTTTCGAAATTTGAGAAAGGATTAGGTGTTTTATCAGAAGAAATTCAGAAAACTATTATTGATTTCTTGGATTTTCCTGAAGATTTTTATAATCGTAAAATCAATAGTGTTATTGAAAATGCGAATTATAGAAAAAGAGCAACTGTTAGTAAATCTAAAATTTTAAAATTTGAAAATAAATGTAAAATTATTGGCTATGTTGTCGATGAATTATCGGAATCAATAGAATGGCCTGATTTTATATTAGCTCCTCTAAATGTTGAGGATGGATTTTCGCCAGAGTATATAGCAAATTATACGAGAAGATTAATTAAATTAAGTATTGATGAACCAGTCAAAGATATTTTCTCAATTTTAGAATCTTCGGGAATTATTCTTTATGAAATTAATGAGGATGAAAAATTTGATGGAGTTTCATTTATTACTGACAAAGGTTATCCTGTTATAATTGTGAATAAAAATTTTTCTAATGATAGAAAACGATTTACAATTGCTCACGAACTTGGACATATTTTGATGCATAATGAAAATAATTTTCCAATTTCTTCATTTAGAGAAAAAGAAAAAGAAGCCAATCAGTTTGCTAGTGAATTTTTAATGCCAGAAAATTCTATAAAAAATTCTTTACGCAATTTAAGGTTAAATGAACTTGGGAATTTTAAGAATTATTGGTTAACATCAATGTCATCAATTATAAGAAGAGCAAAAGATTTAAAATGTATAGATGATTATAAATACAAATATTTCTTAATAGAAATGAGTAGAAATGGTTTTACAAAAAAAGAGCCTATAGAAGTTTATATAGATAAACCTACTTGCTTAAAAAATGCTATTAATATTTTTAAAAATGAATTAGGATATTCATTTGAAGATTTTTCAAAATATACAGCATTACCAAATGATATTATTGAAGTCATATTCAATTCTGATAACATTATTAAATTAAAAATTGTATAAATAAAAAAATCCCTCTTATGAGGGGTTTTTATTTATATGATAATTCTGTCAGAAACAATAATCTTGTAATGGTCACAATCCTCAAAACAGATTCCGTTTTCTTTCCAATAAGGATTTTTAGGTTCGAGGATGGGGACTTTATAAAGTTCAAGATTAGCCACAATCTTCTGAAACTCTTCCAACAATTCCGGATAGAAAACCAAGATGTCATCGTCATCTGATTTAGATTCAGGAATGTTATTGTCCTGAGTGAATTCTAAATGCCAATTCTCATTCTCCTTTCCAAGAAAAATACCATCATAACCATTATGCTGCTTGAAATCTCCAAGAACTTTAAAATCCAAAACCTTGGTATAAAAACCAATCAGCTTCTCCAAATTCTGAGTATGTCGTGCGTATCGGAAAACCATTGGATTTAGAAATTAATGAAAATAAAAATCATTCAGCTTTTCTTCACAAAGTGTTTTTACGACTTGTACCCAGCTTTCTTTTTCGTTCAGACAAGGGATGTAATCGAATCTCTCGCCGCCGCCGTGCAGGAAAATTTCCTTCCCTTCCTCCGAAATCTCTTCCAGCGTTTCAAGGCAGTCTGACACAAAAGCCGGACAAACAATTGCCAGTTTCTTGATTCCTTTTTTGCCAAGACCCTCCAACGTAGCATCCGTGTAAGGTTCCATCCATTTGTCTTTCCCCAATCTGGATTGAAACGTAACAAGAGCCTTCTCTTTAGGAATTCCCAATTTCTCACAAACCAACTCTGTCAATTTGTAGCATTGGTGTCTGTAACAGAATTTGTGCGAAGGATTATCTTCTTTTTGACAACAATTATTCATGTTACAAGTCTTTGTAGGGTCGGTTTTGTAAATATGACGCTCCGGAACACCGTGATATGAAAACTGTAACAAATCAAAATCCGCAGGCAGTTTTTCTCGGATACTTTCTGCCAGAGAATTGATGTAAATCTCGCGGTCATAAAACGGTTCTACATAATTGATTTTGACATCGGGAAAGAATTTTTTTCGGACTTCCTCGGCTTTTTCAATCACCGTTTCTGTAGTGCTCATCGCATATTGCGGATAGAGTGGAAACAAAGTAATATTGGTGATGCCTTGGTCTACCAACTCTTGGATTCCGTTTTTGATCGACGGTTCTGCATAACGCATTCCCAAACCAACCGGAACATCTACTAACTTTTGAAGTTCTTTCTGGAGATTCTTGGAAATCACAAGCAAAGGAGAGCCTTGGTCTGTCCAAACGGTTTTGTAAGCTTCCGCAGATTTTTTTGGTCTGGTTTTCAGAATAATTCCTTGAACCAAAAGTGCTCGGAAAATCCAGCGATAATCGATGACTTTTTCATCCATCAAGAATTCGTCCAGATAGTTTTTCACATCTTCAACGCTTGTCGAATTTGGAGAACCGAGGTTTACAAGTAGAATTCCCTTTCGGTTATTGGTTGTTGTTGGTTGTTGTTGGTTGGTTTCCAATATTGAAAATAATTATGATTTAAAAAGTCTTCGACTCCGCTTAGACTGACATTCTTCAAAAACATTTATTTTAAAAATTGTCACGCAGAGCGGAGTCGAAGCGTAAATTTAATAATTTTTAATCGAAGAAAAATCGATCAATCAAAAACTATCAACTAAATATTATCCATTTACAGCTTCCACATTCTCCACCAATTCCGGAACGAACTGTTTTAGGATATTCTGGATACCATTTTTCAAAGTTGCTGTGGAAGAAGGGCAACCACTACAAGCACCTTGCAGAAGCATTCTAGCTGTTTTATTTTCTCCGTCGTACTCAATCAAAGAGATTTTTCCACCGTCATTTTCTACTGCAGGAGCAACATATTCATTTAGGATATCACTGATTTTCTGCTCGTCATTAGTATATTCTCTGTTGATGATTTTCAAAACAGGATTTTCGTGAGCGTGAGGTTCCAAATTGGAAATCGTTTTTCCTGCCTGCAAAAATTCTGCAATGAAAGAACGAACCTGATTCATGATTTCGTGCCATTGAAACTGGTCATCCTTGGTTACGGCAACGAAATTATCGCTCACGTAAACTTCCTTCACAAAATCAAAAGCGTCATATAATTCTTTTGCCAAAGGTACTTCCTCTGCTTCTTCTCTATTTTTAACTTCGATGAATCCGTCCATCAACATCTTGCTGGAAATGAATTTCATCACGGCCGGATTCGGCGTCATTTCAGAATAAATCTGGTATGCTTCTTTTCTTTTCTGAAGGTAGATTCTTGGATTGGCGAGCAATTCGTCTTCGATGATATTTTTCAAACTTTCTGCTACGTGCTCCCATTCTACGGAATCCTGCTTCGCCACGGCTACGAAATTAGCTGTGATGAAAATCCGGTCCACAAAAGGATAATTAAATAATTCCTGAGCTAATGGTATTTCCGAAATGTCAGAATCTCTGTCCAGTTCTAGTGAACCGGGAATCAAAGTGTAGTCCGCAACGAACTTCATTACTTTTTTATTTTCCGTAGGTTCTATAATGATTTCTCGCATTTTAAATATATTGAACTACAAAATTATCGTAATTTGGTGGAAGAAAAAAGCTGATAAATAGTAAGATGATGTTAAGTTTTGATTCTGAGCATCTTTGCAGGTTTTTGATTTTTTCTATTGGTTTCATTTTTGGCTCAATGAATGTCAAAATTTGATGGAAAGACCAATCTGCGCCCCGACCTGAACGGAGCTCTTTTTATTTTTTCTTTGGAAAAATAAAAAAGCGGGAGTGGAGGACGGATAAAGGCGCCCAAATATTTACACTTAATAATTAACAATCAATCATTTAAAAAAATGGCAATTATTAGAGAACTTTTAGGCAAAACGCCTCAACTTGGAGAAAATACTTTTGTGGCAGAAACGGCTGTGATTATCGGCGATGTGACAATGGGGAAGGACTGCAGTATTTGGTACAATGCGGTTTTGAGAGGCGATGTTCATTTCATCAAAATGGGCAATAAAGTGAATGTTCAGGACAATGCGATGATACATTGCACTTATCAAAAAAGCCCAACTACGATTGGAAATAACGTATCGATTGGTCATAATGCGATTGTACACGGTTGTACAATAAAAGATAATGTTCTGATTGGGATGGGCGCAATTGTGATGGATGATTGTATTGTAGAAAGCAACTCTATTGTTGCAGCAGGAGCTGTAGTGACTGCCAATACACACATCAAAGAAGGCGAGATTTGGGCTGGCGTTCCGGCAAAAAAAGTGAAAGATGTGTCTCAAAATCTAATTACAGGCGAGATTGATAGAATCGCAAATAATTATGTTAAATACTCCAGCTGGTACAAAGAAGGCTAAGTTGGTATAAAGATTGAATTTCCCAAGAAAAATAAGCAATGAAAAAACTTAATTCTTTTTGGGACGTTCTAAAACAGACCTTCAGTGAATGGATGTCTTCCTCCGCTGCCAAAGACAGTGCAAGTATGGCTTATAATGCCATATTTTCTTTGCCTGGTTTGATGATTATTGTGATTTGGATTGCAGGACATTTCTTTGGCGAAGAAGCTGTGAATGGCGAAATCCGCAGACAACTGCAAGGAATAATAGGTTACGATGGTGCGAAAAGCGTTCAGGATATTATCAAAAGCGCAATGGTTGATAAACAGAACTTCTGGATGAAAGCACTTGGCGTCGGAACTTTGATCTTTGGTGCAACCAGTTTATTTTTCCAGATGCAGAGCTCGCTAAACAATCTTTGGGATGTAGAAGCCGCTCCAAAAAAAGCTTGGCAAAAATTCATCCTTGACAGGGCTAATTCTCTTGGAATGATTTTAATAATTGCATTTCTTCTTCTAATTAGTATGCTTCTGTCTTCTGCTATTGGACTTGCTAATACTTTGATTACTAAATATTTTGGTTTGGAAACTTATGTGATTATCCAAGCGAGTAATTTTATTTTAGGATTAGCCATCGTTACCATTCTCTTTGCTTTTATGTTCAAGGTTTTACCCGATGTAGAAATCAAATGGAAATCCGTTTGGATTGGTGCAATTGTTACGGCTTTACTTTTCAATCTTGGAAAAATGCTAATGAGTTTCTACTTCGATTTTTTTAAACCAACATCCATTTTTGGTGCGGCAGGAACTGTGATTCTATTGATGATGTGGATTAATTATTCTTGTCAACTCATATTTTTTGGCGCGGAGTTTACTAAAATTTATGCTTATAGAAGAGGACACACAATCATTCCTTCCAAACACGCCAAATGGAGCAAAGAAAAATTATATAGAGATTCTGAAGCGCAAAAGATTACTCCACAGAATCCGACTTAGAATATTTGAAAACAGGATTTCCATTTTCACATTCGATTTTTTCGGGCGGCATTACCAACATACAATCTGACACCAGATTGTATTTTTTATTATACTCTGTAGATTTCTGATTATACAAATCAACTTTTTCTAAAAATTTGGCTTCGTCTATTTTAACTGAATAAGCAATATAAGAAACTGGTCCACCGCAAGCTTTCACACCTAACCCGACAGATTTCCAATCAGTAGTGTTGGTGCATTTTTCACTTTTTGCCATTGTCAGAATTTCGGATTTCAAATTCTCCATTTCCTGCGCTTCTTGTTCTGTTAGATTTCCTTTATCCGGATTTTCTTTTGGTCTTTCTGGAAGTGGTTTTGGAAGATTATCTGGATTGATTGTGGATTTGCAAGAGAATGATATTGTTGCAATAGCTGCTAAGAACAATAGATTTTTCATAAAATATTTTTAAATCTGTCATCAAATATAATACCTAGAAATTTAATTTGATTAAAAATAAATTGGTATAGATTTAGTTATTAGGTAAAGCCTAATACTATTTGTAACAAATTAACGTTTTAAATGACAAATTATGATGAATTATAATCAATGAAACGCTAACTTTCTATCAGACCTTTAGAAATATACATAGAAAGATGAAAAATACTAACACACATAAAATGAATTGGTTTCAGCATTTTCTGATGATTTGTTCCGGCGCAAATATTCATCTGCTGAAAAAATCTCCATCCGAATGGAACAAGTTTGCCGGAATCGGTGGGATTGTTTTGTTCACTGCTATTTTCGCAACACTTTCTGCAGGATATGCGATGTTCACGGTATTCGATAACCTTTGGGCTTCAGTAGGATTCGGGATTCTTTGGGGATTAATGATTTTCAATTTGGATAGATATATTGTTTCCTCAATCAAAAAAACAGGAACTTGGTGGAGTCAAGTTTTGATGACAATTCCGCGTTTGATTTTAGCAACTTTTCTCGGAATCATTATCTCCAAACCTTTGGAATTGAAAATTTTTGAGAAAGAGGTGAACAAGCAACTGAATACCATTATTCAAAGGAATAAAAAACAGCTGCAGGCAGAAATGAGCGGTAGAATTCTGCAACAATCCGGTCCTTTTGATTTAGAGAAAAAGCAAATCCAGAATCAAATTAAAACTTATCAGTTGGCTTATGATTCTGCTTCTGTTGAATTGGAGAAAGAGATTCTTGGAAAGCCATCTGGTTTAACCAGCGGAAAAGTCGGTTACGGAACCAATGCCAAGAGAAAAGCCGAACTGAAAGAACAGAAACGGGCAGACCTGGAAAATTACCAAAAACAAATGCAACCGAGATTGCAATATTTGGACACCGAAATTTCAAAAGTTTATACTAATCTTGAAACCGAAAGAAAATCGACTGAAGGTGTTGAAGATCAATTCAATGGCTTTGCTGCGAGATTACAAGCTTTGGATGAATTGGGGGAAAATTCTGCAATAATTGCCTTGGCAGCAAGTTTCATAATGGGATTATTTATTTGTTTGGAAATTTCTCCAGTTTTGATAAAACTAATTTCTTCGGTTGGACCGTATGATTACCTTTTGGAGAAAACAGAGAATGAATTCAAACTTTATTCTAAAGAAAAAATCACAAAAGGAAATTCGTTAACGGATTATAGAATTGATGATTTTGAAGATGATCTAAAAATCAGAAAAGAAAGAAAACGAAATCATAATAACACATAACAAAAAAGCTTCCAAATTTGGAAGCTTTTCTTCTATTTTAAATCGCCAACCAAAAAAGGATGTTCAGCATTTTCAGTATAGTCACGGATAAAACCAATTTCCTTGTTTCCTTTGATCTCAGATTTTGAAGTTCCTGAAAAACCATCCCCAAAATCGATACTAAAATCGATATAGCTCAATCTATTCTTAGTGAATTTCATTTTGTTAAACACTAAAATGATGTTTTTGTCTCTAAGGTTTTTCTGAAGACTCATTAGATCTTGCCTAGTCATTTCTTTGTTAAAAACAACGGCTATCACTTTCTTATTCGAGGTGAAAGAAAGCATTCCGAAAACAAAAACGGTTAAGAATAATAGTGGGAAAAGTGTAGTCTTCTTCATTGGGTTGATAACGCTGCAAAATTATACAATTATCATCAATTGTGAAACCAAAGTTTTGATTTTTAATAGATTTATAATAATTTTTTTCTTTTTCCGAGAGATACCCTTATTAGAAATCATACTACAAATAAAAAACTCCAAATTGACCGTTTCAACTTGGAGTTTTTTTTATTTCAATTTCTGATTTTTTACAAAGAATAATTCGGAGCTTCTTGTGTAATAATCACATCGTGTGGATGCGATTCTTTCAGCCCGCTTCCAGTAATCATTACTAATTTTGAATCTTTTTGTAAAGCTTCTATATCTTTTGCGCCACAATAGCCCATTCCAGCTCTTAAACCTCCAGTCAGTTGGAAAATCACATCTTCCAGTTTTCCTTTGTGAGGAACTCTTCCTTCGATTCCTTCTGGGACAAATTTCTTAGCTTCACTTTGGAAATAACGCTCTTTTCCGCCACGTTTCATTGCAGAAAGAGAACCCATTCCTTGGTAAGATTTGAATTTTCTTCCTTGGAAAATAATTTCTTCTCCCGGCGCTTCATCACTTCCAGCTAAAAGTGAACCAAGCATTACGGCTCCAGCACCACTCGCAATTGCTTTTACAATATCACCAGACAATTTAATTCCGCCATCAGCGATAACCGTTACATTTTTCTTTTTAGCAAATTCGTAAACGTTGTAGATGGCTGACAATTGTGGTACGCCAACACCGGCAACAACTCTGGTTGTACAGATAGAACCTGGTCCAACACCAACTTTTAAAACATTAGCTCCAGCTTTTATCAAATCTTTTGCAGCATCAGCGGTTACAATATTTCCGCCAACGATATCCAAGTCTGGGAATTTTTTTCTGATTTCAGAGATTTTATCCAAAACACCTTTCGAATGTCCGTGAGCTGAATCGATAGCAACAATATCAACACCAGCTTTTACCAATGCTGTAATTCTTTCAATCGTATCTTCGCCAACACCAACGCCAGCGCCGACAATCAGTCTGCCGTTTTGGTCTTTATTGGCATTCGGGTATTCTAATTGATTATCAATGTCTTTAATCGTAATTAACCCAACCAATTTGTTTTTCTTATCAACAATCGGAAGTTTTTCGATTCTGTTTTTTAGCAAAATTTCTTTCGCCTTTTCAAGATTCGTGTTTTTATCAGAAGTGATGAGGTTTTCTTTGGTCATTATTTCCTCAACTTTGATATCAAGATTTTCCTGATATTTCACATCACGATTGGTAATGATTCCGATGAGATAATTGTTTTCGTCAACTACAGGCAATCCTGAAATTTTGTAATTCGCCATTAGTTCTTTAGCTTCCGCCAATGTATGGTCTTTGGACAAAGTAACTGGGTCTGCAATCATTCCGTTTTCGGAACGTTTTACGCTGTTGACCTGCGCAGCCTGCTCCTCGATTGTCATGTTTTTATGGATGAATCCAAGACCGCCGACTCTCGCCAATGCAATTGCTAAATCTGCTTCCGTAACTGTATCCATCGCAGCGGAAACTATAGGAACATTGAGCGAAATTTTGTCTGTAAGTCTTGATTTTAGGGAAACCTGATTAGGTAAAACTTCTGAATAAGAAGGAACTAGAAGCACGTCATCGAAAGTGATGGCTGTCTCTACAATTTTGTTATGAATAGACATCTTTACTTTCTTTGCAAAATTAAGTTATTTTTATGGAATTTGAAAATATCGTAATTTATTTGATAAATAATTAATATTCAGAGAAATGATGACGAATTAAATAATTGATGGTTGATAAATGATTTTAATTTCTGCTTAGTATCAACTGTCATTTTATAGCTTATCAATTATCAAAACCTACTGAGGATTCCCCAATGAATTTTAATTTCGTTGAATTTGAAAGGATTCCCAAATTCGTTTCCGTTGGAAATTTGAAAACTCATCAAACCGACGGGAAGAAAAAAGTTAAAACCCAAACCTAAACTGTAAAGCTTGGGCGTGATTCCCAATGCTTTGTTGGACATTTGTCCGTATTGCGCAAAAACATCGAAAAACGCTTGGTCATTGACGAGATAACGATATTCGGCGCCGGCAAAAGCATAAAAATCGCTGACGAGACTTTGCTCATTGAAACCTCGAAGCGAGTTCCAGCCTCCAAACCGAAAAAGTTCGTTGGTTGATAATTCGTTTTTGGAACTGAGCAGCGCGGATTCTCCCTTGATATTGAGAAAGTGATTTCCGGACAAATTGAAGTTGTGTTCCGCAAAAAGAAAATACCGGATTTGGTCAAATTTTTCCTGCGTATCGTCGTAAGTTGTTTTGAGAAAATCAGCTTCCAGACGAATATTACTTTTGTTAATAAACAACGGAATGTCGCTTCCTTCCTGGTATTGATAGTAAACACCAATCCCTTTTTTGCTGTAATCTCGACCGCTCGTGTAAAGGGAATCCAAAATCGCAGAAGACTCGAAAGTTCCTTTTAGACCAAGTTTTTGTTTCGGCGAAAGATGATAATAAATCGCGGGCAAAAATTTGACGTTCGCAAAAGTGGAATCCTGACGGAAAATATTGACATTCACATTCAAACCAACATTGCTTCCAAACGTGTATGGAATATCAGTTTGCATATCGAAAGTCTGACCTTTATCAGGATTTCTCTGCCAATAAACGCCGATACTCTCGAAGCTGTTGAACATATTTTTCATCTGGACATTCAAGGTTCCATTGACGGTGAATTTTTCGGTTTTGTCGTTTCCAAAGCCAATCATTCCGTCAAAAGTGTTGGTTTTTCGTTTCTGAGTGAAGAGAAAAACCTGCGTAGAATCTTTGGTAAACAATGTCTGAGGCGGTTTTTCCAACGCTACAAACTGATGATTTTGCAGAGATTGATTCATAGAAACCAAGTTCTTATCATCATAGTTTTTTCCGAGATATTGTTTGTTGAGATTTTTAACGAATTGTTTCGGTAAACGTGTGTAACCTTTGAAAACAATACCATCGATTTTTCTTTGAGAAGCTGGAACAACGGAGATTTTGACCGACGGAATTCCGTTTTCCATTTTCCGGAATTTGGTTTTCACACGGTTGAAAGCGAAACCTTTGTCCCGATATTTTTGATTGATATTTTTTTTGAGTGAGTCTAAATTTTTGGTGTAAATCTCATTCTTCTGAAACTTCAAATCATTAACTAAAGAATCTGAAAACCTAACATTGGCTTTGTTGAAATTCGGACCTTTATCATAATAAATTTCTGTCCTATTTTCGATTTGCTTCACGTCTTTCAGTTCTGTGAAGAAGTAAGAGCTTTCTGCCAAAGAATCTAGAAATTTGACAGCTTTAGCCGAATCAGAAACGATTTTTTTAACGTTTGTTTCTTTATCGATAAGCCAATATTCATTTTTTTGAGCATAAGAAAATACGCTCAGAAGTAACAAGAATATATAAAACAGCTTTTTCAAAATAAATATAAAAGGCTTTCAAAAATAAAAGCCTTAATTCTAAAACCGAAGTTAGTCCATTTTATTATATTTCTTCATCAGATTTTCATAAGTATTCTGAGGAAGAATCCATTTCAAAGGAACGCCAATTTTCTGCCCGAATTTCCCAAAATAGTAATGCGCTTTCCATTTTGACTTCCCTAAAAGCTGATCAACATAAACTGCAACATCCAAAGGTTCTGTTCCGTCGCCAACGTGAGAATTCATCAAAGCATAAACTTTTTCGAAAACATTTTTATACGCTTCGGAAACTTTTGTTTTCACTCGATTTTCTGCAATATTGGTTTTGATATCGCCCAAATGAAGCGAACAAACGTGGATATTCCAAGGATAAACCTCGTAACGCATTGCTTCTGTTACTTTGTCCAATGCAGATTTGGAAGCAGAATAAAATCCTCGGAAAGGCAATCCCATTTCTGAACCGATACTGGAAACATTGATGATTTTTCCGGATTTCTGCTCTCTCATTTTTGGAAGAACGGCAGTCATCATTTGGACAGAGCCAATTAAATTAAGATTAAATAACTTAGTAATATCATCTTTCGTAGAATCTTCAACTGCGCCAACCATTCCCATTCCGGCATTGTTAATAAGAACATCAATTCTGGTTTCCGTTTTCAGGATTTCAGAAATGGTGTTGTCGATTTGGTCTTTTTCAGTAATGTCTGTTGGAATCGAAACGAAATAATCAGAGTTGACGACTTTTCTACTAAGCCCGTAAACTTTGTTTCCTTTCTTTCCAAAATATTCTGCCAAGGCAAATCCAATTCCGGATGAAGCGCCTGTAATGATAATAACTTTTGACATATTATTCGGTTTCTTTAGTTACGGATTTAAAATCCTCCCAAAACTCAGGATATGATTTTTCTACAACATCTTCGTTTTCGATATTAAGTTCTTTGACTAAAGCGAAAGGCGCAAAAGCCATTGCCATTCTGTGATCATTGTAAGTCGCGATAGAAATGTTTTCTTCTGGTTCAGTAAATTCTGAAGATTCGATTTTCTCAACAGTTATATGTGTTTTCGCTCCCAATTTTAACAACTCATTTTGAAGCGCAACCAATCGGTCGGTTTCTTTTACCTTCAAAGTATGAAGTCCGGTAATCACAAACGGAATTTTCAACGCTGTTGCTGTTACACAAAGCGTTTGTGCAATGTCAGGGCAATCATTCATATCCAAAGAAATTAATTCAGGATATTCGAAAGCTGGTTCTGGAAGCAATGAAATTGAATTTTCTGCATAATCAGAAACGGTATTAATTCCGAAATATTTCCAGTAAATTTCTTTAATCACACTGTCGCCTTGCAGAGACAATGTATGATAACTTTTTAATGTAATTGATTTTCTTCCAATCGCAGCCAAAGAATAGAAATAAGAGGCTGAAGACCAGTCGCTTTCCACTTCGTAATGTTCGGTTCTGAAATTATCAGAATGAGAAACAATTTCGATGGTGTTTTCTGCAAAATGAGATTTAATTCCGATTTCATTAAGGATCTTCAAAGTCATTTCCAGATAAGGACGAGACGTGATTTCTCCTTCCAATTCCAATGTCAACCCTTTTTCTAATTTTCCTCCAATTAATATTAATGAAGTCAAAAACTGGCTGGAAACATTCGCTGAAATTTTAACCGAATTTTTCTCTAATTTCTTTCCGATGATTTGCAACGGCGGAAATCCTTCTTTCTCAAGATAAGTAATATCTGCGCCAAGAGATTGAAGTGCATCAACCAATGGTTTGATTGGTCTGTTTTTCATTCTGTCAGAACCTGTCAAAATCGTTTTTCTTCCTTCAAAAATTGAGTAATAAGAAGTCAAAAATCGCATCGCAGTTCCGGCGTGATGAATATCAATTGTTTCGGAATCGGATTCCAAAGCTTTTTTGAGTAACGTTGTGTCCTGAGAATTAGAAAGATTGAGCATATCAATGTTTCCAAACAATTTCCCTAAAATCAAAAGACGGTTCGAAATACTTTTCGAACCGGTAATTTGAATATTTTTTCCGTCTATAAGTTCAGACTTTTTTATAATCATAATTTGTCAGATGTCAGATGTCAGATGTCAGACGTCAGAATTAATAAAACTTCCAACTTCGGACATCCAACATCCACTATTTTTTTAATTTTACGTTATTCTGATGTCGGTCTTTGTCTCTATCAGTTTTGATTTTCATTTTTTTATCGAACGCCGATTGCAAATCTGTTCCGGTTTGATTGGCTAAGCAAAGCGTTACAAAAAGAACATCAGCCAATTCTTCGCCTAAATCTTTAGATTTATCGGATTCTTTTTCAGATTGTTCGCCGTATCTTCTGGCAATGATTCTGGCCACTTCGCCCACTTCTTCCGTTAACATTGCCATATTTGTCAACTCGTTGAAATAGCGGACACCAATGGTTTTTATCCATTCGTTAACCTGATTTTGGAGTGTTGTGATTTCCATTATTGATAAGCGCCTATTGTCAGAGAACCCATTCTGGGATTACCAACGATATCTGTTGAAGTAACATTATTTGTCCCAACTCCTTTTCCTTTTGCTGGTGAATCGGCTTTCACTCTTAAGTTCATCTTTTGAGTAAAATAGTTCTGGAATTTTGGGTCTTGATTTGAAATATTAGTATTCCCGATGGTTAAACCAGAACTAGAAGTAAATTTCAACAATGAATTTTTGAATTCATATTGAAAAGCTAAGACATTTCCATTAGATTTATTAATTGAAATCATATCCGGTGTATCTCCGTAAATAATTGAATTATTGACATTTAATTTGAAATCTCCAATCTCGGGTTCTCCATCTTCATTTTGCCAAATATCACTTGCGTAGATTCCCAAAGCAGACATCGAAGGATTCAAATTCCAATAATTAGCAAGAGTACAATAATTAAGTGTATAATTTCCACCTGCAGCAATCGCAAGGTCTGCTTCACCGCAGTTGTTCATTACCACATTATTCATTGTAAGATTGGAATGGATCCCATAGATTCCTACATTTTGAAATGTATGGATAATTGTATTGTTGATTTCAGCTATATTTTTTTTCAATTGAAGTCCAACATTTCCACCAAAAACTCGAGCGTAATTCATATTAAGAAGAGAACCTTCTTCCATTTTAATTCCGTTCCAGTTGGCAGGAAGTGTATCGTATTTTGTATCGCTTCTATCGCCTCGGAAAATTACTTCTTCGCCAAGGGCTCCTTTTACATCAAGAATGGAATTTTTCTCAAAATTCATTCCGCTGTTTTTTCGGAAATAGACTTTGGTTCCTTTTTCCATTGTCAAAGTTTTACCTTCAGCAACGTTTAGGTTACCGAAAATTACTTTCACTTTATCTTTAGTCCAAGTTGTATTGTCATTGATTGTTACAGGATTCTCTCCGGTTTGGATAAAATATTCTGCATCTTGAACTACAGAGAAAAGTGTTACTTTTTGTTCGCCGGCTGGAGTATTGAAAACTACTTTGTCTTCAGCAATCGCTTCCGGAGCATTGGCAACAGGTGCAATTTCTACAAAAACATAGAGACTATCTTTTTTTCTCAGCGCTACATTTTCAAAACTTGTCCCAACTTTTCCATCTACATTGATTCTGTAAAGCGAACCACTTCCGCCTTCCAAAGCAATTCTTGGAATGAGGACGTCCTTATCTTCATTATTATAAACCTTTACTGCATAAGTTTCCGAACGCATCTGGTTATAAACGGTGTCGCAGAAGACTGTATCGGTGGAGAATCTCAAAAGTTGAGTAGGAGAATCAAAAGAAATATCATCGCGATTACAACCTGCCAAAAGCAAAAGTGACCAAAATGCAATTCCAAAAAGTATTTTAATTTTCATCTATTCTTTTTTATATTTTTTAATGGTAAGATGGAACGCCAATAATTGTTGCTATTAATAATATTAAAGAAGTTTTGAAGGTTGGCGTTTCATTTATCTTGTTTAATGTTCAAAACTACAAAATTTAAATTTTTATTTTATAAGTATCATAACATTTCACTTTTTATTTTAATTGGGCGCCTTTTTCCGCCCTCCGTTCCCGCTTTTTTGTTCGTCGTTCCTCCTCGCAAAAAGAGCTCCACTCAGGTCGGGGCGCGTTTCGCTAAGAAGAAACTTTCTAAATATATATGGTTCATGTGCCTAAACTATTTATCAATTGTCTTTAGTCATAAAACCACATAAACTAACTAACATTTGTTAGTTTAATAAAAAAGTGTATTTTTGAATAAATCACATTCAATTCTCAAAACTGAGGAACGAATTGAATGTCAAATGTTTAAATATGGAAATGACCAAAAGACATTTTTTAAACAAAGAAATTAGCCTGACTGATTTACTGAAATCTGCTTATCGTTTGATGTTTACGGCCAAAACGATGAGCGATTTGTTTGAACAAGAAAAAAAAATCACTTCGAAATACGTTCACGCTACTTCTCGAGGACACGAGGCTATTCAGCTGGCTTTGGGAATGCAATTGTTGCCACAGGATTTTGTGAGTCCTTATTATAGAGATGATTCAATTTTACTCGGAATCGGAATCACGCCTTACGAGTTGATGCTTCAGCTTTTAGCAAAAAAAGATGATCCATTCTCTGGCGGTAGAACTTATTATGCACATCCAAGTTTGCGAAGAGATGATTTTCCGAAGATGATTCACCAAAGCTCCGGAACAGGAATGCAAGCCATCCCAACCACCGGAATTGCAATGGGAATGAAGTACAAGGAAGAAATCGGAATTGATGATAATCTTGATGAAAAACCAATTGCAGTTTGCTCACTCGGCGATGCAAGTTGTACAGAAGGCGAAGTTTCCGAAGCATTCCAAATGGCAGCGCTTAAACAATTGCCGATTCTTTATCTCGTTCAGGACAACGAATGGGATATTTCTGCCAGTGCAGATGAAATCCGAGCACAGGATATTACAGAATATATGCGAGGTTTCAACGGCATCGAAACCAGAACCATCGACGGAACAGATTTTATTAAGTCTTACGAAACCGTAAAAGAATGCATCAGAATCATCCGTGAAGAACGCCGACCAATGCTCGTTCACGCTAAAGTTCCGTTGCTCAATCATCATACTTCCGGCGTACGAAAAGAATGGTATCGCGATGATTTGGAAGAATGTGCGAAGAATGACCCATTAATAAAACTTAGAAATAAACTTTCAGAATTTAGTATAGAAGATTCAGAAGTTGAATCGATTGAAAAAGAAGTTCAAAATTTGGTAAGAACTGATTTTGAAAACGCAATTCTTGCCGAAGACCCAAAACCGGAAGATGTTTACAAACACGATTTTGCACCAACAACTGTTACAGAAGAAAAAGGAGAGCGTTCTCCAAATGGAAAAATACCAACGGTAATGGTAGATTGTGCATTATTCGCGATTAGAGAGTTGATGCAAAAACACCCGGAAGCCTTATTATATGGACAAGATGTTGGATTGAGATTGGGCGGTGTTTTTCGTGAAGCGATTACTTTAGCGGCTCAATTCGGAGAGAAAAGGGTTTTTAATACACCAATTCAGGAAGCATTTATCGTGGGTTCAACAGTTGGAATGAGTGCAGTTGGACTGAAACCAATTGTCGAAGTTCAATTCGCTGATTATATTTGGCCAGGTTTGAATCAGTTATTTACCGAAGTTTCCAGAAGTTATTATTTGTCTAATGGGAAATGGCCGGTTTCGATGATTCTCCGAGTTCCGATTGGCGCTTACGGAAGTGGCGGACCTTACCACTCGAGTTCTGTGGAAAGTGTTTTGACGAATATCAAAGGTGTTAAAATCGCTTATCCTTCAACAGGCGCAGATTTAAAAGGTTTGATGAAAGCCGCTTTCTATGACCCAAATCCGGTTGTAATGCTGGAACATAAAGGACTTTATTGGTCAAAAATTGAAGGAACCGAAGCTGCAAAAACTATTGAACCTGATGAAGATTATATTATTCCGTTCGGGAAAGCAAGAGAAGTTTTACTTTGTGATAATCAAAAAGATAAACCAACTTTAACAATCATTACTTATGGAATGGGCGTTTATTGGGCTTTGAATTCAGCGAAAGAATTTGAGAATCAAATTGAAATTATAGATTTGAGAACGCTCGCACCTTTAGATGAAAACCGCGTTTTCGAAAGTGCGAAAAAACATAACCGGTGCATCGTTTTGACAGAAGAACCTGTCAATAATAGCTTTGCACAAAGTTTGGCAGCGAGAATCAATGAAAATTGTTTCAGACATCTGGATGCTCCAGTAAAAGTAGTTGGTGCAAAAGATTTGCCTGCAATTCCTATCAATTCCGAATTGGAAAAGGAAATGTTGCCGAACACACAGAAATTAATTAAAGAAATAGAACAATTGTTGAAATATTAATTAAACCACAAAAGTCACAAAAGGAGGCATAGAAATCAAGGATGCAAAAGATCAAAAAAGAAAACTTTTAAGCCATTTTCTCTTTTTTGGACTTTCAAAAGACTTAAAAAATAAATATAGCTTTTGTGTCTTTTGTGGTTTTAAGAAAATCTTAGCTGAGCGTAAGCGCCTTTGCGAACCTTAAAAATATTTTCAATAATGAATAAAAAATCTTTGCGCACTTGGCGTTAAAAATATGGAAACAGAAATAATTCCAAACAAAATTAAAATCAATAAAAAAGAATTGATTTTATCCGAAGCCGCAACGCTATTCAAAGAAAAAGGTTTCGGCGGAACCAGTATGCGTGACTTGGGAGAAAAAGTAGGTATGGAAGCTGCAAGTATGTACAATCATATCAAATCCAAAAACGAAATTCTGGAATTGATTTGTTTCAAAATAGCCAATCAATATATTTCCCAGTTGCAGGAAATCGAAAATACAAACCAAAGTTTCCAGGAAAAACTGAATGCCATTATAGGACTTCACGTTCAGTTGATTATTGAAGATGCAGCCTCGGTTTCTGTAGCGAATAACGATTGGAAATATCTTTCCGAAGAAAAGAAAAATCAATACAAGCAAATCAGAAAATCCTATGAAAAAAGCTTTGCGAATATCATAGAACAGGGAATGAAAAGCGGAGAATTCAAAAAAATGAATGTTTCCGTCGCGCTTTTCACAATGTTATCTTCCTTAAGGTGGATAGAATTATGGTACAAACCAAGCCGAGAAATCACACCGCAGGAATTAGAAGAAGATTTGAAAACATTATTAATGAATGGTTTGAATAATTAAATTCAAATCTTAGCTAAGCGTAAGCGGCTTTGAGAACTTAAAAACATAAAGTAAATCAAAAAAAACTTAGCGCACTTTGCGTTTAAAATAAAATGTCAGTAATTTTTCACCCTTTAAAAGTAAAAAAAGTCAAAAAAGAAACGCAGGATTGTGTTTCTGTGAGTTTTGATGTGCCGGCAGAATTATCGGAACAATTCAAATTCACGCAAGGACAATATTTGACATTCCGACAAATGAATGGCGAGCAGGAACTTCGCCGTTCTTATTCGATTTGTGCAAGTCCGTGCGAAGGCGAATTAAAAGTCGCTGTGAAAAAAGTTCCCGAAGGTCTGTTCTCTTCTTTTATGAACGAAAACCTGAAAGAAGGCGACGTTCTGGAAGTAATGCCTCCAATGGGAAAATTCTACACAGAACTCAATCCCGAAAACAAAAAAACGTATGTCGCTTTTGCTGCAGGAAGCGGAATCACGCCGATTATTTCGATTATCAAATCTGTTTTGAAAAATGAACCACAAAGTCAGTTTATTTTGATTTACGGAAACAAAAATAAGGGAACGATTATTTTCAAAGAAGAAATCGAAGCTTTGAAAAACCGTTTTATGGAACGATTGAGCATTTATCACATTCTCAGTCGTGAAGTTGCTGATGCAGATTTGTTAAGTGGCAGAATCAATTCCGAAAAAACAGAATCTTTTATCAAGAACATCATTCCGGCAGAAAAAATCGATGAGGTTTTCCTTTGCGGACCGGAAGAAATGATTCTGAGTGTGAGAGATACTTTAATCAATTCCGGTGTTGAAGCTAAGAAAATTCATTTCGAATTATTTTTCAGTGCTGCGTCTGCTGGGAAGAAAAAAGAACACGAGCTGGCAATTAACAAATCCGATGATGATTTTAGCAAAGTCACTGTTAAGTTAGATGCAACCGCTCTGAAGCTGGATTTAGCTTATCACGGACCAACGATTTTGGATGCGGCTTTACAAAACGGAGCAGATTTACCTTACGCCTGTAAAGGAGGTGTTTGTGCGACTTGCAAATGTAAACTTGAAAAAGGCGAAGTAGAAATGGACATCAATTATTCTCTCGAACCAGACGAGATTGCCGCAGGATTTATCTTGTCTTGCCAAGCACATCCGAGGTCGGAGGAAGTGGTTGTGAATTTTGATATTAAGTAGTTTGAAGAATTAATCAATGAAGAAAATTGTCATAATTTCTATAGGAACTTTGTTATTGATTCTACTTGGTTTATTTGCGTTTCAAAGATATTATTTTAGTGAAGAGAAAATTAGAGAAAGGCAAATTGAAACTTGGAATAAAAGAATTAATGAATTTAAAAATTCTAAAGCAGGAAAGATTGATTTGACAAATGAAATCAATTTGAGATGGTCAATAAAAGATTTTAGTTCTGAAAATCATAAGATAGAATATTGTGAAAATAAAGATGCAAAGTATATCTGCAGAATTGACAATAATGATTGGTATGGTTCTGATTTCAAAATGGATTTACCAAAAAATGAATTAAAAAGTCTCACAATTTATGTTGATGATAAATATATTAAACTTGATGTATCGCAAATGTTCAATCCCAACAATAGTGGAGAATTAGATAAAAACCAATTTAAAATTAAAAAAGAAGAAGACTTTTATATTTTATATGGATACTTTTCTGACGGTGCAGGCACTTATACGACAAGTTGGAAAATTAGAAATGGAAAGTCCGAAAGAAGTAAAATTTCGAGTGATGAAGAAGATTTCAAATGGCAAAATGAAAAATAACATTTAAAGACTCTTTGCTGAGTTTACGCCTTTGCGAACTTAAAAACATTTAGTAGTTAAAAAAGACTTTGCGCACTTTGCGTATAAATAAATTCCATTAAACCAAAACATTATGGAAACAACAGAAATCAATTTAGAAGAACATTTTCAGAATAAAATAGACAGCGAAATCCGTATCGAGCCAAAAGACTGGATGCCGGATGCGTACAGAAAAACCCTGATTCGTCAGATTTCCCAGCACGCCCATTCCGAGATTGTCGGGATGTTGCCGGAAGCCAACTGGATTACGCGCGCACCAACTTTGAATCGTAAGAAAATCTTGTTGGCAAAAGTTCAGGATGAAGCCGGACACGGACTTTATCTCTATTGTGCTGCTGAAACTTTGGGCGTTACGAGAGATGAAACCATCAACGATTTACATTCTGGAAAAGCCAAATATTCCAGCATTTTCAACTATCCGACTTTGACTTGGGCAGATATGGGTGCAATCGGCTGGTTGGTTGACGGCGCTGCAATTCTGAATCAAGTTCCGCTTTGCAGAGCATCATACGGACCTTATGCCAGAGCAATGGTTAGGATTTGTAAAGAAGAAAGTTTCCATCAGAGACAAGGTTACGAGCTGATGATGAAATTGGCTCAAGGTTCGCCGGAGCAAAAAGCAATGGCTCAGGATGCATTCAACCGTTGGTGGTGGCCGACTTTGATGATGTTCGGTCCAAAAGATGCTGATTCTGGGAATACAGAATTGTCAATGAAATGGCGAATCAAACGTTTCACGAATGACGAGTTGAGACAGCGTTTTGTAGATGTATCCGTTCCTCAGGCAGAATATTTGGGACTGACTATTCCCGATCCAGATTTGAAATTCAATGAAGAAACTGGACATTACGAATTCGGAGAAATCGATTGGGATGAATTTTGGAAAGTAGTCAAAGGCAACGGACTTTGTAACAAAGAAAGAATCGAAACCCGCAAAAAATCCTTCGATGATGGCGCCTGGGTAAGAGAAGCCGCAACCGCTTATCACGCGAAAAGAAAATTAAGAGAAGAACAAAATAGAAAAACAGTTTAAAATATACAGAATGATGATAGTCTATTATCTCTCATCTATCTGTCTCTAATCTGAAAAATTATGCAAAATACAGAATGGCCACTTTGGGAGGTTTTTATAAGGAGCAGACAAGGTTTGGACCACAAGCACGTGGGCAGTCTTCACGCTGCTGATGCAGAAATGGCAATCCAAAATGCACGTGATGTTTATACGAGAAGGATGGAAGGTGTTAGCATTTGGGTTGTGGAATCCAAGCATATTCACTCCACCAATCCCGATGATTCCGAAGCGTTTTACGAACCTTCGGAAGATAAAATTTACCGTCATCCAACGTTTTACCACGTTCCGGAAGAGGTGAAAAACATGTAATATTATTTTTATGGCAGCTTAATCCGCCTTCCGCTCCCAATCTTTTTATTTTTTAGCAAAAAAACAAAAAGGATTTCCGCTCAAGTCGGGCTGCAGATTCAACATAGAATAAGATTAGGTAATAAGCAAGAAGTTTGTCATTCCGTAGGAATCTAAACTGTTTAGATTCCTACGGAATGACAAAGAGAAGGTAAAATTAATTAGAAAATCTTTGCGCACATTGCGTTCAAAATAAATGGAAAATAATCAAAACAATTGGCTCAATTATATTCTGCATCTCGCAGACACAAGCCTGATTCTCGGACAACGTCTTTGTGAATGGTGCGGGAAAGGACCAGTCTTGGAGCAGGATATTGCAATGTCCAACATCGCTTTGGATTTGTTGGGAGAATCCTCCAACTATTATCAGTATGCCGCCGAAATTCAGAATGAGGGGAAATCAGAAGACGATTTAGCTTTCCTGAGAAACGAACGCGAATTCAGGAATTTACTTCTTGTTGAAAGAGAAAAGGGACATTTTGGAGATACGATTGCAAGACAATTTTTCTTCGATGCTTATCATCATCTGTTATTGACCGAACTGAAAAATCATTCTGATTTGAAACTCGCTTCCATTGCCGAAAAATCTCTGAAAGAAGTAACTTATCATTTAAAATGGAGTAGCGAGTGGATGATTCGTTTAGGAGACGGAACAGAAGAAAGTCACAACAAAATTCAGAAGTCGGTTGAAAGTATTATTGACTTTACAGACGAAATGTTCATTCCAACCAACTGGGAATTAGAATTAATTGAACAAAATATGATTCCAGACATCAGAACTTTCCGAACCAAATGGGAAACCAAAGTTCTTGAAATCCTGAATGAAGCAACTTTATCTGTTGATTTCTCAAATTCGAGACAGTTAACTGGTGGAAAAGACGGAAAACATACCGAGAAAATGGGTTACATCTTAGCAGAAATGCAAACGATGCAGCGCACTTATCCTAATATGGAATGGTAGTCACAGAAGAACATATCTGGCAAATCTTAGAAGAAGTTCCCGACCCGGAAGTTCCCGTTCTCAATCTTTTGGATTTGGGAATTATCCGTGATGTGAATCTCAATGAAGATGAAATCGAAATTGTAGTGACACCAACTTATTCCGGTTGTCCTGCAGCCTCGATGATTAATATGGCTATCAGAATGAAACTTATTGAAAAAGGTTTCAATAATATTAAATTGACCAATCGACTAAGTCCAGCTTGGACCACCGATTGGATGACGGAAGAAGGAAAACAAAAGCTAAAAGCTTACGGCATAGCACCACCTGTATATTCAAAAAATAATGATGAATTATTTTCAAAAACAGATGAGGTCGAGTGTCCGCTTTGTGGTTCAAAACATACTCATTTGGTGAGCCAGTTTGGTTCCACAGCTTGCAAAGCATTGTATCAATGTGATGATTGCAAAGAACCTTTTGATTATTTTAAATGTCATTAAATAGTTGATGGTTTATAATTGTTAGATTTAATAATAAGTCTTTGAGTTCTTGGTTAAGTTTTACGCCTTTGCGAACTTAACAGTTAGTAGTTCATAAAAACTTTACGCACTTTGCGTAAAAAAATATAGAAATAAAAGTCATTATACTTTTTACAAGAAAAAACATTTTACAAAAAAATGAAAATAGGAATAGTCGGTAGCGGAGCGATGGGAAGCGGAATTGCACAGGTTTTGGCAACAGCCGGAAATCAGGTTTTGTTGTATGACAGCAATCCGATTGCTGTAGAAAAAGCAGGACAAGATCTTGAAGCTCAATTCCAAAAATTAGCAGAAAAAGAAAAGCTGACTTATGAAGAAGCGGAAACTTATTTCGATAATATTCGACTAAGCGATAAATTATCCGAATTAAAAGATTCAGAATTAATCATCGAAGCGATTATTGAAGATTTAGAAATCAAAAAAGATTTGTTTCAGAACTTGGAGAGTCTTGTTTCCGAAGATTGCATTTTGGCAACTAACACTTCATCATTATCTATCGCATCCATCGCATCGGCTTGTCAAAAACCAAATCGCGTGATTGGAATTCATTTTTTCAATCCAGCACCTTTGATGGCTTTGGTAGAAATTATTCCTGCGGTTCAGACAGATAAGAATTTAATTTCAAAAACGAAAACCTTAGTAGAAAGTTGGAAGAAATTACCAGTGATTGCAAAAGATACGCCTGGATTCATCGTCAATCGTGTGGCAAGACCTTTTTATGGTGAAGCCATTAGAATCTTGGAAGAAGGAATTGCTGACTGTGCGACTATTGATTTTGCAATGACTAGCTTAGGAGGATTCAGAATGGGACCATTTCAATTGATGGATTTTATTGGACAAGATGTCAATTATAGAGTAACGGAAAGTGTTTTCAAGGAATTTTTCTATGACCCGAAATTCAAACCGTCATTCACACAAAAAAGATTATTCGAAGCGGGGTTTTTCGGGAAAAAATCAGGAAGAGGGTTCTATGATTATTCTTCAAATTCAGAACAATCAAAACCAAATGAGAATCCAGAATTATTGGAATTGATTTTTAAAAGAATCTTAGTAATGCTGATGAACGAAGCCGCAGATGCTTATTTCTTAAAAATAGCTTCCGAAGAAGACATTGATTTGGCAATGACAAAAGGTGTTAATTATCCAAAAGGATTATTACAATGGGCAGATGAATTTGGTTTGGATAATCTTGAAAAAGAATTGGATCGCCTTTATGATTATTACCACGAAGACCGCTACCGATGCAGTCCGGTTATCAGAAATTTAGTAAAACAAAATATAAAATTCTATGGGATTTAAACGCAAAGGCGCAAAAATTATGTGGAATTGAGATATTTTCAAGTCGCAAAATTTCCTTGATGAATTTATATAAAAACAAAATACAAATGAATGAAAACGAATTAGCAAAAATTATTGTTGATTTAGGATTTAATATTTACAAAAAACTTGGAGCTGGATTATTTGAAAATGTTTATGAACAGTGTCTTTATCACGATATTAAAAAGTCAGGCTTACAAGTTGAAAGACAAAAATATTTACCTATTATCTATGACGATTTGAAAATTGAAAATGCATACAAAATAGATTTATTAATTGAAAATAAACTAATTATAGAAATAAAAACAGTTGATGTACTGAATGATATTCACAAAGCGCAAATTCTTACATATCTGAGAATGACAGGATGTAAACTTGGCTTACTAATTAATTTCAGAACTGATTTCTATAAAGATAGTGTGAAACGAATTGTTAATAAACTATAGTAAAGATTATCAGATTTTGCGACTTAAAACATAATAATATAGAAAATAAACCGCCTTTGCGATAAAAATTATGAACCAAGTATATATAATAGATGGCGTCCGAACACCAATCGGAAAACTGAAAGGAAGTTTATCTTCTGTACGTCCCGATGATATGGCGGCTTTTGTCATCAAAAAACTATTGGAAAGAAATCCGAATATCGACCAAAGCAGAATCTACGATGTTGTTTTAGGTTGTGCTAATCAAGCAGGCGAAGATAACCGAAACATTGCGAGAATGTCGGCTTTGTTGTCTGGTTTGGATTATCACGTTCCTGGCGAAACAGTTAATAGACTTTGCGCTTCTGGTTTATCGGCAGCAATTAATGCAGCAAGAGCGATTCAGGTTGGAGATGCAGATTTGATGATTTCCGGAGGTGTTGAAAATATGACGCGTGGACCATTGGTAATTTCAAAATCTGAAAGTGCTTTTGGAGGCGATGCGAAAATCTATGACACAACTTTCGGCTGGAGATTCATTAATCCAAAAATGAAGGAGATGTACGGCGTTGATGCAATGGGAGAAACAGCAGAAAACTTAGCTGAACGTGACCAAATTTCTAGAGAAGACCAAGATTTGTTTGCTTTTAATTCTCAGCAGAAAGCTAAAATTGCACAGGAAAATGGAAGATTGTCTCAGGAGATTGTTGGTGTTAATATTCCTCAAAGAAAAGGTGAAGATTTGATTTTTGATAAAGATGAGTTTCCAAAAAACGATACAACTTTAGAAGGTTTATCAAAATTGAGAACTGCTTTCAAAAAAGATGGAACCGTTACTGCAGGAAATGCTTCGGGACTGAATGACGGCGCTGCGGTAAATCTTTTAGCATCAGAAAATGCTGTTAAAGAATTTGGATTAATGCCGAAAGCAAGAATTATTTCAAGTGCTGTTGTAGGTGTTGAACCAAAGTTTATGGGAATTGGTCCTGTAAAAGCAGCTGAATTAGCATTACAAAAAGCAGGATTGACATTTAATGATATCGATATTATTGAATTGAATGAAGCTTTTGCTGCTCAAAGTTTAGCCTGCATCAGAGCGTGGGGATTAGATGACAACGATTCCAGAATCAATCCGAACGGTGGCGCCATTGCACTTGGTCATCCGCTTGGAATGAGTGGCGCAAGAATCCTGAATTCTGCGATGTATGAACTTCATAACCAAGATAAAAGATATGCGCTCGCAACAATGTGTGTAGGTTTGGGGCAAGGTTTTGCGGTGATTATTGAGAAAGTTTAAAAACAAAGATATTAGAAGCTAGAAATTTGATGTTAGACATGTCTCATCTAACCTCTAAATTCTAAATTCTAACCTCTAAATTCTAAAAAATATGCAACTAGAAAATTACGCNNCGCTGGGCAGATGGATAAAAGGTGAAGGAGAAGGGCAGGCTTTATATAATTCTATCAATGGAGAATTGGTAGCAACGGCAACTTCCAAAGGTTTGGATTTTGGCGAAATGATGGATTACGCCAGAAAAATTGGTGGCCCAGCTTTGAGAAAATTGACTTTTCAGGAAAGAGGCTTGATGTTGAAGAAACTTGCTTTTCATCTGATGGAAAAGAAAGATGTTTTCTACAAAGTTAGCTGGGCAACTGGCGCAACAAAAGCAGATTCTTGGGTTGATATCGAAGGCGGAATTGGAAATCTCTTTTCTAATGCATCTTTGAGAAGACAATTTCCCGATTTACCTTATTATATAGATGGAGATTCGGTCAAACTTGCGAAAGAAGGAACTTTCATCGGTCATCATATTTGTACGCCGAAACGTGGGGTTGCGATTCATATCAATGCCTTTAATTTTCCGGTTTGGGGAATGCTGGAAAAAATTGCGGTGAATCTCTTGGCGGGCGTTCCAGCAATTGTGAAACCAGCAACAGCAACAAGTTTCCTAACCGAAGTAGTAGTTAAGGAAATCATCGCTTCTCAAATTTTACCGGAAGGAAGCTTGCAATTAATTTGCGGTTCAGCCAATGGAATTCTGGATAATGTGACAATGGAAGATGTTGTGACATTCACAGGTTCAGCTTCTACAGGAAAAATGCTGAAAGCTCATCCAAAAATTGTTGAAGAATCAGTGCCTTTTAATCTAGAAGCAGATTCTTTGAATGCAATGGTTTTAGGCGAAGATGCAAAACCCAGAACAGCGGAATTTGATTTGTTCATCAAAGAAGCAACGCGGGAAATGACAACCAAAGCCGGTCAAAAATGCACGGCTGTCAGAAGATTATTAGTTCCTGCAAATTTAGTTGAGGATGTTCAGATGGCTCTTGGACAAAGACTTTCAACTGTAATTATCGGCGACCCGAATGTCGAAGGTGTGAGAATGGGCGCTTTGGCGAATAAAGATCAAGTAAAAGAAGTTTCTGAAAAAGTTCAGGAATTATCCAAAACTCAGGAAATCGTTTTCGGAAATCTGGAAAATTTTGAAGTGAAAGGTGCAGACAAAAACAAAGGCGCATTTATTTCTCCGATTTTATTCCTCAATTCTGACCCGTTTAAATATACAGATTGTCATAACATCGAAGCTTTTGGACCGGTGAGTACAATCATTCCTTATAATAATTTGGACGAAGCGATTGAGTTAGCAAGAATGGGAAAAGGGTCGCTTTGTTGTTCAGTTGTGACAGCTGATGACGATTTTGCAAGAGATTTTGTTATCGGGGCAGCGTCTATGCACGGTCGAATTTTGATTCTTAATTCTGACTGTGCGAAAGAAAGTACAGGTCACGGTTCGCCATTGCCAATGCTGATTCACGGAGGTCCGGGAAGAGCTGGCGGTGGAGAAGAAATGGGCGGAAAACGCGGCGTTCTTCATTATATGCAACGCACGGCGATTCAAGGTTCGCCAACGACTTTGACACACATTACTCAGCAATATCAATACGGCGGAAAACAATGGGAAGATAACATTCATCCATTCAGAAAGCATTTTGAAGAATTGAAAATCGGCGAAACTTACATCACGGCAAAACATACGGTTACAGAGTCAGATATTACTAACTTTGCGAATGTTTCCGGTGATAATTTCTATGCGCATATGGATGCAACTTCTTTGGAAGGAACAATCTTCGAAGGCAGAGTTGCTCACGGATATTTCATCTTAAGTAAAGCTGCAGGATTGTTTGTTGATGCAAGAAAAGGTCCTGTTTTACTGAATTATGGTTTGGACGAATGTCGTTTTGTGAAACCTGTTTATCCCGGAATGACGATTGGTGTGAAGTTTACTTGCAAAGAAAAAATCAATCAGGAAAAACGCGACGAAGAAGATATTGCAAAAGGAATTGTTCGTTGGTTGGTTGACGTTTATGACGAAACCGGAGAAACAGTTGCGATTGCTACAATTCTTACAATGGTTAAAAAACTTAATCAAGAATAAACTTAAGAAACAAGAGAAAAGAATAAAGATAAAAGATTGCGATTCAATATTTTAAATCTTTTAACAATTCAATTATTTAATATTAATTAATGGAAGCTTACGTAAAATCAAACATAAAAAATGGAATCGGAACCATCGAGTTCTTTCATCCTCAAAGTAACTCGATGCCGAGTTCTCAACTTAGAAATCTTGTTGAAGAGATTAATAATCTTAGTAAAAATGATGAGGTCAAAGTTATTATTCTGAAAAGTGGAGGCGACAAAGCATTTTGTGCAGGCGCATCTTTTGACGAATTGATTTCAATCAAAGATTTTGAAACTGGAAAAACATTCTTTTCCGGTTTTGCGAATGTCATTAATGAGATGAGAAAATCTCCAAAACTAATTATCGCAAGAATCCACGGAAAAGCTGTTGGTGGCGGTGTTGGAATTGCCTGCGCTGCAGATTATACATTTGCAACAGAAAACGCTTCTGTGAAATTGAGCGAGTTGGCTGTCGGGATTGGACCTTTCGTGATTGGACCAGTTGTAGAAAAGAAAATCGGGACTTCGTCTTTTGCGCAATTGGCAATTAATGCAACCGAATTTTATTCCGCAGAATGGGCGCAGGAAAAAAGTATGTACCAAGATGTTTATGAAACACCAGAAGAAATGGATGCAGAAATTAATCTCTTAGCTGAAAAATTGACAAAATCAAATCCTGAAGCAATGACTCAACTCAAAGAAATTTTTTGGAAAGGAACAGATCATTGGGATGATTTATTATCCGAGCGAGCCGGAATCAGTGGGAATCTTGTTCTATCGGACTTTACTGTGAATGCCATCAATCAATTTAAAAATAAATAAAAATTAAAAAACCGCCTTCACAATCTGGAAGGCGGTTTTGTTTTTCATTCGGAGATTGAATTAATTATCATCAATTAGTTGCATGCATAAGCATCAACTGATATAACACACTTCTTTTAATTAAGTTTGAAATTTATATCTCTACCACAAGCGTAGCATCCTTTTTGTTAAACTATATTTTCTACAAAACTTCTGTTTGCTAGTTTTGTGTTATTTTTAAATGATTAAATTTATTTATAAATGTTTGCAAAATAAAAAAGTTTTCATATTTTTGCATCCTCAAAACCAGAGTTAGGATCCATTACATCCGATGCTCATATTATAACAAATTTTAAACTTCTGAAAATGAAACCGAAAGGTGACATTTGATAATTAAAAAAAAGTATATCCAAATGAAACAAGGCATACACCCGGAAAATTATAGATTAGTAGTTTTCAAAGATATGAGCAACGAAGAAATGTTCCTTTGCAAATCTACAGCTGAAACTAAAGATACTATCGAGTTCGAAGGAACTGAATATCCATTAATCAAAATGGAAATCTCTTCAACTTCTCACCCTTTCTACACAGGTAAAACTAAATTAGTTGATACTGCTGGTAGAGTTGATAAGTTTATGAACAAATACAAAAAATTCGCTAAGTAATCTTAGTCAATTTGTGCAAATATCAAAGCCTTTCGGATTTCCGAGAGGCTTTTTTTTATTATTTTTGCTGAACTAGAGATTAGAAGTTAGAAATGAGGTGTTAGAATTCTCCAAACCTCAAAATAATCTAAAATCTAAAATCTAAAATCTAAAATCTTAATAATGCAATTAGTATTCTCAGACGCACAATATTGGGAAGATTTTCTTCCACTAACTTTCACAAGACCAGTTGCAGAAATGCTAATGGGAATCCTGACTTTCTCAGAAAGATGGAAAAAATTGCTGGATATTGATGAGGTTTTCTACATTACAGAAAACTATCTTCAGGACAAATTCAAAAAGCCAGAACCAAAGCAGAGTCTTTTCATTGTTCCGAATTTCTTCCCTTCAGACGAGGTTTTGAAACAAATTAAAGAACTTCAGCCTGGTGAAGCCTTGGTTTATGAGAATGAAGTTTTGGTGGCAAACATAAATATGGAAAATTTCTCTCTGAATCAAATCAATAAAATGACGGACATTCACGAGAAATTATTTTTCATCGAGAAACCCACAGACATTTTTTCTTATAATGATAAAGCCATCGATTTTGATTTCAAATTATTGACGGAAGGCAGAACTTCTCAAGAATTGTCTTCAACTAATGGATTTATCGGAGAAAAAGAAAATCTCTTTATAGAAGAAGGCGCAACGATAGAATTTTCAACCCTAAATTGCAAAACCGGAAAAATCTACATCGGAAAAAATGCGGAGATTATGGAAGGTTCTAATATCCGAGGTTCATTAGCACTTTGCGAAGAATCAAAAATTAATCTTGGAACCAAACTTTATGGCGGAACTACGATTGGTCCACATTCAAAAGTAGGTGGTGAAGTTAATAATATTGTGGTTTTCGGTTATACAAACAAAGGTCACGATGGTTTTGTTGGTAATTCTGTGATTGGAGAATGGTGTAATCTGGGCGCAGATACCAATTCATCAAATCTTAAAAATAATTACGCTTCGGTAAAACTTTGGAATTATAGAAAGAAAAGATTTCTTGATACAGGTTTGCAATTTTGTGGACTTATAATGGGCGACCATTCCAAAACTGCAATCAATACACAGCTGAATACAGGAACTGTTGTCGGCGTCGCAGCTAATATTTTCAAATCCGGTTTCCCACCAAACTTAGTGGATAGTTTTTCTTGGGGCGGAATGAAAGGTGATGAGAAATTCAAACTCGAAAAATCTTACGAAGTTGCAGAAAAAGCAATGGAACGCAGAAAAATTGCAATAACCGAAACGGATAAAGATATTTTGAAGTACATTTATAATGAGTTTTAATTTTAAAACTCATTTTTTATTTTCAATTTAACTTACTTTACAATTCACGAAAGCATTTTGTCTCAAAGTTTGCTTATTTTTGCGCTTAAGTAAAATTGATTTTAGGCTAATTTCTAAAATCTAACATCATAATTTAATAATGAAGCAGTTTCTTCTTTGGCTTTTTGCATCGTTGGTTTTGGTAAGTTGTGCCAGAGTGGGTTCGCCCATCGGTGGTGACAAAGATACCATTCCTCCGAAAATGGTTAGTTCTAACATCGATACCACAAGGATTAATGTTCCCAGAGATCTTAAAGAATTAAGAATCGATTTTGATGAATATATAACGCTGAAGGATATCAATAAGAATCTGATTATTTCGCCACCAATTAAATACACCAAGATTATTCCTTCATCTATGGGGAATAAATACCTCCAGATCCAATGGAAAGATACTTTGCAAGCCAATACAACATATAATTTCAACTTCGGAAATTCTGTCGTAGATCTCAATGAGAGTAATCCTTTGCCTTATTTCAATTTTGCTTTTTCTACTGGAGAAAAGATAGATGATCTTTTCATTAGTGGAACTATTTCCGATGCCTTGGGTAGTGATAAAAACTCGGAAGGTAAAGAGAAAAACCTCGTTGTAGGACTGTACCAGGCCAAAGATTCTATGGATTACCGCCAGAAGCCTTATTATATTACAAAAGCTGATCCTGATGGCTATTATGAGTTAAATTATCTTACACCGGGAAAATATAGAATTGTCGGATTTGATGATGAAAATGGAAATTCAATTTTTGATCCAGGAAAGGAAAGTATATCTTTTCAGAAAGAAACTATTGATCTGACAAAAAGTATTTCCGGGCTTAGACTAAAAACATTTGCGTCAAAAAAACTGATCAAGTACAAGGAAATGGCAATTTCTACAGGTGGTGTGTTAATGACTTTTGAAGGAAATCCGGATAAGGTGATTGTGAAAGCTGTTGGCGATAAACCTTCGCATTATAAAGTAACACACAAGCTGAGATCGGATTCTGTAAAGGTTTGGTTTGATGCAGGAAAAGAAAATATTGGTGTAGCTGTAAGTGAAAACCTCAAATTTTCTTATGATACCGGAACAAAACAGGATACGGTTTCTGTTTTCTACAAGAAACCAGCGAAGGAAGATATGACGGTTTCGAATCCTTTTTCCAATGACCTTGCGCCGGGTTCGGATTTTAGGTTCTCTTCTAATTATATTATTAACAAAATTCAGCCGGAAAACTGGAAACTGGAATCTGATAGCATATCGCAGAACTTCACGGCTAAGATTTCCGAGTCAGATTCTACACAGGTAATCGTGAAATCTGATTTTATCATTGGGAAAAAATACAAGCTTACGGTTCCGAAAAACACAGTGATTTCTTTTTATAACAGATTAAGCGAAAGTGTTCGTTTCGATTTTGAAGCCGCCAAGCCAGAAGAATTCGGAAGTTTTACAGTAAATCTTGTCAATAAGCCTGAGCATAATTTCTGGATTCAATTGCTGAATGATAAGAATGAACCCGTCTACCAAAAGTTTACCAAAGAGTCATTAATAAAGTTTATCAATCTCAAACCAGCATCTTATAAATTAAGAATTTTGGTAGATAATAATGATAACGGTTTCTGGGACAGTTCAGATTTCGCAACAGAAACCTTATCGGAAGATGTTTATCTTTATAGAAAAGCAGGAGACAAGGATGTAATGACCAAAATCAATATTCGTCCGATGTGGGAAATTAATGAAAACTGGGATTTAACTAAAGAAGAACAGTCAGTCAATTGAAGAAGATAATTATATGGGTAGCTGTAGCTTTCTTGGCTATACAATTAATTCCCGTCGATAGAGCAAATATACCTGTTGATAAAAGTAATAATTTTACTGATATTTATAAAACGCCGCAAGATGTCCGGTCATTACTGAAAAATGCTTGCTATGACTGTCATTCTAATGAGACAGTTTATCCGAAGTATGCGTATATAGCTCCGATTTCCTGGGCGGTTAAGGATCACATAAATGAAGGAAGAGAATATCTTAACTTCTCCGAATGGGGAACGTATAATAATGATATAAAGCAAAACGCAATACAAAAATCTATAGAAACAGTGAAGAGTAAGCAGATGCCTTTGCCTTCTTATATCAATTATCATCCTAAAGCAAATCTAACTACATCCCAAAGAAAAATCTTGGAAAACTATTTTTTGAGCATTCAACCAAAGTAATCCATACGAAATTAAAAGTTTCTCTGATATTTTTTATATTTGATATAAAGCTTAAAAGTAATGAATAGATTATATGTTTTTTTGATATTGTTTTGCTCTTTTTCTGTGAGAGCACAGGAACAAAATCCTCAAACGGATGAAAAAAGAAACCTTGTAAAAGTGAATCTTTCTGGAGTTATTTTCCGGAATTTTCAGTTTGCTTACGAAAGAACTATAACAAAGCGGTTGGGTGTTCAGGTTTCTTACGGGTTTATTCCCACTGGGCAGGTGCCACTTATAGACCAGTATATTAAAGATGATAATGTTAATAATATAAGAATGGGCGGAAGTAATTTCACTGTTGAGCCGAGAATATATCTTGGGCGAGGTTACGGTCACGGATTCTATATCGCACCATATTATAGATACTCTCATTTTAATGTTGATAATGTAACCTACAACTATACATCAGAAGACCCAACGCACAATGGTGAAAAAATTCCGATTGCTTTTTCCGGCAAAACAAACTCAAACAATGTTGGGTTGATGATCGGTGCTCAATGGCTCTTAGGTAAAAAAGACAATTGGGTACTGGATGTTTGGTTCATAGGAGGTCACTATGGTGGCGCAACAGGAACTATCATTGGGAAATCAGGAAGACCGCTTAGCGTTGAGGAACAAAATCAGCTTAATGAAGATATTCAGGATATCGATATCTCGTTATTTGATTACACGGTCACAACCAATGCGTCCGGTGCAACTATCGCTTTGGATTCCAAATGGCTAGGTGTGCGCTCGGGAGTTTCATTTGGGTATAGATTTTAAAAATACAATACAGTTAATATAATGCTTTGAAGCTTTCGGATTCTATATCTGCAAAACGGTTGTGATCTTGCAAAGTGCTTATATCTCACCAGATTTATGGGAATCATAATCCGAAGGTATGGAATCAGAAGCTAACCAGTATTGCTTTACATCTTAGCCAGGTTAACAGATGATTGAGATAAAGATAAAATTAATCTTTTTGATTTCCAGGGGTGTTATCAAATATTTGTTTAATTTTTAGGAATAAAGTTGGTATATTTAATAAATAAGCGTTCCTTTGCACCCGCAAATCAGAATTGATGAGCAGCGCAGAAGAGCAGTAAAAGATAGTGAATTTTTTAGGAGAAAATATTTTCAAAAAAAAGTTTCAAAAAATTTGCTGATAACAAATTTTTTTCTATTTTTGCAGTCCCGAATCGAGAGATAGAGGAGCGCAGAAGGATAAAAAAGAATTAGCTAAAATAGATTTCGAGGTTACGAAAAAAACTTCAAAAAAGTTTTGGCAGATTGGAAAAAGTTATTTACTTTTGCACTCGCAAATC
>DFXK01000006.1 GCA_002383165.1 Flavobacteriales bacterium UBA4110
GAGTACAGTGCATATATGAGTTACGTCAGTGCCGTTTTACTTGCCGTCCATTTCAATGAATTGTCCGAACCCCTTTTCACATTGATGTTATTGAGCCTGTCTTCCAAATAAACTTGTATCAGGTCATTGGCAATAATCTTGGCAACCTTATAATCGTGTGAAGTAGAAAAACGATGGTCTGCTTCAAAATAAAATGTGTCTAACCACAGCCTTATATCGTGCTTGCCACGCACAAAGAATTTTTCGTCAACGAAAGAATTATTGCTGCGTTAATACTTGTAAAAATCAAGGTTGTTTTCAAAGAACCTTTTTAGCTTTTTCAGTTCTTTGGTAAAATATTTCTTGGTACGCTTGTTCCCGTAGGGTCTTCTTGTTTCGATTTTATAGATGGCATTGTAGTAGATGAGCTTTGAAACAATAACAGGTTTCTGATACTTGAAAAAATGGATTTCTTCTTCCATATTCTTAAAGTCATTTTTCAGTACAAAGTCCTTTAAGTCGGCAAGGCTTTGTATGATATGGTGTATAACGGCTTCAATTCTTTTTATGGGGCAGTCAGTTTCAATCTCCAGTTCCTGGATTGCAGTTTCCAATTTAAGATATGTTTCATTGTAAAATTTATCCATTCGCTTCATTTTGATGTAATATATTATTGGTTAATACAGAAAAGCTAACACTGTTCGTATTAGCTTATGATGCAATTACTGCTTAAAAAAATTCAACCTCTACCGTCTTGATGATGGAACGATAGATAGATTTTTGTTGCATACTTGAAAGGGTTGTAGTATGATGCAGGTTAGTCTTTGCGAATTACACCTGCATCACCTCCTTTTTTTACCGATATTTTTTTACGGTTATGCAGTTTACAACCCTTAGTTATTTAATTTTAATAAGTCAATGCCAGCCCCACACCAAAGCCCATATCGCTATCATAGTGGGTACGTATACCTATATTCTTATTAATGATATACCTAAGTTCTCCCATATACTCTAAGTCGGTATTCACCATAAAACCACCTCTTAGTCTTTTTGAAATTGGTATATCTTCACGCATTAACTGCAATCTCACAATTCCATCATGATATACTTCTGCCTGAAAATTGACCAGCATAGGTAACGTATACATAAACCCTAAACTGAACGCCCTGCGGGTGTCTTTCTTGTTGGTTTGTCCAAATATGTTCTTTTCGTGTTCATCTTCTCCCATTTTACGGTAGCGGTAATCAAAACCTACAAAGGGCATGAACCATTGCATCTTTCCAATGTATCTACCTAAATGGGTTTCTACTTCATAACCGTGCATACTATTATAGCCTAAACGCCATTCTGTTCCTAATTGGTAGCGTGCATTCATTAGCATAGCTTTTCCATCATTACCATTGGTTGCAAAATCGTTTTGCGCCATAAAATGAGGCATATTACTTTCTCTTTGCAATTCTTTATAGGCTTTTGCCTTGTCGGGTAGATAGGGGTTATTGTAGTCTCCAACTTCAAAGACCCTGTTCATTCCCGCCATCATGTGATATAATATATGGCAATGAAAGAACCAATCACCTTCCTCATTTGCTAAAAACTCAATGGTATCAGTTTCCATTGGCATTATATCTATAACATTTTTTAGTGGTGATTTTTCGCCTTTACCGTTGATTACCCTGAAATCAAAACCATGCAAGTGCATCGGGTGGCGCATCATTGAGTTATTATGAATGGTAATTCGTAGAATTTCTCCTTTTTTTACAGGTATTTTGTCAGTTTCCGAAAGTATTTTATTATCCATGCTCCATACATAGCGGTTCATGTTGCCAGTAAGTGTGAATTTCAACTCTTTTACAGGCGCATCATTTGGAAGAGAGGTGTTATAAGGTGATTGCAACATAGCATAATTTAATGTTTTGATGTCTCCCAAGGCATTAGCGTTGTAACGGTTAGCGTCGTTATCCATATCCATACCCTTATGCTTACTGTGGTCTGCTTTTTTTGTTGCATCTCCGGTAATTTCGGGATACATCACTACATTCATGTCCATTTGGTTAAGGCTCATCTTCATGCCCATATCGTCCAAATCGCCATTCATTTTCATCATATCGTTCATCATCTTCATCCCCTCGAAATACTTCAATCGTGGGAGTGGAGAAATAAGCTGTTTGATCCCATCACCTATAAAGTAACTCGCAGATTGTGTCCTGTCTTCGGTTGTTGCTAAGAACTCGTAAGCCAAACCATCTTGAGGGATAGTCACTACAATATCGTAAGTTTCAGAAACGGCAATGATTAACCTGTCCACCTCTACAGGCTCAACATCATTCCCATCATTCGCTACTACTGTAATTTTTCCTCCAGCATACCGTAGCCAGAAATATGAAGACGCCCCTCCATTGGAAACGCGCAATCTGACTTTGTCGCCTGCTTTTAGCTTTTTACCATCAATTGTTTTCAAATCGGTGCTATGGCTACCATTTATTAGGATTTTATCATAGTAAATGTCACTGACATCCATCGCCAGCATCCGCTTCCACTCGTTTTTTACCTTTACCCCTAATTTTCCCTCCTTAATAGCTTCAACATATGATTGTGTTGCGCCTTTCTTAATGGCCGCCCAATCATTTGCATTGTGTAGCATACGGTTGATATTATCGGGGTTAAGATTTGTCCACTCACTTAATATAATTGGAACGGTCGGCAAATCGTCAATTCCTTTTCTGAATGTCTTATCATCGCTTCTTTTCTTCATGATAAAACTTCCGTACATGCCAATCTGCTCCTGCAATCCTGAGTGGGAATGGTACCAGTGCGTACCATGCTGGATAATCGGAAAACGGTAGGTGTAGGTTGTGCCCGGTGCGATGGGTTTTTGTGTAAGCCAGGGCACACCGTCTTCTTTATTGGGCAGGAACACACCATGCCAGTGAAGTGATGTGCTTTCTTTCAATTGGTTGTGCACCACTATTTCGGCAGTGTCGCCCTCGGTAAAGGTAAGGGTGGGCATGGGGATTTGCCCGTTTACGGCAATTGCCCTTTTTTGCTTACCTGCATAGTTGACAAGCGTATCTTTTACATACAGCTCGTAATGCACCACTCTCTGTGCAAACAGCGTTTGCGTGCAAAGCAGTATCAGCACTGTTTGCAAAATTCTTATAGGTATTTTATTATATCTGTTCATGATTTGAAAAATTTTATTTAATGCTGTCTTCCATTGTGCTAAACCACGCTATCAAAACCTGCTTATCCTCCGGTGACAATACTGCATTGCGATGAATTAGTGTGTATGATGACAACGGCATTTCCCCGTCCTTGACCTGCCCCGCCATAGCCCTGAACTTGTTTCGCTGCCTGCGGACAGAATAGTCGCCAAATTCGCTAAAGTTGAGTTCCTCTTTCCCCTTTTTTATATGCTCTGCCATGTACCATGCGCCGGGCTGGATACGGCTGTACCACGGATAATGGGTATTGTTGCTATGGCAGTCATAACAGGACTGAACAAGGATAGCCTTTACATTTTGGGGTACGGTGTACACCCTTTCGATATGGGTGGCTGGCACTTCAACCGCCTGGTTCCGTAAGGGCTGAAAGAACTGTATGGCAATCAGGACGACAGCCAGCCCCAATATGATTTTCTTCTTTATGGTCATAATTATTTTATTGTGGCTTCATCTTTTTGTGTCTACTGTTTTTTCACATACTTGGCATAATTCTCCTTGTTTTCAAAATAAGAAACTTCACCGTTATTTCCTGTCACAGCAATCACCGCATTAGCTTTGTCTACCTGCTTATGGGAATAGGGGTCTATCGCCATCCGCACGGTCGCATCTTTTGGAATACGTTCCTTACACATTTCGCAACATCCGTAATAGGTTTTACCATCAAATTTTACGTCAAACTGCTTTTTGCCCATATAGGCATCGTTGACCATGCAGACTTCATCCGATGGAACCAATTCACCTATTTGGTTACTATGCCCGTGGCTTTCCGGAGTTGCCTGCGAATGCTGTGTCGCTTCATCCTTATTTGACCCTACCTGTCCGCAAGCGGTGAATAGCAGGGCTGATAAGGAAATAAAGCCGATTATTATTTTGCTCATGTCGAAACTGTTTTTTAAATTTTATTATTTACTTTCTTCAAACTCTTTTAGCTTGCGCTTCATCAGTTCAATTTCTTCCGCTTGGGTTTTAAGTATGTTTTTTTGCAGCTCTATCAGTTCCGGGTCGGTCAGGTGTGCCTTTTCGGACATCAATATGGCTGCTGCGTGATGGGGTATCATACCCTTTGCAAACTGCTTGTCCCCGACATTGATTTGTTCCCTGATACCAAACCATGAAAAGATGCCAACGGCAACCGAGATGATGGCTATCGCCCAATTCGTCTTCCTGTTGGGGTACATTACTTTCATTATCGCTAATTCGATAAGCAGCATTGCCGAGGTCATCAGCAGGGTCATGTACAAATTGTTGATATTGGGTATCAGGTTCTGCCACCCGTCAATCATGGCGTACATGATAAAATACATCACTGCGAACATTGTGACAGCCATCACCGCAAAGCGTTTGTACATGGCCGAAGCATGTTTTGTATTGTGCGTGCCATGCTCCGAGGAATGACCCGCATGGTGACTGTTTTGCATATTTTCCATAACCCTGAATTTTATTTGCTGTTAATTGTTTTTTCCACCTTACCGCAGGTCAGCATTTTAGAACTGTAGTAAGGGTTTTTGATTTCCTTGTTTTCGCTGAACCAAACAGCACCCTTACCGTCATTGAACATCGGGCAATGGTCCTGATACAATGTTTGCGATGTACCGAACAAATCAATCAGGTCTTTCAAATCTTCGCCAAGCGAGGCCAAATGTTCCCGCTGGTGGTGGATGTTGCCGACATTTTCCCCGATATGTTCTGCGTGTTCTTTAGCATCGTCCGCTATGTCCATGTACTTTTTGTGCTTATCGGCAGGAACGGCTTTCATGTCCACTTTATTCAGGGTAGCTAACAGCTTTTTCCCTGAACTGGCGGCAGCTTTGTCATCGTCCGAAACAAGGGCGTTCTTTAAGGACAGATAATCGGTAACTATGGGCGCAATAGAAAAGTTTTTTGCTTCTTCTTTTCCTTTTGCTTCCTGACCGCTCGGTGTTTCGCTCACAGCGGGCGCAGCTACCGTATCATCCTCTTTTGGTTGGGAAGCTGGCTGTTCTTGTGATACAACAGCAGTATCATTTGAAGACTGCTCGTTTTTGTTGGATGCCTGATTGCATGATACTGTTACAAATGCCATGATAACAGCAATGATTGATAATGTTAGATTTTTCATTTTTATTTATTTTTTGATTTTTAATAAACTTGCGTTAATAGCCACTACAATGGTGCTTACACTCATCAGCACAGCACCCATAGCGGGACTTAAAACAAAATTCGGATAGAGTACGCCCGCCGCAAGCGGTATTGCCACTACGTTGTAGCCAACCGCCCATATCAGGTTCTGTACCATCTTTTTGTAGGTAAGTTTGCCGAAGTCAATCAGTTTGACCACATCCCTCGGGTCGCTGTCTACCAATATGATATCCGCTGTTTCGGCAGCCACGTCCGTACCGGAACCCACGGCAATGCCCACATCTGCCTGTGCCAGTGCAGGTGCATCATTTACACCATCACCAGTCATTGCTACGATTTCGCCTTTTGCCTGAAACTCCTTTACTTTCTCCTGCTTGTTGTGCGGAAGCACATTAGCCAAATACCCGTCCATACCCAATTTTCCGGCTACGGCAGCAGCAATCCTGTCGTTGTCCCCGGTGAGCAGAAAGGACTTGATGCCCATTTTTTTGAGTTCCTCAATCGCTTGTGCCGAACCTTCCCGGATGCTGTCTGCCAAAGTAATGATGCCGATTACCCGGTCATCAATGAGGACAAAGTTGACCGTTTCTGCTTCCTGATTGATTTCGCTTGGTATTTCCGGCAGGGAAAGATGGTTTTCGGTGAAATAATTCGGACCGCCAGCTACGACATTTTTCCCGTTCACAACACCTTTAACACCTATGCCCTGCATATAGCTGAAGTTTTCAGACTTCCATAAGGCAAGGCTCTTTTCTTTCAATGTAGCCATAATGCCTTTTGCAATATGGTGTTCCGAATTTTGCTGTACTGCGGCAGCATACTGGATAACCTCATCGGCACTATATTCGTCTGTTAACGGTATAACCTTTTCTACGGCATGGGAACCTTTGGTGAGCGTTCCGGTCTTATCAAAAATGACAGTGGAAAGTTTTCGGGTGGTTTCAAATGCCGTACGGTTGCGGATGAGCAGGCCATTGGTCGCCGAAAGCGTTGTGGAAATGGCGACTACCAACGGGATAGCCACGCCCAATGCGTGCGGACAGGCCGTTACCATTACCGTCACCATTCTTTCAAGCGCAAAGGCAATATCTCCACTGCTTGCATACCAATAGGCAAATGTGCCTATGCCCACGGCAATGGCAATAAAGGTGAGCCATTTGGCAACTTTGTCCGCAAGGTTCTGTGTATTGGACTTAGTAGCCTGCGCTTCCTGCACAAGATTGATAACCCTGTTCAGGTAGCTGTCTTTTCCAACGGCTGTTACCTTAACTTTCAGCGCACCATCACCATTGATAGAGCCTGCGATGACCTTTCCGTCCTTTTCCTTTTTTACGGGGACACTTTCTCCGGTAAGCATACTTTCGTTGATATACGAAAGCCCCTCCAGTACCAGTCCATCGGCTGGGATTTTTTCACCCGGTTTTATGATAGCCGTTTCACCGCTTTGCAGGTCTTCGAGCTTTATCTTTACGGCTTCTCCGCCACGTTCCACGGTAACATCGTTGGGCAGCAAAGCCACCAATGACTGTAATGCCCGTGAAGCAGCCATTTGGGAACGCATTTCCATCCAATGCCCTAACAGCATGATGTCAATGAGGGTTGCCAGTTCCCAAAAGAAGTCCATACCCTCCAAGCCAAATACAACGGCTACGGAATAGACATAGGCTACGGATATGGCGATGGCAACAAGTGTCATCATCCCTATGGCTTTGGCTTTCACCTCGCCAATCATTCCCTTTAGGAACGGCAAGCCTCCATAGCTATAAATCACTGTACCCAATGCCAGCAGCACATATTTATCTCCATTGAAAGCAAGGCTGAAACCCAACCATTGCTGTATCATGTGTGACAGGAGCAGGATAGGGATTGTAATGACGAGGCTTATCCAAAAACGAGCGAGAAAATCGCCTGTATGATGCCCCTCATGTTTGTTAAAGCTATCTCTGGCTTGGTTATGATGAGAATGCCCGGAATGCCCATGTCCTGATTTTTGTACATGAGAAACTGAGCTACCGCCAACGGGAACCAGTGCCATGCCACAAAGCGGGCATTTGCCTGGTTCGTCTTTTAGCACCTGCGGGTGCATGGGACACGTGTATTTTTTCATAATAAGGGGTTTTAAAAGTTATGTTGCACTTAATTTTTTTGCCATCTCATGGGTCATTTCTTCGGCATAAGCACCATAGGCATCCACAAGTACGCCTTTATTCTTACCATCATTGGACGATATGGTATAAATCACGGCATTGTTATCAGGACTGCTGTCGAGGCTTTCAAACCTATGGGTTTCCGTAACCGTAAAATCCTCCGGTTTTAGTTTCAGGCTCCTTGACGCACAGTACAGGCAGTCCGGCAACAGACTAAAGTCCATACTGTACCCACGTTGTCTTAGGTCTTTAAGCGCCTGCACCATGTCATTGTACTGTACCATAGCTTTCAGACCTGTTATTTAATGGTTTCAACTGCACTGCCGCAGGTAAGCATCTGTGAGCCGTAATATGGATTTTTAACGGCATTCTCTTTACTTAGCCAATTGGCTCCCTTACCTCCGTTGTACATAGGGCAGTGCAAGTAATAAACGGGGGTGTCCTGTTTAGAAACTTTGGCCAGTGTGTAGATGCTTCCCGAAAGTGCCGCAAAAGCACTTCTTTGTTTTGCAACATCTTTTGATTTTGAAATGCTTTCCGCATTGGCCGTCAAGTCCTGCATCACTTTCATCCAAGCCGTATGTTCCTCTGCCGATAGCTTATTCATATCGACTGCTTTAAGGGATGCAGCCAATTCAGCGGCTTTGGCAGATGCGGTCGCCGCATCGGTTTTTATCAAAGCATCTTTCACTGAAAAGTAGTTGTCAAATACAGCCTTTAGCTGTGATTGGTTTTGGGCTGCATCTTTGTTAGCGGGTGCTGCCATTTGACTATGGTCGTGATTGCCATGTCCGGCATTCATGTCCATTCCCGCCTCCTTGTTTTTGGCAACCGTCTTCACGGGTCTATCATACTGGCAGCAACCAGCCAGTTTAGCATATACGTCATCCGGCGCACGGAACTTCTCACTGTCATAACCAGCCAAAGCAATACGTTTCAGGATTTCATCCTGATTTGTTTTGTCGCCGTCATACGTGAGCGTAGCCATCTTGGTATCTTTGTTCCAGTCCACGCTGGCTACCTTTTTTACGTTACCTGCTTTTTCGATGGTGGTTTTGCACATACCACAATTGCCGTAAATCTTTACGGTTTCCGTTTTCGCATTCTTGATTTGTGCAAACACGTTTATTGATGATAGTAATACGGCGATTACCATCACTATTTTTGATAATGATTTCATAATAATATACATTTTCGGAAAAGGGGTATTAGCAAACCCATTTCCCTTGAATTTTAAAATAAATAGTACAAATAGGGGATTTGCAAAAGCCGGAATAGCTTTTGACAAGGCACACCTATGGCTATCAGGCCATAGTTTTAGCTTATTTTAGGAGGTAGCCAAATGAAGAAAAATCCCGAAGAATAGTAGGCTTCCTTGAAACCTAATTTTTGCTTTTTAACTTCAGCAAATGGATTTTTAGCTTTTAATTCGATTGGGATTGGTAAGTATAGGGAGGTCGTTGAAGCACTGCATCTGCAAGAGCTATGTGAACAACCACCATCGCAGTTGCCGCTTTTGCATTTTTTGCAGGATTTGCCCTTGCAACCTTTTTTATGTTCTGATTTTTTGGATTTCTCTTTTGAGCAGGAAGACTGTTCGGTCTTTGTTGAATTTTTGGAACAGGCATAGCTCTGACTTGGTATCATAAAGAAAACCAGACAGAAGAGTGTCAAAATGCCTATATGTATTCTATAATTTTTCAACTCAACAAAGTTACAAATAAGATTGGTTTTTTATATAGTTTTTACAATTTTTTTTGCTATATAGGCAAAATTTCTCTATACAAACAAACAATGTTACGACCACAACAAGACATCCTCTTTCTTCAGGATTTGATGAAATGCCTTTTTCAGCGACCCAACCTCATGGAAATTCGGTCGGAAAAAGGGCATTTCAAAAAGTTGCTGGCTTAGGCATCCAAAGGTTCTATTTTGAAGCCTGCCTTTTGCACGGACGATATTACTTCCTGCTCGGTAATGCCCTCGGACTTCACGGTCAGTACCTTGTCCTTGTTGGCCGTGTCCACTTCCCAATGGCAGATGCCCTCTGCCTTATCCAAGTGCGGCTTTACAGATGCGATACAGCCGCCGCAATTGATGTTCGTCTTGAATTGAAATTGTTTATTTTCCATTGTTTACAAATTTTAGAGTTATCTGATAATGCAAATTTCCGTACTATTCAGTTAGTTATTGTTGTGTAATTTCTTGTTTGATTTGTGAGATTTACTGTTTTATTTCTTCCACTTCAACCGCAGGCTGTTACTGACCACGCTCACGCTGCTCAATGCCATTGCCGCACACGCAATCATCGGGTTGAGCAGGAAGCCGTTAACAGGGTAAAGGATGCCTGCCGCTAACGGAATGCCGATTACGTTGTAGATAAACGCCCAGAACAGGTTTTGCTTGATGGTGGCTACAGTCTGTTTGGACAAGCGTATTGCCTGCGGTATCTTGGTCAGGTCGGACGAAATGATGGTCATCTTGGCTACGTCCATTGCGATGTCGCTGCCTTTGCCCATTGCGATACTTACATCGGCTGTTGCCAATGCGGTGCTGTCGTTGATACCATCGCCCACCATTGCCACTAGCTTTCCTTTACTTTGCAGTTCTTTCACAAAGTCGGCTTTATGCTGTGGCAAAACTTCGGCTTTGTAATGCTTGATGCCTGTCTGCTCCGCAATGGCTTTAGCGGTAGCTTCATTATCTCCGGTCAGCATATACAGGTCAATGCCCATTTCCTGCATTTCCCGGATAGCCTGCACCGATGTTTCCTTAATCTTATCGGCGATAGCGATTACAGCAAGAGCCTTTTTGCTATTTGCAAACCAGATAACGGTTTTAGACTGTTTGCCGCATTCTTCGGCCTGGTCTTGAGTGGAAATGGCTGGATGATAAGGGTAAAGACAAACACAAACATTTTCTTACAGTTAAAAATCAGGAGATATTTTCATTAGGAGGTATTTATAGTAATTGGACAGATAAGGATACCGGCGAAGAACTTAACACCTTCTCGATCGTTACCACGCAGGCAAATGAATTAATGACGGAAATTCACAATACTAAACATCGTATGCCGATAGTATTATACAGATCAATGGAAAAGGAATGGCTGAAAGACAGAGATATAGAAGACTTTGCTTTTCCAAATCACGAATCTGAATTATTGGCGTTGAATTTAGATGCACCTGCAGAACCAACCACTTTATTCTAAAAATCATTTTATGAAAGAGCACAACGAAAAAGTCTATTTAACAGTACAGGATCTAATTATTTCTAGAAACAATACTTTTGATAATATTGTAAATTTAGCAATGTCTGGAGAAATGAACCATCTCGCCGATGCTATTGATGTGGGAGATAAATACACTTTCACACTTAATCATTTTAGAACGGTTGAAGATAAAAACGTTCAAATTCTACTTCAAATTTGTGATAATTTAGATGATCAAATTAAGTATCTCGTAAATCATAATGAACTCGACATTAACTTATTAGATTTTGAAGGTTAATAAAATTAGATTATTCTGATAAAGACTTATTGTTTACGATTTCCAAATAAATAGAAACCACCGCTTTGCCACCGCAAGTTACATAATGAGCATGAGGCATTAGTTTCTTTTCAATTTGTTTTTTTCTTTTCAATTTCTTTCAGGCCATCCATATAAAATTTCACGGCATAACCAATTCCGAATGAAGGTTATTAATATTGTTTTAGGCATTCTTTAATTTCATACTCTATTTGTTTTACTAAAACTTCAGGATATTCTACTTTTACCGCCTGTCCGTGCCAAAGAATTTCCTGAAAGAAATCGTAAGTCGGAACCAGTAAATATTTAAAATATGTCCTGTCATTTTCTTCCTTTACAAACGTCTGTGAATGATGAAGGGGTAATGACTTTGCATAATTGCCCTGTTCCCAGGTAAAAGACAGTACAATTTCCATTGGTTGTTGTCCTTCGGTTGATATAATGCCAAAAGAGTTTTCAAATGTTTTCCGCGGATCAAATTTTTGTCTTACAAATGAAGAACTTTTAATATCCAGATTCTGTATACGGTCTAAAGCAAATGTTTTTACCAGAAAATCACTTTTTTTATGTTCGTTTGCAAGCAGATACCAACGGTGCTGAAACTCTTTCAATGCATAAGGTTCTACGATCCGTTCAGAAGTTTCATCTGTCCAGAATTTGTGGTAAGTAAATCCTAATATTTTTCGGTTCTGTATAGCGTGAATAATGCCGTTGAGATGGTTTAAACCCCGTGCTTTTCGGGGTTCGAAAATCATAATATTCGAGTTGCTTTTGGTCTGTCGATAGGCTTCTATCAAAAGCAAATTATCTAAAACAGATTCTTCGGCGTTGGTCAGTTCCTCTTCAGAAATATAATAAATATCTCGCGATCGGCTGTAGGAAATTTCAATACCGGTAACTTTCAGAATGGCTTTTTTATCGCGTTGAAAAGTCCGCTCTGTAAATTTTAGTTCGCCCAAATCTTTCTCTTCAAATTTCTTTTCTAGATAGGATTTAATGTCTTGATAACTTGCGCCTTTTTCCTTTTTGCTTCGCAAAATATCCTGAATATATTGCAGGCGGAGCATTTGTTCTTCTTTGGCCATATTATATCTTTATTTAAAAGGTGTTTTATCTGTAAAAAACTGCAGTCTGACTTCCAGTTCAAGCCAAACATCGTCAATATGCATAAAGTCGTCAAAATCTAGTTGGGAATGAAACACAAGGCAGTGCATCAGATAACCGAAATGCAGGTCTTTAAAAGGGTGATTTTTACTTCCCTTAAATTCATTTCCCATTCAAATAAAAAAGGTCACTGGTTAACCCAAAAAACATATAACTGATTTCTTTTTCGGTAATGATCTCATCTCCAAGCTCTATGTTTTCGGATTTACAGTAATCTTCATCGTAACTGAAAACAGAAACCCGGGGTTCAATCTCAAAATCATCGATCCAATCTTCATTTTCTTGTTTTTGCAATAATGGCTCAAGTTGTAAAAGATAATCTTTTGCACGAACTTCTACTTTTCGTACTTTATCACTTAATTTAGAGAATTTATTAAGTTCTTCGGCAGTAATTTCGAGCATTGCTAGATCGTTTATTTTAGCAAATATAAAGTAGTAAAACGACAAAAAATGTCGTTTTACTAATTATTTGATGTTGTTTGAAGCAAACAAAATAAATAGAATGAAACTATTAGAGTGTTATGCGTCACCCTATCCGACCGACCGTACAAACATCAACCTGACAACAAATTGACAAAATCTGACAAAATACTTGCTCAACAAAAATCAATATCGTAATATTGCAATATTAAATTTTATGAAATTATGGGAGCGACCAAAACAGAACATTTTACAGACCGCCAAAATCAAATAGCGACCATCGCAAAAGCGTTGGGACATCCTGCAAGAATTGCAATTATTGAGTATTTATTGAAAGTAAACGAATGTATTTGTGGCGACATCGTAAACGAACTTCCATTGGCTCAACCAACCGTTTCGCAACATTTAAAGGAACTTAAAAACGCTGGAATAATAAAAGGAAACATTGAAGGAAATACTATTTGCTACTGCATTGACGAAAAAACAATTGACATTTTGAATGTTTACTTTTCTAAAATTGTGCAGACAGTTTCCAAAACCAAATGTTGCTAAAACATTTTTTTAATTATTCATATCGCAATATTGCATTTAAACTATAAAGAATAAAACAATGAAATTATCAGAAATAAAACAAATTTTACCAACGCTCGATAACGTTGCATTTCAGTTAGAAAATGGAACTTTTGTACCCGAACATTTTCACGTTACAGAGGTAGGACAAATCACCAAAAACTTTATTGATTGTGGTGGTGTAATTCGTACCGAAAAAGTAGTGAGTTTTCAACTTTGGAATGCAGATGATTTTGAACACCGTCTAAAACCAGCCAAACTTTTGAACATTATCCAACTTTCGGAAGAGAAGTTAGGCATCGAAGATGCTGAAATTGAAGTGGAATATCAAAGCGAAACAATCGGAAAATATGATTTAGATTTTAACGGAAAGACATTTGTGCTAAAAAATAAAACTACTGCTTGTTTGGCACAAGATGCTTGCGGACTTCCATCAGAAAAGCAAAAGAAAAATTTAGCAGAATTATCAGTAAATCAAACAGTTTGTAAACCAAATTCAGGCTGTTGTTAAGATGAAAGAAAAACTAATAAAATACAAAAAAACCATTATTATCACAACATCTGTTATCGTGTTGCAACTCATTTTTGGCTTCGACCCAAAGTTTTGCATTATCAATATCATTTGGTTATTCGTTTAAAATTATGACAAAAAAAGTATTAGTGCTTTGCACAGGAAACAGTTGCAGAAGCCAAATTGCAGAAGGATATTTAAGACATTTTGCAGGACAAAAAGCCGAAATTTTTAGTGCAGGTGTAGAAACTCACGGAGTAAATCCGAAAGCAATTGCAACAATGAATGAAGACGAAATTGACATTTCAAATCACACTTCCAACAACATTGACGAATACCGAAACATTGATTTTGACTTTGTAATCACAGTTTGCGACAACGCCAAAGAACGCTGTCCATTTTTTCCGACAAAAGCTCAAAAATTTCATTACAATTTTCCCGACCCAGCAAAAGCAACTGGAACGGAAGAAGAAATCAACAATCTGTTTCGAGAAGTGCGACAAATGATTAAAGATTATTGCAAAAATTTTGTTGAAGAAAACATATTCTAAATGAAAAACCGAATATTAAATACTAACAACTCAAAAACGACAATCCTCATTCGATTAATGGTTGGAGCAGTTTTTCTTTCAGAAGGAATTCAGAAATTTTTATTTGCCGACACACTTGGAACAGGACGATTTGAAAAAATTGGTTTGCCTTCGCATGAATTTTTAGGCAGTTTTGTTGGCGGTTTTGAAATTGTTTGTGGACTACTTAGTCTTGTCGGACTTTTTACAAGATTGGCAAGTATTCCATTGATTATAATAATGTTGGTTGCCATTGCTACAACTAAATCAGAAGTTTTAGCCGAAAAAGGTTTTTGGGAAATGATGCACGGAAGCAGAACCGATTGGGCAATGCTTTTGGGAAGTTTATTTTTGTTAATTAAAGGCGGAGGCTTTTGGTCAGCTGACAAAACTTTAACAAGAAATGGAGCATAAAGCGAATTTAAAAGATATTGCCACACTTTTTCTAAAATTGGGAATTATTGGTTTTGGTGGACCAGCTGCACACATTGCTATGATGCAAGACGAAGTGGTTACCAAAAGAAAATGGCTGACCGAACAGCATTTTTTGGACTTGATTGGTGCAACCAATTTAATTCCTGGACCAAACAGCACCGAAATGGCAATTCATATAGGACACGAAAAAGGCGGTTGGAAGGGGTTGATTGTTGCAGGTCTTTGTTTCATTTTACCCGCCGTTTTTATTACAGGAATTTTTGCTTATCTCTACAAAAAATACGGACAAGTTCCAGAAGTTCAACCCTTTATTTATGGCATAAAACCAGCCATAATCGCCATTATTTTGGGAGCAATTTTTCCATTGGCAAAAAAATCATTAAAATCAACTGAACTCATCATTATCGGATTATTGGTTTTGCTTGCTTCATTATTCAACATCAACGAAATTTATTTGATGTTTGGAGCAGGTTTCGTTGCGTTATTTTTGGCACATTTAAGAAACAGAAAAAATAGTAATCTCAACAGTTTTCTGCCTTTAACATTACTGCAAATTACAAATACGACTATTCTTTCTGCAACCAACGCCAACTTATTTTGGATTTTCCTAAAAATTGGTGCCATACTTTACGGAAGCGGTTATGTTTTGTTTGCATTTCTCGATACGGAATTGGTTTCAACAGGACTTTTAACAAGACAACAATTAATTGATGCCATTGCGGTTGGACAATTTACACCCGGACCCGTTTTTTCTTCGGTTACGTTTATTGGTTATCAAATCAACGGTTTCACAGGGGCAATCGTTTCGACAATCGCTATATTTTTACCTTCATTTGTGTTTGTCGCTTTGCTCAACCCAATCGTAAAAAAAATGCGGAACTCAAAACTGTTTTCAGCATTTTTGGACGCTGTAAACGTTGCGTCAGTCGCTATAATTGTAGCAATTTGTTTTGATATGAGTAAAGACACTATTACCGATTGGCGGACAATTTTGATTGCAGTTTTAAGTATTGCAATCGCATTTGGATATAAGAAATTAAATAGTGCTTTTGTAGTTTTGGGCGGTTCATTAATCGGTTATTTATTGACACTAATATGACAACAATAGATACTACAGAAAATAAGGGCGAACGCATAACAGCAGTTTGGCAAAATGGCGGGCTCAGTGCTAAATTCAAGTTCACTTCTTCGATTGAACTTTCGTGCAAAACTGAACATTTGCGCTTCGATTTCCGCCACTTCGCCAAGCTGCAAAACGAAAAACAGTAGCATCGCAGTTCCCAAAAATCTTAAAAACTTCTTTCTAATTATAATTTTTTCTGTCTCATTTATCTTCAGTTACTTCCTCAAAATACCGTTCTCTAATTTTTTTCATTAATTCCATAACTTAATTTTAAACCGTAAAAATATTAGCAGTATAAGCCAAAATAAGTCATTCATAAATCTTCTTTCAGCGACTTGATTTGTCTTTTTGATAGGTTATCTTTGTAGGAAAGTAGATAAATATGGAAAACCAATTTTCACCGTCACTTGTTGCTTGGGCTGAAAAAGTTATTGAGAAATGCACACCAAATGCTGAAAAGTTTAATCTGGAATATTATCCATTTCAATCAAAGGCTAAACTGAATCCTGAAATATTGTTTATTGGTCTGAATCCTGGCGGAGGGTATGGCTACGATTGTCAGATAAATAATCCTGATTGGGAATTTGATAAATTAAATTCTAAATTGACAGCACAGAGATTACTAAAAGGGAACCCGTCTTTCGATAAAGAATTTTTTGCAGGAAAATGGAAATATGGGAATGGATTACGCAAAATAGCCTTTCTTAAAAATTCAATAGATAAATATGATTTTGTTTTTACAAACTATATTTATTACAGTTCCACCAGTTTTTCAGAAATAAACAAGAACGAATTAACAAATGCAATTCAAGAAAATATTTCACAAACCTTAGATCTTATCAATTTAATAAATCCAAAACATATAATTGTTTTAGGAACTGGGACTGGTATTGATAAAATCTCTAAAAGTAATAAGGTCTTAATTCAGGGCTTCAAAAAAAGGTTGCTAGTTCAAGGCGAGTTAAATGGTAAAATCGTTTATGGTATTCCACATCCATCATATAATAATTTTCCGGCAGAAAATGATGCAATTAGCGAAACATTGAGAAGGATTATGGATGGTGATGTCGTAGAACCTTTTACACTTCATAATTCAGAAGAAATTAAACCCAAACTTCTCAAACCAACTTCAAAATTTAATTCAGAATCATTCTTACGTAATTTTGAAAATTATAATCCTGAGCAAACGGAAAAATGGATAGATATAGTTTTCAAAGGTTTTAATAATGATGAAATCTTAATACGCATAAATCCGAAAAAAAAAGAATTTGGAATTAGGAATACAGATAAGAAAAACTATACAGAATTACAAGGTGAAAGTTTCTATAATCAATTTTTTGATAAAACATTCGATAGAAAAAAAAATAGTTGGTTTATATCAAAACAATTTAAAAAATTTAATAATATAAATTTTGAACTTTCTGAATTAGTGGATGCTTTTTTGTCCGCAGTTAATGCCGAAAAAAATAAAATAGCATTAAAATGAAAAAAATACACCCTTGGGAAGCCAACGATTTGGCAGGAGATTACGAAGAAAGAGGGTTTCATCCTACAAAATGGGAAGAAGTTACCGAATTTGATGAAGAAGGTTATGGTTGGGTTTGCACTGATAATGGGTGGGGTTTTGTTAATCAGGAAGGTTATCTTGTCATTCCGGATGATTATCAAATGGTTCAGTATCCATTTTTTGAAAACGGCTATTGTATTGCAAAAAAGGAAGGAAAACTTGGAATTTTTGACCGTAAAAATCATGAGGTTTTTCCATTTATCTACGATCAACTCTTTGGGGATTTAGCAGCCGAGATTCCAAAAGTAGTCGTTTCACTTAACGGAAAGTGGGAAATGATGGACATCCACAGAAATACGATTTTACCATTGGAATACGATGATATTTTTAGTTTCAATGATAAATATATTATTGCCTCAAAAAATAACAAATACGGCCTTATCGACTATCAAGAAAACATCATAATAGATTTCAAATGGGACCATTTGGAGTTTGTAGGAGAAAATTACTGCGCGGGAAAAACAGTGGATGTTTTCTTCGATAAAGTACAATTGGAGTATGAGGGTATTTATTATTCAGATTATTTTAAACATTTTACAAAAGATTACCAAAAAATTATTTTCGGCATTATTGATATTGACGGTAATGAACTCTTTCCATTTATTTCAGATATGGTAATCCGCGAGTTTAACCCGCAAAACGGCAGAGCAAAAATTGCATTGAATTATTGGGAATATCCAGAAACGGATTCCGATGAACTTTGCTTTATTGCAGACCGCAATGGTAATAAGATTCCATTTTCACCAACGTTAACCCAAGAAGAAAGAAACAGTAATTTTCATTCAAGATGTCAGCAACTGATTTGGGAAAATTAATTCTTTCGAAACTAAATCTGCATCCAGCTTTGTCCTGCATCTACCGATCTGAATCTGCCTTTTGTCGTAGTTGCAAATATCGTCTCACCACGCCTGAATATATCAATAAATTCCCCAATTTCATTAGAGCCGGGAAATCTTATTTCCCACGAAATCCCTGCATTATCAGAAATTTCAAGGATAAATGGAGTACTTTTAGAAATTTGAATCAGTCTTAAACCAATGGAAATGATTAGGGGCATTTCAATCTTTTTGAAAATTAAATTTCTCAAATCTATCCTATGAAGGCGACAAAAGAAGTCTTTCTAATTGTGTTTGTTGAAATTTTTAAGCAGAAATTCAATATTTTCCTTACCAACAGGATTCTGACTGTGAACTTGGAAATTAATTTTATGAATTTGGTTATCCAGGCAGTATTCCACCAAAAACTTAGCACAGTCGAGACCGGTTTTCCCTTCACCCAAATCGTGGTCAAAACTGATGAAGTCAGGAAGCCCATTTTGTGAGATGTAATTTACAAATTCTTCAAAATCATAAGCGCGTTCAAAACCTTCCGGAGTTGGTCTTACATCATCTAAATATAGTCTTTTAGGGTAAAGGTTTTTTGAAAAATCAAAGAAAACAGGTTGATTGACGAGTTGATAATTTTCATTTAATACGCTACCGTTTATGAAAATGGTTGTCTTGGTATTCAAAATTCCATATCCTTCGTGAATTTGACCAAACAAATGATATTTTGGTTTAATCTTTTTGACTTTTTTCAGCAGATTTTCACAACCAACATTCAGTTGGTCTGCAGTTCGGTCTAAAATACCAAGAGGTGGACCGTGTGTTACCAAATATCGGTATCATTTGGAATTTCGTTCCAAACTTGTTGAATATCTTTTCCTCTGTCAAGATTAAACGCCCAGTTAAAAAAAGTTGGAGTGAATGGTTAACCCCAAATTTTTAAACCTTCTATTTCAATAGTTGAATTAAATAAATAGAATGTATTTCCATTTAAAAATCTTGCGATGCTTTTTGCGGTTTCATTTTCAAAGAAAAAATCGTGATTCCCCGCTATAAAAACTTTGTATTTGTAATCTAAAGCGCTGAACCATCTCATAAAATCTTCCACTTCGTGGTCTCTACCCGTTTTAGAAACATCACCGGCGTGAATCACCATATCTGCTTCCGGCAAATTTTTCAGTTTGCGGTGTTGGGAATGGGTATCGGAAAGGAAGAGGATTTTCATTTTCTTAAGTTAATTTCAAAATTATATAAAATTCGGTTTAATCATTTTGTGTTTTGCTTTGTAAATTCATCATAGCAGATAAATTTTTTGGCATCTTCAGAAAAGAAAAATCCTTTTTCTGTGTTGGCAATCATCCAGTGTGGACCCGAACCGATATTATGGATATGTCTTTCAAATGAATACATTTTCTTCCATTCTTTTGTCCTTTTGTTGTACAATAATATTTCCTTAGTATTGGCCTGGTTAATTTTGATGATTTTGTTTTTAAATAAAACTACTTGTCCCATTTTTTTTCTGTAAAATTAATATAGGATAAAGACAAATTAAGTCTTTTGGTAGAATGTCCTGTTTTGTCTGATTGAACATGTTATTTTGTAAGAAAAAAATGGAAGATTTTAAAATTGAAGTTTTTAGTGATGAAGAATTTTATTACAAAAAATTGGGTAAGTTACTATACCACGGCTTTTTCATTGTTGAAAAAGATAAAAAATTTGTTATCACTGACGAATTTTTTAATGTTATAACAAAGGGTATGTTTGATGAAATAAAACCTGCTTTCAGATACCACTTTTGGGGTAGAACGAATGAACATTGGAGGCTGTATAATATGTAAAACCATAGCGTTGGCCACTATGCTTTCAAACTTGTAGATACTTTTATTTTAGATTTTGCCAATGTAAGTATCGATGGCACTGCTTTTGGCTTCTGCGATCGCAAAGGAAATTTTGTGATTGAGGCCCAATACGGTGCAGGTGCTTATTTAGGAATGAACTATTTTTTAATTTCAAAAGGAAATGAGTTTGCAGTGATTGATAGAAATGAAAATTTTATTATTCCATTTTCGGGAGTTAATGCACCGACATTTTCAACTGTAATTCAACAGATTTTGAAAAACAAAAAGCCACTGAAAGAGTGGCTTAGACTGTAACTTGTCTTAAAAATTTTATTCCAATTTATTATTAATTTCGAGGAACATTTTTCTAGTTTCTTCGTTTAGATGAGGTTTAAGAATATTTGCTATTGTATCAAACAAATTGGTGTTGTTTGCTTCCCAGGCAAATTCTTCTTCGTCTTTAAACATAAGTTCTTCATTTTGGTTAAAGGCCATTACATAGGTTGTGTTATTATGGAATTCATTGTCTATGAAATGAAAATCTGAAATGCTTCCGATTAAATCCTCTTTGATTTTTTCTTTTTGCTCAATGGTAATTCCTTCTTTCCAAATACTTAATCCCTTTTCATATTCATACACAAAGCAGATTCCCCAATTATCAGAAGGATAAATTCTGAAATCACCATAGTTTTGTTGCAAAACGTTGCCCTCCAGTCCGCAGGCTCCCTTACGTGCAAAACCAACTGCATCATTGCCCATAATTTGAGATTATGTAAAATGCTTTCCGTGCAACGGGCATAGCCCTTTTGCGCCACCCAGAGATGGTACTGATTATTTAAAAACTATTGAAGTGAAAAATGAAGACGGTACAACAATTCAGTTAAGAGAATATAGAGAACTAAGTCAGTCCAATTTGGTTTTATTTTGTCCTAATGGACATTTGTCCGACATTCCGTGGTCTAATTTTTTAAGATGGCGTACCGAAAATTTTCTAAATGGACCTAATCAAAATGATAATGCCGAAAACCTTTTTAATCCTAATTTGTAATGAAGGCAACCGGTTTTTTTCTACGGACGAACTTTATTTTAGTTGTGTAGTAGAACATTTAATTTGCCACTTCAAAGATATTATAAGTTTTCAATTTGAGCCGAATAAACCAATTATTCGGCTCATTATTTTTAGTATATTTGAGCCGAATATAAAACATAATCGGCTCATGACTTTTATTTGGCAATTAGAAAACTTCCCTAATTTTTCTTTTAGTACAGAGAAATTACTTCCTAACATACAAAACTTTGCTTTACAATTGGGCGAAGCCAACGGAATGCTGAGTAGCTTTTCACAGGAAAATAAACAGGAAGTTTTTACTGAAATTATGTTGTCTGAAGCCTTAAAAACGTCAGAAATTGAGGGTGAATATTTTAGCAGAGAAGATGTAATGTCCTCACTAAAAGTCAATTTAGGAGTGAAATATTTTCATAAAACCTCTAAAAACAAAAAAGCCAACGCCATTGCATTACTGATGATTGAAGTGCAGAATAGCTACGCAAAACCTATGGATAAAGCATTAATCCAGAATTGGCATAAAATCCTGATGGATGCCGAAAAAGGAATTAATGCAGGCATTTTTCGTACTGGCGGAGAGCCGATGCAAGTGGTTTCTGGTAGTTATGGAAATTTCAAAATCCATTACGAAGCGCCACCATCAAAGGATTTACCGCATTTAATTAGTCAGTTTTTAAAGTGGTATCAAGACTTTTCAGAAAAAGATTTAGGCAAAGTCGGAGAAGCGATGCTATTTTCTGCTTTAGTTCATTTGTATTTTGAAACTTTGCACCCTTTTGAAGATGGCAACGGCCGTATTGGTCGTGCTTTAGCCGAAAAAGCCTTAGCCGAAAAATTGGAAATGCCCATTTTTATTAGTCTTTCAAAAGCGATTGAAAAAGACAAAGCAAAATATTATGAGGAACTTAAAAAAGCCCAAAGAAGCCTACAAATCACAGATTGGGTGGTTTATTTCTTCAATATTTTACAGTCAGCTCTGGAGGATACCAAAAATCTGGTGGTTTTTACTTTGAAAAAGACCAATTTTTTTGATCGCTTGAAAGACCAGTTGAATGAACGCCAACTCAAAGCCATAAACAAAATGATGGAAGCAGGCGAAGACGGATTCAAAGGAGGAATGACCGCCAAAAAATACATTTCCATCAACAAAACCTCCAAGGCCACAGCAACGAGAGATTTACAACACCTTTCCGAAATCCAAGCCTTCATCAAAATAGGGGGCGGCCGTTCCAGTGCTTATCAATTGAATTTTGAAGAATCATAAGATGAAAAATAGCGAAAGAAAATCAACAGAACTAAAAGATAAAAACGCTCAAGAAATCTTTGTGGGAGATATTTTGCGTTCTTATTCCGGAGAAATACAACTAAATAGTCCACTCAATGAAAAAGTGGTTTACAAGTAAGGATGATTCTATCTTGAAAACGAAGATGGAATTTCAAGTTTAGAAAGTGATTCTTCCTCTTTTGAAATTATCGGAAATATGACTGAAAATCCAGAATTGTTTAAAGAGGGTTTCCGTATTTCTTTTTGGGGTGATGATTAATTTATAAAATAAACAGCAAGACTTTAAGCCTTCTAATTGCTAAATGGTTTTTCACACCCGCAATTGCCAATAATTATGGATGAAACCAGAGATATATTATCCACAGCAACATGGGGCCTTATTCCATTCTGAGCAAAAGACCGTGCCATTCAAAAACAGACACTTAATGCGAAGATTGAAACCATTAAAGAAAAACCTTCCTTTAAAAACAGTTTCAACAAACGCTGCCTGGTTTTGGTAAATGGTTTTTATGAATGGAAATGGCTTGACGACAAAGGGAAGCAGAAACATAAACATTATCTCACCGTTAAAGACCAGGAAATTTTCTCTCTTAGCGGCATTTACAGCAGGATGGACGGACAAAGAAAGTGGAGAAGAAATTGCTACCGTTTCCATTGTTACCACACAAGCCAACGAACTAATGGCAGAAATCCACAATTCAAAACATCGTATGCCGGTTATCCTGCACCATAGCATTGAGAAACAGTGGCTTTTAGATAGAGATATTGAAGAATTTGCTTTCCCGAACCACGAATCTGAACTGCTTGCCATAAATCTTGATATGGATGATGAACCGACGACGTTGTTTGGATAGAAATTAAGCAGCCCAAAAAACCCCGCTCTGCCACAGCAAGTTACATAATCGAAATTATACGCACTTGCCAACCGCTACACCGTTGCCCTCCAGTCCGCAGGCTCCCTTACGTGCAAAACCAATTGCATCATTGCCCATAATTTGAGATTATGTAAAATGCTTCTGCTTGTAAAGGAAGAACCATTTTTCACCCACTTCTTCCCTCCGCTTTATTTCCACCCAATTTGTATGATGCACAAAAATGAAGCAGATAGAGTAGTCATTTGCCAATAGTAAAAGATAGCCAATATCCCCAGCCAATTTTTTTATTGCCAGAGAGATTATAATTAATTGGCTGTCGACCTTCGGTCTTTCACTTACGTATATAGTTTTATTCCTTCCTTCCTCTAAAAGCTTATGCCAGCACAATGTTTCCATACCACTAGAAAAATACTTTGGTTTTATAATTAAATAGTTTCAGTGTATTTTTCTATCATTTTGAAAAAGATCCTACAAAGCACCTTCCGTAAGTCTGTCATACTGCTATTTTTATTATAGCACATAACATGCTATAATTAATTTTAGAAATAAACAAACAACTTTCATTAGTTGGATGAATGCCTATATTACGAAAGATCAAACTCTTTCCAAGATCATTAATTCTCGAATATAATCTAAGAATCAATAAACTTTAAATCCTAAAAAAATGCAATTAAGTTTCTAAAGGTATATACTTCTCTGCACAATTTTTTGATGTGCAACATTGTTCATCTTAAATATAAGTCTAAATTTTCTAACAAAGGGTGTAAATTATATCTAAGGTGTTTGATTAGAATCTATACAAGATTACGATAATATTCTAAAGCAGCTTATTTGATTTTAAATGAGTTATATATTGTGATTCAAATTATAAATAACTTAAATAATATTTCCTTATCTAGTTCGGAAATATAATATCATTTGGCAGTAGAATTGTATTACAGAATCGGAGTAAACTATTCTTTTTAATCACTTCAATTTATATCATTGTGGAATCATCTAATTTACCTTTAAATAAAATAGGACAACATCTTCTAAAAAGAAAAGAAACTATTTCAGTTGCAGAAAGTGTGACTTCGGGTTCACTTCAAATGGCTTTTTCGCAAATCCCTCAAGCGGAACAATTCTATAAAGGCGGCTTAACTGCATATAATTTGGAGCAAAAAGTCAACCTATTAAATATCGAAAAAGACGAAGCTACGGCTGTCAACAGTGTATCTAGAAATATTAGTGAGCAAATGGCTATAAATGTTGCTAAGCTTTTTAATACAGAATGGGGAATTGGCACAACAGGATTTGCCACTCCAGTTGAAGAATCAAATGGTGAGATCTATGCATACTATTGTATTTCTTATAAAGGGACAATCATCAGAAGTGATAAAATTGAACTTCATCCTATGACAAAAGCGGTTGATGCCCAAAACTATTTTATGGAGTATGTTATCGGTTGTCTCAGATGTGAAGTTAAAAGAGATCATTTAGAATTTATAGCGTAGGATGGCAGATAAATTACAATTACAAAATAAATCGGTTTTAATTTCTGGAGCTGATAGCGGAATAGGGAAAGCAGTGGCGTTATTATTTGCTAAAGAAGGCGCTAATATTGGTATAATTTACCATACTAATGATAAAGACGCTGAAGATGCTAAGGATGAGATTGAAAAGTTGGGAAGGAAGGCTACTCTTTTTTCCGGAGATGTCAATAATTTCCAATTCTGTAAAATGACGGTTAATAAAATAGTATCTGAATTCGGAACATTAGATATTTTAATTAATAATGCTGGTGTTCAATTTCCTTGTGATGATATTTTAGATCTACAGGAAGATCATATACGAGAAACATTTAATGCTAATATCATTGGAATGATATTACTTACCAAGGCCGCATTTCCTCATTTAAAAATGGGTGATTGTGTTATCAATACGACTTCCGCTACAGCTTATCAGGGGCATAAACAACTTCTAGATTACAGCGCCACGAAAGGGGCAATTGTTTCATTTACAAGATCCCTTGCATTACAATCAAAATCCAAAGGCATTCGTGTTAATGCTGTGGCACCTGGTCCAGTTGCAACCCCTTTGACCGAAAAAACTTTTAATCAAAAGGAAGAAGATTCTAAGAAACCTCCTTTGGAAAGAAATGCAACCGAAGAAGAAATTGCTGGAAGTTTTTTATTTCTAGCGACAGATTCCGCCACACAAATAACCGCGCAGGTAATTCATCCGAATGGTGGATTAATTGTAAATGGCTAGAAACCAATTCAAAATAATAATATAAAAAAAATTATGGCAATTACCACAAAAACCACGGCATAAAAGATGAGTGCACGAAAAACTCCGGCAAAAAAAGAATGCTAGAACTGTAAAATTGAATCTTAAGTTTTGGGATTCTAATAAAAAATACAAAGCTAAAATTTTCCGCGACGGGAAAGGTGCAGATTATGAAACAAATCCATATTCTGTAATCATTGAAGAAAGACATGTTGACAGTACAACGATTTTGTCGGTTGATCTGGCAAGAGGTGGTGGATTTGCTATACTATTCTCACAATTATAGATTTTTATTATAATGTTAGAAGCTTGCTTTTTAGTGACCTTCTTTTTTGACACTCTTACATAAAGTGTGTAAGTTAAAAAGTTAGGGCTTAGATTTTATAATCTGAGCCTTTTTTCAAAAATAAGCATAAACTGGTTGAGGACAATGCCCCAATTATGAATAGGCATCGTCCATTTTTTAGTTGATTCTTTTAGGGCTAAATAAACAGACTTCAAAACCGCATCGTCGGTGGGAAAAGACATTTTATTTTTGGTATATTTTCTTATTTTCCATTCAGATTTTCGATTAAATTAGAAGTATATATGATTTTACGAATTTCGATTCGGAAATCAAAAAACACAATTAATTCATCCCAATTGTTTCACCAGGATTGAATAGCATATAAATATTTATTTTCCCATTTTGCTGTGAAATCTTCTAAGGTGGCTTTTGCTGCTTCTTTTGTAGGAGCGGTGTTGACCTGTTTCATATCGGCAGAAACACTTTTATATCTTTCCAAACCACATATTTACAAGCATTTGCTTCGCCAGTTCGCCTTTGGCTCGGGTTTGATTTGATGAACCAAGCAAATTATTAAAGTAACTGTTCGACAGCACTTTCAATTACCGATGATTCAAGCTCTTTAAGATAAGTCTGCGTTATGGCTACATTCTGGTGCCCCATAGCTTCTGATATGATATCAATTGAAACTCCTTTTTGTTTAAGATTTGTAGCAAAACTATGTCTTGCTACATAACTTGTTAATTTAGTTTCTATTTCACATAATGTGGAAATCTTTTGTAAATCATTGTTGAACTTTTGAAGTGTTTTATGCTTTCTGTATTCTAACTGCTGTGGAGTACATTTTTCATTCACAATTAAAGGAAAAACATATTTTTTACTCTTCTGTAATTTTTTATAATACAATAATATTTCTGACATTGGCTGAGTTATTTTGATGACAAAATTTATTTTAGTTTTACTACGCTGATAGTTGATATTATCATCAATAATGTCTTTCCATTCAAGTTTCATCATATCGAAAAAGTTCATGCCTCCTGTGTAGTAACTAAATACAAAATAATTTCTGGAATTGATCAGTGTTGGTTCTTTACTCAAATCTAAACTGCGGATCTTTTGAATATTTTCGAATGAGATAGCTCGTTTATTGCTTGCAGCTTTCAATTTTGAAATCTTGTAGCTGTTAAAAGGGTAGTTTTCTTTAGAGGCAACACCCTTAATGATTGCGGTATTGTAAATCGAACGGATAGCGCGCATTCTAACAGCTATGCCGCTGTCTTGAGAACCTCTCGATCTTAAATAGACTTCGTAATCCATTAAAAGTGCTGGCGTAATGCTTTTAAAATATATTACTTTATTTTCTAAAAAGCCCAAGAATGAAATTTTACACTCTTTATAGTATTTTGCATTCCCAGTTCTTCTAGCCTTGTTCAGACTATCAACATGATCATCCCAAAATTGATTTACTGAAATTTTATTATCGTTTTTATATTTAAAGAATATCTCTTCGAAATCTTCGATGGATAATGCTTCACCATTACCTAAAGCCGTAGAAAAAATATCTTCCGCTCTGTGCTTTATTTTCATTTCTAATTTATCTTTTGGAACTAAAGTGAAGTTAGAAATAATTATGGAATTTTTAGACACTACCTAAACTGATTTTTACATCTGATTGATTATTTATATATTAGCTACATATTAGAATGACGAATTTCTACCGCAACAATTTTCTCTATGTTGCTATTTAAAATTTTTATACGGAATCAATTAATGTAATATTTTACAATAGATCTGTGTACATAGATTTCACTGATGAAACATATACACAGGTTATCTTCACGCAAGGGGATGAAAATCATAAATAAGAATTTACTTTTAATAGATTAATAATGAATCAGCACTTCTATGCCAACTGAAACACATGAGTGTCATAACTAATGATGATTAATTGTGCCGAATATTTTTATTTAAAAGATATCGGTTATGGAAAGGACACCTGAGATTAAAAATATTAGCATTGAAGAGGTTACCAAAATATTTAAAGAAGAGGGAGTTGAATTAACAATTCAAGAAGCTGAACAAATTGTAGAATTTCTAAAAATGCTATTAACAGTTACTGTAAAGCGTTTTTTAGATGAATAATATTTTAAGATTGTAGAGATGAAAAAAGCCGATTTATATATTCGTGTTTCAACCGATGAGCAGGCAGATAAAGGGTATTCCCAAAGAGATCAGGAAGAAAGACTGAGACGATACTGTGAAAATAACAGTATCGTAGTTGGACAGGTTATTTATGAAGATTATTCAGCCAAGACCTTTAACAGGCCTGAATGGATCAAACTGCTAGATACACTTAGGAAAAAGAGTTCAAGAACCAATCTATTGTTGTTCACAAAATGGGATCGTTTTAGCAGAAACGCCGGCGATGCCTATCAAATGATCAATATCCTCAAAAAGCTTAAAGTGGAACCGCAAGCCATTGAACAACCTTTAGATCTTTCTATTCCTGAGAATAAAATGATGCTGGCTATATATCTCGCTGCGCCAGAGGTAGAAAATGATAGACGTGCTTTGAATACTTATTATGGTATGCGACGTGCCAAAAAAGAGGGGAGGTTAATGGGAAGGGCACCTTACGGATATGCAAATAAAATAACAGAGAATGGGAAAAAATACGTAACTCCAACAGAACCTGAAGCTTCTAACATGAAATGGGCGTTTAAGGAGATGTCGAAAGGTGTATTTTCAGCTACTCAGATTATGGAAATGATGAACAGGAAGGGAGGGAGGTCAGTTAAGATAAGTGCCTTTCTTGCAAGTTTGCGAAATACTGCTTATTGTGGTAAAATTTATGTTGAACAATTTAATGAAGAAGAGGCTCATTATGTTACAAGTATTCATGAGCCTTTGATTAGTGAAGATTTGTTCGAAAAGGTACAATGCATTATGGATGGAAATGTAAATCCAGCTAGACCTAATGTCAAAATATTGTCTGACGACAATTTACCATTAAGAGGTTTTCTACTTTGCCCGGAATGTGGTCATTTAATTACTGGTAGTGCGTCTACGGGGCGTTCTGGGAATAAGTACTATTACTACCATTGCCAATCTCCTTGCGGATATCGGTATAAAGCAGATATAGTAAATAGTAAATTTTTAGAAATACTAGAGGCTCTAGAAATGAAAACATCTATAAAAAACTATTTAAAGAAAGTATTAAAGCAAAATTTTGAAAGGTTGATGAATAATCCCCAAAAAGAAAAAAAAGCGATTCTACTGGAGATAGATCGGTTAAATAGCAGGTTAAAACTAGCAAGGAATAAGTTACTTGAGGATGTGATTGATGAAGATGAATATTTTGAAATTAAGAACGATTGTAAAGAGCAAATTGAAAAATTAGAAGCTAAATTAACAAAGGGAAATAATAATAAAAAAATAGATTTTCCAAAACTATTAGAGGATGCATTAGCGAACATCGTAAACCTTGCTAAATTCTATGTTGATGGGGATGTAAACATAAAACGTAAAATAATTGGTTCGATATTCCCTGAAAAATTGGAATTTTTTAAAAATCATTATCGAACCACTAGAGCTAATGTTTTGCTCTCTTATATATACCAGATAAACAACGAGTTAGGTGCTAAAAAAAACCGGAAAGAAAGTGAATTATCACCTCTTTCCGGTCTTGTACCCAGGACCGGGATCGAACCGGTACTCCTAAGAACTGGTGTTTGAGACCAGCGCGTCTACCAATTCCGCCACCTGGGCAAGTGTGTTACCTTGTTGTAAATTGGTGTGCAAATATAATCGAAAAAATCTTTATGATAAAAGTTTTTTTGAAGTTTTTTTGAAATTTAAAATTCGATTTCCAATCCATCATAAGCAAGGTGAACATTATCAGGAAGTTCTGCTTCTACATCGTCATGAAAACCCAGGTGATGACTGATGTGAATAAGGTAAGTCTTCTTTGGTTTTAGCTCTTGCACAAGTTCCAAGACCTGCGGAAGAATAAAATGTGAATGATGAGGTTCTGTTTTTCTTAGACAATTGATGATGAAGACCTCCAGATTTTTAAGCTTTTCTTTTTCCCTTTCTTCAATCTTGCTTGCATCCGTAATATAGGCCAGGTTTTTAAATTTAAATCCAAGAATATTAATCTCGGAGTGAATGATGTCAATAGGAGTCACATCAATTTCATCAAATAGTCTAAAATTTCCGTCAATCTTAAACAAATCAAAACTTGGTGCACCAGGATATTTATGCTCAATGAAAGCATAAGGAAAACGATGCTCAATTTCCTCAGCCACTCTCCAGTTACAGTAGATAGGCATTGATTCTTTATTCTTAAAAATCAAAGGCCTAAGATCATCTAACCCGATAATGTGATCATTATGTTCGTGAGTAACCAAAACAGCATTTACGTCTTCCTCCTTATTGGTAAGCATCTGCTGGCGAAAATCTGGTCCGCAGTCTATCAGGATCTTTTTGCCCGAATCTGTCGTAATTATTGCAGAAGTCCTAAGCCGCTTATCTTTTGGGTTTTCGGAAAGGCAAACAGGATGACGACTTCCAATAACAGGAATTCCCTGTGATGTTCCTGTACCTAAAAATTTTAAAAGCATTTTCGTAATTGCGCTGTTTTTGGTAAATTTACAAAATAAATCTAATTCTTTGTGATAAAGCCAAAACTTACACCAAAACAGAAAGCTTTAGCGATTAATCTCGATACTTCAATTTATGGAACTTTTGCAGAAATAGGAGCAGGGCAGGAGACTGTTCGTCATTTTTTCCGCGCAGGTGGAGCGTCTCAGACCATTGCAAAGGCAATGTCTGCTTATGACAAAGACTTTTCTGATGCCATCTATGGAAAGGAAGTGAAGAATCGTTATGTAACGCAAAATAGACTCAGGAAAATGTTGCGCTACGAAATGGCACTCATTGAAGAAAGAATTCCCAGAGAAAAAAATCCCGGAAAAAAGTTTTTTTCCTATGCCAATACAGTTACGACGATCAATTTTGATAAAACCTCAAAAGGTCACGGCTGGGTAGGTATCCGCTATCAGAATAATGAAAATGAGGATTTTAATGAAATCGTTATTCACGTAAAATTCAAGGAGACCAATGCAACATTACAGCAGGAAACGCTGGGAAGTTTAGGGGTGAACCTGATTTATGGTGCTTATTTTTACGCCGATAATCCGAGGATCCTTATCGAATCTTTGTATGATGACATCTCGTTGGATCGTTTAGAAATTGATATGATCGATTTTAATGGACCAGGTTTTCAGTACGTTGATAACAGGCTTATGAGTCTTCAGCTGGTAAAATTGGGGATGACAGATGCTGTAATTTTCAACTCAGAAGGGAATAATATGCTGCCTGCTGATATTCTTTACAAGAAAAATATTTTTGCAGTAAGAGGAAGTTTCCGTCCCGTTACCAAAGTTAATATCGATATGTTCGAGCAAGGACTCGAGATGTTTAATAAGGATAATGCCTGCGATAGCTATAACACACAGATTCTGTTCGAAATCACGATTTCCAATCTTCGTGCAGATGGCGACATCAATGAGAGAGATTTCTTGGACAGAGTTGATATACTTGGAAAATTAGGCTACACTGTTATGATATCTAATTTCTCGGAATATTATAGAATGGTAGATTACTTCTGTACTTTTACCAACCAACACATTGGCGTAGCAATGGGCGTAAACAACCTTTTGGATGTTTTTGATGAAGAGTATTATAAAAACCTACCTGGTGGTATTTTGGAAGCTTTCGGAAAATTCTTCAAAAAAGACATGCGTGTTTATCTCTATCCATATAAAGATATGAAAACAGGCGAATTACTGACATCCGAAAATCTAAAAGTTCATGATAACCTGAAGGAATTGTATAAATACTTCAAGCTTAATAAGAGAATTGTAGATATTGAGAACTTTAATCCTAAATTTCTTGAGATCTACTCCAGGGAGATTCTTAAAAAAATTGTTACGCAGGAACTTGGCTGGGAAGGAGAACTTCCTGAAGGGATTTCAGAAATGATAAAAGACCGTCAGATGTTTGGATACAAGGAACTGAGCTTTGATGGGTTAAATTAATACAAGAATAAAAATGATAGAACTTAAAAAAAGACTTTCAACTATTTTGGAAAGTCCACAGGATACAAATACTAAGCTTTTAAAGATTTGCCAGGTTTTAGATAAAGAAATTTCGTACTACAACTGGACGGGATTTTATTTTAAAAACGGTGACAAAGACGAGTTGGTTCTGGGACCTTATGTAGGCGCCATTACAGACCATATTATCATTCCTTTTGGGAAGGGAATTTGCGGTCAGGTTGCTGTTTCTGGAAAGACTTTTGTGGTTCCAGATGTTCATTCTCAAGATAATTATTTGTCTTGCTCTATCGATACAAAAGCAGAAATTGTAGTTCCAATTTTCAAAAACGGAGAAAATATTGGACAGATCGATATCGATTCTCATACCATTGATCCATTTACAAAAGAGGATGAAGAATTGCTGAATTGGCTTTGCGAAGAAGTTGCGAAGATTTTGTAATTTAAATTTTTATAAAATATTAAAGTCGCAATCTACTGCGACTTTTTTTATTGACTGATTTCCATCAAAAGTTCTCTATAATATTCCCCACACTTCGCGAGATGTGTTCCATACCAGGAAAAAGCTTCGCCGTCAACAATTCTAATTTTCTGATTTTGACAAACTTCTTGGATTTCATCAATATGTTTTTCTTTGAAAGGAAATGGCTCTGACGAAAGGAAAATCAAATCGGCGCCTTGCAAATCTTCCAATTGAATTTCCGGATATCGTTTCTGATTTTTAAACAGATTTTCTAATCCCAATTCTTCCAAAATCCTCGAAATAAAAGTATCGCCACCAATGGTCATATAAGGATTTTTCCAAATCAGATAAGCGACGTTCAAACGTTTTTCAGATTTCTGAATATCAAAAGCTTCGTAAGTTTTCAGATTAAAAAACTGCGCTTTTTCTTCTTTCCCAAATAGATGCCCGAGTTGTTTCAATAGATAATAATTGTCTTCCAGAGTTTCAATATTCGTTACCAAAACTTTGAAATCTTCCATCAATTCCTCAACTTGTTCTTTGACGTTTTCCTCTTTGTTAGCGATGATCAGGTCTGGTTTTAGAGATTTAATTTTATCTAGATTAAGGTTTTTCGTTCCGCCAATTATTTCAATTTTATCAACATAATCTTTTGGATGGATGCAGAATTTCGTCCGACCAACAATTTCGTCAGTCGTCAAACCCAAATCAAACAAAGCTTCCGTAATCGAAGGAACTAATGAAACAATTCTCATAAATAAAAAACTCTCTCAAAAATATACATTTCTGAGAGAGCATTTATAATTTATAATTATCAATTAATAATTATTCTTTGTCTTCTTTTTTAGTCGCTTTTTTAGCAGCAGGTTTTTTAGCTGGCGCTTTTTCTTCTTTAGCTTCTTCTGTTTTTTCAGCAGTTTTTTTTGCAGGAGCTTTTTTAGCCGCCGGTTTTTTCTCTGCTTTTTCTTCGACTACTTTAGCTTCTTCAGCAACTTCTACAGCAGGAGCTTCTGGTTTTACAAAACTTTCAGGCGTGATGTAACCCGCTTTTTGAAGCAAGTTGTACCATTGAGCCAATTTTTTGATATCAGACTCATAAACTCTTTCCAAATCGTAATTAGGAAGAGATTCTGCCATAAAAGCTCTTAGTTCATCACTAGAAGATTTGTGGTTGATTGTTGCCTTGTAGTCGTATTTTTTTGCAATATTTTCAAAAACTTCGAACAAAGGAACTTCTTTATCAAATGTGAACATTGCGATGTTGTCCAAAAGACTTACTTGGCTTGAGTTTGAGATGCTCGCTTTTTTCTTAGTCGTGATATCCTCAACGATAAAACCGTTTTTAAGTTGAGAAACCAATTTGAAAAGTCCTGGTTTTCCAGAGATTGAAATAATTTTTTCTAACTGCATTTTAGATTAATTTTTGTCGGAAGTCGGAAGTCCGATGTCCGAAGTTTTAATAATATTTTTTTATTTTTCTTTTTCCTAATTGCATTCTTCGGTCTTCTGACCTCCAACTTCTGACTATTTTGGAAATCTCATTTTATAACTCACGCTAACGTCTCCATTAGCAATTTTCTGAAGTTTTCCTTTCACGATTTTTTTCTTCAACGCACTCAGGTGGTCTGTAAAAAGAATTCCTTCGATGTGGTCATATTCGTGTTGGATAACTCTTGCTCTGATGTCAGAGAATGTATCGGTATGTTTAACGAAATTTCTATCGTAATATTCTATTTTAATCGTTGATTTTCTCTTCACATCTTCACGAACTTCCGGGATGCTCAAACAACCTTCATTGAATTTCCATTCTTCTCCGGATTCTTCAAGAATTTTTGCGTTGATGAACACTTTTTTAAAATCTTTCAATTCATCAGCGATGTCTTCATAATCTTCATCTTCCGAAAGTGGAGAAACATCCACCACAAAAAGTCTGATATCCAACCCAATCTGAGGCGCAGCCAAACCAATTCCGTTTGCACCGTACATCGTTTCGAACATATTATCGATTAGGGTCTGAAGCTCAGGATAATCTTTGTCGATATCGTGTGCTTTTTTTCTCAAAACGGAATCTCCGAATGCTCTAATTGGTAAAATCATCTCTTTTGTTCTAAAAAATTCTGCAACAAAATAGTTGCGCTTACTTTGTCAATCAATCCTTTTTCTTGTCTTTGTTTTTTGTTTTTTCCGCTTTGACTAATGAAAAAAGAAGCCATTTTGGAAGTAAAACGTTCATCCAGACGATTGATTTTTTTATCAGGAAACTCCTTTTCAAACACCGAAATAAATTTCTGAATTTCCGTTTCGATTTCGGATATATTTCCTTTCAAATCTGTGGGAAGTCCTATCACAACTTCGTCTACGCTGTTTTCTAAAAAATATTTTTTCAGAAAATCTACAAGTTTTGGAGTTTCTACTGTCGTCAGTCCGCTTGCAATAATTTGTAAGTCGTCTGTTGCAGCAATTCCTGTTCTTGCTTTTCCGTAATCTATGGCTAGGATTTGTCCCATAAGTGTGCAAATTTACAAAAATTTTCAGCTTATGAAAATTAAAAAAGCCGTGTAAAGATGATAGGCTTTATACGGCTTTTGATGATTAGAATGATATTAATCCATTTTCATTTCATCTACCAGTTTTTTGATTCGGTCAATGTATTTTCCATAGAAATATTGAAACCACCAATTGCCAAGGAAATAGAGTCCAAACAAACCAAGAATTACTGGGAAAAGCAGATAAAATGACAAGAATCCATTACTGTATGTTTTTGTGTACGGAATCGATTCTGTAATTATAATCATTTCGCAAACCAAAAACGGAACAAAACTCAGATAAAATGAAAGATAATATTGTTTATTCAATTCAAATTGATGAAACAAATCTTTCAGAGAATCATAAGTTCCCAAAGTAGGATTGCCGATTTCCCTATAAAGTCTAAAGAACTTACTGAAGAAGAAAACTGTAATCAAAGTCATAGAAGCCACCAAAACCTCGATGTAAAGCCTGAATCTGAAAGGAATTGGGAAAAACCAAATCACAATCAAAATGATAGGAAGCAAAATAATGGTCGACCAAAACTCGTGGCGCATATTTTTTCTAATCCTTTCCAAAGGATGATGTATCTGTCTCTGTTTTTCTGGCGAAATCTCCGGTGTTTCGGAAACATCTTCCTTTTGCCATAGGGATTTAAAATTGTCTAGTTCCATATCTTTGATAGTTGAAAATTGATGGTTGATAATTGATAACTTTTAGTTGTCAGTCGGAGCGGAGTCGAAGACTTTATCACACTCAATCTCTAGAAGTCCTTTTATTGATTAATTCTTTTAACTTATCCTTCGCACGATTCAGTTTCACTCTTGCATTGCCTTCCGAGATGCCCATTTGTTCTGCCATTTCTTTTCCGGAAAAATCTTCCAGATAATAGAAAATCAAAGCTTTGTCAATCGGATTGAGTTTTTGGATACATTCGTACATCAGTTTCAGATTTTGCTCGTCTTCCAAATTATAATCATCTTCTTTTAATTTGTAGAGCGACACATCATCATTCTGTATAAAACTCCGTCGCTTCTCGGATTTCAGGAAAATAATCGCTGTGTTCAGCGCAATTCTGTAAAGCCAAGTCGAGAATTCCGACTTTCCTTCAAAACTTGAAAACGACTTCCAAACCTGATAAATAATCTCCTGAAAAAGGTCATTCTGGTCGTCACGATTATCCATATACATTTTAGAAATCTTGAAGACGATTCCTTTATGTTTATCGATTTTCGCTAAAAATTCTTTATCAGATGATTGCATTTTTTTAACTCTGTCAAGTTAGTAAGGGAATTGAAAATTTGTTACAAAATAAATTAAGATACAACACAAAATTCATAAGCAAAAAGTGCAAAACAACAAATCTCCACCCGTCCAACTCAAAATACTCATTTGGGCGCCTTTATCCGCCTTCCGTTCCCGCTTTTTTCTTTTTTGAGAAAAAGAAAAAGAGCTCCACTCAAGTCGGGGCGCGCTTCGCCAAGATTATAAATTTCTATATCAAATCAACATTTTACATATTCAAATTACTTGTCATTCAGTAGGAATCAAAACTGCTGAGATTCCTACGGAGTGACAAACAGACTTTTTCAAATTTCTGTTTTTATTGTTGAGCGAGGAGTCTTTGCGACTCTTAAAAATATTTTCAACAATGTATAAAAATCTTTGCGCTCTTTGCGTTAAAATAAAACCAATCAATTTTCATATTTTTGTAACAATAAAAGAATAAGAATGTCTTTAAAAATTTCAGGACTTACCAAAAAATTCGGAGAGCAAATTGCACTCAATGATATCAACATAACGATTGCCAATAACGAGATTATCGGATTACTCGGACCCAATGGTGCAGGAAAATCTACGTTGATGAAATCCATCACAGGCGTGCTGAAAATTGACGAAGGCGAAATACTTTTGGACGAAAAAAACATCGCAGAAAACGAAATCGAATCTAAAAAGAAAATCGGTTTCCTTCCAGAGAATAATCCGCTTTATAATGAGATGTTTGTCAAAGAATATCTGCAATTCGTTGCCAATCTTCATAATATAAAAAAAGAACGAGTAGAACAGGTCATCGATTTGGTTGGGATTACACCGGAAAAATCGAAGAAAATTAGTCAGCTTTCCAAAGGTTACAAACAACGTGTTGGATTAGCGCAAGCCATTCTCCATGAACCGGATTTATTGATTCTTGATGAACCAACCAACGGACTTGACCCCAATCAAATTGTCGAAATCCGAAACGTTATCAAAGAAATTGGGAAAGAAAAAACCGTGATTCTTTCTACACACATTATGCAGGAAGTGGAAGCACTATGTTCTCGTGTGATTTTGATTCATCAAGGGAAAATATTACAGGATTCTCCGATTTCAGAATTCAAAGGAAAATTTGCAAGTCTGGAAGAAGCGTTTCAGAGTTATACGGTTTAATCATCAATGATGAATGATGATTGATAAATGATATTTTAAAAAATTAAAAATCGTAAATTCGTAAAGATTTAATAATACAAAACGATGGAAGCATCAATTATCATACATCCAAGAAATAAGAAAGAAGCGTCATTACTAAAAAAAGTGCTGAAAGCTTTGGATGCGCAATTTGTTTTTAAGGAAGAAAAACCTGAAAGTCTAAGTCCAAGCAATGACCCTTATTATGATATTCCGGAAAACGTTGCAGAATTAGAAAGGAGAATTGCGGACTTGAAAACAGGAAAATCAAAATCGAAAATACTTTCAAAAGAAGCGCAGAAAGAATTATTAGGTTTATGATTTTTCAAATAAAACTTTCGGATGAAGCAGAAAAAGACATCCTGTTTTACAGAAAATCAGGTAATAAATCGGCTTTGAAGAAAATTAACATATTTATAGATGAACTTCGTATTAATCCATATTCTGGAACAGGAAAACCTGAACGTTTAAAGCATAAAAATGGTAATGTTTGGTCAAGAAGAATCGATAGCAAAAACCGTTTGATTTATAGTGTCGAAGAAAATATTGTTACCGTAGAAATCATTTCCGCCAAAGGTCATTATGGCGATAAGTAAAAAATATTTACCTCTTCTTTGGTAAATTTACGTCTTTGCGACTCTTAAAAATATCCTTAATAATTAATAAAAAACTTTGCGCTTTGCGTTAAAAAAATATCATAGTTTGCAATTCGCTCAAATCATTCTTCCGCTCAATCTCAAAGGAACTTTCACCTACAAAGTTCCAGCTGATTTTTTGGATAAAATTGAGGTCGGAATGCGCGTTCTGGTTCCGTTTCGTGGGAAAAAAATCTATACGGGAATTGTTGCGGAATTGTTCGATGATTTTGAAGAAACTTTTGTTCCGAAAGAAATCATCAATCTTTTAGATAATCAACCGATTGTTCCAAAACAACAGTTGGATTTTTGGAATTGGTTGAGCTCCTATTATCTCTGTAATCTAGGCGAAATTTACCGTTTGGCGTTTCCGTCTTCTCTCAAATTAGAAAGTGAAACTTACGTCAGATTGTTGTCCGAAAGAACCATCGACTGGCAAAATCTGGATGCCAACGAAACTTATCTTCTTCAAGCTTTGGAAGTTCGGCAAATGCTAAATTTACAAGAGATTGAAGCTTTCATTCCAAAAAAAGAAATCATCAAAACCATCAATGCGCTGATTGATGAACGATATATTTCTGTAGATGAAAAAATCACTGAAAAATATAAAGCGAAAGAAATTGCTTACCTAAAAGTCAATGATGAAGCTTTGGTTTCAGAGAATTTGGCGATAATTCTTTTGAAACTCGATAAAGCTAAAAAACAGAAAGACCTTTTCTTAAATATCCTTTCCAAACAAATTGATAATCCGGAAAATCCAATCCGGAAATCTTTGGTTTTTGATGAAGGTAATTTCGTCAATCAACAACTGAAATCTTTGATAGAAAAAGGTTGGGTTACAGAATATTATCTGGAAAAACACAGAATCGATTCTTACGAAGGCGAAATTCAAGAAATTGAAGAACTGACGGATAATCAGAAAAAAGCTGTTTCAGAAATCAATCAAGCTTTTGAAGAAGCGAAAAATGTGTTGCTTCACGGTGTGACTTCATCGGGGAAAACGCATATTTATCTTGAGAAGATTGAAGATTGTATTAATTCTGGACAAAATGTTTTGTTGCTTTTGCCGGAGATTGCTTTGACCAAACAAATTACAATCAGACTCGAAAAAAAATACGGAAAGAAACTTGGTTTTTATCATAATAAACTGACGGATTTTGAAAGAGTAGAAGTTTGGCGAAAAATCAAAAAAAATGAACTCCAAATTCTGATTGGAACTCGGAATTCTTTATTTCTTCCATTTGAAAATCTAGGGTTGATTATTGTTGATGAAGAACACGATTCGGCTTACAGACCAAAAGACCAGAACTTCTTTTTTAATGCGAAAGATTCGGCGATGATGTTGGCAGAATTTTATCAATCCAAATTGATTCTCGGTTCAGCAACGCCTTCTTTGGAAAGCTATGATTTGGCGATAAAAGACAAGTTGCGTTATGTTTCTATTAATGAAAGATTCGGGAAAGTGGATCTACCCAAATTTGAAATAATTGATATCAAAGAAGCACAAAATCAAAAGAAAATTGTTGGTAATTTCAGTCAAAAAATGATTGACGAAATCAATCTTCAATTAGACCAAAAAAAGCAAACCATCATTCTTCACAATCGTCGTGGTTATGCTAATGTCATTGAATGTGAAACTTGCGGTCACGTGACTTATTGCAGTAATTGTGATGTTGTAATGACTTATCATAAAGCTTCGAATGAGTTGAAATGCCATTATTGCGGACATCGTTCTGGGAAACCAACAACTTGCCCAAGTTGCAATAGCGACAACCTCAATACAAAAGGCGTTGGCGTTGAACAAATCGAAGAGGAAACTCAAAAGATTTTTTCAGATGCTGAGGTTGACAGGATGGATGTTGACGCAATGCGAAAGAAATTTGCTTATGAAAAACTTTACGAAAAACTAGAAAACGGAGAAACCGATATTTTAGTCGGAACACAGATGATTTCCAAAGGTTTGGATTTTGATAATATTGAATTGGTTGCGATTCCGAAAGCTGATTCTATGATTCACGTTCAGGATTTTCGAGCAGAAGAGAGAGCTTATCAATTGATAACACAAGTTGCAGGAAGAGCAGGAAGAGTTTCTGGAAATGGAAAAATTCTCATTCAGACTTATAATCCGTCGCATTCGGTTTTTGAATTAATTAAGAATCAGAATGTTAAAGAGATTTATAATTACTTCCTTGATGAAAGAAAAAAGTTTCTTTATCCGCCATTTGTGAAATTAATAATGATAGAACTGAAACATAGGAAAGAAGACAAAATCAACAGAGCTTCTCAATTTCTCGGTTCGATTCTTCGAAAGTATATTCCTGAAGAATGTATTCTTGGTCCGGAAAAATCGCCTATTGCAAGGCTAAACAATCTTTATCAATATCAGATTCTTCTCAAATTTCCGAAAAATAAAAACTACAAAATCTACAAAGAATTACTTCTTAAATCTTTTGATGAGTTTGACGAAATCGCGGCTTATAAATCTATTAGAAAAGATGTTTTTGTCGATTTTTAACTGTTTTTAACAAAAATTCTAGTTTTTTATTAGAGTTTGACACAGCTTCCACGGCAATATTCTCTAACTTTACCTAGTTATGATAATAAGATTAGACAATCTTAAACCTTAATTAAAAAAAATTCAATAAAAATTGTAATTGTTTTGAGAATGAATAAAATCAGAAATTACGTTTCAATTTTCGCTATTGGTTTTTCCTCATTTGTTTTTTCGCAAGGGAGCGTCGCAGTTTCTACCTATCCACAAGTTGCTGATCAGCAGAATCTTGTAAAGGATATTACGGCAGAAAAGGCGCTGTTGTCTCCGAAAGAGCAGATTGAGTTTAACATCAATAAAATGTTTACCGACCCAGTTCTAAGGAATGCCAATTGGGGATTTGTGGTTTATGACCCAAAAACGGAGAAAATTGTAACGGCGTACAACGAAACTGCGCCATTGATTCCGGCTTCCACAACTAAATTATTAACAACCGAAACAGCCTTTGCTTTATTAGGACCGCAGTACAGATGGAACACACAATTAGAATATTCTGGAAGTATTGATGTTGAGGGGGTTTTGACAGGAAATCTTTATATAGTTGGAAGTGGCGACCCTTCACTGGGTGGAAATAGAGGTGGAGCAGCGAGTTATACGCAGATTGTTAATCAATATCTTGGTGCTATTAGAGAAAAAGGAATTAGAAAAATTACAGGAGATATTATCATCCAAACTGCGATTTTTAAAGAGAATAAAAAGCAAGAGCTTCCTAAAAATATAGTATGGCTGGAACAGAAAAATTATTTTCTACCGGTAGGAACTACTAAAGATATTGACCCGAGAAACGAAAAGCTGATTATCAATCAGTCTAATAATCCTTTTAATCAGCAAAAGAAATTTTTTTATATTTCTCCCTATGCTGACAAACTGGTGTACGCAGATAAGTTTGAGGGAAACGGAATGACAACAAAAGTAGCTGAACCTCCTGCTTTTTTGGCTAATAAATTGAGAGAAAGTTTGGTTAAAAATAAAATCACTGTTTCTGGAAAAGTAACTCCTAAAATTGTAGATAGAGAGCCGGAGCCAAGAGAAATTTTAACGACTTACAAATCCCCGACTTTAGCAGAAATCGTCAATTATACCAACCAAAGAAGTGACAATGGGTATGCAGAAGCATTATTGAAATCTAATGGTTTCCAAAGCTTAGGCGACCAAACTACAGAATCCGGGCGGCAAGTTGTAACAGATCATCTAAAATCCATAAACTTTGATATGAATGGTCTAAATTATATGGATGGAAGCGGGCTTTCTAAATCGCATACCGTTACGCCACTCTCTCAGGTTAAGTTCTTAGCAAAAATGATGAAATCGCCTTATTATAAAGAATATTTCGAGTCTTTGCCAATTGCAGGACAGTCGGGAACACTGAAACATATGTTTATGGTGAATTCCAACGGACAGATTTTTGCAAAAACCGGAACATTGAATGGTGTAAAATGTCTGGCAGGTTACATCAAAACAAGAAGTAACAAAACCCTTGCTTTTTCTTTATTGATTAATAAATTCTCGGGTTCTGTTGCGCAAGTGAAAGACAGAATGGAACAGTTGCTGGATCCGACTTTAGATTTGTAATAATCAATCTTTTATAAATTAAAAACTCATCTCGCCGGGATGAGTTTTTTTTGTAGCTTTGATTTGAAAATCATCAATCCTATGAAAAAGTTTTACACGTTATTTATCGTTTTCTTTTCAGTTAATATCATTTTTGGTCAGTCATTTAATATTGATAGAAAAGGGATTATAGAATCTGAGAAAAAGAAAAACCTAAAATCTATTTTGGATGTCAATGTCAATCCAAATACTTTGAATTATGATTTGCAATACGTCAGATTAGAATTAGATTTAGATCCAACACAACAATACATTTCTGGAATTGTCACATCACATTTCAAAATGCTGCAGAATTCTCCTGATATTTATTTTGATTTAAAGAATAATTTAACGGTTTCCAATGTAAAATACCACGGTCAGGATTTGACTTTTCAGCAATTGAGTACAGATGAAATCAGAATTAATTTTCCTTCAACATTATCTGCCCAGACAACGGATTCTTTATCTATTACTTACAGCGGAATTCCATCAACTGTTGAACAAGCTTTTGTTGCTACGACTACATCCGCTGGAGATCCAATTTTAGCTACTTTATCAGAGCCATTTGGGGCAAAACAATGGTGGCCTACAAAACAAAGTATGAACGATAAAATTGAAAAATTAGACATCAAAATTTCAACTCCTGCTCAATACACTGTTGGTTCCAATGGAAAATTGATCTCAGAAACAATTTTAGGAAATGGTAGAAAATTGACGTATTGGCAAACCAATTACCCCATTCCGGCTTATCTTTTTGCTTTAGGAATTTCCAATTATACTAAGTTAAATTCTACAATCACAACTACAAATAGTTCTTTTCCTTTTCTCAATTACGTTTATCCGTCTTGGGCAACATCGGGCACTCAGGCTAATCTCAATTGGACAGCAACCAGTATGCAGACTTTTGAGGATCATTTTGGATTATATCCTTACCGCAACGAAAAATACGGACATATGCAATTCAATTGGGGTGGCGGAATGGAACACGCAACAATGACTTCTATGGGTTATTATGGATTGGATTTAATTGCCCACGAACTCGCACACCAATGGTTTGGAGATAAGCTGACTTGTGGTGCGTGGAATGATATCTGGCTCAATGAAGGTTTTGCTACAATGGGCGAATATGTGGTTTTTGAAAAATTGTTGATGTCACCAGCACAGTTTCAGACTTATCTGCAAAGCGAGATGGATAATATTACAAGTTCTGCTGGAGGAAGTGTTTATGTTCCTGATAATCAACTAACCTCAAATCGGATTTTTGATGGCAGACTCACTTATACAAAAGGTGGTTATGTTTTGAGAATGATCAAGTGGATTTTAGGCGATGACCAATTTTATGCAATGATGAAAGCATATCAGAGTAATCCTGCTTTTGAATACAACTATGTTAAAACCAACGATTTTCGAGACTTTTTAAGTTCTTACACCGGAAGAGATTTTACAGATTTTTTTAATGACTGGATTTATGGAGAAGGTTACCCAACTTATCAAATTAAATGGAATCAAAATCCCACAAGTAAAAAACTGACATTCCAAGTTGGACAGACGAGAAGCAGTAATACCGTTAACTTTTTTGAATTGCCTTTACCAATCAAAGTTTCAGGATCTGGGGGACAAACTGCTTATTTTGTTTTGGATCATACTTCCAACAATCAATATTTCACACAAGATGTCAATTTCGATGTTACGAATGTAACCTTCAATTATGACAAACAAATCATTACCAAAGGTTCTACGGTGACAAAAGATAATAATCTGGCTGTTAATAATATTCAGCAAAAAAATATCAGTGTTTATCCTAATCCAGCCAAATCTTTCATCAAAATTTCTGGTTTGCAAAAATCAACAGATTATGAGATTTTCTCAATCGAAGGAAAATTAATCAAGAAAGGAATTTCAAATCCAGATTCAGAAATCAATATTTCTACCTTAGTCAAAGGAACTTATGTTTTGAAATTCAATAATCAGTCAGTTAAGATTATTAAAGAATAACTCAAACGTTAAAACATCACAAAAAAGCACTTTATAACGGTGCTTTTTTTATTTTTGTTAAAATCGAAAATCAATAAAAATGATATCACAAAAATTCCTTGAAAACATCACAAACGAATTAACAAGCATAGAAAACGACGGACTTTTCAAAAGAGAAAGAATCATAACATCGCAACAAAGTGCGGAAATAGAAGTTGCTGGAAAGAAACTTTTAAACTTTTGTGCCAACAACTATTTGGGATTATCCAACAATCCGGAAGTGATGAAAGCTTCGCAAGACGCCATAGAATCTCACGGTTATGGGATGTCTTCTGTTCGTTTTATTTGTGGAACTCAGGATATTCATAAAGATTTGGAAGCTAAGATTTCTAATTTCCTGGGAATGGAAGATACAATCCTTTACGCTGCTTGTTTTGATGCCAATGGCGGTGTTTTCGAACCTTTATTCTCAGAAGAAGATGCTATCATTTCCGATGAGTTGAATCATGCTTCTATTATCGATGGAGTGAGATTGTGTAAATCTGCAAGATACCGCTATAAAAACAATAATATGGAAGATTTGGAAGCTCAATTGATTGCGGCTTCTGAAAAGAATCACAGATTCAAAATCATTGTGACAGACGGTGTTTTCTCAATGGACGGAATCGTAGCAGACCTAAAAGGTGTTTGTGATTTAGCAGATAAATATGATGCCTTGGTAATGGTAGATGATTCTCACGCAACCGGATTTATCGGGAAAACTGGGCGTGGAACGCACGAAGCGAATGATGTTATCGGAAGAGTGGATATCATTACTTCTACTTTAGGGAAAGCTTTAGGTGGCGCTTTAGGCGGATTCACTTCGGGAAAAAAGGAAATCATCGATATGCTGAGACAGCGTTCTCGTCCTTATTTGTTTTCCAATTCATTAGCACCAGGAATTGTCGGCGCAGCTTCCAAAGTTTTGGATATGATTTCTGAAGATACTTCCTTGAGAGATAAAGTAATGGAAAACGCAGAATATTTCCGAAAAGAAATGAAGGCTAAAGGTTTCGATATTCCAAATGGCGACGCGGCGATTGTTCCGGTAATGCTTTACGATGCGAAATTAGCGCAGGAAATGGCGGAAAAACTTTTAGCTGAAGATATTTATGTGATAGGATTCTTCTATCCTGTCGTTCCGAAAGGCAAAGCGAGAATCAGAGTTCAGCTCTCTGCGGCGCATACAAGAGACCATTTGGACAAAGCAATTGCGGCTTTTGAAAAAGTAGGAAAAGAATTAGGAATTATCTAAATAAAATAAGCGCTTTCAAAATTTGGAAGCGCTTATTTTTAATCACAAAAAAACCAGCAAATAATTTTGCTGGTTTTATATTTTTCGAGAAAGTCTCAAGATTATTTCTTACCTCCGTAAGCTTTGTCCTTGATTCTTGCTTTTTTACCTCTAAGGTCTCTGAAGTAGTAGATTCTAGCTCTTCTAACTTTACCTTGTCTGTTAACTTCAATTTTTTGAAGTGCAGGCATGTTGATAGGGAAAACTCTTTCTACACCTACATCACCAGACATTTTTCTGATAGTGAAAGTTTTAGTAAGACCTGTTCCTCTCAATTGGATAACAGTACCTTTGAAGAACTGAGTTCTTGTTTTGTTACCTTCTTTAATTTCTGTGTACACAGTGATGGTGTCACCGGCTTTGAATTCTGGGAATTCCTTTTTCGTAATGTACTTATCTTGTACGTACTTTAATAAATCCATTTTTTATAATAAAAAATTTGTTTTGTCAAGCTAAGCAACATTCACGTCCTTCGTCAGAGGTTGATTAACAGGTTGCAAAAATATAAATAATTTTCGTAACTGCAATACAATCTGAGAATTAAATTTTAATTACTTAATTTCCAACAACTCCACATCAAAAACCAAAGTACTGTTCGGTCCAATTTCTTTGCTGACTTCCTGTTGTCCATAAGCCAAATGTGGCGGAATCGTAAACCTGAATTTACTTCCAACAGACATCAGCTGCAAACCTTCTGTCCAACCTTTGATAACTCTGTTCAGAGGGAAAGAAGCTGGTTTTCCACGTTTTACAGAGCTGTCAAAAACTTTACTTGTAATTGTTGTTCCGTGATAGTGGCATTTCACTGTACTTTTCGCTGTCGGTTTTGGTCCTTCAGTTTCCACAAGAATTTCGTATTGCAAGCCACTTGGCAAAGTCGTTACGCTTTCTCTTTTTCCGTTTTCAACCAAATAATCCTGACCATCTCTCAGGTTTTTTTCAGCCAGTTCTTTTTTTCTTTTCAATAATAAATCCGCTACACCCATTTTAAATTTTTTTCAAAGGTATAATAAGATTAAATATTCTCAAATTTATTTGGGGCTTTTTGACTTCGTCGAATAGTTTCTATTGATTGTTTTTTGGAGCTGTTTCCCGCTGTCCACTATATCTTTTTTGTCATTGCGAACAAATTATAGCCATCTTTACAACATTTTCCCCGCAATGCCAAAAAAGAATGCCGTTCCCATCGGGACTAGGGCATTCACATCCAAACAATATTTGACATAAAATATAAGTTCGTCATTCCGTAGGAATCTAAATACAACATTTACAGTTTCCGTTGTTGAGATTCCTACGGAATGACAATATTGCATTTAAAATCTGCAAAATCCGCATAATCTTTGAGAAAAAAATAACTCTTTATCTCTTAGTTGAGCAAAGCGCCTTTGTGAACCTTAAAATATTTTCAATAAAGAACAAAAATCTTTGCGCACTTTGCGTTAAAAAAACTAACAGCCATTTAATAACAAGAATTATAACTATTTCCCTTAACTTTGTTTAGAAACATTACAAATTATGGCAAATTGTAGTAGCGGATGTTGCGGAACAGATAACCATCAAGAACATTCTCATCAGCATAATCACGACGACCACGACCATTCTCACAGTAATTCCAAATTGGGATTGATTATAAGTCTCATTATATTTTTCTCAGGATTGATATTAGATTTCTGGGTTAAAGCTGATTGGTTTACAAATAATTTGTGGCTGAGATTCGGTTGGTATTTCGTGTCTTATCTATTAGTTGCATTTTCGGTTTTCAAAGAAGCTTTTGAACTTGCAAAGAAATTAGATTTTTTCAATGAGTTTTCTTTGATGGGAATAGCCACAATCGGAGCTTTTGCTATTGGCGAATTTCCAGAAGGTGTTGCTGTGATGTTGTTTTACACGATTGGTGAGATGTTTCAAGAATCCGCTGTTAATAGAGCACGAAACAATATCAAAGCATTATTAGACGTTCGTCCAAAAGAAGCCACTGTTTTCCGAGAAGGAAATTGGAAAACCATTGCTCCTGAAGAAGTGAAAATCGGAGAAAAAATCCAAGTAAAAGTAGGAGAGAAGATTCCGTTGGATGGGATTTTATTATCTGAAAAAGCAAGTCTCAACACCTCAGCTTTAACAGGCGAAAGTAAACCTTCATCCATTCAAAAATCGGAAGAAGTTCTTGCCGGAATGCTGAACCTTGACCAAGTTATCGAAATCGAAACAACCAAATTATTCGAAAACAGTTCTATTGTCAGAATTCTTCAAATGGTTCAGGACGCAAGTTCCAGAAAAGCCAAAACAGAATTATTTATAAGGAGATTTGCCAAGATTTATACACCGATTGTTTTTGCATTGGCAGTTCTCATTACCTTTATTCCATATTTTTTTGTAGAAGATTATGTATTCCGAAACTGGCTTTACAGAGGATTGGTTTTCTTGGTTATATCTTGTCCGTGTGCTTTGGTTATTTCAATTCCACTCGGTTATTTTGGTGGCATCGGAGCAGCGTCGCGAAATGGAATTCTGTTCAAAGGTTCCAATTTTATAGATATCATTTCCAATGTAACAACTGTTGTGATGGATAAGACAGGAACATTGACCAAAGGTGTCTTCAAAGTTCAGGATATTGTTCCGGAGGATATTGCAAAAGACGATTTCCTCTCAGCTTTGTCGTCAGTTGAGAGCCATTCCACACACCCGATTGCCAAAGCGATTTCTCAGTTTTATCCTTCTAATAAAATTCCAGACTCCGTTGAGGAAATTTCCGGTAAAGGAATCAAAGCTTTAGTTGATGGCAAGAATGTGCTTGCCGGCAACACAAGTTTATTAAAGTCGTTCGGAATTCCATATCCCGAAGAACTCGATAAAATTGTGGAAACAACAGTCGTGCTGGCAATTGACAATTTATATAAAGGATATGTGACGATTTCTGATGAGGTGAAAAAAGATTCTGAGCTTGCGATTAATAATCTACATAACGTAGGTGTCAAAACAATGATGCTGAGCGGCGATAAAGATTCATTAACTCAAAATATCGCTAAAAAGCTCGGAATTGATTCTGCATTTGGCGGTCTTCTTCCGGAAGGTAAAGTGGAAAAGCTTGAAGCTCTCAAGAAAAATCGGAAACAAGTGGTTGCTTTTGTGGGTGATGGGATCAATGATGCACCGGTTTTAGCTTTGAGCGATGTTGGGATGGCAATGGGAGGTTTGGGCTCAGATGCGGCAATTGAAACTGCGGATGTCGTGATTCAAACAGATCAGCCATCAAAAATTTCTACGGCAATAAATATTGGAAAAGCAACCAAGAAAGTTGTTTATCAAAATATAGTTTTGGCTTTCGGAGTAAAAATTATTGTTTTAATATTAGGAGCTGGTGGACTGGCGAATATGTGGGAAGCTGTTTTTGCGGATGTTGGAGTAGCGTTGCTGGCTATACTAAATGCTGTGAGAATTCAGAATATGAAATTTAAATAATTCTCACTTATTTTTTCTTCCCATTAAATTTATAAATATTTATTTTCAAATTTAATTTGCTGGAATAATAAATAAACTTATCTTAGTTTAAAATGAAATTATGATAAGAACCACCATATTTTGCTCACTTTTATTGTCTCATTTTGGGACATCTCAGGTTTTTTTAAAAACTCAAGGACAAAAAATTGTCAATTCTAAAGGTGAAAATGTTTATTTGAAAGGTCTTGGATTGGGCGGATGGATGCTGCAAGAAGGTTATATGCTGAAGACAGCTGATTTCGCCGGACCTCAATATCAAATCAAAGAAAAAATTGCAGAAGTCGCTGGCGAAGACGGTAAAAATGCTTTCTATAAAGCTTATCTAAAAAATGGAATTACCAAAAAAGATATAGATTCTCTAGCAAAATGGGGATTCAATTCCATCAGACTTCCGATGCATTATGATCTCTATACCTTACCCATTGAAAAAGAACCGGTAAAAGGACAAAATACCTGGCTGGAAGAAGGCTTTGTGATGACAGATCATCTTTTGGAATGGTGCGAGGACAATAAAATCTATCTGATTCTCGATCTTCACGCTGCTCCTGGCGGGCAAGGAAATGACGCCAATATTTCTGATAACGATAAATCAAAACCAAATCTCTGGCAAAATGAAGAGAATCAGAAAAAAACGATTGCCCTTTGGAAAAAACTGGCAGAACGCTATAAAGACAAAGAATGGATTGGTGGATATGATCTTATAAATGAACCAAATTATCCATTCACAGGAAAAAATCCGAATGGAACGGACGAGATGTCCAATGCACCGCTTTGGAAACTTCAGAAAGATATTACTCAAGCTATCAGACTGGTTGATAAGAATCATATCATCATTGTAGAAGGTAATGGCTGGGGGAATAACTATAACGGACTTTCTGCGCTTTGGGATGATAATATGGTATTGAGTTTTCATAAATATTGGACCAATAATTCCCCCGAAGCAATCCAGAATATACTCGATTTGAGAAATAAATTCAATGTGCCTGTGTGGCTTGGTGAAACGGGTGAAAATTCTAACGTATGGTTTACGGATCTGAATCAGCTTCTACTGAAAAACAACATTGGTTATGCTTACTGGCCAATGAAAAAAATTGACAATATCTCAGGGGTTACCAACGTAAAGATCACACCGGAATATCAGAAACTTCTAGATTATTGGAAAAATGGTGGTGAAAAACCTTCTAAAGACTTTGCTCAGAAAGCATTGATGAAAATCGCAGACAACTACAAAATGGAAAATGTAGAGGTGAAGAAAGATGTTATTGATGCGCTTTTTCGGCAAGTGAATGATGATACCACAGAACCATTCAAAAATCACAGTGCTCCGGGAAGAATCTTTGCTACGGAATATGATTTAGGGAGAATTGGGAACGCTTATCTGGATAATGATTTTCAGAATCTTTGGGTAAGTACGGGAAATCATACAGAATGGAACTCCGGAAATAAAATGAGAAACGATGGTGTTGATATTTATGCCTGCAATGATAAGTTTACCAACGGATATTATGTTGGGAAAACAGAAAACGGTGAATGGCTTCAATATACGCTGACTGTTAACCAAACAAAAGAATATAAACTGGATATTCGATATAATAATGAATCTGCTACAAGTTCCAGAGTCAGCATAAAAGATGAGTCAGGAGAAATATTGACACAAATAGATTTGCCGCCAACAGATAAGCAATGGAAAACGATTTTAGGACAAAGAATTAATCTGTCAAAAGGAGAAAAGAAACTCAGATTATATTTTGATACAGGCAATGCAAATATCAATTTTTTTGAATTGAAATAATTCTCACATTTATATTATTATTTTTTTTGAACATTCCAAGTTACTTTGGAATGTTTTTTATTAGTAATAAACTTTAATTTTGTAACAAACACAAGTGATTCTTTTTTATTCCAAATTTTACATAAAAAACTAAAAAAATTGATGAGACTCTATTTTACTTTTTTTCTATTTACTACAACTTTTTTGTTTTCACAAAGTAAACTAAAAGTTTACAGTTCAGACAATCAAAAACCGATCAAAGGAGCAAAGGTTTATTGCGATGATAAACTTCTGGGCCATACCGATGAAAACGGCCTGCTTAATTTTACTACAAAATGCACAAAAGTAGATGTGGAAGCAAATCAGTTTATTGGTGATGAAGTGGTGGTGGATAAAACCATGGAGATTGCACTGGACAAAGAAAGTTCCAAAACAAGAGACATAGAAGCAGTAACGCTTACCAATGAAAGCGATCCGCGAGCTCTGGCTATTCTGGATAAGGTTTTCAGAAGCTTCAAAGATAATTCGCCAAATGCGTTGGACTCTTATTCATATAAATCTTATGAAAAAATGTCTTTTGATCTGGATCAGGACAGTATAAATGATTATAGCCAATTTATTGCATCCAGAAAAGATTCGCTTTCGAAATTGTCTAACCGAGCACTTCCAACCAAAGAAAAAGAAAAAAAAGACTCTATAGAAGGTGAAAAGGCTATGAGCGTTTTTGCAGACAGTAAGATGTTCCTTTGGGAACGCGCCACACAGTTTCTGTATTCAAAAAAATTTGGTGAAAAAATCAATATATTGGATAACAGGATTTCCGGCCTGCAGGAACCAATTTATGAAATGATAACGCTACGATCTAACAGAAATAAAGTCCCGCGTGAAGTTTTGCCAGAAAACCGCAGCCTTTACAGATATTTTCTGACAGATTCCATCACGATAGACGGAAGGGAGAATTATGTTATCAGATTCAGACAGGTAGATTATAAAACGCCGGTCAATAGAAGAAAGTACAACGGCTATCTTTATATTGATAAAGCGAATTATGCCATAAAAAAAATTGAAAGCAACAGCAAAGTAAAGTCGGACGGCAGCATTACTTCTATTTGGATTCCTATCGATAATAAGTGGTTTCTGAAATCTGAAAACCTGAAAATCAGAATGGGAAGTTCTACATTCAGTACCGTGGCAAAGAAAAATAATGAAACCACTGAAGAAAAAAAAGAACGTCTGGGTAAGGTCAAAAAATTCGGAAACTATGCTTATATGAAAGCCGATTATTTTGACTTTCAGAGTCCTGTAGATCTAAACGCTAATCAGTTTAATGGTTATACGATGAGTGTTAAAAATTCGGACGGTTCTCTTTTGGAAGAATACAGAACAGACAGCCTCACGACAAGGGAAAAACTGACCTATACTAAAATCGATTCTATCGGTAAAAAATATAAATTAGACCAGAAAGCTAAAGTAATTACAGGGCTACTAAGAGGTAAAATCCGTGTTGGGATAATCGACATCAATCCACTTCAGACCAAATATAACAGATACGAGGGTTTTCGTCTGGGGGCAGGATTCAAACTGAATGAACGGTTTAATAAATACATTTCGCCAGATGTGTATTTGGCTTATGGCTTTAAAGATAAAGGATTCAAGTACGGAGCAGGTGTCGATTTTAGAACAACCTTGGAGCGCAACTCATTCTTCCGTGTCGAATATTTCAATGATGTAGCCGCATCCGGACTTTTTAACCAGAATCTTTGGAATTTCAGAATGACCATTATGAATTCCGGGATGTCTATCCAGAATGATAAATATTATAAGTATGAAGGATTCCGCGCAGGTTATGAAGTGGATCTCAGCAATTCGCTAACGCTAAATGTTTCTGCAAAAAGACAGAAGGAAGAAGCCGTTTTTGATTATGCTTACAGAAACAGAACGGGAAGTTTCGACAATTTTAGTTCGTTGGCGACTATCAAATTTTCTCCAAACAGCAAGAATATAATGACACCCTCTGGAAAATATACCTTTGAACAAAATTTTCCGGAAGTTTATTTGAATTATGAACAAGGTTTCAAAAGTCTTGGCGGTGAGCTAAATTACAGCCGCTTCGACATTCTCTATACTCACCAATTCCGCACAATACTTGGGGTTACTGGGACTAGAGCTTATGGTGGTTACTTCACTGGTGATGCACCGGTTTGGCATCAGTTCGAGATGGGCGGATTGGATTCCAGCAGGGAAAATAGTATTTTTTCAAACTTTAACCTCACCACATACCTTGGCTTCGCTACGATGACATCGGGAAAGTATTTCAATGATAAATTTGCAGGCTATTATTTTACACACCGTATTCCTTGGTATTTCAAAAGTATTGGGAAAAATACCTCCAGCTTTGATATTGTTTACAAAGGAATCATCGGGAATATGAAAAACCCGGAATATCACCAGTTTGATTACAGTCCACTGAATCATCTTTATCAGGAGATCGGTTTGGAGAATAATAATTTCCTCAGCACCAAATTCAACCTTGGACTGTTTTACAGGGTTGGCTATTATAATACAAGAAAGTTTGCCGATAATTTTGCGATACAGCTAAAATTGAAAGTCTTAGGTTTTTAGCAATGGACGAGTTATTCAAACAGCAGGTTTATGAGGTCGTCAGGCTTATCCCAAAAAGCAGAATTTCCTCTTATGGTGCTATTGCAAAAGCTGTAGGCTATCCAAATCATTCCCGTCAAGTCGGTCGTGCAATGGGGAATTGTCCGAAGGATGTTCCGGCACATCGTGTTATCAGTAGCTCTGGAAAACTATCCGTTCCATCGTTTCGGGAAAGGCTCGAAAAAGAAAATATAATGGTGCAAGACAACTTCAAAATCAAAGACTTTAAAGTTCTCTTTTGGGATCCATTGAACGAGATTTAAAAAAAAAAATAAAGGCTATCTCAAGTGGAGATAGCCTATTTTATTATTCAATATTTTTATTTTAATAAATAAACTGAATTCTGTAATTTACTTAAAAGCTTCAATCGTTTTGTTAATAGCATCAATCTGCTGATTAATTGTTGGACTGTTTGGGTTGTTTTTCAGAACTTCCATTTTCTTTGCAAGTCCGTCTTTCAACATTTGCACAATCATCATTTTTACTTGTGGATTGTCTGGCATTTGAGATTTTGCCTGAACTAGAACTTTAGTGACTTTCTCAGTCGCTTTCAAGTTATCAGAACTCATAATCCAATTGTAACCTTCCTCAGCAGATTTACCAAGTGTTGGATCTTGGAATTTGATGAAAGGGTAGAAGGCTACTGTAGTTCCGATTGCGGGCATTTGCTTTTCTATCTTTTTGGATACGATAAGAGGAAGTAATTTAGAAATCAAATCATCGGACGCACCATTCAGGTCAATATTTTCTATTGCTGTCACCGCTTTTGATGGGTCTAATTCCGCAATACCTGATAACGAAGAACCTTTTACAGCATTAGAAAGAGCAGTCAGTCCTTTTTCATACACTGAGCTATATTTTGCATTCTTAGTTTTTGTAAGAGCTGTAATTGCTGCTGCCTGAACCAAAGTCTTTGGATCATTAGAAGCTAATTTTTCAACTTCTGCCGTTAATGCTTTTGCTTGATCAGCATTAGAAAGATCAATCTGTTCCAAAGCTTTCTCTCTGATTCTGAAGTAAGGATCTTTAATTGCAGCTGCTAATAATTTGATGACAGCAGGGCTTTTTGCATCGGCTTTTTCAATGCCTTCCAAAGCAGCGTATTTACTTTTTAATTCTTTCGAACCTGTAAACTGTAATAAGTTTTGCTCAGGAGTTTTAGAATCAGTAACATCTGCAACCAGTATTCCATCTGCGTTGATATTGATTAAATCTGGTGTTTTAGAAGAATCAAAAGTGAAACTGTTCTTAGCTTTTGCATCTACCCAAACATTGAAACGCTTTGGTTTTCCATTATCATAAACATCGATTGCCAAAGGAAACTCGAAAGGCTGATCTTGAGATTGATTGATAACAACAGTTACTTGTTTCTTTACAGGTTCATAAGTTGAAGTATAATTCAATTTTGGGTGTCCGCTTCCAAAATACCATTGATTAAAGAACCAGTTCAAATCTTTTCCAGAAACTTTCTCGAAAGACAATCTTAATTGATGAGCTTCTGCATTTTGATATTCGTAAGTTTTTAGATAATCCGTAATTCCTGCAAAAAATGCATCGTCGCCAAGATAATTTCTTAACATATGAAGTATTCCTCCACCTTTCTGATAAGTCACAAGGTCAAAAACATCTTCGCGAGAAGCATAATCAAACCTTACCAAATCTTTTTTGAAATCTCCAGGATTGTGAATATAATGACCAACATCTTCCATTTGATGGTAATCAGCTTGGTCTTTTCCGTACTTATATTCGTTCCAAAGATATTCTGAATAATTGGCAAAAGACTCGTTGACTGTCAAATTGCTCCAGCTTTCCGCCGTTACCAAATCTCCAAACCAATGATGGAACAATTCGTGCGCAATAGTGTCTTCCCATTTATTCTCATCGATTAATTGTCCCGGTTTTTGAAGAATATCACTTCCGTGAAGCGTTGCAGTGGTGTTTTCCATTGCTCCGGAAACATAATCTCTTCCCGAGATTTGAGCATATTTTGCCCAAGGATAATCGTAGCCTAACTTCTTAGAGAAAAACTCAATCATCTCTGGAGTATTGCCATAAATCTGTTTTGCGTATGGCTCATATTCTTTCTCGATGTAATAATCAACAGGGATATTTCTCCATTTGTCTTTCACAACAGCGTATTCTCCAACGCCCATAAAGAAAAGATAAGTTGAATGTCTCTTATCCATTACCCAATGGTCGGTTCTCATATTTCCGGATTCTTTTTGAGAATCTTTCAGAATTCCGTTGGATAGTGTTACGTATTTATCAGGAACAGTCATATAGATTTCCTGAGTTGTTTTCTGGTTGGATTTATCAATTGTTGGGAACCAAGCAGATGAAGATTCTGTTTCTCCCTGAGTCCAGATTTGAGTCGGCTTATCTGGGTCTTTGCCTTGAGCATTGATGAAATAAAGACCTTTCGCATCGCTGATTGCTTTGCTTCCCTCTTGTTTTACTTCATTTGGGCGTGCTGTATATTTGATGTAAACTGTATAATCCTGATTCTTCTGATAAGTTTTATCTAGTGTGATTTTTAGCTCATCATTTTTATAATCGAATTTAAGAGGCGACTTGGAACCATTTTTATCCAAAGCCACTTCGTGAATCAACATTCCTTTTGCATCAAGAATCAATTCGTTAGTTGCATAGAAAAACGGACTAGCAGTCAGCCATTCTTCGCCGTTCATTTGTTCTTTCTGATAATCGAAATTGACTTTCAGTTTGGTATGTTTGAGTTCTGTCGTTTTGGTATGCGTCGCTCTATAAGGAACGTTTCTGCCAGAAGTTTCTGTTTGTGCAAAAGCAATATTTGAATTAAAAATTGCACCTAGAAAAAGTGCCGCAATGAATATTTTTTTCATTCTTCCGAATTTATAATCGATGTTATTTTAAAGTTTTATAAGTATTTGATTTTAAATAATTGTTACAAAAAAAGTGAAGGTTGACTTCACTATATTTTTATTTCCCTAAAAGTTTTATTACGTTTTCAGGATTACCTTTTGAAGGTAAAAATAATAAGATTTCAACAGAATCAGCCTGAATGTCAAAATATACTTTCACTTGTTTCTTTCCTAATAAAGCAAATCTTAATTTATTGTCTGAATCTACTATAGGATAAGAAATTATTTTATCATTCAATGATTGTTTAAATTTCTTCAAATCAGTTTTGAATAGTTTTAATTCTTTCTGAGTCCAGCGATAATTCAAAAAATTAGTTATTTCTTGAAGACTTGTAATAGCATCTTTTGAAAAAACTATTTTCATTTTTTATTAAAGATAGAATCAATTAATTCATCTGAGAACTCCTCATATTCTCCGTGTTTTATTTGATTTCTGCTCTGTTCAATTAATTGTTTAAACTCATCAGAATTCTCAATCTCTTCCCAAGAATAAGTCTTATCATCCTCACTAATCTCAACATTCTTCACCCCTTTTATCTGAGACAAAAGTTTTTTAATGAAAGGAACATCTGCATATTCGTCTAAACTGATTCTAATTTCCATAATTTCAGGATTTTAATCAAAGTTAATGAAATTTCCACTTAATTTTATATCGCCACCGGCGCTTTAATTCCCGGATGCGGGTCATAATTTTCTAAAGTAAAATCTTCAAAAGCAAAATCAAAAATATCTTTGATTTCAGGATTTAGTTTCATTGTAGGTAAAGGTCTTGTTTCTCTCGAAAGCTGTTTCTGAACCTGCTCAAAATGATTATTGTAAATATGAACATCACCGAAAGTATGAACATAATCTCCAACTTCAAGCCCCGTAACCTGTGCAACCATCATCAATAAAAGCGCATAACTTGCGATGTTGAAAGGAACACCCAAGAAAACATCCGCACTTCTTTGGTACAACTGAAGCGACAATTTTCCATCTGCAACATAAAACTGAAACAAAGCGTGACAAGGAGCCAAAGCCATATTCGGGATTTCGGCAGCGTTCCAAGCGGAAACAATTAATCTTCGGGAATCCGGATTTTTCTTGATTTGTTCAATTACTTCAGAAAATTGGTCAACCACTTTTCCATCGGCTCCGCTCCAGCTTCTCCATTGTGCGCCGTAAACTGGACCCAAATCTCCGTTTTCATCTGCCCATTCGTTCCAGATTGAAACACCATTGTCAGTCAAGTATTTGATATTCGTGTCGCCTTTAATGAACCAAAGCAATTCATATATGATAGATTTCAAATGAACTTTTTTTGTAGTTACCAAAGGAAACCCTTTCGACAAATCATAACGCAACTGGTAACCAAAAACGCTACGTGTTCCAGTTCCTGTTCTGTCGGTTTTATCGGTTCCATTGTCTAAAATATGTTGAAGTAAATCCAGGTAGTTTTGCATTATGAAAGCTAAAAATTATAAATACAAAATAAAGAAATTTTAGTTGAAAACGAGCAAGAACAACAAATAATTAACGATAGAGAAAAGCTATTCTTCCATAAAATCTTGCCGTTCGTCGAAAAGATTTGATATTATTTTCTATATGCAACAACTTTGTTCCCGTAAAACAGACGAACAATGCAAAAATACATCATCATAGCGCTTTTCATCGGAATCCTTGCTCCGGCTCAAAAAGTATGGACGCTTGAGGATTGTCTAGATTACGCTGTAAAAAACAACATTACCGTGAAGAAAACGGTTTTGGACAAAACGACTGCTTCGTTGAATTATCAACAGCAGAAGAATAATAAACTTCCGACGATTTACGGTTCAGCTTCTCTTGGCGTGACAAATGGTTCAAGTATCGACCCGATCACGAGTTCATTTGTGAATCAAAATATCTTGTCAAATAGTTTTGGGTTGAGTGGAAATATGACGATTTATCAGGGTAATAAACTGAATCTTCAAATCGAACAAAACAAAATGATTCTCGACCAATCTTCATTATACCAAAAACAGGCTGAAAACAGTATTGTTTTGAATGTTCTGAATGCGTATTTGCAGTCTTTATATTATTATGAAGGAATCGAAAGTGCAAAATACACAGCGAATTCATCGGCTCAGGAATTGAAATTAACTCAGACCAAATATAAAAATGGAGCGATTTCAAAATTGGATTTGGCTGATGTTGAAACTCAGGATGCGCAAAATCAATACACCGTTGTGAACAGCGAAAATCTTTACAATCAACAGGTTTTAAAACTAAAACAATTATTGGAACTCGACCCAAGTGTTGATTTTCAAATTGAAAAAATAAAACTGACTGATTTAATGGAATCAATTCCAGATAAGCAACAAGTTTTTGCTCAAGCCATAGAAAATCTTCCTGATTTGAAAATTTATGATTCTCAAAACGAGATTCTTGCAAAAGCACTTGAAATCACAAAAGCAGGTTACAAGCCGACACTTTCCGCAACTGCAGGATTGAATACAGGTTACACAAGCACACAGGATTACAGTTATTTTAATCAGTTTAAAAACAATTTCAATAAGTCCGTTGGTTTATCATTGAATGTTCCAATTTTCTCGAAAAAGCAAAATGATACGAATGTCAAATTAGCTCAAATCGATATCGAACAGAATAAATTAGACAAAATCAGTGCAAGCAAAACCTTGTATTCTTCGATAGAAACGGCTTGGCAAAATGCGATTGCGAATCAGTCTCAGCAAAAATCATCGAAAGTAGCGAGAGACAACGCAAAACTGGCTTATGATTTAGCCAGTAAAAAATATGAATTCGGAGGCTTGACGACAACAGAATTGGCAGTAAGCCGAAACACTTATCTGACCAACGAGCAAACCTATCTGCAATCAAAATATATGTCAGTTTTATACACGCAGTTATTGAATTTCTATCAAGGGAAAACATTATCGGCCAATTAATAAAGTAACAGAATCAAATATCAAGGCTATGAATTCAAAATATAAAAAATACTTCAAAAACTCCATTATTGTTCTTGTTGCAGCGATTGTCGTATTCTTCGGATACAAATATTTTACGACAGAGAAAAAAGCGAATATTGCCGTTCAAACTGTGAAATTGTCCAAACAAAATGTCACAACTTCTGTTACCGCAACTGGAACAGTAGAACCAGTGGATCAAGTGGAGGTCGGAACGCAAGTTTCGGGGATTATCAATCACATTTATGCGGATTATAATTCTCCTGTGAAAAAAGGTCAGCTTTTGGCGGAATTGGATAAAACCAATCTTCAGGAATCTGTGAACAATGCTTTGGCACAATACAACGCATCACTCAACGAACTGAATTATTACCAGCAAAATTATAATCGTCAAAACAATATGTACAAATCTGGTGTCATCAGTAAAGCAGATTATGAACAGGCGGCTTATCAGGTGAAAAATTCTCAGCAAACAGTAAGTCAGAGAAAAACAGCTTTGGCGCAGGCGAGAACCAATTTGAGTTATGCTAATATTTATGCACCGATTGACGGAATTATCCTAAGCCGAGAAGTGGAAGAAGGACAAACTGTTGCAGCTAGTATGACAACTCCGACATTATTCACCATTGCAAAAGACATCACAAAAATGCAGGTGGAAGCGAATGTAGATGAAGCCGATATAGGCGGTGTTGAAGTTGGTCAGCGAGTGAGTTTCACAGTTGATGCTTATCCACAGGAAGAATTCAGCGGTCGTGTTCGTCAGGTTCGTTTGTCGGCAACTACAGAATCGAATGTTGTGACTTACACGGTAATCATCGATGCAGACAATCCCGAACAAAAATTGAAACCAGGATTAACAGCAACTATTACGATTTTCACTCAGGAATTAAAAGATATCGATACAGTTCCGGCTTCGGCAATCGCTTTCAGTCCAGATACGGAAACTTTGCAGAAATATTATCAACAAAACCAAATCACGGTCAAAATTCCTGAAATCAAAACCGGAAAAAACAAAGAAAAATACATTTGGATTAAAAATAACGACGGCAGTCTTTCCCAGAAATTAATCACAATCGGAATCAATGACGGAATCAACATCCAAGTAAAAAGTGGATTAACCGGAAGCGAACAAATCGTAACCTCACTGGATGAACAAACGGAAGCGGTTGCAAAATCAGAATCAGACGGAAGTAGTCCGTTTATGCCAAAAAGACCAAGCAATATCAACAAAAAGTCAAGTTCAAACCAAGGTCCACCAAACTAAAATTGGAGCGTTGAAACGTGAGAGTGTTTGAGAATCAATTATCATTTATCATCAATCATTTATTATGAAACCCATCATCAAAATAGAAAACATGAAACGCGAATTCAAAATGGGCGACGAAATCGTTCACGCTTTGAAAGGCATCGATTTGACCATCAACGAAGGCGAGTTTGTGACGATTATGGGAACCAGTGGTTCGGGAAAATCAACTTTCCTTAATGTTTTGGGATGCCTCGACCAGCCATCTTCCGGAACTTATGAGCTGGACGGCATTTTGGTAAAAGATTTAAACAAAAATCAATTGGCTGAAATCAGGAATACAAAAATCGGATTCATATTTCAGTCCTACAATTTATTGGCAAGAACCAGCGCGCTGGAAAACGTAGAGTTACCTTTGCTTTACAATTCCAAAGTGTCGGCGGAAGAGAGAAGGGAGCGCGCTGTGAAAGCCTTAAAACAAGTTGGTCTGGAGAGCAGAATGGGACACGTTCCAAGCCAGCTTTCCGGTGGACAACAGCAGAGAGTTGCTATTGCCAGAGCTTTGGTCAATCATCCAATCATCCTTTTGGCAGACGAGGCGACTGGAAATCTCGATACCAGAACTTCCTACCAAGTGATGAATCTTTTTCAGGAACTCAACGACCAAGGAATCACGATTGGATTTGTAACCCACGAAGACGACATTGCGAGATTCAGCAAGCGAACCGTGATTTTACGGGACGGATTAATCAAGGAAGACAAAACCGTAGAAAACCGACTGATTGCCAAAGAAGAATTATTAAAACTTCCAAAAGCAGAATAAACACTTGTTCAGATATATTTAGAAATCAATGAAGATGGATTAATGAAGTAAACTTTTTGCAAACCTACAATGCCGATGAAAATGCCGAAGCAATGTAGCAGGAAAATGAACCAGATAATGAAATGATTATGAAGAAGTCAGGTTTGCAAAGAGTTTTAAAAATGAAAATAATAGTTCAATCATAATTTAAAAATGAAGAGGAATTAATGTTGTGAACTTTTTGCAAACCTACAATGCAGACGAAAATGTTGATGAATTGAAGCTGAAAAAATGAACCAGACAATGAAAAGAAAATGAAGAAGTCAGGTTTGCAAAAAGTTTTATTAAACCAAAAATCAAGAAAATGCATTTCACCAATTTATTAAAAATAGCCTGGAAAGCCATTCTCCTCAACAAAACCAGAGCAATGCTGACAATGCTCGGAATCATCATTGGTGTAGCTTCCGTGATTGCAATGTTGGCGATTGGAGAAGGTTCCAAAGAAAGCATCAAGAAAAATATTTCCAGTATGGGTGCGAATCTTATCACGATTCGTCCAGGAGCAGGAATGATGGGCGGCGTTCGTTCCGACCCTTCTGCGATGCAGACTTTGACTTTGGCAGATTACAACGCTTTGAAAGCTCAGGCAAAATTGATTAAAGATATTTCGCCTTTGGTCAACGGAAGCGGACAAAGTATCGCAGGTTCCAACAACTGGCCAACTTCTATCTATGGCGCTTCTCCGGAATATCTGAAAATCCGAGATTGGGGCGTAGATGAAGGTTCAATGTTCACAGAAGATGACATCGAATCGTATGTGAAAGTTGCCGTTATCGGAAAAACCGTTCAGGAAAATCTCTTTCCGAATGAAAATCCGATTGGGAAAATGATTCGTTTCAAAAATATTCCTTTCAAAGTGATTGGTGTTTTGAAAGAAAAGGGCGAAAACACATTTGGGCAAGACCAGGATGACATTATCATTGCGCCTTATACAGCGGTTCAGAAAAGGATTTTGGCGCAGACTTATCTTCAGTCTATCGTCGCTTCATCTTTGAGCGAAGAAGATTCTGAAGCTGCTGTTAACGAAGTGAAATCCATAATGGAAAATCAGCACAAGATAAAACCTGATGAAGACAACGATTTCAATGTTTCTTCACAACAGGAAATTATCTCGATGTTCAGTTCAACCAGCGAAATGTTGACGATTCTTCTGGTTGCGATCGCAAGTATTTCCTTACTCGTCGGTGGAATCGGAATTATGAATATTATGTACGTTTCCGTAAAAGAAAGAACCAAAGAAATTGGTTTGAGAATGGCAATCGGTGCCAAAGGAAACGATATTCTGATGCAATTTTTGATAGAATCAGTTTTGATTTCTATTACAGGCGGAGTTTTAGGCGTTTTAATCGGACTGATTGCCACTTTTTGTATCCAACAATTTGCAGGTTGGCCGGTAAGTGTGACGATGATTTCTATTGTGATTTCCTTCGTGGTCTGTACGATTACAGGTGTTTTCTTCGGTTGGTATCCTGCGAGAAAAGCTGCCCAGAGCGACCCAATCAATGCGTTGAGATACGAGTAATTGTTGATAGTTGCTGGTTTATAGTTGTTAGTAATTTTAAAAATGAAAAAGAATTATGCTGGAAAAAATCTTAAATTAACTACTTCAAAACTTTCACAAGTCCTCAATTTTTAAAGGATTGAATAAGTTTAAATTTTGAAAATCAATAATTTACAATGATTAACCTTAAAAATAAAAACCTAGAAATCAGCCTTCATCTTTTGATTTGGCTGGTTTTGTTCTTCCTTCCGGCTGCTTTTACGATTGGCTCGGAAACGGATTGGAATGGGATTTTCAGACATTTTTGGCTTCAACTGATTTTCTTGGCAGCGATTTTTTACCTCAATTATTCAGTTTTGGTAAAATGGCTTTTCGATGATAAAAAAATCTGGTTTTTCATTGCGAATGCAGTTCTTTTGATTTTATTGATTTATGTAAAAGGTCAGATTTTCGAATGGTTGGAACCAGACCGACCAAAAATGCCAGGAAGACGTCCACCAGAAGCTTTACGTTACTTTTTCGATTTCTTGATTTATCTGATTCCTGTTGCGTTTTCTATTGCCATCAATGCCAGTAAAAAAATGCAGAAAGCGGAAGAAATGAAAATCGAAGCGGACAATATCAAATTACAGTCGGAGCTTCAACATTTGAAATATCAGTTGCAACCGCATTTTTTCTTTAATTCACTTAATAATATTTATTCTTTGATTGATTTTGATTCTGAAAAAGCGAAACAGAGCATTCACAGTTTGAGTAAACTGATGCGACATCTTTTGTACAAAACTGATGTTGAAAAAATAAGTCTTTCCGAAGAAATCGATTTTCTGAATAAATATATCGAGTTGATGTCATTAAGATTAAATGACAAAACGAAAGTTTATACTAATTTTCCTACGCAAATTCCGAATCTTGAAGTGGCGCCATTGCTGTTTATTTCGATTGTAGAAAATGCTTTTAAACACGGCGTTTCTGCAACGCAACCTTCGGATATTCATTTTAAAATGGAAATCTTGGAAGACGAAATTCAGTTTACAGCTTCTAATTCAAATTTCCCAAAAACCGATTCTGACAAAAGTGGTTCTGGAATCGGCGTTGAAAATCTGAAAAAAAGACTTAACTTGCTTTATCCCGAAAAACACGAATTTCATTATTGTCTAAACGACGGAATGTATATCGCGGAAGTAAAATTGAAAACGAAATAATTAGAATTTTGTCATTCCGAGGAACGAGGAATCTCGACATTAATAATTAGATTCTTCACTATATTTCATTTCGTTCAGAATGACAAGATTCGAAAGAATAATTAAAAATGAAAAAAATAACCTGCCTAATTGCCGACGATGAACCAATGGCTTTGAACTTAATCGAAAGTTATGTCCTGAAAACTCCTTTTTTGGAGCTGAAAGCCAAATGCAACAGTGCAATTGAAGCGATGCAGATTTTGGAAGAAGATAAAGATATTGATCTGTTTTTCCTTGATATTCAAATGCCGGATTTGACAGGTTTGGAATTTTCAAAATTAATTCCTCAAAACAGCCGCGTAATTTTCACAACTGCTTTTGACCAATATGCAATTGACGGCTACAAAGTGAATGCTTTGGATTATCTGTTGAAACCTTTTGATTATACCGAATTCTTGAACGCTGCAACAAAAGCCAGAAATTATTTTGAATCTCAGCAACCAGTTTCTATTTCAAAACCGGAAAAAAAGCAGGATTTTTTCTTTGTAAAATCAGAATATAAACAAATTAAAATCAATTTCTCAGAAATCCTTTATATCGAAGGTTTGAAGGATTATGTGAAAATTTATCTGAAAGACAATCCTAAAGCAATTCTTACTTTGATGAGTTTGAAAAAACTGGAGGAAGAATTGCCTTCTGAAAATTTTATGAGGATTCATCGTTCTTATATCATCGCTCTCGACAAAATTGAAGCGATTGAAAGAAATCACATCGTCATCGGAAAAGAACAAATCTCCATTGCCCCTAATTACAAAGATTCGCTGATGGAATATATTGGTGGGAAAAGTCTTTAGAAGAAATTAGAGGTTAGAAATTAGATATTAGATTTTGAATTATTCTAAATCTACAATTTTTTGATTCATATTATTAAGAGAAAAAGTTTCACCTTTCAATTTCCCATTCATTGCTTTTGCCAAAGGTGATTCGGGAGAAATACAAATGATTTTTTGATTTTCAAAAGCGATTTCACCTAAAGAAACTGAGATGAAAAACAAACCTCTTTCTGTCTTTACAATCGCTCCTTTTTCAGCTTTATCAGAAGCTTTTATGATAATTGTTTTCAGAAAATCCTGTTGTTTCAAAACTTCATTCAACTGAACTTGGAGATTGTTGATTTCCTGCTGAAGCATTTCTCTACCAGTCTCGTATTTGTCACCCATAGAGCTTTTTGTATCGTTGTTGGAAGCTCGGGTTTCAGAAATTAGTTTCTCGAAAGTTTGGATTTTTTCGGAAAGTTTTTGACTGATTAGTAGTAATAATTTTTGTTTATCCATCTCATTAATTTTTATATTGATATACAAAAAGATAAAAATTACTGTCCATAGGCAATTTGTAAAGTAGTTTCTTATGTTTTAGATTTAAACTTTTATAAGTAAATCCAGAATCAATTCTTGGATTAAAAGTTAGAAAATCTTTGGACACAACTGAAACTATATTGATTTTTCTGGTGTCTACATAATTTCTGTAAGTCGCACTATCGCTGTGTTTTCTGGCAAGCAGCATAGTTGCATCATTCAGGCCATAGCCGTCATAAACTGTAGCTGGCGAAAAGTAAGCAACATGACCAGCATCCATTATAATTACCCTATCTGATTTTTTTAATTTTTTAGCGAGTACACCATAACTGCTGTAAAATCCTTCGTTGTCAGTTACGACACCTTGTCTGTCATCATAAAAATTTTTAGATAAATCAATCATTCTGAGCACTGAAGCTAATAATACACAGCTTACAATTATGTTTGTTGCTTTTCGATAAAAATTATGAGATGAAAACTCAAAGTCGGCTATAAAAAAATAAGTTGTCAGGGGAAAAAAATATCGAATATAAATCCCGGAAGAATAACTGCTAATATTAAAACTATAAAAGAAGATGAGAAAAACCAAAGGTACAAGTTTAAAATAGTTTTTCTTATAAAGCAAAGCTAAAATTACAGGTGAAAATAATATGAATCTTCCTAGGAAAACTTTGAAGCCTAAATAGCTGTAGCTGTTGAAATTAGATTTTAGAATAAAAGGAAGCGGGATGTAGAATTTGTAAAAAATAAGGTAAAATAAAACAAATATTAATATTCCAGCAGAGGAATAAAGAAAATTCGTGATAACTTCTTTTTTTTGACTGAAATTTGAGTTAAGAAACCAGAAAACTAAAAAAATACCAAACTCAGGACGAACTAAAACGAGTAGTAAAGAATAGGGATTTCTAATATTTTTCCAATCTTTTAAAAACATAAATAACACAAAAGTGGATAAAATAGTTTCCAATCCATGCGTGGAGTTAAGTGCCATCCAATAGGTAAAAAAAAGACTAAATATCAGCCTGAATACCTTTTTTAGTGGATTCTGTTCTTTGAATATCAAAGAAACGGCTTGTATAATTAGAAATATCCCAATTAAAATATTGACGATATAAAATATTTTTTCAGATTTCAGACCAATCCAATTGAATACCGATAAAACCCACATCCATAGAAGACTCGTTTGTCCATTGCCTTGATAAAAGGGGTCAAGATTATACCAAGGTTTCAGATGTTCTGCAAAGTTTCTGGCATATTGAAACGTTATATAAGCATCATCTATAATTAATGTTCTGTTCAGTATGACTAAAACACAGAAAATAGAACAGAAAACTAATGTTAATAATATTTGTGTGGGATTTTGTGAAAATTTTATATGCAAATGGTTAAGTTTTTAATGGTTGTTTTCATAATCAAGTCCAATTTTCGCAGCTTCGGCAATTACAAAATCTTTAGCTTCCGTTTTATCATTTTTAATTTCGCCTTCAAGAATGGCCTCTTTCACTTTTTCTTTCAGGATTCCAATTTCTTTTCCAGGTTTCAAGTTGAACATTTCCATAATTTCTTCTCCGGAAATCGGTGGCTGAAAATTTCGAACTTGATCTTTTTCTTCAACCTCTTTGATCTTTTGCGCTACATATTCGAAATTCTTTTTGAAACGCGCTTGCTTAGAATAATTTTTGGTCGTGATGTCCGATTTGCACAGCGTGAAAAGGTCTTCCAAATCTTCTCCGGAATCAAAAAGTAACCTTCTGAGTGCGGAATCAGAAGCATCATCCGTAATCAAAGCAATTGGTCTGGCGTGCATCCTTACCAGTTTTTCAACATATTTCTGTTCTTGCCAAAGAGGAAGTTTCAGACGTTTGAAAATCGATTTTATCATTTTGGAACCCACAAACTCGTGACCGTGAAAAGTCCAGCCAATTCCTTCTACAAACTTTTTAGTTGGCGCTTTCCCAATATCGTGAAGCAAAGCTGACCAACGCAACCAAAGTTTATCTGTATTTTCAGAGATATTATCTACAACGGCTAGTGTGTGGTAAAAATTATCTTTATGCGTTTGTCCGTCAATATCTTCGATTCCTTTCAGAGCGATAAGTTCCGGAAGAATGTAATTCATAAGTCCTGTTTCTTCCAATAACTTTAAACCTTTTGAAGGTCTGTCGGAAAGCATTATTTTGTTGAACTCCACCATAATCCGTTCCATCGAAACGATTTTCATTCGCTCAGCTTCTTCTTTAATCGCTATCAAAGAATTTTCTTCGATTTCGAAATCCAAAGTGGTGGAAAAACGAATTGCTCTCATCATCCGCAAAGGATCATCGGAATAAGTTTGATGAGGTTCCAAAGGCGTTTTCAGAATTTTATTAGACAAATCCTGCATTCCGCCAAAAGGGTCAATCAGTTCTCCAAAATTATCTTTGTTAAGAGAAATCGCCATTGCATTAATCGTAAAATCTCTGCGTTTTTGGTCGTCTTCCAAAGTTCCGATTTCAACAGACGGTTTCCTGGAATCCTCACTATAGCTTTCTTTTCGGGCACCTACAAATTCCAGCTCCAAGTCTTTGTATTTGAACATCGCTGTTCCATAAGTTTTGAAAACCGCGACTTTTGTTTTCGGGTCGATTTCTTTGGCGATGCTTTCCGCTAATTCTATTCCGCTGGATTCTGTAACAAAATCGATGTCGGTTGGCGCTTTTCTTTTCATCAACAAATCTCTTACGAAACCGCCAACAGCATAAACAGATTGTCCGTTTCTGTCGGCAACTTCAGAAATGATTTTGAAAAGTTTGAGGTTTTTATTTTGGTTGAGGTTGATGAACATTAAAAAAATCTTTAATAATAAAGAGTCAATGAAATTAAGTCGCAAAGATATGTTTTTTGAAAAATTTGACTTAAATAATCAATTGTGTAAAGTCAATATTCTGAAATTCAAGACATTTTGACTTTTGATAGGAAATCAAATCTAAAAAACAAGCTATTTTGTCCTATATATAGGAATGGTATTTTTCTTGCGATAAGAGATAATACAAAAAGTAGTTTTTTTTCATAGTTTATTTTCCGGCGGATGGTCTTGCAAAAGGTCATCCGCCGGTTTATTTATTTGATTATAATTAAATTCTTTTCCATTTTTGAGAATATTAAATTTAAATTTGTAAAAAATAACCAATGAAAAAATTTTATTTTCTCTTATTACTATCATTATCTCAAATTTTATTTTCTCAATGTCAGAAATTTCCTCAGATTTTGACAGACCCAATTTATAATCTTGTTTTTTTTGATAAAAATCATCTAGCAGGAATAGGAGGTACAAGTGTTGTTAATACTGAGAATGAAGGACAAAAATGGAATCTTTTACCTTATCCAGTAGATCATAGGTATTACCAGCTTTATGATTTGAAAAAGATAAATGATTCTACAGCTATTTTGGTTGGTTATCACGGAAAAATATTAAACACTAAAGATAAAGGAAAAACTTGGAAAAATCAATCACTGGCATTCAATGGAGATGAATATTTAGAGTCTGTGGATTTTGTAAATGATAGTGTTGGATATATTTTTGGAGATTATAAATATTATGAACCAAATTATTTCAATAGACTATTCTACAAAACAAAAAATGGTGGGGAAAAATGGGAAAAAGTTGAATCCAATATAAATTCTGTTTATACCAATGATGTTTCTTCAGCACAAATAAAATTTTTAAATGAAGATGTAGGATTTTTGTATTATCGGTATGAATTATATAGAACTCTAGATGGAGGGAAAAATTGGGTGCAGATAAAAGATTTCTATTTTAGTAATATTGGAATTATTAGTAGTTTTCAGATTTTAGATGAAAATACATTAGTAATGTGTTTTGATGGAAGTTTGAATGGAAAAATCTATACATCCAAAGATTTAGGAGAGACGTGGCAAAACATCCCTGAATTACAATATCCGAATAATATCTATTTAGCTGGTAAAATTGTAGTTAAAAATAGGATTTTATATGGTATTAGTAATGGGAACTTATTGAAATATAACTTTGATACAAAGGAGATCATTCAGAAAAATATTGATAAAATAAATCCTAGTGTATATGGATATGTTAGTTTATTTGCAATTGATGTTTTAGATCATAATAATATTGCACTTTCCTTTATTGCATCAACTGGAAATTCTGGAAGAAAAATTGTAAAAACGAATGATGGAGGAGAGAGTTGGGAAACTATAATGGATACAAATGCTTCTTATGGTGATGGCTATAAAATAGTGAATGATAAGAATAATATGTTTATGAGTAAGACGAATTATTCTAATTCATTTGATCAACAGGCATCTTATGCTCTTTATCTCTCCAATGATAACGGTATAAATTGGAAAGAAATAAAAAAAGAATATAGTTATACTTCAGGACCTTGGGTCGGAGATGTTAGAACTATAAGCATACAAGATAATTATCTGAGCTACGCATTTTCTCAGATAGACATTGTTAATAATTTACAGACTCCTCCAAAATATTTTTTCAATGAATCATTAGATAATGGTAATACCTGGACCAAAAGGCAGATGAATTTTCCGCAAAATTTATATTATTCGTCAAATTATATTACCCAAATCAACCAAAATACACTTTTTTACACAAATAATTTTGATTCAGGTGCTGTTAGTCTTGATAAAGGAATTAATTGGAAACAAATAAAAGCTCCCACAATTTCTAATTTCTCTTTTTACGGAATGAAATTTAAAAAAAATGATGAAATTTATGCTTGGGGTAGATATCAGAATTTATCAACTAACTATGATTATTCTTTATATAAAACAAAAGATCAAGGAGATAGCTGGGAAGAAGTTGTAAGAATTCCTGATAATAACGGTAATGATATGGGATATATAACTGAGTTTACAGTTTTTGGCTCTGATTATGCATTTGTTTCCACGGGAGGAAAAACATTCTTTAAAATATATTTGAATACAAACGAATATTCATTATTTGATGGAACTATTCCAGGCGACCCTGTTTATACCAATAGTTTAAAAATTTTAAACGATAATTTTTGGTATCATCCAGGAAGAGAGGCTAATTATAAAGATGGAACTTATTTTTATTCTAATGATAAAGGAAAAACCTGGAAAGAGCAATTGTGTTTTATTTGTAGAGGCAATGTATATTTAAATGATAAAGAAGAATTACTAATAGCAAATAATAATTTAAAGATAGAAAAAATTCAAAATTATGAATTAGATTCAGCTCCCAAAATTTTTGGTAATACAGAAGTTGATTTAAATTCGACAGAAGAATATTTTATTGCCCAAGATTTACTTTCAGAAACAGAATGGATTTTAGAATCTGGAGGTATTGTTACTTTCGATCCATTGACTAAATTTTACAAAATAAAGATAAATTGGAAAAATGAAGGAAATCATATTATCAGAGTTAGAAAAGTAGGTTCTTGCGAATCTTCACCTTACTACAGCCTAAATGTAATTGTAAAACCTAAACTTTCTACAAGTGATGCTTATGTTGAAAATGCTTTAATTTTTGCACCAAATCCTTTTAAAAACAAAATTGAAGTTTCAGGATTAGTTAAGAATGAATCACTGAAAATAAATTTATATGATGCTTCAGGCAAAAATGTTTTAACTAAAAGCGAGAACAGTATTAAAGAAAGTAATTATACTATTTATAATTTAGATAATTTAGTAAAAGGTATTTACTTTATAGAAATTATTCAGACTGGAAAATCTATTATGAAAAAAATATTGAGAGAATAATTTTATTCTCTCAATATTTTAATTTGGTTGTTATTCCAGACTTTGATAACAGACGAACCGGAAAATTCTGAAACCTTATCGTGATTATCTTCTACTATATAATCAACTGCATTTTTGATTTCCTCAGAGATATCACTGAATTTCATTGGAGATTTTTGCCCACTTAGATTAGCTGAAGTTGAAACCAAAGGTTTGTTGAGTTTTGAAATCAGTTTTTTGCAATAATCATTTTTTACGATTCGGATTCCAATGCTTCCGTCTTCTGCTAAGAGTTCTTTTGGAAGATTCTTTGGTTTTTCATAAACAATGGTTACTGGTTTTTCACTCAAATCGATGATTTGCCAAGCCATCTCGGGAACGTCTACCAAATCCTGCAATCTTTTTTCGGACTCTACTAATATAATAAGAGATTTGTTTTGTTCTCTTTTTTTGATATCGAATATCTTTTTAATCGCTTCCGGATTGGTCGCATCACAACCAATTCCCCAGATTGTATCTGTTGGGTAAAGTATCGTTCCGCCGGATTGTAAAGTTTCTATTGCCTGAGTTAAATCCATGTGAGTGCAAATTTTGGGGAAAATCAAATATTAATGACTGTTAAGATTTTTAATTAATTGATTTTCAATTATTTGTTTGTTTTTGTGTGATTTCCAAGATAAAATTATCTATTGCAAATTTAACAAATAATGAACAGATTTTTAAAAAGTATTAACCTGTTAAACTTGATTTAACATAATCCTGATTTTCGTAATGCTTAATTAAAAATTATTTAAAAATTCTTATACATTACGATTGCTTTCCATATCATTTCTTTGGCAACGAAGAAAAAGGAAAGAAAAAAATGAAAGTAAAAACCATAAGCATTAGTGCTTTGTTTCTTTGTATGCCAATGTCTCTTTTGTTGGCGCAAAATACCCAAGATACTCTGAAGGGTGAAAAGAAAATCGACGAAGTTAAAATCATAGGGAACACTAAAAAAAGCAGCGAATCTAACATTATCGCGACTCAGAGAAAATCTGCTGAGATTATCGAAAGAGTAGGAGCAGCCCAATTATCCAAACAAGGAGTTGGTGATGTTGCTACTGCTGTTACCAAAGCTACTGGAACAGTAAAACAAGAAGGTGGTAACACTATTTCTGTACGTGGACTTTTAGACCGTTATAATGCAACTACAATGAACGGTCTGCCAATTCCGTCAGATGATCCAGAAAATAAAAACATTGATTTGTCATTACTGAAAACTGATATCATTGATTATATCTCTCTAGAAAAAGTTTTTAATCCAAGATTATTAGGTGATTTTGGTGGTGCAAATATCAATATTGTTTCTAAAGAATATTCTGGTAAGGGTTTTATTACATTGGGAATGGAGAGTGGTTATAACCTTCAAAATTCTAAAACAGATAAATTCTTATTGCAAGATGGGCCTAATTACTTTGGAACCAAAGTTCAGAAAGTTCCAGCTAATGCTCTTGCTGCTTATAACTATAAAACGAGTTGGAACTTCAAAGATGCATTTGGTCCTTCTATGACAATGCCGATTAATACAGGTTTGAATTTGCAAGCTGGTAAATCTTTCAAATTAGGTGAACAAGGTAGACTTAATACCTATGCTTATGCTGGATTCAATAATGATTTTACTTACAGAGAAGGTTCTGAAGGCCAATTTGGTAGAGAAACAATGTTTAAAGAATATAATAAAGTTCAAAAATATTCTTACACAACCAATACGACAGGAATGTTGAATTTGTTCTACAAAATAAATTCTAATCATCAATTGAAGTGGATTACAAACTACATCCATTCTACCAATCAAGAGGCTAAAATCTATGAAGGGAAAATCAGAGATTATGCAGAAGATGGCGGTGCCTACGTAAGAAGAGCGGACTATAAAGTAACTAATACATTAGTTAATCAATTAGGTGGAGATCATAAACTGACAGATAAATTCTCAATCAACTGGATAGCGGGCTACAATTATCTTAATAGCCAAAGACCTGATAGAATTACTAATACTTTAGTAAGTAATGGGGATGGTTCTTATAGTGCAACTAGAGAATCAGGACTCAACAACCGTTATTTTGATAACTTGGATGATAAGGAATATACAGGTAATCTAACGCTTAATTATAACTTGAATGATCAAGCAAAAATTGCAGCAGGTTATCAAGGACGTTTCAAAGAAAGAAAATTCTTGTCTAGACAAATGGATTTCAAATGGAGAAATGATGTTTCTGACCCTATTAGAATAACAGATCCAAATAATGTTGATGCTATTTTCAATTCTTATAATTATGCAAAAGGTTTTTTTGACATTACAAGTAGTTTTGGGCTTTCAACAGAATTACAACCTATAATTTATAATGGTAATCAGGATGTTAATTCTGGGTTTGCAAATATAGATTACAAATTTTCGGATAAATTTATGGCACAGTTAGGTGTTAGATATGATCGTGTTAAACAATTCATAGAGTGGAACGTTAACTACTATACGCCAATCAACGAAATTGAAAAAGTATACAACAAATTCTTGCCTGCTTTCAATTTAAAATATTCTATAAACGATAAACAAAACATTAGGTTAGCTGCTTCCAGAACTTATACTTTACCACAGCTAAAAGAAATGGCACCTTACATCTATGTTGATGTTACAGAAACTACACAAGGTAATTACTACTTAAAACCTTCAGATAATAACAATTTAGATTTAAAATGGGAATATTTCCCAAAATCAGGTGAAGTTATTTCATTATCTGGTTTCGGAAAATACATTCAAAATCCTATTTCCAGAACACTTATCAATTCTTCGGATCAATTCTTATCTTATCTTAATGCTGGTGATTGGGCTTATGTATATGGGATAGAAGCAGAAATTAGAAAAGACATTTTCAACTTTGGTAATGGTTCAAAGCTTTACACATTCATCAACGCAACCTATATGAATTCTAAAGCAGAATTAGATGCAGATAAGGTGGCAAAAGATACCTATAATCCACTTTCAGGAAATAGTTTATTTACTGTAAGTTTTGACACCAAAGAAGATAAGTTGCAAGGTGCAGCAGATTTTGTAGGTAATGCCAATTTAGGACTTAATCATAAATGGAATAGCGGAAGCGAGTTGGATTTGGTAGCCTCTTATTCTTATGTAGGAAGTTATATATATTCAATTGGATCCTTGGGAAGTGGTAATATAGAACAGAAACCTATCAATATGTTAGATTTTACAGCCAAACTAAGATTCAAAAACAATATAGATTTTGGCATCTCTCTCAAAAACCTTCTAAATCCTGAAATCAAAAGAGTACAGCAAAATTTACTAAACTCAGAAACCTACAATTTCAAAAGAGGACAAATTATCGGAGTCAATGTAGGATACAAATTTTAATATAAATCAATCTATAAAAATAAATCGAAATGAAAAAGTTTTTTTCAAGTGCAATTATTATCTGCACATTATCTTTAACGACAGTTACAGTTTTCAATTCTTGTTCGTCTGACGATGATACAGAAGTTGTTCCTAACCCAAGCAATGTAAATATCGACCCAAACAATTTCAAAGTTGCTCTTAACTCAGGAGATAAATTGGTTCTTGATGCTACAAAAACTTACACAATGACAGGTGCTGTTATCGTAAATAATGGAGCTGAATTGACTATCCCTGCAGGAACTAAAATCAATTGTGTTGGTGGAACATCTACATACGTTGCTGTAGCACAAGGAGGTAAAATTTATATCAACGGTACAGCTTCTAGTCCGGTAGTTTTCTCTTCTACAACTGCTAAAAAAGCAGATTGGGGTGGTATCGTAATCTGTGGGAAAGCACCGATTAATGCTAGTGCTACAGCAGGTGGATCTGCAACATCAGAAGTTGCAAATTTAACATACGGAGGTGCAATTGCAGATGATGATAGTGGAGTTATTACTTATACACAAATAAGATATGCTGGTGCGAGATTCAACGATACTAAAGAATATAATGGTCTTTCTTTATTTGGTGTTGGAAACAAAACAAAAATTGATGGTGTATCAGTTATAGATGGTGCAGATGATGGTATCGAGTTCTTTGGAGGAACTGTTAATGTTAGTAATATCGTTTCTGTTAATAATGATGATGACGCTTTGGACTGGACAGAAGGTTGGAATGGTACTGCTACAAACATCTTCACAAAAAGAACGTCTGCAACTGTAGGAAACAGAGGAATTGAAGCTGATAACAATTCAAAAAACAGATCTGCTTCACCATTATCAAATCCTACAATCAAGAACGCAACGTTTATTGGATATACAACTAGTGATACAGAAGGTGTAGGAACAAACATCTTCAGAGAAGGAACTAGTGCAACATTAGATAATATCGTTTTTTCAGGATGGGCTAATGCCATTACAATTCAACACGATGAGTCTGTTGCTTTACTTAATGGTAAAAACAAATTTACAAATATCAAATTCGATAATGTAATTACAAAAGCTGTGACAATTGCTTCTGCATCTGGATCTACAGCACAGCCAGCTGCTGAAGGAACTTATACAGAAAATGCTAATGCAACTGGGGCAGGTAGCGGTACATCAACACCATCTTGGGCAAACGGATGGGCAGGATTGTAAAATCCTAATCTAGAAAAATTCTTTTTTCTTCATATCAATCAAAAAATTTTTTGAACCTGCAGGTCCTCTGCAGGTTTTTTATTTAATATTGGAGCTTCCGTAAGTTATATTCTTGCACCTGGAAATAATATTGTAGCAGCTAATAAGTTATATTCTAGCGTCTGGAGCATTCAAAAAACAAAACATTTTCCGAAATTTGTTGCAATCAAATCATAACATCAACCAATGAACATCATCCTCGCATCCACATCCACACTTTTCGGTGGTCAATATTTAGAATATCTCAAGCCAGAACTTCAGAGTCTTTTTAATGGTATTAATGAGTTAATATTCATTCCCTTTGCAAGACCAGGCGGAATCTCCCACGAAGATTATACAGCCAAAGCAAAAGAATTTTTTGCGACAATTAATATCAATGTTAGAGGTCTTCACGATTTTGATGATAAAAAAGAAGCGATTAATTCAGGCAAAGCCTTTTTCACAGGCGGCGGCAACACATTCCTTTTAGTGAAAACACTCCACGAATTAGGCTTGATGAATGTTTTGAAACAAAATGTAGAATCAGGAAAACCATACCTTGGTTGTAGTGCGGGAAGCAACATCGGCGGAATCAATATGAAAACGACTAACGATATGCCAATCGTTTATCCACCGAGCTTCGATTGTATGGGACTTGTTCCTTTCAATATCAATCCACATTACCTCGACCCAAATCCAGAAATCAAACACAACGGAGAAACAAGAGAAACCAGAATCAAAGAATTCCTTACTCAAAATGATATCAAAGTGGTTGGACTGAGAGAAGGTAACTGGATTAGAAGAATCAATGACAAAATCACTGTCAAAGGTTCAGAACTTACAAGAATCTTTGAAAAAGGAAAAGAGCCTTACGAAGTAGAATCTGGAACAGAATTATAAAAATTTAAAATGAAAATCCAAAAAGAAATAGATTTCATCTTGGCAGTAGATGCCTTGAAAAATGTACAGAGGAGAAATTATAACGCAGACGATTCCAGAAGAGAAAACACTGCGGAACACAGCTGGCAGATCATCATATTAGCTCAGATTCTTTTTCCTTATGCCAAAAACAATACAGAAATTAATTTGTTGAGAGTTATCAGGATGTTGTCCATTCACGATTTGGTAGAAATAGATGCTGGTGATACTTTTCTGTTTGATGAAGAAGGGATGAAAGGTAAGTTCGAAAGAGAAAAATTAGCAGCAAAAAAAATATTCGGAATTTTGGATGAACCATTGTCATCAGAATTCTACAATCTTTGGATAGAATTTGAAGAAGAAGAAACACCAGACGCAATTTTTGCTTGTGCTATTGACAGGATTATGCCTTTTATTCTCAATGCATATACATCTGGTAAAAGTTGGACAGAAGCTGGGGTTACAGAAAAGCAGGTTAGAAATATGCTGGAAAATGCCATTTGCAGAGCTTCAGACGATATGGGAGATTGTTTCCAATTATTGATGAAAAAATGTTTTGATGAGAAAAAGTTTTCTTGAAACAATATAAAAAACGCTTCCAATATTGGAAGCGTTTTGCTTATCGATAATTATTTTTGATTAATTAGTTGCGGGCATCTGCGTTGCAGGTGCCGTGTTAGCAGGAGCCTGTTTTGCAGGAGCTTCTGTTTTTACCGGAGCTGGCATGGTCGGTAAAGTTTGGGATGGTTTTCCCGTAAGAATTATGCTAAGCAAAATTAAAACTACAATTACTGTTCCCAGAGTCCAAGTTGCCTTTTCCATGAAATCATTGGTTCTCTGAACCCCAAATGTTGCAGAAGAAGCTCCTCCAAAAGTTCCGGAAAGTCCGCCTCCTTTTGGATTTTGCGCCATAATGATGATAACTAATAAAATGCTAGCAATGATAATTAGAATCATAAACAGCGTAAATATTGTGCTCATAGTATTGTCTTGATAATAAATTTTGAAGCGCAAATATAATGATTATAAATCAATAAATAAAAACTTATTTCTTAAGAAACTTCACAATATCGTTTTCGTTGATGAGAGAATTTAAATAGATGAAATTACTCATTGTACCGCAATATTTAATACCTTCGCTAAGTTTTTAAAATTCTTATTAATGAAACTAAAACATATTCTTGTTGCAACAGCAGCACCTTTTATGATGAATGCACAACAGGTAATGACACCGGAAATAATGTGGACACTCAACCGACTTGGGGTTCAGTCTGTTTCTCCGGATAATTCTTCTCTGATTTACAAAATCAGCAAAACAGATCTTAAAACCGAAAAATCTAATTCAGAAACTTTCTGGTTGGATGTTTCTGGAAAATCTACGAAAATTGATTTGGGCAAGAAAAGCCTGATTCAATGGGATAAAAACGGAATATATGCTCTAGAAAACAACAAGATTTTCTTGTCAAAAGATTCAGGAAAAACTTGGTCAGAGTTTTATAATGTTGGCGAAGTTGATAATATTGTAATTTCTCCTGACGGTAAGAAAGTAGCTTTCAGCAAAGCTGTTCAAATTGAAAATCTTCTGGGAAAAGATAAATACAAAGACTTACCAAAAACAACAGCTCAGATTTACACAGACCTTAACCACCGTCATTGGGACGCTTGGAACGAAGGTTCTTACAATCACGTTTTTGTGGTTAATACAGCAGAATCTGCGGAGAAAGCGAAAGACTTATTGGAAGGAAAAGCGTTTGATTCACCACAGAAACCATTTGGTGGCGCAGAAGATTTTGTCTGGAGTCCAGATTCTTCGGAATTGCTTTATGTGACTAAAGCAAAATCAGGAGCGGAATACGCTCAAAGTACCAACACAGATATTTTCGCATACAACCTAGATTCTGGAAAAACCACGAATCTGACAGAAGGAATGATGGGTTACGATGTTAATCCGAAATTCAGTAATGATGGGAAATTCCTGCTTTGGAATTCTATGGAAAGAGATGGTTACGAAGCAGACAAAAATGACATCGTGATTATGGATTGGAAGTCCAAAGCAAAAACCAATTTAACCAAAGCTTGGGACGAAAGTGTAACTGGCGATGTAAAATGGGCTTCAGATTCCAAATTAATTTATTTCACTTCAGCTTTCAGAGGAACAAAACAGTTATTCTCGGTTGATGTTAAGAGTAAAACTGTAAAACAATTGACGAAAGGCGATTTTGATATCAATGATGTTGTTTTGGAGAACAAAGGCAAACTTTGGGTAACAAAAACCGATATCAACCACAATGCAGATTTGTTCGAAGTTGATGCAAAAGGTTTATTGAAACAGATTACTGACATAAATAAAGATAATTACGCCAAATTAGTTCAAGGAAAATCTGAACTGAAAATGGTAAAAACAACGGACGGAAAAGAAATGGGCGTTTGGTTCCATTATCCACCGAACTTTGACCCGAACAAAAAATATCCGACTTTGGTTTATTGTCAAGGAGGTCCACAATCTGGATTAACGCAGTTTTTCTCCACAAGATGGAATTTCGCTTTGATGGCTGCTAACGGCTATATCGTAGTTGCTCCAAACAGAAGAGGAATGCCAGGCTGGGGCGTAAAATGGAATGAAGAAATCAGCGGAGATTGGGGCGGACAACCAATTAAAGATTATTTGTCAGCGACAGATTTTGCTAAAACTTTACCTTATGTAGATGGAAATAGAGTAGCAGCAGTTGGCGCAAGTTATGGCGGTTATTCTGTGTTTATGTTGGCTGGTGTTCATGAGAATAGATTCAAGACTTTTATTGCGCACGATGGATTATTTGATATGAAATCTTGGTATGGAACGACTGAGGAACTTTGGTTTGGTAACTGGGATTTGGGTGGAAACTATTGGCAGAAACCAACGCCAAAAGCTTATTCGGATTTCAATCCAAGCAATTTTGTAAACAAATGGAACAAACCGATTATGGTTATCCAAGGTGGAATAGATTTCCGAGTTCCTTATGAGCAAGGTCAGGAAGCTTTCCAAGCTGCAAAACTGAAAGGTCTTAAAACCAAATTCCTTTATTTCCCGAACGAAAACCATTGGGTACTTCATCCGCAAAACGGTTTGGTTTGGCAAAGAGAATTTTTTGATTGGCTGAAAGAAACGTTGTAGAATCAAAATCTAATAAGAAACCCTTTCAGAGTTCAAAACTCTGAAAGGGTTTTTCTTTGCGACTTTTTCAATAATCTTAAAAGTTTTTTTATGCGACTTCGCGATAAAAATTATTCAATCTCAACCGTCCAATCAGCTTTCCAATCTCCTTTGTTTTCCAACTTTAGAATCCCAAATTTTTCCGTCAATCCCTGATTGTGATTTTCCAAATCTGCAATTCCCTGCCAAGGTTCCAGACAAACAAAATCTGCATTTTTCGCCGCCCAAATCCCGAAATATGGAAAATTAGAATAAGAAAAAATCACTTTATGATTATTCTTTTTATTTCTCAAAATCAATTCCCGACTTTTCATTGTGGTCATTACCAAAGCGTCTTTTGAGAATAATTCGTAAGATAAAGGCAACGTTTTATTGTTAAGTTCGATGGTTTTTGTTTCATTGCTGATAAGGTTATCAACCAAAGGATGGATTTCCAGTTTTTCATCATCAGAAAAAGCAATTTCATAATCATTATAAGTCAAACCATTTTCTGTGTCGATGGCGAATCCAGGATGCGCTCCAAGTGAAAAATACATTTCTTTTTCAGACAGATTTTTCACTTGATAAGAAACCGTCAGTTTATTCTCAACCAAAGTATATTTGATTTCCAAACTGAATTCGAAAGGATAGATTTTCAAAGATTCTTCATCAGACTTCAATTCAAAAATAACTTCGGTTTCAGAAGAATTTTTAATTTCAAAAACGCGTCTTCTTGCAAAACCGTGACGAGGCAATTCATAAGTTTTACCTTCAAAAATATATTGTTCGTTTTTCAAAGCGCCAACTGTTGGGAAAAGAACAGGACTTTGTCCGCCCCAGAAATCAGGATTTCCGCTCCACATGATCTCTTTTCCGGTTTCTAGATTAATGAGAGATGTCAATTCTGCTCCAAGTTCATTGAAAGTCGCTTTCAGTTTATTATTTTGAATAGTTATCATTTTTTTAATTATCTAATACAAATATCAACATTAATCTTCAAATTTTACTCTGAAATCTAATGTCTAAAATCTAACATCTAATTTTTATATAATAAATTCCTAAATTGCCGTTTAATAAGCAATAATGAAAGGTCTTAATTTTCTAAAACGCATCAATAGCTGGGTCGTATATTTTATAATGACTGCTATTGTCTTTGGAATTACAGTTTCATCTTTCCTGATGATAGATCAATTGCGTAAACAGGAGATTCAGAAAATCAATCTGATTGCAACAGCGCTCAAGGCTTACACAGACGATGAAATTTCTGCCGATCCGAAAATCCAAGAGTTGTATCTTGCTGTGATGCAGGATAATACCAATCTTCCAATAGTAGTAACAGACAAAAAGAAAAATCCGATTTTCCAGGCTAATATTCCTCCAACTATAGAACAAGACTCAATAAAGCTGAAAAACCTGATCAGCAAAATGGAGAATTCTTATGAGCCTTTCGTTGTAGAACTGCCCTCCGGTCAAAATCAGTATATTTATTACGATAATTCAGATTTGCTGAATTATTTTCGATATTATCCATACATTTTAGCCTTATTCATCGGCGCCTATTTGCTTTTTTCTTTTTGGTTTCTGAGAACACTTAAAAAAACCGACGAAGGTTTTGTTTGGGCAGGTTTGGCAAAGGAAACGGCGCATCAGATTGGAACGCCCTTGTCATCAATGATTGGTTGGGTAGAAATTATGAAGCTTGAAGATGAAAATAGTTTAGGCGTAAAAGAACTGGAGATGGACGTCAATCGTCTCAAAACCATTTCTGAACGTTTTTCTAAAATAGGTTCCATTCCCGAACTGACGGATCTTGATATCAATACAACAATTCAGCAAAACTTTGATTACCTGAAAAAAAGAATTTCAACAAAGGTCAATTTTACGTTGAGAAAAACATACGAGCCGGTTTTGGTGCCACACAGCCGGATTCTGATGAGTTGGGTGATTGAAAATCTCGTAAAAAATGCAGTAGATGCAATGAAAGGCGAAGGGAAACTGGAATTGTCACTTTATAAAAAGAACAAAAATGTCTATATTGACGTGACCGATACAGGAAGCGGAATGACAAAACAACAAATCCGAAATGCTTTCAAACCTGGATTTTCTACCAAAAAACGGGGTTGGGGTTTAGGATTATCTTTGACGAAAAGAGTAGTGTCGGAATATCATAATGGCGAAGTTCGAATTGCAAGTTCCGAGCTTGGAAAAGGAACAACTTTTAGGATTATTTTGAAGGAAGCGCAGAAGTAATCTTATAATTAATTTTATAATTTGGGCAGCTTAATCCGCCTTCCGCTCCCAATCTTTTCACTTCACTTCGTTGCGTAAAAAGGATTTCCGCTCAAGTCGGGCTGCGTGTAATTCAACTCTTACAAAAAGTTATTCAAAAGCTTGATTTCAAAATCCATATCTTTGCAAAATGAATAAGACCACTTTTGCAGATTTCGATTTACCGGAAAAGATTCTCGATGTTTTAGCTGACCTCAATCTTTTTGAGCCAACTCCGATTCAGGAAAAAAGTTTGAAACCAATCCTTTCAGGTCGTGATGTGATGGGAATTGCACAGACCGGAACCGGAAAAACTTTGGCTTATCTGCTTCCTGTTCTCAAAACTTGGAAATACAATAAAACCGGCAATCCAACGGTTTTGGTTCTTGTTCCTACAAGAGAATTGGTGGTTCAGGTAACAGAAGTTCTCGAAAAACTGACAGAAAATCTTACTTCAAGAGTGATTGGTGTTTATGGAGGAAAAAACATCAATACACAAAAGTTGTTATTCAATGACGGTTGTGATATTTTGGTTGGAACGCCTGGTCGTGTTATGGATTTGTCTATTGATAATGCCATTTCTCTAAGAGAAGTTAACAAATTAATCATTGATGAGTTTGATGAAATGCTGAATCTTGGTTTCCGTCCTCAGCTGACGCACATCTTCGAAATGATGAAAGAAAAGAGACAAAACATCCTTTTCTCAGCAACAATGACCGAAGCGCTGGACGAAATATTGAACGAATATTTCGCTTCTCCAATCGAGATTTCTTTGGCAAGGTCAGGAACACCTTTGGAAAAGATTGCACAGACTGCAATTCCAGTAGATAATTTCAATACAAAATTGAATCTATTGATTCATCTTTTGAAAACAGAAGATAACCTAGAGAAGATTTTGATTTTCGCAAATAATAAAAAACACGCGGATTTAATTTTCGATAAATTGAATGTTGAGTTTCCTGATGAATTTGGTGTAATCCATTCCAACAAATCTCAGAATTTCCGTTTAAGAGTGATGCAGGAATTCAGCAATGAAGAATTGCGCGGCGTGATTACGACGGATATTATGGCGAGAGGTTTGGATATTCCGGATATTTCCCACGTTTTCAATTTTGAAGTTCCTGAAGTTCCTGAACAATACATCCACAGGATCGGTAGAACAGGTCGTGCGGACAAAGACGGAATCGCAGTGACTTTCTACACTAAAAAAGAAGAAGCGCAACTTCTTGACATCGAATTGTTGATGGACAAAGACATTGCAAAATCTGAATTCCCAGAAGAAGTAACCATTTCAAAAGTCAAAATTGCTTCTGAACAGGATGAAGTAAAAATGAAATTCCTTACAACTGCAAAGCTCAACGAAGGCGAATCTGCATTCCACGAGAAGAAAGATAAGAACAAGAAAATCAATCTTGGCGGACCAAGCAAGCGAAAAGCACCAAAGAAGTTTGGAGCGAATAGAGCTCAGCAAAAACAAAAATCCAAAGCGAAGAGAAAGAAATAAAAAAAGAGATTCCAATTTTGGAATCTCTTTTTCTTTATAATGTAATTTTTTAACTTCTTATCCACTTCCAAATCTCCTTCAACGTTGCTTTGTTGCCGTACATCAAAATCCCAACCCGATAGATTTTCGAAGCAATAAAAACCATTAATAGAGTAGAAGCAATCAAAAGGAAAATCGATAACAAAATCTGCCAAAGCGGAACACCAAACGGAATTCTCGCAATCATCGCAACTGGCGAAGTAAATGGAATAATCGACAGCCAAAAAGCCATTGGTCCATCCGGATTATTCATAATAGTGAAACTTCCGTAAAGTCCTAACATCAACGGAACAATCGCAAACATTGTGAATTGCTGAGTTTCCGTTTCATTATCAACCGCACTTCCAATCGCTGCGTACATCGAGCTGTAAAAGATGTATCCAAACAAAAAGAAAAACACAAAAACGCTGATGATTCCTACATAATTCATATCCAAGAGAATATGAGAAACTTCAGTAGCAATTTGCTGAAAATCCATATTTTTCATTATCTCGCTTTGTTCTGCTGGCATATTTTTTTGCATCGCAGCAAATCCTGTATTAAGGAAAAGTGCAGCAGTCACAGACATCGCAATCCAAATAATAAACTGTGTCAAAGCCACCAAAGTCACACCCAAGATTTTTCCCATCATTAACTCAAAAGGTTTTACGGACGAAATGATGATTTCCACAACACGGTTGTTTTTCTCTTCCAAAACACTTCGCATCACACGAACACCATAAATAATGATGAACATAAAAACCACATACATCAACCCGAAACTCAATGCGGTTTTGATTCCGAAAGCCATATCACTTTCTGGTCGGTCACTTTCCGTTACATTTTGAGAAATGATTTTGAAACTTTTATCAAGATTCACAATTCTGTCTTCGGAGATTCCAAGCATTTTGATTTTTTCCTTTTTCAAAATATTGCTTAGGTCAGAAGAAATAGCAACTTTCGTATCAACGCCTATTTTTTTATTAGTCAATAGTTTAGTTCCATTTTCCAGCGCATCAAAATTCTTGTCTTTCAGTTCCGGAATGATGAGGATTCCGTCCGAACCTTTCAGTTCTTTCAGGTTTTTAACCAAAGCATTTTCCGTATTAGTTGGCACAAAAGTATAAGTAATATCTTTCGTCGATTTCAATTGTCCGGCAAAAATTCCGCTTTTGTCAACCACTTCAAACTTGTATTCCGCTTCGTTGGCTTTGAACATAAAACCTATCAAAGCACCAAATCCGATAATCATCAGCGGCGCCAAAAGTGTCAGAATAATAAAAGATTTTTTCTTAACCTGCGTCAGAAACTCTCTTTTTGTTATGAGGAATATATTTTTCATTATAAAATTTAAAGATTAAAAAAATGAACTTTTGCTGAGCGAAGCGCCTTTGCGAACCTTAAAAACGTTGAGTTGGCAAAAAAACTTTGCGAGCTTTGCGTTCAAACAAAATCAGTTATCAATTATGACTTCACTGCATTAATGAAAACCTCATTCATACTCGGGATTTTCTCGTTAAAGGTTCTTATCGTTCCGGTTTTCAGAAGGTCTTGCAAAAGGATTGTTTGATTCTCTGTGTTTTTCAACTCAAAATTGAATAAACCATTCGCTGTTCCTATCGTTTCGATTTGGTATTTTCTCGTCAGTTCTTCCAGATTTTCAGAATTTACATCAGACAAAACCACAGAAAAAACATTCTGCTTAAATTTCTCCCTTACATCAAAAACTTTCCCGTCCAGAACTTTCTTAGAATTGTTAATCAGCGCTACAAAATCACACATTTCCTCCACACTTTCCATTCGGTGAGTTGAGAGGATGATTGTCGTTCCCTCATTTTTAAGACGGATGATTTGGTCTTTGATAAGGTTAGCATTCACAGGGTCAAAACCAGAAAAAGGCTCATCCAGAATCAACAGTTTTGGGCGATGCAAAACCGTCACCACAAACTGGATTTTCTGCGCCATTCCTTTGGAAAGTTCGCTCAGTTTTTTCTTCCACCATTGGTCGATATTCAGTTGCTCGAACCAGAATTTCGCTTGCGAAAGCGCTTCCTGACGGGACATTCCTTTCAGTTCTCCAAAATACAAAAGTTGGTCGCCCACCGTCATATTCTTGTAAAGACCACGTTCTTCCGGCATATAACCGATGTTTTTGATATGTTCCGGATTCAGTTTTTGGCCGTCAATCCAAACATTTCCTTCGTCGGCTTGAGTGATTTGATTAATGATTCGGATAAACGATGTTTTTCCAGCGCCATTCGGACCCAAAAGCCCATAGATACTCGCAGTTGGGACTTCAATCGAAAAGTCCTGCAGCGCTATTTTCTTCCCGGCGTTGTATGTTTTTTTGATATTTTCTGCTTTCAGCATACAGATTTTTTTTATTTTTTTTTAGGAGCAACAAGATTGGTCCTTCGGTTCACTATTCCAACCCGCTTTCCGTTGCAATCTGTCATTGCGAGGAACGAAGCAATCTCATCATATAGATGTTTTGTCGCTCGCAATGCCAGGATTTCCACTACAAAACGAAGTTTCGACGATTCCTCTGATAAATATATTAGAAGAGTCAATCGGGGCTATGTTGAGGTTTCGTCTTTCTTTTCAACGTTTTTTGAAACCGCACAAAATTAGTTTAAAAAAGACAAAAATGTTACAGAATACGAAATTCAAAATATGATATTAATTTTTTGATGAGAACCAGCGTCTTTATCTCATAGTTTATTATTTTTAAAGGAATCGATGAATCGGCGATTTGCGAACCTTAAAAATGTTTTCAATAATTTCAAAAATCTTTGCAGACTTTGCGTTCATAATTCCAAAGTCGAATTTAAAATAATTAAATTTGCGGAACAAAGCAATTCGCTAAAATCCAAACTATGACTCAAGAATTTTTGGGAAATTCACAATTCCAGATATCCAATCAACTCGTTTCCGCAAGCTGTCCTTCCAATATTGCACTCATCAAATATTGGGGAAAATACGAAAATCAAATTCCGGCCAATCCAAGTATCAGCTATACTTTGAACCATTGCAGAACCAACACGACGATGGAGTTTTTTGCTGGAGAAGACTTTTCTGTACAGACTTTTTTGGCAGGAAATGAAGAGAAAAAATTCGCTGAGAAAATTGAAAAATATTTCAAAAACATCGAGCAATATCTGCCTTGGGTTCTGAAAGGAAAATATATCATTAAAACCGAAAATACATTTCCCCACAGTTCAGGAATCGCAAGTTCAGCTTCCGGTTTTGGAGCGATTGCAAAATGTCTGATGAGTTTAGATGAAATTTTCACTAAAAATTCGGATGACAATTTTAAAACCAAAAAAGAAAGCTTTTTGGCAAGATTAGGAAGCGGAAGTGCTTGCAGAAGTCTTTATGAAGGTTTGGTTGTTTGGGGAAAAACTGAAGAAGTGGAAGGTAGTTCAGATTTGTTTGCAGTTCCTTATAATAATGACGAAATCCATCCGATTTTCAAAAACTTCAATGATTGGGTTTTACTGATTCACGAAGGTCAAAAATCGGTTTCTTCAACCGTTGGTCACGGTTTGATGAACACCAATCCTTATGCAGAAAGACGTTTCCAGGAAGCGCACGAGAATTTTACCAAACTGAAAACGATTCTTTCATCCGGCGATATGGAAGGTTTCATCAAATTGGTTGAACACGAAGCACTGACACTTCACGCAATGATGATGATGAGTGACCCTGCTTTCATTTTGATGCAAACAGGAACTTTGCAAGTCATTAATAAAATTTGGGAATTTAGAAAAATTACTGGTTTAGCTTTATTTTTCACATTAGACGCTGGAGCCAACGTTCATCTTCTTTTCCCAAATGATATCGACAACGACAGAATTACAGATTTTATCAAAACAGAACTCATTCCATTGACGCAGAAAGGTGGAGTAGTGAAAGATGTAATGAGGTTTTAATTTTTTGTAAAATGTATTTTGTACAAAGTAAAATGTACTTAATACTTTATACATTGGACTTTATACAGAAAATAATTATGAAAAAACTCACAATATTATTTCTACTAATCGTTGCTTTCATTGGAAATGCACAAACCGTGACAGAACCGAAAAACAATCCTGAAAAATGGTCACAACCTTATGAGCCGTTTAGAATTGTTGGGAATTTGTATTATGTCGGGACTTATGATTTGGCGTCTTATCTTATTGTTACCAACAAAGGAAATATCCTTATTAATACAGGTTTAGCCGATTCTTATCCTCAAATCAAAGCTAATATAGAGAAGTTAGGATTCAAATATAAAGACATCAAAATTTTGACTTTGACTCAGGCACATTTTGACCATATGGGAGCAATGGCTGATATAAAAACTGATACTGGCGCAAAACTGTATGTTGACGAAGCTGAATTAGCAGAACTGAAATCTGGTGGAAAATCTGATTATGAATTAGGGAAATATGGCGTAACTTTTAAACCATTAACGCCTGATTTTCTTTTGAAAAATAATGATAAAATCAAATTAGGAAATACAACTTTGACTTTACTTCATCATCCCGGTCACACAAAAGGTTCTTGCAGTTTTATTTTCGAAACCAAAGATAAAGACAGAATCTATAAAGTTTTGATTGCAAATATGCCGTCTATTATTATCGACCACAAATTTTCTGATGTTCACACTTATCCAAATATGCAGAAAGATTATGCTTATACTTTGGATGCGATGAAAAAATTAGATTTTGATGTTTGGGTCACTTCACACGCAAGCCAGTTTGATTTGCACGAAAAACGTAAATCTGGAGATGCTTACAATCCAAAAGTGTTTATGGATAAAGAGAATTACATCAAACAACTGAAGGAATTGGAAACTGATTATTTGGAAAAATTGAAAGAGGAATCAAAATAAAATAAAATGCAAATCCATCACATCGCCATCATTTGTTCCAATTACGAAATTTCTAAAAAATTCTATACAGAAGTTTTAGGACTTAATATCAATCGAGAAGTTTATCGCGAAGAGAGACATTCTTACAAACTTGATTTAGCAATCGGTGAACATTATGTTATCGAATTGTTTTCTTTCCCGAATCCGCCAGCTCGACCTTCAAGACCGGAAAGTTGTGGACTTCGACATATCGCTTTTTCAGTTGAAAATATAGAAGAAAAAAGAAACGAATTAATTTCAAAAGGATTAGAATGCGAAGAAATCAGAATTGATGAATTTACGGATAAGAAATTCTTCTTTACAACTGATCCTGATAATTTACCTTTAGAATTTTATGAAAATTAAACTTGAGATAATAGACGGATAGATAAAAGACTTTGAAACCATTTATCATTCATCAATTATCATTTATAATCAATGTGCGTAACCAGTTAGAAAACTTACAACCATAATTGTCAAAACAATGAGAGAAATGATAACATAAGTGTAATCTTTTTCTTTCAAATATCCGATTAACGCAAAGATAATTCTAACCAATGGAGTCAGGATTAGAAACAAAATTCCCAACTGAATAATGGCCATTCCTTCACCTTTCATAAGTGAGCTCCAAAAACTCCCCCATACCTTTTCTGATGAGTCGCCCATTTCCAATAGATTGTATTTTCTTGGCATTTTGAAACCTTCGGTAAACAGTTTGATAAAACCAACAAGTGATGTCACGACAGAGAGTAGTACCCCCAGTCGCAGCAGATTGCCAACAGAACGGTTCAGGTCTACATCGGTAAATGGTCTGGTTCTCATTATTGGAAATTTTTGGCAACGCCGTTATACATCATATAAATCGAAAGTAGTGTGATTACAATCGCAAAAAATGTCTTTAGTTTTTTTGTCTTGGAAACCATCAAAGTTTTAGAACCGATGAAACTGCCAACTACAACGCCAATCAGAACTGGAGCTGCGATCACGGGAATAATCTGACCTCTCTGGAAATAAATCAAAGCGCCCGCAACTGCCGTCACACCAATCATAAAGTTACTTGTTGTAGTAGAAACTTTGAAAGGTAATTTCATCATATTATCCATTGCCAAAACCTTCAAAGCACCAGAACCAATTCCTAAAAGCCCAGACATTGCGCCTGCAAAAACCATCATCAGGAATCCGGGAACACTGTTTCTGGCAGCATAATTTTTGATGCCGTCTTTGTCCGGAAATGTTCCATAGAGTTTTAGTTTATGTTCCAAGCTGCCTTTTATTAGCTCTTCCTGATGATCAGGTTTCCCTCGTAGATTCAATAAAACTGTCAAAATCAAGATACTGGCGAAAATAATTCCAATGGTATTAGGATTGAGAAATCCTGAGACCAATGCGCCCACTACAGCGCCCATTGTGGTGGCAATTTCAAGAAACATCCCGATCCGCATATTGGTAAAACCTTCTTTTACAAAAGCCACTGCTGCTCCAGAAGAAGTTCCAATAACCGAGATAAGAGAAGCGCCAATCGCGTAATGCATCGGAACACCAAAACCAAGTGTAAGAAGAGGAATAATGATGACACCGCCGCCCAAACCTGTGAGAGAACCCATCAATCCGGCAGCTATGGCTCCAATGAATAGAATTATGATTTCTGACATAACACAAATATAGACTTTTGAGCAGTATTTTTCCGTGCAAAAAATATTTTTTTCAAAATAATTAATTCATATATAGTTGATTAATATTATAGGAATTGACTTTTTTAATTATTCCGAAAGGGCGGTTTTAGGATTGTATTTTACATAATATTTTGAGTATTTTTGTGAAACATTTTGTCGGAATGAAATTATTCTACGTTATTCTTGGCGCAACACCCAAAGGCAGAAATATCGAACAACACGATGTTTTTTTCGGAATTGCAGAACGTTTTGAGGATCTGATTCCTGAGATGAAAAAATTTTGGTCCGATGCCAGAATCCATATCGATTGTTATCAGGAGGTTCGGTTTGCGGATGGTTATGAAGTTCAAATTGTTCCAAAAAAAAATGAAAATTCTGAATTTCAATTATTCTTCATCAATCTGGGAGGCTACAAACCTGGCTGTTTTGAAGAGTTTCACGAGCAGCATTTGATAGTTGGGAAGTCACTCAGCGATGTTATCAAAAGAGTAAAACAAACTCCATTTTATAAAACAATGGGTTTTAAAAACGCTACAAGTCATGTTGATGACAAGCACGGTGTAGATATTGATGATATTTATAATGTAAATGATTTATTATCAAGAGACGTCAAAGAAAAATATTCCATTATTCTGGAAAAATCTGATGCTGAAAATCAGGAAAATAAAATGAAAATCGGATACATAAAAGTTTAGTAACTATGAGAATATGGCTATTTATTCTAATTTGTACATCGTCAATACTTTATGCTCAAAAATCCGACGAAGATTCTGTAAAAAAAGCAGTTAATCAATTGTTTATAGCGATGAAAACTTCTGACTCTATTTTGATTAGGAAATCGTTTTCGAAAAATGCTGTTTTGCAGACGATAACCAAGACTGGCGAAGTCAAAAATGAAAATATTAATGATTTTGTGTTAAGTATTTCTAAAGCTGAAAAGCAAAGTCTGGAGGAAAGAATCAAATTTTCAAATATCTTGATTGACGGAAATCTGGCTTCGGTTTGGGCGCCTTATGAGTTTTATTACAAAAGTCAGTTCTCGCATTGCGGAGTCAATTCTTTTCAATTGGTAAAGTCGAATAACGAATGGAAAATCCAATACATTATTGATACCAGAAGAAAAGAAAATTGCAAAAAATAAAGTAAATCTAAAAATAAAAGAAAGTAAAAAAATGAAAATCGGAATTTTAGGAGGTGGACAATTGGGAAGAATGTTCATTCAGGAAGCATTAAAATATGATGACGAATTCTATGTTCTAGACCCAAATCCAGAATGTTCTTGTGCTAATATTTCTCATTTTACAAAAGGAGATTTCAATGATTATGATACGGTTTTGGACTTCGGAAGAGACAAAGATGTTGTCACGATTGAAATCGAACACGTGAATGCAGATGCGCTGGAAGAACTGGAAAATCAAGGTGTGAGAGTGATTCCGAATTCTAAAATTATAAAAATTATTCAGCAGAAGATTCTTCAAAAACAATTCTACGAAGAAAATCGAATTCCTTCTCCAGAATTCGAAATTATGGATGGAAGTGAGGATGAAATAAAAATCCAAATTCCTTTCGTTCAAAAACTGAATACTGGTGGTTACGACGGAAAAGGCGTTCAATTGCTTCGCTCGAATGACGATTGGAGAAATCTTTGGACTCAGGAATCTGTTTTGGAAAACTTGGTGGATATTGACAAAGAATTATCTGTAATTGTTGCTAAAAACGAAAACGGTGAAGTGAAAACTTTTCCAGTGACAGAAATGGTTGCAGATCCAAAACTGAATCTTTTAGATTTTAATATTTGTCCAGCTGATATTTCGGCAGAAACTCAGAAACAGATTGATGTGATTGCTAGTCAATTCATCAGAAGTGCAGATTCTGCAGGACTTTTCGCGATTGAATTGTTCCTAGATAAAAATGGAAAGGTTTGGGTTAATGAAACGGCGCCAAGACTTCATAATTCTGGACATCAATCGCAGGAAGGTAATTCAAATTCTCAGTTTGAGCAGTTTTACAGAGTAGTGACAAATCTACCTTTAGCGGATACAGAAGTTTTCGGGTTTTCAGGAATGCTGAATCTTGTCGGGGAAGACAATTATTCAGGAAACGTGAAATATGAGGGTCTGGAAGAAGTTCTCAAACTTCCAAAAACCTACGTTCATCTTTATGGAAAAAAAGAAACCAAACCCGGAAGAAAAATGGGACACATTAATGTTCTGGCGGATTCCAGGGAAGAGCTGATGGAAAAGCTAATTCATATAAAATCTCTGGTGAGCGTTATTGCATAAAAAAGTAAAGCAAGGTTTTTGACCTTGCTTTTTTTTGTTATAAAAAATGAAAATTATTTTGCTTTCATTTTCTCAAGTGTATTATTGTAAGCTTCTTTAGTATCATCTGCTGCTTTCTTGCTGGCTGCTTTTGCATCTTGCGTTGTTTTATTGATAGCTTCTTTGGTATCCTGAGCTGCATCTTTCATGTCTTGTTTGGCATTTTCAGCGGCAACTTTTGTTTTGTCTACAGCCTGATCTACTCCATCTTTAGCATCTTGCGCGGCATTTCCCATTGCTGCTTTTGCATTGTCCCAAGCCGTATTAGCATCAGCTAAAGCTTTTCTGGAAGCAGCTTCAGCTTGTTTGTCTCCTCTTTTTATGGCAGCGTCTAGATCAGCTTGAGCTTTGTCTACAGCAGCTTTTGCATCGGTTTCTGATAGGGTAGAAGTTTCTGAAGTTACGACCGCAACTGTATCGTTGTTATTATCTGTCACAACCGTTTTTTCCTGTTTGGTACAAGATGTTGCGAACAATAATGCAGCTGCGGAAGCTGTAAGCATTAAATTTTTCATAGTAAGAAATTTATAAATGTTGTTTGTAATTTTTACTTATCAATTTAATTGCCAATTTTTTATGAATGATTAATTTTTTGTTGTTTGAACATCCCAGGTTTATAATTGATAATGAAAACGCCACTGATTATTAATGCTGTAGCAATGATGAATTTCTCTGAAATTACTTCACCTAAAATCAACCAACTCAGGAAAATACTGATAATTGTATTGACATAAGATAACATCGAAACTTGCGTTGGGAGCAACGTTTTTAATAAATAATTATAGGCGAAAAAAGTCAACACAGAACCGAAAATTGCTAAGTAAATAATCGCTGAAATACTTTTTACAGACCAAGCTGAAATATCAATCTTATCAGAAAATGTGAACGCAAAAATCAACTGAACAATCCCAGCCCAAGCGAATTGATAAAAGAGATTCAGGAAAAGATTGTTGTTTTGAACGTGTAGCTTTTTCGTGTAGATCGTTCCGCTTGCCCAGCAAAATATAGCTAAAATCAGAATTAATAATCCATTTCTGTATTCCGGAATCATCAAATCATTTGATTCCGTCCCAGAAAATAAATAAAATACCAGAAAATCCCATCAATAAACCAATCAAAGTTCTGAAAGTGAATTTTTCCATGCCAATAATCATACTTCCGATAAAGATAAAAACTGGAGAAAGTGCACTGATTAGTGACGTTAAACTACTGGTCAATTCTTTCTCTGCAACCGTTGTCAAACCATTGGCACCAATCAACATCAATGAAGCTAAAATAATTTGAACTCTGAAGTTTTTCCAGCCAATCCATTTCAGATTTTTTTTGTAAATCAGAATAGGTAACAAAATCAATGATGCTAGAAACTGACGAAAGCCCGCAACAAACCAAGGCGGAACAGTTTCTACACCTATTTTGATACCGAGGAAAGTAGTTCCCCAAACGATGGCGACAATGCAAATGGCGATAATGGTTTTGGAATTCAAAGCTGAAAATATAAGTAACAAAGATATTTCAAAAACTTCGGTTTTGCGCATAAATCTTTATCTTTGAACATCTAATAAAAAATGAAATGGTCGGAATAATAATGGGCAGCCAAAGCGATTTGCCAATAATGCAACAAGCTGCAGATTTTCTCAAATCTCTAGAAATCCCTTACGAATTAACAGTCGTTTCTGCACACAGAACGCCGGAACGTATGTTCGATTATGCAAAAACAGCGAAAGAAAGAGGTTTGAAAGTTATTATCGCTGGAGCTGGCGGTGCGGCGCATCTTCCTGGGATGGTTGCCAGTTGCACGACTTTACCAGTCATTGGTGTTCCTATTTTGTCCAGCAATTCTATCGATGGTTGGGATTCAGTTTTATCAATTTTGCAAATGCCTTCCGGTATTCCTGTGGCGACAGTTGCTCTGAATGGTGCGACAAATGCTGGAATTCTCGCTGCAAAAATCATTGGAACTTCCGATTCTCAAGTTTCTGAAAGATTACAAAAATATCAAGATTCATTGAAAGATAAAGTTCTTGGAACAGTAGAAGACATCAAGAAACAGCATCCGAATCAGTTTGATAAATAGAATGATTTGGGCAGCTTAATCCGTCTTCCGCTCCCGCTTTTTTCTTTTTTGTGAAAAAAGAAAAAGAGCTCCGCTCAAGCCGGGCTGCAGCTTAGACATAAAAACAATATTTTCATACAAAAACGCAATATTGTCATTCTGTAGGAATTTCTACGTCTAGATTCCTTCGGAATGACAAATAAAGCTATTTATCCAAAATCCCCCGAATCTTATTAGCATTCAAAATCAATTCTTCTAGATAATCAAAATTCTCCTTCTCCAAAGCAGATTTGAATTTTCTAAGCTGCGAAATATGTTCGTTCAAAACATCCAAAACATTTTCCTTGTTTTGACGGAAAATCGGAACCCACATTTCAGGATGAGATTTTGCCAAACGAACGGTGCTCGAAAAACCAGAACTTGCCAATTGAAAAATAGTTTCTTCTTCACGTTCTTTTTCCAAAACTGTATTGGCTAAAGCGTAAGACGTAATATGCGAAATGTGTGAAATGTAAGCCGTGTGAATATCGTGAGCATCAGCATTCATATAAATGGGATGCATTTCCAAAGCTTCAATCACTTTTTCTACAATTTCTAAAGCATTTTCGTCAGATTCTTCTTTGTTACAAATCACGGCTGCTTTGTCTGTAAAACTGTCTTTAGTTGCAGCATTTGGACCAGAATTTTCCGTTCCCCACATCGGGTGGAAAGCTACAAAACGTTTTCTGTTTGGATGATTTTTGATTGAATCTACAATTCCGGATTTCGTAGAACCAACATCCATCACCACCTGTTTTTCATTAATCAAATCCAAAACATCAGGTAATATTTTCTTGGCAGAATCTACGGGAATAGAAATGATAATTAATTCTGAATTCTTGATTCCTGCTTCAAAATCTGCTTTTTCATCAATAATATTGAGTTCGAGAGCTTTTTTGAGATTTTCTTCATTTTGGTCTATTCCGCAAACAAAGTCTGTGAAGTTTTTTTCTTTTAATTTCAACGCAATGGAACCTCCAATTAATCCGGTTCCTATAATTCCTATTTTCATCTGTAAATTCCTATTTATTATTCTGTCAGATGGAACGTAAAGCGTTTCATCTATAATATTTTTCTATTAATAATTTAAAACAAAAAACCCCGTCATCAGGACGAGGTTTTGATATTTGTACATACGAATCCTAATCCTACTTCAGGGTTTGAATAACGTAATAATATGCTCTGTTTATTGTTTTCACAAAACGAAGATAGAAATTAATTTTCTAAAATTCAAATTAAAAACTTTATAATTTACCACATATACACATAGTTTTCTAGGCTATTTGAGCTAAAATAGCTATTCGGATTTTAATTCTATGTGCCTATGTGGCTTTATTCTATGGATTGGAAACAATTAATGTGGATTGAATATAAGATAACCAAAGACTTGTTGTATCAATTAGAAAAAATAGGACAAAAATCCCACCAAATAATAGATAAGAATATTTTGTCAGATCATTATTTTAATTTTTTCAAGCTAGTAAACTCAGCGTTTTCCTTGCATTTAGAATAATTAACCTCGATTCTCGGATTGTTTTTTGGATAAAGCAAAAGATATTTTGGACAAGGTTTTTCTTGGGCTTTGCTTCTGTCAAAATCAATTTTTCCGCCAGCGATAATGCTGTCTTTCAAGAATTGTTCTGAGATTTTGTTAAGTTCCATTTCCGTTTTGAAAGTGGGAGAATAGGTAAAATCTTTGGTCAAAGTTTCCGCAATTACTCTGTCATTCGGGAAATAAGAGCAACTTGTCCCTTTTTGATTAAGTATGAAAAATACGATTAACAAGCCTGGAACCAGACCGATAGCGTAGAATTTTAATTTTTTTAGCATTAATTAAATTTAGAAAATCAAAAGATTGATATCGTGATAAGGAAGGTCAAACTTATTGCAAATCAATTGTTTCGTATGTCTTCCTTTGTACATGTAAAGAGATTGCTTGATTTCGTTTTTATGAATCAGCATATTCTCGAAACCGCCTTCTTCATCGTAACCTAACAGATAACTTAGGAAGAAATTGCTTACAGCTTTCGTCGTCGTTCTCGGCATTCGTGAAGTCAAATTCGGTAAACCACAGTGAATAACGTCGTGTTTTACAATAAAAGGTTTTTCTGTTGTTGTGAGTTCAGAAGTTTCAATCACTTTTCCGTTATCGATGGTGATATCGATAATGACACTTCCTTTTTTCATTTTCATCACCATATCTTCGGTAACGATTGGTGGAAGATTAAGTCTAGGTAAAGCTCCGATAACAACATCGGCTCTTCTAAGCGATTTTGTCAGTTCTTTTGGGTCGATCACAGATGTTGGAACGCGGCTGTCCACCAAAGTATGAAGTCTTCGAAGTTTCGATAATGAATTATCAAAAACCTTGACACTTGCTCCAAGTCCAATCGCCGCTTTGGTAGCAAATTCTCCCACAATTCCTGCTCCTAGAATCACAACTTCCGTTGGACGAACACCGGTGATTCCGCCAAGCATTAATCCATTGGACATAGCCAAAAGTTCAGAGGCGTAAAGTATGGAAACACTTCCAGCGATTTCGCCAATTAATCTTACCAATGACAATTGTTTGTACTCATCCATTATGAATTCGAAAGCAATAGCATTGACTTTTTTACAAGCTAATTTCAGGAAATATTCTTTGTCACGAAGGTTGATTTGTAAAGCCGAAATCAAATAAGTCATCGGTCTTAGATAATCAATTTCCTCTTCGGTTGGTGGATTTATTTTCAGAACCAAATCCTGAGAAAAAGCGACTTTTGGGTCGTTTGTAATTTCTGCACCAGCTTCGGAATATAAAATATCCGAAAAGTGCGAGCCTTCTCCTGCGCCACTTTCTATGATGACCTTGTGTCCATTATTTACCAAAATCTGAACTGCATCTGGAATGATGCACGTTCTTTTTTCGTTCAGACAAGTTTCTTTTGGAATGCCAATGCTGAAGGTTTTTCCTTTTTTTACAACTTCTAGTTTTTCTTCCTTTGGAATCAAATCTTCTTCTGTAAAAGGCGTAAATATGGTTGATGTACTGCTCATATAAAACGAATCATTGTTCAAAATCTAAAGCAAAGATAAAACAATTTACTGTTATGATTAATTAAACTCGATTTCTCTTCCGGATTCTGTATTAGTGATGGTCATTTCGTGAAAATCGTAACCTTCTAGTTCATCCATATAGATTTCTGGCCATTCTATAATTGACAAAAAACCATTATCAAGATACTCCTCAATTCCGAAATCGTAAGCTTCTTCCACAGATTTTAATCGGTACAAATCAAAATGAAAAACTTTTCCTTTTGGTGTATCATATTCATTCACAATAGAGTAGGTTGGGGAAGAGATTTCGTCTGAACTTCCTAATTCTTTAAGCAAAAATTGAGAAAAAGTTGTTTTTCCAGCTCCTAGATTTCCTTTGAGAAGAAGAATGTTATGTTGAAGAATCGGAATGATTTGATTGACAATATCTTTCCATTCTTCGAGCTGATGAATAGTAAATTGCATCTTAAATTTTTTACAAAAATAAGGTTTCTGCAGATTTTATTTCAGAATAAAAATTAAAACTAATTATTACCTTTACATCGTGATTACGAAAGAGACGATTGATAAAATATTTTCTACCATCCGTGTAGAAGAAATCATTGGCGAATATGTTCAGCTGAAAAGAGCAGGCTCTAACTTCAAGGGTTTGAGTCCTTTTCATGAGGAAAAATCGCCAAGTTTTGTAGTTTCTCCGAGCAAGCAGATTTGGAAAGATTTCTCCACAGGAAAAGGCGGGACTGCCATTTCTTTCCTGATGGAAATAGAGAGTTTTACTTATCCCGAAGCACTTCGCCACGCCGCGAAAAAATATGGCATTGAGATTGAAGAAAATGTCCGCGAATATTCCGAAGAAGAAAAGCAGTCACAAACTGAGCGAGATTTACTTTACAAAATTCACGAGGTTGCAAATGATTTTTTCCAAAATCAGCTTTGGGAATCGGAAGAAGGCAAAATGATTGCTTATTCTTATTTTAAAGAAAGAGAACTTCGGGATGATATTATCAAGAAATTCCAACTCGGTTATTCTCCTGAAAAGAAAAATGCCTTTACCGAGTTTGCTCTAGAAAAAGCGTATTCTAAAGATATTCTTGAGAAATCAGGATTGTCTATTTTTCCAGAAAATTCTCCAGCGGGAATCGATAGATTCCGTGATAGAGTAGTGTTTCCGATTCACAGTTTTTCTGGAAGAGTTCTAGGTTTTGGTGCGAGGATTCTCAAGAATAATGTCAAAACCGCCAAATATCTCAATTCTCCAGAAACCGAGATTTACCATAAATCCAATGTTCTTTACGGTCTAAATCAAGGGAAACAAGCGATTTCCAGAAAAAATCTTTGCCTTTTGGTAGAAGGTTATATGGATGTGGTTTCACTTCATCAATCCGGAATTGAGAATGTTGTGGCGAGTTCTGGAACCTCTTTGACAACAGAACAAATCAAACTCATCAAAAGATTAACGGAAAATGTAACCATCCTTTTCGATGGTGATAAAGCAGGAATCAAAGCGAGTTTCCGAAGTATCGATATGTTGCTTTCTGAGGGAATGAATATCCGTGTTCTTCTCTTTCCAGATGGCGATGATCCCGATTCTTTTGCGAGAAAACATCCACAGGAATATGTGGAAAATTTCATTGATAAAGAAGCCAAGGATTTCATCGATTTCAAAGCTGAAATTCTACTGAGAGATGCAGGAAATGACCCAATCAGAAAGGCTGAATCAATCCGTGATATTGTAAAATCGGTTGCGTTTGTTCAAAATGCTCTGAAGCGTGAGGTTTATTTGAAAGAAGTTTCTAATAAATTTGGACTCAGCGAACAAAGTTTGTTCAATGAGCTTCAGATTCAGACTAATGTTACACAACAGCAGGAATCCAAACCTAAATTCGAAGAAAAAAAAGCAGCTCCAAAATTAGAAATTGTTCAGGAAAGTACTTTTTCGGTAAATCCATTGCTGGTTCAAGAAGAGAAGCTGGTTGAACTTATGTTGAAATATGGGAATTATAAAATAAAGAGAAAATCGGATAGTGGAATTTTTGAAACAACTGTAATAGAAGAGGTTTTAAATCATTATAATGAAGATGGCATTGAATTTATTTCTCCTATAAATAAAAGTATTGTGGAAGATATACGAAAAGGAATTGAAGCTAATGAATTGAGGATTTATGATTATTTTTTTAGTCTTATGGATAAAGAGATTGTTGAAAGAGTAGCTAGTGTATCAATGGATTTGCCTGAAACAAGTAATTGGAGTAACTTTAATATATATTTCAGTAATTACGGAGAAAATTTTCAAGAAGAAATGGATACTGTTATTTTAAGACATAAACATTTATATATTGAAAAATTAATGAAAGATAGTTATCAATTCCTTGATCAATATAGAAATGATGATGAGGATAATTATAATTTATTATTAAAGAAAAATAGAGATTTGTCATTCCTTAATGCTTCAATTAAAGTTTATTTAAATAGAATTGTATGACAAAATGACTTACTTTAGCAAAGGAATAGAAATTGCAAACTCAATACAGATTTAAAAATAACCACATATAATATGGACATTAAAAAAGAATTCAGAGATTTCTCAGTAAAACATATGGGAAACAACGGTCTAGTAACAGACCAATATATGGGAATGTTCAACCCGACCAATCTTACACCTTACATTATGGAGGAAAGAAGAATGAACGTTGCACAGATGGACGTTTTTTCAAGATTGATGATGGACAGAATCATTTTCCTTGGAACAGGAATCGATGATCAGGTTGCGAATATCATCACAGCGCAGTTATTGTTCTTAGAAAGTTCTGACTCTGCGAAGGATATTCAGATCTACATCAATTCTCCAGGAGGTAGTGTTTATGCAGGATTGGGAATTTATGACACGATGCAAATCATCAAGCCAGATGTAGCGACAATCTGTACAGGAATTGCAGCTTCTATGGGCGCAGTTCTTTTGGTAGCAGGCGAAAAAGGAAAACGTTCTGCTCTTAAGCATTCTCGTGTGATGATTCACCAGCCTTCTGGTGGCGCACAAGGTGTAGCTTCTGATATGGAAATCAACTTGAGAGAGATGTTGAAGTTGAAAAAAGAATTGTATGACATTATATCTAACCACTCTGGACAAACTTACGAGTGGGTAGAAAAAGCCTCTGACAGAGATTACTGGATGACCTCTACCGAAGCCAAAGAATTCGGAATGGTAGACGAAGTTCTTGAAAGAAAAAAATAAAATAAGAGCCTGATTCATCTGAGTCAGGTTTTTTTATTTGTAATAATTTGGGCGCCTTTATCCGCCCACCGTTGCCGCTTTTTCCTGTCATTGCGAACGAAGTGAAGGAATGTGTAGTACTATTGTATAATCGCAATAACAGAAAAAGAGCTCCACTCAGGTCGGGGCGCGCTTCGCACAATAGAAATATTAGTCTCCGAAAGTAGTTTTGTCATCAATTTGAACCTTTGATATTACTCAGATTTCATAAATAATTTATAAACACTCTAAAATTGAAAAATAATTTTGCAGAAAATCTCAATTTCACTACTTTTGACACGTTAAATAATAAAAAATGAAAAAATCTGTAATATTGTTGGCTTCTGCTATTTTAGTTGTGTCTTGTGATCTTCCTGCTGGCGGGAACAAAGGACGTTTGAAAAAAACGGATGAAGTAGTAAGATATGATGATCCAAACGCGCCTCACGGAACTTATCATCCAACTGCAGATTCTACAAAAGCTGTTTCTCACGTTGTAGCAGATTCTGCAAAGACAGTAACTTCGGAAGCTAAACCAGCTGCAACAGCTGAAGCTACTTCTGAGCATCACTAAGAATTTTATAAAAATATTATAATAAAAAATGTCTTGCGTTTGCAGGACATTTTTTATTTTTACGAACCTCAAATTGATAATTAGATTTAATATTGAGCGATATTTTCTTTGCTAAGTTTTACACCTTTGCGAACTTAGAAATATCCTCAATAATTTAAAAAAAATCTTTGCAGACTTTGCGTTTAAAAATAAACTATATCATTCATATAAAATGAGTACAACACAAACATACATTCAGGAGAACAAACAACGTTTTCTTGATGAATTATTTGATATCCTTAGAATTGCTTCTATCAGTGCAGATCCAGCTTACAAATCAGAAGTTCTGAAATGTGCAGATGAGGTAGCAAAACATCTTAAAGTTGCCGGAGCAGATAACGTAGAAATCCTTGAAACAAAAGGTTATCCAATCGTTTTTGGAGAAAAAATTATCGATTCTAATTTGCCCACTGTTTTAGTTTATGGACATTATGACGTTCAGCCTGCTGATCCTTTAGAATTATGGACAAGCGATCCTTTCGAACCAGTTGTTAAAACTACTGAACTTCATCCAGAAGGCGCCATTTTCGCAAGAGGTTCTGCAGATGACAAAGGACAATTCTTTATGCACGTCAAAGCTTTCGAAGCAATGATGAAAACAGATTCTTTGCCTTGTAATGTCAAGTTTTTGATTGAAGGAGAAGAAGAAGTAGGTTCGGCAAGTTTGGCAGATTTCCTTGAAGAAAAGAAAGAAAAATTAAGCTGTGATGTGATTTTGATTTCAGATACTCATATTTATTCTAATGAGCAGCCAACTGTTACAACAGGTTTACGTGGTCTAAGTTATGTTGAGGTTGAAGTAGAAGGTCCAAACCGTGATTTACATTCTGGACTTTACGGTGGTGCAGTTCCGAATCCAATTAATGTTCTCTCAAAAATGATTGGCGAATTAATTGATGACAACGGACACGTTACCATCGATGGTTTTTATGATAATGTTTTGATTGTTTCCGATGAAGACAGAAAGGAAATGAACAAACTGAAAGACGACCCAGAAGCTTATAAGAAATCAATTGATCTTAATGATATTCAGGGAGAAGAAGGTTACACGACTTTGGAAAGAGCTTCTATCAGACCAACTTTGGATGTTAACGGAATCTGGGGAGGTTACACTGGCGAAGGCGCAAAAACGGTAATTGCTTCTAAAGCTTTTGCAAAAATCTCAATGAGATTGGTTCCAAATCAAACACCTGAAGAAATCACTGAAAAATTCACTAAACATTTCGAAAAGATTGCTCCAAAAAGTGTTAAAGTAAAAGTGACACCACATCACGGCGGAATGCCTTATGTTCTAGAAAGCGATACCAAAGAATTTTTGGCGGCTAAAAAAGCAATGGAAAAAGCCTTTGGAAAAGAAGTTTTGCCATACAGAAGCGGTGGAAGTATTCCTATCACATCTTTATTTGAGAAAGTTCTTGGAGCTAAATCTGTATTAATGGGATTCGGTTTGGATTCTGACGCGATTCACTCACCAAATGAACATTACGGTTTATATAACTATTATAAAGGAATCGAAAGTATCCCTTATTTCTTTGAGTTTTACGCAAAAGGATAAAAATGTCAAGACAGTTTAGGCTGTCTTTTTTATTAATATTAAATCAAAAAAATTATGTCGAAAATTATTTATATCACAGGTGGAACCAAAGGAATCGGTTTCGGAATTGCAGAAGTATTGTTGAAAAATGGTCACAAAGTAGCAATCAGTGGACGAAAACAAGAAGATCTTGATAAAGCCGTTTCTGAACTTAAAACTATTTCAGGAAGTGTTTTTGGAATAAGTTCTGATGTTAGAAATTTTGAGGATGAAGAAAATGCGGTTTCCAAAATAGTGGAAAGATTCGGAAGCTTAGATGTTGTGATTGCAAATGCCGGGTTGGGAATTTTTAAACCAGTTGACGAATTAAGTATTGAAGACTGGAACGCAATGCAGGAAACCAATTTGACCGGTGCTTTCTACACATTAAAAGCTTCGGTAGAAGAATTGAAAAAATCTCAAGGTTATTATATTACAATTGCAAGTCTTGCTGGAACTAATTTCTTTGAAAATGGCTCAGGTTACAACGCTTCGAAGTTTGGCGTTGTTGGCTTTACACAAGCAGCCATGATTGACCTTAGAAAATACAATATCAAAGTTTCAACCATAATGCCAGGTTCTGTTGCTACTTATTTTAACGGAAATGTTCCTTCAGAAAAAGACGAATGGAAAATCCAGCCGGAAGATATGGGAAATCTTGTCCTCGATATGCTGAATATGAATCCTCGTGTTTTGCCAAGTAAAATTGAATTCAGAGCGAGTCAGGTAAAGAAATAATTTAATTAATTCAAATTTCGTGATATAAGTCCATGAAATCGTCATTAATTTATATCGATTAATACAACTTTAATAGTAAATATTATTTGTAAAGATTCTAAATACCCTATTAATAAAGCGTTTCAGAAAACTATTTAATAAATAACAATAAATTATGCATGCATAGTATTTTTTATATAAATTAGCGACATTCATATAACAAAATATATCAATAATACGATGAAAATATTAGTTTGTATCAGTAGTGTACCAGACACTACAAGTAAAATTAATTTTACAGCAGATAAATCTGCTTTTGACAAAAACGGAATCCAGTGGGTGATTAATCCATTAGACGAGTTTGCTTTAACAAAAGCTATAAAATTACAAGAATCTCAAGGGGCAACCGTTACAGTCCTGAATGTTGGAGATGCAGGTACAGAAGCAGTTATCAGAAAAGCTTTGGCAATCGGAGCTAATGATGCTGTAAGAGTAAACACAGAAGCGAAAGACAGTTTCTCTGTAGCAAAAGAAATTGCAAAAGTTGCTCAGGATGGCGGTTACGATTTGATTCTAACAGGAAAAGAATCCATAGATTATAATGGAGGAGCAGTTCCAGGAATGGTTGCTCAATTACTGAATTATGCTTTCGTTAATGCAAGTGTTGGATTAGAAGTGAATGGTTCAGAAGCGACTGCGGTTAGAGAAATCGAAGGTGGTAAAGAAACTATTTCGGTTAAGCTACCAGCTGTTGTTGCAGGACAAAAAGGTTTGGTAGATGAAAAAGATTTGATAATCCCGAATATGAGAGGTATCATGTCTGCAAGAACAAAACCTCTTCAGGTGGTAGAGCCTTCCAATTCTGAAGTGAAAGTGGAAGCGGTTTCTTTTGACAGTGTTGCGCCAAGAGCAGCTGTGAAATTGGTTTCTGCAGATAACGTAGACGAGTTGGTAAGACTACTTCACGAAGAAGCGAAAGTAATTTAATTCTTAATCCCTAAATCAAACAAAATGGCAGTATTCGTATACGCAGAAAATATAAACGGAGTTTACAAAAAAGCAGCATTTGAAGCCGTTTCTTACGCAAAAGCTATCGCAGCAAAAACTGGAGATTCAGTAACTGCAATTTCCATCAACCCAACAGATTCTTCAGATTTGCTTTACAAATATGGAGCAGATAAAGTGGTGAATGTAAAAGACGCCGGTCTTAAAAACTTCAGTGCTAAGGCTTATGCAGAAGCAGTTAACCAAATTGCAGACGGAAACATCATCGTGTTCCCACATACAACAGATGCATCTTCTGTAGCGCCAATGTTGGCAATTCAGAAAAATTATTCTTTGATTACGAATGTGATTGATGTTCCAGAAAGCACTTCACCGTTTCAAGTAAAAAGAAGAGCATTCTCTGGAAAAGGTTTTATGCACGCAAAAGCAGATGCAGCTGGCGTTATTGTAACAGTTTCTCAAAATGCTTTCGGTGTTAAAGAAAATGCAGCTTCCGGTTCAGAAGAGGTGAAAGAATTAAGCATTGCAAACGAAGATACAAAAGTGATTAATCACGAGCAGTCTTCAGGAAAATTAGACCTTAAAGAAGCAGAAATTGTAGTGTCTGCGGGTAGAGGTTTGAAAGGCCCAGAAAACTGGGGAATGATCGAAGATCTTGCTAATGTTCTTGGCGCCGCAACAGCTTGTTCAAAACCGGTTTCCGATATCGGTTGGAGAGGACACAACGAGCACGTTGGACAAACTGGAAAAGCAATTTCTCCAAATCTTTACATTGCCGTTGGTATTTCCGGTGCAATTCAGCATTTGGCAGGAGTTAACAGTTCCAAAACCATTGTTGTGATTAATAATGACGCAGAAGCTCCTTTCTTCAAATCTGCAGATTATGGAGTAGTGGGCGATGCTTTCCAAATTATTCCTGCATTAACAGAGAAAATCAAAGCATTGAAAGCTTAATCCGATTTTCAAAAAAAATAAACCTGAGTCATTGATTCAGGTTTTTTTTGTTTTAATAAGTATCTTTATTTGGGCAGCTATTTCCGCCTTCCGCTCCCAAACCTTTAGGTTCGACGAAGTCAATCTTTTCACTCCACTACGTTGCGTAAAAAGGATTTTCGCTCAAGTCGGGCTACTGCAATTCAACGCTTTAAGCATTCGGAAAAGAAAATGCTCAAAAATATAATGATTTTATAACGCAAACGATGGAAAAATCGACAAATCCTAAATGAAAATTAACAAAAAATTTTATATTTGCTAAATGGATTATAAAAAATTAATCATTAGAGGAATCTCCTACAGCCAGTCGCAATCTGGAGCTTATGCGCTGTTATTGGAACATGAAGAAACATCGGTTAAATTACCAGTTGTTATCGGGAATTTTGAAGCACAATCCATTTCTTTAGGATTAGAAAAAGATCTCAATCCGCCACGTCCTTTGACGCACGATCTTTTCGCTCAGTTTGTGAAAAATACAGGTTTTAAATTAGAATCTGTCATTATTTATCAAATCAAAGACGGCGTTTTTTTCTCCAATATTAATTTCAAAAATCCTTTTACAGAAGAAGAACTGATTTTGGATGCAAGAACTTCTGATGCTGTTGCAATGGCTGTTCGTTTTGATGCACCTATTTATACAACTTCAGACGTTTTAAACGAGGCTGGGATTTTATTAGAACTCGAAGAAACTCGAAAAATGGAAGTAGAAGAGGAAGAAGTTTCAACAGATTTCAACGATCTCTTCGAAGTTTCTTTGGAAGAACTAAACCAATTGCTGAATGAAGCCGTAAAAGAAGAAGATTATGATACAGCACTCAGATTACAGGAAGAAATCAAACGCAGAAATAAAAAAATAGAATAAATATATATTATCATTTTAAGATATGAATTTAAAATTACGATTAATTATACTTAATTTCCTACAGTTTGCAGTTTGGGGAGCTTATTTGACATCTATGGGTAATTATCTAGGTGCAGTAGGACTAGGTTCAAAAATTGGACTTTTTTATGCTATGCAGGGAATTGTTTCTATTTTTATGCCGGCGATAATGGGGATTATTGCGGACAGATGGATTCCTGCGCAAAAGCTATTAGGTATATGTCATCTAGTTGCTGCTATTTTTCTTGCTGCGGCTGGCTATTATGGAATGACTTCCGGCTCCAATGTTGATTTTTCTACATTATTCTCTTTATATTCAGTAAGTGTGGCATTCTATATGCCGACTATTGCGCTTTCCAATTCTTCTGCTTATGGCATACTCGTAAGCAATGGTTTTGATACCATTAAGGCTTTTCCACCGATAAGAACTCTAGGTACAGTTGGTTTTATCTGTGCAATGTTGTTTGTCAATTTTGCTGGAACTTTGGATGGACAGTTTTCTATTAGCTTTGCGGGAGATAAGAATTTTTTAAGTTTCCAGAATAACTATAATCAATTTTTTGTTTCGGCAATATTGGGATTACTTTTATTTCTATATTCCTTTACATTACCAAATGTTTCTATTAGTAATAATAAAGAAAAGAAATCACTTTCTGATGCGCTGGGACTTAAAGCTTTTGCATTGTTCAAAGAAAGAAAGATGGCAATTTTCTTTATTTTTTCTATGTTCTTAGGAGTTTCTCTACAGATCACGAATGGTTATGCTAATCCTTTTATAACAAGTTTTAAGGATATTCCAGAATATACAAATAGCTGGGGAGCAAATAATGCGAACGCGTTAATATCTCTGTCGCAGGTTTCGGAAACACTTTGTATTCTTTTAATCCCGTTTTTCTTAAAAAAATTCGGAATCAAAAAAGTAATGTTGATGTCAATGTTTGCTTGGTTTTTGAGATTTGGCCTCTTCGGTTTAGGCGATCCAGGTTCCAACGTTTGGATGTTTATATTATCAATGATTGTTTACGGTGTTGCATTTGATTTTTTCAATGTTTCAGGTTCGTTATTCGTAGATAAAGAAACCTCTCCTGAAATCAGATCTAGTGCACAAGGCGTTTTTATGATGATGACCAATGGTTTTGGTGCTACTTTAGGGATGCTAGTTGCTGGAGAAGTTGTTAATCATTTTGTCTTTTCTAAAACTGATATTATTGAACAATTAAAAGGCTGGGAGATAAGTTGGTATATCTTCGCGATTTACGCCTTGATAATTGGGATTTTATTTGCTATTGTTTTTAGATACAAACATTCTCCAGAAGATGTTAAAAGTATCACGCATTAAATTGGCACATATTTATATGCATAATACCAAAGAATAGATATGAGAAAATTAATTGTTGGTTCAATAATGCTTTCTGTTTTGCTTTTTTCAGCAGGTATAAGCAATAGTTGTAGTAAATTAGATGATATTGTAGATATCACTATTCCGGTTCCTTTTGCGATCAATAATAATTTTGATGCAGATATTCCTTTTGTTATTACAACAGAATACTTACAGTCACCGGATATGCCGCTCAATCTGAATTTGGATGAGGAAATCAAAAGCAGATTCCAAAATATGTCTGTCAATAATCTAAAGTCGGCGAAGTTATCCAGCTTTTCAATAGATTATTTAAGTTCGTCTAATAATAACGAAATTAAACTGAATAAAGTAAAAGATGCAGAATTGTGGATCAAGGCGCCAAATGTAGGTGAGATTAAAGTAGCTTCTGTTGCAAACAATACAAGCGAGACCGCTCTCAATTTTACGCCAGATGCAGATGTAGAATTGATGAACTATCTTAAATCTACACAAGCGTCTATTTATTTAAAGATTAGAGGTACAGAATCCGCTGCTACCCAAATGAAGGTCAGAATTAATTCAGCATTTAAGATCCAGGTAAGTTTGTAAAAACGCTGACAAAATACTACAAAGAAGATGACCGTAAGTGGTCATCTTTTTTATAATACAGTTAAGTTAAATCTTTCCAAGAAATCAAATGAAAACAAGATTGTTTTGTATTGCAAGAGATTTTAGCTCTGTTTCAGTCCATTCTTTCTGAGCGTCACTTTTTAAAGTAATTCCACCGCCGGCAAAGAGTGTTGCATAATTTTTAAAAAAGCTGGCACACCGAAGATTTACAAAATAATAAATAAAATCTTCAGTCTCTACTTTTATATAACCAGCGTACAGCTCACGGTTAAAATGCTCTATACTTTTAATTCCCTGTGCACAAAGTTCTTTAGGAAAACCACAGACAGCTGGTGTGGGATGTAATTCCGAAATAATTTTGTCCAGACTTTCAGAGTTAATTTCTGCGGAAAAGTCTGTTTTAAGATGTTTGATATTGCCGGAAATCAGATCTTTGGTAGAAGAGACCTTGAGATTGGAAGAAAATTTTCTGAGAATAGAGTGGATGTAATCCGTTACAGCTTTCTGCTCTTCGATTTCCTTATCACTCCAATTTTCCTCCAATGGAAGTGTTCCTGCAACACTCATTGTTTCAAAAAGATTAGTATTTTTATCAAACTTCCCTAAAATTTCGGAAAAACCTCCCATCCAGATTTCACCATTTTTCTCGAATAAATAGCAAAATGCAGAAGGATAACTTTCAGAAAATTTCAGAAAGCTTTTTGCTAGAGATAATTTTTTTTCAGAATCAATATCAAGGTACATCAATAGTTTCCGACGGGAAAGAACTAATTTTTTGAGTTCATTTTTCTCAATAAAATCTTTGGCTTGAGATATTTTATGAGCGTAAGTTTCTGACGTTTCCTTTGCAATTTCTAACAGAGGACTTTTGCTTTTTGGAGAAACATTAAGGTTCAGAATTTCTTCTTTCGATATTTCGCAAAGATTACCTTTAAAATCAAGCACAGTTTTGCTGTCAAAACTCACGAAAGAAACCAAGCTTACGCCTGCTGAATTATCGGTACAGAAAAATTTATCACTGTCTGGAAGCTTAAAAACTAACATCTGCGAAGATTTAAACTTTACCAACCGGAACGATATTATTCGTCATAGTTGTGTGGTTGATAAGATTTCCTTTTTCATCGCGGATTTCTATTTGCGAGACGTGCATTGTATTACCTTTTCGGATAAAAGTTGCCGTTCCCGTAACGACGCCATCTCGCTTTGCTCTCAAATGGTTACTGTTGATATTGGTTCCAACCGGAACGGATTTAGTTGTGTCTAGATTAATCAACGAAAGACAAGAACCTAAAGTCTCAGCCAAAACACAACTTGCGCCTCCGTGCATAATTCCATAAGGTTGATGAACTCTTGAATTGACAGGCATTGTAGCCGAAAGATAGTCGTCGGAAACATCTGTGTAAGTGATTTCCAGAGTTTCGCCTAACGTATTTTTACTCGCTTTGTTGAGGTGGTCTAATATTTCTTTTTTTCTTGATTCTTCCATTATTAATAGATTTTTGGATTCCAATTCTCAGGATGTTTTGGGGTGATGTCATACTTAATATAAAAGTTCTGGATTTCTTCCATAATTTCCTCAAAAGTATGAGTCTCCAATTTTTCATAAGGAATTTTATAACCCAAATTGATTGTTTTTCTTTTGTAATCTCCGCCAGCTAGAACAATTGGAACTTTTGCGGCCAAAGCCATATTGTAAAACCCTTTTCTCCATTTTGGAACCCAACTTCTTGTTCCTTCTGGTGTAATCACCAAACTGAAATCATCCTTCTTGAACTCATTAGCTACAAAATTGACAAGGTCATTTTTCTGAGAACGGTCTATCCCAATTCCACCGATGCCTTTTACAATAGCACCATACCAAGCTTTTGTGTGAGCGTCCTTAATGATGATTTTAAGTTTTTTTCCAAGAGACCAATAGGCAAGGTTGCCAAGAAGATATTCACTATTGTCGGTATGTGGAGCAACAACAAGGATACATCTGTCTAAGTTATTAACCTCACCTTGCAGAACAACTTTCCATCCGATGATTTTAAGAATGATTTTTGCTAAGATTTTTTTCATAAAAAAAAGTATAACCATAACGGTCATACTTTACAAATTTACAAAATATGTTTATTTTTAAGAAATATCTAAGTATTCTTTACGTCTCAAAACAAGTTGCTGATGAAATCTACGATTTTGATAGCGATTTCTAGTACTAATTGAATCATTGTTGTGGCTTTTTGTGATTAGAAGTTTATTTAGAATAACAAATTTAATAATAATTTTACTTTTTCAATAATTGAATAGTTAAAATTTTATTAAATTATCAATTAATTGCTGGGTAATTTACAGCATTGGTCAAGTCTAGTGGATTGTAAGTTTTAAGAATATGTTCTTGTACCTTCTTTGTAAGATCTTTGAATTGATCTTTACTTCTAACTTCAACACCTGCTACTTTAAAAGTTCCAGGTTCTATTTTGTCAAATTTCTCTTTCATTTCGCTTAAAGGATCATTAAAGAAATCTAACTGCATTTTTTTGAACTTAGCTATTGGAACGGTTAATGATTTTTTGTTTCCAAAATTTTCTAGGAAATCAAACGTCTCATAAGTCGTTGGCAATTTGGTGCTTTTCACAAGTTTGAAGTTAAAATTGTCTTTGTCATCATTCAATTCGAAAATTAAACCTGGCAACCCGCGAAATTTGTAAGGTCCTTCGGAGATATTTACATCTTTACAGAACCAAGCTGTCCAATGTCTTCCTCCAAAATTTGTAGTGGCTTTTTGTAAAGTATATTGTGCAGATTGCTTGGTTTCATCTTCCAATTTCCAATCCATCTTATCATTAGTAGTATAAGACATATAATCTCTCATCATTTCATAATTGGTGTTTTCTGATGAGTTTCTTTTGCGTTTCAAAGCAGGAACGCCGCTCCAACTATAACTTCTGCCTCCACTTTTATTGATTGAATCGTTTTTCAAATGTCCGAATTCATAGAATTTGATTTCATCCGGATTAACATCCAAAACCATATTGGTATGTCTTTTATTAGCGGAAGTTGAATCTGGTTTGTAATCGAATTCGTAAATAAAACGATGTGTTTGTGCTTTTGATAGAGTGGTGAGGAATATCAAAAGTAGAATAATATAAGTTTTCATAGTTAATATTTTGTGATGGCTTTGATTAGAGAACTAGGAGAAAAGCGGAAGTCCGAAGACTTTTGACCCGCTTTTCAACTAATCCACTCTCAATTTATTTAGTTTTGATAGAAATTTCTTTCTTTCCGTCTTTGATATTGATGTTCAGGTCTTTGATGCTTTTCTTAACCTGCTCATCCAATTTCATTCTTTCTAAAACTACATCTGCAGAATCTTTAGAGTAATTTTTACCATTGATTTTAACAGAGTCGCTTTCATCAGAATTGTACTCGATAGTTGTTCCGTTGATTTTGATTTTATTTTCTTCAACAGAGATTCCGTGATGGTTATTATCAACTGCATCATTGTCGTCATCGTCATCATCTCCACGAGTGCTTACTTCATATTCTTTTTCGTTAATGACCTTCATTTTAGATGGAACTACTAGCTCATAATCCAATCTGTAATCTCTGAATCTGTATTCGTACGGGATCTCGTAGTAATTAGGAAGGAAAATTCTGTTTCCAACAACATCGATAGGAACTTTCATTTTCATAGGCTGGTTATAACCGTCCGCTTCTTTTTTAATAATTAAATAAGGCGTTTTGATGTCATCTTTTCTTGTAATTTCAACACTTGGGTAATCTCTTTTGAAGATCTTTGTCTTGTCTGAATAGATGTTATTGACATAAGGTTTGAAGTTCTCAGGGATTTGTATTTTTTTACTGTCAAGATAAATAGTGTCATTTGGCGCGGTGATGGATACATTCTCATAGTCTTCATTATTTCCGTTATATCGGAAGTTAAGTCTAGAAGCACTTGCGGCAAGGATTCCTATCAATATGATCCAGATAATTCCTAATGTTCCCAAAGCCGGTCCTACATAATTGAATTTAGTCTTTGGAGAGAACAGTTTTATAGATAAGAGTAAGGCACCAATTCCTATTATCACTACCGGTAGTGCTGCTATTCCTAATAAAAGGTAACCAAGATTGTTTTCTTCCAAATAAAATCCAAGATTGTCATTCATCCCGAACTTATCGGAACCGTAAGCAAACATCATTGCGAATAATCCGATAAAACATCCAGCTGCCGTGAGTGCAAGCAAAACAGCGAGACAATATTTCAGAACTTTAAGAAGAGAATCTCCTGCTGAATTTACTTTAGGTCGGTTTTCATTGTAGATTTCTCCGGCTCTTGTGGTTGTCTCATTGGCAAACTGTACTATTTTGCTGGACTCTTCCTTTAAGTTATCGAAGTTTAAAGGTTTTCCTTTCATTTTTAGAAAATCAGACGCTGATTCCGCTTTTGGTAAAACAGCCCACAGAATGAAGTAAAGTATTACAACTAAGAAAGATGAACCAGGAGCAACCCAAAGGAATAAAAATGCACCAACCCAAATTAGTCTCATCCATGTGATATCCATTCCGAAGTAAGCGGCTAAACCTGCACAAACTCCGGCAATTTTTTGTCTTTCAGGATCTCGGAACAATTGCTTCTGAGTATTGCTGCTATAGCTACCGTAACCAGCAGAAGCTTTTGATTTATTTTGTTTGCCTTCAGAAAAATATGCTTCTTCTTGTTCGTCAATCTGTTCAGGAGTTCCAATCTGTGCAATTACTTTTTCTACATCAGAATCGTTAATTACTTCTCTCTTGGCAAGAGTTTCCTTGAAAATCTCGACCATTCGGATTTCAATATCGTGCATTACTTCATCTGCTTCCTGAGCGTCCAGAGAATTTCTCAGAGCGGTCAGATAATCGCTAAGCTTGATATAAGCGTGTTCTTCTATCATAAAAGAGAACCCTGCGAGTGCTATAGATAATGTCTTGTTCATAATATTAGTTTTGAGAGTGAGAGTTTGATGTGATTTGGTTGACGGAATCTGTCAGTTCCTGCCAAGTGGTTTGTAATTCTGCTAGGAAGAGGCTTCCTTTTTCAGTAATCTGATAATACTTTCTGGGCGGTCCGCTTGTAGATTCTTCCCATCTGTAAGCCAGAAATTCGCCGTTTTTTAATCTTGTGAGGAGAGGATAAAGAGTTCCTTCCACTACGTCCAGTTTTCCTTTTTTGAGAGATTCTATCAGGTCGGAAACATACATTTCGCGTTGTTGAATAAGACTCAAAATACAGAATTCCAGAATTCCTTTACGCATTTGCGCTTTTGTGTTCTCGGTATTCATATTAATTGTTTGGTTAAAATTCAAATAATTATAAAGTTTAATGTTCCTGCTTTCTTGAGATTTTAAGTCGGCTTCGAACTCGCTTCTCTAACTTTACATTGCAAAGATATATAAATAGAATGGTATTATGCAATACAAAGTAGTAAATATTTTTAAAGTATTTATTTAAGTAATTGATAATCAGTATCAAAATTTTAATTAATGATTTTTATGAAATTTACAAATTCAAAAATTTTGATGATTTATTGAATTAATTTTAAAAAAATGCTTTTAAAATTTGCAGATGAGAAATGTTTTCATATTTTCGTAGCAGATTTACAAAACGATAATGAATTTTACAACCACAACAACGATTTCTACAACAACTACAATTCGTAGCTGCAGAAAGGTGTGTTTGTGATATTGTGAAAAATAGATAATTAACAAAAGCCTTTCTGAATTCAGAAAGGCTTTTTTATTTTGAAAAAATTTAAACATACTAATTCAAAATAAAGCTCCAGAGGAGCAAACGGGTAATAGAAAAAACATTCGTGCAAAAATCAGAGCTCCCTAGGAGCGACCTGTCAATAGAAAAATGTAAAATATAAATAATGAAAATTTTAAAATTTGGGGGAACTTCGGTTGGAAGTGTAGAAGCATTGAGAAATGTAAAATCAATCATTGGGAAAGAATTTAATAAAAATGAACCTTTAATTGTGGTTTGTTCCGCTTTATCAGGAATCACGAATGCGCTTTTATCGGCGTCGCAAGAAGCTTTGAAACAGAACGATTTTTCTGAAATCTTGAAATCTGCAGAAGAAAAACATTATCAGATTATTTCAGAATTGTTGCCAAGAACGGCACAGAATCCATTATTAATGATGGTGAAAGTGAGTTTCAATGAGATTGAAGATGTTTTGTTCAGTGTTAAAAATCTAGGTGAATTATCAGACAGAATCAAAGATAGACTGCTTTCTTACGGCGAACAGATGTCGAGCAAGATTGTCTCAGCTTTCCTTCAATCAGAAAATTTCCCTGCAGTTTTCCAAGATTCAAGAAAGTTAATTGCAACAGATTCTCACTTCGGAAATGCGAATGTTGATTCTAAAAAAACCAATGAAAACCTTAAAAACTGGAAACTAGAAAATCAAATTTATGTGGTAACAGGTTTTATCGCAAAAGATAAAAATGATGATACGACAACTTTGGGAAGAGGAGGTTCAGATTACACCGCCGCGATTTTAGGTTCAGGTTTAAAAGCGGACGAAATACAGATTTGGACAGATGTTGACGGTTTCTTAACGGCTGATCCAAGATTGGTGAAGAATGCTTTTTCTCAATCTGAATTGAGTTATCAGGAAGCAATGGAAATGTCATATTTCGGTGCGAAAGTGATTTATCCGCCAACAATGATTCCTGCGATTGAAAGTCAGATTCCGATTTACATTAAAAATACTTTTAAGCCGGAAAGTCAAGGAACTTTGATTCATCAAAAATCTGAAATTTCAAAAGGTCTTATCAAAGGAATTGTTTCTATTGAGAAAACTTGTCTCATTAATATTACCGGAAACGGGATGATCGGAATGAAAGGTTTCAGTGGGAGATTGTTCAATGCTTTGGCGAGATATGAGGTCAATGTTATTCTAATCACTCAGGCGAGTTCGGAACATAGTATTTCATTTGTGGTTTCTTTCGATGATGAGAAAAAAGCGAAAACAGCAATCTATGAAGAATTTGATTTTGAAATTAATTCCAATAAAATAGATGAACCGCAATTCGATAATGAGTTAAGTATCATTTCTGTCGTTGGTGAGAATATGAAAAAAACGAGAGGAATCAGTGGTAAATTTTTCAGTGCTTTGGGCAAGAACGGAATTAATATTATTGCCATTGCGCAAGGTTCATCCGAGCTTAATATTTCTGCTGTGATTGAAAGAAATGAACTTTCAAAAGCATTAAATGTCGTCCACGATTCGCTGTTGCTTTCACCTGTAAAAACCTTCAATGTGATGTTTGCGGGAACAGGAAATATTGGGAAAGAATTGTTCCGACAATTGGAAAGAGAGCAGAAAAATCTCGAAGAAAATCATCAGATTAAAATCAATGTGGTGGGAATTACTAACAGTCGGGAAATGAAAATTTTCGATAATCCTGAATCTGATTTTGATTTAAATAATAACTTTAATACTAATTTGCAAAAATCAGATTTAAAAGAATTTATAAATTCTATTTCAAGTAAAAATTTACCTAATTTGGTTTTTGTGGACAATACCTCTAGCGAAGATGTTGTTGCAGAATATCCATTGTTATTCAATAATAATATCTCAGTTGTAACTTGCAATAAAAAAGGAAATTCTTCGTCTTACGAGCAATATAGTAAGTTCAAAAGATTAGCAAAAAAGAACAATGTGAGTTTCTTATATGAGACTAACGTTGGAGCTGGACTTCCAATAATCAAAACGCTAAATGACCTGTGGATTTCCGGTGACGAAATTCTGAAAATCGAAGCAATTTTATCGGGAACAATTTCTTACATTTTTAATAATTATGTGGGTGATAAAACTTTTGCAGAGGTTGTAAAAACGGCTCAGGAATTAGGTTATACAGAACCGGATCCAAGAGATGATTTGAACGGAATGGATTTCTCCAGAAAGATGCTGATTCTGGGAAGAGAAATTGGATTGCCGTTGGAGATGTCAAATGTCAATATCAAAGATTTTCTTCCGGAAGCTTGTCTCAAAGCAGAATCAATTTCTGCATTCTACGAAGAATTGGAAAAACACGAACCTTACTTTTCATCATTCAAAAACGAAGCAGAAAACTCTAGTGGAAAACTGAGACTAATTGGTGTTTTGGAAGATGGAAAAATCAACATCGAAGTCCAGATTGTAGATGCCAATCATCCATTTTTCGGATTGTCGGGAAGTGATAATATCATTTCGTTCACAACATCAAGATACAAAAATACGCCGTTGGTTGTAAAAGGTCCGGGCGCAGGTGCAGAAGTTACAGCAGCTGGTGTTTTTGCGGATTTAGTAAGAGTTACGGCGCAATAAATCATAAAAGATAAACGATAATTGATAGTTGATTGCAATTCGTCGTTTTAATAAAATCATTTATCAATCATCATTTATTAATTATAAAATGGATTCTATAAAAGTTTTTGCTCCGGCTACAGTTGCTAATGTCGTTTGTGGTTACGATGTTCTCGGTTTTGCGATAGAAGAACCCGGCGATGAAATCATCTTGAAAAAGAACGATTCCAATCAAATCGTCATTACAAAAATCGAAGGCGATAACGGTAAACTTCCGAAAGATTCAAATAAGAATGTCGTTTCGCACGTCATTAGATTATTTCTGGAAAAAATCAATTCTAATCAAGGAATTGATATCGAGCTCTATAAAAAAATGCCACTCAACAGCGGAATGGGTTCCAGCGCAGCGAGTAGCGTTGCGGCTTTGATTGCCATCAATGAGTTGATGGGAAAACCATACACAAAACAAGAATTGTTGCCATTGGCGATGGAAGGCGAGAGAATTGCCTGCGGAAATGCACACGCAGATAACGTTGCGCCGGCGCTTTTGGGAGGCTTGGTTTTGGTAAGAAGTTATGAACCTTTAGACGCAATCAAACTGCCTTATCCAAAAGATTTGTCGGTAGTTTCCGTTCATCCGCACGTGGATGTTCCGACAGGTGAGGCAAGGAAAATCATCAAGGAAAGAATCAGCCTGAAATCTGCCGTACAGCAATGGGGAAATGTAGCCGGTTTGGTTGCCGGATTTTGTACTGGCGATTTAGCTTTGGTCAGCCGAAGTATGGAAGATGTCATCATAGAGCCGGTTCGTGCGATGCTGATTCCATATTTTTACGAGATGAAACAGCTGGCTTTGGACAACGGCGCGATTGGTTTCGGGATTTCCGGTTCCGGTCCTTCAGTTTTTGCTTTGTGTGAAAAGAAAGAAACAGCAGAAGAAATTTCATTCAAAATCAAAGAATTACTCAATCAAAAAAATATAGAAAGCGAAGCGTTTGTGACGAAAATTAACGACGAAGGAGCGAGAGTTATTTAAAAGTCGGAAGCAGGAAGACCGAAGTCAGAAGATTTTCAATCATCATTTATCAATCATNNTCAATCATCATTTATCAATTATAATGCGATACATATCAACAAGACAACAAGAAGAAACCAATATAAAAACAGCTATTCTCAAAGGTTTGGCGGATGACGGCGGACTTTTTATGCCAGAATATATTCCACAGTTAGAAGCTGAGTTTTTTGAAAATTTACCAAATCTAACATTACAAGAAATTGGATTTATAGTAGCAAAAGAATTTCTTGGCGAATCCATTTCTGATGAAAACTTAAAAGAAATCATTGATGAGGTTTTGAATTTTGAAATTCCAACAGTCAAAATCTCAGAGGATATTTATTCATTAGAATTATTCCACGGTCCAACAATGGCTTTCAAAGATGTCGGTGCGAGATTTATGGCGAGAATGATGTCCTATTTCTCGGAAGGAAAACCAATGAAAGTGATTGCAGCAACTTCCGGCGATACGGGAAGTGCGGTTGCGTCTGGATTTTTCGGAGTTCCGGGAATTGAAGTTTATATTCTTTATCCAAAAGGAAAAGTGAGTCCGTTGCAAGAAAAACAGCTCACAACTTGGGGCGGAAATATCAAAGCTTTGGAAATCAATGGAACTTTTGATGATTGTCAAGCTCTAGCAAAACAAATCTTATCCGATGAAGAACTGAATCAGAAATTTACTCTGACATCAGCGAACAGTATTAATATTGCGAGATTGATTCCGCAGTCATTTTATTATTTCTGGGCATTTGCACAGTTACAGAAATTGAAAAAACCAATTGTTTTCTCAGTTCCGAGTGGAAATTTCGGAAACTTAACAGCTGGACTTTTTGCAAAGAAAATGGGATTGCCAATTCATCAATTTGTAGCATCAACCAATGAAAATGATGTGGTTCCAAAATTCTTGGAAACGGGAAATTACGAAGCAAAACCTTCCAAACAAACAATTAGTAATGCAATGGATGTTGGAAATCCAAGTAATTTTGAAAGGATGAAAAGCTTGTTCAATAATGATGTTTCGGAATTCAAAAAAGAAATTAAATCGTATTCTTTTTCTGATGAAGCAACGAAAAAAGCAATGCAAGAAGTAAAAAAAGATTTTAATTATACGCTTGACCCACACGGTGCAGTTGCATATCTTGGACTTCAGGCTCTTCGACAAGCTCAGAGTGACAAAATAAATGAAGATTTTGTTGGTGTTTTGTTGGAAACTGCTCATCCTGCGAAATTTGTTGAAGTGGTAGAAGATGTTCTGAAAGAGCAAATTGAAATTCCTGAAAAATTGGAAGCTTTTAATAAAAGAGAAAAGAAATCTGTGGAGTTTCCAGTTGATTTTGACACAGTGAAAAACTATCTGATAGAGGAGAAGTGATAATTTTTTGATTTACAGTTTCTAATCCGGAAAATATTCCTATCTTTGCACCCGAATTACATAATAATCATTAAACAATATTGGAATGTATTTAACAACAGAAAAAAAAGCAGAAATCTTCGCAAAACACGGAAAATCTGCACAAGACACAGGAAGCGCTGAAGGACAGGTTGCTCTATTCACTTTTAGAATCAACCACCTTACTCAGCACTTGAAAGCTAACCACAAAGATTTCAACACAGAAAGATCTCTTGTAAAGTTAGTAGGTAAAAGAAAAGCTCTTTTAGATTATTTGAAGAAAAAAGATATCAACAGATATAGAGCAATCATCGCTGAACTAGGAATCAGAAAGTAATCCTAAGCTCACGCAAAAAATTAAAGCAACTCAGTTTTGGGTTGCTTTTTTTATAGGGATTTATTTTTTTATAAAAATCATTCTGTCATTCCCAGAAATGTCTTTTAATAATGATGATTTCGAAAAATTATGAAAAAGTTCGAGTGTTTCTTTTCCCAGTTTCTGATTGATTTCTAAAAAAATGATTCCGTTTTCCGAAAGATGTTTTTCAGCATCGATAGCAATTTTTCTATAAAAAATCAATGCGTCTGAAGTAGGAGAGAAGAGCGCAAGATTGGGTTCAAAACCTTTCACAGAATCTTCGATTTCGGGATTTTCATCGATTCCGATATAAGGTGGATTGCTGATGATAATGTCGTAAACATCATTGTCAGTCTGTGCGGAGGCGAAGACTTCATTCAGATAATCTTTTTGTATAAAGTTGATTTCGGTTTTGTGAAAGTTGGCATTTCTTTTAGCAATTTCCAATGCATCTTCAGAAATATCAATAGCTGAAACTTCCGCTTCCGGAAAATGTTTTTTCAAGACAATGGGAATAATTCCGCTTCCAGTTCCAATATCAAGTATTTTCAAACCTTCGACCTTCAGTTTTGAATCATTAATATGTTGAATTGCTAATTCCAACAATTCCTCCGTTTCTGGTCTTGGTATCAGAACGTGCTCATTCACAAAGAATTTCATTCCATAAAACTCAGTTTCGCCAAGAATCTGCTGAAAAGGTTTTCCTGTTTTTAATTCGGAAATGGCTTTTGAAAATTTATTAGAATCATCTTCAGATAAATCTTTATCAAGATTTTGTCTTAACTCAACTTTATTCAATTCCAAAAAATGTTCACAAAAAATAGAAAACAATTCCTCAATTTCAGATGTGGAATAGAGGTCAGAAAGTTCGTTTTTATAAGCAATTTTAATTTCGGAAAGTTTCATAATGAAATTTGACGCAAAGTCGCAAAAAATAATTGATTAACAAAACTAAAAAGTCGCAAACCAACTTTGCGACTTTTGAAATATTATAAAATCTATCTTGCGCCTTCGCGATTAAATAATTTATCTTGTAAAAACCAGATGTTTGTCAGTCGATAATTTCTCGTCCAAAAGATAATTCTCGTAATTGAAAGCTTTCAGCTCATCCAAAGTTTGAATTTGATTTTCCGCACAGAAGCGCAAAACCAAACCACGAGCGTGCTTCGTATAAACCACAATGGTTTTCAAACTTCCATCCGGCTGAGTCTGCTTAAAATCAAAATCAATGACTTTGGCCTTCAGTTTTTTTCTGTCAACAACTTTTCCGTATTCATTGCTTGCGAGATTAATAAGTAATTCATTTTTTTTTAACTCAGAGTTCAATTGTTGTGTTACTTTATCAGTCCAGAATTCGTACAAATTTTTATAAGAATCGAAATGGAAAGGTCTTCCCATTTCCAAACGATACAACATTACTTTATCAGAAGGTTTTAAAAGTCCATAAAGTCCAGATAAGATTCTATAATTTTTCTGAAGATAATCAACCGCATTTTTATCCAAAGTTGGTGCATCCAGACCTCTGTAAACTTCACCTGTGAAAGCAAACATTGCCGGTGCTGAATTTTTAGATGTCGGTTTAGCGGTCCATTTTTGGTTTCGTTCCCAATTTTCGTCTGCCAATTTTGGCGAGATTTCCATTAACTCAGAAAGATATTTTGGAGACTTTTCTTTCAAAAAAGAATGAATAAATTCTGAATCTTTGATGAATTTTGGTGTTGTGTTTTTTAAAAATTCTGTAGAATTCTCTACATTCATTAGTTTGGCAGGCGAGGATATAAATTTCATGTTTTGGCTTTTGAATGATAGTTGCTTGTTGATGGTTTACTGTTGTTTTTTGTTGAATTCTATCAACTATTAACCAACAACTATTAACTAAATTTTTCCTTTTCCTTGTCGGATAATTTCAGGTTCTCCAGAAGTTAAATCTACAATTGTGGAAGCTACATTGTCACCGTATCCAGAATCAATTACCAAATCTACCAGTTTGTCATATTTTTCCGCAATCAGCTCCGGATCTGTGGAATATTCCAAAATTTCATCATCATCCCGAATAGAAGTAGAAACAATAGGATGCCCTAGTTTTTCTACAATCATTTGTGGTACAATATGATCAGGAACTCTTATACCTACGGTTTTATGACCTTTATAGGCTGTTGGAAGGTTTCTATTGGCTTCCAAAATAAACGTGAAAGCGCCGGGAAGATGGGTTTTCAAAAATCGGAACGTTGAAGTTTCTATAGGTTTTGTAAATTCTGAAAGATGACTCAGATCATTACAAATGATTGAAAATTTTTGCTTGTCAATCTTGATGCCTTTTATCTGAGCAAGCCTCTCCATTGCTTTGTGATTATAGATATCACAACCAATCGTGTAAATCGTATCCGAAGGATAAATAATAACACCACCGTTTTGAAGGACTTTTACGGCTTCGTCTATCAAATTTTCTTGCGGATTTTGCGGGTATATTTTTAAGATTTTTGCCATAGGTAAATGTATAAATTATTGAAGAAAGCTATTACCATATTCATTATCAAAAATTGTGAAAAAGTAAACAACATAAAAAAGAGAATCAAAAAATTGATTCTCTTTAGTTGGTTGCGAGGACACGACTCG
>DFXK01000014.1:0-96501 GCA_002383165.1 Flavobacteriales bacterium UBA4110
ACCATTGTAACGGCATCCTTTTGTGATGAGGAACGAAGAGCAAAAGATATAGTGGAAAGCAGTTTCCCGGCTCCTTAAAAAAGAAACGCTGCTTCAATAAGTGAGGCAGCGTTTCAGGAATATTAAAGTGTTTGTTACTTGGTGTGATTCATTGCATTGGCATCGATATTAACGCCCAACCCCTGCGCAACTCTCATTCCTAACTCTATGTTTGCACGGAAAAAATGACACAGCTGGCGGTTGATGATTTCGTCACGTTTCGGTCCGTCTATGCCGCTCATGTGACCCACAATATTATTGACTAATGCTGTTCTGGCTTCCTGATTGAGAGCTTTTGTATAAAACAATCCGGGCTGTGTGTAGTGGTCGTCATCATTTTGATTTCTGTCATAATGGGCAACGTGGGTATTGTCCAAATCATACTCAAAAGCTTTGTAGGAGCTATCTGGTTCGATGTCGCTGAAACTGTTTGGATAATAATTTGGTTTGTCACCATAATTGGAGTCATCTGCCATAGCACCTCCTCTTTGGAAATTGTCTACGGCAAACGGGCATCTGTTCACCTCGAGCTGATGAGAATTGACTCCGACTCTGTATCTGTGCGCATCGGCATAAGAAAATAATCTGCCTTGTAACATCTTGTCCGGAGAAAAACTGATACCATCAACCAAATGGCTTGGCGCAAAAGCAGACTGTTCAACGTGCACAAAATAGTTTCTTGGCACTTCATTCAGTTCCATTACACCGACTTCCTGCAATGGGAATTCGTCCTGAAACCAGACTTTTGTTACATCAAAGGGGTTCCAACGCCATTCTTTGGCTTGTTGTTCGGACATTGTCTGGATATACAGTTTCCATTTTGGGAAATTTCCGGCTTCTATTTCATTGACTAAATCTTCCTGAGCAAAATCCGGATTTTCGCCCTTCATTTTAGTTGCATCTGCATCGGAAAAATTTTTGATGCCTTGCTGAGTTTTGAAATGGAACTTAACCCAGGTTCTTTCGTTTTTATCATTAATCATAGAAAATGTATGGGACCCAAAGCCGTGCATATGTCTGTGACCGTAAGGTGTTCCTCTGTCCGACATCAGAATCAGAACCTGATGTAGTGATTCGGGATTGAGTGACCAGAAATCCCACATCATTGTTTTACTTTTCAGGTTGGTTTTCGGTACACGTTTCTGAGTGTGAATAAAATCCGGGAATTTTTTGGCATCTTTAATAAAGAAAACAGGTGTGTTATTTCCCACCAGATCCCAGTTTCCGTCTTCGGTGTAGAATTTTAAGGCAAAACCCCTAGGGTCTCTTTCTGTGTCAGCACTTCCCATTTCTCCGCCTACAGTTGAGAATCTTGCAAACATTCGGCAGGAATTTCCAACTTTGGAAAACAGTTTTGCTCTGGTGTATTGGCTAATGTCGTGCGTTACGGTAAAAGTTCCATATGCGCCAGAACCTTTGGCATGTACAATTCTTTCGGGGATTCTTTCTCTTACGAAGTGGGCAAGATTTTCCTGTAGAATAAAATCTTGTAATAAAACAGGGCCTCTCGGTCCAACGGTTTGAGAATCTTGATGCTCATAATATGGTGAGCCAACGGCGTTTGTGAGTTTTTTTTTGTTTTCCATATGGTCGATTTTATGATTTAATTCATTGTTGATTTTGCGAAATTCGATAAAAAAAGCTATTTATGAAACAAATTAATAATTATATTTGTAATAGATAAAATTAATTACTAAATCGTGAATATACAACAGCTAGAATATCTGATTGCAGTAGATAAATATAAACATTTTGGGAAAGCTGCACAAGCCTGTTTTATTACCCAGCCAACGCTCAGCGCAATGATTCAAAAGTTCGAAGATGAGCTGGATGTCAAGATTTTTGACAGAACCACACATCCCATAAGAACTACGGATGCGGGTGCGGAAATCATAAAGGAAGCTCAGAAAGTGATCGATTCCGTGATGGAATTAAAGAACAAGGCCAATTTTCTGAATAATATTCTTGCGGGAAAACTAAATCTTGGGATCATCCCAACAGTTTCAAGTTATATCTTGCCCAATGAAATTTTTTCTTTCCTTAAAAAAAATCCTCAAATTGAATTGAATATCAAGGAAATGACGACGGAAAGTATTATAAAAGCTCTAAAATCTGGGGAATTGGATGCGGGAATCATTTCTACACCTTACGCGGCGGCAGATGAGTTCTATCAGGATTTTCTTTTCAATGAGGAACTGATGCTGTATTCGGCTAATCAAGAAACAGAAACTAAAAAAGATTGCTTCGTAGTCCCGGAGGATATTGATGTGAATAAGGTTTGGCTTTTGGAGGAAGGTAATTGTCTGAGAACACAATTCGAGAACATCTGTCATCTGAAAGAAAATTCTCTGAAACCAAGTAATCTCGAATTTTTGGCTTCTAATATCAACACGTTGATTCAAATGGTAGATAAAGTAGGCGGAATCACCATTCTGCCAGAAATGGGAGTAGAGCAATTGTCTATAGAGCAAAAACAAAAAGTTTCACGATTCATAAAGCCTTTTCCTTACAGGGAAATAAGCTTGATTTACTACAAACCTACTTACAAACAAAAAATTATAGATGAGTTGATTTCGGAGATCCGCGTTTCTATGGAAAAACGACTTAATTACTATAAAGATTCTGAAAATTACGTCAGTATCAAACCTGAGTAAATTCATATTACTTCAGTAGGAATTGATTTTGAAATCTAAATTATTGTGTGTATTTTTGCGGTCGAATTTTGAATAACGGAGGAGAACTTTGACTGATTGCAACCTCACTAAAAAATGCTAAAACAGATTTTTCTCTTTTAGTTCCTTTTGCAATCCGTATTTTTCAGCCTCAAAACATTAAAAATATAAAAGGAATAATATGTCTTATTTATTTACGTCCGAATCAGTTTCAGAAGGACACCCGGATAAAATTGCCGATCAGATTTCCGATGCGCTTATCGATAATTTTTTGGCTTATGACAAAAATTCAAAGGTGGCTTGCGAAACTTTAGTTACCACAGGTCAGGTTGTTCTGGCTGGTGAAGTAAAATCAGAAGCTTATCTAGATGTGCAGCATATAGCGAGAGATGTCATCAATAAAATTGGTTACACGAAAAGTGAATATATGTTTAATGGTGATTCTTGTGGTGTGATTTCAGCAATACACGAGCAGTCTCCGGACATCAATCAAGGTGTAGACAGAACCTTGGATGAAACGGACTTCGAAGCGAGAGCCAATGCTCAAGGTGCAGGAGATCAAGGAATGATGTTTGGTTACGCTACCAATGAAACTGAAAATTATATGCCTTTGGCTTTGGATCTTGCGCATCAAATTCTAAAAGAATTGGCAGATCTTAGACGAGAAGGAAATGCAATTCCCTACCTACGACCAGATGCGAAATCTCAAGTAACAATCGAGTATTCTGATGATCATAAACCTGTAAGAATCGACAGTATTGTTGTTTCTACGCAACACGATGATTTTGGTAGCGAAGAAGCAATGTTAGCTAAAATCAAAAAAGATATTATCGAGATTTTAATTCCTAAAGTTAAGGCTAAACAAAAGCCGGAAATTCAGGAATTGTTCAATGGTGATATCAAATACCATATCAACCCAACTGGAAAATTCGTAATCGGTGGTCCTCACGGAGATACAGGTCTTACAGGTAGAAAAATCATTGTAGATACTTACGGAGGAAAAGGTGCTCACGGAGGCGGTGCTTTCTCTGGAAAAGATCCTTCCAAAGTTGACAGAAGTGCAGCCTACGCAACAAGACATATTGCTAAAAATCTGGTTGCAGCTGGTGTTGCAGATGAGGTTTTGGTTCAGGTTTCTTATGCGATTGGTGTGGCAGAGCCTTGTGGTCTTTACATCAACACTTATGGAACATCTAAACTTGACATTAACGATGGCGAACTGGCAAAAAGAGTTCAGAAATTATTTGACCTAAGACCTTACGCCGTAGAAAAAAATCTTAAGCTTAGAAATCCTATCTATTTAGAAACGGCTGCTTATGGCCATATGGGTAAGGATTATTATGTAGCAGATAAAACCTTCAACAAAGGACATAAAAATGAATTGACACTGAAAGATCTGGAGTTCTTTACTTGGGAGAAGCTGGATCGCGTAGACGATGTCAAAAAAGAATTCGGATTGTAAAATCCAAACTTTAGAAATCTTGAAACTGCTTTATTTTTTTGAATAAAGCAGTTTTTTTATTTTCTCGTCCATTCGAGCATCACTTTTGCTATTTTTGTGAACAATTAAAATTAATCGATGAGATCACTTATATATTCTGCCCTTCTTTTTTTTAGCTTTTGTGGCGTTGCAAAGTCACAAGTTACAGTGCACAAATTAGTTACTGCTGGTTATTCCTATCAAAATTCAAGTTTTGGAGAAGTGGGTGGTAAATTGCTTTTTCTGAGTAATGATGACGTGGTTTTCCGGACAGGATTATCTGCCTTGATGGGCTCTGTGAATCAGAAATTTGCAATAATGCCAAAAATTCAGGCTGATTTTCTATTCAACTTTGAAAGAAATGTAGATTTGTATCACTCCTACTATTTCGTAGCTGGCGCAGAAGCGACTAATAAATATATTGCACCAAAAGTAGGTTTCAGTCTTTTCGGAATTGTAGACCTGATGGGAGGTTACGGTTTTTCTCTTGACAAAAGCGGAATCAATGGAAAAGAACTGAAAGGGCTTAATATCAATTTCACAATAAATATTCCGATTGTCGCCATTAATGATTTAACTAAATAGATTTTTTTAAATCAAATTAAACAAAATCGAAAGTTTAACAATTCATTAACGTTTTGTTTGGGCTTTTTTATTACTTTTACAAACCTAAATTTTGCTTATAGAAAAACTCTACTCTTAAAAAATAATAACTGAGCCCTGTCAAACCAGTCACAAAAAGTATCTGAGTTGATAGTTGGGTTCAAAAAGTAAGAGTAAAGTTATGAAAACGCAAACGGACAGCAAACTGATTTTCCAATATCAGAATGGCGATGAGAAGGCCCTTTCTACATTAATAAACCGACACAAAAAAGACTTGTTCACATTCATCTACTACAAATTGATGGATGAAGATCTGGCTAATGACATCTTCCAGGATACATTCATAAAAGTTATCGTTACGCTGAAAGAAGGCAGATATAAAGAAGAGAATAAATTTATTCTCTGGGCAAAGCGGATTGCCCATAATTTGATTATAGATCACTTCCGTCTTCAGTCCAAGAATATAAAAATTTCCGAAACCTCTTTTGAAAATGAAGAATTTTCTATTTTTGATATCATCAAGGAACCAGATGGTAATATAGAAGACTTGCTAATCGAAAATCAAATTAATAACGATTTGCTAAAAATGCTAGTTTTGCTTCCGGAAAACCAGCAAGAAGTGATTAAACTAAGATATTTTGATGGGTTAAGTTTCAAAGAAATAGCGGATCACACGGAGACGAGCATCAACACAACACTTGGCCGAGTTAGATATGCGCTCATAAATCTTAGAAAAATCATGGAGGAACATAAAATAATTTTAACAAAATAGTATAATAAAGATTTTTTTTTGGCGTTATTTTTGTAAAGTTTTTGCCTATGAAAAAAAACGACACTTTAACTAAAAAAGCGTTGATGCCAAAAAAAGAAACCATCGATTTTCTGCTGTCGTATTCTAAAAATCTTCAGCCAATGAAAACTAAAATGAAGAAAACCATTTTAGTCTCAAAAAACTAGAATTTATTTTTGGATTAAATAATTGATTTTATGACGGAGCTTTCCTACGTGGATAAAAATTTGACTAGATTTGTGCCTTATGAAAAATATAAGGCACATTTTTTTTGACCTCGACAATACACTTTGGGATCACCGCAAGAATGCATATTTGACAATCCGGGAACTTTTCAAAAATCAAGAAATTTTTGAGAAATACAAGATTGATTTTGAAGAATTTCACAGTACTTATCACATCATCAATGAAAAACTTTGGGAACAAATAAGAGATGGGGAAATTGATAAAGATTATCTGAGAAAACACCGTTTTTATGATACATTTTTAAAGTTTGGAGTAGATGATGCGACACTTGCTGATTATTTTGAACACCACTTCCTAGACGAAATTCTGAAATATAATGAATTGGTGGATGGCGCTTTAGATGTGCTTAATTATCTGAAAGATAAGGATTACAAAATGAACATTATTTCCAATGGGTTCCAAGAAGTTACTGAAAGAAAATGCATCTTGTCCGGAATTGCTGCTTTTTTTGAAACGATTACCAGTGCAGATTCTGTCAATATCAGAAAACCTCGGCCAGAAATTTTTGAATATTCTCTTAATCTTGCCAAAGCTGAAAAAAACGAAAGCCTTCTAATTGGTGATGACTGGGTTGCTGATGTAAGAGGTGCGCAGAACTTTGGAATCGATGTGATTTTTTTCGATGTTCTGGATGAAAATCCTCAGGAAGATGGATTAAAATTTATCAAAAACTTGTCTGAACTGAAACAGTATCTATAAAAAAATTCCTCTCCAATTTTTTGAAGAGGAATTTTAATTTTCTAAAGTGAGATTTTAAATTCCCAGACTTTCTCTTACTCTTTTAATGGTCTGATTTGCGATGACTCTCGTCTTTTCTGCACCCTCCCGAAGTTTTGCTTCCAGCTCGTCCAGATTATTCATATAATAGGTGAATGTTTCTCTTTCTTTTGCAAACTTGGTAAGAATCAGCTCCAATAATTCTTTCTTTGCATGACCGTAACCATAATTTCCGGCAAGATATTTCGCTCTCAGTTCTTCAGTCTGTTCCGGCGTTGCGATGAGTTGATAGATCGCAAACACTTTATCAGTATCCGGATTTTTTGGCTCTTCAAGCGGTGTAGAATCGGTTTCAATAGACATTACCTGTTTTTTTAGTTCTTTCTCTGGAAGAAAAATATTGATAATGTTGCCTCTAGATTTTGACATTTTCTGGCCGTCTATTCCGGGAACGTATTTGGTGTTTTCTTCAAGTTCTGCTTTTGGCAATACAAAAACTTCTCCCATTTGGTTGTTGAATCTTGAAGCCACATCTCTTGCAATTTCCAGATGTTGAAGCTGGTCTTTGCCCACAGGAACAATCTCGGCATCATAGAGTAAAATGTCGGCAGCCATCAGAATCGGATACGTAAACAATCCAGCGTTCACATCCTGCAGACGGTCTGCTTTATCTTTGAACGAATGCGCTAAAGTCAACCTTTGGTAAGGAAAAAAGCAGGAAAGATGCCAAGATAACTCGCAGGTTTCCGGGATATCGCTTTGCCTGTAGAAAAAGGTTTTTTCCGTGTCCAGTCCGCACGCAAGCCAAGCTGCAGCAATCTCGTAAGTATTTTGTTTCAACTCCTTTGCATCTTTAATCTGGGTTAAAGAATGCAGATTGGCAATGAATAAAAAAGATTCGTTTTCTGCTTTTTTTGATAATTCGATAGCGGGAATAATCGCTCCCAAAAGGTTTCCGAGATGCGGTGTTCCGGTGGCTTGTATTCCGGTCAGGATTCTAGACATTTAGATTTTAGATTTTAGATTTTAGATTTTAGATTTTCTAAAATTCAGTACACAAAAATAGGAAAGTTATAATGTTTAACAAAGTATTGGCTTGTTTGATTTCAATCTTGATTTAGACCAGTGAGCTTTTGCTTTGGCAAGATGTTCCCGAAAATTTATTACTTCCCGAAACAATAGTGGTTTTTACTTTCGAAAGCTTAGACGGAGAATATGAAATCAGTGAATCATTTCACGTAACAATGGAATAATTGGTAAAATAATAAAAATAAATCCTGCCACTAGAAGCAGCAGGAATATTCTGATTAAATTTTTAAATAATTTCACTTTTGTCTTTCAATTCAAAAAAGTTTTAAAAATCCAAGCCGTTTGGAAAAGCTTTTTTCCGGAAAATATATAAAAACAGTGCACCAACCGTTATAGAGCTATCTGCAACGTTGAAAATGTATTTGAAAAATTCAATTCTGTTGCCTCCCAAAATAGGAATCCAATCTGGCCAGGTTGTATCCACCAAAGGAAAATGAAGCATATCTACCACACAACCTTTCATCAGGTCAGAGTAACCTTGTCCAATCGGAACCAGTTTGGAAACACCGGAATAATCTACCCAGGTTTCGGAAGCTGCGTCGTAAAATGTACCGCTGTCGAAAATAATACCATAAAAAATCCCGTCAAAAACATTCCCGATTGCACCTGCAAAAATCATAGACATTGGGATGATAAGATAATTGGAAGCTCCTTCCTTTAGCCATTTTTTGAACAGCATTACCATCCCGATTGCCAATACAATTCTAAGAATTATCAGCGTATATTTTCCCCACAGTCCGCCAAAGTGCAGGCCGTAAGCCATTCCTGGATTTTCTACAAACGTCAGCTTAAACCAATTCAGTCCAAATACATTGATGCTCTCACCAAGGAAAAAATGTGTTTTGATGTAGATTTTGGAAAACTGATCTATTAATAAGATAATAAAGGTGATAAGGATAATTTTTTTCATTACAATCCTTTAGGTTTATTAGGTTTTGGGGATTTTTTCTCGTTTCTGTCGTTGATTTTTTTAACAGTTTTCTGGTTATGAAAGTGATTTCTGGTGTGAAATTTTTCAAACTCGATGCCCATTTCTTTCAGTACACTTTTCAGTGCTGTCATTTCCATAGAGTTTTTCGGATGTACAATGATAGATTCCATTTTGTCTTATAAATTATTTTTCTGAGCGAAAAAATTTCTGCAAATGTAACTCATTTCTTAGATAAGTCATCCAGTCTTTGTCGTTCTTTTTCTGTGAGGTCAGCAAGTCCGTTTTCGCCTATTTTACTAAGTAAATGATCAATTTCGTCTTGCCGTTCTTTTCTTTTGGCGTTGAACGCATCATTTATATTGTAATATTTTTCTTCCTTTCGGAATATGTTTTTTACAGATTGATTTCTGCTGACAAAATAAATGATAACAACAGTTACAGGCAAAATAATAACTAAAAGCATCATTTGTAATAATAAAAAAGTCCCAATTTCCAATTTTTATAATCAGAAATTCGGACTTTATTTTTTAATAGTGAGTAATTTATCTCTGCATATTTTTTGCTTCAATGCTTAGTGTAGCGTGTGGAACGGCTTGCAATCGTTCTTTCGGGATTAATTTTCCCGTTACTCTGCAAACGCCGTAAGTTTTATTTTCTATACGAATCAGCGCGTGTTTTAGATCGCGCAAAAACTTTTCCTGTCGAGATGCCAATATGGCATTTTGCTCCTTGCTCAGCGTTTCCGCACCTTCCTCAAAAGCTTTGAACGTGGGGGATGTGTCATCCGTTCCGTTATTCTGATTATTGATAAAACTCTCTTTAATCAGGCCGAGGTCATTCTCTGCTTTTGCAATTTTATCCTGAATTAATTTTTTAAATTCCTGAAGTTCAGCATCACTATATCTTAGTTTTTCGTCTGCCATTTTCCATCTAGTTATTAATTGTTCAAATTTTATTTTTATTTGCGAAACGCTATCGCAAAATTTTCAATCGACAAGAATAAAGATAAAATTCGAAAAATAATCCGCTTGAAACTTCAATTCATAAATCCTTAATAAAAAAGTAATATGGATTATATTTTTTCAATTTCAATACGGAATTTTACTTCATCTATCTCTATTTCTTCAAATTTTGAAAGTGAATTTACAAATTCTATTTTATCCGACAATACTTCTGACGAAATATATATTTGATTGTTAATAAATTCTTTTTTGAAAGGGCAAGATTCTTCTAATCGGATAGAAATTCTGTCTGTTAATTCGAAATTTTTATCTTTTCTAAGATTTTGAATTCTGTTTATCAATTCTCTTGCTACACCTTCAGCTTTCAATTCTTCCGTCAGTGTCAAATCTAATGCCACAGTTGTTTTGCCTTCGCTTGCTACAGTCCATCCGGGGATATCTTTGGTGGAAATTTCTACATCTTGAATCGTAATTTCGTAACCGGAAACGTCTGCTTTTCCTGTTTTTTCCAGATTCGCAATCTGCTCAGAAGTGAAATTCGAAATTTCACTTGCAACAGCTTTCATATCTTTTCCCAAGCGTGATCCTAATGTTTTGAAATTCGGTTTTATCTGTTTTACAATGAGATGCGATGCTTCTTCAGCGTTGATTAACTGCAATTCCTTCACATTAACTTCTTGTTTAATGAGTTCAGAAACTGCCAAAATTTGTTCTTCCGTTTTCTTGTCTAATACAGGAATCAAAACTTTTTTAAGTGGCTGGCGAACCTTCACATTTTCCTTCTTTCTCAGAGAGAAAACCATACTTGTAATGGTTTGAGCCAGATGTGTTTTTTCTACCAAATCTGTATCAATCAGACTTTCATCTGCCACAGGGAAATCTGTCAGGTGAATAGAATTTACAGAATCTTTACCAGTAACTTTATTCAAATCCTGGAACAGCTGATCCATAAAGAATGGTGCGATTGGTGCAGAAAGTTTCGCAACCGTTTCTAGACAAGTGTATAGAGTTTGGTACGCAGAGATTTTATCATCGCTGTAATCGCCTTTCCAGAAACGTCTTCTGCAAAGTCTTACATACCAGTTGGATAGATTGTCATTCACAAAATTGCTGATTTCTCTCGCAACCCTCGTAGGTTCATAATCTTCGTATAATGCTTTGACGTCTTTGATTAAAAGATTCAGTTCAGATAAAATCCAACGGTCTATTTCCGGTCTGTTCTCAACCTCTTTTTCAGAATAGTTAAATCCGTCAACATTGGCGTACAAAGCGAAAAAAGAGTAGGTGTTATAAAGTGTTCCGAAGAATTTTCTGCGCACTTCATCAATGCCTTCAATATCAAATTTCAGGTTTTCCCACGGATTTGCATTGGAGATCATATACCAGCGTGTCGCATCCGGTCCGTAAGTGGAAATGGTTTCAAAAGGATCAATCGTATTGCCTTTGGATTTTGACATTTTGATGCCATTTTTGTCCAAAACAAGTCCATTACTCATTACATTTTTATAAGCTACTGAATCAAAAACCGTTGTGGCAATAGCGTGAAGCGTATAAAACCAACCACGCGTCTGATCTACACCTTCTGCGATAAAATCTGCTGGGAAAGCTTTATTTTTGTCAATTAGCTCTTTGTTTTCAAAAGGATAATGCAACTGCGCATAAGGCATTGCTCCGGAATCGAACCAAACATCAATCAAATCGCTTTCACGCTTCATTGGTTTTCCGGAAGCTGAAACCAAAGTGATTTGGTCCACAATATTTTTGTGAAGATCTACTTTTGCGTAATTCTCTTCGGACATATTTCCTATTTCGAAACCTTTAAAAGGATTTTCTTTCTGGAAACCGGCTTCAATGGATTTTTCTATTGCGTTGTATAATTCCTCTATAGAACCAATGATTACCTCCTCTTTTTTATCTTCCGTTCTCCAAATCGGCAATGGAATTCCCCAATATCTGGAACGGGAAAGATTCCAATCGTTGGCATTTTTCAACCAGTTTCCGAAACGTCCTTCGCCTGTAGATTTTGGTTTCCAGTTGATGGTTTCATTCAAATCGAACATTCTGTCTTTCACATCAGTTACCTTGATGAACCAAGAATCTAATGGATAATATAACAAAGGCTCATCCGTTCTCCAGCTGTGTGGATAACTGTGAACATATTTTTCAACTTTGAAGGCTTTATTTTCTTTTCTTAATTTAAGAGCAATTCTCTCATCAACAGACAAATAAACTTTTAAATCTGCGATAATTGATTTTAAATTTTCTTTTTGAATATTGAGTTCAACATTCTTTTCTTCATCATTAAGATATTCAGACTTTACATATTCATTAGCAAAACCGTAGGTTTTATCATTAACAACAGATAAGAATCGACCTTGCAAATCTACCAAAGGTACTGGATTTCCGTTCTCGTCCAAAACCAACATTGGCGGAACTTCCGGCGAAGCTTCTTTTGCCACTTTCGCATCATCAGCACCAAAAGTTGGCGCGGTGTGCACGATTCCCGTTCCGTCTTCCGTCGTTACAAAATCTCCAGAAATTACTCTAAACGCATTTTCCGGATTTTGGTAAGGTTTTGCGTAATCTAAAAGTTGCTCATATTTAATCCCAACCAAATCAGCACCTTTGAATTCTGCTAAAATCTGATAAGGAATAGTTTTTTTCTCAGAAGTATAATTGGCGAAATCTTCATCGCTTCCTTCTACATATTTCTTTCCGAACTGCTTTCCTGTCAAAGCTTTTGCCAAAACAATATTAATCGGTTCAAATGTATATTGATTGAAAGTCTTGACTAAAACATAATCGATTTTTGGCCCAACAGTCAAAGCCGTGTTTGAAGGTAAGGTCCAGGGAGTTGTAGTCCAAGCCAGGAAATGAACATCGCCAAAACCTTGTAAAAATGACGGCAAAGTTTCCGGCAAGGTTTTGAATTGCGCGACAACAGTCGTGTCGGTCACATCACGGTAGGCGCCAGGCTGATTGACTTCGTGTGAAGATAATCCTGTTCCCGCTTTTGGAGAATAAGGCTGGATAGTGTAGCCTTTATAAATGAGACCTTTATTATAAATCTGCTTCAATAGCCACCAAACCGACTCCATATATTTTGGTTTGTAGGTGATGTACGGATTTTCCATATCTACCCAGTAGCCGATTTTCTCGGTCATATCATTCCAGACATCGGTGTAGCGCATCACGGCATTTCGACAAGCTTCGTTGTATTCTTCGATGCTGATTTTTTTGCCGATGTCTTCTTTGGTAATTCCCAATTCTTTCTCAACGCCCAATTCCACAGGAAGTCCGTGTGTATCCCAACCTGCTTTTCTGAAAACCTGTTTTCCGTTTTGGGTCTGGTATCTGCAGAAAATATCCTTAATCGCTCTTGCCATAACGTGGTGAATTCCCGGCATTCCGTTGGCGGAAGGCGGTCCTTCGTAAAAAACAAATTCCGGTTGTCCTTGGCGGATTTCCACGGATTTTTTGAAAGTGTCATTGTTTTTCCAGAATTCTGCAATGGTTTTAGCAGTTTCGGTAAGATTCAGGTTTTTGTATTCTGCGAACTTATTCATTATCAACGTCTAAAAATCGTGTTCTTTATTTATTAAGTCTGCGAATTTAGTGAAAAAAGTAGATATTTATAGTCATCACTCTTGTAATTTTATAGTAAAACTCAACAATATATATAAGGTATAGACAGTAGAAATGAGTTTTGCAGAAATTGATAATAAAAAAACTCCTACTTTTGCAAAAATTTTTCTAGGATGTCAAAAAATTTAGTCATCGTCGAGTCTCCGGCAAAAGCAAAAACGATTCAGAAGTATTTAGGTAAGGATTATGAGGTCAAATCCAGCTTTGGACATATCCGTGATCTGCCTAAAAAAGGGATGGGAATCGACTTGTCGAATTTCACACCCGACTATGAAGTGTCTGCCGATAAAAAGAAACTCGTGACCGAGCTGAAGGCCGCAGTAAAAAAAGCAGAAATGGTTTGGTTGGCGTCCGATGAAGACCGCGAAGGTGAAGCGATTGCGTGGCATCTTGCTGAAGAATTAAAATTGAAGCCGGAAAACCGAAAAAGAATTGTTTTCCACGAGATTACAAAAAATGCCATTTTAAAAGCGATCGAAAATCCGAGAGATATTGATCAGAATTTGGTAAACGCTCAGCAGGCGAGGAGAGTTCTAGACAGGATCGTTGGTTTCGAGATGTCGCCCGTGCTGTGGAAAAAAGTGAAGACAGGATTGTCTGCGGGAAGAGTGCAGTCGGTGGCAGTAAGATTGATTGTAGAGAGAGAGAAAGAAATCCGTGAATTTGTACCGAAACCAAGCTTCAAAGTAGAAGGGGTTTTTCTGAATGATGGAAAGCAGGAAATTGCGGCCAAACTGAAAAAAGATTTTGAGAAGGAATCAGATGCAGAGACTTTTCTGCAGCAAGCTCAAACCACAGAATTCAAAGTTCTGAATGTAGAAACCAGACCGGGAACCAGAACCGCTTCGGCTCCATTTACAACATCTACATTGCAACAGGAAGCATCTTCCAGACTAGGATATAATGTTACCACTACTATGCGACTGGCGCAGCGACTTTACGAGGAAGGATTCATTACCTATATGAGAACGGATTCCGTGAATCTTTCTCAGGAAGCCATCAATGGTGCGAAAGCTCAGATTCTTTCAGAATACGGCGATAATTATTCTAAGCCCAGAAATTATACAACAAAATCATCTTCCGCACAAGAAGCGCACGAGGCCATTCGCCCGACAGATTTTTCGGTGAAAACCGTAGGCGATGCGCAGCTAAACAAACTGTATCAATTGATCTACAGAAGAACGCTTGCTTCCCAGATGGAGAATGCCAAAATCGAGAAAACGGTGATAGAAATCGGGAATCCGAAATTGCCTCAGCATTTTGAAGCGCAGGGAGAAGTGATTATATTCGATGGTTTCCTCAAGGCTTATGGCATCGTAAAAACAGAAGATGATGACGATGATAGCAACGAAAAGCTATTACCAAAAGTGAAAGTAGGAGAAATCCTAGATTATAAAACCATCACGGCAACAGAAAAATTCACAAAACCAGCTGCAAGATTTACCGAAGCGGGATTGGTGAAGAAATTGGAAGAACTGGGAATAGGACGTCCATCTACGTATGCACCCACGATTCAGACGATCCAGAACCGTGAGTATGTAGATAAGAGAGAAATAGAGCCGCAGACAAGAGAAATCGTTAAGATGACATTGGGCAAATCTGGTGTGAAGAAAGAAGTTCTCGAAGAGAAGTTTGGCGGAGATAAGAATAAATTCGTTCCAACGGACATTGGCGAAGTGGTAAATGATTTCTTAACCGATAATTTTGCGGAGATCCTGGACTACGGCTTCACTGCGAGAGTGGAAGAAGGCTTTGACGAGATTGCCAATGGCGACCAGAAGTGGAAGGAAATGATGACGGATTTCTACTCCAAGTTCCACCCGAGAATTGAAGATGTGGAAGAAAATGCTGACAGGGCAACCGGCGAAAGAATCCTGGGTGTAGATCCGAAAAGCGGTAAGAATGTCCACGCTAGAATTGGGAGGTTTGGGCCGATGATCCAGATTGGGGAGCAGGATGATGAGGAGAAACCGATATTCGCATCGCTGATGGCCAATCAGAATATCGCTACCATCACTTTGGAAGAAGCTTTGGAGCTGTTCAAGCTGCCATTTGATCTTCAGGAGGTAGACGGTCAGCCAGTTTCTGTGGGCGTGGGAAGATTTGGTCCTTATGTGAAATGGGGAGAAACGTATATCAGCATTCCTAAAGGCGAAGATCCGCTGTCCGTGAACCAGGAAAGAGCGGAAGAAATCATTAATGAGAAGAAAAGAGCCGATGCGCCTATTGCCACTTATAAAGGTGAGCCTGTAACCAAAGGAACAGGAAGATTCGGGCCGTTTATCAAGTACAAAAGTATCTTTGTGAATGTGCCAAAGCGATATGACTTCGATAACCTTTCCCAGAGCGACATCAATGAACTTATTGATGCCAAGCTGGATAAAGAGGCTAACCGATACATTCAGCAGTGGGAAAAAGAAAAAATTGCGATCGAGAATGGCCGTTGGGGTCCATTTATTAAGTTTGGAAAAGCGAATTTTAAGATCCCGAAAAAGACAGACGATACTAAATATGAAGCCGAAGAGCTGAAAGAGATCTCTCTGGATGAAGTGAAGAAGTGGATCACCGAGCAGGATCCGAAAGCTTTTGCCGAGAAAAAGAAACCTGCCGCTAAGAAAGCAACTACCGCGAAAAAGCCTGCTGCGAAAAAAGCGCCGGCGAAAAAGAAGTAAGATTTTACGGATAAAAAAAGTTAACCCTTTCAGCGTTTTGAACTCAGAAAGGGTTTTTTATTTTGTGATTAGCAGTTTTGTAAATATTTGCTCAAAGTCGGAATACTTTGCACAGCTTCCGTCATAGTCTGCATTTTGGATTTCAAGCAGGTTTCCGTCATAATCGAAAGTTCCAACTGATTTATCTATGATATTACCTCCAAAAGCATTTTTCCGGCTTAAAGCATTGTTTAAAATTATCCGTTCACAAATCCATAACGAATAAAAAAACTCCCACAGCTTCCGTTCAACAGGAGTTTATCTCAGAATTTTTTATTTTATTTCGATGATTTTTCAATTGATTGTGGGCTTCTAAAGCCCAACAAAACTCTGTTATAAGTTGAAATATTTTTTAGATTTCTTCAAAATATTTTTTTAAATTCAAATTAGACCTTCCGTAGCTAACAATCTTAATATTTAAAGGTACATTTTTAAATTTTTCAATTGCTTTTTTCATGGATTCTAAAATCCAATATTCTTCGTTCCCAAAAACTCCACCTCCAACTAAAGTTAAATAAACCAAATCTGAGTTGTTCTTTTCCATGTTTAACATCCCGGCGTACAGAGTTGCCTCGTATAATGCTTCAAGAATAATCCTGGCAAAATATTCCCAATAAAATGATTCTATCTGACTATATCCAACTGGTAAAGCAGAACAATATATTTGAGATACTTTTTGTTTTACTTCGAATATTGTAACGTCAGTTTGCCACTGTATTCCAACTTTAAGTTTTCCTTTTAATCTTTCTCTTTCATTATTATTGAGTTGAGCAATTTTTTTATTAATGGTTAAAAGTCCATTTTGAGAAAGCAGAGCATATCCATTTTTCATTTTCCACAAATTTAGATTTTCATTATCTAATTCATTTCCAATGAGTTCTAAACAATCGATTTGGTGCTCTTCATTTTGTCCAATTTGTCCATTTATTTCTAGAAAATAGTTTCTGTAAATTGTTCCTGCTCCACAAGACATTGCACAGATTGGACCTTGAGTTCTATCAAATTCATATCTGTCAATTCCCATTTCTGGAGTTATATTTGGATTTATCATTTCAAGTAAATTAAATTGAGAAGCAACTTGAAATAATGCATTTTCATTTTCAGGTTGATTATGTAGATTTTTTACATCTGCTACAATCTCACTTACACGAATTTTACCATTGTAGTTATTAATTTGAGGGTTTTGATTTCTTAATTCTTCCAAGGTCGGAATTTCTAACTTCCCAAAAGTGAATTTTTTAGAATTCGCCAATGAAATAAAATAATCATTTTCAACAATTAATTTACTTTTTACATTTTCTGGAGACTCCTCTTGAAATCCTGTTAAATCTTTGAACCACATTTTTTTTAATTTTTAAGTCTACGCTTCGACGCTAAGTGCAGTTGCGTCTGAAGAATGCGAAGTTACTTAAAAAATGTATATTTACATTGCAGACAATGAAGCAATTGCGTCTTAGCTGCTGTTGGTTTCAGTGCTGGCTTTATAGTTAAATGCTTTTCGAAATAGGTTTGCAAACTTTATAGCCTTATAGCTCTTAAGTTTTTTTGGTAAATTTTTTGAACTCAAAACATATCAGTAATTTTAAGTTTAACAGAATAAATGTAACACTGGAATATATGAGTAGAGGATTTGTGAAAGAAGGTGATCAGGAGGAACTCCCGATGATTCCGCCCCGTGCCGATTTACCGCCCGGTACGGTAAACTTCGTTACGGAGTTCGGATACGGTCAGTTACTCGCGGAACGTGATGAAATGATTCACGAGCGCGACAATACCTTGATTTCGGACGAGAACGAAAATAGGATTGCCATCAATCTAATCAATGCGAAATTGCAATTGTTACTCGATCGAATTTCGTCTGCGAAAATTGTTAACCTTGCAAAACAACCAAAAAATATAGTTAGGTTTGGTGCTGAAGTGTACTTTAAGGTAGATTCCGATCCCAAAATCCAGCACTATCAAATCGTGGGCGTCGATGAGGCCAATGTTGCAAAAGGAAAGATAGCGTTTACCTCTCCTATTGCGAAAATCTTTGTGGACAGAAAGGTAGGTGATCGCGTGACATTACAATTGGGAAAAGCGGAAAAGCAATTTGAAATTGTGTCGATAAAATACGGATAGATTTGTAAAGTGTCTTACTGTTGATTTGGACTATGCGTATTGGCGGATTTTTAGTACAAAATTTTAATAGAATGGCAAACCTTTGCTAGTAGCAGTTTTTTTTAGTCGAAATCAATTTTGTGAATAAGTTTGTTGTTGCTAAAATAATAAGCTTCATATGATTTTCTTCCAATTTCGTGAACAGCTTCAATCAAAATTTTGTCCGCATTTTGTTTTTTGCTTTCAACCATTTTTTGTTGGTCAGTTGTGAGTTCTGTTATCGGAATTACTTGTTCAAATTCAAAGCCTTCATCATAACTAAATTCAAGCGCATAATTGGCGTTTTGCCATTTTAATTTACTTTCTAAACCTTTACTTTTTAGGTCTGTGTCAATATTTCCATTGTTAGCTTTCAATAAGTCCGTTCCTGACTGTGAAAGCATTACAAATCCTGATAGGACCATAGCAAAATATCCAATTTTTTTAAACAAAGTTTCGCTCAATTTTGGTAAAACCCACTTCATTATCCAACTAGAAAGTATGGCAGAAATAGCAACAACGATTCCAACTGAAACGACTTTCAGTGTGATGAGACCAAACAAAAAGTAGAGTACAATCTTTACCAAATGTAAAATAATCTCGTTGGCAGCTCTGGTGGCTACAATTTCTTCTTTGGTTAGTCCGTAGCGTAAATAAAAACTATTAAAAAGTAGTCCAACAGCACCAGTGAGACCGGATAAAAAGCCTGCTGAAAATCCGATAAGACCTAACAAGAAATTGGTAGGTTTTTTACTTTCATTCAATTCTTTTGGTTTTTTAAAAAGAAATAGCAAATTGCTAGTTAAGAACAGTCCCATCGCAATTTCCAAATAAATGGGATTTACATATTTCAATAACCAGGCACCTAACCAAACCGCAGGCAAAGCAAAAGGAACAAAATATTTTACAATGTGCCAACAAATTTTTTGTCTAAAAAAAATAAGTCTTGATGCCGAACTTGAAAATGTTCCAATAGATAATGCTGCTGGAACTTGGCTTACTGGTAATAGGTTTCCAAGAATTGGAATAAGCATTAGTCCTGCACCGCCACCACAAATGGCACTAATTGAAAATGCTAAAAAACTTACGATGAATATGATAATTAAGGTTGAGGTCATTCTACGGTTCTGTCTGTAGATTATGGTTGGATAATTTGATGTCTAATTGAAAAAGTATTGTCGACGTGCGGGCTCAATTTAACTGAAAGTTCAATTTAGACAGCGTGGAGGCGATGCTTTTTCGGGATGTTAAATTAAGAATAAAATCAATCTGAAAAAGCAACGGAGGACTAATATTTCCACATTTGCAACTATTAATTCTCCCCGCTTTTAGTAATACTTTGTTACGCACTCGTATTATTTGTTTTCAATAAAATCTTTTATTTCCCCTTTGTCGGTAAAGGTTTGAATTTTTGGGTTACCTTTCTCATCAACATATATCATCATCCTGGGTTGTCCATCTGGACCAGATAAAAACAAACCCGAACTATTCCCCTTTGTTTTTCCAATAAATAGTCGATTCACCGAACCTTCTTTTTTCAGCAAATCCCGTAATTTTATTTTTCTTTCTTTTTCATCGGTAATTTTATTGATTTCTTCAATTTTTTTATTTCTGTCATCTATATTTGTCCCGTTTGGAAATTGGTTAATTGAAATCCCTCTTTCAATAAAGGATTTTCCGTCAGCATAATATTCGTCGTTCAATATTTGCAACACTTGGTCATCCTTGTAGTTGTCCATAGTGAAAGACATTCCTGATGTTATTTTACCATCTTTTTCTTTTGTTTGATAAATCAGCCCGCCACATTCGTCACCTTGATTGTTAAAGAAAATAATTCCGGCGGGTCTTTCACGTTTCCCCCATTCCTTTCCATTCATTCTTCCAGGGTGTTGCCTGTTTTCATTACTCAAAACCATTCTTGGCAAATTATCTTCGCCAATTATGGTAATTTTTTTTGCTATAATTTCGTTAAAGTTTTTGGCTTTTTCGCCATTATTAAAACTACTGAAAGCCAAAAAAGCTATAAATAATGTACTTACAAAAGCATAAGTCATCAGAAAATTAATTTTGCGTTCGATTTTTTTGTCCATTTTTTTAGATTGTTTTAGTTCCTATGATTTAGTGCAAGGTTGTTTTACAGCGAGTGTTTTGTTTATATGATTTACAACGGTTTTTGGCTTGCCCAAGGCGGGGATTTTTACCACAAATGTTGATGCGGAGAACAAATGTTTGATTAAGCACAATTGTGTCTGCGGAGCACTGAACCGCCACTTTTGCCAAACCGCTGTTAGCAGTTCGGGCAATTATTATATTATTGTTAGTCCACATTGTTTAAAATATTCAAATGTCTTGTCGTAATTCTCTTTTGGTCTTGTAAAGTCTGTGTCATCAACGTCAGGAACAAAAATAATCATTCCTTGTCTAGCTCTTGTCAACAAAACACGATAAGAATTTATAAGATATTTTTTTGCTGATTCTTGATTGATGTTTTGCCATTTTGAACCTTTAAAATTCTGATAATTCCATTCGTTATTGTTGTAATATAAATTGATGTCCCATGCAACGCAGGTAAAATCAATTTCTAAGCCTTGTATGTCAAATTCAGTAGCAATTTCTTCCAAATAATACGATGAACGAACATCGTCTTTTCCATTTAGAAACCAATTAGCAGGTTCAATTTCATTTTTAACGTCAAGTCCGTCAGCACGCAATCTGCGTCCGCCCGAACTTGCTACAACACCAATCCTTTCCGTTCCTTTAGCATTTTGTTTTAGCCAATTTTTAGCTGTGTTCAAATTTCTTGTTAGAAAAATTGGATAGTTGTCTTTGAATGAATTAAACACATATTTTGCCTGTTCGCTTTGGTTTTCTAGAACATATTGAACGAACAAAGCAATTTTTTCACTTCTAAACGAACGGACTGAAACAGATAAATGTAAATCGGTTTCTTTGTTACCGTTTGTTTGTAGCCAATTCAGCATTTCTTCATCGTTTAAATACGTTGTTTTTTCGCTTAGAATTTTGTCGGAATAATAAATATTCCAATCAGAATATTTTTGCTTTAAAGATTCTATCCATTCTGAAACTCCGGCTTCACCTGTATTGATTTCTTGTCCACCACCAATTAAACAAACAATTGTGCACCAATCTTCGTGGCGATTCATAACACTAATCAAATATTCTGGTTCGGACATTTCAAAGTCGTCAATTCCTTTTTTAGTTTTCATAAACTTCGAAACTTGGTCTTTTTGCCAAGCCCTTTGGGCCTCGTCAAAAACCACAACTTTTTCTATTGGTGCTTTTTCTGTTTTTAAGTTATCGTCTCTAAAATGATGAATATTCTGAATAAATGCTTTTGCTGCTTTTAACGCAATTTCTTTGTTGATTCTGCCATTGTTAATATTCTCTATTAATTTAAGTTTCTGTTCCTCCTTGGTTTCCTTGTCTGATTTTATTGCACTGATAATTGATTTTCTAATGTTAACTATTTCTTTGAAGTTAGCATATAAGTCTCTGGCTAAGGCTTCTCTTAATACGTCAACCAAAGGTCCGTTTCCTGAAAGAAAAACAGAATGTTCGGATTCGTCTGCTTTTAGTCGTTCATTTGCAATATTCAAACCTGCCAATGTTTTTCCAGCGCCCGGAACACCAGTGAGAAAACATATTGATTTTTGTTTTTTTGTTTTCGAAGTTTCAATAATGTTATTGATTGTTTTTGCTGTTCGGGATAGATTTATTGCACCAGAATCACTTCGAGATATTTCTTGAACATTGTGTCCTTTGTAGAGTGCTTGTGCTGCTTCAATTATTGTCGGTGTTGGTTTATATGTGCTGTTTTCCCAATCAGAAACATTTATGCTTTGTGTTGCTGTTTGAGTTGCTAAAATGTTTTTTAGAGTGCTTTCAAAATTGTCCGTATTGCAAAGAATACAATTATCTAAACGAATTGCATTTTGAAAATTGTTCGTTTCATTTGGTGCTTTTGTTGCGACTAAAATTGGAACGATTGTTTTGTCGTGACTTCCTTCGTGAAAGTTTAGTAAGTCAAGGCAATAATCTATGGTTTGGTATTGTGCGTCTTTGGTGTAATGATTGTCACCAACTTTAAACTCAATAACAAAAATGAAATTATTTGAAATTAGAATATTGTCAACTCGTTTGCCCATTCGTGGAATGGAAAATTCGAAATAAAGATTTCCTTGAATGTTTTTGAGACATTTTTTTAAAAAGTCAATTTGTTTGAGCCAAGCATTTTTTTGCTGGTCTTCAAGGTCGTGTTGGTGATTTTTTGCAAGCTGTCCAAAAATCGCATTTTTGTCTTCTACTAAAAAATTGTCTATCGTGTTTTGATAATAACTTCTATTCATTTTAAGATATCGTTTCTTTCGTTTGAGGTATTGCTCATGCCTGACTGCTAACAATCAAATATACACATTGCGCTAATACAAATTATATCTATTGCGCTTATCCGGAAATATAGAAAGATAAACGCAGTTTTAATAAAAAAGTTTTTGTCTGGACAACTTGTGGCTCTTGCAAATACATTTAGGAAAACATCTGCAACCAAAAAAATTAACAGGCAATCTAAATTTATTAATATTTTTGATGTCTAAACCAAGAAAAACACATTCTGCATGGAACGTAATCGACTTTGGATAGATGTAAAACGCTTTCCTTGGCTGCCGTTTTTTGTATCGATAGCCATTTGGATTTTGCTGGCAGGCGCTAATTTTTACTATCAGAGCCACGGCGGTTATACCGGGACAGGCATACTTTTCCCGATTTCCGTGATCTATCCCAACCACTTTCTCTGGAGCGGTTTCGTGTTTGCGTTTTTGTTTCTGACTTTGGGTTTGCTGGGTTTCCTGTATGCACAGAAAATCAATGTTTTTTTTCTTTTTCTGGTAGCTATTGGATTGGTGTTGTTAGGAAATCTTAGTCAGGGTGATTTTGATATTTCTTTTCTGCAACCGTTTTATCTGAAAGGACGGCAATATTATACCGATGCACTAAACATTACGGATAGCAGTGTTTGGCTAAGGGATTTTGCCGACAATCTGGATCAGTTCCAGATGCATACCAAAACCCATCCGCCATTTGTTACGCTTTTGCATTTTTGGATTTTGAATCTGTCGAATATCGAAACGTTGGCAATTGTTTTTTTTGCTGTTGGATGTTTGTCTTTTCCATTGTTTTACCAGATACTAGTCTGTCTTGGTTTTGAAGAAACTAGAAGAAGGTGGATATTGTTGTTATTTGCGGTCGTTCCTTCTGTTAATATTTATCTATTGGTGTCTATAGATGCGCTAGTTCTTACCTCAACGCTGATTTTCCTATTAGGAATGGCGAGGATATATCAACAGCAGAAGATAGATGCGGCATCTTTTTTACTCATCACGCTGGGTTTGATCCTGACTAATCTTTTGACATTTTCAGGTCTTTTTCTATTCGCGTTTCTGGGATTTGTTAGTTTATACTTTTTACTGAAGGCGCAATGGAGTTTTGTTTGGCTTAGCATTCTGAGTGCGATTGTTTTTGTGATGACATTTGTGTTGATTTATGCAACGACAGGTTATAATCAATTGGAAACTTTTTTATTGGCATCACACTCAGAAAATCCGGATGGTTTCCGGTTATTCCATCAGCCATTGGTTTATCTGATGACCAGGCTGGAAGATATTGGGGAGATTTTCCTATTTCTTTCCTTCGGTTTTTTGGCAGTTTTCTTCTCTAAAAAAGAAGGGACGGAAGTCTTTGAAGATAATTATATCAATATTCTGTTTTTTTCTGCCGTTGCCTCACTGTCTGCAATGCTGTTGACTGGCGCTTACGGAACTGGAGAAACTGCAAGGGCCTGTCTTTTTATGGTTCCGTATTTTCTTATGCTACTCAAAAATATAGATTCCGGACAATTTAGATGCTTGTTTTTTCTCTGCCTGCTGCAGACATTCGGGATGCAGATGATTGGCAATTTTTACTGGTAAAATCAAAAGCTATGCTGAATGATTTAACAGGGCTGAGGTTTTATATATTTTCTTTGTGGTTATAAAAGTTTATCCAAGGTTTTTAATGGTAATTTTTCGGTTTATGCAGCGTGAGCTTTTTCAATATTCATAAACAATAGATGAAGTTGGCGATAAGAAACTATATAATTGATAGAAATAAATTATCTCCTAAAATAAAATTATCTTTGTCACAAAAAGCACCAAAATTTAATGGTATTTCTGCATCCCGTTTTTACAATTCTTATACTCATTTTGATTTTTTACAGTTTTGTGGAAGTCAATAGAAGCGTAGAATCAAAAACTTCGAAATATGTCTTTTGGGCTATAGCGGTTTATATGATTATTATCGTGGGTTACCGAAAATACGTTGGTGCAGATTACCCGGTATATCAAGGGATGTATAACCAATATTTCCCAACGGTAGATTTTGGAATATTGTTCGATAAAATGTTGTTTCGTGAGTCCAAAGTAGATGTAGAATGGATGTACGGGATGCTTAATAAGCTGGTTTTTCTTACGGGTGTCCCTTTCAAAGACTTTACGCTCGTTAGCGCAATTATTACTATCTCGTGTAAACTGTCTGTGTATTACAAAAACAGTCAATATCCTGTTTTTTCTGTCTTGCTGTTCCTTATTCCGGCATATTTTATAGCAGATAGTGGTCACATGCGACAAGCATTGGGAATGACATTTTGTATGCTGTCGTTTCAATTTATCAAGGAACGAAAAATCTGGTGGTATCTACTGTGTGCCTATATTGCATTCGGATTTCATAAATCTACAATTGTCTTTCTGCCAGCATATTGGCTAGCTATTATACCAATGAATTCCAGCCGGATATTCTATGCCATTCTGGCTTGTATTATTTTATCACCGTTTCAGATTTACAATTCATTTTCCAGTTTTCTAGATACGCTCAATGTTCAGGATGTCTCTAATGGATATAATGGATATATCAATTATGAATCTTCCGGATCTAGTTTTATGGACGGACTTATGCTGGTTTTCAGCTTTTTGCTGGTTACTTTTGATAAGGCAACCTGCCAGAAAATATACTATTATGAATATATGCGGAATATTCTCGTAACTGGTGTTTGCCTCTATTTCATCATGCGTAGTAATCCTGTATTTTCTACCAGACTCGTTGGTTCATATCTGGGGTTTGCATCGCTTGTCGTTCCGAATATCGTTGCTGCAATGGATAATAAAAATACAAAAAAAATGACACATCTTTTTTTTGTGGTATTTATGATTTTCTACTATTTCGTATTCGCTAAATATCAGGGTAACGCAGGTAGCTTCACACCGGACAAATATCAGAATTACTTGTGGAGCAATTAATGTTTGGAAAATAATGAAAAAATATACACAACTTTTTATCGTAATTGTTGTTCTTGCAGCGTTGATTTTTTACAATATTCAGACCGTATGTGCATTTGCAGGGCGATATATTTATCCTTTGGATGATGCTTACATCCATCTTTCAATGGCTCGGAATTTTGCAGAAGCCGGAACCTGGGGTATTACAAAACACGAATTTTCGTCTACCACATCATCTCCGCTTTTTACATTTCTTCTGGCTCTACTAATCAAAATATTTGGTAACTGGGAATATATTCCTTTGGTTGCAAACAGTATTGCGGGCGTTGCGCTCATCTTGGTATTCAATAATTATCTGAAACCATTTTCGGTAATTACACGATTTGTTTTCTTATTGGCGTTGGTTGTCCTGATGCCTTTGCATCTGATGATAATGACGGGAATGGAGCATGTATTTCACTCGCTCGCCATGGTTTTAGTTCTTTTAGCTTTTCGCAAATATCTGGAGGATAAAAGCCCGAGACATTTTTCCAATCTGGCTTTGTTTTCTATTATCGCAACAGGATTCCGTTACGAGAGCCTTTTTTTCATTTTCTTTATCTGCGTGTATCTTTTTTTTGTGAGAAAAGATTATGTCATTAGTATAATTTTAGGCTTATTTGCACTTTTGCCGGTTTTGGTATATGGCTACATATCAATAGATCACGGATCATTTTTCCTCCCGAATTCTTTAATTCTTAAAGGTAACACGAATGACGGAATCGGAGGTTTTATAACAAGAGTTGCAGGCAATGCTTACCGCGGAATTTCTGTTTTGATACTCATGCTGATTCTGATAGTACAGATTTTTAGAAATATTCAAACGCTCAAGTGTTCGGGCTATCAATATGTCAGATCATCAAAAAATGCTGTTTCTTTTGTAGTAATAGCGGGTTTTTTGGTTCACCTTTTATTTGCTAATTTTGGATGGCTGATTCGCTATGAAGCGTATTTGGTTGTTGTTGTTTTATTTGCAATTGCTCCTTTTGCAGATGGTGTTTTTCGGGAAAAAGCAGGAAATTCTGTTTTTAAATACTTAATGATCGGCTTGCTGTTGATAACATTCTATATGCGTTTTGTAACGATGATAAAATACCAGCCCATAGCCTCCAAAAATATTTTTGACCAGCAGATTCAGCTTGCGGATTTTGTCCATCAGTATTACCCCGAGTCCAGCATTATTGCAAACGATATCGGAGCTATTACTTATTATAACAATATTCAGCTTCTGGATACGTACGGGTTAGGAAGTATTGAGGTAGCAAGGTTAAGAAAGAACGATCACGGCAAGTTTGTGGACAATAAAAATCTTCAGACTTATATTGCCAGAACAGCAGAAAACAGAAATTTTGATATTGCTTTAGTTTTCGATGAATGGGTAAAAATGCCGGATTATTTTGTGAAAGCCGGAACGCTTAGCATTAATAATAATTATATCTGTGGAGGAACAACAGTTTCTTTCTATGCCGTGAAAAAAGAAAATGCGGATAAACTTAGGAAGCAATTGGCAGATTTTTCCAGACAAACTCCAAAAGACGTTACTATAAAAATAGCATACTAATTATGAACTTTGAAGACTTTATCATTCCACCAAAAAAAATCAGGACCGAAAAATGGCAGATTGGGGACAATATTATTAATGATATCAAGGAAGACGGTATTGTTCTGCTCTTTGTATCCGATTACAGAGGTGCAGATGGCGATGCCGAAAGTCAGGATTTTACTGGCGTACGTAGGGAGTTTTATAAATTGTCTCAGTTGGATTTTGATATTCCGGTTATAGACTTAGGCGATTTGGTGTCCGGTAGAACAAGTCAAGATTCGCATTATATTTTGCAGGAAGTTCTGTCTGCTTGTCACCATAAAAATGCAATTCCGGTGATAGTGGGCGGTAGTAATGATCTGGCGTTTTCACTTTTTTCCGCGCTTAATTTTCATCAGGATAATATCAGTTATACGCAGATCAGTAATGTTGTTTCACTGAAACAGGATGAGGAAATCCACGAGTCTAATTTCCTCAGCAAAATACTGGGTTCCAAAAATTTTTCTATCAAAAATTACCATCACCTCGGCTATCAGAAACATCTGAATGAAATGGATTCTGTAAGGCTTATCAAAGAGGTTCAGTTTGATATTATTCGACTGGCAGAAATGATGAATTCTACAGAAAAAACCGAGCCTTATTTTCGGAAAGCAGATTTGGTTACCATTAATTGTGATGCTATTGAAAGTTTTGGAGAGCCATTTTCTATGAATCCGCAGGTGAATGGACTGAACAGAAGAGAAATCTGTGCTTATATGAAGGAAATCGGACTGAGCGAAAAACTGAAATCCGTTGGGATTTTCAATTATAATATCTATTCTGACTCCCAGCTCAATCATCAGTTGCTGGCTCAGATGATCTGGTATCTTATAGAAGGCATCAACATCCAGCGGTCTCACCCGAAGGAAAAGTCGTACGAAACATTTTATGTACTGATTAATGACGAGAAGTATGCTTTTAAAAGAGAGGTTTTCACTAATCTGTGGTATTTTGGTGAGGATGATAATATTGATAATTGCATCCCTTGCTCCCGTTCGGATTTTGATGAAGCCAAAAAAGGTTTTTTGAATTCCAGATTCACCAGAAGTTAAATCATGCAGCATCCCGAAACCAAAGTGTCTGTGATTGTTCCCGTTTATAACGTTGAGTTATATCTGGAAAAATGCCTTTTGTCATTGGTCAATCAGACTTTGCAGAACATTGAAATAATCGTGGTGAATGATGGAAGCATAGACCATTCTCAACAAATTATAGAAAAATTCCAACAGGAATATCCGCAAAAAATCTTTGCCTACACCAAAGAAAATGGCGGATTAAGCGATGCGCGAAATTTTGGTATAGACCGTGCGAAGGGCAAGTACATCGGTTTTGTGGACAGTGATGATTATGTTTCGGACACGATGTTTGAAGAGATGCTGAACATTGCAGAGAAACATCAGACAGAAATAACAATATGCAATATTAAGAAGGTAGATGAAAGAGGAAATGTCACACAAAAGCTAACACAGTTGCCTGGTTTTCCTGAAAAAATCATTCTGGAAGAAAATATATCTGTTTTCTCTGATATCTCTTATTTTGCCTGCAATAAGCTTTTCATAAGTGATTTATTTAAGAACAAAAGATTCAGAAAAGGAATTCATTTTGAAGATATCGAGCTGATACCGCAGTTGGTTCTGGATTCTAAAGTCATCGGCTTTACGCCGGCTTATCATTATCAATATCTAGAGAGATCACAATCTATCAGCAAGATGCATACGCTGAAAGGATTAGACATTCTAGAGGCTGTGAAAACGGTGAGTTTGAAATTTACTGAAAGCCGCTACAATAATTATAAAAATGCATTGAAAGGATTCCAGATTCTGGAAGGCGTTTATACATTTCTGGCTTATTTGGCATTTGTAAATGATAAGGCAGATTTTTACAAAATGTCACAGATATTGGATGAGTTTATAAAAGATAATGATATAAATGCGAAAGATATCTTGCAGTATAAGCGGTTTGGAAAGAATTATCTATTATCTTTGCCGTTAGGAAAAAAAGTTTATTACGTCCTTAGTATATTCAGGCTGAGGCGTATTGTCAGAATATTGACAATCAAAAAGTAAACTAGATTAAGAACACAAGATGAATAACATCGAACTTTTTTTGGTAAGCATAGGAATATCTTTTTTTTACTTCAAGCTAGTTTTGGGCTTTGTGTTTTCTTTTTTGATTACTTTTATTTCCATCCCGGCAATTATAAAAATTTCCAGAAGGAAGAATCTGATGGATGAGCCCGGATCACGAAGCTCCCACCTGAGGAAAATTCCAAATCTCGGTGGCATAGCCATATTTTTTTCACTGGGTGTTTGCGCTCCCATTTTTGCTTACGAATTGTTTGATCGCTATAAGTTTTTATTTGCATCATTTATCATTTTATTTTTTGTAGGAATAATGGATGATATAATGGTGCTAAGAGCATATAAAAAGCTTTTGGCTCAGGCACTTGTGTCAATATTAATGGTGGTAGGGTCGGATGTGCGCATCAGGAGTATTTTTGGACTATTTGGAGTCTATGAGATTAATTATTATATAAGCATAGCATTCAGTATTTTGACTTTCATTATTCTTATCAATGCTTTTAATCTGATAGATGGGATAGACGGGCTGGCCGGCAGTTATACCATTGCAACCAGCATATTTTTTGGGATCAGTTTCTTCAGGTTGGGACCGGCGAACGATCCTTTGGTTATCCTTTGTGCAATTATTATTGCAGCATCGTTGGCTTTCTTGTTCTATAATCTCTCTAATAAAAGAAATTCGAAAATTTTTATGGGAGATACGGGTTCTATGATTCTTGGATTTCTTCTTGCCTTCACGGGTATTTCATTTATAGAAATATTCATTCAGAAAAGGGATGAGGTATTTTATCATCTGCAGTCTGCGCCTGTTATAGCTGTAGCCATTCTTATATTACCGATTATCGATACGCTTACTGTAATTATTACCAGAATTTATCATGGCAAGTCTATACTCTCTCCAGATAAAAATCACATACACCACAAGTTACTGAATCTGGGTCTCACACATCGCAGATCTACAGCATATATCATAGGTTATTATTTAATTATCATTGCTGTAGCTTATTCGCTTAGGCATATAAATGTCAATTATTTACTGATTATTATTTTGGTTATTGGTTTTTTAGGAGCTTATCTTCCTATTTTCTTACTTAGATTCAAAAACTAAAATATTATATTTTTGCAAAAAACTATTTGATGACAAAACAACATCTTTTTAATATCTTTCTATTGGTCTTCATCATTGGTATCTGTACTTCATGCATTAGCAGAAAAGACATCCAGTATCTCCAGCCCAGTGAGAGCTTAACTATCAATGAGGAGGGATTGGTTCCTTATAATGTGCCGGAATATAGAGTTACTAAAGGTGATATACTAAGCCTTAACGTCGTAACCACGCCAAAGGGTGATGCGGCTCAGTTTTACTCTTCTCTAAATGCTTCTAGCAGTGGTGCTAATAATGGTGCAATGCAAAGCGGTGGATCATCTGGCGGACAGTCCGGTGGCGGTACTGGTGGCAATGCAACATATTATTTTAATGGACTAAAAGTAGATTCCAAAGGAGATGTCAATATTTTCGGAATTGGATACATCAAAGCTGAAGGTAGAACGTTGGAGGAAATGACAAAAGAAATTCAGGAAAAGGTAAATGAGAATTTTCTACAAGGAAAATCTGAGGTAAGGCTTAATCTGGACGGGATCCGTTATTATATTTTAGGCGATATGGAAACGGTGAATGTTACCGGTGAAAAAACAGCATACATGACGCAGCTCAATATTATGCAAGCAATTGCCATGAATGGAGGTCTGAACCGAACTGTCGATCGGAAAAATATAATGATACACAGGAAGTTTCCAGAAGGTATTAAAACGGCAAGACTTGATCTTACGAGAGAAGATGTGATGAACTCACCTTACTACTGGCTTCAAAATGGGGATATTATTTATCTCAATACCAATGGTAAAAGTATCAATGGATTTGGAAAAGAACCACTTCAGACGCTCACAACAGGAGTTTCACTACTTACAACTGTGATGTCAGTTTATCTAATCCTAACTCGTCTCTAATCATGATACCTGATAAAAACATTAATACAACGGCGAGCACTCCACAGTCAGAAAAAATAGGTTCTTTTAACTTGTTTGATGTTGGGCATTTTGTAAGAAGAGTAATCCGTAACTGGTATTGGTTTGTGATATTAGGTTTCATTGGTTACTGTATTTCTTATGGTTACAGTAAGTATTATGCTCAGAGAGTTTACTCTTCCAATCTATCATTAAGTATTTCCAATAACACGGCCAGTTATTTTACGCCCAATCAATCTATCAATTTCATTTGGGGACAAGGTGGGAATCAGGATGGTGTTTACCTGAAAAAAATATTATTATCCAGAAGTCATAATGAATATTTGGTAAAGAAACTGAATCTCATTACCAACTACACAACCAAAGGTCTTATAAAAACAACCTATCTGGACAGAGAAGACAGTCCTGTTTTTTTGGAGATTGACAAGAACCACCTGCAACAGGTTAATTATCCGATAACGATTATTCCAAAAAAAGGAAATCAATATGAAGTCACGCTTCCGGAAGAAGGACAATCACCGAATCTTTACAATTACATTACAGAAAGTGTGGAGTCTGTCGCTCCTTATTCAAGACCAGCCAATAAGATACTTAAGCTGAATGAATGGTATGAGACTCCCAACCTAAAATTTAAGCTTATTCCAAATCCTACTCCAAGTAATCTTGGGTTGAATAATATAATCATCACCTTAGTCCCTGTAAACCAAGCTGTAAATAGTATTACGAGTAGTCTTTTTGTCGAGTTCGATAAAGAATTGTCATCCATAATGGTAATTACCAAAACAGGTTATAACCTTAATAATACTGTCAGTTTTCTAAACAGCTCTGTAGATGAACTTATCAAAAAAAGATTAACGGACCAGAATACTGTAGATCAGAATACAGTAAAATATTTGAATGAGAATCTGTTACTTATAAGGAAAAAATTAGATTCCAGTGCTAATGTTCTGAATAGGCTAAAAATCAATAATAGGCTTTTCGATATGGAGAATATAGACTCCAAGACGTTAGAAAAACTCACAACGCTGGAAAGCCAAAAGGCAGAACTTACCGCAAAAATTAACTCTTTAAATGACATCCGAAATTCTGTTAATACCAACAATCTTGAAAAGATTATAAGCCTAAATGTTGCGGGGATAGAAGATGGCAGCTTCAATGCATCCGTATCTGAGTTAAAGCAACTTTACGCAAAAAGAAGAGAACTTGCCCAGATTTACACCCCCAACTCTGAGCCGATGCGAGAAATTAACAGACTTATAAACGAGGCAAAATACACATCACAGGGTGGGCTTAAAAAATATTTCCAGGGTTACTATGACAGACTTGCGCAGTTGGATTCTCAGATTGGTAAAATAGATCAAGAGTTAGTTTCGCTTCCCGAAAAGCAGAGGATTTTCCTAGATGCGCAAAGAGGATATAATATAATAGAAAATACCTACAATACCCTTCTTACAGAACAGGCAAAATCCCAAATGCGTGTTGCAACCAACCAGAGTAATCTAACAGTTATTGACAAAGCAAAAAATCTTGGACAAGGCCCTATTGCTCCTAATATCGCTGCTACCCAAACCCAAATTATCGGAGGACTTCTACTGATACCGCTTGTCTTTCTGCTTTTAGGAGAATTGTTGGATAATAAGATTAGAAATCTTAAAGAGTTATTGGGTGTAACAAAAATTCCGTTGCTGGGAGTCATTGGCCATAATGGTTACGATAACAATCTTACGGTTTTGGAAGAACCTAAATCATCAATATCAGAAGCTTTCCGTTCCATAAGGGCAAATCTCCGTTTTCTCTTCGATGAAGAACAGAAAAGTAAAGTAATATTGATAACGTCTTCCATCAGTGGAGAAGGAAAAACCTATGTTTCTATTAATATTGCTTCAGTGCTAGGTCTCAGCGGGAAAAAAGCCGTTTTATTGGGAATGGATCTAAGGAAGCCAAAAATATTCGGTGATTTTAAAATCAATAATAAAAATGGCATCTCCAATTATCTTACAGGGCAGGTAGAACTTGAAGATATTATCAATCACACCAGTATTCCGGGATTGGATGTTATCACTTCAGGGCCCATTCCGCCTAATCCATCAGAACTTTTGATGAGTGATAAAAATATGAATTTCATTGATAGGCTGAAAGATTTGTACGAATATATAATCATTGATTCTCCTCCGGTAGGTCTTGTGGCAGATTCTTTCGAGTTGATTAAAAAGGCGGATACAACAATATATGTGGTTCGCCATGAGTATACTGAAAAGCACATGGTGAGAATGATTACCGAAAAATACTTTAAAAAAGAAGTATCCAATCTGGGACTAGTCTACAATGATTTCGTAATAAAACAAGGCTACGGTTATGGCTATGGTTACGGTTATGGCTACGGCTATGGTTACGGTTACTTTAACGAAGATGAAAATTATGTGGAACCCACAATTATAAAAATCAGGAATAAGCTTAAAAAGTTTTTAAACACAAAATAAAATAGAAGCCTTTTTTCAAGGCTTTTATTTTTTTATAGACTATTTTATCAATAAGTTCGTTTTTGTAATAAGAAATTATGTTTTTTTGTTTTTATTTAACTAAACTTTAAGAAGTTCCTTAATCTAAAAATGTTTTATATTTGCACCAAATTTTTGAACAATAGACCTTTGAGCATATTGAGAATGAAGAGAGAATTAACTTATACCTTTATGGCAATTTTCTGTTTTTTGAGTTTGGCAAAAGCTCAGAGACATGAAGTTGGGATACAGATGGGTATGAGTAATCTTGTAGGTGATATAGGAAGTACAAATTATGTGCTTCAGAAGCCTGTAGGAAATATGTCGGATTATGGATTGCCTTTTTATGCTGGGATAATGTATAGGATGAATTTTAATCCCTATCAAACCATCAGGCTGAATGTTGGATTCAATAATATTCAGTTTAATGACAGTTATGCAAAAGAAAATTATCGCAGGGCGAGAAAGCTTTCAGGAACCAACTCGGTAGTATCTGCGGATTTAGTTTTTGAATATAATTTTCTTCCGGTTAATGAAGAACAGGTCAGTATGATTAGTCCTTATATCTTCGGTGGTGTCTCTGGTTTTTATATGAATACCGTCAAAGCTCATCTGAATGTAAATACTTACGGAACCCAGGTTGTTTATTCGAATGATAAAGCGTTTACGCTTGGAATTCCTTTTGGTGTAGGTCTTAAATATAAATTTAATTATAACTGGGCATTGTCCGGCGAGTTTACCTTCAGACCAACATTCTCAGATCAGGTAGATTACAGTATGCTGAAAGACGGTGATATCACAGTGAAAAGCTTATTACCAACAGGTGATACTGCAGCAGCTGTGCAGGCTTTCAAAGACCAGCGAAATGTAGGTAACCTGAATTCCAAAGACTGGATTAATTCAGCTACTATCATTCTTTCATATTCATTCGGGAGACCACCTTGTTATTGTAAATAGTCATTATGCAGGATTTAAAAAAGCTTATAAATAAAGATAAATTACCAAAGCACGTGGCCGTTATAATGGACGGAAACGGAAGGTGGGCAAAATCTAGAGGAGAAGAAAGAACCTTTGGACATAAGAATGCTATCAATGCGGTGCGTAATGTTATCAATGCCTGTAATGAGATTCATATTCCATATCTTACTCTTTACACTTTCTCGTCAGAAAACTGGAACAGGCCGAAAGAAGAAGTGGATACCTTAATGAATCTTTTATCGGAAACCTTGCTTTTGGAGGCCGAAGAGATTTTTTCTAAGGGACTAAGGATGCATGTAATAGGTGATATATCATCATTACCAGAATTAGTAAAAGACCAACTGATGAATGTGGTTAATCTCACAAAGGATAACAAAGGCGGAAATCTTATTCTTGCATTGAGTTACGGTTCTCAGAAAGAAATTCTAAAAGCTGTTCAGGAGATCAGTAGAGAGGTAAAGGAAGGGAAACTGGCAGCAGATGATATTGATGAAAAAGTTTTTGAAAACCATCTTTATACCAGAGATTTTCCTCAGGTAGATCTTATGATCAGAACCAGCGGAGAGGTAAGAATTAGTAATTTCTTGCTTTGGCAGATTGCATACGCAGAACTTCAGTTTTTAGATGTATTATGGCCAGATTTCTCCAAGGATACATTTTTTCAGTGCGTTATAGATTATCAAAACAAAGAAAGAAGGTACGGAATGACCAGTGACCAGATTCTTTCACAAAAATAAATTACAGAAAAGAGAACAACTTCAATAAGAATGAAATTAAGATTTATACCCATTATTTTGCTTACAGCCTCCGTGTACTTTAACGCACAGGTTGTTCCACAGGGTAACAATGCAGATAACACAGAACTTAGCGGAAATCAGAATCAGGAGTATGTTCTGAAGGATATCGTTGTAGACGGTGTCAAAAGATATACACCGGCACAGATTTTACGTTTTACAGGTCTGGTGAAAGGAGAGAAGTTAGAAATCCCCGGACAGAGAGTCAGCAATGCTGTCAAAAAGCTATGGGAAACACAGTCATTTTCTAAAGTAGAAGTGTATGTCCAGGATGTAGAAGGGCAAAATGTTATTTTGCAATTTCAGCTCCAGGATTTGAAAGAACTTGGTGAGATTAAATTCACCGGAAAAGGTATCGGCAAGTCTAAAAACGAAAAACTGATTAAGGATAACAATTTGAAACCTGGAACTAAGATAAACAGTAATCTGATTTCCAGTCTTCAGAATAAAATCCCTCAGGAATACATCTCAAAAGGATTTGCGGATGCGAAGATCAATATTCAGGAAAAAGCAAATGGTACAGATGCTAATCTGGTAGATTGGACCATCGAAGTTTCCAAAGGTAAAAAAGTGAAAATTGATAAAATCACTTTTGAAGGAAATGAAAATGTTTCCAGCAGAAAACTTAGAAAAAATGGTTTCAAGGAAACCAAGCAGAAGAGATTTATCAAAGGTATTTTGAAACCATCAAAATTTGTTCAGGACAAATATGATGAGGACAAAAGAAATCTAATCAATTATTATAATTCATTAGGATTCAGAGATGCAACTATTGTGTCTGATTCTGTCTCTAGAAATGAAAAAGGATATAATATCAATGTCAAACTAAACGAAGGTAAGAAATATTACATTGGAGATATTAACTTCATAGGAAATACAACTTATTCATCAGAATTTTTACAAAAGATATTGGGGTACAAAACAGGAGATATTTATGATGCTGTTGGCTTTAATAAAAAAGTTGGCGAAGATGGCGGTAAGGAAGATGATTCTGACCTGAAATCGATTTACATGAATAATGGTTTCCTTTTTTCTACGGTAACACCTATCGAAAAATCGGTTAAAGGAGATTCCATTAATTTGGAAATCAGAATTAATGAAGGGGAAAAAGCGACTTGGAACCGTGTAACTTGGTCTGGAAATACTACGACACACGATCACGTAATTCTTAGAGCGCTTAGAACTAAGCCGGGAGCTTTGTTCGCAAAATCAGATATCAAGAGAACTTATTTCGAATTGGCGGGGATGCAGTTTTTTGATCCTCAGCAAATCGGAACCGATGTAAAACCGAATCCGCAGGATAACACAGTTAATATGCACTGGACGCTTGTTGAAAAAGGTTCTTCTCAAGTACAGCTCCAGGCTGGTTATGGTGGTGGTTCTTTCATCGGAACATTAGGATTAACGTTCAATAACTTCTCTTTAAGAAACTTTTTGAAGTTCAAAGATTTCAAACCGGTTCCACAAGGTGACGGACAAACTTTATCGCTTCAGGCACAGGCAGGACAATATTTTACCAACTATGGAATTTCATTTACAGAGCCTTGGTTATTCGGAACGAGACCTACAGCGCTAAGTGTGGGAGTGAATTATTCCAGAGTAAATTACTCATATTCAACGGGAGATCAGACAATGAATATTTTCTCTGCTACTGCAGGATTAACAAGATATTTAAAGTGGCCGGATGATTATTTTTCTCTTTACACAGGGATTCAGTACCAGAGCTACAATTTCAGCAATTATCCATTTTATTTTGGAGATGCGCTGGAATATAACGGAAGTACAAAATCATTCAGTTTCAATATTGGTTTGAGTAGAAACTCAGCTGGTTTGGATCCGGTTTTCCCAACTTACGGTTCTAATATAGAAGCATCGTTGAAATTTACACCGCCATATTCTTGGTTCAGTAATAAAGATTATTCTACAATGAGTACTTTGGACAAGTATAAGTGGATGGAATTCTATAAAGTGAAGTTAAAAGCAGATTTCTACAACGAAGTGGTCGGTAAGCTTGTTCTTAGAACTACCGGAGAAATGGGCTTTCTAAATGGATATAGCAAAGAATTAGGTCCACCACCTTTTGAAAGATATTATGTTGGAGGTGTAGGTTTGTTCAATGGTAGATTTGATGGTAGAGAATTGGTGCCGTTGAGAGGTTATGAAAATGCTTCATCCACGGGTTTCAGTTCATCATCATCGTATGACATTACGCCTTATGGTGGAGCAACAATTTATAATAGATTTGCAGCAGAACTGAGATATCCTATTTCTATGAATCAGACGGCTAAGATCTTTGCTTTAACATTTGTAGAAGCTGGAAATGCTTGGAACAGTTTCGGAGCTTATAATCCATTCAGACTAAAAAGATCTGCAGGGATCGGAATCAGGGTTTCGATGTCAGCATTTGGATTGATTGGTTTTGACTTTGCTTATGGTTTCGATAAAACTTTAGGAGGTACAGAGCCGTCCGGATGGCAAACACACTTCCTGATGAATCAGCCATTATAAAAAAAATACTATTTTTATAGGATGAAAAAACTAGCAATATTTGTAACATTTCTTTTTGCCATAGCTCATATCTATGCACAGAAAATAGGCGTGGTAGATACAAACTATGTCCTTAGCAAACTTCCTCAGTACAAAGAAGCTGAGAGTAGACTTAATTCCCAAATCAGCCAATGGCAGTCTGATCTACAGAAACTACAGGCAGATTATGAAAGGAAAAGAGAAGCCTTTGAGAATGAGAAAGTATTGCTGGTAGGCGAACAGCTGAAGATGCGTGAGAAAGAAGTGGTAGATATGGAAGCGAGCATCAGAAATACAATCGGTGCAAGATTCGGGTCTAATGGAGAAGTGAACCAGCTTCGTTCCAATCTCACAAAACCATTTCAGGATCAAATATGGAATGCCATTAAGACCGTGTCTACAAAGAATAATTTGGGCATAGTTCTTGATAAAAGCAACAACATCAGTGTGATATTTTTAGATAAGAAATACGACTACACGGATGCTGTCCTCAGCCTATTAGGGAAAAATATTTCTAAGGATGAAAAAGCTAGCTCCGGAAGCGTTTCCTCCGGAACATTAAATGGAAAAGAACAAAATGGAAGAATTTCTCCTAAAGGTAAACTTAAATCTACGCAGAGAAAAAGCCTTGGTGATTCTGCTGAAATGAAATAAAATAATTTAAATATATAAACATAACTTTTTAAAATGAACAAATTAAATGTATTATTAGTAGCTGTTGTAATGGTTTTTGCTACAGGTTTTGCAAATGCACAGAAAATTGCATCAGTAGACATTAACTCAATATTCACTGCAATGCCGGAAATGAAAGCTTTGGATACACAGTTGCAGTCACTTCAGACCGCTAAACAAACTGAATTGGAAAAGCAGGGAAAATCTCTTCAGGATCTTATGAAGAAATATCAGGATGAAGCGCCTAAGCAGACTCAGGCTATCAATGAGCAAAGAAGTCAAGAAGTTCAAAAACTTCAGGACAACTTGCAGCAGATGTATTCTGCAGCACAGAAAGACATAGCTGAAAAAAGAGATGCAGGATTGGCTCCTATCGAAAAGAAAATCAATGATGCCATCACAAAAGTGTCTAAAGCTGCAGGTTATGAATTCGTATTCGACGCTTCCAGCACAGCTTTAGTGTACAAAGCAGGAACTGATGCTACTCCAGCAGTTAAAAAAGAATTAGGATTAAAATAACAATATCTTAATAAATCATAAAACCGCTCTTTTTCGGAGCGGTTTTTTTATTTTTGCATTATGGAAAAAGAATTTTCATCCACTGTAAAGATCCGCTTCGCAGATTGTGACCCCATTGGTCATCTGAATAATGTAAAATACCTCGAATATATGCTCAATGCAAGAGAAGATCACGTAGAACAGAACTACGGATTTACTTATGAGCAATATGCTAGAGAAACAGGATGCACTTGGGTTACTATCCAAAATGAAATTGCTTACCTAAAAGAAGTAAGATATAATTCTACGGTAACTATTACCAGCAAAACCATTTTTGTTGATGACCTAACAGCGGTGGTAGAATTACTGATGAAGGATGACAAAGGTGTAGTACACGCTGTTTTTTGGCTCACAGTGATTTACTTTAATATGAAGGCTAGAAGGGCTGAAAAAATGCCGGACAAGACCTTAAATCAGTTTGCCCATTTTCTTGTGAATATAGATCATAAAACATTTAAAGAAAGGGTTTCGTTTTTCAGAAGCCAGAATAAAGCAAAAAATTAAACATGAAAAGAATTCTCGTAATCGGAGGAAATGGTCAGCTTGGCCATTGTCTTCAGAAAATAGCTCCCAAGTACCATACTCAGTATGATTTTAATTTTACAGGATCTTCTGTAGTAGATATTACAAATTATGATCAGGTGGATGAGGTTATTGCTGAGTATCAACCAGATTTTGTAATTAACGCTTCGGCTTATACGGCAGTAGATCTTGCTGAAAAAGAGGCAGATCGTGCATTTGCGGTGAATGCTGATGCAGTTGGAAACCTGGCTAAGGTCTGTAAAGATAATAATGCTGTACTAATCCACGTTTCCACAGATTATGTCTTTGACGGGGAGACTAATTTAAGTTATTCTGAGGATGATTTTACCAATCCTATCGGCGTATATGGTGCCTCCAAAAGAAAGGGTGAAGAGTTGGCTTTAGACAGCAATCCAGAAACAATTATTTTGAGGACGTCCTGGCTCTATTCAGAATTTAATAAGAATTTTGTCAAAACGATGCTTCATTTATTTACGATCAAAGATGAGTTGGGAATAGTTGGAGATCAGCACGGACAGCCTACCAATGCCAATGATCTTGCCGAAGCGATTATGGATATTATAGAAGCTCAGAAAAAGACTTTCGGGATCTATCACTTTTCCAATTATCCTGAAACAACATGGTTTGAATTTGCCAGTAAAATAAAAGAATTTTCCGGTTCTGAGGTTAATTTAAAATCTATCACAACGGAAGAATTTCCGACGCCGGCAAAACGTCCGAAAAGAAGCACAATGTCTCTGGAAAAGATCGAAAAGGATTATAATATAGAGCCCAAACATTGGGAAAACAGTCTTAGAGACTGCGTAGAAATTTTAAAATTAACGAATGCGTAAATTATTATTCATCATTGTTTTATTTTGTTTTCAATTATTTTATCTGCAGGAAGTTACATTGAATAAAGTTGATAAAGTAAATGATAATAAAGACAAGATCTTTTATAGTATTTCTGATGTTTCAAAATCCGAATATCTTGGAGAAGTTCTCGTGAATGGATTTTCCAATGATGATGTAAAAATGTTCGGAGAAGTTTATAAAAAAGCGAAACAAGTTGGAGCGAATACCTTTTCTCTAAAACCCATCGAAAATGTAGATGGTACTTTTCAGCAATTTGATCCAGGTTATTATATTCTGAATCTTTACTATACAAAATCTGATGATATTCCGGCGGAAGATAATGTAGCTTATCTTATATCTTCTTCGGAGAAGAATCAGAAAATATCGGTCAACAATAAAATCTTGGACATACATCCGAGAAGTTTTCTGAGATTGCAATTGAGAACTGATGAAGTTTTGACAGTCTCAACAAGGAAATTGCTCGGATCATCGGTAAAATTGTCAGGAAAAGAAGGGCAGCCATCTTTATTTTTATCACTGAGTAATTTTAAAATCCGCAGTAATGACAGTATCTACGGAGGAATTAATCTAAAATCCGGAGATATTACCGGTTTAGAAAAATCGTTTGGTATGTTTTTGACAACAATATATTCCGAACAGAAAAATGATTAATGTTAATAAATTGTCAGTTCAAGATGGTTTATTTTCAAATCAAAATTGATTAACTTTATATAAAGATTTAAGATCCGGCTAATTGTAATTGAAGTTACGAACCTCACACCAAGCAAATAGGCAGTCTGAGCGGAGCTAAGTCTCAAATCTAAATTACACATATTGGAAGAATTTTTTGAAAACGAACTTGCAAAAAAGTTCGAAGAAATGATAGAAAATAATGAAGAGTTCTATTTCGATACAGAAGAGTATGTAGACATCATTATTTATTACCTGGAGCTGGGAGATTTCAGCTATGCAGAATTGGCTGTAAATCATGCGCTCAAAATCCACCCGAATTCCCTAGAAATCAAAACAAAACAGTTGGAGGTTTTTCTGGAGTTGGAACGCTATACAAAAGCAAAAGATCTAATTGATGAGCTGCATCAGTCTTCTTTGGAAGACACAGATTTTTTGGTTTGCTGTGCAAAATACTATTCGAATCTCGGAAATCCGAAAAAGTCAATTGAATATTGTCAGAAAGCTTTGGAATTGGAAGAAGAGGAAAATTTCTTGCATAATTTTATTGCAGATGAATATATCAATCTGGATGATCCTTTTAATGCGCTGAAACATTATAGCGCAGCTTTGGAGCACGATCCGTATGATGATTATTCTATGGAAAATGTAATGCTTTGTTATAATAAGCTGAACAGACCTCAGGAAGCATTGGATTTTCTAAATAAGTATCTTGACAGATTTCCTTTTTCCGAAACAGCTTGGCACGAGTACGGACAATATTTCTTCAACAAGAAAAATTACGAAGAAGCTATCAGAGGTTTTGATTATCTCATAGCGATCAATTCTACTGCAGTAGGTGTTTATGCATTTAAAGCTTCTTGTTTCGAAGCACTTAATAAATGGGAAGAAGCCATTGCAGTTTATGAAGAAATGTTGGAATTGGAGTACACTAAAGCGTTTACATTTTACAAAATCGGGCTTTGTTACAAAGAAGCGGGAAAACCTGTTCAGGCACTTACATCCTTTCAGAAATCTCTGAAAGAAGATCCACAGTTTTATCTGGCGATGATGGAGCAATCCTATATCTACGAAGATATGGGGAATACAAAAGAAGCGTTGTATTTTGCTCAAGAAGCTGTTGCTCTGAATGATAGTAATATCGAGTATCAGAAAAGATTGGCATTTCTATACATCACTTGCGGTGAATATGAAGAAAGTCTTGCCTGTCTGAAAAAACTTGTTGAGACTGAACCCAACAGATTTTACAATTGGTATGCATTTTCTGAAGTGCTTATGTTGATAGGGGAGTATGATGACGCCGTTACTGTTCTACAGAAAGCACTTTTAAGCCACCAGAGAGCGGAATTATATTATCAGTTGAGTAATTGCTACTTTAACCTTAAAAATGAATCAGAAGGAGTAGTTATGCTGGAGAAAGCTTTAAAACTCGATCCATCTCTCAGTAAAGATATGCAGCAGAAATATCCTTTCATCAAAGAACAAGTGAAGAAGATTAAGACTAAGAAAAAATAACATACAAAAAAACAAGCCTCGGAATGAATCTGAGGCTTGTTTTTTATATGATAGAAGATTATTTCAGTAGTGCATCGAACGTATCGCCTTGTCTGATATCGCCCGTATTATAACCTTTCATAAACCATTCTTCTCTCTGTGCAGATGAGCCGTGTGTAAAGCTTTCCTGATTCACGTAGCCTTGGGCTCTTTTCTGTATATTATCATCACCGACAGCTGCTGCTGCGCTCATCGCTTCCTGAATGTCGCCAGGTTCCAATATTTTTTCTCGGCTATCGGTTTGTTTTGCCCAAACACCGGCATAGAAATCTGCTTGTAGTTCATTGGCAACAGATACTCTGTTCATCTCACTCTCGGAGTATCTTCCGCTTTGTCTCAGCTGGTCTATCTTGCCCAATGTTCCTAGTAGATTTTGAATGTGATGACCATATTCGTGACCGAGGACATACGCAACTGTAAATTGTCCTACTTTTGCCCCAAATTGGGACTGCAACTCATTGAAAAAACTCATATCCATATAGATCGTTTCATCATTAGGACAATAGAATGGACCCATTTCCGACCTTGCTGCTCCGCAACCAGACTGTGTTCCACTCTCGAAAAGAACCACTTTTGCTGGTCTGAATTTAATGTTATTATCATTAAAGGTTTTCGCCCAAGTTTCTTCATTTAAGGCTTGCAACATACTAACGAATTCACCGATCTTAAGTTCTTCCTGAGACAGTTGTCTTTGCTCGGTCTGTTGGGATCCAGATGTATTACTATTTAAAATGGTAGAAGGATCTCCACCTAAAAAAAATACAATAGCTGCAATAATAATTGTCCCGAGACCGCCTCCTACAAGCATACCGCCACCACCGGATCCGCGTCTGTCATCGAAATTTTCGCTTCTGTCGTCTGTCCATTTCATAATAAAATATTTTGTGTTTTTAAAATTAGGAAATTCTTTTTATAGAAACTACGAAAAATTATGCCGTACTTTATCAATAGCCCCGATAGAAGCGGCATCCTTTTTTGTTTTTCTTCACTATTCCTTAAAAAAAGATAAATGTTCTGAAAAACAAAAAAGATACACCGGATAGCGGGATCTAGCTCCTAATTGACTAGAATGAAATCTTATTATTAAAGTCAATCATTTTAAGTGCGGTTACTGCTGCTTCCACACCCTTGTTGCCAAGATTTCCACCACTTCTTGCAACGGATTGTTCTTTCGTATCGTCTGTAAGCACACAGAAAATCGCAGGTGTATCGGTTAATATGTTGCAATCCTTGATGCCTTGTGTTACGCCAGAACAAACGTAGTCGAAATGTGGCGTCTCTCCACGGATGACATTGCCAATCGCTATGACTGCTGCAAATTTATTCGAGCGACAAAGTTTCATCGATGCAAAGCTCAATTCGAAAGCGCCAGGAACATAGAAAATATGTATGTTTTCTTCTTTAATACCTTCTGCTTTTAGTGTTTCTACAGCACCGTTTCTCAGGTTGTAGGTTACGAAATCATTCCACTCAGAAACAACAATGCCGATTGAATATTCATCGGCATTGGATATGTTGAGCGGCTTATAATCTGATAGATTAGTTGTTGCCATTTTTTAATAATATTTTGTCATTTCTATGAAAGCATCGGATTGTCCGTTGTCATAGTCTTGGTATTTTTCGTCTATAGTAGAGAAATATTTTTTAGCCTCCGCATTTTTCTTAAGTGCCAAGGCTAGCATTCCCGCTTTTTTTGTAAAATAGTAAGTGGTGTAAGCATCGTCCGAAGCGGAAGCTGCTTTGTCTGCCATAGACAGTGCATCGTCTGCTTTATTCAGGTTAGATAGGCAATCTGCCATCGCACCATATTTTAGTGCGACCAAAACTTTATTACTAGAGCTGAAATTATCTAACAAATCGTAAGCTTTTTGGTAATTTCCTTTTTTGAACTCGATAAGACCAGCGTTATATGCAGAAAGTTTCCCTGCCTTTGTGCTTCCATACTCTTCGTAAGTTCCTAAGAAACCAGGATTCGCAACAGATTTCCCACCTAAGGCAAGATCTTCTTTTCCATCTGTAAGGTTTTTCTGAGCAGCTAAGTAACTTTTTGTAGCTTCTTCATTTTTAGGTCCCAAAATGAACTGCTGATATCCGAACCATCCTAAAACCGCTAGAATCAAAACTCCGAAACCTATGCTCAAAGCTCTTGCATTTTTTTCTAAAAAAGACTCAATGTTAAGTGCTTCCTTGTCAAGATCTTTAAAGAATTCTACAGTTTCTTTTCCTTCCTGTTCGTTTTTGTTGTTATGCAGATCTGCCATAATTTTTTAAATAAATAGAATGCAAATTTAATGTTTTCCTTTTGATATGCAAAAACTTCTTTTTCTGTTGTTTTAAATATTTTAATATTCGAGAACTGAATAAACTTCCGCCTGGAATGTTTTGAGTCTTTCTTTCCCGTTCAGATCTTTTAAATTAATAAGAAAGCTAAACTGTGAGGGTATCGCACCTTGTTTTGCAACTAGTTTAGCTGCAGCTTCAGTTGTTCCACCGGTTGCCAATAAATCGTCGTGAATCAAAACGCGTTGCCCTTTTTTAATGTGAACAGTTTTCATCTCGATCTCAGCCGAGCCATATTCTAGATCATATTTTTCTCCGATAAATGGAGGAGGGAGTTTTCCTGCTTTCCTAATAAGAACAAAAGGAACGTCTAGAGCAACAGCAATTGCAATCCCAAAAAGATAACCTCGGCTTTCTATTCCACAGACTACATCCACTTTTCCTCTGCTGAACGAAGCCAGATCTGCAATGACTTCTTCATATAATTTGGGTTGAAGAAAAATAGGACAGATATCTTTGAACTGAATTCCCGGAATGGGGAAGTCGGGAATATTTTCTATCGTTTCTTCCAGTTTTTTAATCAATTCTGATGATGCCATTCTGATTAATTGTTGATTTTATAAGTGGTGATTTTCCAATTGTTGTTTACAGCTTTTAGACCGTAAGTAACGTTAAGCGATGTGGTTTTGCCGTTTTTATCGGTGACGTCATATGTCACGTTGACATTGGCAGAATTATCTTTGTTATAAGGAACTGAAATGTTTTTTACATTTATATTTTTTACTGAGCCAAAACCTGAAGTTGGATTAGAAAACTTGTCATAAGAACCCCAATTTGGGTTTTCGGCCGCTTCATAAGCCGCTTTATAATTCTGTGAAGAAAGATTACTCAAGAATTTTGTAACAGTATTTTTTGGATCAGCCGTCACTTTTGCAGGAGCGGCAGGAGTTTCTACACCTGGTGTTGGATTGCTTTCCGGATTCTGAATCTGAGTGGAATCCGAAACAACTGGCGCTGGTGTGGTGTAAAGCGCATTTCCATTGATTGCCACACCTGCTTTTATCATTTGTAATAATTTCTTAGTCGTTTTGACAGTTACTTTGATGTCAATCTTATCATCATATATTTTTTCCTTTGGAAGTTTGGAATACATAACTGTGAAACCACGGAAAGCAGGATCTTGCATCAGGTTTTTGGAAGTTGATATTTTATTTCCTCCGCTGGAAATCTCCATAATTGTTTCCAAAGCTGCTCCTTCAAAAGCTACTTTATCACCTCTGTTATCTAGTAATTGAGGAGTAATAACCAATCCTTTTGATCCTGTAAGACTGTCGCCGGCAATATTTCTTACAGATATTCCGAGGCTTGCTGCATCGATATCATTGGGGTCTTTTTCAGAAGCGCTCTCGTTTCCGAAGATGTTCATCTCACCTAGACTTGGGGGCGCAGTGCTGCTCCAAGCAATACCGTTTTTCTTTGCCACTTCATCTGCCATTGCAAAAATCTCGTTTATTTTTTTACCGTCCAGAAGTTTTCCGAGCGCTGCAATTTCAGCAACATCGCCATCCGCTTCCACGCCAAATGTTTTTAGGATATATAATGCCTCATTGAATTTGACCTGCTTCAGAGTTGGCAAGCTGGAAGCCATATCATTGATGCTTTCCTGAAAGCTTTTGCGGCTGCTTCCGTCCACGCTTGTTTTTTTACAGCTTACACTTAGAATCAGCAAGGCTGTTAAAAAGACATATTTTATATACTTCATTTTCAGTAGATTTATTTTTAAAAATAAGAATTAAGTTTGAATTGCTCTTTCTAAATCAATTTGTGTGCAAAATTAAATTTAAAATTTATAATTTCCTGATTTTCCAAAGAAAATTAAAAAAAGTAACTTTACGGAAAATTAGAGTTAATGCAGAATAAATTGATTATTGATATCCACAGTTTTTCTTACAAAAAAGGAGGAATTCCAAAGGATGATTCAGGCAATGGTGGCGGTTTCGTGTTCGATTGTCGTGGGATTCTCAATCCGGGAAGAATAGAAGAATATAAAACACAAACGGGCAATGATATCGGCGTTCAGGATTTTTTGGAAACAAAGACAGAAATGCCTGTATTTTTAAAGAATGTTCAGGATCTTATTTCTATCAACATAAGAAATTATTTGGAAAGAGGTTTTGAAAACCTGCAGATTAATTTTGGTTGCACAGGCGGACAGCACCGTTCGGTTTATTCTGCCATCAAAACAGCAGCTTTTATCCAACAAAATTTTCCTGAAGCAGATGTAAGAATTCATCACGATGAACAGCTGCATCTTAATCTCTCATCGGTAAGCGATAATTAGTAATTGATTTTCAACAATTATTTAATTAACAATCAATTATCATAATATCATTTATAAAGTATGAAAGCAATGATTTTTGCTGCCGGAATGGGTACGAGATTAAAACCATTTACGGATAATCATCCGAAAGCGCTTGCACAGGTAAACGGTGTTCCGCTTCTGGAAAGGAATATTAAATATCTACAGAGTTACGGAATCAATGATTTCGTAATAAACATACATCATTTTGGAGGACAGATCTTAGCTTTTCTGGGAGAAAATGACAATTTCGGAGCGAATATCGAAATATCCAATGAATCTGACGAACTTCTGGAAACCGGAGGTGGATTGTTATCAGCAAAAAGATTCTTGGAGAACGAGCAAACTTTCCTGATTATGAATGTTGATATCCTAACAGATCTTAACATTACCAATCTAATCAATATTCACGAATTAAAAGGCGGTATGGTAACTTTGGCGGTTTCGGACAGAGACAGCACAAGGAAATTGATGTTTGATGACAAGATGTACCTCAAAGGATGGAAAAACCTTACCACAAATAAAAAAACAGTAGTTGGAGGTATTTTCAAATTAAGAGAACTGGCATTCAGTGGCGTTCATTGTGTTAATGCTGAGATATTCACCAAAATTACAAGAACAGGGAAATTCTCCATTATGGACGAGTATTTGGACCTGATGAAAGAAGATATTATTATTGGCTATCAGCACACGGCAAATCTTATAGATGTTGGCAAACCAGAATCTGTGGCTGAAGCGGAAAAATTATTCAGATGACAAAACAAGACGAAGAAAAAAGACTGCACGATAGTTTTCGGCAGAAAACCTGGGACGAGACCATCACTAAAGATAGCTGGATGGTTTTCAGAATTATGTCCGAATTTGTAGACGGCTATGAAAAAATGGCGGAAATAGGGCCGTGTGTTTCTATTTTTGGATCTGCCCGACTGAAAGAAGACAGTTATTATTATAAAATGGCTTCGGAGATTGCCCAAAAAATTACTGAGATTGGTTTCGGCGTCATTACGGGTGGCGGACCAGGAATTATGGAAGCCGGTAACAGAGGAGCGAACGGAAACGGGAAATCTATCGGGCTTAATATTGAACTGCCATTCGAACAGCATTTTAATGCTTATGTAGATAAAGGTTATAATATCAATTTTGATTATTTTTTCGTTAGAAAAGTAATGTTCGTCAAGTATTCACAAGGATTTGTGGTGATGCCTGGCGGTTTTGGCACTCTGGATGAACTGTCGGAAGCTTTGACTTTAATTCAAACTAATAAAATAGGGAAGTTCCCAATAGTTTTGGTGGGAAGCGAATTTTGGAGCGGCTTGCTGGACTGGTTCCAAGATACGCTGGTGAAACAAGGTCTTATTGCCGAGCAGGATCTTTTGCTTTTCAGAGTGGTGGATAATGCAGAAGATGCTGTGGCTCATATCAAAGCATTTTATGACAAATATTCGGTGAGTGTTAATTTCTAGAGATGGCATATAATTTGACCAAAATCTTAACAATATAAGTTACTTAAACATAACAAAAATGAAAAAATCAATATTTATCTTAAGCCTTGGGGTTTTGCTATTGAGCTTATTCAGCTTCAAGGATTTTGATTTCTTTTCCTCAATGACCAAAGTGGATTACATTGATGGAAGTAAAACTCTTAAGTTTACGACCAAATTGAATACAACTCATATTTCGCAGGCGGTAAAAATCGATCCGAATACTGCAGCTTTTGAGGCCGAACTTAAAAAATATATCAATAATAATGTTGATATTTCTATAAATGGAAATCCTAAAAATTTGACTTTCACGGGAAGCCAAGTCAATGGTGAGTCGGTATGGATCTATTATGAGATTTCTAATGTTCCGGAAATTTCTAAATTAAGAATTAGAAATAATATTCTTATTTCCCAGTTTCCGAAACAGGTCAATATTATGAATATTACCTACAAAGGAATACTGAAAACCGTTAATTTTCAGAAAGGAAAAGAAACCTCGGAAATCGATTTCTAAAAAAAACCGGCACATCTGCCGGTTTTTTTATTCTGTTTCTATAAGAATGATCTCATCTTTGTTTTTGAACTGATAATTCTTATCCACCATTTCCTGAACATTAATGGTTACTTCTATCGTTTTATCATTTATTTTTTTGATCCAGTCGTGCTGGCCTTTTATAGATTTGATTTTATTATCGAATAAAAGTTGGTTTTTGAAGTCAATTTGCATCATTCCAAGCAATGATTCAATCTGTTGCTTATCTTCGGCTTTAGTTTGCTCTCCTGATTTAAAGATATCTTGAATCTCTTTTTCCGAAATTTGTAGTTTACTTGTGTTGATTGTTAATGTTTTTCCATTCCAGTCATCAAAGGCGGAATTGTTCATCATCGCACCATTTTTTCCCATTAGTTTCCCTGTTGATGCAATCTCATCCTTAGTAAGTGCTTCTGTTTTAACTGAGAATCCCGAAAATTTATCTTGATTAAAATTTCCCTTAAAGAAAATCTTATTTAGAAGCCTGATCGAATCCGGATTGGTCGTTACCTTCCCTTCTTCCTTCTTGAGATCATAAAGAGATTTCCAATCTTTCGGATACTTATCTGTATTCATAAAATCATTATTCTGCTTTAGTGAATCCGGCAAAAAGCCTTCCATCATTCCCCAAGCTTGAGACATGTCTATGTCTGTTTCAAAACTCATCTTTTTGTCAGGATAATAATGATTGATGGAGGAAACGGAACATGCATATATTGAAAATAAAGCTAGTAATCCCGCAAGAAGATTCAGCAAATGGAATATGTTTTTTTTCATAGAAGTACTTTTTTGCAGCGTTAGATAGTTGGCTTCAGAATAATAAATTGATCACAAAATTGTTTAGTTAATGGCAATTAGTATGATCCATATGAAATCCTTTTGAACTGTGATTAACTTTCAAAGATTCTGCTTTTGGCGATACATAAGGAATTCCCAATTCCAGTCCTCTAAGTATGAATAATGCTCCAAGACCAATCATAAAAACCGGAATAATGTTCAGTATTTTCACCCGTAAAGTTGTCGTGATAAAATTACTCAGGAAAACAACTGCGAACATGAACGGAAAAGTGCCGATGCCAAAAAGAAACATAAATAAAGCACTTTGCCAGATTCCGCCAGCAGCAATGGATGCAGTAAGTGCCATATACACCATTCCGCAAGGAAGAAGGCCATTGAGGATTCCCGTGATAAATCGTGACTTGTAATCTGGTTTTTGGAGAATCTTACCTAGGTTAATTTTAACTTTAAGGAGGGCTTTTGAGATCCACGGAATTTTTGAAGCGAAGTCTTTACCGCCAAATGAAAAAACGGCCATTGTGATCAGTAAAATGCCCACCAATATACTCAGATAACTTTGGAATCCCGCAAATTGAAAACTTTGACCAATGATGCCAAGTACAGCTCCCAAAAATGAGTAAGTGAAAATCCTACCGAATTGGTAAGTAAGATTCTGTAGATAGAAATTGGCTTTCTGATTTTTCGTTAGTCCCATTGATATAGCAATAGGACCACACATTCCGATACAGTGAAATCCTGATGCGAAACCGAGCCCGATTGCTGATATTATGAGAGTTATTTCCATAGGATATCGTAATCTATCTGATAAGGGATTTTATTTTCGGTCCACTTTAGTTTTAGTGTGTAGGATCCTTTGGTAATTACTTTTTTCGGAATGATAAAGTAGTTCTGAGTAATAGTAACTTCTTTAGTTACATCAAGATTAGAATCATCCGTTCTAAACAAAACAAAATTAGCTTTCTTTCCATCTGGTTTAACAGATTCCGGAAAGCTGATTTGTATACCGTCAGATGTAACTTTATATATGGGCTGATTCTCCAGTTTTGCTGCGTTTTTTTTCGCATCGATTACTTTTTGATATTCCAGTTCCTCTTCATAATAGTTGGTGGAAATCATTTCTGAATTTTGTTTTCCCATAGGAAATACAAAAATCAAAAACAGAATGAATATCATGAAACACCCTAAAGCTATGGCCAATCCGTGTCCCCAATGTAATTTTTTCATAATTGATTAAAATTGGAATTTGAATGGACCTTCAAAATAAGTAGTGTAAGAATCTAGAAGTTCACCATTCATATCATAAACACCCAAAGTAAGATTCTGCTTAGATAGCTTTATCTGACTTTCTGGGAAGCTCACATTGACAGTTCCTTTTATCATTGCATCACGCTTTAATATAATTCTGTTGGCAGCACTGGAAGTAATCTCTCCATTTTTAGGCTCAATAATCTTGATAATAACAGTTTTTGTTTCATTTGATTTATTGAGGAAAGTATAGTTATAAGTATTGGTTATTTTACCATCTCTAATAAAAAAGCTAGAGCCAGGCTGCTTCAAAAACTTAGCTTCCATCTCACCTCTGTTATAAAGAAGAAACCCTAAGAATCCAGTAAGTATCGCTAAAACTACTGTATAAGCTTTCATTCTTGTGGTGAATTTGAATTTTGCCTGTTCCTCGATTTCTCTTTCGGAGGCATATCTTATCAGACCTGTTGGTAACCCAACTTTCACCATTACTTCATCACAAGCATCGATACAAGCGGTACAGTTTACACATTCCATCTGTAAGCCATCGCGGATGTCAATTCCTGTAGGGCAGACTACAACACATTGTTTACAATCAATACAATCTCCTTTTCCTGCAGCTCTTCTATCTTCGCCCTTTTTCCATTTGGAGCGGTTTTCTCCACGTTTGTAATCATAAAATACATTGATTGTTTCTTTATCTATCAATACACCTTGCAGACGTCCGTATGGACAAACCATTGTACAAACTTGCTCTCTAAACCAAGCAAATACGAAGTAAAAGGCCCCAGTGAACAAAATCATTACCAGAAAATTAGTTGGTTTTTCAAATGGACCCTGTTGCATAATATTGAATACTTCTTCATAACCTACAATGTACATAAACATAATATGGGTTATGATGAGAGATATTAACAAGAATGTAAACCATTTAAGCGACCTCTTCCATATTTTTTCGGAATCCCATGCTTGGTTATCTAGTCTTATCTGTTTGTTTCTGTCACCTTCTATAGCATATTCGATTTTACGAAAAATCATTTCTAAAAAGATGGTCTGAGGACATATCCACCCACAAAAAATTCTTCCGAAAGCTACCGTGAAAAGAATAATAAAAACAAGAGAAGTGATGGCGCCTAATGCAAGAATAAAGAAATCCTGAGGATAGAAAGGCTGTCCTAGGATATAAAACTGTCTTTCTATTAGGTTTATTAATAAAACAGGATTTCCATTAATTTTCAAAAACGGTATAGAAAAATAAATAATTAGTAATATAATGCTTACTAAAAGCCTATAGTTTGTATATTTTCCTTTAGGTTTTCGCGGATATACCCATTTTCTTTTTCCGGTAGTATCCATTGTCCCAACAGAGTCTCTGAATGTTTCAGCTTCTACTACCCAGCTTTCTGCTTCGTTGTATTTTTTTTCTGTTGTACTCATTTTTAATTTTATTAGATAAAAAAAGAGATTGTCGTGAAAATTGAATGTTTATCGGTTCAATTTTCAAATATTATTCCAGAGGAACAATATCTTTGACAATCTCTTTTTTAAATTATTTTAGTTAGATTTTTCCCAGTTCGCTTCAGTTCCCTGAGGAGCGGCTCCACCTTGGGCAGGTGTGATTGGAGCTTGTTCCTGATTGATATGATATACATAAGCCGCAACTTTTTCTATATCATTTCCGGTCAGAATACCGTTTTTACCCCAAGCCTGCATTGTAGGGTTATTCTTACTACCGTTTTCTACCATATAGAAAACATTTTTATATAAAGTTTTTTCAGGCTGGTTAATCCAGAAACCATCCGTTAAGTTTGGACCAATTCCTCCTTTTCCGCCATCTCCATGGCAAGTAACACAGTTGGTCTGGAAAATTACCTTTCCTTCTTCTACATTATCTTCGGAGAATTTTGCAGTTTCTATCGTAGCTTGTGGTACAGTTTTCATATAATCTTCCACAGCAGCAATTTGCTCTTTGTATTCCTGATCATACTCTTTGTAAGGATTTGCAAAATCCGTCAAAAAGTATGAAGCGATATATAAAACACAATAGGCAACACCAAAGTAGAAAAGACCTAACCACCATTTAGGAAGCTGATTGTCTAGCTCCATAATTCCATCAAATCCGTGGTCAATAAGAATGTCTTTTTCTTCCTTCTCAGACTGGCTTTTGAATGCGCCATTCCACAAGTACTGGAAGTAAGGGGTTTTAGTTTCTAAAAGATAAGATGCTTTTTCCTCATCTGTAAGCTTCTTAAACTTTTCATTTTCGATCAGATCACCAATAGCTGTTTGGATGAATACAACAATGATGCTGATAACAACAGTTCCCAGAAAATATTTAGATGTCAAGAAATCTGATGTCTGTGAAAACATATAAAACACAACAAGCAATAATCCTAAAACGATTAGAATATTAATATAAACAGGTGTTCTTCTTTTCATGATTAATTATATTTAAACTACAAAGTCTGATTTTCGTCTTCGTCTTTTTCCAAAGGTGCATTTTCTTCCTCGCTGTAATATTTTTTTGGTCTGTTAATTACAATATAAACTACAACCAAAAAGAACAATATGAAGATGATCATTGCTAAAGTTTGGAAAAAGCCAGCGTTTTCCACGTTGGAGACGATATCTTTGAAACTTTGCGGAATCATTTTTTTAAATTTTAATTACTAGCCGTTTTTACTTCAGTTGTTTTGATATCGGTACCAAGTCTTTGAAGATACGATATCAATGCTACAATCTCTCTCTTCTCAAGAGGTACAAATTGTTCGCCAGCTTTTGTTTTGTTCGCTTTTGTTTCATCAAAAGATTTTTTAACATCGCTCGCTTCAGAAAATACATTCTTCACAATTTTATTAGCCTGATTATTCATCCAAGAATCCAGAGTGTCAATCTGAGCTTTTGTATATGGAACTTCAAATGAGTTTTTCATTAGCTCCAATTTAGCTTTAGTTTTACTCCTGTCCAGTGTGTTTTCAATCAACCAAGGATATCTTGGCATAATTGAGCCTGCGGAAGTTGATCTTGGATTATACATATGCTTAAAGTGCCAAGAATCTGGTCTTGCACCCCCTTCTCTATGAAGGTCTGGTCCTGTTCTCTTAGAACCCCAAAGGAAAGGTCTATCGTAGATAAACTCACCTGCTTTGGAATATTGACCGTTTTTACCGTTGAATCTTACTACTTCATCACGGAATGGGCGTATCATCTGCGAGTGACATGCATTACATCCTTCTCTGATGTAAATGTCTCTTCCTTCTAATTCCAGAGGAGAATAAGGTTTTACAGATGATATTGTCGGAACATTATCTTTTACAAATACAGTCGGTAGGATTTCCAGCGCGCCACCAATTGCTAATACTACGAAAGATAATATAGAAAGATAAAGCGGTGTTCTTTCAAGCCAAAGATGGAATGTCTCGCCTTCTTTTCTTCCTTTTTTAACGTTGGCTAAAGCAGGTGCTTCAACTGGTAACTCTTTTTGGAAAGAACCTTTTCTTGCTGTCGCAACAAGGTTTACAACCATTATACAAGCTCCAGCGAAGTATAATAGCCCACCAACAAATCTCATTTTGAAATATGGTAAAATAGCTGTTACTGTATCTAGCCAGTTTTTATAAACCAAAGTTCCATCTGGATTGAACTGCTTCCACATCAAACCTTGAGTAAAGCCAGAGATATATAAAGGAACGGCATAGAAAATAATACCCAGTGTTCCTAACCAGAAATGCCAGTTTGCAGCCTTCACAGACCATAGTTTCGTTCTCCATAAAATTGGCACAAGGTAGTATAGTACACCAAAAGCCATAAAACCATTCCATCCCAGCGCACCTACGTGTACGTGACCAATTACCCAGTCTGTAAAGTGACCAACTTTATTAACGGTTTTAGTAGCTAAAAGTGGACCTTCAAAAGTCGCCATACCGTAACAAGTTACAGCAACTACAAAGAATTTTAGTACAGGATTTTCTCTTACTTTATCCCAAGCACCTCTCAGTGTTAATAGTCCGTTAAGCATACCTCCCCAAGATGGAGCAATCAGCATGATGGAGAATCCTGTTCCCAATGCTTGAGCCCAAGCGGGTAATGCTGTATATTGCAAGTGGTGAGGGCCAGCCCAGATATATACAAATATGAGTGACCAGAAGTGTATAATAGAAAGTTTATAAGAGAATACAGGTCGGTCTGCTGCTTTCGGTACGAAGTAGTACATCATACCTAATACTGGTGTTGTAAGGAAAAATGCTACGGCATTGTGGCCATACCACCATTGTACTAATGCATCTTTTACACCAGCATATGCAGAATAAGACTTCCATCCTGTAAAAGATAAAGGAACTTCCAGATTATTAAAAATATGAAGCATTGCAACCGCAACCCAGGTTCCAATATAGAACCAGATCGCTACATAAAGATGTCGAACTCTTCGTACTGCAATCGTCGCAAACATATTGATCCCGAAAATAACCCACACTAAAGTGATAAGGATATCAATCGGCCATTCATGTTCTGCGTATTCTTTTGAAGTATTGATACCCATAAAGAAAGTGATTACAACAGACACCAGCATTAGTTGCCATCCCCAGAAGTGAATCCAGGATAAAGTGTCGCTCCACATTCTTGTCTTGAGTAATCTTTGGATTGAGTAATAAAATCCGCAGAAAAAGCTGTTACCCACAAATGCGAAAATTACCGCACTCGTATGCAGCATCCTAATACGTCCAAAACCAAATGCTCCTTGTGAATTGACAAGACCTTGAAGTCCTTCGCTTCGCAAAGTTCTGATCGTTGGATCATCTGTACCGAGGAAAAATTCTGGTAATTCAGGGTAAAATAGTAACAACGCGGCGGTAAGTCCTAATAAAAAACCTACTAAACCGAAAACAACCGTCGCTATCAGAAAGGCGCGGACTATCCCGTTGTCGTAACTAAATTTTTGTGTTTCCATATTTAAAATAGCAATTATTCTTTTCTGTATTCTTTCGGATTTTCCGTATGTTTTTCTTCTGCTTGTTTCTCGTCATCAAATAATATTCTGACGGCTGGTGATTCATCGTCCTCAAACTGACCCTTTCTTGCTCCAATTATAAATATAATCAGAAAGATGACAGCTAACGAAACACTGCAGATAATCATCAAATATAGAATCTCCATTACAGCTACAAATTTACAATAAAACAGTTCCCAAATTTAGTTAAAATTGCTGACTTTGGTCAGAAGGGAGTATTTTAGGATAATTTATAATGACTCTAAATAAATTTATTAGATGTTTATTTTGAAATATTTCGAACTCCTAATCCATGTGGAAAGTGTAGTAAAGGTAACCACGGTAATTGAACTAATAGGCATAAAAATCGCTGCAAAAAGGGGATGCATTTTTCCCGATATAGCAAACCCAACTCCGATAATATTGTAACATAAACTGATTATAAATGTGATTTTTACAATCGTTATAGCATCTTTAGAGAGTTTCAGGAATTTATCCAGTTCTGGAATTCTCTCACCATTCATAATGACGTCAGAAGCTGGCGTAAAAGAGTTGCTGTCATCCGAAATTGCAATCCCTACATTACTCTGTTTAAGTGCTCCTGCGTCATTGAGTCCGTCGCCTAGCATAGCCACGTTTTTGCCATTTTCCTGAAGTTGTTTTATGTAGTCTAGTTTGTTTTCAGGGCTTTGATTGAATTTCATTTCCGAAACATTCGGAATCAGTTTTTCAAGAATTGGCTTTTCCGAAGAATTATCGCCACTCAGGATATTGATGCTGTAGTTTCTAAGATTCACAAAAAGTTGACCTAGCTTATTTCTGTATTCATTTTTAAAGATGAATTTTCCAATGAATTCATTGTCTTTACTAATATAAACAGCAGTTTCAAGGTTTTGTGATTCCTGCCCAGTAAATTTTGCTGATCCTATTTTATAAGTAATTCCTCTTACTTTTCCTTGGTAGCCTTTTCCTGAAATCTCTTCAAAATCCTCTACTTCAAAATAATCGTCATTCACTTTCAGAAACTCATAAAGTGATTTGGAAAGTGGATGGTTTGAATTCTTCAGTAATGACTTAATATTCTTAAGGTCAGACTCCTTAATCTCGCTTCCTGTGTATTGGATGTTTGTCTTTTTATTCTCGGTAATTGTACCTGTTTTGTCAAAAACAAGTGTGTCAATTTTAGCCAGTCTTTCAATGGTTAGTGTATCCTTTACATAAAATTTATTCCGGCCAAGTATTCTCATAATATGACCGAAAGTAAACGGTGCAGATAGTGCCAGAGCACAAGGACAGGCTACAATCAGAATGGCAGAGACCACCTGAAACATCTTCTCCATATCAATTTTGGACCAGTATATTCCTGCAATCAGTGTAATTCCTAGTATGATGAATGTGAAATACTTACTTATCGTATTGGTCATCGTATCAAGACCAGTTTCGAACTTTTTAAATGCTTCTTTATTCCAAAGCTGGGTCAGATAACTCTGGTCCACATTTTTTATAACTTCAAGTTCTAGAATGGAGCCTGATTGTTTTCCACCAGCAAAAATTTTGTCGCCAGGTTTTTTGGAAATATGTGCAGATTCTCCAGTGATAAAGCTGTTGTCAATATTTCCTTCGCCTTTAATCAAAATGGAATCTACAGGAATGATTTCCTGATTTCGCACCATAATTCTGTCACCCACAGCTAAGTCGGATAACAAAATATTTTCCTGTTTTCCATCAAAATCAACTTTGGTAACGGCAATCGGATAGAAAGATTTGTAATCTCTGTCGTAGGATAATGAATTGTAGGTTCTTTTTTGGAACGTTTTCCCAAGCAACATAAAGAACAATAGGCCGCAAAGGGTGTCGAAATATCCTGGGCCATAATCTGTTACCACTTCATATACGCTTCTGCCGTAAAGTACGAAGATGCCAAGGACAATTGGTACGTCAATATTAACAATTTTGTTTTTCAGTCCGTACCACGCAGATTTGTAATAGTCAGAAGCAGAATAAAACACAACGGGCGTCGCTAGTAAAAACATAATGAGCCTGAACAGGTTTTTGTAAGAATGAAGCCAAACATCATTGCCTGATATATACTCCGGAAAACTAAAAAACATCCCGTTTCCAAAGGCGAAACCTGCTACTGCCAGCTTTATAAGTAAACTTTTGTCAAGTTTGTCTTGCTTTCTATCTGCTGTTTCTAGGTTTATCACTGGTTTGTAACCGAGGTTTGTCAGGAATTTGGCAAGCTCACTTAATTTTAATTCCTCGTCTTTGAAAGATACCTGAAGCGTTTTTCTTGTAAAATTGACCTGAGAATATTTGATGTTTTTATTGATGGTATGTAGGCTTTCCAGAAGCCAGATACAGGACGAGCAGTGGATTACCGGAATTTTGAAAGTAACAAGCGTTGTTCCGCCTTCAGAAAAATCAACAACTTTTGAAAAGACTTCCGGTGTATCCAAATAGTCGAATTGCGCATTGTTTTCATTGCTGGGACGCACACCGGAACTTTTATTGATGTTATAAAAATTCTCCAGATTATGTACATTCAGAATTTCGTAAACCGATTGACAACCGTTGCAGCAAAAGATTTTCTCATCGAAAAGAAGTCTTTCTTTGTCGATTTTCTGACCGCAGTGAAAGCATTGTTCTGCCATTAAAAAATACTCAGATATTTGGATTGCAAAATTACGTCAAAAATCTTGGTATGTAGTGTTAAAAAGTCTTATTTTTGCTGACAAATGTCATAGGTATGTCTCTTGAACAACAATTGGTTATAGAAGAAAATTTCTCAAAAGCATTTAACAAAGAATCTTTGCGCGAAAGTCTTAATCCCGAAGATTTTGAAGTTTACAGCAATGCACTCAAAGTTCTGGAATTCTCAAAAGGAGATGTCGTCTTCGACGATGGCGAGTCGCCGAAAGGTGTTTATTTTATCGAAAAAGGAACTGCAAAATTATCAAAATCAGGTGTTTATGGTAAAGATCAGATTCTTAGATTCTGCAAAGAAAACGATTTGATAGGTTACCGTTCTTTGCTATGTGGTGAGAATTTTCAGGCTAAAGCTGAAGCAATGACGCCTATGAAAGTTCAGTTTCTACCTTCAGATGTTTTTCTTAAATTATTAAAGTTAGATCCGAAATTGTCTTATGCAATGCTTCAGAAAATTGCTTATGAATTGGGCGAATCTGCAAATACAGTGACCTTCCTTGCACAAAAAACTGTAAGAGAAAGACTAGCAGAAATTTTAGTTTTGCTTGAACAAAAATTGGGAACTGACCCAGAAGGTTTCATCAAAATCTCTTTGACCAGAGAAGAAATCGCCAACCTAATTGGAACTGCAACAGAAAGTGCTATCCGATTAATCTCCGAATTCAAACAAGATGATTTGATTTCTGTAGAAGGTAGAAATATCAAAATCCTTAACAGAGAAAAATTAATCAAATTGGGTCACGTGGTTATATAAACGATAAAAGATAAGTGATGGTTGATTTCAATCATCATTTTCATTTTCAATCATTTTATAACTTATAATTTATCATTAATAAATCTTATGTCTGTACATTCTGAAATTAAAAAAATCACGACTGAAACCTTACGAAAAATGAAATTCGATAAGGAAAAGATTACAATGCTGACGGCTTACGATTTTACAACTGCGAAAATGGTTGACGCTGGTGGTGTTGATTCAATTCTAATTGGAGATTCTGCGGCGAACGTAATGGCCGGTCACGAGACAACTTTGCCAATTACGCTAGATCAAATGATCTATCATACACAATGTGTTGTTCGCGGTGTAGAAAGAGCTTTGGTTGTGGCAGATTTACCTTTCGGAACGTATCAGAGTAATCCTGAGAAAGCTTTGGATTCTGCAGTGAGAATGATGAAAGAAGGTGGTGCACACGCCATCAAAATAGAAGGAGGAAAAGAGATTGAAGAATCGATTAGAAAAATTGTGAATGCAGGAATTCCGGTTTGTGGACATCTTGGTTTGACACCTCAAAGTATCTATCAATTCGGGACTTACAAAGTAAGAGCGAAAGAAGATGCTGAAGCGGAAAAATTGATTGCTGACTGTAAATTATTGGAAGAATTAGGATGTTTTGCTGTTGTTTTGGAAAAAATTCCTGCAGCGCTTGCCAAAAAAGCTTCGGAAAGTATTTCTATTCCTACTATTGGAATTGGAGCTGGACCAGATTGTGACGGGCAGGTTTTGGTTTACCACGATATGGTTGGGATGAATCAAGGTTTTTCTCCTAAATTCTTGAGAAGATATCTTGACCTTTATACAGAAATTACAGGAGCAGTTTCTCAATATGTGAAAGATGTGAAAAGCTCAGAATTTCCAAATGACAAAGAAAGCTATTAAACTTTTAATAATTTTATTTGGATTCCTATTTCTATTTTCCTGCACATCGCAGAAAATGAAGTATGGAACGAAAAAGGAGATTCACGATAAAGCTGATTCCTTACAATCACTAGCCAGAATCAAATATATCAAGAGTTTGGATGATTCTGATTTCAAGGCTGGGAAATTTGATAATGGAAAATTGACTGTAAATTATCGTTTTCTGAAACCACAAACAATTGAAAAGAATAAAAAATATCCATTAGTTTTGGTCTTTCACGGCTCTGGTGCAATTGGTACAAACAATACTTCTCAAATGGGTGTTTTGTCCAAAATGTGGCTTCTTCCGGAAAATAGAAAACAATATCCTGTTTATGTTTTGTCTCCACAATTTCCTATCCGTTCATCCAATTATCATCTCGATAAAAGCAGGAATGTCAAAGTTTCTAAGTCTAATGAACATCTGGATTTGGTCTTAAAATCAATAGATTCTTTAGTCATTAATGAAAATATTGACCAAGACAGAATCTACGTAATGGGATTTTCTATGGGCGGTGCGACGACTTCTAATGCGATTTCCAAAAGACCAGATCTATTTGCAGCTGCAATTAATGTTTCTGGAATTTCTCAGTTTGATAAAATGGACGAACTCACGAAAATGCCAATTTGGATTGTTCACGGTAGTCTCGATACCGATAATTTTCCTCAAAGTAATTTTAAATTTTTTGACGAAATGAAGCACAAAGGCAAAGTTTTTCTTTGGGAATATAAAGACAAATACCACAACAATATCCTTTCTGCAGAGCTCGTGGATGAGATCCCAAAATGGTTATTAAAACAATATCAATAATGTCTCAAGAATTTTCGCATTCTCAAATCGTTTACGAAGACAATCATATGATAGTCATCAACAAAAAAGCCGGACAACTAGTTCAGGGCGATAAAACCGGTGACTTATCTCTGTTGGAACTGATTAAAGATTTCATCAAAAAAAGAGACAATAAACCTGGAAATGTTTTCCTTGGCTTGGTTCATAGAATCGATAGACCTACTTCAGGATTAGTGATTTATGCAAAAACTTCCAAAGCTTTGTCGAGATTGACACAAATGGTGAAAAATCGTGAAGTTAAAAAGACATATTGGGCAGTTGTAGGAAAAGAAATGATTCCGAATTCGCAAAGATTGGTTCATTATCTTAAAAAAAATGAGAAAAATAACAAAGCGATTGTCTATCCAAAAGCTACAGAAGGTGCAAAAGAATCTATATTGACTTACAGTCTAATAAAGACTTTGGATAATTATCTTTTGCTGGAAGTTGATTTGGAAACCGGAAGACATCATCAGATCAGAGCGCAGCTTTCTAAGATCGGAGTTCCAATAAAAGGAGATTTGAAATATGGTGCGCCACGTTCCAATTCTGATGGAGGAATTTCACTTCACGCAAGGAAATTACAATTTGTACATCCTGTGACCAAAGAAAATATCGAAATCATCGCGCCAGTTCCCCAGAATGATGCAGTCTGGCGAGCTTGTGAAGAATAAATTAGCAAAAAATCCGAAAGAATTTCTTTCGGATTTTTAATTTTATAAAGTAGAGGTTTCTTCTTTTTTCTCTTGATTGAGCAAATTCGGAGCTTCTTTTGCCACTTGAAAAATACCTCCATTAATTCTGAAATAGAAATCCCAATCGGAGTAACCTATAAACCCGAATTCTTGTTGAGATTGAGGGAAAAGTAATTCATTTTAGTACTTTTCTAATTGTAATGCTTTACCTTGTGTTAATGACGAAATATTGTTAATTTTACTAAAACACAAAAACGATGCAAGAAAAACTACTGGCAATTATCAATTCTATCAAAAAGAACAAATTCGAAGAACCTGTTTTGGAAATCACTCCGGAACAAACACTTAGAGAAAATCTTAATTTCGATTCTTTTGACCTCGCTGAGCTTACCGTAAAAATTGAAGAAGAGTTCGGAATCGATATTTTCGAAGACGGCATAGTCAATACAATCAACGAAATCTATACAAAACTTCAATGTTTTTCTTAATAGATCAGGATTTTTCTTTGTCTTACGAGGAGATTCTGACAGAAATCAACACTTCTGATTCGTATACAGATTGTTACATTTATCCGGATTTGAAATCTTTTTTTCTCAATTGGATTTTGGCATTAGTCAATGAGCAAAATATTGCATTAATGGATTCTGATATCTCTGAAAAAGAGATTCTGTCAAACGATTTAAAGGTCAATCAATTAATTAAAATTGAGAATCCGAAAAAGTTTTCTTCGGTAGAAGAATTGATTAATTCAATTAGATATTCTCAGTCTGAGATTACATTGTTTACTTCCGGAACGACTGGCTTTACAAGAAAATTCACGCATCCTTTGAAAAATCTTATCAGAAAGATTAATGTCTCTGATGAAAGAAAAAATGATGTTTGGGGTTTTGCTTTCAATCCGACTCATGTTGCTGGAGTTCAGGTTTTTTTTCAAGCAATTTTGAATCAAAATATTTTGGTTAACGTTTTTATGCAATCCAAAGATTTTGTTATTACTGCTATTAATGAATATAAAATCACGAATCTTTCATCCACACCCACTTTTTATCGATTGCTCTTACCATTGAAAGAATCTTTTGACTCAGTCAAGAAAATTACTGTTGGTGGCGAAAAATCTGATGCTTATTTGATTTCGGAAATAGAAAAAGCCTTTCCTAATGCGAGAATCAACAATGTTTATGGTTCAACGGAAACAGGGCCATTGTTTTCTTCTCAGAATGATGAATTTTTTGTTCAGGAAAAACATATTGGTTTAATAAAAGTGGTTGATGATGAATTATACATTCATAAAGATTTATTTGGCAAAACTTCGCAATTGAATTTGATTGATGATTTCTACGCAACTGGCGATTTGATCGAGTGGATTGATGATGAACAAAGAAGATTCCGATTTATATCAAGGAAAAATGAATTGATCAATGTCGGAGGTTACAAAGTGAATCCTTATGAGGTGGAAGACGAATTAACACAACATTCCAAAATCCGAAATGTAAGAGTCTATGGAAAATCCAATGCTGTTTTAGGAAATATCATTTGTTGCGAAATAGAGTTACATCCAAATACCGAACTGAAAGAAGAAGAGGTAAGATTTTTCTTGAATGGGAAAATTCAAAACTTCAAAATTCCTAGAAAAATAACCTTTGTTGAAAAGATAGAATTAACCAGAACTGGAAAAAAGAAAATAGTATGAATGTATTGATAACAGGAGTTTCCAGAGGTGTTGGTTTAGAAATTGCCAAATTGTTTCTGGAAAATGGACATACGGTTTATGGCATTAGCAGAACAGAATCAAAAGAATTAAAAGATCTTGAAAAACAATATCCAAAGTATCTTTTCTTTAAAGCATTTGATTTGTCCAATCCGGAAAATATCAAACAAGATGTTTTCAAAGATTTTGTAACAAATCAAATTCCAATTCACGTATTAATCAATAATGCGGCAGTTGCTTATAACGATATTGTTACGAATCTTAATTACGAAGATTTGAAAACAATGTTCGATGTCAATCTGTATTCGCCGATGTTTTTGACGAAATATGCGATTCGAAATATGATCTATAACCGAGTTTCCGGAAGCATTATTCATATTTCTTCAATCAGCGCACACACTGGTTACAAAGGACTTTCGATGTACGCAGCTTCAAAAGGTGGTTTGCAGTCTTTTTCAAAAAATATTTCCAGAGAATGGGGCGAACGCGGCATCCGTTCCAACATCGTTGTTCCGGGTTATATGGAAACTGCAATGAACGCCAAACTCACTCAGGATCACAAAAACAGAATCTTCAAAAGAACAGCTTTGAAAAAAGAAACCGATATGCAGTCTGTCGCAGAAACCGTTTTGTTTTTGGCTGGTGAAAAATCAAAATCTATCACAGGACAGGAGATTTTCGTAGATTCCGGAACATTATAAAAACCCAAAACTATGATCAATCTAATCTATAAAGCGCTTAATATTATTCCTAAAACAATTGCAAAAATCGAGAAACTATATTCCTACAGTATTCTCAATTCGCACTCCGGGGTCATGCTTCACTCAGATCTTAGAATTGGTAAAGCAACAACTTTTGAGTTGGATGATAATGCCAAATTCGAGATTGGCAAAAATGTTATTTGGAGAGATCATAATGCGATCAGAATAAGAAAAGGCGGAACGTTGATCTTCGGAAACAATGTGGATCTCAGCCATTATATATCCATCAATTGTCTTGACAAAATAGAATTGGGCGATGATACTTGTATAGCGGAAGGATGCAAACTCTACGATCACGATCACGCTTTCGATACAAAACCTGAATATATTTGGCATAAAAGCAAATTCAACACCGCACCAATCATCATTGGTAAAAATGTAAAAATCTACAGTAATGTCACCGTTCTGAAAGGTGTAACAATCGGCGATAATTGTATCATTGGAGCAAATTGTGTTATTACCAGAAACGTTCCACCAAATTCTATCATTTTCGGAAAACACGAATTGATGAGGTTGCCGTTGATGTAATTTTATTTGGGCAGCTTAATCCGCCTTCCGTTCCCGCTTTTTTCTTTTTTTGCAAAAAAAGAAAAAGAGCTCCACTCAAGTCGGGCTGCGAGAGATCCAACATTTTAAAAAATACTTTAGAAAAAAATAAAAACTTTTAAAGTAAAAAAAAATCTAAGTCGTCATATTCATATGGAGTCGCTATCTTTACAGCCAATGGCCGAAAAAAAATCTGCATCGATTACGGAAGTCGTGAAAAATTACGGTTCCCAGCTCTTGCGCTTTATCAATTCTAAAGTAGCAAAGACAGAAGATGCAGAAGATATTCTGCAGGAAGTTTGGTTTCAAACCAGCCGATTGACTAATTTAAACGAGCTAGAAAATGTTGGCGCCTGGTTGTATTCGGTTACCAGAAACAAAATCATCGACAGTTACAGAAAAAAGAAAAGTGAATCTCTGGAAGATTTTGTTTATCAGGACGAAAATGGCGAACTGAACGTCAAAGATATTCTTTTGGCTGATGATAGTAATAGTCCGGAACTTGGTGTTTTCAAAGAAATGTTTTGGAACGAGCTGATGAAAGCTCTGGATGAATTGCCAGAAAAACAAAAACGAGTTTACATCCAAAACGAGTTGGAAGATAAAACTTTACAAGAAATTGCTGACGAAGAAGGCGAGAACATAAAAACAATCATTAGTAGAAAATCATATGCCGTAAAACATCTGCGCAAAAGATTACAAAGTCTTTATGATGATTTGAAAGATTAATATTAAAGAAATGAACAGAAATAAAAAGAAATTTTGGTTAGTAATTCCTTGCATGATTGCTGCAATGGGATTATTTGTATGGTTTTTCCAATGGATTTGGAATGCGCTACTTCCTGATATTTTGGGAGTGAAGGCTATTAATTATTGGCAATCTTTGGGATTGTTATTGTTGTCAAAGATTTTGTTTGGTGGCTTCAGTGGTGCTAAAGAAAAGTTCAAAAGACGCAATAATTTTGAACCAGATCAAAATATGAGAGAAAACTGGAAACAAAAATTCGAAACCCAGTTTTGTGGAAGCGAAGAAGAGCGTGAAAAGTTCAAAGAAATGTGGAAACAGAGATTCGAATCTAAGTTCTGCAGACCGGAACAACCTCAAGCAGAAGAAAATAAAGCGTAAAATAAAAGTCTCACAAATCTGTGAGACTTTTTTTATCTGTAAAAGAAAAGAGTTTTTTAACTTTCTTTTTCCATTGCTTTAATTAGATTAAGTGCGGAGCCTGCTTTGAACCAAGCAATTTGCCCAGCATTATAGGTATGGTTGGTTTTTACAATATCCTTAGTTCCATCAGCGTGAACAAACTCCAAAGTCAATTGTTTATTTGGCGCAAATTGATCCAGATCTAGGAAATTAATGGTGTCATCTTCCTGGATTTTATCATAGTCTTCCTTGTTGTCAAATGTCAACGCCAGCATACCTTGTTTCTTAAGGTTCGTTTCGTGGATTCTGGCAAAAGACTTAACCAAAACCGCTCTTACACCAAGATGTCTAGGTTCCATCGCAGCATGTTCTCTAGAAGAACCTTCACCATAATTCTCGTCTCCTACAACAATGGTTGGGATTTCTGCTGATTTATATTGTCTTGCAGAATCTGGAACTGGTTTGTATTGGCCGTCCAATGCATTTTTGACCTTGTTGGTTTCCATATTGAAAGCATTTACGGCGCCAATCAACATATTGTTGGAAATGTTGTCAAGATGTCCTCTGTACTTCAACCAAGGTCCAGCCATAGAAATGTGGTCGGTTGTACATTTGCCATAGGCTTTGATTAATAATCTTGCACCAGTGATATTCAATCCGTCCCAAGCTGGGAATGCTTCTAGAATTTGCAATCTGTCAGATGTCGGGGAAACAATAACTTCAACATTAGAGCCATCTTCAGCCGGTGCAATGTAACCCGGATCATCGACATCGAATCCTAATTTAGGTAAATCGTCTCCACTTGGCTGATCCAAAAGAACTTCTACTCCATCTTTATTTTTTAATTTATCTGTTAAAGGATTGAATCTCAAATCTCCTGCAATTGCCAAAGCTGTTACCAATTCCGGCGATCCTACGAAAGCATAAGTATTTGGATTTCCATCGGCTCTTTTTGAGAAGTTTCTGTTGAAGGAATGAACAATTGTGTTTTTTTCTTGTTTTTCAGCACCTTCACGGGCCCATTGTCCGATACACGGTCCACAAGCATTCGCAAAAACTTTACCTCCAATTTCGTCAAAAGTTTTCAAGAAACCATCTCTTTCTACGGTAAATCTTACTTGTTCTGAACCTGGAGTGATGGTGTATTCAGCTTTTACTTCAAGATTTTTTTCTTTAGCTTGTTTAGCAACAGAAGCTGCTCTAGCGATATCTTCATAAGATGAGTTGGTACAAGAACCAATCAATCCCACTTCGATTTTTGTTGGCCAACCGTTTTTCTCAGCAATTTCTTTCATTTGCGAAATAGGAGTTGCCAAATCTGGTGTGAAAGGTCCATTAAGGTAAGGTTCCAAAGTGTCAAGATTAATCTCAATCACTTCATCGTAATATTTCTCTGGATTAGCGTGAACTTCTGGATCGGCTTTCAAAACGTGAGCAACAGCATCAGCTGCATCAGCCAAATCTTCTCTATCTGTTGAACGTAGATATTTGCTCATATTTTGGTCGTATTCGAAAATAGAAGTTGTTGCTCCGATTTCCGCACCCATATTACAAATCGTACCTTTTCCTGTACAAGAAAGCGAGTTGGCACCTTCTCCAAAATATTCTACAATCGCGCCTGTTCCACCTTTTACAGTAAGAATTCCTGCAACTTTTAGAATGATATCTTTTGGAGCAGTCCAGCCATTAAGTTTTCCTGTTAATTTAACACCAATCATTTTTGGGAATTTCAGTTCCCACGCCATTCCTGCCATTACGTCTACAGCATCTGCGCCACCAACTCCGATCGCCACCATTCCAAGTCCACCAGCATTAACCGTGTGAGAATCGGTTCCGATCATCATTCCGCCAGGGAAGGCATAATTTTCTAAAACTACTTGGTGGATAATTCCCGCTCCTGCTTTCCAAAATCCAATACCATATTTGTTGGAGACGGATTCTAAAAACTGATAAACTTCGTTGTTTTTGTTATTAGCATCTACCAAATCAGTTGCAGACCCAACTCTTGCTTGAATCAAATGATCTAGGTGAACTGTTGAAGGAACAGCGACTTTTTTCTTTCCTGCTTGCATAAATTGTAAAAGCGCCATCTGCGCCGTCGCATCCTGCATTGCCACTCTATCTGGAGCAAAGTCTACATAAGATTCTCCTCTTTTAAAAGCTTCTTTTGTCTGTGAAGAAAAAAGGTGGGCGCAAAGAATTTTTTCGGAATAAGTAAGAGGTCTTCCCATAAAAGCTCTTGCTTCGTTTACTCTGTTTTCGAAATCAGAATAAACTTTTTTGATCATATCCAAGTCAAAAGTCATATCTCGATATTTTTTATTCTTATTGGTTCCGCTTTTTTATAGTAAAGCAGGAAATTTTAATTCAATACAATTCATCAAATTCCATTCCTATACTCGTAAATAAAGGATTAATTATAATGAATGATATTAATATTTTGAAAGTATGAAGTTAAGGAAAAAATAAAGTCTTTGATCTTGACCTAGGTTAAAAAAATATTAAAGCAATTAAAATAGAAAGATTCTAAACAAAAAATGGAAGACTTCTCGCAAAATCTTCCATTATATATTAAAACTTTAGTCTAAAAATTAGTGACCAACTGTCACCAATTCTTTAATTGACGGAACGAAAGTCGTCAAATCAATTCCTTCCACAGCTGTTTTGTATTCTTCAATACTTGGAATTCTTCCTTTAATGGCTGATAAAACCACAACCGGAGTAGAAGCCAATAAAGATTCTCCTTTTTTGCGTTCGGAATCTTCCACCACTCTTCCTTGGAAAAGACGGGTAGAAGTTGCTAAAACTGTATCTCCTTTTTCAGCTTTTTCCTGATTTCCCATACAAAGGTTACAACCAGGGCGCTCAAGATACATCATATTTTCATACTGTGTACGAGCTTCACCTTTTGGAGCAGCATCGTTGAATTCGAATCCGGAATATTTTTCTAATAATTCCCAGTCACCTTCAGCTTTTAATTCATCTATGATATTATAAGTAGGAGCGGCAACTACTAATGGAGCTTGGAATTCTACTTTACCATTTTGTTTTTCAAGATTTCTAAGCATCTGAGAAACGATTTTCAAATCGCCTTTGTGAACCATACAAGAACCTACGAAACCAAGATCCACTTTTTTCTCACCTCCGTAATAAGTCAAATCTCTGATGGTATCGTGTGTATATCGCTTGGAAACATCGTCATTATTAACATCAGGGTCAGCAATCATTGGTTCATCGATAGCATCAAGATCTACAACCACTTCAGCGTAATATTTGGCATTCGCATCAGGAGTCAATGCTGGTTTTTCTCCGGATTTAATCTCCGAAATTCGCTTATCCGCTTTATTGATCAGTCCCTGAAGAACTTGCCTGTCATTGTCCATTCCTTTGTCAATCATAATCTGGATTCTTGCTTTTGCAATCTCCAATGATTGGATAAGTGTATCATCTTCAGAAATACAGATTGAAGCTTTAGCTTTCATTTCTGCAGTCCAATCTGTAAATGTAAACGCCTGGTCAGCAGGAAGAGTTCCGATGTGAACCTCAATAATTCTACCTTGGAAAACGTTTTCACCGTCAAATTGCTTCAACATCTGAGCCTGAGTTGCGTGAACCACATCACGGAAATCCATATGTTCTTTCATCTGACCTTTGAAGGTAACTTTTACGGATTCAGGAATAGGCATAGAAGCTTCTCCAGTCGCTAGAGCCAAAGCTACCGTTCCAGAGTCAGCTCCGAACGCAATACCTTTAGACATCCTTGTGTGAGAATCACCTCCTATGATGATTGCCCATTCGTCAATCGTAATATCATTAAGTACTTTGTGAATAACGTCTGTCATTGCGTGGTATTCACCTTTCGGGTCACGCGCAGTAATTACTCCGAAATCGTTCATGAATTTCATCAGTTTCGGAATGTTTGCCTGCGCTTTCTTGTCCCAAACTGAAGCTGTATGACATCCAGACTGGTAAGCACCATCTACAATTGGAGAAATGACAGTTGCAGCCATCGATTCCAATTCCTGAGCGGTCATTAAACCAGTAGTATCCTGAGATCCAACAATATTTACTTCTACACGGACATCTGAACCTGCGTGCAACACTTTCCCCGGCGTAAGTCCAACTGCATTTTTGTTAAAAATTTTCTCTACCGCAGTAAGACCTTGTCCTTCCGCAGAGATTTCCTTTGATGGCGCAAAAACCGTAGGAATTTCTATTCCTAAAATCTGTGCTGCAATGGTCTGTATCTTTTTACCAAAAACAATCGCATAAGAACCTCCTGCTTTGATGAATTCCATTTTCTGAGGTGTCAAGGCTTTCGAGATGTCAATCAGTTCCTGACCGTCTTTGTATAATTTTTTTGTTTGGGTGTTGATAGTAAGAACGGTTCCAGTTGCTACTGAATAAGATTCCTCTAGGATAATTTCGCCATTCTCATTTCGTATAGGATTACCATTTTCATCTACTTTTTTCACCCAGTTTTTTAGGTCGATTCCAATACCACCGGTTACATCAACTGTTGTAAGGAAAATTGGAGAGATACCATTGGTTCCGCCTACAATTGGTGCTATATTAACAAAAGGAATATAAGGGCTGGCTTTTTTCCCAGTCCATAGAGCAACATTGTTTACACCGGACATTCTGGATGATCCCACACCCATTGTTCCTTTTTCAGCAATCAGCATCACGCTTTTATCCGGATGTTGTGCTTGTAATGCTTTTATTTCTTCCTGAGCCTGTGGAGTGATCATACACTTGCCGTGCAATTCTCTGTCGGATCTGGAGTGTGCCTGGTTTCCCGGAGATAATAAATCAGTGGAGATATCACCTTCACCAGCGATGAAAGTAACTACTTTGATTTCTGCCGGAACTTCAGGAAGTTTGGTAAAAAATTCTGCTTTTGCGTAGCTTTCAAAAATTTCTCTTGCGATAGGGTTGTCATTTTTGAACGCTTCTTTCAGTCTGTCAATATCTGCTTCGTATAAGAAAACCTGTGCTTTTAGTACATCTGCAGCTTGTTTTGCGATCTGTAGATTATTTCCTAAAGCTAAATCTAATAAAACTTTTATAGAAGGGCCACCTTTCATATGGGATAGCAATTCGAAAGCAAAATCTGGTGTGATTTCTTCTACCACAGCTTCACCCACGATAATTTCTTTTAAAAACTGAGCTTTTGCACCTGCAGCACTAGTAGTTCCCGGAAGGGTATTGTAAATGAAGAACTGAAGAGAATCTGCTCTATATACATTGTTCTTATCCTTTATCTGTGCGATGATGGCATTTAGAAGTTCTGCACTATCAATCGGTTTCGGATGTAAACCTTGTTCTTTTCTCTCTTCAATTTCGTTAAGATAATCTTTGTAGATATTCATTTTTTTATCGTTTCGATTTTTGTAATTCCATTTTTGGCTACTTAAAATTAGAATTTTTAATATTATACTTTAAAAAATCTAACATTTTTGTAGGCCTCTGCATAATAATTCTGAATAATTGATAATTACTTACCCGTCTCAAAATGCGCTCAAATTTACAACTTTAAAAACTTTTACAATAATTATATAATTTAGATTAAAAATAAATTATATATATTTTTTCTATATTTAATATTTTTACCATAATAATTTTTATTTTAAAAACCGCACAAATTTACATATAGTGTTGGGAATCATTTATTTATTTAAGAAGCACAAAGGACAGATTGCGGTTTTAGTTATTTTTTTAGCGTTAATCGTAATCTACTATTTTTTTGATCCTACCAAAAGTGGTTGGTTTCCGAGATGTCCACTAAAATTGCTGACTGGCTATGAATGTGCGGGATGTGGTGTCCAGCGGTCGTTTCATTCACTTTTGCACTTGCGCTTTGTGGAAGCATTTAGATATAATGCATTGTTCGTATTGTCAATTCTATACTTCTTATTTTTAATTATTTTAAAGTATTCTGAATCTTCCAGAAGCAAGAAAAAGTTGCTAAATTTTTTCTTCAGCAAAAAATGGTTATTATTTTTGATAATCATAGTTTTATTATTTTCGCTACTGAAAAACACAGATTGCTATAAAACTTTTATTAACAATTTATAATTGCAGATTACAGATGAAAAGATTATTAAATTTCACAGTTGTATATTTCTCTCTATCGACTTTCGGACAGTCTGCTGATATTCCGGAACTTATTCCGAAAACCATTAACCAGAATACAGGATATATAGATCAAAAAGGTAACGTTATCATAGAGCCACAATATCATATTGCGATGTTCTTTGCGGAAGACTGCAATCTTCTTAATTCCCCTAAAGAAAACCTGCGTCAATTTGGTTCTGCAGATTTTGCAACAGTTGAACAAGATAGAATTACTTACAGGATTGATAAATTAGGTAAACGGGTTTATCAATACCAGAAAAATGATCTCGGCAAATGCCTGACGCCTTATGAAGCTCTTAAATATAAAGCCTTCGTTTATAATGGTTTTTATGGACTTACAATAAAAACTGATGCAGACGTGAGGAACTTCCGCGACTTTGAAATCTATCCACAGTATCAGATGCTTTATGTCCTGGATGGGAATATAGAAGATCCTATGATTATTGCTGTTAGAGAGAATAAATTTGGCATAATCAATAAAAAAAATCAGGTTGTAATTCCTTTTGAGTATGAAGATATAAAGACTAACCTCAGCTGGAAAACGGCCAGTTTATTTGAGGTTTCCAAAAATGGAAAAGACTATTTTTACATCAATAAAAATAATCACGCATATTAATTAAAATTTTTCTAATTTCGCGTTCAGAAATTTAAGGGGTGCTGTAAAAAGCTGAGATTATACCCAATGAACCTGGAACAGATAATGCTGTTTAGGGAAAAAATTTTTAATGAATAATTAAAAATTAATAAATTAATAAAATGTAATTTCCGGAGATTATAAATTATTAATTCTTCATTGTTAATTCTTTACGCCCCTTTTATTCTCATAAATTTTAACAATTAAATTTAAAAGAATGAAAGGATTTATTTTTTTAGGAGTATTTGCTGCTCCATTTTATTTTTCTCAAACTACAGATTCTACACAAGTTACGAATATCCAAGCTGTAGAATTTACCAAAAGAACGCCAACTGCAAAAGCAATTATTAATGTCCAAAAAGATTTGGCAGATAAAAATCTTGGGCAAGATTTACCGATTCTTTTGAAAAACCAAATGTCTGTAATCTCTACTTCTGATGCAGGAAATGGCGTTGGTTACACAGGATTCAGAATTAGAGGTACTGCTGGAACGAGTGTCAATGTGATGATGAATGGTGTTCCGTACAACGATTCCGAATCTCAAGGAACTTTTTTTGTGAATGTTCCGGATCTCACAAGTTCTGCTTCACAAATTGTAATACAGAGAGGTGTAGGAACTTCTTCTAATGGGGTTTCTGCCTTTGGAGCTAGTGTTAATGTGATTTCTAAAGATCCCTCAGATGAATTTTCAGTAAAATCTGATGACTCTTATGGTTCATTCAATACGTACAAATATTCTGCGGAAATCAATTCTGGGAAATTCTGGAAAAATCGTTTGTCTGTGATGGGAAGATATACACATATCCATTCCGATGGTTATATAGACAGAGCTTCTTCTAATCTTCATTCCTATAATTTTTCTGCTTTGTTTCAGGAAAAAAATACGGAGGTGAGGTTCTTGGCTTTCGGAGGAAAGGAGAAAACATATCAAGCTTGGAATGGGGTGGATAAAGCTACTTGGGAAACAAACCCGAAATTCAATTATTCCGGAGCAATCTATGATGCAAACTGGGAAAATATTGTTGATTTTTATGATAATGAAACAGATAATTACAAGCAAAATCATTATCAGTTATTATGGAACCAGAGATTTTCTGATGATTGGAAATTAGAAACTACGGCACATTATACGAAAGGAAAAGGCTGGTATGAAAATTACAAACAAGATGCTAAATTTTCTAAATACAATTTACCTAATATTATCGACAACGGAACAGAAATTAAGACTTCAGATTTCATCAGAAAAAAATGGTTAGACAATGATTTTTATGGTGTGATTTCTACTTTGTATGGAAAATTGGGCAATCTTGATTTGAATTTCGGAGCAGTTGCCAATCAGTATTACGGAAGACATTTTGGTAATGTAACCGGCGTTTTTCTACCACAAATTGATGAACACGAATATTACCGAAATAATTCGGTGAAGAACGAAGTTTCGGGATTTGCCAAAGCTATTTATAAATTAAACCAATTTGAATTTTTTGGCGATTTGCAACTAAGAAACATCAATTATGATACAAAAATTGTCCAACAGGGCGATGGTGAAGGTGCAGATCTATACAGAAAATGGACTTTTTTTAACCCGAAAGTTGGCGTCAATTTCAATATTGAAAACGGAAAAGTATTCGTTTCCTATGCCAATGCGCATCGCGAACCAAACCGAGATGATCTGTTTGCAAATCCGACCACAAAAGAAGAAACCTTACACGATTTCGAAGCAGGTTGGGAACAGCAGATTGGAAAAGTTGCTGTGACTGCCAATGCCTACTATATGTATTACAAAAATCAGTTGGTTTTGAACGGTCAAATCAATAACGTTGGAGAATTCATTAGAACAAATAGTGGAAGAAGTTACCGATTAGGATTAGAATTGGGGGTTTTGTCCAAAATTACTGACCAGCTTCAGATTTCGGCCAATGCAACTATCAGTGAGAATAAGAACCAAAATTTTTACTCGGAAACAGAAGATGGTTTGAAAGACTACGGAAATACTGATATATCTTTCTCCCCAAGTATCATTGCCAATGCCAATATTCAATATTCGCCTGTTAAGAATTTGAATTTTGGAGTTACTGGACAATTTGTAGGGAAGCAATTCTTGGATAATACTGGAGACCTTGAAAATCAGTTGGATTCTTATTTTGTTCCAGACTTCAATGTTTCGTACAAATTGCCTTTTCAGAAACAAGAAGTGACTTTGAGGTTCTTGTTAAATAATTTCACCAATACGAAGTATGTCAACAACGGTTTTAGTGGACCATATTACTTCGCTCAAGCCGGAATTAACTTCCTTTTTGGGGTTTCTTTGAAGTTTAAATAAAATTTTAAATACTGAAAATCAATTAGTTGTATATTTTTAAGGTCTATTTGTAAACTTTTTTATTGTTAACAAAAAATTAATATTAGATTTACAGAGATTTCTTTGATGAAGAATAAAAATCATTGAAATCAAATATAGACCTTAAAAATTTACATCAATGAAAAAAATCTATTCTTTAGCACTTGCGGCTTTTGCAAGTGTTGCACTTTCTGCACAATTAACTTATACCGTGACGAATGGTGTTTATAAATTAACTTACGGAAAATCAGGAGACTGGAGTTTCTACGATCCGCAAAGTAATCCAACATTCTATGTCCACGTTTGGTCTGCACAGTCAGATGGGGATAATGACAAAGGAAACTTCGACGATTCTTGGAATAACTCAAACATCATGATGAGCTGGGATGCTACAGAAAATGCATACGTTGGAACTATTGACCTCAATTCCAAGTTCTTTACCAATTCCAATTCTATAATGCCACAGGGAACTGTAGTGCAAAGAATTGGTGTTGTTTTTAAAAACAAATCGAATGGAGCCGATTTTCAATCTGTCGACAGAGATCTTGAAGGACCAACAACTTTGACAACCTTAGCCGTATCTGAAGTTGGTTCAAAAACAAAATCTAAGGTTGCAGCCGGAAAATTTTTTACTTCTGCAAAAGGAAATCTGGATATCACAGTTTATGATTTTGGAGGAAAAGTAATCAAGACCTTAAAAATAAACGCAAATGGAAGTCCAATTGACTTGAACCTTTCTCAAAAAGGAATGTTCTTGGCTACGATTTCTGGTAACAACATCTCAGAAGTTGTGAAATTTGCATACTAAGTTTAGTTAATTCATATCAAATCAAGAAGGTTGCTGTAAAAGCAACCTTTTATATTTTCTTTAACATCAAAAATTATGTAGTTTTGTGGCGATGAATTTTGAATATCTTTTATATCAATATCTTCTGAAGCATAATAGAGCAGAAGTTCCGGAATTTGGCGTTTTTGAACTTACCAAGGAATCTGCTAAAATTGATGCAGAAAATTCTATTATTATTCCTCCAAAAGAGATTGTAACTTTCGAATATAATCCTTCTGGTTACGACAGTAAGTTAGCGAAATATATTGCTGATGAAACCAACTCCAATCTTTTTATAGTTCAAATGAACCTTAAAAATGAAGTGGCAAAATGGTTTCAGAAATTACAGACTGAAAACGTTCTGAATCTTGAAAATCTTGGTCAATATCAATTAAACGAAGACAACAAGGTTGTTAAAGTAACAAATAATGATGAAGATGTTTTTGGTTTTGAAAAAGTGGATTTGCAACATCTTAAAACTTTCAAATCAAAAAATAATTTTACAGAAGATTATACCCTTAATAAAAGTGTTATTTGGGCTTTTCTAAGTGTAATTGTTGTTGGGTTAGTAGCATTATTTCTTTTTGGAGACCAAGAACTGATATTCGGAAAATCATCAAATATCCCGACAAAACAAATTGTCAAAACAGTTGAGAAACCAAAAGTTTTGGTTGCTCCCAAACAAGATTCTATAAAAACAGATAGTATAAAACCTACAACTAATGCAAAAATCCAAAAAACCAATAGATAGCCTTACGGTAATGACAAACATCGTCCTGCCTAACGAAACCAATTCATTAAGAAATCTTTTCGGAGGCGAGCTGTTGTCAAGAATGGACAGAGCGGCTTCTATCTCAGCAACAAGACATTGCGAAAGAAGAGTTGTAACCGCTTCTGTGAATCACGTTTCTTTCAATCATCCGATTCCGGAAGGTGGAATTGTAGTTTTGGAATCCAAAGTTTCCAGAGCGTTTTCTACATCAATGGAAGTTTACGTGGATGTTTGGTTGGATGATCCGATTAATCAGACAAAAATCCATACCAACGAAGGGATTTATACTTTCGTTGCAGTGGACGAATTCAATCGTCCGATTCCGATTCCTGCAATTGAGCCAGAAACAGAAGATGAATTAAAACGTTTTGATGCAGCGCTCAGAAGAAAAGAATTGTCACTAATTCTTTCTGGAAGAATGAAACCAACAGATTCTGTAGAATTGAAAAAATTGTTTGCAGGAGAAATTGAAATATAAATGACAACGGAAGATTTTTTCTTCCATTTTTTTTAATCATTTATCAACTATTCATTATCATTTATAATCAATAATGCGAATTTTATTATTAGACACCAACCATCCATTAATAGAAGAACAACTTTCTGAAAAAGGTTTTGTTTTTGATGCAGATTATACTTCCAGTTATGATGAGGTTTTGGAGAAAATCCAGAATTATGAAGGAATTATTATCCGAAGCCGAATTCCAATAGACCAAAATTTTCTGATCAAAGCTTCTCATCTCAAATTCATTGCGAGAGTTGGCGCAGGAATGGAAAATATTGATATTGAAACGGCTGAGAATTTAGGAATTAAATTAATTAATTCGCCCGAAGGAAACCGAGATTCTGTGGCGGAACACGTTGTTGGGATGTTGTTGATTCTAATGAACAGATTATTCATTGCATCGAACGAAGTGAAAAACGGAATCTGGAAACGCGAAGAAAATCGTGGCGATGAATTGCTTGGGAAAACTTTCGGAATCATCGGTTACGGCAATATGGGAAAAGCCACGGCGAAAAGACTTTCAGGTTTTGGAGTCAAAGTTATTTTCCATGATATTTTACCAAATCTTTCTGACGAATTTGCAACGCAAGTTTCTTTGGAAGAACTTCAAAATAGAGCAGATATTTTGAGTCTTCATATTCCTTTGACAAATGAAACTCATTATTTGATTGATGAAGAATTTATTTCAAAAATGGAAAAGAATTTCTATTTTGTCAACACCGCTCGAGGAAAAAATTTAAAAACTAAAGCTTTAGTACAAGCAATTGAATCCGGCAAGGTTTTGGGTGCTTGCCTGGATGTTTTGGAATACGAAAAGTCATCTTTTGAAAATCTTGAAACAGAAAATCAAGATTTGAAATACTTATTAGATTCTGAAAAAGTGATTGTTACACCACATATTGGAGGTTGGACGCAGCAAAGTAAAGAAAAATTGGCCCAAGTTATCGTTGATAAAATTCTTGTAGACTTTAAAAATTAAGTCTCAAAAAAATTCTCCACATTTAACAATTCTTAAGAAAATTGGTGTCTTCTAAAGACTCATTTTATGTTAACTTGCGAGCCTTAACGAAGTTTGGATAATAATGAATTTTAGAAAAATAATTACAGTCAGTTTAGCGTTTGCAACCATCATTTCTTGCAAAAAACAAAAAGAAGAAACAACAGAAATCTACCAATCCAAACTTCCCAATTACAGCAATGTAGATTTATCCAAAGTATTTACGCCGGCAGAATCTACTTTAGAAAATGAGTCCACAATTCTCCCTCTCATCAATAATTATTATCAAAAAGTCTGGGAACAAGGTGATCTAAGTGGTGGAGTTCTTGTAGCGAAAGGTGATAAAATTATCTTCGAAAAATACAGAGGTTTTGGCAGAGAAAATATGCAAATGCCAATTGACGAAAATACGCCACTTCACGTAGCTTCTGTTAGCAAAACGATGACTGCAATGGCTGTTTTGAAATTGGTTGAAGGTGGAAAGCTGAAGCTGGAAGATGATTTGACTAAGTTTTTTCCAAAATTCCCATATAAAGATATTACGGTTTTCAGTTTGTTGTCCCAAAGAAGTGGACTTCCGAAATATGAACATTTTGACCAGGGCATCAAACCTGCTCCGGAGGAATTGAAAAAAGAATTTTTGACGAATCAGGATGTTTTGGATATGTTGATTAAATACAAACCGGAATTGGCGCGACTTTCCAACACTGGTTTTATGTACTGCAACACCAATTTCGCTTTATTGGCCCTGATTGTAGAAAAAGTGACTGCAACACCTTTTCCGGAAGCGATGCAGGAGATTGTTTTCAAACCGCTGAAAATGAATCATACGTTTATATTCCAGAAAAAAGATACTCCCACAGCTTCACAATCGTTCTACAGCGGTTTCAGATTGTATCCATTGGCAAATCTAGACTTGATTTATGGCGATAAAAACGTTTATACCACACCAAAAGATTTACTTAATTTTTCAGTTGCGCTGTTTTCAAAGGATTTCTTGAAGCCTGAATTAGCCAATAAAATCTTCGAAGCTTATAGTAACGAGAAAAAGGGAATCAACAATTATGGTCTCGGTTTCCGTATGAAGGAATTTGATAATGGAGAAAAATTGACGTATCACAATGGTTGGTGGCACGGTACCAATTCGGTTTTTGCACATCTTCTGAAATCTAAAGTGACGATAATCGCCATTGGAAACAAATATTCACAAAGAGTTTATTCTGCATTGTCATTATCTGGATTATTTGAAAATTTCCCTTTCGAAATGGAAAAATTTAACAAAACAATGAATCCTAAAGGATCATCGGCAGAAAGTGATTCTGCAAATGTTAATTCTGGAGAATGATTTTTTTATTAAGTTTGTATAAAATTAATGCGATGAAAAAATATATATTTAATATTACTTTGTTATCACTTTCTATTCTAGGGAATAGTTTGTTTGGTCAACAAGGAAATGCTAATATTTCAAATGAGAATGTCAATTTTAGAAATTTGATTGGGAGATCTGGTTATGTAAATCCACTTGAAACAAAAGGCTCTCCTTATTTATACACAGAGTACAAAAAAGCAAAAATTGCTAATAACCAAACGCTTGTCGATATGAGGTACAACGCATATAAAGATGAGGTTGACATTATTAATAATGGACAAAATATGACCATTTATAAAAAACCAGAATATTCTCCAATACATATTATTGACAGTGACGAAATATTATATTTGTTAGAGTATCCATACAATGGAAAAAAAGTAATTGGATACTTATTTGAAGTTAAAAAATTAGATACGGCTACTCTTCTGATGAAAATATCTAAGAAATATGACAAAGGTAAGTATGCTCAGGATTCCTTTGATAGAGATAAAGAAAATGTATATGAGGATTTGCCAGATGTTTTTTATTTTCAAAAAAACGACGGTCAAATTTTGCAAATGCCAAAAACGAAAGATGACCTGATTAAGATGTTTCCAGAAAAAAAAGATAAAATAGAATCAGAGATTAAAGATAAAAAACTAAATCCAAAGAATATGAAAATGTTTTCTCAATTATTCAGAGCATTATCTTAATAAAAATATATTTAAATAAATTGATTTTCAGAACTTTAATAATTATTAAAGTTCTTTTTTTATTTTTGATGTAATAAATTCTGATTGACAAATGTCTTACTTTTAAACAACCAAGAAATTAAAAGGTTTCAAGAATAAATGCTTTTAACCTCAAATATTACATTAACCTGAATCTATGACTCAAGACAACTTTAAACAAACGGTCTACATTCTCAAAGATGAGATGTATCGTTTTGCGAAAAAGTTTTTGATGAGCGCAGATGAAGCCGAAGATGTTGTAATGGATTTGATGATGAAGTTCTGGCAAAAGAAAAATGAATTAATGGTTGTAGAAAATCTGAAAAGTTTTGCGCTGCGAAGTGTGAAAAACGAATGTCTGAACCGCTTGAAACACCACGAAGTGAAACTCGGATTTGCGAGTCAAACGAGACATAATTCGGAGCTTTATCAGATAGAGACAAATAATATGAGAGAGCAGATTTTGGGATTCATTAACCAACTGCCCGAGAAACAAAAAATGGTCATTCACTTAAAAGATGTCGAGGAATATGAGATTTCGGAGATTTCTGAAATTATGGAGATGGAGGAAAACGCAGTCCGCGTGAACCTGATGAGAGCCAGACAAAAAGTGAAAGAATCAATTAACAAACTTTATGAATATGAAAACAGACAGATACAAGGATTGGGAATCTAGATTCTTCGAAGGCGAAGAGCTGACGCCGGAAGAACATCTGTTTCTCAAAAACGAAAGCGATAATCCTTATTTTTCTTTTCTGAATGAAGAGAAACAGGATAAATTGGATATAAGTTTCGATGATTTCTTGAAGAAAACTGAAGAACCAAAAATAGTTGCACTTCCAATTGTAAAAAGGAAATCTTATACACAATATTGGATGGCTGCGAGTTTGGTTCTGTTAATGGGAATCTGTGGCTTTTGGATGTTCAATAATCCTGAAAATATAGGACCTCAAGTTGCTAATCACACTGAAAAACCTAAGAAAATTGAAACTCCAAAAGTTTCTCCAGTTGAAGAAACCCAGACTCAACAGCCAGTTTTAGCTCAGCAAGATGTACAGCCAGAAAAGCCAGAAATAGAGAATAAAAATATAGTTGATAATCAACAATCAACAACACAATTGGCGCATCATCAGCCGAAACAAATTAAAACTGAGTATCAAACCCAAAATCAAGTAAACTCAGATTCAGATTATAATCCGAATTATGTGATTATCAATGGAAAACCAATCTACAACGAGCAGGAAGCTATTGCTATAACAGAGGATACATTTAATTATTTTGCAAGTAACGTTACCAAAACCATAAATCACGCAGAATCTGCCCAAAATCAAACTGTTGATTTTTATAAGATTCTTAATTTTTAACATTAATTAAAATCGCTGTCAAAGAAACTTCTGAAAATTAGTACTAATAAAATAGCGATTGCATAGACCAAAATTATTATGAAAAAAATATCAATATTCATCGTATTATTTCTTCTGTCCACTAATATTTTCGGACAAACAGAAGAACTTAATAAGCTCTTTGATAAATATCAGGACACAGAAGGTGTGACATCTATCAAGATTGCGAAGCCTATGTTCAAATTATTGAATAATCTTAAAATAGATGATGAAGAACTAGGCAAGATCCAACCACTTTTAGGCAAAGTTAACGGACTGAAAATGCTTGTTCTTGAGAAATCCGGAACATCCAAAAACCCGATTGTGAACGAAGGAAAAATTGAGAAAGATATCGCCGCATCGCTTAAAAATATGAAGTATGAAGAGCTGGTAACTGTAAACAGTAAAGATGCGAAGATCAAGTTTATGGCTCAGGATATTACAGCCAATGTGATGGATAATTTGATTCTTAACATTATGTCAGATGACAGCTCAGTTCTGATGATGCTGGACGGAAAAATCTCTATGGATGATGTCAATAACCTGATGTCTGAAACAAAAAATGTCACTTCATTAAATCCGGTGTCTACTATCAAATCAGACAATGTCAATGTTGGAAGCGAAAGAAATGTTCCTGCCTTTAACGGAATAGAAACTTCTTCAGGTGTTGATGTAGAATTCACTCAAAGCCCAAAACAAAGTGTGGTTGTAAAAGTAGAGCCAGAAAAACAACAATACGTTATAACAGAAGTTGAAAACGGTATTTTGAAAATATTTGTAAGAAACAAAGGTATTAAGAATTTGAATTTCAATAGTCTAAAAGTAATTGTTTCCGGGCCAAAATTATCAAAATTAATTACCAAATCTGGTTCGACTTTCAAAGCGATAAATCTGGTTAACGAGACTACTTTTGCAGCAAGCTGCTCATCTGGCTCTCAGGTTTCAGGAAACTTCAAAGTTTCTACAAACACGGCTTTGGAGGTTTCTTCTGGAGTAAGTGTGAAATTCAACCTTGAAACTAAATCTCTAGCTTTGGAAGCTAGCAGCGGAAGCTCAATCAAATTGACAGGAAAAGCAGATTCTGGAGTTTACAGCGCAAGTAGTGGAAGTTCTATCTCAGCAGGAGATTTCGTAACCAAATCTGCAGTTGTAGATGCCTCTTCCGGCTCAAGTGTGAAAATCAATACAACCGAAAGTTTAACAGCAAGCGCAACATCTGCCGCGTCTGTACAATACAGAGGGAATCCTTCTAAAGTGACCAAATCTGCAAGCGAAAGAACAGGTTCAACAATTAACTCAATCAACTAAAAACTAAAGCTATGATACGATTCTTGTACATCATTATTTTGACGATTGTCGGTTTTTTTCTTCAGTCGTGTATGGTTTCTCAAAATAAAGTTCACACAGACTTTTTTGATAATACAGGATTCAAAGAAAGTTCGACTTTTGTTAGTATTAATGTTCCTACTTTCTTGGCGAAATCCTATGTGAAAAATGCTTTGAGAGAAGACGGAGAAAGTCAGGAAGTAATAGACTTGGTAAAGAAAATCAGCGATGTAAAAGTTCTGATTGTTGAAAGTTCCAAAACACCTGTGAAAGCAGAATTTCAAAAATATTTGACCAAGAATAATTACGAAGAATGGATGTCTTTAAAACAACAAGGTCAATTGATTAGCATCAATGCACAACAATCAAAAGACTTAATTAAGCGAATGATAATCACAGTTAATGATGATAATGACCAAAGTATTTTCGTGGATGTGAAAGGGAAATTTTCGACGGATGACATCTCAAAAATTATCAACGCTACCGAAAAAAATCAAATCAAAATTCATAGAAACTAAATTTAAATTGAACCACTAATTTGTAGTGGTTTTGTGCTTTGGAGAATCTTGGATTTTCTGTAATTCGCAATTTTATTAATTAATTCTAATGGAAGCTCTGAAGATAAAGGAATCTGAATAGCACCTTTTGAAGTCTTGTAATTTTCCAATTCTTTTTCAAAAACTACAATCGCTTCTGAACCGGGATAAATCCCAATATGATTTTTGTAAACCGCAAAATGAATTAAGTTCTTGTTCTTAAATGTAAAAGTCGGCATCGCATATTTGATGCATTCCTCAACTTTTGGAATTTTATTCTTAATCTCAGTTCTGATTTGTTCTAATTTCTCAACAATTTCTGTTTCAAAATCAGAAAAATAATCCTCAAAGTTTTTATAAATTTTCATTTTTAGAAATGAACTTTGGTTATTTTATCGTGAGATTTTAGATAGAGTGGAAGAGCGGCCGAACCATACCATTTGTAAATTTCAACATCGAAGATTCCTGATTTCACAGACGGGTCTGTCAAAACTAAACTTTCCGCTTCTTCTTTGGTTTTAGCATCGATAATGAAAATTCCTGAATAGTTATTATCATTTTTCTCCGCCATTGGTCCAGCGACAATCAGTTTTCCATCTTTTGCCAGTTTGTTGATGTTTTCCATATGACCTTTCATCAACTCAGCTTTCTTTGCTTTGTCCGTAATTTCAGCTTTTCCTTTTTTGAGAATCACGAGATAATAAGTCTTCATTCCATATTGGTCTGCGCCAAGAGAATCTGCCAGTTTTTGGTCAAATCCTTTGTTCTGGGCATTGAGGAATGCTGAAAATAGAATTAATGAGAAAATTGTAAATACGGATTTCATTTTCTGAAGTTTTACTCAAATTTAGAATAAAAAATGAAACCTCAAATTAGCATAAGACAATTATCTTCGGAATTTGAAATACTCTGATAATTCGTGTTTTTTACCCTTGAGAAATGCAGAAGCCATTTCCATTCCGATGACCGAAAATGTAATGCCGTTGCCACCAAAACCTAATACAAAGTAAGCACTTGGGAAATTGGGATGTTTTCCGATATAAGGCAATCCGTCTTTGGTTTCTCCGAAAGTTCCAGCCCAAACAAAATCGGTTCTAAAATTATTGTCAGGAAGATATTTGTCAAGTTTTTTAACTAATTTTTTTTCCTTGTCAAAAAGTAAAGAATCTCGTTTTTGCTCATCAACAAATTCTTCATCTTCGCCACCAATCAAGATTCTATTATCGTCTGTTGTCCGCATATAGATATAAGGTTCAGCTGTGTTCCAAACTAAAAGGTCGTTCAACTCTTTATGATTTTTCTCGTGTTGTTCGCCAACAATAGCATAGGTTGATAAAAGATTGACGAATTTGTCTTTGATGATTTCTGTACTTTCGAAACCATTGCAAAAAATGACTTTTTTAGCTTTAATCGTGTTTCCGTAATCTGTTGTTGCTGTAACTCCGTTTTTCTTGTAATCGAATTTGATAATATCGGTTTTATCGAAAATCTGCAATCCTTTTTTGTTATTATAATGCAAAATGTCTTGCGCCAGACAGAATGCGTCAATGCTTCCACCTTGTTCGGAAAGGATGCCGCCAAATGTATTTTCTATTTTGAATTGCTTTTTAATGTCGTCTTCCGAAAGCCATTTCAAAGGAAACTTCGCCGATTTTCTAGCCTCAAATTCTTTTTTCAAATCATCGACATCTTTTTTGAAAGCAGCAAAATAAAGCGATTGTTTTTTCTTGAAACCACAATCTGAATTGACTTCCTTCGCAATTTTCTGCAAATCGTCAATCGAATCATAACAAGCCCAATAAGATTTTTCTGCACCTTCTTTCCCAATCATTTCTGAGAGTTCAAAAAGCGGAACATCAATCTCATATTGCAACATAGAAGTCGTGGCACTTGTACTTCCGTTCCCAATTTCGCGTCGGTCCACCAAAACAGTTTTGTAGCCGTCTTTTATCATTTGATGAGCAAGAAGAGAACCTGTAATTCCGCCTCCGATGATAAGGATTTCTATTTCAATATTTTCTCGGAGTGATGGATAAGAATGTTTTAGTCCATCTTTTACTAGCCAAAATGGTTCGGGAGATTTTAGTTTCATATGAAGATTTAGTAGTTTTAAAGTTCATATGTAATTGCAAAGCAATTTCATAGTTTTTTTATTCGATGTTTTTCCTAATCAAAAAGTAAACCGTTGGATTTTTTTGGAAAAAAAACCTCAAAGAAATCTCTGAGGTTTTTATTTTTAAATAATTGGCGGGCGACCTTCGCCTACATATTTCTTCTGTACTTTCCACCCACTTCAAACAAAGCATTGGTAATCTGTCCAAGAGAACAATATTTCACGGCATCCATCATCACTTCGAATAAGTTTTGCTGGTTGATGGCTGCGTGCTGTAAAGTTTTCAAAGCTTCTGCAGATTTATCTTCATTAGACTTCTGGAAATTATGAAGCATTTCGATCTGGAATTGCTTTTCTTCCTCAGTCGAACGAATCACTTCTCCCGGACGAACCGTCGGTGAACCGTCTTTTCCTAAGAAAGTATTTACTCCAATGATTGGATATTCTCCTGTATGCTTCAGCCATTCGTAATGCATCGATTCTTCCTGGATTTTCGAACGTTGATACATCGTTTCCATTGCTCCAAGAACGCCACCTCTTTCCGTAATTCTGTCGAATTCGGTATACACAGCTTCTTCCACTAAATCCGTCAATTCTTCGATAATAAATGAACCTTGAAGCGGATTTTCGTTTTTCGCTAAACCTAATTCTTTATTAATAATTAACTGAATCGCCATTGCTCTTCTTACAGATTGCTCAGTCGGAGTCGTAATCGCCTCGTCATAAGCATTCGTGTGCAGTGAATTACAGTTATCGTAAATTGCATAAAGTGCCTGAAGAGTAGTTCTGATGTCATTAAAATCAATCTCCTGAGCGTGAAGCGAACGTCCTGAAGTTTGAATGTGATATTTCAACATCTGGCTTCTTTCGTCTGCTCCGTACTTCAGTTTCATTGCTTTTGCCCAGATTCTTCTTGCCACACGTCCGATTACTGAATATTCAGGGTCGATTCCGTTGGAGAAGAAGAATGATAAGTTTGGCGCAAAATCATTGATATCCATTCCTCTTGACAGATAATATTCCACATAAGTGAAACCGTTTGCCAAGGTAAATGCCAACTGAGAAACCGGATTTGCTCCTGCTTCCGCAATGTGATATCCTGAAATGGAAACAGAGTAGAAGTTTCTTACTTTTTGTGTAATGAAATATTCCTGAACGTCACCCATTAATCTCAAAGCAAATTCCGTAGAGAAAATACAGGTATTCTGAGCCTGATCTTCTTTTAAAATATCAGCCTGAACGGTTCCACGAACGGTTGCGATAGTTTTAGCTTTAATTTCAGCATAAACATCCGCAGGAATAATTTCGTCACCTGTAATTCCTAATAATTTTAAACCTAAACCATTATTGGAAGGAGGTAATTCTCCGTTATATTTTGGTCTTGCTAAACCTTTATCATCGAATTTTTCCTTAAGCTTAGCCTCAACCTTAGCCTCAAGATTATTTTCAGCAATATATTTCTCAACATTTTGATCGATCGCAGCGTTCATAAAGAAAGCCAACAACATCGGAGCAGGTCCGTTGATTGTCATTGAAACTGAAGTCAATGCATTAACCAAATCAAAACCTGAATATAGTTTTTTAGCATCATCTAAAGTTGCAATCGAAACTCCCGCATTTCCGATTTTACCGTAAATATCCGGTGGTAAAGCAGGATCTTGTCCATATAATGTTACCGAGTCGAATGCCGTTGATAAACGTTTTGCAGGCATTTCTGCAGAAACGTAGTGGAATCTTCTGTTGGTTCTTTCCGGGCCTCCTTCTCCGGCAAACATTCTCGTGGGATCTTCACCTGTTCTTTTGAAAGGATAAATTCCTGCTGTATAAGGGAAGCTCCCCGGAAGGTTTTCCTGACCTTTCCATTTGATTAAATCACCCCAATCGTTATATTTTGGTAACGCAATTTTTGGAATTCTTAAATGAGATAAAGATTCTGTTGAGGTTTCCACTTTAATTTCTTTTCCTCTTACGAAATAAGAATAAAACTCTTCGTGGAAAGCTTTTTTAGTATCATCCCAAGTTTTTAAGAAGTCAATATTTTCCTGTTGAAGTTCTTTTTCTGCCTTTTGATATTCAGCGTCTAAAGTTTCGTTGGAAATAATCTTTTTAACACCATCAATATGATACATTGTTCTCGCTAATTCAGCTTGTTTTTCAATGTTTGCATCATAAATTCTATTGTTTTCAACAATTTCAGATAAATAACGCACTCTTTTTGGAGGAATAATTGTTACTTCGTCTGTAATTTCCTGTTCAACAAAACCTTTTAGATCTAAATCAGCAAATTTATTATTGACTTTAGAAACCAGTCTGTTGTATAATTCAGTCGTTCCGTGATCATTGAACTGAGATGCTTTTGTAGCATAAACCGGCATTTCATCCAACGGCTGTTCCCACAATAAATGGTTTCTCTGGAACTGTTTTCTAACCGCCTGAAGCGCATCAAGCGCTCCTCTTTTATCAGATTTATTTAAAGCCACCAAATCTGCATAATCCAACATATCGATTTTTTCCAACTGTGTAGAAGCTCCGTATTCAGGCGTCATCACGTACATTGAAACATCAGCAAAATCCGAAACTTCTGAACCTGATTGACCGATACCTGAAGTTTCTAAGATGATCACATCAGGATGAGCCAGTTTCAACACATTTAATGCGGAATGAATGAACGGAGAAACCGAAACGTTGTTTTCTCTCGTCGCCATTGAACGCATATAAACTCTAGGATCATTGATCGCATTCATACGGATTCTGTCTCCCAAAAGTGCACCTCCGGTTTTCTTTTTGGAAGGATCAATCGAGATGATAGCAATTTTTTTGTCGGTATTTGAACGTAAAAAACGTCTTACTAATTCGTCTGTTAAAGAAGATTTTCCGGCTCCACCAGTACCTGTAATACCGATAATCGGAATATTTAAATCCTTTGATTTTTCATCAATGGCAGCAACCAATTCAGGTTTTTCTTCTGAAAAGTTTTCAACTGCTGAAATGATTTTGGCAATGCTTGTAGAATTTTCAAAACTAATTGAATCTAAATCTTGAACAGAAACCTCTTTTCCTGTTGGGAAATCTGATCTTTTTACCAAATCGTCGATCATTCCCTGTAAACCAAGTTCACGACCGTCATCCGGGGAATAAATTCTGTCGATCCCGTAAGCCATAATATCTTCGATTTCTTCCGGCAGAATTACACCGCCACCGCCACCAAAAATTTTGATTTGCGGAGAATTTTTTTCTCTTAAAAGATCGTAGATGTATTTGAAATATTCGTTGTGCCCACCTTGATAGGAAGTTAGGGCAATCGCATTCGCATCTTCCTGAATAGCGGTATTTACAACTTCTTCTGCGGATTTGTCGTGACCAAGGTGAATGACTTCGCACCCCGTTCCCTGGATTACACGGCGCATAATATTAATCGCAGCATCGTGACCGTCGAATAACGAGGCAGCCGTAACGATTCTTACTTTATTTGTAGGCGTATATTTTGTGCTTTCCATTTCTTAAATCGATAGTTTCCAAAGATAATATTTTTTGGGAAATGGGAAAGAGTCAGAGGCTGGAAGTCAGAAGTCGGATGTTTTCGTAGCCCCGATTGGCTCTCATTTTATATTTTTAATTTTTGAATCGCCGAATCTCGTTCCTCGATTTGACACGGCATCCTTTTTTGTGATGGCGCTGGCAAGCTTCGGAAAAGATCCTCAAGTTGTTTGCCATTACAAAAAAGATATAGTGGAAAGCGGGATTAAGCTCCTGAAAAAATTATTGTTTGATGAATTTGAAGTTTTTGTTGCCTTCCTGTGTGTTGATAATCAGCATATAAACGCCGCTTGGGAGTTTGGAAACGTCGATTCTGGATTTGGATTCTGATAACATTTGTTTTCCACTCAAATCGTAAATGTGGACTTTCTGAATGTCATATTTTGTGCTTACAATATTCAAGAATTCGGAAGTTGGATTTGGGTAGATGTTGAAGTATTTAGCAGATTCTTCGGTGCCTAAAACTTTAACCAAAGATATCGGTTCTCTGAAAAGTGACAAATCAAAAACAACGGAATTGTCCAAGACGGAATAAGTGTAAGCCTCCGCAGTGTAAGTGGCGTAGTCTGACTCTTCCACACTTGCGAAGTTGAGGTCTGCTGTAATTGTAGTGGTTTTTTGATCCAGATTTTTGTACCAAGTGAAAGTGTAATCGCTGCCGGATAATGACTGGTCTAATTTCGCTGGTTGACCAATTACGCCTAAAACTTCTTTCAAACCATCGTAACGCTGAGGTGAATAATCTAAATCGGTTTGCACATTATAATCAGCAACATAATTGGAAAGTTGTGCCTTGTTGAATCTATTATTGCTAAGATGCGTAATAGGCGGAAGTCTATCGTTGAGATCACCCGAAAGCTGATTGCTGTTGAGGTTGAGCATCAATAATTTCGGCATTCCTAAAAATTCTGATGGGAAAGCTCCGGAAAGTGAATTATTATTTAGAAATAGTTGTTGAAGGTTTGTTAAGCCAGTCAATAGAGAAACCCCGCCAGAAATCTTATTTCTTCCAAGATTAAGCGTTTGCAATTTTTTGAGTTGAGGAATCTGAGATGGAATTTGGGCTAACTGATTGTTTTCCAAAGAAAGCCAAACAAGATTGGTCAGATTTGATAATCCGGAATTATTTTGTTCAGCAATATTATTGTTGCTTAAGTTAAGGCTTATCAGCTGTGTCAATTGAGTAACTTGAGTAGGGATTTGAGCTAACTGCAATCCAGACAAAGAAAGATTTGTCAATTTAGGATGATTTGCAATGTTTCCAAAAGCATTGGCTGGGATTGGATTATTATCAAGAATCAAAGTTTCTAGATTGGTGAAAGCTGTGATTTTTGCAGGAATATTAATCAATCCTAAATCTGAAAGATTCAATGCTTTGAGATTGTTGAAGTTCTGAAGCAAACCATTAACATCAGGAATTGTAAACAGATTTCCTCCCACAGCCAAATCATCTACATTGAAAAGTCCTTTTAAAGATTGGGTTGGATCTCCAGTCAATCTATTGTTGCTAATATCCAATTTTGTCAACAAACTAGGTGAAGAAATTCCCGCAGCCACATCTCCAGAAAGTTGATTATTACTAAGGTCTAGTTTTGTAAGTTTAGGAAATGATGTTAAATTGGAGGGAAAATTACCTTTAAGCGCATTGCTGGAAAGGTTAAGTTCTGTGACTGTGCCGTTTTTTACAACAACTCCAAACCAAGTTCTAGGATCATTTTGGAAATTCCAGGTTCTGTTCCAGTTTTCGCCATTCGTAGTGTTATAAATGTTGATTAATGCACTTCTTTCCGAATTAGAAATGCTCCATTGGGAGAACGCGAAATTGGAAATTAACAAAAAGAGTAATATTTTTTTCAAATCTGTGCAAAATTAAGACACAAATATAATAGATAATAGAATCTCTTGCATTATATTGTAAAAAATTAATGATTATTTTCGTGCAAAAATTATTTAGGATGTATAGATATTTATATTTTTTTGCTGGTTTATTTACCTTGGTTATAGGATTCTCTTTTTATCTTGCGTATTCTAATCTTACAGGCCATCAATTCGTTTACCCGCTGGATGATGCTTATATTCATCTTGCACTTTCTAGGAATGTTGCTGAAAATGGGATTTGGGGAATTAATCCCAATAGTTTTGATAGCGCATCCTCTTCTATCCTTTATACTTTACTACTTAGTTTGCTTATCAAAATTTTTGGTGATAACGTTTACTATCCGTTATTTATCAATATTTTTTGCGGCTATTTTTCCCTATACTATATTTTCAGATACTTTTATGACTACTTTGGAAAGCGTGAGCTTCTGTTGGGAATTTTGCTTTATATCTTTTCTTGTCAGATGAATTTCATGGTGCTGATAGGAATGGAGCAAACACTTCATATTTTGCTCACGGTCACAATGATTTATTATCTGACTGGTAGTTTGAGATTAGGATTCACTAAAAAACAAGTTGTGAAATTGCTTGTATGCACAGTATTATTAGGAGCAGTAAGGTTCGAAAGCATGTTCTTTATCCTTATTTTGTCTCTTCTGTTAGTATTAAGAAAAAACTGGAAAATGGCTTTAGCTATATTTTTTGTTGGTTATCTTCCCATTTTATTGTTTGGTATTTATTCCATAGAGCATGGAGGGTATTTTTTTCCTAATTCTCTTTTAATGAAAGGTAATTATCCCGAATCAAATTTTTTCTTTAGTCTTTGGAGTATTTTTAAAAAAGGAATTTTATTAAATGTTTCTTTTTACAAGATATTTTTTGCACCACTGGTTATAGTTGTATTTTATTTTCTATCCAAGTACAAAATTACGGAGTGGCCTACAATTGTTAATAACGAAACTGTTTCCCTTACTGTTGTTGGGACAGTGATTTTGCATAGTTTATTTGCAATAATACGCTACCGTTATGAAAATTATCTAATGGCTGCAGTTGTGATGGTTACAGTTCCTATGATCACTTATTTTTTTTCTAATTTTAATGTTGGTAAAAGAAATCTGACGTATAAAAGAATTATTATAATGGCATTTTCCATAATGATTTTTTATTCTTTTTATACTACAATAGTTAATTATAAGGTAATAAAATATGCTTCCAAGAATATTGAAGAACAACAAATAGAAATGTCTAGACTACTTGGGAGATTTTATAAAAATCAGAATGTTGTGGTTAATGACATAGGAGCAATAGCTTATTTTTCTAATGTTAAGATTTATGATATTGCAGGTCTTGCTACTACAGATGTAGCGGGATATTATTATCAAAATAAAAATTTAGATCCAGAAATTTTTAATAAAAAATACCATAATTATATGGCAAGTCAGATATTACAAAAGCACTGTAGTGTAGCTGTGATTTACCCAAAATGGTTTCCTGATGGTATTCCGAAATCTTGGATACCAATTGCATCTTGGACCATTGAAAAGAAAATGGGGGTGGCAAATCAGACTGTTGTTTGGTACGCAATGAACCAAAAGGAGGCAGAAACATTATTTAAAAACCTAAAAAGATTTGACCTTAATAAAAATGTGACTCAACATTTTTATATTAATTAATAAAAAATTCCGGTAGAAAACCGGAATTTTTATTGATTGTGAATTTTATTTACCAAGATACGAATTATACATCCAGACTTCTTTCTCCTGCTCGGTAATATAGTCGCTCATTTGGGAGTTTGTACCTTCGTCGCCAGCTTCCTCGGTAATGTCCAGAAGTTCTCTTTGTAAATCGATAACTACTTTGTAAGAATTTAGAATAATTTCTACACTTTTGTTTCCGTCGGTTACCTCTTTGCTCTCATTAATTGTAGAAACAGCTAGGTAATCTGAATAATTATGAGCTGGAGTTGCTCCTAGAGTTAAAATTCTTTCGGCTATTTCATCAATTTTAAGAACGAGATTGTTGTATAACTCCTCAAATTTCGGATGAAGAGTAAAGAACTGTTCTCCTTTGATGTTCCAATGCGACCCTCTTGTGTTTTGATAGAAAACGGAGTAGTTAGCTAAAAGTACGTTGAGTTTTTCTGAGATTTTTTTGCAATCGGCTTCTTTCAGTCCGATCAGTGCTGCATTTTTCATAATTTATTAATGTTTAGATTGAGACAAAATTAAAGGTATTGTCTTTAAATTAATGCTTATTTCTATAGTTTTAAACTATCCTGCATAGTGAGATTATATCTTTTATATCAATGAAAATGCCACAATGACATAAAAAAAGATTTTATTAATTCTAATATTTATTCCTAACTGCTTGTAGATTAAAAAATTATTTATATTTTTGCACCCTAAAATAAAAAGCAATTAAATGCCTACTATTCAACAATTAGTAAGAAAAGGAAGAGCCACGCTTGCCAAGAAGAGCAAATCGGCTGCCCTTGATTCTTGTCCACAAAGACGAGGTGTATGTACGAGAGTATATACTACCACTCCTAAGAAACCTAACTCTGCACTTAGAAAAGTAGCAAGGGTAAGACTTTCTAACGGTAAAGAAGTCAACGCTTATATCCCGGGCGAAGGACATAATCTTCAAGAGCACTCGATAGTATTGGTAAGAGGCGGAAGGGTGAAAGACCTACCGGGAGTACGTTACCACATCGTAAGAGGTGCATTGGACACTGCAGGTGTAAATGGAAGAACTCAGAGAAGATCTAAGTACGGTGCTAAGAGACCTAAACCAGGACAAGCTGCTGCAGCGCCTGCAAAAGGTAAGAAAAAATAATCATTAAATAAGGTACAGAAACAATGAGAAAGACGAAAGCGAAAAAAAGACCGTTGTTACCAGATCCAAAGTTTAATGATCAATTGGTAACAAGATTCGTAAACAACCTAATGCTTGACGGTAAGAAGTCAATCGCATTCAAGATTTTCTATGATGCATTGGATATCGTAGAAACTAAAAAAGGAGATACTGAAAAAACTTCATTAGAAATCTGGAAAGATGCATTAACTAACGTAATGCCTCACGTAGAAGTACGTTCTAGAAGAGTAGGTGGAGCTAACTTCCAGATTCCTATGCCAATCAGAGCTGATAGAAAAATTTCTATGGCAATGAAATGGTTAATCAAATATTCTAAAGCTAGAAATGATAAGTCTATGGCTTTGAAACTGGCTAACGAAGTAGTAGCTGCTTCAAGAGAAGAAGGTGCTGCATTCAAAAAGAAATCTGATACTCACAAAATGGCGGAAGCTAACAAGGCTTTCTCACACTTCAAATTCTAATTAGAAATGAGTAGAGATCTTAAATTTACAAGAAATATTGGTATTGCTGCGCACATTGATGCTGGTAAAACTACGACGACTGAGAGGATTTTGTTCTATACAGGTGTAAACCACAAAATTGGAGAGGTTCACGATGGTGCTTCTACAATGGACTGGATGGAGCAGGAAGCAGAAAGAGGTATTACTATTACTTCTGCTGCAACGACTTGTTCTTGGAACTTTCCAACAGATCAGGGGAAAAAATTACCTGAAACAAAACCTTACCACTTCAACATCATCGATACACCGGGACACGTTGACTTCACAGTAGAAGTAAACAGATCCTTGAGAGTATTGGACGGATTGGTATTCCTTTTCTCTGCAGTAGACGGTGTAGAACCTCAGTCTGAAACCAACTGGAGATTGGCTGACAACTACAAAGTTGCGAGAATGGGATTCGTAAACAAAATGGACAGACAAGGTGCTGACTTCTTGAACGTTGTAAAACAAGTAAAAGAAATGTTAGGATCCAACGCAGTTCCAATCGTTTTACCAATCGGTGCTGAAGAGGATTTCAAAGGAGTTGTTGACTTAATTAAAAACAGAGCAATCATCTGGGACGAGGCTGGACAAGGTGCTACTTATGAAGTAGTTCCAATTCCAGAAGATATGAAGGATGAAGTTCTTGAATACAGAGAGAAATTAGTAGAAGCTGTTGCTGATTACGATGAAACTTTGATGGAGAAATTCTTCGAAGATCCGGATTCAATTTCTGAAGAGGAAATCAACGAAGCGCTTAGAAAAGCGACTATCGATCTTTCTATCATCCCAATGACTTGTGGATCTTCTTTCAAAAACAAAGGAGTTCAGTTTATGTTGGATGCTGTTTGTAAATATCTTCCTTCTCCACTAGATAAGGATNNAACAAAGAAAGAATTTCTAGAATCTATCAGATGCACGCAAACAAACAAAATCCGGTTGAGTATATCGAGGCTGGAGATATCGGTGCAGCTGTAGGATTTAAAGATATCAAAACAGGAGATACATTATCTGATGAAAAGAACCCAATCGTTCTTGAGTCTATGATCTTCCCAGATCCGGTAATCGGTATCGCTGTTGAGCCTAAAACTAAGGCTGACCAGGATAAAATGGGTAACGCTCTAGCTAAATTGGCTGAAGAGGATCCTACATTCCAGGTTAAAACTGACGAGGCTTCAGGACAAACTATTATCTCAGGTATGGGTGAGCTTCACCTTGACATTATTGTTGACCGTATGAGAAGAGAGTTTAAAGTAGAAGTTAACCAAGGTCAACCGCAAGTAGAATACAAAGAAGCTCTTACACAAAAAGCTAACCACAGAGAGGTTTACAAAAAGCAGTCTGGAGGTAGAGGTAAGTTCGCTGATATCGTATTCGAAATCGGTCCTGCTGATGAAGGTAAAACTGGTCTTGAATTCATCAACGAAATCAAAGGTGGTAACATTCCAAAAGAATTTATCCCTTCTGTTGAGAAAGGATTCAGAGAGGCTATGAAGAATGGTCCTTTGGCTGGATTTGAGGTTGAAGCAATGAAAATTGTTTTGAAGGATGGATCTTTCCACGCGGTTGACTCTGATCAGTTATCTTTCGAATTAGCTGCTAAAATGGG
>DFXK01000014.1:96536-139656 GCA_002383165.1 Flavobacteriales bacterium UBA4110
GACCTTAACAGAAGAAGAGGTACTGTAAACGGTATGGATGATAGAAACAACGCTAAAGTTATCAAGGCTTTTGTTCCTCTATCTGAAATGTTTGGTTATGTAACTTCTCTTAGAACTTTATCTTCAGGTAGAGCAACATCTTCTATGGAATTCGAGAAATACGAAGCTGCTCCGAACAACGTTGCTGAAGATGTAATCGCTAAGGCTAAAGGTTAATATTTAAATTAGATTAAAATGTCACAAAGAATCAGAATAAAACTTAAATCTTACGATTACAACTTGGTAGATAAATCTGCAGAGAAAATCGTAAAAACGGTAAAGGCGACTGGTGCTGTTGTAAACGGACCAATCCCATTGCCAACGAACAAGAGAATCTTCACTGTATTGAGATCTCCGCACGTAAACAAGAAAGCTAGAGAACAATTCCAATTATCAGCTCACAAAAGACTGATGGATATCTACTCTTCTTCTTCCAAAACTGTTGATGCTCTAATGAAATTAGAACTTCCTTCCGGTGTAGACGTAGAAATTAAAGTGTGATTTTAGCATTTGTCTTATAGCCAATAGTTATCAGACAAAAACGAGCACTTTGCTATGATAATAATCCCTTTTCGAAAGAAGAGGGATTTTTTTATTATGTAGATAAGAAGCTGATAAGATAGCGATAGGCATCCATGTCCGAAGACTATTTAGCTGCATTTTCAGAGACGCAATATATAAATACTAGGGTTGGGAAAATCGTAAGCTTATTTACGGACAAGAGATAATTTCTTGTTTGCATCTTAACTGCAAGTTGGGACTAGAGTTTCTGTGATTGGAAATATTTTCTATGCGGTAAAACCAGGAACGGTAACTTCAACTCAGGCTGTAGATGATGTTAATAACAGAACATCAGTAAAAGTATATCCAAATCAGGCAAGGAACGTTTTGACTGTTTCCGATGTCGCTGCTAGAGATTCACTTGAAATATTCAGCTCAGTAAGATACATTGTTTCAGGGGGAACTAATACCAAATTTGTAAAAGATTAGTAACTAAATTTTAATAACTTTAAGACCTCTACCACAGAAGTCTTAATTTTTTAATCTTTGAGATATAAAAGATGAAAAGTAAAAATTTTTTCGAAAGATTCGCAAATTCGGCTACCAAATTCACCGGGAGTTCGGCAGCATTTATTATTGCCACATTAATTGTAATCATCTGGGCGGTCACAGGTCCGGTTTTTAATTATTCCGAAACTTGGCAACTGGTGATTAATACCGGAACAACCATTATTACCTTTCTTATGGTCTTTCTGATTCAAAAAGCTCAGAATAAAGATTCGAAAGCTATCCAGATCAAGTTGAACGAGCTTATAGCTTCCAATGAAAAAGCAAGCAATAGAATCGTAGATATTGAAGATCTTACCGAAAAAGAACTGGATCAGTTGCATCGCTACTACGAAATGCTTTCTGATTATGCGGAAAAGGAGGAAGATATTCATGAATCGCATTCTATCGATGCAGCGAGGAAGAATCAGGATAATAAATACGAAGCTTTTCAGAAGAGACACGAAGAGTGGTTATCCAAACAAAATCAAAAAAAGGAATCGAAATGATTCCTTTTTTATTATTTTTTCATGAAATAGTCAAAGTAAGAACAACTTCCGCTTAGACTTTTTACAACTTCAGTATCTTTAAAGTTTTGTTTAAGCTGTGTGAAATAAGTTCTGAACTTTTCATTTTTCATATTGGCGAATTCAATCTCTCGTTGTTTGGATTTTTGTTCCCAGTTTTTATCATCATAAGATACACTTGGCTGTCTGGCTTCCCACTGATAATATTTACCTTGTTCGGCGCTTGCCATTTGGAAAAGTATTCTTGCCTTCTGCTCTTTGTCTCCGGAATTTTTCAGAGCATTACTGTAGTATTGAATGGACAGATCAAAATTGTCCGGTTTTATAAAAACATTGGAACCATAATTTTTATAATAATACCTGAAAGGACTTTCATCATTTCCAAAATAATATTTTCCGCCGTTGGAATTATCAGTATCCATCACAAACACTTCACGATAATAGCCTAAAACTGAGGTGTTATAAAGCAAATTCCCAATCAGCTGATTCGCTTTTGAAGATAACTCGCCTTTACTTTTGCCGGTTTGTTGAAGTCTCAAAGCAGCATCTGCCAGCTCCAGCTTATTCATATTTTGTTTGATGAATGGAAATTCATTTATAAAATCTTCGGCTTTCATGCTGATATTATCTGGGCTTTGGTAACTTTCCCACACATTATGCCCGAAAATTAATCCGGAAATATTACTGAATCCATTATACAGATCCGAAGTGTTTTGATATTTTACAAAATTTCCGGTATTGTAATCATAATAACCGTCCGGCAAAGGAATACCTGAGAACAGAACGGCTTTTTCATAATATTTTTTTGCATTGGCAAAGTCAGCGTTTCTCATTGCAAAATCACCGTAGATAAGATTGAAGAATGCTTCGGTATCTCCAACATTGTTAATGTTTTTAGCAATGATTTGGCTCTCAAAAGTAGATTTGTCTTTTTTATTAAAGAATGCCTGTAGTTTTTTGGCAAGGCTCAGATTCGGATTAAATCGAAGATCAGACAGTTGATTATTCATTAGGAAAGATTTCGCATCATCACCTTGCAGAAAATACCGGTTGGCAAGAATATCTTTTAAAAACTCTTGTGTCGAAGGGGCTGTATATTCCTCATATCCGAAATTTTCCGCAGTGCTGTCGGTTTCCATTTTTTTTGGCTTTTCTTCAAAGAACTCACGGTAATCTTTATAAAGATGTTCCTCGAAATCCGATGATATTTTTGGCTGTGAGACGATATCATTCAGCATTTTCATTTTCTGGATCTGAGATTGATAATTTTTGTCATTGGTTTTGATGCTGCTCAAAACTTCTGAGCTGCCTTCATAATCTTTTTGAAGAAATTTCAGATAGGCGTCTGCTATTTTCCAAAATTCATCTTTGCTCTCGTCTTTTATTTTGTCAGTAAAACCTTCGAGGTCGGAAAGGTAATTGACTGGTTTATCATTGTCATTATTATAGTAGCTATATTCCGCTTTGTTGTAAAATGGAATTCTGTCTGGATTTTCTAAATATTGCTTATCAGAAAGATCATTGCTGCGATCAATTTTTTCGGAAGATTTTGAACCGAAAATACTTTTGAACCATCGCACGATTCTTTGCCAAAGGGATAATTCTTGTTTTTCAGAATTTTCCTTATCATTAACTTTTGGTTGCTCTGTTATTTTATCAGTTGTATCTTGTGTTTCGGGATTCTGATAATAATAGACAGGAAGATAATTTCTTTCAAGCTCATTAATTGCTCTTGCGCCTAACACTTTCAGCATTTCAGATTCCGGATCAATATCATAGATCTTTTTCATCATTGGGAGCGGATCATTAAAATCCTGATAGCCCAAAAGGAAATATGCCATTGTTTTTTCCTTATCATTACCAGCGCGTTTCAAAATGTTATTGAAAGAAGCGCTATCCGAAAGTTTCATCGACACAAAAGCATCCCTTTTCAAAGATTTTGAATTCATAAAAACCTGAAAAAAATGCCAGTTAGCATCTTCATTTTTGCCAAGACCACGTTCGGCACCGGCAAATTGATCCAAGGCGAGATAATAAGGAGCAGATTTGATATTTAGTGGTTCGACATATTTTTTAAAAGCATTGATAGATTCCTCAAAATGTCTGGTGTAATGATTAAATCGCACCAGCTGATATCCGTAACGCAATTTAATATCAGGATTTCTTGCTGAATTATAAAGCGAGTTCAGTGCGGCGACTGTTTTGTCATAATCAAGATTAGTAGCATTCTTATTATCCGTTTCGGAACGGTAGTAGAAAGAATCCGGACTTTCCACATAGCTGATTCGCATATAAGGCTCCAGATATTTGGCCTCGATAAGATAATCAATGCCTTCTTTATATTTGTTGTAAAATGAGTTGCCAAGTTTTACTAATATTGGTTCAGAAGAAGTTTTCCCGGTTTTGATTGCGTTTAGTGCCTGCAAAGGTAGGTGATTTACCAAATATTCTGTTTCACGGTAATTTAACTGATTCCCGAAGTATTTTTGCCAGCTTTCTATATTTTCGTTAGGAATTACAGCTTTTTCGTCTTCGTAGAATCTTGATGAATATGTTAGCAAAAATGGCGTTAGAGATTTATCCCGGATGATGTTTTGTGTAAAAAGATTGAAGTAATCATAATCCGGATCGTACCACGCGCAAGCTTTCGACTGATTAAATAACGCGGATGCAAGAACAAAGCTTAAAAAGAATTTTTTCATAGTTTAAATTTTTTATTAACGGTTGAATTTTCTGTTTTTGATAAACCTTTCATCCAATTGATAATAAATGATGTTAAATTTAGGAATTTTGTGATTGAGAAAAAACACGGCTTCATCCAGGGTTTTCTCCGGGATTTGTTCCACTTTTATCTTGAAACCTTTATTAAGATAATAACCAAAAAAGAAACCATCTTTCTTTACAACGGCTTCATTGTTAGAAATTTTTTCTAAATCCTTATGATTGAGATCTTTTTCAGATAGAGCATTAATCAGTTTGTGTTTCCCAAGATGGTTGGTCACGATTCCCCAAGAGTAAATGGGCAAGGCAATATCTATTTTTTTTATAGGATAATTTTCAACATCTGAGAGATAGTTTTTCAGAATCTGAATGTCCAGGATCGAATTTTTATCCGAGTTTTCTAATGGCGAAGACGTGGAATAACACATCAGATAAACTTTGTTTACTGGCGGAATTCCCATTTTTCTCTTATCTTTCACTTGATGAAGGCGTAATGTGGACGTAATTTCTTTATGGGAAAGCCCTTTAAGTTTTTTGAGAAATTTAAAATAATCATCTTTTGTTCCGGCAGTCCAATCACAGTCGATCTGGATTTCCGAAATATCTCTGAAATTTAGTTCTTTTGTTTTCCTTTCGATGAGTTCATGAATGCTTTTGGCGAGAAAATCAACTTCAGAATCTTTGATGTAAAGAAATGTTCTGTTTGTAATAAAAATGACCGGAACAATTAGTTTCGAACTGCTGAAATTTTCCGATTTGGAGATAACGCCGACTGGCTGAAATTTGTTACCTATTTTATCAACATCGAAAAACCGGACGTATAAATTTTTTACTGTTGATTGTTCTAATATGTTTTTTTCTGAATCTTTTAGGGATAATTTAGATTTCCAAAAGTAAAATCCGTGTGCGTGTTGCCCTTGTTTATTACAGCTAAAAAATAAGATGAGAATAAAAATTGAAAATATTTTTTTCATAATCAAATTTAGAAATTCAATTTTGAAAAATCGTGAAAAATTCATGAATGATGCTAAAACGTTAAAAATCAAAATATTTTACAGTAAATGTTTGTCCTTTTGAAAATTATACATAAATTTGCACACTCATTTTACGGAAGCAGTATGCCTATTTCAAACATAGATATCACAGAAACCGCTAAAATGCTGAATTAAAATATAATAGATATATATAAATAATGTCAGGTATTATTGGTAAAAAAATCGGTATGACATCTTTGTTTAACGAAGAAGGGAAAAACATTCCTTGTACAGTTATTCAGGCTGGTCCATGCTCGGTTTTACAGGTCAGAACCGAAGAAGTTGACGGATATATTGCCGTTCAGCTAGGTTTCGATGACAAGAGTGAGAAGAACGTTGGTAAAGCGTTAGCTGGTCATTTCAAAAAGGCTGGTTCAACTCCTAAAGCTAAAATCGTAGAATTCAGAAATGCATTCGAGCACGATGTTAAGACAGGAGATTTAGTAGAAGTGAACATGTTTGCAGAAGGAGAGTATGTGGATGTAACAGGTACTTCTAAAGGTAAAGGTTTCCAAGGTGTTGTTAAAAGACACGGATTTGGAGGTGTAATGCAGGCAACTCATGGTCAGCACAACAGACTTAGAGCTCCAGGTTCTATCGGTGCTGGATCAGACCCTTCAAGAGTATTCAAAGGGATGAGAATGGCTGGAAGAATGGGAGGTAAGCAGGTAACTGTACAAAACCTTCAAGTGTTAAAAGTGGATCAAGAACAAAATCTTTTAGTAGTAAAAGGTGCTGTTCCGGGAGCTAAAAATTCTTATGTAATTATCAAGAAATGGAACTAGTAGTATTAAATACATCAGGAAAAGAGACCGGAAGAAAAGTAACTCTAGACGAATCTGTATTCGGAATTGAGCCAAATCAGCACGCGGTTTACTTAGAGGTTAAACAATATCTTGCTGCACAGCGTCAAGGTACTCATAAATCAAAAGAAAGAAGCGAGATTACAGCTTCTACTAGAAAGCTTAAGAAGCAAAAAGGTTCAGGATCTGCGAGATATGGTGATATCAAGTCGCCAACTTTCAAAGGTGGAGGTAGAGTGTTTGGTCCAAAACCAAGAGACTACAGATTCAAATTGAACAAAGCGCTTAAAAGATTAGCAAAAAAATCTGTTCTTTCTCAGAAAATGAGAGACAACAGCATTAGAGTTTTAGAAAACTTGAGTTTTGATGCGCCTAAGACTAAAGAATTCATCACATTGTTGGATGCTTTAACGCTTACAGGTAAAAAATCATTATTCGTGCTTCCTGAAGCTAACAAGAATGTATATTTATCTTCAAGAAACTTGCCTAAAACAAGAGTGTTGAATTATAATGAGATTTCTTCTTATGATTTGATCAACGCAGGTGAGATTATCTTCTTAGAAGGTGCAGTAGAAAAATTTCAGGACAACTTAAAGAAATAAATCATGTCACTTATTATTAAACCAATTATTTCAGAAAAAGCAAACTATCTTACAGATCTAAGAGGTGCTTATTCTTTCTTGGTAGCTCCAAAAGCTAACAAGATCCAGATTAAAGGTGCTATTGAGGCAGCTTATGGTGTAAAAGTAGCGGACGTTAGAACCATGATTTATGCGCCTAAAGTTTCTTCTAAATACACGAAAAAAGGACTTCAAGTTGGGAAAACTAACAAATTGAAGAAAGCAGTTGTAACATTGGCTGCTGGAGAAGTTATTGATATTTTCGCAACTAATTAATTAATTATAAATAATAGTAATGTCTGTTAGAAAATTAAAACCTATCACCCCGGGACAGAGATTCAGAGTTGTAAACAACTTTGAGGAAATTACTACTAACAAGCCAGAGAAATCTCTGACAGTTGGTATTAAAAAGTCAGGTGGACGTAACCAAACTGGTAAAATGACCATGCGTTACACCGGCGGTGGACACAAAAAGAAATACAGAATTATCGACTTCAAGAGAAACAAATTCAACGTTGAAGCTACGGTAAAAACTGTAGAGTATGATCCAAACAGAACTGCATTCATCGCTTTAGTTGAATATGCAGATGGAGAGAAAAGATATATCATCGCTCCAAACGGGATCAAAGTAGATCAAAAAATCGTTTCAGGAGAAAGCGTAGAACCAAATGTAGGTAACGCAATGAAATTGAAAAACATTCCATTGGGTACCGTAATTTCTTGTGTAGAGATGAAGCCTGGACAAGGTGCAATCTTGGCAAGAAGTGCTGGTTCTTCAGCTCAATTGACTTCAAGAGACGGAAAATATGCAATCATCAAATTGCCTTCAGGAGAATCCAGAATGATCCTTACTGAATGTATGGCAATGATTGGTTCAGTTTCAAACTCAGATCACCAATTAACAGTATCTGGTAAAGCCGGAAGAAGCAGATGGTTGGGTAGAAGACCAAGAACGAGAGCGGTTGTAATGAACCCAGTTGATCACCCAATGGGAGGTGGTGAAGGACGTTCTTCAGGTGGACACCCAAGATCTAGAAACGGTATGCCAGCTAAAGGTTACAAAACAAGAAAGAAAAACAAAGTGTCTAACCGTTACATCGTATCTAAAAGAAAATAATTATGGCAAGATCACTTAAAAAAGGACCATTCATTCATCATACTTTAGATAAGAAGGTTCAGGCAAACGTTGAGTCTGGTAAAAAGACTGTTATCAAAACTTGGTCTAGAGCATCTATGATTTCTCCAGACTTCGTAGGACAAACTATCGCTGTTCACAACGGGAAATCTTTTATCCCGGTATATGTAACAGAAAACATGGTTGGTCATAAGTTAGGCGAATTTTCTCCGACTAGATCTTTCAGAGGTCACGGTGGTAACAAAAATAAAGGAGGTAGATAATCATGGGATCAAGAAAAAGAGAAAGTGCATTAGCACGTAAAATAGCAAACCAAGATGTGGCAAAAGCGTTACATAACGACTGTCCGTCTTCTCCAAGAAAAATGAGATTAGTTGCTGATATCATTAGAGGGGTAGAAGTTGATAAAGCTTTATATATCCTAAAATACTCTAAGAAAGATGCATCTAACAAATTAGAAAAAGTATTGCTTTCTGCTATTGCAAACTGGCAAGCTAAAAACGAAGGTGCTGACATCGAGGAGGCTAACCTTATCGTTAAAGAAATATTTGTAGACAGTGCAAGACAATTGAAGAGACTAAGACCTGCCCCACAAGGTAGAGGTTACAGAATCAGAAAAAGATCAAACCACATTACACTAATTTTAGGTACTAAAAATTAATTCAAGGTATGGGACAGAAGACAAATCCAATTGGTAACAGATTAGGTATCATCAGAGGATGGGATTCGAACTGGTTCGGTGGAAAAAACTACGGTGATAAAATCGCTGAAGACTACAAAATCAGAAGATACCTTGAAGCAAGATTATCTAAAGGTGGTATTTCAAAAATTTATATTGAAAGAACACTAAAATTAGTAACAGTAACTATCACTACTGCAAGACCAGGTTTAATCATCGGAAAAGGCGGTCAGGAAGTTGATAAATTGAAAGAAGAATTGAAAAAATTGACTGGAAAGGATATTCAGATCAACATCTTCGAAATCAAAAGACCTGAGCTTGACGCTGTTTTAGTTGCTGACAGTATTGCTAAACAAATCGAAAACAGAATCTCTTACAGAAGAGCTGTTAAGATGGCAATAGCAAGCACAATGAGAATGGGTGCAGAAGGTATCAAAGTGATGATCTCCGGAAGATTGAACGGTGCAGAGATGGCGAGATCAGAGTCTTTCAAAGAAGGAAGAATTCCTTTGTCCACTTTCCGTGCAGATATCGATTATCATATCGGTGAAGCATTAACTCAATACGGTAAGCTTGGTGTGAAAGTTTGGATTATGAAAGGTGAAGTTTACGGTAAAAGAGAACTTACACCACTTGTAGGACAACAGAAAAAAGCACCTGCTGGCGGTAGAGAAAGAGGCGAGAGAGGAGAAAGAGGAGACAGAAAACCAAGAAGAAATAATTAATAAAATTTTAGAGGATAGTTTTTAAATGACCGTTACTTTTTTAAAATCTAAATTCTAAAATCTAAAATTTAAGAAATTATGTTACAACCAAAAAGAACCAAATTCCGTAGAGTTCATAAGATGAAAATGAAGGGGATTGCCCAGAGAGGTAATCAACTTGCTTACGGAACTTTCGGGATCAAAGCGACTGAAGGTGCTTGGATCACTGCAAGACAGATTGAAGCAGCGCGTATCGCGGCTACAAGATATATGAAAAGAGAAGGTCAGCTATGGATCAAAATATTCCCGGATAAGCCGATTACTAAGAAACCAGCCGAAGTAAGGATGGGTAAAGGTAAAGGTGCTGTAGAATATTGGGTAGCCGTAGTAAAACCTGGTAAAATTATGTTCGAAATTGGTGGAGTGCCTTACGAAGTGGCGAAAGAAGCTCTTAGACTTGCTGCGCAGAAATTGCCGGTAGTTACCAAATTCATAGTTGCAAACGATTTTGTTAAACCTCTTTAATCTCTATTATAATGAAAAAAGCTGACATCAAGAATCTAAGCGTAGAGGATATCAAAGTTCAACTGGCAGATGCTAAAGCTAATTACTCTAAAATGAAATTAGCACACAGAATCAGTCCTGTTGAGAATCCGATTCAGATCAGAGATTTGAGAAAAACAATCGCAAGACTAAATACAGAGTTAACTAACAAACAATAATATTCCTTTTTACAATGGAAAGAAATTTAAGAAAAGAAAGAATCGGGGTAGTTTCCAGCAATAAAATGGAAAAAACTATTGTTGTTAGCGAAACTACGAGAGTAAAGCACCCAATGTACGGTAAGTTCGTTTTAAAAACGAAAAAATATACTGCACACGATGAGAACAATGAGTGCAACGAAGGAGATACAGTTTTGATTACAGAAACTAGACCTTTGAGCAAGAACAAGAGATGGAGATTAGTAAGAATCATAGAAAAAGCTAAGTAATAATGTTACAAACAGAATCAAGATTAAAAGTTGCTGATAACACAGGTGCTAAAGAAGTATTGGTGATCAGAGTTCTGGGAGGAACCAGAAGAAGATATGCTTCAGTTGGTGATAAAATCGTTGTTACTATCAAAGATTCTACACCATCAGGTAATGCTAAAAAAGGTCAAGTATCGAAAGCGGTAGTGGTAAGAACTAAAAAAGCAGTTAGAAGAAAAGATGGATCTTACATCAAATTCGAAGACAATGCTTGCGTATTACTAAACGCTGCTGGAGAAATGAGAGGAACACGTGTTTTCGGACCGGTTGCCCGTGAGTTGAGAGACAAAGAATATATGAAAGTGATTTCATTAGCTCCTGAAGTACTTTAATTTTAAAATTTTAAGAAAATGACAAAAGTTAAAATAAAAAGAGGAGACAACGTAATCGTTACTACCGGAAAAAATAAAGGAAGTAAAGGTGAAGTTCTTGAGGTAATCAGAAAAGAAGGTAAAGATCCAAGAGTAATTGTTGCAGGTATTAATATTGTTAAGAAACATACTAAGCCATCTGCTCAAAATCCTCAAGGTGGAATCGTTGAAAAAGAGGCTTCACTACATATTTCAAACGTATCATTGGTTGATAATAGCGGAAAAGCTACAAAAGCTGGATACAAAGTAGAAGGTGATAAAAAAGTGAGAGTTGCAAAAACAACTGGTGAAACTTTATAATTAAAATTACAATGGAATATATAGTAAGACCAAAACAACAATATAAAGAAAAAATTGTTCCTGCAATGATGGAAGAATTTGGGTACAAAAGCGTAATGCAAGTGCCTAAATTAGAAAAAATCGTTGTGTCACAAGGTTTGGGCGCTGCTACAGCCGACAAGAAGATTGTAGACTATGCAGTAGAAGAACTTACAGCTATTACCGGTCAAAAAGCTGTTGGTACTTTGTCTAAAAAAGATGAGGCTGCCTTCAAATTGAGAAAGGGAATGCCAGTAGGAGCAAGAGTAACTCTAAGAGCTGATAAAATGTATGAGTTCTTGGATAGATTAACTTCTTCTGCACTTCCAAGAATCAGAGATTTCTCTGGAATCAAAGCAGACGGTTTCGATGGTAGAGGTAATTATAACTTGGGTATTACTGAGCAGATTATCTTCCCGGAGATTGTTATTGACAAAGTGAAGAAAATCCAAGGGATGGACATTACTTTCGTAACATCTGCGAAAACTGACAAAGAAGCTAAAGCACTATTAACTCACTTCGGTTTACCTTTCAAAAAGAACTAAGAAATGGCTAAAGAATCAATGAAAGCGCGTGAGCGCAAAAGAGAAGCTACTGTAGCTAAATATGCTGAGAAAAGAAAGGCTCTTAAAGAAGCCGGAGATTACGAAGCATTGCAAAAACTTCCGAAAAATGCATCTCCTGTGAGACTTCACAACAGATGTAAACTGACAGGAAGACCAAGAGGATATATGAGAACGTTTGGTATCTCCAGAGTAACTTTCCGTGAAATGGCAAACAACGGTCTTATCCCAGGTGTTAAAAAAGCAAGTTGGTAAGCAATTAAAATTTTTACAGCTGACTTCTATATTTTTATAAGTCAGCTGTATTTTAATAAATAGTGGACAAAATTAGATCGAAGTATATGTAAAATAAAAAATTAATCTTTTTATTTTTTTTTGTACTTTTGCATCCGCTTAGAAAATATTTTTTTCTGGGAGAATAATTTTCGTTTAGAAAATATTTATTAAAATAGATTAATAAATCAAAGTGACAATTAAGTTGTTTAGATACTGAAGGTAAAATGTGAGATGGAGAAATATTCGAAATCTATATATATTTAATCTTCAAGTCTTTTCAATACTGGTTGTCATTAACCAATAATTTAAAATAAAGAAATGGTAACAGATCCAATTTCAGATTTCCTAACAAGAGTAAGGAACGCACAAAGCGCAGGCCACAAAGTGGTGGAAATTCCTGCATCGAAAATCAAAAAAGAGATCACTAAGATTCTTTTCGACCAAGGTTATATCCTAAACTATAAGTTTGAGGATAATGCGGTTCAGGGAAGTATCAAGATCGCTTTGAAGTATGATAAGCAAACAAACAAACCTGCTATCAAATCTATACAGAGAGCTTCTAGACCAGGTCTTCGTCAGTACAAAGGTTCTGAGGAACTTCCAAGAGTACTAAACGGACTAGGCGTAGCAATCATCTCTACTTCTAAAGGAGTGATGACTGATAAGAAAGCTAGACAAGAGAAAGTAGGAGGTGAAGTAATTTGCTACGTATATTAATTTTTTAAAACAAGGAAAATGTCAAGAATTGGTAAAGCAATTATAGAAGTTCCTGCTGGTGTTACAATTACTCAGAATGATAATGTTGTAACAGTTAAAGGTCCTAAAGGAGAATTATCTCAGGAGCTTACAGGCGGAATCAGCTTCTCACAAGAAGACGGTGTGCTTACATTCACTCGTCCGTCAGACTCAAAAGAACATAAAGCGCTACACGGTTTATACAGAGCGCTTGTAAATAATATGATTGTTGGTACTTCTACAGGATTTACTAAGCAATTAGAATTAGTAGGTGTTGGATACAGAGCATCACACAATGGGCAGAGATTAGAACTTGCTCTAGGTTTTTCGCACGCTATTGTGCTAGATTTACCGAAAGAAGTTACTCTGGATACATTGACAGAAAAAGGTAAAAATCCTATCATTACATTATCTTCTTACGATAATCAACTTCTTGGAATGGTGGCTGCAAAGATCAGATCTTTCAGAAAACCTGAGCCTTACAAAGGAAAAGGTGTGAAATTCGTGGGTGAAATCATCAGAAGAAAAGCCGGTAAATCTGCATAAAATTTAAGAAAATGGCATTAACAAAAGTTGAAAAACGAATCAGAATCAAAAGAAGAGTAAGAGGAAAGATCTCCGGATCTGCGGAATTACCAAGATTGTCTGTATTCAAAAGTAATAAAGAGATCTACGCTCAGTTAGTAGATGATAAAGAAGGTAAAACATTAGTATCTGCTTCTTCCAGAGAGAAAGGTGTAGATGCTAAAGGAACTAAAACCGAGGTTTCTGAAGCAGTTGGTAAAGCTATTGCAGCTAAAGCTCTTGCAGCAGGAATCGAGAATGTTGTATTTGATAGAAATGGTTTCGTGTATCACGGTAGAGTAAAAGCTCTTGCTGACGGTGCTAGAGAAGCAGGTCTTAAATTCTAATTTTTAATTTCAGAACATATGTTAGATAGTAATATAGAAAGAGTAAAACCTGGAGGATTAGAATTGAAAGATCGTCTGGTTGCTGTAAATAGAGTAACTAAAGTAACAAAAGGTGGTAGAGCATTTGGTTTTTCTGCAATTGTAGTTGTTGGAAACGAAGATGGTGTTATCGGTTATGGACTTGGAAAATCTAAGGAAGTTGCTTCTGCTATTGCTAAGGCTGTAGAGGATGCTAAGAAAAACTTGGTAAAAGTTCCTGTAATCAACCACACAATTCCTCACCAGACTTCTGCTAGATACGGTGGTGCTGATATCTTCTTGAGACCAGCGTCTCACGGTACAGGACTTATCGCCGGTGGTGCTGTAAGAGCAGTACTGGAATCTGCAGGGGTACACGATGTATTGTCGAAATCTAAAGGTTCTTCTAACCCTCACAATGTGGTAAAGGCAACTTTCAATGCATTATTGGATATCAGAAGACCAGAAGAGATTGCAAGAATGAGAGGAGTTTCTTTAAGTAAAGTGTTTAACGGTTAATCATTATAACAATGGCAACAATCAAAGTAAAATTAGTTAGAAGTGCTATTAATCGTTCTAAAACTCAGAAAAGAACACTGGAAGCACTAGGTTTCAAAAGACTTCAGCAAGTTGTAGAACACGAAGCAACACCATCTATCTTAGGAATGATTGCTTCTGTAAGTCACTTACTGGAAGTTCAAAAATAAGAACAATAGACAAAGAGAAAAGAGACTCTTTTATAGTCTCTTATCTCTTATCTTTTAATCTATAATTTCAATACAACAATGAATTTAAATAATATACAACCAGCAACAGGTTCTACTCACAATTCAAAAAGAATTGGTAGAGGACAAGGTAGCGGTAAAGGTGGTACTTCGACAAAAGGACATAAAGGTCAAAAAGCAAGAGCTGGTTATTCTCAGAAAATCGGTTTCGAAGGTGGACAGATGCCTTTGCAAAGAAGGTTACCTAAATTTGGTTTCAAAAACATTAATAGAAAAGAGTTTAGAGCAATCAACCTTGATACGATTCAAACTTTGATCGATACTAAAAATATCACTGGTGATATCACTAGAGATGTATTAGTAGAAAACGGTCTAGCTTCTAAAAATGAATTAGTAAAAATCCTAGGTAGAGGTGATTTGAAAGCTGGTGTTTCAATCTCTGCTGATAAATTTACTAAGTCTGCTGAAGAGGCAATCAACAAGGCTGGAGGTAAAGCAATTACTCTTTAATTAATCACTAATGAAAGAATTTATACAAACATTAAAAAACATTTGGAGTCTGAAAGAGCTTAGAGATAAAATTATCTTGACACTCACTTTGGTCCTTGTGTATAGATTCGCATCTTACGTTTCTCTTCCTGCTATTAATATGGCAGAGGTAGGAAACTTACTACAGCATTACAAAAACCAAGGCGGGAACCAACAAGGAGCCGGCCTTTTGGGTTTATTGTCTTCTTTCACGGGTGGAGCATTTAGCCGTGCTTCCATTATGGCACTAGGAATTATGCCATATATATCTGCCTCTATTATTGTACAGTTGATGGGAATGGCTATTCCGTATCTTCAGAAGTTACAAAAAGACGGAGAAAGTGGAAGAAACACTTTGAACCAAATAACAAGATGGTTAACAATTGGGGTTTGTCTTGTACAGGCACCATCTTATCTAACATCTGTAACTCAATATTTTTTGCCTTATTCGCAATTTCAGTCAGCATATTACATAGACCCAGCGTCCATTATGTTCTGGCTTCCAAGTATTGTGATCCTGGTAGCGGGATCAGTATTTGCAATGTGGCTTGGAGAAAAAATTACGGATAAAGGTATTGGTAACGGTATTTCAATTCTGATCATGGTGGGTATCCTTGCGGACCTTCCTACCGCTTTTTACCAAGAAGTGCTTACGCAGAATGGTAAAGGAGGACTGGGAAGCATTATGATTCTAGTTGAGATTATATTCTGGTTATTAGTTGTATTGTTGGCAATTATTCTTTCTGTTGCAGTTAGAAAAATTCCGATTCAGTATGTGAGCAGAGCTCAGGCTAGAGGAGGAGTAAGCAGAAACCTGATGGAAGGAGCCAGACAATGGATTCCATTGAAAGTAAATGCCGCTGGAGTAATGCCGATCATCTTTGCTCAAGCGCTGATGTTCGTTCCAGGATTGCTTACTAAAGTAGATGAATCTAACACTTTTTTGGCAGGATTCAAAAATGTATTCAGCTGGCAGTATAATGTATTGTTTGCATTATTGATTATAATTTTCTCATTTTTCTATACGGCGATTACCATTCCGGTGAATCAGATGGCTGATGATCTCAAACGAAATGGTGGATTGATACCAAAGGTGCGACCAGGAAAAGAAACGGCTGATTATCTGGATGATATTTTATCTAAGATAACCTTGCCAGGTGCGATTTTTTTATCTATCTTTGCAGTCCTTCCGGCAATAGTGCACGGAGCGTTTGTTCAGACAGATAGATTTGCCCTGTTTTTCGGTGGTACATCGTTATTGATTATGGTTGGAGTTATCTTAGATACCGTTCAACAGATCAATACATATCTGCTGAACCATCATTATGATGGGTTGATGCAATCTAAATTGTCAAGATCATCAAACTATTAATAGGATAAATGGCTAAACAGAAACATATAGAACAAGACGGTGTGATAACGGAAGCACTTTCCAACGCACAGTTCCGAGTAGAGCTAGAGAATGGGCATGTATTAATTGCCCATATTTCTGGTAAAATGAGAATGCATTATATAAAACTCTTACCTGGAGACAAGGTAAGACTCGAACTCTCTCCTTATGACTTGACTAAAGGGAGAATAACTTTTAGATATTAAAAATAACAAAATGAAGGTTAGAGCATCTATCAAAAAAAGAAGTGCTGATTGCAAAATTGTACGCAGAAAAGGTGTACTTTTCGTAATTAACAAGAAGAACCCTAAATTTAAACAAAGACAAGGTTAAGAACCGATTAAATTATGGCGAGAATTTCAGGTATTGATTTACCAAAGAACAAAAGAGGCGTTATTGGACTTACTTATATCTACGGTATCGGTAAGAGCACAGCTTCAGAAATTTTGAAAAACGCTGGAATCAGCGAAGACAAGAAAGTCAACGAATGGAATGACGATGAATTGGCTGCAATCAGAAATTACATCACTGAAAACATTAAAGTAGAAGGTGAGCTTAGATCTGAAGTGCAATTGAACATCAAGCGATTGATGGACATAGGATGCCAACGAGGAATACGTCACAGACTGGGATTACCTTTAAGAGGCCAAAGAACGAAAAACAATTCTAGAACCCGTAAAGGAAAGAGAAAAACTGTTGCTAACAAGAAAAAGGCAAGTAAATAATCGTTAGAATTAATTATGGCAAAACAAACTAAAGTTGTTAAAAAAAGAAAAGTAAAGGTTGAGGCTATTGGTGAAGCTCATATTCAGGCTTCCTTCAATAACATCATCATTTCTTTAACAAATAAAAACGGAGAGGTTATCTCTTGGGCATCTGCCGGTAAAATGGGTTTCAGAGGTTCTAAAAAGAATACTCCATTCGCAGCTCAAATGGCTGCAGAAAACTGTTCTCAGGTAGCTTTCGAAGCTGGTCTTAGAAGAGTTAAGGTGTTTGTAAAAGGTCCTGGAGCTGGTAGAGAATCTGCAATCAGAACACTACACAACTCAGGTATCGAAGTAAGCGAAATCGTTGACGTGACACCTATGCCACACAACGGATGTAGACCACCTAAAAGAAGAAGAGTATAATCTTTTAATCCTCAAATCTTAAAACAATGGCAAGATATATTGGACCTAAAACAAAAATTGCTAGAAAATTTGGTCAGGCAATTTACGGAGACGATAAAAACTTCGAGAAAAGAAAAAATCAACCACCAGGACAACACGGTCCTAACAAAAGAAGAGGTGCGAAAAAATCTGAATACGCTACTCAGCTTGCTGAAAAGCAAAAAGCTAAGTACACTTATGGTATTTTAGAAAGACAATTTGCTAACCTTTTCGATAAAGCACACAGAAGCAAAGGAGTAACTGGTGAGGTTCTTCTTCAGCTTTGCGAATCAAGATTGGATAATGTAGTTTACAGATTAGGTTTTGCTAAAACAAGAGCTGCTGCTAGACAATTGGTTTCTCACAGACATATTACTGTAAACGGGGAGCTGGTAAACATTCCTTCTTATTTGCTAAAAGCTGGTGACGAGATTGCTGTAAGAGAAAAATCTAAATCTCTGGAGGTGATTTCTGATGCTTTGGCTTCAAAAGCAAATTATGAGTGGTTACAATTCAATGACGAGAAAAAAACTGGTACTTTCACAAGTGCACCTGAGAGAATTCAGATTCCTGAAGACATCAAAGAACAGTTGATCGTCGAATTATACTCTAAATAATAATTTTTTCAAATTTTTGCTCAACCAGACTATGGCAATTTTAACATTTATAAAACCCGATAAAGTAATCCTGTTAAACTCGACAGATTTTAAAGGACAATTCGAATTCAGACCTTTAGAACCAGGTTTCGGGCTTACAATCGGTAATGCATTGAGAAGAGTTTTACTTTCTTCTCTGGAAGGATATGCTATTTCATCTATCAAAATAGAAGGCGTAGAGCACGAATTTTCAACTATACCGGGAGTGATTGAAGATGTTACTGAAATCATTCTTAATCTTAAACAATTACGTCTAAAAGCTAAAACTGAAAATCCGGGAAGTGAGCAGGTAACTGCAAAGGTTTCTGGAAAAGATGTAGTGACTGCTGGCGATCTTGGAGATTCAATCGTTAATTTCGAGATCCTTAACCCAGATTTGGTAATTGCAACTTTAGCAAAAGATGTAACGTTTGAAATTACTTTTAATATTGAAAAAGGTAGAGGTTATGTTCCTTCTGATCAGAATAAATCAAACAATGCTCCGATAGGAACTATTGCTATTGATTCTATCTTTACTCCGATAAAAAAAGTACAGTACAGTATAGAAAATTACCGTGTAGAGCAAAAAACAGACTACGAAAAACTAGTATTGGATATTGAAACTGATGGATCAATCACACCTCAGAATGCTTTAACTGAAGCTTCTAAGATCTTGATCTATCACTTTATGTTGTTCTCTGATGAAAGAATCACTCTTGAAACAGAGGCTGTGAAGGCATCCATTCAATACGACGAAGAAACACTTCACACAAGACAACTTCTTAAGTCAAAATTGGCAGATATGGACCTATCTGTAAGAGCCCTAAACTGTCTGAAAGCTGCTGAAGTAGAAACCCTTGGTGAGTTAGTTTCTTTTAGTAAGTCTGATTTGATGAAATTCAGAAATTTTGGTAAAAAATCTTTAACAGAACTTGAAGAATTGGTTCACTCAAAAGGACTAAATTTCGGGTTTGATGTTGCAAAATATAAGTTAGACGCTGATAAATAATCCTCAAAATGAGACACGGAAAAAAGATAAATCACTTAGGTAGAACTGCACCACACAGAAAAGCAATGCTTTCTAATATGGCTTGTTCCCTAATTGAACATAAAAGAATCAACACTACTGTTGCTAAAGCGAAAGCTTTAAGAGTTTACGTGGAACCAATCCTGACGAAAGCTAAAGAAGATACAACGCACAATAGAAGAATCGTTTTCTCTTACTTGCAAAGTAAAGAAGCGGTTACTGAATTGTTCAGAACTGTAGCTCCTAAAATCGCTGAAAGAAATGGTGGTTACACAAGAATCATCAAGACTGGTTTCAGACCTGGTGATGCTGCGGATACTGCATTAATCGAGTTGGTAGATTTCAACGATATCTACAATCCAAACGAAGAAGAAAAGAAAACAACAAGAAGAAGCAGAAGATCTACTGCAAAGAAAGAAACTGCTCCTGTTGCTGAAACTTCTGAAGCTAAAGTGGAAGAAACTCCTGCTGCAGAAACTTCTACAGAAGAAAAAACTGAAGAATAATATTTTCCAGTTTTTAAATATAAAACCATCTCGAAGGAGATGGTTTTTTTGTTTTGTGAAATAATTAAAACATTTATTTTAGCGTTCTAATATTGTATCAATAGTTTATGAATATTTATAGTAAAACACAGTCTTTATTTTTTTTAATATGCAGTCTGCTCATATTTTCCCAATCTAGTATTCCGGTTTATACATTACCCAAAATCAAGTCCAACATTACTCTTCCTGTGTCGCTGCCGGTCTCGGAGATCAATAATCTTATTAATCAATCTGTGAAAGGTGTTTTGTATGAGGATCAATCTTATACGGATAATAACAATGACCAGTTCAAAGTCAAAGTAGAAAAGCAGGGTAATATCGCCATAAAAGCTTTGACCAATAATAGACTGATGATTTCTGTACCGCTAAAGATCTGGGCAGAAAAAGGCTATGGAACGCTGGGTTATTATATGTATCAGGATACCAATTTTAATCTGATTATGAATTTTATTACCAGTCTCGCTGCAACACCTGACTGGAAACTGAACACTAAGACCACGACTGCCGGATTTGTATGGACGCAGAAACCTGTTTTAGATTATGGTAAAGTCAAAATTCCGATTGCCTCTTTTATTGAATCCGTATTAAAGGAACAACAAAATAGATTTACAACAATTATAGACCAGCAAATCAAATCTCAATTCAATCTCCAGCCTCAATTGGTTATGGCGTGGAATCAGTTTTCCAAACCTATTAACGTGTCCCAAGAATATAATACTTGGCTGAAAATATCTCCGCAAAATACCTATATGACACCGCTTCAAGTTTTTCAGGATAAAATCAAAACCACAGTTGGGATCGATTTATTTTCGGAAACTTTTGTAGGAAAGATGCCTCTGCCTACTAAAGATGTAACTTCCGTTCCTAATTTTGTTGTCAAACCAGAGCTCCCAAATATATTTAACCTCCAAACCACCGCTAATATTATTTTCGATGAAGCAACAAAAATTGCAAGGCAGCAATTTCTTAATAAAGAATTTCCTCTGAACAATGAGAAAAACAAAGTAAAGGTGGATGATATCAAAGTCTATGGGGAAAAAGAAAACATCGTGATTGAAGTAAAAGCAAAAGGCGGTGTAACCGGAACAGCCTTTATAAAAGGGAAACCAGCCTATGATGCGCTAAGCCATAAGATTGTACTGACACAGACAGACTTCAATCTTAAAACTAAAAACTTTTTTCAAAAAGCACTTACGGTTTTATTTGAAGGTAAGATCCGCAAAATGATTGAAAATGATTATGGCATACCGCTTCTGGATATCGAAAATTCTTCTAAGAAAAGCCTAATGGAGAGTTTTAATAAAGAATATTATAAGGGAATACGCCTACAAGGTAATGTTATAGAACTGAAGCCGACACAGTTTTTGCTTTCGGAAAGTTACATAACCGTCGTAATAGATACCAAAGCACAGCTCCAGATGAATATTTCCGGACTTAGCTTTTGATAATTTATTAAGTTTATTTCATTTTTGCCGATATAATTATGTAGAATATTTATATTTGTTAGCAATTAAATATTAAAATGAAAAAAACTCTATCTTTTGCCATAGTTTTAGCTTATGCTTGCGGGTTTGCTCAGGAATCCAAAGAACTTTCTCGCTTGAAAAATGAAATGAAAGCCAACGTTACCATCAGTAACAGTACATCGAACCCTAACTTTATTTATTTTTCACAATCTGTTAAGCTGAAATCCACAGATACAAAAACTAAAGCCTCTGAATTTCTTAATGAAAACTTTAAAGCATTTAATCTGAGATCTGCGAATGATCTTGTTTTCTTGCAGGAGACAACGGATAACTATGGTCTGAAAAATGTGACCTACAGACAGCAATACCAAGGTGTTCCCGTGTATGACGGTTTACTGAAATTTCATTTTAATGCGAAAGAAGAATTATCATCGATCAACGGCAATAGTATCTCCATAACCAAGCTAAATACTGTTCCGGATATTACTGCAGCAGAAGCAGAAATCATCGCTAAAGATATTGTCTCAAAACAGGATTTGAATAAATCCAATACACCACTTCAAACCGCAAAAACGAATCTTCTCATCTTTCCCAAAAACCTGATGCAAGGCGGAATTGTTACACCTTATTTAGCCTATCAGATAGAAGTGACCAACAAAAAAGATGTGAGAGAATATATTTTTATTAATGCTCACACAGGTGAATTAGTAGAACAGTTTACAGGTATACATCCTATTGATAGAAAACTTTATGAAACCAATACCAATGCTTCTAATCTGAAGTGGAAAGAAGGTGATGCTTTTCCTGGAACATTTAGCAATTGGCAGCAGAACGAAGTCGTAACTTCTGAACACGTTTATAATTTCTTTAAGAATGCATTCGGGTATGTGTCTTATGATGCGGCAGATCATACAATGATTACGGTTAATAATGATCCCACCATTTCCTGTCCCAATGCAAGATGGAACGGAACTTATGCCGGATACTGTGATGGGACTGCAACAGATGATGTTATTGCACACGAGTGGGGGCACGCCTATACAGAATATACAAGCGGGTTGATCTATCAATACCAATCTGGAGCGCTAAACGAATCTTATTCCGATGTTTGGGGTGAAACAATTGACCTTATCAATAATTATATGGACGAGGGTGAAAACCTGTCCGTAAGAACAACTACAGCCTGCTCAGGATCTTTAAGATGGAAAATGGGAGAAGATGCCACTGCTTTCGGAGGTGCTATCCGAGATATGTGGAATCCGAACTGTAACGGCGATCCTGCAAAAGTTTTGGATGCTGCCAATTATTATTGCGGCACTGCCGATTCAGGAGGCGTGCACACCAATTCAGGTGTGACCAACCACTTATATGCGTTATTGGTAGACGGCGGTACTTACAACGGATACACAATGACCGGGATGGGTTTTGTAAAGGCTGCACATCTATGGTGGAGAGCACAAAAGAATTACCTTACAGCAACCAGCGATTTTGCTAATTTTGCCGATGCGCTGGAAGCATCTGCCAATGATTTAATCGGCGTTAATCTAGAGGGATTATCAACTACTGGAACACCTGCAGGTGTAACTGGGCAATCTATCACTTTAGCAGATGTACAAAATGTTAAAAATGGTATTCTTGCCGTACAGCTCAGAACCTCTCCAGCAACTCAGTGTAATTATACGCCACTGCTAGCACAGAGTGCTCCAAGCTTATGCGCCAATGCAACGAACAATCCGCTTTTTAAAGAAGATTGGGAAAATGGTTTAGGAAACTGGACGGTAACCAATGTTCCAACTAAACCGTCCACTTGGGAAGCAAGAGATTGGACTATAAAATCTAATTTGCCGAAAAGCAGACCCGGAAAAGCAATCTTTGCTATAGATCCAATTAACGGCGATTGTGCATCCAATTTACAAAACGGAATCCTAAGGCTGGAAAGTCCAACAATCACGATACCGACTTTTACCAGCGGTAAGTATGAAATGGCATTTAATCATTATGTCGCGACAGAAGCTACTTGGGATGGAGGAAATATTAAATATAGTTTAAATGGAGGTTCTTGGACATTGTTACCAGTAACTGCGTTTACACAAAATGGTTATAATAGTACTTTGGACGGAACTTCTCAGAGTGATAATCCATTGAAAGGACAAAGAGCATTCACAGGAACAGATGGTGGGTCTCTTGGTGGAAGCTGGGGTCAAAGTGTTATTGACCTGTCAAAACTTGGCGTAACTTCCGGTTCCAAAATAAAATTCAGATTCGAATTGGGAACAGATGGCTGTAACGGTGTAGAAGGCTGGTATTTGGATGAGCTATATATTTATAACTGCAGCACACTTGCTGTAGAAGATGCTCAGAAACAAAATTCAATCAGTGTTTATCCGAACCCAACTTCAGGTTTTGTAACGATTCAGAATAAGAATAATTCTAACTTAAAAAATGTTGAGATTTATAATGTTGCAGGCCAATTGGTTCAAAGATTCAATGTGAGCAATGCTAAAAATGCGTCTTTGGATATGAGTCAGTTAACGAATGGAACTTATGTTCTGAAAGTAATTTCTGAAACTGAAACTAATTCTGTGAAAGTCATTAAAAAGTAATCTTTCGAGTTATTTATCATAATAAAAATGCTTCTGAATTATCAGAAGCATTTTATTTTAATGTCAATCAAAGTTCTAATCTCTTACTTCTAAACTCTAATATCTCAAATTAAAACTTAATCGCTGTTTCAAGAGATAATTCCATCATTGTTCTCAATGCTTTTTCTCTTTGGTCAGCCGAGATTTGCTCGTGTGTTGGGATGATGTCAGAAACTGTTAAAATTGTTGCTGCATTTTTACCAAGATGTTTGGCATTAGCAAAAAGCGCAAAAGCTTCCATTTCTACTGCAGGACAATTGTGTCTTACCGCAATTTCCGGAACAGCAGGATCTTTTCTGTAGAAGATATCGCTAGAGTGGATGTTGGTTGCTTTTGCTTCAAGTCCCAATTCTTTTGCTGTTTCATTGATTTTATCAAAAGCTTTTCCTTGGTTAGAAATGACATCTTCTTCAATTCCCCAAGCAAATTTGGCGTAAGTACTTTCACTGGCTGCATTTTCTACATTCAGGATGTCGAATAATTTCAAATCAGTTGAGTAAGCACCACAAGTTCCGATTCTGATGATCGTCTCAACCTCATACTCAGTAAACAATTCGAAAGAATAGATTCCGATACTTGGGAATCCCATTCCGCTCGCGCCAACAGTGATTTCTTTACCTTTATAATTTCCTGTGTAGAAATAGATATTTCTGGTTTGACTTACCAATTTGGCGTCGGTCAAAAAGTTATCAGCAATATATTTTGCTCTAAGTGGATCGCCGGGCATCAAAACCGTCTTTGCGATTTCTCCTTTTTTAGCACTAATGTGAACACTCATTTTTATGAATTTTTTTTAAGACCGTGAATATAAAATTTATAATCCGATTTCTGAAATTGATTCCGAAATAAAATTCATAAGCTAGGTTAAATCATTTATACCTTTCAATAATCCCGGAAAGATAAGTCTTATACTTTTCACTCACCGGGATTCTTTCGTCACCAATAGTCAAACTATTTTTGCCAACACTTTGCAAATGCTGAAGCGAAATAATATGCGAATTGTGAACGCGGATAAAATTATCAAAATTCATCTTTTCCATAATTGATTTCATTGTTTGATGCACGATCAGTTTTCTGTTATGAGTATAAATCACAATATAATCTTTCAGCGCATTGATTCTCATAATTTCATCCAGATTCAGTTTCACATCTTCATTATTGGACCTTACGAAGATGAAAGATTCTTTCAAAGCGTTACTAGTTTCTTGTAGAATTCTTTTGTTATTATAAAGATTAAAACATTTGTAAGTCGCCTTCAAAAATCTCTCAAAAGAAAATGGTTTGAGAAGATAATCAATCACATCCATCTCAAAACCTTGGATGGCACAATTGTCATAAGCCGTTGTGATAATGACATTCGGGAGTTTGTTGAAGCTTTTCAGAAATTCTATTCCGGAAATATTCGGAAGATTGATATCCAGAAAAATCAAATCAACAGTGTTATTCTGCAACACATTAATGGTTTCCTGGATGTCGTAACAATTCGCCACAAGATTCAGAAAAGGGATTCTGGAGATAAATTCTTCAATCACGTGATGTGCCAATTCTTCATCATCTACTATTATACAATTCATCTTTAATTTAATTGAAGTTTTAAACTTATTTCGTATTCAGAGCCATTATCCTTGATATCCAACTGATATTTTTCGGGATAAAGCAAATCGAGTTTCATTTTTGTATTTTTAATGCCAAGCTGATTATTATCTGTTCTGGCACTGGGTTTATTCTCATAAAAATTTTTGACGTTGAAATCCAAAATGTGATCTTGCAAATGAGCTTTGATATCGACTGGACCTTTTCCAAAATCTGCATATTTGAAAGCATTTTCTATAAATGTCAGAAGTAATAAAGGTTCAATCTTATAAGCCTCGAAGTTGCCATAGAATTGCCAGTTGATATTGTTGAATTTATTAAATCGGATTGACTGGATCTCGATGTATTTTTTGATGTTGATGATCTCATCATTCAGATTGTTTTTCTGTCCGTTTTTGTCATTCAGAACATAACGCATAATATCAGACAAAACCAAAATGACTCTCGGCGTATCTTTGGATTGTGTGATTGATAAAGAATAAATGCTGTTCAACGCATTGAAGAAAAAATGAGGGTTGATTTGTTCTGTCAGGATTTTCAGTTCGCTGGATTGTCTCTCGAATTCCAAAGCTTTTATCATTTTCTGGTTTTCCATCCATTTGTCAACAAAAAACAATAATGTGCTGAAAATGATTGAAAACAATCCGATTTTGAAGAATATATCGTGGAGATTAAGCCTTTTATTCATCATTCTTTCCGGTCTTGGGAAATCCTTAGGGAAATCTTTTGGAGGAATAGGTGGATGAAGCATTGGTGGGGAAAATAAAATAGTCAATCCAATATATATCACAAAAAACGAAATCACGATGATGAAAATCGTCTTTGGTTTTTGCTTGATGATATAAGGCAATGACCAATAATAATTGAGATAAAATAAAAAAATGGCAGCAACAAAAATCTGAAGATTCATAAGGATCACAAAGTTTCCAAAGACAGAAAAATCCATTATCAATTTGAAAACGATAAGTATCATCCAGATAATCCAGTGGTAGATGTAGGTCGTTTGTATGCGTTTCAGAAACGTTTTCATAACAAGTATTTAAGTTCTTTTTTTAACCGCAAAATTCCTTCAATATCAGAATTGAAGGAATTATTGCTTATTGAAATTTTTGGATTTCGTATTCAATCTTCATTGAGTCTAGTTCATCTACCGAAATCCGAGGAATGGATGAATTTTCTATTTTTTGTGCCACAAGACTGGCGGTTTTCTTAGCTTGCAAGCTGTCTTTGAAAACCTGTTCGCCAGGTATTGCAGGTATATAAGGCTGATCTATAAAGGTTTTCTTGTTTTTGATGATTTGATAACCATAACCTGCCTTTTGTTGAGTGATTTTGATGTCAATTGGATTGTTTTTTTTCTGACACGCGATCAAACAAATCCCTGAAAAAAGCATCGATTTCCACAAAGATCTAGTCATCATCGTTTTGTGTTTCTGTTGGATGGAAAACCCAGATATCATCAAAATAGGAAGAGCCACTGTTTCCTGTCAAAACATAACCATAAGTTCCAAATGAGAATGCACAAGCACTTTCTCTGGAAGAACCTTCGAAGTTTGATCTTTCTGTCCAATCATCTGTGGAAGGATTATATTCCCAAGTAGTATTAGAAACGCCACTGACTGTTCCTGTAGAAACATATCCTAAACCGCCTGCTGAAAATGCTGCAGTAGACGCACGGTTTTGAGAATCATCATCATTACTTGTATCGGCCTTTCTTGTCCAGCTCTCTGTATTAGGATTGAAAGCCCAGAAGTCTGCAACCATACTCCCATTATTAGTTCCAAATCCGACATAGGCTGTACCATTTATAACGAAAGCTGCTCCATCTCTTCTTTTAGAACCTCCTAGACTCACAATAGAACTCCAAGCAGAGGTAGATTCGTCATACTTGTAGAAGTCTTTTAGTTCGCTTCCGTCGTAACCTGTTCCAACATAACCCTTAGTGTCAATTCCAAAAGCTAAAGCTGCATATCTGCCCGTTCCTGGGAGATTAGCAATCTGAGACCAAGAATTGGAGGTTGGATCATATTTATAGAAGTCATTCAATTTATTAAGTCCGTCATATCCTGTTCCAACATAACCGTAAGAGTTCGTAGCAAAAGCGACCGCAGAACTTCTTTTTGCGCCTGGGAAATCTGCTTTTTGCGTCCAGGAGTTGGCATTAGGATCGTAACTCCAAAGATCATTGTAATAATCTTCTCCATCGTAACCACCGGTTAGATATCCTATCCCATTCACCACAAAAGCAGAAGCATTGGAACGTGGTTTTCCATCCAAATCGGAAACCCTCACCCAATTTCCCACCAGTTCATCATCGTCATCATTTCGACAGCTTGATACCAAAAATAGTCCTGCCATAGCAAGAACCAAGACCGAAAGTTTCTTGTCCATTATTTTTTTGATGCAAATGAATTCCATTTTCATCTATTCTGAAAATTTTTTAGACCAACGCGGCTTTTTTGTCGGTAAACGGACTTGTTATTTCGACAAATTTGTATTGCTTCATAAAAGCCGAGGCTATCTACAAAAGCTGTTAGAGTGTCGAAAACTAACAAAGAAAGGAAGAAAACATTTTACCTCTATATTATACTCAGTGTATGTTTACAGAAAAAAATGTACAAATATGTTTTGTTGTGTGTTTCTATTCTCTTCATATGCTCCTGCGAAAGAGAAAGCAACACTTATGAAGTAGGAAACTCCTTGGTTTCGGCACAAACCAAAGTAGCACTGATTGATACGCTGACAATTAAAATGTCAACAATAATGAAAGATTCTGTTGTGACATCCGGGAAAAGTGCAATGCTGGTTGGGAATATAAAAGACAATACATTCGGAAAAGTTACATCAGCTTCTCTTTTTGAACTGACACCTTCCAGCTATTCTCTGGCGACTACGACCAATGTGGTTTTTGATTCCATTGTTATGTATCTGACAAATAATGATTTCTATTATGGTGATACACTCAAAACTTTTAAACTGGATGTTCATCCGATGGAAAGTAGAATCAAGCTGAATAATGGTTATCTCTATAATAAAAGCAATTTTAAGTATTCTTCTGCCTCAATTGGAAGTGCCGAGTTTCTTCCCAGACCTAATACAGATAGCAGTTTTGTCAAAATTAAATTAGATCAGGCTTACGGTCAGAACCTCTTTAATCTATTGAAAAGCAAAGATGCCAACAGTCAGGAATATTTTCTTAATTTTTATAAAGGTCTGGCACTTGTTCCATCTTCTGATAATAATGCAATGCTCCGCTTCGGAATCAATTCTTCTTATCAGGTTCAGATTAGTAAAACAACCAAAGAAAAAGTATCCAACACGGTCAGATTATATTACCACACCGCATCTGTTAACGGAACAGAGGAAGTGAAATATACATTAGATATTAATCCAAGTTCAACTTATTCTTACAACAAAATTAAAAATGATTTTTCAGGTTCAGAATTAGCTAATCTAAGTCCCACCAATCCAATCGAAGCCCAAAATCTAGGAAACAAAACTTATCTAATGGCAGGAATTGGTGTTTATACAAAGGTTGAAATTCCTTATCTCAAAACTTTAAAGAGTCTTTATAAAAATCATAAAATTATCAGTGCCAATCTTTCTCTTAGTCCGGTTGCGGGTTATTATTCTAAGAGTTTCTATAATCCAAGTCCTCTTTACTATTATCTGGGAGATAAGAAAAATAATATTACATCGGCTTATTATCAATCGGATGGCACAACGGAAATGCAAATCAGTTTATCCGAGGAGAGTGAGTTTCAAAGTGATTATGGCTACAGCTTTGATTTGCTAAATTACGTCAATAGCATCTTGGCAGAAACTTCCGATTCTAATTATAATATTCTGATTTATCCATCATCTTACCTGGATGTCCAATCCGGAAAAGTGGTGTTTGGAAGCGAGAAAAACAGTACAAATCCAGCGAAACTTAAGCTTTACATTTTAGGTTATTAATTCAGAATTTTATGAATCAGACAATTAAAATCATTATAATTTTAGCATTTGGTTTTGTACAAAAAACTTTTGCTCAGGACTCTTCACCTTACTCCTATTTTGGCATTGGAACTCTTAATAGTGTTGATAATACCAGAAATATCTCATTAGGTAATACCGGAATTGCTTTGGAAGCACCGGATTACATCAATTCCAAAAATCCAGCTTCCTTAACGAGTATTGGGATTCAAAATGTAATCTTCGATGTGAGTGGATTGCTTAAAAGTAATACGATTTCCAGTAACCAGGGAACAGATCGAAGAATTAATGGGAACTTCACCAACTTGGGATTGGCAATGAGAGTTTCCAACAAATTTTTTCTTGCTGCAAGTGTACAGCCAACAACATCTACGGATTATAAATTCGTTTCCACAGTTCCAATAGAAGGCACATCAGATACATATCCGATTACATATGAAGGTAGCGGAGGTATTACCAATCTTGGGGTTTCCTTGGGATATAAGATTGATAACAATTGGAGTGTGGGCGGGAAAGTTAAAAATAACTTCGGAACAATCAGCCGTGTTGAAACGATTACCACCACTTCAGAACTTGAGATCAGTAGAAATATATGTTATACAGGATTTAGTTACAGTTTGGGAACTCAATTCAATAAGTATTTTCAACAAGAAAGACTTCAGTTGACATTGGGAGCTATTGTTAATTTCAAAAGTAATTTAAATGCTAATGGAGAAACTGTTTATACCGAAAACAGAGAATATAATAGTAGTACTACAACAAAATTAAGATCAAAAGATTCTGCACTTCCTTTGGAAATGGGCGTTGGTGTAAGTGTTTTGAAAAACGATAGATATAGGTTCAGTTTTGATTTTACACAGAGCAATTGGAATGAAGTTAAAAATACAGTTACAAATGAGAAATACTACAGGCAGCAAGTCTATGGTTTAGGCTTTGAACTCCTTCCACAAAGAAGAAACAGCCAGTTTATTTCTGAGAATTTAATTTATCGTGTTGGACTCAATTATGATACAGGATATTTTAAAGTGAATAATCGTGAAATCAATAAAATGGAAGCCACAGTTGGATTAGGAATTCCCATGAACAAAATCATTTTTAATGTAGGTTATGGCTATGGAAAAAGAGGTGTTTTTACCAACGCAGCTATAAAAGAAAATTATCATATGCTGAACATCAGTGTAGATTTCTTGGATAGGTGGTTCATAAAAAGATATATAAATTAAAAAAAGAGACTCATACGAGTCTCTTTTTTTTTGTGGAGTTGGAGGGATGCAGACAATATAAAAAATGCAAATATCATTAAATAACATTCAATGATTTTAAATATTTAAAATATTATATATCAGTATTATAAATAAATTCGGATATTATTAACGTTTAACTTTATTTAATTATGTTGCAAAAATGTTGTCTAAATGTTGTCTAATAATTTTCAACTTAATATATTTGTTATAAACACTTTAACAATGGCAAAAGTTCAATTCTTACTTCAAAGCGAATCAACAACAGCACCAATCTACCTAAGATTTTCGCTAGGCAGAGCATTAGATATTAAAAGAAAAACTGGATTTATTTGTGATGCAAAAAACTGGAGTGCCAAAACTGGATTTCCAAAAATAGGAGACGCCAACAATAAAAACCTTAAAACAACTTTGCAAAAATTAGAAGTATTTGTTTTAGATGAATACAATAAAGATTTTACACAAGGTAAAATTATAGATGCAGATTGGTTAGTAAAAAAAATAGATTTTTTTAATGGTAGAATCGAACATGATGAAAAACATTATTTAGTCAATTATGGAGAATATTATCTTGAACAATTACCTTATGGAGTTTCTCCTAAGGGAATAAAAGGAGTTAGTGATAGCTCTATAAAAAAGATGAGGACTATTGTTAATAAGATAATTCAATTTCAAGATTACAAAAAGAAAAAATATTTATTAAAGGAAGTCGATTTAGAATTTAGCAGAGATTTTATAAGGTTTTTAATTGAAAGTGGAACAACGAATGATAATACAGCTGGTAGATATATAAAGTTTGTAAAAACAATCATACTAGATGCAAGAAAAAATGGATATGAAGTAAGTCATCAAGTAGATAGTATAAAAGGATTTACAATACCTCCACCTAAAAATCCATTTTCTTTTGAAGAGATTAACATAATTAAAAATACTGAATTTGTTAATGAAAAGCTAGAAATAACTAGAGATTGGTTTGTAATCGGCTGTTATGTAGGACAACGAGCCTCTGATTTATTTCGTATGAATAAAAACATGATTGAAGTTTATAATGGCTTACAATTCATCACATTAATTCAGAAAAAAACAGGAAAAACCGTTCAAATTCCTATACATAAGGAAGTCCAAAATGTTTTAGATAAAAGAAATGGAGATTTTCCACCTCTATTTTCAAACAATATTGAAACACAAACAACATTTTTTAATAGATATATTAAAAAGGTTTGTCAACAAGCAGGGCTAATTAATTTAGTAGAAGGAAATTTATTTGACAAGGACAAGAAAAGAACAGTTAAAGGAAAATTCCCTAAATGGCAGTTGGCTTCATCACATGATTGCAGAAGAAGTTTCGCAAGTAACTTTTATTCTAAAAGAGAGTTTCCAACTCCAATCTTAATGAATATTACCGCACACAGTTCTGAAAAACAATTCCTTGAATATATTGGAAAAAAACCTTTAGATTATTCGTTACAACTTGCTGAAATATGGAAGGAACAGGAAGAAGAGGGAGAAAATATAAAATTAACAACATTAAAAAGAGTAAAATAATATGATACCAAAAGAATTTTCAACAACAAAAAACCTATACAAAATTTTTGAAGATGCTATGGACTGTTTACCGCCTGAACTCCCATCGGATGCAGAATTGATAAAGAATAAAGAGACAGGCAATTTTTGGGATTATGATTTAATGAAATCATTTCAGGAGGATTATGATTATCTAACTGAAAACAAAATTTTCTTTTTTGGATGTAATTTTGAAATCTACAATAACCACTATCATAATAGAAAAGATGAATATCTTAAAAAAATAAGTGATGCATTAGAGATTGATTTCATTATTAATGATTATAATAACCTTCAAGAAGATGAAATATTTAATTATGCCTCTGAAGAACTGAAGGAGAAAATTAAAGTTTCTATTAGAAGAATTAAAGAATTTCTAGATGAAACAATAGAAAGATTAGGGTTTAAGATTGATAAAAATATAAATGATGATAAAGCAACATACATATATTCGAAAGATTCAAACAATAGAATTATAGGCAATGAAGCTCCGCTTGATTTAAGCGAAACCTCAGCTGTACAGAAAATTATTTACTTAGAAAAGTTAGGGATTTTAAATTTTATAAGAAGTAAAGCTAAATAAGGAATATCAAACAATCAATTAGCAACTATTTTAAGTGCAATTACAGGTGAAAAATCCTCAACTATACAATCAGCAATTAACCCAATAGGAAACACTAATGTAAATCAAAGAAACAACCCTCTTATAAACAGTTCAAAGCAGGTAGAAATAATTACAAATAAACTTACAGATTATGGATTTGATGTTTAGGGCTTTGTTAGGGAATCTAATTTTTCCCTAAAAAGATTTTAGCCATTAATTTTTATTTGACCCTAATTTTTCCCTAACTGAATATTTGCTCATTAACAATCAAAATAAATGTTATGAGTAAAAATTCAACAACAAACAATCAAATCGAAACTGGTTTATTTTTAGAAAAACCAATTTTAACAAAAAAAGAAACAGCCCAACTACTTAATGTAGATTTAAGTACATTATGGAATTGGCAACAAAAAGGAATCCTAAAACCATTCGGGATAGGAGGAAGAGTTTATTACAAGTTTTCCGATATAGAAAAAGCATTAATCCAACTTTAATATTTTTTCTATGGAAACAAAAACAGTCCTCATTCAAAAAACCCTTCTAAAAGATTTGGAAGGGTTTATTTTAGAATTCAACGAATATAATAAACCTCATATCAAATTAGATATTGCCGTTTATTTTTTAAGTCTATTCATTAGCTTACCAAGTCATTACAGAAATACTGAAAAAGAAAATTATTTAGTTAGCTTAAATTCTGAAAAACTAAAAGGAATTTTCTCGAAATATACAAAGTATTTAGATTTTTTTATCGATAGTAAAATTATTGAAAAAGCCTTTAATTATTCTACGGATAAAGGAACAAGCAACCAATACAGATTAACAGAAAAGTATTTATTTGATGATATTATTGGTTATGAAATTACAGATAAATCTTTATTGAAAAAATTTGAGATTACCACCAATGAAAACAAAAACGAAAACGATAATTTGAAAACTGATAAAAGGGCTTTTCATCTCAAAAAGAGACCTCATTTAGTTCGGTATTTCGACGATAATTTAACAATAGATATAATGTTAGCTTTTGAGATAATTAAGCCCTACAAAGAGCTAAATTACGCCAAATATCAATCGGGAATGCAATTGATATTAGAGTATGATAAAAAAGATTGGAAATATTCTATTAATCCCAATTCTGATAATCGCTTACATACTAATTTAACCAGAACAAACAAAGAGTTAAGAAAATGTTTGTACTACAAAGATGATAGATTAAGTGCAGTTGATATTAGAGCTTCTCAACCGTTCTTTTTTGCGGTTTTTCTAAAGGCTTTTTTAAAGAAAGATTACAAATTGGTTAAACAAATCGGAGCATCTAAATTAATATCTAAAAAGAAATTTAATGAACTATGTAATTTAGATGTGAATAGTGACGAAATAATAGCGTTTGTCGAAATTATCTTAACGAAAGATTTTTATACAAATTTTTCTAATCATTTAGAAATTCAAATTGATGAAGAAGGAAAACCTTATAAAATGAAAATCAATTACATCGAACCAAGAAGCAAATTAAAAAAAAGGAGGAAAATTGATTTTGAGCAACCAAGAATTAAAGAATCTTTTGAAACCAAAAGAGATTACGCAAAATCTGTAATGATGGAAGTCTTTTTCAGCAGTCCGAGAACAACAACAAAGGAAGCAAAACAATTCAGAAATCTATACCCAAGTGTAAGTAAGGTAATGAGTTTCATAAAAGATAATTCCATTAATTTTGATAAATTGTTAAGTCATATTGAATCGTACTGCTTATTAGATTATGTTGCTTTAAGAATTAACAAAAACCATAAAAACATGCCTATTTGGAGCATTCACGATTCTTTAGTAACCACTAAACAAAATATCCATTTATTAAAGGAAGAGGTAGAACAATTATTAAGTGAGGTAACAACAATAAAAAAAGATATATTAAAAGATATTATAGTAATAGACAATTGGTAATTAAATTATTATAATATTTATATTAGTAATACTTAATAAAAATTTACTCCTATTATTCCCTAATGTTGCCGATTTTATAAAATTAGCTGAAAATAATAATGCAAAATATTGATTAACAGTATTTTGCATTTTTTATTTTAATATTTTGTCAAGAAAAAAATAATCTATACTTTTACATTATCATCAAGACTAGTCTATAAAGACTGAGCAACCTGCTTGACCACAACAGGCGAAGGTGCTAAAACGATGTGATTATTTAACCCAAATAATAAAAATATGTTGTTTTCCTTCATTTTCAGTAAACATTTCCATAATTATTCAATTGAATACCATTCAGATAAAGATTTTAAAATTCTTTATCAATAACATGTTGTTATGTTATAAAATAACTTGAAAACCTCCAAGCCTACAAATGAAAATTAAAGAAACAAAAATCAAAACATTGCAAGCAAGTATTTTTATTGGTTTGGAGTATGGCTATACTCAAAAAAAGATTGATGAAAATTTAGTTATTGAATCACTATCAGAATTACAAAAACAGCTTTCAGTTGAGAAGAATATTTTTTTAAGTGCTTCTGTAAGTAAAACTAATATTGTTCTAAATGACCAAAATGAACCTCATCTTAAAATAGATTTTATAAATCATCCTAAATTTCAATTAAATGAAAATTTGCTGAAAGATGAGGTTATAACGATTGCTAAAAACCTCATGAAAACATTTAAACAGAATAGGACTTTAATTATTGTAACAAATGAAACAATAATGCTAGAAGCATCAGAAGAGATAGACCCTAGAATCAAAATTAAATAATAAAAAATAAAGAAAAACATAAATAATGTTTTCCGTATAAATTTAATTTAGCCAAGCTTTGTTAAGTAAAATAACTCATAACTATTAATTAATTCAACATGAAAACAATCAACAAAATTTTAACCCTGTTATTTTTAACCTTTACAGTCTTTTTAACTTTTATCATTTATAAACAACAAAAAGAAATTAACTCAATCAAAAAGAACATTAATGTAAAAAAAGATGATTGGTCAAATCAAAGCTTTGACAGTTCATTTAACAATGATGAAATAAATGACAAAGTTTTGAATTTAGAAAGAGAAATTGAGGATTTAAAAAGCGAAGTAGAAACCTTAAAATTAAACCTCAATAATTTTTAATTGAATTAACATCAAACAAAACTATAATGGAAAAACTACTTCAAGAATATTTTAATGATATATTAAATGAAATGAAGAAGTCTCAAAATGAAAGTGACAATTCAGGATTTTCAAAAGATGGAGAGGTTTACGTCAATCAGAATAATCTCCTCAGGTTTTTATTTTTTAGACTTTATTATGAGGATGACGATGAGTTGATAAGACTCTATAATAAAGAATTCCAAATAGGACTTACAGGAGAATATTTCCAACAACTTTATTTAGTTTGCTTTGACCGAATCTTTAAAAAAAGATTTCACATGTCACCTATTGGGGGAATTGAAAACAAAAAAGTATTTATGAAAGGTAAAGTCTCTTTATTCAAAGGAAGATTAGTAATAACTGAAACGAAACTTACTATTATTAAATAACTACAATAATCATACAATTGACCAAAGATTGATTAAAGCATTTAATTGTAAACTGTAAATATATGGACATAAAAAGAAAGAAAATTTTAAATTTGTGGAAATTTAAATTAAGTGTATTAAAAAATAATATAAATTCTTTAAAGAACATTGAACTCTACTATTCTTTAATAAATCAGTAAAAATTTAATAGCAAGAATAACAAGTCTCATGCAACTCCCCTCTAAGCGTGTGTTAGTAGGATTTGTTTGCTACGCGCTTTACCAAGTCTCTTACGAGAATGTTTTAACCCAAACGCTTTTCTTATTTCTAAATATCTAAAAAACTAAAATAATGAGAACCATTAAACTATTTATGACAATTTTATTTTCTGTCTTTTTTTTGTCAAAATTCAATAGTCAAAATATTGATAAATTAAAATCAAATAACGGATTTAGAACCATTAAACTTGGCTCAGACGTAAGAAATTATAAAAACTTAACATTAGTGTCCAATAAGGGAGAAATAAAAACATATTCACTTGACTTGTATAAAAGCCCTAATTTCCAAAAAATTGGTCACATACCGATTAAAGAATTAGAGTTAAAATCTTTCCAAAATAAAATTTATTCTATATACATTACTACTTCTGGAGATTTTTCACTAATTGGAATGTTAACCGATACTTTTGGCGAAGCATCACATAAAAGTGATTTAGGGTGGTTTTGGAGGACTGATAATATTGAACTTTCAGTTATGGGTGGAAGTGGAGTATTAAAAAATTATTATTTAACCTTTGTATGCATCGAAATCAGAAAAAATGCTTGGAAATACGAGAGAGAAAAAGAGTTGCAAAATAATATTTCTGAATTTTAAAAGCATCATTGAAGGTCAGCTTTAAAATTTCTCCCATCGCCCAATCTAGAGGATTTCTATTCCGTGAACATTATCAATATAATTCAGTTTTTAACAACATTGCAAAAGCTCCAAAACATCTATTGCCATCAGCTTTCTATAATCCCTATTAAGCTTATTACCAAAATTGAACAAAATTAAGATATTTTGACCAAAATGATTGATGATAAAGAATTTGAGGATATTGTTAAGGAATATGTTTTGAAGAAAGTTTATAAAAAGTTAGGCAGATAAAAAATTCTCTAAATTTTATATCGAGGGGTACATGGTTTAATGTGCCCCTTTTTATTAAAAAGGAAATTAATTATTTTATTAGGGGCGGGGTCACTCAAAAATATTTTCAGATTTATTTTTTAAAAAATTCTTCCAGTGACAGAGCTCTTATGTATAGTTTTTTATCACTTTTAGTGACTATAGTTTTTTATTAGTTTTTTAATCAATAAATTTCCATTTTGTTCTCTCTAACATATAGTAAATAAAGGTTCTCTAATAAATACATTTGGCAAAGGATTTTATTCTACTTTAAAAGAATAAGATGCTTGATTGATTTATCCAATTTTTACATATAAATAGAAATTGTTGACTAAATGTTGACTAAAAACAAATAAAACCACCAATTATAGGTGGTTTTAGTGGAGTTGGAGGGATTCGAACCCTCGTCCAAACAAGCAATACGCAAGCTTTCTACATGCTTATTTTGCTATTGGTTTTCGGGATTAGGCAGAGAGCAAACACCCAACCTAAACCTTAGCTTCTAAAATTTTCGAGTCTTGGCCGAAGCTTCCAAAACCTTATTTCCGCATTCCTATGCCCCAGAATCAAACGCCGCAGAACAGAGCGTTTGTGAGACATCTTGCTTCCTTACTAAAATCTTCGGGAAAGCGCTTGAAACCTACTAAACTTCGGATTAAGCTGCAAGAGCGAACTCTTCGTTGCCAGTTAAAATGTTGTAGCAAGGGATTTAAGAGATCGCGCTACGGTTCTCTGCATGCTTACTTACCCATTGGTCTTGCTGTCGAAACCAGTCAACCCCAATTTTTAAAATAAGACAACAAATTTACACAAAAAAAAACAGTCAAACAAAATCACTCGTAACTCATCACTTATAATTTATCATTCACCATTCATCATTCACCATTCATCATTTATCATTTATCATTTATCATTTATCATTATTTGTGCGTATCCCTCGCCAAGTTTTCCCCACATCTCGGGTCGGGCTGTCCGTTACAATCTTTTGGGAATTTTGCAAAATCCCCAAAAGGATTTCCACTACCATCCCTCACGCAGCGGTGCAATAAACAAGAATTTTCAACGATTTAAAATTTTCCCTTCAAAAAAATAGTCAATGAAAATCTGCAAAATCTCCGATACCTGCAAGCAATAAAAATCGCTGAGCAAAGCGCCTTTGCGAACCTAAAAATATTTCAATAATCATAAAAACTTTGCGCCCTTTGTGTTTAAAATATCAACACCCCAAAAAAATCTCAAAATAAATTTAACAAAACCAAAATCTCAAATTCTAAAAAAATCACAAAACAGGTTAAAGTCGGTTAAACTATCCATCAAAAAAAATCTCTTTTATATTATTGATATACAATAGAACTAATTTTGCACAAACTTCCGGCTATGAAAATAAAATTACTCTCGCTTCTCATACTTCTTTGCTCGATAAAGATTTTTTCGCAGTCAGATTATATTCTCGGAAATATCTCCAACGAAAGTGGCGACAAATTACCTTTCGCAAGTATCTATAACCTTCGCACAGACCAAGTTGTATCCTCAGATAAAATGGGAAACTTTGCAATTACGGCAAAACCTACTGATGAACTTAGAATTGTAAGGCAAGGCTATGAAAGAAAAGTGGTTTCATTAACCTCAGAGAGTTTTTCAAAAAGTCTTAACGTTCAACTTGTAACCATTCCCATAGAAATAGAAGAAGTAACACTGGCGTTCAAACCAACCGGAATTCTCAAAAAAGATATTGCAAGACTTAATCCTCCTGCAAAAGTGACCGCACTCAATATGGCAATGAACAATTATATGCGAACGCCAATGAATGAAGTTCAGCCAACAGCCAAAATACCATCGGCTTTTGCACCACGCAATCCCGGGGAAGGACAGATGAGTTTATTTTCCATCGGTTCTGGAGGTGGCGGGCTTTTAGGCGCAGTTGCTGGTTTGGTGACAAAAGCAGGAAAATCTCCAAAGACAACCGCCAATTATGCCGAAAAGCAAGAGTTTTACAAACGTGTAAAAGCAGCGATAGATTTGGAGTATTATACAAAATACGGTTTAGACGAATATGATTTCGATATCTTCCTCGCTTATGCTGATGAACAAAAGAGTCTATCCAAAAATTATAGAAACAATTTTAACAAAGCCGCCATAGAATTTAGTCTCAAAGAAGTTTTTACAGAATATCTCAAAACCCATAGTTTTTCTAATAAACAATCGAAAGGTTAAAAATTTTAATCAAATTGCATATTCTGTAAATCACAAACACGTTCTCATCTTTTGTTGTTCAGTCTCTAATCATTTGTCATAAGTGATTTTCGTTACTGTGTTTAATGGCTATTCCCGTTCTATGCGCTTCTGTAAAACATCTTTTGCTTGTAGAAAGCCTATTGAAAGCACTTTTAACATAATGTGGAAAACTTTTACAGATGATTGTCAGTTTTTTGACAATTTTGGATGCTGACCACTTTCATTTAAAGCTTTCAATTTCTATTTTTGTATTAGCGCTTCGGAAGGAAAAAGAAGACAGAGTTTTCAGACTATCGACATCCGGAAATTTTCACAATATATTATTAAACAACAGATTAAAGACCAAGATTATGGGGATTTTTGATAAACGTATAAGTTATAAACCATTTGAATATCCGGAAGTTTTACAATTTATAGAAGCGATCAACAAGTCATATTGGGTTCATTCTGAAGTAGACTTTACAGCAGATGTTCAGGATTTCCATTCTCAGTTAGAACCTCATGAGAAAAACGCAATCAAACATGCGCTTTTGGCGATTGCGCAGATTGAGGTGAATGTGAAAACCTTCTGGGGAAATCTCTACCATCACTTGCCTAAGCCTGAACTCAACGGTTTGGGTGCAACCTTTGCAGAGTGCGAATTTCGTCATTCCGAAGCCTATTCCAGATTATTGGAAGTGTTGGGTTACAATGATGAATTCCTGAATGTAGTCGATATTCCTGCTGTAAAAGACAGAATTGATTACCTAAGTAAAGTGCTGAAAAACGCCAATTCTCAGGATCCGAAATCTTACGTTTCCTCATTGTTGCTATTTAGTATATTGATAGAAAACGTGTCTTTGTTCAGCCAGTTTGCGATTATTCTGAGCTTCACAAGATTCAAAGGTTATATGAAAAATGTATCCAACATTATAGCTTGGACTTCTGTGGATGAACAAATCCACGCCAATGGGGGGATTTATCTTATAAACAAAATCAGAGAAGAGCAGCCGGATTTATTGACGGATGAAGATATCGAATCGATTTATGATTTGGTAGATGAATCCATCGAAATGGAATCCAATATTCTGGACTGGATTTTTGAACTGGGCGAAATCGAAAACGTTTCCAAAAAAAATCTATTGGATTTTATGAAATACAGAGTAGATGACTCATTGAAGAAAATCGGGATGAAAACCAGATATAATATTTCTGGGGAAGATTACAAACCTATGGTTTGGTTTGAAGAGGAAGTTTTCGCCAATTCTATGGATGATTTCTTCGCAAAACGTCCGGTAGATTACACCAAGCACGACAAGTCTATAACAGCGAACGATTTGTTTTAGATTTCTGCTGGAAGTCTGATATCAGAAGAAGGGAGTTTTCGCCTTCGTCTTTTCGATTATCTAATTTTCAAAGCGACGAAGTCGAGAGATATTGGTAGAGAATCAAACAGAGAGTAGATTCAAGGTGCGAAGCACCGACATAAGTAACATTATTGTCTTCAATATAAATCTAAAACTAAGCCTGTCGAGATTCCTACGGAATGACAAAAATGAATAAAAATCCTTTCAAAGTTTCAAGCTAAGAAAGGTGTAAAAAAGAAAATTTTAAGAAACATTTTAATTCTTGGAATTTTCTTTTTTATGTGAAGACCTCAATAGAGGCAAAGCGCGCCCCGGCTTGAGTGGAGCTCTTTTTTCTTGGCAAACAAGACAAGAAAAAAAGCGGGAACGGAAGACGGATAAAGGCGCCCAAATAATTAATAAAGTTAAAAAATAATAACAGCAAAAAGCCAAAAGCTAATTGCCAAAAGCTAAATTACAATTTATGATGGACGAAAATATAGATATCTGGTGGCTCAACGAAGAGTCTGAGCAAATGCTTAACAGAGGTTACCTTTTGAAAGGGGAGACTGTGGAAGGCGCAATCGACAGAATTACAACTGCAGCGGCAAAACGCCTTTATAAACCAGAATTGCAACCGGCTTTCAAAGAGATGATTGTGAAAGGCTGGATTAGTTTTTCTTCTCCAGTTTGGGCCAATATGGGAACACAACGTGGTTTGCCGATATCTTGTTTCAACGTTCATATTCCTGATAATATAGAAGGGATTACTCACAAATTGGGTGAAGTCATTATGCAGACAAAAATCGGAGGTGGAACTTCTGGTTATTTCGGCGAATTGAGAAACAGAGGAACTGCCGTTACAGACAACGGAAAATCTTCCGGAGCAGTTTCTTTTATGAAATTGTACGATACAGCGATGGATGTGGTTTCCCAAGGTGGTGTGAGAAGAGGAGCGTTTGCAGCATATCTAGATATTGACCACGGCGATATTGAAGAATTTTTGAGTATCAAAGATATCGGAAGTCCAATCCAGAACCTTTTCACAGGTATTTGTGTTCCAGATTATTGGATGCAGGATATGATTGATGGTGATGTGGAGAAAAGAAAAATCTGGGCGAGAGTTCTGGAAAGCCGTCAGCAAAAAGGTTTGCCTTATATTTTCTTCACAGACAACGTGAACAGAAACAAACCTCAGGTTTACAAAGATGCAGGATTGATGGTGAATGCAAGTAATCTTTGTTCAGAGATTATGTTACCTTCAACGGCTAACGAATCTTTCATTTGCTGTCTATCTTCTATGAATCTTGAATTGTATGATGAGTGGAAAGATACCAACGCTGTTAAATTGGCAATCTATTTCTTAGACGCCGTTTTATCAGAATTCATTGAAAAAACAGAAGGTAATTATTACCTGACTTCAGCTAGAAACTTTGCGATACGTCACAGAGCTTTAGGTTTAGGCGTTCTTGGATACCATTCTTATTTGCAGAAAAATATGATTCCTTTCGAAAGTTTCGAAGCGACTCAGTTCAATGCGAGAGCATTCCGTCATATCAAAGAACAATCTGAAATTGCTTCTAAAGAATTAGCTAATATTTATGGAGAACCAGATATGCTGAAAGGTTATGGAATGAGAAATACAACCTTAATGGCGGTGGCTCCAACAACTTCTAGTTCCGCAATCTTGGGACAAACGTCTCCTGGAATAGAGCCTTTCGCTTCCAACTATTACAAAGCAGGTTTGGCAAAAGGAAACTTTATGCGTAAAAACAAATATTTGGCTAAGTTGTTAGACGAAAAAGGTCTTGATAACGAAGAAACTTGGAGAACGATTATGCTGAATCACGGCTCTGTGCAACATCTTGAAGGTTTGACGGATGATGAGAAAGCCGTTTTCAAAACGTTTAGAGAGATTTCTCCAATGGAGATTGTTTCTCAGGCGGCTCAAAGACAGCAATATATTGATCAGGCGCAATCGCTTAACTTGCAGATTCCATCGACTATGCCAGTAAAAGATGTTAATTTTGTAATGATTGAAGCGTGGAAAAAAGGTGTTAAAACATTGTATTACCAAAGAAGTTCATCAGTTTCGAAAGAATTGATGGTCAACTTTGTGACGTGTTCCGCTTGTGAAGCATAGTCAATAATTAACAATAAACAATTGATAATTAAAGCCATCTTGTTGCAAACGAGGTGGTTTTTGTTTGAATTTCTTTGCTGAGTTTACGGCTTTGCGAACTTAAAAGCATTCAGTTAATCAAAAAAAAACTTTGCGGACTTTGCGTT
>DFXK01000014.1:139807-232954 GCA_002383165.1 Flavobacteriales bacterium UBA4110
ACTTTAAACCTCGATTCTAACATCTAGTTTCTAACCTCTAACTTCTAATAAAATGAAATTCGGACAAGTCCCAGATCCTTCCAACATAGACTTTACTTTACCAAAAGACCATCCTCAGACCAAATTCATTCTCAATCAGAATAAAAAAGGTTTGGTTAATATTTCTATCGGCTGCGCCAAATGGAACAAAACCGACCTCAAAGGCTTCTACCCAAAAGGAACAAAGGATGAGCTAACTTATTATGCCACGCAGTTTAATTCGATTGAGCTGAATGCAACTTTCTACGGAATGCCAACCGCAGAACAGGTTCAGACTTGGAAAGAGAAAACACCGAAAGATTTTAAATTCTTCCCGAAGATTACCAACACCGTTTCACACTTCCGAAGATTGCTGAATATTACTGATGTCGTAACACAATTCGCTTCGGCAGTTCTTAATTTTGATGAAAAATTAGGAATGGTTTTCTTGCAGCTTCACGATAATTTCAAACCGAAAGATTATGAACGTTTGGAAAAATTTGTTCAGGATTGGCCAAAAGAAGTTCCATTAGCCATCGAGCTGAGGAATACGGAATGGTTCACAGACGAAGAGGTGTTCAATACTGTTTGTGAATTATTTGAAATGAATAACATAACCAATATCATTGTAGATACAGCCGGTAGAAGAGATATGCTTCATATGCGGCTCACAACGCCGAATGCCTTTATTCGGTATGTTGGAGCCAATGCTGAAAGTGATTATGCGAGATTAGAAGATTGGTTGGAAAGATTGACGCAATGGAAAAAAGAAGGATTGCAAAATCTTTACTTTTTCGTTCATCAGAATATCGAAAAAGCATCGCCATTATTGTCTGCGCATTTCATTCAGAAAATGAATGAAGAGTGGAAAACACATATTCATGTGCCAGTAATGGCAGATGATAAGCCGACATTATTTTAAAAATAAAAATTCCCTTCAATTCGAAGGGGATTTTTGTTTCTACAATTCCCCTCCCTTGGAGGGGGGCGAAATTTCAGAGAATTTTTGACGGGGTGGTTTTTATTAAGCCAAAAACTTCAGTTCTTTATCTTTAAATTGATTGTTTTCCACCAGCTTGTTCATCGCTTTCATTGTTTTCTTGCGAAGTTTGGCAAGGATACGCACGTTTTTGTCCTCGCTGTAATCAAAAATATCATCTTCAAAAGAAAAAACATCGCCTTTTTTGAAGCTGATATTATTTTCTTTCAGTTCTTTCAGAAGCATCAGATTGGTCATTACTCTTAGGGAGGCACTTTCGGCAGCTGCCATATGTTTCAGAGATTTTAGAAGTTCCTTTTTATATTTTTTCTTTGATTTCATATGTAGAGTTTATTGTTTTTTAATGGCCGTATGTTATCGCCTATCTTCATTGGTGTTTTTGTTCAACCCCTACAATGGCGATTTCATTTTGAATCATGTTAATCTATGAAAGTTATAAAAAATTATTGAGAATTTCTTACTTTTGGGAAAAATAAATCTAAGAAATGCAAGACCCTATTTTCGAACTAATTGAAAAAGAAAGACAAAGACAAACACACGGAATTGAATTAATTGCATCGGAAAATTTTGTTTCCGAAAATGTGATGAAGGCAATGGGAAGTGTGCTCACTAATAAATATGCGGAAGGTTACCCTGGACGTAGATATTATGGCGGATGCGAAGTTGTAGATGAGGTAGAACAGTTGGCGATCGACAGAGCAAAAGAATTGTTCGGTGTAGATTATGTAAACATTCAACCACACTCTGGTTCTCAGGCCAATGCTGCAATTTATCTTTCTGTTCTTAAACCAGGTGATAAAGTGATGGGGATGGATTTGTCTATGGGCGGCCATTTGACACACGGTTCTGCAGTTAATTTCTCAGGAATCCAATATCAGGTTTGTTCTTATGGCGTTCAGAAAGAAACGGGGTTGATTGATTATGACCAAATGAGAGAAGTAGCTCTAAGAGAAAAACCAAAGATGCTGATTGCTGGCTTCTCTGCTTATTCCAGAGATTTGGATTATGCTAAATTCCGTGAAGTAGCAGATGAAATTGGAGCAACACTTTGGGCGGATATTGCGCATCCAGCTGGTTTGGTGGCAAAAGGTCTTTTGAATAATCCATTTGAACATTGCCACGTTGTAACGACCACGACTCACAAAACATTGAGAGGGCCAAGAGGTGGAATGATTATGATGGGCAAAGATTTCGAAAATACTTACGGACATAAAACGCCGAAAGGAGAAACCAAATTAATGAGTGCTGTTTTGGATGGTGCTGTTTTCCCAGGAATCCAAGGGGGGCCTTTGGAACACGTGATTGGAGCTAAAGCAGTTGCTTTTGCAGAAGCGATTGATTCTAAATTCGAGGTTTATGCGAAGCAAGTTAAAGCTAATGCTCAGGCTTTGGCAAAATCGATGATTGATTTAGGTTTCGAAATTGTGAGCGGTGGAACGGATAACCACTTGATGCTGATTGACCTTAGAAATAAAAATGTTAACGGTAAAGAAACTGAAAAAGCATTGGTAAAAGCGGATATTACTTGTAACAAGAATATGGTTCCTTTTGATGACAAATCGCCGTTCACCACTTCTGGGATTCGTCTTGGTACGGCAGCAATCACAACAAGAGGTCTTAAGGAAAATGATGTGGAAACTATTGCCGGATTGATTTCTGAAGTGGTAGATGATATCAAAAATGAAAATACGTTGCAGGCAGTGAAGAAAAAAGTAAATCAGTTAATGGAAGGGCGCGAGCTTTTCAATTATTAATAATATCAAACAGTACAATAAAAGAATGGACAATTTCGTTCATTCTTTTTTATTTTAAATAATTATTATATTCAATCTATCATCAATCATCAATCATCAATCATCTCTCAGTCTCTAATTAATGGAAAAAAAATCGTACACCTTCGAAGAGATTAAACAAAAATTGGTAAACTATTGTGTTTACCAAGACCGGTGTCATTCTGAGGTCGAGCAGAAGATGAGAGATTTCCTTTTGATTCCGGAAGCTAAGGACGAAATATTCCTATATCTTATCAAAGAAAACTACCTGAATGAAGAACGTTTTACCCGAAGTTATATCCGAGGGAAGTTTTACATTAAACATTGGGGAAGGACTAAAATCAAAATGAATCTCAAACAAAAAGGAATTAGAGAAAAGCTGATTGCTAAGAGTATGGATGAAATAGACGAACAGGATTATTTAGAAAGTGTAAATAAAATCTACCACGATTATTATTCTAAACAAAAAGGGCTGAAAGAGTATCAGAAAAAAAGCAAGACAATCAGATTTTTGATATCCAAAGGCTTTGAATATGAGCTGGTCTGGAATGTTATTAATAATGAATAAAATAGCATATTAAATTAATTTAATATAGCAATTCACGATAAGAGTTTAAAATATTTCTTAAAAATTGATAAATAATTCTTAATTTCGTCCCCAAATACGATCAAATTCAATTCATGAAAAAGCTAATTATAATAGGTTTTGTTTTGTTGATAGGTGTTGCCAATGCACAATCCATAAAATATGGGGTTACAGCCAATTTTCACCAGTCATCAATCGTTAAGGTTCACGATTATTCCAAAGGAGCATTCGGAGGTGGCATAGGAATATTTGCAGACATATCCTTAGTCCCAAATGATATCTATGATTCTGCCTGGTTGTATTTTACCCCTCAGTTAGAGTTTAATACGTTGGGAGAGAATGCCAAAAACCCAAAAGAAGAAAAACAAAAATACCATAATAATTACATCGGTTTACCATTATATATTAAGTACTTTTTGAGAAATAATGGGTACAAAGGGGATTTGTATTTTATAGCAGGACCGCGTTTGGAATTTCTGGTATCGGAAAAGAGATCGGGACCTCCGGCAGATTTCGAAGCGCAGGAGCAGACTATAAACAGCTTCGGTTACGGTGTATCTGTAGGAGCAGGGATTAAAATTAATGATAAACTCGATGCTTTCCTACGTTTTGATAGGGGCTTTTCAAAAATTTATCCGGATTATACCAGAGATGCTACCTATAACAGAATGTTAGCATTGGGTATTAACTATTATATCGGAGAAACAAACTAATTTAATGAATAAAACTGTAATAGATTATGCTGATCTTTGCAGATTTCCAATGAAAAAGTTATTATTTTTTTTGCTCATTATTTCGCTTGTAACATCTTGTAAGCCAAAGCAAAATATGATTTATATGAGCAATAACAACTTCCAGCAGGAAGTGTCACAGGCGAGGTACGAGGGATTACGGATTCAGGAAGGAGATATGCTGGAGATCATTGTGACAGCATTGGATGACTTGGCAGTAAAACCCTTTAACCGGACTACAATGCAAAAGACGGGTGAAGATGGCAATGCTGGCGGTAACGCCCGTTTGGGAGATAATCAGTATCAGGTGACATCAGATGGCCACATCCCTTTTCCGGTACTTGGGAATATTTACTGCAAGGGGATGACCAAACAGCAGCTAAAAAACGAATTAGATACCCGCCTGAAGCAATATTTGACAGATCCTGTAGTCACAGTGAGACATCTCAACTTCAATATAAGTGTCTTGGGAGATGTGGGCAGTCCTGGGCAGAAAACCAGTTCCACAGAGAGACTTAATATTTTCCAGGCACTTGCCTTGGCTGGGGATATGAGAGATTCTGCCAATAGAACCAATGTAAAATTGATTCGGTATTCCGAAGAATCAGGAAAAGATATCACCTACAATCTGGACCTGTCAGAAGCTTCTATAGTCAATTCGCCTTACTACTATCTGCAGCAGAATGACATTCTGTATGTAGAGCCGGATAAAAATAAACAAATTGCAGCCAATACCACCAATCCAAATAGAGGACTGTTTCTTCAGCTGATGGGGGTGGTGCTTGGATTGGTAACGTTCGTGATAGCCTTAGCTAGATAATCAATATGGAATTAATGGAGAGCCTGCCGGCTGTAAAGAAGAAAAAACTGAATATCAAAAAAGAAATTTTCAAATACCTGCGCTATTGGTATTGGATTATTCTGAGTATGCTGCTTTGTTTTGTGGGGGCCAAAATTTATCTCAGATACACCACGCCACAATACCTTTCTAAAACCTCATTGCAATTTCCGCAATCCAAATCAAAGACGGCTGAGTCTTTAGCAGATTTGGCCAATGGTGCAGGAAGAGCAGGAGAATTAGAAGGAGAGGCCACGGCAATAGTATCAAAGCCTATTTTAGCTAAGGTAGTGGGTCAGCTTAATCTTAATGTGAGTTTCTTTGGTGTGGGAGCCATTAAAGAAAACGAACTTTATACTTCTTCTCCCTTAGAGGCCAATATTATAGAGGTTCAAAATCCTAAATTTTCTTCTGCGTCATACATCATATCACCATCTGGCAATAGTACGTACAAACTGTCGGAAGGTCCACTAAAGGGTAATAAAGATAAGTTCCAGTTCGGACAGTTGGTTTCGCTACCATTTGGAAAAGTGATCATCAAAATCAAAAAGGGAAAAAAATCATTTGAACCGATTAAAATCGTTTTTAGGAGCACACCAAGTTTAGTATCCTCACTGGAGAATCAGTTGGTTGTCGCATTGCCTCCTGATAAAGGGCAGATGATGGATATAAGCTTTACAGGACCTGTTCCGTCCAAATCGGAAGATATTCTTAATAGCCTTACAGAGCAATATAACATCGAGGGCAAAAAGGATAGAAACATGGAAGCTCAGAACACCCAGGATTTTATCAATGGCAGATTAGAGATCATTTCTCAGGATCTTTCCGGGATAGAAGGGGAAAAAGAAGCTTTCAAACGCAGCAACGAGATTACAGACTTAGATACACAGGCTAATTTAGCCGTCAATAATGCCAACTCTAATACAAATCAGTTAATAGAGTATGCAACACAATTGGATTTGGTTAATTCAATTTATAGTTTGACCTCTTCGGAGCGCCTGTTACCTAGCAATATGGGGCTGTCCTCTGTGACAGAGGGATATATAGCAAAGTATAATGATATGTTGCTGACAAAAAATAAGACCCTCAAACAGGCGACGGCTCAGAACCCATCGGTTGTACAGCTCAATAGAGATATATTGGAGATGCGGGATCTGATTCGTCAGAACTTGGTAGAATCTAAAGCCACTTTACAACTTCAGATAGCACAATCAAAAGGACAGTTAAACCAGAACCGTCATAAGATTTATATTTATCCCACACAGGAAAAAGTTTTCCGTGGGATAGAGCGTCAGCAGAACCTTAAAGAACAGCTCTACCTGTACCTACTCCAGAAAAGAGAAGAGAATGCCATTACCTTGGCAGTGACGGCGCCAAAAGCTAAAGTTATTAATCCTGCCTATACAGTGGGGATAGTAAAACCGGAAAAACAGAACATACTCCTGGGTGCATTATTAGCAGGTTTGCTTCTTCCTGTGGTAATATTATATGCTAAATATGTGTCAGATACTAAGATTTATACGAAAGATCAGATACAGACGTCGGTTACGGATGCATTAGTGATTGCCGAGATTCCTGAGAGTCCTAAAGAATCAGATCTAGTGTCTGCTAATGATTTTTCCGTCTTTGCCGAGTCTTTCAGAATCCTAACATCCAATCTCAAATTTATTCTGAAATCCAAGGAAAGTAAGGGTCAGAGTGATGTCATATTGGTTACATCTTCAGTTAAAGCGGAAGGTAAAACGACCGTAGCATTTAATACAGCAGTCACATTAGCAGGTAATTCTAAGGTGCTGCTTATTGGTGCGGATATCAGAAATCCACAGTTGCAGCGTTTTGTAGCAGGATCAGATAAAGGACTGACAGATTATTTAATCTCAGACGACACCTCTGTGCAGCCTTACATTGTGCCCTCTGGACTGAGTGAGAATCTCGATATTCTTTTCAGTGGAGCGATGGCACCCAATCCCAATGATTTGTTGGAGATGAAGAAATTTGACGAGATGATTGAGAGTATTAAGCGTACATACCGCTATATCGTGATAGACTCTGCACCGGTAATGCTGGTAAGCGATACAATGCATTTGATCGAGATTGCAGATGCCATTCTTTATATCGTCAAATCCAATTTTACGGATCAGGAAATGCTGGATTTTGCTGATGAATTCAAGCAGACACACAACTTGAAAAACATTGCTTTTATCATTAATAATGTGAAGCCGGAAAACAGCCGTTATGGAAACAAATATGGGTATGGCTACTATACATACTCAAAAGTATAATGCTTAGAAATACTTTATGTCTTTAAAAAAACAGGCTTTTTCGGGAATGGTCTGGACTTTCGGACAGCAGTTCAGTTCGCAATTAGTATCGTTTGGTATCAGTGTATTCCTTGCACGCTTACTAATTCCTTCAGATTTTGGAGCTATTGCAATGTTCAGCGTTCTTACCTCTATAGCTAGTTCTATTGTGGATAGTGGGATGGCTTCGAGTTTAATTAGATCAAAAAATATAAATGATAAGGATTTATCAACTGTTTTTTGGTTCAATTTATTAACATCATTCTTTCTGTATAGTGTTATCTTTCTAATTGCACCTTTGGTGGCAGATTTCTATAATCTGCCAGTGCTGAAAAACGTCATAAGAGTTTATAGTATAACTTTAATTATTAATGCTTTAGTTACTGTACAGGGAGTCACTTTTTTAAAAAAATTAGATTTTAAGACTGGATTTAAAGTACAGATACCTTCTCAAATTATTGGAGGCTTATCTGGGATTTTTTTTGCATATAATGGCTTTGGGGTTTGGAGTATAGTTTATTACAATATTATACAAACTACGGTTTCTACAATTCAATTATGGATTTATAGCAATTGGAAGCCATCATTGGTATTCAGCAAGGAAAAATTTAAGGAGCATTTTGCTTTTGGATACAAATTAACATTATCAGGATTGTTAAATACTATTTTTAATAATATTTACACCGTCATAATTGGTAAAATATTCTCAGCTGTACAGCTCGGTTTTTACAATAGAGCAGATACTTTAAAACAGCTTCCCGTAACAAATCTCTCAAACGCATTGAATAAAGTTACTTTTCCGCTTTTCTCAAAGATAAAGGACAATGATGAAAAATTAAAAGAGGTCTATAAAAGACTGATGAAAGTGGTCGTATTTATCATAACACCTGTCCTAAGTGTTATGATAGTTGTTGCCACTCCTCTTATTAATCTTGTTTTCACGGAAAAATGGCTGCAAGTAGTGCCTTACTTTCAGGTATTGGCTCTCGCTGGAGTTTTATATCCTATTCATTCATATAATCTGAATATATTAAAAGTAAAAGGTCGTACCGATCTATTTTTAATATTAGAAATGATAAAAAAAATACTAATTGTAATAGTTTTGGTAGTATCTTTAAAGTATGGGATAATGGGATTGATCTGGGGTCAAGTAATATCCTCCTTCCTAGCTTTTTTTATAAATACATACTATACCGGAAAATTTTTAAATTACGGTCCTGTAAAACAATTTTTTGATCTTATGCCTACGTTGTTGATTTCTTGTATCTTAGCTGCTATGATGTATTATTTAAGAAAATATTTTCTGACGGGCTATGTAGATATAATTCAGATACTAATCATTACGTTTAGCTATATCGTTCTGTATATGGGCATAGCGCTCATTTTCAAATTTGACGAACTTAAATACATTAAAGAATTAATTAAGAGATGATTCCCGTAACCAAACCTTTTTTGCCACCACAGCAGGTGTACCAGCATTACCTCGATGGCATTTGGAAACGCAACTGGCTGACCAATATGGGGCCGCTGGCAAGTGATTTGGAACTGAAACTGAAAGACACGTTGAAAGTGAATCACCTGCTTTTTGTGACCAACGGAACGGTGGCACTTCAAATGGCGATTAAAGCATTAGATCTTAAAGGAGAGATCATCACCACACCATTTTCGTTTGTGGCTACCACCAGTGCCATTGTGTGGGAACACTGCACTCCGGTTTTTGTGGATATTAATGAACATTCCTTAAACATCGATGCGGATAAAATCGAAGATGCCATTACGCCTGATACCACCGCTATCTTGGCGACTCACGTGTACGGAAATCCCTGCGATGTAGAGAAAATTGAAACTATAGCGAAAAAGCATCAGCTTAAAGTAATTTATGATGCAGCACATGCGTTTGGCGTGGAGGTGAATGGCAAATCTGTTTTTGAGTACGGAGATATTTCTACTTGCAGTCTGCATGCCACCAAGCTCTACCACTCGGTGGAAGGCGGATTGGTAGTCACCAAAGATGCGGCTTTGCTCAAGCGGTTGGCGTACATGAGAAACTTTGGTTTTGATGGTCCCGAAAGTTTTGCCGATTTGGGAATTAACGGAAAAAATTCCGAATACCACGCGGCAATGGGCTTGGCAAACTTAAAATATTTGGAAACGATTCATAACAAAAGAAAAGAACTGACGGCAAGATATGATGAAAAACTGAAGAACCTGAAAGCACGCAGACCATTATGGCATGCCGCTTCGGAAAACAACTTCGCCTATTACCCGTTGGTGTTCGATTCGGAAGCAATTATGTTGCAGTGTGTAGAATTGTTAAAACTGAATGAAGTCTTTACCCGCAGGTATTTTTATCCTTCCTTGGCTACATCTCTCCCTTATGTGAAACCACAGGATTTGCCGGTGACTGGCGATATTGCACAAAGAGTGTTGTGTCTGCCTTTGTATTATGACCTGACTTTGGAAGAAGTAGATTTAATTTGTCGATTGATATTAAGGGTTCAAAATAATTAATTATGCTAATCATTGGTGCAAAAGGCTTTGCTAAGGAAGTTTTGGAAATTCTTCATCAAAACGGACAAACCGAAAAACTTTGTTTTTACGATGATGTCAATGTCGATTTGCCCGAAAAATTATTTGGGCAATTTCCTATATTAAGAACCATCGAGGAAGCTGAAACCTATTTCAGCCAAACTTCGAATCAATTCGTTTTAGGTATTGGAAATCCTTTCTTAAGAAAAAAGCTTTGCGATAAATTTGAAACCATAGGAGGCGAATTGAGCACTGTCATCAGTAAAAATGCTGAAATAGGAAATTTTGGAATACAGATCAGTTCGGGATGTAATATTCTTTCGGGAGTTAAAATTTCTAATGATGTAGCGATAGGGAAGGGTACAATGGCCTATTACAATTCCGTGATTACACACGATGTTACGATAGGAGAATTTTGTGAAATTTCACCATCGGTTAACATTTTAGGTAGAGTACATATTGATAATTATGTAAGTATCGGAGCAGGTTCTATAATTTTCCCCGATGTAAGCATTGGGGACAATGTGGTTATTGCAGCCGGAGCCGTAGTGAGAAAAAATGTGCCTGCAAATGTGATGTTAGCAGGGATTCCTGCAGTGGTAAAAAAAGAATTAATTTAATGAAAACTTATTTTCCTCATCTCTAGATTTGACTCATTCACAGAATTGGGAATCAATGGAAAAAAATTCAGAATTTCATGCGGCAATGGTTTAGTTAATCCAAAATACGTTGACCAAAATATCGCAAGACGAATACAAGCTACGAGTCTTTATGCACAACCTTGAAACATTTTAAAGCATAGACACTGAGGGAATCGAGATTCGGATTATAAAGGTGTTATCTGCCACATATTTCACAGAATGAAACCTTACTTTCGAAAGCTAGAGCTGAACTAGAAAAGTTCGAAATCTTGGCAAGAAGAGTTTTTATACAATTTTGGAATCAGCACTACCTTATTTAGAAAAAAAATCCATAAACGGTAGATAAATCTCAAAATGTATCGTGCTTACCTTTATTCCAGATTTAACAAACATGACGGGTACTGTGCATACATCTCCATTATAAAAAGAAATGTCTGGATTCTTTTTTACAATTTTTAAACATTCTTAGAAATATTATTGTACCAATATTATATTTTCATTAAAACCATAAAAAATCCAAAATAGTTTTTACCTTCGCATTTTGATGGACAAAACATAAACTATTATGTATTTTTGGTAAGTAATGGTGTTTGTCTTCTAAATTTTAAAAACTTTTATATAATTTTTTGAATTTTAATAAATATTTTTTAAAAAAAGTTTTTTTAAAAAAAACACAAAATAGATAAATGAAAAAGATTGCGATTATGCAACCCTATTTCTTACCATATATTGGGTATTTTCAGATAGTTGCTGCAGTAGATATTTTCGTCTTTTACGATGATGTTAATTTTATTAAAGGGGGATGGATTAACCGAAATAAGATTATTATAAATGATAAACCTCACTTCATAACAGTTCCATTACAAAATGCGAGTTCTAATAAATTAATTACGGATACTTTGGTTAAAAAGAATCAGAGGCAATTTCTGTCTTTGGAAAAAAAAATTGAACAGCGCTACAAGAAAGCACCATACTTTTCGTCTGTTTTTCCATTGATTCTGAAAGTGTTAAGAGGGGATTATAAGACCATCTCCGAACTTTCTATCTCTAGCATAAAGACTATTGCAGGTTATTTATGTATTACTACTGAATTCGTTACTTCATCAGAAAGATTTAGTGATACTAAGGATTATTACAGAGGTGAGAGACTGTCTAAAATATGTCATCAATTATCTGCTAAAACTTACATTAATGCAGTGGGCGGACAGCATCTTTATGATAAAAAAGAATTTGCCGAAAGAGGAATTCAGCTGCAATTTTTAAAATCAGAGATAATTAATGATAATGATATACATAGTGGTCTTATTAATATGTCAATCCTTCATCTACTAATGTATAAATCGGTTAGCGAGGTAAAAGAGTTACTGGGTTTATATCAATTAATATAGTAATTTTGCAATTAATAAGTGAAGATTGTGAGCCAAATAACAATTAATAAGTCAAGTAAAGCAGAAATCCAAAACTGGTTTCTTGAAGTAAATCAAGAATTTATCCCTCCGTTAGCAAATTTTGTTGAATTTGAAACTTATTCAGCTAAAATATTTACTAATGCAAACAGATTTGAATTGTATAATGATGATGTCCTTAGAGGTTTGTTAGCGGCTTACTTTAATCATGAAAATAAAACAGCATTTGTAACCCTTTTTGGAATTTCCAAAGACTTTAGAACATTAAGTAACATAAGACGCTTGTTTATCTCGTTTTTAAAAGAGTTTCTTAAAGATCATCGGATGGAGTATGTTGAGTTAGAAGTTCATCATGAAAATACGTCCTTACTAAGATTTTACAATAAACTTAAGTTTACAGTAAAGGAAAACAGAATTCAATCTGTTGTTTTTCAGGCGACGAGGCGTCAGTGTGAATATTTAGTAGGGTAAAATGTGACATATTTATGAGGGATTAATTATGAAAAGAAAAAAAATTTATCATATCCATACCGATTTTAAATTCTTATATGACAGCCAAAGGTTTGAAGATGAGCTATTCAATAATCAGCTGATTTTTATTGGAGAAAAGAATGAGAAAAATGCTTTATATCATGATTCCGCATTGTTTTTTTCGCCGCATGATCTAAGTAAAGTTTTAGAGACTGTTAAAGATGCTAATCTCATAGTCTTTTATGCCATGTGTGATAAAAAGATTAAGCTTCTCAATCAACTTCCTTCCAGCGTAAAGACCGCATGGAGATTTTTTGGCTATGAGCTCTATGGTACACGCCACGATTTAATGTTTTCTACAAAAACTTTGGAAATTATGTATAAGAGAAAATCTTATTTTCTTGGCGTATTTTTCTGGCTGAACTTTTATTACAAAAGCCTTAAACGATATTTTGAAAGTAAAAAAAAATTAGAGTATATAACAAAAATCGATTATATCCTTCTTTTTGCAGAAGAAGAGTATATATACTTAAAAAAGCATTGGAAAATGCCTAAGTTTGTAAGACTTAATCTTGATAATAAGTTGAGCGAAAGAGATTTTTCTAAATCTGAAAACCGGGTAATAGTTGGCAATAGTCGCAATAGTTTTAATAATCATTTAGATATATTAGATATTATCTCAAAACATAAGTCCGAAACAAACTTTACTTTTTTTCTGAATTATGGTAATAAAGGCAGATACTATCAAGAAGTCTTAGAGCGTATATATCATTTAAATAAGTACACTGTTTTTGACGAATTCTTGAACAAAGAAGAATTTGAAAGAATCTATTCTACATCTTCTGCATTTGTACTGAATAGTTATCGGCAGATGGCTTTGGGGAATATTTTTGCAGCATTGAAATATGGACTCAAACTTTATATGAATGATAAAAACCCGGTAAAATTTTGGCTAACTAATAATGGAATTACCGTGAGTTCGGTTACTGAGTTAGAAAATGATATAAAAGATCAGAACTTAGCTTTAACTTTAGAAGAAAAAACACAAAATATCTATCAATTCAATAACCTGTTTTCATCATACACGAAAAAAGATTTTTGTCAAGAAATTTCAAATCTTATATCTTGAGAAAAATCACTTTATAGAAAAACATTCAAAATAATGAGTTTAGTTAAAGTTTCAGTTATCATACCAACTTACAAGTCTTGGGATTTATTACAAAAGTGCCTTGAGGCAATTTCTGTTCAAACCTATTCCGAACCTTTTGAAGTTTTAGTTGTAAACAATGATAGCGATAATAATATCCCACAACATTTTAATAAGTATGATAACGTAACATTTTTGCACGAGTCAAAGCCAGGTTCATATGCTGCACGTAATAAAGGGATATCAGAAGCAAAAGGTGAAATATTAGTTTTTACTGATGCAGATTGTATTCCGCAGCCAAATTGGTTAGAAAATGGAGTGTCCTTATTAGAAAACACACCGGATGCCGGCATCATTGCAGGGAATGTACAACTTTTTTATAAAAATAATAAAAAATTGACGCCTGCTGAGATGTATGACAAGCATACAGCATTTCGCATAAAAGAATATGTTTATTTTGGAAATTGTGTCACTGCCAATTGGTTTAGTTTTAAAAAAGTTATTGTTGATTTCGGGGGGTTTGACAGCAAATTAAAATCTGGAGGAGATACCAAATTATCACAAATGATTTCAAAGCATAAAAAATTAGTTTATGGTGAAAACGTGATTGTTTACCACCCCGCTAGAAGTACAACACAAGAAATCGTTACCAAATACAGGAGAATTATAGGTGGAAGATATATTGAAAAATTTAAAAGAAGTCAAAATTATAAATTTCTTCAAGCAGTTTTCGAAATGATTTATAAAAGGCTAAAATTTAACCTCAATTTTTTGCTCAAAGGCAGATATGAAGTGTTTTATAAAATGTTTTTGGTGAATATAATTTTGTGTCCCTCACTTGTTGTAGAGGCATTCAGAATAATTAGAACGGGTAAAACAGAAAGAAAATAATGATAAGTATAGTAATTCCATCCTTCAATAGGGAACATTACATTGCTGAGACTTTGCAATCTCTAATAAATCAGACCTATAACGATTGGGAGTGTATTATTGTGGATGACGGTAGCACAGATGAAACAGAAACGGTAATTAAAAAATATACCGCAGCAGATCCTAGGTTTCATTTTTATAAAAGACCTTCTAAAATGCTGAAAGGAGCTAATTCCTGCCGAAACTTTGGCTTCTCTAAGTCAAAGGGAGAGTTTATTAAGTTTTTAGACAGCGATGATTTACTTGCTCCTGATTGTCTGGAAAAACAAGTTGCAATATTAAAGTCTAACCAAAATATAAAAGTCTGTTTTTCTTATGGACGGTATTTCAATGACAGCACAAAAAATTTAGAAGAATTTTGGTCTCGCAATAAAGAATATGATGATTATTTATATGGGCATATAACCAACCAAATTAGATGGCAGACCGCAGATCCTTTATGGCGAAAATCTTTTTTTTCTGAGACACCGTTCAAAGAAGGTTTAATGAATTCACAAGAATGGCTGATGCACGGGGAGGCGCTGTTAAAACTTAAAAACGAAGAAATCTATAATCTTCAGGAAACATTCACTTTAATCAGAAGAGGAAATGAGAGGATGAGTTCTAACCAATCATCCAATTATTATAAAAATCAAAAAAAAGCGAGGGTTTACCTATTGAGTGATTTGCTTAAAAAAAACAATTTTCATTTTCAAGCAATTAATCAATTATTAAAGCAAATTATAGTCTATCAATATTGGGAAATACAAAAGAAAATATGAAGCATATCATTTTAACTAGATTTAATTTAGTTTTCGAGAATTGGAAAAACGATCGGAATAATAATCCAATATTATCTAAAGAATGGCTGGAGGAAAGATTTGAACTATTTAAAAATTACTGTTTTCCCTCCGTTAAAAAACAATCTAATCAGGAGTTCGTATGGGTTGTTTTTTTTGACGTTGCTACACCTCACGAATATCTAAGTGTTATTACAGAGTTGCAAGACTCTTATGATAATTTCCTACCTCTGTATATAGATGGAAACAAAAGTGTAGAATCAACTTTATTACATTATATTGAACAGAATTTTGATGGGGAGGATTTTATTTTAACAACACGAATAGATAATGATGATATATTGCATTGCGATTTTGTGAAAACAGTTCAAGATATTGCTAGACAAAATTACATTCACAATTTAGTAATTGATGTTAGAAAAGGTTACCAAATGGTACTATGTAAATCTCACGAAGAATATAGAGTCTGTTTGCAAAACTTTAATCCGTTTATCAGTCTATTACAAAAGAAAGAACTATACTCCTCTATCTTCGCACGTCAGCATCCCGATTGGAAAAATGAGAAAAATATTGTTGTTCACGATAGAAAACCACTTTGGATTCAAATTATACATCAAAGGAATAAAGTTAATCGCGTCAATAGACATAATCGCTTAGTTAATTTTAATGACTATTTAAGTTTTGGCTTTACGAAAAAGAAAAGAAAGAGAGGTCTACTTTATATTAACACATATAACAGCCTAATAAAAATTTATGAAAAATTTAGGAATTAAAAAAATGTTAGTTTTTAAACCATTATAATAAAACTGCGATAATATAATTAGTTTAATCCTGCATGAAAAAAACAAAAATTCTCCATATCCAAGAAACCATCGGCTCTGGTGGAGTGGAGCGGCTTCGCCTTTCTTTAGCCAAACACTTGGATAAAAACTTTTTTGACCAGAAGTTTGTCTGCACTAGTGCAGCAGAAAAGATTCCCGATGAAATTCGGGCAGAGGGATTTGAGGTTATTCCGATCGGGGTTTTAAAATCACCTTTTCACTGGGAGCAACATATAAAGGTTCAGAAAATCATAGATGAGTACAAGCCGGATATCATCCACGGCGCAGTGTTCGAGGGAGTGACGATGGCAGCCATAAACGGATGGTTGAAGAAGGTACCTGTGATTATTCTTGAAGAAACTTCCGATCCTCAAAATCGTTCTTGGAAAGGTGATATCTTGATGAAATTATTTTCACGCCTTGCAAACAAAGTAATCGGCGTATCAGAAGGTGTCACAGAAGAATATTTAAAAGGCAAATTAAATCTGTCATCTTCTAAAGCAATCACTATTAATAATGGTGTAGCAATACCAAGGAGTATTTCCGAAGATGAACTGAATGTAGCAAGAATGCAATATGGTATTAGTGAAAGTGATTTCGTTATTGGTTCTATGGGACGGATGCTTCAAGACAGCCATAAACGTTTTTCAGATCTTATCAAAAGTTTTGCTGTTTTTGCAGAAAACAAAATAAATGTAAAGCTTTTACTGGTAGGAGACGGTCCGGAACTAGAGGGATATAGGAAGCTTGTAAACAGCTTAGGTATAAAGGAGAAAGTGATTTTTGCTGGTTACCAATCTGATGTAGCCTTACACTATCAACTGATGAATGTTTTCGCTTTGGTTTCTGAAAGAGAAGCATTTGGATTGGTTCTGGCAGAAGCAATGCTTAATGGATTGCCAATTGTAGCAACAAAAGTTGGAGGGATGAAATATATTGTCGAAGATCAAGTAACTGGATTTTTAGTTGAACCAAGAAACGTTAATTCGATTAGTGAAAAATTGGTATGGTTTTTTTCTAATTCAGAATTAGCTAGAGAAATGGGAGAAAAAGGTAAACTCAGAGCATTACAGAATTTTACAGAAGACACATATGTTAAAAAAATTGAAGAACTTTATAAAACTCAAATCGAATGATAAGAAAAATTATCAAATACTTATGCTTTAAGTTTTCTGTTTTTCAGAATAAAAGGAACTTTCTAAGAAAGTTAAAAGTACTCAGGAATCCAATATTTGTTGATGGTCATCCTGATAGTAAAAATTTTGGGGATGCATTAAATATTTCTATAGTTGAGTTTATGAGTGAGATGTCAGTTTTTCCATCCAAATTCATTAATAATTCTAAATTCAAAAATGAAACCTCTTATTCTGTGATCGGAAGTATTTGTCAATGGAGTAGGAGTAATTCACAGGTTTGGGGAAGCGGTTTTATTGATGAGAAATACTTATCTGAAAATTTTATTTATCCAAAAAAAATACATGCAGTAAGAGGACCTCTAACAAGACGAATTTATATAGAAAATGGAGTGGATTGTCCAGAAATTTATGGTGATCCTGCTTTACTTTTGCCATTGATTTATACCCCTTCAAAAATTATAAAAAAATATAAGTTTGGTATTTTGCCTCATTATATTGATGTTGATTCAGAATGGATCCAACAACAGAAAAAAAGAAATGATACATTATTTATTGATATTATGATATTTGATGATTACAAAAAGTTTGTTGACGAATTAAATTCCTGTGAAGTAATAGTTACATCATCATTACATGGATTAATTCTTTCCCATGCTTATCAAATACCTGTAAAAAGAGTCAAATTTTCAGATAATTTGACTGGGGGAGATTTTAAGTTTAATGATTATTTGCTATCTGTTGGAAAAGAGATGGAATCTCCCATTCATATTGCAGATGCATTTTTAGAAATAGAATCCTTAGAATTCGACAATAAACCAATTAATTTTGATGCAAAACCCCTAATCTTAAATTGTCCTTTTCTTAATTCAACAAAAAAAGAAGAGTTGCTGCAAAAAAGTATTTATTATGAAAATACTTAGAATCACCACTTTGCTTGATTTCGGAGGTCAAGAAAAACAATATATCAGTTTCACGGAGAAACCTGAATTATTGCATCACACCTATGTTTTTGCCGCCATTGGTTTTGGAGGGAATGCGGAAAAAATTTTGCGAGAAAGAGGGTTTGAGGTGCATATTTTAAATCGAAATTTTTCCATTAAGAACCTTTCGAATATTTGGACGGTTTATAAACTCATCAAAAAAATAAAACCCGATGTGGTACATACGGCTGCAGCAGAAGCCAATTTCCATGGAATAATTGCGGCCAAATTAGCCGGAGTAAAAACCATCATCGGTGAAGAAATCGGGATTCCCAGTCATTCCCCTACGGCGCATAAAGTTTTTTCACTCGTTTATCGTTTTGCAAATAAGGTCATTGGCGTTTCACAATCGGTGAAAAATCATTTAGTGAAAACGAGGGAAATAAAAGACCAAAAAGGTATTGTTGTTTATAACCCTGTCAGCGTTGTCAACTTTCCAAACCCTGACAAGGCTCTCAATCCTGGCAATATTCAGTTCAATATCGTATATGTAGGAAGACTTGAAAAAGTGAAAAATGTAGAAACGCTTTTAAAAGCTTTTGCAAAAATTCAAAATAAAACGGTGTACTTAAATATTATTGGAGAGGGTCGGGGAAGGGAATATTTGCAACGATTAGCAAAAGAATTACATATAAATGAAAAAGTTTCTTTTAAAGGTTTTCAAAAAGAACCGGCTCCATTTATAACTCAATCAGATTTATTTGTATTGCCTTCTTATTCCGAGGGTTTTGGAATCGCTGCGGTAGAAGCCATGTTTCAGAAAGTTCCCGTTTTGTGTTCCAATGTGGGCGGCATTCCTGAATTTGTAAAAAATAACGAAAACGGTTGGTTATTTAATCCATTAAATGTGGAAGAACTTACATCGAAAATGGAGATGATTATCTCGATGGATTATGCAGAAAGAACACGGATAGGCGAGAAAGGCTATCGTGATGTAATAGATCAATTTACTGTGGAAAAATATATTGAAAATTTAGAAAAAATTTATTCAAACGAGTAAAATTTTGAAACTCTATGCCAATCTTGCCCTAGTTCCATATTTAACCAAGGTCATATAAAATAAACTATGAAAAACCTCCTCTTCATCACTTGGGACGGACCGCAGACTTCTTATATGGAAGGGCTGTTTATGCCTATTTTTCAGGAAATCGCTAAGTGGGGAGATTATAAATTCCACGTGGTACAGTTCACCTGGGCGGATGATAAAAAAATCGCACATACCCAAGCAGCAGCAGATAAAATGGGAATCGCCTATACGGCCTGGCCTGTTCTTAGAAAACCTAATATTTCTATAGGAAGTCTTTTGACGGTGCTTACCTCATCAGCCAAAATCAAAAAATACATCAGGGAAAATAACATTCACATCGTAATGCCACGAAGTACTTTCCCTGCGATGATCGTGAATCAGATTAACTCCCCCTTTGCTTCGCATGCTTTCTTCCCCTTTAGGGGACTGAGGGGTTCTGCTTTCTTCCCCTTTAGGGGATTAAGGGATGATAGTTTCTTCCCCTTTAGGGGACTGAGGGGTGGCAAAGTCCCCTTTAGGGGATTTAGGGGTAAACTCATTTTCGATGCAGACGGTTTACCCATCGAAGAACGGATAGATTTTGCGGGACTAAAAAAAGAATCCTTCCAATATAAACTAATGAAGTCGGCAGAGACAAAAATGCTGAAGTCTGCGGATGCAGTCATCACAAGATCGCAGAAAGCTATTGACTTCCATATCGCCAATATCGGCGAATCCTTCCGATCAAAGTTTTCTGTGGTTTATAACGGAAGAGACAAGAATCTATTTGCTTATCAACCAACAATAAGAGAAAAAGTAAGGAAGGAATTGGGCTTGAAAGATGAATTGCTGTTTGTGTATGCCGGATCCTTGGGACCGCAGTATTGCCTGAATGAAATGTTGGAAATATTCCAGGCATACGCCACAAAGCATTGGGCAAAGTTCCTCATCCTGACTGGGAATACAGAATTTGCGGAACAAAATATTCCCACGGAGCTAAAAACGCACATTATCTTAAAATCGGTGCCTTCGGAAAAGGTGTCGTTTTACCTCAACGGCGGTGATGTAGCATTCGGACTCAGAAAGCCCACCTTCAGTATGCAGGGGGTAGCACCCATAAAATTAGGCGAGTACCTGCTCTGCGGACTGCCCGTGATTGCCAGCAAAGGCATTGGGGACACAGAGAGGATTTTGGAAAATTTTGAAGAATGTTACCTCTACGATCATTCCATCGGTCTGCTACCACAGATAGCGCACATCAAAAATTTTGTAGAAAAAGCTATATTTGCCAATAGAAACAAAATCGCTCAAAAAGCACAGCATTATTTTTCTTTGGAAGCTGCAGCAGAATCCTACCTCAAAGCAATCAAAAACTAACCATCACCATCAACCATCACTCACCAACAATCAACCATCCCCCATCAATGAAAATCCTTTACCTTACCAAATACACGAGGTTAGCTGGCAGCAGCAGAATGCGCAGCTATCAATATTTTCCTTATTTGGAAGAGGCGGGGATGCAGGTGACCGTAAAACCCTTCTTTGACGATGCATACCTAGAAGATTTTTATGCAGGAAAAAAAAATATCAGTGCTGTTGTAAAGTCTTATGTAAAAAGGTTAGGGGTGCTTTTTTCAGTCTTCAGTTATGACAGAGTAGTCATCGAGAAAGAGATTTTTCCTTTTCTGCCCGCATGGGCGGAACGGATTTTAAAACGGTTGGGAATCCAATACATTGTAGATTATGATGATGCCATTTTTCATAATTATGACCAAAGTTCAAATCCCATTATTAAAAAGTTTCTCGCAAATAAAATTGCCAAGGTGATGCGTTTCAGCGGAACGGTAGTGGCAGGAAATCAATATCTGGCAGATTATGCAGCCCGTTCCGGAGCAAAAAACATAGAAATTATTCCAACAGTAATAGATTTAGAAAGGTATCCAGTAAAAAACAGTGACTCTGACCTAGAGCTTCCACCAAATGTCATCCTGAGCGGAGTCGAAGGAAAAGCTGGGGAAAGAAGCGCTTCCGAAAATACTCAAAAATTTGTTGTTGGCTGGATTGGTACAAAAACCACTTTTGAAAAACATCTTTTACCCTGCAAAGACTGGATCAAAGCCTTGCAGATTCAAGATCCGAATATCCGTTTCCATATTGTGGGGATCACAGAGGATATGGATTTCGGAAAGAATGTACAATATATCCGGTGGACGGAAGAGACAGAGGTTGCCGAGATTCTGAAAATGGATATTGGACTGATGCCACTGCAGGATTCCAAATGGGAAAAGGGAAAATGCGCCTATAAACTCATTCAGTATGCCGCCTGCGGAATACCGGGCGTAGCATCAGATGTGGGAATGAACAGGGAAGTCACCGTTCCGGGAGAAACCGGGATTTTAGCGTCTGCGGATGAAGAGTGGATTCAAGCCATTAAAACTTTAAAATCCAATACCGAATTAAGAAACCGGATGGGACGTAACGCAAGACAATTGGTGGAAAAAAAATATTGCATACAGGTCACGGCAGATAAATGGTGTAAAATATTAAGTAAATGATTTTAGATATCCTATACATACCCCTATTTGTTTTGCTGGCAATTCAGTTTCCAAAATTACTATTGGAAGATAAAGAACTTGTCTATCTGCCGATTCTGAAGAAATTAGCTTTATTTCATTTTGTTTTAGGAATCGCGTATTTTTTCACCACCAACAATGGAGGGGGAGACGCTTGGGGCTATTGGACAGCTGCAAAAAATATGAATTATCTGCAGTTTATAAAAGATGTTAGCGGGGGCGAGGGAACAGAGTTTATGAGAGCCTTCAATTTTATTCCGGCCAATATGATGGGGATGTCTTTCTTGTCCAACACGATGTTTTACAGTTTGTTGGGCTTCATGGGGATGACATATTTTTTCCTGATAGCCGCACGTACCATTCCTTACAATAAGATGATAAGGGGTTATGTATTGTTTCCATTGATTTTCTTTCTCCCAAATCTTCATTTTTGGAGCGCCGGAGTAGGAAAAGATACCATTCTGTTTCTGTGTATAGGCATGTTTGTTTATGGATTGATGAAACCATTTCAGAGAATCCCTATGATTGTAATAGCTGGATTATTGGCAATGGCAATTAGACCTCACATCTTATTATTTTTAATGGTGGGTTTTGGCTTGGCTTATGTTTTTGGAGGCAAGGTGTCTCCATTCCAGAGATTCCTGTTTGCTGCAGTGATGATTGGAGTTGGGCTTGCCATTTTGCCATCGGTAATGGAGTTTGCGAAGATTGAAGAAGCGTCAGCAGAAGGCTTTGACAAATTTGCAACAGGCAAAGCTGCTGTTTTGAGCCGTTCCAGTGCGGGTTCGGCAATCGATATTTCTTCTTATCCTTTTCCGCTCAAAGTCCTGACCTTCTGGTTCAGACCGGCATTATTTGACGTCAAAAATATAAACGGTCTCATTGCTGCCTTAGAAAATTTACTGCTGCTGATTGTTTTCATAAAAGCAATGCGCACAAGTCCAATCAGAGCATTCAAGGCAGCGCCTTTTGTTATAAAGGGCCTGGTTATTTTTTTGGTGGTGGGTACATTGGCATTCTCGCAATCATTGGGTAATATGGGGATTATGATCCGGATGAGGAATATGTTCCTTCCGGGGATGATCATCTACCTGATGTGGATTTTTTCTTATGAACAGCAACTGCTCAGAAACCGCCGGACAACCTTAAAAAAATAACAATGAAACAAAGGGAGTTGGGCTTTCGCGTGGCTTTGTTTATGTACCACTTAGTGTTTGCAGGGATAGCTTACGCTTATTTCCTTTACAATAAGGGCGATGCCCATAATTATTGGAACCTGACAGAACATTGGACATCTTATATCGGTATCGGAACCAAAGCCATTAAGCTGATCAATTATCCCTTGGTAGCCGTACTGAAATTGCCCTTTTGGTTCGGCTTTTTGATATATAATCTGATAGGCTTTGTAGCAATCTGGGAACTGTACAGTTTTGCGCACCATTACATAGGTCCGAAGACTAAAATGGCTGACTTGCTGTTGAAAATCCTTTGTCTGCTGCCTAATCTGCACTTTTGGACATCCATTATCGGAAAGGAACCTGTTGTTTTTCTCGCAGTGACATGGATAATGACCGAATATGCAGAAGCTAAGTTTTACAGTTTGAAATCAATATTGGGATGGCTCCTACTGATGGCAATCAGACCGCACGTCGCCATGTTTTTGTTGCTGGCATTTCTTATCACGGCGATATTATCATCAGGCAAATGGTCTTACCGCAAAATAGGGTGGATGTTGGCAGGTCTTTTGGGCTGTTTTTCCTTGTACATCCTGACGCTGAAACTGTTGAACCGCAACCCCTTCGACATCCAGTATATTCTCGAAAGAAATGACGCGTCGCTCATCGCATTTCGAAGGGCAAATTCTTACGTGCCAATGATCGATTACAATATCGTGGAACGCTTCTTTGCGCTTAATTTCAGACCCTTGTTTTGGGATGCAGATTCATTTTTTTCATTGATCTTGAGTGTAGAAAATGGCCTCGTGCTACTCTTGCTGTCGGGGGCATTGCTTGCCTGTATCCGACATTTTAGAACCATTTCAATTGATAGTTTCGCAAAGTTGTCAATGGCTTTTTTTCTGATTTCTTCCTGCTTTTTCATTCAGAGATACGCCTGTTTGGGGATTTTCGTTAGAACCAAGATGATGTATATGCCCTTTCTGTTAGTAGCAGCGCTCAAAATAATCTTGCCTTACGTAAACACTAACAAAAAATAATTCTTCCCACCCTCTCACCCTCTCACCCTCTCACCCATCAATCCCGTACATTCCCCGTACATAATCCGTACAGACCCGTAACAAACGACTAGGCCAAAACGGACATTTTGGGATGAATTGATACAGAACAGGCGCAGATGCTACATCGTGTTGGTTATCCGTTAGTTACTGCTATATATTTGTTCTGTCAAAGCAAAGTGCTTAGACAGTGCAGGAGAGTCCTGACACGATTATTAACATATAAATTTTAAAATTATGCCTAGACAAAAAGGTTTATTTAAGATTGAAGGCAGCATCGATGGAGTAACTTTCTATCGCAATGCCGAAGGTCATTTTGTAAGAATGGCCGGTGGAGTGAGCAAATCCCGGATTATGAACGATTCGGCATTCGCAAGAACAAGGGAAAACATCAGCGAATTTGGTAACAATGCGAAAGCAGCCAAACTCCTGAGAGATGCGATGGGCGCTTTGGTAAAAAATGCCAAGGATAGCAGGACTTCCAACAGGCTGATGCAGCTGTTCAACAAAGTCAAAAATCTGGATACCGTCTCCCCCAGGGGACAGCGGAAAATCAGTATAGCTTTGGAAGATCCGGTGGCTAAGAATTTTCTTCAAAAATTCGATTTTAACAAAAGAGCCCAGTTAAGCAATGTGTTGAGAAGGACTTTCGACTTGGATCCTTCGGCAGGTACCTTCGCTATCAATGCTTTTGTTCCGGCGCAGGATCTTCTGAAACCTGAAGGTGCCACCCATGCAACGGTAATCTATGCCGCGCTGGGCTTGGATTTTGAAACCGCAGAGTCTGATCTGGTACAGGCGCTCCCGGTCAACTTCGCACTGGATAATGTTCCTCAGGAGCTTAGTCTTTCGCTCGACTTGCCGGACACGTTGCCGTCGGTCTTTCAGTTGTTGCTCATCGAGTTTTTCCAGGAAGTGAACACCGTCCAGTATCCGCTCAACAATGGAACGTTTAATGTGCTCAATATTTTAAATGTGAGTTGATGAGCTCAGCCAATCCAAATCCCTTAGCATTCGTTAGCTAAGGGATTTTTTTTATAAAGCAAAGAGCCCTGCAAGCAATCACTAACATCTATAATGCCAAAACTAACATCCCACACCAAAAAGATAGGGACAATCCCCAATCTAACCAAAAATGAGCCGCCGCAAACAGCCGATTCCCCACCAAAATGGACGCAGATTGTAACGTGAAGCATTTTTATCATAAAATTTTAACAGCACTGTTGTTGGATTAAAAAATACTTCTTAAATTTGGTTTGGAAGAAAAAAGATCATTGAATTTTCGGTTATTGCGGAATGCCTCCTTTTAATTAACGCCAGTTGATTAATATTGGAATCATTTCATTAAAAGTTATTTCGTCATTACACAACTATTTTTACAGACAATCATACTCGTTTTTTTTATACATTTTTATTAGGTCATTACACAGCTATTTTTACAGACAATCATACCCGTTTTTTTTATACATTTTTATTAGGTCATTACACAGCTATTTTTACAGACAATCATACCCGTTTTTTTTATATATTTTTACTACTTCATTACACAGCTAATTTTACAGACAATTATACCCGTTTTTTTTATACATTTTTATTACGTTATTACCACAGCTATTTATTTTAGACATGATGATAACTGATCTCTTTAGTAGAGAAATGATAAACGCCGCATCGAAAATTTTCTTCCTTGAGTAATAAAAAAATAGCTTTGGCATATCGACGGTGTTATAATGATCGGCATTGTGGGTTGCTGCTAATCGCTGTGAAACACGACGCAAAATCCTGCGGGGTAGTGGAGACACAGCCTTAATATTAAAAAAAATGAGAATTTTAATCTACCCAAAAGATGTGGCGATACTCTTGGGCTATTCGGAAGGTCATGCACGAAGAATATACAGAAAAATCAAAAATGAACTTCAAAAAGAAAAAAAGGATAAGCTGTCCATAGTAGAATTTTGTAATTATATGAACCTCTCAGAGCTGGACGTTCGCAAATGCCTAAATCTCGTCCCTCGTAAGTAATCCCCTAACACCGTCCTCAATAAAAGGACGGTTTTTTTTATCACCGGCAGGTGCTAGCAGAACTCTCGCGACCCACCACAAAACCAACAGTGCCGGATACACAGATCTCTAAGCCTCAAATGGGTCAACCAACCCTCCAACACTAAAATCCACCAACTAAAACTCCACTCAAAAAACTATCTTTGTAAAAATTTTTTAAATGGCAAAGCTTTTCCGTATTACAACTGTGCCGGTGTCTGTAGAGAAACTTCTCGGCAAGCAGCTGACGTTTATGAACCAGTTCTACGAGGTGACAGCAATATCGTCTGACAAAGAGGATCTGGAAAGAGTGGGGCAGGAGCTGGGGGTCAAAACCAAAGCCATAGAAATGACGCGGAAAATTACCCCAATACAGGATTTGAAATCGCTTTGGCAAATGTACTGCTACCTCAAGCAGGAAAAACCGGACATCGTACACACGCATACACCCAAAGCCGGACTGATTGGGATGATTGCAGCAAAACTGGCGGGAATTAAAGGGAGACTGCACACAGTGGCTGGATTACCATTGATGGAAACATCCGGTGTAAAAAGAAGGGTGCTGAACCTAGTAGAAAAATTAACCTACGCCTGTGCGACGAAAGTATATCCCAACTCCGATGGATTAAAGGATTTTATTTTGAAAGAGAAATTTTGCCCAACACATAAACTGAAAGTAATAGGCAACGGAAGTACCAATGGGATTGACACAGCTTATTTTAATCCAGCACTTTTTTCACCACAGCAGAAGAAAGAAATCAGGCAGCAATGGCAGTTGGAGGACGGTGATTTTGTATGGATCTTTGTGGGCAGACTGGTAAAGGATAAAGGAATTAACGAACTGGTAGCGGCATTCAGGCAATTGACAGAGGAATTTAATGATTCGGAAAATAAGAATAGTACGGTAGACAATATAAGGAACAGAGCGCCCAAGCTTCTATTGGTGGGGCCATTGGAATCAGAACTGGATCCGCTGCTGCCGGAAACATTGAGAGAGATGGAGCATAATAAAAACATCTTAACAGTAGGCTATCAAAAGGATGTTAGACCCTATCTGGCAGCGGCAGACGCCCTTATATTCCCCAGTTACAGGGAAGGATTTCCTAATGTGGTAATGCAGGCTGGAGCAATGGAACTTCCTTCTATAGTTACCGATATCAATGGCTGTAACGAAATTATTAAAAATAACGAAAATGGTATGATTATTTCTGTGAAAAATAAGGATCAGATTTACAATGCATTACTCAAGCTGATGGCAGACCTTTCCTTGTATAACAAAATGAAATCGCAAGCCAGAGAATACATAGTACAGCATTATGATCAGAAATTAATCTGGAATGCCATTTTAGCGGAATATCGGGAAAATGATAAAATAAGTGATGAGTCAAATGCTTAATTTTGAGCGAGATGCACGAATAATTGCACATATTTTTTTTTTAATGTAACTTTGCAAAATATATATATCATGAAAAAAATTCTATACTTTTGGTTAGTGGTTTTCAGCATTATAACCTATAAGGCACAAACCACCACGTGGAATGGCACTTCTTGGTCCAATGGAGTTCCTAAAGATAATACTGATGTTGTAATTGCAGGAAACTATAATTCAGCAGCAAATCTAAGCGTTAGGAACTTTACAATTAATGAGGGATCTGTTTTTACTATAAATTCTAATTATCGATTAACTATTTATGGTAATTTTATTAATAATGGGACTATAGTTGTAAATAATGATGCGGCTCTTATACAAACAAATAACGAAAGTACTTACTCAGGTTTTGGTACGGCCATCATTAGAAAAGAAGCTAATCTTAAACAGAAAGATTATAATTATTGGTGTTCTCCAGTCATTGGTCAGAATTTATACAATTTTTCTATAGGGACGCCAACAGACTATTTCTTTAGATATAAGGAATCTAATGATAGATTCGAAACAACAGGTTTAAATTCCTTATCTATCTTTGAACAGGGAGTTGGTTATGCTATTAGAGGGAAGAGCAGCTACTCTCCAACAACACCAACTAAAGAAACATTCACATTTAATGGTATTCCTAATAATGGTAGAATAACTGTCACCTTGAAAAAAAGTGTAGGAGTTGATAAGGGTTACAATTTAGTAGGAAATCCTTATCCATCAAACCTTTCATTTAAAGCTTTTGCAACTGGTTTAAATAAAAATGTAATATTTAATAAACAATGGCTTTGGACAAATTTAAATGAAGTTAGAAAGCAGCAAGGCTCTGCTTATGCTGGTAATAACTATGCTACGTACGTAGCTTTAGTTGGTGGTGTTGGTCCCACGTATGTTTCAAATAGTATAGAAGAAATTGCTTTGAGGCCTAAAGAGAATACTAAAGTAGGGCAAGGATTTATTGTACAAGCAAAGTATGATAATGCAGTATTAATCTTTAAAAATGATATGAGATCTTTAAGCGCAAGCAACTCTGTTTTTTATAATAAATCTGAAGTAGAAGGAGATGAAGAAGATCCTGAAGAAGAAGTCGTAGATAGATATTGGTTAAAGATTGTAAATTCTGATAATATCGCCAACAATATTTTAATTGCCCACATAGCAGAAGCAACGAACAATTATGACGAAGATTATGATGCGGCATTATTTACAATGGGTAACGATACGTTCTACTCTGTGGTGGGTACCAATAAGTTGCAAATCCAGGCGCGCGCACTTCCAATTAGTGACTCGGATGTCATTCCACTGGCATACAAAACTTCTAAAGCGGGTAACTGCATTATTGCGCTCAATGATAAAGACGGGATCTTTAAAGACAGTAATAAACCCATCTATTTAAAAGATAAAGTAACGGGTACCGTTACCAATTTGCAGGAAGGATATTATACATTCAACAGTGAGGTTCTTACAACACCTAACGATTCTAGATTTGAAATCCTTTATGCAAACAGTGTTTTAGCGGCAGATAATACATCAACAAATCAATGGATAGTTTATAAACAGGATACCGACTGGGTAGTAAGAGGCAACGATAGGATTGATGGACTGGACTTGTATGATGCATCAGGAAAGTTAGTAAGATCTGTGGCTGGAAATAATGCAGGTGAATTGAGAGTAAGTAATGTGGGGCTGACAAAAGGATTATACGTGATGAAGATCAAGACCGGCAAAGGAACCGTCACAAAAAAGTTACTGAACTAGGTACTTTACACAGGATAATATAAAAACAAAAGTCAGCGTTAGCTGGCTTTTTTTGTAAGCTGTTGCGAAGTATGGTTGGTTAAGTGTCACCCTTACGCCTTTGCTGATTGGAGCAGTCACTAATTGGCATAGGATTTGTAAAACTTCCCAAATATATCGTTAATCAAAGAAATTGTTAAAGATGAAAAAAGTGATGTTAGGAGCAGTAATGATAGCAGCAGGTTTATTATCGACTGCAAATGCACAAATACAGGAAGGAAACTGGATGGTGGGAAGCAGCTTGTTGTCCAGCAGATTCGGACTGAATACCGGAGCGGGTTACGATTTGGCAATTCAGCCAAAGGCAGCGTATTTTATCAAAGACAATGTAGCCTTAGGAGGATATGTAAATCTTGGAATTAGCAAAACCACCAAAGGCAGCCCGACAGCATTTGACTACGGTGTGGGTGCATTGGGTAGATATTTCCTGTCGCCAGGCGAGCAAGGTGTTGATAATCTCTTAAATCATGGACGTTGGTTCTTTGAAGGCAATGCAGGTATCGGAGGAAGATCAGTCGAAAATGCGGATTCTACGACTGGTTTAGATTTCGGTGTTGGACCTGGATACTCCTACTTTATCACCCCGAACATTGGACTGGAAGGGCTTGTCAAATATGTGGGCAGAACTGGTTTTGGTAATGAAGGATTAAACTCTAATATCACCTTTAATGTAGGATTAAGCATTTTTCTTCCTACAGCGCATGCGAAGCGTCTGGCAAACGATGCAAAATAATTGCTATTGTTGTGAATAACATATAACCGGCACCTTGTCGGTTTTTTTAATTTTTATTGTTATGAAATATCTAAATACAGTGTACGCCGTTCTAGAAAGGTGGTATGTCAATTTTGCAGAACTGACGCCCAGACTCATAGTCGGCTTGTTAGTTTTTATTTTCTTTCTCACTACCAGTACATATCTCAGTCGATGGTCGGTTACTTTGTTTCATAAGTTGTTTCCCAAAACAAAAAATGATTCAGTGGTAACACTCATCACAGTTTTCAAGTTTTTAATCATCCTGATGGGAACCTTTATCGCATTAGAAATAATGGGATTTAGTGGGTTTTTCATGAAATTCCTGGGAAGTCTGGGGGTAGCTGGGGTGATTGCCGGGGTGGCACTAAAGGATCTCGTATCCAGTATGTTTTCCGGAATGTTGGTAAATGTTGATAAAGCTTTTAAAATCGGGGACTATGTTACAATTGGCGGTAATTCCGGTACAGTTCAGGATATTGGATTGCTGACAACTAAGTTGATTACGGACGATGGTAAAAAGGTTTATATACCGAATCAGGTTATTTTTAACGCACCTTTCTTTAATATTACAGCATCGCCACAGCGCAGAATCATTATGGATTTTGAAATTCCAATTGGCGAAGATATCAACAAAGCGAGAGAAGCAGTCTTAGAGGAGATCAAAGCACTAAACCATATTGACAAAGCAGAAAATGCAGATGTGATATTCACCAATGCAAAACAAGGACTGTTCACAATGCAGGTCAAATTCTGGGTAGAAGTGGGTTTTGATTTTGGTAAGCTAAAAAGCGAAGCGATAGTGAAAATAAGCGACAGATTAGCACGGGAGAGAATTAGCCTGGTGACACCTACCAACATCAGCATTACCCAAAATGCAGGGGCTAATGAACCGGATAAAGCATAGTAGCACAAATATAGAATAACTAAAAAACCCGCTTCAATATTGAAACGGGTTTTGTATTGAGATAGCACTTAAATCATTATGCTAAAACTTCTTTTACTTTATTAGCAGCTTCTTCCAAAGTAATTGCAGAGTGGATAGGTAATCCAGCCTCGTCAATTAATTTTTTAGCTTCTACAGCATTGGTTCCCTGTAATCTTACGATAAGCGGTACAGGAAGACTTCCCATTGAGTGGTAAGCATCCACAACACCCTGGGCAACTCGGTCACATCTCACGATTCCTCCAAAGATGTTGATCAAAATAGCTTTTACATTAGGATCTCTAAGGATAATTCCAAAAGCCGTCTGAACTCTTTGTGCATCAGCAGTACCACCCACGTCCAAGAAGTTAGCAGGGTTACCACCAGATAATTTGATAATATCCATCGTAGCCATCGCAAGACCAGCACCGTTTACCATACAGGCAACGTTACCATCTAGTTTTACGAAGTTAAGACCAGCTTCTCCAGCTTCTACGTCCATTGGATCTTCTTCTCGCTTATCTCTAAGTTCAGCAAGATCTTTATGTCTGTAAAGGGCGTTGTCATCTAACGTTACTTTCGCATCCACAGCGATAATTTTGTTGTCAGATGTTTTTAGAACAGGATTGATTTCAAAAAGTGAAGCATCAATGCCTATGTAAGCATTATATAAAGAAGTGATAAATTTTGTAAATTCTTTGAAAGCGTTTCCTTCAAGACCAAGATTGAAAGCAATTTTTCTAGCTTGGAAAGGCTGTAGCCCGTAAGCAGCATCTATGACTTCCTTATGGATAAGGTGAGGCGTTACTTCAGCAACGTGCTCAATGTCCATTCCTCCTTCTGTAGAATAAACAACAGTGTTTTTTCCAAGAGCTCTGTCCAGAAGAATAGAAACATAAAATTCTTTAGTTTCTGTCTCTCCAGGGTAATATACATCTTCAGCTACCAAAACAGAGTTTACTTTTTTACCTTCAGCAGACGTCTGTGGCGTAATCAGCTGCATCCCGATGATGTTTCCTGCGTTTTCTTTAAGCTTATCCATATTGGGAGAAAACTTAACGCCACCACCTTTGCCACGCCCACCAGCGTGGATCTGAGCTTTTACAACCCAACCTTGCGCACCGGTTTCAGCAGTTAGTTTTTCAGCAGCAGCTACTGCCTCATCGACATTGTTTGCAACAAAACCGCGCTGGATGTTAACGCCATATTTTGCCAAAATCTCTTTTGATTGATACTCGTGAAGATTCATATTATTTTGATTATATTATATTATGTTTATAAGATGGACAAATTTAATAAAAAGACCCGGAAGTTCAAGTTTATTGACCTAAAATTTAAACCTTACCGGACTTGATTTTTAACATATCTGCTTAATATGCCTATTATTCATCATTTTTTCTAAACCAATTGGATAATGATTATTGTCAGGCTGCGGTATTAGCCTCATATCAGCAGTAAATTGGAAAACTGAAATTAGGGGTTTTTAAGGTTTGAACTCATAGATTCACCAAAGACTTGAAAGTCCTTCTGCAGATGCTGCTTCGCTATGATTTTTATACGGAATGTAAAGTGTTTATCAGTTGTATTACGAAAAACCGTATTTTTTCAAAACTTCAACTGCCTTTTTCAGAATGTCAGGATAAAGCGCATCTAAACTCTGATCTCCACAGTCGAAATAGATTTTGTGGTTTTGAGGATTTATAAGATTTTCATTTAGACAATGAAAAACAGATTTCGGGAAAGGATTGTTTTGTGTGGTGAAAGTTCCGGTCCAATGCCTAAAAAGACAGGCAACTCTGGCGAAATTAAAAATTTGTAGATCTTTTATATTTTATGACAAAGATCAATTCAAACGATATAATCATCGAACTGTATTGGCAAAAATCTCTTTCATAGAATTTTTTAGATGATAGTATTACTATTGTAAATAGTATTGAAGCAATGTATGGTATATATTTTGCTATTAAGCAGTATAGTTATTTAAACTAATTATGGAATTTCAGGTAAAATTCAAAGTCAACGAAAACTTATATGTTAAAGATCCCGAAAACAGTGAAGTTGGGCGTGCAATTGTTAAATATTCAATAGAATTGATCTACGAAACAGGTTTTGAAAGTTTTACTTTTAAAAAATTAGCCCAAAAAATCAATTCAACGGAAGCTACCGTTTACCGGTATTTTTCATCCAAACATAAATTATTAACCTATATTCTTAATTGGTATTGGTCTTACATTGAATTCATTTCAAAACTGAGGCTTCAGGAAATCAAAGAGCCTTTGCAAAAAATGGAAAAAATCCTCCAAATCATTACGCATAATGATGCAATCGATTATAAAATTGAGGATTATGACCTGACAAAGCTTCACAACATCATTATTGCAGAAAGTAGCAAGTCATATCTGGTAAAAGACGTAGACGAAATCAACAAAGAATTGGTATTTAATCCGCTGAAAAGTCTTTGTGGCTTTTTTGCTGAAGTGATTTCCGAAGCCAAGCCAGATTTTCCCTATCCGAGATCTTTTGCAAGTACACTTTTAGAAACTGCTCACAATCAGCAGTTTTTCAGCGAACACCTTCCGAAGCTTACGGATAATCACATCAAAAAAATAAAACATAAAAAATATGTTTTAGATTATTTACGCTTCCTTACATTTGATCAGATAAAATAAATACACAAATGAATACTTCTCCTAGACAGCACGGCTACAATCTGTTTAAGTATGTTACTAAAGAGAAAAAAGACGTCACCAATATCTATTTTTACGCCATTCTGAACGGTTTGGTACAGCTGAGTGTTCCGCTTGGGATACAGTCTATCGTAAGTTTTGTGATGGGAGCTACGATGGCAACATCTATCTATATTCTGATCGCTTTTGTAGTGTTGGGAACCTGGCTTGTCGGCTATTTCAGGCTAAAAGTGATGCAGATTATTGAAAAAATTCAGCAGAAAATTTTTGTTGAATTTGCCCTTGCTTTTGCCGAAAAACTTCCGAAAGTAAATCTTTCCGCAACAAGAAAATATTACCTGCCGGAATTGGTAAACCGTTTTTTCGATACTCAAAATCTGCAGAAAGGTATTTCTAAAATATTACTGGAAATTCCTACGGCTTTGATCCAGATTTTGTTTGGAATTTTGCTTCTTTCATTTTATCACCCTTGGTTTTTGGTTTTCGGAGCTTTGGTAATCATTTGTGTGATTTTCATTTTCAGATTTACAATGGAAAGCGGAATCAAATCCAGCATCGATGAAAGCGACAAGAAGTATGAAGTGGCATCCTGGCTGGAAGATATTGCGGCATCCCTTAAAACTTTTAAGCTCAATTCTAAAACTGAAATTCACGTTGCAGAAACTGATAATAGATTAGTTAATTATCTTAATGACAGAACTTCTCACTTTCGTGTGCTTGTTGTTCAATACAAAACTATTATTGCCTTCAAAGTCATTATTACTTTGGTAATGCTTGTTATCGGAACCTATCTTTTGGTAAACCAACAGTTGAATATCGGTGCTTTTATCGCAACAGAAATCGTGGTTCTAACGATTATGACAGCGGTGGAAAAGCTGATTATCAGTTTAGAAAGTTATTATGATGTCATCGCAGCTTTGTCAAAATTGAATAAAGTAACCGATTTGCCTGAGGAAGATTTGGGAGCCATTACTTTGGAAAATCAGAATAGCGGTTTTGAAATTGAATTTAAAGAGGTCAATTTTGCATTCAATGATTATCAGATGATTTTAGAAAATGTCAATTTTAAAATCGCCGAAAATTCACTCAACGTTATCACAGGATCGCTCGGTTCTGGCAAATCTCTGCTTCTCAATATGATGACTGGTTTCTACGAACCTACTTCAGGACGTATTTTGTTCGATAAAATACCTCTGAAAAACGTGGACAAAATCTCCCTACGTAATCAGATCGGAATGTTTCTCGAAGATATGACCATCATTAAGGGAACGGTCTATGAAAATATAGTTCTGGGACAAACCCATATTTCTGCAGAGCAAATTCTAGAAACTTCTGAGCAAATTGGAATAGAAGATTTCTCAAGTCAGTTTAGCAACGGTTTTTTTACCAACATTAGCGAAACCGATACAGAGATTTCTTTTAGTTCTAAAAAGAAAATTATGCTGCTGAGGGCTTTAGTCGGCGAAAGAAGATTGCTGATTCTGGAAGATCCTTTGGACGGAATGGATGATGCATTTAAAGTAAAAATGAGAGAACATCTTTCTAATCTTAAAGAAAATACTACCATTATCGTTGTTTCCGAAGATCCGGAAATGATAGAAATAGCAGATCAGCATCTTCACATTGAAGAAGGAACAGTGAAAATTTTATTCAATAAAAATTAAGAAAATGGAACTGCAATCAGTCAATCAAATATATCATATTCATAAAAAATCAAGAGTCAAAAGGTGGTTTCTTTTTATCTTTCTTGGAGGTATTATTGTACTATTTTTACCGTGGACTCAGAATATAAAAGTACAGGGAAATGTTAGCACGCTTTATCAGGATCAGCGACCACAACAATTGAACTCTCCAATACCAGGAAGAATCATTAAATGGTACGTAAAAAATGGGGATTATGTGAAAAAAGGCGATACCTTGCTTCAGCTTTCGGAGGTTAAGGAAGATTATCTGGATCCGCTTTTAGTAAAGAGAACAGAACAACAGGTAGAAGCTAAAAAAGGTGTTAGAGACTATTACCAAGCCAAAGTTGGAACCACGAAAAGCCAATTACAGGCATTGAGTTCTGCGAGAGATTTAAAATTGAGTCAGCTTAAAGTGAAAATTAGTCAGCTGAATAATAAATTAGCGGGAGAAGAAGCTGAACTGGAAGCAGTAAAAAATGAGCTGAAAATGAGCTCCGACCAATACGAAAGACAGAAGAAAATGTATGATGATGGTTTGGTTTCACTTACTCAATTTCAGCAGAGAAGTGTTTCTTACCAGAATATATTAGCCAAAAAAACAGCAACTGAAAATAAACTGGCGCAAACCCGACAGGAAATAGTGAATGTAACCATAGAACAAAATGCTACCATTCAGGATTACAATGAGAAACTGAGCAAAACCGAAGGCGACCGTTTCCAAAGTATGGGACAGATTGAAGGAAGCGACGGTGATATTGCCAAACTGGAAAATCAGGTGGCGAATTACCGCGCAAGACAAGGTTTATATTTCGTAATCGCTTCTCAGGACGGACAGGTGGTTCAAATCAACAAAGCCGGAATTGGGGAAATCCTGAAAGACGGGGAAAGTATTGCAACCATCGTTCCCGATAAAGTAGATTATGCCGTGGAAATTTACATTAAACCAGTCGATTTACCTCTTGTAAAAGAAGGACAACGCGTGATGTGTATTTTTGATGGTTTTCCGGCAATTGTGTTTTCTGGTTGGCCAAATTCCAGCTATGGTACTTTTGCAGGAAAAGTAATTGCAATAGAAAATAACATCAGTGCAAACGGAATGTTCAAAGCATTAGTGATAGAGGATAAAAATGAAAAACAATGGCCTCCGAAAATCAAAATGGGAACAGGAGTTCAGGGAATAGCGATTCTTAATGACGTCCCAATCTGGTACGAACTGTGGCGAAATGTCAACGGTTTCCCGCCGGATTATTACGAAGTACAAACTGAAAAATCTGCAAAAGATGAAAAGTCTAAAAATTAAATTTTCGGCGCTTCTCATTCTGTTGTTTGTTCAATGTTCTTTTGCGCAGGATTCGCTGAAACTTTCGCATCAGGAGTTTCTGAATATCGTAAAAAATTACCATCCGCTGGCATTTAAATATCAGCTTCAGAATAAAATTGCAAATGCTGAAATTACCAAAGCCCAAGGAAATTTTGATCCCGTATTTGCAGGAAAACTCGGAGAGAAAAATATTGGCGGAACGCAATACTACGAACAGAAAAATGTAGAACTCGGCATTCCGACTTGGTACGGAATCGATATTAGTGGAAGTTACAATCATCTAGACGGTGAAAAACTAAACAACAGCGAAACGAAAGGTGGTTTATATCAATTTGGCGTTACAATTCCTTTGGCGAAAAATCTGCTGTATGATAAAAGAAGAGCGATGCTCGATCAGGCAAGATTTGGCCTTAAAATGACGGAAGCAGAACAGACAGTTCTCACCAACGAACTTCTTCTGGATGCTGAAAATACGTATTGGGAATGGGTAAAAAATTATGAGATCTACAAGTTGCAGAAATCTGCGGTAGAAATCAACCGAAAAAGACTTGACCTTACCAAAAAGACTTACGAGTTTGGAGAAAGACCTGCCATAGACACGGTGGAAGCTGTTTCACAATTGCAGAGTTTTGAGCTTCAGGAAACAGATGCTTATTTAAGTTTTGTGAAAAGTACGCAGGAACTTCAGATGTATCTTTGGAACGAAAATCAAGAGTTTTATCCAATTTCAAAGTTTATTTTTCCATCTTCAAGTCTCGATGAACATTCCGGAGATTCTGATTATGAATTTCTGGTGCAGAATTTAGAATCGAAACTGCTTCAAAATCACGCTTCGTTGGAATATTATCTTCAGAAGCAAAATATCCTCGAAAGTGAAAAAAGACTTAAGTGGCAGAGTTTTCTCCCAAAGGTTGATTTTACGTACAATTTTTTCAACAAAGAAAATTATAAATCCGATTTTCTGCCTCTGTTTGATAATAATTTCCAGTACGGACTGAAGCTTGAGATCCCTATTTTCCTAAGACAGGCACGAGCGGATTATGAAATTGCCAAGCTGAAAATATCTCAAAACCAGCAGGAATCTAAGCTTAAAAGCCGTGAACTGAGTACAAAAATTGAAACCTATAAATATGAAGTGACTAATTATTTTAGTCAGATTGATATTTCAGCAAGAAATCTTAACAATTATAAAAGATTGCTGAACGCAGAGGAAACGCGGTTCGGCAATGGGGAAAGTTCATTATTTTTAATCAACTCCAGAGAAAATAAATTATTGGATGCGCGAGAAAAAAACATCGAACTAAAAGCCAAATTCCTGAAAAGCTACAACAAACTGAAATGGCTGAATGAGAATTTTCTAAGATAAAAGTCGGGAGAAGTTCCTAATAATTTCTTCCAACTTCTTTGCAGATTTGCAGATATTCCTCTGGCATATTGGTTGATCCAAATCCTGTCTCGAAATATTCATCCGAATGTGGAATATAGACGCTGTACTTTTTACTGAATGGAAAAATGGGAATGAAAAACAATTCGAAATAATTCTTGTAAACGGAAACAACCGCATTAACCATAAAGCTATTTCTCAAGACTTTACGCTCTTCTTTTCCTTTAAGTTTGGTTTTGATTCCGAAGATGAAGAACATATTTAGTTTAAGTTTGCGAACGACTTTATAGAGAATAAAAATTTATTAATATCTATTGGTTTAAATATACTGATGTTTGCGCCAGCATCCAAAGCTTCTTTTCTTTGTTCTCCAGAACCAGTAATGTAAATGATTGGTACATTCTTGCTCAGAGCATTTTGTCTAATAATTTTGATAATGTCTATAACTGTCAACTTTGGGAATCTTCTAGCTGTGATAATAATTGATGGTTTAAAATTATCAATGATTTCATTGATTTGTTCTACGGTATTTTCCACATGAACTAAATAGCCTTCATCTAATAACATAAGCTTTAGTGTTTCTCCTATGATTTTTTCATTTTCAAAAATCAAAATTTTTGTCTTCATTATAACAAAATTTTTGTTAAGATATCTGCTAACAAATTCTAAAATGTAACCTTAGTAAAATACCAAATCAGCATTCCCCAAGAGATAATCATAAACAATCCTCCAAGAGGCGTTATTGAACCAAGGAATTTTAGATTAACACCCCAATAATCCTGAAAACTAAGGAAATAAATACTTACAGAAAACAAGAATGCACCGGCAATCATCAAAATCGAAATCCATTTTTCAGATGAGGTTTCGAATTTCAAAATATAGCCGACAATCAACAAAAAGAATGCGGCATAAATCTGATATCTCACACCTGTTTCAAAACTCTCCAATCTTTCTACTGATAATATTTTTTTGAATGCATGTGCGCCAAAAGCACCAAGAACTACGGATAACAAACCGTAAATTCCTCCTATGATTAAAGTAAAGTTTTTCATAATTTATTAATCTTTTTTATTATTGGAAATTCATTTTTATAGGAAGTCCATATCTAGATAAGATTGGTTTGCCTCTGTAGCTGCTTGGTTCGTATTTTTTATTCATTTCGTATAAACTTAAAGCACTGAAATAACCAAATTCTTCATTATTAGTTTCAGTTGGTCTTACTTTCTTTATAAATCCATCTTCATCCAGTATGAACGTAATTTTAACCGATAAAGTAATTTCACCTGAATCATAAAAATCACTGGTATCAAAATTTTTCACGAGATCTTTCCGGATTTTTTGAATATTCTCAACTCTCTTCACAAAATCGATTTCCTCATTTTTAGTTATTCCAATAAATTCAAAATCATTATAAAAAGGGCTTTTTTTAGCTGATTCAATACTTAGAGTTTCTACGGGATCATCTTTTAAATATATAATAGTTTTTCCAATAAGTGGATTTTCTTCATTTATTTTATCAAGCAAAATTTTTAACTTTTCGAGTTTTAATTTTATGAAAGGCTCTATTTCTTCACTATACTTTTTATAATCATTTTTACGAGATAATTCTAAAGCAGTATTCTCCGTATCACTGAGTTTTTTATTTTTCGAACCCTTGTATTTCAATAAGTATTTTTTGCTTAATTCAGAATTTTTTTGATTAAATTCAGAATAAATCTTTTTGATTTCTTGTTTGATTGATGTTTTTTCTTTTTGTGCAAAAGAAAAAACAAATAATAAAATCAGCACAAACGATGTTATTTTTTTCATTTTTTTTACAATTCTCCCTTTTGATATAAAATAACAATTTTTCCAATCAATGTGATAATTCCCAAAGCGATAAATAACCAAGAAAATCTTTTAGAGCTGGCAAATCCCCGATTGTCTGTGATTCTTAAAAATATACCGAAAACTAAAATGAGTATAGATAAAGCTAATCCAAACATAATTCTATTTTTGTCTAAATTTCTCTAATTCCGCAATAACCTCGTGATGACTCACCGTTTTATCTTTGAAGTAAGTCACAAAATGTTGCTTCTCTTCTTCTGTCGCACCAAATTGATTCAAGATATTGAAAAGATGCATTTTCATATGACCTTTCTGGATTCCTGTCGTCACCAAAGAACGAAGCGCTCCAAAATTTTGAGCCAATCCCGAAACCGCCAAAATACTCATCAATTCCTGAGCGGAAGGTTTTCCTAATAAAGCCAAAGAGAATTTAACCAAAGGATGAAGATTCGTCAAACCGCCAACCACACCAACGGAAATAGGTAAATCAATCCAGAATCTGAAAATCCCATTGTCTGTTGTACAATGTGTTAAAGAAGAATATTTTCCATTTCTCGCTGCATAAGCGTGCGCGCAAGCTTCCGTTGCTCGGAAATCATTTCCTGTAGCAATCACAACCGCATCCACACCATTCATAATTCCTTTATTGTGAGTCGTTGCTCTGTAAGGTTCGATTTCTGCAATCGTCACAGCACGTTTGAATTTCCAAGCGAATTCTTCATTGGAAATTCCGCTATCGTCTTTCAGATCTTCAATTTTGCAGGAAACTTCGGCTCTTACAACACAATCTGGTGTGTAATTGGAAAGAATATTCATCACAATTTGAAGCGATTCTTTTTCTTCCTGAGAAAATTCGTTTTCGTTTGTAACTTCTTCTTTCAAAGTTTTCCCGAACTGCTCCAGACAAGAATTGATAAAATTAGCTCCCATCGAATCTATCGTGTCAAAACTCGCTTTCAGCTGGAAGTAATTTTCCAATTCAGAAGTTTTATCAATCAGTTTGATATCCAAAATTCCACCGCCTCTTTTTCTCATATTAGCAGTGATATCTTCCGTGGCTTCTAGTAATTTTTTCTTCAATTTGAAATTGAAAAAATGAAGCAGTTTATGAGGTTCAACATTCATCACAAAATGGGTGTGACCTAACTTTTCTGTGTTGATAATCGTTGTTTTGAAACCACCTTTGTCCAGCCAAAATTTTGCAGCTTTGGAAGCAGCAGCAACAACCGAACTTTCTTCCACCGCCATTGGAAGCGCCAGAAGTTTTCCATCAATCAGAAAATTTGGAGCAATTCCGTAAGGCATATAAAAATTGGAAATCGTGTTTTCCGAAAACTCATCGTGAAGTTTTTGTAACGCCGAGTTATCGTTCCAGTATTGATTTAAAATATGTTGATATTCTTCGTTTCCTTCAAGGTATTCATTTACGAGCCAATCGATTTTTCCTTGTTTTGTTAATTTGGAAAAGCCTTCAACGGGTTTATGAGTCATATAGAGTACTTATTTAATTTGATATGAAATTCTTAAATCAATTTTATTTCATACTAAAATTTTAATGATGGTAAAGATACTAATTTATCGTTTTAGACTGTTGATAACATCTATCATAAATTCTTGATATTTGTCAAATATGGAACTAAATTTGAGGTTTAGTTGTGCCAATATAATATTAACTAGTCCAATGAACTTCGACCGCATACAAGAAAAACTCGAAATACTTGCAGATGCCGCAAAGTACGATGTTTCGTGTTCCTCCAGCGGTGGAAAAAGAAAAAATAATGGAGGCTTAGGTGACAGTTCGACAAGCGGGATTTGTCATACTTATACAGAAGATGGACGTTGTGTCTCACTTCTCAAAATCCTTTTGACCAACCATTGTATTTACGATTGCATCTATTGTGTTTCCAGAAAATCAAATGACATCAAACGTGCTGCTTTCACAGTAGAAGAAGTTGTTGATTTGACCATCAGTTTTTATAGACGGAATTATATCGAAGGATTATTTCTAAGTTCCGGAATTTTCAAAGATGCCGATACCACAATGGAACGTTTAGTTCGTGTGGCGAAAAAGCTGAGAACAGAACATCAATTCAACGGTTACATTCATCTCAAATCCATTCCTGGCGCGAGTGACGATTTGATGAATGAAGCCGCACTTTACGCTGACAGACTTTCCGTAAATCTCGAAATTCCAACTGAATCTGGCTTGAAATTATTGGCTCCTGATAAAAATCGTGAGGATATGCTTCAACCGATGCGGATTATTCAGAAAGGTATTCAGCAATATAAAGACGAAAAGAAAATCATTAGAAGTGCGCCGAAATTTGCTCCAGCAGGACAATCCACCCAAATGATTGTTGGAGCAACCAATGAAAATGATTTGCAAATCATCAAAGTGGCAGACCATTTCTATAAGAATTACGGAATGAAACGGGTTTATTATTCGGGTTATATTCCTGTGACTGTAGATAATCGTTTGCCGGCAATCACAGCGGAAGTTCCTGTTTTACGGGAAAATCGTTTGTATCAGTCGGATTGGCTGATGCGTTTTTATGGTTTTAAAGCCGATGAAATATTGGATTCTGGTATGCCTTTTTTGGATCTGGAAGTGGATCCAAAATTGAGTTGGGCTTTGAGACATTTGGAACAATTCCCAGTCAATCTTCAAACAGCCGATTACAAAATGATACTTAGAATTCCTGGAATTGGCGTAAAAACAGCGCAAAAAATAGTGAGCGCAAGACAGTTTCAGGTTTTGACAATTGACCATCTTAAAAAACTCGGAGCAGCTGTAAACAGATCCAAATATTTCATTGATTTTACTTATGGAAATCCATTTCTGAAACATTTAACCGATTTGGATTTGAGAAAATTAATTATCGGTGGAAGTCAATCTAAATTTCAGAATCAGTTTTCTCAGCAGTTGACATTGTTCTAATTATAAAAGATTCGAGAGTCTCAGCCTAACAACAGTAATACTGTCTTTTTTTTCATAGCTTCGTCGCATCTGTGTTTTATAAAAGAATCGTTTTATTTGTCACTTGTGTCTAAATTTGCTAAATTTGGACATAATTTGTAACTTCGAAAAAAGAATTTTCAATGAATGTTAGTTTCACAAAAAAACAGGAAGAATATATTTCGAATCAAATAGAATCTGGAGATTTTCAAAATGCCAGCGAAGTGGTGCGAGATGCATTGCGTCTTCACGAAGTGTATCGTCATCGAGTGATTCAGGATTTAAAAGTTGAGATTGAGAAAGGTTGGAATGATGTTTCGAGTTCCCGTTCTATAAAAGACATTATTCAAGACAAAAAGAATAAAACTAACAATGTGTAGAAAAATCTACATTTTATCAGAAATTGCTGATAAAGACCTGGAAGATATTTTTAATTATACTTTTAATGAATTTGGGTTTGACCAAGCGGAAAAATATCTTTTAGAGATTGAAGAGATATTTCAAAATTTAATTCTAAATCCCCAAATAGGAAAGAAACGAGACGAAATAAAACAAGGTTTATATAGTTTCCCCAAAGACAACCATATTATTTTCTATAGGATTCTGGTTAGCCACATTCGTATTGTTAGAGTGCTTCACGGAAGTCGTGATATTCCGAAGTATTTTTAATAACTAAGGCTTCTTTTCCTTAAGTTCAGGATAAATTTCGTCTGACTCTGAGAATACAAAAACACAATGTCATTCAGAACGAAATGGAGTGGAGTGAAGAATCTTTTTACAAATTTAGATTCCTCGTCCCTCGGAATGACAAATATTAAGTTTAATTTATAACTCTCAAATCCTCAAAATCTATAACTCATAAAATGACAACCCTCCTCTATGACGGCAGTTTTGACGGACTTTTCACCGCGATATTCGAAGTTTTCGAATACCGTTATCAAGATGTGGAAATCAAAAACAGAGAAACTTTTCAGCAGGAAAATATGTTTGCGGAGATTCACGAAGTTGTAACACAAGAGGAAAAGTCACAACGGGTATTAAATAAGCTGGAGCAAAACATCGGCAAGTCAGGAATCAATCAACTATTAAAAGTCTTTTTATCAGAAGATTCCGAGATGGAACAATTGATTTTATCTGCTGTAAAACAGTCGATTAAATATCCAAACGATAATATTCTACAAAACTTCGCCAACGATGACATTCTGAAAATCTCAAAAATCTGCAAATCCGTAAATCGGGAAAGACACAGAATGACAGCTTTTGTTAGGTTCGAGAAGATGCAGGATGATGTTTATTTTGCAAAGATCGACCCGGATTTCAATGTGTTGCCTTTAATCAGAAAACATTTCAAAGACCGATATGCAGATCAAAAATGGATGATTTATGACTTGCGGAGACATTACGGATTGTTCTACGATTTGGAAAACTGCGAATTCTTTTATCCTGATGAAAAACTGAATCTCAATCAGTACCAAGAAAAATTCCACGACGAAGAGAAAAAATACCAAACGCTCTGGCAAAGCTATTTTACGAAAACCAACATCAAGGAACGGAAAAATACAAAGCTCCACATCCAGCACGTTCCGAAACGTTATTGGAAATATTTGACCGAAAAATACAATTCTTAACTTACATCAATGTGAGGGAAATCTGATCCTCCTAAATTTGCATCATAATTAAACAACAAAATATTAAAATTATGGCAACTAAATGGTTATTAGACCCAACGCATAGCGAAATCACTTTTAAAGTAAAACACTTGATGATTTCCAACGTAAAAGGAGAATTCACAACGTTCAACGCAGAAATTGATGCAGAAGACGACACATTCGCCAACGCAAAAGTTTCAGCTTTTATCGATACCGATTCTATTTTCACAAACAATACAGACCGTGACAATCACCTGAAATCTGCAGATTTCTTCAACGCAGAAGCCAACCCGAAAATCACTTTCGAAGCTTCGACTTTGAACGGCGACGTTACAGGGAATTTGACAATCAATGGCGTTACAAAACCAGTAACTTTGGACGTAGATTTTGGCGGAATCAATTCTGATCCTTGGGGAAACACCAAAGCAGGTTTCTCTTTCGAAGGAAAAATCAAAAGAAGCGACTTCGGTTTGACTTGGAACGCAGCTTTGGAAACAGGCGGTGTGATGGTGAGCGAAGAAGTAAAAATTGCAGGCGAATTGCAGTTTGTAAAACAATAAAAGAATACAATAGTATTTATAGTTTGAGTTTTTTAAAGTATAAACAGAGTTCGCTTTGTTTATACTTTTTTTGATTTTGAGAATAATTAGTGGGGCAGCTTAATCCGCCTTCCGCTTCCGCTCTTTTCACTCCACTTCGTTGCGTAAAAAGGAGCTCCGCTCAAGTCGGGCTGCAGATTCAACATAGAACAATATTTGTCAAAAATCGAAGACTCCAAAACTCAATCAAAATACTTACTACATTATACTTCATACAATAAAAAAATGAACCTCAACGATCTTTCAAAAATATCTGATAACTTCCGAACCACAGAAAAAATGCCGGTTCTGTTTTTAGGACACGGTTCTCCGATGAATGCCATCGAAGAGAATATTTTTGTTCAGGGATTCAGTAATATCAGCAAAGAAATCCCAAAACCCAATGCAATCATTTGTATTTCTGCACATTGGTTTACGAATGGATCTTTCGTAACAGCTATGGATATGCCGAAAACCATTCACGATTTTTATGGTTTTCCAAAAGAATTGTTTGATGTTCAGTATCCTGCCAAAGGAAGTCCTGAATTAGCCAAAGAAACTGCAGGTTTACTAGCTCCGGTTTTGGTAGAAGAAGATCATAATTGGGGATTGGATCACGGTGCTTGGTCGGTTCTCAGATATCTTTATCCGGATGCAGATATTCCGGTTATCCAGTTGAGTATAGATTATACAAAACCACCTCAATACCACTTTGATTTAGCAAAAAAATTATCCAAACTCCGTGAAAAAGGAATCCTGATCATCGGAAGCGGAAACATTGTCCACAACCTCCGCTTGATTGATTGGAAAAATATTGATACCGTGGGAGCAGGTTGGGATTGGGCGATAGAAGCCAGAGAAAAAACCAACAATTGGCTTTTGGACGGTGATTTTCAAAAACTCATCGATTATCAGAAACAAGGTTCGTTTTTGCAATATGCAGTTCCTACACCAGACCATTTTCTACCAATGATTTACAATCTTGGTCTGAAAGAAAAATCAGAAGAATTATCATTATTCAATGATTCGTTGATTGGTGGTTCATTGAGTATGACATCGATAAGGATTGGTTAATAATCCCAACTCATTTTTATTTTTAGAAAGATTCTGTCTCAAAGCAGAATCTTTTTTCATACTAAGTAAAATTCAAACTGAAAATGGTAACCTAATTTCAGTTGTCAATGTTTATCTAGATGGAACTAAAGTTTCAACAGTTTCTGCCAAGGTCATTAATTCATCCCAAAGCAGCAGAATTTGAGATTTTCCGGGAAGGTATTTGTTCCGAACCGGATTTATTGATTCTGGAAGAGAGTTTTTTCCCAACAAAATGTTTCTAAATGCTGCCTTTGGATTATCAGTTTGGGAATTGATTAGCATAAATAATGATGCCATATTAAAGTTATAATGATTGTAGATAGTCTGTTTTTTCAGAGCTTATGAGGTTTTTTTAGTAATTCTTTAGAACAATATAGTTTGAGTAAATTAATTTTCCGTTTTCCGTTATTGCATACCAATAGGTGTCTGAGGGGAAAGTGTTACCTAATTTATTTTTTCCATTCCATCGAAAATTACTGTCTAATTTTGATTTTAAAATAATGCTTCCATTTTTAGTAAAAATCGTTATTTCATAATTATTTTTTACAATAGGATAATTAAAGGTAAAATAATCATTCTTCCCATCGTCATTAGGCGTAATCAGATTAAAAGGAACAAAGTTTTTTGTAACTTCTTTGCTTACACAGTCCTTTGAATTTTTTACGTAAAATTTTAAATCTCCAAAAGGGAAATCATAAAAATAATGACTGTCTTGCCAATCAGATTGGTTTAGATTATAAAAAAAAGGAAGATCGCTCCCACTTGCAAAAACATTAATATAGCTCTGTTGTAAATCTATATTGTTAATGAAAATGTCCGATTGTTTTACGGTGGTTTTTTCAGAAGATTGGCAATTTGATATTTTATTTTTAGCGATAACTTCGTATTCACCTTTTTGAATTGTTGTCAGACTTGCTGAAGTTTCTGCAGGTAATAAAGTCCCATTCAAAAGCCACTGGAAAGAATAGTTTGAATCATTCAAACCTGTTTGTAATGTCACAGGCGTATAGTCTCCATTGTAACAAAGTGTATATTCTTTTTCAATGTTTATAGCCGGATTTTTATTAATGATCAAATCAAAAGGAAAAATTCCTATTAAAGAATTATTCTGCAAATTGTCAATTCGGATGTATATCGTTTGGAGGTATTTTGTTTCATTAGTGTACGGGAAACTTATTGGATTTTTTTGATTATTTGCATCTTCTTCACTTCTATAAACATTATAATTTATCTTAAATGCTTCGTGTTTACCGGCTGCACCCCACCATTCACCATAAAAAGGTCTTGTATCGGGATTTTTAATAATTGTTTTGGTAGACATATCAGTAGGATTAATTTCATAAAGTTCATTAGGAGTTACTCCATATAATTTTCCGTATTCGGAAGCCAGTCCATAGGTATTACCTTTGATGGGACCTAGATTTTTATAGGATAGAAAATTATTGTTATCATCAACCTCAACTTCATAAAGTACGTTATCAGGATTCCAAATGTCAAAAGACCACGAGATATACATTTTTCCATTCACCTTCACAAAATCTCCGGAAGGTAGACCATTTATGAAATCGTGCCATACAGAAAAATTGTAAGAATTGCTTTTGCTGTTTCTAAATATTCTGTTTCCGTTTTGCCCGACATATAAATTATCTAAATCATCAAATGACATAGATTGAATAGCGGTGTATAGATTTGTAACGTTTTCTTTATAGGTACATTTCTCTTCATCTACTTTATAAATAGCGACATAATTTTTTTCACCAGTGACGAAAATTTCTTTTTGAGAATTGATTGCAATTTCAAAAACACTTTTTATACTGTCATTTGGAGCACAAACTTTTTGTATAGTAGGTGAAGAGGAAAGGTTTTTAACTTTGATGATGCCTTGTCCTGGACTTGAAATATAAACTTCCGCAGCACCAAAAAGGTCTGCGGAAACCATTTCTTTAAATAAAGTATAGTCTGGCTCTTGGAATTCATAGGTGCCATTATTATTTACATCACAAACTTCAAATTTATATTTTGATTGAGAAAATGAAATAGCGAATTGAACAAAAATAGCCAGTAGTATGATTTTTTTTAATATAATCATGTTTTCAATTGATTACGAAACAATAAATTTCCTTTCTCTAATCAGCTCGGCAATCTTAAGAATATCTTCACCAATCAATCTATCGTCTTCCAATTTCGGAACTACAGAACGGATGATGTCATAATTTTCTTCTACAATTTTCGAACATTTTGCTGGTCTTCTGAATTCCAGACCTTGGGCAGCGAACATTAATTCGATAGCTAGGATATTTTCCAAATTCCCTAAAATCTGATTGAATTTCCTTCCCGAAATACTTCCCATAGAAACGTGGTCTTCCTGACCTAAACTTGTCGGTATAGAATCTGCCGATGCCGGGAAACATAAAGTTTTATTCTCTGTAACCAAAGCAGCACTAGTGTATTGTGGAATCATAAATCCGGAATTAAGACCAGAACTTTCTACTAATAATTTCGGTAAGCCGTATTTTCCCTCCAAAAGAAGATAACTTCGTCGGTCAGAAATATTTCCTAATTCTGCCGCAGCCAATGAACAATAATCCAAAGGCAACGCCATCAATTGTCCGTGGAAATTACCTCCGGAAATCGATTCTTCTGCGCTTAGAACAATTGGGTTATCAGTTACAGAGTTTAGCTCAGTTTCTGCCATTTGTTTAAGATGTTCAAAGGCATTTCTGCTTGCTCCATGAACCTGCGGAACACAACGCATAGAATAAGGATCCTGAACTCTGTCACAGAATTCGTGAGACTTAAGATTATCAGAATCTTTGAGGAAATTTCGCATTCTTTCTGCTACTTTCTGGCTTCCGTCAAATGGACGAATCTCGTGCAATTCTTTTTTGAAAGGACTCGCTGAACCACGATAAGCCTCGATGCTCATGGATGCCGTCAAATCTGCCAAATCTAAAAGATATTCGAATTTTGCAAGACCAGTGATGGCGTGAGCTAAGATAAATTGCGTTCCGTTAATCAATCCTAAACCTTCTTTCGGACCTAGTTTTAATGGCTGAATATTATGCTTTTCTAAAACTTGGGAAGTGACTTTGATTTCGTCATTTTCCCAGACTTGACCCAAACCTAACAAAGGCAAAACCAAATGTGCCAACGGCGCCAAATCTCCGGAAGCACCAACAGAACCTTGTTCTGGAACAACCGGAATAATATCCAGTTCCAACATCAGAATCAATCGCTCAATAACATCTAATGAAACACCTGAGAATCCTTTCGACAAAGCGTGGATTTTGGAAATCATCATTATTTTGGAAATGTTTTTATGAATTGGTTTTCCAACACCAACGGCGTGAGAAATAATCAAATTATGCTGAAGTTGCGCTGTTTCCGATTCGGATATTTTGGTGTCACAAAGTGGCCCAAAACCAGTGTTAATACCATAAACAGTTCTGTCAGACGCTACGATTTGCTGAACATTCTGTTGCGATTTTATGATTTGGTCTTTTGATTGTTGATTGAGTTGGGCTTTGGCAGGATTTTGTAAAATCTCTAAAACGTCCTTATATCCCAATTGGTCGATTCCGTAAATCATCACTGAAAAAAATTTTGGCTAAAAGTACACTTTTCAGCGGTAAAATAAGTATGATCTTTTTTAAGATGATGCAGCAGGTTCCCATAACTGAATTTTGTTACCTTCGAGATCTAAGATGTGAACAAATTTTCCGTAGTCGTAGGTCTCAATATTATCGAGAATGGTCACGTTTTCTTTTTTCAGTTCCTCAACCAAGGCTTCCAAGTTTTCGACCCTATAGTTGATCATGAAATCTTTTGCAGAAGGCTCAAAATAGGATGTGTCTTCCTTGAAAGGATTCCATTGTGTAACACCAATCTTGGAATGGTCATCTTTTTCTACCCATTCGAAGCTTGTTCCATACGATGTTGTATCAAAGCCGAGGTGTTTTTTATACCATTCGTTTACGGCAGACGGATCTTTTGATTTGAAGAAAACGCCACCAATTCCAGTTACTTTTTTCATTTTAATAATTTTTTTTGTTAAATATTATAATCAATTTCAGAAATCGCAGAATCGATTATTTCTTTGGTAACGAATTCTGGTTTGATGAATTTTCCAACTGGATATTTTAATTCTTCAATATTCATGATTTCAAATTCTTCATCAGAATAGCTTCCATTTTTTCGTAACCTAATTTGGTTGGGTGAATTCCGTCCTCTGCAATTTCTTTAGGCAAACCATTTTTCTCATCTTTTAAAACTGAATGATAATCCACATAAATGATATGATTCTTCTGCGCGTAATCTTTTATCATTTTGTTCAGTGCGATTACTTTGTCAGCAGGCTGCATGTCTTTTCTCCAAGGGAAATCATAAGCAGGAAGGACAGAACATAAAATCACTTTGATATCGTTTGCTTTTGCTAATTCCGTCATTGATACAATATTTCCAAACACTTTATCCAAAGAAATCGGACCTTGATTTTCCGCAATATCATTGGTTCCGGCAAGAATAATGACACATTTAGGTTTTAGTTTAATTACATCTTCTCGGAATCTCAAAAGCATTTGAGAAGTCACTTGTCCACCAATTCCTCGTCCAACAAAATTATTTTTTGTGAAAAATTCTGGATCCGTGGCAAACCAACCTTCTGTGATGGAGTCGCCCATCAAAACAGAATTTGGAGCAATATTTTGAGAGAGAACTTCTTTATTTTGTTTTTGATATCTGCCAAAATTGGCAAAGTCTTGAGCGTATGACATAGTTGAAAGTAATAATAAAGCAAATGCTAGAGATTTCATTATTTCTAAATTAGATTATCAAATATATGAAATAAGAATAATGATAAATTTATTTCTTAGGATTTAGCTAAGCGAAGCGCCTTTGTGAACCTTAAAATGTTTTAAATAATTATAAAAGAATCTTTGCGGACTTTTTGTTCAAAATATTATCAATAATTTTACAAAATGGAAAACACTTCGAAAGACCCTTTACATGGAAAACGTCTAGATACAATTCTGGAAGAATTGCTAGAATACTACAAAGGTTATGGAGAATTGGGAAAACAAATCAACATCAAATGTTTCACTGGTGAAAATCCCAGTGTGCAATCTTCTCTGAAATTCCTACGGAAAACCGATTGGGCTAGAGCAAAAGTCGAGAGTTTGTATCTCTATGTTTTGAGACAGAAAAAGAAAGGATTATGATCTCGCTGATTTGGCAGATTGCGCTGATTTAAGGTTTAAATATCTGCAAAATCAATTGAATCTGCGAGAAATTATAATTTATATCAATCCAAAAATTCTCCAGTCACATAATACCAGCGATTCTGAATCATTTTGAATTGTGACAACTCGTGATGAACTTGTGGTTTTCCATTTTCATCAATATAAAAAGCCTTAAACTCTACTTTATTAGTTGAAGGTTTATCGATAATTTCCAGCTTCGTCCATTCATTGATTTCTCCCCATTTCTGCAAGTCTTTTTTGTTATGAAATTGCCTTTTGTTAGGCGAAGTTGTTTCCCAAAGATATTCTCCATTCGGGATTGCGAAAGCTGAAAATCTTGAACGCATAAGAGCTTCCGCAGTTGGCGCAAATTTCTCTTTCAAGTGATAAGGCTGACAGCAATTTTTATAGGATTTTCCGGAACAACAAGGACATTTCATTTTATCAATTATAATAAAAGTTAGATTTTAAAAATTGTCATTCCGAGGAACGAGGAATCTCAAATTAGATTTCTCGACTACACTTTGTTTCGCTCGAAATGACAATCATAAATTTTTAATCAAAAGCTCTTTTCAAAAGACTTTCCACTTCTGGTTCTCTGCCACGGAAGTTTTTGTATAATTCCATTGGATTTTTGGTTCCGCCAGAGGAAAGAAGAATTTTATATTTTGCAGCAATTTCCGGGTTGAAAATGCCATTTTCTTTGAAATATTGGAACGCATCCGCATCCAAAACTTCCGCCCATTTGTAAGAGTAATATCCCGCCGAATATCCGCCTTGGAAGATGTGTGAAAAACTTGGGCTTGCCGCAGTTTCAGGGTTGCTTGGATATAGATTGGTTGCTTTGGTTTCTTCTGTTTCAAACGTTTTGATGTCGGCAACTTTGTCAGATTTTGTGTGATAAGCCATATCCAATAATCCAAATCCAAGCTGTCTAAAAGTTTGATAACCTTCCATAAAAGATTTACTTTGTGATAATTTCTCAATTTTTTCTGTTGGAAGAATTTCTCCGGTTTGATAATGTTTTGCGAAGGTTTTCAAAAATTCTGGTTCGTAGCAATAGTTTTCCAAAAACTGAGAAGGTAATTCTACAAAATCCCACTTCACCGAAGTTCCAGAAAGGTTCGGGTATTGCGTATCTGCCAAAACGCCGTGAAGCGCGTGACCAAATTCGTGGAACAAAGTTGTTACTTCTTGGAAAGTCAATAGACTTGGCGTGTCTTTCGTAGGTTTTGTGAAGTTGCAAACGACAGAAATATGTGGACGAGAATTTTCGCCGTTTTGTTTATATTGATTTTTATAACTCGTCATCCAAGCGCCTGCACGTTTTCCTTTTCTTGGATGATAATCTGCGTAGAGTAGAGATTTGTAATTTCCGTTTTCTGTGATTTCGTAGGTTTTCACGTCAGAGTGGTATTTCTGAACATCATTAATTTCTTTGAATTCCAATCCGAATAATTTTCCGGCTAATCCAAAAACAGCTTCCTGAACTTTTTCCAATTGGAAATAAGGTTTCAGTTCCTCATCATCAATATCGAATTTTTGTTTTCTTAATTTCTCGGCATAGAAAGTGTGGTCATAACTTTGGATATCATCAATTCCGTCAGCTTTTGCTAATGATTTCAATTCTTCGATTTCTTTTTGAGCGTAAGGTGTTGCTTTTTCTAGAAGTTCATTCAGAAATTCGAAAACTTTTGCGGGCGATTGTGCCATTCTTTCTTCCAGAACAAAATCTGCATAATTCTTATAGCCTAACAATTCCGCTTTTTCCTGACGAAGTTTTACGATTTCTTTAATCAAATTCTGATTGTCATACTCTCCGCCATCAAATGATTTTTTTCCGTTAGCTAAAGCCAATTCTTTCCTCAATTCACGGTTTTCAGCGTAAGTCATTGCCGGAAGATAACTTGGATATTGAAGCGTAATCACATAACCTTCCAAACCTTTTTCCTTCGCATCTTCCTCGTATTGTTGAAGGATTGCTTCAGGAATTCCTTTCAATTCTTCTTTGTCAATAATATGTTTGAAATAAGCGTTGGTTGAAGCCAGAGCATTTTGCCCGAACTGAAGTGATTTGATAGACAAATCCATATTGATTTTATCCAGTTTCTTTTTGTCTTCTTTACTTAATAATACACCGCTTCTTACGAAACCTTTGTAAGTTTCGTTGAGTAAAGTTTGCTGTTCTTCGTTCAATGACAAACTGTCTTTTTGGTCGTAAACGCTTTTGATTCTTTCGAATAGTTTTTCGTTTTGAGAAATTTTGGAAGAAAATTCTGTCAAAAGTGGCGAAACTTCCTGAGCGATTTTCTGAATCTCGTCATTGGTTTCAGCAGAATTCAGGTTGAAGAAAATGTTGGAAACTCTGTCCAATCGTTCTCCAGAGAAAGCCATTGCTTCGATTATGTTTTCAAAAGTTGGAGCTTCTGGATTGTTGGTGATGTCATCAATTTCTTTTTCGGAAGTTTTGATTAATTCCTGAAAAGCGGGAAGATAATGCTCTTCTTTGATTTCCTGAAAAGGCGATGAAGTATATTTTGTATTGAATTTTTCTAAAAGTGGATTCATTTTTTCGATTTGAATTTTTACTATTTAATTTGAGACTCTTCGACTTCGCTCAGAGTGACATTTCTAATACTAATTGTTTTTTAGCAATGTCAGGCTGAGGTTCTCGAAGCCCTTTTCTTATTTTGTTGAAATCACAAATTTAGTACCTAAAGTTGAAAGTATGACAAAATTGCGTCCTGGCTTGAGCGGAAATCCTTTTTTGCTTGTTGTCGAGTTCTATTTAACTTGAAATTGTCTGCAAAAAAGATTGACTTCGTCGAACCACTTCGTTAGGTTTGGGAGCGGAAGACAGATAAAGGCGCCCTAATAAATTTTCTAGCAGCTGAGGTGGTTTTTATTTAAAATTGATTTAGATTTGTTTCCAACTTAAAACTAACTATTATGAAGAAATTTTTGAAAATTATAGGCGTTATTTTGGCGATTTTCATTGCTTATTGCGTGATTGCAATGTTGTTTTTTGACAGCAAATGTCATAACGAACAATCTCTAGTTATCAATGCTCCGAAAGAAAAAGTGTGGCAAAATGTAAACTCGATGAAAGCTTTCAACACTTGGAATCCTTGGATGAAATACGATCCGAATCTGGTTGTAACTTACAAAGGAAACGCTGGCGAAGTAGGTGACGGCTACACTTGGAAGGGGAATGATGATGTGGGCGAAGGCGAACAAGAAATCACGGCGATTGTTCCAAATGAGAAAGTTGCAACGAAAATGCATTTTATCAAACCGATGGATGATAATGCGACTTCGGACTTGCTTCTTGCAATAGAAGGTTCTGGAACAAAAGTGACTTGGAATATTGATTATGAAATTGAAACGCTTTTCAAACCAATGATACCGATGATGACTTGGCAGATGAACAAATCTTTCTCGGAAGGTCTTGGAAAACTGAAAGCACTTTCTGAAAAATAAAAAACAAAAAACGCCTCAGCTAGCTGAGGCGTTTTCATTTGATTTGAAAATTTATTTTGTCTTATTTGATGATTAGTTTAGAAACCGACAAACCTTCATCTGACTTTAATTGTACTAAGTAATTTCCTGTTCCAATTCCGTTTAAAGAGAATGTTTCGTCTCCTTTAGCAGATTTCAGTCCGAAAGATTTTACTAATTTTCCATTTAAGTCATAGATATTGATTTGTCCGTTTTTAGCTTTGTTATATCTGATTTTCAATAATCCGTCAGTCGCTGGATTTTGAGTGATTTGCAATGATGTTTTGTTAGCATCAATTTTAGTTTCGTCAGTTGCTAAAGTTCTTTGATTACCAAAAATTCTGAATTCTCCTGGCTGAAGTGTAACTGTTGTAGAAGCACTTGCAGACATAGAAGTGTTATCCATCAAATTATACCAAGTTCCGGCGTAAGGGAAATTAGGTGTTACAGTTTGAGCGGTTGTTGTGAAGTTGGCGACTACAACTACATTTTTCAAAGAAGTTGAAGGTAAAGCATCATTCCAAACAAAAATTCTTGGTAAAAGATTTCCTGATTCTACTGTGAAAGTAGTTGTATCAAAAACTTGATTAGACAATCTGATTGCTAATATTTTTGACCAAGTATCATAAACCGCTTTTCTATTAGCGTTGGTATCATAACCTAAAGTGAAAGCTACTGGTTTTGGAGAAGTTCTACAATCGTTGCTAATCGTTCCGTTTTCGCATCTGTTGATACTGAATTCGTAACCTAATTCTCCAAATTGCCAAATCATTTTTGGACCAGGAACAGTGAAGAAAACTGCGCCAAATGCTTTTTGTCTATCAAGAGCTGTATTCAAGTCTTTAACATTGTAAGAGCCGTTGGTGTTTCCGTAAGCTAGGTTTTTGAACATTAATCTTTCTTCGTCGTGACTTTCGCCATAGCTGATGTTTCTTCTTTCAGAAAAAGTATGGTTTTCGAAATGCACTCTGTTGAAGTTGCTGTCAGAATCATAACCCAATGTATTTTGATTGTAAGCTCCAACTAGATTGTCCCACATCATTACACCTTTTCCTTCATTCAGTCTGTAATTTGCCCACTCTCTTTCTTCAGCGTTTCCTCCCAAATGTTCAAAAATAATATATGAAGTTGGATCGTAAGACCATTGATAATCTGAGTATAACTTCAAAACATCAACTCTGTCTTGCTGATAAGCTCCGGTACAAGATTCGTCCGTAGCGGTACAATTCTGTGTAAATCCTTTCGTTAAATCCCAACGGAATCCGTCAATTTTATATTCAGAAATCCATTGTTCCAAAACTCTGTTTACATAATATCTCGTTTCAGGTTTTGAATGATTGAAATCGTAGAAAACACTATAAGCGTGTTTTGCAACTTGATTGAAATATGGATTGTTCGCTGCTACATCTCCATAACCACCAGTTGTACTTGTTGACCAAAGTCTTTCCAACGGCGATCTTCCTGAAGCGTGATTAAGCGCAACATCCAGAATTACAGCAATCCCGTTTTGGTGGCATTTATCAATAAACTCTTTGAATTTTTCTGGAGTTCCATAAGCTTTATCTAATGCTAAATGGAACCCTGGGTTGTATCCCCAAGAATTATTTCCATCAAATTCCATTACTGGCATCAACTCGATTGCGTTGACATTTAATCCTTTGATGTAAGGGATTTTGTCAATCATTGCCTGCCAGTTTTTTCCTTCGGTAAAATCTCTTACTAGAGCTTCATAAACAATTAGATTTTGTTTTGCAGGTTTTTGGAAGTTGGTTACAGTCCAGTTGTATGCCGGTTTTGCAGTCTGGATTACAGAAACATCATATTGCTGTCCAGTAGGATAAGCAGGCAGTCCAGGATAAGTTGTAGAAGAGATCCAAGGATCATCATCCGGAGACAATACTAAAGTAGAATAGGGATCCGCAACCTTAACACCATCACTAGTTCTATATTGGAAGGTGTAAACTTGCTGAGGAGTCAATCCTGAGATTTCTATCCAATAAAGGTTGGGGTTGGTAGCATCTCTCTTCATCAGATAGTTGGAAGATACCTCCCAATTATTAAAGCTTCCAATGACGTGAACGTAACTCTTAAAAGGCGCATAAAGTGCTAAGCCAACTTTAGTCGGATCATTTGGATCATAATTAATTCCCTGTCTTATATATGAAGGTATGGCTGCCGTTTGTACGGTTGGAGTTGGTGAAATTGAGAATTTTGATGTTAATACTGTTCCGTCCAAAACGCTTGTTGCGATTACTTCCATCTGGCTGTCTATAGTTACATTATACTGAGTGAACATAGATGTAACATTGTTTGCCGAATAGACTTGGTTACCATTTGCTTTTACAACAAAATTAGCTGCAAGGCTTGTGCTGTAGGATATAGGATAATTACTTCCTGAAGAAATAAAATTAACACTTCCGTTTTTTGGTGTAGTATTTACAAACTGGAATTTACCTACTTCCGAATAGATATCCTGAGATTGTCCGTTTCCAGTTTTGGTTTTTAAAAGAAAACCAATTCTTCCGATTCCTGTTCTGTTATAAAAAGTTCTAGGAACAAATGTGATTGTGTATGTGTCTGTTCCAGAATTGTAAGTTAACATGTTGGTCTCATTGGATGAAGTCCAAGCAGTTCCGTTTGTAGGACAGTCAATGCTATTAGCATCGTTGCTGTCGTAGGACCAAGCCCAAAGATATAGTGCATTGTTGGTAACACCCCAAGTGGACTCGTTAATACTACTTCCATTAAATGTAATGGTAATCGATTCGTCTTCGTTAAAGGAGGCTGGACTGATAGAGTAGGTTACCGTTTGGGTCTGCGCATACGCTGAGATTGCTATAAAAAAAGCAATCAGGTTGTAAAATAATTTCATAATGTTTAAGGTTCTATATAGAAGCTAAATATATACAAATTTTTATCATTTATAATAATTGCTTAAAACTAGTCTGCTTTGGTTTTAATTAATTGAATATCATTAATTTAAAAATTTAATTGTAGTCATGAAGTTAAAATTCTAGATAATTTTTAAAGACGAAAACGGTTGTTGAAAATCTTTTTATTTACAATTAATATTTTTCTTTTTTATCCTTTCTTATAAAATAATAGCCGGTAAAATTTTCATACTTAGTAAGAATTTCTATAATTTTACCACCAATAAAGAACATTAAACATTTGTTTTGGTTAAAAAATTATACTAAACTTTATATAAATTTTCATTCTAGTATTGATTAATCAATGTTTGTTTATAAATTGCAGTTTATAATTCAATAAATAATATGAAGAGCGCATCCGAGTCCGGTTATCATTTAGACGGAGTTGATAAAGAAATTATTTATATGCTAATGGATAATGCAAAAACATCCCTTGCGCATATCTCAAAGAATGTTGGCATCTCTACAACAGCAGTTCACCAAAGAATCAAAAAACTAGAACAAGCAGGTGTTATAGAAAATTCTATATCATTCCTTAATCCTAGAAAAATTGGATACAAGGTAGTATCGTACATTGGAGTTTTCCTGGAGCAGCCAAGTCATTATCAAGACGCTATCAAGAATCTTAACTTGGTAAACGAAGTGGTAGAAGCACATTACACAACAGGAAATTATACCATTTTCCTAAAAGTACTTTGTAAAGATAACGATCACTTGATGCAGATTCTTAACAAAATCCAAAAGCTGAAAGGCGTGACAAGAACTGAAACAATTCTTTCTTTGGAGCAAAGCATCAACAGACAGTTGAAAGTATAAAAAAGTAAATATATTTTTGGAAGGATACATAGAAGTTTGTATCCTTTTTTTATTTTTGTAATTATGGAAATCAATCAATATTTAGACTCAACATACCTGAAAACTCCAGAACAATCTGGGTTGACAGAAGAACAGACTTTTGAAAAAGTTAAAGAATTGACAGATGAGGCGATTGCTTACAACTTCAAAGAGGTAATGATTCGTCCAAACTATGTGAAACTTATCAAAGATTATTTAGTTTCGAAAAATTCTGAAGTTTTGGTGGGAACAGTTATTGGTTTTCACGAGGGAACTTATTCTGTAGAAGATAAATTGAAAGAAGCAAATCAAGCTGTTCTGGATGGCGTAGATGAGTTGGATTATGTTATCAATTATGAAGCTTTTAAGGCGGGTGATTTAGATTTGGTTAGAAAAGAATTTGTTGAAGGAACTAAATTAGGTTTAGATTTCGGTAAAACTGTAAAGTGGATTATAGAAATCGCAGCGCTGTCAGATGCTCAGATTGCTGATTTAACTGCTAATATCTGGACTTGGGCACAAGAAAATTTTGAAGAAAAAGATTTCTCAAGAATCTTTGTAAAATCCTCAACAGGATTTTATGTAACCGAAGGTGGGAAACCAAATGGTGCCACTTTTGAAGGTGTAAAAATTATGCTAGATAATGCCGGAAAACTTCCTGTGAAAGCTGCTGGAGGTGTTAAAACTCCAGCTGATGCAGAAAAAATGATTACAATGGGAATCCATAGAATCGGAACTTCATCAGCCAAAGCTCTTTTGGGCGAAGGTAAAAGCGATGGAGCCTACTAATTTGCATCTGTGATATAATGTAAAATTCTCTCAATTTTGAGAGAATTTTTATTTTATGTCGAAATTCTATTCCTCCACCCAAACACTTACATTCCCAGCGGGACAAGGGAAATTACCCCATCCATTTTCATCAATCGTCACTTTATCCTGCAGATGTCCAGTGAAATCATAGAACGTTTTTCCAACGTATCGTTTTCCTATTTCCATAGATTTTTGATTCACATCTTTATTACTCATAACAACCGCACAACCAGAGTGTTCATCATCTCCTTTGCGAGTCCAACCAATACAATGCGCATCATCAAAATAATCTCTTTGTTCGCCGTAAGCAAAATATTGTCTGGCTTTGATGAGCTCTTCAATCGCATCCACTTTGTCGAGGAAGATTTCATATTCGTTGCCGTCTTTTCCTTGGTCTTTGTAGCTCGCGCCGTATAAATCGGGATAAAAAACACAAGGGTAACCATCTTTTCTAAGCAAAATCAAAGCATAAGCAATCGGTTTGAACCAAGTTTCAACAGGCGCTTCCAAAGCCTGAAGTGGCTGTGTGTCGTGATTGTCAACAACTGTAACTGCTTTGTCTGGATGAGATGTTACAAGTGTTTCATTAAAAATTTCTCTCAAATCATAATCCGGATTTTTGGAAGCATCGTGCAGATTGTGATGCAGAGAAGAATCAAACAAGCTCATACAACCTTCGGTAGAATCTATATAGGCTTGCAAGAGAGGTAATTCTCCCGGTGCCCAATATTCTCCTACGGCAAAAATATCTTTGCCTGTGTTGGCGCGCAAAAGTGTGAGCCATTCCTTGTAAAAATCCGGCGAAATATGTTTCACAGCATCCAACCTCACTCCATCAAAACCAGTCTGGTCGTGGTACCATTTTCCCCAATGATTGAGCTCTTCACGAACGAATGGATTTCTGTGTTCGATGTCATTGTACATCAGATAATCGTAATTCCCTTTTTCATTATCAATAATGTCATCCCAACCATCGCCGAAATCATTAAAAATCTGATAGATGGCTTTATCTAAACCTTCCGCATAATCTACGCCAGAAAAGCAGGTAAAATCCCATTTGAAGTTAGAATAGATTTCTCCTCTGCCGGGAAATGTAAACTTCGTATAAGATTCAATTTCGAATACGTCGGAAATAACTTTTTCACGGTCATTTTCGTCTACTTTTACCACACGGAATTTCTCCAACTCGTCGCCACCGGCTTTATGATTGAGAACCACATCTGCAATTACTTGGATGTTTTTGCTCTTCAGAGCCTGTATCGCTTCTATATATTGTTGCTTGGAACCATATTTTGTGACGATACCGCCTTTCTGGTCAAACTCTCCCAAGTCGAATAAATCATAAGGATCATATCCGACGGAAAAACCGGCACTTGTACTTTTGTAGGCAGGTGGCAGCCAAACGGATGTGATGCCTAAACTGGATAAGTAATCTGCAGATTCCTTTACGTGGTTCCAAAGAAAAGAATCTCCATCGGTATACCAATGGAAAAATTGTATCATAGTTCCGTTCATGAGATTGTAATTTTTAGTTTATTTGATTCGATTTGATATTTCCAGCTATGAAAATATCAAGCCAAGGCATTCTCATATTTCTGAATTAGTATCACGGCGTGCTTTTTACCTGAAAATCATTTCTTTATTGCTCTAATTAAAAGCACATGAAATGACTAATCTTCAAGTTCCTCAAAAGGAATCCTTAACTGGACAGAAACCTGTTTTTTCTCGTCTGTGTTGAGGTTGGATAATGATAAACCAAGTAATCTAATGGCTTTGTCATAAGGTCTCAGCTCCCATAGTTGCCTCGCCGTATTGTAGAATTTTTCAGCATTTTCAAAATAGAAATCCTGTGTTTTGCTTCTGGTGTAAAGTGCAAAATCTTTGTATTTAATTTTAAGAGTTAAGGTTTTACCTTTGATTTCTCTTTTGCTCAAACGTTCTTCTAATTCCTGGCTTAAAGATTTAAGTTTTTGCTCAATTTCTTCATCTTCATTAATGTCATCCCAAAACGTTCTTTCCACTGCCACACTTTTTTGGATTCGATTGGGTTTTACTTCGCCGTTATGAATTCCGCGAACAACATTGTAATAATACCTTCCGGATTTTCCGAAAAGCTTTTCCAATTCATCCAGAGATTTTGCTTTCAAATCAGAACCTTTGAAAATCTGAAGCGTGTGCATTCGATTTGCTGTTACTTTCCCAACACCGTAGAATTTCTCAATCGGAAGATTTTCCAGAAACGCATCAATTTTTGTGGGATGGATTGTTTTCTGCCCGTTTGGTTTATTGATGTCAGAAGCGACTTTTGCTAGAAATTTATTCACGGAAATTCCGGCAGAAGCGGTCAGGCCTGTTTCTTCAAATATTCGTTTTCGGATTTCTTTGGCGATATCATTAGCAGACTCGATTCCTTTTTTATTTTCCGTGACATCCAGATACGCTTCGTCCAAAGAAAGAGGTTCTACTAGGTCGGTATATTCGTGAAAAATGATTCTGATTTTGCTGGAGATTTCTTTGTATCGAGCAAATCGGGGAGGGACAAAGATGAGATGCGGGCATTTCTCTTTGGCTGTTTTGCTTGGCATCGCAGAACGAACGCCAAATTTCCTTGCCTCGTAACTTGCAGCTGCAACCACGCCACGATGTCCACCACCAACGGCAATCGCTTTTCCACGCAAACCCGGATTGTCGAGTTGCTCCACGGAAGCATAAAAAGCGTCCATATCTACGTGAATTATTTTGCGTTGCGATTGCATCTAACAAATTTAGGCAAAAAAAATCCCGAAATTTTCGGGATTGTAAATTGTTATTTTATCAGCTTATCGATTGTAGATTGGATTTCCGGATCTTCAGGAGAAATCGCATAGTATTTTGCAATATTAGATTTTTGGTCTACCACAATATATCTCGGAATCCAGTTGAGGTCAATATAATTGTTGAAATCGTTTTTCCAGCCGGATGAAAACCAATAGTTTTCTTTATCCTTCATCTCAAAGCGTTCCAAACTTTTATCAAAACCTTCTTTTGAGCGTTCCAAAGAAAGGAAAACAAAATCGATATTTGGATTTTGAGCTTCTAATTCTTTGGCTTTTGGAAAGGCTTTCAGACAATCTCTGCACCAGCCAGCCCAGAAATCTAGAATCAAAACTTTCCCTTTGTGTTGATGCAAAATATCTTTTATGGAAGTTTCTTTTCCATTTTCATCCTGTAATTTTTGAGCGAGCGCTTCGTTGGAAAATTTGGTTTTCAGAACTTTTGGAACTTCTTGAGAAAAGCCCAATTGGAAAATAAATAATAAGCTATAAATTAATATCCTCTTCATTTTTTTAAATTTTTGAAGCACGAAGTTAGTCATTAATATATTAATAGAAATAAAAAAGACAACTTAAAAAAGCTGTCTTAGTCATTTATATTTTGAATGGTACTAATAATTCTTTACCAAACCTTTTATAATTTTGATAACATTCGGCATTGCTTTGTTGGCAGCTTCCAAAACCTCCTCGTGAGAAACAGCAAAGGAAATATCTGGTCCTCCTAAATCTGTAATGATGGAAAGGCAGAAACAATCCATACCTTGATGCTTTGCAACAATAACTTCAGGAACGGTGCTCATTCCAACAGCATCTCCGCCAATGGCTTTTACCATTCCATATTCTGCAGGTGTTTCAAAAGTTGGACCTGATAATGCGACATAGACACCTTCTTTTAAATCTATTTTTTCTTGAACGGCAATGTTTTTAGCCAATTCAATCATTTTTCTATTGTAAGGCTCGCTCATATCAACAAAACGAGGGCCTAATTCATCAATGTTTTTACCTCTCAACGGATGTTCCGGCATCATATTGATATGATCTGTCAATACCATAATGTCGGCCACTTTGAAGTTTGGATTCACGCCTCCACAAGCATTAGACAAAATCAAATTCTTGATTCCCAACAAGTGAAAAACTCGAAACGGAAAAGTAACAGTTTCCATAGAATGACCTTCATAATAATGAAATCTGCCGCTCATCATCAAAACTTTTTTGCCTTCAAGAATTCCGTAAATCAGTTTTCCGCCGTGACCAACAACTGTAGTTTGGGGAAAGTTAGGAATGTCTTTGTAATCTAAAGTATGAATTGCCTCCACCTCGTGCTGAAGTTTTCCAAGACCAGAACCCAAAACTATAGCAAAATCAGGAGTTTCTCCGATAATGTTCTTGATGAATTCTGCTGTTTCTTTAAACTTTTCTAACATAGTTTTGAATGATATTGTTGAAATCTTCCGGTTTGTCTATCTCCACATTGATGGGCCAATAATAGATTTTATTTCGAAGATAATCAAATGTTTTCAGGCGGACATAATCTTTCTCAGTTGTTAGAATGACTTTATATTCACCCAATTTTTTATACTCAGCCGTAATATTTTTGATGTCATCATCCGTAAAATTATGATGGTCTTTGAATTGTAGATGTTTAATTTTTTTGTTGTACTTCGAAATTTCTTTCAGGAGCTGAGAAGGATTTGCAATTCCGGTAATCAACAAAACATCATAATAGTCCAGATTTTTCACAGGCATCATTTTATCAATTCCAAGAATATTTTCATCGTAAGAAATGGATGAAAAAAATACTTTCTGATAATGTTGAGGTCTGATTCTGGAAATGTAATATTGCTTTTTCTCTTCAGTCAAATCATCCGGACATTTTGTGACCATTATTACATTCGCACGATTCATGCCGTGTCTGCTTTCACGAAGATCACCAGCTGGTAAAATGAAATCTTTGAAATAAGGATCATTGTAATCTGTCAAAAGAAGATTCATCCCCGGCTTTATCGCACGATGCTGAAAACTGTCATCCAGAAGAAGAACATCAAGATCCATATCTTCGATGATTTTTTTTGCGCCATAAACACGGTCTTCACAAACGCCAATGACGAAACGATTACGGAAACGTTCAAACAACTGCATCGGTTCATCGCCAACCAGTTTATAATTGCTGTCGTAGTTCACAATGGCATAACCTTTTGTCACACGTCCGTAACCGCGAGAAAGCACGCCGGTTCTGTAAAATTTGGACAGATATTCTGCCAAATACATTACCATTGGTGATTTTCCGCTACCACCAACCGACAAGTTTCCGACACCTATTATTGGTGTTCTGAATTTCGTAGAAGAAAAAATTCCCCAATCATACATTCGGTTTCTAATAGAAGTTCCCAAATGATAACCCAAGGAAAAAGGGTAGAGATACCATCTTTTCATATGAGGCAAAAATACACTTTTTAGGTTTTTAATACCAAGTAATTGATTATTGACTATGTTAAAAATTTAAACTTTTCAATGATTATTTGAAAACCTTATCTTTGCACTCTTATATAGAATCGTATGATATTATCTATGACAGGTTTTGGGAGAGCCGAAACTGTTTATCAAGGAACAAAAATTACTGTTGATATCAAATCGCTGAACAGCAAGAATTTCGATCTCAATGTCAAAGTTCCACTAAGATACAAGGAAAAAGAATTCGACATCCGTAAATTGCTTAACGATAAAATCCTAAGAGGAAAAGTAGATTGTTACATCAACTGCGAAAGTCTAGAAGACAGTAATGAGGTAACAATCAATCAAGATATTGTCAAGAATTATATCGAGCAATTGAGAGCAGTTGCTTCTGACGCCCCAGAATTTGAATATCTGAAAATGGCAGTTAGAATGCCAGATGTTTTATCCACCAAAAGTTCGGAATTAGAAGAAGATGAGTGGAAAGCGCTACTTGCAGTTGTTCAAGAATCCGTTGCCAGATTTATAGAATTCCGTCAAACGGAAGGTAATCAACTGGCTGAAGAAATTGAGAAAATTGTTCAAAACATCGAATATAACCTAAGCCAGGTTACTCAATACGAGGAAGAAAGAATCCAGCCTATTAAAGATAGATATCAAACGGCGCTTAAGAATTTTGAGAATGTAGATGAAACGCGATATTATCAGGAAATGGTTTATTTCGTTGAAAAACTAGATATTTCAGAAGAAAAAGTTCGTCTTTCCCAGCATATCAAATATTATCTTGAAGTAATGAAGAACGAAGATTTCAATGGAAAGAAGCTCGGTTTCATTGCTCAGGAAATGGGAAGGGAAATCAATACTTTGGGTTCAAAAGCTAATCATTCTGAGATTCAGAAATTGGTGGTGGAGATGAAGGATGATTTGGAAAAAATCAAAGAGCAAACGCTGAATGTTCTTTAGAAATGTATTTTAGAAACTTATGAATTTTTCGATTAAGTTTTTATTGATATTCTTATTTGCGATTGTAAAATCACAAAATGTAGATTCTTTTGCCAACATTCCTACTGAATTGAAAGAAACTGAAATCAGAATTTATAAAGACAGAGGAATTACAAATAGCGGTTTTATTTTCAGAATTTATAAAGAAGATAAAATTTGGAAAGCGAATTTAATTCAGTGGTTTTTACCAAAAGAACTCAGCAAAGATGAATTTGAATTAATAAAACCCAAAATTACAATTCTGAAATCTGAAAAATCGATGGAGGAAATTTTTGAGAATTTTGAGGCTAGAAATATAAAATATCTTCCAAAGGAGGAATTTTTTCAATATAAAAAAGAAAAGAGCGAAGTTATATTTGATGAAGATGAAAAAGAATTTGTTGCATTAAAAAAGATAAGTGGAATTTTAGATGGACCTGGTTATTCTGTAAAATATCAATCAGGAAAGCAACAAAATGAATTTCATTACAGTAATCCGTATTCATATTTAAATAAATTCCCAGAGATTGATGAACTCAATGATTTCGTAGATATTCTAAAATATATCAGAAAAGAATTTAATATAGAATTTTAAAAATCAAATTTTGAAAGAAAAAGTTATCATATTCTCCGCACCATCCGGAAGTGGGAAAACAACATTAGTAAAACACGGATTGTCCGTGGTTCCTCAACTTAGTTTTTCAATTTCTGCCACCACAAGACAACCAAGAGGAGAAGAAAAACACGCTATAGATTATTATTTCTTAACACCGGAAGAGTTCAGAAACAAAATCTCAGAAGATGGATTTGTTGAGTTCGAGGAAGTTTATACGGACAAATATTATGGAACTTTAAAATCCGAAGTCGAAAGAATCTGGCAGGAAGGAAAAGTTGTGATTTTTGATGTGGATGTAAAAGGCGGAATCCGACTGAAAGAGATTTTCGGAGACAAAGCATTGTCAATTTTTGTAATGCCTCCAAGCATTGCCGAGTTGGAACAGAGATTGATAAAAAGAAATACCGACTGCGCAGAAACTATCAAAACCAGAGTGGAAAAAGCAGGCGAAGAAATGACTTATCAAAAACACTTCGATAAAATTATTGTGAATACAGATTTGGACACTGCAAAAGCGGAAGTCGAGAAAATAATCAATAACTTTATCAACGAATAAAATCTGAAAGCACGTAATGGAAAATACATTAGACATTGCCATCAATAATATGCCTGTAAAAGGTTTTCTTGACCTCAAAGAATTTGCAATTCCGACAGGCGATGACCTTGTGAAAGCAATTCTCGACCTTAAAAAAGAAAAAAATGCCGTTATTTTAGCGCATTATTATCAGCCAGGTCCTGTTCAGGATATCGCAGATTTTCTTGGCGATTCTTTGCAGTTGGCAAGACAAGCGAAGGAAACCGATGCTGATATGATTGCTTTTTGTGGCGTTCATTTTATGGCAGAGGCTGCGAAAATCCTTAATCCAACCAAAAAAGTAGTTCTTCCAGATACTTTGGCTGGCTGTTCTTTAGCAGACGGTTGTTCCGCAGAAGGTCTTAATAAGATGCGCGAGCAATATCCAAATGCTTTGGTAGCGACATATATCAACTGTAATGCGGAAACCAAAGCGGCTTCCGATATTATTGTAACAAGTTCCAACGCAGAACAAATCATCGAAGCTTTACCCAAAGACAGACCGATTATTTTTGCACCGGATAAAAACTTAGGAAGATATCTTAGCAAAAAAACGGGTCGAGATATGATTCTATGGGACGGAAGTTGCATCGTTCACGAGGCATTTTCTATGGAACGTATTGCAAAACAACTAGCTGATCATCCTAATGCAAAACTAATCGCACATCCGGAAAGCGAAACCCCAGTTTTAGAACTAGCACATTTCATCGGTTCAACTTCAGCACTTTTGAATTATGTTGAGCAGGACGATTGTCAGGAGTTTATCATCGCAACTGAAGAAGGGATTCTTCACGAGATGAAAAAACGTGCCCCGCACAAATCTCTAATTCCGGCTTTGGTTTTTGACGAAAGTTGCAACTGTTCGGAATGTTTCTTTATGAAGAGAAATACGCTTGAAAAACTTTATCTGTGTATGAAGTACGAACTTCCAGAAATCACGATGGATGAGGACATTCGCCTCAAAGCACTCAAGCCAATCGAAGCAATGCTGGAACTTTCCAAAAGCATCAAATAAAATTTAAAAACCTTGTCTTAATAGATGAGGTTTTTTATTTTTAGCAAATGAAATCAAAAATCATTTTAGAAAACATAAAAATCTATGCTTATCACGGTGTTTTGCCAGAAGAAGCTTTGATTGGAAACAATTATATCATCAATGCAGAATTACATGCGGATTTAGAAAAAGCATCGCAGTCGGATAATCTTGATGATACTATCAATTACGCTGAGATCAACGAAATCATCCATCAGGAAATGGCAATCCGTTCCGAGCTTTTGGAACATGTGATTGGAAGAATCATCAATAAGATTGAAACTCAGTTTCCGAAGATTACATTCATCAAAATCAAATTAACCAAAACAGTTCCGCCAATGCCGGGCGAAATGAAAGGGGTGGGCTTGGAATTTGAAAAGGAAATTAACTCATAAACTGTTAATAAAATCTTAAAATTTGGTATTAAGTTTGATAAAAAGAACTCAAATATAAAATTTTATGAAAAATTATATCGCAGTAGGAATTGCTGCTTTAGGTTTTATTATTGCTGCTGCTTTGCTTGGTAGCGCTGTGAAAAACAGAAACAAATCAGAAAATACAGTTTCTGTCACGGGACTTGGTTCCAAGACTTTCACTTCCGATTTAATTTCTTGGTCAGGAAGTTTTTCCAAAAATAGTTTTGAGTTGAAATCTGCTTATGATGCTTTGGCAACCGACAGACAAGTGATTTCTCAATATTTGAAATCAAAAGGTGTGAAAGAAAACGAAATGATTTTTTCTGCTGTAGATATTCAGAAACAGTTCAGAAGTTTTACAGATTCTAGTGGGAATTATCAGCAAGGTGAATTTGCAGGTTATAATCTGACTCAAAGTGTTTCCATAAAATCAAAAGAAGTTGCAAAGATTGAAAATATCTCCAGAAATATCACGGAAATCATCAATCGAGGAATCGAATTCACATCTTCTTCACCACAATATTTCTACACAAAACTGTCTGATGTAAAACAAGAAATGATAGCCAACGCTACTAAAGATGCAAAAGAACGTGCAGAAAAAATTGCTGAAAATGCAGGTAGCAGTCTTGGAAATTTGAAGAAAGCAACAATGGGCGTGATTCAAATTACGGCTCCTAATTCTAATGAAGATTATTCTTATGGAGGAACTTATAATACGACTTCCAAAGATAAAGAAGCAAGCATTACCATAAAACTCGAATACGAGGTCGATTAAAGTAAAGGAGCAAATATTTGCTCCTTTATAATTTTGTTTTACTGTCAAAAACCAAGGTCACAGGCCCGTCATTGATTAAAGAAACTTTCATATCTGCGCCGAAGATGCCGCTTTCGGTTTTGAGGCCAGATTTTTTCATTTCATCTTTAAAATATTCGAAAAGCGGAATGGCTTTGTCTGGTCTTGCAGCTTTGATGTAAGAAGGGCGATTACCTTTTTTATAATCAGAAATCAATGTGAATTGGCTGATACAAAGGATTTCTCCATTGATATCTTTTACAGAATGATTCATTTTTCCTTCGTCATCAGAAAAAACTCTTACGTCAATAATTTTTTTGACAATCCAATCTGCATCGGTATTCTCATCGCTTTCATCAACGCCAATCAAAAGCATCAATCCTTTTCCAATTTCTCCCACAATTTTGTTGTCTACTTTTACGCTTGCTTCGGAAACACGTTGTATTACTACTCTCATTTTAATTATAGATATCTAAAATATTGGAGGCAGCATTATAACTGTATCCATAAGTTTTTGGGGCTATTTTTGCTACACTATTGTCTGTTGGTTGACCGGTAATCAAAATCCATTGTGAACCATCTTTTGGACAATAAACAGACGTGTCATTTTTAACTTCCAAAGTTGTATCTGTATCAGGACAAATATGTGGTGCATTTCTGTCATAAACTTTGAAGCCGGTTGTTGTTCTTACGACAATTAATCCTCTTGTTCCAGCTCCTACTTCATTAACATAAACCCACGATCCAACGGTTTGTAATTTATAATATAAAGGTAAACTAAGATTAAGCTGTACAGAAACGGTAGAATTGGGAAAACAGCTTACGGTTTCATTCCTTTCACTGCAAGAATTGTTGATGGTTAAAATACTGATAATCAAAAATAATGCTAATGATGATGCGATTTTTTTAGCTTTCATTTCAAAATAAATTATATATTTGTAAACTCAATTCGAGACAAATTAGTATCCGGCAAAGGTCGGATTATTTTTTTATACAAACGATAAATTTTATTGTTATGAACTATGTAACCAAAGAAGGTTTGGACAAAATGAAAGCCGAACTGGAGCAACTAGAAACGATTGAAAGACCAAAAATAACTCAGCAGATTGCTGAAGCAAGAGATAAAGGTGACCTGTCTGAAAATGCAGAGTACGACGCAGCCAAAGAAGCACAAGGGATGTTGGAAATGAGAATTTCTAAACTGAAAGATGTTATTTCTACATCCAAAATCATCGATGGAAGTCAGCTTGACCTTAGCAAAGTATCTATCCTTACAACGGTTAGATTGAAAAATAATGCAACTAAAGGAGAACAAAAGTTTACTTTGGTTCCTGATAATGAAAGTGATATAAAATCTGGCAAAATTTCTGTGAATACGCCAATTGCTAAAGGGCTTTTGGGGAAAGCTGTTGGTGAAACTGCAGATATTGTTTTGCCAAACGGTAACAAACTTTCTTTTGAGGTTTTAGAAATCTCATTATAAAATAAATGTGGATGTTGGTTTAATAATTGCTGAAAATTAAAATCAATATTAAAAAATTATGAGCACTATTTTTTCTAAAATCATCAGCGGAGAAATTCCAAGTTATAAAATAGCAGAAGATGAAAAGCATATTGCTTTTCTAGATGCAATGCCATTGGTAAAAGGTCATACTTTGGTTGTTCCGAAAAAAGAAACAGATTTGATTTTCGATTTAGATTCTGAAGATTATAAAGAACTATGGGCTTTCACTCAGCATATTGCAAAACAAATCAAAAAAGCTATTCCTTGTAAAAGAGTAGGTGTAGCTGTTGTTGGTCTGGAAGTGCCTCATGCTCATATACATTTGATACCACTTAATAGTATGGATGATCTTAATTTTAAAAACGTCAGGTTGATTTTTTCGCCAGAAGAGTACAAAGAAATTCAGGAATCCATAACAAAAGCATAAAAGAAGTCTTGCACTTCTTTTTTTAATTTTAGAACTTAAGAAAATTATGAATCCAAATCAATGTTCATTTTGTGGAAGAAAAAAGGATGAAGTTCAAATCCTAATTTCTGGACAAAATGGCTTTATATGCGAAAATTGTATTGAACAAGCACATTCTATCGTAAAAGATAGTGTAAATAAAACTTCAGATTCTGCTTCTATGGCAGGATCTCTAGAAGAACTTAAGAAACCTCGAGAAATAAAAGCTTTCCTTGACGAATATGTGATTGGTCAGGATCAAGCAAAAAAACAATTGTCGATTGCAGTTTATAATCATTACAAAAGATTATTACATGCACAAGATGAAAATCGTGAAGTTGAGATTGAAAAATCGAACATCATAATGATTGGTGAAACAGGAACTGGAAAAACTTTGTTGGCAAAAACAATTGCAAAACAACTTAATGTTCCTTTTTGTATCGTAGATGCGACAATTCTTACAGAAGCTGGTTATGTTGGGGAAGATGTAGAAAGTATTCTTTCGAGATTATTGATGGTTGCGGATTATGATGTAGAAAAAGCGGAAAAAGGAATTGTTTTTATTGATGAGATTGATAAAATTGCTAGAAAATCAGATAACCCAAGCATCACAAGAGATGTTTCCGGTGAAGGTGTGCAGCAAGGTTTATTGAAATTGTTAGAAGGAAGTATTGTTAATGTTCCGCCTCAAGGTGGTCGTAAACATCCGGATCAAAAATATATTCAGGTTAATACTCAGAATATTTTGTTTATTGCTGGCGGTGCTTTTGACGGGATGAAGGAGATTATCGAGAGAAGGTTGAATAAACAAGCCATTGGTTTTTCTTCGGAAAAAATCAATAAAACAGAAGAGGAAGATTACATCCTAAGTCAGATCAATGCAATCGATTTGAAGAGTTTTGGATTGATACCCGAACTTTTGGGGAGATTTCCAATTATTACTTATCTTGATAGATTGACAAAAGAGACCCTGGTTAGAATTATGAAAGAACCAAAAAATTCTATCATAAATCAATATACAGAACTTTTCAAAATGGATAACGTTTCACTGGAATTTACTGATCAGGCGATTGAAGAAATTGTAGAAGATACCATGAATAAAGGTTTAGGTGCGAGAGGACTGAGAGGAACTACCGAAAAAATATTGGAAGATTATATGTTTGATATTGATAATAAAGAACAGATAATCATCAACTCAATAAAATAGATTTTATAAAAAAAATAGCTTTTTTTTGTTTTTATAAAAAATTAATATCTTTGCCGAACAAACACAAAACAAATGCGATGATGATGAAAAAGTTCTTTATTTTCAAATTACTACTGTACAGTGCTTTTTATTTTTCACAAGTTCTTACTTATGTTGGAGCTTCTGCATTGGTCACGATACAATCCCAGACTTTATTATATAATGGTGGCGGGCTTCAAACTGCCGGCAGTGCGATTATAAATAACTCGGGAAATGTAGTGCTGAATGCGTCATCTTCTGATGTGCTAAATGTTGCCAGTGGCTCCAGTTTTAATCTGAAGCTTGCTTCCACAACAAGTTATGGACAGTTGTATATTAAGGGTATTCCCCAAGCTAATATCACAGGGAAAGTGAACAAAGAATACCGAGCAGACGTTAATAGCGGAACTACTGCGAGACAACAGGTAGGTTTGCCTTTTTTCAATTATAAAATTTCTGATCTTGTTTCGAACATTACAAGTAGTCCAAGTAATACGGCAGGCAACTATTTGAATGTTACTAATGGTTCAAATAATTCTGCAGGACGTTTTAGCCCAAGCTCTGTTTTCAAATGGAATAATGCTAAAGCAAGGTTTGATCAGATTGTTTCAGGAGGCGATCTTACTACAGTTAATGTAGGAACGGCGTTAGATTATTACATTATCCCTAGAAGGAACAGTGCCGGAACAGTTGTTTGGGATGCCGCTAATACATCAAATGTGACCACTTTTTCTGGGACACCTGTTTCAGACATAACTACTGTTCAATCGTTATCGCTAACGGGAGCTGCTGCAGGTATAAACTTTGGTTTTAACGGTTCTTCTGCCAATTATTTTGGTGAGAAATATAGAACATATCTAGATGATCCATTTCAGTCCAAGACACGAAATGGTGGAAACTGGGAAGAAAATTATGGTAAAAACTTGTATCAGGTTGCCAATCCTTTCCTTACAAATATTGATCTTAAATATATAGGTGAGGGTGAAACAACTAACTCAGATGGTAATGCAATTCCTAATTTGCAGGGAGTTGCCTATTACACATCGGGGCTGACTTGGACAAAGGCGAGCGGAACCGGTTATCCTTCAGAAAATAATAATGGAAGCAGTAACGGAACTGCCGGAAGAACTATAGTGATGACAGCGAGTTCCGGTGTCTTTCAGGCAGGGGATGTTAATGCTAACAGATTGATCATCAAGCCGATGGGAGAGTTTATGATCAAGCTTTCCACAGACAATGGAAGTAATACTGCATCTAAAATAGACTTTACTGCACTTAGAAGATTTTCTAATGTTTCAAGAAATAATACCACGGACACAACCAATCCGACAAGCAGAACGGCTGATGATACGGATATTCCTGCTGATAAAATCGTGAAGCAGCTGGCTGTAATTATGTATGATAGTGATAGTTTGGAAATAGGCAGAACCTATTATGCTATATCTCCGTCTGCTATTACAGGCAACAATCCCGGGAATACTCTTTTGCAGGCCTATAATGGAGATGACAGCATTATCTATACAAAAGAAGAAAATATAAATGGTGGAGAGGATGTTAACATTTCCACAAAGCTTTACATAAATGAAGCTAATGAAATTGATTTCAAATCAAAAGAAGTTCCTTTGTTTATCAATTACACGACTTCCCCTTATTATTTGGCATTTGAAGTCTATGAGAAAGGAGAAAGAATGCCGAATGGTTTATCCAACGGTAATCATTTCTATTTAAAAGATTCTCAGGGGCAACTATTCAAGATAGATGACGGCAGCAGTTTTTCTCTAAATGGAAATCAGAATTTGGGTCTATATTATCAAAAACCGGATGCCACTTTATTGGCAGAAAATGTTCTTGCTTCCCAAACATTTATAGCGAAAAAGGATTCTCATTGGGTTGTCAGATTTGCCAAGAATTGGAACAAGGCTACTGTAGAAGTATATTCGGTTTCTGGTCAGCTTATGAGTTCAAAATCTAATATTTCAACCAGTACAGACTATCTGATCCCAGTTAATTATCAGGCGAAGGGCGTATTTGTTGTAAAGGCAACTTCTGAAAAAGGAGAAGTAGTTATCAAAAAAATTGTTAACTAAAACACAAAATATAATGATGATTAATTTTTTATCTAACAGAAAATTATACATTTTCTTAACAATACTGACGAGTATTTTTAGTTGGGCACAAGCTGTGCCACCACCGCCAGAAAATCCCGAATCGGGTGATATTGGAGCCTATCCAGCCTCTCCGATAGATGCGTACACTTTTGTATTATTTATCATAGGGACTTTGTTAATAGTTTCAGCAGTTTATTTGAAACCAAAATCAAAAATATTACATTAATTACAATATATATTTGCAAAAAAACTCACTTATTACGGTGAGTTTTTTATTTTTACATTATGAAAAAATTATTGATCATCTGCAGTGTTATAATGTCTGCTTCTTTTTTCTCTCAGTTTACAGTAGCTGTTGACTTGCCAGCATATTATTCAGATTCAGATATATATTTATATGGTTTTAATGGATCTAAGGAAAATTTATACTCCAAAGCCAAAACTAGTAATAATAAAGCCATTTTTAAAGTAGATAAAAAATATATTGGTATGATGAGAGCATTCTTCCAAAAGAATAACTCATCTATAAATATGGTATCTGAAAATAAAAATATTGAGTTTACATTGAAGTTAGACGATAAAAGCAAAATAACTGATGTTGTTTTTAATGACCAAACTAACCAAATTTTTAGTAAGGAGGTAGATTTGGAGAAGAAAAAAGATCTTATATTGCCAGCTTTGATTCAGATAAAAGATTACTATAACCCAAGCGATGGATTTTATAAATCTTTAGAGGGAGAGATCGCTCTGTTATCACAAAAAGGCAATACCTTGGATAATGCAAACCATCCTTTTTTAAGCTACTATCAACAAAATCAAAGATTTTCTAATCAGGAAAATGCATCTCAGTTTAAACAGGAAGATTATCTCAATTTCTTTTCTAAATCAAGCGAATATCTTGAAACATCATTACTGTTAAAGCCTGCATTAATCAATTATTTAAACGCATCCAAATCTAATGTTGAAGGTGCGGTAGATAAACTCTTGGAAACAGTCAATATAGAAACTCCGAGGGGACAAACGATATTATCTGAATTGATAGATATTTTTAACACCTATAACATGGATAAGCTGAAGGATAAGTATCTTACTGAAGCTAACAATTTGAAATGTACGATCAATGATAGGCTTGCTTCTACTCTAAAGTCTAACAACAGTACGTCAATTGGACAAAAGATGCCTAATGCAATTTTTGTCAATCCAATTCATACAAAAGCAAAATCTCTATATGATATTAAAAGTAGTAAGAAAATTGTTGTCTTTTGGTCATCAACATGTTCTCATTGCGAGGCTGAATTGCCTAAAATATTGGAAAAATATGAAAAGTTAAAAACACAAAATATTGCAGTGGTCGGATTTTCGCTCGATAGTAATCTAGATGAATTTAGAAGAAAGGCCAACAATTATCCCTGGATTAGTGATTCTGAAGGAAAAGGTTGGTATAGTTCTTACGGAGAAACTTATAATATTAATGCTACACCGACATATTTTATATTAGATGCTGATAATAAGATCATAAGCAAGCCTAACCATGTGGCAGATGTATTGGAATACTTAAAAGTTAATTAAAAAATTTGTGGGAATGTAAAATATCCTTATATTTGCACCACCAAAAAGGCGAGGTAGCTCAGATGGTTAGAGCGCAGGATTCATAACCCTGAGGTCACGGGTTCAATTCCCGTCTTCGCTACGAAATTAATCCGTAATTTGATTATCAGATTACGGATTTTTTTATTGGCATTTTTTATTCATGAAGAAAGTCTGATAATCGTCTCATGACTCATTTAATGCCAAATACAGAATTTAGAATTCTGTTTAATTATTTGCCTAATAATATTTAAAGCATTATATTTGCAGTGCTTTTGAGTTAATCGCTCGGGAGCAATAAATTTTTTTTCATCATTTGTGTTTTTAGAATCGTGCATTTTGTACGATTCTTTTTTTTATATCTCATAGGCAATCAGGAGATTAACAAAGTATGAATATGTAATGCTACCCTGCTGCTGGTTAGATTTCAAGAACAAATCATTAGTCACCCCAAAGAAATCATTAACGATTCCCTCATTACGATTTACAAATTGCAATTCATATTCTATATCTCGTTTCATTTTAGGTGAAAATGACTTAAGAATTAGCTCTGCAAATCTTTTGTCCCTGTATGAAACGGCTTTTATTAAACTTCTCAGGGCATATAAGTTGGCACTGTATCTTAACTCTGGAATTTGTGATTTATGAGCACAAAGAAATCCTATAAAGCTTGCTTCTTGTTCTCTGGCGAATCCTAACTGATGTGACATTTCGTGAGCCATAGTAAAAGGCAACTGAGTAGATGGTATATTAGGGTTGTATTGTGCTTCTGATGTAAATGGATTATAATAGCCAAGGATTCCTGTTGTACTCATAAACCCTCTAGATAAGCTTGGTTTGATAGAGATAATGTCAATAGAATTTTTTGTAGATATGTTTTTCGGCAATAGTTTTTGTTGATGTATTATCTCATGTTTTATTTTCGCAAAATCTAATACTTTCATTATGCCATTTTTATCTTCAGTTAGCTTGGTTCGCTCGCTTTTGCATAGATTAAGATATTTGATTGTTAGTTTTTTTATTTCTACATCTGTTACTTTTCTATTAGTTAGTTTTTGAATGATTGGCGGCTGAAAATATAACATTCCCCAAAACCATTGATAGGTGAAATAGAAAATATTTCCAATAATCAATAGATGCTTTAGATATTTTGAAGTGCGGAATTTTATACTCAACAATAAAAAATAGCAAATAAGCACACCAAGTATTATGTATATTAAATCTCCTATTGAAAAGCTAACTCCCGAAAATAATGCAATATGCCAGTTTTTTTTCCATTCAAAAAATTTTGAAAAGAAACTTACTGCAAAATTAAGTTTTGAGAATATGTAGAATAACAAAAATTGGGCAACCAAAATGATTGCCCAAGATTTAGAATTTAGAATAGTCTTTTTTTTAGTGTCCACCAGAAACTTTTTTATCAAAACTGATACCTTGACTTTTTAATATTCCGCTCACTCTCCAAGCATAGAATGCAAGATAAGCAAAACAAAGAATACCAACAATATAACTTTGCTTTATTCCGATGCTTTCTGAAACCATACCCTGCAACCAGCTCACGATGCCGCCTCCCATAATCATCATGATAAGGAAGCTACTTCCTTGGCTTGTATGTTTTCCAAGACCACTTACAGCCAATGTAAAGATACAAGGCCAAAGTGTACTGCAGAAAAGACCAACACTGGTAAAAGCGTAAATACTGATAATACCATCTGTTAACATACCAATAGCTATGGCTAATATTCCCAAAGATGCGAATATCAATAACATCCTTGCAGGATTTCCTTTGCTTGCCATATCTGCACCGATAAGAACCAGGATGATTAATCCATAAATATAGAAGGGTGACAAGTCGTGCTTTGCGATCGCATTAACAATAAGAAAAACCCCAAAAGCTAAATATGGTGCTACGAAACGTAAGATTTTCTGAGTATTCATATTATCTGTAAAAGCTTCGACAGCGCCAGTCCAACGGCCAATCATCAAACTTGCCCAATAGAGAGAGATATACGGAGAGATATCCTGCAAAGTATAAAGAACACCTGTTTTGCTGTTGATGATCGTTTCCATGTAAGCAGGTAAATTACTAGCTGTAGAAACCTCTACGCCCACATAGATGAAAATGGCAAGCATTCCTAAGAGCAACTGAGGATATTTCAAAGCAGAACTTCTCATCGATCCATCTTCTTTAGCTGATTCTTCAATAGTTTCCGGATGTTCTGGTAAAGAAGAAAATTTAAGTAATAGCGCAACGGCTAGAAAAGCAGCTCCTAAAACCAAATATGGAATCTTAACACTCTCAATACTCATATTTGTATTCTCAGAAGCAGCCGAACCGAAGATGGCAAAACTCACAATCAGGGGGCCAATCGTAGTTCCAAGATTATTAATTCCTCCAGCCAATGTCAATCTTTGTGATCCCGTGCTTACTGGTCCTAACGCAATTGCAAGAGGATTAGCTACAGTTTGCTGTAAAGAGAATCCTAGCGCTACGATGAAAAGGCCGGAAAGCATCAGTGGAAATGAATGAAGATTAGCCGCAGGATAAAAAAGCAACGTTCCTAATGCTGAAATTGCCAAGCCTAATGCTAACCCGTTTTTATAGCCTATTTTATTCACCAGGTCTTTTCGGATAGCTAATGAAATCAGCATATATATGATAGATCCTACAGTATAAGCTATGTAAAAGGCTACAGAAACTAGCTGACTCTGACCTTGCGTCAAATGGAATGCTTTTTTGAACACGGGAATCAGGATGTCATTACTTGCCGCAACAAATCCCCAGAAGAAAAAAACGGTTACAAGTGGGATGAACTGTGCCCAATTGGTTTTTTGTGGTATCATAGATTAATTATTTCTTAATTTAAGGTTTATATTATAAAAACAAATGTAAGTAATAAGTCCATTAAATCATAAATTATTTTATTTTCTCACTTAGAGACATTTTAATTTCCTCGTAAGCTGTCTCTTTTAATATTTTTAATGGTAAGTCCGGCGTCAGTATATCATTAAAGAAAACATTTACCACACCAGGATAGCCTTTGGAATTATCAAATGGAAACATCTCTTTTAAACCTTGAAATGTATAGACTGCAAGAGGGAAGTGGTGTTTTGTTGCAAGAATAAAAGCGCCATCTTTGAAATCGTCCAGAATAACAGAAGTATCATCTGGAACGCCACCTTCGGGAAAAATAACAATACTTTGGCCTTGCTGCATTCTTTCAGCACATCGTCTGTAAACATCCGCGCGGCTTCTGGCACTGCTTCTGTCCACCATCACACATACTCTTTTATAAACCGTTCCAAAAATAGGAATTTTTACCAGTTCTTTTTTTCCAACATAGCAGAGGGGATGATTCGGAAATAGGATACAAGGCAACATTACATCCATAATGGAAGTGTGATTGGAGATAATAACGTAAGCTTGGTTTTTGTCAATTTTTTCGTTCGTTTTACTGATGAGTTTGTACCGAAATCCCATACCATAAAACATCCCAATCGCCCAAAGGCGTATAAAAAAATAACATGCTTTATAATCTTTTTGCCGGATCGAAAGGAGATAAACTGGGAGGAAAAAAACTATAGTTACAACGGTGCCCAGAATCACCATCCAAAACCGCCAGAGATAGACTAATATAATCCTCATTAATATTTTTAAAAAATTACTAAGTCCAAAAATAGGTTTTTATCCGTTAAAAATAATCTTTTTCTTGATAGAATAATTAAGCATTGATACTAATACGATGGCTGTGATCTTACTCATCATTTCTGGAGAAAGTACATAAAATCTAAGATCAATGACATCTTTGTACACAAAATGGTAGAGAATCTGGAAGACAATAAGGCTTATAAATGTGGAAACTATAGAAACGCATAAAAAATAGAAAAATTCTTTTTTCTTAGAATGTTTCCCTCTTTCAAACACAAACCAGATACTTAAGAAGTAGTTTGTTATTATTCCGCAGCTTGTAGATAAAATATTGCTAAACGGATATTTAATTCCATAGAAATTATGCTCTGAAGATAACAGTCTCGGAAGGTAAACACTTAGTATTTTAAAACTGCCGATTTCTACAACTGCGCTCAGTCCTCCTGCTATAATAAAGAAGATGACCTGTTTTTGACGAAGAATTATTTGTTTCATTCTTTTGCAAATTTATACTAATTGTTAAATGTTTTAAAATAATAGTTAAATAATTTTTTTATATCAAAAATATTTTTACATTTATTTTATCATAAAAGAAAATTGATATTTAACTAAATATTGATTAAGACAGAAGGTTATTGTTAGAAATACCGTAAATAAAACAAAAGATAAATATTAATTTGCCTGACTAGGAAACTGGTCGGGTGATTTTTTCGCTAAACATCACACCACATCACACCAATTAATTATTAACAAATGAAAAATTCCAGAAGACCTTACAGAAAATTTCTGCCTCAGCAAAAGAAGATTGAGGAATTGGAAAAGAGCAACTCAAGATTCAGAAGAATCTATTCCGAGTACGAACTAATGTCCGATGAACTCTGGAATCTGGAAACCAGTGATACTTCGGGAAGTATTCCTGATGACTTTATAAATGCCATAAAGCTACAAACCAGTTATCTGGAAGATGAGATAGAAGACTGGCTCATCGAAGATAAAGAATGAGTAGAATCACCATAAAATCTTCCGGAAAATAGACTATTTTAGCACTTTAAAACATAAAGTATGATTGCTATTGTAGACGGAGGATCCACAAAATGCGACTGGGTAATCCTGGAAAATGACGGTACAGAAGTCTTGAAAACAGAAACAGTCGGCTTCAATCCCAATATTACAAAACCGGAACTTATAGCGAATGAACTGGAGAAAAATCAGGCATTGACAAAGTTCTGTGATTATCTGGAAAATATCTTTTTTTACGGCTCAGGTTGCGGCACGGCTGAAAACAGGCTGATTGTAGAAAGAGAGATTCAGAAAGTGTTTACCAATGCCAATATATACGTGAAGGAAGACCTTTTGGCTGCGGCTTATGCAGCTTACAGAGGCGTTCCGGCTATTGTTTGCATTTTGGGTACAGGCTCCAATGCGTGCTACTTCGACGGGGAAAATGTAAGGACGGAATTGCCTTCTTTAGGATTTTTAATAGGCGACGAAGGCAGTGGAAGTGCATTGGGAAAACAGCTGGTTAGGCATTATTTTATGAAAAAATTGCCTCCTGATCTGCACCAGCAGTTTGCTGAGATTTATCAGCTGCAAATAGACGAACTTCTAAAAAATATGTACCATAATCCTAGAGCTAATGCTTATATGGCAGATTTCACGCGCTTTATTGTAGATAGAAAATCGCATCCATATTTTCAGAATTTTATCTATAAAGAACTGAAGAATTTCCTTGAGTTTCAGGTCATGCCGTACGAAGAATGCCGCGATGCCGAAATTAACTTTATAGGTTCAGTGGCTTATTTTTTCGAAGATTCTTTACGGGCTGCTGCGGCAGATTTTCACTTCAAGGTTGGGACGGTAGTTCAGAAACCGATAGAAAGCCTGGTGAATTATCATCGTGCCTATATCATTCCAAAGCTTTAACTTTGCATCAATAATTTGGGCGGATTCCTTTATCTCGTCTTTAATGACGAGATAAGCGGGTCGGTCTGCGGGCAGTCGCTCTATGCCTCTGGCGAGGAGCTCCGACAATGCCCTTCGCCCTTACGCAATTTAAAAACCCGTGACACTATGATCAATATAGTTTCACTACAAAAAGAAATTCAACAATGTCAAAAAATTCAAGAGACCAAAACGCTTTTGATAAAGCAGCTTTAGATTATCACCGCCAGGAACCGAAAGGAAAAATAGAAGTGATACCTTCCAAACCACATTCATCTCAGAGAGATTTGTCACTGGCCTATTCGCCGGGTGTTGCTGTGCCTTGTATGGCCATTCACGATGATCCTCAATCTGTTTATGAGTACACTTCCAAAGGAAATTTGGTAGCGGTAATCTCGAACGGAACAGCAGTTCTCGGATTGGGCGATATTGGTCCAGAAGCTTCCAAACCGGTGATGGAGGGAAAAGGATTGCTTTTCAAAATATTTGCGGGCATCAATGTTTTCGATATTGAGATCAATGAAAAAGATCCTGATAAATTCATAGAAACGGTGAAAGCCATTGCACCAACTTTTGGTGGAATCAACCTGGAAGATATCAAAGCACCTGAGGCGTTTTACATAGAGCAAAGACTGAAAGAAGAATTAGATATTCCTCTGATGCACGATGATCAACACGGTACTGCAATTATTTCGGCAGCTGCGCTTATCAATGCTTTGGAAATCGCAGGAAAAAAAATCGGTGAAGTAAAAATGGTTATCAATGGAGCAGGAGCTGCTGCTATTGCATGTGCTAAGTTATACATCTCACTTGGTCTCGATCCTAAAAATATATTGATGTGTGACAGCAAAGGTGTCATCAACCATAAAAGAGAGAACCTGACGCCAGAGAAACTCGACTTCATCGCTGAAACTGAAATCTCAACTTTAGAAGAGGCGCTGAAAGGTTCGGATGTTTTTGTCGGACTTTCTAAAGGAAATGTGATGTCACCAGAAATGTTACTTTCTATGGCAAAAAATCCCATCGTTTTTGCACTGGCCAATCCGGATCCAGAAATCAGTTACGACTTAGCTGTTGCTACCAGAGATGATGTAATGATGGCGACTGGCAGAAGTGATTATCCTAATCAGGTAAACAATGTGCTTGGTTTTCCTTACATCTTTAGAGGAGCGTTGGACGTTCAGGCAAAAGGAATTAATGAAGCGATGAAGCTGGCTGCTGTTTATGCATTGGCAGAAATTGCTAAAGAGCCGGTGCCGGAAATGGTAAAGCTGGCATATAATGTTAGAGATATTAGTTTCGGAAAAGACTATTTTATCCCAAAACCTTTTGACAATCGATTGATCACCAAAGTTTCAATTGCTGTTGCCAAAGCTGCAATGGAAAGCGGAATTGCCGGAAAATCAATAGAAAACTTTCAAGAGTACGAAAATCAGCTCTTGGACAGAATGGGGCGGGATGAGAAGCTGGTAAGAATGATGCAAAACCGCGCAAAAGCTAATCCGAAAAGAGTTACACTAGGCAATGGTGAAGAGTATAATATTCTGAAGGCTGCTCAGATTCTGCAGGAGGAAGGTATTGCTTATCCAAGTCTTTTAGGTAGCAAAAGGCTCATCCAAGAAAAAATGGAAGAATATGGCATTACGCTAGATATTCCGATTATTGACCCTAATGATGATGCAAATAAAGAAGCCCGAAAAAAATACCGAAAAACACTTTGGGACAAGCGCAATAGAAAAGGTATCAATGAGTATAAATCGAAGCGTTATGTAAGACAACGGGATTACTTTGGTCCACTGATGTTAGAACATGGCGATACTGATGCATTAATCGTTGGTTTCTCAAAAAGCTATGCTTCAGTTCTGAAACCAATTTTGGAAATCATTGATAAAAAGCCTGGCGTAAATAAAGTTGCGGCAATGATGATGATCCTCACAGATAAAAAACCATTGTTCTTCGCAGATACATCTATTAATAAAAATCCAACTGCAGAAGATCTAGTTGAGATTGCAAGAATGGCAGAATATACTGTGAAATCTTTCGCTATCGAACCAAGACTCGCTATGTTGGGATTTGAGAATTTCTCAGCAAAAGCAGATACATCTAAAAAAGTAGCGGCGGCGGTTAAAATCCTTCATGAGAAATATCCTAAAATGATCGTAGACGGAGAGATCCAGCCGGACTTTGCATTAAACAGCGACCATCTTGCAGATTATCCTTTTTCAAAGTTGGGAACCAATCCAGCAAATGTTTTGGTTTTTCCAAATCTTGAAAGTGCCAATCTTTCTTACAAAATCATCAGAGGGATGAAAGCTGCACAAACCATTGGACCTATTTTAATGGGGCTAGATCAGCCAGTGCACGTTTTGCAAATGAGGTCCAGCGTAGACGAAATTGTAAATCTTGCAACAATTGCGGTTCTAGACGCCCAAACGAAAGAGAAAAAATAAACATTTATTTAAAAATATAAATTTAAAAGCCATTTTAAGAAATTAAAATGGCTTTTAGTTTTAAGTTAATTTATATCTTCGCAAATGTCTAATTTTTAATTAATGATTTATTCTCTAAAAGGAATTGTGCAGGAGCTCACACCAACTTTTGCCGTAGTGGATGTAAATGGAGTGGGATATTACGTCGGAATAAGTCTGCAGACCTCACAAAATCTAAAACAGGGTTCCGATGTCCTGTTATATATACAGCAAATCATAAGAGAGGATGCACATTTGCTATTCGGATTTTTTACCAAGCAGGAAAAAGAAATGTTCAATCTGTTAATTAGTGTTAATGGAGTGGGCCCTGTTTCTGCGTTAATACTGCTATCTTCGCTCAGTTTAGCAGAGGCTGCCAATGCGATACTTTCTGGTAACAGCGGACTGATTCAGAAAGTAAAAGGAATAGGAGCCAAAACGGCGGAAAGAATCATAGTGGATCTTCGTGATAAGGTCGGCATATTCGGGCATTCCGAAGAAAAACTTTCCGATATTCCTAACAATAAAATTAAAAATGAAGCGTTATCAGCATTAGAAGTTTTGGGTATTTCAAAACGAATCAGTGAGAAAATTGCAGACAGAATTTTGAAGCAGAACCCTCACTTTTCAGTAGAAGAATTAGTGAAAGAGATTTTAAAAAATATTTAACAATTGATGATAATTTATCATCGGTTTCTTAAAAGATTATAAGTGAAGAAAAATATTTACCTTTATAAATTAACCCTACTTTTCATTTTTTTTGCAGGTTATACCAATTTATTTGCGCAGGAAAAACCAATTGACAGCTTAATCAGTGTCAGAAAAGATTTCAGTTTAGCGGATCCTATTCGTTATGACGCGTTTTATGATATAAAAACCGGCATGTATTACTTATACCCGAAAATCGGAAATTCTGTTGTAGGTGCGCCTATTGCGATGACCTTCGAGGAGTATAAGAATTACGTCATGCAAAACAATCTTCGTGCCTATTACGAAGAAAAATCGCTTCTTAATGATCTCGGAAGAAGAAAAGACCAGACCGATGCTAAGAAAAAAGGCCTGATTCCCGCAATTACGATCAAAAATAAAATGTTCGAAAATATTTTTGGCAGTAATAAAATAGAATTGATTCCACAGGGTTTTGCTTCTTTTGATTTGGGTGGGCTGTATCAAAAAATAGATAATCCATTAATTCTTCCTCAGAACAGAACTAGTTTTGCAATCAATATACAGCAGAGAATGCAACTCGGAATAACGGGAAAAGTCGGGGAAAATCTTCAATTAAAAGCCAATTATGATACTCAAAGTGGTTTTGCTTTTGAGAACCGGATGAATATGGTCTGGCAGGCAAAAGGTTCCTGGAAAGATCTGCAATCCAAAGGTCTTAATGAAAAAGGACAGGATCCTGAGGATAAAATTATCAAAAGAGTAGAGGTAGGTAATATTAGTATGCCGCTTTCAACGAGTTTGATCCGTGGTTCTCAGTCGCTGTTTGGTTTGAAAACAGAGTTCCAGCTGGGTAAGACAACCGGAACTTTAGTATTTTCTCAGCAGCAGGGTGAGGCCAAAACCATTGTGGCACAAGGGGGCGGAACGATGAGTACGTTTAAGATTAATGCTTTTGATTATGAAGATAATCAGCATTACTTTTTAGGTCATTATTTTCATGATAAATATGACGAATCTCTGCAAAACTATCCCCTTATCAACTCCAGCATTAACATTACAAGAATGGAAGTTTGGGTGCTGGATCAAGGAGGCTCTAACATAGAATCTCAGAAGCCGATTGTGGGCATCAGGGATTTAGGAGACGGCACAGGTATCATCCCAAGTAATGGTAATAATAATCTCTATCAACAGATTTCATCAGCTTTAGGAAGTTCCAGAGATGTGGTTACTGCTTATAACATCTTGAACGGAAGGTCTTTCCCGAATGCACAGGGAACTCCTGAACCGTTCGTATCTGGTGAGCATTTTATGAATAATATCAAGGCTAGAAAACTGACAACATCAGAATATAAATTTAATTCTCAACTAGGTTACATTTCATTGAATCAAAGGCTTAATGACAACCAGTTTCTTGCTGCATCTTATTCTTATACCATCAACGGATCCAGCCAGGTTTATAAAGTCGGTGAGTTCTCGGAAGAAAATGCCGTATTAATTACAAAATTGCTGAAATCCAACTCTACCACCAAGACCAATTCTCCAATGTGGGAGCTGATGATGAAGAATATTTATTCTCTGAATGCCAACCAGCTTCAGGCGCAGGATTTCTTGTTGAATGTGTATTATAGAGACCAAGGTTCGGCAAAAGTCAATTACTTACCCGGAGTACAGTACAATAACGGAATTCCGGAAGACACTAACTTGCTCAGACTTTTTAATCTGGATCGGCTTAATGTGAATGGCGATCTCCAAACTAACGCAGATGGAACAAAAGGAGATGGGATTTTCGATTATGTAAACGGAATAACTGTAGATCCGGAAAACGGAAAAATCATCTTTACAAAAATAGAACCTTTTGGAGGTTATCTGGAAAGCGTTCTGAATGTTACAGATAAGTCACAGTTTGTTTTTAATGATATCTATGATAAGCAGAAGACAACACCCTCACAGATTCCGTTGCGATATACCATTGAGGGAAGGTATAAAGGAAGCCAGGGACAAGGGATTTCTCTCGGAGCTATAAACGTCCCGCAGGGTTCTGTAAAGGTAACTGCAAATGGTGCTCAGCTTGTAGAAGGTGTGGATTATACTGTAGATTATATGCTGGGAACGGTTAATATTATCAACGAAACAGTAAAACAATCTGGTCAGGCTATCAATATTTCTCTTGAAAATCAGCTGACGTTCAATACGCAGAGAAAAAGTTTCTGGGGATTGAATCTTGAAAGAAAATTCAATGAGCATCTAACAGCTGGAGCTACCGTTGTCAATTACACGGAAAGACCATTGACGCAAAAGGTGAATTATGGTCAGGAAGCGGTGAGTAATACCATGGCAGGTTTCAACTTGATGTATAACAATGAACTGCCATTCCTTACTAGATTAACAGATAAAATTCCTCTTATCAATACGGAAGCTCCGTCTAATTTAAATTTTAAAGCTGAAGCTGCCTATCTGATTCCGGGACAAAGCAAAGGGATCAATGATCAGTCCTACATTGATGATTTTGAGCAGACCACTTCAAAAATCTCGCTTAAAGAACCTGCGATGTGGAGTATCGCTTCCCGTCCGGAAAATAATAAGGATTATCCTGCCATTTTCCCTTCCGTGAATAATGATAATACCAACAGTGGAAACGGCAGGGGATTACTTTCCTGGTATCAGATAGATCCGCGTTTTTATGGCGTGGGCGGTGCTGCCCCCAATGGAATCAATGCCCAACGTTTATCCAATCATGCTTCCAGAAGAGTTCAGATGAGGGAACTTTATAACAACAGGGACTATGTGGCGGGCGAACAGACCATCCTTAATACATTTGATATCACTTATTATCCTCAGGAACGTGGTCCTTACAATGTTAATCCGGCTACCGAAACCACGGCTCAGAGATGGGCAGGTTTGATGCGTCCGATTTCTGTTACTAATTTTGTAACTTCAAATATTGATTATGTAGAATTTTGGTTAATGGATCCGCGTGCAGATGGTAACAATCTTGGTACAGATCCTAAATTATTATTACAGTTAGGAAATGTGTCTGAAGATGTGCTGAAAGATGGCAGATTACAATACGAAAATGGTTTGCCTACCGCCAGCACTCCTACTAATACTACGACTTCAAATTGGGGAACACAGCCGAAACAAGTGCCTATACTTTACGCATTTTCTTCCGAGGGAGATGAAAGAGGACAGCAGGATTTGGGATATGACGGTTTGAGCGGTGCGCAGGAACAGGAAAAATTCGGGGTTAATTTTGTAAACCCTGTAACCAATGAGCTTGATCCTGCATCTGATAATTTTGTCTACTATCTTTCCAATCAGTTTCAGGGAGATCTTGCATCTTCTTTAATAGAACGTTACAAGTATTTCCGAGGACCGGAAGGAAACTCTCAAGCCAATAGCTTAGAGGTTGCCACTCAGACACCGGACGCAGAGGATATCAACAGAGACTACAATCTGGACCAGACAGAGAATTATAACCAATATACAATAGATCTTTCGCCAGCCAATATGGTTGTGGGTAGCAATAATAAAATTGTTGACATTAAAGAAGTTGATGTAAAATTCGAGAACGGACAGGCCGGAAAAGTTAAATGGTATCTTTTCAGAATTCCTGTTGCAGAGTATGACGATAGTTCTAAAGTTGAAGGTTCTGATGTCTCTGTGCTTAATAATGTAAGATTTGCCAGATTATTATTGAAAGGTTTTGACCAGACATCTACATTGAGATTCGGTTCATTCGATTTAGTAAGATCCGACTGGAGAAAATATACAAATGAAATTTTCAGTGCTACAATTTCGGATAACAATGAAGGTAACAGCGCACCGCAAAATCAAAATGCTAACTTCGATATTGGAAGTGTAAATCTTGAAGAAAATGCTTTGGGAACGCCACCCTATGTTTTGCCTCCGGGAATAGACAGACAGGTTTTAAGCGGTAATGCTGGTGCACAAAGACAAAATGAATCTTCTCTTTACATGAAAGTGAAGGATCTGAAGGGTGAATCAAGAGGTGTGTTCAAGAATACAAGTCTTGATATGCGTCGATATAAAAAATTGAAGTTATTCGTACACGCAGAAAATCAGACTAATACAACGACTTCTAATACAAGTGATTTTGATAAAAATGCAAAATTCTTCATCCGTTTTGGTAGTGATGCGACAGATAATTATTATGAGTACGAAAGTTCTTTAAAATATACCGCAAAAAATGCTACTTCTGCACTGGACATCTGGCCGGATGAAAATACTTTGGATTTAGAAATTGAGAATTTTGTGAATGCCAAGCTGAAAAGAGATGAACTTTCCAGATCCGGAAATCAGAATCTGGCAGTTAGATATCTTTATCCGGATTATGGAGATGATGAGAAACGAATCTATGTAAAAGGACGCCCGAGTATTGGTAATGTAACGACCATTATGATCGGTGTGAGAAACAATGACAATTCCAATGCAAAAACGCTTGTTCTTTGGGTCAATGAAATCAGGCTTTCTGAAATTGAAAATAAAGGAGGCTACGCAGGAAATGCAAGTCTAAATTTCAACCTCGGAGACTTCGCAATGGTAAATGCCAATGCGTCCTATGCATCCATCGGTTTTGGCGCGATTGATCAAAAACCATCGGAAAGATCTCAGGACGAAAATTCGGCGTTCAGTATAAACACAACGGTTAATGTAGATAAGTTTCTGCCAGAAAAATCCGGCGTGAAAATTCCATTGAACTATTCTTATACACAAACCATCACTGATCCTAAGTACAATCCGCTTGATAATGATGTAGAACTTAAGAAAGCTCCAAATCAGGATGAACTGAAGAAAGTGGTAAGAACCTATACTCAGCAAAGAAGTATTGGTGTGGTTAATGTCAGAAAAGAAAGAATGAATCCAGATAAAAAGGCAAGATTCTATGATGTGGAAAACCTAAATCTTACGGCTATTTATAACGATGATTTCTATCGTGATGTTTATACAAAACGTAACTATAAACAATATTTAAATGCTTATTTGGAGTACAACTATACTTTCAAACAGTATTTTCTGAAACCATTCAACAAAATGGTTAGCGATACGGCGAAGTCATACAAATATTTGAGATGGGTTAAAGAGTTTAACTTCAATCCGGTTCCTACAAGATTATCTTTCAGAACAATTTTGGATAGAAATTATAATGAGTTAGAATACAGAAATGTAGATGCCTTGCTTTCAGGAAACGCTGGTCAGGATTTTGATGTCATCAGAAACAGGAATTTCTTCTTCGGATGGCAGTATAGTTTGGGCTTCAACTTTACAAAATCATTAAAACTTGAGATCAATTCAGAAACTAAAACCCTGAATGATAACCTGGATGTCAATGCTATGAACAACCGCTCTATATTTAGTAATCCTTTCAGAGCAGGCCGTCCGGTATTGTACAATCACAGAGCTCAGCTTAGCTACAGATTGCCGTTTGAATATCTGCCTTATCTTGATTTTATCAATGCAGAACTTAGCTATCAGTTCCAATATAACTGGAACGCTAGGTCTACTGCTGCAAGGAATGTTGAATATAACGGAAGAATAGAGAATCTTGGAAACTTATCCCAGAATACCAATGCTATTGTGGCAACATCCACAATAGATGTCCCAAAATTCTTTACTAAATTCAGCTATTTCAGAAAAATTAGTGAAACGATGCAAAAGCGCAACCAAGAGATTGACTCACTTGCAAATGTTTATAATACAGCATTCACGAAGAAAAACAGCAGGTTTAAGTTTAAGAATTATAAGTTCAAAAATAAATTGAAACCACTACAGGCAGTTGCTTACGCATTAACTTCAATGAAACAATTGAACGTTAATTACAATGAAAATAATGGTATTGTATTGCCAGGATTGTTATCTGCACCAAACTTCTATGGTTACGGACAAACATTAGGAGGTCCAACCGTCGGATTCTTATTAGGATCACAAGCTGATATCAGAAGAACTGTTATAGAAAATGGATGGGTTTCTAACTCAACTTTAATGAATGATGCTTACTCCGAATTGAATAACAGAACGTTTACTGCAGATTTACAAGTGATGCCGGCAAATGATCTTAGAATAGATTTCAATGTGTTGCAGAATTACAGCAGAAATTATGTTCAGGGTGGTTACAATGTGGTGGATGAGTCCACCAATTATAAAGCTTACAGAGATGCCTTTGGAACGGAACTTATTACATATTCCAACACAGCTTGGTCATTCAATACAGCGTTCAAAGCAGATGGAGAGATTTACAAACTGATCAAAGAAAATGCATTGGCTATTTCTCAGCAGTATGAAGGAATAAGAGATATTGATGGTTTCACAGCAGGATATTCTAAAAGTAATTCTTATGTTTTGATTCCAGCATTCAAAGCAGCAATCGAAGGAAAGTCTCCTAAGAAAATAGGCAATCCAACAAAAGCAGGTGTTCCTTTGCCAAACTGGAAATTAGTTTATTCTGGACTTAGAAACCTACCGATTGTTAATAGTCAATTCTCTAAGTTTGATGTTTTACATTCATATGTATCTACATATACAATGTCAGGCGTTCAAGCTAGTGTCGATTATTTTAACAGAGATCTCAGAGATCCAAACACAGCTTATGACTCCAATGGTAACAGATACAATCCGTATACTTTTACTCAGGTCGGATATGTAGAAGCTTTCTCTCCGTTGATTGGTTTTGATGTAACGATGAGAAACAATATGCAGTTCCGTTTCAACTACAACAGAGATAGAACTTACTTGCTAGGATTAGTTAACACAACATTGACGGAAGAATTAGGAAATGAATTCGTCGTAGGTTACGGATACATTTTGAAAGACCTCAAGATCAGAATCAATTATAAAGGAAAAGGAAGAGATATCAAGAGTGATCTTAATATGAGAGCAGATTTATCAATGAGAGACAGTAAAACTACAATTACTAATATTTTGATAGATGATTCCCAGGTAACAGGAGGGCAAAAGATTTTCAGCCTCAAGTTATCCGCAGATTATAATATGTCACAGAATCTGAATCTGAAATTCTTCTACGATCAGATGATGACCAAGTATAAGATTTCAACAGCCTTCCCGCTGTCCACAATCAGAGCTGGTATTACCGCAACGATGACTTTTGGAGGAACAACTAATTAATAGAAAAAAGAGTAAGCAAATTTGTTTACTCTTTTTTTGTAATTTATTTTTATTCTATTGTTATATCCTAATTATATAATTAAATTTGCCAAAACCTAATCTAAGAAAATGAACACACCATCAGAACTAAAGTACACCAAAGACCACGAGTGGATTAAAGTAGAAGGCGATACAGCAACTATCGGAATTACAGATTATGCCCAAGGAGAATTGGGAGATATCGTTTTCGTAGATGTCGATACCGTGGACGAAGATCTAAGCGAAGGCGATGTATTCGGAAGTGTAGAAGCAGTTAAAACTGTTTCCGACCTTTATCTTCCGGTAGCAGGTACAGTTTTAGAAGTTAATGCAGATCTAGAAGATCAACCAGAATTGTTGAATACCGACCCGTATGGAAAAGGTTGGATCATCAAACTGAAGATTTCTGACTCAGCAGATTTATCAACTCTATTATCTGCAGAACAATACCAAGAAGTTGTTGGATAATATCATAACAAAATACAGTAAGATTATATTGCCCATTTATTGGGCATTTCTTACTTATATGCTTTTACGTCCAGGCGTAGAGAATAAAGAATATTTCTTTATGTTCCCACATTTGGATAAGCTCATTCATTTTACCATTTTCTTTCTTTTGGGATTTTTCTTCAGGCTTCGTTTTCCCAAGACATCTTTGCTTTACTTTTTGCTAATTCTCGTTTCTTACGCATTGCTCACAGAGATTTTGCAGGACATCATGAAACTCGGTCGTTCACTCGAAGTTTTAGATGCGGTCGCAGACACACTAGGCTTATCATTATCATACTATATATATAATAAGCATGAAAAATTCCAAAACCAAATTTAAAATTCAACGCTAGTTAGAATTTTTAAAATATCCTTTCAACTTTCATAAGTTCTTGTATCAGATAAAATAGCATTTGGGCAGCTGCCAAAAAGCCCAAGCTTTCCCAAGCTATTTTTGTCACCGGGCTATTCGCTCATATCTTTTGCTTTTTTTTGTCATCATTTCACCTTTTGTATATATAAAGAACATTTCGCCAAATTAAACTTTACCCTCACCATCGGAGAAAAAAGCAAAAGGATAACCGCTACTATCCCTGCTGCATTTTCCAAAAAACCTAATTAATTTAACAGTTTTTATCTGTTTAACATAATGTGGATAACTTTAATTGCTTTTATATTTAGCTGTTTTACAGTTGTTTAATTAATTTAGTTTTACACAATTTTAAACTCATTGTTAATTCTGTTTGCAAGTACAGAATATTCCGCCCTATATTTGCAGAACCAAAACGAAAGACTTGGTAGCGCAGAAGGACAGATAAAGAATTAGCTAAAATAGATTTCGAGGTTACGAAAAAAACTTCAAAAAAGTTTTGGCAGATTGGAAAAATTTTTTTACTTTTGCACTCGCAAATC
>DFXK01000003.1:0-163 GCA_002383165.1 Flavobacteriales bacterium UBA4110
AAATTTAAAATTTAAAATTTCTCACAGAGTTCGGGGATTTATCAAATTTTTAAGGAACAGATCTGCTGAATTAGTTTAATATTCGTGAGATTTCAAGAAATAAAATAAAAAAAAGAGAATCAAATAAATGATTCTCTTGAATTGGTTGCGAGGACACGACTCG
>DFXK01000003.1:201-45633 GCA_002383165.1 Flavobacteriales bacterium UBA4110
ACTGCTCTACCTCGCGATATTGGACTGCAAATATACGATTATTTCGATTCAAGTCAAGTTTTGTTTTGATTATTTTCATAATTTATTATCACAATAGATTTATAAATTGAAAATCAGGTATTTATAATTTTAATTTCTTTTAACTATAAAAATAGTTGTACGAATCAAAAATAATGTTACATTTGTATTACTAAGTTTTTAGTGATATAAGATTGATTGTTTTTAAAGTATTAGATTATGAATAAGTTAACCAAAGCAGAAGAACAGGTAATGCAATATCTTTGGCAGATTGAGAAAGGATTCTTGAAAGATATTCTTGAGTTGTTTCCAGAACCGAAACCGCACACCAACACCATTTCTACTATTCTTAAGATATTGATGGAAAAAGGATTTGTCAGCCACAAAACTTTTGGAAGACAGCACGAATATTTTCCTCTAGTAACTAAAGAAAACTACAGCGGAAAGTCTATTAGAAGCTTGGTTAAAAATTATTTTGAAGGTTCATATACCAATGCTGTTTCGTTTTTGGTAGAAGAAAATGAGATCAGCGTGAAGGATTTGGAGCTGCTTTTAAATGAACTTAAAAATAAGGAATAATGGAACCAATATTACTTTATTTTGGCAAGATGATTCTCTGCTCAGCAGTTATGTTTGCCTATTATCTGTTATTCCTTAAGGATAAGACTTTTCATCATTACAATCGGTTTTATCTTTTGTCTTCGGTGGTTGTCAGTCTTGTTCTGCCTCTGATAAAAGTTTCTTATTTTACGATAGAAACAAACAAGAATTTGTATCTGCTTTTGAGTGGATTCAATCAAAACCAATCTCAAACTACAAACTATGATATCACTATTTATTCAGTTTTTTATACAATTATTGGAGTGGTTTCAGTCACTTTTTTAATTAAACTATTTCTGGGAATTCTAAAAATCAATTCGATAAAAAATCAGTTCCCGAAGGAAACCATAGAGGGGATTAAATTTTATCAGACCAATCTTAATAATGCGCCGTTTTCATTCTTCAGAAATCTGTTCTGGAAAAAGTCAATAGAGATTAATTCTCCTGTTGGACAGCAGATTCTGAAGCACGAGATGGTTCATATAGAACAAAAACATAGCTGGGACAAACTTCTGATGCAGGTTTCTAGATCTGTTTTCTGGTTCAATCCTGTGTTTTACTTTATCAACAAAGAAATCAATCTTATTCACGAATACTTGGCGGACAAGAAAGCAGTGAAAAAGTCCGACACCAAAGCATTTGCGCAGATGCTATTGGAGAGTCATTTCTCGGGTTCGGTTTTGCCTGTTACGAGTCCTTTTTTATCATCAAACCTCAAAAAAAGATTTACAATGATTACAAAAAATAAAACCAAGTACAGCTATGCACGCAAGCTATTTGCGCTACCAATTTTATTTTTTATGGTGTTCGCCTATATGGTAAATGCTAAAAACAAAGAAATCACGGAAACAAATAACGCAATTGAAATCGCTGTTAAACAAATTAAAATGGATACGATCCAGCCAAAACAATCAGAATTTGATAGTTTGGCAAACAATCATCAGAGACAGACAAAAGCTTACTCTGATGCGTTGCAGGAAGATCATTTGAGAATGAAGGCAATCAGCAAAAAAATGGCTGAGAAAGGAAAGGAATTATCAGCGCTTAAAAAAGCTAAAAAAGAATACTCGGCAGAGTATAAAGCTTTAGAAAATGAAATGGAAACTCTTGCTACTCAAATTGAAGGTGTTGTAAATTCGGATAATTACAAGAGAAATATCAAAGGCCTAGAAGAACATTCTGAAGCGATGGCTAACATGTATGATTCTCCAGAATTTAAGAAAAAGATTGCTGATGCTGAGAAAGCTGCAAGGAAAGCTGAAGCTATGGTTAATTCTAAGGATTTAAAAAAGAAAATTGCTGATGTGGAGAAACGTGGGGCGACAGCTGACAAAATGGTCAATTCTCCAGAATTCAAAAAAAGAATTGCTGATGCTGAGAAACGTGCAGAAGAAGCTGTAAAAGTCAACTCTCCTGAGTTTCAGAAAATGAGTCAAGAAGCTCAGAAAAAAGCACAAGAAGCGGTTGAAAAATATGGTAAAGTTTATTCGGAAGCTGATCTTCAGAAAATGATAAAAGACCAATTTGGGAAAGATGCTTTTACGGATGCAAGTGTAGCTTATGGATTTGACGCAAGCGATTTTCCTGAGTTCAAGGATTTGGCAACTAAATTTAAATTTAATTTTTCTGATAATCTATTCTTCAATGAAGCTCAATCTAAACTGACACCAAAGGAGTTGAGAAAACTGGAAAAGAAAAGAAAAGAACTGAAGGAAAAACAAAAAGACTTACAGGAACAACAAAGAAAAATTCAGGAAAAGCAGCAACCATTAAACAAAGAAATGCGTGAGAATTCGTCATTTAAAATAAGTTTTAATTCTATGGAGAATGAGCCAAAAGTTTTTGTTCTGAATAACAAGATGATGGCTGCTAATACAGACAAAATGACAGTTTATATCAATGGAAAAATAGTGGATAAATCTGTACTTAATAAAATGAATCCTAATGAAATTACTTCTATGAACGTTTTTAAAACAAACGGAACCGGAAAAATCGAAGTTATTACAAAATAGACAAGTACATTCATAACACTTTAGCCGGTTCGCCGGCTTTTTTAATACTTTATAACTATGAAAAAACTATTAATTAATTTATTTCTGATTTTAGGAATTCTGACGTTTGCTCAAAACAAACGTTTTATTTATGAATACAAGTTCATTTCAGATTCAACCAATTTGGACGGTATCAAAACTGAGATGATGTTTCTGGACACAACAAAAGATGGTTCCAAATATTACAGTTATACAGTTTTTAATTCGGATTCTTTGATGAAAGCTGAATTTGAAAAGCAAATTGCGGCAACTGGTTCTATGAATGTGAAACCTGGTATGCAAAAGGGAAGTGTACGATATTCGGTTACGAAAACTTACCCTGATTATAAAATTAATCTCCATCGTAGATTGGGGATGGATGCTTACAATATTGCTGATGACAGAAAAATCAACTGGAAAATCTTGTCAGAAAAAGAAAAAATAGGAGAGTGGAACGCTCAAAAAGCAGAAGCGGATTTTGCAGGCAGACATTGGATTGCTTGGTTTTCTACAGAAATTCCGATCCAGGATGGACCATATAAATTCCGAGGTTTGCCTGGGTTGATTGTAAAAATAGAGGATAAAAAAGGTTCGCATAAAATGGAACTGAAAGGTATTAAAAATATTGCTGGAAATGTAGATGTTAATGTATGGAATGCTAAAGAAATTGCTGTCAATTCCAAGCAGTTTCATAAAGTGATAAAAGAATACGAAAATGATCCAACGAAAGGAATCAAACAAATCCAAATGGGCGGAACATCTATCGTTTTAACTGGAAAAGATGGAACTTCCACAAAAATTGCAAAAGATCAGGAAGATCGATTGAAAAATCAAATAAAGAAAAATAATAACAGGATTGAATTAGACGTTGTAAATTGACTATATTTAAGAACTAAAAACCACAATGATGAGAAAATATGTTTTAATATTTCTGATATTTTTCAGCTTAAAAGTTTTTTCGCAAACGCAAAGATTTTATTACGATTACCAATTCCAGACAGATTCAACGGATTTGGAAACCAAAATATCAGAGTTAATGGTTTTGGATATTGATAAAAAAGGCTCCAAGTATTACAGTGAATATGTCTTCCAAAACGATTCTGTTATGAATGTGCAGTTCAAGAAAAATATGTCAACTCACAGTGATGATCCAATTCCTATGTCTGGAAAACAAGGTGTTGTAGCTTACAAAGTTCTGAAATCTTATCCAAATTTTAAAATCAATCATATTGTCTCTCTGGATATGACGCTTTACAATGCGAATCAACAAATTAAATTAGATTGGAAAATCTTCCCGCATAAAGAAAAAATAGGCGAGTGGAATGTTCAAAAAGCCGAGACTAATTTTGCAGGCAGAAAATGGATAGCTTGGTTTTCTACGGAAATCCCGATCCAGGATGGGCCATATAAATTTTATGGTTTGCCGGGACTTATTGTTAAGGTTGAAGACCAATCCGGTTTTCATAAAATGGAACTCAAAGGAATCAAAAAAAATGTTTTAGAGAGAGATGTTCTCGCGTTCAAATTTGAAAAACCAATTGGCTTAGATTATAAAAAATATCAGACGGTTTATAAAAACTACCGGAGAGATCCGATGGCTAATTTGAAAAAGATGGCGCAGGATGGACAATTTTATGTGACTGACGATGCCGGAAATAGATTGGATAATGCGGACTATCTGAAATCTCAGGAAAAAGCAGTGATGGAAAGAATGAAAAAAAATAATAACATTCTGGAGCTCGACTTACTAAAATAAAAAAATGCCACTGAAAAGTGGCATTTTGCGTCTTTTAAAGTGACTGTTTTTTCTTCAATTCATCGCGGATCTCGGCAAGAAGAACATCTGTAGAAGATGGTCCTGCAGGAGCTTCTTCTGGTTTCTTGTTAAATTTATTGGCAACTTTTATTAACCAAAATAAAACAAAAGCAATTACCAAAAAGCTGATTACGGATGATAAGAAATTTCCGTAAGTTACACCGTTCCAAGCTAATTCTTTGATGTTTTCAGCGCCTGCAGCTTTCAAAGCTGGCGTCAATAGAAGTGGTGTAATTACATCATCTACCAATGATTTTACAATTGCGCCAAATGCACCACCAATGATCACACCGACTGCTAAGTCTACTACATTTCCTTTGAATGCAAATTCTTTAAACTCTTTTACAAATCCCATAGTTGTATTTTTTAATAGTTAGTTAATAACAAAAATAGAATTTTTTCTTGATAACGGTTTATTTATTTCTATTTATTAATCAATTTTATTGATTAATTTTGAGATTAATTATTTTCACCAAATGCTGAAAAATGAAAATATTAACAGCAAACCAAATCAAAAACTGCGATACAGCGACTATCGAAAATGGTATTAGTTCCATCGTATTGATGGAAAAAGCGGCCACAAAATGTTGTGATTGGATTATAGATTATTTCAGAAATTCGGACAAATTTTTGATTTTTTGTGGAAATGGCAACAATGGCGGCGACGGTTTTGCTATCGCCAGAATACTTTATGAAAAAGGTTTTGATGTAGAAGTTTTTATTAATAAAGACAATATGAAATTTTCTCGAGAGGCAGAGATTAATTTCAAAAAAATAAAAACAATAAGCGGAATTGATGTTAAAGATTTTTCTGAGGTTTTTAATGTCAATGATGAAAAATCTATTATCGTTGATGCTTTGTTAGGTTATGGACTGAATAGAGAATTGTCTGATGACTTTAAAAATTTAATCAAAAAATTAAATCAAATTAAAGCTCAGAAAATCTCAATAGATATTCCAGCCGGACTTTATGCGGATAAAATAATTGAAGAAAATTCTACTGTTTTCAAAGCGGATTTTACTTTGACTTTTCAGTTTTATAAAAGAAGTTTCCTCCATCCCGAAACTGGAAAATTCTGCGGGAAAATTATAGTTTTAAATATTGATTTGGATAAAGATTTTATAAATGAAGTTGAAACAGACTATTTTGTTATTGATGACGAATTAATCAAAGAAATTTATAAACCTCGTGGAGATTTCTCCCATAAAGGAACTTTCGGGAAAAGTATTTTAGTGGGCGGAAGTTACGGTAAAATGGGTGCAATTCTAATGTCAACTTTATCCGCTTTGAAAACCGGAAATGGTTTGACGTTTACCATTGCACCAGAATGTGGTAATGTTATTTTGCAATCTCAAATTCCGGAGGCGATGTTTATTGGCTCAGGAAAAAATTATATTGATAAAATCGAAATTCAGGAAAAGGCAGTTTATGGAATTGGTCCAGGTTTGGGAAAAGAAAAGCAGACCCAAAAAGCACTTTTAGAGTTTCTGGAAAGTTACAATCAATATGTTGTTTTAGATGCTGATGCGCTCAATATTCTGGCGGAAAATAATAAGTTAAATTTAATACCTAAAAATGCTGTCATCACACCACATCCCTTGGAATTTGAAAGGTTGTTTGGAAAAACTGCAAACTCTTATGAAAGAATAGAATTAGCAAAACAGAAAGCGAAAGAATTGCAAATTTTCATCATTCTGAAAGATCATCATACAGCTGTAATCACTCCGGAAAAAAAAGTTTTTTGTAATATAACGGGCAATTCCGGAATGGCAAAAGGTGGAAGCGGTGATGTTCTGACAGGGATTTTAACATCATTAATTTCTCAAAAATATGAAATCGAAAAATCTTGCATCTTCGGCGTTTGGCTTCACGGAAAAGCTGGCGATTTTGCAGCGCAAAAATTTTCAAAAGAAGCGATGTTACCCACAGATCTCATTAATAAGATAGGTGAAGTTTTTAAAAGTTTGAGTTAATTTAATTTCGATTTCAGCATATACAAAACACCTACTTCAGTTTCAGAAAGATTTTCATTTTTTCTTAGGAGTTTTTTAATTTCTTTCTGAAAATAATTAATGGTTTGTCCGTTTTTATAATGCTCAAAAATTCTCGGGTCTATATAAGAATCTCGTGCAACAGAAGGCGTATTACCGAGTTTTTCCGATACAGCAACAATGGCATTCCGGATGCGTTTTTTCATCTCCTTCTGTTGTTGTTTTTCACAAATACCGAGTTCGTCCAGAATTCCAGCGGCAATCATTGTTCCGGCCCAAGTACGAAAATCTTTCGCGGAAAATTCTTCACCCATTATTTCTTTGATATATTGGTTCAGATCTTGGCTTTCAACAGTTATTAAATCGCCGTTTTCATCATAGTATTTGAAAAGTCTGTAGCCTGGCAAATCTTCCAGTTCAGAAATTACTTTTGCTAATTTGGAATTAATAATATGCTTTTCTTGAAATTTTCCCGATTTTCCTTTGTAAGAAAATACCATTTCATCACCTTCGATGTTAAGGTGTTTTTTGCGGATTGTTGTTAATCCATAGCTTTGATTTTGTTGCGTATATTTTGGACTTCCTGGTCTAAAGTAAGCGGAGTCTAAAAGTCTAACCATTGCCGCTAGAACTTTTTCCCGGGACATTTTTTTCTTTCGGAGATGCTGTCCTGTAACGCGTCGCATATGTTCCAGATTCTCGGCAAAATGTAAAATCCTATCAAACTTGTCCGCATCTTTCTTCGCTCGGAATTTTGGATTGTAGATGTATTGCTTTCTTCCTTTTTGGTCTCTGCCTACAGCTAGAATTTTCGCCCTTTTATTGGTTGTGATTTCCACATCTGTCCACGCAGGTGGTATGACGAGAGAATTGATATAATCAATTTTATCTTTATCTTTTATCTTTAATTGATCTTTTGTTGTATAGAAAAAATTTTTACCTGAAGATTGTCTCAAAAGTTTCATATAACTAGATTTGGTAAAATTCCTTTAACAATAAAAATGCCGATTTTGAAAATTTTTGAATCAGTGTGAAAACACAGTTTCTAATTGTTTTTATGATTTTATTAACAGTGAAAAACAAGGCTTTTTGAGCGAAAATCTCTATTTTAGCAAAAATTTTTTTTGATGCCAAAGACAGTTGATGACTTTAACAAAAGCAGATTAAGATCAAGTAATATTACGGTAGTTATCAGTATCTCACTGGTTTTGTTTCTAGTAGGATTATTCGGATTGATACTGATCAATGCTCAGAAATATTCTGATTATATCAAGGAGCAGCTGGTAGTAGAAGCTTACTTTGATGAGTATCTTGATCCAAGAGATTCTGCAAAAACATTAAAATTCCAAGAGGAAACTTTTGCAAAAATCAAGCAACAAAATTATGTCAAACAAGCGGAGTACATTTCCAAAGAAAAAGCGTCTGTTCTGGCAAAAAAACAATTGGGAATAGACTCGGATGCATTGTTTGAGGAAGATATTTTCCCTGCATCTGTGGAGGTAACCCTAAAACCGGAGTTCGTAGATCCTCAAAAAATCGACGGTGTTGTAAATCAGCTGAAAGCTATTGATGGTGTGAAAGAGGTGGTAAATGATAATAAACTTACCATAGATGTTTACAATAATTTGAACAGAATACTGACTTGGATTTTTGCCTTTTCAGTTTTATTCCTAGTTGTCGCCATTGTCCTTATAAATAATTCGATTAGACTAAAAATATTTTCAAAACGATTCATTATCAAAACTATGCAACTTGTAGGAGCAAAGAGAAGATTTATTCTTATGCCTTTTATCAAGGAAGCTCTGGTTTTGGGACTGATTGGAGCTCTGATCGCTTTACTAGCTTTAGGCGGAACATGGTATTATTTCACAAGTCAGATAGGAACGCCTTTCGTACAGGATACAAATCAGTATGTTTTACTGGTAATCATAATTCTTTTTGTAGGTATTTTTATTACCATTGCAAGTACTATCTTTGCAACCTGGAGATTCTTGCGAAGTAACGTAGATGATCTTTATTACTCATAAAAATGGCAAAAAAAACACATAATAAATATTCGGCTGATGATTTTGGCGCACCGTCCGATAACACAGAAAAAAAGACATTCTATTTCGGAAGTAAAAATTTCAAACTAATGCTCATTGGCCTTGGAATGATTTTATTGGGTTTTGCTTTGATGTTAGGCGGAGATGCCAATACAACTCCTGAAGGAAAATTTGACCCGAATTATTGGAACGAAGGAATTTTTTCTTTCAGAAGAATCAGATTAGCACCGATGTTGGTTATTGCTGGATTTGTGGTTCAGGTTTTTGCAATTCTGAAAAGAAACAAAGATTAAATTTTAATAAGAAATACAATAATAACTTTGTCTTGGTGAAACTGAGGCAAAGTTTTTTTTAATAAAACAAACACACTATGGATTTGATCAAAGCAATTATTATTGCAATCATAGAAGGGCTTACCGAATATTTGCCCATTTCTTCAACTGCTCATATGGGATTTGCAGCAAGCTTGATGGGATTAGAAGAAACTGAATTTCTCAAGATGTTTCAGGTTTCTATTCAGTTCGGGGCAATACTTTCTGTGGTTGTGGCTTATGGTAAAAAATTCTTTGATTTTAGTAATCTGCAGTTCTATTACAAATTGGCTTTTGCTGTTTTGCCAGCTTTGGGAATTGGTTTTTTCTTAGATGATGTTATTGAATCTGTTTTAGGGAATCAAATCGCTATTTCGTCTGTTTTGGTTTTAGGAGGAGTTGTTTTATTGTTTGCAGATAATTGGTTCAAGAATCCAATTATTCACGATGAGAAAGAAATCACGATCAAAAAAGCGGTGACTATTGGTTTTTGGCAATGTTTGGCAATGATGCCAGGAACAAGTAGAAGTGCTGCTTCTATTATTGGTGGAATGTCTCAAGGATTATCAAGAAAAGCTGCTGCTGAATTTTCATTTTTCTTGGCTGTTCCCACGATGTTAGCCGTAACACTTTATTCTGTTTTTGTAAAAACTTGGGGTAAAGAAACCGTTAATCCACAAAAAGGTTATGAGATGATTTTGGCTTCACAAGATCATATTTTGATATTTGTTATAGGAAATTTAGTTGCGTTTGTCGTTGCTTGGATTGCAATCAAATCTTTCATTGCTTTGCTTAATAAATATGGTTTCAAACCGTGGGGTTGGTACCGTATTTTTGTAGGCGTGGCTTTGTTGATTTATTTTTATTTCTTCAAGTAAATGACGGCAGAAGAATTACAATCCGGACACGTATTTCTATTGGACAAACCTTTGGATTGGACAAGTTTTCAGGCTGTCAATAAGTTAAAATATAAACTCAAAAATGAGTTTAAAGAATTACCAAAGAAATTCAAAATCGGTCACGCTGGAACTTTGGATCCTCGAGCAACAGGATTATTAATTGTTTGTACGGGGAAATTCACAAAAAAAATTCCGGAAATCCAAGATGCACCGAAAGAATATTGGACAGAAATCAAAATCGGCGTTCAAACCGAGTCTTACGACACGGAAAAACCCGAAATCCTACAAACCGATTATTCTCATATTACAGAGGAAAATATCTATCAAACTTTGGAAAAATTTCTTGGAGAAATTGATCAAAAACCTCCAGTTTTTTCTGCACTTAAAATTGATGGGAAACGCGCTTATGATCTTGCAAGAAAAGGAGAGGAAGTGGAAATGAAATCTAGAAAGACTACGATTCTTTACCTTAATAATATTGAAATTAATTTGCCTTTTGTTTCATTCACTGTGGGATGCTCCAAAGGAACTTATATCAGAAGTTTGGCTCACGACATTGGACAAGAATTAGGAGTTGGAGCTTATCTAACTCAGCTTAGAAGAACAAAAATTGGGGATTATAGTGTTACTGAAGCTAGTTCAGATTTTATTAGCGATGATTTTAAAATTTCATAGCAATAATATTTAATGAAAAGAAATTTATTTTTTCTTGTTGTACTGTTTCCCTTTTTAGCTTTTGGACAATCTGAAGATAACAAAAGTAAAACGTTGGGTTTTTACATCAGTCCGAATGTTCAGATTGGATATAATTTGGGAAATTCAATTAAAGATAATCAGAACAAAGATTCTCCGTACTATCAACAATACGTTGCACCTTATTTACCTAATGATTTTACGTACGGAATTGGTGTGGTTGGAGGTTATCATATATTTCGTTTTTTTGCTTTAGGAACTGGGATTAGATATAATTTTATAGCCAATGATCAGCATCTTTTAAACTGGATTATACAACCTAAGTTCTACCTTGGAAAAGATGATTGGAAAGGATTTATAGAATTAGAATATGGTAAACAGTTTAATCACTCTAATGTTAATAATGCAGAGCATTATGGATTGAAAATAGGTTATCAGGATGCATTTTCTAAACGATTGAATAACGAAATTGGGGTTTTTATTTACACTCAGAATTATAAACTTTCAGGAGCAACTTTTATAGGGCTTTCATTTGGCGCTACAATTTTTAGCAACAAAAAATATACTGCTTACAGAAATGATTAATTTCTAATAGCAAATTGAATATGGAAAAAATTAGAATTAATAAATATTTGTCAGAAGTTGGATTCTGCTCCAGAAGAGCGGCAGATAAACTTTTGGAAGAAGGCAGAATTACTATCAATGGTGTAGTTCCAGAATTGGGGACTAAGGTATCTGATGAAGATGAAATTTTCGTAGATGGGAAAACCATCAAAAAAGTAGAAGAGGAGTTTGTTTATATTGCCTTCAATAAACCTGTCGGTATTGTCTGTACAACTGATACAAAGCGTGAAAAAAATAATATTGTAGATTATATCAACCATCCCAAACGTATTTTCCCAATCGGAAGATTAGATAAACCAAGTGAAGGTTTGATTTTGCTCACTTCAGATGGCGATATCGTCAACAAAATTCTAAGAGCCAGAAACAATCACGAGAAAGAATATTATGTAAGAGTTAATAAGCCAATCACGGAAAAGTTTCTTGAGAAAATGAGAAACGGTGTTCCAATTCTTGACACAGTTACTAAGAAATGTGAGGTCGAAAAAATCGACACGATGAATTTCCGTATTGTGCTGACACAAGGTCTCAATCGCCAGATTAGAAGGATGTGCGAATATCTAGGTTACGAGGTTAAAAAGCTGAAAAGAATCAGGATAATGAACATCAAACTCGATTTACCAGTCGGGAAGTGGCGTAACCTTTCAGTGGAGGAGATGAAAGAGTTGGATTTGTTACTCGGAGATTCCAGCAAGACATTTGATTAAAATAGAAAAGACCTGACTATAATTCGTCAGGTCTTTTCGTTAGTAAAATTTAAAGGTCGTTATTAAGGTAAAAGAACTTGGTCTATAACGTGTACCACACCGTTCGTGGCTAGGATGTCAGTCGCAGTAATGTTAGAAGCTGTTGCGTTGGCATTACCTTTCACTTTTGCTCCACCAGTCAATGTAATGGTTACTTTACCACCATTTAGCGTAGTAGGCATCGCATTTTCTGTAAGGTCAGATGAGAACACTCTTGCACCAATCACGTGGTAAGTAAGGATGCTTGTCAATGTTGCAGGGTCTGCGGCCATAATAGCATCGGTAGTAGCAAAACCTGCGTTGATGAAGGCTTGATTAGTTGGTGCAAAAACTGTCAGTGGATTTGTAGTTGATAGCACTTGAGCCACATTGGTGCTTCCTTGGCTTGCTCTTACTACAGCTGCTACCAGAAAACTTAAGTTGTCATTACTTTGCGCAAGTTGAACAATGTTCTGGGATGGTGGCATCAACACTTTGTTGATAACGTGTACCACTCCGTTGCTTGCCATTACATCAGCTGTTGTAACCATCGCATTTCCGTTCACATACACGCCACGTGTATTTTTTGTTACATAAGCTTTGGCACTGCTTGCAGTCGTCAGCTCAGTGGTTCCATTCGGAATGTCGGCAGCAGCGTATTTTTGTGACAATACGTGATACATTAAGATTCCTTTCAATGTTTCTACAGGAACAGCATTGATAGCTGCCTCAGTTCCCAAACCAGCAGCTGCAAAGGCTTCGTTGGTTGGTGCAAAAACTGTCATTGTTCCGCTGGCAGACAATGTATTGGCAAGACCTGCTCTTACAACCGCTGCTCTCAGCAAGGAAAGGTTAGAGTTTTCACCTACCAGAGTGGTAATGTTTTTTTGACTTTGCATCATTCCGTCGTCATCATTGTCATCGCAAGAAAAAACGACCAATGAAAATGCCAGCAATCCGAAGATTAATTTAAGATAATTTTTCATAGAAAATAAATTTAATTGGTTTATATTTTAGTATATTTATTTACTAATTATGTTAAAAATTGTATATAAATTTACCTATCAAAATATTTGCCAATTTTAAGTTTTATTTAATCAATGTTAAAATTTTCCTCTTTTTTTAAATAGTTTACTGGTTTTTAATGTTTTAAATTTATTGTAGATACAATTTCATCTTTTCCTCGTATTCGGGTTTTAATTTCAGATATTTCCAGATTTTTTTATCATCAGGATAAGAGATTCTATAAAAGATAATTCTTTCTGCGGAATAACGGAAGTAAGGATGTTTTTTCAGCCAATCTTCTGGGGCATTGACTAAAGAATATTTTGGAACCTCCGAATTGTCAAGTTTTGCAACATAGATTAATTTTTCGCCCAAAGCTCTGTCAATTTCGTAAGTTTCCAGCAGTTGTTGTTTGTTTATGAAACCACCAAGTTTCTTTCTGAAAGCCAAAATCCCAGCAGAATCTTTTTCGGTAAATCCAAATTCCTGCAATTGTTTGAAAGTGATTTGATTAAGATTAATTTTTGAAAAATCAGTTTTTTCTGCAACAACAGTTTTTTCTTCAGTTTGTTTAGGTTTATCAACAACAGAAAGTCTAATCCAAGGTTTCATTTCTTCAAATTTTTCTGGCGAAATCATAAAACATTTTTGGATGTCTTCCAAAGATTTGAAAGAACCTTTCAAAATCTTATCTCGATATTTCAAAATGGAAATGGCCTGTTTTTCAGAAAATCCCAAAGCTTGCCATTGTTCTTGATTCAAATCGTTTGGATCAAAGTATTGATGGATTTTCACTACTTCTTTTTCTTTCTTTTTCGCAAATTTTTGAGTTAGATTTTCTGGCGTTTTGTTAGGTAAAATCAAATAAGGAGACATTTGCGAGAACTGTTCATCATTAATCATAAAACATTCTCTCAGCTTTTCTTTACTTATGAAACTTCCACCCAGATAAGTTTTATATTTTAAAATAGCAGCCGATTGTTTCTCAGAAAAACCAAGATTTTCCCAATCTTTCTGAGAATACAAATCAGGATTGAATTTTCCTTTTAGATTAAGTCTTTTCTTTTCGTAAGGTTTGTAATTGTTTTGATTGTTTTTGAAATCAGAATTGTTCTCCGGAAGAAGAATATAATTTTTCAGCTGCTCATATTTCTCCGGCGTTAGCGCATAACACTTTTTGAATTGCTCCTTAGATTTGAAATTTCCGCCAACAACTTCCTTATATTTCAATATCGTTTTAATCTGCTTTTCACTGAAACCAAGATTCTTCCATTGACTTTCATCCAAATCATTGGGATTAAATTCAGTCAGAATAATTTCTTCATCTTTCGGTGTAATGAAGGTGATTTGAGGTTTTTCGTAATGCTGATTTTTCTTATAAATCGAAAAAGCAATCTGTGAAAAAATAATGAGAATTCCGAAAATTGCTAGGCTGAAAATTTGCCTTTTCCGGATTTGGAAAGGAAATTTTGGATTCATTTTTGGTGTTTTAACCAAAGTTAAATAAAAAATAAATCGAAAATTAATTATTGACGAAAAAATATTTTTCGAGTTTGCTTAATAAATATTAAAAAACCATATAGACACATAGATATATAAAACTTAAGTCTCAAAAAAATAAAATAGAATATTCAGCTTCTATTTTATCTTATTTCTCACATAAATCTATGTGTCTATGTGGTAATAATATGCAGTGTAAATTTAAAAACTCTATAGATTTAATCGTTTAAAGAATTCTTAAGCTTCAGAAGTTCAGCTTTGATAAACTCCAATCTGTCAATAATAGAAATGGTTTCGGCGATTTTGGTATTAGTTGTCAATGCAACTCTCGCTCCGTCAAGCGTGTAGCCTTTTTCCTTAACCAAATGATAAATAATTTTCAAATTCTCAATATCAGAAGGTGTGAAATAGCGGTTTCCTTTCTTGTTTTTCTTAGGTTTGATGATAGGAAATTCCTGTTCCCAATAGCGAATCAGGGAAGTATTGACATCAAAAGCTTTTGCAACTTCGCCAATAGAATAATAGAGTTTGTCAGGAAGATTAAGTTTCATTTGTAATCAAAAACTTTTTGAAGATGACAAATATAATATTTATGGATTAATAATCTCAATAAGCGATTTCTATTTTCACTTTCTTGCCTTTCAGTTTTTCGTTGGCAAGTTTTTTCAGCAATTCGATGGTTTTTTTTCGGTTGACGGCGACGTAAGAAGTCGTGTCTTTCACCTCGATTAAGCCAATATCATCTTTTTCAAGTTCGCCTTTTTTGATGAGATAGCCCACAATATCTACTTTGTTCACCTTGTCTTTTTTTCCGGCGCTGATGTAAATCGTTTGGTTGGGCGTTCTGTCGGGAACTCGGTTGCTTTCCGAAACATTTTCTTCCGGCGTATTATTTTTGATAAATGGGAAATTCTCGTCCTCGGTCATTATCAAATAAGCAAAACCTTTGGCGTTCATTCGTGCTGTTCTTCCATTTCTGTGGATGAAAGCGTCTTCTTTTGGCGGTAATTGATAATGCACGATCGATTCAACTTCTGGGATGTCCAAACCTCGTGATGCCAAATCCGTTGTAATCAAAATTCTTGCAGAATCGTTTCTGAATTTCAAAAGTGCGCGCTCTCTTTCGTCCTGTTCCATTCCGCCGTGGAAAGTTTCCCGTTGGATGCCTTTTTCTCTTAATAATTCTGAGATTCTATCCACAGCATCTCGGTGATTACAGAAAATCAAGGTTCGTTTGTTTCCGATTTTACAGATGAGTTGGAAAAGCGTATTCAGTTTTTCTTCAGGTGTTGTCATTACCTTTTTTAGCTGAATGTTCGGTTTTGCTTCATTTTCTTTTAGGAAATTGATTTTCCTTTCGTTGTTGAGTTCTACAAACTTCGGAATGCTGTCCATCACCGTTGCAGAAGTCAAAATACGTTGCGAAAGGCCATTAAGCGAGCTAATGATATATTCCATATCTTCTTGGAAACCTAATTCCAGAGCTTTGTCAAACTCGTCCAAAACCAAAGTTTTGATAGTTTCCGGATTGAAATTTTCGTTTTTGAGATGATAAGCAATTCTTCCAGGTGTTCCAATTAAAACGGCTGGTGCTTCTATCAGATTATTGATTTCTATCTTTTTATCGTGTCCGCCGTAAGCAATAGAAACTTTGAAATCTGTTCCCATCGATTTGAAAACCTGTTCGATTTGTAAAGCTAATTCTCTTGCCGGAACTAGAATTAAGGTTTGGATTCCTTTGACATCAGATTTTAAATTTCTAAGAACAGGAAATAAAAAGCCTAAAGTTTTTCCGGAGCCTGTTGGCGATAATAAGACAACATCGGTTTCGTTCTCAGATGCTTTATATATAGATTTCTGCATTTGATTCATATCCTGAATCTGCAGTTTTTGAAAGATAGGTTGTAATTCCATTTTGCAAAGATAATTCTTTTTGGTTCGAGGTCTTGAATTTAAGATTCGAGATTTGATATTCAATTGTCGAAGCTTATTTATTGGCTATTTCGCCCATAGCCCCGATTGACTCTGTTTCTTAATTTCTATTTAGAATCGTCGAAACTCATACCTCGTTTTGTAACGGCATCCTTTTTTGTTACTGAGATTGACGAATGGTTCAACATATTGCTTCAATTCATTCGCAATGACAAAAAAGATATAGTGGAAAGCGGGAAATAGCTCCTAAATGTTTATTTGATTTTAATTTGATTATCAATGAATTATATTGAAATTGAATTTAATGAAAATTATTGTTAGTTTCAGATATTTTTCGTACTTTTGCACCACTTTTGTGAACGCACTTTAGGCGAAGTAAAACATTAGCAATTAACATCTTCCGTATTTTTCAGGAGTCACAGCAAAGCCAAAGTCTGAATAAATAGGAATACAAATTTTATTAGAAAATGTCAAAAGAGACAAATTCAGCAGAGGTTCTTTTGAACCAAAACGTAGCACCAGAACAATTTGATTGGGATTCTTTCGAATCAGGTCTTAACGCAGAAGACAGAAACGAGAAGAAAGAATTGGAAGAAATCTATAATGGTTCTTTGAACGACCTTACAGATAACGATGTTATCACTGGTAAAGTTGTTAGATTAACTGACAAAGAGGCTATCGTAGATATCAACTTCAAATCTGAAGGTGTTATTTCTCTTAACGAATTCCGTTACAACCAAGGTCTTAAAGTAGGCGATGAGGTAGAAGTAATGGTGGACAGAAGAGAAGACAAAACAGGTCAGTTACAGTTATCTCACAAAAAAGCAAGAACGCTTAAAGCTTGGGATAAAGTAAATGAGCTTCACGAAACTGGAGAAATCGTAAACGGTTTTGTGAAATCTAGAACTAAAGGTGGTATGATCGTAGACGTACACGGAATCGAAGCATTCTTACCTGGTTCTCAAATTGACGTTAAGCCAATTAAAGATTACGATCAGTTCGTAGGTAAAACTATGGAGTTCAAAGTTGTGAAAATCAACCCTGAGTTCAAAAACGTAGTAGTATCTCACAAAGCATTGATCGAAGCAGATATCGAAGGTCAGAAAAAAGAAATCATCGCTCAGTTAGAAAAAGGACAAGTTCTTGAAGGTACTGTTAAGAATATTACTTCTTACGGTGTATTCATCGACCTTGGAGGTGTAGATGGATTGATCCACATCACGGATCTTTCTTGGTCTAGAGTAAACCACCCATCTGAAATCCTAGAAGACGGACAAACTGTAAAAGTTGTTATCCTTGATTTTGATGATGAGAAAACAAGAATCCAATTGGGTATGAAGCAATTAGAAGCTCATCCTTGGGATGCGCTTTCTGCTGACTTGAAAGTTGGAGATAAAGTAAAAGGAAAAGTAGTAGTTCTTGCTGACTATGGTGCATTCGTAGAAATCGCTCCAGGTGTAGAAGGATTGATCCACGTTTCTGAAATGTCTTGGTCTACTCACTTGAGAAGTGCTGGAGATTTTGTGAAAGTTGGTGATGAAGTAGAAGCAGAAGTATTGACTTTGGATAGAGAAGACAGAAAAATCTCTCTTGGTATCAAGCAATTGAACAAAGATCCTTGGGAAAATATCGAAGCTAAATATCCTGTTGGATCTAAGCACGTTGGAACTGTAAGAAACTTCACTAACTTTGGTGTTTTCGTAGAGTTGGAAGAAGGAATCGACGGTTTGATCTACATCTCTGATCTTTCTTGGACTAAGAAAATCAAACATCCATCAGAATTCTGCAACGTAGGAGATAAACTGGATGTTGTAGTTCTTGAATTGGATACTCAGGCTAGAAGATTATCTCTTGGTCACAAGCAATTGACAGAAAATCCTTGGGATAAATTCGAAACTAAATATGCTGAAGGAACTGTACATACAGGAACTGCGATAGAGGTACACGACAAAGGTGCTTCTGTACAATTTGAAGATGCTGAGGTTGAAGCATTTTGCCCATCAAGATTATTAGAGAAGGAAGACGGATCTAAAATCAAGAAAGGAGAAACTGCTGAGTTCAAAGTAATCGAGTTCAATAAAGAATTCAAAAGAGTAGTAGTATCTCATACAGGTATCTTCAGAGATGAAGAGAAAAAGAATGTAAGAGATAACTCTAACAGATCAGGAAATGTTGCTTCTTCTTCAAACAACGAAGAAAGATCAACTCTTGGTGATATCGATGCATTAGCAGAACTTAAAAAGAAAATGGAAGGCGGGAAATAATTTCCTATTTCATTTCATATTTTAAAGCCACCTTTATTAGGGTGGCTTTTTCATTTTAAAAATCAGGAATAATAATTAATTATTTTTGGTAAATATTATTATTTTATACAGAATATTTATCAGGATGTAAAATAATATTATTATTAGGTTGATTATTTAATATTCATATATTTTAAAAAAATAGTATAGATTTCGTAAATAAAAATAATTTATCGTATAATTTATGTGTTAATAAATGTTAATATATGTTTTAATTTTAAAATATATTATATAAATTTGAATATTAAATTTTTAAAATAGACGATATGAACAAAAAATTATTCTTTTCAATATTGCTATCAGGTGTTTTAGGGGCACAAACTTTTAGCAATACAACGCTAAGTGCTATTCCTGATAATAGTACTGTAGGTGTAACTTCTACAATTCCTGTAAATTTGGTAAAAACAATTTCCGATCCTTCTAAAGTTACAATTAAAATGGATCTAACGCACACTTGGTGTGGAGATCTTACCGTCGGTTTAGTGGTTCCTGGAGGAGCAACAAGTGGAGCTATAGCTCTTATTAAAAGATTAGGTAGTACAACAACTACTGGAGTAGGATCAAGTGTTAATTTCGCCACAGGAAATATTTTGGCTTTTAACTCGGCGGCAACAGCTTATGTAGTTCCAGGAACAGGGGGAACAAATAGCAGTGTTCCTGCAGGAACATATTTGCCGACGGTAAGCTCTACCTTGGCTCCGACAGATTATACGGTTGCAAATTTGACAACACTATTTACAAATCTTTCTGTTAGTGGAAACTGGTCTCTAAAATTGTTTGATGCTGCTGCTGGTGACACTGGTTCACTCAATAATTGGCAGGTGGTCTTTGACGAAGGAACTTTTTTGGGTGTAAATACTTCGATAGTCAGCACGCCGGCTCTTTCTGTTTTAGGAAATCCATTTAAAGAAATGTTGAACTTAAAGCTTAATACATCTGCAAAAGATGTTAGATTTGATATTTATTCTATAGACGGTAAAAAAGTCTATTCTTACCAGCAGTCGGCTTCTAAAAATGCCTCTGGAGATTTGAACATTCCAACAGAAGGTTGGAGCTCCGGAGTCTATATTTTGTCATCAGTTGTAAATGGAGAAAAGATGATGACTATCAAGCTTATCAAAAAATAACTTTCTGAATTAATAACTATAAAAAAACGTCCCGAAATTTCGAGACGTTTTCTTATTTTTATTCTGCAACTTGCTGTGCATCATTCTTAAGTTCATCAGCTTTATTTTTTAGCTGATCTACTGTCTGATTTGCTTTATCTTTCATATCGTTTCCGAATTTTGTCAGATTTTCTTTAGCATTATTGATGGTGTCTTTTAACTTCTGTTGATCTTCCGGAGAAGATTTTTTGTACTTCCACCAAGCTAAAGCGCCAAGTCCTAATAAAGCTAACAGTCCATTTGTCTTATTTCCCATGATGTAAATCTTTTTTGATTAATATTTTACTATATTTTAAAAGAAAAATTTATGCCATCATTTGATTTTTAAGAAAATTTATTTCGTTTTTCACAGACGCTCGCTTTTCCAATTCCAGAAATGACTTTATAAAGGTCGCACTATCCACTATGATCTTTTTTGCCCGATTTTTCCCATCTCACACAAAAGAAGTTCCTTTCCATTGCTCACGCGCAGCGCATATAGATGTTCTGATTTAAATATTTTTAATGATTTCAGAAAGTTTTTTAGTCAGTTCCTTTCTGCTGAATTCATTGATATTGGCGGTATTTAAAATAGATTTACCACTTTTCCAGTCTAGAAATAGTTTAAATATATAATCCTTAATTTTATCTGTCTGAGAGTAATCAAAATGCTCACCAGCATTGGTTTTTTTAAGAATAGTTTCCACATCTGCACCTTTGGGACCAAAGGAAATAATTTTTTTTCCTGTTGCAAGATATTCGAACAGTTTTCCCGGAATGATTCCTTTTGAGCTCTCATTAGGAAAATTAGTAATCAATAGCAAATCAGATCTTTGCATTTCAGCTACTGAGTCTTGATGCGAAAGATAACCTAAATTCTTAATATTGACTTTTAAAATCGAGCTTTCTATTTTATTCAGGATTTTGTCATCCACTCTTCCGACCAATTTTAGCTCAAAATTGTCTGCAAAATCAGGATATTGATTGCATAATTCGATTAGAGCTATCCAAAGATTTTCAGGATTTCTCAGTTGTTCCAAAACGCCAACATAACTCATCGTGAAAGTCTGCTTGCTAATCGGATTATTTTTTTCTGTGGGTTCTATTACTCCAAAGTCTCCAGCTTGTGAATTCTGAAATCCTACAACTTCAATTGGCTCTAAAATGTCAAAACCGTTTGTAATACAATATGAATTAGCACCATTTTTTCTGAAATTTTCAGCATCTGTGTAGCTTGTTGCCAAGGTAACGTCTGCTGTTTCGAAAACTGATTTTTCTAGATGTCGGTGTTTTTTATCAGAGAATTTGGTCAATTTCAGATGTTTATAGTAAGAAATTTCTGTCCACGGATCTCGAAAATCTGCAATCCATTTAAGCTTTGGTATTTCTTTTTTTAATCCTAAACCTATTAGGTGAAGGCTGTGAGGTGGTCCTGTGGTCACCAAAACATCAATATCATTTTCCTTTAGATATTTTTTAAGAAATGTTATTGATGGTTTAACCCAGAATTTTCGGGCATCTGGAATGAAAAAATTTCCGCGGATAAAAATCGAAAGTTTGGATAAAAAAGATTGGTTCTTTCCTACATCAAATTGACCACCTTTAAATTTTTTGTTGCTTTTACTGAATTTTTCAGCCAGCTGATAAGGTTCCCAAATGTTTGTTCTAATAATTTTTATATTCCTCGGAACATCTTCTTGTAAAGTTTTATCTATCAATGGATAACTTGGGTTTTCTGGTGTGTAAACAATTGGTTCCAGATCAAAATCCGGAAGATATTTTGCAAATTTCAGCCAGCGTTGTACACCAGGTCCGCCTGCTGGTGGCCAGTAATAGGTGACAATTAAAACTTTTTTAGAATTTTCCATTGATAATATTGTCCGAAAAGCTCAAAAAAACTACTCCGTAAAAATATCTGTTTTTATATCGAAATCAAAATAATTCTTAGCATTAAATCAATGTTCACGTGTAAAGTATATGTTGGTGGTATTATCTTTGTAGAACAACCATTTTCTAAAATTAAATAAAATGAAAAGGTTTCTTCTGATACTATTATTTTTATCTGCAAGTATAGGATTGAGCAGCATTAGCGCACAGGTGAATATCAACATTAACTTAGATCGCCAGCCAGATTGGGGACCAAAAGGCTATAATTATGTTGAATCTTATTATCTCCCAGAACACGACATATATTATAATGTACCTAATAAAAGATACTATTACCTTTCTGGTAATAGATGGGTTAATACAAGCGTTTTACCGGTAAGATATCGTAACGTCAATTTCTACAAGACTCGAAAAGTTGTGTTGATGGATCGATATCCATTCAAAAAGCATCATTTACACTACAAAAAATACGCAAAATACAGAGGAAATGTTGCTCCAAATTTAGTTGTTAGAGATTATAATCATAAATCTTATAAGGCTAGACATTCTAAAAATGTCCACTATAATTTTGCGAAAGCAGGTCACGGAGGTAAGAAAAATAAGCATTCCCAGCACTTTAATCATGGGAAACATAAAGGTGGAGCAAAAGGTCACAGATAGATATTTAAGTCTCAATTCTCTAGGATTGAGACTTTTTGATATATTTTATAGTAATTATTTATGATCGTGTACATCAATATTCCTTAAATTTATAACATAAATTTATTTTTAAATGAATAGTGAACAAGGTCATAGTTTTTCGTCAAAGGATTATCAACATGACCAGATAAAACAGGGAGATTATGAAGATTGTGACTTTTTAGGAATCAGTTTTTCGTCGAAAGATTTCTCAGATTTTAGCTTTTTAAACTGTACTTTTTCCGAATGTGATTTAAGCAATGCGAAAATTAAAAGAACAGCTTTTCGAAATGTTGTTTTTAGTAATTGCAAATTAATAGGTCTCAACTTCGATGATGCCAATCAGTTCAATATTTCCTTCCATTTTAAAAATTGTATGCTAAATCATTCGTCCTTTTACGGAACAGATATTAGGAAAACGATATTTAGTGGTTGTAGTCTTATTGAAACCGATTTTACAGAAAGTAATTTATCTTACTCTGCGTTCACAAATTCAAATCTTACTGATGCTGTTTTTAAAAGAACAAATCTAGAATATTCTGACCTTAGATCTGCTATCAATTTTTCCATCGATCCAAATCAAAATCAACTAAGAAAAGCAAGATTTTCACGAGATAATCTTTCGGGTTTATTATATCAATTAAATATAATTATAGACTAAATTTGCTATAATTATTCCCAATTAATTTTCAATACCAATTAAGCAAGAAATGAGAAAAACATTATATGCAGTTTTGTTGTTATCTGTCACATTTTCTGCACAGTATACGGATATTAACATTATCAAAGAAGTCAAAGTAAAAAATAAAGGTGTCGTGGTCTCCGCGCATCCTTTGGCAAGTGAAGCAGGAGCAAAAATATTGAAACAAGGCGGAAATGCTTTTGATGCAGTCATTGCCACACAGCTCGCGCTGGCTGTGGTTTATCCACAAGCTGGAAATATTGGTGGTGGCGGATTTTTGGTAGGTACGACTTCCGATGGAAAAAATATAGCATTAGATTATCGGGAAACTGCACCATCTAAAGCAAGTTTCGATATGTATTGGGACAAAAAAGGCAATGCTAATACAGATCTTTCACAAAATGGTAGATTGGCAGTGGGTGTTCCGGGAAGTATATCCGGGATGTTTGAAACGATGAAATATGCCAGATTACCATTTTCTACACTCATTGAACTCGCAATAGATCTAGCAGAGAAAGGCTTTGCCATAACAGAACAGGAAGCTGGATTATTAAACGCTCACAAAAATGATTTTCTGAAACATAATAAAAATAAAATCGCTTTTGTGAAGGATAACTTGTGGAAAGCAGGTGATCTTTTGTTGCAACCAGAATTAGCAGAAACACTTAAGCGAATTCAAAAAGTTGGCGAAAAGGAGTTTTATGAAGGAAAAACAGCAGAATTAATTGTTGAAGAAATGAAACTCGGGAACGGTATTATTCAGAGCAAAGATCTTAAAAATTATAAAACAAAAGAACGTAAAGCATTGGTTTTCAATTATAAAGATCATCAGGTAGTGTCTATGCCAATGCCTTCCAGTGGTGGAACTTTGCTTGCCCAAATGCTGAAAATGGTTTCTTACGAAGATCTTTCTAAGTACCAGATGAACTCAGAAGAAGCGGTTCAGATTATGGTTGAGGCGGAACGCAGAGCTTATGCTGACCGAGCGGAATATATGGGTGATCCTGATTTTATAGAGGATAAAACGCAAATGCTGATTTCTAACGATTATCTTAAAAGCCGATGGAAATCTTTTGATAAAAATACTGCAACACCAAGCAAAGATGTAGGTAAAATCATCAACCCAAACCAAAAGGAAAGTACGGAAACAACGCATATTTCTATTCTGGATAAATTCGGTAATGCAGTTTCTGTTACTACCACACTCAACGGACTTTACGGAAGTAAAACTGTGGTTTCTGGTGCTGGATTTTTTCTGAATAATGAAATGGATGACTTTTCAGTAAAACCAGGTGTTCCCAATATGTATGGAGCTGTAGGTGGAGAAGCTAATAAAATACAACCGGGAAAAAGAATGCTTTCTTCTATGACACCAACAGTAGTGCTGAAAGACGGCAAAGTAAAAATGGTAGTAGGAACACCCGGCGGGACTACAATTCCCACCTCGGTATTCCAAGCTATTGTAGATGTTATTGACTTTAAGCAAAATGCAAATTTCTCTGTTAATGCGCCGAAATTTCATCATCAGTGGCTTCCAGAGGTAGTAAAAGTTGAAAATAAATTTCCGGAAACTACTATTAAAGCTTTAGAAAATAAAAATTATAAGTTCGAAAAAGTTTCGCATATTGGAAGAACAGAAGTTATTGTGGTAGACAGCAATCAGAATATCCACGCAGTAGCAGATGGGCGAGGCGATGACTCTGTAGGAGTAGAATAAGGGAGAGTTTGAGTTAATATTGAAAAAAGGCTTCCAATTTTGGAAGCCTTTTTATTATTGAATCTCAATAAGCTTAGGTTCTTGCTTTCTTGCTTTTTCTGTTTTCGGGATGTTGAGTTTCAGTACACCATTTTCATATCTTGCCTGGATCCGTTCCTCATCCACAACATCTTTTGCCAGCTCAAAACTACGCGAAAAAGACTGGTAGCTGAATTCTTTTCTCATATATTGGCCGGTTCTGTCTTCTGTTTCATTTTTTTTGGTAGATGAAATTGTCAGAAGATTACCTTCCAAAGTGATCATGAAATCTTCCTTTTCCAATCCCGGTGCAGCTACTTCCACTTCAAAGCAATCATCAAGTTCTTTGATGTTTACAGATGGAAGTGTCGTTCTTGTTGAAGAAAAATTATTATTGCCCCAATTAAAAAGTTCGCGGCTGAAAAAGTCATCGAACAATGTTCTCGGACTGGCAGGGAACAGATCGCCAGTGTTTCTTTTTACAATTGACATAACAAACTGATTTTAAAAGGTTAAACAATATTTTTTGTAAACTCAATTCCATAAATTCCAATTGTATGCCAACTGTTCTTATTATGAAATTCTGTCATTTTAGGTGAAAATTTGTCATTCATGAAAAAAGGCTTCCGTATTCGGAAGCCCAATGTTTTATATTATGAAATTTTGATTATCTTGCGATATTCACTGCTCTTGTTTCTCGGATTACAGTTACTTTGACCTGACCTGGATAGGTAAGCTCATTTTGTATTTTTTCAGATATATCATAAGATAGCTGATAAGCATTTTCGTCATTTACCTTTCCGCTTTCTACCATCACTCTCAGCTCTCTACCAGCTTGGATGGCATAAGCGCTAGAAACGCCTTCAAAACTCAAAGCTGCAGCTTCAAGATCTTTCAGCCTCTGGATGTAAGATTCCAAGACTTGTCTTCTTGCGCCAGGTCTCGCACCGGAAATCGCATCGGCAACCTGGATAATTGGTGATAGGAGAGATGTCATTTCAATTTCGTCGTGGTGAGCACCAATCGCATTAATTACTTCAGCATTTTCACCAAATTTTTCAGCCCATTGCATCCCAAGCAGTGCGTGTGGCAACTCAGATTCCTGTTCAGGAACTTTCCCGATATCGTGTAAAAGTCCAGCTCTTTTAGCCAGTTTAACATTCAATCCTAATTCCGCAGCCATAGTTGCTGCGATATTGGCAACTTCCCTAGAGTGCTGTAATAAATTTTGACCGTAAGAGGAACGGAATTTCATTCTACCAACAATCTTAACCAGTTCAGGGTGAAGCCCGTGAATTCCAAGGTCAATGATCGTTCTCTTTCCAACTTCGATGATTTCCTCCTCAATTTGTTTTCTGGTTTTATCCACCACTTCTTCGATTCTCGCCGGATGAATTCTGCCATCCGTAACTAATCTGTGAAGTGACAATCTTGCGATCTCTCTTCTTACCGGATCGAAGCAAGACAGTAGAATAGCTTCCGGCGTATCATCTACAATGATCTCTACACCTGTAGCAGCTTCTAAAGCACGGATATTTCTACCTTCACGGCCAATGATTCTTCCTTTGATTTCATCAGACTCAATGTTGAAAACAGAAACCGAATTTTCGATGGCCTGCTCTGTCCCGATTCTCTGAATGGTTTGGATGATGATTTTTCTAGCTTCATTTTTTGCATTAAGCTGAGCTTCTTCCATAATGCTCTGAACATGCGCTTGGGCTTTGGTCTTAGCTTCTGCTCTCAGAGATTCTACCAATTCGCTTTTTGCTTCTTCTGCTGAATAGTTGGAAATTTTTTCCAGCATTTCTACTTTTTGAGCGGTTGCAACATCCAGATCTTGCTGTTTTTTCTGAAGAATGTCTAGTTTTTTGTTATAGTCATTGATTTGCTTTTCAAGATCTTTTTCCAGTTTTCCGGCTTTACTTAGCTCGTCATTAAGTTTGCTCTCTTTGTCTTTGATGCGTTTTTCCGACTCATGCATTTTCTTTTCTCTAGACTGGATGTCTGCATCATGCTGGGATTTCAATTCAAGGAATCTTTCTTTGGCTTGTAGCTGTTTTTCTTTTTTTACGGCTTCTGCCTGTACACTAGCTTTTTCTATAATGTTTTCGGCGCTCTTTTTGGCATCTTCTATCATATATTTTGCCTTAGAATTGATAGAGCTTTTCCCGAAGAAAAGTCCTGCTACGGCTCCTATAAGAAGTGCGACAACACCGATAATAATGGTAATTGTGTCCATAAATTTATATATATTGAGTTTTAATTGTCTCTCTAATTGATGGAAGTCAGACGTCTGAAGTTAGATAATTTTGTAACCACACACGCTCTTTTCCAATTTAATAAACTTCCGTCATCCAACTTTTTACTTATGACGGAACATAAAAAAACCTACAACAGTTCAGTTATAGAGTAAACTCCATAAAAACACGATTTGGACTGATTTTCATTTTCTGTAATCTGCGCAAGGCAGCACGCCATCAAATGAACTTTCGTCCGGTAATTTTTAATTGTTGAGTTTACTTCTTTGTGTTAGAACTATTGTAGGCAACTTGTAGCTAGAATATTAATCCTCCAGCTGTTCCAGGAGCGTATTGATTTTACTCACACGCTCATTTGTATTTTTTATATTTTTCTCGTTATTTAAAGAATATACTTCCGCATTGGTTCCCAGTTTCAAAGCGCACATCGCAAGAGCATCCTGTTTGTCTCTTACATCAAAGCTTGCTTCGAAGTCCTTAATCATTGTTTCTATCTGTTTTCCTACTTTTCGAAGCGTCTCCTCTTCGGCAGCAGGTACATTCAGCGGATAGTTTCTACCGGCAATATTGATTGTTATTCTTCTGAAATCCATATTTTATAAGCCGTTATTTTGAAGTTCGGAAATACACATATCTATTTCTTTTACTAGTCTGTTGATGTGATTTTTCATCAGACGGTTATGTTCTGCATTTCCGGATATCGCTGAATATAGTTTTAATTCTTTATTTTCTTCTGCCAAATTCTGGTTTCTGCGCCTTTCTTCCGCATATTCTTCTTTCAGCTTTTCTAGTTCATCGGACTGTTCTGCATATTTTTCCGAAAGATTCCTGAACTTCTTATATAGGTTGAGGATCTTTTTTTCCAATACAGAAAAGTTGTTTTCTAACTCGCTTAGCATCACCAGAATTAAATTCTAACTTTTACAAAAATAGGAAAAATTAATGATGAATTAAAGGCTTATTGTCGTTTTATTAAAAGAGAATGCTTTTTATTTGATTTATAGAGATTTAAAGTTTTTATAATTCTTTATTTTGCTGACAAAGCCTACTAAAATATTACAATAAAGCTATTTGGCGCAGCTGCGTGAGGGCGAAAGGCATTGTTGGAGCTCCTCCGCCGGAGGCGGAGAGCGACTGCCTGCAGACCGACCTTTAGAGAATTTNNACCGCCATAAAAAAAAGACTTGGAAAGCCTTTTTATATTGATTTTATTCGAATTTCAGTACCAGCATAAATGCTCGGCTTTGCATGCTGGAAATGGCTGGTGTCCAATAAGGTGGTGTGCTGGATTTGTCCTGAACCAACTCGTTATTGGTGAAAAAAGTTCCCCGGACTGCTGGGGTCAGTTTGAATCTGCTGAAGTAAAACTGTATCCCAATCTCTGCCGACCAACCAAAATTGTGTGTGGTTGTTCGGAACGTATTTACACTGTTGTCTCCTTCGGAGGTTTCATTGGATTGCAAATTCATTAGGTAATTAATTCCTGCAGCAGCGTACGGACGGGAATTGTACCAACGGTCTCCGTGTATCTCCAGCAAAATAGGTACATCAACATAAGTTGATTTTACGGTTCTTTTTATATCTACATCGGTTGGTGTAATTGGAGGCGCAATTGATCCATCAGGTAATGGATAGCCTGAAGGGTACATTTCGTTAACTTTATCAAAAGTATTGAATGTAAGATCTCTTTGTACGAAATGTAAGCCCGGCTCAATTCTCAGATCCAGAAATTCATTAAGCCGCATTTTACCGATAAGTCCTGCGCCAAAGCTGTAAGTAGGCTTGGATTCAACAAGGTTTTTATTACCATCTGTTCCATATGTAGGATTCAGAACCATTTTGTAGTCGAAATTATTGGCGGCAAGATAGAATCCATAAGTAAATTTATAGGTGTCCATTGCTTCCATATTTTCCTGTCTGTCTTTGGTGCGGAAAAGGTTATTGAACGTCTGTGACTGGAGATTGCTCCCCAAAGCAAGGCTAAGTAATAAAATCTTTATCAATCGCTTCTTCATTCTATTTTGTAGCTGTATAAATGGTGGCTATTCCCAAACTTAGTTTTTTGTATTCTACCTTTCTGAATCCTGTATTCAGAAGAATTGTTTTCATTTTTTCTCCGTAAGGAAAGGCATTAACGGAATCTGGAAGATAGGTGTAAGCCCTGTTGTCTTTAGAAACCAAACGTCCTATTGCCGGTAATATATTCTTAAAATAAAACATATAAAATGGGCCTAAAAATCCTTCTACTTTTGAGAATTCTAAGATATAAATACTTTTGTTCTCTTTCACCACTCTTCTAAGCTCGGAGAGACCCTTTTCCAGATTTTCGAAGTTCCTTACTCCAAATGCAACGGTTACACCATCGAATTTATTGTCTTCAAACGGAAGTTGTTCTGCATCGCCTTTCTGCATCGTGATTTTGCTATCAAGATTTTGTTTCTTGATTTTCTCGATTCCCACGTTCAGCATTTGTTGTGAAAGATCCAAACCAACAACATTAGCATTAGTTCCTTTCTGTACTGTAATGGCTAAATCTCCTGTTCCCGTCGCTACATCCAAAACCAATTGTGGTTGGTCTTTTTTCAGCATATCTACCAACTTGTTTCTCCAAAGCACATCAATTTTCATGGATAAAACGTGATTCAAAAGATCATATTTTGGCGCAATGTTGTCAAACATATCTTCTACTTGACTTTTCTTGCTATTTTCGGAGTTATATGGTGTTACGTTGTTGTGTTCCATTTTATAGTTGATAAATGATAAATGATAAACAGTTACTTAAACTGAAGAATCAAAATTTGTAATAGTTGTTGTAATAATTGATAAAATCCTGCTTTCTGAAAATCTTTGATCTGCTTTCAATTTTTGCGACGTTTTTGATAATGCGATCATAATCTTCGTCCAAATTATAATAAAAGTCTTCAGAATATAGCTTGTTTATTTTCTTAACATCGCCAAGATAAAGCTTCTTATCAATCTCTAATCCGGGTTTTGTAGCCATCAAAGAATCTTTGTTCAAACCGTAACCATAGTATTGATTGTTGATGTAATAATCTTTGTGTGTGATATTCAGAAGGCCTCTAACTTTGTTTACTGTGAAGGCAGAATCGTAAAGCATTTGTTTGTTCTGATCAAAAACCTGAATCTTGTTTTTCCCTTTATTAAGGTCAACTTTCAGATATTGTCCCGCAGATAAAACCTTTTCCTCGCCGTTATTGACTTTGAAATAATAAGTTTCCGGCGTAGGATTGTCCACCAAATAATAATTCGGTTTTGCCAAAAACAAAAAGTAAATCGCAAAAGCAAATCCCATTGCCAACAAAGAAAAAATCAAACCTTTTGTAGATGCGCTCAGATTTTTCATAGAGTGATTAAAGATGCGAATTTACGGATTTTTTCTGAGCTGTAATTCTGATATTAGTCAAGACTTTCGTTAACGAAAAATAAAACTTCTGTATCTCTTAGATTTTCTTTTTTTTGAGGATTGAAATTGAATTCTGGCGCTTTGGTTCCGTTCTCTAAATTCAGATTTGGATTTTTGAAAATCAATGCTTCATCCCAAAGATTTTGATTGATGAATTCCTGTAAAGTAAATCTTCCACCTTCAATAATCACGGACTGAATATGTAATTGATACAATTTTTCTAAAATCTGATTAAGTGAATTTTCTCTTTCTATTTTAATGAATTTCAGATTTTTATCTTCGAGATTTTTAACTGAATTAAAAATAATTGTTTCTGTCTCATCATTATAAATATTAAAATTTTCAGAAACTTCGAGATTGAAATCAATCAAAATTCTAATAGGATTTCGACCTTCAACATCTCTTACCGTCAAACTTGGATTGTCGTGAAGTGCTGTGTTTTTTCCAACCAAAATAGCGTGTTCTTCGCTTCTCATTTGATGAACGAACTGCTTAGACAAAGAATTACTTATTTGGATTGGTTTGAAATTCTTATCCATAAAACCATCTGCAGATTGCGCCCATTTTAGGATAATAAAAGGTCTTTTTCTCTCGTGATAAGTGAAAAATCTTTTATTAAGTTCTCTGCATTCGTTTTCCAAAATGCTGGAAACAACTTCAATTCCTGCTTCGGTAATGATTTTTTTTCCTTTTCCATTCACTTTATCGTGACTGTCCATTGCACCAATTACCACTTTTTTGAATCCTAGCTCTTTGATTTTAAGAGCGCAAGGTGGTGTTTTTCCAAAATGCGCACAAGGTTCCAAAGAAACATAAATTGTAGATTCCGGAATCAAATGTTTGTCTTCCTCTTTTATAGAGTTAATCGCATTAATTTCTGCGTGTGGTTCGCCAGCTTTTTTGTGGAGACCTTCGCCAATAATTCTATCATTATAGACGATAACCGAACCAACTAAAGGATTTGGATAAGTCTTTCCTAAAGCTTTTTCGGCTAATTCGATACACCTGCGGATGTAAAATTCATCATCATTTCTAACTTCTAACATCTTGAATCTAACTTCTAATACCAATTATTTCTTCGGTTCTACTGCAGTTGATTTGTAAGTTACAGTTGGAATTGCTGTTGTGATAACGGCTTCCATTAATCTGTTCCTTTCTTTGGACAAAGCTTTACTTGAGTATTTCAAATCGCCAGCAATTCTTTTAGAATAAGAAAAAATCAAGAATGATTTTTTGCCATTAGAATCAAAATTTTTAAATCTGTCAATGTTATATTCAGCGTAAGATTCGCCTTCTTTTGGACTTACAGTGATTAGATAATCAACAATCATTTCTTTACCATCCGGACTTTCCGTAACGCCCACAAAAGCATATTTGTCTTGATTTTTTTCTTTGAGTCTTTCGACGTATTCTACTTTTTGTTTGACAGCTGTTTCGATGTCAATTTCCTTATCGAAGTAAGAAATATTAATGAGTTCCTTATAATTTTTGAAATCATCATCTCTCATAAGATATTGCTGTTGCGCCCAAGTCGGGGAGTTTTGCTTGCTCCAAGTCAAAAAATATTCACTCTCACGAAAGGTTAGAGGTCCCGGAATATTAAGTCTATCAATCACTTCAACCGGTGCAGAAACAGGAACTTCTTCAGTTTTAGTTTCCTGAGAATAAACCAGTGATGAAAATGCTAAACCAACTGATACAGCAAGTAGATTTCTAAGTTTCATATTAATATTTTTTTTAATTAAAGCTTATTTCAAATCCAATGGAATCTCACAAACAGGAATCGGATTCATTTTATGTTGCGTCGCTCTGTTGAATCTCAGATAAATTGTCATTACTTCTTTTTGTCTTCCTTCGAAATCTGCTTCTGTCTTACCAGCAAGTTGTTGTTCCATTGCCCATTCCAATTCTGGATAAGTCGCTCCAATTTGATCTTCGTCTGTTCTGTCAACTTCCCAAAGTCCGTCCGTTGGTTTTGCTTGTTGGATACTTTCAAGAATGCCTAATTCCTTTGCAATCTCATAAACCTGAGTTTTATAAAGATCAGCAATAGGAGAGATGTCCACGCCACCATCGCCATATTTGGTGAAGAATCCAACGCCAAAATCTTCCACCTTATTTCCAGTTCCGGTTACCAATAGTCCATTGATCTGTCCATAATAATAAAGTGTTACCATTCTCAATCTCGATCTCGTATTGGCTTCAGCAAGGTTTTTATTGGGCGAATCGTCTTTGTAACCTTCTGTTGTTTTTTCAAAACTTTCAAAAGTAGGCGTAAGATCAACCCGGAAACCCTCAACATTCGAGAAGTTAGCTTTAAGAAAATCAATATGGTCTTGAGCTCTATCTACTTGGTCAGCTTTTTGGCGAATCGGCATTTCCAAAACCAAAGTCTGCAATCCTGTTTTTGCTGCTAAAGTTGAAACAACTGCGGAATCAATTCCTCCAGAAACGCCTACAACAAATCCTTTTGAGTTAGCTTTGGTTGCATAATCTTTTAGCCAGTTTACGATATGATCTATTACTTTTTGTGTCTGCATAATATTTTGTTAAAATTCTTGATTCAAGATTTAAAGCGTTATTTTTGCTTTTCGAAAATCTCAATGTAAAAATAATGAAGTTTTTCCGATATATCACGATTTCTGCAGTTTTAGTTTTTGGATTAAGTTCTTGCAAAAAAGAAAATGAAAACCAATGGAATGTTGAAATCAAAAATCCTGTTAAAAAAGTAGATGTCACAGATTTGTCTGGGGAATTCTATAATTCTTCTGTTAGTTTAGAAGATTTCAAAGCGAAATATCCTTGGTTTCAAGGTTCTGTTCCGGATGCAGATTACGAGAATAGAAGAAAAGATACAATGGAAGTTCGTGTTTATAAAGAAGCTATTTCTAAGTTCGATAAAACAAAACTGAATAAAGATTTGGTTGATCTTTTTTCACGTATCAAAAATTACTTCCCGAATTATGTTCCGCCTCATATTTATTTATATTCGTCAGTTATTGACCCTCAAAATGTAACAGATCCAATATTTCTGAGAGAAGATCAAAATATGCTTTTTGTTGATATTACAGGTTTTCTAGGTGATGGAAATAAGAATTATAAAGGTCTTGATTTCTATTTTCAAAAATCAATGAATCCGGAAAATTTGGTTCCTAAGATTTCTATGTTTTTTGCGTCCAGATTAGTTCCTGCTCCAATCGATCAGCAGAAGTTTTTGGATCAGATGGTTTATCAAGGTAAAGTTCAGATTCTTCAAGACGCATTTTTACCAAATGTTCCTGATTATTTGAAAATCAATTATACTAAAGAACAATACGAGTGGGCGGTTGCGAATGCAGCTAATATCTGGAACTATTTTGTAGAAAACGATTTGCTCTTCAGCGCAGATCCAAATCTTTCTGAAAGATTCATTACGCCTGGACCATTTTCAAAATTTTATACAGAAGTGGATAGAGAAAGTTCTCCGCAAATTGCTATCTGGACAGGCTGGCAAATTTGTAAACATTATCTGAAAGCTCATCCGGAAGAAAAACTACAAGTATTTTTAAAGAAAAATGCAACAGAGATTTTTAATGCCTCGGATTATAGACCAAAATAAAGTTGGGGTGTTTGAGAATGCTAGAGCTTTAAGAGTTTTTTGAATAATTTAATTTTTTGCTGAGCAAAGCGCCTTTGCGTATCTTAAAAATATTTTCAAATTAAGTGAAAAAAATTGCGGACTTTGCGTTTAAAATTAGAATAAATACAACTTAAATATATTAAGAATAACATCAATGAAAAAGACAAAAATCGTTATAGATGTAGAATTGGACGATAATCACGTTCCGGAAAAAATGTTTTGGAAAGCCGAAGACGGTGGAATCAAAAGACAAGAAACCAAAGCAGCGATGATTTCCGTTTGGGACAGCAAAGCAATGGAAGCTCTTAGAATCGACCTTTGGACAAAAGATATGCCTGTTGACGAAATGAAAAGATTCTTTCATCAAATCTTAGTTTCCATCGGACACACTTACGAAAGAGCAACTAGCGAAGAAGATGTAGCGCAATGGATTGGAGAAATTGCTGAGGAATTTGCTGTGAAGTCTGCTATTAAAATGTAAATCGTAAAATTGTCAAGTTGTAAAATATTTTTATAATTAGATTCAGAGTTTAGCGAATTACCTAATCATCGATTTTACAAATCAACAAATTAACAAATCAACAATATGAAATTCAATACAAAAGTGATACACGGTGGGCAACACCACGAGCCTGCAACTGGAGCAGTGAATGTTCCTGTATTTTTAACATCAACATTTGCCCAAAAAAGCCCTGGACAATTGGTTTCTGGCTACGAATATTCCAGAGGTGCAAATCCTACAAGACAAGCTTTAGAAGATTCTTTAGCGAGCATAGAAAACGGAGCGAGAGGTTTGGCTTTCGGTTCTGGTTTGGCAGCGATTGATTGTGTTTTGAAGTTATTAAATCCTGGTGATGAAGTGATAGCTGTAGACGACCTTTATGGCGGATCTTACAGAATGTTTACAAGATTATTCGAAAAATATCAGTTGAAATTTACATTCATCGGTTTTGATAATGTTGAAGAATTGGAGAATGTCATTACAGATAAAACCAAATTAATCTGGCTAGAAACACCTACTAATCCTTTAATGAAATTAGTAGATATCAAAATGGTTGCTGATGCGGTGAAAGGTAAAGATATTTTAGTGGCTGTCGATAACACTTTTGCTACACCTTATATTCAGAAACCCTTGGATTTGGGTGCTGATATTGTAATGCATTCTGCAACCAAATATTTAGGCGGTCATTCTGATGTTATCGCTGGAGCTTTGATTGCTAAAGATGCAGAATTAGGAGAAAAATTACATTTTATCCAGTTTGCGAGCGGTGGGATTTTAGGGCCTCACGATTCTTATTTGGTTTTGAGAGGAATCAAAACCTTGGCGCTTAGAATGCAACGACATTCTGACAACGGTTTCCAGATTGCAAAATATCTTGAGAATCATTCTTTGGTAGATAAGATTTTCTATCCGGGATTATCATCTCATCCGCAATACGATTTGGCGACAAGACAAATGACGGAATTTGGCGGAATGGTTTCTTTCACTTTCAAATCTGGCAAAAAAGAAGATGCGATTAAATTCTTGGAAAATATCAACGTTTTCACTTTGGCAGAATCTTTGGGCGGTGTAGAATCTTTGGCAAATCTTCCTGCAATGATGACCCACGCTTCAATTCCTGAAGATAAAAGAGCGGTTCTTGGAATAACTGATGATTTAGTAAGATTAAGTGTCGGAATCGAAGATGCGGAAGATTTGATTGCTGATTTGGAGCAAGCGTTTAACTCAATAAATGATTAATGATAGATGATAATTGATTTAATTTTCTGTCATTTATAAATTATCATTCATCAATTATAATTAATAGTATGACTTTTCGTGATGCAACTTTAGATGACCTTCCTAAAATTGTGGAAATTTACAATTCTACGGTTGCATCTCGATTGGTTACCGCTGATTTGGAGCCAGTTTCTGTCGAGAGCAAACTTGCTTGGTTTCATCAGCATAATTCTGAATTTCGTCCGCTTTGGATGATTGAAGATTTTCATAAAAATACAATTGGCTGGGTTAGTTTTCAGGATTTCTACGGAAGACCGGCTTATCAGAAAACGGCGGAAATCAGTATTTATCTTTCTGATGATTCCCGAGGAAAAGGTTATGGAAAAAAAATTCTGCAATATTGTATAGAAAAAGCGCCAAATCTCGGAGTCGAAAATCTTCTCGCTTTCATCTTCGCTCATAATCTTCCAAGTTTGTCTTTGTTTGAGAAATTTGGATTTGAATTATGGGGAAATCTCAAAAATATCGCTGAACTCGACGGCGAAAAAAGAAGTCTTATTATTCTCGGAAAAAATATCAAAGATTAGCGAAAATGGAAAACATCCAGAATTGTCTTTATTGGATTACATCCGTTTTAGCGATTTTATCGATGCTAATTCCCGTTATCCGACATAATTACTGGGTTTTTCGCGTGTTTGATTATCCTCGTTTTCAGAAATTTATCATTCTTCTAATTCTTATTGTCGCTTGGTTTTTCACTTTTGAAAAGCCGAATATTTACGAATATATAATTCTTACTGCTGAAGTAATTTCTGCTGGATATTTATTTTACATCATTCTTCCATACACGGATTTTGGGAAAACGATGATTGATAAAATTCAACCAAATCCCGGCGAAAAAGTTCTTGACATTTTGGTTTGTAATGTTTATCAGCATAACCGGAATTATCAGAAATTAATTGATTTAGTCAAAGAGGAAAATCCATCTGTTTTATTTTTTTTGGAGACTGATGAAGAATGGCAAAATGCCTTAAAAACCGTTACCAAAAATTACGAATACAAGATTGAAGTTCCTTTGGCAAACACTTATGGACTTCTGTTTTACAGCCATTTTCCGGTTAAGAATTACGAAGTCAATTATTTGATTGATGATGATATTCCGTCTATTGTTGCAGATTTGGAATATAATAATCAAACGGTTAGATTATTCGGAATCCATCCAACGCCGCCGGTTCCTCAGGAAAATCCGGAAAGTACGGAACGTGATGCGGAAATTCTTTTGGTTGGCGAAAAGGCAGAGAAATTTGGAAAACCAGCCATTGTTTTTGGAGACCTGAATGATGTCGCCTGGTCCAGAACGACTAAGCTGTTTCTAAAATCCAGCGGAATGCTCGATCCGCGACGTGGACGAGGAATGTTCAATACCTTTCACGCTAAATATTGGTTTCTACGTTGGCCTCTCGACCATTTCTTCGTAAGTCCGCACTTCCGATTAGTTGATATGAAAGTGATGAAATCTGTTGATTCTGACCATTTTCCGATTTGGATTTCTTTGGTTATAAGAAATGAAGATACGAAAAATCAGCTTGAAATTTCTGAGGAAGAAGAAGCTGAAGTGGATGAAAAAATCGAAGAAGGCATTGAAAAAGGCGACGCCAATTAAAATCCTTAACTTAGCTATTCAAATCCAAATTTTATGAAAAAGCTAATTATTGCTTTCGTAGTTTTCTTTTGCTACCAATTTTCTTTTGCCCAAAAATCTGAAGCTAATCCAATTTATATTGTTGATAACGTGATTGTTTCTAATGTTTTGCTTCATAGTTTTAAACCAGAAGAAATTCAAAGTGTGCAAGTTTACAAATCGCCTTCTTCACAAATCGAACATTACGACGACCTGTTGAAAAATGGTTTGATTAATATTAATTTGAAAAAACCTCTTAATCTCGAAAAAGTAACTATTTCCGAAGCTAAGAAAAAATTAAACCTCACATCTGAATCCAGATTTTTTCTGAATGATATCGAAGTTCACAACGAATCAATTCTAATTGCTGAAGACCTTTTGAAAAGAGCCAGAATTCTGCAACCCGATAAGAAATTTAATAATTATAAAGTTCCTGCAATCAGTATAGAAACTAATTAAAGTCATTTGCTTTTCCCTTTCTGAATCGTTAGTTTTGTAGAAATCGATAAAATTTCAATATGATTTTCACTAAAGCAAAATTATTCTTTAGCGCATTATTCTTAGTTTTAATTTCAAATTCATTTTCCGCACAAAACCGAATCAGCAATCATAACAACATTGGCTGGTATGCTTACAACGGAACTTTCAAATTAGATTCAAAATTCTCCATCCACACCGAATATCAGTGGAGAAGAAATGATTATATCACGACTTGGCAACAGAGTCTTTTGCGTTTGGGAATCAATTATCAGGCAAATCCGAACTTGCAATTGCGCCTTGGTTACGCTTGGACAGAGACTTTTCCTTACGGCGAAATCCCATTGAACGGAATGGGAAAAGATTTTACAGAACACAGGATTTACGAAATGGCAACTGTAACCGACAAGATTGGAAAAATCGATTTGTCGCATCGTTTTATGTTGGAACAGCGATGGGTTGGGAGATATTCTAATGCTAATCTCACTTCGGAAGACCAATATCCGTTTATGAACCGAGCGCGGTATATGATTCGTTTGCAAATGCCTTTGAAAGGAAATTCGATTGCTGCTAAAACGCCTTATGCAGCGGTTTACGATGAGATAATGATTGGATTCGGGAAAAATGTCGGCGAGAATATTTTTGACCAGAACCGAATCGGGGTTTTGTTGGGCTACAAATTTAATGATTTGGTTAGAGTAGAAGGCGGTTATTTAAATCAAATTGTTCAACTTGGTAGGGAAGTGGAAGGTAAAAATGTGTTCCAGTACAACAATGGTTTTATTGTAAGTGCCAATTTTAACTTTGATTTCTCTAAGAAAACTGTGAATTGATTTAACCACATAGACACATAGTTTTTTTAGCGAAAAGGTTTCGACTCCGCTCAACCTGACAGTGTTGATGACTTAACTCTAATATTAGTATCGTCATCCTGAGCGGAGTCGAAGGATTTTCTATTGATGAATAAATCTACTTTTGTGGTTCAAATAAAGAATAATCTTTAATTTCGCAAAATGAAAATAGCATTCTTAGGACCCGAAGCATCTTTTACGCAATTGACCGCGACTCAATTATTTCCCAATGAAGAATTGATTCCTAAAGTTAATATTTTAGATTGCTTTTTGGCGGTTCAGAATAATGAAGTTGATAAAGCAGTTGTTCCATTGGAAAACTCGATAGAAGGAACGGTTTCTATGACTTTGGATTATCTTTATCAGACGCCGGAAATCAAGATTGAAGCCGAAGCGGTAATGCCGATTGCTCATCATCTGATGATTCATCCAAGTCAGGAAAATGATGCTGAAATTGAGAAAATCTATTCTCATCCGCAGGCGCTTGCACAGAGTTTTCATTTCCTGAATCAAAAATATCCAGATGTTCCTAAACAAGATTTTGCATCTACAGCAGCTGCAGCAAAACGTGTTTCCGAAAATCCTGACAGAAAGATAGCGGCCGTTGCGAACAAATTTGCAGCGAATCTTTATGGTTTAAAAGTCGTTGATGAAAATATCCACGATGTTGAAGAGAATCACACTAGATTTATCGTGATTTCTAAGACTGAGAATTCTTATCAGAATGAAATGCAAAGTATCGGAAAAAAAACAGCAATGCTCATCACTTTACCTGAAGATCACGCGGGAGGTTTACATCAGGTTTTATCGGTTTTTGCGTGGCGCAATATGAACCTTAGCAAAATCGAATCCCGAACTTTGAAAACAAAATTAGGCAACTATTTCTTTTTCATCACTGTTGTTGGCGATTGGAACAATGTGCTTTATGTCAATTCGATTGATGAGCTGAGAGCGATTGGTGCTGATGTTAAGTTTTTGGGAAATTATAAAGAATTTTTGTTGGAAGGGTAGAACTCTTTTCTCTTATTTGAAAATAAATTTTTGATTTATACTAATGAATTAATTTTTTTTATAACTCTCATCTAACTTTTTCCAAATATTTGTGTTAAAAAATGTTTTTGCTTGAGATTTAGGGTTGTTAGGATCAAGTTTTCTATTGTGAGAATAATTTTTATCTGATTTTATATGCTTCATAATTTTATTAAAATCCTTGTTTTGTTTAAAATTAATGTACCTACTTTGACATTTTGTGGTAACATCTTTGTAAGTAAGTGGATATTTTTTTGTTATATCTTCTTCTGATAGTTTAATCGCTACGCCATTTTCATCATAACGCATTCCAATTCCGTCAAGAGTAGTATTTTTCTTAAAAGTTATATCAATACCTATTGCAACACTGTAATCTACATCAGAATCGTCAGTTTCAGTGACTTTTTTCTTTAAATAATTTAGATAATTTTTGACCTCATCTGTTAATACAGATTGTACTTCAATTTTTGAATCTATGTAAGCTAGTGGTATTAAATAAAAATTGTAACTATTAAGATTTACCTTTGGTTCCCAATTTTTTAATAATTCTATATAGTTTTTAATGCAAGCAAACCCCAATTCTTGTATTTCCTTTTGTATAACGGCATCATTATGAAAATGTATTGCATTGTCTCTTAATTCAATCAAAGCAAATAGACTTTTTACCAAGTTTAGACTAAGATTAATATTTAATTTTCTTAATCTAAAAATTGAATCTGCTAAATTTATTGTCATAGGATTTTTAGCGCGATTCAGTTTAGGTTGTAAAATTTTAGATTTTTCGCCGTTTACTTTTTTCTTATTTTCTAGTACGTAAATAGAATTCATTTTATATTTTGAATTCTTAAGAATTTGAGCCTTAAATAGAAGTTCCCAAGAATTAATTGATAATATTGCGAATGTTTCTTCTCGATATTTAAAGTCAGGTTTGTTATATATTTCAATTGCGGAGAGCATTGAACTAATTGATTTGTCTAGAAGGCTTTGATAAGTTTTGTTAATTTTCATTTAGCATCAGTTATTAATCATTAATAATTTATTTGAAAATTATTTCCGCTTATTAATAAAAAAGTAAACAGGCAACCCAAGCAGAATCAATCCCAATCCAGGCCAAGTATACTGCGGTTTATAGATGAACAACAAAATACAAAATCCGGTTCCAATCAAAAGATAAAGAATAGGTGTGAAAGGATATAGGAACGTTTTGTAACCTCTTTCCAATTCAGGTTTTTTGATTCTTAGATAAATTACGCCAAAAACAGTAATCATATAAAACAAAACAATCACAAACGAAATCATATCCAGCAAATCGCCGTATTGCCCGCTCAGACAAAGCAAACTTGCCCAAATCCCTTGCATCCAAAGTGATTTTGCGGGAACTCCGTTTTTATTATTTTCAATTGCAGATTTCAGGAATAATCCGTCTTTTGCCATTGTTTGGAAAACTCTTGCTCCAGCTAATACAATCCCGTTCACACAACCAAAAGTCGAAATCATCACTAGAACGGCAATGATGATGGTTCCAGCATTTCCGAACATTTTCTCGGCAGCAGCAACAGCCACTCGGTCATTCGCAGCAAACGCAATAGAATCTCTGTCGAGTGCGTTGAGGTAAACAAAATTCACTAAAAGATAAAGAATCATTACGGCAGAAGTTCCCAGAATCATTGCTTTTACGACATTCTTTTTCGGATTTTCGATTTCTCCGGAAATAAAAGTTACATTTTCCCAAGCCACAGAACTGAAAACTGAACCAACCATTGCGGCAGCAATTCCACCAACAAGAGTTGCACCCGAAATACTTTTCCATTCGGTTTGTTTCAGGTTTTGGAAAGCGTCCCAGCCGAAACTCATATTAGCACTCCAATTAGATTGAGAAATCAAGACAAAACCAAGAACAATCAAACCAAGAAGCGCAATGATTTTAGATGAGGTAAAAACGTTTTGGAGAATTTTCCCACTTTGAACACCTTTCGTATTCACAAAAGTCAGAAAGAGAATCACAAAAATCGCGAGAATCTGAATCCAAGTGATTTTAAATTCGCCACTTTGGAAAATCGGAGCCGCATCATTAAGAATCGGAATCAAATAAGCTGTAAATTTTCCAAACGCAACTGCAACTGCGGCAATCGTTCCTGTTTGGATAACAGTAAACATTCCCCAACCATAAAGAAATCCCATTGGTTTACCAAAAATCTCTGTGATGTATGTGTATTGTCCGCCCGCTTTTGGGAACATAGCAGAAAGTTCGCCGTAACTTATTGCCGCAGCGACAGTCATAGCTGCTGTGATGAGCCAAACGATAATCATCCAATAACCGGAGCCCAGATTTCGCATAATATCTGCACTCACGATAAAAATTCCGCTTCCTATCATCGAGCCCATCACGATCATCACTGCGTCCCAAAGTTTGAGTTTCTTTTCCATAGTTTTCTTTTAAATCAAATATAATAATATTCAAGACATTAAAACATGTATATTTAAACCTGAAAAAAAAACTTTTAATTTATGAAAATCAGTTTGTGTCTCATTGTCAAAAATGAAGAAGAAGTTTTGGGAAGATGTTTGGAAAGCGCCAGAGATTTTGCTGATGAAATCATCATCGTTGATACAGGCTCTACGGATAACACCAAAGAAATCGCGAAACTATTCACGGATAATGTTTACGATTTTGAATGGATTAATGATTTCTCTGTAGCTCGTAATTTTGCATTTTCAAAAGCAACGATGGATTATCAGATGTGGCTGGATGCAGATGATGTGGTACCAGAAAAATCGGTTCAGGAAATCAAAAATTTAAAAAAAACTCTAAGTGATGACATAGAAATCGTCACGATGAAATATGTTTTGTCATTCGATCAAAACAATAATCCTACATTTCATTCAACACGAGAAAGATTATTTAAAAAAAGTAAGAATTACCAATGGATAGATCCTGTTCACGAGTGTATTCCTTTGATTGGTAATCTTCAATATACAGATATCGAAATCTGGCACAAGAAAACAAAACAAGAAGTAGCATCTACGAGAAACATTGATATTTACAAAGCTCTTGAGAATGGTGGAAAAGAGTTTTCCCCAAGACAGTTATATTATTATGCACGAGAATTGAAAGATCATAATCAAACTGAAAAAGCGATTGTATATTATGAAAAATTCTTAGCAACTGGATTGGGTTGGATCGAAGATGTGATAACGTGTAGCCATCAGTTAGCAATCGAATATAAAAAGATTGGAGCTGAAGAAAAAGTATTACCAACTTTATTCAAAACCTTTGAGTACGATATTCCAAGACCGGAAATCTGTTGTGAAATAGGGTATTATTATAAAGAAAAACAAAATTATAATCAAGCATTCAAATGGTTTGATTTGGCAACAAAAGTTGGTAAATCTGATAATATTGGATTTGTAATTTCGGATTACTCAGGATATATTCCAAATCTAGAAGCTTGTGTTTGTTTATCATTTCTAGGAGAATATCAAAAAGCTTATGATTATAATGAAAAAGCTGCAGTTTCCAGACCACATTGTCCTTCTGTAAATCAAAATCGAAATTATTTGAAGGCTATAATGACAAATTAATTTTTTGATTATAAGCTATGATGATAAGTAATTTAACCAAGCAAAATAATTATTAAGTATAAAAATAGAAGTCATAATATTTTGTTGTATTTTTTTTGGGGGGAATATATGTAAAACGTTCTTCTGTGTATTAGGACTTTGGTAAAAATTATTTATAATTGTGCATGTATTTTTTATACATTTGTTCAAAGTATGATAATCTATTAAACATTTGTTTTAATTTCAATAAAATTGATAATTATTTTATGTTTATGGCTTTATATGGTTGGTTTCTATCAAGAATAGTTGATAGTGAGCTTTGAAAATAACCGAAGCTTTATAACAGGATAAATTTAAATATAATGAAATAAAATTAATCAACTATGAAAAAGCTTTCTTTTTATCAGCTTTGTCTTGTTTAAACTTTTTCATTCTTTCAAATACAAGACGCAATGAGTTATCAAACAATTATCAGAAATTCTAGAAACGAACTGATTAAAAGTCAGCATGTAGGAATGAAATTTTCTATTTTGAAAGGTTCTCCCACAGGATTTGTAGTTTATTCAGAAACGCAAATGCGTCCTACCAATATTAATGAATTTGGAAAAGATAGTACCATCGTAACTTCGAATTCTAATTGGATTTCAAATTCAATAGGAAGGACAATGGTTTACAATGCTGATACGTGGTTTGTCTTTTAAAATTCACATTTGAAAAAATCAATTCAATATTATTATCAATTATAAATTAAACTAATGAAATCAATATTACAAATTGTATTAGTCGTAGGATTCTCTATGCATTCTTATGCTCAGTCTTCTACGAATACAGCTGGAGGTAATTCTTCCGGATCTAATGGAAATGCTGCTTTTTCTTTAGGGCAAGTTTTTTACGATACAGCTACATCAGCAGTTGGGAGTGTTGCTGCAGGGGTTCAACAGCCTTACGAAATCACAGAAACATTGGGGATTGATATCACAGAAATTAATCTGAGTCTGAAAATCTATCCTAACCCAACTCCGGATATTCTTAACCTGAAAATCGGATTTAATGATTATAAAAAATACCGATATGAGCTGCATGATGGCAGTGGTAAATCATTAATCAGTAAAAGCATTAATGAGTCCCAAACATCTATTAAAATGACTTCTTATCCAGCTGCTGTTTATTATCTTAAAATCATGAAAGATGGTAGAGTGGTGAAGGTGTTCAAAGTCTTAAAAACAAATAAATAAATTATAATAAACAAAAATAATCAACTATGAAAAAGCTCTCTTTTTTAGCGACTTCTCTCGTTTCAACTTTTGCGTTCTCGCAAGTTCAGGATGCCATGAGTTATCAAGCAATTATAAGAAATTCCAGCAATGAACTAGTAAAGAGTCAAAATGTAGGAATGAGATTTTCTATATTGAAAGGTTCCGCTACTGGTTCAGTGGTATATTCTGAAACACAGTCTCAATCTACTAACATCAATGGTTTAGTGAATGTCAAAATTGGAGCAGGAACACAGATAAGTGGCTCTTATTCTACAATTGATTGGGGCGCTGATACTTATTTTATTAAAATAGAAACAGATCCGACAGGTTCAACAAATTATACAATTACGGGAACGTCGCAATTGTTAAGCGTTCCTTATGCATTGTATGCAAAAACTTCAGGAAGTTCCCTTCCTGGTCCTACTGGAGCGACAGGTCCTCAGGGTCTTCCTGGCGCTCAAGGAATTCAAGGGGTAACAGGAGCAACTGGAGCAACTGGAGCTCAAGGAGTGACAGGTGCAACAGGTGTTCAAGGACCGCAAGGTATTCAAGGTGTTCAAGGAGTAACAGGAGCAACCGGAGCGAATGGTGTTACCGGAGCAACTGGAGCTCAAGGAGTGACAGGTGCAACAGGTGTTCAAGGACCTCAAGGTGTTCAAGGAGTAACAGGATCAACCGGAGCAACTGGAGCTCAAGGAGTGACAGGTGCAACAGGTGTTCAAGGACCGCAAGGTATTCAAGGTGTTCAAGGGGTAACAGGTGCAACCGGAGCAACTGGGGCTCAAGGAGTGACAGGTCCAACAGGTGTTCANNAAGGGATTCAAGGTGTTCAAGGGGTAACAGGAGCAACAGGTCCACAAGGAGTAACTGGAGTGACAGGAATAACTGGTGCTACAGGACCAATGGGACCGACAGGAGTTCAAGGACCGCAAGGGATTC
>DFXK01000003.1:45724-275032 GCA_002383165.1 Flavobacteriales bacterium UBA4110
CAGGTGTTCAAGGACCGCAAGGTATTCAAGGAGTAACTGGACCAGCAGGTTTAGCAGGAATTAATGGAGTTACTGGCGCAACAGGCCCTGCCGGATTTGGTGTCCCTATTGGTGGCAGTGCTGGACAAGTTTTGCAAAAAGTCGATTCCAGCAATTATAATACTGCTTGGGTTACGCTTAGTAGTGCAGGAAGTACTGCTCCGGAAACAGTTCAGATTTTCAATTCTAACGTAGGAGTAAATATCACAGATTTGACTGTCAGAACAATTGTTATGAATCTCAATGGCTTACCTGTAACACCGGGACTTATTACTATACCTTCATCATCTAGTTATGCCGCAGGGACCATTTTGTATTTTAGTATTTACAATTTTACGGGAACATCCTCATCTTGGACTGTAATATCACCTAATTCGACTTTGTATTCTGGAAATACTGCTATCAGTAATGGGGTATCAATGGCGAGTGGTGCGCCACTGGGAGCTTCAATGTCAGCCTTTAGGTTAATGGCAGATGGTAATGGTAATTGGATTAGGTTATTGTAATTTAACATCTTAACAGTACAAAGCCATCTTAAGAGATGGCTTTTTCATTTGTAAGGTATAATAAATTTTGAAAAAAATCTTTGGTTTAAAAAATCCTATTCAATCAAAATTTGAATCAATCTAAACGAATAATTTTCTGAATAATATTCTTTAAAATTAAGATTTTATTAATCTTTAGCTAATGATTTGCGGTGATGGATATAAAGGTGTAATTTTGCCTACTTAATTTTAAACCTCATGGAATTAGAATATGTAGAGCATCTGAGCCCAATGCTGAAAGGTGATATCAAGAATTATCTCATCGACATCGATGGAACGATTACAGATGATGTTCCTAATGAAGAACCAGAAAGAATGGTAACTTGCGAACCATTTCCGGACGCTTTGGCGACAATAAACAAGTGGTATGACGAAGGTCATCAGATTTGTTTTTTCACTTCCAGAACAGAGGATTTGAGAGAGATTACAGAAACTTGGCTCAACAAACACGGTTTCAAATACCACAGCGTTTTGCTGGGAAAACCAAGAGGTGGAAACTATCATTGGATAGACAATCACCTTGTACGCGCAACAAGATATAAAGGAAAATTCACGGATTTGGTTGAAAAACAAGTAACCATAGAGGTTTTCCGTGACTAATAATATCAATGATAAATGATGAGTGATAGATGATGTCATTAGAATTGGTTCGACATCAGTATCATTTATCACCTATCGATTATCAATTATACAAAAATATGAAAGTACTTGCTAATGACGGATTGACGCAATCTGGAATAGACGCTCTTAAAGAAAATGGATTCGAAGTAATCACGGACAAAGTGGCTCAGGAAAATCTAATCACTTACATTAATGAAAATCAAGTGAAGGTTTTGCTTGTAAGAAGCGCGACGAAAGTGACGAAGGAAATGGTGGACAATTGTCCAAGTCTAGAAATCATCGGTAGAGGTGGTGTTGGAATGGATAACATCGAAGTGGCTTATGCGAGAGAGAAAGGAAAACACGTGATTAATACACCTGCAGCATCTTCGGAATCTGTTGCGGAGTTGGTTTTTGCGCATCTTTTCTCTGGAAGCAGATTTTTGCAAGACTCCAATAGACAAATGCCTGTGAAAGGGAACACTGAGTTCGCAAAACTGAAGAAAAAATACGAAGCCGGAATTGAACTGAGAGGTAAAACTATCGGAATCGTAGGAATCGGAAGAATCGGGCAAGAAGTTGCTAGAATCGCTTTAGGATTGGGAATGAAAGTGATTGCTTCTGACACTAGAATAGGGAAAGCAAGTGTGCGTGTAGATTTCTACAATCAGCAATATATCAATGTGGAGATAGAAACGGAACCGTTGGAGCAATTGATTCAGCATTCGGATTTTATCACGCTTCACGTTCCTGCTCAAAATGGTCCCATCATCGGAAAAGCAGAATTGGAAAAAATGAAAACCGGCGCAGCGATTGTAAACTGTGCTAGAGGAGGTGTAATTGATGAAGAAGCTTTGATAGAAGCTCTGGATTCTGGAAAATTAGCATTTGCTGGTCTTGATGTTTTCGAGAACGAACCAACGCCTTCTGAAAAAATCTTGACCCATCCAAAAATCTCTTTGACACCTCACACAGGTGCGGCTACAGAGGAAGCTCAGGACAGAATCGGAACAGAGTTGGCAAATCAGATTGCAAGTATTCTTTTGGTTAAATAATTTAACTAAAACATCAATATAATGCTCGTTTTTTTAACGGGCATTTTTTATTTTCCCGATTCAGATTAAAATTTTACTTTTGTTGAGTTTTTTTATGGCAGCTTAATCCGTCTTCCGCTCCCAATCTTTTTGTTCCGCAATGCTCCACAAAAAGGATTTCCGCTCAAGCCGGGCTGCAACATTTGACCTTTGTATCAATTCAGTCTATGAAAAGAAAAGTCTTACTTATTTATACCGGCGGAACTATTGGAATGGAGAAAGATTACGAAACAGGAAGTCTTGTTCCATTTGATTTTTCCAACATTTTCAAAAGAATCCCAGAAATGAACCTTCTCGAATGCGAAGTCTCTGTTCATCCATTCGAAAATCCGGTAGATTCTTCCGATATGGGACCCAAAGAATGGCGAATGATAGCGGAATGGATTTATAAAAACTATGATGCTTTTGATGGTTTTCTGATTCTCCACGGCACAGATACGATGTCCTACACGGCTTCGGCGCTTAGTTTTATGCTGAAGAATCTTGGTAAACCAGTGATTTTGACAGGCTCTCAATTGCCAATTGGAGATTTGCGAACAGATGCGAAAGAAAATCTTTTGACAAGTTTATATTACGCAAGTCTTTATGAAAATGATGAAGCCGTCATCAAAGAAGTCGCTGTTTATTTCGAATACAAACTTTTGCGCGGAAATAGAAGTCTGAAATATTCTGCTGAGTTTTTTGACGCTTATCAAAGTCCAAATTATCCAATTCTTGGACAGTCGGGCGTTCATCTTAATATTGAAAAAGATTTGCTTTGGAAACCCAAAGGTGAATTTGAGCTTGATATTTACCTCAATGAAAATGTGATTTTTTACAGGATTTTCCCCGGTATGAACTTCGAATCTCTGTTGGAATTCAAAACACCGGAAGCGATTGTCTTGCAGGTTTTCGGTTCGGGAACGATTTTTAATAATGAAAAAACTCAAAATATTCTTCAGGAATTGAGAAATCGTGGAATAGAAATCGTGGTGATAAGTCAATGTGTATCAGGCGGAATTAGTTTTGGAAAATATAGCAATAGTAATATTTTCACAACAATCGGTGCCATCAGCGGAAAAGATATGACAGCAGAAGCTGCGATTACCAAAGTGATGCATATTCTCAATAATCCGAAATATGATAAGTCGTTCTCCGAATTATTCCGTGAAAATATTTCGGGAGAAGTGACAGAAGATTTTTAAAAATCCTTGGAGGAATCAGATATTTCATTATATTTGCAACCTCAATTAGAGAGGTGTCCGAGTGGTTGAANNTTCATTTCCCTTCCTCTCTGCAGAAATCCCTGTAAAGTACTATTTACAGGGATTTTTAATTTTCAGGTGCCATAATAGGTGCTAGTTTGAAAAATTCATCTTGACATCTTGTTATCAAGAATTTTTTACCAATAGTGTAAATATATTTATAATCATAAATTAATAAAAGTACTTCTCGTAGCACTATAATTTTTAAATCTATATAAGGTTTGTAACATTGAAGCAATTGTACAAGATTTACCACTTCCAGTATTTCCTAAAACAGCAGAATGACTCCCAAAAAATTTATCAATATCAATTTTTACATCATAATCTGGGAAAATGATCGACTTTCCGATCGGCAAAGAAGTATATTTATTTTCACATGTACAATTACCTTGGTTACATTCTTCTGTTTTTTGACAATTTATATCTTTAAACTTATCTTCTTCAAAAATAACGATACATGAAAATCAATAAGTTAAAAGTCAACGGTACAAATAAGATGCAAAATAGCAATATTTATAATTAATAATTCAAAAATTAATTATTAAAAGTAATACATTTCAAATTGTTAATTTCAGATTTTAGTTTTTAGTTTTTTGAATACCATAATTATTTCTAAAGAATTTCGCTTATGCTTATTTCCAGTTGACGGCTGTTGTCTTCGAGGAGGGCGATGCGGTGGGTGTGGTGCATATACTAAGAAATTTTATAGAGGTAATTCGTTTAATATTTTCTTTTGCACTCTCCAGTTCGGTAAAAACTTATCCATCAAGATAATAAAGTTCTTATTATGATTTCTTTCTAATAGATGTACAAGTTCATGCACAACAATATATTCTATGCAGTCGATTGGTTTCTTCGCCAATTCAATATTAAACCAAAGCATCCGTTTTTCAATACTACAGCTTCCCCATTTGGTTTTCATTTTTCTGATACCAAAATTGACATCTAAAACATCCATTAATGTAGCGTAATCGAAAATTAATTTTCCAATTTTTGCTTCTAATTCTCTTTTGTACCAGCTATAAAGGGTATTCTGTTTTTGCTCTAAAGTAGCATTTGGTATTGCATAGAGTTCAATTGCATTATGTTTTAGAATTAATTTTGGCCGATTGGCTTCAATAACTTTTAGTAAATAACGCTTCCCTAAAAACTGATGACTTTCTTGAGTAATCATTAATTTAGGTTCTTCACGCTCTTGGCTTCTGAGCTTATCCTGCTCTCTTTTAATCCAGCCTAACTTTGTAGCTGCATATATCTTCACCTTTTCCAAATCATAAAAATCAGGAGAAGCAATAGTTACTTTCCCATAAGGGGGATGAACACTTAAATGCAGGTTTTTAATCGCTTTAAAAGTGACTTCTATATCTACCGAACCTAAATGTATTATTTCAGTGGTCATTAATATTCGTCTTTATGAGCTTCAATGATTTTATAAATTTCTTCAACTTTACTTACGTCATCCAGTACATCAAAAATGGCTTTCTTTACCAACTTTTGCTTTGCTAGATTTTCTCTGAAACCTTCCTGCTTTGCATATTGAACTTTTTCTTCAAGTACCAGTGCCAATTTCTCGTTTCCATCTAACGTGTGATACAATGCCACTTTTCCTTTGGTGTTCAAAGATTTCGGAATATCATCTTTCTTACCCTGATTAACTTGACGGATGACCTCCGCCATCTCTTTCAAATAATCTCGGTAATTGATAGTCTCTTGTTTTCTTCGTTCAATCAATTCTTGCAATAAAACTGACATATGATCGAAATATTTAGGATCAAATAAATGATCTTCTACAATCTTGCTACGGACATTATTTTCTATGACCTCAGCAACTGCTTCCTGATTACCTTTGATCTCTTTTGGCAAACTATCAATGGCTTTATCCATATCTGTTTCCAGTAAATCCAATAACGAAATATTCTCGAAAGGAGAAATCACCTCTGATTCTTCAGCTTTAATATATGTATCTATCAGGAAACGCATATCTGCTTCATAAGCTTTTAAATCAATGGTTTCACCCGAAGCAATACGAATGATTTCACGAAGGTTTAGATATTCATCAAGTTTATCATTAAACCTTTTTATTTCTGCATCCGTAAATTTTGCTGCAATAAAATCTGCTTTTACATTTGAATAAGCTCTGATGTATTCTACAATAGCTTTATATAAAGCCATACGTTTATACTCTGTTGCTTTTAAGTCTTCCGGATTTTCAGTATTGCCACAAAAGTAGTGAATATAGGCTAAATCATTTTTCGGGGAAGCTACATTTTCGCAAATGCTTTCTACTGTTTCCAGTGCAGTAAACAAACGGTCTTTTGCTATTTTCAGACGGTCTTTCAATTGTACGCTTACTTGCTCCTGCGTAAAACCTTCACTGTCTAATTCAGAAGTATAAACATTGATTGCATCAGTCACATTGCCAAACAACTCCATATAATCAATGATGTAGCCATAGTCTTTATCATCGGTATCCAAACGGTTTACTCTGCAAATTGCCTGAAATAACGTGTGATCCTGCATTCGCTTATCAATATAAATGTAGGTACAAGGTGGTGCGTCGAAACCTGTCAGTAACTTAGAAACTACAATCAGCAACTTCGTTCTTGCAGGTTCTTTACGAAAACTCTCTTTAGAATCCGTTTCGTAAGTTTCTGTTTTAGATTTATTTCCTTTTAGGCTTACATTCTGTAAAAGATCTGTGTACGTTTTATAAATAAACTGTTTATCTGTTTCGCTATCTGCTCCTGTATCCTCCAATGAAACATCTCCAGCATTAGGATTATAAGAAGTGATGATAGCACATCTGTTTTTAAGTTCAGTATTTAAAAATAAATTATAGTATTTACAAGCCTCATAAATACTGGATGCTACAAGAATAGCATTGCCATTTTGGGATCTCAATCGTGGTTTAACAGAGAAATCAACCACAATATCAGCAACAATCTTTTCCATTCTGCTTTTAGAACTCAATACGTTTTGCATCGTACCCCATTTCTTCTTAAGTTCATTCTTTTGGAAATCATTTAAACCTGCTGTCTTTGCTTCAAACCATTGGTCTACTTTGGTTTGAGACGTCAGATTTTGTTCAATAGAACGACCTTCATACATCAGATCTTTCACAACTCCATCTTCTACTGCTTCATTAAATTTATAGGTATGAATGTATCTTCCAAATACATCCATTGTTGTTTTCTTATCCTCTTTTAATAACGGTGTTCCTGTGAAGCCAATAAATACAGCGTTATGCAAAACTGCTTTCATTACTTGGTTCAGCTTACCACTTTGTGTACGGTGACATTCATCAATAAAAACAAAAATCTCTCCTTGTGTTTGTACAGGATTGTCTTGTAAATCTTTTATAAAAGCATTAAAATCAGTTTCTGTTTTATTACCAAACTTATGAATAAGCGAACAAACCAACCTCGGTCTTGAAGAAGTTAAAAACTGCATCAATTCTTTTCCTGATCTTGTTTTGGCAACATCGGTTTCGCCCACATCTTTAAAGACCCTTTCTATCTGATCATCGAGTTCGGTACGGTCGGTTAAAATGACAATTCGTGAATTGGAAACATTCTCTAAAATCCACTTTCCGAGCATCACCATCATCAGTGATTTTCCAGAACCTTGCGTATGCCAAATAATACCACCTTCCTTTTTACGTACAAAACCCTGAGCTTCTTTCAAAGCAAAATACTGGTGTGGGCGAGGCAATTTCTTTACACCTGCATCGAACACTACACCGTTGTAAATGATATCAAGAAGTCGCTCTTTAGTGCATAATTTTTTAAGATACTTATCTAATTTATAACCTTCATTATCGGCTTCATCTTCTTTCCACGACAAGTAATATTTTGATTGGGTCTCTATGGTTCCGTATTTTAAACCCTGTGTATTATTCCCTGCCATCAGTAATTGTACAGTCGTATAAAACCACTCGTTAAATAATACTTTTTGATTGGAAATAGATTGGTTAATACTCTCCGAAATATCAGTCGTTCCTCTTTTTAACTCCAGAACCCCAATTGCAATTCCATTGATATATAAAACGACATCCGGACGGCGGTTGTTTTCACCTTTCGTGAGCGTCACTTCTTCTGCAATACCAAATTCATTTTTATTAAAGTCATTCCAATCAATCGGGAAAATGGTATCGAATTGCTCACCCAAATCTGGTCTTGCTTTTACCCCATAACGCAAAAGTGAATACATTTCTTTGTTACGATTATATAAATTGCCCGAATTGGTGGTTGCCCAATCATATACTTCTTTTACGGCTTTATCTGCCAAAGTTTCTGAATAGCCACGCTCCATCAGATTCTTTTTCAAAATATCAACTTCTACGTTGCTGTTGTGCTCTCTTTTTTCCCAGTTGCCATAATACGTGTAACTTAATTCTTTTTGGAAAAGTTGGATGATGCGATTTTGGGTGATGCGTTCTATGGGGTTGATCATAGTGATTGTGTTTTGTCAATTACGAACCTAATTTTTTTTTATCTCGTCAATTATTCTCTGGGCTTCTATCGTAAGATTTTCACTTTCGTAGGTAACCAACAATTGATTTGGAAAATACTTATCATACCATTTCTGCTTCTCTTCCCATCGCTGTTTGTATTTTGGTAAATGCAACATTCCTACGTGTTCCCAATAGTATGTTTTCCCATTAACATTAATTGTAAAATCTGGGAGATAAAATGTTTTATCAGGAGCATACAATAGCGTTTCATATTTAAAACTGGTCATTTCGTTAGTAACCAAGAGGTTGGTAATGATCACTTCAGATTTGCTTCTTACCAAATATTCACTTAGGGTTGCTTGAACTTTTCCTTCCTCGTACCAACCTCCCATATTTGAAAATTCGATCGGCAATGGTCTAAACGCAAATAAGGAAGAATTTATAAATTTTAGCTTTGAGCGTTCTGGCCTCCTTAAAGACTGAAGAATACTCAAGTCTTTCTCAATAAAAATTCTAAGTTTTGTTTTTGCTCGTGTAATTCCTGTATAGATTAATTCTGTGGAAAGCAAAGTTTGCTTAGATTGTGGTATAATTAAATATAGATAACTGAACTCGCTTCCCTGAGATTTATGAACTGATATCGCATAACCTAATTCTATATTTTCAACTACTTGATTTTCGTTATTAAACTCAATATAATATTGGGGCTGCCTATTGAATTTTACATTAAATCTCTTGATGTTTGTAGAATAATGATAGGATTTTTTATCGAACGGATGCATCCAAACCTGGCCAATTTCTCCATTATAAACAGCGACACGTTCCCATTTATCGATTTTATAGTTATTATACCAGTAAGAGTTTAAACCAGCTCGATTAGCAAATTGAATAATTTTATCAAAATAGGTTATTCCGCCGAGCAATCCTTTTTGAGCGTTTTTACTATTAAGATTTGTTTGAAGTACTTTATTTAAGTGCTCCGTTCCAAATAATTCTCCTCTATAGGGCGAAACCACTTGATAATTCATAATATTATCGTTTCCGCTCTGTTCCATATCACTTTTTATAGAGGAGATTAGTTTTTCTTCCAGAGAAACATCATCTTCCCAAATAAGAACTTTTACATCTTGATCTAATTCACCATTTTCATTTATTTTTCTCAGTATATCTTCGGTGTCAGATTTGCTTTCAAAAGAATGTCCATCTTCTAGTACATAAATAGAGGCCAAATCAATAATGCCTGTGCCCTTGCCGTCAATCCTATTTTCCATTTGGCGCATATTATCACGCAAATGACCATACGCTTCCTCATCAATCTCTTTGATAAATTCAATAGTTTCTGCAAAAACTTTTCCCTTCCCAATGGGTGGTAACTGATTTGGATCTCCCACAAATATCATGCGCTTGGCATAATCCCAATTAATGGCTTTGAATAAGGTTGCCATTAGGGTCAAGTCATTCATTGAAGTTTCATCAACAATGTAGGTTGTGATATCACTCTCTTTTTTGCCTCCTTCTTTTTTGAAAGTAAAATTAGGATTGAGCCAACCTTTACTTGCTAAAAATTGATGAATGGTCTTCGCCTCTTCACCAGTTGCTTCCTTCATTCTGTCTGAAGCTTTACCAGTAGGCGCTAGAAGCAAACACTTTTCAGTATTATTTGAACTGAATTTTATCGCTTTTATAATCGCATTGATGACCGTTGTTTTACCGGTACCTGCTGCACCTGATAAGATACTGATAGGCTTTCTAAAAATTTGCTGGCAAACCAAAACCTGACTTTCGACGGCAGTTCTATATTCTTCTGGAGCTTTTGTATCCAAATCACAATCCGTTTTGATGATTTCGTTTTGCCATTTCGCTCCGGTAAAAGGTCTTTGCACATCTATTGCCAACCGTCCAACCAAATTTCGAATTTGTTTTTCAATTATCCGCTCTTGCTCGTAGATGTCTTTCAGATAGACATAAGTAATATTCTCTGCTGTTCTAAAAAAAAGCTTCTCTTCAAAAAATTCCTTTTCAAAATCAATGTATCCTTTATTAAATTGAATATTTTTCCATTCAGGATAAACACCCATTTTTTGGTTTACCTTTTCTAGAATAGTGTCTTGATCTAAAAAAGAATGAACATCCTCTTTTTTGAGACAATCAATAATCAAAGCACGAAGTCTTCTGTTATCATCTTTGGGAATTAAAATATCCAAACTCAATTCCTGAGACGGTAACACTGCGTGGTCAATCTTTTCAAAGTTGATGATATCGCTTGCATCAATACCAATGTATTCCTCCTGAATGATAAAAGGGTTTTCAAGGATTGCGTCGATGGAGGAACAAATATTATTCTGCTCTCTTTTATCATCCAATATCAGCTTGATCTGACTGGTTTTTAAATCAATTCTTGACAGTATATTTTCAATTAAATCTCGCTTGTTTTGATTCTCCAACTTAATACACCAGTTTTTCTGATAAGCTTTTAGTGTAAATGGATTAATTAAATTATCTACAAAATCTGTAAGTTTTTTATCATTCAGATATCTAAAAATAGTTTCTTTTGCTTCAATTCCTTCGTTTATGGCTACCGCTTTTTTGTAGAAATCCATAAATTCCGGCATTTCCAAAGCTTCCAAAGCAGAATTTAGCCCAGGATAAGGCCCTCTTTTTTTCCAAAGTTCATTTTGCAATGATACCAACCAGGTCTTTCTTTCTGCCCAATTTTCTGTATGGTCTATGTCGATCAAAAAATCTACAATTTCTGTCAAACGTTCTACATAGATCAATGCGTCATCATCAGATATATGTTTTGTACCGTATTTAAAATTATCTGAAATTTCTGGTACATAGGTTATCCTTTCTAATATTTCTGGTTGGTTTCTGTACTTATGGTAAGGAATTGCAAATCCTTCGTCGGGGAATTTAGATGTGATAGGCAATTGCCATACAAATCCATCTGCATATTTCTTTTTATTTTCTTCAGATACATTTTCGTAAAACATCACCTCTCCAATTCGCTTAATTCTGGAGATTCCTACCAGCACAAAATTTCTATCGTCCTCTTCGCTGAAGGGATTACTTTTGTTGGCATAATAAAATACAAGACTTTCGTTAGGTATTACTTCCTTAAAGAAATTTTTAGCTGCAGCTAATCTTTTCGTATAATTATAGGTCTGCGATGAATCTTTATCAGCCTTAATATCGTCAGAATACATCTGTTCATAGGGCCAAATACAGGCTGTAGAAGCCGGAATTTCAAACTGTATGCCTTTGGAATTATCCTTAAAGAAATCAGGCGGATTACTTTCTCCCTTGATTGCAGCATTTCCAAAAGCATTGATGCTGTAAGAACAAGGTGGTATGCCGTCAATTGCTGAACAATGACATCCTGCTACATTTTCTTGCTCTTCCCAATCCAAGTCTCTGTCTTGCGAAATTAAATCACCTGGATAGGAATGCTGACCCACACAATGGGTATTGGCTCTTGGATTTTTGCAAATATGCCCGTTCCAGCCGTCATCGTGCCAAGCTAATCGTAAGGAGATATGTTTCATTTGCTAAAAATGTTTTTAATTATTCGATTTACTGAAAATTTAAAAATGGTAATAATTTCTTTTTTAGAGAATTGATTCTCTTTAATACTTTCAATAATCATCCTATTAAAATCTGTCCAAGGAATTTCTGCAGATCCTCTAATATTAAAACCGCCATCTTCCTTGTTGTAACGATTTCTTATAGCAAAATCCTTTTCCTCCCAGCCTTTTGACCACGTGCCATCTCCCCATTCAATTGAATAATTAGGTAAGTCTTTAAAAAATTTAGAGTGTCTTACTTTCATCGATATTAGTTTTTTATAGTGCTTATTTAGTTTTCTTTAAAGAAATCACGTCCTTGTTTTAAATAATAAGATTCATACTTTTCATCTTTTGTTTCCTCTTCCCAAAGCTCTCTCACTACAGTGTAGCCGTCATAATAAAACTTCATTCCTTTATTCCAGCTTTTCCATACTTCTTTTGAGATTCTTTCTTTTTCTTTCCAATAAAACTGCTCTGCGCACAAATTAAAGTAATCTATTAGTACATTATACATAGATTTATTTTCAATTAATGATTCGGTAGCTTTTAGTTCTTCAGTTGAACCTATATTTGACAATAATGTTAAACTGTCATTCAATTCATCATATCTCTTATTAAATTCAGTGAATAAATCCTTTTCCATTTTTTCACGTGATAGATCAAGATTATTCTTTTGATATTTATTTGCAATATAGGCTGCAATAAGTGCTGCAAAAATAGTCGCAATTGTTGAAGTGAATTTTGAACTAATTTCTAATATTTCCATAGTTTAGTTTTTATTTATAATCACACCAGCCGCACTCTCCCCGTCAGCAACTCCTGCATCATCCCTAGTTTTACCTTTCTTGCTTTGCCCAGTTGCGCTTCCAAAGCTTCCAGCTCCGCATCCATATCCGATAATATCGTGGCGATGCGGGTTTGCTCTGAAAATTCTGGAAATAAAATCTCTATTTTTCTAATATCATCTAAAATCAAATTCTGGTGAGAACCTGATTTTACATTATTAAGTAATTTAGATTGCCCAGCATCTGACTGTAGATAAACGGAAACCCAATCAATCAATAAAGGATTTTTAAATTTGAGAATTGCAACTGCACCACCAATAAATGCTAAGTCAGGCAATTCATATACTCCTACATTTCCGACGCTCCCAGAAATTGAGACAAGTAAAGATTTCTCATCTAATAATATCTTTGGGAATTTTAATGCTATTGATTTAGGTATAAAATAATCAGTATTTAGATTTATCCATTTATTCTTAAAATCTTTATTTTGGATGAATGGAATAGTTTCGTCTGTTTTAGCTCTAACCAAAGATGGTTTAATATAAGCTGAATAATCAAAGCCAGTTTGTTTAGTAAATATTTTTGTTAAATCCCCCAACTTCTTTACTTCCCAATCCTCCTTAGGCGTCAACAATTCCTGCATTACCCCTTGTTTGATTAGGTATTTTTTGGCAATGAGTTGCTCCAGGCTTTCTATCCACGAATCGGCATCACTCAAGGCTTCCGCTATCGCTTCTTGTTCGGGTAAGGGAGGACAGATTAAATTAAAATTGACAAAATCTTTTTGATACAAGTGTGTTATTGTAGAACCAGCGGTAATTTTTAGAAGAAAATCATCGAAATAAAACGACATTAAGACGTAGTAAAAAAATCTACTGTTGATATTTGTTGATTTAGGCCTTACTACAAAAACTCCACTATTTAATGTTGTGGGTTTTGGCAAATAATCGATAAATGCAATCTTTCCAATGGTTCCATCCTTTGTAACAAGCACATCTCCTTTTTTAAGTTGAATATTTTTGTCCTGATCAAATCGTATTTTTTCAACAAAAACACAATTATCCCAATCAATATATCCATTTCTAAAATCAGTTCCTGTCACTAAACCATACTCACCATTTTCAAGATATTCTGCTGTTGTTAAGCCTTGCCAGCCAATTCTTGCTTTGAGAGTGAAATTTTCCTCTAAGTTTATTACGTTCCAATCCTCTGGCAACAAACCAATCTCCGTCTGCTTCATCGTATTTTCCTTTACCATACCAACCCCATTTTTTGCAGGTGAGCCAATACTTTTTGTGAAGCTTCCGCGGTTTGGGTTTCCAAAGTAGGTAAAGCCTGTTGATAACGGTCTGCCAGTTCCTTAATGCGTTGCGTAAGATTTTGGCTCAGCTTTTCCTGTTCGCTGTTCAGCGCATTTTGTAATACAGGTGTCCATTTGTGGTTGATCACCATATCTTTTATTTCGGCTTCGGTTAATAAAGGATATTGCGCCACCACTTTGAGTTCCAAATTCTCTTTCGCTATTTTGATGAGTTTATTAATACCTCCTAAAGCTTCCTGCGTCTCAATATAATTTTTAATGTATTTTAACTCTTCTTTAGAAGCATTTTCGGCTTTACGAACTTTATAAAAGTCTTTTACATTTTTTAGATTGATTTTTTCCAAATCACTGAAAATACCTTCATCACCGCTGTTTTCCTCTTCTATTTCCGCAAGGGCTTCCTGCGTAAGGTTCAGTTGGTTTTCTAATTCCTGTAATTTTTTATTTTGTTCCTTGAAGAAATAATGGATAATCATTTCAGGTGTTATCATTCTCCCTTCAATACCAGCTAAACCAGCAATCTCTTTATCAGCACTGGTTTTGCCATCTTTTCCTTTTTTACCTTTAATCACCAGTCGGGTATATTCGTTTCCTGCTTTCCAGCCATCCAGAGCAATGCTGTAAAAATCATCCTGCATCACTTCACCCCAATATTGCATCAGGTGTTGGTACATTGCATAATGGCTCACCAAAGCATTGCTCTCAAAATGCTGTAATATGCTTTTTGCCGTGTGGTCTATGCTTTCTTTCAGATGAAAACCTTTTTCCAAAGCATTCCATTCGCCTTGTTGTTCCTGCAACCATTCATCAAAAGCGTGGTGCATTTTGGCGTTAAATGCTACAAACTCGGGATGATTAAAAATCGTAGATTTAATATTTTCCGCACCTACTTTCAATTCAAAATATCCATCCCTTAATTGACTGAACAAATCGGCTTTCAGCGATGGAAACAAATCCCAATACGCCTGTAAACTGTCTACATCTTTCTGCGGAATGCCTCCTTGCAAATGCCCACCCAAATCTTGGATATCCTCTGCTTCCTGCGTATCAATATAACGTGGAATGTTGAGGTTGTAATCGTTTTTAGGGTCGGCAATTTCCGTCATAGAAACCATTCGGCTGAACTTTGGTACTTCAGCAAAAGCATCAAACACATCGGTAATCTTGCGGATGTCCTGCTCTCTCAGTCGGTTTTTGTTGCCATCTTTCACAAAGCCTTTACTTGCATCAATCATAAACAGACCTTTGCGGTGTTCAGCATTTTCTTTATCCAACACTATAATACAAGCCGGAATGCCCGTACCATAAAACAAATTGGCAGGCAAACCGATAATGGCTTTGATGTATCCTTTCTTTAAAATATTCTTACGGATTTCACCCTCAGCATTCCCACGGAACAAAACACCGTGAGGCAATACCACTGCTCCTTTTCCATTAGATTTTAAAGATTGTAAAATGTGCAGGAGAAAAGCATAATCACCATTCTTCTCTGGCGGAACGCCTAAGGCAAAACGGCTGTATTCATCGCTGTCCACATTTACCCCATTGCTCCAGCTTTTCAACGAAAAAGGCGGATTGGCAACTACATAATCAAACTTTTTGAGCGTACCGTTTTCTTCCTTGTAAAACGGACGGCTCAACGTATTATCTGCAATAATGGTGGCAGTTTCTGCACCGTGCAGAATCATATTCATATGCGCTAAGTTGGCAGTAGTGGTTTCTTTTTCCTGCCCATAGAGATCAATATTTTTGCCCGCTTCATTCATCACTTTCAACAACAACGAACCCGAACCACAGGTAGGGTCATAAGCCATTGTCTGGTGTGAAGAATTATTTTGATTAATGCCAATCACTTTCGCCAATACTCTTGAAACTTCGGCAGGCGTATAAAACTGTCCTTTAGATTTTCCACTTTCAGTAGCAAAATGGCGCATCAAATACTCATACGCATCGCCCAGAATATCATCACCTTCCGCAGAATTACCAGAGAAATCCAAACTTGGGTCATTGAAAATACGTACCAAATTAGAAACCGTATCTACCAAATCTTTTCCTTTACCTAATTTACTTTCGTCATTAAAATCAGGAAATTCATTGAGCTTATTAGCTTCCTTTATCGGATTCAGGATTTGTTTATTCACCTTATCGCCAATTTCTGCATTGCCAATCAGGTTGACCATATCGTCAAACGATGCCCCTTCGGGCACGGTGATGGCAGCAAAAGGATTGCCCTTGTATTTATCGGAGATGTACTTCACAAACAACATCGTAAGTACATAGTCTTTATATTGTGAGGCGTCCATACCGCCCCTTAATTCATCGCAACTAGCCCACAAAGAGCTGTACAATTCTGATTTTTTTATTGCCATTGATTGTTATTCCATACAGATAAATCTATTTCCGAAAATAGATTTATATAAAAATTAATGTGCTAAGGTACTTTAAAAATAAAAAAACAACAATTGAATTTATAAGCTTAACAAAATTATTTTATGTATTCCCTATATTCTCTAAACATAAAATTTAACATATTTCTTGTAGACACCCTAGCTTCTTTATCATTTGTATCTCTCATAGCTTGCGAATAGGTATTGATGACATGCCTTAACCTATTCCGAACTTGGATTTCGCCATCACTTTCTGTATTTTTTTTAAATTTACTAATATTCAGTCCCCAGAATATATAAATATTTAAATCTTTATCTTCACAACCAACATTTATATTATTATGAAAAGATTCTAAAAGAGTAATTTTGTTATCAATTATATTACAATAAAATTTTTCAGAAAAAGTTTTAGCATAATCAGTATTTATCTCCCAAAGTGTTCCAATATAATTTCTTGCTCCACAATCAATAAAACTATTCTTGATATCAGTATTAGACCAACAGGTATTATTAAATACAAGCACAGGCGAATGAAAAGCAGCCATCCTATCAAATATTGCTTGATAATTAAAATTTTTGCAAGAAATTGCAGAAGAATTGGGCACAGAACCTATTGCTTTTCTTTGAGAAGTTTTTTCTAAATCATTTAGATTTGCCATCATATCAACAAAAACTTCACTAGGATAATTTAACTCTTTTAATTCTTTGCTTTTCCATAATTTTCCATCAAATTTTAAAAAAATATTCTTAATAAATACTTTTATTAATTCTTCTCCCTTACCTGGCATTATACTCGAAACCTCATAGTATTCTACTTCATGCCAATTTTCAAAACGGTCGATAAAGTTACTTATACAATGATATCCTTTAACTTCTCCTCCGTGACTGCAAAAATGTATAATATTGAATGGAAATGTTTGTATAGTATAATCAATATTAGAAGCTGTAGCATTTTCACCAATTAGATTAAATTGAAGATAATTTTCTTGTTCAAATTTTTTTATTAGTACGTTAACTTCTTCTTTATCATCTTTAAAATGTTTCGGCGAAAATATTACTGATGTGCAAAATTTATCGTCATTCTCATAATACAAGTTATTAAAAACTAAAAAGTCAGGGCTTAAGTTTAAGTGTACATGTGATATAGGTATTACATTATTTAGAATTAAAGAATAAGGATATCCTTCTGTAAAAAAAATAGCTAAATCAAATTTAGAAAAATTGATATCACCTATATTTTTATAAGCAAGTGCACGTAATTGGTTATAAGCATTACTATTTCCTTTTTTCCAATCAAAAATTAAATTTTGAAGTTCCTTTTTATTAGAATCTAATTTGGGTAATATGATAACTTGAAATCCTGCTGAAATACCATAATTAATACCAATTAAAGAATTTGCAAATCCCGTATCCTCTACAAATAGCAAATCTTTTTTTGAATAATCTATATTTGTTTCAAAGTTATTATCTGAAAATCTGTCGTATTCTAAGATTGCTTTATTTTGCAACGCATGATTATAACTATTTAGTAAATTATTATCATTGAATCTGACTTTTAGTGTATTGGAAGTAAATGGCGAAAGTAGAAAATCTACATCATCCATCTCATTTATTTCAATAACATTAAAATTATCTAGAAAATTTAAATAAGATATTTGGTCTCTTGTTAAGCCTATAAGTAAAATATTTTCAATTTCTTCAAGAAGTTTTATAGTATTTCTTAGTATTATATTAAATTTCCTAGCTCTACTTCTTGAAACGTGGTGTATGTCCAACTCATTCAAATCTTTAACATCCTCCGGTGTTGTTACATCGTTGAATTCAAAAATCAATGGGTATTTACCATTAAATATATAACTTAATGATACACTAACGAGAGCAGTTGAATTGCTATTTACAATACATAAAAAGGTTTTATCAATAACTGGGATATTTGACATAGTTAATAGTTTAGTTAAATATTTAAAGCTTTGAAATCAAATTCACCCTATAAATTATCTCACTTAAATATATTTTAATTTAATCTCTAGTATAGTAATCCTATAATTTAAGCAACAAGTGAAATATAAAGCAACTAATACATTTCTTGTCATTAAAATCCTAGTTTAAATTCCACAATCTTGCATTTTCAGTAGAATTTCCATCGTATTTTTTTGGTGGAAAGATGGTCAAATTGACCACCAAATTTCGGAGTAAATTGTAACTATAGCTAATGTAAAATTACTATTATGCAATTTCTAATCAAATTTAAAGTTCAGCAAATCTTTAGGAGACACATTTAAACCTTTAGCTAAATCGATTAAAGTAGTAAAAGCAAAATTTCTTTTTCCATTTTCAATATCACTTACTGTACCTTTAGTAATTTTGCTACTATTTAGTACAACCTCGTCTTGGGTAAGTCCTGATTTAGTTCTCAAATCTTTAACGTGTTCTCCAAATTTTTTTAGTATTTCATCTTTTAAAACATCCATTTGCTAACAATTTATACAAAGGGCGTAATTTTATTTGCAAATTGTGTTACAAGTTCTTGTAACAAAATGGAAATTTCTTATATTTGAACAAATTAGTTATAAAGGTAATTTTGCGATAGTTCAAAGAAATAGAAGCCATTGCTTAGATGTCTGACTGGAAATTGGCATTTTTCAAAAAATAACGAGTTGCTAAGTAAATCTGACCTACAACCTTGACCTGGTCTTGCTTATCGTTGCTCGATATGCTATTACTACGAGTCGGTAAGTTGAGTTCCAAGATTTTTATTTTGCGTAAGCTAAAATAAGTTGACGTTATTAATAATGAGTAGAATTCATCTTATAGATTAAGCAGTTACTTCAAATGAGAATTTAAATAAAATACTCTGTTTATGAAAAGAACAAACTCTTTGCCCAGTAAGTTGACTGACTTTCAATTATACAAACTACTGAAAAAAGGCAATCCGATAGCTCTTGAACACATTCATCTGCGTTACAAAAGACTCCTTTTCTGGCTCGGATGGCAGGTGCTGAAGGATGATTTTGCAGTGAACACAATTGTTCAGGATACCTTCCTTAAATTGTGGCTACAACGTGACTCTATTGAAACACCTGATCACATAACAGGCTTTTTGCGGTTTGTGATGAAAAGGGATTGTATAGCGTATGTCACTGCTCCCAGAAATAAATTTAGCCGCTTAATGGCCTCTCTTAACAGTTTTGAGAATTATCAGGAGTATCTTGCTGGTTACGATCCTCTGAAAGATAAAGAATACTTAAATAACCAGGAATCCGACCAGAACAAATTCGATGAAATCACAAAGGTTTTACCTGTTCTGAACCCTAAAAGGAAACACTTGATAGAACTCTGCCTTGAATATGGCTTTAAATACAAGCCCATAGCAGAAGCTATGGGAAGCAGCGTGACAGGAATTAGTATGGAGATAAGCAAAGCCATAGATGATCTTCGGAAAATTCTCAAAGTCACTTCCTTTGAGCAGCCAGAGGAAAAAGTTTTGATTAAAGAAGAGCGCTCAGAACAACTTAGCAGTCAGCAGCTGGAGATTGTCAAAAGACGGTTTGAACAGAAATCTTCATTTGCGGTAATTGCGAAAGAACTCAAGCTGTCTGAAAAGGAAGTGCATCGGGAATTTCTGTACGCCTATCAGCATCTGCAAAATCTAAACACTTCTAAAATAACGGTTTGATATGGAAAAGTCTACGATAACCCTGACCCGAAAAATTCAGCTGGTGATTGATGTTCCGTTTGAAGAAAAAAGCCAAATGTGGGAAAAGCTCTATCGGTATCAGAACCGCTGTTTCCGGGCGGCTAATCTGATTGTTTCCCATCTGTATGTACAGGAAATGATCAAGGATTTCTTTTACCTCACCGAAGAAATCCAATATAAATTAGCTGATGAAAACAAAGATGAAATGGGAATCTTCAACCGTTCGAAAACAAACACCACGGCACGCCTGGTCTTTGACCGTTTCAAGGGAGAAATCCCCACCGATATTCTGGGATGTCTGAATAATACGATTCAATCCACCTTTTCCAAAAACAAAGCCGACTACTGGCAGGGATCACAATCTTTGAGGAATTTTAAAAAAGACATTCCCATTCCGCTTCCGGTCAAGTGCATCAGCAAAATGAAGTATGATGCGAAAAAGAAAGCATTTACCTTCAATATGTTTGCAATCCCGGTAAAAACCTACTTAGGAAAAGATTTCTCTGATAAACATTTAGTCCTCGAGCGCCTTCTAAGGGAAGAGATCAAGCTGTGCAATTCACAGGTACAACTGAAAGACGGAAAAATATTTTGGCTGGCCGTCTTTGAGTTTGAAAAGGAAGACAACCGCTTAAAACCAGAAATCATTGCTGAAGCATCTCTGTCATTAGAACATCCGATTGTGGTAAAAGCCAACAATGTGCGGATGACTATTGGCTCGAAAGAGGAATTCCTCTACCGCAGATTGGCGATCCAGGCCAGTAATAAAAGGATTCGAGCCGGATTCGCTTATTCCCGTTCCGGACATGGAACCAAACGGAAACAAAAAGCATTGCACAAAACAGAGAATCTTGAAAACCGTTTTGTCAGTCATCATCTTCATCTGTACAGCCGGATGTTGATTGATTTCTGCATCCGGCAACAGGCGGGCACACTGATCCTTAAAGATCAGGAGGACCAAATAGGGATTGCAAAAGAACAGGAGTTTGTGCTTCGCAACTGGAGCTATTATGAATTGCAGACCAAAATAAAATACAAAGCAGAAAAAGCCGGTATCGAATTGATCATCGGATAGCTAAAAAAATGAGGGTGCTTGTAAACCCGTAGGGTGAGGTTTTGAACACTCACCAAATACTGGAAACTAATTACATTTTCCGGCGTATACAACGGCGTGGGTTTCTTTTTTTGTTTTCAAAAATGGAGAAAGCATAATCAAAAAAGCAAAGTATTGCAAATAGGAGAACCCTATACAATAAAAGTTATCATCAATGAATCTAGCGAGATTGATTGCTTCCCTGCTTCCTTGAATTATTGCTTTCTTTAAATCTTGACTTCTTGCTTTCTTGATTGCTATCAATCAAAAGAGATTACTCTGCAATACATTGATGTTATCAGAGTCTTTTTCTCTTTCTTTTGTTTTGAATTGGAATATCCTCAGCCTCATAATTTGCATTTTTATCACCGAATTGTAACAGAGAGAAAAGCTGAGTGACCGTCTCATGGTCTTTAAAAATTTCATTGAAGGCAGCAAAAGGAATGCTGTTTTCCTGAGAAATTTTTTGTGCTATTTTTTCCATTTCCGTTATAAGCTTTTGCCTATCTGTTCTGTCAAGGTGTGGACTTCTAAATCTTGCAAATCTGATCTCCTTCTGTAGACTATTAATTACAGAATCCAGATATTTTTTCTTTTCAGAAGCAAATACGGTTGGGCTGGATAATAGCACAGAGTTTTTGGTTTTGAAAAGATGAACATGCTTTTTTAAATCATCAACCTTTGTACTGAGTTCAGTAATTTGTTTTGACTTGGAATCTAACTCAGTTTTATTTTTAAGAATTATGCTTTTGTAAGTTCGAAATGCTTCTTCATAATTCTCGATGGTCTTGTCGGTCTTAATTTTTTTAAAACCTAGAAAATCACTCTCCTTTACAACTAAATCCTCTGATTTTTTAGAACTCATCTCAGATTTCATTGTATCATACTTTTCTTCCAAAACTTTAAGATCTTCTTCTTTTTGCTGAATTTTAAATTCAATAGCCTCTAATCTTCCTTTCGATCCAGAAATTCCTCTTTCCATATTCAGGCATTCAGCTGTCAGATCCTGCATTTTTGAATAATGGTAAGATTGATGTTTAAGTGTTTTACCAGTTTCAAAATCTTGCCAGTCAGCCACAAGATGAGCGTGATAATTTGGCTTCCATTCTTTCGTGTCTTTATCAGTATGACCTTCGTCTTTATGAATAGCAATTTGAAAAACACGAATTTTCAATTCTTCTTCCAGTCTCTTCGCCAAGTTTTGAAGTTCCAACATGTTTGTGTCTTCTTTAATAACAACTACAGCTTCCCGAACTGGCATTGCATTCTTCTGCAATTTCCTTCCGGACTTTTCTTTACAGTATGCTTCGATTTGTTGGATTCGGTCTGCTATTTTCTGCTCCATCCAATATTCATTTTTTGATGTTAGATCTTTACGGATATAGTCGAAAGTTTTCTTTCTGAAATTATGAGTTTCAGAATCCGATTTGACAGCTTTAAAGTTAATTGAAGTCTTCATTATTTTTCATCTTTAAAAGTTTATCAAAGATTTCTTTGATTAAAGTTGTTGTAAGAATATTATGCAGCATTCCAATTTACCTGTGCATATTTTACGCACCTTTGATAATAGACCTGTGTGCTTTTTACACAGGTTATTATCATTCAACCTTAGTCTATTTTACTCAGGTTAGAAGCCTCGCAGAGCGTATTTGAAACTTTGTTGGGAGGCACGACCTTCAAAGTTGCGAATGCGCTCCTAACTTCTGCGGGTAGTTGGTAAAAACATACAATGCGCATGATCAAAGTTTCCTTTTAAGACTAGTTGTTTTTTTGATTTCAAGCTCTTGGTTTCTAACGATTAGTTTGTCAGAATCCTTAAGTTGTTCAGTTGTTTTTTCTGATTTTTTAGCTTTATCATTTTTTATTCGATGTATCAAAAATTCGTTGAGATCTTTATGGTTGGAATAACTTCCAGAATGATCTTTTGCTTCCGGAAAAAATTTTAAGATATGAGATTTGCATTTTATCCCGGCAGTATCGTTGTCCAGAAAAAGATTGACATTAGGATAGTTTCTGAGATGTTCTATAGATTTATTTAAAAGAGCAATAGAGTTCATTACGAGAATATCTCCGGTAAAAGATTTCTTCATTTCAATAAAAGACAAGGCATCCATAAATCCTTCAAAAACTGATGCACTTTTGATATTTTTAAATTCAACACTTGATTTATCGTGTAAACCACAATTGAGATTAATTATTGAAATATCCTTTTTCAACAATGACCCTTTATAAAAAGAATTACGAAGCTCAAAGCCTCCGGATAAATTTTCAAAGCCAATGGCGTAGAGTTTCTTTTCTCCAACTGTAAATCGAACCTCCTTTATGTAATCATAGATTTTAGGACTTAATCCACGTTCCTGCAAATATCTTTTAAGGTTTGGATTCTGTATTTTCAGTATTTCATCAATTCTGTAATTTGGTTCTGCCTTTTTGATCTGTGGTTGCTGATGAAAAGAAGAAAAATTTTGTTTTTGCGCCCAGTCCAAAACTTCATTGACCGAAGTGTTCAAATATCTTTTCATAAAGTCGGTATTGTTCCCCCCTAAACCCTCTGAGTAAAGATACCAGGCATTAATTCTTTTATCCACTTTGAAAGATGCTTGGGATTCGGTGGCAAAGGGGTTGAGATACCAAGCTTCTTTTTCATTTTGTTTCGTTGGAAGGTGTCCGAGAGAAAGGAGGACTTCTTCCAACGATATGCTGTTGAATTGTTTGCAGTTCATATTTGTAATTTTTAATGTTTTTTTTCAGTAAATAGTAGGGGTCCTGTCAGTTCAGGCGGACGAGTTTAGTATTGAATAATTTTTGATGAATTGATGAGAAAGCCATATAAAAAATTGAATTACAACACATTAAACACTCATCAAAGTCTCATCATTTCATCAAAGTGAAAATATTCTTCTCATCATCCTCTCATCAAAAATCAAGGTTTAAAGTTTGATGAGGCTATTGATGAGATGTAACTAATTGATTTTATTTTCATTATCAATTAGTTCATCATTTCATCATATTTTTGAAGAATAAAATTTCTTTCTATTGTAAAATATCGTCCTGTTTTGTTCTGTTGGAAAAAACTTAACCCATAATCGAGGTCGTATTTGACATAGGACAAAGAATTACTTTGGGGTTCGAGTTTCCAGTTTTCTTTCAGTATTTTCCGGACATCATTGACTGTCCAGTATTGTTTGCTAAACATCTTACCAAGCATATTGAAAATATCCTGAGGAATACAAAGGATTTTACTGTCTTCGGTACTTTCGAAAAACTCATATAAAAGTTCGATGATTTTAGATTCCAGTTTGTTATTATTTTTCCAAACCAGTTTCTGAAGAGCTTTTGTTCTGATCTGTGATTCTGTGAACCACATCCTTGTCTCCTTACGACTGTGGAAAGTTCTTTGAATTAAGTATCGAAGAAAGTAAGGAATCTCTTTGTTGAGGTTTTTTAGAAATTCGGTGTTCTCGCTTTTGATTGATTTTACTTTGATAATCCAAAATCTGATCTCATTTTCATCAATCTGAATAAAGTTATCTTCATTATTGGAACAGAGAATAAATTTGCCAAAGAATTCAACTTCTTCACGGTCTTTACCCTTTGCCTCCTTTTTGTCTTTGTCAGTTGTAGAAAGATATTTTAAGCGTTCCGTGATTTCCTTTTTGTCAAAGAATACTTCATCAATTGCAACTATAAGCATCGATGTCCAATCTGAATTGAACTGACTGCTGAATGAGTCTCCTTTGATGTAGGTCATATTTAATCCAAAGATGGATTTTAGCCATTTGATGAAAGTGGATTTTCCGGTAGATCTTTCTTTACTTACCAAGCAAAGAATGGGAAGTATCTGGGTTGGATATTCAAGCAATATCTTTATGTAATCTAAACCTAACTCCAATTGCTCTCCGAAAATATGCTTCATAAATTTGAGGGAGAATGGAATTTTGTTTTCTAAAGCTTCAGTACTTATACTTTCATTGATCGGTTGATAAGGAATCTCATTGTACATATTGTAAAATCCGTCTATGATCTGCTTATATTCCAGATGAGAAGGAATACAGCAGAAGCCATCGTACTTTGAAACTTTTGAAACGTAAATTTTTCCGTGATCGCTAATAATTGTTTCACGGTTCCATCGTACCAAAATTGAAATTTTGTCTCCTGAGATCAATGGTTTCTCGATAGTCTTATAATAGGTTGTGCCTACTCTGAGGTATGGAATTTTTTCGCTCATATTTTAAAGGTTTGGTTCCGTACATGAAATGCGGAAGGGTGAATTAGATTATTTGATAAATAAAATCTTTATCTATCTCCTATACTTAAGCGATTTGACCTCGTTTAAAGCATCCATCAGATCAAAGTGATTGACTCTGTAGAATCTTCCTATTTGTTCTGCTTTAATGTTGCCTTTTAAAATGTGTGAGCGTACGGTCTGGTAATCCAGTTTAAGAATTTCTGAACACTCTTTTATAGAGTATAGTTTCTTTTTCAACTCGATTTCAGGTTCTTTTTTGAGAGAATAGAGTAAGTCTTTTACTTCCCCTAATTCGTCGAGAATGGTTTGGAATGGATTTGTTGTCTGCATAATCTGTAATATTTATTTGCAGACAAAATTGTATGATTGGAATAACTAATGATGCAATTCTACTAAATTGCGTAAAGTTTGAGTTTTGTTAATGAGCAATACAAATAAAGATGCTTTTAAGATTACCCAACCACTATACGGTGGAGAACATCAACAAAGAGGAAAACAATAGTAAGTAAACCAGCTAGCATTAAAGAAACTACACTGGTTTACTTATCATCGTTATTTACTATGAAACCTTTTAGAAATCATATCCTATTTTAAAACTTAAATCTAAAACAGCTCCTGAAGTGTTATAATAATTTGCAAATGTTGCCCCATAACCTATTCCAGCTTTAAATTCGTAGTTAAAATTATTTGAAAAGTTTCTTCTAAACCCATAAGTTGGTATAAAATTAATCTGATTTGCCAGACTTAAATTTTTCGTATTAGAAATGACAAACCAATCAGGAATATATCTTACTTGCAAACCGAAGTAATTAGCTGAATTATTTTTTGTGTTTTTGCCATTTTCGGAACGTTTAGAAATATTGTAGTAATATTTAGGTTCAATTGTCAATGCAGGATAAAATGCAAAGCCAGTTTTAGCATAGAGATCACCACCCCAGATTGCCGGAAATAAACTTAACTCTGCTCTTAAAGTGGTTTTATCAAATATTTTGATTTCGTTATAAAGGTCAACACCGAAAAGACCGACCTGGATTCCTGTAATATTTTTTTCAACATTTGAGTTTTGTGCTTTTCCTAATAATGGTGATAAGGCTAACGCGATTAGATAAAATTGTTTTTTCATAGTTATTTATAATTATATTTTTAATTTACTGTTTCAAACTCAAATAAAAAAGGTTTGATAGGAATTCCTTCTTTATTTCTGAAGCCATTCTCACCAACAATGTAAACTTGATATTTTTTATTGGGTTCAATTTCCACCTCTAGAGTTAACGTTTTATCATTGTTACTCCAACCAATTTGTTTTTTAAATTTGTAGATAGCATTTTCGCCTAATGGACCATATTCAAATCTTCGTCTATTTGTATCCATTGGTTCGGAGAAATTGATAGCAAACTGTACAATTCCAAATTTAAAACTATTGCTTCCATTCTTAATAATAGAGGTTGATAAAACACTTGGACGCGACTTCTCAAACTGCGCCTTATAAAAATTTAAAGGTTTCTCAAAATATCCTGCTTTATCGACAAATTTAATTAAATCATCTTCATTATTGTAGTTCAACTCGATCATTTCTTTAACAGCATTTCCTTTTTCAACAGATTTTTCATAGTACTTTTTGCAAATTGCATATCCTACAAAATAACCAAGATCGCGCATTCCAAATGAATTTTTGTTATCATTCATTATCCAGTTATAAATATTTGATGAAAACATTTCCTTAATGTACTCGTCCTTTATTCTATTTTCGTTTTTATAGCCGAATTTAATTTGAGGATTGGGTGATTTTTTATTTAAAGCAATTTCAGACAAATATTCTGCGACACCTTCCATAATCGTTTGAGATAGTAGTGTATTTCCTATCGTCTCCTTTTGTTGGGTATGAATATATTCGTGGATATTTAAAAACACGACATCATTTATAGGATTTGTCTTAAAGTAAGGTGACAAATTAGGATACTTTTTATCAATTTCATCTGTTATTACGGATGCATCAGCCAAAGCAACTTCACTACCGATTAGGAGCAAACCTTTATTTGTCGTTCCACCAGTTCTTAGAATTCCTATTTCAAAGTATGTATTCACAGGCTTCAACTCTGGATAGATTCTTTTTAACTTATCAATAGCTCTTTGGAATTGTTTTGAAAAATGATTGGATTTTAAAGTATTTGTTCTGACAGAATTCCAGAATTTGGGATAATTATTAATAGCATAAACATATTCTTTAGCGGAATAATTCCTCGCTTCCATAATTGCAGAAAGCCCGGGCGTACCTTGGGAAATATATTCCTTTTTGATTATTTCAAGTTGTTTTAAGGAATCATTTTCCAATAGAATTTTATCATAAGCCTTCCAAAACCGGTAAACATCATCATTAATAATTTGTTGACTAAACGTAGATATAGGAATTACAATAAGAAGTAATTTTAAAACATTCATAGTCTTTTTTCAACATAGACAATTGAACCTACTAATATGTTACATTAACCAATAAAAATACTCAAATATATTTCTAGAAAAAAAGATCCTATCCTAATAATATCTTTGATAGTTCTAGATAAATCTCCTCCTCAAAATCATTAGGTTTTACAGTTAATGCCCTTGAAAATGTTCCTTTGTCAAAATTGGTATTATATTCATTTTCCATAGCCTCAATTATTGTTGTATCTTGAAAATCTGGGTTAATGATATGATTATCCTTTAGGAATCGATGTATTCTGATGAATGAAGATTTTTGATCTACGAGCAGATTATGATTCTCATCGATAAATTTTTTGTCTTTTAAAAAAGTAAGGAAAATTTTTGAAGTGTTATTACCAATCATAATATCTGTTAAGCGAATTTCTCTATTTGTTTTGTGTTTTAAGGCAAAATATAGAAAAAGTGTAGTTTCGGCACCATTTAAAAAATTGCCCTGCAATTTCATCAGATTACTTGAACTTAACAGGCTGTTTGATTCTTTTTTATACTGATCCAAACAGTATTGGATTTTTTCTTCAAAATTGTGATTTCTTGATTCATCAATATCTTTGAAATGAAAACTGAAGAAATTGTCTAACTTTTCATATCTAATCAAAAATTCATTTCTCAACTTTTCATCGAGAACGATTTTAGAGGATTTTTGTTGAGCTTTTTCAATTCTACTTCGCAAACGTTCGGGAATTTTCGGCCTTCTAATCCAGAAATAAATCATCATTGGATAGCCTACAAATTCTTCCCAAAAATTCCAACGTCCGTAAAGTTTTTTTTGATCCATAATGTAAAGTGGTGATTATTTAAAGACTTCATTCATATAGTTGATCTTATCATCTTCACTTGGTCTGTAGTAAGCATTAAAGACTTCCAAGCTAGTATGACCAGTATAACTCATAATTACTTTATCCGGAACTCGCTTGTTCTTCATTATAGTGATGAAACTTCTCCTTGCAGTATGTGAGGAAATTCTTGTCCAAAACTCAGCTTTTTGATCTACCAACTCATCACCATACTTCATAGTCTTCTTTATTTCATCTCTAAATTCAAGCTTTTTAAAAACCTCCTTAATATACTCATTCATCTTCTGATTTGTAATACAAGGAAGATTATAATCATACTTTTCGAGTATTGATTTAGAAATACTGTTTAAAGGAATTGCTAAGTTTTTAGATTTACTTTTTAAATCAATGACCCGTATGAAATTACCATCAACATCACTTTTTGAAATCGTGCTGTAATTGCCAAACCTCATTCCTGTAGTACATCCAAAAACAAAAAGGTCACGTACTCTTTCCAATCTTTTATTATCACTGAAGTCATAATTGTATATGAGCTCAACTTGTTGGTAATTTAAAGCAATTTCATCCGTACGAAATTTTGGAGGTTTTTTGAAGCTTATGAAGTCATTATTGTAGCTGTACTTTTTGTTTAATGCCCAATAAAGGAATGTCTTCAACAATCCAACATCACGATGAATGGTATTGGCAGAATGGTCTTTGATTTCAACACAATATTTAAGGAATTTATTATAAGTTTTTTCGTTAAAGCTCCCTAAAGTGATTTTTATTTTAGAGTAGTTTTGGAATTCGAGAAGTAGGTTTTTATTATGTTCATATCTTGTCTTCGTTGATTTTGATATTCCTTTTCCAGTATAATCATTAGCTTTCTCATCAATAAATTGCTCATAAAGTCTAAAAAAATCTTCTTTCACCTTAATTTTTTTAAATTCTTCATCAAACCTTTGCCTTATGATATCAGTAGTTAGATGTTCACCGATATTTTTGTAACGATTTACGATTTCAGTGAAATACCCAATATATCTATCTAATTGTTTTTTTATACCTCTGTGGTTTTCTGCACGTTTTGTCCTTCCATTTAGGTCATTTGGTTGTCTGTGTTCAAAATCCCATTCGGAAGGTTTTATTCTTTCACCAGTAGAGTAGATGAAATTCTTATTTTCATTGCTAAAAAATGACCGGAAATAGATCAGAGTTTCCTTTTCACTATTAGGATCTTTAAGTTTAAAAGTCGAATTCATTAGGTGCCAGTTTAGGTGCTAGTTCTTCTATATTTAGACATAAAAACTAAGTATATTAATTAATACAAATATATGTAAAATATTGATATATAGCATAATTATATAAAATTGGCTATGCTGAATATAATTAGGTTCATTTCCCTTCCTCTCTGCATTTGTAAGTTTATAAAAACAAAAACGACTAAAATTATTTTAGTCGTTTTTTTATGATCAAATTTTTATGTTATTTCACCTTTTCCAAAAGGTACAGCTTCCCGCCAGAGAAAGCTAATTTAGGCATCAGGTTACCTTCCAGAATCATTGTTTTGCTATTAACATCAATCACCGAAATGTAATTATTATAATCGAATTCTATATAATTTTCCCTTTCTTTTGTAACTGGATTTTTCCCGAATTCTAAACTGTATTTTTGCCATTCTTCATCTTCGCTGCTGCAATGCACCGGTTTATATTTTGAGCTGCTGGACTTAAAAACAATCTGGTCAAAACCTTCCGAACAATCTGATGTGAAAGATGTTTCCGGATTATGATCGTTGCTAAGATCTTCAATAGAACCTTTGTAAACACCAATTACTTTCCAAGTCCCGTCTATTCGGTCTTCATCAATTTTTCCGCTGGCTTTGCTTACCGCCCAGCTTACTCCTTTTACGGTTCCTTTTACAGTTTTGTAGCCAACTTTAGCAACTCCTTTTACAGCTTTTGTAGCAGTTGAGACAATACACGATTGCAGTAAAACAACAGAGAAAAGTAGAATAACAGTTTTTTTCATATTCAATTTTTAATAATCTAAGATACTCAGTAAATACGTTAAGTTTATAAAGTTTTATCATTTTTCGCATAAAAAGGTAAAATGCTTGCCTCGATTATCGGGTTAAGTCTAGGATCTCGTATTATATTGATAAGTTTGAGTTTAAACGAAGTGATGTGGTGGAGACTTTGTCTATTTTTGATATCAAATTGTTTGACAACACATTTCGTTTTATTTAAGCTTACCTCAATTTAACCGTTTTTATTTTATGGGAGTAAAGTCAATTTTTTATTTGATTCATTTATAATTCAACTGAAAAATAGTGTCTTATTAAGAATACAATTATATCTCATAATAAAAAAAATGTTAATGTTTTAATTTAACATAATATATGGCAAAGCATTTGTTAAGGTCATTTTAACAAATCAATTCTTGACTAAACACTAAACATAAACTTATGGAATTTCCTAAAATTTTATTAGATAAAATCAGTCAATACCTTATTGAGAGAAGTGAAAAGATTGCTATTGCTGAAACGGTGACTTCCGGATTTTTACAATTGGCATTTTCTCAGATGCCAGGTGCGGAGGAATTTTTTAGAGGCGGAATAACTGCTTTCTCTAATGATGAAAAAATCAGACAATTTGGTCTTGACGCTGATGAAAGCACTGTAGCCAATTTCGTATCCGAAGAAATTACGGAGCAAATGGCTATTAGCGTATCCGAGAAATTTGGAACAGAGTGGGCTATTTCAACTACAGGCTATGCAGTTCCAGTTGCAGAATCTGAGTATGAAATTTTTGCCTATTACAGTATTGCTTACAGAGGAGAAGTTATCCTTTCTGATAAAATTGAGCTTCATCCGCTTACTAAAGCAATAGACGCCCAGAATTATTTTGCCGAGTGTATTCTTAGCGGCCTCAGATGCGAGCTTAAAAAGAATCTTTTGCAGGTTAGCATTTAATAGGTGATCTATAAATATAAAACCTCTGTGTATGCAGAGGTTTTTTGTATGTTATTGATATCGTTGGTGTTCATTTGGTTTGGAAAACTTTTCTATAATTGGTTTGAAAAGGGCTCTGTATTTCTCAATATCGAAAAGTTGAGAGTCTGTCATGGCTTTATAAGTCAGCCAGATGCTGAATGGAAATAAAGCCATATTCGGAATCCAAGTTGCAAGGTAAGGATTCATTGCGCCTTTCCAGGCTAGGTTTTCCATAGAAAGATTCAGCACGTAAAAAATAATGAAAATANNAATAATAATCGCAATAATAACAGGAAGTCCCATACCACCTTTTCTGATAATAGATCCCAAACTGGCACCAATGAGGAAAAATATAATGCAAGTAAACGAATAAGAAATAATTCTCTGCTGATACATTACTATTTTATTATGCTGCTTTATGGTATCTCGGATGCCGGTTTCGTTAGAATTTACACTGGATTTTAAGGCTTCTATTTTATTATAAGCGCCCCAAAGAACCTCCAGCTTTTTATATTTTTTCAGTGTATCGATTTTGTAAGGCTGAATGATCTTATCCTTTGTTTTGGTTTTATCAATATATTCTACGTAATTATTGGTCTGTGAGATCACGGGAGTTGCAATGGAGTTAAGCGTAGCCACATTACTTTTTCTGTTCTTTTCCAACGTTTCCTGAACTTCGCCGTAAGTTTGAAAACGATAATCATCCGTAATTTTTTCTTGTTCTATAGCATTATTAATGAGTTCGCTGATGTCAAAATGGTTCACAAGACTGTCAAATTTTACAGACTGATTCGGCTGTTTCAGTCTTTCATTATAATTTTTGTTGGAAACATCATCCGTGAAAACATAACCGTTGTAAAGAATTAGCTTCAGATAATTGTGGTCTACAGCTGGTGCAAATTTGCCGCTTTTGGCTATGATGGTTTGCTGGTCATCATAGGAACTTGCATTTTTATGAAGGAAAACACCTTCCAGTTTTTCGCCTTTCTCGCCGTATATTTTATCAAATTTCACCGAGTATCCTGATATTTGGTCTATAAAAACCCCTGGCGTAAAGTTGATCGCTGGTTTGGATGAGATGATATTGAACATCATGTTTTTTGCCTTCCGCTGGAAATCCGGGATCACATTATTGGAAAAAAGAAAGAGAATCCCTGCTAGAAATGAAACCGTAATAAACAGTGGCATCATCACCCGCACGAGAGAGATTCCCGCAGCCTTCATTGCAGCAAGTTCATAGCGCTCGCCAAAATCTCCGAAAGTCATAATCGAAGAAAGCAAAATCGTAAGTGGCAAAACCATACTCACGACACTGATTCCCAGATAAAAAAGAAACTTGGATATTTCCCAATAAGTAAGACCTTTTCCCGTCAGTTGTGACATCTGAGTCCAGATAATGTTCACAATAAAAATGAAGAACAATACACTGAAGATAAACAGAAATGGTCCGAAAAAAGTCTTGATTATATATTTATCTAATTTTTTCAATTCAGAAATTTAGACTTCAAAAATACTGTAAAAAAAGCAATACTGAAATTGATTAAGTAATTTTAGGAATATTTTAGAATTAAATATAAAAAAAACCGCATTGATTAATTGCGGTTTTAGTCTAATGACAATAAATGTCTATTCTCTATTCCTCTATTATCTCAAAGTATTGTTAAAAAATATAATCAGTACTCAGGAAGTTAGAATCGTGATCTCTAACAATCGTGTTCAAGAGTTCTTTGTTGGAATCGGTTACTTTTGCAGCAACCAAAGAACGGATTGAGAAAGATCTTAATGCATCAAAAACAGATAATGTTCCTTCTGCACTATCTTTTCTTCCTGTAAATGGGAAAACGTCTGGTCCACGTTGCGCCTGGCAATTGATATTCACACGACTTACCAAATTCACAAAAGGATCAATCAATTTAGAAACTTCCAAAGCATCTTCACTGAAAATACTGACTTGCATCCCGTGGTTTGCGTTTACTTGATAATCGATAGGTTCTCCAATGTTATCAAATGGTACCACCGGAATCACTGGTCCAAATTGCTCTTCGTGATACAATTTCATTTGGTCATTTACAGGATAAACCACAGCTGGAAAAACAAAAGAAGCTTCGTTATAACCGCCATTTTCATTTAATACTTTTGCGCCTTTTGAGACCGCATCAGCGATACATTCTTCCAAATAAGGCGGTTTGTTTACTTCTGGGAGTGGTGTGATTTTGACATCTTTTTCCCAAGGCAATCCACCTTTCAAAGCAGAAACGGCATCTGTCAATTTCTTTGTAAATTCCTCAGCAACATCTTTCTGAACGAAGATTAGTTTCAATGCTGTACAACGTTGCCCATTAAATGATAATGATCCTAAAATAATTTCACTAACCGCAATATCCAAGTTGGCATTTTTAGTAACAATTGCTGCATTTTTAGCATCAAGACTTAGGATTGCTCTCAGTCTGTTCACTTTTGGGTGAAGTTTTTTCAAACCATTGGCTACCTTACTAGAACCGATGAAAGCCAGAACATTCACTTTTCCGCTTTCCATAATTGGTGTGATGATTTCTGAACCTTTTCCATACAAAGTGTTCACCGTTCCTTTCGGAAATGCTTCTTGGAAGGCTTTCAATAAAGGATAATGAGCGAGAACGCCGTGTTTTGGTAATTTGAACAAAATTGTATTTCCCATTATTAAAGCTGGAATCAATGTAGTGAAGATTTCGTTCAAAGGATAGTTAAAAGGTCCCATACTTAAGACAACACCAAGTGGCGCTCTTCGGATTTGAGCAATAGTTCCTTCTGCTTGTTGAAATCTTGATGATTCTCTGTCCAAATCTTTCAAAGCATCGATGGTTTGGTTGATGTAATCTACGGTTCTGTCAAATTCTTTGGTAGAATCGGGGAGGGTTTTGCCAATTTCCCACATCAATAGTTTAATGACCAGATCGCGTTCTTTAATCATCAGATAAACAAACTTCTGCATACATTGGATTCTGCCTTCTACAGACATCGTTGGCCATTCGCCAAGTCCGTTATCATAAGCTTTTACACAAGCATCCAAAACATCCAATGCTTCTTTTGGTCCGATATTCGGGATGCTACCCAGAAGTTTTCTCTCCAATTTGTTTTCGGTTGGGATGCAAACTGGCGAATAGATTTCAGTAACGTCACCGTTCCATTGAACCAATTCTCCATTGAGGAGATATTCTCTTTGATGGATGAGGGGAACTTTATATTGTTCCGGGATTTCGCTTTCAGATTTGAATAAATTGTTGAAATTGCTTTGTGCTGAACTCATAGTTTTTTGTTTAATGTGAAATTAAATTCGGTTTCTCGAAGTATAAATTTAGAGTTTAAAATTGGTTTTAGAAATAGCCGAATTATTGATTTATTATATTCGAAAATTAAAAACTCAACTGTAACGCTGAGTTGATAATTAATTCAAATCTTATTAATCTGTTGCTTTGATTGCCCATAATAATAACAAAGGCTGCATAAATAATCTAGCCAGTCTTTTATTATCTGTATTGAGACCAAAAGCATTTCTTCTTTCCTTGTATTGCGTATAATTTCCTGGGAAAACGGCAGTGAAAAATCCGGCCGCGATTTTCCCCATTAATGATTCGTACTTTTTAGGTGCCGCAATGATAGCTGTTCCTAATGCGATTTCTGCGATACCCGAATATATAACAGTATCATCCTTTTCCAACGGAACCCATTCCGGGACTTCTGCCTGAAATTCTTTTCTCCCGAATGTGAGATGTGCAATTCCTGCAGAAATCAACATTGCACCTAATCCGTATTTTGCGATGGTTTTGATTGTAGTTGCTTCCATAATGAATGATTTTTATGAAAGAGGTTCAAGAATGGTTCCAAAACTTGTGAAACTTGAACCACAAAAGTCACAAAAGTTTATGTAAGCTCTACTAAATTTTTGTATGTTCTGTAGTTTAGATGACTTTGAAAGGCTATCGCTGTACACTTTACGTAACCAAATCGTGCATTTGTAGGCTTTGGATTTTGTAAGTTTCAAGGCTATTTTTCTTCTAAATTTTTTATGGTTTACGAAAACTTTAACTATTAGTGATTTCGGTTTTGTAGATTTGAGAATGTAAATTATTGATAAAACTTGCCTAACGTAATTTTTTAATTACAATCAATCCGTAAATCTACTTCTTCAAATTAACATCATAACTTTTTATTCGATAGTTGGAAGCAGCGTCTTTGCCTTTTGAAAAAGAAGATATCCATCCCGAAAAGTGTTAAAACCCAATTGCTTTCTTACAAATGAAAATACTGCGGATCTGGATATTGGAACTCAAAATCCAATTCCTGAATCATTTTCTTGGGCGAGATGGTTCTGCCTTTTTTGGCTCGCTCGCCGGAGTTGGGAAGTCCTTTCTGAGCATTGATCACTTCTTCTTTGCTGGGATGGATGGGCGCAACGATATTAAAAACCTTGGATTGGGATTTTTGCTCCAGCATTTTCTCGATAACAGTGCAAATATCCGCGTAATGGATGTGGTTTACCAGCTGATCGAGATTGGAGATGCTATAGTTCTTGAGCAGTCTCTCATCGCCCATCAAGCCTGCTAATCTCAGGATATTGGTTTGGGGGAATTGTCCCAGAATGAAGCTTTCGCTTTCCACTTCCTGTGCTGGCAGGTCATCTTCTCTAAATTCCCTTTCGGTTTGCGGATAAACGCCCGTAGAGCTGGTGTAAAAAACTTGACCTTTGTAATCGCCGAGGAAATTGAGGAGGTTCTGGCGTTTGTCATTCATCAGAATCTGTGCGCCTCGAAGTCCGGAAAACGGAACGCTGATGATGATGGCGTCCAGATCTTTGGCGACTTCCCAAGCTGGCGTCTCTGCATCCAACTCATTGGGGAAACTGACCAGAGTGGCGTCGTAGCCTCTGGTGTTGAGGTCTTGTGCTTTGGCAGGTGTGGTAGTGGTGGCGAAGATCTGATATCTGTCTGATAGTCTTTCTGCGATGTGATTGCCGAGCCAGCCGAAGCCGATGATTCCTAGGTTCTGCATTGTTGGGATTTTGTGGAGGTAAATTTATTGAATCTAATCGTTCTAATAGTTATGTTTATGAGGAAATAAGTCTAGCTATAACCTATATTTGCGTACTTAAATATTTTATGATGAAAATATTCATATCTCACTCTTCTAAAAATTCGAAATTTGGACAAGCAATCGTTGATTTACTTTTATCTGTTGGTGTGAGTAGTAACCAAATAATTTTTACAAGTAATGATGCTTTTGGTATTCCAAATGGTAAAAATATATTCAACTGGCTTAAAGAAAGAATAACTGAAAAACCTCACGTTATTTATTTACTATCACCTGAGTATTATTCTAGTATTGCTTGTTTAAATGAAATGGGTGCAGCTTGGATAATTGAAAATCAGCATACGATTATTTTTACACCCCAATTCAATCCATCAAGCCCAGAATTTCAAAATGGAGCTCTCGACCCTAGAGAAATGGGTTTTAAAATTAATAATGTTGATAGAATAACAGAGTTTGTTGAGTCCTTAAAACAATATAATACTATTTCTTCTAATCCTGTTCTAATAAATCAAAAGATACGAAAATTTATTGAAGATGTAAATAATATTGAAAGTCAGAACATAATTAACTCTACCACAAATAGATCTCGCGATCTCAATATTTCGGATATAGAAAAATTAGAAAGCAATTTGATAGAGGAGCCATTAAAAAAAAGTGTTGTGCTTAAAACCGAATCTAATCAAGTAAATAAATTTTTGAAAGATCTTCAAGAAGATAAATTAAAAGATGAAGAAATTCTTCTTTTACACTATGTTATCGATACTGCACGATATAAGCTAGGTGTTGGATGGAAAAGCACAGGGGAAATTGAAAATATTAGAGTGTGGGAAGATGTTAATTCTTTAAATTCAAAATTATCAACAAGCTATGATGATATTATGCGTAGGTATGAATTTAAAAAATTAACTGAAGTTTCAGAATTTACAAGTAGTGGTAACCCGCGGGAGGTTATTCTCATCCCTGACTTAAGAGAATTGCTATTAGACCTACCTACGGATACTTTATCGCAAATCACAAAAGTAGCTGATAAAAATCCAAAAATAATATCAAGTTCATCTCGAAATTTTGGATGGGTAGAGGATGAGGAAGGAGAAAAGGAAGATTTACCTTTTTAATTATTGATTTTTATTAAGTTAAAATGAATAAGACCTGCCTCATAGCAGGTTTTTATTATTTGTGAAAATATTTTTGATGATGTTCAGAAACAGAAAAATAAGTAAAAAATTCTGAAAGAAATAATCCCAGTGCATTTTAGAAATAATGCGAACATCTACCTGATCTTTACCGATGTAATGGGCCATATGAAAAATTTGTCGCGGAAATCCATAACGCGTTCCACAATACATTCCGCTGCAGAATTTTTCCTGATAAAATGCGGTAAGTATTGTAAAGATAACAGCAGGAATGACCATCCACAAATTGAAAATCTCTTTGAATTTTCTTCTTTTAAATTTCTGAAAAACAAAATTCGCAATCAGCAAAATAATACCAAACAGTAAAAAATGCAGAAATGTAAATTGTGAATGAATATTCATAAAATCATTTTCAATTAAAACAAACTCTCATCCACAAAATTCGGCAACGTCACTTTCAAATTCGGATCTGCTTCCATTGCTCTTTTGATGGCGAAAACAGCACCTTCATTTCTTGCCCAGCTTCGGCGTGAAATTCCGTTGTTGACGTCCCAGAACAGCATAGATTTCAGCCTTCTGTCGGCATCATCGCTTCCATCGAGCAGCATCCCGAAACCACCGTTGATCACTTCGCCCCAGCCAACACCACCGCCATTGTGAATAGAAACCCAGGTCGCTCCACGGAAACTGTCGCCAATCACGTTGTGAATCGCCATATCTGCCGTAAATCTCGATCCGTCATAAATATTGGAAGTCTCTCTGTACGGCGAATCCGTCCCCGAAACATCGTGATGATCTCTACCCAAAACCACCGCCCCGATTTCTCCGTTGGCAATGGCTTTGTTGAAGGCTTCTGCGATTTTCATTCTTCCTTCTGCATCGGCGTACAAAATTCTCGCCTGCGAACCAACGACCAGTTTATTTTCCTGAGCGCCTTTAATCCATTGGATATTGTCTTTCATCTGCTGCTGAATTTCAGCGGGAGAATTTTTAATCATTTCCTCTAAAACGTTGCAGGCAATTTCGTCTGTTTTCTGTAAATCTTCCGGTTTTCCGCTGGTACAAACCCAACGGAACGGCCCGAAACCATAATCAAAACACATCGGTCCCATAATATCCTGAACGTAAGATGGGTATTTAAACTCTCGTCCCAACGTCGGATTTTCAGACATTACATCGGCTCCGGCTCTTGATGCTTCCAGTAAAAAAGCATTTCCGTAATCGAAGAAATAGGTTCCTTTTGCTGTGTGTTTGTTGATGGTGGAAGCGTGTCTTCTCAAAGTTTCCTGAACTTTTTCTTTGAATAATTCAGGGTTTTCTGCCATCATCGTATTGGATTCCTCAAAGGTTTGTCCGACCGGATAATAACCGCCCGCCCAAGGATTGTGAAGCGAAGTCTGGTCGGAACCGATATCGATTTTTAAATTCTCGGCATCGAATTTCTCCCAAACCTCAACGATATTTCCGAGATAAGCGAGAGAAACCGTTTCCTGAGTTTCCTGAGCTTTTCTTACTCTTGCCACCAATTCGTCCAGATTTTCGTGGATTTCATTCACCCACTTCTGGTCGTGACGGATTTTGGTGATCTTTGGATTCACTTCTGCAATTACAGTAACGCAACCAGCAATATTTCCAGCTTTTGGCTGAGCTCCCGACATTCCACCCAAACCAGAAGTCACGAACAATCCGCCTTTTGGTTCTTTATTTATTTTTCTGAAAGCATTCAGAACTGTAATTGTTGTTCCGTGAACAATTCCCTGCGGACCAATGTACATATAGCTTCCAGCCGTCATTTGTCCGTACTGCGTTACACCCAACGCATTAAATTTTTCCCAATCATCAGGTTTAGAATAATTCGGAATCATCATTCCGTTGGTCACAACCACTCTCGGTGCATCTTTGTGTGAAGGAAATAATCCCATCGGATGGCCGGAATACATCACCAAAGTCTGCTCGTCACTCATTTCGGACAAATATTTCATCGTCAGAAGATACTGTGCCCAGTTAGAGAAAACGGCCCCATTTCCACCATACGTAATCAATTCGTGGGGATGTTGCGCCACGGCATAATCCAAATTGTTTTGAATCATCAGCATAATCGCCTTTGCCTGCTCAGATTTTCCGGGATATTCTGCAATATCTCTCGCTTTCATCTCGTAATCCGGACGGAAACGGTACATATAAATTCTTCCGAACTCATCGAGTTCTTTTTTAAATTCTTCTAAAAGTTCAGGATGGAATTTAGGATCGAAATAGCGTAAAGCGTTTTTCAGAGCAAGTTTTTTCTCTTCAGCCGTTAAGATTTCTTTACGTTTCGGAGCGTGATTGATTGTTGGGTCGTATGGTTTTGGCTGAGGTAATTCTGTGGGAATTCCCTGTTGTATTTGTTCTTTGAAAGTCATTATATCGTTGATGGTTGTTTATTGGTTGTTGATGGATTCTTTGTGGTTTTAAAGATATTCAAAATGAAAAACATCCGCAAAACGTTTCTAATAATTTGTTAAAACCTATATTTGCATTTGTAAAAAAGGGTGAATCGTGTGTGTAATTCACCAACTGTCGCGCAACCGTGATCTGTATTTACATAAAGTCGGATCCCCAAAATTTTTTGCGATTTGAAGTAGAATTCTCTTCAGTTTTCTATTAATTTCAATGTTTAATATTAATTCTAAAAAAATAAATGAATTACGAAACCCAGATCCAAGAATCTGAAACGCATGTTTTCAAAGTTGTCTTTCCTAATACAACTAATCATCACAATACCATGTTCGGAGGGAAAGTGATGGAAATGATGGATGAAGTGGCTTTTATGACTGCAACTCGATTTGCCAGAAAATCATTTGTAACCGTAAGTTGTGACAGAATCGATTTTAAGAAACCCATTCCTGCAGATACTTTGGTGGAACTGATTGGAAGAGTAAAATACGTTGGGAAAACCAGCTTGAAGGTGGGTGTAGAAATTTTCGTGGAAGAGATGTACGATAATACCCGCGAGAAAGCTGTGTCGGGCGATTTTACGCTTGTTGCGATAGACAAGAACAAGAGACCGTTGAAAATATTTCCGTAAAAAAAAAGACTGTAGAATCACAGTCTCTTTTTTTTTAGATCATTATATGGCAGAATTACTATTCAATTATTAATTTTTCTGCGTCGGATTTTCCATTGTCAGTAATTACAACTAGATAAGTTCCTTTTAATAATCCTTTAGTGGAGATAGAGTCTGAGCTGTTTTTCTTTCTTTCAAAAGATTTAACCAGTTTACCATTCATGTCAAGTATTTCTACTTTGATTGTTGCATTTCCTACTGTTGGAGCAGCTTTTATAAAGAATTCTCCTTTCGCAGGGTTTGGATAGATGCCGAAATTTTTATGTCTGACAATATCCTCGGTAGCAAGCACACAAGCAGGTGGAACCGTAAAATCTTCTACCTGATCTGTTATGCTAGTACTGGTTCCTGCAGACGCATTAACTCCCAAACCTCTTCTTGCGAAAACATTCCAGATTAAACAATTGTCTGCGCCGCCTGCCAACTGATCTGCTTGTAGGATGGCATCTCTTCCGGATACAAAGTTAGGGTTACAAGGCTGAAGTTTTAAACCATCCATTACGAGTTGAAGGGCTTTTGCACTACCAGAATTTGGGTCAGCTGTGATATCATAGTTATAACCATACTTTTCCGCCATTTTCCAATGTAAATCCCATAACATCGTTGCCCAAATCTGACCTACAGCATGAGCCTGGCCTTGCGTGGTATTAGTATCTGCATAAGTAAAAGGATTTGCTGTCATATCTGTCGTGTAACGATAGCTTCTGATTCCTAGGGCTGTAGTAGGCGAGTTGGTTGAATAAGTTCCAATACCCCTTCCAGTGGTGGATGTGTATCCAGGTGTATTTGTGAGCATTAGCGCAAAAAAATCAGACCAGCCTTCTCCCATTTGCTCTAGATTTGTGAGACAGCTGTATCCTTGTCCAGTTAATCTGTTAGAAACACCATGTCCGTATTCATGGATCATAACGCCATTATCAAAACTTGAATTTTTGTATCCAACAGCAAGGTCTTTAAGATTCACATTAACAGTTCTTCCAGCATTAAGTTCGGAGGTAATAAAATCACCTTCATCTTTTGGAATCATAATAGTTGGTATGCTTACATTGGTAACGTTTGCAACATAAATATCACTTACAGAATTAGAAGTAGTTCTGTGGACAATCATCCCTATTGCACCAGCATCCTGAACATTTTTAGCTTTTACATTATAAGCACAAGTAGTGGTATTAACCATAGCTATTTTTCCGGTAAGACTTCCGGCAGTCAAAGCTGTACAAGCATTGGCAACAGATGGTATTACAACATCAGCAGTTATTCCCGTTTCCATTAATTGTCTTCCGAAGTTTGAAGAGCCAGTATTGACTGCAGGTCTTGTAGCTAAGACAGGATCTGTATAAAATAATCTTTGCTTCAATGGCACACTATAATTCCAAAGATACATCTGCATTCTTGGTGCTTGTGTGGTGTATGAGCCATTTGAATTTTGGATCTCGTATCCTGACGCAAAATTTGCATTGTTGTATCCACTGCCATCAAAAGCTTCTGCTCTTACAGCATCATTACCACCTCCGCCTTTTCCAAAATTATTTGATTGGAAGTTTCGTGAAGTCTCTGTAAATCCAAATTTATACATAATATCGTGAATCATATTATTGGCATAAAATAAATTGGTTACAGCAGATGCTCTATTGTCATACGCGCTTAATGAAGTTGACTCAGCAAATGGAAAATCAAATGTGAGATTGCCGGACGTTGTGCTGGATGGAGTAAATCCAACTGTGTTGGAAGCGTTATTATCTACATAAGCGAGGACATTATTACCATACGTGTTTGTATAATTAGTAGTTCCGTTAGAGTGCCAACCTTCTGGTGAGGCCGTGATATCCCAAGGGTTGCTTACGATTGCTCTTGATCCAAAAGTCGGAGCTTCTATTGGGAACGGAAAAACGTTATAAGAGGCATTGGTTGCAGCTTTTGAAAAGTTTTTATTCTTGAGATTGTTGTTAAAATGAGTCAAGAGATGACTAGAATTCTCAGACGGATCACCAGTAAAATGATTGTCTTCAAAAGAACACTCATTAATCATGTTGTTGTTCTCAAGAATTTCACCAGTTGTCAAGCTTACAAGGGTAGAGTAGAATTTATTTTCTTTAGTTTGATTGATGAAAAATAACTGAGCGGGAATTAGTGCGTTGTCTTTCTCATAAAAAAATCTGATACTTGCCACTTTATTATCAGGAAGGTTGATCATATCACCACTATTCTCATCCAGTAACTCAAAACCGCTTGTATTAATATCAAGATGTCTCAAAGCTGTATATAGCGCTTCTGACTTGTCAATCTTATCACGAACAATATTATTTGGATTAACCTGTTTGAAATTATTCTTAAAAGAGATTACATTTCGGCCCCTTATTACAGCTTTTGCAAGGGAGTTATATATTGGCGTGTTATTGTAATATTGTTGAACATTTACAATTTCAGACTGAAGACTTTTTGATTTATCCTCATTTTGTATTCTAAACTCTACGTTTGAGTTAGCACGGAAAGTAACATCATTTTTGATGAAATTTCTGATGATATTGTCATTGGTAGATTGTGCATTTAGATTTGCAAAAAGAAACAATACACCAATCCCAGCAGATCTAGTAAGTTGATTTATTATCATATTTAAAATTTATTATGTTATAGTACAATATAGGATTAGCAAAACTATTCAAAAAAATCTTATTTTATGAATAAAATACAAATAAAGTTGTCTTATTTGATTATTTGTTAAATAATTAATGATATTATTGATTATTTTTAAATCAGAAAAGTTTGTTGCCAAGATAAACCGTATTAGGCTTTTCCAAATATGTTGCAATATTTTCCCTAAAATAAATCATATGTTCCGATGCTTGATGGGATTGAAGATTTTCGTTAGTTTCCCATTGTTCATGGATAAAAAAAACGCCCTTATTTCTTACGTCTTCAAACAAATCGTATTGTATGCATCCATTTTCTTTACGGGTTTCAATAACTAGTTTTTTTAATAATTCTATTGCATCCATCATATAATTTTCTTTGATGTGGATGATTGCGCTGAGGTAAACCGCCATAATACTGTGATGTTTTTTAATAGTCAAATTTATAAAATTCAAGTGTTTAAATTTTTAAAAATTTCAATTATACAATTAATAAAAAAAAGTGTACTTTTGGAAAAATTCAAAAAAGCAAAAAATGGCAGAATACAAACTATTGCTCCCAAGTATGGGCGAGGGCGTTATGGAAGCAACTATTATTAGTTGGCTGTTTAATGAAGGCGATTTTATAAAAGAAGACGACTCTGTGGTAGAAATAGCAACAGATAAAGTAGATTCTGATGTTCCGACGCCAGTTTCAGGTAAAATTGTTAAAATCCTTAAGCAGAAAGACGAAGTTGCTAAAATTGGTGAAGCCATTGCTATTTTGGAAACAGAAGGCGGTTCGCAGGAATCTCAAGAGCCTGAAACAAAGTCTTATGAGGAAGTTAAAGACCAAATAGTTCAGCCAGAACCAGATGTTGTGAACGCTTTGGAGCAACCATTGAGCAGCTATTCCGATAATTCTTTCAGTAATCAAAATTCAGATATATATCTTTCGCCTTTAGTCAAGTCTATTGTTCAGGAAGAAAAAATCTCGGAATCTGAACTTAAATCTATCAAAGGAAGCGGTTTGGAAAGAAGAATTACAAAAGAAGATATTCTTGGATTTTTACAGAACAGAGGTGCAGTTCAATCAGCGCCTGCTCCACAGACTGTTTCTCAAGCAGTTTCTCTGGTTAAATCTCAGCCAGCTCCAGCTCAGCCAATCAGTGTAAATGAAGGAGATGAGATTATTCAGATGGATAGAGTTCGTAAAATCATTGCAGATGCGATGGTTAACAGCAAACATACGTCGCCACACGTAACGTCGTTTATTGAAACTGATGTTACCAATGTTGTGACTTGGAGAAATGCCAACAAAAATTCTTACCAAAAAAGAGATGGCGAAAAACTAACGTTTATGCCGATTTTCATCAGAGCGGTTGTAAAAGCAATTCAGGATTTCCCAATGATTAATGTATCTGTGGATGGCGACAAAATCATCAAAAAGAAAAATATCAATATTGGAATGGCTACCGCTCTTCCAGATGGAAACCTAATTGTTCCGGTGATTAAAAATGCAGACCAATTGAGTTTATCAGGATTGGCAAAAGCAATCAATGATTTGGCATACAGAGCAAGAAATAAAAAACTGACGCCAGCAGATACACAAGGTGCAACTTATACAATTTCTAACGTTGGAACTTTCGGAAACCTGATGGGAACTCCTATTATTCCACAGCCTCAGGTTGCGATTTTGGCAGTTGGTGCGATTGTGAAAAAACCAGCGGTTATCGAGACGGAATTTGGAGATGTTATTGCGATTCGTCAGAAGATGTTTATGTCGCATTCTTACGATCATAGAGTAGTGGACGGCAGTTTAGGCGGAATGTTCCTAAAACACGTGAACGATTACCTTGAAAATTGGGATCTCAATACAGAAATATAAAATCAAAGCCTCAGAATTTTCTGAGGCTTTTTGTTTGATTTTAATATTATAATTTCTTTTTTTCTGGAGATTGTCTATTTGAAAAGAATGATAAAATTTCTATTTTATTATTTATGACTCTATAATATAAAGTGTTAAATTTTAATATTACTGCTTTTCTAGTTTGTAATTTATCAGAATTGGGAAAAATATTTGGATTTTGCGATAGGATTGATGTAATCCTTTCAATTTCATCGCCCAAAATGTCAATTTCCTTTTGAGAAAATTTTCTTTCAAGATATCCAACGGTTTCAGAAAGTTCTTCCAAAGCTAAATCAGTCCAAAGAATTTCAAATCCTTTTTCCATAAATTTCTCTCGCTTTAGAATGTGGATTTAGCCTTCCAGCGTCTGCCTGTTCGATTCCCTTTTCAATAGATTGTCTTTCAGCATCCGAAATTAGATCTGCCCAGTCTTTTTTGTTTTCACGAGAAATGAACTCAGAAATTTTTTCCAGAAAATTCAAATCCTCAATAGTTGATAACCATTGAATTAACTCTAATTTTTTATTTTGTATTTGTAAATCCGTGTCCATTTAAAACCTTTTATCAAATTTAAAAATAAAATTTCAAATTTGTTGGAGCTTTTCTACAAATCATCCAACTCATCTGCAGAGCCTTGTCCTTCATTCATAAGATAAGCTTTCAGGAACGGTGTCAGGTTACCATTCATCACACCATCTACATCAGAGGTTTCATATCCTGAGCGCACATCTTTTACCAATTTGTAAGGATGCATCACATAATTTCGGATTTGAGAACCCCATTCGATTTTCATTTTTCCGGCTTCGATTTCGTTTCTGGCTTTCATTCGTTCCTCGAGTTCAATTTCATAAAGTCTGGAACGTAATAGCTGCATTGCTTTTTCCTTATTCTGAAGCTGAGAACGGGATTCCGAATTTTCAATGATAATTCCTGTCGGAGCGTGACGAAGGCGAACAGCGGTTTCAACCTTATTTACGTTTTGTCCACCAGCTCCCGAAGAACGCATCGTTTCAAAACTGATATCAGCAGGATTAATATTAATTTCAATCGTGTCATCCACCAAAGGATAAACATAAACGGAAACGAAACTTGTATGACGTTTTGCATTACTGTCAAACGGAGAAATCCTCACCAATCTGTGAACGCCATTTTCTCCTTTCAGATAACCGAAAGCAAATTCACCTTCTATTTCTAAAGTTACAGTTTTTACGCCTGCAACATCGCCTTCCTGGAAATTCAGTTCACGGATTTTATAGCCTTGCTTGTCTGCCCACATTGTGTACATCCGCATCAGCATACTGGCCCAGTCGCAAGACTCTGTTCCGCCAGCTCCGGCTGTGATTTGAAGAACCGCAGACAATTCATCGCCTTCGTTGGAAAGCATATTTTTGAATTCCAGATTCTCAATTTTTTCTACCAATTGAGGGAAACTTTCGTCCAGTTCTTTTTCGGAATCTGGATCTTCTTTTGCGAATTCTAAAAGAACTAGTAAATCCTCGAACTGAGAATTGATTTCCTCATAGCTTTCCACCCATTTTTTTTTGGAACGGAGCTGTTTCAGAAAAATTTCGGCTTCTTTTGGCTTTTCCCAAAAGTCCGGCGCAGCAGTTTTCTCATCATCATTAGCAATCTCAATTTTCTTTTTCTCGATTCCAAGAAACTTCTGAAGATCTTCTATTCTGGATTGTATATCTTTTATTTGGTCTGTGTTTACCACGTTTGTTTTGATTTTTGCAAAAATAAGGAGAAAATTGTTAATGTTGGGAAATAATGATTGAAGTAGAAATTAAACGCAAAGTCCGCTAAGATTTTTTTTATCTAATTGAAAATATTTTAAGTTCACAAAGACGCTTTGCTCAGCGAAGAATTATTTTTAAGCCATATTGTGGTTTTATGCAGTTGATGAAAACGTTATTTCTATGACGAAACCCGCAATAGGGATAGTAGTGGAAATCCTTTTTTGTGGATTATTATGTTCACTCAAAAGTGGAAAACGTCTTCCACAAAAAAGATTGCAACGGATAGCCCGACCCGAGCGGTGGCTTTAGGAAGGCGAGGGAATTGCCATAATTTAAATTTATTTCTCGCTGATTTTACAGATTTAACTGATTCTTTTTTTTATGTTGTCTGCGAAATTAGTAAAATCTGCGAGAGTTTATTTAAAATTTATTTTGTTGATAATCAGTTATTTTACAATTAAATTTTATTTATTTTAAGAATCCAGGCAACCATTTCGGATTTTTGTCGTCTTATAGTCAGAAAGAGAAAATGAACAGAGATTTACAACATATCTTCTCCAAAGCAAAGAAAAATGACCGGCTGGCTCAAAAGAGTTTGTTCGAGATGTTTTCGGGCAAGATGTTGTCTGTCGCGAATTCTTACATCAAAAATCGGGATGATGCAGAAGATGTTCTTATGAATGCTTTTTACAAAGCCTTTACGAAGATTGAAGATTGTAAAAATTATGAATCATTTCCTTTTTGGCTGAGAAAAATTGTTGTGAATGATGCGATTAATTTTATTCGTAAAAACAAGCATATTCTGTATGCAGAGACGGAATTTACAGATGCGATTGCAGAGCAGACGGAAGATGTTTCGGAGTTTTCTCAGGATATAGATTTGGAAATTATTTTTAAGGAAATGCCGATTGGTTATAAACTGGTTTTTAACCTCGCTGTTTTTGAAGAAAAGAAACATCTGGAGATTGCAGAAATTCTAAATATCTCCGAAGGAACAAGTAAAAGCCAACTAAGCAAAGCAAAAAAATGGCTTCAGGATTATTTTAATCAACAACAAAACACCAAACAAAATGCAGAATCTGAAATCTAAATACGAACATCGGGAAATGAAAGTTTCCGACAGTCTTTGGGACAGATTGGAAGAAAAACTCGACCAAGTTCCTGCTAAAGAAGAAAAACCAAAAATGATTTGGTGGAGATATGCAGCAGCTGTTATTCTTATATTTGGTTTGAGCGGAATCTTTTGGATGACTAATAAAAAAGTTGAGGTTGATAATAATCAGCACTTTGTAAATCAGAGTAATAGTCAAAATGTAATTCCAACAACAGTTGAACAATTAGAAAATAATAAAGTTGAGAAATTAATTCCAACTAAAAATAATCAAGAAACTGATAATCAAAAATTGGCTATTAAAAACATAAATTATTCGACTTCAGAACCGATTAAAAAACCAAATCAAATAACAGAAAAATTTCCTGAAAAAGAATTAATTATAAAAAAAGAAGAACCTCAGATTGTTTCTAAACCAGAAGAACAATTGGCTCAAACTGATATTCAAAAACCAAGAGAAAAAGTAAAATATGTGTCTTCGTCCGACTTACTTTTCGGGGTAGAAATCGATAAAGCTAAAACTGAGACACCAAAATCTGCAATAGGAATCAATACTATAAAACCTAAAAATGATTCTGATTTTCCCAATCCAAAACGTATCAAACTCTTCGGAATTACGCTCTACGACAAAGATTCTATAACAACTAAATAAACTAAAATGAAATTCAAAATTCTACTTTTAGCAATGCTTTCAAGCTTTGCTACAGCACAAACTACGCTTGATAATCAGATGAAATCTTATACTGAAAAAGTCAATTCAATCGTATCCACAGAAAAAGCAAATATGAAAGCTGAAACCGACAAAATCGATGAAGCTTTCAGTTCTGGTAAAATTACGAAGTCTGAACAAATCGCTCAGAAGGAAGAAGTTTCCAAAAGATATGAAACAATTATCAATGATAAAATTGAGAACGAGCGTCAACAATTAGAAGATATTACAAAAACAGCGGTTACCAATTCTGTTTACAATACAAAACCAGATTCTTTGAAAAATAAAGATTTTTTTGTTTTCAGTACTGCGGGGCTGTCTATCAGAAAAGGTGGAAAATCTCCTGCGCAATATCTTAAAAGCAGTACTTTGAGTGTAGGTTATGCGCTTGCCAATCTTACTAAAGATAAAGGAAGTTTTAATCCTTTCGAGAACGATTCTGAGATGAGAATCGGAAACTCGCACAGTGTTGAAGTTCAGTTTCGTACAGATCGTCAATTAGGAGGTTTCACAAGTCCTTGGTTCATCAGATATGGCTTAGCTTATAGAACAGATACGTATATGCCAAAACGTCCGCAGGTTTTTGTTCAGGAAAATTCTCAATTATTTCTTGAAGATTTTGCTGAAGGCAGACTGAAACGTTCCAAATTGAGAAACGTTTATCTGACTTTGCCAATTGAATTCCAGCTTTATCTTAATCCAAAATATACCGAGTATGATGGTAAACAATATCTGGATGTGAGAAAAAAAATGTGGAAAATTGGAGTTGGAGCTTACGCAGGAATCAATACGAGAAGCATTGTGAAAGTGAAATATCATAACGAAAATGATAATTTCAAAAAATACGATTACACGTTGGATGACGGTGTGAATGCGTTCTTATTTGGAGGGAAATTCAGTTTGGGTTACGGAGGTGTTAATTTATTTATCAAAAAAGATTTTACTCCAATTTTCAATAACAAAGCTAATCTGCCAAACAAAAACGGAGTCCAAATCGGAATCGAAATTGCCAATATTGATTTTTAAAACTATAAATTTTCATAGAACATTCTTATACACTATTTTCTTACTGAATCACATCTCGAACGGGATGTGATTTTTTATTTTAGTTGAATGTTTTCTGAATTTTGACTCCCGTGTCTAATCGTCAAGATATAAAGTTTGTCGTTTACGAATTCATAATACAGAAGGTACTTATGAATAACTTTGATGTAAACATTTGGAATATCGGTTTTCCTTCCAATTTTTGGTTGTTCCAAAATCAAATTTAGTTGTGATTCAATTAAGGAATTTAATTTTAAACTGAATGTATTGGATTTGTTTCTATCAACCCAATATTGCAAAATATCTATAAGCTCTCTTTTAGCCTTTTGGGTCCAAACTATTTTTTGAGCCATTCTTTGATTTCTTCTTGAACACTGTCATTGGATAGAACTTCTCCATTGTCAATTTGATATCTGGCTGCGGAAATTGCTTGTTTTTCATCTTCTGATGTAATGTAAATAGATTCATCAGATTGAAATTTCAATTGTTGCAATAATTCTTTTAGCCTTGTTTTATCAGTAATACTCGTAATGTGATTGATTAAATCTAATTTTAATTCTGCAGTATTCATATCCAAAAATATTGATATAAAATTATAAAATTAATTTGATTTTTTTTGTGGAAAATTAAAATCATTATTTCACTTTTTTTGCAAGTCAAGAATTTTTATTTACATTGGCAAACAAGAATTAAGAATGAAAAATTTACAGTTAATCGGTTTGTTTTTGGTTGTGGCAGGCAGTTTTTTGCCATTGGTTCATATTCCAATCGTTGGAAACTGGAACTATTGGAAAGTCGATAACACACTTGCGATGGCGGTTTGGGGATTTTCTTTATTGATGCTGGTTTTCATTCTAATTGACAAAAGTAAATTCGTGAAAATAATGGCATTTTTAATGATATTGCTTTTTGTTTTCACAATCGTTGCTATTAAGTTAAAATCTTTGGATTATTTCAGCTTTTTACCATTCAAATCCTGGCAATCAACATTTGCCGGAATCGTCAAATTATCTTGGGGATGGTTCATCGAATTTCTAGGAGTAACCTTAATTTTAATAGCATTAAGAAAAAATAGAATTGAACCACAAAGACACAAAAATTTACACTAGGAACACAATTAATTATAAAATTAATGAAGTTTGTGAACTTTGTGAGAAACTTTGTGAACCTTGTGTTTAAAATAGAATATCAAAACAAAAAATTAAAAATATTATGAAAGAAGTATTCATTGTATCAGCGGTCAGAACGCCAATGGGAAGTTTTATGGGAAGTCTGTCGGGCGTTCCTGCAACTCAATTGGGAACTGCTGCGGTAAAAGGAGCTTTAGACAAAATCAACCTGGACCCAAGTTTGGTTGAGGAAATTTATATGGGCAATGTTTTGCAGGCAGGCGAAGGTCAGGCTCCGGCAAGACAAGTCGCTTTGGGTGCAGGTTTATCCAATCATACGCCTTCTACAACTATCAATAAAGTTTGTGCTTCCGGTATGAAAGCGGTTACAATGGCAGCTCAGGCAATTAAAGCTGGAGATGTGGATGTGATTGTTGCCGGAGGAATGGAAAATATGTCAAGTGTTCCTCATTATCTTGATGGAAGAAATGGCGTGAAATTAGGCGATATCAAAATGCAGGATGGACTTTTGAAAGACGGTTTGACAGATGTTTACAACAAAGTTCATATGGGTGTTTGTGCAGAAATGTGCGCATCCGAATACAATATCACAAGAGAAGAGCAGGATGCATTCGCTATTCAGTCTTACAAAAGGTCTGCGGCAGCTTGGGAAGCAGGGAAATTCGCGGATGAGGTTGTTCCTGTAAGTATTCCTCAAAGAAAAGGAGAACCAATTGTTTTCTCAGAAGATGAAGAATATAAAGCGGTTAAATTCGATAAAATCCCAGCTTTGCCAACAGTTTTCCAAAAAGAAAATGGAACAGTAACGGCAGCCAATGCTTCAACATTGAATGACGGTGCTTCTGCTTTGATTCTGATGTCAAAAGAAAAAGTGGAAGAGTTAGGTTTGAAACCATTAGCTAAAATCATTTCTTACGCTGATGCAGCGGTTGAGCCGGAAAGATTCACAACGGCGCCTTCCAAAGCTTTACCAATTGCTCTTAAAAAAGCTAATCTTACAAAGGATGATATTGATTTCTTCGAGTTCAATGAAGCGTTTTCTGTTGTAGGTTTAGCAAATAACAAAATCCTTGGTTTAGATGATTCTAAAGTGAATGTGAATGGTGGCGCAGTTTCTCTCGGACATCCACTGGGAAGTTCTGGTTCCAGAATTATTGTAACATTAATCAATGTGTTGAAACAAAATAATGCAAAGCTTGGAGCTGCTGCTATTTGTAATGGTGGCGGTGGCGCAACAGCTATTGTGATTGAGAATTTACAGTAAGATTTTTCTTTAATAATAACAAACCATTAAGAATAATTGATTTTTTAATCAACTTCTTAATGGTTTTTTTATTTTTGTCTAAATAATATATTTCCAATGTCAGAAATAGAAAAAACAATTCCCAAAAACTCAATAAAGAATATCCCAAAAATGATGCGTGCCTGGGCTTTCTACGACTGGGCCAACTCGGTTTATTCACTGGTGATCACTTCCACGATTTTTCCTATTTATTACTCGATTCTAACAACAGCTTATGAAAAAGATGAGTATGTGAAAGAAACAGGACAGTGGATAAAAGTTCCTGTAAGAAATTTGATCAAAATTTTTGGGAAAGAATATCAGCCAGATGCGGTTTATGGATATTCCTTGACGCTTTCATTTGTAATTGTAGTTTTATTGTCGCCAATTTTATCCTCTTTGGCAGATACCATTGGAAATAAGAAATCATTCCTACAGTTTTTCTGTTATCTGGGAGCAACGTCCTGTATGGGACTAGCGATGTTCACTGGAATGGGAACGGTTTGGCTAGGGTTACTATTTAGTGTGACGGCGAGTGTTGGTTTCTGGGGAAGTTTGGTTTTTTATAATTCGTTTCTACCGGATATTGCAACGCCAGATAAACAAGATTCGCTTTCTGCAAAAGGCTATGTTTACGGCTACATTGGTTCTGTGATTTTGGTTGTGATTTGTCTGGTATTGATTCAGGTTTGTGCAGAAACACCTAAGCAGGCTGCAATCTATACAAGAGTTAGTTTCTTGTTGACAGGAGCTTGGTGGTTTGGATTTTCACAATATACATTCAAACATTTGCCACAATTTGGCCAGGTAAAAGATCAATTGCCAAAAGATTTGGTTTTGCTTAATTATAAAAATATCTTCAAAAGTCACGCTGAACAAGGCGGTTTTTTCGAGGTTTTCAAAGATAATATCAGTTTTTATATTGACATTGTAAAACAAAGTTTTAGAGAATTATTCAAAGTTGGAAATCATCTTTTTGGAGATAGAAATCTGAAGTATTTCCTCACCAGCTTTTTCTTTTACAGCGTTGGGATGCAGACCATTTTCCTGATGGCAACTCTGTTCGGAAAAAGTGAAATCAATATGGCTCAGGATAAGCTGATAATGACATTATTGTTAATTCAGATTGAGGCGATTATTGGAGCATTATTTTTCTCTTGGTTATCTAAGAAAATTGGAAACAAAAATGTCATCAGTATCACAGTTGCAATGTGGATTGGAGCTTGTCTTGCGGCTTATTATCTCAACAAAGAAAATCCAAATGTAGAATATCAATTCTACGGAATTGCTGGTGTAATCGGTTTGGTAATGGGCGGTTTACAGGCGATGTCAAGATCTACATATTCCAAATTGCTTCCGACTGATTCTATGGATAATACCACTTATTTCAGTTTCTATGACGTGTTGGAAAAATTAGCGATTATTTTGGGAACTTTCATCTTCGCAACATTGATAGAGCATTATAATAATATGCGTTATGCAGCTTTGTCGATGACTATTTTCTTTGCACTTGGATTGATATTTGTTCGGTTTGTCAAAACAAAATCCAATTAATTAAGTTTAATTAATATTTAATTCATAAAATTTAGGCGCGATAATTGTTAAGTTTCCAAACAAAATATTTTGTAAATTTGCAATATCAAAGCACGATATGAACAACCCTTTATTTTACGCAAAAATTCTTTTGTTCGGTGAGTACGGTATTATTGAGGATTCTCAAGGTCTTACCTTACCTTACAGTTTTTATAAAGGAACATTGAAATTCTCAGATTTGGATAACGATTTTGAAAAAAAATCAAACCAATCTTTGGAAAAATATTCCAATTATCTTTCAGAATTAGAATTGCCTGCAGAGTATAATTTAGATGTAAAATCTTTTCAAAATGATATTGCAAAAGGTTTATTCTTCGATTCTAATATTCCGCAAGGTTACGGTGTTGGAAGTTCCGGTGCTTTAGTTGCTGCAATTTTCGAAAAATATTCTCTTGTCAAAAAAAATCCTGAAACGATTTCTAAAGACGAATTGAAAGACTTAAAATTTATTTTCGGTCAGTTGGAAAGTTATTTCCACGGAAAAAGTTCAGGAATTGACCCTTTGATTTGTTTTATGAATCTTCCGATTCTGATAGAAAGCAAAGAAAGTGTAGACAAAGTTTCTATCCCAAAAGAAGAATTGGGGAAAGGCGCAATATTCTTGATTGATTCTGGAATAACTGGTGAAACTGGACCAATGATTCAGATTTTCTTTGAGAAGTTGAAGAACGAAGGTTTCCGTAAAACTTTGAAAGAGGAATTCATCCGTTACAACAACGCTTGTATCGATGCTTTTCTGAAAAAAGATATGAATCCGTTTTTTCGGAATCTTAAGAAATTGTCGGTTTGGGCATACGAGCATTTCCGCCCGATGATTCCGGAAAATCTTTTCAATGTTTGGAAAAAAGGTTTGGATTCTAACGCTTATTACCTTAAACTTTGCGGAAGCGGAGGTGGAGGTTACATTCTCGGTTTTGCAAAAGATTATGCAAAAGCAGAAAAGATGCTGGAAGGTTTCCACAAAGAAGTGATTTACAGATTTTAAAATAAATATTTAAAGTAATATAAGCCTTTCATCGTCTAACTTTGAAAGGCTTTTTATAATAAATTAGAAAAATGACAAACGAAGCAAAACCAACTTCACGAAATGCTCTTTATCGTATTTCTCAGTTGATGGGTTTTCTTTTGGGTGCTCGTTTTTTTGTCACGGTTCTGCTCACTTTTGCGCTGTATGTTTCTACATTTTTCCTGTTCAATAGAGAAGAAACTTTAAGGAATTTTGTTTTCGATTACAAAGTTCATTGTATCATTATCTGTTCTGTTTTGAGTATTCTAGCAGGTGGAATTATCAACCGGTTTTATGATAAGGAAAAAGACCAATTGACACAGCCTTTCCGCTCAAGATTGCAGAATTTCTTAAAGGAAAAATACTTCCTAACCGCTTACGTTATTCTGAACGTATTCTCACTTGGATTGGCAATTTTTGTGTCTCACAGAGTTTTTATTTTCTTCTTGATTTATCAGTTTCTGATGTGGTTTTACAGTCATAAACTCAGCAAAATAATTGTTCTTAACAATTTCACTTTTGTATTGTTAACACTCTATCCGTTCTTCGGAATGTTGATTTATTACCAGACATTTTCTCTCAAGATTTTATTCTTGGCAATTTTCCTTTTTCTAATGTTATTCATTATCGATATTACAAAAGATACATTGACAAAAAATGCTGATAAAATGTTCGGTTACGACACACTTGCGAACCGAATCGGATTCCAGAATACAAGGTCAATCCTTTTAGTTCTTCTGATAATTACTTTGGCAATTTCCGTAATTCTAAGTATAGGAATCGGCTTCAAAAATATAATGGCGTGGTATTTTTTAGTAACGACATTAGTCATTATTGGAACCATTTTTATGTTATACCGAAATCAAAAAAATGATAAATTTAAATCTCTGAATCTCCTCAGATTATGGATTTTCTTCGGGATTTTGGCAATGTTATTTGATGGAATCTTCCACAAATATCCTTGGCTGATTTAAAAAAAAAATAAAAAATGTCAGTAACTATCAGGAAAAATAGAAAAGAAGATAACGAGATTCTTGCTAAAATTATCCGATCCAGTTTTCACGATTTTGATGTGAAGAATACTTGTGGGACAGTTTACACAGATCCGACTACAGATCATTTGTTTTCTTTATTTCAAGTAGAAAATTCTGCCTTGTTTGTCGCGGAAGAAAATGGTGTTATCCTAGGATGTTGCGGAATTTTTCCAACAGAAAACCTTCCTGAAAACACAATAGAACTGGTGAAATTCTATCTTACAAGAGAAGCCAGAGGAAAAGGAATCGGAAAATTATTAATGGAAAAATGTCTTGAGAAAGCTAAAGAAATAGGATATAATCAGGTTTATCTGGAGAGTTTGCCTGAGTTTAGCAAGGCTGTTTCCATTTATGAAAAACAGGGATTTCAATATCTGGAAACGGCTTTGGGAGCTTCTGGTCATTCCGGTTGTAATCTTTGGATGATTAAAAAACTCGATTAATATTTTATCGAAAAATCTTGAAAACCAATTAAATAAAAAGTCCAATAACTTTTTGGAATTGGACTTGTTAAATATTTTCGTACTGCTTGAGCAAATGTTACAAAGCGAAAATTTAGAGAATTTAAGTTTTCAAAATTATATTTCTGACTTTTATCCGAAAATATCATTCAGCACTTTTGCCAATCTCAAACCTCCGTACAGCAATTGTCTTTCCAGTGTAGATTCGAAACGGTAATTATAATTATAACTCAACTTAGAATCTTTCGGCGTTTGATAGTAAATAGAATTCGCGATTTTATGACTGTCAAATAGCCATTCTTCTAATGTTCCGCTTTGGATGTGTTTCACTTCATCTTTTGATTTGATGTCAAGAAGATTAGCAAATTCGGTGAAAGTATATTTTTGATCTTCAACCAATTTAGAATCCCATAGTGAATGTAGATTCGTGTTTTGTCCAAAGTAAGTCAGGTTAATTTTGTTGCCGCCCAAATCCGCAGCTCTACCAACGTGCAAAGGCTGATGCAGGTCGCCGACCAAGTGAATCAGGAACATCAGAGCCTCTTTTTTGTCTTTTTGAGAAACATTTTTATCCTTGATTTTTTCCGACAAAATTTTGATTTGAGTATAAAGATTCGGAGATTTTTGAACAGATAAAGAATCTTTAAACTGCTCAAAATTCTTCTGTGAATTGATATTTACATAATGCCAAGACGAGGTTTCTTTCCAAACACCTGTTGTATCAGACTTAATGAAGTCCGGCCAGTTGGCATAGTAAGCCATTTTCTGCTCACCAAACAATTTTTTGATATTTCGCTGAGCTTTGGAAGTCAAATGATGCTGTGCGATTTCTGCTACAATCCTGTGTCCTGTCAATCCCCAAGCGAAAGAGTAAAGTGATGACAAAATACAAACTGCGAAAGCAAGTTTTGATAAAATACGTTTCATTTTTTAATTTTTTCAAGTTGCAAAGATAGTTTTAGCTTAAGTTTTATCCTCTAAAAAATAATGTTAAATATTATTAAACTTGCGCTTGATTTCTAACACAAAGACACAAAGTTGTTTCTTCCCTTTCTGTATATTTTTAAGGCACAAAGTTTTTGTTTGTGCCTTAAAACATTCGCATAGAAATATTTTTTGTGCCTTAGTGTTTAATCAATTTAATCATTAAAAACCAAGTTAATTTCCTTAAATTTGCGTTTTCCCAGAATGAGAATAATTTAATGAAAGATAATCAGGATTTTATCGAAGTTTACGGTGCTAGAGAACACAATCTCAAGAATATATCCGTAAAAATTCCAAGAAACGAATTGGTAGTAATCACAGGGCTTTCCGGAAGTGGAAAATCCTCTTTGGCTTTTGATACAATTTTTGCCGAAGGACAACGCCGTTACATCGAAACTTTTTCGGCTTATGCAAGGCAGTTTTTAGGCGGATTGGAACGTCCGGATGTTGATAAAATTGAAGGTTTGTCGCCGGTTATTGCAATCGAACAAAAAACAACCAACAAAAATCCACGTTCGACTGTTGGAACAATCACGGAATTATATGATTTTCTGAGACTTTTGTTTGCAAGAGTTTCCGATGCTTATTCGATGAGTTCTGGAAAAAGATTGGTAAGTTATACGGAAGACCAGATTTTGGAAACCATCAAAGAAAACTTCAAAGGGAAAAAAGTTTATCTGTTGGCTCCGGTTGTGCGTTCTAGAAAAGGACATTACCACGAACTGTTCATTCATCTTTCCAAAAAAGGTTATTCACAAGCCAGAATTGACGGTGTTTTACAAGATATTGAATACGATTTAAAACTTGACAGATACAAAACTCACGATATCGAAGTGGTAATTGACCGTTGGATTATCGGAGAAAATGCTTCTGAACTGAGAATGGAAAAATCTCTGAAAACCGCTTCTGATATGGGAGAAGGTTTGATTGCCATCCAAGAAATGGGACAAGACGAGATTCACTTTTTTAGTAAGAATCTAATGGATGATGTTACGGGAGATTCGATGGCTTTGCCTGAACCCAATACATTCTCATTCAACTCTCCAAAAGGAAGTTGCGAAACCTGCAAAGGACTTGGAACTGTTAAAAAAGTCAATACGGATTATTTTGTAGAAAACGATAAATTGTCCATCAATCAAGGTGCATTGTTGCCTTTAGAACAAATCAAATCCAACAAATGGATTCTGTCTCAAATCAAATCTATTCTTGAAGTTTTTGATTTAAGTTTGACAACGCCGTTCAAAGATATTCCGAAAGAAGCTTTGAATTACATCTATTACGGTTACAGCAGTGACATTACCAAAGAACTGAAACACGCTGGAATTTCAAAAAAAATCAAAATCAACTTCGAAGGTTTAGTCAAAATCCTTGAAGAGATTGTTGAGGAAAGAGAAAATTACGATGCGGTTTTGGTTGAACGACATTTCACAACCGAAGAAACTTGTCCGACTTGTAAAGGAGCTCGTCTTCGTCAGGAAAGTCTGAGTTTCAAAATCGATGGAAAAAATATCGCAGAAGTAAACGCTTTGTCTTTGTTGGATTTCAAAGATTGGTTGGCGGATGTCAAAGATAAATTCAGTGATAAAAATAAATTGATTGCGCACGAAATTCTGAAAGAAATCGAAACCAGATTACAATTTCTTTTAGATGTTGGTTTGGATTATCTGAGTTTAAGTAGAAGCTCAAGAACGCTTTCTGGAGGAGAATCTCAGCGTATTCGTTTGGCAACTCAAATAGGTTCTCAATTGGTAAATGTACTTTACATTTTGGACGAACCTTCAATCGGTCTTCATCAGCGTGACAACGAAAGATTAATTAACTCGTTAAAACATCTTCGTGATATCGGAAACTCAGTTTTGGTGGTGGAACACGATAAAGATATGATTTTGGAAGCCGACCACGTTTTGGATATTGGTCCAAAAGCTGGGAAATTCGGTGGAGAAATTCTTTGGCAAGGAAGTCCGAAAGACATTACCAAAGCCAACACAATCACAGCCGATTATATTACTGGAAAACGTAAAATTGAAATTCCAGCTGAACGAAGAGCTGGAAACGGAAAATCTATTGTTCTGAAAGGTGCGACTGGAAATAACCTTAAAAATGTTAATCTGACGATTCCGTTAGGGAAATTAGTGGTTGTTTCAGGGATTTCCGGAAGTGGAAAATCATCGTTGATTAACGGAACTTTGTACCCGATTCTGAATCGTCATTTTTACAGAGCCATCCAAGAGCCGTTGCCTTATAAAAGTGTTGAAGGAATTGACAATATTGACAAAATTGTAGATGTTGACCAAAGTCCAATCGGAAGAACACCGCGTTCAAATCCTGCGACTTACACGGGAATGTTTACGGATATTAGGAATCTTTTTGCTGAATTGCCAGAAAGTAAAATCCGTGGTTACAAAGCCGGACGTTTTTCTTTCAATGTGAAAGGCGGAAGATGCGAAACTTGTCAGGGTGGCGGTTTGAAAGTGATTGAAATGAATTTCCTTCCGGATGTTTATGTTCATTGCGAAACCTGCCACGGAAAACGTTTTAACCGAGAAACTCTGGAGGTTCGTTACAAAGGAAAATCGATTTCTGATGTTTTGGATATGACGATTAATGAAGCTGTAGAATTCTTCCAACCAATTCCGAAAATCTTTAATAAAGTAAAGACTTTGAAAGATGTTGGTTTGGGTTATATCACAATTGGACAACAATCCACAACTTTGAGTGGAGGAGAAGCACAACGTGTGAAATTGGCAACCGAACTTTCTAAAAAACAAACCGGAAATACATTGTATATCTTAGATGAGCCGACAACCGGACTTCATTTCGAAGATGTGAAAATCCTGATGGAAGCGATTACACAGTTGGTTGAATTAGGAAACTCTTTCATCATTATCGAACATAATATGGATGTGATTAAATTGGCTGACCATATTATTGATGTTGGACCAGAAGGTGGAAAACACGGCGGACAAATCATTGCAGAAGGAACGCCGGAAGAAGTAATTAAATCTAAGAAAAGTTTGACTGCTAAGTTTTTGAAGAAAGAGATGTAGTTGGTATCATATTTGACATTCTGTACGAAAAACCAGTTATGAAATCATTTAAAATTTATCTTTCACTTGTTGTTTTCGCTTTTAGTATGATATCTTGTGAAGTAAGAACTACAACAAGTGCCAGAACGGTAAGTGGAAAATCTATCCCACCGGGACAAGCGAAGAAAATTTACGGAACCAAATCTGCGAGACCATTTGCGCCAGGACAGAATAAATAAATTCTTTGGTGCTAGCGATATAAAAACAAACCCTTTCCAATTATGGAAAGGGTTTGTTTATTAATTATTATTTGATATTATTTTTCAAAAACCATATAACCAAAAGATCCAAGGCTGATATCGGATCCGTTTATTAAGGTAGTTTTTTCACCTGAAAAAACATTTTTATAATTGGAGTTTAGATGGTCATCTTGAAGTTTCAGATTGATATTTTCTTTTGTGGTATTGATGAATACAACGACTTCATTATCACCATTTTTTCTGAGATAAGCAAGAATTTTATCATTGGCATTGGTGTTTATCCAGTAGGTTGTAACGGCAGGATCACCTCCCCGCAAAGCTGGATTTTCAGATTTAAGAGTAAGTAATGTTTTATAAAAATTCTCTAGTTCATATTTTCCGGTCCACGGAATAGGATCTTTTTCGAAAAATTCTAAACGCTTAGCTTTCATAGGCAATTCTTGCCCAGAATAGAGCAAAGGAACTCCGTTCCAGGTGGCGGAAAATACGGCTAAAGCTGGAGCAAAATCACCATACTTTTCATATTCGGTTCCGTTCCATGAGTTTTCATCGTGATTGGTTGTAAACCAGGCTCTCATAGAATTATCTCCAATTTTGGAATATTGTTCTAGCAAGGTTTTCAGATCAGAAAGAGGAAGATGTTTTTGATAAAAATCCTGAGAAAGATGCATCCATTTCCAGCTGTAACTGGCATCGAAAACTTTACCATAGTCCGGGGATTCTATTTCGTCAAACTCTCCAAGGAAGAAAAGATGTTTTACTTTTTCTACTTCTGGTCTTGCTTGTTGCCAGAAGTCAACTTCTACCCAACTTGCAAGATCACATCGGAAGCCATCAATATTTGTTTCTTTTACCCAATATTTCATAGCATCTATCATCGCCAAACGCATTTCCTTGTTGGAGTAGTCCAGTTCTATAATGTCATCCATTCCACTGGCTTTATGAAAACTGCCGTCTGCATCTTTCAGATACCAATCTGGATGTGTTTTTGTCCAAACGTGATCCCAACCGGTGTGGTTAGCAACCCAATCAATGATTACCTTGAAACCCATTTTGTGAGCTTCATTCACCAGATGTTTAAAGTCATCTAAAGTTCCAAATTCCTGATTGATGGCTGTATAATCAGAAGCTGCATAAGGACTTCCCAAACTACCTTTTTTGTTTTCCTGTGCGATAGGTGTAATTGGCATAAACCACAATGTTTTTACGCCCATTTTTTTAAGTCTTGGCAAATGCTTTTCAAAAGCGGAAAAAGTACCTTCTGGTGTATATTGTCTTACATTTACTTCGTAAATATTGGTGGTGTGTTTCCAATCTTGTGGTAATTCCATAGCTTGATTCTGAGTTTTGCAGGATAATAACAGTGCGGCTATTGCCGGAATAAGAATCAGTTTTTTCATTATAAAAAAATTTCTCTTAGAGTTGTGAATTTATTGTCTATTCTGTAAATGTAATAAAAACAAATCATGCTGGAAAACCCAAGATTGTTAATGTTTTCTAAATGTAATTTTTACAATGGACAGTTTTTGAAATAATTGAAAAATGTAGAACTGCCAATAAAAAATAAAAACCCGAAAAACTTCGGGCTTTATTATTAGAAGGATTAATCCTCATCGTCTTCGTCGAAAACATCATTGTAACCAGTGTCTTCTTCTTCATCGTCAAAATCATCATCATCGTCATCAAAACTGGTTTCTTTAAAGTCTGCATCAAAATCTCCAAAATCATCATCCAGAAGGGGCATTGAAGAACTTTTGCTTTTTCCACTTGCTGCGCCGTTTTTGCTAGGTGCTTTTAAAGGAACATTTCCAAATCTGTAAACAGTTATCGGATAATTCACTGCTGGTTTTTCATCATTTATTTCCAAAAGCTCGCAGAAAAATTCCCAAAGGTCTATAAAACCATATTGAAATCTCATTTTAGAACCAACTTCCGGGAAGCCCTCGTTCAGATAAATATCGGACATAATTTCTCCGTCTCCGTCATCACTCATATCTTCCAAAGGCACAGCACGGCCTTCATTCCACTCATCATCAGAAAAATAAAACGATGACAACTCTTCGCCAGGCAGGCTAAACGCACTTTTGATACCCAAGTGCAGATTCCATAGTGTCTGTTTGTCTTTGATTTCAATATCTCGGAAAATTGTTTCTTTGGCGTCTAGAATTACTCTTATCTTATAAACCATTTTAGTTTTACTTTAACTTTGTACTAGGTTGATTAATGATGCAAATATAAAACAAATGAAATTTCGGAAAAGTTTCTGAATAATTTTTTTTGAAAAAAGTTTTTTATAAATTTTGCGCTTTTCCGGGTATAGAATTACCATTGGAAATACCTTTTATTTTCTTGATGCTCGGAGTCGATTTTGCTAGTTTAAATTTAAATTTTGTTCCGGAAAGATAAGTACTCTCTACAGCTATAGTTTGCTGATGCGCTTCCAGAATATGTTTCACAATTGCAAGACCAAGACCAGAACCGCCTTCTTTTCTGCTTCTGCTACTTTCTACACGGAAAAAACGTTCGAAAATTCTTGGCAGATTTTCTGGCTTTATTCCCATTCCGTTGTCTTCTACAGAAATGTGAATACTTTTGGTTCCTTCCCTGGTAGAGACAATAATTTGTGCTTCTTCTCTGTTAGCGTATTTTATAGAGTTGGAAATCAGATTGATAAGTACTTGCGAAATTCTTTGTTTGTCGGCAGATACAAAAAGCTGAGACTGTGTGGTTTGCAACTGCATAGTCATCGCATGTTTTTCTCCTTCCATTTCCAAAAGATCAAATATCTCCTGCACCAAAAGATTGATATCAAAAATACTGTATTTCAGATCAATTTGTCCGGATTCATATCTATTAATCATATCCAGATCTTTCACAATATTCAGAAGCCGTTCCACAGAGCTGTCAATTCTTTGCAGGTATTTATCACGAATAGATAGATCCTCCACGCCGCCATCTCTGAGGGTTTCTATATAACCTTGCATCGAGAAAAGTGGAGTTTTCAGCTCGTGAGAGATGTTTCCGATATATTCTTTCCTATAGTTTTCCATCTCTTTCATCATATCAATCTCTGCATTTTTCTGATTCATCTCGTGCATCTTTTCTCCTAGTTCTTTAAAACTGAGATCGGAATCATAATCGTGAATAATGTCTTCCGGAAGGATGTTTGTGATTCTGCGGATCTGATTTTTGCTATAATAATTGAATAGAAACTCCAACACAAAATAATTTAGTACAAATAGAAACCAAAGAGTAAAAACAAGAAAATAATTAAAATTTCTTGTCTTGAAATAAACATCATCTGTATAAAACTCAAAAATCAAAACTACGCTTCCTATTACGGTAACCAGTAGCATAGATGCCGCAACAGAAAGCCAGTTTATTTTTATAGAATTTCTAAATCTCATATCAAAAAAAAGATTTTCTCTAAAGAAAATCCTAAACTACTAATTTATAACCAATTCCTTTGAGCGTCTGGATTGTATTGATTCCTAGTTTTTCTCTCAGCCTTCTGATGTGAACATCGATAGTCCTTTCGCCTACGATCACATCATTTCCCCAAACTTTTTCAAGGATCTCTTCTCTTTTGAAAACTTTGTCCGTGTTGGAAGCCAGCAGATAAAGTAGGTCAAACTCCTTTTTAGGAAGTAAAAATTCTTCTTTTCCTTTTGATACTTTAAAATTATCTTTGTCAATGATCAGGTCACCGATTTCGATATAATTGGAATTCTCCTGAGATTGTGCACCCAACTGCAAAAGCGCTGCTACTTTCGAAACTAAAACTTTTGGTTTAATGAGCTTGACGATATAATCATTTGCACCGGCCTGATAACCTGCCAACTGAGAAAACTCTTCGCTTCTTGCAGATAAGAATACAATAAGGGTTTTCTGTAGTTCTTTAATTTTTCTTAGCTCCTGGCAAGTTTCTATACCATCTTTTTCTGGCATCATTACATCAAGAAGAATGAGGTCTGGTAAGATTTCTTTTGCTTTTGCAATGCCCTCATTTCCGTTACTTGCAGTAAAAACATGGTAGCCTTCTTTTTCCAAATTATATGAGATGATCTCTAGGATGTCTTGCTCATCATCAACTAAAAGGATTTTTTTACGATTCATTACGATTTATTAATTATCCCAAAATTAAAAAAAAATGAACGGTATATAACTATTTGTTCAAAGTTCACAGAAATTTAACATTTCCTAAATAATAATTTTCAGTCTATAATAATATTTTAGGCGTAATCAATAGTTATAAACGTTTTATTGTTCGGGGAAATTAAGTTAAATTTGCGCCTCAAGTTCAGATTATGGAAGAAGAAAAAAAATCACTCAATTTTATTGAGCAAATCATAGAAGATGACTTGGAAAATGGCTTGGATTCTGGAAAATTACGTTTCCGATTTCCGCCAGAACCAAACGGTTATCTTCACATAGGTCATACAAAAGCGATCTGCATCAATTTTGGTTTGGGAGAAAAATACAATGCGCCTGTCAATCTTCGTTTTGATGACACCAATCCGGAAAAAGAAGAACAGGAATTTGTAGATTCTATTAAAAAAGATGTGGAATGGCTTGGCTTTGAGTGGGATAAAGAATGTTATGCTTCAGACTACTTTCAGCAGTTGTATGACTGGGCTTTAGAACTCATCAAACAAGGAAAAGCTTATGTAGATGAACAGCCTTCCGAAGATATAACAGCTCAGAGGAAAAATCCTTTTGAACCAGGTATAGAATCGCCATTCAGAAATCGCCCCGTAGAAGAGAGCATTCAGCTTTTTGAAAAAATGAAAAATGGCGAATTCGAGGAAGGTGCAATGAGTCTTCGTGCAAAAATCGATATGACATCTCCTAATATGAATATGCGAGACCCTGTGATGTATAGGATTCTAAAGCGTCCGCATCACAGAACCGGAGACAGCTGGAAAATATACCCGATGTACGACTGGGCGCACGGAGAAAGTGATTATCTGGAGCAGGTTTCGCACTCGCTTTGTTCGCTAGAGTTCGAGAATCATCGTCCGCTTTACGAATGGTATCTAAACCAGGTTTATGAGCAAGGAAAAGTGGCGCCTAAGCAAAGAGAATTTGCAAGGATGAATGTTTCTTATATGGTAACATCTAAAAGAAAACTCCAAAGATTGGTCGCGGAAGGTGTAACAACTGGATGGGACGATCCTAGAATGCCAACTATTTCCGGACTGAGAAGAAAAGGTTACACACCGGTTTCCATCAGAAATTTTATAGATAGAGTAGGTGTTGCAAAAAGGGAAAACCTTATTGATATTCAGTTATTAGAGTTTTCTGTGAGAGAAGATCTTAATAAGATTGCGACCCGGGTAATGGCGGTTGTGAATCCGGTAAAACTTATAATAGAGAATTATCCTGACGATAAGGAAGAATGGCTAGAAACAGAAAATAATCCCGAAGATCAAAATGCTGGAACAAGGCAAGTACCTTTTTCAAAAGAACTTTATATAGAGAAAGAAGATTTTCAGGAAGAAGCAGATAAAAAATTCTTCAGATTAAAATTGGGGGGCGAAGTCCGTTTAAAATCTGGGTATATTATCAAAGCTGAACGTGTAGAAAAAAATGATAAGGGAGAAGTAACTACTATTTTTGCAACTTATGATGAAGATTCTAGATCGGGAAGCGGAACAGAAGCCAGTCTGAGAAAAGTAAAAGGAACATTGCATTGGGTTTCTGCAAAACACGCTTTGCCCATAGAAATCAGAACTTATGAAAGACTTTTTACAACAGAGCAGCCGGATGCGGAGAAAGATGTAGATTTTATAGACTTTATAAATCCACAATCACTTAGAGTTTCTTATGGTTTTGCTGAGCCAAGTCTGAAAGAAGCAACCTTAGAAGATCATTATCAATTTCAGAGAATTGGATATTATATCAAAGACAGGGATTCTTCTGAGGAACAAATAGTATTCAACAGAACGGTGACCCTGAAGGATGGTTATAAACCATAATTTAAAAATATATTAATAAAAAAAATCAGACATTCGTCTGATTTTTTTATTAATAAGTATAAAGAAATCATTCCTTTGTTTTCTAGTCTTCAAATAAGGAAAACTTATGAGATTATTTTTATAGAAAGACTTTTAAATCAATTTTCATAATCAAGAATGTTTTTACAATTGGTCATAACCTGTAAAGTTTTCATCTACAATTGCTTTCCATTCCGGATGCTTTTTGATGTATGCAAAAATATAAGGACAGAAGGGAAGTACTTTTTTTTCATTCTCTTTTATATATTGTAATGTTTTCTCCACCACTGCAGCAGCGGCTCCTGTTCCCAATAGTTCCGGTTCTGCTTCTGTGTGTACCAGAGCAATCTGCTGTTCTCCCTCGGCGTAATCGTAATTAATAAATGCTAAATGTCCATCAACTTCTATCTGGAAACGTTTTTTTGCTTCATCTTTTACAAGTGTTAATTCTTCAAATTCTGGTTTCATCGCTTTTTTTTTAAAATTTATTTAATTCAAAATTAGCGAAAAAATAAGATTGAAAATTAATGTTGTTTTTTTAAAACAAAAAAAATCCTGTAAATCTTCGTTTACATGATTAATATTTAGTAATAATAAATTATAAAGTTTTGAACTGCTCAAGCATTCTGATGTCATTTTCGAAAAACATTCTGATGTCACTCATTTGATATAGAAGCATTACGATTCTCTCTATTCCCATTCCAAATGCATATCCAGAATATTTGTCCGGATCTATGTTTACGTTCTTTAGAACGGCAGGATCCACCATTCCACAGCCCATGATTTCCAGCCAGCCGGTTCCCTTCGTGATTCTATAGTCTGTTTCAGAGTTTAGTCCCCAATAAACATCCACTTCCGCACTTGGTTCTGTAAACGGGAAGTAAGAAGGTCTCATTCTGATTTTCGATTTCCCAAAAAGTTCAGTTGTGAAAAACTGAATGGTTTGTTTCAAATCTGCAAAACTTACATTCTCATCAATATACAAACCTTCAATTTGATGGAAGATACAATGTGAACGCGAAGAAACAGCTTCATTTCTGAAAACCCTTCCTGGCGCGAGAATTCTCATCGGCGGTTCATTATTTTCCATATAACGGATCTGTACGGAAGAGGTATGTGTCCTAAGAAGAACATCAGGATTTTGCTCGATAAAAAAAGTATCCTGCATATCTCTTGCCGGGTGATATTCTGGGAGATTCAGAGCTGTAAAGTTATGCCAATCATCCTCGATCTCTGGTCCGTCTGCAACAGCAAAACCTATAGATTTGAAGATGTCAATGATTTTATTTTTAACTAAATTGATTGGATGACGAGAGCCCAATTCCAATGGAAAAGCAGGTCTTGTAAGGTCTTCTTTTTCAAGGATGATTTTGCTTTCGGAAGATGTTTTCAGTTCCTCTAGCTTTTCATTCACAGTATTTCTTAAGACATTGATTTTTTGTCCAAAATCTTTCTTTTGCTCATTAGGAATTTGTTTCAATGCATCATAAAAATCGTTCATGATTCCTTTTTTTCCATTGAATTTTAAACGGAACTGTTCTATCTCATCCTTTGCAGAAGATTGGAAATTTTGTACTTCTACCAACAGCTCATCAATTTTCTCTAGCATTGCTTAAAATAAATTATAGAATGCAAAAATACGATTTTAAAATAAAAAAATCTGCCTTTAAGAAAGCAGATTAATTATAATTTTATACTAATAGCAAAAAGCCAAATACAAAAGCTATTTATTTCTTCTCAATAGCCTTAACTTTCAACTGAACATTGATCTCGTTTTTGATAAGGCCTTCTGCAGCAGGCATCTGAAATTTAATTCCAAATTCATCTCTGTTAATGTCTTTTGGCTCTGTCGCAATACTAAGTTCTCCATCTTTTATCTTAACATTGGCATTAAAAGTAGCTGGTTTTGTAATTCCTTTTAAAGTCAGATTTCCATCCAAAACTGTGTTATAATCACTTCCTGCTGGCGCTTCTGAAATTTTTGTGATTTCGTAGGAAGCCGTTGGGAATTTTTCTACATCAAAAAAATCTGCACTTTTTAGATGCCCTATAAGTTTTGCGTTGCCATCAGTTTCTTTCAGATCTTCATTCGCAATAGAATTCATATCAATGACGAATTGCCCACTTTCCAGCTTATTATCTTTGACGGTAACCTCGCCACTTTCAAATTTCAAAGTTCCAATATGACTGGTATTGTCGGACTTCACCACTTTAAAACCTTTCCATTCTGCTTTACTGTTCATCGTATCTATGACATATATTTGTCCGTTTGTAGTTGTTAGCACCTCATTGCTTTCGCTGGTTACGGGTTTATCTTTTCCGCAGGAAATTACAAAAATAGAGGCTGAGATCATCAGGATAGCTGCAATAATGGTTGATTTTTTCATATCAGGCTGTAGGAATTTAGAAAGTTGAGTGTCCATTGGCTTGGTTTTCACTCAGAATATTTTAATTTGTTATTAAGTTTTACGTTCTTTGCTAAAATAATAAAATTATTATACTTCAAAAAACAATTTTCATAAAATGCTCTTAGAAGTCAAAAATCTTTATTTCAATTATCAGACCAAAAATCCTCTGTTTCAAAACCTAAATCTGAATGTAGATGAAGGTCAGGTGGTTGCGTTGGCAGGCGAAAGCGGCTGCGGAAAATCAACCTTGCTAAGCCTAATATACGGATTGATGGATTGGCAGAGCGGTGAAATTATTTTTGACGGTGAAAAATTGTTTGGCCCAAAAGGAAATCTTGTGCCTGGAGAATCGAAAATGAAATTCGTAGCGCAGAATTATGATCTAATGCCTTATGCAAAGGTTGCAGATAATGTAGGCAAGTTTATTTCTAATATCAATTTAAAATCGAAAAAGGAAAAGGTTGAAGAATTGTTGGATATTGTTGGATTGAAGGATTATGCTAAAGTTTTGCCGAAAAATCTAAGTGGCGGACAACAGCAACGTGTCGCAATTGCTCGCGCTTTGGCAGTTCTTCCAAAGATGCTTTTGTTGGATGAACCTTTCAGTAATCTGGATTTTTCCAGAAAATTTGAATTAAGAGATAAATTGTTCAATTATGTAAAGCAAAATAATCTAAGTCTTTTGATTTCGACGCATAATTTGGAAGAAGTTTTGCCTTGGGCAGACAAAATTGTCGTGTTGCAGCAAGGACGATTGATTCAGAATGATTCGCCAAAGGAAACTTACGAAAATCCTTACAATGATTATGTTGCAAAGCTTTTAGGTGAAGTCAATATTTTTACAAAAGAAGAACGAGCACAATTGAATCTTTCCCAAAATCATTACTTTCCTCATCAGATAAAAATTGCTGATGGTGGAGTAGAAGCGAGTGTTTTAGAAAGTCTTTTTGCGGGTTCGCATTATCGAAATAAGGTCAGAATTAAAGATAAATCAATTGTTGTTTATTCTCAAAATTTACTTACTGGAAAAGTCTTTTTAGAATTTTAGATTCCTTATTTTCTAATTTGTTGATAAAATATTGATAACTTATACATTTTCAGTTTGTTGAATTTTGAAAATTTTCTAATTTTGCTAAACGAAAATATATAGGAAATTTTTGGTTAATTCTCTTTCTGCCCCTAAAGACCGAAATTAGCATTCGCAATCAAAGTCTTTGAAAGTTTACCCTGCCAAATTTTTCCTTTTTTTTGCTTGTAGCTGGTAGCTCATGGCATTTAGATTAAAAAAGCAATATACAACAAGCCAATTGCTAAAAGCTAACTAAGCCTTCTTTACAAACTCAGATTTCAAAGCCATAGAACCGAAACCGTCAATTTTGCAATCAATATTATGGTCAGAATCTGGTCTTAGTCTTATGTTTTTAACTTTAGTTCCAGCTTTTACAGGTTTTGGAGCCCCTTTCACAGGCAAATCTTTTATCACAATTACAGAATCTCCGTTTTGTAATTCTTTCCCAAGAGAATCGAAAATTTTGCCTTCTGCTGAAACTTCCGCAAGATTCCATTCGTGGAAACATTGGGAACAAACTTGTAGATTATCTTGTTCGTAAGTGAATTCGGATTGGCATTTTGGGCAAAGAATAGTGTCGCTCATAGGTTTTTTATAGATGATTATTGATGAATGATAAATGATTTTTTATCACTTTTTAATATTGCAAAGATAATTAAATTGATTCAAGGTTTCAGCCAATATTTATCAGCTTAGTTTAAAGTCTAACATCTGGCTTCTATTATCTAAAATCTTGTTTATATTTGTGCGCAACTAAAATAAATCTTCCTTTTAAAATGAAAAAAACCGCTTTATACGATAAACACGTTTCTCTAGGCGCTAAAATCGTTCCGTTTGCAGGATTCGAAATGCCTGTTCAATATTCAGGAGTTACAGAAGAACATTTTGCTGTCCGCGAAAAAGCGGGAATTTTTGATGTGTCTCATATGGGACAGTTTTTCATCGAAGGTCCTTCTGCGAAAGATTTGTTGCAGTTTGTGACGTCTAATAATGTTGATGCTTTAGAAATCGGAGATTCGGCGTCTAGCCAAAACGGAAAAGCGCAATATTCTTGTCTTCCTAATGAAAATGGCGGGATTGTAGATGATTTAATCGTTTACAAAATCGAAGATGATAAATATTTTGTAGTTGTAAATGCTTCCAATATTGAAAAAGATTGGAATCACATTGCAAAATACAATGAGAAATTCGGAGCCAAAATGACAAATGCTTCGGATGAAATGTCGTTAATCGCCATCCAAGGTCCAAAAGCAACGGAAATTCTTCAGAAATTGACTGAGACAGATTTGTCATCCATTCCATATTATCATTTCACAGTTGGTTCTGTAGCTGGTTTTTCGGATGTGATTATTTCCAACACAGGTTATACAGGAAGTGGGGGATTCGAAATTTATTTTGATAATAAATATGCTGAACAGCTTTGGGATTCTTTGACGGAAGTTGGAGCTGAATTTGGAATGATTCCTTGCGGATTAGCTTCCAGAGATACTTTGAGATTGGAAAAAGGGTTTTGTCTTTACGGGAATGATATCGATGATACAACTTCTCCGCTAGAAGCTGGATTGGGTTGGATTACAAAATTTGATAAAGATTTTGTAAACAAAGCATTCTTGGAAAATCAAAAAGCTGAAGGAATCTCAAGAAAATTAGTTGGTTTCGAAATGCAAGAAAAGGCAATTCCAAGACACGATTATGAAGTGGTTGATGCGGAAGGAAACATCATCGGAAAAGTGACTTCCGGAACAATGTCGCCAATGAAAAAAATAGGATTAGGCTTAGCTTACGTTGATAAACCAAACTTTAAACTAGGGTCAGAAATTTTCATCAGAATCAGAAACAAAGATATTCCTGCGAAAGTGGTAAAATTACCTTTTGTTTAAATAGGTTTTACGATAATAGACTGATAGATAATAGAAAAGCGTTCAAATTTTGAACGCTTTTTATTTTTCTAGAATTTAAATCTACTTCAGATATTTCGTAATACTCTCGCTCATTGGATTGGTTGTGCTTACGAAGCTATCAATGATATTACCTTTTTCGTCCAATAAAATTTTAGTGAAGTTCCAAAGGATTTTAGTGTTTTTTACACCGTTTTCTTTTTTGTCAGTCAAAAATTTGTAAATCGGCGCAATGTCATCACCTTTTACAGAAATCTTCGCCGCCATTGGGAATTGAACCCCATAATTTCTCTGGCAGAAAGTAGCAATCTCGTGATTAGATCCAGGCTCTTGTCCACCGAAGTTATTGGCTGGAAAACCTACCACAACCAATTTGTTCTTGTATTTTTCATAAAGTTTTTCCAAATCAGCGTATTGAGGTGTAAATCCACATTCGGAAGCAGTATTAACAACCAATATTTTTTTGCCTTTGAATTTAGAAAAATCAATGGTAGAACCATCCAAAGCTTCTACTTTGAAACTGTGAATCGATTTTGCCTGAGCCTTATTTTTTGAAAATCCGAAAAGTGATAGCATAATAATGAATAAATATTTCATATAAAGTTATTTAAAATTTTTTAATAATTATACGCAATCGCCACTTGGTCCAAATTTCTTTTGAAGAATTGTAAACTGCGATGTCGTAAAATAATTTAAAAATCAAATTTAAAACAAGTTTAGGAAATAATGGTTAATTATCAAATATCATTTTTTTTAATAAGTCCCCATTCCAATGCTTTCTTTATAAGTTCAGATATTTTTGTACAATTTGTTTTTTCGAATATGTTTCTGTGATGGGTTGTTATAGTGTGGTATGAGATTTCCAAGAATGTTGAAATCTGTTTTGCGGAGTTACCAAGAGCCAATAAAGAGAGTATTTCTATTTCCCTTTTAGTTAGTTCTACAGGCGGTAACTCAATATTCTTATTATTTCCGTACTGCATCTGGTGAAATCATTGCGCCCTCCAATGCCAACTACCAAAACAGTGTATGGATTTTTCTGCGTAATACGGTGGATATTGGTATGGATATTTACGGATTGATGTAATCGCCCATTTTCGTCCTTAAAGGTATGGATTGCCTGATGATGAAACATTTCGTAGTAGCCTTTTCCTGTTTTCATCCGAAAGCAATAGCTGCATTTTAGATTTAACTGATGTTCCCATCCTATTTCTTGTATTTTCTCAATAGTCATTCTTTCGGCTTCCATTACAAATTTGATATCATCGGGATGGATAAGTTCGATGATTTCTTTAAGATGTTTTGGGAATTTTTTTAGCCCGTGCATCGGTAAAAGATCAGGATGGTGATTACTCAGGGTGCTGTTTGCCAAATTCAGAACGTAGTAGTAGAACTGACCTAAGGCAAACATTTCTCCGATTATCTTTTCAATGGGAGGTTGTGCAACAATCTCTTGATAATTGTTACTAAATGCTTCGGGATGAGAACTCCAAACATCTGACAAAGGATGTTTTTTTATGGGATGGTCTATTTGTTTTTCTTTCATTATTAAGTTTTTTTAAAATTAACAATATTTTTAATTAAAAATACCTTTTTCGAGGTATTTACTTGTTTTTATTGTAAGGTTTATATTTGCTTTAAAACGACTTAACAATGAAAACTCTTTTTTGCAAAGGTGCTCTTCTGCTTTTTATTGCGATTTTCCAACTCGGTTTTTCTCAAGAAGATAAGATTGCGAAGTTTTTAACAGAAAGCCTGCAAAAAGATCTTGAGTTACCAGATACAATCAAATATTTTGATGATACACTGAGAATCCTAAAACCCTACAAGGTAGAAAACGGAATCCTTTCTGTGGAGCTGGAAGTCCGCAAAGGCGGTTATCTCTACCATGAAAAACAAGAAATGCCGATAGCCGATGTGGTGAGTGTAGAGAAGGATCTTAACATTATCCTGACCGGAAAAGGAAACCAATCTGTTACTGGAACCATTACTGAAATCGTAGATGGCAAACCTCAAGAATCAAGAATCTATAAAACCGCGTATTTCCAAACATTCATTCGCATTGGTAAGAAAAACAAGATAATTGGCGAGCATCTTCAGTTCTACTTTGCTACAGCCAACAGACGGATAAGTGTAGGACAATGGTACGATTGAGTTGTAGGATTTGAGAGTTGTGGGAGTAGGCCAGAGGGACATAAACTCCATTCAGCAACAACGGAAATTAATCAGTTTCTAGTGAAAGTTGTCATCCTTAGCATTTTGATTTCGCTCAATATAAATTTAGTCGAAGTATAAATATTAAAGAGTGTTACCCTAATGGCGAACTAAATCTATAATTAACAATTAAAAAAAAACACTTATGCCACCCCAGTAAAATTTGATCGAGAGCGGTGAGCCGGTCGTAACAGGCGGCGTTACCAAAAAATGGTATGCTGTAGCAACCAACAACGGAGAGCTAACGGTAGATGACCTAACCAAACAGATTGAGAAATTCTCTGCCCTGTCCGAAGCGGATATCCGCGGAGTTATCATCGCACTGGAAAATGTGATACAGGACAACCTTGCGAATGGCAAGATCATCCGTCTGGACAAGCTGGGCAGTTTCTATCCTACACTTAGTAGCAAAGGTGCAGACACCGAAGAAGATTTTGATACCAGCTATATCCGTGGTGCCAGCGGGCGCTACCGCCCTGGAACCCGCATCAGCAATGCTCTGAAGACCATTACTTTTAAGAAAAACAAGTAGGTCTTCCCAAACTACAGGCGTGTAGTTGCTCAACTGCACGCTTGTAGTTACTTAACTGGACGGCTGTAGTTGGGTGAGTGCAGGGCAAGAGTTTGGAGGTATTAAACCAATAACACTTTGGAAACAATTATTAAAACTTTAAAACAATTGATATTATGAAAACAAAATTATTATTCACTCTTCTCACTCTCTTCCTCACAATAGTAACAGCAACTGCCCAAACAACAAACTGCAATCAACCCATCGAAATGGGAGCGTTATGCTCTTGCGTTTCCGATAGAAGACAAGACACAAGGGAAGATAGCCTGTATGAATATGAGTTTGAAGAGAGAATAAATAAGTTAGCTTGTGTAGATATTACCAAAGATTCGCCAGAAGTCATTAATAAGAAAATCCACGATTGGTGGATTAAGAATGAAGGAAAAGTCATTTGTTCTGGATTAAGTTTCAATGTTTCAGGAGGCAATCTTCTGAAATTAGCATCTTATACAGCGTTTACTGCGGTTTTAGATAAAGCAGTTTATGACTGGAAAGTTCCATTAAATACTGTTGATAAATCTGATGGTCGCACAACGCTTGATTATATCAAAGATGAAATAATAAAAAGCAAGGGACAGCCAAAAGAAAGCGTACTAAAAAGTTACTACGACCTTTTAAGAAAAGCAGGAGCTAAGCATAGAAATGAACTTTAAGAATTTAAAATAATGCCCAACTGCTTCCAAGACAAAAAAACTGTCTCAGATTTTTGGATTAATAAAAACAGCACCAAGGAATTTTTAACATAAACTAATTACTCCTAATTTTTCTCTCCCAAGGCCCGCCATTTCTCGGCAGGCTTTATTTGTATCCGATTTCAAAAAAATATAAATACCTTTAAACAATTGAAAATCGATAATGAATAGAAAAGATTTTATAAGCTTGTCCGGATTTGGATTTTTGGGTTTATATGCTTGCGGAACTTCAAATCTTATGAATAATAGAAAACCTTTGGCCATTCAACTGTACACAATTCGGGATGCTGTTGCTGAGAATCTGGAAAAATCCTTAGAACGTTTGGCTGGATTGGGTTTCAAGCAATTGGAAATCTACGGTTACGATGGAAAATTCTTCGGGAAAACCAGAACAGAATTTAAAACGATTCTGAAAAATGTTGGTTTGGAAGTCATCAGTTCTCATCACACAACCGGAATTGTTCATAATTCTAAAGGAACACTTTTGAATGATTGGGAACAATCGGTTGAAGATTTACATTTCATTGGTTCAAAATATATGGTTTGTTCTTATCTTTTTGAGGAAGAAAGAACTTTAGAAAATTATAAAAAACTTCCGGAATTACTCAATAAATCAGGTGAAATAACAAATAAAGCAGAAATCGATTTTGCTTATCATAATCACGATTTTGAATTTGAAAAATTCGAAGATAAAACAGTTATGACTTCATTTTGGATAACACTGATTTTGATATAGTTAAAATGGAACTTGACCTTTATTGGATTTCGAAGGTAGGATTTAATCCTTTAACTTATTTCGAAAAGTATCCCAAAAGATTTCCGCTGTGGCACGTGAAAGATATGAAAGCGGGAAGCAAAGATTTTACTGAAATTGGAAACGGAACTATTGACTTCAAAACAATATTCGAAGCTAAAGAAAAAGCAGGTCTGAAATATTGGTTTCTGGAACAAGATTCCAGCGAAAAAGATATTTTTGAAAGTATCAAAATCAGTAAAAATTATATTGACAAGAATCGATTTTTCCAATAACGATAAAATTATATTTTAACAAAATTTTATGATTTGTAAAATAAATGCCTTTTCTTTGTCGTTCTTTTCTTTATGACAAAAATCGATGAGTGTTTATAGTCAACTTGCTGAGAATCTCCAGTACATTTCGCCGTCTTATTACAAAAGCAGATTTTTCAAAAAACTGAAGGGTCTGACTGCTCAAAATCTTTTGGAAAGAAAAGTAGAGCCTGAGTTTCTTTGGATAAAAGAAATTTTGGGAAAAGATTCAATGTTTATGGATGTTGGTGCCAATGTTGGCGCTTATCTTTATACTTTAGAAAATCATCTTAATCTAGAAAATATCTTTGCTTTTGAACCAAATCCACAATTGTTCAAAAGATTAAAGCGATTATTTCCAAAAGTCCATTTATCTTCTGTCGCTTTGTCTGATATTTCTACCATTGCAGAATTTAAAATTCCTGTTATTAATGGTGAAAAAGTTCATACGCGAGGAACTTTGCAAACATCTATCAAAGAAAAAAATGAAGAAAAAACAATTCTTCAGAAAGTAGAAGTGAAACCTTTAGATGATTTAAATCTCAATTTGAAAAATCTCAGTTTTATCAAAATTGATGTGGAAGGAAACGAGATGCAAACTTTGCGAGGTGCAAAACAAACAATCCATAAGTATAAACCAATTTTGATGGTTGAGATGGAACAACGTCATCACAAAGAAAATCTTTGGACTCTGATTTCCGAGATTGCAGATTGGGGCTATTCCGTCAATTATCTTGATAGAGAAACTTTGAAACCAAAACTTCTTACAGAAGAATTCCTCAATCAACAGAATCCTGATAATGTGAAGAATTACAAAGATTACATCAATAATATCATATTTTTGCCAATAAAAAATTAATTTATTTCCCCAACCCGAAAGGAAGAAAATCATTTATCAATTAATAACCATCAATTATAACAAATGAGCGTCGTAGCAAGACAAGGTGTAAAATATTCGATAATTGGCTATCTCGGCTTTTTGCTGGGAACTTTTTCAGCTATTTTTATTTTTCCATACGATATGGAGTTCTATGGAAAGCTCCGTTACATCTTGCCAACTGCCGAGATCATAGTTCCAATCATTGTTTTTGGATTAAGTTTTTCCAACGTCAAATTCTTTGCGAAAGTGAATGCAGACGGAAAACACCATAATATGTTGAGCTTGTCTTTGCTCGCAGTTATTATTAATTTTTTAATTGTTGTAGGCGGATTTTTCCTCATCGCTTATTGGTTCCCTGACTTCAAAAAACTAGAGGTTTGGAAAATGAAAAATCTAATTCTGCCATTGGCTTTGGTTCTGGCTTTATCATCAGTTTTTAATAAATTTTTGACGAATTATAAAAGGGTAGTAGTTCCCAATATTTTCGAAAATTTTGTTCCGAAATTAGCCAATCTTGGTGCCTTTTGTCTGTTCTTCTTTATGGGATTTGCAGAAAAGTCAGCGTATGGATTTTTCTTCATGATGTTCGTTATTTCTCTGTTTGGATACGGACTTTATACCAATAGACTGGAAAAAGTCAGGTTCGATTTTGATTTAGCCTATTTCAAAAAAGACAATCTTTATCGCGAGATTTTGACTTATAGTCTTTTTGGATTTTTGGGAAATATCGGAAATTATATCGCTATCAAAATCGACAGTTATATGATTGGTGAGTTCATCAGTTTTCAGGAAAACGGAATTTACAATAATATTTATTCGATTATTTCTTTGATTGTCGTTCCACAGATGGGATTGTTCAACCTTTCAGCACCGATTATTAATAAGGTTTTGGCGAATGGAGATTACAATGAGTTGGACAGATTTCACAAGAAAACATCGCTCAGTTTGTTCTTTCTCGGTTTGGTTTTATTTTGTTGCATTGCTATTGGATTTCCTTATTTAGCAGACTTTATGAAGAATGGAGAAGATCTGCGTTCCTCGGAACCTATTGTTTGGGTTCTAGGATTTGCGATGTTGTTTGATTTGGCAACTGGATTCAACGGACATATTATTTCCCTTTCCAGATATTACAAATTCAATATTGTGGTGATGCTAATTTTAGCAGTTTTGACCATCACAACCAATATGCTTTTCCTGAAACATACAGACTTGGGAATCTTGGGAATTGCAATTGCTTATGCGATTTCTCTGTCGTTGTTTAATGTTATCAAAATCATTTTCAATTATATCAAATTCAAAGTTTTTCCTTTGGGAATTGAGATGATGTATGCGATGATTTTAGGCTGTATTTCCATCAACGTAGCTATTCTTCTTCCGGATTTGAAGATGAATATTCTCAATCTATTTTATAAACCAGCAGTCGTTTTGATATTGCTTTTTATCGGTAATCATTTTCTTAAAATCTATCCATTGGATAAATATCTGAACAAAGCATTTGTCAAGAGTTTGTTTAAGTTTTAGATTAATGTTTTTTTTCCAAAATTAGTTTTATATGCAGGGCTTCTGCGTCAGCCTGATCTGAATTTATTATCGAGCTGTTTTGCAAATAAAGAAAGCCTGTCGAAATTCATTTAAAGAACTCTGACAGGCTTCCATTTTAGAATACTTGTGCTTTGTTTATTTAGCTGCTAACACATCTATTTTCTCAATAGAAGGTTGAGTAGCCAACAATTCAGGTGCATTTTCCATTAACGCTTTTGCAATCTTGCCACCAAGATGAGCTTCTCTGCCTTCTTCATCTGAAAAAGTATCAAAAATTCCAAATGTAGAAGCGTCAATACGGAACGCATACCAGGTAACAGTACCTGCTTCTTCATTAGCAAGTGGCAATGCACCTGTAATAAAATCTTCAACATCTTTTTCTTTACCTGCTTTTGCTTCTAGTCGAACTAATAATCCTAGTTTTTTCATTTTTTTTATTTTTGAATTAAACCAATTTTGTTTTAACAAATGTAGCACCTTTAAGCTTGTGGTGCTTTTTTATTTAGTTCAAAAACTTATGAAAAAAGGTCAAGTTTTCATAATGTTTTTTGGACTGTAACCAAATTCATTTTTAAAGGCTGTGCTAAAATTTGATAAGCTGTCATAACCGAAGTCCATATAGATTTCGGATGGTGTCGCTTCATTATTAAGCAATAATTTTTTGGCTTTGTTGAGCCGTTTTACTTGAAACCATTTTCCCGGAGACTCTTGATATAATTGTAAAAATTTTCGCTTAAAAGTAGACAGACTCATATTACATAGAAATGCGACCTCGTCAATATTCAAACTCGTGTACAGATTTTTTTCTATGACCATTTTAAAAGATAATTCTCTTTCATTGATTAATAATGAATGTAGATAAACAAAAAAACTTTGCCCATACTTATCAGCCAGATACAGCATAATTTCTTCAAATTTCAATTCCAAAATCTTTTGAGAGATAGTTTGATTCAAGCCATAAATTTGTTGAATGGAATTAATAAAATGGATAATAAAATTGTCTTTTTGGATAAGAAAATAGGGTCTATTGGTCGTTGTTTTATTTAAGTCATTTGTATTAGATAAATGCTCATATTTCAATAAAAAATCATTAATGTTTTTCTGAGAAAAGAAAAAGAGAAGGCAGCTGTAACTATTTGCCCCGATAAGTTCTGTTGTTAGAAAATTCCCTGATGCGAGGAGCAAGGCTTGTGTATGATCTATTGAAACGATGTCTTGAGAAAAGTGAATGTCCTTTTGTCCGTCCAACAAAAAACTGAATACATTTTTGTTTAGATTAATTTTATTTTTGGAAACATGTTTATACGCCTCGTAGTTTGCAATTTGCAGGTCTGGAGTCTCTGTGTAGTTATTATCAAATAAATGTTCAGGAAAGTTTATAATATCCATAAAATTATTGTCTTAAAACATTTTGGCATTGTAAATATATTAAAATTCTATTTCAATAATTGTTTATTCAAGTTTGGATGAATAAGTTGTTTAGCCTATTGCATAATAGTTTGTGACTTTGCCAAATGACCGAAAATCGAGATGGAAAGTTTCGACTTCGGCTCATATCAATAATAAAGTTAGCGGACGTAATGCTTTAGTTTTCAGTTATAATTAGGTGTAATATTTGATTATAAGCTACTAAATCTTTCATACGGCTTTTAAAAACGGTTCAATGGAGTCACGAAAAATCTAACATTTTATTAATTGGAAGTGGGCCGAACATTGGTTTCTTTGCTTTATAAATGCAGGAAAAATTATTAAGAATTTGGAGAAAAGAGTTTTAATGAGAAGGGTAATCTCAAATAAGCTCGAGAGCAGGAAAAGAATTTATAATTTATAAAAAAGATCTTTCGGTGGAAAACTTGCGCCAAAGCAAGTGCTGCAAATGATTTATTTTATATATATCTTAAGATTATTAAATATTATCGTAAATAAAATGTACATATGGATTTATGGTTAATTTTTAGCGATAAATTTTGTGCGAATGATAAATAATTGTTAATTTGACATTTGATTAATTACTAATTTTTTATATGTTATGAATAAGAGTTTTACCAATGTTTTATACAGGAAATTACTTCTAGGTATATCTTTAGCGTTCAGTATGTTAGTGACTTCCCAGGTGGGAATCAATACAACAACTCCAGACGCCAGTTCTGTATTGGATTTAAATTCAACGAATAGAGGATTTTTAGCTCCTAGGATGACTACAACTCAGAGACTGGCAATAACTTCGCCTGCAGACGGATTAGTGGTCTACGATACGACATTAAAACTTTTCTATTATTATGTAAGTTCTACCTCATCGTGGTCTCCTATTAATAGCAGTATTTCAGGGAGATCAAATTTTAAGCGCATCAAGTCTACCGATGTTTTGTCCACTGTTCTGGCTTCTGAATTAGCCGCTGGTGGAGGAACACGCTATGTGATGAACTCCAATACATTATACGAAATCAATGGACAGGTTCAGTTTGATTTTCCCATTGATCTCAACAATGCTCATATTCAAGGCCTAGATAGTAATGATGACATAATAACTCGTTCATCTGGGAATATTTTTGAAGGTGCTACCGGCGGTAGTATTAGAAATGTTACACTAAGAGCAACTGGAGGAAGTGTTTTTAATCTCAATGCAACAGCGACTCAAAATCTTATATTTAGAGATTCTGTTGTTAGTGGTTCTAATTCTGTAGGTACAATTTCGGGATTCGGTTTAGTATTCCTGAGCATTGTCCAATTTGCGGGAAATACGAACGGAATTACCTACAACAATATATCTCAGCTGCTACTAAGCAATTTAGGTTGGTTTAGCAATAACTCCGGTACCTATGAAAAATTTACAGGAACATTTAATTTGATTGAAAAACAAGGTGGATTTTCCCATGTAGAAAGCGCATTAGCAACAGGTTTCGATGTATCAACATCGGGTCTAACGGTTAATAGCGGAGTTTTGGAATCTGTTGTTTTCACCGGAACCAATACAGCAGGTTACGTGAAGTCTTACACAACAGGCACATATACCGGTTATAATTTTACAAATAACTGGATTGTAAGATCGTCAGGAATTCCAACGGAATCTGATAATAATGCTGTGGGAGATTTTTCCGTTGATTACGCTGTTGGAACTGGTATAGGGGTAAGTTTTAATAATAATGTTAATCCAAGTAATACTGTGAAAATTGGAACGGCAAGCTCTGTTTCGACATCATTAAATTTATTCAGATTTTCAACAGATGGTGTGCCGAACAGATTAAAATATGTTGGAAAAAATAAAAGAATATTTCAAATAACAGGATCAGTTTCTTTTCAGGTACCTGGAGCAGGAACTTACATAATTTATATCGCAAAAAACGGTACAGTTCTTAGTCAGACAAAAATTTACGGAAGAGGTTCTGCTGCAAATGATATCGTTGTAGTTCCGATTAATGGTACAGCTGAACTTGCAAGTAATGATTATATAGAAATATATGCTCAAAGATATACGGGGTCTAATGGCGATATAGTTGTTCCGAATATGAGCATTACAATAAAGTAATATCCCAAATTAGCTTACAATTGTGTAAATTCAACTGACGTAAATTTGTAAAGACATTATAAACAATTTGCTTCACTCTGGTTGTCCCACTATTCGGTGACCTTTACAAACTTTCCGTTTAAATAAATGACTGTTTCGTCGTTGAAATACATTGTTTTTTTAATTTTTTATTGAGTTGATAATTAATTTTCAGGCATAAAAGAAAGTTTTCCCGAAATGGGAAAGGCTAACAGTCGCATACAGCAGCATTGATTCAGTTGTCTAGCTAATAATGCTAATAGCAATTTTGTTGTTAAATAATTTCATTTTCTTGTTTTTTAATTTAATTTCCATAAAAAAAGCCTCCTGATTGTTGGGGAGGCTTTCACATATATCTTTCTATTACCTCAAAATTACTTTTACCCAGAGTACACAAATGGATGATTTTAGCAGTAAATTCTATGTCAATAAACGAAATGTGGGAAAAATCATTATTCTGTTCCGTTTATTAAATAAAGGATGAAAGTAAAAAGAGCAAGCGGATCGAAAATTTGATTAATTCTGTAAAAAAAACAGTCTTAAAATTTCTTAAATTTTTTTAAAAACAGCACGTATTTTCAATTCGGATTTTGTGTATATTTGATTCTGTTCAAAGTGGTTATGCAGCTATCATCAATTTATTTTTAAATGTTAAAGAATAACCATTTTACTGGAAAATGAAAAACACAATTAAAGATTCTTCGGTTTTTGCCTGATGCATTCGCGCTCATAAAACCTCGGAGGATAGAAACTAATAACACGAATATGAAAATAAATTCTACTCTTTCTCCTAATTTTTCTGCACCAGAATCATCTTCTACTTTGTTGAAAAATCGTTTTTCGATGGTTTGTAGATGTATAATGTTCCTTAGTTTGACTTTGGGTTTCAGTGCAGGTTTGAATGCGCAAAACTTGTCTGAAGTCATCAGCAATTTAAAATCCGAACTCAGTAAAAATCCCGACGATAAAAAACGGGCGTCCATCTATTCCGACCTAACTTGGTATTACGCCAGTGTTTCGGTGGATTCTGCGCTTAGTTACGGGAAAAAAGCGATTTCGGCAACCGAAAAACTTCAGGATTCTGTTATGTTGGCGCAGGTTTACAGTGATTTGGGAGCGGTTCATTTTCGAAATAATGATTTCAAAAATTCGGAAAAAAATTATCTGAAATCTTATCAAATCCGCAAAAAACAAAAGAACGCCGCGGGAATTGCAAAACTCAATAATAATCTGGCTTCGGTATATCAAAGCAGTTTTCAGTAGCACAAAGCGATGAAAATGTACCTGGAAGCGCTGAAATATTTTGATGCGAAAGGAGATGTGAGAAATTCCAACATCACCAAGGCGAATATCGGACTGTTGTTTGTGGATTTAAAAGACAATCGCAATGCAATCAAATACATCACAGAAGCGATCAACTATTTTGAATCGCAGGAAAGAAGCGTGGAAATAGAGAATAAACTCTGCGAAAATTACCTCAACTTGGGAAAGGCATTTCAGATGCAGAAAAATTATTCCGAAGCGGAAAAACAGTATCAAAAGAGTGCAGCAATTTGTAATAAAATTGGGAATAAACAGGGAATCTCGTTTGCCAACAGAAACTTGGCAAACCTGTACATACTGCAACAAAAAGATTCTTTGGCGCAAGTAAATCTGCAGGTTTCACAAGAAGTTCGGGAAGAATTTAATTCTAAAATAGATCAGGAAAGCAACAGCATCGATGTGGCGCAAAGCTTAATTGTAAAAGGCAAATACCAAGATGCAAAACGAATGCTTTTGAACATCTTGCCGACTTTTGAAAAAGAAAAATCTAAAGAAAATCAGCTTTCTACCTACAAACTCCTTACAAATGTTTATCACAACAGCGCGCAGCCGGACAGTGCAGAATATTATTTTGAAAAATACATCGCATTAGATAATGAATTGGTGAATACCAACGTGATTTCCAGTACCGCAGAACTCGAAAAAAAGTACCAGACATTGAAGAAAGATTCCGAAATTCTTCAGCAGAAATCTAAAATATTTAAGAGAAATGTTGCAATTTCTTCGTTGGCCGCTTTGCTTCTTTTTGGTTTTGTTTTTTACAGAAACCGTCAACATCGCCAGAAAGTGGAACATCAAAAAGCCATTCTCCATCAGCAAGATTTGGCTACAAAAGCGGTAATTACAGCCGAGGACAACGAGCGGAAACGGATGGCAACACACCTGCACGACGGAGTGGGACAGCTTTTAATGGCGGCCAATATGAATGTGAGTGTCTTGACTGAATACAAAGACAATCCTGAAAATTTTAAAAATATTATTCAAAAAATCTCTAATATTTTGTCGGATGCCATTGCGGATGTTCGTACGCTTTCGCATCAGATGATGCCGAATATGTTGATTAAAAACTCTTTGGCCAATGCCTTGAGAGACCTCATCGAAAAGACATCTACGCCGAAACTCGCTGTTAATCTTCAAATTGAAGGTCTTGAGAAGGAAGTCGATCAAAATATTCAGGTGACGCTTTACAGGATTATTCAAGAATGCATCAACAATACGGTTAAACATTCGGGAGCCGATAAAATCGATATTTCTGTGAGACAATCTGATAAAAAAATTACCACAGAGATTAAAGACAATGGCAAAGGTTTTAATCCTTTAAAAATTTCTGATAATAAAGATGGAATAGGCCTGCAAAATATGAAAGCGAGGATTGAAATGCTGAAAGGAAAAATGAGAATTGATAGCGCTGCAGATCGAGGTACACAAGTTTTTATTGAAATACCAATCGTCTAAATATTTTTCTATGAAAATTGCTATAGTTGATGATCATCAGATTATAATAGATGGAATCGAAATGCTTCTCGGTTTGGAGAAAAATATTGCGATTCTAAAAACCTATACCGATGCCTGTGATTTTTTGCAAGATATGAGAGAAGAAAAGATCAATCCCGATTTGTTATTGATGGATTTAATGATGCCGACGATGAACGGATTCGAATGCGCAAAAATCCTCAAACACGAGTTCCCAAATCTTAAAATCATCATACTATCGATGAATTGCGATCCGAAAGTAGTTTATGAATTGGTTGAAAAAATAAAAATTGAAGGTTATCTTTCCAAAAATGTCAACAGACAGGATCTGGTGCGGGCATTGCAGGAGGTACAGTTGGGATACATTCACCTTAGCAATGAAGCAGAAATGGCTTTGAAACAATTTCAGCGAAAAATCATCGATTATCCGCAAATTATATTGACCGCCCGCGAAAAACAAATTGTGAAATTAATGATCNNTTACCAATAAGGAGATTTCTAATGCATTATTCATCAGCGAAAGTACTGTTGAAACCCACCGAAAAAATATCTATCGCAAAACAGAAACGCATTCGCTTCCTAAATTAATTCAAGCGGTTGCCAATCTCAATTTATTGGCAGATTAATCTTCGATAGACTCAAAAATACCCGNNCATCTGGATTTTGAGATACTTTTATCTCGTAAAAAAAATCACAGACTATGACAACAAAAATTATTTTCAGTACGGCAGCCCTACTTTTTGGCGTTGCCACCTTTGCACAACAATCCTCTTTTGATATCCTGGAAAAGGATTATGAAATCTCCAGAAAAGCAAAAAAAGGCTATCTCGGTGGAGTAGAACCCAGCGGAAATGGAGGTTTTGAAATGGTGTATTTCCTGCCTTCAAGCAAAAGAAAAGTAAAGATTGAAACCTACACTTTCGACAAGGATGCCAATCTTGTCAACACCCTAAAAGACGAATGGGATGTAGAGAAAGTGAAGAAAAAATGGAAATTTTTCAATTTTAAAGGCGACGAATATATCACGACCGCAGCTTCGGTGAGCACCAATCTTACCGGAAAAATGGTGTTTAAAAAACGAGAAATCAAAGCGAAATACAATTGGCTTGCCGGAGATTATGTGAAGCGAATAAAACTCCTCGACAAACAAAAGCTCACCAGTGAAAACGGGGAAGAATATCTCTTCAGTGGTGCGTACGAAGTAGAAAGAGACAGCACGATTTATGCGCTCGCATATCCTTATACCAAAGGTGCTTCCTTTAATAATCTCGATTTAGTAAANNTGATTTCAAACAGTGGAGAATCCAAAAAAATAGCCTCTATTGCAACGCCAACTCCTTTGAAACCCATTTTCTCCAAACCATTAATGGACGACAACAGCCGAGACGTTTCTAATGATGATTTCCCGAGAGATTGGATTGTGGTTTTAGCACCAACAAAAGCTTACGGAAAAAGCAATGCCGGAACTCCAAATCAACTGACCTATCTTCGGATTTCTCCGGAAGGCGCGGTAAAGGAACAATTTAATTTTTCTGCACCATCGGCAGGTTTCCGTATTCTTAATGCTTATAACAAAGGAAATGAAGTGATCTTGTACGGTTTAGGAATTAAAAAAGAAGGAAAATATGCGGAAGAAATCTTAGGAGCTACCGTGTCGCCATCAAGTATGGATGATGAGGAACAAGCCGCCGCTAAATCTACTGGAGGAATGCTCGGAGGAATCGGAAAAATGGCGAATATGGTTTCCGGAAAAGACGATATGGCTCCGTCACAGCAATCACTGGACAATGCCTTGGACGAAAAAAAATATGACGACTTTATCATTGCAAAAGTTTCCGGGGGAAATGTTTCTGTCATTAAAGCAACGCCTATGGCTGAACTTAACCAAAAAGCCGTTGCTGGTCCGGATATGAAGAAAGCTTTGGAATTCGACGGTAAAAAGTTTATTACCAATAATTTCCAAATTCTGAAAGATGGATCGATGATGCTGAGCGTACAGGATTACAAACCAAATGGTGGCGGAATAGGAGGCAACAAACTTTTGGGAGCATTAACAGGTATAAGTACAAGTAGAAGTGGAGGATATGATAGAGTTTATAAAGGAATGTATTTGCTGCATTTTGCTCCAGACGGGAATTTGGTAAGAAACTACACCGTACAGCTCGATCAGAAAAATAAGAAAGGATTTTTCAATAATTCACCTATGACCGCAGATAATTTCCCTGCCGTAGGATATTTAATCGAAAGCAAAGACGGAAAATCGGTTAACTGGATTATGGAAATTGTGAAAGCCATTGATAAAGACACCAGTTTTAGTTCAATGAGCAATTATTTCACAGGAACCACCACCAATACCACAACCACCACGTATTCACCATTCTATAGTATTGAATATGGTAAGATTAATCTTTCTACCGGGAAATCTTCAGAATTTAGAACGTTAGGTGATTTAGAGAAAAAGAAATATTACCTCTACGATAAGCATAACCGCATACAGATTGGCGACTATATTTATTTCTTCAGCGAAACTCCCAATGGCGACCGACTTTTGGTTTCCAGAATGGATGTGAACCAATAAAAATCTGTGATTCCGTGCCCGTGTAACTTAGTTTCCGGGTGCGGTTTTCTATTAACCAAATTAAAATTTTATAGTATGAAAAATCTATTTTTTTATTTTAGAACCTTGATGGTATTGGTGCTTCTATTCATTTCTTGTGACAGAAAAGATGATGCAACAAGCACTGCAACTTCCTCAACTGCAGGATTTACTTGGAAGGAAGACTCACAAAGTGCATCAGAACAGAAAGCTTCTTCCGCCTATTTTCAGGGGAGTTCCATTTTCGCACTTAATGCTTCTAATGCTACTGTGTTCGAAATTAATCTGATGAAAAGTTCCGCGGTAGGAACCTATACTTTCGACGGCGATTACATTAAAGGTACAGCTCTGGTTTACGTCACCAAAAATTTCAACGCTACCGGTGGAACCATCACCATAACTGAAAAAACGGACTCCAAAGTTTCAGGAAAATTTGAAGCTACCGGAACAGGAAACGGCATTACAAAAGTTTACGGAACGTTCACAGGTATTCCGGTAAAGTAAATTTTGATTTATTCTTACCTTGGCGAACCCTGAAGTCCGCCGGGGTTTTTTACCTTTTAAAATATTCAGACATGAAAAAAATTCTACTTTTCAGTTTAATGATGCTGGGCATTACAGGCAGCGCCCAGCTTACAATTGTGAAAGACGTATCTGCAACGGGTTTAAGACCTACCGATAACGAGCATTTCATCTGGCAGAACAACCGCTGGAACGGTAAACACTATTACGGGGTTACAGTTACACCAAGCGTTGCCATTGCGGTGACTGACGGAACCGACGCGGGAACAAAGGTGATTAAAAATTTAGGGCATTCCGGTGTTCTAAGTGCTGCAATAAAGGCCATAATTCCCGCAAAGGATCACTTTTATATTCACGTCTATGTATATAAAAGTTGGAGTCCTTATATTCAGTATGATGAACTCTGGAAGTCGGATGGTACAGACGCAGGAACTGTATTGCTGAAAAGGTTCGATGAACGGGGAGCGACTACTGAAGGCATATCCATCACCACTGATCAATATGAAGCAGCAAACCGCTCCCTCAGTGGTAATGAAATGTACTTTTACGGATATACAGGCAGTAATGGCAGAAAAATATGGAAAACGGATGGCACTGCTGCTGGTACCTCAATGATCGCTGATATATCCGCTAATGCACTGACAAGACTGAATGATGATGTTTATTTTGCTTCCGATTTTAAATTGTGGAAAATCAGCGGCACTACGGGAAGCGTAGAACTGATTGATGTTCCGAATATTTTTATTGTAGCTACTATGCGCATGGCGGCGTTTAAAAACAAACTCTATTTTATGGGTTTTGATGAAACCAATGGGGTAGAGTTATGGTCCTCCGACGGTACGCCTTCCGGAACAAAAATTTTTACCAACACCTCGCCGCTTACCAATAATGTGTACAGTCTCACGACTTTTAATCTCACGTCCACGGATGATTATCTCCTCTTTTCAACTTTGCATAACGCTTCCGTCAACACCCGGCATACGCTATACCGCACCGATGGAACGCTCGGCGGTACCGTGCAGCTTTCGCCTGCTGATGCAGTAGATGCGGGAACGAGTTCGGGCTCCATGTTTTCCAAAACCAATGAGAATTTTTACTGTTTTAATATGAACCAGAAAACCATCTTCCGGACCAATTATCAGGAAAACGGTTACTCAATTGTTTCTACAGGTGCCTATAATGCAGGAAATCTCGTCGATTATAAAGGTACTGCCTGGTATGCTGGTGGAACCGCCAGTATGTCCGGAAATAATGATTTCGCGGAACCGCACCGTACCGACGGCGTTCAGACCGTAAAAACCTTTGATATCATCACGCTGATGCAGGGAACTAATAATATCGGCTCCAATCCTTTTGGCTTTCATGAATTAAACGGGAATCTGTATTTTTTTGCAGGCCTGGGAAATGCGATGAAGCTGTACAAGTTTCAGGGTGACTATACCTTCAACAGGTCAGCCGGCAATTCGTGGAACGCTCCCGCCAACTGGAATACTGGGGTGGTGCCGCTTTCTTCTGAAGACACTCTGGTTCCTGCTGGTTCGGATGTTGAAATTTCATCTGCAACATCAGCAAGAAATCTTGCGCTCAATGCGCCACTACATATTGTTTCCGGCAGTTTAAACCTTGCAGGAAATTTAAATTTAAATTCAAAAATCACTTTAAACGGGAACAATTTAAACTTAAAAGGCAATTCCTCCCAAATCACCAACGGAAATTCTACCAATTACATCGTCACCAACGGAACTGGAACCGTAAATGTTGAAAATCTAAATTCCGCAAGAGGAACTGTAAACTTACCAATCGGAACGGCCACGCATTACAATCCGGTTTCCATCGCAAACACTGGAACTTCCGATACGTTTTCAGCGAGAGTTTCCGATGGAATTGCCAACACTACGAATGGTGCGGTAAACGCCACCTGGGAAATCTCCGAAGCAACTGCAGGCGGAAGTAATGTGAGTTTAACTTTAGGTTGGAATGCATCCCAACAAAATGCAGCATTTGATTCCGGAACTGCAAAAGTCGGACATTACCTAAACGGTAACTGGGCTGAGGAAAACTCTGGAAGCGTTTTAAATAACAACATTACAGCCACAGGAATTTCTTCTTTCTCTCCATTTGCCGTGATGAATTTCGGAGCTTTAGCTGCTACAGATTTTTCAAAATCAAAAGTTTCAGTTTATCCAAATCCTTTTAATGAAAACCTAAATATTTCAACAGAAAATGGTGGAGTAGTGCACTTCTACGATTTGAGCGGAAAACTCGTTTCAACATCAATTTTGATGAAAGGAACACATTCTTTGAACAAATCCTCGCTTGCTAATGGCGTTTACATTTATCAGATAAAAAACACAAATGGTGAAATTCTTTCTTCAGGGAAAGTGATTAAAAAATAAATTACATTTCGATGGATTCGTACAAAGAAAATCCAGTTGAGCAGATCAACTGGATTTTTGTTTAAAAATATTTTAATTAAATATTTTTTCTAGGAAAGGGTAGTTCTTAAAAAACTTCTGTTCAGCAATACTTTCATTATTGGACTTCTAGCGATCAACTGAAGTATTTTACCGAGCAGCTATTGATGAGAGCTTTATAATACTATTTTTTATGATAATCTCCTGCTAAACTTGCACCGCCGCCACAAAAGTAATTTAATGCGAATCTATCGTCAAATTTCGAAGTAAAGACTTCGGCAGTTTTATCCTTAAATAAAATAGTCATCGTCCCTTTTAAATCTTTATTGATGGTTTTTAAATCAACATCAATTTGATTATTCACTAACTTTCCTTTGCCCTCAAACGTACATCCTTTTGCAGCACCGGCAAATGAAATTTTCACTGAATAAATACTGTCATTTTCAGATTTCAATTCCAGAATTTGGTTGTATCCTTTTCCGCTTTGGTTGGTGCTATAGGTACCGTTCAATTGAGTGGGCGTGAATGCTTTTATTTCTTTAAAAATATAATTTTTGGCTAATTCTCCACTTACTTCTTTCTTATCAGCATCTAATCTAACCAAGGTTTTGTTTGGTTTTACCAGATAATATTCTTTAGGCGAATTTGGGATGGATACTTCAATAATATCATCCTTCTTTGTCCAGGTACCATTCTCGTTTTCAGAGGTACCATCGCTGTCTAAATACGATGAACTTTTAACCGCTTTGTTGTCATTTTGAAAGGTAATATAGGTTTCGATTCCCATACAATCTGCACAAGGCAATGTTGCCATGTAGATTCCTGAAGGAAAATCATTATTCTGCTGTGCCTCTGTTTTTGTCTGCTCTTTATTTGCAGTTTCAACGGTTGATTTACTGTCGCTGCAAGAAACAAAAATGGTGGTTAGTGCTGCTACGGTTAAAAATTTAAATGTGTTCATAATCTTTTTATTGAGATTAATTTAAAATATTTGATTACCTAATTAATGATTTTAAAATACCAATTAAGGCCTTGCGAAGTACTAAAATAGAAGAATTAGAACTAATTATTTTTGATATAAGATTAAAATTTCCATCGAAGAACTGCTGTTATCTTTGCGGGTGAATTCCCATATTGCAAAAAATAGCAATCTTAACTTTTGGTAGCTTCACTACTCGCAAAGCTTTGTAAAGATCAATTAAAAAGGGCTACAACTCACTTACAAAAAAGAGACCATTCTAGAGGTCTCTTCAGTATTTTTAAAAATTTTTTCCATAAACACATAAGGTTGAAAACTTGCGAAGTTTGCGTTCAACATGGTTTGCGTTTTTTGATTTGGAACTTAGGGAATGTATGGTTTTTAGCTACCGTATTTATTTACCATGATTGTGTATTTGCTATATCTTGACGCTTATTTTCCACTAAAGTAACTAATGCAGCTAATGAGTTCGTTAAAAGTTGGTGATCGTTTGACGAATCATATTCCAAAATATTTAAACTCATTGTTTCCTTGACAATTTCTTTAACTTTTATGTTTAATGCATTTTTTGGCATAATTATATGGTGTTTTTTTGACAAAGGAAATTTAAATGTAAAATCTTCTAATAGTAATCTTATATCCGGATCATTTGTACCGCAACCTATAAAAATAAAAGTATGTGTAAGTGAAAGTGCCTCGATAATACTATAAAAGTTCCTGTATTTTGTTCTTGCTGCAGAGTAATCTTTCCTTGTAAAAATCAGATTATCAGTATTATCTACTGTTCCATGAATTTTTATAATCAAAGGTTCAGGACGTCTTATACAATCAACTATATCTTCATCTGTGAATTTTTTTATGATTATACTTCCTTGAGAAGTTGTATTTGCATAGGTGTCATAAATCTTATCAAAGTTTGGAGTTATAACAATTCGAGAATCAAGATTATAAATATGCTGATGAATATCAGCGGGTGTAAATCGTGGATTCAAGAATTCATCTTTAATTAGAGTATTAAAATCATCTCGTCCTAATTCTTTTTTTATTAATTCACAAGCTGTTAAGAAATCGCCAGATTTTATTTGACGATTAATTTCAGTTTTTCCAACTAACCTTTCCGATGCATTCACCAAGAACTCTTTCCAATCCTTAGGTCTTATACCATCTTAATTAGTTGAGTTTTTAGACACTCCCGCGCCAATTACAAGAACTGATTTTCTTCGTGCTATATCACTAATTAAATCGTTTGGCTAATTAATCATTTCTTACGATATTAATTAAAAGGTTTGATGTGATTTCTTGTAAAGTAATGTCGTATTCTTTCACTTTATTAAGATGTGCACCGACAACACCATGTTCAGACTTTAATTCAAAAATTGGAACATTACTACTTTGCGATAAAGGTATAAGACTGTCTAAGTTTGGGATTTCTCCAAGTTTAATCTTTTCAAGTTTAATTGAATTATTGGCTACAAGATATTTTTGAACTGTAATAGGTATTTTTTTTATAATTTTCTCATAAGCGTTTACAGGACGTTTTATTCCCGCAACAGTTTTAGCAGTATATTGCTGAGTGATATAACCAGCAAACTGTAAATTCCATGATATTTTATCGTTATTTATTTTGAAATCTTCATTTTCTTTTTCTAGATAATCTTCCAAACCTCTATGCAATTGTTTCTTCCATTCATTTAGAGAAATCGAAATATTCTCTAATGCTTGAAGACTGAAAATATCTGATGACATAGGAACAATAAAAAAATCGGAAGCTGCAAGTATTGACCTATTAAGAGCTCCTAAAGATGGACCAACATCAAAAAAGACATAATCGTAATCATCTTTTACTTTTTCAAGTAAATCTTTAAATAATAAAGTTGTTTGTAATCCTCGATAATCACCAGATTTCCATCTAACCAATCTTTACTTAAAAAATCTTCAGCTAATGATAATTGGGTATCACCTGGAATGATATCAACTTTAAAGTATTGACTTTTAATTATTGGTAAATCAGTCTTTAGATATCCTTTACCTTTCTGTAAATGTTTAATAATTTTATAAAGTGTATGTCCATCTTTATAAATTTCTTCAATTTTAGGATATTCCAACATGTATGTTGTAGCATTACACTGAGGATCTGCATCGATCACTAATATCTTGAAGTTTTTTTATTTTTAAATAAGATGCGAGGTTGCACAATAAACTGGTTTTTCCTACTCCTCCTTTATTATTGAAAACTACAATTGATTTCATGTGTGATATTTGATTTTATTATCGCTAACGTTTTGGGGCTTTGCGAAGTGCGGGAATTCGAAGAACCAAAAGTTCAAGAATCCGTAAACGAGGCAAATGCTTTTTCAGATTGTCTAATTTAAAGAAAAAAAACAATATGAAAAGCAGTTGCGGATTATTATTACAAAATTTTCAGCTTTGCACTTAATCCCGCATTTTGCAAAACCTATGTTAGCTGTAGTTTTTTTTGTGTTTGGCATTTAGAATTACAAAAGTCAAATATCCAACTAGAAAAATTGCTAACGGAATTTCAAACGATAAATAATTAAACATTCTAGTCGGAACTTGGCTAACTCTTGAAATTATTGGTGCTAACATTAAAAAGAAGCTCAAAATTGTTGTTTTAATATTAGTTTTCCATTTTGTAAAATTTAAACCAAATCCAATAACGGCAAGAATTGCAAAAATTTGGTCAATATTTCCAAAATCAAAAATGGTAAATAAAATCCAGCAAATAAATGGAAGTCCAATCATTTGTCCTGCAAGAATTATAAAACAGTATGATATTAGTGATATTATTCTACTTGATTTAATCATTTTCTTTGTCTTGTAAATACCACGTTTCGTCTTCATCAAATCTGAATGTTTCTAATAAACTTGAATCTTCAAATCTAACTTTTATATCATTTGTTTCGGTAATTTGAAATTCTAGAATTTTCTGTCCTTTTAGGTAGTCCAATTTTTTACACCAATTTTCAAAATCAGAATTATATTCTTCATCATTCTCATAATCTTGATAAATTGGACATTCAAATGAAGAATTTATAAAGTTTTGATTTTTAATTAGTCTCCAAACTGGATTAATCCACAGAATTTCATTTTCAATATCTTTTTTCAAATCAAAACAAAATGAATTTGCAGCAAGGAAAAAATCAGATTCGATATTTTTTAAATTTTCAATTTTTTCTTTCACGACGGTAGTTTGGATAAAATTACAGCTAACGGAAAAAGTATTTGCGAAGGGCGGGCTAAATTTAACTGAAAGTTCAATTTCGACCAACCGGAGCAGATGCTTTTTCAGATTGTCTAAATTAATAAAAAAAACAATATGAAAAGTAGCTGCGGCTAAAGGAAACTGGTTTTTCTATTATATATTCAACCCCGCCTTTTGCAAATACTATGTTGTAGGCAGTGCTTTTATAACAGTCCATTAAATTGTAAACCCAAAATTTTTCCACCAACTAAAATTACAGTTAAGATACCGCTCAAAATCAAAACCGTTGGAAAAAATAAAATGAGAAAAGTATTTAGAAAAATGTTACTAATTTTCCTGTCTTTGAATTTATTTTTAAGTTCATAAATAAATTTCTTGCGGATATATTTTATATAGACAAAAGTCAGAATGATAATATAAACTGCACTAATTAAAAATATAAGTTGTCCTTTTTGTAGAAATCTCTCATTATCAAAATATTTTTTAGAAATGTATTCATTTATGGGGATAAAAAAGAAACAAAAAATAACAAAATAGAAAAAACTGATGAGTAGGGTAATGGTAAATTCAGCGGGATGATTTTTACTCAAATATTTTTCAAAAAGTTTTGCGAAAATTAAATTCATTTTGTTTTATGCGATTCAGTTAGCATTGCCTACAACGGAAAAAGTATTGGCGAAGGACGGGCTACTTTGCAGACAATTTCAAAGGAAAACCGAACCTGAGCAAAATGCTTTTTCAGATTTCTAAATTACGGAAATAAGAAATATGAAAAGCATTTTGCGGATTTGGTTAACGGAATGCTCAAAGACAATATTCACCACGTCTTTTGCCAATACGATGTTAGCTGCAGGCGTATTTATTTGATTTCAATCGTTTTATTTGAAAAAATTAGAATTATGAATCCTATTATTAAGAATAATATTATTTTCAAAATTTCAATAGGATTAAATTCTGCAAAATCACTCGCTATAAATTTTAAGAATTTCCCCAAAAATTGTAGTCCAAAACCAATTAAAATAAAAACTATTGTCCAAATTTTAATAGCAATTTTTACATTCTTATTTTTTGTAAATATTAAATATAGTAATACTATTTGAATTATTACTGGAAGTAATGTTATCAAAGTAAAATTATTAATTAGATAAATAGAATTGTACAATAATAATGCGCTTATGAAAATAATAACAAACCAATAAAAATATAAATTTTTAAATACTACTTTCATAACAATTTTTTTTCTAAATTATTTGTTTTTAATAAATCCATTCAATCTAATAGCTAGAATATTTTAGAGGAATTTTCAAGTTCTTTAATCGTGTTGTTAATTGTAAAGTAGTCTCAAATTCTCTCCATTTAATTTTGCGGAATTTTGGTGATACGCTTGCAGCTAACGTCCCGTGGCTTTATGAAGTTGCGGTTTCCCACTCACGGAACATCACAAATATACCGAAAAATTTCACAAAAAATCCAAAAAATCCCAAGCCCAGCAATTTCATAAAACCACTGTTATAGGCTGGCGCAACCCGTTTCGATTTCTCTTTTTATTCTTTTAATTATTCTATGTCGAGTTCCGAAATCAAAGATTCCCAAACGATTTCCAAAAGCATTAAACTCAAAATAATTATTATTTAAGTAGATATTTACTTCGTAATCCAAACCAAGCATATACTTTTGATAACTCAATGTGATAATTTGAGGTTTTTTTTTTTTTGAGAACTTTAAAATATTTGCCGTTACCGATTTTATCAATTAATATTTCTTTTTTTTCAATAGTTAAATCAGAAAAAATAAAGATTGATTTTACATTTTTATAAATTTTAAAGATTGAGTAAAAACCCAAAGAAAATAACACAAGTGGAATTATAATTTTCTGTTTAGGTAAATTTTCGAAGTTATTTGAAAAGTCTGTTTGGCTAATCAAATACATAGGAAAACAAAAACAGAAAATCAGAATCATTCCGTAATATACTTTTTCTGAAAATGGGGTTTTGATCATCTTTTTCATACAGTTTTGAAGCGCTTGCCTATAACGTTTTGCGGCTTGGCGAAGGTGGCGATTTAACCACAAATGTTCATACGAAGCACACACTTCAAATTTACGAAAAACTGTCATACGAAGCACTGAACCGCCACTTTTGCCAAACCGCTGTTAGTGGCTGGGCTTCTTTGTTTTTCGTCTGTCAGCAACATTTTTTGTCCTGCTGAATTGGTGGACAAGCAACACTTCCGTAACTACAATAAACACAGCAGTCGCCTTGTTTTGGTTTTAGAACTTGTTTGCATTTTTCACATTCGTAAAAATATTGACAAGCGTCTGTCGGCATTGTTTCTTCTTTCTTGTGTCCGCAGTTGGGACAAGTGATTGTTGATTGTAATTTGATTTCCATTTTAATTTTCTTTTTTGTCGGTTACAGAATATCCTGTTGAGTTTATTGCTTTTTCGATTTCAGAAATATTTGTTTTTGAGTTGTCAAATTCTACGATTGCATTTCCATTTTCATAAGAAGCGTTTGAACTTATTATTCCTGTCAATTTATTTACTTCGTGATTTACGTGTTCGCCACAACTTGCACAAGTCATTCCGCTAATCGTAAATTCTACTTTTTGAATATTGGATTTGTCCACTACTATGATTTGCTTTTCTGTCTTTGGGTAGAAAATGCTTGAGTAATATGGAAATGCAAGCATTACGATTGCAAATGCTGTTACTATTCCTAAAAACATTTTTGACTGAATGAATTTTGGTTTTTCTTCTGTTTCACAATTGCAGTCAATTTGCTTTTTAGGTTTTAACTTTTGATACCAAGCAAAACCAAGAACTAAAATTGTCAAACCGATAAAATAAGGTCGGAAAGGTTCAAGCCAAGAAAAAGTTGAAGCAAGACCGCTTGTCCCTGCGATTAAAGCCAAGACAGGTGTAATACAACACAATGAAGCTGCAATTGCTGTTAAAAGTCCTGCTCCGATTAGTTTTTTGTCTGTTTTCATAATGTTTCTAATATTTTGTTTTCGTCAAGTATTTTGAAAAACGGTTTCAGCATTTTTTCATACTCTTTTGTCAATGAGTAAAAAATGGTTTGAGCTTCTCGTTCGGTTTCAATTAGTTTTCGGTCTTTGAGTTTTCGCAAGTGTTGAGAAACTGCTGAAATTGTCATACCTAGAATGTCGCTTATATCACAAACACAAAGTCGTTTTTCTTCATATAGTAGAAAGAGAATTTTCAGTCTTACGTTGTTTCCCGCTAATTCAAGTCCGTTCGATAAATAGTCAAACGAGTCGTTGAGTTCTGAAACTCTGTCTTTACAGCGATTTATTTGTTTAATGTCTGCTTGTTGTCGTATGCAATAATTGTTGTCCATAATACAAAGATAGTCAATTTGCTTATTTAAGCAACTACTAAAATACGAAATGTCAAAAAGAACCCGATTTGTCTGTCGGGTTGTGTCGTCATAGCCTTGCCACTAACACTCAAATATACGAAAGTTTCTCTAGTCTAAAGAAAAATATTTATTTTTAATAATATCCCAGTTTCATTAGTTTTTTTACTAATTTTATCATTCGCAATATCAATAGATATTTAAACTAGAAGTCAAAGTAGATATTTAAAATGCGAATACTAAAACACTTTTATGATGGACTTAGATTTATACAATTTCAGTTTTGGTACTCACAGAGACAAAAATGTCATCTGGATTCGTTTTGGGAAAAATAATGCCCTGATTCAGGAGCTTCGGAAAGCCTTTCCATCTGCTAGGTGGAGCAGTACAAACCGAGCTTGGCATTTGCCGGACCTCCCTGCTGTGAGAGATGCACTCAAATTAGCAAGAAAAGAATGGGGAAGCCAGATCAAGTCCGAAATAAATGAGGTAAATCAAAAAGCTTTTTCAGATTTTATAGACCAGCTGAAGCTGAAGGCTTATAGTAAGAACACAATCCGAACCTACATCACAGAGTTTGGGCATCTGCTTCGGACTCTTCGGACTTTTCCGGTAGATGATCTCTCAGAAGATCGGCTGAAAGACTATTTTCTTTACTGTCTGGAAAAAGAAAAAATCAAGGAAAACCATCTGAACAGCAGGATCAATGCCGTCAAGTTTTATTATGAGCAGGTGCGCAAAAAATCCAAAATGTTCTTTGATATCCCGCGTCCCAAAACGCCCAAGCTTCTCCCAAAAATGCTCTCCCAAGCAGAAGTACGCAAGATCTTTGACCATACAACAAACCAAAAACACCTCCTGATGTTGCAACTTTGCTACGGAATGGGACTCCGCGTGAGCGAGATTGTAAACCTGAAAATAGAACACATCAACAGTGGCAATATGGTGGTTCTCATTGCCGGTGCCAAAGGCAAAAAAGACCGTTATACCAATTTGCCAGAGTCTGTGCTGGTGCTTCTCAGAGCGTACTATAAAATCTACCGCCCCAAAGATTACCTCTTCGAGGGGCAGTACGGAGGAGCATACACGGTTAGAAGTGTGCAAAGTGTCTTCAAGCAGGCAATGGCAAAAGCAAAAGTCAACAAGAGCATTGGCGTGCATGGGTTACGCCATTCCTATGCCACGCACCTAATGGAAAGCGGTGCAGATATCCGCTTTTTGCAAGAGCTTCTGGGGCATAACTCTATCAAGACTACACAAATCTACACCCATATCACAGATGTTTCAAAATCAAAAATAAAAAGTCCATTAGATTTTTTATAAAATAATAATGTAAAGAAAAATTCCTAAACTTTACAATACATTCTAAGCTCCATAAAATCATAACCTAGAGAGAGCACATCCAATACAAGTCCAATACATATCCAGTAAAGTCCAATAGAATAGTAGTTGAGTAATAGATTGGTGCTGTATGAAAATTCGTGTTAGCCTATACAAAGGATACACAAAGGGTACAGAGTGTACACAAAAGCTACAAACTGGAAAAATCATAAACTATGGCAAGAGTCAACAAAAACGGTAATCTTAGTGGAGCAATAGGTAACTTGGTATTTGTAAACAGAGATGGCAAAACACACGTTCGCTCAAAACCTAAAAAGGTAAACCAATCCACTAATACCAGAGGTGCCGCTACTGGCTTTGGTAAAAACAGCGGTCACGATCGTATTCTGAGAGAAGCTATCACGGACAAAATACAGATCAGAAACTACCGTTGTTTTTCCATCAACCACCGCACTAGGCTCAGGCTCACGATAGGAGAGTCCACCAACCAAGATGGTACCACAAAGATGGCGTACCTCAATCCGCAGCCAATGGTCGGCACAGTATTCAATAACGATTGGCAGTGGGAGAGAGTCACCAATTTCTATCCCGAGTATAACTTGAGCGGCAAAAATACGATGACAGTCCATTTGCCTCAGCTTACAATAGGCAAACAGATCATTTTCCGCAAAAATGCAGTGCAGGCAAACCTCAATATATGCGTTTTCACAATAAACCCCAATACGCAGAATAAACAGACCGAGATCCTTTCATCCCTATCGTTCAGTTTGGAAAAGAAAAAAGATATACCAGCACAGAATTGGATATTTGATATTCCCCAAGGTACTTTTTGGACAATGATATTGGCAACCATCAGCTACACATCACCCAAAAACAATATCGCCGAGGAGCATAAGCATACCGGCACCTATCTCTGGGCAAAATCCATCAATTCATAAAAAAGAAATCTCCTCCTTTTAGGGTTGGGGCAAAGAAATTTCCTCTCACAAAAAAACTTTAATAATATTTAACAAAAACTTTTTTACTATGTAACGATTAATATTGTTATCTTGGTAAAGGTATTATAATTGCTACCAAATCAGCATTAATCATTCATCATTCATCACTTATAATTAACCTATGTCGGTTCAACCATATTCACTATTCTCCGATTTTGATATTTATCTTTTCCGTTCAGGAAAACACACCAGGCTTTACGAAAAGTTCGGTTCTCATAAGGTCGAGGTCGATGGGGTTTCCGGTGTTTATTTTGCTGTTTGGGCGCCAACAGCCACAGACGTTGCTGTAATGGGGAATTTCAACAATTGGGATTCTTTTTCTCACAAGTTGGCAGGACGGTGGGATCAATCTGGGATTTGGGAAGGTTTTATTCCCGATTTGGATTTTGGTGAAGTTTACAAGTATGGCATTAGGACAAAAGACGGTGTTTTATTAGAAAAAGCAGATCCATACGGACTTTGTTTTGAGAATGCTTTGCAGGCGGGATCTGCAGTTTGCACCACTTGGTACGAGTGGCAGGACAAAGACTGGATGGAAAAACGCTGGCGTTACAACAGCCTCGAAGCTCCAATTTCTGTTTACGAGATGCATCTCGGTTCTTGGATGCGTGACCCAAATAATCCTCAACGTTTTCTTAGTTATGGCGAGATAGCAGACAAATTAGTTCCTTATCTCAAAGCCATGAATTTTACCCACGTAGAATTTATGCCCGTGATGGAATATCCTTACGACCCAAGCTGGGGCTATCAGATTACAGGGTTTTATGCCGCAACTTCCAGATTCGGTGGGCCACAGGAATTGATGTATTTGATTTCTGAACTTCATAAAAATAATATCGGTGTTTTTCTGGATTGGGTGCCTTCTCATTTTCCGGGCGATGCCAATGGATTGCATCGTTTCGACGGTTCTTTTTTATACGAACACGAAGATCCCAGAAAAGGCTTTCATCCAGATTGGAAATCCTATATTTTCAATTACGGAAGACCAGAGGTCAAATCTTTTCTGATTTCAAATGCGATATTTTGGTTAGACCGTTACCACGCCGATGGTTTACGTGTGGATGCGGTGACATCTATGTTACATCTCGATTATTCCAGAAACGATGGCGAATGGGAACCGAATATCTACGGTGGTAACGTCAATCTGGAAGCGAAACAATTTTTACAGGATTTTAATACCGCAGTTTATAAAGAATTTCCAGATGTGCAGACCATTGCAGAAGAAAGCTCTGATTTTCCAAAACTAACCAAACCTGTCCACGATGACGGAATTGGTTTTGGGATGAAATGGATGATGGGATGGATGCACGATACATTGGACTACTTCAAAGAAGACCCAATCAATAGAAAATACCATCACAACAAAATCACGTTCACGAGCACCTATATGTATAATGAAAATTATATGATGCCGCTGTCACACGATGAGGTGGTGCACGGAAAAAGCAGCCTGATTTACAAAATGCCGGGTGACGAGTGGCAGAAGTTTGCCAATCTCCGCGCGATGTATGTCTATATGTTCACCAATCCGGGAACTAAATTGCTTTTTATGGGAGACGAGTTTGCCCAAACCAACGAATGGAATTTCACAAGTTCCCTCGACTGGCATTTGCTTCAATATTCTGTTCATAAAAATCTTCAGGAATTTGTTCGAGATTTGAATCTGATATACAAAACACATCCAGCTTTATATGAACTTCAATTCTCTCCTTATGGCTACGAATGGGTTGATGGTGATGACAGAGACAACTCGATTTTTATTTACTTGAGGAAAAGTAAAAATGATAAAGAAGTTTTGATGACCATACTGAATCTTACGCCAAATAGTTTCGATTACAGAATTGGTATTGATGAAAATACAGGCTGGAAAGTCATCTTGAATTCTGACGAAGGCAAATACAGCGGAAGCGGAGTAGAAGCTGTTATTTCTCAAAGATTAGATGAAGGCTGGAATAATAGAAAGAATTCAATCATTATCAAATTACCGCCATTATCAGGCTTGATTTTGAAGCAACATAAAGTCATCAAGAAGTCAAAAATTGCCGACTTTTTGAAACGAAGAAAATAATTAGCAAGAAAAAAGATTTATGAAAATATTTCACCTTTCTATGGAATGTTATCCTGTCGCAAAAGTCGGTGGACTGGCAGATGTGGTAGGAGCTTTGCCCAAGTATCAAAACAAAATGGGACTGGACGCCAAAGTTGTAATGCCTTGGTACAACAAGCCATTTTTCTATAACCACGATTTTGAGATTGTGTTTGATGGTTTTATTCATCAGTCGTTTCATATGTATCAGGTTCAGGTTTTCAAGGAGAAAAGCAATGTTTTGGGGTTTGAACTCTATCTGGTGAAAATCCCGGGATTATTGGATAGGGATAATGTTTACGGCTATTGGGATGAGAGCCAGCAGTTCATAGCTTTTCAGCACGGAGTTTTGCATTGGCTCAGTGCGATGCAGATTCGTCCGGATATTTTGCATTGCCACGATTATCACACAGGACTTGTTCCTTTTATGATTGATAATTGCTACGAATTTCATTTTCTGAAGGGCGTCAAAACCATTGGAACCATTCACAATGGCGAATACCAGGGCACTATGGACTGGCAGATGTCCACTTTTCTCCCTCATTTTGATGGCTGGAAGTGGGGCCTGCTAGACTGGAATGGCAGGATCAATCCGATGGCGGCAATGATAAAATCTTGCAATGCCTTCAACGCTGTTTCCAGCGGCTATCTGGAAGAATTATTTTACAACTTCCAGGGCTTGGAACCTCTTATGAACCAAGAACGTCAGAAAGCTTTTGGCATCATCAATGGTATTGATACAGAAGTCTGGAATCCGGAAACGGATGATATGCTAAAATTCAATTATAATAAAGATTACGCACAAGAAGGCAAATGGGAAAATAAAAAAGTCATTTGTGCAGAATATGGCCTGAATCCGAATCTTCCGCTCTTTGGATTTATAGGGAGATTTGCTGGTGAGAAAGGAGCAGATCTTTTGCCGGAAATTGTCCGGAAAAGTATTCAGGAAACCAATGGCTCCCTTAATATTATTATTTTGGGATCAGGAAATCAACAAATAGAAAACGAACTGAAAACTTTGCAGAGTCAGTTTAATATTAATTTTGCATTGGATCTTGGCTATAAAGAATATTTATCGCACCAGATCTATGCTTCGGCAGATTTCCTGCTGATGCCAAGCCGTGTGGAACCATGTGGATTGAACCAGATGTATTCTATGCGGTATGGAACTATTCCGATTGTACGATATACAGGCGGTTTGAGAGATACAGTTCAAGATATTTCGACTGGCGGTAATGGACTCAATTTTACCAATGCTGGTGCAGAGGATACCGTTCATGCTATCAAAAGAGCATTGCATATCTACAGCCAAAAAGATTTGATGAAAGGATTGATTTATAGTAATATGTCGTTTGATTTTTCTTGGGAAAAGTCGGCAAAGAAATACTTGGAAATGTATAATTATTGATTTAAATCTTAATTAAGAAATATTTTTGTTAACATTGGCTTAATATTTGGCAATATTTCTTAGCTTTATAATATATAATAATAGAAAATTAATATATAACCATCACATTTATGAAAGAAAGTGTAATCTCCATAGTTTTGGGAGGCGGAAGAGGAACGAGATTGTTTCCATTGACTTATACGAGGTCCAAACCGGCAGTTCCAATTGCAGGGAAATACAGATTAGTGGATATTCCTATTTCGAATTGCCTCAATTCTGGACTTAATAGAATTTTGGTACTCACGCAGTTTAATTCTGCTTCTCTTAATTCTCATATTAAAAACTCCTATCATTTTGACATCTTTAGCAAGGGTTTTGTGGATATTTTAGCCGCCGAGCAAAATGTAGAAAACGAAAATTGGTATCAGGGAACAGCCGATGCTGTTCGCCAGACTATGAAACACCTCGAAAAGTACGAATATGAGTATATCCTGATTCTTTCCGGGGATCAGCTTTATCAGATGGACTTCAAAAAAATGATCGATTTTCATAAAGATAATGGCGGAGATATCACTATTGCCACAATTCCGGTAAATGCAAAAGATGCCACAGGTTTTGGAATCATGAAAGCTGACGAAGAAGGTAATATCACTGCCTTTACCGAAAAACCAAGCCTTGATGTTTTGATGGACTGGAAGTCCGAAACCAGTGAGGAAAGCAAAGCGAATGGCAAAGAGTATCTCGCATCTATGGGAATCTATGTATTCAGTAAAAATGTATTAAGAAATCTTTTTGCAGATTATGAAGGCGATGATTTCGGAAAAGATTTCATTCCCGCATCCATTGGAAATCTCAATGTACTGAGTTATCAGTATGATGGTTATTGGACAGATATCGGTACTATTGAATCTTTTTACGAAGCCAATCTGGATCTTGCACAAGATCTTCCGCAATTTAATCTCTTCAGCTCTAACCCCATTTATACAAGAGCCAGGATGTTACCTCCGACCAAAATCAATGGTTCTTATGTGAGCAAAACAATCTTCGGTGACGGCTGCATCATTCTTGCAGATAAAATAGAAAATTCTATCATAGGAAACAGAACGAGAGTAGACCGCGGAACAACTATAGTAAATTCCTATGTAATGGGCGCAGATTATTATCAAACTGCGCACGAAGTGTCTGATAATGAAATCAGTGGAAAAACCAATATGGGAATAGGGAAGTATTGTTATATTGATATGGCTATTCTGGACAAAAACTGCTACATCGGTAACAATGTAAGGATCATTGGCGGAAAACATCACCCTGATGGAGATTACGAAACCCATTCCGTCAAAGACGGTATCGTGGTCATTAAAAAAAATGCGGTTATACCAGATGGAACGAATATAATGTAATTGCTACCATAATAAACCTTTCGTAATCGGAAGGTTTATTTTTTATTTTTGGCAAATTATTTGTCTTAGAATTTATTCATATATCATAATTAATGAAGAATATTTTTTTATTTATAGGATTTTTATTTTTTTCAACTGTATACGGACAGTTTGATAACATCAATGCAGGAGAAGTTTTAAGTTATAGAATTCATTATGGCTTTATTACAGCAGGTAATGCGACGCTTGCCACTACTAGAACATCATATAACGGTCAGCCAGCATTTTATGTAAAAGGAACAGGGAAAACAAGTGGCACTGCGAAAGCTTTTTTTAAGGTAGAGGACAGTTATGAAAGTTATATCAATACAAGAAAGGAACCGCTTTTTTATGTCAGAAATGTGGCAGAAGGCAGCTACAGACAGCATTTGCAGACCACCTTTAATCCTAATAATAATTCGCTGGTTTTGGTTGATAAGATCCATACTGACAGACCCGCAAAAACAGTAAAGGTGCCGGATAATGTCCAGGATATGATGTCATGTTTTTATTATCTCAGAAGCCTGCCATCAGAAAACCTGAGAGTAGGTAGTGTAGTGCGAATGAATGTCTGGATCGATGATGAGATTTTTCCGTTTCAGCTGAAAGTTGTAGCGACTGAAAAACTATCCACCAAATTTGGTAAGATAGAGTGTTTAAAAATAGTCCCATCTGTAATGAGCGGCAGGGTTTTTAGGGAAAAAGAAGGCGTAACCATGTGGGTTTCTAATGACCAAAACAGAGTTCCTATTCTGATAAAAGCCGAACTGGCAGTTGGATCACTGAAAGCAAGCATCGATGGTTATACCAACGTGAAATATCCATTGAATTTTAAAAAATAAATATACTGAAATCACTCTTTTATGGGTGATTTTTTGTTTTGTGGCTAATTATTGTCCTAAGGCAACTTGAGTATATCAGAATAAAATTAACTTTGATTTAAAAGAAATTCAAATGAGTAAATTAACAGTAACCGCAGAAATCAATAAACCAATTAATGAGGTTTGGAACGCATTCAATAATCCAGAACATATTATGAAATGGAACTTTGCCCACAAAAGCTGGGAATGTCCCTCTGCTAAAAATGATTTGACAGTTGGTGGTAAATTAGAAGTAAGAATGCAAGCAAAAGATGGAAGTTTTGGTTTCGATTTTGTTGGGATTTATGATGAGGTCAAAGAATATCAACTTATCAAATACCATTTGGAAGACCACCGTGAAGTTGAAATTGTTTTTGAAAAACTGTCTGACGACAAAACAAAAGTGACAGAAAACTTTGATCCCGAAAATCAGAATCCTTTGGAATTCCAAAAAGATGGTTGGCAAGCGATACTGGATAATTTCAAGCGTTATTCAGAAAGTATTTAGATTCAACCACAAAAGTTACAAAAGATTGTATCAACTTTTTTAAGCGTTAGCGTCTTTGTAAGCCTTCAAAACAGTTTATATTAAAAAAAAACTTTTTGGACTTTGTGTTAAAATTTAGAAATTAACACTAGTCTAAAATATAATTTCAAAAATCTAAAAAATGAACAACAATATATTTCCGTGTTTCTGGTTTAACCAAAACGGCGCTGAGGCGGCAGAATTTTATACTTCGATTTTTCAAAATTCAAAAATTACTGTTGACACACCAATGGTCATTAACATAGAAATTTAAGGTCAGAAATTAATGTTTCTAAATGGAGGTCCAATGTTCCAACCAAATCTCACTTTATCATTAATGATGATGTGTGATTCAGCAGAAGAAGTGGAAAATTACTACCAAAAATTGGCTGAAAAAGGAAAAGTAATGATGGAGTTGGATGCTTACCCTTGGAGCGAAAAATATGCTTGGGTAGAAGACCAATATGGTATTTCTTGGCAATTATTTCTGAGTTCTGAAAAAGCAAAACAAAAGTTTTCTCCGGTAATGATGTTTACAGGCGAAAATGCTGGAAAATGCAAAGAAGCTTTGAATTATTATACCAATATTTTCCCAAATTCTAAAATTGAAGGTGTAATGGAGTATGAAGAAGGTCAAGGCGATGTGGCTGGAAATGTGGCGCATTCTCAGTTTATCATCAATGATTATGTGATGATGGCGATGGATAGTTCTCACGACCATAAAGCTCATTTTACCGAAGGAACTTCTATAACCATAATGACAAAAGACCAAGAAGAAACCGATTATTATTGGAACGAATTTACGAAAGAAGGCACGGAAAGTATGTGTGGTTGGCTTAAAGACAAATATGGTTTCAGTTGGCAGATTGTTCCACACAGATTGATTGAACTGACCAATACCCACGAAGTGGAGAAAGCTCAAAAAGCTTTTGGGGCAATGATGAAAATGAAGAAAATCATCATCAAAGATATCGAAGACGCTTATTACAACTCATAAAATAAAAATTTATGGAATCATTAAGGTATCTTGTAATCTAGTGGATGGTTAATTACGATGACCCAGCAAAAGTTCAGGAACATTAAAGAATCAAACAATAAAAATTACAAAAGAGTTGAAATATTAAATTGTTTTTCAATATTAAGAAGTTAGGATTTACTGAAATATCTTAATCAAAATCAATTTATTGATTTTTTAAATGTTTAAAAATGTATTGCATTTTAATTCCTTAATGATTGATGAAATTAAGATTTAAATAGACTCTTACTTTTGTGGTTTTAATAAATAACACAATTCAAAATAAATTAGAAAATGCCAAAATTAAATTCATACCTCAATTTTGATGGTACAGCAGAAGAAGCTTTCAAGTTTTATCAATCCGTTTTCGGTGGAGAATTCGTAGGCGGAGTAATGAAAATGGGAAATACGCCAGGAACTGAACATCTTTCCGAAGATGAGAAAAACAGAGTAATGCACATTGCATTACCCATTGGAAAAGACCTTTTGATGGCGTCTGATATTGTTCCTTCTATGGGACATAAACTCAATCAAGGAAACGGAAATTATATTTCTATTTTCCCAGAAAGCAGAGAAGAAGCAGACCGAATCTTCAACGGACTTTCTGCTGGTGGAGAAATAGAAATGCCAATGGAAGACCAGTTTTGGGGCGACTATTTCGGAAGCTTCAAAGATAAATACGGTGTTTATTGGATGGTGAATTACAGCAAAGATTCCGGTTACGAAGGGTAGCAAGAGTTACTCGCAGATTTAACAAATTTTGCAGATTTTTTAATTATCTGCTAAAATCAGTAATATCTGCGAGAAATTTAATAATTAAATATTTATGAAAAAAGTGACAGCAAAAGCATCTATTGGAATTCAGAAGCCTGTTTCAGAAGTTTTTGAAGCGATTATTAATCCGGAAATAATGCAGAATTATTTCATTTCCAAAGGTTCCGGAAGAATGGAAACAGATAAGGAAATTTTCTGGTCTTTCCCTGAGTTTGATGGTTCTTATCCATTGACAACGAAAGAAATAATCCCCAATGAAAAAATTGTTTTTATCTGGGACCCAAAATCTGTTGTGACCATTGAGTTACAACAGTTAGCTGAAAATAACACATTGATAAAAGTTACGGAAGAAGGGCATAGCAGTGATGAAAAAGGCATAAAGTGGGCAATCGGTCAAACCGAAGGCTGGGCCAATTTTCTAGCTTGTATGAAAGCGTGGCTGGAATATGGAATCCACTTGAGGAAAGGTGCTTTCGACTTTATGAAAACTAATTAAAATAAAAGCTTTGCGATTGCAAAGCTTTTATTATTTCTATTCCTTGATAGGATCAAAATCCGAAAAGAATACAGCAGCATCGGAAGATTGATAAGGCTTCTTTTTTAGTAAAATCTCTTCATTGTTTCTAATTTTATAACTGTAAACACTGTCGTTATAGAAGTCGACTTTTGCAAAGTTTTCCAATTTGTTATTTCTGAGTCTGAAAAACAAAGTAGTGTTGCTACCCGAAAACATATAAGAATTAATACAGTTTCTCGTAGGATTGTAATGGAGATTAGGATATTCTTGAGAATTAGTAATGTCAATTAATTTTTGCTGTTTAGGATCAAATAGCAATAGCTTTTCTATCTCATTGGCTCCTCGAGCAGCTTGGGCAAAAGAAATTTTGATGTCATTATAACCGTCGTTATTTAGATCTTCATCGGTTGTTACATACAAATTGCTTTCTTCTTTTCTGAAATTTCCAGATTGAATCTGAATCCATTTTTCAGCTGATTTCTTGTATAAAATGAAATCTACAACAGGTTTTTTGTTCTTGTTGCTTTGTGTGATATTGATTTTGTATTGATTAGCTTTTATAACTGTTTTTGAATCAGAAAAATATTCATTTTTTTGACTGAAACAAATGTTGAACATTAAAAGAAATAATAATTTGTGCATAAGGTGTTTTTACAAAGTAATGAAAACTTGTTTTAATGGAGAAATGTTTCTATTGTGCGCAGCGCGCCCCGACCTGAGTGGAGCTCTTTTTCTGTCATTGCGATTGTATAAAAGTTCAACAGATTGCTTCACTTCGTTCGCAATGCCAGAAAAAAGCGGGAACGGAGGGCGGATAAAGGCGCCCAAAAAATTATTTAAAGTAAAAGATTTAAGACTGCGTCTTCCTAAATGTAAAACGTAAAACTTTAAAAAAATGAAAAAAGGAATTTTAGCAATCGCAGGTTTAGCAGCTATCGCTATCATTGCGAAAAAAGCACAAAAAAGAAAAGCATTTGTAAGAGGAATCTTCGACGAGTATGATGTGAAAGAAAGAACGCCGTTCGGTTTTGCAGACAGAATCAGAACGATGAATGACGAAGAATACAACTCTTTGAAAGAAAAAGTGAGAACACAATTCGGAAGAGGCTGCTGCAAACCAAGAACTGCAGAATAATCTTTAGAAAATTAAATTAAATTGTTAAGAAAAACGGAAAGTGCGAGCTTTCCGTTTTTTTGTTGACGGAAAGTTTTGAAATCATTAAATTTGCTTGGTGAAGGATTACTACTACTTTCTCGGAATTCCTCAAAATGCTTCTGCAGAAGACATCAAAAAAGCCTACAGAAAATTGTCTCTGAAATATCATCCAGATAAAAATGATAATGATCAGTTCTTCTCGGATAGATTTAGGGAAATTCAGGAAGCTTATGAAACATTGACTGATACGGACAGAAGACGACTTTATGACCAGAATCTCAGCAGTCAGCAGAGAAATGTAAAAAGTATTCTTCCTCCGAAAATTAAAAATTTTTCTGTAAGTAAAATCCGTGTTAAAGTTGACGAAGAAATCACAGTTTATTGGAATACTTACGATGCGGACTTGGTGAAAATAGTTCCTTTTGGATTAGAAAAACCGAATGGCGAAAGAACAATTAGGATTAAAGAATTTGATTCTCAAGGAAAATTCCAGATTTTGCTTCACGCGACTAATACAGTTCTTCACAAAACAATCGTTCAGGGAATTACAATTACAGAACTAGCAGAATCAGAATCCAATTCTGAGGAAAAAGAATCGTTAAACAATCCAACTGAATCTTTCCACAAACCTCCAAAAAAAGAAAACCAATCTAAAAGACTGGTTTCTGTTCTTATATTTTTAGCATTGATTGCTTTGATTATTTGGCTGATGTTTAGCTGATCTTTGCTCTTCCCGGACATTTTTTACAACGTTTCCCTTTCTTGAATTTTTTGCAACATTTTTTCTTGTCACAATACATCATCTCATCGTTTCTGTAAGCCGGAGCCAAAGGCGCAATCTTGAAAGCTATAACTGTTGGAATCATAGCTGCAAATATAATTTAATTTAGAATAAATACAAATTAAAAACAAAAAATTCCTTAATTATTTAACAACTAGGGAATTAATTTAAGATTTATGAAGTATTTATTTTAAATAAGGTGCCATCACTTTTGTCCAAAGTCGGTAACCTTCCGGCTTCATATGCAACATATCGTCTTTGAAAATATCGCTTCTTACTTTTCCGTTTTCATCATTCATTACTTTGGTGATATCAATATATTTTGCTCTTTTTTGAGTTTTAAGGTAAGCTTCTATTGATTCGTTGAGCTCTTTAATCTGAGGCCAAAATTTTTCACGACTTGGCGAATACTTTATGGAAACGTAAGCCACCGGAACTCTAGGATACTTCTGACGTATTTTCCCAAAAAAGGTTTTGAATCTTTCAAATACTTCTGCTGCAGTAGGATTGTCTGTTGCAATATCATTTTCTCCACAGTAGATTACAATTTGTCTTGGGTTATAAGGATTTAAAAGATCATCCGCATAATAATTTAGATCGAGCAACCTTGAGCCGCCAAAACCTCTGTTAATTATGGTTTTTCCGGGAAAATAATCATTCACATCCTGCCATTTAGTAAAGGATGAACTTCCTACAAAAAGAATTGGTTTGGTGGGGATTCCCTTGGTTTGATCAATCATTTTGAATTCCTGAATCTCTTTCCAATAAGGTTTGTCTTGTGCAAAGAATAGGAGAGAGTTGAGAATCAATGCCAAGAGAAAAAGCTTTTGGAAAAGCAATCTGTTGTATTTCATTTTAATTTTTTTTGAAGTTTCAAGGTAAAAAAAATCAGTTGCTTTGGCAACTGATTTCAAAATTTTAATATTAGTTTAAGACAATTAATCAACGATAAATTTCGTGTTCAATTCTCCTGTTTTCAAGATGTAAACACCTTTTGGTAGATTTTTTAAAGTGATTGTATTTCCATTTTGGAACGGATTGTCAATCGTTTGTACATTTTGTCCAATAGTATTATAGATGAACGCTTTTTTGAATTGTTTCAAATCTTTATCGCCAGTTACTTGGATTGTATTTCCTTTCACAGGGTTTGGAGCGATTGTCAAATTCTTAGAGAAAGAAGCATCATCTACAGCAAGCGGAGAGAGTCCCCAAATTTCTGTTACCCATTCTGGGTGATCTACGAATGGATTTCTATTATTCTGATATGTATAAGCTGCGTTATTTCTAACAATTTCTCTTTCAGACACTGGATCTTGCTGATGCCATAACAAAAGTAGATTAAGCTCCCAAGTTGCCAAACCTTGATTAGGATTTGATGGGTTAAGAATGTTACCGCTAGAAAAAGAAGAGAGTCTTGTCTGATATCTTGTTACAAAATATAAAAGCCCTCTTGCAATATCCCCTTTAAATTCATTGATTGGCTCGAAAACTGTCCCTCCATATCCTGGTGAAGAATTTGGTCCAAGCTTAGATCCGTTCTTGGATGTATAAGTAGGGTTGGAAACTTTTCCGTAAGGATAGTTACTTCTCATGCCATTTACTTTTCCGTCTGTAGGTAGGATGTGGTGGATATCAGAAACCATTGGACTTGCAGAATTAAAAAGACTCTGTGGAACTGAGTGCTCTCTGTTATAGCAATCTCCTTCTACGGAATAATTCCCACATTTTTTCTGACCGTGTGTATAATTATACGGATCTGCACCTGTCGGATTTTCAGAGTAGATATCCAGAACCGAACCGTCTTTTTCATAAAAATTATCGGTGTCTGTACTCGGATAACCATTGTAAAGATTGTCATAGCTTTTGGTTTGGTAACCAGCAGTGATGATCTCCCCTAGTTTTGTTTTCATAGCGTAACCAGAAAGCCCAGTTACAGTACTATAGTACCCATTTGGTTCTTGTGCATTAATAAGACCAAAGAATCCTACAAAAAGAATAAAGATATTTTTTTTCATTGTAAAAATTAAGGGTGCTAAAGATATAAAATATTATGATTGTTTGATGTTATTAATTATTAACATTGTAGTTGTAATTTATTATTAATTAGATATTTTGATTTTTATTATATGAAATATTAGATTTTTAACATTGAGAAATAAAAAAAGACAGAAACTATTTTCTGTCTTTCATTGATATAAATTTGTTTTGATTACTCAATTATAAATTTGGTGTTTAATTCTCCAGTTTTAAGAATATATACACCTTTAGGTAAATTTTTCAGAGTAATTGTATTTCCCGCTTGGAAAGGATTTTCGATGGTCTGTACATTTTGTCCAACCATATTATAAATAAAAACTTTTTTGAATTGTTTCAAATCTTGGTCTCCAGTTATATTAATTATATTTCCTTTCACAGGATTTGGTGCAATAGTCAGATTTTTAGAGAAAGAAGCATCATCTACAGCCAAAGGAGATTTGCCCCAGATCATTTCGACCCACTCCGGATGATCAATAAACGGATTTCTGTTACCTTGGAAAGTGTAAGAAGCATTATTGCGGTCAATTTCTTTTTGAGAAACAGGATCTTGCTCACTCCATTTTAACATCAGATTAAGATACCATAATTGCAGGCCTCTATTTTTAGAACCATCTAAAGGGCTAGATGCTGTTTGGTATTGGCTAAATGATGTGAGATTATCTTCGTACCTTGTAACAAAGTACAAAGCCATTCTTGCAAAATCACCCTTGAACTCATTAATAGGTTCGAAAACAGAACCACTGTAACCAGGAACTTTGCTTGGCCCTAGCTTGGTTCCGTTTTTGGAAGTCCAAGTTGCTGTAGAAACTTCGCCATAAGGATAATCTCCTCGTTTGGAATTCGTATAGCCATCAGTTGGAATTACAAAATGGATATCGTGTGACATAGGAACAGCATTTATTCCGCCGAAATAGGTTTTTGGTAGGGAGTGTTCTCTGTTATAACAACTTCCTTCCCCAGAATAATTTCCACACTGGTTGCCACCTACAGAAGCTTGTCCCCATTTGAATTCATAAGGATCGTTACTTACGCCAGTTGTATTAGCCGCAGGATTTTCAGAGTACATGTCAATAATGGTTCCATCATTTTCATAATACTTATCGATATCAGTTGTTTTGTATCCTAGCCATAATCCTCCGGTGCCACTCCCGTAGCCCATATCTTTTGCTCCATTAGTAATTATTTGAGCAAGTTTTGTTTTCAAACTGTAGCCCGATAGGCCAGTTGTTCCGTCATAATATCCTGTTGGGATCTGAGAGAATCCAAATCCGAAAATCCCAAAAAACACAATAATAAAGCTTTTATTCATTATCTAAAATTAAGACTGTAAAATTATAATATTTATAATCTGTTTATAATAGGTGATTGAATTTTTAAGCAAAATTTAAGTTACTGTAATAAAATGTTAATTAATCCTGACGTGAAAAAATTCAGGAATCCAGGGATTTTAATTGGTAGTGCTGATGTATCTTTTATTAACCTTAGAAAAAATCCACGAAATGGATAATCCAAAAAAGAAAGCGATCGCGGAAACGGTAAGGTAATTGATCAATTCAATTTTTACGGGAAATGCAAGATTTTCACTAGCTTTGAAAAAGCCTGTGCTGATCTGGATATAGCAAATGACAGAGCCGATAATAAGACCGCAAACGACTCCCGCAGATACAATTAAAAAGCCTGTAAAAAAGTAAATAAATCTCAGATTTTTAAGATTAAATCCAAGTGCAATCAGTGATTTTGCCTGATCTTTCTTATCCAGCTGTAAAATTGTGATCGCTCCGGCGAGATTGAATGTCGTGATGAAAATGACCAGTCCGAAAATAAGATAAATCATCAATTTTTCCGTATTGATCATTTTCCAAAATGCGGCATTTTCTTCAGATTTAGTCTTTATATCTGCATCATTTCCAATTTTTTTTATAAGGTTGGCTTTTATGCTTTCTGCATCAGCCGGATTTTTCAGCTTAATAACAATCTGATAGCAATCATTTTTTTGAAGATCCAAAAGTTGTTGAGCTAGCTCTATTGGTGCAATAATATAATTGTCCAACTGGTCATTTCCGGGGAAAACGCCTGACACATAGATCTCTCCTTTATTGAAAATGTCATTCTCACTTTGTATAATACCTTTTCCCGGCTTAGGCATCAAAACTGTTGCAAATTCCTGACTGGAGTTCACAGGAAGAGACAATCTGTTGTCCAGACCATTTTCCATAATCACTTCATTGCTGTACTTGAAATCTGGATATTTTCCGTAGAAAATGTTTTCGTTTATTGGATTAACATTGGTGTAAGCAGAATCTACACCCCGAAGATAGGCAATCTCACCATTATCTTTATAGCCCAGATATACTTTTTCTTCTATAACAGATGAAAAATAAGCAACAGCAGATTCTTTCTTCAGCACACTTCTTATGTGTGCTACATCTTTTAAAACTTTTCCTGTCTTGCTTTTGATAGTGAGGTCTGCATGCAGATTGGTTATCATCTGCTTATTAATATCTTCCAGACCGGAAAAAACAGAAATAATAATAAACATAGATGCCACAGCCGCCACCATTGCAAATGCTGCAAGCCAAGTGATGAACGTGACCGCTGTACTTCCTTTTTTCGCTATAAGGTAGCGCGATGCTATGTAAAAAGCATTTTTCAATACTACAGAATTGGATTGTCTCCTTCGCCTTTCAGTTCTTTTTCAATGCGTTCTACATCATCCAGACTCGTGTCTATGTAGAAAACCAGTTGGGGGATGATACGAACCTGTTTTGCCATTTTCTGTCCGAGATAATTACGGTAGAAGGCATTGTTCTCATTGATTTCCTTCATAATAGGCTCTCGAAGTTCAGCTGGGAAAATACTGAGGTATATTTTTGCGATTCCAAGATCCGGTGTTACTTTAACATCCGAAACAGAAACCAAAAAACTCTGCTTGCTGTCTGAAGCCTGTTTACGGAAGATTTCTGCCATGTCTTCCTGTATAATCTGTGCTACTTTTCTTTGTCTGTTGCTTTCCATAAGTTTTGCAAATTTAGTATTTTGTTTTGATTTTATAAGGACAAATATAAAGCTGCAAAATGTGGAATTATTTCAGAAGCCACATCAAAGCTTTTTTTAGCTCTCTTTTCCAACGTTTATTACACTTGTCATTCGCCGGAAAACTGGTGTAACCATCAAAAAGGTTTTGCCCGTACTGCATATAAAATCATTGGGTTTTTTTTGGAAGTTTGATAATCCGGTGGCAGATAGGTTCAAATTTTTCTGCTGGAGATCAGCTGAGGCTTTTGAAATGCTGACTTAGTATTCTGACCTGAGAGTTGGCTGTATGTTTTTTTCCTTCAGAACTTTGCCGGATTAATTAAACTATAGTTCCATTCCAGATCTTTGTTGAATTTGAATTGAGCATCTGAAGAATTCCATATATTAAGATTGGAAGCCATAAATATATCTGTATTACCATTATCTTCAGGTAATTTGATAATCTTGAAAGCCACCTGCGAAAACATAATACTACTTATCATTATAAATATTAGAATCGATAATAATCTTAATGCCAACTTCTTCAAATTATTCTTGTCTTTTTGTGTAATGCTTGATGAAATTTACTGTTTTTTGTGCTATGTCATTAGCATCTTCCGAATTGATATTATTAAAGGTATGGTTGGCATTAGGCAGTACAAAATAATGATAATTGATTTTATGATCTTTAAGCTTTTTAACCAAATGTTCAGATTGTCTGATATCTACCACATCATCTTGTTCTCCGTGAAATATTAATGTTGGAATGGTATTTTCGGTAACATAATTTTCTGGCGATAACTCTTTCAGACGTTGTTTTGCGTTATATTTCTATTTTTCTATGTCAAAGCCTGTAAGCTCGATAATTTTTTTATTTCTGGTTTTGTAAGATTTTTGGATAATAAAACTTAAACCATTTCTAAATACTTGGATGAGCATCGCTACGGAAAAGTTAATTCAGGTACCGGCTGATTTTTTTGGCTGGTAGATGTCCAGTTTCAACGGGATATTTTCTGGGGTGTTTTTATAAATAATATCCCGATGCAAATTATAGTTTAGTGCTGGCTTTGGTAAACTGACATTTGAATTAATAGTTTTAAGGCTTAGTTTGTAGCTTAGGATAATCAGAATAATTAAGGAAACAACAAGTAGGATACTATAATTTTACGTTCATCAAAGATTTATTGCGTATCAAATATGAAAAATATGTCTAAAATGTGGATGTATAAAAAAAATGTTTTTTGTTCATCTTTTAAAGTCTATCTTTTGTAAATTTGAAACGCTTTTTGGGAAAATTAACCCCCAAAGAAATTAATAAAAATCTATTTTAGTAATGACAACAAAATACGAAAAGATCCCAAGCTCATTGTTTGTAAAAAACCGAAAAAAGTTTGCAGAAAAACTACTTCCAAAATCTCTGGCGATTTTTAACTCCAACGATATCTATCCCATCAGTGCAGATTCTACAATGCCTTTTCAGCAGCATCGTGATATTTTTTATTTAAGTGGTGTAGATCAGGAAGAGAGTATTCTTGTAATCTTTCCTGATGCGTATCTGGAAGAGAATAGGGAGATTTTGTTTGTACGTGAAACGAATGATCATATTGCAGTTTGGGAAGGAGAAAAGCTTTCTAAAGATCAGGCTTATGAATTGTCAGGAATTAAAACGGTGTATTGGCTCAGCGACTTCGAAAAAGTTTTTAAAAACCTGATGTATGAAGCAGAAAATGTTTATCTCAACAAAAATGAACATTATAGAAATTCCGTAGAAACAGAACTGAGGGAAGATCGTTTCATCAAAAAAGTGCAGGCAGATTATCCGATGCACAATTATAAAAGGAGTAACCCAATTCTCCAGCGTTTGAGAAGCATCAAGGAACCAGAAGAATTAGCTTTGATTCAAAATGCTTGTAATATTACCGAAAAAGGAATCAGAAGATTATTGGCTTTTTTAAAACCAGGCGTATGGGAATACGAAATTGAAGCTGAACTGATTCACGAATTTGTAAAAAACAGAAGCCGCGGATTTGCTTACACACCAATTATCGCTAGTGGAAATAATTCAAACGTTCTTCACTATATCGCTAATAACCAGCAAAGTAAAGATGGTGATTTGATTCTTCTGGATGTAGGAGCAGAATACGCCAATTATGCCAGTGATCTTACCAGAACTATTCCCGTAAATGGAAAGTTTACTGTCAGACAAAGAGAAATCTATAATGCCGTATTGAAATGTAAAATCGAAGCAGAGGATCGTCTCGTAGCGGGGAATAATTGGTACAGATTCCACAAAGAAATGGGAGAGGTATACACTTCTGAATTGTTACAGTTAGGATTAATTGACAAAGCTGATGTTCAGAACGAGGACCCAAAATGGCCTGCTTATAAAAAATATATGATGCACGGAACTTCCCACCATATGGGATTAGACACGCACGATTACGGGCTTCTGACTGACGATTTTGTAGAAAATATGGTATTTACCAATGAGCCAGGATTCTACATTCCTGCAGAAGGTTTTGGAGTTAGAATTGAGGACGACTATGTAATCCAGTCATCAGGAAAACCATTTAATATGATGGCTAATATTCCAATTACTGTGGAGGAAATTGAGGATGTGATGAATTCTTAAAAATAAATTATGCACAAAAAATCCCGATAATTTTTCAATTATCGGGATTTTTATTTATTACTAATTCGTACGGTCAATTATCATCCATCAACAATATTCTATTTCTTGAAAAACTCCATCAGGTCCAGATAGTTTTTCTGATTTACACCGTGGCCGGACATATATTCTCTAAATGAAAAATAAGCACTTAAATCATATAATAGGTCAGCAGCTTTTCTTCCCCATTCCAAAGGAATCACAGCATCTTCTGTTCCGTGCGAGATGAAGAAACGCATGTTTTCGTATTTCTTTTTATTCCTATCGATGTTTTTCAGAAGTTTCTCCTCAGGATAAGAACTGAGACAAGCCACTTTCGAGAACAGATCTGGATATTGTAAAGCCAAAGAATAAGCAATCATTCCACCTTGGCTGAAACCACAAAGATGCGTTTTGTTATCCGTCAATCCGTATCGGTTTGTGACGCTCATAATGTTTTCCAAAACGAGTTTTACCGCTTCGTTTGCTTCATTTTCCTCTACAAAATTTTCAGCATTATTGAAATCGATATCAAACCAAGCATAGCCTCCATAACTGGAATCTTTCGGCGCTCGGAAACTGATAACCAACCAATCTTCCGGCAAAGTTGGAACAAAACTGAAAAGGTCTTCTTCATTACTTCCATAACCGTGAAGCAAAAATAAAACGGGCGTTTCTGGTGTGATATTTTGAGGTTCTCTCACGAGATATTGTAAATCCATTTTGCAAATATAATTAACAGATTTCAGAATTTTGAAAAGTTTTTATCTATAAGTTTTGTGTTGCTATAAAAACCGTATTTTAGCACCACGAAAAATTTCTAAAATGGACAAAATACCTAGTGTAGACCTGCGTGATTTCCTTTCGGACAACCCGGAACGCAAACAGAAATTTGTAAATGAAATCGGAAAAGCTTACGAAGAAATTGGTTTTGTTGCCTTAAAAGGACATTTCCTAGACGACCAACTCGTAGACAATCTTTATGGAGAAGTCAAAAACTTCTTTCAGCTTCCCACAGAAACCAAACAGAAGTACGAGATTCCCGGAATTGGCGGGCAACGTGGCTATGTAGGTTTTGGAAAAGAAACTGCAAAAGGCTTTAAAAAAGGAGATTTGAAAGAATTTTGGCATTTCGGACAGTACGTTTCGGATGATTCAAAATACAAAAGCGAATATCCTGACAACGTCATTGTAGAGGAACTTCCAAAATTTAATCAAGTAGGTAAAGAAACTTACCAAATGCTAGAGAAAACTGGGAAATATGTTTTGAGAGCTTTGGCTTTGTATCTTGGACTTGATGAGTTTTATTTTGATGATAAAATCGCGGAAGGGAATTCTATCCTTAGACCAATTCATTATCCTCCAATTACTCAGGAACCGGATGATGCGGTAAGAGCTGCTGCTCACGGAGATATCAATTTGATTACGCTTTTGATGGGTTCTCAAGGAAAAGGTCTTCAGGTTCAAAACCACGAAGGTGAATGGATTGATGCGATTGCAGAACCAGATGAGTTGATGATTAATGTTGGCGATATGTTGTCAAGACATACGAACAATAAATTGAAATCGACGATTCACAGAGTGGTAAATCCGCCAAGAGAATTATGGGGAACTTCAAGATATTCAATTCCATTTTTTATGCATCCAGTAAGCGATATGCCTTTGAATGCATTGGACAATTGTGTGGATGAAAATAATCCAAAACTATATCCAGATGCAACAGCCGGAGAGTTTTTAAGAGAAAGATTGATTGAATTAGGTTTAATAAAAATCTAATTGGGATTATATTTAAAACAAAATACCGTTGGATTTTCAACGGTATTTTTTTATTTTGATTAGTAAAATCACTTCTATAATCAAAAAAATAGGCTAGACCAAATGCCTAACCTAAATATTTATTTTAAAATTAAATTTCTCTTTTAACGACTGCGACAGGATTCAGTTTGATTAATTTCATTTTATCCAAAAGAATCATAATGCAATAAGTAACGTCTATTTCGTGCCATCTCACGCCTCCAAAATTTGCTCTTCCGCCGTGTTTGTGATGATTATTATGATAAGCTTCTCCCATCATCAACCAATCAAATCTTAAAAGATTTTTGGAAGTATCAGACACTTTGAAGTTCACATAACCGTAGATGTGACCAAACCAATTGATGATTACACCGTGGATTGGCGCCATCATATAAGCAACTGGCAACAATAACCATTGCCACCAAGCAGTTGCGAAGAAATAGAAGAATAGCGTGTACAAAACGGCCCAGCCAATTCTGGAACCCCACGAGCTAGCGAATCTGTCAAAAGCTTTCCATTGCGGAACATTTTTGGTGAATTTGTCTTCTATTTTTGTTTTTTGCTCGTTGATTTGTTGGTAGATTTTTTTCGTTCTCCACATCATTGCAAAAAGATTCGCATCGTATTTTGGGGAATGTGGGTCTTTTTCTGTATCTGCATATGCGTGATGCAATCTGTGCATTACACCATAACCATAGGCGGAAAGATAGTTAGAACCTTGTGTAATCCAAGTTAAAACATAACATAATTTTTCGCCAAATTTTGACATCTTAAACGTTTGATGCGCTGCATAACGGTGAAGGAAAAATGTCTGAAAAAATAAACCTGAGTACCAAAGTACTATGATAAAAATGATAACTGCCATTATAAAAAAATGTAATTGAACTAATTAAGTATTTGTGAATTTAGATTCCTTTTACAATGAAATAGTTTTTCTTTCCTTTTTGAAGAAGTAGAAATTTTCCATCAATTAAATCACTTTCGGAAACCGAATAATCTTCGCCAACTTTGGTTTTGTTAACGGAAATAGCGTTTCCTGTTAATTCTCTTTTAGCTTCGCCTTTAGATTTTAAGAAACCTGTTTTTTCTGATATTAAATCAACAATATTGCTTCCAACTAATTCAGAATTTGCAACTTCTTTTTGTGGAACACCATCAAAAATTTGAAGGAATAGTTCCTCATCAAGACTTACCAAATCCTCTGCTGTAGATTGTCCGAAAAGAATTTGAGAAGCTTTCAAAGCTTTTTCATATTCTGCTTGTCCGTGAACCCAAACGGTTACTTCTTCCGCCAGTTTTTTCTGAAGTTTTCTTTCGTGAGCTGCAGTTTTATGTTCTTCAATCAAAGCTTCGATTTCTTCTTTTGGAAGGAAAGTGTAGAACTTGATGAATCTTTCTGCGTCGTCATCAGTGGCATTCAACCAGAATTGATAGAATTTATAAGGCGAAGTTTTCTTAGCATCTAACCAATAATTCTCACCACTTTCAGACTTTCCGAACTTGGAACCATCCGCTTTTGTAATCAAAGGAACTGTTAAAGCGTAGGCTTCACCTTGCGCTTTTCTTCGGATTAATTCTGTTCCGGTTGTGATATTTCCCCATTGGTCAGAACCTCCCATTTGCAGCTTCACACCATCGTTTTGGTAAAGGTGAAGGTAATCATAACCTTGTAAAAGCTGATAAGTGAACTCGGTAAAACTCATTCCGTCAACTCCAGAATCTCCGGAGAAACGTTTTTTCACAGAATCTTTTGCCATCATATAATTCACAGTGATGTGTTTTCCAATATTCTTAGCAAAATCCAGAAAAGTGAAATTCTTCATCCAATCGTAATTGTTGACAAGAATGGCTTTGTTATCGCCTTCTCCATCAAATTCTAAGAATCTGGATAATTGATTTTTCAGACAATCCACATAATAGATTAGTGTTTCTTCGCTCAAAAGATTACGTTCCGCAGATTTTCCAGAAGGGTCACCAATCATTCCTGTTGCACCTCCAACCAAAGCAATCGGCTGATGACCGTGCTGCTGGAAATGGGCAAGAATTTTGATTTGGATAAGGCTTCCGATATGCAAAGAATCCGCAGTTGGGTCAAACCCGATGTAAGCCTTGGTCATTTCTTTATCCAGCTGTTCCTCCGTTCCCGGCGTCATATCAGAAAAAAGTCCGCGCCATTTTAGCTCCTCTATAAATGCATTCATTATCTTAAAAAATTTCGGGCAAAGATAAGAATTACAAGTTGTAAATGGGTTTAACTTTTGAAATTCTTGAATGTGAAATGATATTTAGTTTCGGTTAATTGTTTTAAATTCATAATATATTATTAATAAATCATTATAATGATTTATATCATATTTAATCTGTGTTGTCGATAATTATCCCTAAGTTTGTCGTTAACACACGACTGAAGAAGGCGATTATAATGCAAATGAGCTTAGATGTATAAAAATTTAAATAAAAAAGTATGTCTAATCCTTACTTTTTTTTTCTGTTCTTTAATGTATTCGCAATGGAGACCAAGTGTCATTTATGATGATTACAATACTTATTGGACTTACCAAAATAACTCGGCAACTTATGTTACTGCACAAGATACCACTGGCTGTTTATAACGGGAATATGTGGAGTTTTTGGAGTTATTAATAATTTCAAACCTTTTATTTTATTTTTTCTAAAGTTGATTTGAATATTAATCACGTAACTTTGCACGCATGAATCAAGATACTATTTGTGCGCTGGCAACAGCTAACGGAATCGGGGCGATTGGAATCATCAGAGTTTCCGGAAATCAGTCTTTTGAGATTGTCAACAAGATCTTTGAAGGGAAGAATCTCGAAAAGGTAGATTCTCATACAGTTCATTACGGTTTTATTAAAGATGAAGATGAAACGATTGATGAAGTGATGATTTCTGTTTTCCATGCACCGAAGACATTTACAACTGAAAATTCCGTAGAAATTTCTTTCCACGGCTCGCCTTACATTGGTAAAAAAATTCTTGAAGCCTTAATTAAAAATGGGGCAAGAATGGCGAAAGCAGGAGAGTTCACAATGCGTGCATTTATGAATGGCAGAATTGATTTGTCTCAAGCTGAATCTATAGCTGACTTGATTGCCTCCGAAAATGAAGCTTCCAGAAAAGTAGCCCTAAATCAATTAAAAGGTGGAATTTCCAACGAAATTTCATTCCTGAGAAATGACTTGCTGAACTTCACTTCTTTGATTGAATTAGAACTTGATTTTGCAGAAGAAGATGTCGAATTTGCCGATAGAACTGCGCTTAAATCGTTACTTTATAAAATAGAAGATAAACTAAATTCTTTGATTGAGAGTTTCCAATACGGAAATGCAATTAAAAATGGAACTGCCGTTGCAATCATTGGAAAACCTAACGCCGGAAAATCTACACTTCTGAATGCACTTTTGAAAGAAGAAAGAGCAATTGTAAGTAACATCGCAGGAACCACCCGTGATACGATTGAAGAAATTCTCCATATCAAAGGTCACGCTTTTCGATTAATTGACACTGCTGGTTTACGCGAAACTGCTGACGAAATTGAAGCAATTGGTGTAAAAAAAGCTAAGGAAAAAGTAGAAAATGCTGAGATTTTGGTATATCTGGCTGATGCTGGAACTGAAGATCTTTCCGAAGATGTAGAAATGATAAAATCTCTATTGAGAGATGATTTAAAACTGATTATCTGTGCTACCAAAATTGATGAAGTTGTACCAACTCATTACGAAAAGTTAGAGCAGATTTTTAGAAATAATATCTCAACCGATTTTGATTTCATAAAAATTTCAGCTGTGGAAAACCAGAATATTCAGGATCTTAAAAACGAATTGTCTTCCTACGTAGAACATTTGAAATCTGAAGAAGGAAATGTCGTGATTACCAACCAACGCCATTACGAAGCTTTACGAAAATCCCTGAATTCGGTTAAACAAGTGGATGAGGCAGTGAGCTCACAAATCACAACAGAACTTTTAGCCTATGAACTGAGAAATGCGCTGGAGCATCTAGGGGAAATATCCGGTGAATTTACAAACGATGAGGTTTTGGGGAATATTTTTAGTAAGTTTTGTATCGGTAAATAAATATGCTTCCTCTAGTTTAATGCCCCATTTTTTTAAAAGCACAAAATTTGGAATAATTAATTGGAACTGAAATTTACTCGATGGTTATCATTTAATAATCTCATTCTATAAAATAAGTATTATTATTATTATTGATCTAATTGATATTAAATCAATTAACTAGCGGAAATTTCAAGAATTTCATCAATGTTAAAGCGTTTATACTCAGAGTAAACATGCGAGTGGAAATCATTTAATTTTCTGAGTAATTCCAAAAGTTCGGCTTTTTCATTATTTTCGAGTTTTCCGGCAAGAATTCGAGACGTCATATTCACTTTTTCAACGGAACGGTGGAAATAATCTTCACCTTTTTCGGTGAGGTTCAAACGCTTGCTTCTTTTGTCTTCGCTGTCGTTCTTTTCTTCAATTAATCCATATTCCAGAAGACGCTTGATGATTTGAGTTCCGGTTTGTTTTTCGTGACCATTTCTTTCGATTAACTGAATTTTAGTCAGATTCGGTTCGTCCTTCAATCGGTAAAGGTAGGTGAATTCTTCATTGGCCAATTCAGGGAAATCATTCAAGCCCTTTCTAATTAATTGTCTGGAATATCGTCCCAAAAGCAGAACCTGTTTGCAGATTTCATTTTCTGTAAAAGAAACCTGATGCTGTTCATTTTTAAAAAGTTTAGTTGGGCTCTCTTTTCGGTATTTTTGATCATTCAGCCAAAGACGGAAATCCTCCACATTAGAGTGAGGTTTATAAGCTTCGGAATTTTCAAATTCTTTAACCTGATGAAGCAGATCAATGAAAAAGTCAGTATTCATAGCGCAAATTTAATCTAAGTATTTTAAATATTTTTTTATAATCTAATAAAGAGCTTTAAGAATCTAAATCCTCCAACGCTCCAACTAAAGCTTAACACTTCCCATACCGCCATCAATTCCAAAAATCTGTCCTGTAATCCACGACGATTTATCCGAAACGAGGAAAGCCGTCATTTCCGCAATTTCTTCGGCCGTTCCCACTCTTTGCAAGGGATGTCTTTTTGCGGAAGCGTCTCTTTTTTCAGGCGTTGCCAAAAGTTGTGATGCCAGATTTGTGTCCGTTAAAGAAGGCGCAATCGCATTCACTCTGATTTTTTGAGCCGAAAATTCTGCCGCCAGACTTTTTGTAAGACCTTCCACTGCATTTTTACTCGCCGCAATGGAAGCGTGAAAAGGCATTCCCAGTTTTGCCGCCACGGAACTGAAAAGCACAATCGAAGCTGAATTTGATTTTTTGAGATTCGGCAACAGTTTCTGAATTATTTTTACCGCTCCCAAAACATTAATCTCAAAATCATTTCTAAAATCATCTACAGAAAGTCGGTTAAAAGGTTTTAAATTAATGCTTCCCGGTGCATAAATCAATCCGTCCACAACTTCCGGAAAGCTGATTTCATCTAAATTTCCCGAAACAATATCCATTGTGTGGAATTCGATATTCGGATGATTCAGTTCAGGATTTTCCGTTCTGGAAATTCCGATAATTTTGTTTTGTTCTGAAAGGATTTTTGCTGTTGCTAAACCGATTCCTTTCCCGCAACCGATGATGACGATATTTTTCATACTTTATTTATCTTTTAGAAATTTTATTATTGCTGATAACTCTTTGTCTGCTGCATTTAAAGCGGTTGATTTCTTCGCTTCTCTTTTTCAGATGTTTTTGGCTCACTCCCGAATTCACTCTTTTTCTCCAAAGCTTAAAACTCGATTTTTTCATCTCCGAACGCATCAGTTCAATCACTTCCGATTCACTGATTCCGAACTGAAATTGTATCGCTTCAAACGGCGTTCGGTCTTCCCACGCCATTTCAATGATTCTGTCGATTTCCTGTATGTTGAGGTTTTTTTTCATTTTTTATTTTGATAAATTTTCAATCAATTGCGTCGGCCTTTAGGCCGATGTTGAAGTTTAATTTACAAAAGGCTTTAGCCGAAATATATTTTAAGTTTTGGCTAAATCCAACCATTTTATTTCTTTTTGCAAACGGGTTAAAACCCGTTCCTATTGATATTAAATTCTTTTATTTTTAGAAAATCATTTCATATTCCCAATAACTTCCTTCGCTGTTTTAAAATGCTGTTTTCGCTTTTCCTCCGGCATTTTCTCCAATGTTCTCAGCATCATTCCCAATCTTGAATTTTTAGCAAAAAAATCTTTATTGTCATTAATAAAATTCCAAAACAGCGCATCCCATTTTTCAGTCCATTCTCCGTCTGGATAATCGCTCATTTTTTTGATATAATTGCTTCCGCTGATGTACGGTTTCGTACTCATCTTTCCACCGTCTGAAAAACTGCTCATTCCATAAACATTCGGAACCATTACCCAATCGTAAGAATCGATGAACATTTCCATAAACCATTGATAGACTTCATCCGGATTGAACTGACAAAGATTCATAAAATTGGCAAAAATCATCAGTCTTTCGATGTGATGCGCATAACCAGTTTTCAGGATTTTCTGGAGCGATCGGTCAATCGGGCGGATTCCTGTTTTGGCGGTGTAAAAAGATTCCGGAAGTTTTTTGTCGTGTTTCCAGTAATTTTTCTTCCGCTGATACGTTCCCTGATACACATAAACCCCGCGAACAAATTCCCGCCAACCCAAAATCTGGCGGACAAAACCTTCCAGAGAATTCACCGGAATATCATTGTCTTTTGCAAACGTAATAGCTTTTTCCAGCACATTTTCAGGGGTTAAAAGTCCAACATTCATTAACGGTGAAAGCACGCTGTGATGCAGAAAATGCTCTTTTTCTACGATGCTGTCCTCGTAAACGCCAAATTCCAGAAAACGGTTTTCCAGAAACTGATCCAGCCATTGTTCCGCTTCCATAAAAGTAGTCGGGTAGAGCTGTTCATCCGTAAGCGTGCCGTAATTCTTGGCGAAATGGTTTTCGGTGTATTGTTTGGCTTCCTCGTAAAATTCATTGTTTTTCGGGAAATGGATTGCAGGTGCATTTTTATTTTTCGGATATTTTTTCCGGTTTTCGGTGTCGTACGTCCATTTTCCGCCTAAAGGTTTTCCGGCTTTCATCAGGATATTTCGGGTGATTCTCTGTTGTTTGTAAAAATCAGTTTGATGATAGGCTTTTTTACCCTCAAAATAATCTTTCAGATCTTCCTTGGTATTGATGAAAAGCGGACTATCCAAAATTTCGAGTTCTAATTTGGTTTCCTTTAATCTTTTTTCCAGCCAGTTGTCACAAACATCGTTCGTTTTTATCGTTTTAAAACTATCTTTTTCGAGCTTCGGAATTAAATTTCGGATGTCCGAGAATTTCGATGAACTTTCAATATATTCAACCTCAAAACCTGCTTTTTTTAGTTCACTTTCATAAAATTTCATTGTTGCGCGGTGAAACGCAATTTTCTGTTTGTGAAATGAATATTGGTTAAAAAACAGGAATTCTTCCACCAAAAACAGAGGCTGACTTTTATCCAGATAATCCGTATCTTCAAAAAGCTGATGCGGAAAAATCAATTGGGCGGTATGTTTCACTGTTTTAGCCATAATTTTCTGAATTCTTGGTTAGAATCATACATTTCTGCCTGTTTTTTAGGATTAAAAGTCCGATCACGATTGTCATTTCCGACTCCGGCGAGATACATCCAGTTGCCGTAATTGCTGTGAACATCATAATCGATCAGCATTTCTTCAAAATACGCCGCTCCGATTCTCCAGTCCTGTTTTAGAATTTTGCAGAAGTAGGAAGCTACATTTTGGCGACCGCGATTGCTCATCCAGCCTGTATTTTTCAGTTCAAGCATATTGGCGTTCACGAAATCGGAATCCGTTTCTCCAACTTTCCATTTTTGAATCAAATCTTCATTATTTTCAGCGAAATATTTTTGATGGTTAATTCCGCTTTTCCAGAAAATCAAGTCTTTGTATTGTAAAGAAATATATCTGAAAAAATCCCGCCACAGCAATTCAAAAATCAGCCAGTAAGTCGAATCATTGGCTCCGAATTCCTTTTCATATTTTTTTATTTCGTGGTAAATGGTTACCGCAGAAAGACTTCCATCCGATAGACAAGCCGAAAATTTTGAACTGTAATCTGTTCCCACCAAACCGTTTCGGGTTTGCTTGTACTGACTCAAATTTTCCGTTTCTGAAAAATAATGATGCAGTCTTTTCAAAGCTTCACTTTCTCCGCCCGAGAAAGGAAATGCAGTTCTTTTATCCGTTTCAAAATCTTCAAAACCGAGCGATTTTAACGAAATGGTATCAGTTTTAAAATGAATTTCCGATTTATTGTAAATCAAATTTTCCGATTCAAATTCGGGACGAATCAATAGATTTTTTTCTATTTTCTGCCTGAACGTGGTAAAAAGCATCGGAATCTTATCCAAATTCTTAAAAACAAAAAGCGGATTAAGCAAAAACTGCGAATACGATTTTTCCCAATTGGCGTTTGGAATTGCTTTTTCAACTTTAGCTTGTAAATCGACTTCCTCCTTTGTCCATTCATCCTGACAGAAAATCTTCACGATTTCAAATTCCTCGGAAATTTCTTTGAAAACATCTTCCGTTTTGCTGTATCTGAATGAAAAAGGAATTTTCTGTTTCGCTAAATTTTGCTTTAAATTTTCCACACTTTCCACCAGAAATTTCGCACGGTATTTTCCGATTTTTCTGAAACCGAATTGTTTTTGAGCAAAAAATTCAGCATCAAAAACGTACACTGCAAGAACAGGTAAATCTTCCTGCATCGCTTTGTATAAGGATTCTGAATCTCTCGTTCTCAAATCTTTGGTGAACCAGAGGATGTTGATTTTTTGTTTTTCCGGCATCTTTCGCTGCAATATTTTACTTCGTCCCAGTTTTTCTTCCACTTTTTCCGCCAGTTAAAAGGCAGTCCGCAGACTTCACAGATTTTGGAGGCTAATCCTGAAGGCATATTTTTATTAAATTTTAGTAGTAGCTCAATTTCTATTTGGTTAAAGTTTTAATTTTGATTGTCATTAAATATCTTTAATTAACAGGTCGCTCCTACGGAGCTTCCTTTTTACGGCTCTCTACTTTCTATTAACAGTGCATTCCTACGGAATTTTATAATGCTCCGATAGGAGCTGACTGTTAATAGCTAACGTTTTTATATGATATGAGCTCCGTAGGAGCGACCTGTTAATGATTCATTTATTCCCACAAAATCGTTTTCAAACCTTTCGGCTCTTTTAATAACCTGTAATTCATCAAAATCTTTTGTGACTTTTGACTCCGTCGAATCTTCGATTTGCGGTTAAATATCACTTACAATAATTTTTAAAATGATTAATCGCCACATCTTTCGCTTTCAGATCGTGCATCATATTATACAATCCGAAAAATGTTCTGTTCAGGTAAATAAAATGTCGGGAACCGCGGTTGGTATTCATTCCTTTCATATCACTTGCTTTCGCATATTTCTGTCCCAGATCGGCAATTTCCTGAAAGAAAGACTCATCCGAGAAGTCAAATTTTTCCTGATTAAACGGTCTCGTAAACAATTCCAGTAATTCGTAGAATAATTTGGCAAAAAACTCTTTTTCTTTTTCTGAATCTTCTGTCCGAAGAATCTCCAAGGTGAATAATTTCTCACGGAAAATTTCAGGATTTTTCAGATTTTCTTCTTTCGCCAATTCGAAATACGGAATGTAGAAATCTTCCGGAATCTCTTTGATACAGCCAAAATCGATGACCAATAATTCATTATTTTCCGAAATCAGGAAATTTCCCGGATGCGGATCGGCGTGAACTTTTTTCAGAATATGCATCTGATACATATAAAAATCCCAAAGTGTCTGCCCGATTTTATTCAAATCGTCCTGAGAATTCTGTTTTTTGGTAAATTCCGAAAAATGAATTCCCGACATCCATTCCATTGTGATGATTTTCTCACACGAATATTCCGGATAATAATGAGGGAATTTCACATTCGGAAGATGACTGCATTCTTCAGCAAAATGCTGACTTCGTTTCAGTTCCAGATTATAGTCAGTTTCTTCAAACAACTTGTCTTCCACTTCCTGAAAATAAGATTCCGAACCTTCTTGTTTGATTTTGAACATTTTCATAGCAATCGGTTTTACCATTTTCAGGTCGCTCGAAATGCTTTCTCTTACACCGGGATATTGGATTTTAACCGCCAGTTTTTTGCCGTCTTTTTTTGCAGTATGAACCTGTCCGATACTCGCGGCATTAACCGATTCGGCGGAAAATTCATCAAAAATATCTTCCGGATTTTTCCCGAAATATTTTCTGAATGTTTTCTTCACCAAAGCACCCGACAAAGGCGGAACGGAAAACTGCGAAAGTGAGAACTTTTCTACATATTCCACCGGAAGAATATTTTTTTCCATACTCAGCATTTGAGCAACTTTCAGCGCAGAACCTTTTAATTCTTTTAACGAATCGTAAATGTCTGCAGCATTGTCTTCGTGCAGAATTTTACGTGCCTCCTCTTCATCTTTCGTGATTTTATTTCCGTAATATTTCAGGTAGTTGACACCGACTTTTGCTCCTGCTTTAAGCAGGCTGCTTGTCCGTTCCAATTTTCCTGTGGGGATTTTATTTAGTGTTTTCATTTAGTTTTTCTTTAATGTTTCTTTAAATAAAAACTTCCCGAGGTCAGCCAGTTTTCTCAATGGCTCGTTATCCATCAGTTCAAAACCCGTATCGACGGTTTTTTCGATGAAAATATCCGTTTTTTCAAAATCGGGAGAAGTGTCTTTTTTCCAAAAATCAATAGCGGAAACCAAATGGAGCCAAAGTGCCTCCTGTCTCGATTTTTCGTTGAATTTTCGGATGTCTTCCTTCGCTTTTTCAATCATTTCCCACTCTTTGAAATCGAGCGTGTTAACAAATTGTTTATGGGTTTCTCTAAGATTCTGAAGCGTTTTGATATTCTGGATTTTAGTGCTTCCTAAAATAGATAAAACTAAAGAACGGTTCATCGTCATATTTTCAAAGAAAATGTAATAGACATTCAGGAGTTTTTCTTTTGTTGTAATTTCCATCGAAAAATTAACTTCCGAAGCGAGCTCCAGAGATTTCGTGAAAAGATGATTCAATATTTCTCTTTCAATTTGCTCGAATCCTGAGAAATAGTGATAAAATTCTTTCTCTTCAAAATTATTTTCTTTAGCAAAAAGATAAACGTTTTTCGGTTTTTCTCCGTGATTTAGAAGATAATCTCCGTATAATTCAAATATTTTTTCCTGCGTGATATTGGCTTGTTCTTGCATAATAGAATTTATTTATTGACAAATTTAGTAAATAAATTTACATTTAATTAAAATAAAGTATAAATTTGTACTATATAAACCATTTAATTTTTGAATTATGTTGACAATACAGGCACAATCGAATATCCCTACAGATTTTGGTAAGTTTACTGTTTATGCATTCTCAGAACACGAAGAAGACTGGAATCCGCACTTGGTTTGGGTGGCAGAAAATACAGATTTCAGCAAAACAGTAAACGTGCGTTTTCACTCGGAATGCATCACAGGCGAGATTTTTCATTCTAAAAAATGTGAATGCGGACAGCAATTGGATGCTGCAATGAAATATATGTCGGAAAACGGAGGAATGATTATTTACCTTCGGCAGGAAGGCAGAAATATCGGAATCATCAACAAATTGCGAGCTTATGCTCTTCAGGAAAAAGGTTTTGATACCGTGGAAGCAAATTTAAAATTAGGATTGCCTGCAGACGGGAGAAATTTTGATGTAGCGGTGGAAATGCTGAAGATTCTGAATGTGAAAGAAATTAATCTGCTGACGAACAATCCTGATAAGCTTAAATCTCTGGAAAACAGCGGAATTATTCTCAATCATAGAGTTCCTTTGGAAATAGAATCGAATGACGTGAATGAAAGTTATCTTTCAAAAAAGAAAGATTATTTCGGACATCTTTTAGAAAAGGTATAATTTTCTCATTTGCTGCTAAATAATTTCCACTTACCAAATCCAAACTTATGAAAAAAATTCTTCTTACGGGAGCTACCGGATACATCGGAAAACGAATGATAAACGTAATCGCAGCACAAGGTTATCAGGTCATCTGCTGTTGCAGGGATAAAAACCGGTTTTCTAAAAGTGTGGATATTGCTGATGCCCAGATTGAAGTGGTGGAAGTGGATTTTCTGAAACCCGAAACGCTGGAAAATATTCCAAAAGATATTTCCGGGGCGTATTATCTGATGCATTCGATGAGCAACAGCAACGATTATGCGGAAAGTGAAAAACAATGCGCCATTAATTTTTCAAATTATATCGAAAAAACCGAATGCAAACACATCATTTATCTTTCGGGTTTGGCTAATGAAAAAGAGTTATCAGAACATTTAAGTTCAAGGTTTGAAGTTGAAAAAATCCTGATGAAATGTAAAGTTCCGGCAACGGTTTTGAGAGCGGGAATTATCATTGGTTCAGGAAGTGCATCGTTCGAAATCATAAGAGATTTGGTGGAAAAATTACCGGTAATGGTCGCTCCCAAATGGCTTCACACGAAATGTCAGCCGATAGGAATAGCCAATGTTCTGGATTTTCTGATTTTTACTTTATTTAAAGAAGAGGCATATCACAAAAATTTTGATATCGGATGTGATAATGTTTTGACCTACAAAGAAATGCTTTTGGAGTTTGCCAAAATCAGAGGACTGAAAAGAAAAATTTTCACCGTTCCTGTAATGACTCCGAAATTGTCGTCTTATTGGCTGTATTTTATTACTTCAACATCCTATAATTTAGCTTCTGCTTTGGTCGGTAGTATGAAAATTGAAGTCGTTTGCAGACCGGAAAGTCTTGCGGAAATTAAACAGATTACCGGAGTTCAGCCTTTTTCTTATGATACAGCTCTGAGAAGAACGCTGGCTAAAATTCAAGACAACGAAATTGCCTCTAGCTGGAAAGACAGTTTTATCAGCAGCAGAAGCGATTCCAGCCTGAAAGATTATCTTGATGTTCCGAAATACGGTTGCTTTGTTGATTTAAGATCAGAAAAATATGATGACCGCGAAAAATGTATGAGCAGGGTTTTTTCTTTAGGCGGCGCAAACGGATGGTACGGTCAAAGTCTCTGGAGAGTTCGCGGATTTATGGATTTATTGGTTGGCGGACCTGGATTGAGACGAGGAAGAACACATCCGGAAAATCTCCACGAAGGCGATGCCCTAGATTTTTGGCGGGTTTTGTATGCTAATAAAGAAGAAGGAAAACTTATTCTCTTCGCTGAAATGAAACTTCCCGGAGAAGCGTGGCTGATGTTTAAAGTTTACAAAGGAAAGCTTTGGCAAAAAGCGGTTTTTCGGCCTCACGGATTAACGGGAAGACTCTATTGGTATTCTGTTCTACCGTTTCACGGAATTATTTTTAAAGGAATGGTGAGAAGGTTGGCAAAAGGTGTTTAAGATTTTTTGAAATGATGTAATATAGATTCATTCTTAACGAAACATTTTATAATTTTGCAGAAGTGAAAAAACTGATTTCAATACTATTGCTTAGTTTATACTTGGTTTCTACAACCGAGCTTTATCAGTTTTTGAAAATTCCGATTCTTATTGAACATTATCTGGAACACAAACAAGACAATCCGAAACTCACCATCGGATCATTCTTCAAAATCCATTATGACAATCCGGTTAAAGATTCAGATTATACCAAAGATCAGCAATTGCCGTTTGTTTCGCACGCAGCGCATCTTATCATCGTATGTACGCCTGCGACACCTTTTATATTTCAGTTGTCCGATAAAGAATCCAATCCAATTATTAAATCCAAACAGACTTTTTACAAAAGCATCTTTTACAATAAAGATATTCTCAATTCTATTTGGCAACCGCCGAAATTTTGTTGATTTTTTTCTGAATTCCTCTCAAATATCACTTTGGGATATTTCTGATACTTATTGGTAAATTTTATACACGTTTTTATTTGGGCAGCTTAATCCGCCCTCCGTTCTCGCTTTTTGTAATTTTGCCATAGCTTTTCCAACCGAAAAATTACAAAAGAGCTCCACTCAAATCGAGGAACGAGATTCGCCGATTCAAAACTTAAAGGTAAAAGAATGAGGCACTTCGGGCTGCAAACCAGTATAAATTCCAGTGCGTAAAACAGGCATTAATTGGTATCAGACCATTATTATTTATTCATAATAAGCTCCACAAAACATTATGCTTACAAAAATCATTGAGTTTTCTGTAAAGAACAAACTCATCATTGCACTGTTGATTTTAGGATTGATAGGCATAGGTTCCTATCAGGTCACCAAACTTCCGATAGACGCCGTTCCCGATATCACCAACAATCAGGTTCAGGTCATCACCATTGCTCCTTCGTTTGGCGCAACAGACATCGAAAGACTCGTGACGTTTCCCATAGAACAGGCGAACAATAACATTTCAGGATTAAAAGAAATCCGCAGTTTTTCCCGTTTCGGTTTATCGCTCGTTACCATCGTCTTTGAGGATGATATTGATATTTACTGGGCAAGACAGCAGGTATCGGAAAGGCTACAGCAGGTTCAGACCCAGATTCCGCAGGGAATCGGAACCCCCGAATTAGGTCCTATTTCCACAGGTTTAGGCGAAATTTTCCAGTATGTGATCCGTCCCGAAAAAGGTTACGAGAAAAAATACAATATTACAGAACTTCGTACCATTCAGGACTGGATCGTGAGAAGGCAGCTTCTCGGTGTAAAAGGCGTTGCCGAAGTCAGCAGTTTCGGAGGAAAACTGAAACAATACGAAATTGCCGTAAATCCCGACAGATTAAACGCTTACGGAATCAACATCAACGATGTTTTTGATGCGTTAAACACCAATAACCAGAATACAGGAGGAGCTTATATCGAAAAAGGTCCTACCGTTTTATACATCCGAAGCGAAGGTCTGATTGGAAATATTGAAGACATCAAAAATATTGCAATTGCTTCCAAAACCAATGAAATTCCATTGTTCATAAGAGATGTTGCAGAGGTGAAAACCAGCTTTGCAACACGCTACGGTGCAATGACGTTCAACGATCAGGGCGAAGTTTCCGGAGCAGTAGTGATGATGCTGAAAGGCGAAAACAGCAATCAGGTTATTAAAAACGTGAAAGAAAAAATCGCACAGATCCAGAAAACCCTTCCGAGAGGAGTAGTAATAGAACCGTTCCTGGATCGTACCAAAATGGTAAACAACGCCATCGGAACCGTAAAGAAAAACCTTACAGAAGGCGCGTTGATCGTTGTTTTTGTACTGGTTTTGTTCCTCGGCAATGTACGCGCTGGATTGCTCGTTGCTTCCGTAATTCCTCTCGCAATGCTTTTTGCCATCTGTATGATGAATCTTTTCGGAGTCAGCGGAAACCTGATGAGTCTCGGTGCATTGGATTTCGGATTGATTATTGACGGTGCGGTGATTATTGTAGAATCGGTACTGCATCAGTTCAGCCATAATTCAAAATTCAAAAAAATATTCTCCGTTGAAAAAAAAGAAATGGACACCATTGTTACCGATTCTGCCGGAAAAATGATGAACAGTGCTGTCTTCGGTCAGATCATAATCCTGATTGTTTATCTTCCCATTCTTACCTTACAGGGAATTGAAGGGAAAATGTTCAAACCAATGGCTCAGACGGTAGCTTTCGCTTTATTAGGCGCATTTTTATTGTCGTTAACTTACATTCCAATGATGAGTTCTTTGCTCTTGAGAAAAAGAAGTTCAAAACCGAATTTATCAGACCGAATGATGAAAAAGTTAGAGAAAATCTACCTGAAAACACTGCTTAAAATTTTAAGAATCCCGAAAATGGTATTCTCCATCGTGGCTGTACTTTTCGTATTGGCGATTTTCATTCTGAGCAGAATGGGAGGAGAATTTATTCCTTCACTTGAAGAAGGAGATTTTGCCGTAGAAACCAGAGTTTTGCCAGGAAGTAATCTGAATACAACCATTGAAAGTACCCAAAAAGCAGCTCATATTCTGAAATCGAGATTTCCGGAAGTAGAGAAAGTGGTCACAAAAATCGGAAGCGGGGAAGTTCCTACAGATCCTATGCCGATGGATGCCGCCGATTTAATGGTGATTCTGAAAGACAAAAAAGAATGGACTTCTGCCTCTACATTCGCGGAACTGGCAGATAAAATGACCAAAGAACTACAGGATGTTTCCGGTGTAACGGTAAGTTTTCAGTTTCCGGTGCAGATGCGTTTCAATGAACTGATGACAGGAGCAAGACAGGATGTCGTGGTGAAGATTTTCGGTGATGATCTGGAGGTGCTTTCCCAAAATGCCCAAAAACTGGGTAAAATTATTGAAACCGTTGACGGAGCGCAGAATCTTTACATCGAACCGATTGCAGGAATGCCGCAGGTAACCATAGAATATAACCGTCCTGTTATTGCCCAATATCATTTATCCATTTCCGACATCAACCGGATTGTGAATGCTGCATTCGCAGGACAGAGTACAGGTCTCGTTTTCGAAGGCGAAAAGCGTTTCGATATGGTCGTTCGTCTCGATTCCAAAGTCCGTAAAAATGTGGATGATATTAAAAATCTGCTGGTTCCGACCCCTTTCGGAAACCAGATTCCGCTTTCCCAGCTCGCAAAAGTTGAGGTAAAAAACGGTCCGAATCAGATACAGAGAGAAAATGCACAACGCAGAATTGTCGTTGGATTCAACATCAAAGGAAGAGACGTTCAGAGCATCGTTGAAGAACTTCAGACTAAAGTCAACAAAGAGATAAAACTTCCGACAGGTTATTATATGACTTACGGAGGTTCTTTTGAAAACCTCAACAATGCAAAACAGCGTCTGATGATTGCCGTTCCGGTAGCTTTGGCGCTTATTTTTGTAATGCTGTTCTTAGCATTCGGCTCAGTGAAAGAAAGTCTGCTGATTTACACCGCAATTCCACTGTCAATTATTGGCGGCGTATTTCTTTTGGCTTTGAGAGGAATGCCTTTCAGCATCAGTGCAGGAGTAGGGTTCATCGCCCTTTTCGGAGTGGCGGTTCTCAACGGAATCGTTCTTATTTCAGAATTCAATAGATTATACAAAAGCGGAATCCGTAATATCGTAAGAATTGTAATTGATGGCGGAGAATCCAGACTTCGTCCGGTTCTAATGACGGCTTTCGTGGCATCTTTAGGATTTATTCCGATGGCCTTAAGCAACGGAGCAGGAGCGGAAGTTCAGCGTCCGTTGGCAACTGTGGTGATCGGAGGTCTGCTCGTAGCAACATTCCTTACGCTTTTTGTACTGCCGCTTCTTTATGTAACCATTGAAAAAGGATTTAAAATGAAATCGCCATCATTGGGAAAACGCAAACGCCTATGAAGAAAACGCGATTACATATGACCTTTAAAAACAATAAATATCTACATATGAAAAATAATCACAAAAATATAATGGCTGTATTCATTTTGCTGTTCAGCTTTGCAGGATTTGGATTGAAAGCGCAAACGCCGATCAATCTTCAGACTGCGATCAATACCGCACTGGAAAATAACAGAAATCTTAAAAGCGAAAAACTGAAATCGGAATATTCCAAAGCTTTAATAAAATCGGCAAATGATATTCCGCAGACTGGTGTGACGTTCGATTACGGACAGATCAACAGTGCGTACAACGATATGAAATTTGGCGTTTCCCAAAATATTGCTTTTCCGACGGTCTATAAAAAGCAGAAAAATGTATACACCGAAGAATGGAAAAAATCTCTGCTGAATGTTTCCCTGAAAGAATATGAACTAAAAAAAGCAGTCAGCCTTACTTTTTACAACATTCTGTATTGGAAAGAAAAAGAAAAACTGCTGAATGAAATCCTGAAACTGTACACTGACTTTTCAGACAAAGCAAATCTCAGACTGAAAGCAGGGGAGAGTAATATTCTGGAAAAAACAACCGCTTCAAGCCAGAAATCGGCGATAGAAATTCAGTTAAAACAATTGCAACAGGAATTAGAGGTTTTAAAGATCCAGTTTCAGTGGCTTTTGAGTACGGAAACCAATTTCATTCCCGAAGATTCAAAATCTTTTGCCAATTCTTTAAACGAAAAACTGGCGGATCATCCTTTACTGAAAATCTGGGAACAGCAGAAAAACATTTCCACAGAACAGATTGCGCTGGAAAAAGCAAAAATGCTTCCCGGACTGCAATTGGCGTACAACCTGAACAGTTTTAGAGGTTTGGGTCCGGACGATAAGTTATATGATGCGACACCTCAGTTTCATTCGGTGCAGTTGGGTATTTCGCTTCCGATTTTTTCAGCAGGTCAGAAAGCGAGAATTGAAGCTGCAAAAGTTGAGTTTTCTGTTGCAGAAAGTGAGCTGAAAAATGCGGAATTCAACTTTCAGAATCAGCTTAAAAAGGCCAAGGAAATCTATCAGTCTAATCTGGAAATTGTTTCAAAATTTGAAAGCTCCGACCTGAAAAATGCAGATGTCATTACCGAAACGGCGAAACGACAGTTTATCGGTGGAGAAATCAATTACCTCGAATTTGTGATCCTCGTAAATCAGGCAGTACAGCTTAAAAACAATTATACCGATGCAGTCTGGAAACTTAACCAAAGCGCCATTGAACTGGAATACCTTACTTTAAATCCATAAAAAAATGAAATCAATTTCAATATATACCTTATTACTCAGCTTTTTTGTCTTCGTCCAATGCAAAAAAGAAGAAGCATCCAAACAAGAAAAAAGCTTCCCGAAAGACGAAAATGTAGTAACTTTAACCGATGCTCAGTTAAGAAATGCACCGATAGAAACAACCGCACTTTCGTTACAGAATATCGCTTCTACCCTGAAATTAAACGGAATGATCGATGTTCCGCCCCAAAATCTGGTTTCCGTAAGCATTCCGCTTGGCGGTTATTTGAAATCCAGCAATCTTCTTCCGGGAATGCCGGTTTCTAGAGGTCAGGTGATTGCCGTGATCGAAAATCCGCAGTTCATTCAGCTTCAGCAGGATTATTTAATGGCAAGATCCAAAGCACATTTTGCAGAACTGGATTACAACCGTCAGAAAACCCTGAACCAAAGTCAGGCAAGCAGCGACAAAGCGATGCAACTCGCACAGTCTGAAATGAACAGCCAGAGAATTCTGATGAACTCATTGGCGCAGCAGCTCAGACTCATCAATATCAATCCTGAATCTCTAAAATCAGGAAGCATTACGAAAAGTGTTCCTGTTTACAGCTCCATCAATGGTTTTGTAAGCAAAGTGAATGTCAATATCGGGAAATATGTAAATCCTTCGGATGTGCTTTTTGAGCTCATCAATCCCGACGATATTCACCTGAATCTTAAAGTGTACGAAAAAGACTTGGAAAATCTGAAAAAAGGACAGCGTTTCGCAGCATATACCAATGCTGATCCGGCCAAAAAATATTATGGCGAAATTCTTTTAATTAGCAAAGATATCAGTCAGGGCGGACTGGCGGAGGTACATTGTCATTTTGATAAATACGACCATAGTCTGGTTCCGGGAATGTATATGAATGCCGAAATTGAAACCAGCACCTCTTTTTCCAATGCGGTTCCGGAAGAAAGCATCGTAAATTTTGAAGGCAAAGATTTTGTGTTTGTTGAGGTTAAAAAACAAACGTATCGATTAACTCCGGTTACTTTGGGAGAAACGGAAAACGGCTTTACACAGATTCTCAATTTTGATGATTTTGAGAATAAAAAGATCGTGACCAAAAATGCCTACACGCTTTTGATGAAACTTAAAAATACGGAGGAAGAAGAATAAATTTTAAATTATAAGTTATTTGAGCATATTTTTCGTCAGTTAAAAATGTAAAGTCTCTGTAGCTTAATTTTCAGAATTAATTTAAACAATAAACTAACTTTAACAATTTATTGAACTTTTTAGCGTTGTAATCCAGAGTAATTAAAAAAACATTTTTAAAAGTAGATTTTTATACCTTTTATTTTATTAAAAGGTTGATTTTCATATTGTTAGTATCTATAACCGAGCTGTATAGGCTTTTGAAGATTCTTACTGTGTGTAACATTACTATGAAAACAAATAGCTTAATACGCAGATGCCGTTGGTTACATTTCTAAGAGTACATAAAAATCATCCTGCAAGAGACTGAGATTACTATAAAGACAGAAAACTTCAGTTCATAATTCATGATTTACAATGAAAAAAAATAATCATAAGTGTTGTTGTTCATTTTTTGACGGAGCTGGAATCAGAATCAGTCTGAAAAACGGATTATTCGACGCAGAAAGACTGAATATGCTGGAAATCAGATACGGACACTACACGAAATCTATCGAAATGAAATCTGATTTTATTTCGTTAAACTTAATATTTAAATAATAACCAATGAAATATATAACATTCACTGCGTTAATCTGTTCTGGCATACTGCTGGGACAGATTAAAACAGATTCTATAGCATTCCCTGAACATCAACCGGATTATTCTGATCTGGTTTACAAGCCAGGTTATAAAAAGCTGATTGTTCCAGCAACATTCATAGGATTCGGTATTGCAAGTTTAACGACCGATGCGCTTAAAAACCTTAATGCTTCTACAAAATATGAAATCGGAGAACATCAACCCAAACATATAAAACTGGATAATTATACCCAATATCTTCCTGCAGCAATGGCTTATGGTTATAATCTGGCAGGAATCAAAGGCAAACATAATTTTAAGGAACGGACAATTATTTACGGAACTTCTCAGCTGATTTCGGCAGCGTTTGTCCTTCCGCTTAAACATCTTGTAAAAGAGGAACGGCCGGATCAGTCCAATAACTTATCCTTTCCTTCTGGACATACAGCAGCAGCATTTTCATCCGCGCATTTTCTTTTCAGGGAATATCAGGATGATCATTTCTGGCTGGCAATTTCAGGTTATCCTATTGCTGTTTTTACAGGGGTATACAGAACTTTGAACGATAAGCATTGGGTGGGCGACGTAGTTGCGGGAGCTGGCTTCGGAATTCTAAGCACAGAGTTGGCGTATTGGATTTTTCCTTTTGTTAATCAGTTGTTTAATAAAGAAAAAGCAAAAACATCAGTTTCGATTTTTCCTGTTCTGAATCAAAATAGTTCAGGAGCAGCTTTTCTAGTCAATTTTTAGGTTTTTATATTTTGGTTATATTTGAATATGAATTTTCAAAAAATATCTGACCCCGAATTCCGCAAAGAAATTGAAGCCAGCAAAGCTTTAAAATTATTTCCTGCGGGTAGCGTAATTCTTGATATCAATTCTTACATCCATTATATTCCGTTGGTGCTCTCAGGAAGCATAAAAGTAATGCGGACTGATGAAGACGGACGGGAAATTCTTCTTTATTATCTTACGCCCGGCGAAAGCTGTATTTCTTCTATACTTTATGGGCTTACGCAGGATACTTCAAAAGTGAAAGTAGTAGTAGAAGACAATGCAGAGATTCTAATGATTTCCCTTCAGCAAGCGAAAGACTGGCTCAGGAAATATCCAGAATGGACAGATTTCATCTTTGGACTGTACCAAAGAAGGTTTGAAGACTTATTGGAGGTAGTAAATGCAGTTGCTTTCCAGAAAGCAGATGCAAGATTATTACACCTTCTGAACCAAAAATCGCAGCTTTATAAATCCAATGAACTTTCTGTAACGCATCAGCAACTAGCAGATGAACTTGGAATCACACGCGAGGCGGTAAGCCGTGTTCTGAAACAGATCGAAACCGATGGTAAAATAAAACTTTCCCGAAATAAAATTACGCTTTTGTAACTTACATCACTGACGAATATTATCCCTGAAGGTAAATTTGCATTATCAATTTAAACAATCAACAAAATGTTAGATGCAATAAAAAACCTTTTCGGGATGGATAAAACCGATTACTCAGAACTTGTGAAAAAAGGAGCTCTAATTTTAGACGTAAGAAGTAAAAGCGAATATGACGGAGGACATATAAAAGATTCCATTAATATTCCTCTAGATCAGCTTCAGAAAAATATCTCGAAATTAAAAGACAAAGACAAAACAATAATCACTTGTTGCGCTTCCGGAATGAGAAGCGCTTCTGCTAAAAGTATTTTGCAGAATAATGGCTATAAAAATGTTCACAATGGTGGTGGCTGGGCAAGCCTGAACAATAAAATCTAACCTAATGGAAGCACACTTTTATAACGTTGATGTAAAGTGGAAAAGTGATCGTAAAGGTGAGATGTCTTCCCCCGAACTTTCTGAAAACATAGAGGTAGCCACACCGCCACAATTTCCTAAAGGAATGGAAAATATATGGTCTTCGGAACATCTGTTCACCGCAGCAGTAAGCAGTTGTTTAATGACCACATTTTTAGCAATTGCAGAAAACTCCAAACTGGATTTTGTCCATTTTGAATGCAGTTCTAAAGGAAAATTAGAACAGATTGATGGAAAATTTCTGATGACTGAAGTCATTTTGGAACCTGTTGTTATCATTAAGAATGAAGCAGACAGAGAAAAAGCGGAACGTGTTCTCCAAAAATCTGAAGCCAATTGCTTAATTTCCAATTCAGTTAAATCTAAAATTACAATGATTTCTGAGATTAAATTAGCATAAATGTCTCCATATACTTTTCAATTGCTACCGCCGCTATGGCGGTTTTTTTTGTCAAGTCTAAGCAAATATTTCCTTATGTGATAAAGGTTACTGTGCAGCATTTTGCATCATCCTATTTTTGCTTTAAAATTAAAGAAATGAGAAAAATAGGTCTATTTATTTTATTATTGACAACCTATTCAGAAGTTTTTTCACAAGAGGTTATTTATATTTCAAAAACAGATCTGGAAAGTAAAATAATTGAGAATAATCTTCAGGTTAAAATGGCAAAAAAAGAAGCCGAGCTCGCCCAAGCCGAACTTTTGGGAACCAGAGCAATGTATCTTCCGAATGTGAATGCTTCTTACACATTTTCCAATACCAACAATCCTTTGTACGCCTTTGGTTCAAAGCTCAATCAGGCGAGGATCACAGCAATGGATTTCAATCCGAATAACCTTAATCATCCTAAAAGTATCTCCAATTTTGCGACAAAAATAGAAGTTCAGCAACCCATTATCAATATTGATGTGGTGTATCAAAAAAAAGCCGGACAAGTAAAAGTTGATGCGCTCAACATCAAAACAGAAAGAACCAGAGAATACGTTCAGTTTGAGCTAAAAAAATCCTATATGATGCTTCAGCTGGCTTACAAAATGCTCGAAACCCTTGAAAATGCTAAGCAAACCACACTTGCCAATAAAAAAGTAATCGAGAATTATTACAAAAACGGGATGATTCAGAAATCTGAAGTTTTGTATATGGATGTAAGGATCAGCGAGATAGAAAGTCAGATTCAGACAGCAAAATCCAATATAAAAAATGCTTCGGATTACCTTTATTTTTTACTGGATGAAAACTCTGATAATAAAGTGCTGAAACCCACAGAATCCTTGCAATACACAGAATATATCGTTGATTCTAATCTGAGAGTAAACGACAATCGAAAGGATTTACAAGCTTATCAAAAATCTCTAGAAGCCTACGACTGGATGATTAAATCTTCAAAAGCCAAGTTTCTCCCAAAACTCAATGCTTTTGGAAGTTTTGAGATGTATGACAACAAAGTTGCCCAGTTCAATGCCAACGGTTATCTCGCAGGAATTCAGCTTTCCTGGAATGTCTTTGACGGACTAAAATCAAAAAGCGAACAGGAAAAATATAAAGCAGAGCGTTCCAAGGCAGAAACCGAAATCGAGCAATATACCAAGCAAAGCCAGCTGGAACTCAGTAAAGCCAATCGCCAGATAGAAGACGCGCGAACAAAGGTCAGTTTTACAAAGCAAGCTTGGGAACAAAGCAAAGAAGCCTATAGAATCCGCAAAAATCGTTACGATCAAGGTTTGGAAAAATCCGCAGACTTGCTTTCCGCAGAGACATTGATGTCCCAAAAAGAATTGGAGTACGAACAGGCTATTTTTGAGTACAACACCGCCTGGGAATATCAAAAATTCTTGAAAAAATAAATTTTAGGAGCTATTTCCCGCTGTCCACTTTATCTTTTTCTTTTGGCCAAAGCTTTTTGCCATTTCACAAAAGAAAAAGGATGCCGTTTCCATCGGGGCTAGTGAGCATATTCTGTAATTCTAAATCAATTAAAATAACATCCATTGATGAAATCGCCATTAACAATTTTTGTAAACAAAAAACTACAAAGATGGGCGATTGCATATAGCCGATGGAAAACAAATAAATATCTACTTATGAAAATATACCTTTATTCAACCTTGATTCTCAGCGCACTTCTGATGGGAAGCTGCTCCTCAGACGAAAAAAAATCCGCACAGAATTCCGATGCCCCAATTTCTGTTACAGTCAGTCACAGCACATCAGGCTCGGAAGGTTCATCTGCCACAGCAAGCGGAAAATTGGTGGCAAAAAATTCAGTCAATGTTTCTACCCGAATGATGGGTTATATCACTTCAATCAAAGCTGAAGTCGGACAAAATGTTAAAGCCGGACAACTTTTGGTGAGTATCAATGCCACAGATATTCAGGCAAAAGGCGGACAAGCCAGTGCGCAGATTTCCCAAGCCCAGGCCAATTATAATATGGCTAAAAAAGATTACGAAAGATTTCAGAATTTATATAAATCTCAAAGTGCTTCCCAAAAAGAACTGGATGATATGAGAGCACGCTACGAAATGGCAAGTGCAGGTTTACAGGCTGCGCAACAGATGAAAAACGAAGTGAATGCACAGTACCGTTACACCAATATTACTGCGCCCATTTCCGGAACCATTACTGCAAAATTTGCGGAACAAGGAGATTTGGCAAATCCTGGAATGCCTTTACTGACGATAGAATCGCCATCATCTTTGCAGGCTCAGGTTTTGGTTTCTGAGCAGAATATCACGATGATTTCCAACGGGATGCCGGTTGATGTCACTTTAAAATCAATGAACAGAACCGTTTCCGGAACGGTATCAGAAATCAGTAAATCGGCAACGAATACAGGTGGACAATATATGGTGAAAATCAACATTCATAACGCTTCAGATTTGCTTCCGGGAATGTTTGTGAATGTGCAATTCTCTTTCAAAACATCAGGAAAAATAAATCAGGATTTTAATGAAATAATGATGATTCCTACTTCAGCTTTGGTAGAAAAAGGTCAGCTTACAGGCGTTTATGTTGTGAGTTCTCAAAACACAGCGGTTCTCAGGTGGATAAGAACAGGAAAAACGTCAGGCGATCAAGTCGAGGTTTTGTCAGGTTTGAAATCTAAGGAAACTTACATTGTTTCTTCAACAGGAAAATTGTATAACGGAGCAAAAGTTCAAGTAAAATAAAACGCTTCTGTCATTCTGAACGAAACAAAGTGTAGTGAAGAATCTCTGTTTGAGATTCCTCGTTCCTCGGAATGACAATCGTGATTTTTAAAATTCAAAAAATTATGGAAAAAGGATTCGCAGGACGTATCGCCGAGTTTTTCATCAATTCAAAATTGACCATTCTGTTGATGATTGCTCTGATGATTATTGGCGTTTATAGTTCGACATTAATACCAAGAGAGGAAGAGCCGCAGATTATTATTCCGATGGCAGATGTGATGGTCGGTTATCCCGGCGCAAACCCTAAGGAAGTGGAAAACCGCATCGTAAAACCTCTGGAAAAGATTATTTCCAACATCAAGGGTGTAGAACACATCCATTCTATGGCGATGAACGGAAAGGCTATGATTATCGTCCAGTTTTATGTTGGCGAAGATACGGAACGTTCTTATGTAAAGCTCTACGATGAGCTGATGAAGAATAAAAACATCTTTCCGAAAGGTGTGATGGAACCAATGGTGAAAACCCGTTCCATTGATGATGTCCCGATGCTCGGCTTGACATTGTGGAGTGACAATGCTAATTACAATGATTTTCAGCTTCGACAGATCGGAGAGGAATTATCTTCCGAAATCAAAAAAATAAAAGATGTTTCTCTTACCAAAACCATTGGTGGAAGAAACCGGCAGCTTCAGGTAATTTTAGATAAAGATAAAATGGCGGAGCTGAATGTTGATGCACTTTCTGTAATGCAGATGATACAGGCCAATAACGGAAGCTCACAATCCGGGAAGTTTGATGCAGGCGATTCTGAATATCTTTTGACAACAGGTCAGTTTCTAAATTCTGCAGAAGATGTAGAAAATCTGGTTATCGGAACTTCACTGAATATGCCTGTCTATCTGAAACAAGTCGCAACAATAAAGGACGGCGCTTCCGATCCTGCCAATTATGTAAGTTTTGGTTATGGAAATGCAGTAGAAAACGGAAAAAAATTCAAGTCGGAATATCCTGCAGTTACAGTTTCAGTTTGTAAAGTGAAAGGTGCCGATGCAATGAAAATATCGGAGCAGATTCTTACCAAAGTAGAAGAGCTGAAGAAAAACCTAATTCCAAATGACGTACACGTAGAAGTTACCAGAAATTATGGAGAAACAGCTTCTCACAAAGTGTCAGAATTATTGATGCACCTTGGTGTTGCGATTTTGGCAGTAACAATTCTTGTCATGTTAGCAATGGGCTGGAGAGGCGGATTAGTGGTTTTCTTTTCAGTTCCATTGACGTTTGCTTTAACCTTATTCAGCTATTATATCTTAGGGTATACACTGAATAGAATCACGCTTTTTGCATTGGTTTTTGTCGTCGGAATTGTGGTGGATGACAGTATCATCATAGCAGAAAATATGCACAGGCATTTTCATATGAGAAAATTACCGTTCAAGCAAGCGGCAATTTATGCCATTAATGAAGTCGGGAATCCAACTATTTTAGCAACATTCACGGTAATTGCTGCGATTTTACCAATGGCATTTGTATCAGGAATGATGGGTCCCTATATGTCACCAATGCCAATTGGAGCTTCGATTGCGATGATGCTTTCTCTTTTTGTGGCATTAACGGTGACGCCTTATCTCGGATATCATTTATTAAAGATAAAAGATGAGCAACATCATAAGGAAGAACAAGGTCTGGAAACAGGAAGGATTTATAAGATCTATAAAAAAATTGAACAACCGCTGTTAGACTCAAAATCAAAACGATGGACGATGATGGGAGTAATTGTCATTTTACTGTTGCTTTCTTTAGCAGCGTTTTTTACCAAATGGGTAGCGGTAAAAATGCTTCCGTTTGACAACAAAAATGAAATTCAGGTGGTAATCGATATGCCGGAAGGAACAACGTTGGAAAGAACTTCTGCAGTTACTCAGGATATTGCGCAATACCTGAAGACAGTTCCGGAAGTGGTCAATTATCAAAATTACGTGGGGTCTTCGGCACCAATAACTTTTAATGGTTTGGTTCGTCATTATGATATGCGTGGAAGTAGTAATACGGCAGATATTCAGGTCAATCTTTTGCACAAAGAAGACCGTGATAAACAAAGCCACGACGTAGCGAAAACAATTCGTCCGGAAATTCAGAAAATTGCGGCAAAATACAACGCCAATGTCAAAGTAGTGGAAGTTCCGCCCGGACCACCGGTTCTTTCAACAATTGTAGCAGAAATCTACGGTCCTGATTATGAAGGACAAATAAAAGTAGCGAAACAGGTGGAAGATATTCTGAAAAACACCGATGATGTCGTGGATATTGACTGGATGGTGGAAGCGCCACAGAAAGAATTTANNTAATTTAAGCTAGTTCCGGATAAAGAAAAGGCTATGCTGAACGGTGTTGCACCACAGCAGATTGTAGGCAATATGACGTATCTGATGGGAGAGTATCCAATAGCAAACCTTTACGATGAAAAATCCAGTGATCCGGTAGATATTGTTATGAAGTTGAACAATGCCGATAAATCTAATATTCAAGATATTACAGGACTAAAAGTAAAAGGGCAAATGGGAATGGTTCCCGTGAGCGATTTAGTAAAAGTAGAGGAGAAAGTACTGGACAAAACCATTTACAGAAAAGACCAGAAAAGGGTAGTGTATGTGCTTGCTGATATGGCAGGAAAACTGGAAAGCCCAGCTTATGCCATTCTCGGAATGGATGAAAAGCTTAAAAAAATACAGCTTCCGAACGGCTATTCGATGAGTGAACTTTATATGAATCAGCCAGAAGATGAGGGCAATTTTACCGTAAAATGGGATGGAGAATGGCAAATCACTTTGGAAGTTTTCCGTGATCTGGGAACTGCTTTTGCGGTGGTAATTATCATTATTTATATGCTGATAGTCGGTTGGTTTCAGAATTTCAAAACGCCTATTGTGATGATGGTTGCGATTCCTCTTTCACTTATTGGAATTGTTTTGGGACACTGGTTGTTAGGAGCATTTTTTACGGCAACATCTTTTATCGGAATGATTGCATTAGCGGGTGTAATGGTGAGGAATTCAGTTCTTTTAATCGATTTTATAGAAATCCGTCTCAAAGAAGGAATTCCTATGAAGCAGGCAATTATAGAAGCTGGAGCTGTGAGAACAACACCTATTTTATTAACGACAGGAGCAGTCGTAATTGGAGCAGTCATCATTCTTTTTGACCCGATTTTTCAGGGATTGGCTATCTCATTGGTTTTCGGCGCAATAGTTTCTACATTGCTTACACTGGTTGTAGTGCCCTTGGTTTATTATGCTACTGAACGAAAAAAATTGGAAAAAAAATCCGAATCAGATGACAAGTTTTTTGAAGTATAAACCTTTTAAGTTGTCAATAATTAAATATTGTATTTTATGAAATTATTATTAATCACAGCCGTTGAAGAATTTGAAAAAGATGTTATTAACATTCTTAAAAATTCGGGAGTGAGATCATTTACTTATCAATCTGTAAAAGGTTTTCAAAACGATAAAAACGAAATGAACAACTTGTTCGGAAAAGATGATATTACTGTAGATTCTCTTCTTTTCACGGTTTTTTCAGAGTATAACTGTGTGGATCGCATTTATAAAAATATAAATGAATTCAACTCCAAGCAGCAAACTGTTTCCCATATTCACATTGTAACAATAAACTCAGAAGATGAAAATTTTAACTAAAAAGAGAATACCATCGCTTATAGGAGCACTAGTAGGAGCCATTGCAGGATATCTGTATTATTACTTCATTGGTTGCAGCACAGGAAGCTGTGCAATTACTTCCAAACCTTTTAATAGTTCTATCTATGGATTAGTAATGGGCTATCTCCTGATATCAGTTTTTGATAATAAGTAAAAAATAATAAAATTATATGCAAACAAGAATAGTACACGCAGTAGCAGGAACTTTCATTTTGGGAAGTCTGCTTTTAGGGATTTATGTAAGCTCCAACTGGTTTTGGCTTACTGGCTTTGTAGGGATTAATATGTGGATCCACGCTCTCACGAACTTGTGTCTGATGTATTGGATTTTAGATAAACTAGGAGTCAGCAATGCAAAAACAGACTGTAGTAAATAACATAGATAAACCCCTTACAAACCGGAACAGTTGTTCCGGTTTTTTTATTTTGAAATTAGCAAATTCGTATCTTATATTGATAGAATGCCTGTGTATAATAGTGTTTGAATAATTCGAAGTTTAATTATTAAATTTATTTATTTTTATTAATATAAGTATTTTTAGTTGGCATATAAATTGAGTTTGTTGATTTATCATTGAAATTAATCATTAAAAATAAAAATTATGGCAACTACTAAAACAACAGCAGCCTCAAAAACAAAAACGGCTACAAAAAGTACAGCTTCGACTAAAAAAGCACCTGCAAAGAAAGATGCAGCAAAAAATCTGGATGACCTTTTTGAAGACAGTTTGAAAGATATCTATTGGGCAGAAAAAGCGTTAGTAAAGGCATTGCCTAAAATGATGAAAAATGCAACCAATGAAAAGCTGAAAGCAGCTATCGAAAAACATCTTTCTGAAACAGAAAATCACGTGACTCGTCTGGAGGATTGTTTCAAATCGATCGGTAAAAAAGCCCAAGCTAAAAAATGTGATGCAATGCAGGGAATTTTAGATGAAGGTGACAGCATTATTCAGGAAACAGAGGCCGGAACAGTGAGAGATGCAGGCATTATTGCCGCCTCACAAAAAGTAGAACATTATGAGATTGCTACTTACGGAACTTTGGCTGCCTATGCAAAAATTCTCCAGGAATCAGAAGCTTTAAAGATTCTTTTACAAACATTGGAGGAGGAGAAAAAATGTGATGAGCTACTGACGCAACTGGCAGATACCAACCTTAATTCCAAGGCAGTAGAAGAAAGATAAACTGAATTTATCAGTTATAAAAGATTAACGACTTAGATTTTGTAATCTTCTTCAGTGTCAAAGTGATGTGATTTACCATAATATGATTGGATGTTTCTAACGACAATATTTTAGAATGGTTCTTATATTTGAGAAATTACATCAGATGCTGATACTTACATTAGATACAGAATTTACATTTTGTACGAACGGTAGTACAAGTTAAATTAAAGAGCAGTTGGCTGCTCTTTTTTTTATCAGTGAGATCATGAAAAAACGGAATATAGTTTCATACATTGAAAGTGTCATAAAATCAAACTATATAACAATGGAAGCAAAGCAGATACCTGGAGTTCCTGTACAGAAAAAAGGCGCTTTTCACGATACCGAAAGTAAGAAAAGCTTTGAGTCTGCAGAACTTGTTGATCACCATTTTGAGATTCTGAAAGATCGTTTTTTTTCCGTCAATCGCTGGAAAGAATATTGTGGGGATTTATCCGCAGACTTCAAGCTATTCGATTGCTATGGATCTTATGTGGAAAGGATGCCCAAAAAAGGAGATTATATCAGGATCGATATTCCTGGTCCTGGAGATATCAAAGCCAAAGGTTATGATTGGGTTGAAGTGATTCAGATAGAAGACAGATGTTATGGTGATGAGCTGGAACGGTATCTCATGGTCTGTCGTCCGCCAGCGGTTCCACAAAGTAATAAAGAACATATTGCACATTTTTATGCCAGAGAATCATCATCTTCATTTGTGATCTCCAGAGGTAAAGATTATATAAAAGCAGGAATCTATGGTCGTAACGAAGTTCCTAATATATCCAGAACTGGATTCTTTGGCAGGATAAGAAATTTACTGGTGTCAATTGGCGGTTTTGTTCAGCTGACTAAAATACAATGGAAAAGTCTTGCAGACGGATTTCTTGATTTTTAAAATTAAAAACTTAAATGCTATGAATCTTGTATTCATTGCTAAATCAGAAGCTGGAATTACTATGAAATCACTAATAGTCATCTCTTGTCCTTTGGCAGCTTTTCTTGGCGACACCGAAAACAATTACCTTAAGAAATATATCAAGTAAATAAGCAAATGATCATATCGTCTTAGAATAATAACGGAATAAAGTAATAATCTAAACCTTAGTTATTGATACTTCCAGAAGTGCATTAATTTGTAATCACTACAAATAAACATCGGCTTTTTTATCATAATATTTATCTAACTTTATATTTCTAAATAGTAGATTATGCACCACCAATTGGAGAAACATTATGTCAATAGAGTAGGCTGGCTCAGAGCATCGGTCTTAGGAGCCAATGATGGCTTGCTTTCTACCACCAGTATTGTCATTGGTGTGGCAGCTGCTTCTCCAGATCGGAACACCATCATTCTTGCAGCACTTGCTGGGATGATTGCCGGTGCTATGTCTATGGCTGCCGGCGAATATGTATCCGTAAGTTCACAGGAAGACACCGAAAAAGCAGATCTATTGAGGGAAAAACGAGAGTTGGAAGAGATGCCGGAAATTGAACTCCAGGAGCTTGCAAAGATTTATGAGAAGCGCGGCGTCAGTAAGGAAACTGCTTTGCAGGTGGCAACAGAACTCACAGCACACGATGCTTTGGCTGCGCACGCGCACGATGAGTTGGGAATCAATGAGATTACTCAGGCAAAACCTTTGCAGGCTGCTTTGGCATCATTCGGATCTTTTGCTTTGGGAGCGTTGTTGCCGTTTGGTGTTTCACTTTTGGCACCTATTAAGCAGATGGTCTATTTTCAGTATGGCTTTTCTATAGTTTTTCTGATGATATTAGGCGCTGTTTCCGCCAGAACAGGCGGTTCTAAAATCGGGATTGCTGTACTCAGAATTTGTTTCTGGGGAACCGTAGCGATGGGAATCACAGCAATTGTCGGTCATATCTTCGGAGTCAGCGTATCTTGATCGGCTGACAATTATCACTACTATTCTGCTTCTTCAATTTATTATATTTGCAAAAATAGTCTAGTCTTTTGAAGTTTACCCTGCATATTCTCCTGGCATTTTACCTTGTGCTGAAACCTCTGGCTCCTTTGCTGGATTATGCGGTGAACTATGATTATATTTCCAAAGTCCTTTGTATCAATAAGTATAAGCCCCAGTTCCATTGTAACGGCAAATGTTACCTCGGAAAAGAACTGACAAAAAATGAATCCCAAAATGGTTCTAAAACTAAGAATTCCGTACAGCAAGTGTTGGATTTTTATGTTCCGGAAGCTATTGCAAAGATAGCCGTGCGCAACGAGCTGACTTTTCCACCCCTTCATTTCAATTACCAAGCAGATTATTCTTATTTGTTTCTATCACACATTTTCAGACCACCGGTTTTTTAATTTAATTTTTTTGGCAATCCCCTTTCCACCGCATATCCTGCGGCGCGGGTCGGGCTATCCACTTATATCTTTTGCTTGCCCAGGCTTTTGTCCTTCACTGTAAGCAAAAGGATAACCGTTGCTATCCCTATTGCAGGATAAAGCAATGGATTATTGCACTTATTAAAAGTACAAATTAAAAAATCTAAAATGAAAATCAATAAAATTTTATCCATACTACTACTCGCTATCACATTTTTTACACTTTCATCGTGCCGGAGTAATGATGATGAAAACGAAATCCAAGACACCACTCCGGGAAATCTTCAGGTCAAATTCGAAAACGGATTCAGCGGAATAGGAGACATTGTTCTGAATCAGACTGTTCAGACGTCTGCAAACGGACAGAAACACAGATTCTCTACGTTAAAATACATTGTGAGCAATATCGTCTTGATCGATGAAAACGGAAATGAATACAAATACAATGATAACAACCCAGACAAAGGCGCATTTATCATAGATCAATCCAAAGCCACAGGCGGCATCGTCGCAATCAATCTTTCCGATATTCCTAAGAACAATTATAAAAAAATAAAGTTTGGACTCGGCGTCAGTCATTCAGCTTATCTTTTAGGGCAGGACGGACAGGGCATTTTCTGGCAAAAAGCAAAAGAATCTGGAATGGCGTGGTCTTGGGCTGCCGGTTATATTTTTACAAAAATGGAAGGTTTATACGGAACTGCTGCTGCGGATAAAGAATTTATGAATCACGCTGGAAATATGGGAAATACAACAGCCAACGGAACAGCAGATCTTTACAGAGAAGTAACACTGGATCTGCCAACAACTGCACGGGTGAGCAAAGATATCACACCATCCATCCATATTTTGGCAGATCTGAATCAGTATCTGAGTGGACAAAACAAACTGACCTTCACTGCAGACAATGATATGGATATGGGATCGGATCAACATCTGGTGAATGTTAGTGACAATCTTATCAAGATGTTCAAAGTGGATCACGTACACAATGATTAAGAAAAATTTCAAATTCCGAAGTGTGCGTTTTTGCATGCTTTGGATTTTTGCCGCTTTAGAGTGCAGTGCTTTTATAGGCTGTAAGGACGATTTTGAAGGTGAAGCATATATTGCTGATCGAGCTTACGATCTTGAGATTCCGGATGATTTTCCGGCATTAGCTTTTGATAGGGACAAAAATCCCATCACCGTAAATGGTGTAGTTTTAGGAAAGAAGTTATTTTATGAGGGCAGATTGTCCCGTAACAATACCATTTCCTGCGGCTTTTGTCATATACAGGAGAACGCTTTTACGCATCACGGTCATCCGATTAGCCACGGCATTGATAACAGATTGGGGATCAGGAATGCGCCGCCCATTCAGAATATGGCTTTTCTCAGAAATTATACTTGGGACGGGGTTAGTCACGATCTGGACGAACGCTCGTTAGTTACCATCACTACAGATTTTGAAATGGACAGTTCAATGCCGGAAGTGGTAGGAAAACTAAATACCGATGCCAACTATAAAAAGCTTTTTAAGGCGGCTTTTGGTGATGAGAATATTACGGGAGAGCGAGTGCTGAAGGCGATTTCCCAGTTTATGGTGACGATGATTTCTGCAGATTCCAAATATGACCGTGTTCTAAAAGGGAAAACCGCTTTTACGGCAGAAGAAAATGAGGGTTATAAATTGTTCAGAACTAATTGTGCAACTTGCCATTCCGGCGCTTTATTCATCGATGAAAGTTTTCGGAATATACGGATGTATTACAATGCTCAGTATAATGACAGAGGACGCTACCGTGTAACGCTGGATTGGAATGATAATATGAAGTTCCGTGTTCCAAGCCTCAGAAATGTAGAGTACACAGCGCCTTATATGCATGATGGTCGTTTTACCACACTGGAAGCTGTTCTTAATTTTTATTCAGATCTGGTGGAAAATCAACCCAATCTTGATCCTTTGCTAAAAAAGGACGGTCACATTGGGATCAGTATAAATGCTATGGAAAAGCAATACATCATTGCTTTCCTTAAAACCCTTAGCGATCAGAATTTTATTACCAATAAAGCATTCGCAGAGTAATTATCAATGGTGACGCGCTTTAGCCCGTCTCAAATAGTAGAACACTTTTCGGATTTAGCTAAAATTTAATTGTTTAAAAATGAAATACTTTATATTATTCATCATCTCCTGGTTCAGTTTTATCCCCATAAAATCAAAAAATATGATGGACAGTCTGTATGTTCCACGCTACGAATGCACGGTCTTTACCGCTTCTAAGAGCCAAGCATTTTTTTGTGATGCCTGTGGATGCGCAGCAGGAAATGGGTCGTCAGGATTCGAATCTTTATTGAATCCGCAATTTATAGGAATCAAATATTTTGCGCAGCATTACAAAGCCAAAGAAAACCTTTTTGTAGAGGATCTCACTCAGAATCAGTACTTCAATACCGTTCAGCTTTGGGGGAAAATTCCTGTCACTGAAAAGCTTAGCATCTACGGAAGTATTCCGTTTCAGTTTCATAGCAAAAAAACACTTCAGGGCGACATCAGCATCAGCGGAATAGGGGACGCCAGTCTGATGGGAATCTATGAATTGGTAAAATCTAAGAACTCGTTTCACCAGATTAACGCAGGATTGGGCGTTAAGATTCCCCTCGGAAAATTTGACGAAAAAGGAATTACAGGAGTCAATCCGAGTTTTCAGCTGGGAACAGGAAGTTGGGATTATCAGCTTGCAATGAACTATAAATTTCAGAAAGACCGTTTTGCAATGCTCATCAATACAGACTATACCATCAAAACTGAAAATAAAAACCATTATCAGTTCGGAAATCAGTGGAACTATTCTGCTACAACCTTTTACAGACTGTGGAACAGCACGCAAAGTGTTTTGTCCGGCAAGATCGGTTTGCAGGGCGAGGTGTTCGACTGGAACCGCCAGTTCAGTGAGGTGATGCCAAAAACAGCAGGAAGCGCAATGTATGGCAAAGCCGGTTTTGAAGTGTCTTTCACTAGGTTAAGCCTCGGAACGGAACTGATGTTGCCAGCTTATACCAATCTGGCTGGTGGTGATATTGAAGCAAAATCCAGATTCAGTTTGTTTATTAATTTTGGTTTGTAAAATAATTAAGGAGGGCTTTTTTGCTCTCCTTTTTCAATTGTAATAGTCTTAATAGGATTTACAATCGTTTTTGTTCTGTTGTTTTTTCACCGGCTTTAGTATTTTTTATTTCTGATTTCCGAAATCGTAAGGCACCACTGTGTAAATAAGAATACTATTTATAGAGTATGATCTGCAGGCATTCTGGAAGTCGTAATTCGGACGATCTATGCGCTTAAGGTAAGACAAGTCGTGCAAGCTTTTGGGTAGTTTTTCCAATATAATTTTGGCTGAGCACGCAGCATTGCAGATTTAATTAATTCTCTGTTAATTTCGTATTAATTGAGTGTGATTTTTATTTTATTAACAATCTGTATTCCTTTACTTTTCATTAAATTAATAATTTTTATATTAGCGACCCTTTAATAATGAAGGGTTTTTTAATGAAATGATCCCATATTTAGTATGATGAAGAAAGGACAGATAGTGGAAATTCCTGCGGAATCAGGGATCTATCGAGCAGAAGCTCCGGCATTCCATTCGAAACGGGATGAGTTGGTCTCGAAATCCGCAAGGAGACAATATTCATTGTTTGATGGTTTTTTGGTAGGTGAGCACGATGGTGCAGACCGTTTCAGACTGGGGCAGAGAAAAGGAATCAATGTGGGCGGAAAAAAAGAACCCTTGTATGTGATTGGGATCGATGAAGAGGATAACAGGATTTTTGTAGGGGCAGGCAGTGAGCATCCGGGATTGCTGACGCACGTCATTCGCTTGGGGCAGCAGACAGATAGCTTTGATGACTTCAGCGGTTCGGAGGATGCGTTGCAACACGGGGTACAGATATCATTTTTACCTGCAGCGGATGACGAGGAGATTGCCGCCACGCTGTACAGGTTCGATGGTGATTATTATCTCGAATTCGACCGTTTGGTTCCGGTCACTTTGGCCGAAAACCCTTTTGTAGTCCGTTTAAAATAAGTATAAACAAAAAAATTAAATATTTTGATAATGAAATTAAAACTTTCTTTTTTTGCTGGTATTGTGTCATTGTTTGCCTTTGCACAGTCGGCGCCATCTTATTATTCTGGCGTCAATTTCAGCAAGACAGGCAATGCGCTGAAAAGCGATCTCGCTACACTAATTACCAGCACCCACACCAAGACCATTTCCTACAGCGAGTTGCAAACGCTGATGAAAACCAGTGATGTGGATCCTCAGAACCCGGCAAATCTACTACTGATTTACGGCTCCCAAAGTTCCGGTACTCACCAGAGAAGCCGCCCTATAGGTGGTTCGTGGAACCGTGAGCACGTTTACGCCAAATCCAAAGGTACTCCCAATCTTGGAACTTCCGGTCCTGGTGCAGACGGACATCACCTGCGTCCGGCAGATAATACGCTGAACAGCACAAGAGGAAGTCTGTCCTTCGATGACGGAACAGGTGCTACCGCTTATAAGACAAGCCGTGGCGGCTGGTTTCCTGGGGATGAATGGAAAGGCGATGTTGCCAGGATTCTGATGTATATGTATGTGAGATACAACAGCAGATGTCTGCCACTTAACATCACGATGAATCCTTCCACCTATTCTTCTGATTTTCCGGATATTCTACTGAAATGGAATATCGAAGATCCTGTTTCCGATTTTGAAAAACAAAGAAATAATGTGGTGGCTCAAACCCAGGGTAACAGAAATCCGTTTATAGATAACGCTTATCTTGCCACGGTTATTTGGGGAGGTCCAGCGGCGCAGAATACTTGGCCGGACACCTTCAGTGGGGGAACCACTTCGGATTCCGAAGCGCCTTCTGCACCTACTAATCTGAATGTTACAGCTGTAACGTCTACTTCGGTGGCATTAGCTTGGACAGCATCCACAGATAATGTTGCAGTTAGCGGTTATGATGTTTATGTGGACAATGCATTCCAAACGTCTGTTACTTCCACTTCAGCAGCCATCTCAGGTCTTGCACCTTCCACCACATACATGGTATATGTCGTAGCGAGAGATGCTGCGGGTAATAAATCCAATAGCAGCGCTACGGTTCAGGCTCAAACACTTGGTACAGATAATCCTGATGGTACACCAACCACCTGCGGAACCGAAGATTTTGAAAACATTCCGGCAACCAATTCTTCTTATTCGGACAGAGAGTGGGTGAGCAAAGGCATTACCTGGACTGCTACCAATGCCAGAACAGATAAGCAGATCTACATCGATGGGGATAATAACAGAGCGATTTGTTTGAGAAAAGGAGCACTGACTTCTTCTACCATATCTGGAGGTATCGGATCATTAACCGTAAAAACTTACTTGCCGTTCAGCGATGGCGAAGGAGCATACACACTGAAGGTAAATGGTGAGGTAAAAGGGCAGATTCCTTATTCTAAAACAGCTACTAGCTACACCATTAACGATATCAATGTAGATGGTAATGTAGTCATTGAGCTGGTGGATAACACAAGCAGTAACAGAGTTTCTTTTGATAACCTTTCCTGGACATGCTATACAAAAATGGCAGTCAGTGAGCAGGTGTCTAAAAATAACAGACTTACGGTTTATCCTAATCCTGTGAAGAATGGCGAATTATACATCAGTGGTATCGGCAACAATGAAGCGGTACAGATTTATAATGCAAACGGGCAGTTGGTACAAACAGTTAATGCTGCTGCCAATGAAAAAATAAATGTAAGAAAGCTGTCTAAAGGGGTTTATTTTGTAAAGACCAAGACAGGAAGCAGTAAAATCATTGTGGACTAAGCCATTTGGTTTTATAAAATAACCTTAAGGTCGGGAGCTTGCTTCCGGCCTTTTTTTTATCCAAAAAGTATTTGATAATCTTATCCTTTAAACTGTCAAATATCATTGGATGTCATGTTTTAAAATAATACATTTGTTCTGTTGAAAGCATTATTTTCTATTTGTATTGTACTTATTGTTGCACTTCGTCCGGTGCTGCCGCTACTGGATTATGCCATCAATTACACCTACATCCAGAAGAATATTTGTGAAAACAGAGCGAAACCGGAACTGAATTGTAACGGAAAATGTTACTTGGCAAAACAAATCTCCGGATCTTCTCAGAATCCTAATAAGCAATCGGTGCTGAAGGTTTCTATCATTTCGGAAACATTCACAGCGGAAGACATCTTAACGGTCCAGATTCCGGATTTTAAAGCTGGTGCTGATGATCCTTATGCTTCTGATCCCTCATTGTATCAATACTTGGCTATATCGGGTATTTTCCGCCCACCACTGATGTAATAGTTCTTTAGCTTGTTCATCCACTGAACTAAGCTGATTAAAATTAAGCATTGGAACAATCCCTTAAGTGAATAGGATGACCATCTAACGACGCTTTCTGCGAACCGTGTTCCGGCAAGTTTAAGTAAAATCATCATTATGTATCGTTTTATAACAGTGGTGTCACAATTATATTGATGATGCCTATATAAAAGGGAACAGTCCGTTAATCATTCAATCAATTTTAAAATGAAAATCAATTTAATCATATCATTGCTTTTGGTATCCATACTGTCCTGTGCGCAGGAAACACCCAAAGTGAAGCATGTTTCTAAGATGAAACCTAAAACAAACCTGAGAGGCGTGAAAGTCATTAATGCAGATGATCCGGTCTGTCACATGAAAACTGCGGAATTTCTGAAAGATACAGCGGTTTATAAAAGAAAGATTTATGGCTTTTGTAGTGACCATTGTAAAGCCGAATTTAAAAAGAATCCGGTAAAATACGCTGCCAAATGAAGCCTAAAAAAAAGTCGATCAGCAAAAGCAAGCTCATAGTCCCTATTATTTTCGTTGCGGTATTATTTTTGGTGATAGGAATCGGAACCAGTTATTTTCGAAAAAGCCTCTATACGGTAATGAAGGTACCGGATTTTCAGCTGACAGATCAGAACGGACAAAAGATCTCCAATAAAGATATGCTGGGCAAAGTTTACCTGGTTGAATTTTTCTACAGCCGCTGTCCTACAATTTGTCCCGTTATGAATTCTAATATGACATACATTATGACAGAGATCAACCGTCCGGATTTTGGAATCGTATCCATCAGTATAGATCCTACTCATGATACGCCAGAGGTGCTTAAAAATCACGCCAGAATGATCGGTGCAACATCCCAAAACTGGCATTTTGTATCTGGAGACCGGGATTATATAGGGAATCTGGCAGATCAGTTTGATATCTACGTTGGCGATAAAGAAGATCAGAGCGAGAGTCTGAACCACAGCGGTATGATTGCGCTGGTAGATAAGGACGGTAATCTGCGTTGCAGGTTTGATGAAAATAATATGCCGGTTCTGTACTATTCGGGGCTTAACTATGACGATCCCGAAGGCACCAAGACCAATCTGCGGGGCAAGTATCATCCGGACAGGGAAAAACTCATAGAAGATATTAAAAAACTGTTGCAGTAAGCAACGGAAACACGAGTATATTTGAATAATATAACAATAAATCAATTGGATATGAAAGTATTACAAATAGCAGCGGTCAGCTTTTTAATGGCTGCACAGCTGGTGTCGGCACAGTTTAAGCAGACAGCGCTTCCTTACGCCTATAATGCACTGGAAGGATCTATAGATGCGCAGACGATGGAAATCCATTACACTAAACATGCGGCAGGATACACAAGTAACCTGAACAAAGCCGTAGCAGGAACACCGCTGGAAAAAGAGAGCCTGGAAAAAATACTCTCCCACATCTCCAAAGAGAGCCCAGCAGTACGAAATAATGCGGGTGGCCATTATAACCACGAGCTATTCTGGACCATCCTTACACCTGAGAAAAATACAATGCCTTCCGCAAAACTGGCTAAAGCAATCAATGATAACTTTGGAAGCCTGGATGCACTAAAGGAAAAACTGAGCAAGGCTGGCGCTGACCGTTTTGGATCCGGCTGGGCCTGGTTAGTGGTGACGGCAGACAAGAAGCTGGCAGTGACATCTTCCCCGAATCAGGATAATCCGCTGATGGATGTGTCGGAGATAAAAGGCACACCTGTCTTAGGAATCGATGTATGGGAACATGCCTACTACCTAAAATATCAGAATAAAAGAGCAGACTATCTGAACGCCTTCTGGAACGTTGTAAACTGGAAGGAAGTCAGCCGCCGTTATGAGCAGGCTGTTAAATAATCCTTGATAAACCACTAAAAAAAGCACAGCCTTGGCTGGGCTTTTTCATTAGATACCTTTGTACTTCACAAGGCATCAAATCGCACGGAACGGCGTATGGTATGTTTGCCTGTCATCATATCTCCACGGGCTCGGTTGGTTTTTATTGATATCAACTTTCAGCATTATTTTTAGTAGTGCTGGTTTCCATATAAAAGAAGATTATTATTTTTATATCACAAACTAATTAATACAACTATGAAATCCAATTTAAGCCCCGAAGACGAGAATCTATTGATGCTAATAGCGCAATATTTAGAATTCAACAGTCAGCAAATGCAGTTGCTCACCAATTGGCTGAAAACCAACGAAAAATCTGTAAAAAATAACCTCATAGACAGTGCCGAACTCAAACAGCAGTACCACATCAGCGACAGCACCATTTATCGCCTCAGGAAAAAGGGTAAGCTGAGTTTTACTAAATTAGGCAAAAAGTATCTGTACTCCCGCAGTGCTATTGAAAACCTGATGGAGCAGGAGCCTTAAAAGCCACTGTTTCATTTCAATGCATTACCCCTTCCTTAGTCGGACGGGGGTGTTGTTTTTGCTCCAAATCTGACTGGCGGTAAGAAGAATTTGATGTCAAAAAATAACGGTGTTACCTGCTTCATCTGCGCGAACACTAAGCTCATAAGTTACTAAGCTTGTCACAAGGCTTACCGTACTGCTAAATTTAGAGGTGGTAATGCCAGGACTCATTCTATTTTCTCCCATTGTTCTCCCACATTCCTTCGGGTCTTCTTCGGAAAAAACATCTTTTTTCAGAAGAAGACCCGAAGAAACCCCGGTGAAGACCCGAAGAAACCCCGAAGCTATCCGGTCAAAATCAGTCAAAACCAGTCAAAACCGGTCACAACCGGTCACGGGTGTACAAGCTGCCATTTTCTGTTTTAACTTCGTGTCATTAACCAATAAAATTATTTGTTATGGCAACATTAAGCAAAGGAATCCTAGGAGGATTCTCCGGTAAAGTAGGACCGGTAGTAGGCGCTACCTGGCGTGGTATGGACGTCATCCGCAGCCGTCCTAAGAGCTCCAGACGCACCCCTTCGGAAAGGCAACTGGAGCAGCAATTGAAGTTTAAACTGGCTATCAGTTTTCTGCAACCGATCAAGAGTATTCAGTCTCTGTATTTCGGAACGGGGACTGGGGTGAAATCCAGAGTAAACATGGCAGTGTCTTACACCATCAGCACGGCCATACAGATGGTAGCAGGTCTCCCGGAACTGATCTACAACAAAGTGCTGATTACCCGTGGCGAACTCACCAGTTTCAGAAACCCAGTGCTTACCACGCAGCCCGGCGGTGTGCTGCACCTGGAGTGGGAGGACAACAGCACGCAGGGTGATGCCGCTCCCAAAGACCAGGTCAGCATTGTGTGTTACTGCGCAGAGCTGAAAAACTGGGAGATCTACGAGGGCATTGTGATGCGCTCTGACCTGATGGCCGATGTCACGCTGCCAGCCTATTGCCTCGGCAAAACGATGGAAGTCTATGCCTTTCTGAACAATGAGAAGCAGACGGCAGCATCTACGAGTTTCTACCTCGGTCAGCACCTGGTCAATTAACCACAGAATCCACTCCGCAAGAGTGGATTTTTTTTGTGATAATGAGGATTTTCGTAATTGTAGCGTTTGCTTTTTTGGTTATATTTGAAAGTTATATTTTACAAAGCTAATAATGTTCAACGAAGATTCAAGAGTAAAAATTCCAGCGATACTGCATTTGTGCAGATTAGGATATACCTATATTCCAAAAAGAAAACAAGATAGACTGGAAGACCATAATATTTTTCCTGATATTTTTAAACGTTCTATTTCTAAAATTAATCCTGATATTTCAGAAGACGAAGTACAGCGTTTATTGACTGATGTATCATTAAAACTCAATTATGCTGATTTGGGAAGAGAGTTTTTCCGAGCGTTAATGAATACTTCTGGAACAAGGTTAATTGATTTTGAAAACTTCAATAATAATGAATTTCACGTTACCACTGAATTGACTTGCAAAAAAGGAGACGACGAATTCAGACCAGATATTACGGTTTTAATCAATGGAATGCCTTTGGTTTTTATTGAGGTGAAAAAACCAAATAACAGAGAAGGAGTTATTGCAGAGCGTAATAGAATCAATAGGAGATTTGCTTTAAAAGACTTCAAAGCTTTTACGAACATTACGCAATTGATGTTGTTTTCTAACAATATGGAGTATGAAGACGGAGTAGTAGAACCTATAATGGGAGCTTATTACGCCACACCTTCAAAAGATGGGGTAATGTTTAACTATTTCCGTGAAGAAGAATTATTGAATTACACGCATCTTCTAAAACCAGAAAATGAAGAGCTGGAAAATCTCGTCTTAAAAGATAATAATATTGTTGCGATTAAATACACAGATGAGTTTAAAGTCAATAAAAATTACGAAACGCCTACCAATAGAATTATCACTTCTTTACTTTCTAGAGAGCGACTAGCTTTCTTTTTACAGTTTGGGATTACCTATGTAGAAAGAACCAATAGAGAAGGAAAAATTGTTATTGAAAAACACATTATGCGTTATCCACAATTTTTTGCTTCTAGAGCCATTACTCATAAGTTGGATGAAGGTATTAAAAAAGGAATTATTTGGCACACACAAGGAAGTGGCAAAACTGCTTTGGCGTATTACAATGTAAAATACCTTTCACAATATTACCAAAAGAAAAACACCATTGCAAAATTCTATTTCATAGTAGATCGAATAGATTTGGCGATACAAGCTCAGACCGAATTTCGTTCGAGAGGTTTGTCTGTGAAAATGGTAAATTCTAGAACTGAATTTATACAAGACATTAAAAAAGCGAGCGCTATTCTCAACAGTACAGGAGAACAGGAAATAACAGTCGTAAATATTCAGAAATTTTCTGATGATAGTACTGTTCTTGAATCTTTTGATTATGATTTGAATATCCAAAGAGTTTATTTCATAGACGAAGCACACAGAAGCTACAACCCAAAAGGAAATTATTTGGTGAATCTTTTGCGTTCGGATAAAGATGCAGTAAAAATTGCCTTAACAGGAACGCCACTTTTGCGAGAAGTAGCCAAAGAATATGATTCTAAATCCCTTTTTGGCGATTACATTCATAAATATTATTATAACCGTTCTATTGCAGATGGTTATACCTTAAGACTGATAAGAGAAGGCATTGCCACTACTTACAAAATGCAAATGCAAGATGTAATGGAGCAAATTAAAATTCTGAAAGGTGAAATTTCTAAAAGTGAGATCTTTGCCCATCCCAAGTTTGCTGAACCAATGCTGGAATATATTCTGAATGATTTAAAAGATTTCAGAAAGAAAGATGAAACCATAGGTGGAATGGTGGTTTGTGATACTTCTGAACAAGCGAAAGAACTTTTTGGCCAGTTTGAAAAAATCTACGGCAAACAAGAGTTTGATTTTGCTGTAGTCCGGGAAGAAAGAGCAAAATATGGTAACCAAACCCCATTAAAAGCCAGTCTTATTTTACACGATGTGAATTCTAAAGACATCAGAAAACAAGAAATTGAAGCCTTCAAAAACGGAGATATTGATTTACTTTTTGTGTACAATATGTTGCTTACTGGTTTTGATGCGCCACGTCTCAAAAAATTGTATTTGGCGAGAGTAGTCAAAAACCATAATCTTTTACAGACTTTAACTCGAGTAAACCGACCGTATAAAAAACACCGTTTCGGTTTTGTGGTAGATTTTGCAGACATCACCAAGGAATTTAAAGAAACCAACGAAAACTATTTCCAAGAGTTGCAACAAGAATTGGGTGATGAAATGCAGAATTACAGCAACTTGTTTAAGTCGAAAGAAGAAATAGAACACGATGTTTTAGAAATCAAAGAAAAACTTTTTCAGTATGACCTGAAAAATGCTGAAAACTTCCGTCTTCAAATGGACGATATTAAAGACAAAAAGCAATTGGCAGACCTTATCAAAGTTTTGCAAAATGCCAGAGAACTTAAAAATATCATCCGATTACAAGGCGAAGATGAGTTGTTAGATTTATTAGATTTCTACAAACTTAATCAGCTGCTGAAAGAAGTTCAGAGGAGATTAGATACGCTGAATTTGGTGGACAGCATCAACAATGAAAACGATAATACCAACCTTATCAACACGGCTTTAGAAGATATTTTCTTCCAGTTTACCAAGATTTCGGAAGAAGAAATGATTTTGGCAGACCAACTCAGAAATCAGCTCAGACAAACCCGAGAAGAATTGCAACGCAATATAGATCCTGCAGATCCTGAATTCGTTACCCTGAAAGAAGAGCTAGAACGTATTTTCAAAAATAAAAATCTAGATGAGGTAAACCAAGAAGATATGCGAGACAACATCCATATTCTCAGCAGAATTTATGACGAAGTAAGAGAACTCAATCGTAAAAATGCACTGCTAAGAGCCAAATATGAAAACGACGAAAAATACGCCAGAATTCACAAAAGATTGGTAGATAACCCAACCATTAATGCTAAAGAAATACAAATTTATGAGGCACTTTTGGGAACGAAAACCATCATAGACGATATCTGTCTGCACAATGTAGAATTGGTGAAAAATGAAACCTATTTTAACCAAGAAGTAATGAGCATTGTGATACAAAATTTTATAGACCAACAGAAAATAAAATTAGACGCTCAAACTACAGAAAACATCAATAATCTTATTGTAAAAGAATACAAACAACAATATACTTACAACTAATATATAATGACGGAGATACAGTTTATCGCGCAAACCAAGACTTTAATAGATGGACTCAAAAGCGTTTGCGCCAACTACGGACTGGGAAATGATGCCAGTGAATTCAATATTATTTCGCAGGTTTTTTTATACAAATACCTTAACGATAAATTTATCCACGAAGCCAAAAAACACAATGAAGATTTGGCGAATGCAGAAGATTTTCAGAAAGCCTATGAAAATTTAAGTGAGGAAGACAAAAAATTTCTCTTCTTTAGAATAGGAAATAAAGCCGCAAAACTGCAACCCGAACAATTGATTACTTATTTGTTCAACAATTCTAACCAACCCAATTTTGGAGATGCCATTTTCGATGGTACGCTTAGAAGCATCAGTGCAGAAAATATAGATATTTATTCCGTGAGTTCTGCAACAGGTGTTAAAGATAAAATGTTTGATGACATCAGTCTTTTTATTCGCGATGCTTCTCAACGAGATGCTTTTTGCCGTGCTTTGCTCAATAAACTGGTGAATGTAAGTTTCGAGAAAATGTTTACCGAGAAATACGATTTCTTTGCCACCATTTTTGAATATCTGATCAAAGATTACAACAGTGATAGTGGTGGTAAATATGCAGAATATTACACACCTCACGCTGTAGCCAGAATTATGGCAGCTATTCTCGTGAACGAAGAAGTAAAAAGTGCCAAAGTATATGATCCGAGTGCAGGTTCGGGAACTTTATTGATGAATATTGCACACGCCATTGGCGAGAAAAACTGCACCATTTATTCAGAAGATATTTCCCAGAAATCTGCCAATATGCTCAGATTGAATCTTATTCTGAATAACCTGCAACATTCTATCCCAAATATTATTAAGGGAAACACGATTTTGCAACCTGCACATCTCGAAAAAAAGTTTGATTATATTGTTTCTAATCCGCCGTTTAAATTAGATTTTTCAGATTATCAGGCAGACCTTACCAAAGACAGTTTTAAAGAACGTTTTTTTGCAGGCGTTCCCAATATCCCCAAAAGCAAAAAAGAATCGATGGCGATTTATTTGTTGTTTATTCAGCATATTATGTACAGTCTCGATACCAAAGGTAAAGCTGCCATTGTAGTACCTACAGGTTTTATTACTGCACAAAACGGGATTGAAAGAAAAATAAGAGAAGCACTGATAGAACGCAATTGGTTGCGAGGTGTAGTAAGTATGCCGAGCAATATTTTTGCGAGTACAGGAACCAATGTTTCTATTGTGTTTATAGACAAGGAAGCCGACAGCGAAAAGATTGTCTTGGTAGATGCTTCTAAACTGGGACAAACCATCAAAGAAGGCAAAAACCAAAAAACGGTACTTACCACAACAGAAGAACAACGCATTATAGATGCGATGAACCAAAAAAAAGCCGAAGAAGATTTTTCTGTAGTGGTAACCAAAGAAGAAGTGATGGCTACAAACTACAGTTTTTCTGCGGGGCAATATTTTGAGGTGAAAATAGAATATATAGAAATTACCGCGGAAGAATTTGCACAGAAAATGCAAAATTTTGAAAACAATTTGGGACAATTGTTTGCAGAAGGAAATGAATTGGATAAAAAGATTTTGGAGAATTTAAAAGGGTTGAAGTATGAGTAGTTCAATTACAACTTTAGGTGATTTAGTTGAATTTCAAAGAGGGTTTGATTTACCAAAAACTGAATTTATAAATGGTAATATCCCTGTAATTTCTTCTAATGGTATTTTAGGATATCATAATATAGCAAAAGTCAAAGGACCTGGGATTACGATAGGTAGAAGTGGAACTGTTGGTTTGCCACATTTTATAAAAGAAGATTTTTATCCACATAATACTTCACTTTTTATAAAAGACTTTAAAGGTAATGTTCCAAAGTATATTTATTATTTATTAAGGACTTTAAAATTAAATGAATATGGAAGTGGTTCTGGTGTACCTACAATGAACAGAAACCACCTTCACCCAATAAAACTTTTTGCTTGTCTAGAAAAAGGAACCCAACAAAAAATAGCTTCTGTATTATCAGCATTAGATGATAAAATAGAACTCAACAACCGCATCAATGCAGAATTAGAAGCGATGGCAAAAACGCTGTATGATTATTGGTTTGTACAGTTTGATTTTCCTAATGAAGAAGCAAAACCCTACAAATCTTCCGGCGGAAAAATGGTGTACAACGAAACCTTGAAAAGAGAAATTCCTGAAGGTTGGGAGGTAAAGAGTTTAGGAGAATTGGTTAAAACTATTAACACAGGACTTAATCCACGTGATCATTTTAAACTTGGAGAAGGTGAAAATTTTTATGTTACAATTAAAAACATAGAATATGGTAGAATCATATTAGATAATTCTTGCGATAGAATAAGTAATAATTCTTTATACAGAATACAAAAACGCTCAAATTTAGAAAAAGGAGATATTTTATTTACAAGTATCGAACCAGTTGGCAAAACATATTTACTCCAAGAAAATCCAACTAATTGGAATATCAATGAGTCTGTATTTAGTTTTAAGCCAAATTATAAATATGTTACATCAGAGTTTTTGTTTATGCTTCTTTCAAGTTATGAAATAAGGATGAAATGTAAAAATGCCGCTACAGGAAGTATTCATAAAGGAATTAGAATAACTCCTTTAAAAAACTTTCAAATTCCTCTTCCACCATTAAAATTGATTACTGATTTTAATTCTATTCTTAAAGAAATACTATTTAAAATTAATAACAATCAAAAACAAAACCAAGAACTCTCTGCATTGCGAGATTGGCTCTTACCGATGCTGATGAATGGGCAGGTGAAAGTGGGGTAGAGAAAAAGAACTAATAATTATGGAATTAATTCTAGAAATTTCCAAAAGTTTTGGATCAATAATTTTGGCAATTGTTGCTGCGTATTTAGCAGATCGTCATAATAAATTATCAAGAGAATTAAGTAACGATAATTTACAAAAACAACTATTTACTGAATTTAATTCCAGGTATGATAATATGAATGATATTATACAGTTTATTCTGGATTTTTCTGAAGAAGATATTCAAAAATATATAGAATCAAATAATAACGAATCATTTGGAGACTTTGAAAAGAAGGATATAAAGTTTAAAATCAATGATTATTTTAATCTTTGTAGTGAAGAATATTATTGGCATTCTAAAAAGAGAATAGATGATAGGATATGGAATTCTTGGAAAAAAGGGATGGATGATATTTACAATAAAAGTGAAATTATCCGTAAACAATGGCAGGAAGAAATAAAAAATGACGGATGGAAATCTTTTTATTTAGATAAACCAACAAGCTTATTTAATTAATAAAAAAACTAAACCAATGAAAAATACTAATCCTACCATTTCTTATGATGAGTTTTACAATTTAGTAAAACCTATTATTCAATTTAAAAGTGTAAAAGGCAATGTCTATAGTGTGATTTCTGTAGAAGATTCTATTATTACTTTCCTAAGAGAATCTACACATAAGCGATGGAAAATGAACTTGAAAGATGTTCACAAAGCTTATCAAGAGATAGAAGACTTTAGAACCATTCATTTCAAACCTTATTTACCAAGAACGCAATCACCAGCTTTGGGTTTGCTCATAAAAATGGGGTTGATAAAATAATTACCAATAAAAACAAAACCAAGAACTCTCTGCCTTACAAAATTGGCTCTTGCCAATGCTCATGAATGAGCAGGTTAAAGTGGGGAAGAGAAGAAACAAAAACAGAAATAAATAACTATGGGCTTAACAGAATTTTATAAATTAAGAAATGATTTTATTTTAATAGGACTTACAGGACGTATGAGAGGAGGTGCTAATGATATAGCACAACTTTTAGAGAAACAAGATAATCCATTTATTGATGGTGAGATAGATGCTGAAATTAATTCAATTCATGAAAAAAATATAAATGAAGGACTTAAATATAGAAATTTAAAAAATTTCATTGATTATTCGGGAAATTGGAATCCCTTTCACATTATTAAGTATAGGAATGTGGTTTTGCTTCATTTGTTATTTAGTTGTAAGGATAAAGATGCAGAAATTTTCTCTGAAAATATTATTTCTTTTTTACTAAAAATAGGAGCCCAAGATGAAAAATTAAAAAGAAAAAGAAAAAGATTTGGTTCAACTAAAGAAAGTAAAATCTATTTAGAAGAACAATTAAAACCATTTTTGAAAAACTTAGATTCTAAAAATTGTTTAGAATCTTTTGAGTTTAGTTGTTCAACACTAAACGAATGTTTAGATGTTCCAAAAGAAGATACTGAAAAAATTTATAACTTTTTCTTTGGGGATAATTTTATTAAGTTTTCTGATACATTTTTTAATATTTTAGATAGTTATAGTCATATTTTAAGAATTAGACTATTACATATTTTATCATTTTATCTTAGGGTTTATGGCAAACTTGATGCAGATGAAATTTTAGATGCAGAAATTAGGAAATTAGAATTTGATAAAGATTTAAGTAATATTTATACCGTCGCAAAAACAATAAAATATTTATTAAAATCTTGTAAAAATAATGATGAAAATCAAAAATGTAATGTTGTAATTGACTCACTTAAAAATTCATTCGAAATAAATTATTTCCGAGAAAGATTTGCTGGTTTTTATTTAGTATCTGTAAATAAAGATGAAGAACTTCGTAAAAAAGATTTAGAAAAAAAGATTATAGATATTGGGCTTGAAGAAAGGTTAATAGAGGAAAGAGATGCTTGCCTTGAATTGGATAAGATAGAATACGAAATTAATGATTTTAAAAAAGGTGGTTTTGCTTCTCCAGATATAGAAAATTGTATTCAGAAAAGCGACTATCATATATTTATTGATAAAGAAACAAAATTTAATGCCGAGTTACAAGAATCTGTAAAAGGTTTTAAAATAAAAATTAATCTTTCTTCAAAAAAGCCTAAGATTAATACTAGTGAAGATGAAAACGAAAAAAATGTTTTTAAGTATAAATCTAAATACCTTCAATTATTAAAATTAATTTGTTTAATAAAACAACCTGGGATTGTTACACCTTCTGCTCTGGAAAGAACGATGCAAGTTGCATATAATGCAAAGTTAAATTCTGGCTGTATATCTAGACAAGTTGGAGCTGTTGTAACAGATGAATTCTATTCTGTAAAAGGGATTGGTTGGAATGAAGTTCCTGAAGGACAAACTCCCTGTGGATTACGCGAAATAAAAGACTATGAAAGTGGTGTTATTGGGACAAGTAATATTTATACAGCATTTGAAAAAAAGGGAAGATATAAAGACGGCAGTTTTATTGAAAAAATGAAATTATCGATTAACAATGTTCCTTCAACATATGATAATCAAGAAAATGGAAGAAACTGTCCATATTGTTTTAAAAGTTTTCATAATGCATTTGAGGGAAAGGATAATCAAGTTCACACAAGGTCATTGCACGCAGAAGAAAATGCAATGTTACAGATTACAAAATATGGAGGTCAACCACTTAAAGGTGGAAATCTGTTTACTACAGCAAGTCCATGTGAATTATGTTCTAAAAAGGCTTATCAATTAGGCATAAGAAATATTTTTTATATTGATCCTTATCCAGGTATTTCTCGGCAACAAATTTTAGAAGGCGGAAACTTAAAAAAAAATAATCCAAATTTATTTATGTTTCAAGGTGCGATTGGACGAGGCTATAATAAATTATATGAACCAATGATGTCAATTAAAGATGAAACAATTCTGCGTACTGGTATAAAACCAATTGAATCAGATTATTCTAAATTAAAAATAATTAAATCGTTAATTTCAGATAAACTTAAAGATGACGAACAAACAATAGAATCCCTAGATAATTTAATAAAAGGAGATAAAGGTCTTGATATTTTAACAGAAATAATAAAAGTTGGCGTAAAAAATAAAAAGAGAGAAAAATAAATTAATAATAATTATAAAATTATAACCATGAATAATTTAAAGGTAACAACAGGAAATCCACAGTCCCTTAAAGATGATATTAATGACAAGATTATTAATAATGTGATTCGCACATGGGAAATAGATAATACTGGAAACTATCTTTCACACAAAGGTGACCAATACAGAAACCACTTTTATTTTAAATATAAAATTAATAATACAAAAGGTATATTAGAATTTGTATTTTATTCTAGTGGAACAAGTGATTTTGCAGATTCTAGAGCTTTTCAGTTACTAGAGAGAATGCTGGAATCACATTTTGGGAATAGAATACAAATTATTAAATAGAATACTATGAAATTTCAAGAGATTATAGATAATATAGATGTTTGGTACAATTGGATAGATCAATATAAAAAATTTGTTCCTAAATTTATTGAGGAAGCAAAAACAAAAGCCAATTATTCTGATTGGGATAAAAGCATTTTCAATGAATTTTTTGAAAAAAATAGAGATCAATGTGTTTCCTCTTTACAGCAAGGTTATTATACACATAATGAAAAGCAATTAATAAAAGAGAATTGGCTAGAGATTGCACCATACTTAAAAAAAATCGCAGAAAATCAAAATACTTTAGATTTAGAAACTTATAAATTTATAAAAAATTGGTTCAGAAAGCATACCACACAAAACAGAAAAGCATCTGCTAATAGAATTATTGCGAGTTTACAACCCAATTTGCTTTGCACAATTGTAAATGAAGATAGATTGGTAGTATTAATGAGAAATATCAACAATATATCATCTGTTCCAGTTTTTAAAATTAGCAATAATTGGTTTATTAACAGCAACGCTATATTGCAATATTTTAAAGACAATATTCCACATAAAGATATTATGGATTTAATAACTTATCCATGGCAAACCTATGATTATTTTATTAATAAGAAAACTATACTAACCAATAATGATATGAGTGAGGAAAACAATTATAAAGAAATAATAAATCTTCTTGAATACAAAAAACAAATCATCTTACAAGGACCTCCAGGAACAGGTAAAACAAGACTAGCTAAAGAAATAGCAAAGGAAATGATTCCTGTAACTTCTGAATTTATAAAAAACAAAATTACTGTAGGCAAAATAATTCCAACAGCTAAAGGACAGGTTTCATATAAAGTTTTATCAGTTACCGAAGAAAAAATTGTTCTGGAAAGAGAAAAAGGAACAATCAATGATACTACTATTTCAAGAATTATTGCAGCTTTTGAAGAACAAAAATGGAATAATGAAATAAAGAATAACGATGATAGAATGGCTGTTGCTCTAGCAAAGTATTTGTTTGATGATTTTTTTGCAGACAACGAGCAGTTTAAACTCATACAATTCCACCCAAGTTATACCTACGAAGATTTTGTAAGGGGTATTGTAGCAGAATCAAAAGGAGATAAAATTGAATATAAAAACGTAAATAAGACTTTAGGTGAGTTTGCAGAACTGGCTTTGAAAAACTATAATGATTCTAAAAAAAATGTAAACGAATTGTCTACTGAGAAATGGATAGATGATGAGTTTACTCAATTTGTTGATGAAATTTCACAAACATTAGAAAAAGAAAAAATAGTATTATCAGACAATGTTGATCTAGTAGACTTGATGGATGATGCATTTTTATATATTGGTGAAAACTGGAAAGGTTATGAGCATAGAATGAGTTTTAAAGATATTAAAAGAGCATATCTTGACAACAACATAACTAGACAAGATATTGTAAAAAATATAAACCTATCTGGTTCCGCAAGGCAACATGCAACATATTATATAGTTGTTTTAAAGAAGTTTAGAGAGTTTTTGAGCGAAAAAAAGGCACCAACAAATCAAACAAAAATTAATGAACAGAAATATATTTTAGTTATCGACGAAATCAACAGAGCAAATCTTTCTTCAGTTTTGGGTGAATTGATTTATGCTTTAGAATACAGAGGAGAAGAAGTAGAATCTATGTACGAAGTAGATGGTTCACAAAAATTAATTCTTCCACCAAATCTTTATATCATCGGCACGATGAACACCGCAGACCGAAGTGTAGGTCATATTGATTATGCCATTAGAAGAAGGTTTGCATTTGTAGATGTTTTGCCGGAAAAACTGGAAGATACTAAAGATATATTTTTTAATACTCCAGGCTTCGTAGAAGTTGCAAAATTATTTATTAAAGTTGGAGAGGATGGGGTAATCAATTTTGAAAATGCGGAAGATTCAGATTTCCTTGCTAATGATTTTTCTTCAAAAGATGTTGCTTTAGGTCATAGTTATTTCATTGCAGACAGGAAAAAGATATCAGAAGAAGAAAAAGACAATTTTTTCAAAATGAAGATGAAGTATGAGGTTATTCCTATTCTTAATGAATACCTTAGAGACGGAGTTTTTAATGAATCAGCAACCGCAAAAATCAAAGATATTGAACAACGCTTTGCCTAAGCTCATAAGGCTTTACGAACATTGGGAGCATATTGAAGAATTCCTTGAAATTGAAAAGAGTCTCTACTTCAGGAAAGATAACAGATGTTCTGTATTTCAGTATGAGAATATAAAAGAAAACAATATTGAGAAATGCAAGATAAAAGCCAATTACTATATTGGAGTTGGAACGATTTCAAATAACCATCATATTTTTGTTTCTCCAAAAGTAAATAATAAACTTTTGGAAAGTATTCAGGAAAATTTAGATGATGTAGATGTTGACCACACAGCAAAAGCAAAAATTGAAAGTAAAGAAGAAGTAAATTCATTACCGGAAGTAGATGTGGTAAAAATGCTTTCAGAAATAATAAAGCTTCCTGATGCAACCAAAGAAATATCTGACCTTCTGGATATAGATTGGGATGCTCCCGAAATAGAAGTAGAGCATTTGGACAATGATTATTTATCACCTTTTTTGGTCGTACAGTTCATACATTTAATGAAAACAATCGTCAAGAAAGGACTGAAGAAATCGTATTATACCGTAGAAGAAAATTTAAACAGCAGGATAAAAGGTAAAATTTTAGTTCCTAAAACAATTAAATTAAACCATCTTAGAAATAAAGTTACAAATACTTTTTGCAAATATCAGGAGTTAGGTTTTAATAGTATTGAAAACCGGTTTTTAAAAAAGGTACTGGAATTTGTAAACAATTACTTATCAACAAATAAAGAACTGTTATCATCCGTTAACTCAGAAATCCGAAACAGTATAAACTATATCTCTTCTGCATTCGAATTGATTAGTCCGCTGGAAAATATCAAAGAAATAAAAAGTGTAAAGCATAATAAATTCTATAAAGAATACAAAGATGCAATCCATTTGGGGGAACTCATTTTAAAAAACTTTTCCTATTCAATCACAAAATCTAATATAGCCAGAAAAAAAACACCGCCTTATTGGATTGATATGAGCCGTTTGTTTGAGTTATATGCGTATAAAAGATTGTTGGAAAATGAAGCTTACAGAAAGATTAAATACCATTGGAAAACATTTGGAAACGAAGTGGATTTTCTAGGTTTTTATAATAATCCTGAAAAAGGTAATGAAATACCAATTATTATAGATGCTAAATATAAGTTACATTATGAAAACAGCAAAGAACATCAGGATATGAGACAGGTTGCGGGTTATGCGCGCTTGAAGAAAGTTTATCATCACTTTTCGAATAAAGTTAAAAATTCAGATATAATAGATTGTTTAATTATCTATCCAACTCTGAATAACGAAACTGAATTACAAATTTCTGAAATAAAAGCATATCAGAATATCTATAAAATGGGAATTTGCTTGCCGATTAAATGAAGCAAAATTTAAAGTAAACACGATAAGTATATTCTATTCTTAATATGCACCACACCTACCGCATCGCCATCCTTGAAGACAACAGTAAGCAGCTGGAGAAGCTGGAACTGTATCTGGAGCAGATTCCAAATGCAGAGCTAGTGCTGAAGAGCAGGAGTTCCGATCATTTTTTTCAGGAGTTTGACAATGCCCACCCCGATATTCTGATAGCCGATCTGGATCTGGGCAATGACAGTATGACCGGAATGGAAGTGGCGCAGGAAATCAGGATTCCTGTGTTTTTTGCAAGTGTCGACACCCGCGAGTATGTTGAAAATATAGAGCACCTGAAACGGGATGCGGAGATCTGTGTGGATCATATTACCAAACCGTTCAGCGAAGTGCAGTTTGTAAAAAGCTTCAGACGCTTTTTGCAGGAGGTATCATACTTTGCGCCACCTGCATATATTTACCTGGACTTCAATAAAACCAAAAAGAACAGAATCCTGATAGATGATATCGTATATCTGTGTGCCGATAAGATGGCAGGCTCAGAATCCAATAATAAACAGATACACTTCATCAATCGCAAAGCGGAAAACCTGATCGATTTTTCTTTCTCCAGGATGGAGGAAAAAGGACTTTTAAAAACAAAGTTTTTGACCATTCACAAATCCTTCCGGGTGAACAAGAAATACATCCGTTGCTACCACAAAAAATCTGAGACCATAGAAATATCAGTATTTGATGACCTTATGAAGATCAGGACTCTGCATCTGCCTGTATCTGAAAACTACCAGAGTAGCATAAAAAAAGAGCTGGAATAGCCGCTCTCATTCTCCAGAAAAAAGCTTTTGTTCCTACGCTTCCGATGTTGTTTCCGGAAGCGTATTTTTTTTGATTTTCGGATGATGTTTTGATAAGTCTATAGTGTCGACAAATTTTAAATGCGGAATCCGAAAAGCAATTAGAGTAGGAATTTAAAAACAAACAATTTAAACATTATTATGAGTCAATCTAAACCAACACCAAAACCAGCTTCAACAATAAAAGCAGGGTCTTCTAAACAGCCGGCACCAAATCCAAACTGGCCAAGTAAGACAGGAGAACCTTCAGGAAAAAGAAGAGGGAACAATTTGTAAAACAATTAATTAATAACAATTTAAACAAAAATATTATGTCAAAGACAATCAAACCACAGGATAACGCTGCTAATATCAAGAATGCTAACAAAGGTACTAGTGGTACTAATAAGCAATACGACAAAAACCAAGGCAACAGAGGAGAACAGCTGAACCCTAATCGTAAAAAATAATTAAAAGCCTGAGAATAATCTCAGGTTTTTTGATTTTGTAGATCTAAAATAATCGTTGAAGTTTGTCAATTCAAAAACTCAGTCGGCTGGATGCGCACCGCATATTCGATGCCTAGGAAAAGTGGATTACCGTGCTTCTCCGACCAAAAACCGTCTAATATATGGGCATTAAGACTGCGGTAAACGGCAACGCCTATGTAAACTTTGCCTTCATCATCCTCATATCGGAAGTTAATCACCAAAATATCATTTTTAAAAAAGCCTGAACCAGACTGGGTATGATCACCAATCGTCCAATTTGCCACTATACGCTGGTTAGCATCCAGACTAAGGCTCAGGACACCATAATAAACAGAACCATTCTCGTCTTGATTGCTACCCTCGATGCTGTAGTGTCCTACAAGTTCCTCTATAGTCATAGCTGTTGAATTATAAGATTGATTCAAAGATAGCCAACCGTTTTTAATCGACAAAGCTGTAAAATAATGTCAATCGGAAACTTTTAACAAATTTTAAAACTTTCTACAGTAGTGTGCGGCATCATTTTTTCTTATTGACATACATATTAACACTAAAAAATAAAATATTATGTCAAAGAAAGTAGCCATACTGGCAACCGACGGATTCGAAGAAAGTGAATTGAGTTCTCCAAAAGAACATCTGGAGAAGCAGGGCTGGACTGCACATATTGTAAGTCCAAAGGCAGGAACCATCAAGGCATGGGCAGAAACGGACTGGGGTAAAGATTATGATGTGGACAAAACCTTGGATGAGGTTTCTGCATCAGATTATGATGCGCTAGTATTGCCGGGTGGTGTTATCAATCCGGATCAGTTAAGGACTAACGAGAAAGCTTTATCTTTCGTGCAAGACTTTTTCCAGCAGCATAAACCTGTAGCCTCTATTTGCCACGGACCACAAATCCTAATTAATGCAGGTGCGGTAGAAGGCAGAAAAATGACTTCGGTAGAATCAGTTAGTATCGACCTGAAAAATGCAGGAGCGCAATGGGAAGATAGTGAAGTGGTAGTAGATAAAGGCTTGGTGACTAGTCGTACGCCTAAAGATCTACCGGCTTTCAATGCTAAAATGGTAGAAGAAATCAAAGAAGGAAAGCACCAGGAGCAAACATTGTAAAATTATTAAATAATTGAGAAGCCTGAATATCTGACGTATTCAGGCTTTTTTTTAAGTTATTAAATAAAAAAATCATCAATAAGATTCCAATACGAATTTACTGATGATAGATTTATAAAAGATATTAGTGTATTACTAGATTCGAACTTCATTGACACTTAATTGATCAATCAGGTTCTGCAGATGTTCGATGTCTTTCATCACTTTCCGGTACGAAGATTTAGCATAATCTGCAAAGCTGTTGCGCTCAGGTTGTAAGCCTTCTTCATACACAGTGTTGAATTGCGGCTTTTCTATGATATCATCTTTATAATCGTTCAGACAAGCATCTATTGCAGATCGTTTTCTTTTGCAAGTGATGCGATTCTTCAGTCTTTTGAGTGAGCTTAGCATATAAGGATTGTCATTGTAAGGATTAACGAAACTGCTTTTTTCTTGCTCTCCCTGAAATATGAAAAAACCGTCTTCCCCGGTCATTTTCAAAAACTTGTTATCAAATATCATAATGTAAAAAGGTGTTAAGTTATACTCAAATAATTGAATTTATAGTAAGTTTATAATCAATTATAAGACCACAATCTTCTTTTAGGAGACTGATGAGCATCTTTTTTCGAAAAAATAACAGCCGCTCGTAATGAGTAGTTATAATGATGGGCATTAATATATTGTCTTGACAAAAATGAAATTAATTAATGAATTGTAAAAACAAGTTTGTACGTATGCGCTGAAAGGCCTAATGAATTGTTATGATGATAATTGCGGGGTTTTAAATGCATCAACATCATCATCTAATAAAAATAAAAAAATATGTCTGAATAATCAGGGAAGTGGACGTATAGTTTGATTATGAAAACTAGATTAGCATCGAAATATGGATCATTATTTTCTTTCGTTTTTTTCCAAAATCACAAAATCATAACTTATGTCAATTCATTTCCGTTGAAAAGTCTCTACATTTGGCACTTGAAAATTTACAGTTAAATGAAAATAGTAGCATTCGGAGCAAGTAACTCCAGAGAATCCATCAACAAAATATTAGCAGAATACACAGCGAAACAGTTCGAAAATGCAGAAGTGGAACTGCTTGATCTTAACGATTACGAAATGCCCATCTTTAGTGTGGATAGAGAAAAGCACGACGGAATCCCAACTTTAGCTTTGAGATTTGCTGAGAAAATAGATGCTTCAGATTTATTGATTATTTCTTTTGCAGAACATAACAGTACTTATACCACAGCTTTTAAAAATATATTTGATTGGATTTCTAGAATCAAAGACAGAAAACATTTCGGCGAAAAACCAGTATTTGTATTAGCAACTGCGCCTGGTCCTGGAGGCGGGAAAAATGTTGTTGCTCATTTCGAGACTAGAGCACCTTTTAGTGGAGCAAATATCATTCAATCATTTTCTTTACCTAAATTCAAAGAAACTTTTGATATCGAAAAAGGGATTGTAGATGAAGAAAAGAATACTGAGTTTCAGGAGAAATTGTCTGCTGTTAAAAACTTTTTTGAATAACATTTTGGAATGTTGTGTTAAGAATGCTTAACTTTGCTACAAAGAAAAATGAAATTTAATCCGATGAAAATCCCACAACTTCATTTCAAGCAATCTATTAATTCTTGCAAAAAGAATGATACAATTGCCTCCGAACTTGTGAGCTAAAATAACGGCCGACTATCTTAATAAGATTGTCGGCTTTTTTATTGGAATAAAACTGAAAGTAAAGTTTGAAATAAATCTAATGAATTCCAAGATTCTTTCAGGTTTTCAAAAGCCTGAAAGAATCGAAAGAATCGCAATTCTGAAAATCTAAAAATGAGCAATACCTACAAATCAGCCGGCGTTGATAAAGAAGAAGGCTACAAAACCGTTGACAAAATCAAGTCTGCCGTTGCCGAAACCCACAACAAAAATGTTCTTAACAATCTGGGAAGCTTCGGTGCGTTCTATGAGATTGCTGGATATAAGAATCCGGTTTTGGTCTCTGGAACAGACGGTGTAGGAACCAAACTGAAAGTAGCTTTGGATTCTAAAAAGTACGATTCTATCGGTATCGACTGCTTTGCAATGTGCGCCAACGATATCCTTTGTCACGGTGCAAAACCATTGTTTTTCTTGGATTATTTAGCGTGTGGAAAATTGGATTCAGACATCGCTGCAGAAATCGTTCTTGGAATGGTAAATGCCTGCAAGGATAACAATTGCGCTTTGATTGGTGGTGAAACTGCCGAGATGCCGGGGATGTATCAGCCGGGCGATTATGATGTTGCCGGATTTTGCGTAGGAATTGTAGAGAAAGACCAGATTATAGACGGTTCCAAAATCAGAAAAGGAAACAAAATCATTGCGATTCCAAGTTCCGGATTTCATTCCAACGGATTTTCATTGGTGAGAAAGATTTTCCCAAATTTCGAAGAAGAATTCGAAGGGAAACCATTATACGAGACTTTGCTCGTGCCAACAAGATTGTATTACAAAGACATTCATAAAGTTTTGGAAGAAGTTCCTGTTTGCGGTATTGCGCACATCACAGGCGGTGGATTGTACGAGAACGTTCCGAGAATCATTCCCGAAGGACTTTGCGCCACTATTGATGAATCTAAAATCAAAGTTCCAACCGTGATGTTAGAACTAGAAAAACGAGGAAACATCGACAGAAAAGAAATGCACGGGACTTTCAATATGGGGGTAGGAATGGTTTTGGTAACCGATGCTGAACATTCTGAAAAAATCCTTGACCTTTTGGAAGACGCCTACGAAATTGGAGAAATCACAGAAGGAAGCGAGAAAATTACTTTAAATTTTTAGGAGCTTAATCCCGCTATCCGCTATATCTTTTTTGTTTTATGACGATTTGTTATCAGAAGAAATTGACAAAAAAAACAAAAAAGGATGCCGCTACTATCGGGGCTAGGTAAATATTGTGATTAAAAGCTCTTTGCTAAGTAAAACGCCTTTATCTCAATATGTTTATTGTTTTTAAAGGAATCGATGATTATGCCAAAGGCGAATTGCGAACTTAAAAACATTGAGTATTAAAGAAAAGCTTTGCGGACTTTGCGTTTAAAAAGCATAGCATTAAAATGAAAAACTTAGTCATACTAATTTCAGGTTCAGGAACCAATCTTCAAAGAATCATTGACTGTATCAGCAACGGCGAAATCCGAAATGCAAAAGTGAATCTGGTGATTGCAGACAGAGAATGTTTCGGATTGGAAAGAGCAGAAAAATATAACATCCCGAATTTATTAATCAAACGTGGAAAAGACTTTTCCGAGAAGTTAGAAAATGCAATTCCGGAAAATACAGATTTGATTGTCTTGGCTGGTTTTCTATCCATTTTGAAACCTGAGTTCTGCCAAAAATGGGAAGGTAAGATTATTAATATTCATCCGGCGTTGTTGCCAAAATTTGGAGGAAAAGGAATGTGGGGACATCACGTTCACAATGCTGTGATTGAAGCCGGAGAAAAAGAAAGTGGAGCAACCGTTCATTTTGTGACTTCGGGAATCGATGAAGGTGAGATTATTCTCCAAGGGAAATTTGATGTTGAAGAAAATGATACAGCTGAGACTTTAGCTCAAAAAGTTCATCAGATTGAATATGATATTTTCCCAAAAGCCATTGATTTGGTTCTTAATAAATAAAATTGATTTAATTAAAGTGAAAATGGTATTTTAATTAGTAAATTATTTTAATATAATGATTTATGAATTTTAATTCAAATTAACTTTAATCTTAAAAATGAAATCTAATAGTTCCGTTGGAGCAATCTAATAGTAGAAATCCGGAGGTGAAAGAACCGGTAAATCACAGTTTGAATAAAACTGTAAAAAGTAAAATTTGAAAGAAAAATGAGTAAAAAAAGAGCACTTATCAGCGTATCTGATAAAAGCGGTTTGGTAGATTTTGCAAAATTTTTGGAAGCTAACAATTACGAATTGATTTCCACAGGCGGTACTTTCAAACATCTGAAAGACGCCGGTCTTAATCCAATTCAGATTGATGAAGTAACCGATTTCCCTGAGATGTTGGACGGAAGAGTGAAAACGCTTCATCCAAAAGTTCACGGCGGATTGCTGGCAGTTCGTTCCAACCAGGAGCATATGAAAACAGTTCAGGATTACGAAATCGGACTGATTGATATGGTGATTGTGAATCTTTATCCGTTTTTTGAAAACGTGAACAAGGATATTTCTCTTGACGAAAAAGTAGAATTCATCGATATCGGCGGACCTTCTATGTTGCGTTCTGCAGCTAAGAATTTTAATTCAGTTACGGTTTTGACAGATGTTAATGATTATCAAATCGTTAAAATCGAAATGGAACAGAACGGAGATACTTATCTTGAAACCAGAAAGAAATTAGCCGGTAAAGTATTCAACTTGACTTCTGCTTATGATGCAGCAATTTCTAGTATGCTTTTGGGTGAAGAATATCCAACTTACTTAAACGCTTCTTACAAAAAGGTTTCTGACCTTAGATATGGTGAAAATCCACATCAATCTGCGGCTTATTATACTTCGACTTTCGAAAATGGTGCAATGAAAGATTTTGAGATTTTGGGAGGTAAAGAATTGTCTTTTAATAATCTTCGCGATATGGATTTGTGTTGGAAAGTGGTTAACGAATTCAAGGAAGAATTGGCTTGTTGCGCCGTAAAACATTCTACGCCTTGTGGTGTTGCAGTTGGAACAACAGCTTTGGAAACTTATACCAAAACTTTCGAATGTGACCCGGTTTCTATCTTCGGTGGAATCATCGGAATGAATTATAAAGTAGATGCTGCAACAGCGGAGGAATTAAACAAAACTTTCCTTGAAATCGTAATGGCAACAGACTTTGACGAAGAGGCTTTGGAAATTCTTAGAAAAAAGAAAAACCTTAGAATCATCAAAATCAAAAATGCAGTTACTGACAAACAAGTTTGGGTAAAAATCGATGGCGGAATGTTGGTTCAAAATGCTGACGACCAATTCTCAGAAGACATCAAATTGATGACAGAAACAGCTCCAACAGAAGAACAAAGAAAAGCTTTATTATTCTCTCAAAGAGTTGTGAAATATGTGAAATCCAATGCGATTGTGGTTTCAAATGGCGTTCAGGCCATCGGAATTGGTGGTGGACAAGTGAACAGAATTTGGGCAACGCAACAGGCAATTGAAAGAGCTAAAGAGAAATTCGATGGCGAATTGGTTTTAGCTTCGGATGCATTTTTCCCTTTCAGAGATGTTGTAGATTTCTGCGCTCAGGGAGGTATTAAAGCAATCATTCAGCCTGGCGGAAGTATGAGAGACAATGATTCTATCGAAGCTGCAAACGAGCATAAAATCCCGATGTTGTTTACAGGAATGAGACACTTTTTACATTGATTAATTTGTAATACATAAAACCAACCCTTTTAAAATTTAATTTTGAAAGGGTTTTATTTTAATATTAATAAAAATTAGCTGTAAAAATTATCATTAATGCTGATGATTTCGAGTTATGATGAAGTCTTGATTTTTTGATTAATTAATTTTATAATTCTGATAAAATTTAGCTTCAAAAGTCATTCAAAAATCGAAATAATATTTACATTTGAGACCAAATTCTGGATATGAGTATTTTCAATGATACAAAGCTCGCATTTGCCGATAAAACGGATGCTCAGCTCAAAAAAGCCTATTGGATGTTCAAGGCGATTGAACAGCCTGCATTGACCAATATTGGCGTTTCACTTCTCAATTTTACAGTTAGGAACAATTTTCCGTTTGTTGATGGAATTGTGAAGCAGACTTTGTTCGAACAGTTTTGCGGTGGCGAAACCCGTGAAGAAAGTATGAAAGTGGTAAAACAGATGTTCGAACGTGGCGTTGGAAGTATCTTTGATTATTCGATTGAAGGAAAAGAAGAGGAAGAGGTTTTTGATGCGGTTTGTAACGAAATCAAGGATATCGTTAGATTTTCTGTAGGAAATCCGGCGATTCCGTTTATCGTTTTCAAACCAACAGCTTTTGGCAGAATTGATATTTATGAAGAAGTTGGTAAAGGAAAAGAACTCACAACCAGCCAGAAAGAAGAGTGGAATAGAGTAGTTCAGCGTTTTGACGAAGTGTGTAAACTTTGTTTCGAAAGCGATAAAAAAGTGATGGTAGATGCTGAAGAAACCTGGATGCAAGATGCAGCTGACCACCTTTGCGAAGAAATGATGGAGAAATACAACAAGGAAAAAGCAATCGTTTGGAACACAATCCAGATGTACAGAACCGGACGTTTAGAATATATGAATGCTCATCTAGAAAGAGCCAGAGAAAAAGGTTATTTCATTGGTTATAAGATTGTTCGTGGCGCTTATATGGAGAAAGAAGCCGACCGTGCAAAGGCTATGAATTACCCTAATCCTATTCAGCCCAACAAACAAGCGACTGATGATAATTACAATTCAGGAATTGATTTTGTGATGGAACATCTGGACAAGGTTTCTGCGTTTTTCGGAACACATAATGAGATTTCGTCTGAACTCGTAATGGATAAAATGAAAGCCAAAGGTCTTGAGCACAACAATCCGCATATCTATTTTGGACAGCTCTACGGGATGAGTGATAATATTACTTATTATTTGGCAGACCAACATTACAACGTGGCAAAATACCTTCCGTATGGACCTGTGAAAGACGTTGTACCATATTTGACGAGACGTGCGCAGGAAAATACTTCTGTTGCCGGACAAACTGGTAGAGAGCTTGGTTTGATAAGTAAGGAATTGAAGAGAAGAAAGTAAATAGATTTTAGAAGTCAGATATTAGAAGTTAGACATTTTGCAATCTTAAAAATAAAATCCGCTGTGAGGCGGATTTTTTTGTTTATTATTTATAAGGAATTGTAGGAATATGCTCATCTATTTCTTTTCCTTTGTCATCAAATAAGATATAGATTCTTGCTATTTCCGAAATTATCATTTCTTCCAAAGAATTCCATTCGTATCTTGATATAGCAGAAAATCTTTCACAACAATGAATTTTTTCAGTTTCTTTGTCAATGAACAAAAGCGAACCATCCCAATCATATGCACCAATATAAAAATAACTCTCTTTTGCATTTTTATGTCTTTCGAAAATGTTAGGAGTTTCAATGGAATAAGGCTGCCGATTGCTAATTAAATCTCTTGAGTTATTTTTTCTTAATCCATAAAGCGAAAAAGTAGAAACCAAAATATTTAGGCCATTGCTGAAGTTTCTAAGAAAATCTTTGTATTGTTTAGGAATTTCGGTATTTAAGTTGTTTTCTAATTCTTTTAAATCAGATTCTGATAAAGGTTTATAGATTTTATTAAGCCAAGCTTCTGTTCCAATTTGAGGAGCTTTGCCAATCAGGATTGTTTCATTTTCTGTTTGTTCTATTCCAAGCTCTTGAAATTTGTAAACTAAATTTTTAATTTCTTGATATGAATTCATTTCTAAATCTAAATTAATCTCAATTACTTTTTCTTCTCCGCTTTCACAGCCTGTCTAGCCAACAACTTCCAACCACTCTTAGTTTTCTGCCAAACGTACAAAATATCCAGACTCACTTCACCAGGTTCTTTGCCCAAATCGTGTGTTGTTGCATACAAATGATTACGGACAATCGCTGTTTTATCAACAATTTGGATGGATTGATTGGTATTTTCAATCGTCAAGAAATTAGACTTTTTGCTGACCAATTTTTCTACAAATTCCTTAGCATCATCGATATGACCTCTAGAGTGTCCATAAGTCAATTCCGGCAAAATCAAAGATTCTAAAACAGCTTTGTCTCCGCTAATCATTGCTAATCTGAGTTTTTCAGAAGCTTCGGCAACAGATTGCTGGTCATTGTTTTTCTGTGCAAACAACATTGATACAGCAAAAAAACTGAAGGCTAGTAATAATTTTTTTATCATAGTTATTTATATATTTGAATCAAAGATAATGAACTTGATGATAATAATTATTGAACTAATTTTTATCTTTATTTTCTAAAATTTCAAATTTGAATCCAATTCTTGATATTGTTGTTCGCTCACTTGCCGTTTACTTTTTTATGGTTATTGCGGTGCGCGTTTTTGGTAAAAATCAATTGTCACAGCTTAATGCAGGAGATGTGATTCTTTTGCTTTTGATAAGTAATGCAGTCCAAAATGCGATGGTTGGTTCTAATAGCAGTTTACAAGGTGGAATTGTCGCTGCGTTGGTTTTGTTTGTAGCGAACTTTGTTGTGAAGAAATTTATATTTAAAAACCCAATAATCAAAGAACTGATAGAAGATCATCCTTATATTTTGGTCAAAGATGGGGTAGTGTATCCTGAGATTTTAAAGAAAGTCTCCATTTCCGAAGATGAACTGGAAGAAGCTGTTCACGAACACGGCATCGAAAATGTTTCTGATGTGAAATTGGCAATTCTGGAAGTTGATGGAAATATCAGTGTAATTTCAACTGATAAAAACACGGAACAAACCCATTATTCCAGACATAAAACTAAGATGAAGCGAAAGTTTAGGAATCAATAAAAAAGACTGGAGATTCCAGTCTTTTTATATCAATTTTATTTCATATTAAGCTAAAATAGTAATTCCTTTTTCAGCTAAATCATAAATCGTGTTTCTGGCACTGTCTGGTTTTACATTCACGGCTTTTGTTCCATTAAAATGTAAACACGTAATGAATCCAGCATTGAAAGCATCAATCGCCGTGAATTTAACACAATAATCCAAAGCCAATCCAACAATCTCAACTAGCTGAATATCGTGATATTTTAGGAAATCCTCCAATCCGGTTTTCATAAAGTGATTGTTATCTTGAAAACCGCTGTAGCTGTCAATTTCAACATTTTTTCCTTTTTGGATGATGTGAGTGACTTGATCTCTATTCAAATCTTTATGAAACTCTGCTCCAAAGGTTCCCTGAACACAATGGTCTGGCCACATAAACTGAGGAACGCCATTTAGAGAAATAGTTTCGCCGACGTTCTTTCCGTTGTTTGACGCAAAACTTTTATGATTGGAAGGATGCCAATCTTGAGTTAAGACGATTTCGTCATATTCGTTTTCTTCCATCAAAAGATTGATATAAGGAATGATGCTGTTAGCTTCTGGAACGGCAAGCGCGCCACCTTCGCAGAAATCATTCTGAACATCAACTATTATGAGTGCTTTTTTCATTTTTTGTTAATTATAAAAGTAAATTGTCATTCTGAAAGAATCCTGCCAATTTTAAAATCAACATAGAGATTCTCACGGAATGACAATTTGGCTTATATTAATATAAAATTATCCCAGATATGGATATTTGTAATCTTTTGGGGAGACAAAAGTTTCTTTGATACTTCTTACAGAAACCCAACGCAGTAGATTCATCTTAGAACCTGCTTTGTCGTTGGTTCCGGAAGCTCTTGAACCACCAAAAGGCTGCTGTCCTACAACAGCACCAGTTGGTTTGTCATTAATATAGAAGTTTCCGGAAGCATTTTCCAAAGCTTTATAAGCTTCATCTATGGCGTATCTGTCTTGTGCGAAGATAGAACCGGTCAAAGAATATTGCGTAGATGTATCTACCAATTTCAAAGTATCTTCCCAGTTTTCGTCTTCATAAATATAAACTGTAAGGATTGGTCCGAAAATCTCTTCAACAATACTTTCGTAATATGGATTTATGGTCTCTATAACTGTTGGGTGCACAAACCAACCTTTGGAATCATCGTATTTTCCACCGATAATCACATTGGCATCATTTGCAGCATTTGCTCTGTCGATATAACCTTTACATTTCTCGAAAGAGTTTTTATCAATAACGGCATTCACGAAGTTGGAAGGATCTTCAGGTGAACCAACTTTTATCATTTTGATCTGAGCTTCCATCACCGCTTTTACCTCATTCCAAAGTGATTTTGGAATATAAGCTCTGGATGCGGCAGAACATTTCTGTCCTTGATATTCAAATGCTCCTCTAACCAAACCTGTTGCAACGGCTTCAACATTGGCAGACGAATGAACCATCACAAAGTCTTTTCCGCCAGTTTCTCCTACGATTCTTGGGTAAGATTTGTAGTTATGGATATTATCGCCAATCATTTTCCACATTCCTTGGAAAACCTTTGTAGAACCTGTGAAATGAAGACCTGCAAAATCTGGGTGAGCCAAAACTTTCTCAGCAGTTTCTTTTCCATCCGTAAAGATCATATTGATAACGCCATCCGGAAGTCCAGCTTCTTTCAAAACGTCCATAATCACTTTTGCAGAATAAACTTGCTTGTCAGAAGGTTTCCAAACTACAACATTCCCCATCATTGCCATACAAGCCGGAAGATTTCCGGAGATAGCAGTAAAGTTGAAAGGCGTAACCGCAAAACAGAAACCTTCCAGCGGTCTGTATTCTACACGGTTCCATATTCCCTTGTCAGAAACGGGTTGTTCGGCATACATCTCTGTCATAAACTCTACGTTGAAACGAAGAAAGTCTATGAACTCGCATGCCGCATCTATTTCTGTCTGATGAACATTTTTAGACTGCCCAATCATAGTTGCAGCATTTATTATATCTCTGTATGGTCCTGCTAATAATTCGGCAGCTTTAAGAAAAATAGAAGCTCTGTGTTCCCATCCCAAAGCGTTCCATTTAGCTTTTGCAGCAAGCGCTGCTTCAATAGCACTGTCCACGTGGGACATATCACCCTCATAGTAAAAACCAAAGTCGTGCTGATGATCCTGAGGTGAGCTAAGCTTAATTTTTTTGTCTGTTTTTACTTCTTTTCCACCGATTACCATTGGGATTTCGGTTTTTTCTTTCCACATTTTTTTATAGGTGGCAATAAGGTTTTTTACCTCTTCAGAACCTGGTATGTAAGATTTTACAGGTTCGTTAATAACGGCAGGAACCTTAGAAATGGCTTTAGACATAAATTGAATTTTTTAATTTTTACAAATTTACGACTTGCATTTCAATTAATGAGCTGTTCCACCACATAATTTAGGAGCAAAATAAAAGGCTAACTTTTTAGGTAGCCTATATCTATCATTTGATTCAGATTAGATCTTCATTTTCTTCTTCGTGATCATCTTCATTGTCACTTGTGCTGTAATAATTATTTTCTTCATCCGGCAGCTGACTGTTAATCTGTTCAAAATTATCATCATCTTCAGCGCCTGGAACGTCTAATCCAAAAGGCATTTCGTCATTCACTTGGGCTGGGTTTCTGATAGGATTGCCATCACCATCAATTGGAATGTGTTCTTCTCGGTTGAAAATATCTTCGCCAGGATTGTAATCCAAGTCTTCCAAATTTTTCTCGATGTTATCTTCTGGTGTGCTCATAATAATATATTTTTTGATTAAAGATTTACACACAAATTTGATTCCAAGATTTGAAGTTTAGAAGTTAATTAATCATAAACTTTTGGATTTACAATGGTTGGCATTTTTTCATCTTTTGAAAATGCAACGATATTTTCTGAGGCTAATTTTGCCATTCCGTTTCGGGCTTCAATCGTTGCGGAACCAATGTGCGGAAGCACACAAACATTCGGAAGTTGGAGCAAAGGATTTGTTTTATCCATCGGCTCTGGATTAGTAACGTCTAAACCTGCGCCCCAGATTTTTCCTGATTTCAGAGCTTCAAGCAAATCAGTTTCATTATGAAAACCGCCTCTTGCCGTGTTGATGAAAATGGCATTCTTTTTCATTTTTTCAAACACCGATTTGTTAAATATATCAGCTTGTTCCGGCGTATAATTGGCGTGGATGCTTATGATATCTGATTGTTGAGTCAATTCATCAAAAGAAACATATTTGGCATCGAGTTCTTTTTCAGCTTGTTCATTATGACTTCTGTTGTGGTAAATGATGTTCATACCGAAAGCGGCTTTGCATTTTTCTGCCATTTCAAAACCAATTCTGCCTAAACCAAAAACACCTAAAGTTTTCCCATACAACTCTTGACCGAGCTCTTCTAAAGCATCAAAATCTTTCCAGTTTCCAGATTTTACCTTTTCGATGTTGTAATTGGCTTTTCTGGAAACCATTTGCATTAAAAGAAATGCGACGTCTGAAGTAGCTCTGCTTAGAACATCTGGTGTATTTCCAATAGGGATTTTTCGTTTTGTAGCTTCAGCAATATCGACTTGGTCAAAGCCTACTGAAAAAAGTGCGATGGCTTTTATATCGGGGCAAGCATCAAAAAACGCTTTGTCGTACTTATTTTTTCCGCCAACACTTAGAAGAACATCTGCTTTTTTACAATTTTCCAGCCATTCTTGATAGGTAGGATGTTCTGTTTCCTGTGTTATAATTTCCAGATTATTTTCTTTTAAAATATCAATTCCGATTTGTGGAATTCTTTTGTTGATGAATACTTTCATTTTAATATTTAGATGTAAATAAAAAAACCGGAAATAGCTCTCCGGTTTATATGTTTTATTATTATAATCAAAAATTATTCCTGTGTTGGTCTTTCTTTGTCTTTTGAGAAAAAGAATTTGATGATGATTGGTAAAGTAGTTACCAAAACTATAATCAGAACAATGATTTCTAGTTTTTTCTTCAAATCTATTCCAAACTGATCCATAAAAAGTTTATCAAGATAATGACCTGCAAAAATCATAGTAAATGACCAAAGTATTGCGCCAACAACATTGTATAAGAAAAACTTCTTTTTGTCCATTTTCACAATTCCTGCAACGATGGGAGAGAAGGTTCTCACAATCGGGAGAAATCTGGATAAAATAACGGCAACTGTTCCGTGTTCTTCAAAGAAATCGTGTGCTTTGAAAAGGTATTTTTTCTTGAAAAGCAATGTGTCTTTTCTTTCATATAACAATGGCCCACTTTTGTAACCAAACCAATATCCAACCTCGTTTCCGATGATTGCTGCAATCGCTACAGCTGTCGCCAAAATTGTCGTATCCAGAAAATCTGAACCTGTTGTCCCAAAAGTGGCATCAATAATTTTTACGGCATAAATTCCCGATATGAAAAGTAAACTATCACCTGGCAAGAAAAAACCAATGAAAAGTCCTGTTTCTGCAAAAATGATGAATAAAATAAGCCAAAATCCACCTAAATGGATGTAAAATTCAGGGTTTAATAAGTCTTTCCAGCTTTGGTATTCCATAAAAATTAGTTGTCTTTGGCAAATATATTAAAAGGAATTTGAATTAATCTGTTTAAAAAAAATATTTAGGATTATTTAACGTAAACCACGATGTTTAGTAATATTTGTCTCCCCATTTGTCTTTGAGCTGTTCCTTAATTTTTTTCTCTGTAGAGTTATTAGCTGGATAATAAAATGCTGTACCTTTGATGTCATCTGGTAAAAATTCTAAATCTACAAAGTTACCTTCGTAAGAATGCGCATATTGATAATCTTTGCCATAATCCAAGTTTTTCATCAATTTGGTTGGTGCATTTCTGAGATGCAACGGGACGGGCAAATTGCCGGTTTTTTTTACAAAAGCCATCGCTTCATTAATGGCGTTATAAGTCGAATTACTTTTTGGGGATACTGCAAGATAAACAGCGGTTTCGCTTAGGATAATTCGGGCTTCCGGATTTCCGATAACATTAATGGCCTGGAAACAATTGTTCGCTATTACCAAAGCATTCGGATTGGCTAAACCAATATCTTCGGCAGCAAGAATCATCATTCTTCGGGCAATGAATTTAATATCTTCTCCACCAACCAACATTCTTGCTAGCCAATAAACAGCACCATTGGGGTCGGAACCTCGCATCGATTTGATGAAAGCTGAAATGATGTCATAATGTTGTTCCCCATTTTTGTCATACAAAGCCATATTTTCCTGAAGAACAGACAAAACATCTTTGTTGGAGATTTTGTTTTTCTTAGCTGATTTGAATTGATTCAGAACCAACTCTATGGAATTAATCAACTTTCTCGCATCGCCTCCCGAATATTGGATGAATGCTTCTTTTTCTTCGAGATAGAATTTGGTATTGTTGATTTCGTTATATTTTGAAACGCTTATATCTGCTAACTCCTCCAATTTTTCAAAAGTCAAAGCTTTCAGAATATAAACTTGCGAACGAGAAAGCAAAGCTGAAACCACTTCAAAACTTGGGTTTTCCGTAGTTGCGCCAATCAGAACAATCCAACCTTTTTCAACTGCGTGAAGCAAAGAATCCTGCTGTGACTTGTTGAATCTATGAATCTCATCAATGAATAAAATCGGACTTTTTCCAGAGAAAAGATTCTGTTTTTTAGCTTCATCAATAATATCTCTTACATCTTTTACACCAGCGGAAACTGCTGATAATTTATAAAATTTTCTTCCCGATTTTTCAGAAATAATTTCTGCCAAAGTCGTTTTTCCAGTTCCAGGTGGGCCCCAAAAAATAAGAGAATTGATGGTGTCATTATCCAACATTCTTTTGATAGTTCCGTTTTTTCCGGTGAGATGTTCTTGTCCTAAAACATCATCCAAGGTTTTTGGACGTAGAATTTCGGCAAGTGGAGAATTGTTCATATTTCAAAATTACGGAATTAAATTAAAAAACCCTTTCAAAGTTGAAACTCTGAAAGGGTTAAATATTTATTTAAATTGCTTTTATAATTTTCTGCTAATCACATAATCCAGCATCAGTTTCAGCGATTCTTTAGCTTCATTATCAGGAAATTCAGCAAGAATGTCAAGTGCTTTTTGCTGGTAATCTTTCATTGTTTTGATAGCATAATCCATTCCGCCCGAAGACTTCACAAATTCTACCAGTTCACGCACTTTTTTGGAATCGTTATTATAACGCTTTATCGTTGCAAAGTATTTTTTGTAATTCTCAGGACTAGCATTTTTCAAAGTATAAATCAACGGCAAAGTCATTTTTTGTTCCTTGATATCGATTCCGACAGGTTTTCCAATGATATTACTTGTCTGATAATCAAAAAGGTCATCCTTGATTTGGAAAGCCATTCCCGTATAAGTCCCAAATTCCTGCATTTTTTTCGCAGTCGCTTCATCCACTCCGTTGGATAAAACACCAACTTCACAACACGCTGCAATCAAAGTTGCTGTTTTTTGACGGATAATTTCGTAATAAACATCCTCAGTAATATCCAATTTTCTGGCTTTTTCCAACTGAAGCAATTCACCTTCAGACATTTCACGAATTGTTCTGGAAATCACAGCCAACAAATCAAAATCCTTGTTATCTGTAGAAAGCAAAACCGATTTCGAAAGCAGATAATCGCCCACCAAAACCGCAATTTTATTCTTCCAAAGTGCATTGATAGAAAAGAAATTTCTGCGCTTAAAACTCTCATCCACAACATCATCGTGAACCAAAGTTGCTGTGTGAATCAGCTCAATCATACTCGCGCCACGGAATGTTTTTTCATTCACATTTCCGACCAACTTTGCGCAGAGAAAAACAAACATTGGACGCATTTGTTTCCCTTTTGTCGTCACAATAAAACGCGTGACTTTATCCAACAGCGCCACATTACTTTTCATCGATTCGTAAAACTTTTGTTCAAAAAGTTTCATTTCGTCAGAAATCGGAGCTTTGATTAGTTCTACTGTATTTGCCACTGTTTGCGTTTAAAATTATATTTTTGGAGCAAGACGATTGGATTTCTATTCACCATCCCAACCCGCTTTCCGTTGCAATCTTTTNNAAAAGGATTTCCACTACCATCGGGGCTATGTTGAGGATTTGTCTATCGATTGATTCAAAAAACTATTCAGCAAATATAATTGATTTCTTTTTGATTATAAAGAGACATTGGACTTAAACTAAGTTTTATGAGAAAAATTATTTATTTTAGCATTAATAAAAAAACTTAAATTATGAAAAAGAATTATTTTCTATTGTCGCTATTCTGTGGACTGTTTTTCAATGCCCAAGACGGACAAGGTTTTTACCAGCCTAAAAATTCTATTTGTCTTTCGCAAGAACAAAGACAAAATATTCAAGAAGAAATATCAAACAATCGCAAGATTTTGAAATCTCAAGGAAAATTGAGTGAAAATAAAAAGCTTGATCATCCTCTTTTTATCTGGCCCGTTACGAAAAATCCGAATACGAAATACAATCATGTTTGGAGTATTTCAAATCATGTGGATCATAATTCTGCTTATCCCAACAAACTTCAAGATTGGAACTGCGGAACAAGGACTTATGACACGACTGATGGATACAATCATATGGGAATCGATATTTTCACTTGGCCGTTTGGCTGGCATATGATGGATAATGATGTTGCTCACGCCGTANNCCGTAGCTGCTGCAGACGGAATTATTATTATGAAAAGTAATGGGAATTATGACAGAAACTGCAGTTTTGGAAGCGATAATTGGAACGCTGTTTATGTGCAGCACGGAGACGGAAGTGTTTCTTGGTACGGACATCTGAAGAATAATTCTTTGACTTCAAAAATTGTTGGGTCATTTGTTTCCGCTGGAGAATATCTTGGTGTTATCGGTAGTTCCGGAAACTCAACTGGACCACATTTGCACTTCGAAGTTTACAATAACAACAATCAACTTGTAGATCCGTATTCTGGGAGTTGCAACACATGGAATTCTTCAACAGATTCTTGGTGGGAAAACCAAAAGCCTTATGTAGATCCAAAGATAAACGCCATTTTCACACATTCGGATTTAGCTGTTTTCGACAATGGATGCGGCGTGCAGGAAACTACCAATTTCAAAGACAGTTTCAACACGGGAGAAAAAGTAATGGTTTATATGTATTTTGCGGACTTACCAGTCGGAAAACAAATTAACCTGAAATTAATAAGACCAGATAATACAGTTGCGTATAACAACACTTTTAACAACAGTAATTTTTATTTTGCTTCGTATTGGTATTTTACGTTCCAAAGTTCACAATTTAATCAATATGGAAATTGGAAGGCTTCTGTCACTGTAGATTCTGAAACTGTAACGCACGATTTTGTTTATGGTGCGAATATGAATATTGATGATATTAAAACCACAAAACGATTTTCTGTAATCAATCCTATTAAAAATAATCAATTGCAGATCTTTAGCAAAAATAATGGAAATGCTTCCAAAAGCAAGCTGGAAATCTTCAGCATGGAAGGAAAATTGGTAGAATCAAAACAGGTTGAGCTGAAATCTGGTGCAAATCTGATAGATGTAAAATTGCAAAAACTCCAAAATTATATTCTGAAAATTTCTAATGATACAACTCAGGAAACTTTTAAAATTGTAAATTAAACTAATAATAATCCCGAGTGAAATAAACTCGGGATTTTATATTAAGCACGCTCTTTATTAATCCATTTGGTAACGTTCGGAGCTTCGTATTTTTTCATCATTTCGATAAGTTGTTCAATATTGTCGCTTATCAAAATCATATTTTTATTGATTTCCTTCAAGAAACCTTTGCTAACCATTGTTTGCACAAAAATCATTAAGGCATTGTAAAAACCATCGATATTCAAAATGGCAATAGGTTTTTTGTGAAGTCCCAATTGCGCTCAAGTCAGCATTTCGAAGAATTCTTCCAAAGTTCCAAAACCTCCGGGCAAAGCAATCACACCATCACACAATTCGTTCATTTTGGTTTTTCGCTCGTGCATTGTTTCCACCAAGATGAGCTTTGTCAAATTTTCGTGTGCAATTTCTTTTGATTTTAGAAAATTGGGTAACATGCCGATTGCTTTTCCTCCGTTGTTTAAAACACCGTCCGCAAGTGCGCCCATTAATCCGACATTGGCACCACCGTAAACCAATTCGATTTGATGTTTGGCTAATGTTTCTCCTAATAATATTGCTTGTGATTTATAAATATCTTCAGTCCCAAAACTGGAACCGCAAAAAACTGTTACTCTTTTCATTTTTTAAATTACTAATCCTTTTATTTTACCAAAAGATTCTGCAAATATGATTAATCTAAATCTTCAAAAGGAATGAAATAAAGACTTTGAGGTACTTTTTTAATTTTAATACTGAATCGTTCTCCCGAAATGTAAACTCCCTTTTCAGTTGCTATGATGCCTTCAATTTGTCCTACATTGTAAGCTCTTCCAAGAGAATACTTTTTTATTGGCTTATTAAAGAAAAGATTTCCATTTTCATCTTTTTCGAAAATCATCAGATATACCGAGGCATTTTTGGTATAACCAACAACATATAATTTATTTTCGAAAAAAGAAGCATCCGTTACAACAAAGCCTGTATCAAAACTTTCTAGTTTTTGAGCAGGCTGATTTTCTCTCAGATTTTTATCGATGACGTAATGCGAAACAGTATTCGTAATCCACTCTTTTGTGAATATATGAATGTTTCCGTCCAAGAAAATCATTGCTTCTGCATCGAAATTGTTATTGATGTTTTTCGGAGTAAAATCAGTTTGCTCAGGATAAAAAAACGGAATAGTTTTAATCGAATCAACAATCAAAGAATCATTTCTGAGAGGAATTTGATAAACCTTCAAATCTTTTCTCGTTCCCAAATTATTCCCGAATTCTCCAACATAAAAATTCTCGCAGTCATTGGTAATCGCTTCCCAATCAATATTTTTAAGTTTGGTTTGATAAGTCTTTTCGATGTAAGAACTTCCTGCTTTTATTTCAAAAATTTCGCTGGTGTTTCCACTGTCGTTGAAAGAAAATAATCTTCCATCAAAATTTGTCAAGCCAGAAGTTTCTTGCAAAGAATCGCTGAGAACCGCAATTTTATATTTTTTGAGATTTAAGGATTCAACTTTTTGAGCTGAAATCTGAAATCCCAATAGAACAACTAAAAAATATAAAACCTGATTTTTCATTTTTGGAAATTACAGAATATTCATAATATCATCCCAACCAGAAACCCTTACCGAATTTTCAACCGTTGAATTCGCATTATGAGGTTGTGAAAACAGAATTCTCTGACCTGAAAAAAGATTCAAATTTTTTGGATGGTCATCAATCATAATATCACCAATGATAAAATCCTTTCTTCCACAGAAAATCATCTGCTTCCAGTTGATAAAAGGAAAATGTTCTATCAGCCATTCTGCTTTTTCGGTAAGGCTATTCGGAAACTCTGTTGCGGAAGAAACGATGAGAACGTTATATTTTTCGTTCAAGTATTTCAAAACTTTTACTGCATTTTCTATAACCGGAACGGTTCTAAAAAATCCTTTGGAATTAACATCTTCCAAGAAATTAGGAAAAGCTTCTGCTTCTAAAAGTACTGAGATATTTTCCCAAAGAATTTGGTTGCCGTTTCTTTTGTATTCGTAGTCTATAAAATGTTGGTTCGTATTGGCAAGAACGCCATCCATATCTACTAAAATCGTCTTCATATTGTAAAAATAAGAATTGATTTTTTGAGAAGAAAATTTACTGGATAAAAATATTGTTAAAGAATTACTCCGCAGTTTTGTTTGCCAATTGTCCACACGCCGCATCAATATCGCCACCACGACTTTTTCTTACAACAATTGTGATTCCTGCTTTTTCCAGTTCACGGACGTATTTTTGCTCAGCTTCAATGCTTCTGTGGTCAAATTTTCCTTCGCCAATCGGATTGTATTGTATTAAATTGACTTTACTTGGAACCTGTCGGCAATATTTAATCAAAGCTTTAATATCTTCATCGCCGTCGTTGATTCCTTTCCAGACACAATATTCGTATGTGATTGGAGAACCCGTTTTCTGATACCAATATTGAAGCGCATCCATAATATCAGTCAATGGAAACTTCTCCGAAAAAGGCATTATTTCGTTTCGTTTATGCTCAATTGCGGAGTGGAGAGAAAGTGCTAATTTCACTTTCAATTCTTCATCAGCGAGCATTTTTATCATCTTCGGAATTCCGGATGTTGAAACGGTGATTCTTCTTGGCGACATTCCCAGACCGTCTGGTTTTGTGATTTTATGAATGGCTTCGACAACGTTTTTGTAATTCATCATCGGTTCGCCCATTCCCATAAACACAATGTTTGTGAGGGGTCTGTCAAAATATAATTTGCTTTGACGGTCAATCAGCGCAACTTGGTCTACAATCTCTGCTACTTCCAGATTTCGCATCCTTTTCAGTTTGGCTGTTGCACAGAATTCGCAGTTCAAAGAACATCCAACTTGAGAAGAAACGCAGGCTGTACTTCTGGACTCAGTAGGAATCAAAACCGATTCTACCATTAGTCCGTCGTGAAGTTTTACCCCATTTTTTATCGTTCCGTCCGTTGATTTTTGTAATAAATCAACAGCAATAGGGTTGATGAAAAAATCACGCGAAAGATTATCACGAAGATTCTTAGAAAGATTCGTCATCTCATCAAAAGAATGCAGATTCTTGCTCCAAAGCCAATCATAAACTTGCTTGGCACGAAACGGTTTATCGCCAATTGTGCTGAAGTAATCTTTGAGTTGATCGAGGGAAAGTGTACGGATATCTTTCAATGTATTCTGAAAATTTTTGCAAAGATACATTTAATGTAACAATTTTAAAATCTAATAATGAAACGATAGATATATCTAATAATCTTGAATTAGTTTAAATTTAAAAGATAATTTCTAAGCTATGTCTCAGATTGATAATAGATTAAAATTTAATTTTTTTAAATTATGAAATTAAATTAAAGTATTAGGAATTATAATTCGACTTTACTAATATATTCATAATTATTACATTTGCATCGATTTTTACCCAATGAAGTTCCAAGCCTTTTACGATACCCCATTCATACTGAATTTTTCCTTTGAAAAACTCATCCAAAAAATGGAAGCAGAAGCTTCTGATGATCCAGAATATGCGCTTTCACATCAGAGGATTTTGGAAAAGACGAAAGAGTTTCCAGAACTTATAAATGGCATCAAGAATCTTGATTTCTTCGAGAAAAATGAAACATTGATGAAGGAACTTTTGAGAGACCTTTTCCCACCAATGTTGACAGGAAACGAAATCAAAGCCATTAGTTTTCCTTTTTATAATTTCTTTTTCAATCCTACTCAGCGTTTTCAGACTATTCTTAAAAATGCAGGAGAAAACTTTGATATGTTCATCAAAGGTCTTGACCCGCATCGTTTTTATGTAATGAGCTGTTGTATTATTCTAAGGAATTTTTATAATGTTCCGCTCAATTTTTCAATGCCTTTTATTTTCGATATTCCGAATGAAGAAGGTGTTGTGAATTATTATCGCTTTCTGAATAATATTGATTTCATCGATGTTAATCCATTGGAGAATTTCAAAAGATTGACAGAAGAAGAAATTACAGAATTACTGGATAATTTTGAGGATTACGAACTTTGGAAAGAAAAATTCCCCTCAAAAAGTTGGGAACTGAAAGGTTTTGCTGTGGTTAATTTCTTTGATGCAACAACGGAAATTGCCGTTTCTAATCTCAAAACTAAGCTTATTAATCTTGAAGATGATGAAAATCTGAAACCAGAACTGAACAAAATCTTCCGTTCGATTTTTCAGGTTCCTGACTTGGAATTGGGCTATACATCAATCAATCACGAAGAAAATAAATTTGTGAAAACGCCTGTCAATAGTGTGATTGATAGTTTTATTCTGTCAGGATTCAATCATTCCAAAAATGAATTGCTTTGCGAAAAGAACTTCAATGCGTTGGTAGAATCCAGAAAATATTTCAGCATTTCCGATTTTGAAAAAATTTACAAAGAGTTTCCGGACAGTGATTTTGCAAAACAATTCTACGACGCTGGAATCAAAAGTGCGATTTTTGCTCCAATTTTAAAGAATAAAAAAGTTCTTGGAATTATTGAGCTTGTTTCTAGAAAAAAAATGCTGAACAGCATCAATGCTCAAAAAATGGAAATCGTAATGCCTTATCTGGAAGATACGATGGACAGGCTTTATGATGGCATAGAGACAAGAATCCAAGCGATTATCCAAAGAGAATACACATCAATACATCCAAGTGTTTATTGGAAATTCCGACAAGAAGCGGAACGTCATATCGGTTTTTACAGAGAAGAATTTGATTTGCCTTATAGAAAAATTACTTTCGAAAATCTGACACCACTTTTTGGACAAACAGATATCAGAAACTCTTCGGTTTCCAGAAATTTGGCGATTAAAAAAGATTTAGAAATCAATCTGATGTTGATTTCTGATGTTTTCAAAAATCTAAGTTCTGACAATAACTTAGAGTCAATTAATTTAAAACTAATTCGTTTTCAAGAATTGTTGGCTAAAGATTTGAAAGCCGATACAGAAAGTCAGGTTCAGAATTTTATTCATCAGGAAGTTCATCCTTTATTGGAATCCATCAAACTTCAGAATGTTAATTATAATCAAATCGTTACAGATTATCATAAGCAATTAGACTCTAAAACTGAATTGGTTTACAATTTCAGAAAGAAATTTGATGATAGTTTGTCTTCGGTTAATAAAACCTTAGCAGATATTCTGGATAAGCGTCAGGAAGAGCAACAGCGCAGATTTCCGTTTTATTATGAGCGTTTCAAAACCGATGGAGTAGAGCATAATATGTATATTGGTTCATCGATTGAACCTGATCTGACTTATGACCCGATTTTCCTGAAAAACCTGCGTTTGTGGCAATTACGTGTGATTTGTGAAACTGAATTGAAATATAAGCATTACAGAGAAACGCTGGATTATTCTTTGGATGTTTCGTCTTTGATTTTGGTTTACAGCACGCCGATTAGTATCCGTTTCAGAATGGATGAAAAACGTTTTGATGTGGACGGAAGTTACAATGCGCGCTACGAAATGATTAAAAAACGTATTGATAAATCTCTAGTCAAAAATTCGGATGAACGTATCACGCAACCTGGAAAAATCAGCATTATCTATTCTCAGGACAGAGAGCGTGAAGAATATTTGAAATTGATAAAAATCCTTCAAAACCAAAATATACTTTCGACAATAGAAGAATTGGAAGTTGAAGATTTACAGGGGATTAATGGTTTGCGAGCTTTGCGTGTTGCGGTTAATTATGATGCGAAGAATGTGGACTATGAGTTTGTGGAAGAATTCTAAATTATTCTCCGTGTGTCAATTTTATTATTTTACCATTTTTTGAATTTAGAATAATTAGAAAAACACCACCAAATTCATCTTTATTTTTCGTTCCATTTATAATCCAATAGCTATCTTGAAATACTAGATTATATGGTCTTTGTCGTTCAATATTTTTTTTACCATACGTATTAAAAAGAATATCTTCTGCAATATTAACTGCACTCTTAGGATCATTAATAGGTTTTGGAGAATAATTTAATTCTTTTTCAGAAAATGTCTCATTATTTAATATTGCGTTTTTTAGTTCAAAATTTGAATACTCACGATTTTGATTCAATTTAAATCTTTTATCTGGACTAATGCTATCATTACAAGAGAAATTCAAAATGATTATTAATATTAGAAATAGCTTTTTAACCACCTCTATACAAATTTTTAACCCATCACATTCCAAAAAGCAGCTACAAAAGCAATCACAGAAGCAATAATTCCTATTGTGAAAACTGTGTAAGTCAGTCTCAATAATTTGTATTTTCTATTCAGGACAATTCCCAGATAATAAAGGTCTTTTATCATTGTATCATAGAGGTATTGTCGGTCGGACATCATTTCTTTCATAGCCCAAAGATATTCTTCCAGAGGCATTTTGTAGAAGTTTCCGAAGAATAAAAGATTCACTTTTTTCTCTTCGATTTCCTTTCTGGTAAATGTTCCGCTGGAGACTTTTGGTCTTGTGGACATTATTGCGAGAATAATACAAGCAACACTGAAAATAACCATTACAAATGATGGAATAATAAGATGAGCATTTCTCGGTGCATCCAATTTTGGAATCAGTGTTGACAAGGCGATAGAAATAATAATGGCGTTGACAGAAAGTAAGATATTTGCTTTGCTGTCAGCAATTTGGCTCAGTTTTGTGTGGTTGTTAAGCGTGATTCTGAACATTGTCTCGATTCCTCTTTCCGGAGATTCCAGTTTTTCCAGTTTCTTTTTGTTCAGAAGTGCTTTATCTTTTTCCAGACTGCTTTTTTCTTTTTTCTCTTCCTTCATATTTTTGATGGACGAAAGTATTTTTTCAACATTTTTTTCCTTTTCAGGCTGCCAGTTTTCTTTAGCGAATTTGGTATAGAATTGATGCTTGGCAAAAAAAGTAATATTCAGTTCCGCCCATTGCAGTTTACTGAATTTTTGATGATGAACTTCTTTGATTTCCTGTCTCAGATTCTCACAAATTCTGAAATAATCATCCGAAGCCAAATGATACAAATCCGCATCTTTTATGATTTCTTCCAGATAATTTTTCGGTCTGTAGAACTTGTCTGTAGCGAGAATTAATTCGCCAATTTTCTGGATTCTTTCCTCACTGAATTGATTTTGTCTCAAAAAATCCTGAATTGCTTTTCTGCTTTCTTCCTCGTGATTTTCGCAGTCACTGATGTAGCCCAAATCGTGAAACCAACCTGCCAGAATCAGATTTTCTGTGTCTTCGGGACCAACGTTTTCTTCTTTTGTAAGGATTTTTATTTTATCAACAACCTGAATCGTATGTTCCAGATTATGGTAAGTGTAATCAGAAGATAATCTATCTTTGAATAAATTTTTAACGTAATCTTCCGAAATTTTCAAAATATCCATAAAAGCAATTTGAAACAAATTTAAGAAAGTATTTATAGCTTATTAATTTTAATTTTGTTAAATATTGTTAGAGTTTCAGTAATTTCGTGACTATTGTAATCAGAATTGTCAGGCTGAGCTTGCCGAAGCCTCTAACTTAAACATCAAATTTTATTTATGGCAGCTTAATCCGCCTTCCGCTCCCAATCTTTTTTTCATTGCGAACGAAGTGAAGCAATCTGTAGAACATTTTTACACGCGCAATAAAAAAAAGGATTTCCGCTCAAGTCGGGCTGCAGATTCAACGTTATAACAATATGGATTATAAAATACAATTTTTATCATTGACTACGTCGAATCAGTGATTTCCGTAAGAATCTTGACATAGATTAACCAGATTAACTTATGAAATATATATATCAATTTTTTTTCTTAATAATAATCTCAATCACGGCAATTTCCTGCGCAGTTCAAAACGCTAACTACGGAAAAAATGCCAAAGATTTTGCCAAAAATCCAACGATAAAAGATAGCATCATTCACACTTTTTATCTCGTTGGCGACGCGGGAAATCTTGACCAAGATAAAGCTTTCCATAATATGAATATTCTGAAAGATTCATTGTCCAAAGCTTCAGAAAACAGCACGTTGATGTTTCTCGGCGACAATATTTATCCAGTTGGGATGCCAAAGAAAGACGATAAGAATAGAGGTTTGGCAGAAAAAAAAATGGATAACCAAATTTCATTATCCAATCAATTCAAAGGAAAATCGATTTTCATTCCTGGCAATCACGATTGGTATAACAACGGAATCAAAGGTCTGAAGCGAGAAGAAGATTATGTCATAGAAAAGTTAGGCGACAAATCTGCTTTCGCACCAAGAAACGGTTGTCCTATCGAAACCAGAAAAATCAACAAAAAACTAACTTTGATTTTGGTGGATACAGAATGGGTTTTAGCCAATTGGGACAAAAATCCTGGCATTAATGAAAAATGTGACATCAAAACCAGAGAAGATTTCTATACAGAATTCGAAGACCAACTGAATAAAAATCAGAATAAAACAATCGTAGTTGCAACTCATCATCCTTTGATTACAAACGGTTCCCACGGCGGAAAATATTCTTGGGAGAAACAGATTTTTCCTTTAGAAAATAAATTTCCACTGCCGGTTTTAGGCTCAGTTATCAATTTGACCAGAGCAACTGGCGGAATCACACATCAGGATATCAGCAATCAGACTTATAAAAAATTATCGGACCGACTGAAAACTTTGATTGGCGGACGAAAAAATGTAATTGTAGTTTCCGGTCACGACCATAATTTACAATATATTGAGCAAGGCGACATCAGACAAATCGTTAGCGGAGCAGGTTCCAAAACAGAATCTGCAAAAGCAGTTGGAAATAATGATTTTTCATTCGGAAAAAATGGTTATGCTGAACTGAAAATTTCAAATTCTGGAAATGCGGAAGTGAGTTTTTACAACCTTAATCCTAAAAAATTGGAGTTGCTTTTCAGGAAAACGGTTTTGGAAAACGAACAGAAAATCGCAAGAGATTATCCTAGTCAATTTCCTCAAAATAAGGAAGCTTCGATTTACGATTCTACAATGACGAAGAAAAGCAAATTTTACGAGTTTCTTTGGGGAAAACATTACCGCGAATATTATTCGAAAAAAATCAATGTAAAAAATCTGGAATTGGATACATTATTTGGTGGTGTAAAACCTGATAGAGCAGGAGGCGGACATCAAACCAAATCGCTTCGTCTGGAAACCAAATCAGGGAACGAATATGTGATTCGGGCACTTAAAAAAAGTGGTGTTCGGTTTTTGCAGGCTGTCGCTTTTAAAAACAAATATGTGATTGATGAATTTTCGGATAGTTATGCGGACAAATTTTTGTTGGATTTTTACACGACTTCGCATCCTTACACGCCTTTGGTAATTGGTGGAATGGCTGATAAATTGGGAATTTGGCATACAACGCCGGAATTGTTTTACATCCCGAAACAGAAGACTCTGAAAAACTTTAATGAGAATTTTGGTAACGAATTGTATTATCTCGAAGACCGACCGATGGAAACTGAAGAAAACCCAAATAAAGTACTCGGAACAGACGAAGTGATTTTGAATCTTGCCAAAGACGAAAAGTATAAAATCGATGAAAAAGCGTGGATAAAAGCACGTTTGTTCGATATGTTGATTGGCGATTGGGATAGACATCACGACCAATGGAAATTCGAATCCAGAAAAGAAAATGGCAACGTGATTTACAGCCCGATTCCAAAAGACAGAGATCAAGCTTTTGCAAAATATGATGGTCTGATAACATCTTACCTGATGGGATTCCCAGAGCTGAAGCATATGCAAACATTTGATGAAAAAATTAAAAATATCAAATGGTTTAACCGGGAGCCATATCCGTTGGATCTTGCATTTACTAAAAATTCTGATCAGAAGACATGGCTGGAACAAGCCAGATATATTCAGGATAATTTGGATGAAAATACAATAAGAAAAGCCTTTGAAAATCTGCCAAAAGAAGTTCAGGATAAAACATCTGAAGATCTCATCAGAAAATTACTGATTCGTAAAAATGACCTTCAGATTTATGCGAAGGATTATTATGATTTTCTAAACAAGCGGGTTTTGCTTTTGGGAACTAATAAAAAAGATAAATTCCGCATTACCAGGCTTCCAAATGGTGAAACCGAAGTTAAAATTTATCGCACAAAAAAACTCGGAGAAGAATTGATTTCTACTCAACTATATTCTAAAAAACTTACCAAAGAAATCTGGATTTATGGACTTTCCGATGATGATATATTTATCGCACAGGGGAACGAAAGAAATAACATCAGAATACGCTTGTTTGGTGGTTTGGATAATGATGATTATCAGATAGAAAACGGCAGCAGAATCCATATATATGATTACAAAACAAAGAAAAATAATCTTCAAAAATCTGGTAGAGCGATAGTCACACTCACAGATGATTATGATGTAAATCAGTATAACTATAAGCGCCCAAAATACAGTGTTTATTCTAATACTTTGACTGCCGGTTTTAACCCGGATGATGATGTCATGATTGGTTTCAGCCAGAGTTTTACTGTGAATAATTTCATTCAGAATCCGTTTTCACAAAAGCATATTTTAAAAACGAATTATTTTACAGGAACCAAAGGTTATGAAGTCGCTTATCAGGGGATTTTTCCCCGACTTACCGGACACTGGTTCTATGGTTTGGATGCAAGAATTACCAGTTCCCATTATATTCGTAATTTTTATGGAATAGGAAATGAAACGTTTAATCCTGGTGATAAGTTTGGGGAAAGATTTAACAATGTAAGAGCAAAAGAATTAGGCATTTCACCCTCTATAAATTGGGAAAAAAATGCGGTGATGTTTTCAGCAAAGTTGAATTATGAAACGTTGAAAGTTGACAGAACGGATAACCGTTACGTTTCAATTCCTGGTATAGTAAATGCTGATGTTTTTGATACAAAACAGTTTGGAGGTGCGGAATTGAAATTCGTGTTCGAAAATTATGATAGCAAAGCCAACCCAAAGCTGGGAATGAAATTTGACATTACCTCTGGCTGGAAAATTAATCTTGAGGATGGGCAAAGGCAGTTACCATATCTGGAAACAGGTCTTGGTTTTATACATTATCTAAGCAATGATCAAAAGTTGGTATGGTCTTCCTATGCTAAGGCAAAATGGCTGCTAAGTAATAATTATGAATTTTACCAGATGTCTACATTGGGCGGGAATAAAGATCTTCGAGGATTCAGGTTTAACAGGTTTTACGGAAAAAACTCGTTTTACCAATCTACAGATCTTCGTTACGACATAGGTAAATTGAATAATTCATTTTTGCCGGTTGGTTATGGTATTTTTGGAGGTTTTGATATTGGTAGAGTTTGGAATCCTGGTGAGATTTCTGACAAGTGGCATAGTGCTTATGGTGGCGGTGTTTGGATTAATATGATGGATATAGTGTCAATCAATGCATCCTATTTTCAATCTGTAGATGGTGGAAGAGTGATGCTGAGTCTGGGCGGAACATTTTAAAATGATTCTATTTATTTCAACTTCAATTGATAAAGATTTCCAGAAGATTTCTTACTACCTTCATCGGTCATCAAAATTGTATTTTCATCTTTGAAACAAACACCTTCTTTTTGTGTATGATGATTTAATTCAATTTTTTCGACGTTTCCGGATAGGAAATTGTTGCCTTTCCAATTGGTGAAAATCCAAATTTTATCTGAGCTTAAAATCGCCACTTTATCTTTATTTGGGCTGATATCTGCACTTGTCACAGCACAATTATTGAATTGTTCACAAGTCAAAAAGCTTCCGATTTTCTTTGCGGGTAATTTTTGAGTGGAGTTGTTATCAACCTCGTAAAGAACCGTTGTCCCATCAAATTTCGAGCTTCTGTTTTTTGTGAAAAGATAAAATTTGTTGTCATAGATAAAGAAAGATTCTACATCAAAAATCCGGTCTTTTTTCTTTGGCGGAAATTCTGTTTGCTCGGGATAATAAAACTGAACAATAGATTCTGCTTTAGCTTGATCTTTATTTAGGTCAGCAGCGTTGATTTTATAAATGGCTAAGTTCTGTCTTTCGTTATCATTATTTCCAAAATCTCCGATATAGATATTGCCTTGATCATCAGAAGTCAAATCTTCCCAATCGTTATTTTCAACATTTGTGATGGTAATGGATTTGATTAATTCTCCTTTTTCATTAAAGCCAAAAAGAATGTTATGATTATGATTGTCTTCAATCGTCCAAATCAAAGGCGAAGCTTTTGAGATTTCACAAGCAGAAGCTTCTTTCAATTTTTTTGGAAGGTTTGCCAATGTTGAAAAATTTTCCTGAGTCTGGGAACAGGAAAATGTGATGGATAATAATGCTAAAAAAGAAAGTGCTTTCATAGGATGAAATTACAAAAAATTGCAGAATCATAATTGGAATACTGATTAATATTTATTTGCCAGTTTTTTCTTATTTTAATTGAAATTTTAGAAAATGAAACTTACAGATTTTTTTAATCTTCATATTGGAGAAGAAGAACCTAAGAAAGTATTGGAAAATGTCATAGCCAATATCTCTTTCAGAGGCGCTTCTCTTTGGATTTTGGCTTGCGCAATACTGATAGCTTCGGTTGGTCTGAATGTTAATTCAACTGCCGTTATTATTGGTGCGATGCTGATTTCTCCTTTGATGGGACCTATTGTGGGTGCAGGTTTTGCTTTGGCAACTTACGACTTCGTATTGCTTAAAAAATCGGGAAAAAACCTGTTGATTGCTACGGTTGTGAGCTTGTCGGTTTCAGCAGTCTACTTTTATATCAGTCCATTTAAAGAAGTGCAGTCTGAACTTTTGGCGAGAACATCGCCGAATATTTATGATGTTCTTATAGCTTTCTTTGGTGGGATCGTTGGTGCCATTTCGATTACCCGNNTAAATCCAATTCCAGGTGTAGCAATTGCCACGGCACTTATGCCGCCCCTTTGCACAGCGGGATTTGGTCTTGCAACTTTTAATTTTACTTTTTTTGCAGGTGCATTTTATCTTTATATCATCAATTGTTTTTTTATCTGTATTTCTACATTTTTTATCATCAAGTTTCTGAATTATCAACCTGTAAAATGGACCAATAAAATCTATGAAAGACGTATCAAATACGGTATTTCTTTTTTGATATTAGTGATGATAATTCCTAGCTTTTATCTGGCTTATAATCTGTTGAATCAGAAAAAGTTTTCTGAAAATGTAGAAAGATATATTTCTTCTGAGTTTACAGACAAAGGCTACACGATGATTTATAAAAAGTTAAGCTATAACAGTAATCCCAAAAAGATTGAACTCGCTTTCCTTTCTCAGAAATTTGACAGTTTAACACTAAAAAGATTGAACAAGGATTTGGAAATTTTTGGGTTAAGCAATACCGAATTAATTATCAAGCAAGACGCTTCTGATATCAAATCAGAAATTTTGAAAGAAATCAATTTGCAAAACACCAATATTTCCGAAAAGGATTTAAAAATTAATGAGCTTCAGACGGCGCTCAGCGAGTATCAAATCAATAATCCAGAACTGGTATCAGAAATTAATATCTTATTTCCTGAGATCCATAATGTAGCTTTCGGCAAAATGCAGGATTTTGTAACAAAAGATTCTGTGACTGTAAAGACTTATCTTATTTATAAATCAGATAAAGATATTGATGAAAAAAGACTAAGACTTTGGCTGGAAAATAAAATGAAGACTAAAAATTTGACTTTAATTAAAAATGTTGCTGAGAAATAAAAAAATGCACAACTGCAAAAGTTGTGCATTCTAGTTTTTGAAAATTCCAAATCCTAAAGAATCAGCATTGCGTCTCCGTAAGAATAGAATTTATATTTTTCCTTCACAGCTTCTTCATAAGCTCTCATGATGAAATCTTTATTGGCAAAAGCAGCAATCATCATAATAAGAGTAGACTTCGGCGTGTGGAAGTTGGTAATCATTGCATTCGCAACACCAAAATCGTGTGGCGGATAAATGAACTTGTTCGTCCAACCTCTGTAAGCCGATATTTTTTTGTTAGAAGAAACAGATGTTTCCAAAGCTCTCATTGTAGTTGTTCCCACCGCGCAAACTCTGCGTCCTTCTTCTACAGCTCTGTTGATGATTTCTGCATTTTTCTCATCAATGATTGCTTCTTCGGATTCCATTTTATGCTTGGACAGATCTTCCACTTCAATTGGGTTGAAAGTTCCTAAACCAACGTGAAGTGTAATTTCTGCAAAATCAATTCCTTTGATTTCCAATCTCTTCATCAAATGTTTTGAGAAGTGAAGACCTGCGGTGGGCGCTGCAACAGCACCTTCTACTTTTGCGTAGATTGTCTGATATCTTTCTGCATCTTCTGGCTCTACCTCTCTTTTGATGTATTTTGGAAGTGGTGTTTCACCAAGTTCTGTCAGTTTTGCACGGAATTCTTCATAAGAACCATCAAACAAGAATCTCAGCGTTCTTCCTCTAGAAGTTGTGTTGTCAATAACTTCTGCAACCAAAGATTCATCTTCTGTGAAGAATAATTTATTCCCGATTCTGATTTTTCTTGCAGGATCTACCAAAACATCCCAAACACGAGTTTCAGCATCTAGTTCTCTCAACAAGAAAACTTCAATCTTAGCTCCTGTTTTTTCCTTATTGCCGTATAATCTTGCAGGAAAAACTTTTGTATTGTTAAAAATGAAAAGGTCTTTTTCATCAAAATAATCAATAACATCTTTGAATAACCGGTGCTCTATGGTTTCTGTTTTTCTGTCCAGAACCATTAATCTTGCTTCGTCACGGTTTTCTGATGGATGTTCTGCCAATAGTTCAGGTGGCAGATTGAAATTAAAATCAGATGTTTTCATAAAATTTACGGATTTTACTTTTTTGCAGGATAACCTGCAGTTAAAAAATTTCGAAATGCAAAGATACGACATCACAATGCGATTGTCAAGTAATTATCAATATTTAGAAAAGATATTTGGAATGGGAATCATTTAGATAACTTTTTTTATAAATTATTTATCAGATTTGGTTTTATCTACTAAAAACAATTAAATTAGTGCAATTAAAAGTTGTTTTGTCAATTAATTTGCTTTGTTATGAATATCGAAAACGAAAATCCTGAGAATGAAAATGCAAACCCAGAAACCAATTCTACTGAAAATCAGACTGTAGAAGCGACGGCTGAAACATTGCATTCAGATTCAGAATCAGAAACCGAAAAGCCTGAAACCGAAATTACAGAAGAAGATTTTTCTCACCTTTCTATTAGTGAAACGTTGGATGAAATGGAAAAAATTGTTAATAAAGATGATACTTCATCATTTTCCAAACAATTCAGCAGTCTTCGGGATCACGCCAATCATAAAATTGCAGATGAAACTGAAGATAAAAAACACGATTATCTGGAACAGGGTAATCCCGAAGAACATTTCGAATTCCATCATCCGGAATCGTCAAGACTTTCGGCTTTGGTGAACATATTTAGGGAAAAACAAGATAAATTCCACAAGCAGCAGGAAGCAGAACATCATCAAAATCTCGAAGAACGTTTGGCTATTATCGAAAGGCTGAAGAATCTCTATACTTCTTCCGAGCCTGGCGTTAATCTTTTCAAAGCGATAAGGGAAATCAAAGAAGCCTGGGGAAACGCAGGACAGGTTGCCAAATCAGAATTTAAAAATCTTAACAATAATTATTTCCATCATCTTAAGATGTTTAACGAGATGTTGGATCTCAATAAAGAATACCTAGAGCAGGAGTTTGCTCATAATCTTGAAAGAAGACAGCATATCATCCAGCGCGCAAAGGAACTTCTGGATGAGAATGTGGTTCAGAAAGCACTAAACGAACTGCAATATCTTCATAAACTGTGGAAGGAAGAAGCGGAACCTGTGGCAGAAGAATTTCGGGAAAAGACTTGGGAAGAGTTTAAAGAGATTTCCAATAAAATCCATGAGAGAAAAGCAGAACTAATTGCAGTGATGGAATCCGATCAGCAGGAAAATCTAGATAAGAAAAACAGAATAATTGAAGAACTTAAAAAGCTTTCAAATCCGGAAAATGTAAATCATACATACTGGCAGGAAGCTATTAAAAAAGTTGAAGATCTGAGAGCTGATTTCCTTAAAATTGGCGCTGTTCCAAAAAAAATATCGAATCAAAACTGGACAGATTTTAAGCAGGCTTTGCGGGATTTTAACGCTGCGAAAAATGATTTCTATAAAAATCTAAAAGGTTCGCAGATTCATAATTTGGAAGAAAAAATAAAACTTATTAAAACTGCTGAAGATAACATGAACTCCGAAGATTGGGAAATAGTGGTTCCACTGTTCAAAAAACTTCAGGAAGATTGGAAAAAAATCGGGCACGTTCCAAGAAGCCAGGCGAACAAAGTCTGGGATGATTTCCGAAATGCCTGCAATAATTTTTTCAAAAACTACAGAGATAAAAACAATGCTACAGGTGATAACTGGAAAGAAAACTATAAAAATAAAAAAGCACTTCTGGATCAACTGAAAGAACTGGTGCAGGAAGAGGGTTCTGTTGAAAAAATCGAGAATATAAAAAATGCCTGGAATGCTATTGGAAAAGTGCCAAAGGATAAATTAGCGATTAATACAGAATTCAATAAAACACTGAGAGAAAAGCTGAAACTCAATAAAATTAATGAGTTCGATCTGAAAGAAGAAAATCTATCCGAAAGTCAGCTAACTGATAAAGCAAGAAAAATCAAAAATCAGATTGCTGATCTGGAAGCCGAAGTGGTACAGCTGGAAAATAATCTCGCATTCTTCAGTTCACCATCACGAGATAATCCTTTACTGAAAGAAACTTACGAAAAGCTGGACGGCAAAAAAGAACAGGTAGAAAGTCTGAAACTATCTCTTCATAACATTATTGCCGGAGAATAATTTTAACAATCTAAATCCCCTCTGAAAAAGGGGATTTTTCGTTTGTAAACAAATATTAATAGCTTAATATTTTAAAATAAATATTATCTGCTAAAAAAATGATACTTTTATCCTCCTTTTTTAAATTATAAATATGCTGAAAAAATACTTGTTGCTAGGTTTTATTTTGCCTGAAATGTTAATATCTCAGATCCCAACCGATTACTACTCTGGAACGGATGGTTTATCCGGATATCAGCTGAAGACCAAGCTACATAACATCATTTCTGAAAATAATTACAATTGGCATTATGATGATCTCAAAACGCTTTATGGTCAGACCGATATAGATAAGTATTATGATTTTGATGCCAGTAACAACACATATTTGCTAGATATCTATTCTAATAATCCTAGCGGAACAACGGCCTATCATTATACGCTCAGTAATATTATCAGCAATGCAAATGCAGAAGGTCTTGGATGGAATCGTGAGCATATGATGCCACAAAGTTCTTTCAATAGCGCGTACCCAATGTATTCTGATTTGTTTTTTGTAATTCCTACTGATGCGAGAATCAATCAATTAAGAAGTAATTACCCTTATGGAAAGGCTGGTTCTACAGTTTATTATAATTTCTCAAACGGCTCGAAACAAGCTGCCAACGGAACGCCGAATGCAACTTATACAGGTAGGGTTTTTGAACCAATCGATGAGTTCAAAGGAGATGTGGCAAGAGCATTGTTATATTTTGCAGTAAGATACGAAGGAAAATTAGGTGGTTTTAATTTCAGTACGAATGCAGATCCTACAAAGGATCAGAATCCTCTAGACGGCACAGAAGAGAAAGCTTACGAAAACTGGTATGTAGCAATGTTGTTAAATTGGCATCAGTCGGATCCGGTTTCGCAAAGGGAAATTGACCGGAATAATGCTGTTTATAATCTTCAAAAAAATAGAAATCCTTTTATAGATCATCCGGAATGGGTAAATATGATCTGGGTGCAGACGCCAGATACAGTTGCGCCCTCAGCGCCATCACAGTTACTTTTGGAACGAAATTCCGCTTATTTTGTAAATCTCAAATGGCAAGCTAATTCTGAGACCGATATTTTAGGATATAAAATTTATCAAGACGGTGTTTTGGTAGGGACTTCGAAAACCAATTCATTTTCCGCAGATCACCTGTCGCCTTCTACAAGCTATAATTTTACTGTCAAAGCTTATGATAACGCATATTTAGAAAGTCCGCAAAGCAATACGCTCAATGTAACCACTTTGGATAACGATGTTTTTTCCAAAGATCTTCAAATCGTAAAATATCTGGAAGGTACAGGGAACAATAAAGCTTTTGAAATTGCTAATAAAACCGGTCATAAAGTTAGTCTGAATGGTTATAAATTATACATCCAATATAAAGGAACTGTTTATTATTTTGGCGAACCATTCGAGTTAGAAGGTGATATAGATAATAATCAAAGCTTCGTTGTAATTAATCCTAATGCCAATTTTAGTTGCTTTTCTACCTCTAATGCAAAATTTGTCACTGCAGCTCCTTCATTAACCTTTTCCGGAAGTCAGTACGTTGATTTATCTTACAAATCTGCAACTGTTGATGCAATTGGTATAAAAGGGCAAGATAATACCAATGCTAACAGATCACTGTACAGAAAATCAGAAATCACCAATCCAACAGCGACTTTTGACATCAATGAATGGACAAGTTATGCGACAGATTATTGTCAAGGTTTAGGTGTTTTGGGAATTAATGATATCACTAATAGAAATTTAGATTTCAATATTTATCCAAATCCGGTTGTTAGTCAGCTTAATGTCAATGGAGAAATCAGCAAAGCAAAATCGGCTAAGATTTATGACCTTTATGGTAAATTGATAAAAGAAATCAATAATCCTTTTGTTAATCAAAAATCGATTGATGTTCAATCTTTACTCCCAAGTACTTACATTTTGAATATCGATGGAAAATCGGTGAAGTTTATTAAAAAGTAATTCATTTTAGAATAAATTATAAAAGCATTTCAAATCCGAAATGCTTTTTTTATTTGTCAAGATTGTTAAGAGTAAGAATATATTTGTCAATATACAATTGCTTTTCTTTCGATTTGTATTGCTGAATGTATCTTGGATGTTCCAGTATTTTCAACTCATCAAACAACTTGGCTTCACGATTTAATTTCTGAATAAAATCTGCATTTTTCTTTCCCAAAACAAAAACTTTTGAAGTGTCGATTCCTAAACTGATATGTTTTTTCAGAGAATCAATCATAAAATCTTTTACCATTTTGAAGAGCGTTTTATCATCATAATAATTTGCATTAATCCATTTGTTTTCTTTAGTTTTTCTAATGATTGCCAAAGGAAAAGGAGAGTTGATGTAAAAGTTTCGGTAGAAAAGTTCCGTCCCTCCGAAAGCGTCAATCATATCATAAATAAAAACCGACGAAATCTCGTGCGTATAAGCGGATTTCATTTCGATTCCACAAATATCTTTCAAACGTTTCGTGTCTGTGAATGGAACTCCAGTTACGCCAGCACCGTGTCTGCTTGGATTGATTCCGATTATAAATTTCCGAATCTCAGAATCATTATAATATTTGTGATAAAATTGTTGCATCACATCCAAAGTTTCAGGATTATCCAAGTAAGGATTCAAAACACGGAATCCGGCTGGAAGTAACCCAGAATATTTTAGATTGAGATTAAAATCAATCACTTTTTCGCCAAAATTTTCTGTCATAAATTAGATTTAGCAACTTCTTTTTTTATCAAGATTAATACCTAACAAGTGTTTGTTAATCAATAATTATAACTGAATTTTTAATTTTATAAAAAAGAAATATAAAATTCGTAAATTTGTGACTAAATCTAAAAGTGAAAATTTTAAACGACTGTGGTCTAGTTGCAACTGCGTTTAAACAAATGAAAGTAATTATGAGTCAAAAGAAAGAAATGCTTTACGAAGGTAAAGCTAAACAGGTTTTTGCTACCGAAAACCCAGACGAAGTTGTTGTACGTTATAAAGACGATGCAACAGCTTTTAATGCACAGAAACGCGGTCAGTTCGATCGGAAAGGTGAACTGAATAATGCAATTTCTACACTGATATTCGGCTATCTTATCGAAAACGGAATTCCAACGCATTTCATCGAAAAACTTGATGACAGAGAACAATTGGTTAAAAAAGTAGATATCATTCCATTGGAAATGGTAGTTCGTAATTATGCTGCCGGAAGTATGGCGCAAAGACTCGGCGTGGAAGAAGGAACTAAATCTCCTGTAACTATTTTCGACATCTGCTACAAAAAAGATGAACTTGGTGACCCGCTGATTAATGATTATCACGCGGTTTTTTTAGGCGCTGCAACGTTTGAAGAGCTGAAAGAGATGTATGCTTTGACAGGCAGGATTAATGAGCTTTTGATCGATTTATTTGATAAAATGAATGTCATTCTTGTAGATTTCAAAATCGAATTAGGCAAAACTTCGGATGGAAAAATCGTTCTTGCAGATGAGATTTCTCCAGACACTTGCAGACTTTGGGACAAAGACACCATGAAAAAACTCGACAAAGACAGATTCCGAAGAGATTTAGGAGAAATCACTGAGGCTTATGTCGAGATTTTTGACAGATTACAGACTGCTTTAGAAAAATAAAATCCGAGAATAATTTACCAATGGATTTAGAATTTCAAAAATACAGCACGTTATCAAAATATGCTTTTCAGAATCGTTATCAGGATTTTGAGGAAACTAAAAGTTTTTCAAAAGAAGACTTAGGAGCGTATCCATTTGACAAGATGGAAGAGGAATGTGGCGTTTTCGGCTTACATTCCACCCAAGAGCTGGACACGTTTTCTTTGTCACAGTTTGGGCTTTTTGCGCTTCAGCATCGTGGTCAGGAAGCCTGTGGAATAGCAGTAGGAAATAAAGGCAAAATATTTTCTGTAAAAGATGAAGGTTTGGTTTTGGATGTTTTCAAAACAATTGAGGAACCCGAACAATTTATGGGAAGTACTGTTATAGGACATACCAGATATACTACTGCGGGCGACAAGAAAAAGTATAACTTTCAACCTTTTTTTGCGAAAAACGAATATGACCAGATTATACTTTCCATCGCTCATAACGGTAATCTTACCAATGCCAAACAATTAAGGAAAGAATTGGAAGATGAAGGTGTGGTTTTCCGTGCCACCTCTGACACAGAGGTAATACTCAGGCTCATTCAAAAAAACTTGGATCTTGGACTGCGTGGCGCAATTAAAGCGACGATGGAGAAAATAGAAGGTGCCTATTCTGTAGTTGGGATTACGAGAAATAAATTTTTTGCGTTCAGAGACTTCAATGGAATCAGACCATTAGTTTTGGGAGCAATAGATGAAAACACTTTTGTGGTAGCATCAGAAAGCTGTGCTTTGGATGGAGTAGGAGCGCAATACGTTCGTGATATTTTGCCTGGTGAGATTGTTTACACTAGCGATAATGAAAAAGGATTGCAATCCTATCTTGTAAAAGAAGACTGTGTGAATAGAATCTGTGCTTTCGAATATATATACTTTGCAAGGCCAGATTCTACACTAGAAGGTATCAATGTCCACGAAGTTCGGGAAAAATCCGGAATGAAGATCTGGGAACAGGCGCCTGTGGATGCAGATATTGTTATAGGCGTTCCAGATTCCGGTGTGCCTGCTGCCATCGGTTTTTCCAAAGCTTCAGGCATCCCTTTCAGACCGGTTCTCATAAAAAACAGATATATCGGACGCTCGTTCATTATTCCATCTCAGGAAATGAGAGAACATTTTGTAAATCTAAAACTAAATCCTATCACCTCCGAGATGAAAGACAAAAGAGTAGTCATTATAGACGATTCTATAGTCAGAGGAACGACATCAAAACGTTTGGTCAAGATTCTTAAAAATGCAGGTGTGAAGGAGATTCATTTCAGAAGCGTGTCGCCGCCCATTGTAGCACCTTGCTTTTTAGGCATAGATACGCCTACCAAAGACGATCTTATCTCCGCCAATATGTCGAAAGATGAGCTTAAAGATTACCTTGCTGTAGACAGCCTAGAATTTCTGAGTGTAGAAAATCTGGTAGAAATCCTGGGTTCTCCGGATCATTGTTTCGGGTGCTTTACAGAAAAATACCCTGTAAAAAACCCAGATGAGCTGGCTTTTGTAGATCAAGGTGATTAATATTTGGGCAGCATTGTCCGTCTTCCACTCCCGCTTTTTTCTTTTTTGGCAAAAAAAGAATAAGAGCTCCGCTCAAGCCGGGCTGCTGTAATTCGATAATAAAACATAAACATTTCCACCTAACAAATTTTGTTAGGTGGATTTTTTTTGATCACCAGACAAAAAAACCCCAACCGAAGTTGGGGTAAAAACTAATAACCATGAAAACTCAAATTAAACATGAGAATCGAAAATTATGATACAATTACTGTGCCAAAACCATCCGATTCTTCGAAAAAGAATTTTCTGTTGCAAACATACGTATAAAAATTGTAAGTTTGTAACACTTTAAAAAAATATTTAAAAAAAATGTCAGGAAAAATCACATTTACCATGATTAAGCCAGATGCAGTTGCAGATGGACATATTGGTGCGATTCTTGGAAAAATCAGCGAAGCTGGTTTCAAAATCAAAGCGATGAAGCTTACACAGCTTACAGTAGCAGACGCAAAAAAATTCTATGAGGTACACGCAGAAAGACCTTTCTATGGAGAATTGGTAGAATTTATGTCTTCTGGACCAATCGTTGCGGCAGTTCTTGAAAAAGACAATGCAGTAGAAGATTTCAGAACTACAATTGGTGCTACTAATCCTGCTGAAGCGGCTGAAGGAACTATTAGAAAACTTTTCGCAAGAAGCATTGGAGAAAATGCTGTTCACGGTTCTGACTCTGACGAGAATGCTCTTATCGAAGCTCAATTCCATTTTTCAGGGAGAGAGATTTTTTAATTTTTTCTGAAAATTACAGAATAAAAACAGGCTGCCAATTTTGGCAGCCTGTTTTTTGTGGTTGTTTGTCACTAGCCCCGATAGGAACGGCATCCTTTTTTTTGCAAAGGAATAAGCCTGGGCAAAAAAGATATAGTGGATAGCGGGAATGGCTCCTAAAAAGCAGCCGACTAAAGCAAATAACGCGAGAAACTATTAAATTTTCAAAAGTTCTATAGTGTGTTCGGGATTTTCTGACGAGAAAACAGCGTTGCCTGCAACCAATACATCTGCACCGGCTTCGAAAAGTTTGGAAGCATTGTCCAGATTCACGCCTCCATCTACCTGAATCAGTGCTGTGGAATTGTTACTAACGATTAAATCTTTCGTTTCTTTAATCTTTTTATACGTATTTTGAATAAACTTCTGGCCTCCAAAACCCGGATTGACGCTCATCAATAAAACCAGATCTACGTCTGAAATTATGTCTTCCAGCATTAGTACTGGCGTTGCAGGATTGAGAACGACACCAGCTTTCGCTCCTTTGTTCTGAATCTGATGTATAGTTCTGTGAAGATGTGTACAAGCTTCGTAATGAACTGAAATGAGATCTGCACCAAAGTCTATAAATTCTTCTACATATTTTTCAGGTTCTACAATCATCAGGTGAACATCTACAAATTTTTTAGCATATTGCTGAACGGTTTTCATCACCGGAAATCCGAAAGAGATATTGGGGACAAAACGGCCGTCCATCACATCTACGTGAAACCAGTCTGCCTGAGAGTTGTTTAGCATTTCGATGTCTCTCTGAAGATTTCCAAAATCTGCAGACAAAAGCGATGGTGCTATGAGTTTGTTTTTCATTTTATACTTACTTTTTATTTTATTAATGATATTTCAACTTCATTGTTGGTTCAATTTTTAGAAGACTTTCGTAAATTAATTGAATGACATTCGCAACGTCTTCTTTTGAAACCATTTCTACCGTGGTGTGCATATATCGCAAAGGCAAGGATATCAATGCACTGGGAACGCCGCCGTTAGAGTGTGCGAAGGCATCTGTATCCGTACCTGTTGCACGGCTTGCTGCAGCTCGTTGGAAAGGGATTTCTTTTTCTTTGGCTGTGTTGATAATCAATTCTCGAATAGTGTGATGAACGCTTGGCGCAAAGAAGACTACAGGACCGTCGCCACATTTCTGGTCACCTTCTTTTTTCTTTTCGATCATTGGCGTAGTGGTATCGTGGGTCACATCGGTTACAATCGCTATGTTTGGTTTTATAGTGTCGGCAATCATATCTGCGCCATAAAGTCCTACCTCTTCCTGTACAGAATTGGTAATGTATAATCCGAACGGCAATTCATTTTTATTTTCTTTCAGTAGTCTTGCCACTTCTGCAATCATAAAGCCACCAATACGGTTATCTAAGGCACGGCAAACAAAGTATCTGTCGTTCAGTTCAAAAAACTCATCAGGGTAAGTGATCATACAACCTACGAATATTCCCAAATCTTCCACTTCTTTTTTGGAAGTGGCGCCACAATCGATGAAAATATTATCAATCTTTGGAGTTGGTTCATTTTGATTAGCACTTCTGGTATGGATTGCCGGCCAGCCGAAAACACCTTTTACAATGCCTTTTTCACCGTGAATATGAACCACTTTAGAAGGAGCGATGGTTTGGTCCGAGCCACCATTTCTGATGACGTAGATCAATCCATCATCTGTGATATAATTAACGTACCAGCTTATTTCGTCTGCATGTGCTTCTATCACCACTTTGAAATCTGCATCCGGATTGATTATTCCATAAGCGGTACCATAATGGTCTACCTCAATTTTATCCACATAAGGTCTGATGTAATTCATCCAGATTTTCTGGCCATTATGCTCATAGCCAGTGGGAGATGCTGTATTAAGATATTGTTCTAAAAACTGAATCGATTTTTTTTCGAATTTCATATAATTAAGGAATGATTTTTGATTTGTACTTTTGCTGTTTTTATGAGAGTAAAAGTAATGAATTTAAATAAATTTTTCCCTTTTCTTTTTCTATTCGTTGGCATCATGTGCTATTCCCAGCAGGATACGCTTAAGGTTACTTCGTTTGATGATATTCCGAAAAGTAGATTACAAAAGGATGAATACGGTAATGAGTATTTTTATGACGAAGTTCAGAAAGCAAAGATATACAAGATCAATGGAGAGCAGGTAATTGTTTTAGATGAACTTACACTGAGAGCAAATCCGCATTTTAATAACCAGTTAGATCGGAATTATTATTTCTTTCTCAATAAGAAATTAAACAGAGTATACCCGCTTTTTTTAGATGCTTTGGAGCAATATAATAGTATAAAATCCGAAAGCACTAATATGAATAATGCAGAACGTAACAGATATATAAAGCAAAGACAGACCGAATTGGCAGCCAGCTATGAAAAGCAACTCCGTGATCTTACTACTACAGAAGGTCAGGTTTTTGCAAAACTGATGAGCAGAGCTACTGGAAAAACAGTATATGATATTATTAAGGAACTTAGAGGTGGTTGGAGCGCTTTCTGGTGGAATGTTAAAGGTAATATTGCAGATGTTAGCCTAAAAACGCCCTATGACCCCCATAGGTTTCGGGATGATCTCTTTATAGAATCTCTATTGCAGTCTAATTGGAATCTTGGTTATCTGCAGCCATATCCGGGCGCTAGCGATTTCAAAGTAAATAAATAAAAAAAGCACTACAACCAAGTAGTGCTTTTCTGTTTTATAACTCAGTAATCAGGTAATTCTGATATTTTGATTTGTCAAATGTAAATAAATTGGGAGACAATTTTTGGTTTTCTTTATAATCACTGATCCCTATTACTGCCACCTCATTGGTGGTGGTAATCTGTTCTAGTTTTATAAGTTTTTTCTGAGGTGTATTAACATATAAAGTGACATTCTTCAGACCATTATTTTTTACAGGAACCATTTTAATAATATCAACAGGAATTCCGCTCATTGTTTTTTTACCGGAATAAGTCACATTATATTCTTTTTTATAAGAATCAAGATAGCTCAGCGGTGAGAAATGAATTTGCTCATCATTAGGTTTAGAAATAGTCACCTCTTTATCTTCATCACTGATATTGTATAGTTTATTTCCGTCAAATACCTGTTCAACTCCCATTATTTTTAACTTGTAGCGGGTGTTATCCGAATAGAAAATACCCGTCTGACTACGAAGATTTTTACCAGACCCGGAAGTGTAAGAGAATTTGAAATATGAATTTTTTTTACTCTTATAGTTTCTCGTTACATCATCCAAAATCTTTTGTGATTTACTGTCGATAGTTTGTGAATGAGCAGCAAAGCCGGCTCCTAAAATCGTTAAAGTTAAAAGTGGCCTTAAATAATTTTTCATTTATAAATTGATTGTAATTTTAAACAAAGGTAGTTTTTCAATATTGATGCCAATATTTTTTACTGATAAAATTATGTTAAGATTTATAAACACTTTAAGTCGGATTCTAAGGCAAAATAAAAAAGAAAACGGCACAAAAATGCAGCGTGCTACCACCTAGAACAAACAAATGCCATATTGGATGGTAAAATGGTTTTCTGTCCTTTGCATAAAAATAAACCCCTAGTGTATAACATAATCCGCCAAGAATTATCAGCGTTAGTGCACCAGTGGAAAGATTTTCTATCATTAGTTTAATAGCAATAATGGCTGCCCAACCCATCAAAGCATAGAGAGAGTGATATTTTTTCATTGTTTCTTAATGGAGAAAATTTAAAAATAAAACCAATCAACGCCATTCCCCAAATGACACCAAACATACTCCAGCCCCAGGCACCTTTCAGACCGAGAAGAGCGATGGGCGTGTAGGTTCCGGCGATGAGAAGGTAGATACTGAGATGGTCGATTCTTTGGCAAATCTTTTTCCACTTTAGTTTATAAACCGCGTGATAAACGGTAGATGCGGAATAGAGTAGTATCAAACTAATCCCGAAGACCAAGGAAGACGCAATCGCAATCCCACTACCGCTAATCGCTGAATAGTAAATCATCAGAATCAATGCAACAACGGAAAGTATAACCCCAAGACCAATTGAATGCAATTGTTTTATGTCATTAAAAAGATTGTCTGTTTCAAGGTTTTGAAAATCATTGGTTTAATGTTTTATTATTTTTAAATTCAATAAAAATGAAACTATTTTGCAATTAATGAATGATAAAATTTGTTTGATATTTTTACGAGATTTATAATCAACTTCTTAACTTTGCAGGATAATCAAGACGAATGATTAACTTTGTACTGATAGCTGTCTGCATTATTGCAGGAATGATTTTCAAATCAACAAAATCCATTCATCCAGATGCGCATAAGGGCATCAACACCTGGGTTCTTTATTTGGCCCTGCCAGCAGTTTCCTTTAAATATTTGCCCAAAGTACAGTGGTCTCTAGAAATGCTTTTTCCGATTTTGAGTACCGTATTGATAGCTGTTGGAAGTTGGATATTGGTGCTTTTTTACAGCAGAATAAAAAACTATTCTAGGCGGTCAAGAAGTACTATGGAATTAGCAAGTGGGTATAGCAATACCTCATTCATTGGGTTTCCTCTTATTGCTGCTTTCTATGGCGAACAATATCTTAGTATTGCTATTATTTGTGATCAAACGATGTTTTTGATGCTCTCTACAATGGGCATTATCACCGCTTTGAAAGGTGGTAGCAAGTCTGGAAAAATCAGCTCGAGATTTATTTTGAAAAGACTTTTCACATTTCCGCCATTTTTAGGATGTATAAGCGCACTGATTTTATCTCAATTTTTCAATCTGGATTTTGCAGAACCACTATTTGATAAACTGGCAGCAACTGTCGCACCTTTAGCTTTGTTTTCTGTAGGTTTGCAACTGAAATTCAATGGGTGGAGAAAACTGATTCCGCAGATTTCCACATCAATGCTTTACAAACTGATATTAGCGCCATTATGTGTTTTAGTATTAGCACTTGTTTTTGATATAAAAGAAGATATTGCCAAAATCAGCATTTTTGAAGCAGCGATGCCGACCGTTATTACTTCCAGCATTATTGCCGAGCAGTTCCGTTTGAATACAAAATTAATCAATCTAATTATCGGCATCAGTATCCTTGTCGGGTTTGTAACAACTGGAATCTGGTTTGAGATTATTGAGTTTTTATTCTAAGGCAGAATAAATTAAGAATGAGATTAGTTTTAAAAATGTAATTAACAATTTGATATTCGAAAGAATCCATAATCTTATTATTTAAAACCCTAAAAAGTCACAAAAGATATAACTACCGATGTTCTTTTGTGACTTTTGTGGTTTAATACTTCTTGTGTTTTATGGCATAATAAAAAAGAAAACTGCACAAAAATGCATAATGCTACCACCTAGAACAAATAAATGCCATATAGGATGGTAAAATGGTTTTCTGTCCTTTGCGTAAAAATAAATCCCTAGTGTATAGCATAATCCGCCAAGAATTATCAGCGTTAGTGCACCGGTGGAAAGGTTTTCTATCATTGGTTTAATAGCAATAATGGCTGCCCAACCCATCAAAGCATAGAGAGAAAGTGATATTTTTTCATTGTTTCTTAATGGAGAAAATTTAAAAATAAAACCAATCAACGCCATTCCCCAAATGACACCGAACATACTCCAGCCCCACGCACCTTTCAGACCGAGAAGAGCGACGGGCGTGTAGGTTCCGGCGATGAGAAGGTAGATGCTGAGATGATCGATTTTTTGGCAAATCTTTTTCCACTTTAGTTTATAAACCGCATGATAAACGGTAGATGCAGAATAGAGTAGTATCAAACTTATCCCGAAGACTAAGGAAGACGCAATCGCAATCCCACTACCGCTAATCGCTGAATAGTAAATCATCAGAATCAATGCAACAACGGAAAGTATAACCCCAAGACCGTGTGTGATGACATTGTATAATTCTTCTTTTTTGCGGTTCTTCTTCGGCATCTTTTTCAATTTTTATCAAAGTTAATCATTAAACTTTTTTGAAGCTTTGCAAATAATATTTTTAACAAGAATTTAAAATTTATTTACATCATATAAAATCCTTAGTTTTGATAAAAAATTCAGAAATGAAGAATCTTTTTATTGTTCCGTTGTTGCTTTCGCAAGTTGTTTTCTCCCAATCGGTTTCTGCTAATCTGGACAAATCGGTAAAAGAGATGTTGTCAACATCCAATGCTTTGGCTGCTAATCTTTCTTTCTATGTTGCTGATGAGAATGGAAACTTGGTTTATGAATACAATGGGAACAAAGGACTTTCCACAGCCAGCACACAAAAGATTTTTACATCGGCGGCAGCTTTGGAGACGCTCGGGAAGAATTATCAGTTCAAAACAACGGCTTCCTATTCCGGGAAAATATCAAATGGAAATTTAGATGGAGATTTTTACATTACTTCCAATGGCGACCCAACGCTGGGAACATGGCGTTATGAGAATTACAAACCAGAAAATTTCAAACAACAATTGTTAGATGCCATCAAAAAATCCGGAATCAAGAAAATATCAGGTCATTTGATTATCGATGATTCTTATTTCGATTTCCAAAGTACGCCTGGTGGCTGGCCTTGGAATGATTTGGGGAATTATTACGGTGCAGGAACTTTTGGCGTTAATTGGAGAGAGAACCAATTTGATATTAATATTAATGGCAATCAATTCAAGAGTTTTTCCTATGATTTGGAAAATGTCGATTGGATTAATGAGCTGAAAATCGGCGGAAGCTCTGACCAAAGTTTAATCTTCACAGCGCCACATTCCGAAACCGCAATGATTAATGGAACATTACCTGCCGGAAAAGTAACCACAGTTTCTGGCGCAACTCCCAATCCACCAATGCAGTTGGCTATTGAAATTGAGAAATTACTTAAAGAAAATGGAATTTCGATTTCTGGGAAAATAACAACTTACTACAATGAAAAAATTGCCGGAAAATTCGTTTCAAAAGCACCAACTGAAAATCAAATCTTTGAATATAAATCGCCAACACTAGACAAAATTGTCTTTTGGTTTTTTAGAAAAAGCATCAACCTTTACGGAGAAACACTTTTGAAAACGATGGCAAAAGAAAAGCGTAACAATCCAAGTTTTGAAACTGGAGTTGATGTTCTAAAGGATTTCTGGAAGTCAAAAGGTATTAATCCGATGATGATCAACTTTGCTGATGGCAGTGGACTTTCTCCACAGAATTACGTTTCAGCAAAAGCGCAGGTTCAGGCGCTTTTATATGTTAAAAAGCAAAACTGGTTTGATGCTTTTTATGAAGGTTTCCCAACGCAGAACGGAATCAAAATGAAAAGTGGAACCATCAAAGACAGCAAATCTTTTGCAGGTTATCAAACTTCTAAAAGTGGCAAAAATTATGTATTTTCTATCATTCTAAACAATTATCAAGGTGGAAGTATTAGCAATGCTTTGTTTAAAATTCTAGATAATTTGAAATAGTTAGAATAAAAACACTTCGATAGCATACGGGTGACATCTCTAATGCTAAATGTTTGAATTTAAAAATGTCAGTCTAATATCTAAATAATTTCAACGCAAAGGCGCAAAAATTGAATCAGAATGATGCTTTTAAGGCACAAAGATTTAACTTCGTTAAATAGAAACTTTGCGACTTTTATTATTAGTCTATTAAATGAATTTTTGCGACTTTGCGATAAAACAAAATGAACAGAATCAATTCTTTTCCACCGATTGTTGATGAACAATCAGAAATTCTGATTTTGGGTTCGGTTCCGGGTGTTAAATCTTTGGAAATGCAGCAATATTATGCGCATCCACAGAATCAATTTTGGAAATTGATGTTTCATCTTTTTGATAAGTCATTTTCATTGGATTATCAAGAAAGAAAAGATTTATTGAAAGAGAACAAAATTGCGCTTTGGGATGTCATCGAAAGTTGTGAACGAAAGGGAAGTCTGGATACAGAAATCAAAAATGAAATTGATAACAACATTCCTCAACTCATCGAGAATCATCCAAGTATCAAAATAATCTTTTGCAATGGGCAAAAATCATACAAGAATCTCATTAAAATTTTAGGTAAGAATTTCAAAATTCCAATTGAAGTTTTGCCTTCCACAAGTCCGCTTCATACGGCGAAGTTTGAGGAAAAATTATTACATTGGACACAAATAAAAAAACAACTATGAAATCTCTAAATTTATTAATTATCTTAATTTGTGTGATGGTTTGTGGGCAGAAACCACAAGATAAAATATTTATTTTTAATACATCTTTGGATTACATCAAACAAACTAAAAAAGGTAAGGAAAATATCATCGTTTTAGTAAATTCGGCAAATCCCAATTATTATTTAATTATTAGTGAACTTGAGAACAAATTATTTGCTGATTTAAAGTCCTTTGAAAATCAAAAAGATTATTTTTTTTCAGTGACTAAAAATATTAATGGATTTGATTTTATTTATTTTAACAGTTCAAATCTTAGCAAACTATCTAAAGGTCAGGATTATTATAATTTTGATAAAATAGAAAATAATAAGATTGATCTTAAAATTATGCGAACAAGAATTTAAAAAAACCTAGCTGTATTCACCATCTAAAAACAATTCCAAGTAACTTTCCATTGTTTTATGCTTTTAAAGCTGCTATGTTTTTTCCTTTGGAGGATGAAACCAATGTGTCTTTTCCAGAAAGTATCTTAGTAACAGAGTCTCAAATTGAATTCAAAAACGAAATATTGACTACCTTAACACTAAGGGAGTTAAAGAAAATTGAGGTAGAAATAAATGTACCTAGTATTAATTATCCTTTCCAAATCTGCCAAGCCTTTTCCGCCTGCTGTTCCAGCATATAAAATCCATTCAGAGTTGTGGCGCCTTTTTCTGCGCAATGTCTTAAAAAAGCCGTTTCTGAAGGATTATAAATCAAATCGATAACATAATGTTTATCAGTAATCGCATCAAAGGGGAATTGAACAAAATCCTCTACATTCGGGAAAGTTCCAACCGGAGTTGTCTGGATAATCAATAATGACTCTTTTACCAAATCTTCAGTCAGGTTTTCAAAATTGATTTCGGATTTTCTGGAAACAGTTTGATGTTCAATGTTATGTTTGTCAAGAATATATTTAACAGCTTTTGCAGCGCCACCATCGCCTAGAATCAGAGCTTTTTTGTGATGGTCTTTCTTATTGATTAGAAGCGTTTTTTCGAATCCAAAAGCATCTGTATTATAACCGATTTTTTTACCGTTTTGGAAACTCACACAATTCACAGCACCGATTTGTTGCGCTTCTTTACTGAGTTCATCAAGGAAAGGAATAATGGCTTGTTTGTAGGGGATTGTGACATTCATCCCAACTAGATTTTGATTATCTATAACTGAATTTATATGTTCTATGTCTGCAATATCAAAGAAGTTGTATGAATGATTTTTAAGAAATAATTTTTTGAATTTCTCCTCAAAATATTTTTTTGAAAATGAGTAAGAAATATTTTTCCCAAGCAATCCGAATTCCTGTTTTTCCATAGTTCAAATTTATGAAATATCCCAAAATTAACGATGAATATTTTTATAGATTAATTATAATTGAGATTATTTCTGATGGCTTGATTTTCGCTATGGATCTGACAAATTTTAATTAAAATGAAGAATGTAATTCTCAATAACGGAACTGAGATTCCTGAGATTGGTTTTGGAACATGGCAAACGACAGAAAGTGTTCAAAAAACTGTGAAGGCAGCTTTAGAAGCTGGTTTTAGACATATTGATACAGCTGATATCTACGGAAACGAGGAGGAAATAGGAGAAGCGATTGAAGAATCCGGAATCGAAAGAAAGGATCTGTATCTCACTACCAAAATATGGAACAGCAACAGAAGCGCACAAGGTGTGAAATATTCTGTAGAGCAGTCTCTTAAAAAACTGAAGACCAGCTATTTGGATTTGTTATTGATTCACTGGCCTGCAAATGAGAAACAATTTGAGAATTGGAAGGAAATCAATGCGGAAACGTGGAAAGCGATGGAGGAGTTGTACAAATCTGGAGTTGTGAAAACCATAGGTGTCAGCAATTTTATGTTGCCTCAAATCAAAGCATTGTTGGAAACTGCAGAAGTGATTCCGGCTGTTAATCAGATAGAGTTTCATCCAGGTTACACCCAGCAAGAAGTGGTGGATTTTTGTAAAGAGCAAGGTATTTCAATAGAAGCTTGGAGTCCAATTGGTTCTGGAAGATTATTGAAAGATGAAGATCTGAAAGATATTGCTGAAAAATATGATGTTTCGCCAGCAATCCTTTGCATCCAATTTTGTTTACAATCTGGCGTGATTGTCTTGCCGAAATCTGAAAATCCTGTCAATATAAAAAACAACTTACATTTTGAAAGATTCAAAATATCCGAAAGTGATATGAAAGCTTTAAAAACTTTGGAAGAAACCGGCTTTTCCGGTTTGAATTCAGAAACCGTCGATTTCTAAATTCGCAACTATTGAAGAAAAGAAAGCAGTTTAAAAAATTTTAAACTGCTTTTTTATGGAGTATTATTTTTTCATAAATTTTAAAAGTTGAATTGAATGCAGCCCGACCTGAGTGGAGCNNAAGCGGGAACGGAGGGCGGATTTAGCTGCCCAAATAAAAATTATTCGTTAGCGTTGGAATAGTACCTGATTTTTTCTACAATCTCTCCAAGATCAAAAGGTTTTGGAATGAAATCTATCGCTCCGCTTTCTATTGCAGAATCGCCCAAACCTCGGCTGGCAGACATTATCACGACAGGAATATTTTTGAACTCCTGGTT
>DFXK01000003.1:275077-279377 GCA_002383165.1 Flavobacteriales bacterium UBA4110
ATTTGAACTCCTGGTGCTGTTTAATCATTTTACAGATATCTCTTCCATCTTCCCCAGAAAGCCACATATCCATCAGGATCACATCCGGCTTAGTCGATGTTTGTAGCAAAGAATTAAACATATCGCTACCGCGCTCATAATTAGAAACCTCAAAACCTTCCATATTGAGCATCAGCTTTACAGAGTCCAGAATGGCTGGACTGTCATCCACAACTATTATTTTTTTTGATGTTGACATTTTAAACAAGAATATTAATTTGCTTCATTATTTTTCGGAAATAGAAAACAAAACTCCGAACCTTTTCCTTCAATTGAGTTTACAAAAATCTTGCCACCGCTTCTCTTAATGATCTCCGAGGATATATAAAGTCCCAAACCTAGTCCCGGAAATGTGTGTTCTTTGCTTCCGCTCACACGATAATACTGCTCAAAGACTTTTTCCGTTTTATCGGCAGGNNATGCCTATTCCGAAGTCTCTCACGGCAAAAAGCACACAGTCGTCATCTGTTACTTTTGTTGTAATATGGATTCTGTCGGAATCTGGAGAATATTTTATGGCATTGCCAATGAGATTACTCATCACCTGAGATATCCTGTGGCGGTCACTGTAGATATTTCCGATTTTTTCAGATTCTACAAGTATTTTGTGACTGGTGCTCATTTGCTGTTCAGTGACAATTTCCTCAACAAGATCATTGAAATCGAAATCTGATTTATTAAGAAGTATTTTTCCATTTTGGATCTTTGTGACATCCAATAAATCGTTCACAAGACCTGTTAGTTTATTGATCTGCTCATCCATCTTTTTAGCCACATCCGCATTCTTGTCGTCTTCCTGTTTTCTAAGGTTTTTTTCAAGAAATTGGGAGTATAGTTTCAGGCTTGTAAGTGGTGTTTTCAGTTCGTGGCTTGCAATTCCCAAGAAATTATCTTTCTGCTGTTGAAATTGCTTGAATTCGTTAATGTCGGTACAAGTTCCAATCCATTGGATGATATCGTCGTTCGTGTCTTTTATCGGTACGGCACGACCCAAAAACCACTTGTAAGAATCTTCTTCTTTATTATCTTTAAATTGATATTCTATCTCGTAAGCACTTTTGTTTTTCTGGCTTGTTTCCCAAATTTGCATTGCTCTTTTAACATCATCTGGATGTAAAATTTTGAGGGTTGCTACTTCTCTGCTATCAATGCCTTCGAATCCTGTATAATCGTACCACTTTTTGTTGTAATAATTTATATTTCCTTCTTTGTCGGCTGTCCAAATGATGATGGGTAAACTGTCTGCAAGATTTTTGTATTTTTCCTCGTTCAGCTTTAGTTGCTTCTTGGTAAGCACCATTTCCGTAACATCCGTAGCGAAGTTCAATATAGCATACACTTCACCTTTTGCATTGAAAAGTGGTTTGTAAGAAAAGTTATAATAGGTAGTGTATAGTTTGCCATTTCTTTCCAGAATAACTTCGTCTTCAGTAGCAGAATACGTTTTACCTGTTTTAAAAATATCTTTGAGAATCTTGATGAAAGGTTGACCTTCAAGTTCGGGAAGAGCTTCTTCTAGCTTCATACCGATTACTTTTTCATTTTTACCCCAAGTTCTGAGCATGCTGTTATTGGCAATATCGATGATAAGATCCGGGCCTTTGTACAACGCTATAGAATAATCTGATTCCTTAATGAGTCTTTCAAAAGTATATTCTGTCTCAGACAATTTTTTTTCAGCAAAAACCTGATCTGTAACTTCCGTAGCGACGACGCTTACGCCGATGATTTCGGTTTCTTCATCATTAAAAATCGGTGCATAGATAAAATCGAAATAACATTCCTCCCGCTTTCCATTTCGAACCAGATAGCAAAATTCTTTATAACCTTTGTAAGGCGTTCCTGTAGTGCGTACCTGGCTAAGAATATCCATAAAAGGCTGGTCTTGGAGTTCTGGTAAAGCATCAATTAACTTTGAACCAATAATTTCCGGCGGTTTTCCCCATAGCTGAAGCATTTGAGGATTGGCAACTTGTATAATAAATTCATCACCCATCAACATAGAAAGGGCAACCGGAGCCTGAACCAGCAAAAGAGCTAAAGAATCCTGAGAAATATTTGATTTGATGAAATTTTTCATGGTTGTAGATAATAAATATATTTCCTCATTATTTATTTGTAAATTTTTGTTTTCCTGTTAAGAGTTCGAAAAAAAGTCTAAAATATGAAATAATTGACCATAATGGATATCTGAACGTAGCAGGCTTGTTTTTTTCTATCGCAGCGTGACTAAACCACGCCAGGCCGTAACCAAAAATAGGGCAATACCAAAGAAATCGCTCTTTCCCCGATTTAAAGACATAAAAAATAACCAAAAAAACCAATAGGATACCAATAAAATGGAATATGCGGGTTAGTGGTTTTTTGTGTTCAGTAAGATAAAATTGATAAAAATCTTTATAATTAGTAATTCTTTTATTGGTTGACATTGTTAATAGGATTTAGTCTACTGTTTTTATAACCGTACAGGAAATAAATTACTAAACCTACAGCAAACCATAAACCAAACCAAAACCAATTTTCGTGGCTCATGCCGGTCAAAAGGTATAAACAAGAACTTAGTCCTATTAATGGTATCAGCGAGAGATTCTTTAGAAATGCTAATACACACAGGATTAGGTTAACAATGATAAAAATAATAATTGCCAGACGGAATTCGCCTTCATTCGGATCTTTGATATTGGTTAAATTGTGGAAAAATTCGGGTTGGTAGAAATAAAAGAATACCAAACCACCAATGAAAATTAATGGAAATAAGAACTTCCCATTAATATAAGGTAAGTGGAATCTACCTTTCAGTTTTTCTTTTGGAGGCAACATCAAAACGCCACCACAAACAAGCACGAAAGCGAAAATAGTTCCGATGCTGGTAAAATCAAGAATGAAAGATTTATCCGTGAAGATGATCGGAATGCCCACCACAATTCCTGTCACGACTGTTGCAAAAGACGGTACTTTGTTTTTACTATGTACTTCCTGAAATTTCTTTGGTAAAAGCCCATCTCTGGACATGGCCATCCAGATTCTCGGCTGTCCCATTTGGAAAACCAAAAGAACGGTTGTAATAGCAACAATCGCAATCAATGAGACAATAAATTCCATCCAGGGAAGGTTGAGATTGGTTTTGTCAAATACAAATGACAGCGGATCTCCAATGCCGTCAAATTTCCTGTAATCTACCAATCCTGTTAATGTTAAAGTTAAAATAATATAGATAACAGTACAAAGTCCCAAAGAAATCAACATACCTTTTGGGAGGTCTTTTTGTGGATTTTTAGTTTCTTCTGACAAAACAGAAATCGCATCAAAACCAATATAAGCAAAGAAAACACCTGAAACAGCAGACATTACACCCGCAAATCCATTTGGCATAAAAGAAGGTTCTGAAGTTACAAAACTTGTAGGAAACCAGTTTCCTGTATTCACATAAGCGACACCGACTGCGATTACCAGAAGAATCACGAATAACTTCAGAATCACAAAAAAGTTATTAAAATTCTTACTTTCCTTGATTCCCTGATAGCAAAGCCAAGTAATTAATCCATTGATTACCAAAGCCGGAATATCAACAATGATTCTCAGATTTCCAATGACAGGAGCAGATTTCCAAGCGTTAATCAATTCTGCATTAGTCGAATTATTGAGAACCGCTTTTTTAGCTTCGGTATAACTGCAAGTAAAATAATCAGGGATATGGACACCGATTCTTTCCATAAAACTGGTAAAATAATCGGACCAGGAAAAGGCAACGTAGATGTTTCCAAAAGAATATTCCATAATCAAAGCCCAGCCGATAACCCAGGCAATCAGTTCCCCAAAACTGGCGTAAGCATAGGTGTATGCACTTCCCGCTGTTGGGATTCTGCTGGCAAATTCGGCATAGCAAAGTGCGGTGAAAGCACAGGCAAAACCACAAATCAGATATAGAACAATCACACCCGGACCACCGCGGAAAATGGCTTCTCCCAAACTGCTGAAACTTCCGGCTCCAATGATGGCGGCAATCCCAAAAAATACAATATCCCAGGTTCCAAGAACTCTGTTAAGTTGTCCCGAATCTGCATTTTCTGCGTAGTGTTTTCTTCTGAAAAGTGAACTCATCTAAGTTGATAATTTTTGTGAAAGAAACAAATGTAATAAAAATTTGATGGTTTTAACATTTACTTAATGAAATAAGATGTTTTAAAGTCAAAATCAATCAGCAAATTATTTAAGGATTCTTTCAGTTTTCTCCAACAATCCTTCGGGTCTTCTTCGGAAA
>DFXK01000003.1:279388-288614 GCA_002383165.1 Flavobacteriales bacterium UBA4110
TTTTAACTTCGTGTCATTAACCTACTGTCTCGGCAAAACGATGAAGTTTTATGCTTTCCTGAATAATGAGAAGCAGACGGCAGCTTCCACCAGTTTCTACCTCGGGCAGCATCTGGTGATAGCTTCGGAAGGCCAAAATTGTTTATTACTTAGTTTATAATTATAATTAATTTCCAATTAAGCTGCCTGCAAATAATATCTTTTCCCTATTTTCGTTGAAAAAGGAACAAACTTTGTTGCTGCTCTAGCTTCGACAATGATTTGTCAGTCTGAGGCTCTCGCAGACGATGAACAAAGTTTAAGAAAATTCAATCATCAATGAATTCAAAAAAGATATTAATAGCTTCGTTGTTATCACTTTATGGGATTTCTGAGGCGCAACAATCTCAATATTTTACTCAAAAAGAAGACTATCACTTTGGTCTAGCAGAGAATCTCTACAATACCAAAGTTTACAATGCTTCCCAATACCAATATTCTCAACAGTATTTTTATAATAAAAGCCTCAGCAGTTCCAGAAAAGAAGCGTCATTGTTTTTCAGCAATGTGATTGGCGTGATTTTGCAGCAGCAATATGCAGAAGAAAGACTGAATGCTTTTATGAAAGAATACCCGAAGTCGGCTTATTTTGCGCAGGCGAATGGACCTTTGGCAGATTATTATTTGGCTAAAAAAGACTTCGAAAAAGCATTGGAAACTTTGCAGAAAGTCAATCAATATCAGCTGAGCAAAGAGGAAAATACACAGCATATTATGAAGCTGGGTTATGCCAAGTTTATGACTGGAGATTCGGCTGGAGCAATTGAAGCGTTGGAAGAATCTTACAAAAATGCGGACGAAGCCAGCAAACCTGCCATTTCTTATATGTTGGGACATCTTTATTATGCAGACAAGCAGAATGATAATGCCTTTATTTATTTCGACCAAATCAAGAATAATGAAGACTATGCACATCTGGTAAAACCATATTATGTGCAGATGTATTATAATCAGAAGAATTATGACTTAGCAATTTCCGAAGGAAACGAAATCCTGAATAACGGAAAAACCACAGCTTACGATACAGAAATCCACAAGATAGTAGGAGAGAGTTACTTTATGAAAGGTGATTATCAGTCGGCATATCCGCATCTGAAATTATTTTTAGATAAAGAACAAACGCCGTCTGAAACTGACCTATATGAGATGGGATTTGTTTCTTCTCAAGTGGGGAAAAATGCCGAAGCAGTTGCTTATTACAATCAATTGATCAACAGCAATTCTCCTTTAGCACAAAACGCTTATTATCAGCTTGGAAATGCTTATTTGCAAAACAATCAAAAGCAAGAAGCGCTTTCGGCTTATCGTAATGCTTCTCAGATGAACTATGATGCAAAAGTTCAGCAATTAGCTTTGGAACAATATGCAAAATTAGGTTACGAATTAGGTAATCCATTTGAGAATTCATCAAAAGTAATTCAGAGATATGTGGATAAATATCCGAACTCGAAAAGCCAAGAAATGAGGTCACTTTTGGTCAAATCTTATTTGTATTCCGGAGATTATAAAGCGACTTTGGATGCCCTTTCAAAACTAGACAAGAAAACCAATGAAACTAATAAGATAGAGCAGGAGGTTTCTTATTTATTAGGTTCTGAGGAATTTAATAAAGGAAATTTTGACCAAGCTGAATCGTACTTTTTGAGAAGTCTTAAATTCAATTTAAACAAAGATTATTATAAAAAAGCCAAATATTGGTTAGGACAAACTTACTATCAGAAATCCGATTACAAATCCGCCATTGCTACCTATAAAGAATTAGAAAACGAAACAGCAGAAGGTTTTCCGGAGCGTGAGCAACTGGATTATGATTTAGGTTACGCTTATTTCAAGTCCAAGGATTTTGCTTCTGCTCAGGAATATTTTAAAGAATATCTGAGATTCCCGAAACAAGAATTTAAAGCGGATGCGGAACTGCGTCTGGCTGATACTTATTACGCCAACAATCAGTTAAATGAAGCTTTAGATATCTATAATAAAACCGAAAACGCCAGCGATTATACTTTTTATCAAAAAGCTTTGGCTTTAGGTTTCAAAGGCGATACAGTGGCGAAGATTTCTGAGTTGAAAACCTTGATTTCAAAATATCCAAATTCAGAGTATGTGGATGATGCGAGTTATGAAATAGGTTCTGCTTATGCTCAGAATGATGATTTCAGTAATTCTAATGCTTACTTTGATAAAGTTATCAAATCAAGTACAGATAAAGATCTGGTAGCGAATTCCCAGATTTATAGAGCGCAGAATTTAATTGATTTGAATCAAAATGATAATGCGATTGCAGAATTCCGACAATTAGCTAATCAATATAAAAATACGGCTTATGCAGACAAAATTGTTGCGGCAGCAAAACCTGCTTTTGTGAAAAACGGCGATGTCGCAGGCTACGAAAAATTTGCAAAAGGTCTTGATGTTAATGTTTCCGGAACAGAAATCAGTGAAATCAATCTGAATCTGGCGCAAGACAGTTTCTCGAAAAAAGATTACACAAAAGCAGTTTCCTACTACGAGAAATACCTTGACCAAAGTCCAAGCGGAGACAATCTTTTCAAAGCGCAATACGAGTTGGGAGAAAGTTATTATCAATTAAAACAAACTGATAAAGCATTGCTTCCTTTACAAAACGTTGCTGACTTCCAAAATGATTATCAGCAGGAAGCTCAAGTAAGATTGGCTCAGATTTATTTGGCTCAGGATAAAATTGCTGATGCGAAAAAATATCTGGAACAGAATGCTAACTCAACCAACGTTACAATTAAAAACTTTGCTTCAGTTGAATTGATGAAAATCTATGCGGATGAGAAGAACTTTGCTGAAGCTGAAAAATATGCCAATGCTGTAATTGCTAACACGAAAAATTCGGCTGCAACTTTGGAACAGGCGAAAGTCATCAAAGCTAGAAGTTTGATGCAGCAAGGAAAAGATAAAGATGCACAAACAGCTTACACAACGTTGGAAAAATCTTCTAATACAGAAGTGGCGGCGGAAGCTTTATACGCAAAAGCTTTTTATCAAAATAAAGGAAAAGCTTTCAAATCGTCTAATGAAACCATTTTCAAATTGGCCAACAATTATGCTTCGGAAGAGTATTGGGGTGCAAAAGCACTGGTTGTGATGGCGAAAAATTATCTGGCTCTGAAAGATAATTACCAGGCAAGTTATACGGTGGACGAAATCATCAATAACTATGGCGATTTCCCAGAGATTGTTGCAGAAGCAAAAGAAGTAAAAGCACAGATCAAGAAGTAACTCGCAAATATTTTAATGATAATTATAATGAAATCTTTGCTAAGTTTTACGCCTTNNTTGCGCTCTTTGCGTTTAAAATTAAAGTAAGAAATGAACAAACTAAAATATATCGCCGTTTTGGCATTTTTGGGAACAGTTGGAATCTCGGAATTAGGAGCTCAAATCAAAGAAGAGCAGTTGATTCTTAACAGAAAACGTGAGCCGGAAGTCAAGAAAATCGAAAAGAAGAAAACATCTGTTGTTCAGGAAAAAAACTATCCGCCGGATAACAAGAAAAAGGAAGACTCACTCAATCTTAAATATGATATCGTGAATGTTCCGCCAGTTTCGGACTTCAAAACAACCAAAATCCAAGGCGAAGATATTTCTCCAAAATTCTCTAATGACTATCAATCCAATTATTTCAGATTAGGTTATGGGAATTATGGAAAGTTTTTGGCTGATGCTAATATCTCAGGAAAAATACAGGAAAATGTAGAAGTAGGAGCGGATGTCCATTATTTGTCAACTTCGGGACTGAAAAAAGAGTACGATTGGACTTCAAAGCAAAATCAAGCGAAGATAGGTGGCTATGCTAATATCTACACAGAAAAAGGGAAGTTTAATATAGATGCCAATTATGCTTTCAACAATTATAATTACTATGGGATTTATGCTTTAACGCCGCCAAATAATGATGTTGATTTGGAGCAAAAAGTTAACAAATTCAGTGTGAATGGTTATTATGACCATTACTCGAATGATATTCTGAACAATGTTCGTGTGAAATCTTATTTCTTGAGCGACCATTTTGGAGCCAGTGAAAATTATGCGAATGCAGAATTGAATTTATCAAAGCACGATTTTTCTGTTTACGATGATATCACAGCTAATGGAGATTTAGGAATCAATCTGGAAACAGTTAATTCTAAATTTGATATCTTGAATCAGAACACCAATAATCAATTCAATTTTACATTGTCACCAAAAGTGACTTTCTACAAAGGCGATTCTTATTTGTTGATTGGTTCTGATTTTAGTTTTCTTAACTCTAAAAATTCCAGCAATGTTGCAGAAGAATCAAAGAATAACAAATTCTATTGGTTTCCAAAAGCAGAAGTTTTGGTTGCTGCAGCGGATGAATTCAAGTTTTATGGAGGAATTGACGGCGGTTTGAAATTGAATACTTATGGTAATCTTTTGGATGAAAATCCATTTTTGATTTCTGATTTGGTTTTAACACCAACGGAAACCAAATATCATTTCTATTTCGGTTTGAAAGGAGATGTTGACCAGACTTTCAAATATGATGTGAATGCAGGTTTCAGCAAATTGAATAATGCGCAGTTTTTTGTAAGTAATCCATTGTTCTATTTGCCTACTCCGAATCCGCTGGGTGTTGATCTGAATCTAGGTAGAAATGGATATGATTACGCGAATACTTTCAGTTCAATCTATGATAATGGAACATTAATGGAAGTGAAAGGTGATTTGCAGGTCTTTCCAATGGAAAATCTGACTGTTGATGCAGGTTTACATTTTATGAAATATAAATTGGATAATCTGGAAGAAGTTTATTACAAACCATTATTCCAATTCAATCTTGGCGCAAAATATACAATGCTGGAAAAGAAACTGAACCTTGGTTTCAAAGCTTATTTTGTAACAGACAGAACATCTAATTCTTATTCTGTTGTAACAACTTTTCCAGCGTTCAGTATGCAAGAGAATGTTAATGAGAAAGTTGGCGGTTATGCAGATATTAATCTTTCTGCAGAGTACAAAATTCACAAAAATTTCAGTATTTTCGCACTCGGAAATAATCTTCTTGGTGCCAAATACCAGAATTACTTGGGCTACAAAGTTTTGGGTGCGCAGGTTGTAGGAGGTGTTAAGATTACTTTCTAATTAAAAAATGGCTTCGTAGTTCAACTGGATAGAATAACGGATTTCGGCTCCGTCGGTTGGGGGTTCGAATCCCTCCGAGGTCACTTGACGGGAAAAATCACTTTTAGGAGTGATTTTTCCTTTTTTTTTACTTCGTAATTGGTTGCTAATTAATAAGATAGAAGAAAGAGCGGAATTGATCTGGGGTGTTCGAAAAGTTGTTTCGTCAAATTCGAGTTTTTCAGCAAAAACCGAACACACTATTATTCTTTTAGTATCTAAATCTCCTGTAGCATAGAGTTGAGAGAGATTTGGCAATATTTTTAATACCTGATCGAGTTTTGTTTTAATATCCATACTTTTACCAGTCAGCTTTTGACCCTGCAGATCCATTTCCAATGCATCAATTTTCTTTTTACTTTCATTTTTAATTAACTGATAATCTTCGAAATCCAACTTATCCTCTAAATATTTTTCTCTGGCACTATTTAGACGACTATTTAAGCTAATAATTTTTGAAGAAATTTCTTTTTTCTTTATGTCGAGACTTCGATGTATGTTTTTAAAATTGATCAAAAGTATTTCTTTAAGAAGTTGAACAAATGCGGTATGACACTCATATTTTTTTAACTCTCTTGTAAATGCATTATTAACGATATTTGAGCTATATCTGTACCCGCATTTGGAATTGCAGTGATAATAATAATAAATATTCTTTTTACCTTTAGATCCGCTACCGGTAATGTGACCTCCGCATCTTGGACATCTTAAAAAACCTCTTAGAGGAAATTGGTCATGTGCAATTATTTTTCCTTTTGGCCTTTCTTCCCAAGTTTTGCGACTTAGTACCTTTTGTACTTTATTAAATAATGCCTCTGAAATCAAACTTTCATGAGTAGCTTCTACGAGACAGGCTTCTTCATCTTTGTAAGCTTTAATAAATATTTTACCACAGTACATAGGATTTTTAATTGCCCTGTAGAATGATGTACTGCTAATGTTTGCACCTTCCATAGCATTCATCTTTAGCCTTATTTGATTGATGGAGTAAGTGCCCTTAACGATCTCATTAAATGCCCAAAGCATATTCGAAGCTTCCGGCTCTTTTAGACCAACATATTTTCTGCCATCTTCCGTACATTTATTAACATATCCGTACGAAGCTGTTCCCATAAGTCTTCCTTCCTTCTGAGCTCTTCTCATCCCATAAAAAGTATTTAAGGCTCTGCGGTCATTTTCAACTTCCGGAGCTGCCAAATAGATGGCAAGCATCATCTTATTTTCCGGAATAGACATATCTAAAGGTTGCTCGATCGCTTGGGGTGAGATGTTGTTACCGAGTAGTAATTTAATCATTTGATAAGCATCGCCAGCATTTCTGCTAAAGCGATCCCACTTAGTGAACAAAACTAAATTTGATTTTAGACTTCTTTTTTTAATGTGATTGATATATTTTGTCCACTCCGGTCTATTAAAATTTTTAGCAGAGTGGTCTTCAAATATCACCTGACCGATCGTAATCTGGTTTTGATTGCAATATCGTTCTAATCTTTCATGCTGATCTCTCTGAGAATAACCTTTATCAGCTTGTTCATCTGTAGAAACTCTAATATATAAATCTGCTATCAGCATAGTAGTAAGTTTGGTGTTAACATTATGGCTATCAGGCTAATGTAGTAAAATTATTTTAAAATATAATTTTTAATAATTTGATTTGCCAACTGATGAGCAAAATCCATTATACTTCTGACTTCATCATCTGTTGGATTTAATCCAGACTCCATCAGAATTTTTTTTGATCTTTCTAAAGATACTTTTTTCAAGGTGTTTTGCGTAAAATCTATAATTGTATCCTCCGATCTTTTTTTCTGAATGTTTTTTTGTGAAGAAACCTTTTTCATAAGCACTCATCATATTTAATTTATTATATGAGATTATCTCAAACCACAGATCAAATTATAGTGCTACGTTATACAATATCGAAATATGCCAATTCTAAGTGTTCTTTGTCTTAGAATGTCTTTTTGATATAGATAAATTGCTTAATTTCAGTTTATAATTAAGAGAGTTATTCTATTAGGACAGGATGATTTTAAGTTAGAATTATCAACTATGAACCAGATCCAAAGAAAATCAAATATATCTATATATCACAATAATAAGGTCTTATAGGATTTATGATTTAATGTGAATAGTAGATGCTTAGTCGGTCTAATCAGAATTGTGCTAAAGTTTTCAATTATCTACAGTGCTTTTAAACTAATTTATTTTATAAGTGCTTATAAGAAAATTTAATCTCTAGATTTTATGAAGAAAAATTATAAAATAAAGTTGTCAGCACTAATTCCTTTTATTTTGTTAAGCATTTCACTTATGTGTTTTGCCAACCTAGAGGATCTTGCAGTATATAACATAGCCTTTATAAGTACAGGAATAGGTATTTTGCAACTTTTTCAATCAGTTTTTCCTTCTTGCAATATCAGTTCTCACCCTACAAAGCACTTTTACAATATGTTTCAAACCGTCATCTGATCTATTGTTATGCAGTCGTATTTATTGCAATAATTCCACTGATCAATTTGATCATCAATAAAACTTATGTACCAGCAGCAGGTATTTTTTGCATACCCTTGCTAATCTACGGAGCTATTCTCCTTCCAATGATCTCAATTGAAGAATGTAATCCACGTCTTCTAATGGAAAAGAATTTAGGTATGAATAATATTTTCCGTTATTTGAATGAATTTAAATTTGTAGATAAAGCAGCAAAAGAGAAAAGTGAAAAACTGGAATTTGAATGGCCAAATGAAACGCCTCTAAATAGTGTAACATCAAAATACAACACCAATGTTATTGCTAACGATATATTTGCATTACTTTGTAACGTTATTGAACTTGCGTTAAAGAATGGTGATAAAATAACCTATGAGCGGGCTATCAACAATTATTTTTTATTAACTGACCTTTGCGTCGATCACGAAATTGTAGATTACAAAAGTGGGAGCAGATTTGCAATCAATAAAGTGGTGACAGATACATTTGAAATAATTTTAACACAGGTTGTTACGGCAAAAAACATTCCTCTACTTTCGATCATAATCTATAAAACTGGAGATTTTGTAAAAGAGAAAGCTTTAAGACTACTGCAAGCCACAGCACCCTATGATGACCTCATAGACATCCTGGTTAAATATGCTAAAAGTGCTTTGGATAATAATCAAGAATTTGTTATATATATAAGTTCTCTATGCCGTGAACTATCGCAAAAGGGAATTCATGATCCTGAAACAGGTGAAAGAAAAATGTTCTTTAGTGTTCATTTGGCATCCTTTGCTAAATATATTACTATCATTGGGCAAGAAGCAGTTTCGAAGAAAAATTCAGATGTGTTGTACAGGTGCCTTGAAGATCTCGGTTTTCTAGGTTGTACAGCTGTTAAAAAAAATCATTTCAATGTCATAATTGAATGTTTACAGGGGCTTGTCCAGCTCGGTAGAGAAGCACGTGCTGCAGATTTAAAATGCTTTTGGAGGCATTGCTCTCTTGAAATGACAGATCACGCTGACCAGAGAATAGAATGGATGGTGACTTGGCTTCCACAAGTTCCCGAAGAAGATCGCAACATTCTTGCCGAATCTTTCGGTACAGCCTATTCCAGACTGTACGGGAAAAAGCTTACTGTTTCCATTGAAGAAATAGAAGGCGAGCTAGGAGTTAAATTTACAAAAAGTGAAGAAAAGCATATAGAAAGCTACGCCGATGGCAAGTATCGTAAAACTATAGATTATTCTGATTTTAAAGAAATAAAGGAATTTAAACTTTATTAGAATAATTATCTTCGTAGTGCAGATTGTAAAGTTTGAAAAAGTCATAAAGCTGCTGTAAGCAAGTGTATTGTAAAAGACTGAGTAAATTTTTATGAAATAGAATCACTGACCGATCCATGTGGGACCACTATAAAACCCTTCAATATATTCCGCTAAATGAAAAAGGCGAAAGAGCCGGGCATCCGTTCAAAGCTTCGCTGTTCGGAAAGAGCACAGGGCTTCCGGCTTTGGAACTGCATTTTTAG
>DFXK01000003.1:288640-291205 GCA_002383165.1 Flavobacteriales bacterium UBA4110
TGAACAGGCATTTAAAAAGCAGTTGGCGGAACAGGGTATTAACGTTGTGGTGCGCCGAAATAATACAGGGCGTATTTATGGCATCACATTTATAGACCACAATTCCAAAGCATTTTGGCAACAGAACTTTCTGCCAACACCTTTAATGATTATTGGAAAAATAACATCAAACCGGACATTAAAGAACCTGCCGTTTTACAACTCAAACTATCCACATCAAATGATGCGGATCTTCCTGCGGAAGAACCACATCATTTGTTCGACTTCTTAATTACGGACAAACACGAAGACGGTTTGATTGAAGCGTTGGGCGGCTTACTGCCCGAAGCCCAGGGCGAAGATTACGAGGAACAGGACTTTGCCAATAAAATGAAGAAGAAACGCAAACGCCAAAGAGGTCAGAAGTAATATTCAGCCAAACACTGCCACACAATGCCACTGGCTGCCATATTCTTATAACCACTGCATAGAGCCTTTAAATTCACGCCCGAACATTAAAACTTTAAATAATGCAGGGAGAAGACGATTTAAGAGGGCTTGCCAAGATAATGGCTTTTATGCGGGCAGTCAGTATTCTTTTGGTGCTGATGCACCTTTATTGGTTCTGCTACGGTTTCTTTTTAGAACGTGGTTGGACGTTGGAAGTAATCAACAAGATATTAGGCAAGTTCAACCGGACGGCGGGCTTGTTTTCACACACTCTTTACACCAAAGTATTCGCTTTGGTCTTACTGGCTTTAAGCTGTTTAGGGACAAAGGGCGTAAAGAACGAAAAGATAACCTGGACTAAAATTTACGTGGCGTTGGGCGTTGGCTTTGTGCTGTTCTTCCTGAACACACCTTTGTTAAAGCTATCTCCGGCAACAGGCACATTCCTGTATATGCTTACTATCTCATTAGGTTATATCGCCTTGCTGATGGCGGGCGTATGGATGAGCCGCCTGCTTCGTACCAACCTGATGGACGACGTATTTAATAATGAGAATGAGAGCTTTCAGCAGGAAACCAAACTGATGGAAAACGAATATTCCGTTAACCTGCCCACCAAATTTTACTACAAAGGCAAATGGAACAACGGTTGGATAAACATTGTAAATCCATTCAGGGCATCTATCGTATTGGGAACACCCGGCTCCGGAAAATCTTATGCCATCGTAAACAATTACATCAAGCAACAGATTGAGAAAGGCTTTAGTATGTACATCTACGATTTCAAGTTTGACGACCTTTCGACTATTGCCTACAATCATCTCCTAAAGAACAGGGATAAGTACAAGGTACAGCCCAAATTTTACGTGATAAATTTCGATGACCCACGCAAGAGCCACCGTTGTAATCCGTTGAACCCCGACTTTATGACGGACATTTCGGATGCTTATGAAGCAGCTTATACCATAATGCTGAACCTCAACAGGTCGTGGATACAGAAACAAGGGGATTTTTTCGTGGAAAGCCCGATTATTCTTTTAGCTGCTATTATTTGGTATTTGAAAATTTACGAAGATGGCAAGTATTGTACATTTCCTCACGCCATTGAATTGCTGAATAAAAAGTATTCGGACGTGTTCACGATTTTAACGTCATACCCCGATTTGGAAAACTATCTTTCTCCGTTTATGGATGCTTGGCAAGGCGGAGCGCAAGACCAATTACAGGGACAGATTGCATCGGCAAAAATTCCTTTGTCAAGAATGATTAGCCCGCAATTGTATTGGGTAATGACCGGGGATGATTTTACGCTCGACATCAACAATCCCAAAGAACCTAAAATTTTGTGTGTAGGTAACAATCCCGACCGCCAAAATATCTACTCCGCAGCATTGGGTTTATACAATTCGAGAATTGTAAAGCTCATCAACAAAAAAGGGCAATTAAAGAGTTCGGTTATCATAGATGAGCTGCCCACGATTTATTTTAGGGGACTGGACAATCTTATTGCAACTGCCCGTAGCAATAAGGTAGCGGTATGCTTGGGATTTCAGGATTTTTCGCAATTAATACGTGACTATGGCGATAAGGAAGCAAAGGTTATCCAGAATACCGTTGGGAATATTTTCAGTGGGCAGGTTGTTGGCGAAACGGCAAAAAGCCTTTCGGAACGCTTTGGAAAAGTATTGCAGAAACGCCAAAGTATGACGATTAACCGCAACGATAAATCTACCTCCATATCAACACAGTTGGACAGCCTTATTCCTGCATCGAAAATTTCAACGCTTACACAAGGTATGTTTGTCGGTTCTGTATCGGATAACTTCGATGAACGTATTGAGCAGAAAATATTTCACGCCGAAGTTGTAGTGGACAATGAAAAGGTAGCGGCAGAAAGCAAAGCCTATCAGCAAATACCGCAAATCTTATCTTTTGTAAATGAGCAGGGCGAGGATAAGATGAAGCAGGAAATAGAAAACAATTACAAGCAGATAAAATCAGACATCCTGAATATTGTTGTTAGTGAAATGGAGCGCATTAAAAATGACCCGAACTTGCAGCATTTGGTACAACAAGAGTAATTCTAATCATTAGTATTTGTTATCACTACTAATCGACAAAAAAATATAAGGAGCC
>DFXK01000017.1 GCA_002383165.1 Flavobacteriales bacterium UBA4110
TCCGTTGATAAGTTCCTTACGTCTTGTCATACATTTTCTGAGTACGCTGTTCCCAAGGCGTATTCTGAAGCAGATAATCCTTCAACAGATCAGCTTCTACTCTACTCAGAAAATTTTCTTTGTACTCCAATAAATCCTTTGGAAATTCATAAAATTCTTCTGCATCAAATAAACTTAGCTGACTCATTGTAATTTTCTTTTGAAATATTTACTTTTGTTTTATCCCGTTTCTACGGGATTTTTTCATCATTTGTTTTTTAGCTTACCTTCGGGGAAGTTTTTTAATAACTCAAATTCAATTTTTATCTCGAATTGTCTCTTTGATCTGTTTGATATCAGTTTTAATCTGGGTGATAAAGTTTTGAATATGATGCTCCGCAAATTCATCAGATTCATATTCTTTGGTATTAATGCTGCAAGCAAATTCCCAGATTTCTTTAATTTCCGGTAATGGGATTTTATAAGGATCATAAAACTGATTGTCAGCCTTTACCCATATACCATCTGCTTCATGAAACTGAAACCTTTTGTAACTGATGCCATCATTAGCGGTAATGAAAACATAAGTTCTGTCTGTTTTCAGGTCAGAAAGGTTTTCAACATACTTTCCCACAATATAAGTTCCGTTCTTATAAGGGGGCATTGAATCGCCATCCGCTGGAAACGCCCTGAACTTGCCTCCTTTCAAGAAGGGTAAGGATATGATTTCCAGACTTTCTATGTATTCTGGATCTCCATAGCCGTTCAGGTATCCCATTGAAGCCTTTTGTGGAATGATCTCAATTTCATTGTTTCCATCTTGATCAACCCTTATAGGCAAAACAATTCTATTGTCAGGAAGTTCAATCATTTCATCAATAGAAAATTTGCTGACATTGATTGTCAAAAGTAAGTCGATACTGATATTATAATATTTAGAGATTTTGATTAAAATCTCAAGAGGAGGCTCTGCGGCATCATCTTCATACTTACCATATCTGCCTCGGGTAATTAAAAGATCATCAGCAACCTTTTGTTGTGAAAGATTTAGCTTACCTCTTAAATACCGCATGTTTTCCGAAAAAATTGACATTGCTATAATTTATAGCAACAAATATACAAAACTTTGCTACAAAACGTAATAATTTTATGAAGAAAACAAAATGCTAAAAAGCATTTCTGTCAGATTGACTTCGTATGCCAAAAATTAGGCTAAGTTCTGTGAGCTCTCAAGACACGATTATTTAATTCTAAAATTCTTTCCAAATCCTTAACTATAAGTTTTGATATATCTGGGTTTATGGATACAATATCATAACGGCCAATTAAAGACTTATAATTCCAATAGCCACTGCTAAAAGTTTTTTAGATCAAATAGCATTAACATAAATTAAAAGAAATTCAGTAAACCAAATAAAAATAATAAAAAAGGTCAATAACTAATATGCTTTTTCGTAAAAATAATTACAATCAATCTGACCTACTCCTTCACAATCCTACACGAAGACATACACAACTAAAGTCTAAGATCTACAGATTTTTTTATCGGTAATTAGAAATATTTATACAATAATTTAATTTGTTTTTTTACCGCTATCGGCAATGTCTTATTGTAAAAAAACTTAATAATTCAGCTCAGATAATTGTGAGATTCTTTCTAAATCTTGCACTAAATGTTTCGATATTTCTTCAGTTATGGGTACAAAAAAATCCTCTGAAACTATGGTTTGCAGAGGATTTTTATTTTTAATTGCTTACGGCTAATAAAAATACATTTCATTTATCTAGTTATCAAAAGTAGTTCGATGAGAGATCTGGGGGAATTATAATATTGTATTTTTTTTATAAAATCTAACCATTGATTATATTTTGTCTCATAAATTTCGCCTCCACACTTTGTAGTTACTTTGCAAATATCTGATGGTTTTATGGATAAAATAGTTGAAATTTTATTTAAAATATCCAGCCGAATCTTTACTTTAGAACTTCCAAAATAAGCTTTTTGGGATATTCCCATTAGAAACGCCATATATTCCTTGTAAAATCTTTTCCTCTCCGGATTCTGATGTTTTCTCCGCACAATTCAATAGGCCTATTTGAGTAGCTTAATAATTATTATCGTTGTTTTTACATTTCTCATGGTAATCAACACCGCAAAAGAATATGCTGAACCGAAAAGCGTACCTATATATTATTCACAATATCTTGAATTATTTTCAGGATTAATATTCAGAACACATTCATCAATTCCTTAATAATTTAACATTTTTTATAAATATTCAAAAATATTAGTAATGATATTCATCACAAATTGTTGACCTAACAAATATCATCTCTGATTATTCTACAAGCTTTACTAATAAAGTACTTTAACTTATTTATAAAATAAATTACTATTTGATGAAATCGATAAGTCTTATCGAAATTATTTATCAATATCACAACAGAGTAGTTCAATAAGATTTTTGTCATTGTAAAAAATAAGCTAATTATTTATCATCCTCATACCTTTGTCCTATCAAAAACGAAAGATATACAAAATTTACAAATAATACTTATCAAAATGAAAACAACGAAAAATCTAATTAGTCTTGGTTTAATTTTAACTGGTCTAGTATTACCACAATTATCAAATGCTCAAAAAATAACTCAAAAAAATACCACAATCATTATTTCTGGAACTTCTCCAATGCACGATTGGGAAATGAAAGGTTCAACATCAACTTTCACTGGAGTAGTAGCAGGAAATGCAATTACAAATGTAAGCCTGACAGTCCCAGTAAAAACACTGAGTGCAGAGAAAGGTAAAATTATGGAAAAGAAAGCTTATGAAGCTTTAAAATCTGACAAAGCTCCAAATGTAAGCTTCACAGCAAGTTCTATCAATATCGGAAAAAGCAATGTGGCTGGAAAATTAACCATAGCAGGAACTGCAAAAAATGTTTCAATTCCCGTATCTGTAGTAAAAAAAGGAAATGCTTACCTCATAAACGGAACAGAAACCGTAAAATTATCTGAATTCGGGATGGATCGTCCAGGATTTATGGGAATCAAAACGGGAGATGTTGTCACTGTAAAAGTGAATGTTGTAGCAGAATAAAAAATCAAACTGAATAATAACTGAATAATTTTAATATCATGAAAAGAAATCTATTAAAAGTTAGCTTCATCGCTACTTTAGCAATGGCAAACCTTGGCCTGGCTCAAGAATTTCCAATCGACAACCTTAATCCACGCGATCATAGAAGCATCAATGCTTTTGAAAACCCAAAAGATACTGTAAGTACTTTTGAAAAAATGAAAGTGAGAGTTGGAGGCGCATTCGCACTTCAGTTCCAGGCTATCCAGCACGAGAACAATGCAACCCCTGTACTCAACGCTGCTGGAGTCAATACAAACCAATTGTATGATATCGGAAATAACTTCAACTTGGCAACTGCCAACCTTGATCTTGACGTGGCATTATACGACGGCGTTAACTTACATTTGAGAACTTTTTTATCTTCTCGTCATCACAACGAGACTTATGTAAAAGGTGGATATTTACAAATCAACAAATTAGACTTCATCAAGAAAGACTTTCTTAAAGACGTGATGAAGTATGCAACCATCAAATTTGGTCACGATGAGATCAATTATGGTGATGTCCATTTCAGAAGAAGTGACAATGCTTATGTTACAAACAACCCTTTTGTAGGCAACTATCTGATGGATGCTTTTGCAACAATGGTTTTTGCTGAGGTCTATTACAGAAGAGACGGATTTATAGGAATGGCAGGTATAACCAACGGAAGACTGAACCAAACTGCTAATGGTGGAACGAGTCCTTCTCTTTACGCCAAATTAGGCTATGACAAACAGCTTAATGAAGATCTTAGAGTGAGATTAACAGGATCTGTTTACAATACAGCGCATACCCAAAGACTCGATTTCTATGATGGCGACAGAGCAGGATCAAGATATTACTTTGTAATGGAAAATACAGCCGCAACTTCTTCTGCCAACTTCAGATCTGGACAGATTGTTCCTGACTTCAAAAACAAACTGACCTCATTTATGATCAATCCGTTTGTAAAATACAAAGGACTGGAATTCTTCGGAACTTATGAAAACGCTTCTGGTAGAAACTTCGCAGAAACAGACAGAAGAACCTGGAACCAATACGTCGCAGAATTGCTTTACAGATTTGGAAACAACGAGAATCTATATATCGCAGGAAGATACAATGGCGTAGACGGAAAATTGGCTACCGGCGAAAAAGTGGATGTCACAAGATTCAATGTTGGTGTTGGATGGTTTATGACAAAAAATATTCTTACCAAGCTGGAGTATGTCAACCAAAAATATGACGGATATGCGCCAAACAACATCCTTTATGGTGGCAAATTCAATGGATTTGTATTAGAAGCAGCCATAGCTTTCTAGATATTCAGTTAACAGAAGCAGAGGAAACTCTCGAGTTTCCTCTGTTTTAAAAAATTAAAATTATGCGACTTCTTTATTTACTTTTCGGTTTTATGACGCTTTTTGCGCAGGCACAGGAAAATTTTGTTCAGATCAACGGAAGTACTAATGTCAATAAGTTTCAATGTGTCAATAACAAATTCAAAGCAGAAACTGGCGTTTATACTTTCACAGAAAGAAGCCTTCCGAACATCATTTTAAAAGTCAACGAGTTCGATTGCGGAAACAAAATAATGACCAAGGATTTTCAGAAAATCCTAAATTCTGAAAAATATCCGAATATGATAATCAAGTTCATCAACTTTACCAAAGTTGAGAAAAATTATATCGCAGTTGTAGAAGTCAAAATGATGAACCAAAGTAAAAGATACAACGTAGAATTTGAGATAGAAAACAACAAATTAATCGGACGCAAGAATGTAAAATTCAGTGATTTCAATATCACACCTCCGAAAAAAATGGGCGGAATGATTGTCGTAAAAGACGATTTGGACTTGACATTCAGCTTGGCAACCAAAATTTAAAATTAATCCAATAACTTTTTCATATAATTAGATTTTTCACATCACAATATCGCGCTAGAAAGACATTGTGATTCAAGGAACTTGCAGACTCAGCTGTAGGTTCTTTTTTTTTAACTTTCTCGAAGTTATTTAGATTTAGGCGTCTTTATCCGTCTCCATCTCCCGCTTTTTTCTTTTTTAGCAAAAAAAGAAAAAGAGCTCCGCTTCCGCCGGGACGCGCTTCGCCATTATCGAAAATTGTGATTTCAAACCCAAACGAATGGCAGTCTGAGGCTCTCGAAGAAATAAAAAAACTCAATTTCTGAAAGAAATTATCCATCTAAAATTTTCAAAATTTAAAACATTTCAAATTCGTAAATTTGCAATGTGAATATTAATCAAGCTGACCTTAACGAATTAGAATTTCCGGAACTTCTTTCGGAAATTGCACCTTTCGCTTACTCGCCGAAAACGGCAGACAAAATAATGGAACTTCGTCCAATGGAAATAGACGAGGCAGAAATCTCTTTGAAAAAAACCTCAGAATTCCTAACAAGTTTTGAAAGTTCCAACGCCATTCCTTTTGATGAATACGAAGACATCGAAGAGGAACTGAAATTGATGCTGATAGAAAATTATCGATTAGAGAATAAATCGTTTATCAAAATCAAAACAATTACCGAGCAAATCGGAAAATTGCAAAGATTTTTCCCTCAACTTTCGGAAGCTTTCCCCACATTATTGGAAGAAATCAAAGATTTGGAATTCCGAAAAGAAATCATCGATAAAGTTGACAAAGTTTTCAACCGATTCGGAGAAGTTAAAAGTGAAGCTTCAACAGTTCTGAAAACCTTAAGAACAGAAATCCAACACGCCAGAAAAGCAATTGATGAAAACTTCAACCGTTCTTTGGTTACTTATTCGGATTTCTTAGAAGATATCAGAGAAACAATTGTCGAAGATCAAAGAGTTTTAGCCGTAAAATCCGGTTTCAAGAAAAGAGTCAATGGACGTGTTTTAGGAATTTCCAAAACAGGTTCTATTACTTATATCCAGCCGGAAAGTGTGGTGAAACATTATTTTAAACTGAGAGAAAATCAGGAAGAAGAGAAAAAAGAAATCGATAAAATCCTTCGTCAGTTGACCGCTGAGATTGCAGAATTCCAGCCACAACTTTCGGATTATCAGGATTATATTTTCAATTTAGATTTAATTCGAGCAAAAGCAAAATTTGCCGAAAAAGTCAACGGAATTTTACCAAAAATCAACAGACATCAAACTTTGCGTTTGAAAGATGCTTTTCATCCTTTGCTTTGGATTCGAAATAAAAATGAAAATAAGGAGATTTTCCCACAGACTTTAACCTTAACAGAACATAACCGAATTATCTGTATTTCCGGACCAAATGCCGGTGGAAAATCCATCACATTAAAAACTGTTGGATTGTTACAATTGATGATTCAAAGTGGAATTTTAGTTCCTTGTCATCCAAAATCTGAAATGTTTTTCTTTGAGAAAATAATGACGGATATTGGCGATAATCAATCCATAGAAAATCATTTATCAACCTATTCCTCCCGACTGAAAAAGATGTCCGGAATGATTCGTGAAGCAGACAATAAAACCTTACTTCTGATTGATGAATTTGGAACAGGTTCTGACCCAGAATTAGGCGGTGCTTTGGCAGAAAGTTTTATGGAATATTTCTATGACAAGAAAAGTTTCGGAATCATAACCACGCATTACACAAACATCAAACTGGTTGTTGAACAATTGCCTGCTGCAACCAATGCCGCGATGCTCTTTGACGAACATTCTTTGGAGCCGCTTTACAAATTGGAAATCGGGCAAGCTGGAAGTTCTTTTACTTTTGAAGTGGCTGAGAAAAATAAGATTCCGAGATTCATTATCAAGAATGCAAGGAAGAAAGTGGAGCACGACATTGTCAACCTTGACAAAACAATTGTAAAACTTCAGCAGGAAAAATTCGAAGTTGAAAAGCTGAAATCAGATCTTGCAGAAACCAAAGAATCTGTGGAAGACAAACGTGACAATCTTCAAAAACTGAATGAACAACTCCAACAAAAGTTATTCAATTTCCAAAAATTATACGAAGAAGAACATAGAAAATTACAATTCGGAAACAAGATTGAAACTTTTATCGACAGTTATGTGAAAGGTAAATCCCGAAAAGATGTAGTTAAAGATTTTGTCAAAATTCTGGAGCAGGAAAAATTTCGAAAACTGGGAACTGATAAAGATGAAACAAAACGGCTTCAGATTGTGAAACGCAAAATTACACAACAACTGAAGAAAGAAGAAGTCATTGAGAAAATTGCGGAAACCAACGAGAAACTCGAAGAAAAACGCAAAGCAGAACGCGCCGTTTGGATGAAAGTCGGGCAACGCGTCCGGATCGCTGGAAGCACAAGCGTTGGCACCATTGAAAAGATTTCGAAAAACAAAGTGATTGTTAATTACGGAACCTTCAAAACCACGATTGATTCTGGAGAATTGGAGAGAATATAAAAAAAAGCGAAGATTAATCTTCGCTTTTGCTTTATGCGTGAAAATGATTTTTCACTTCTTCCAGAACTTGGTCTTCGCTTAGTTGTGAATCTGTTCCAAGTTTGATGTTCAAGTTCTTATATTGCGGCGTTTCTAACAAATGATTTCGTAATTCTTCCTGCGAAGTACCAGGACCCGTTACATACAGATCTGTACTGTTGGTTATAAGCTTTTCAATTTCTTTGAAGAATTTTACCTTATTGGTTTGCTCCACATTGTTTGCCGCATTTTCATTGGAATTTCCGTGCTGTACATCCGCTTTTACTGTATCAACAATTGAAAATTCAGTAACTTCCTGTCCATCGTGATTCGTTACAACTATTGCTTTTCTGCCGTCTATCCATAGTCCGGCTAATTTTTTATCGCTCATAATTTTAAATTTGAGAGATTAATTTCAAGGATTATGCAAAAGCGCTGTTAATGGACGTTAAAATTAATGATGATAAACATCCTCATACATCACGCCAGCCTCAATTCTAATCGGTAATTTATTTTCAGCCGGTACAATCGGGCAGTTATAATCAAAAGCATTGTAAGCGCAAAAAGGCTGATATGATTGGTTGAAATCCAATACAATTTCGTTTCCAGATGGAATTTTCAAATCCATATATTTTCCGCCGCCATAAGTTTCTTTTTCATTGGTCAAATCTCGGAAAGGCAAGAAAAGATAATCTTTATACTTTTCCATTTTCATCAAATCCAAACTTTGATATAAAGTCAATGTAAAAGCTTTTCCGTCCAATTCAAAAGTCGCTTTTCCATATTCCTGATATTGCTTGAATTTCCCGGAAGAAGTCGGCAATTCAAACGGAATAGGATTTTCAGTTTTTATGAAATTAGCCGTCACTCTATATTTCAGATTGATTGGAAAGAACGGATGTTTTTTAAAGTTCTTTAGATTATCGCCTCGCAAAGGTGATTTTTTTGGGTTCAGATATTCTGCATTCAGTTCTTTTTGGAACTTTTTGATTGCTGCAATATTTTCTTTTTCTGTTTGTCCATTTAGAAATAGAGACAATATAATAAACAGAAAACTTAATTTTTTCATAATTCGATTTTAATTATTTAGTCAGCAGATTCACTATTAGAATCATCAACTTCATTAGACTTTAGCTTAGCTTTTTTCAGTTGAAAATATTTATCAAAAGTCGATTTGAAAACAGGAACGTCATCATCTTCACCCATCAGAAAACCCCAAGATTGCAATCCTTCTACTCTGTCAAAAATGATTTTCATAATTGCTAAAACAGGAATCGTCAAAAACATTCCGGCAATTCCCCAAAGCATTTCGCCAACCACCAAACCGATAATCACAATCAGAGAATTGATTTTCACTTTAGAACCAACAACTCTTGGCATTATGATGTTTCCGTCAATCGCGTGAATCACGACAATTGCAATCACGATAAATAAAACGTGACTGATTCCCGAAGTCGCAAACGTGATCAAAGCACCAATCAACAAGGCGATGAAAATCCCTATATAAGGCAGAATATTTAGAATTCCTGTCAGAATTGCTAACATAAAATTATATTTGACTCCAATAATGGTGTAAGCAATCAAAGATAAAATCGTCACAATAATCATTTGCAGAAATAATCCAACCAGATATTTTTTCACCATAAACTGAATGCTGTGAACCACTTCGAAAACCGTTTTGTGATGCGACTCTGTGAAACTTGCCACCAAAAATTTTAGAAGATGAGTTCTGTATAAAAGGAAAAATAAAGCGAATAAAAACGTGAAACCTGTCAACATCAAGATATATCCAATAGACTTCAGCGCTCTTTCCAAAATTGCTGTTCCTGTACTGATTGATTTTTTAGCGGTATCATTCAGATATTCAAGTTGGTCTATTCTTCTGACGCCAAATGTTTTGGAAATCCAGCTTTGCAAATCATCTGTTAATTTGATAAATTGTTTTTGAAACTGAGGCCAATCATTGGATAATTTCGCCACTTGTATTGAGATTCCATAAATCACCCCTGCAATAATTGCCAAAGCCAAAAGACTCGCCAAAATAGATGACAAACTTCTCGGAAATCTCAATCGTTTTTCCATAAAACGGGAAAGTGGTATCAATAGAATTGCTACAAGCAAACCCAAAATCATCGGAACAAAAATCTGTTCGCCAATAATAGCAAGAAAACCTAAAACTACAATACTGATGAGAATGCAAGATAACTTGAGATAAAAAGGATAAGTCTGCTTCATATTATTAGAGGTTAGAGGTTAGAAGTTAGAAGTTTGAAGTTAGGTGAATTTCTCAATCAACTTCTAATTTCTTTTAAAATTATTTTCCAATTAGAAAAACAGCTGGAATTTTGTGCAATTCTGGTTTGTTTTTTTTCCAATCGGCAATTGTTTTTGTTTGGATAAATTCGGTTTCTGGGTCGTTGATATTAGCGGCGATACAGAGTTTGGTATTCGGATTTAGAAATTTCGTCAAATCTTCGAATAATGGATTATTTCTGTATGGTGTTTCCATAAAAATCTGTGTAAAGCCAGTTTTTTCAACCATATTTTCCAGATGCTGAATTTCCTTTTTCTTCTTGTCTTTTTCGATAGCCAAATAACCATTAAACGAAAACTGTTGCCCATTGAATCCACTCGCAATCAAAGCCAGAACGAAAGAACTTGGTCCGTTTACAGGAATCACCTTGACATTATTCCTGTGCGACCAGCCAACCATAATATTTCCTGGGTCACCAATACAAGGCAAACCCGCTTCTGACAACAATCCAAAATCTACGCCTTCTTTCATCAGTTTCTGAGCTTCTTTCAAATCTGCCGTTTCAGAATATTTGTCAAGAAGAAATAATTTTAAGTCTGGTTGCTTTTTTTCGGGAGCAAAAAATTTGATGACTTTTCTAGCGGTCTTTTCGTTCTCTACAAAATAATGGTCAACATTCATAATGATGTCTTTGATTGTCGGCGCAAAATAATCTGTTGGAGAATTTTCTGAAAGATAAGCGGGAAGAAGGTATAGCATTTTTGTTTTATTAATGTATAGTGTAAAATGTATTTACGATTTTTGTCATTCTGTAAGAATCTAACCTGCCGAGATTCCTGCGGAATGACAAAATTATATTTTTTATGTTGAATAAAGTTTTATGTTGAATCTGCAGCCCGACTTGAGCGGAAATCCTTTTTTGCTTGTACTCAATTTCTATTGAAACTGAAATCTTCTGCAAAAAAGATTGACTTCGTCGAACCACTTCGTTAGGTTTGGGAGCGGAAGGCGGATTAAGCTGCCCAAATCCAAATCTTTAAAAATTTAGTTCAAAACTTCTTTCAAACGGTCTTTGTCCAATCTATTTTCCCAATTGGAAACGACAACTGTTGCGACCGCATTCCCAATAACATTGGTCAAAGCACGGCATTCTGACATAAATTTGTCAATCCCAAGAATCAGAGTCATTCCCGCAATCGGAACTTCGGGAACAACTGCCAAAGTCGCCGCCAAGGTGATAAATCCCGCACCTGTAACGCCAGCCGCACCTTTGGAGCTTAGCATTGCGACCAAAAGCAATCCAATCTGATGTTCCAAAGTTAAGTCGATATTACAAGCCTGCGCAATGAACAACGCTGCCAAAGTCATATAAATGTTGGTTCCATCGAGATTGAAGGAATAGCCAGTAGGAACCACCAAACCAACGACACCTTTGTCACAGCCTGCGTTTTCCATCTTTTTCATCAATCCAGGAAGTGCCGGCTCTGACGAACTTGTTCCTAAAACCAAGAAAATCTCATCTTTGATATACTTCAGAAATTTGAAAATATTGAATCCGTTATACCACGCCACACTTCCCAAAATTAAAATGACAAAAAGTGCTGACGTCACGTAAAATGTTCCGACAAGCATCGCCAGATTTTTGAGCGATTCAACACCATATTTTCCAATCGTAAAAGCCATAGCTCCGAAAGCTCCGATCGGTGCGAGTTTCATCAAAATTTCTACAACTTTGAAAATTGGAATCGTTAAAGCCTGAAGAAAATCAAAAACTGGGTAACTTTTTTCTGAAGTTAACGCCAAAGCAACTCCGAATAAAATCGCTACCAACAAAACCTGCAGAATATTATCGCCAGTCAACGGACTAAATAACGTTTCGGGAATGATATTGAAAATAAAATTAACCAAGGAATTGTCGTGCGCTGCTTTCACATATTTTTCAACTTCTGCACCGTTCAGAGAATTTGGGTCGATGTTAAGACCTTTTCCCGGCTGAACAATATGACTGACAATCATCCCAATAATCAAAGCTAAAGTCGAAAATGTAAAAAAATAAACGAACGCTTTTCCTGCAACTCTTCCAACCTTTTTCAAATCACTCATTCCAGCGATTCCTGTGGAAACAGTAAGAAAAATAACCGGCGCAATAATCATTTTGACCAGCTTGATAAAACCTTCGCCAAGAGGTTTCATTTTCTCGCCCAAATCGGGATAAAAATAACCGAGAGAAACACCAAAAACAATTGCAATCAGCACTTGAATATAAAGAAGCTGATAGAATTTTTTCGGTTTTATAGTTTTTTGTTCAATGTCCAAATTCATAAAAAGACTTATCTTACAAATTTAGAATTGTTTGTGACTTATATCATATTTTTCCTGATTTTTTCTGCAATTATTTCGCAAGAATCGTTGAGCATTTTGTAAACTTTATCAAATCCGTCTATTCCTCCAAAATATGGGTCTGGAACTTCCAATTCGTTATCGAGAATCAATCTGATTTTATGTTTTTGAGAGTCGTTCGCCATTTTCAGAACATCTTTGTAATTGTTTTTGTCCATACAGAAAATCAAATCAAACTCATCCAAATCTGATTTTTTGATTGGTCTTGATTTCTGCATCGAGATATCAATTCCGTTTTTGAAAGCAGTTTTTACAGAACGTTCATCAGGTCCATTTCCTTCGTGATAATTGATTGTTCCTGCGCTGTCAACAAAATAATTCTCATCGAGTTTAGATTTCAAAATCCCTTCTGCTAAAGGACTTCTGCAAATATTCCCGAGGCAAACCATTAGTATTTTCATTGTACAAAATTGTATTAGGTAAGATGTAAAAAGTATTATGATTTTAAAATTAGAAAAATAAAATCATAAAAAAAAGGATTTAAAAAAAATTAAATCCTTGTATTATTAATGAGAGATTCTCTCTTTTAGATCCTTGATGTATTTCTTCAATTCTTTATCAATTTTGGAAACATCTCGGATGGTGTCGCAAGCATACATTACGGTTGAATGGTCTTTTCCACCCATTTCTTCACCGATTTTTGTAAACGTTGCATTGGTATATTCTTTTGCAAAATACATTGCCAACTGTCTCGGTAAAGCGATTTCTCTTTTTCTGGTTTTAGATAACAATTGCTCTCTCTGAATCCCGAAATAATCGCAAACAACTTCCTGAATGTAAGGAATATTGATGGTTTTCTTTTGAGTTGTTGCTAATTTATTGATCGTGTCTTTTAATAAATCAAGACTGAAATCCGATTTATAAACCGTTGAGTAAGCGATTACTGCATTCACAACACCGATTAGTTCTCTAACTCCGTTGGTTTTAACTTCGGAAGCTAAATAATCCAGCATATCATCCGTCAATTCAATTCCGTCACGGCTTAATTTGTCAACGATGATTTTTCTTCTTGTCTCGAAATTTGGCGATTTGATTTCCGCAGAAAGTCCCCATTTGAAACGGGAAATAATTCTTTCCTGCGTATCCAAAATATCTGCAGGTGCTTTATCAGAAGTCAAGATGATTTGTTTTCCATTCTGATGCAAATAATCAAAAATGTGGAAGAAACTATCTTGTGTCGCAGCTTTTCCAGACAAGAACTGAATATCATCGATAATCAAAACATCAATCATCTGATAATAATTCTGGAAGTCTGTTTTATTTTGGGATTTAGCCGCTTTTACGAAATCCTGAATGAATTTTTCAGAAGACTGGTAAAGCACAACCTTATCAGGAAAAGAAGCTTTTACCTCCAAACCAATTGCCTGAGCCAGGTGCGTTTTTCCAACACCATATCCACCATAAACAAAAAGCGGGTTAAAGGCGGTTGCTCCAGGTCTTTTTGCAATCGATTTTGCAACTGTGCAGGCAAACTTGTTGCTTTCACCTTCTACAAAATTATCAAAAGATTGATCTGCTTTTAGATTAGAATCTATATTGATTTTCTTGATTCCTGGGACTACAAAAGGATTGATATTATTTTCCTTGATAACCGGTCTTGCTTCCTGAATTTTTGGAGCCTGAGTAGAAATTCCTTTTACGTTCATCGTAATTGGTTTTTCTTTTCCTGCAGGTTTATTTTCCATTACAGAATACCACAATTTCACACCTTTACCGATATTTTTTTTGAGCGCAGCAGACAGTAAAGACAGATAATTATCTTCAATATATTCCTTGTAAAAATCGCTTGGAACTAGCAACGTAAGATTATTGTTCACCAAAGAAATTGGCTGAACTTTGTCAAACAATAAGTCGAAAGAATTTTGTAACTTTTTGAGGTCTGAATTATCCTCCGCTGCGTTTAGATTGTCTCTCATAAACTGGAGACACCTATCCCAGATCAATACCAAATTATCATTCATTTTCTGCTGCTATTACCGGTAATATTTTAGTTTTTTTAGAAGAAGACAAATATCCAATTATAAATTTTTATAAAAAAATAATTTAGCTATTGATTATTAAAAAATATATTTGTATGAATTATTAATGACTTAAAATGATACACACAACACATTCAATAAGAGTACGTTACGGAGAAACAGACCCAATGAAATACGTCTATTATGGTAACTATGCAGAATATTTTGAAGTCGCAAGAGTTGAACTTTTTCGCACACTTGGAATGTCATATGATGAAATTGAAAAGAGAGGAATTTTCCTTCCCGTTTCCGAATATAAAATTAAGTATTTGAAACCAGGACTTTATGACCAACTTTTGGAAATTCATACTTACGTAAAAAAAATTCCGGGCGTTAAAATTGAATTTGATTACGAAATTTACAACGAAGATAAAGTTAAAATTACAGAAGCTTCCACCACCCTATTTTTCCTGGATGCCGAAACTAATAAAATTGTAAGATGTCCCGATTTTCTTTTGAATTTAATCAACAAGAATTGGAAGGAATAAAATCATTCGTCATATAAAATCAATATATTCGGGATTAAAATATTGTCAATGAAAAAATTACTAGCAATAGTATCATTATCTGTTATATCTTTATTTTCAGCCCAACAAAAAACCTACTGCAATCCTATTAATATAGATTATGATTATACGCCCTTCGAAGTTTTTTCAAAACAAGGAAAACACCGCGCAACTGCAGATCCAGTGATTGTTAATTTCCAGAAAAAGCTTTTCCTATTTTCTACCAATCAGGAAGGTTATTGGTATTCTGACAATATGCTGGATTGGAAATTTGTAAAAAGAAAATTCTTGAGAGATAATAAATATACACACGACCTGAACGCGCCAGCAGTTTGGGCAATGAAAGACACTTTGTACGTCTATGGCTCAACCTGGGAACAGGATTTCCCGATTTGGAAAAGTACTAATCCTACAAAAGACGATTGGAAAATTGCTGTCGACACTTTGAAAGTTGGCGCTTGGGATCCAGCTTTTCATTACGATGAAGACAAAGACAAGTTATATCTCTATTGGGGTTCCAGCAACGAGTGGCCACTTTTGGGAACCGAAGTTAAAACTAAAACAATGCAGTCCGAAGGTTTTGTAAAACCTATTTTAAGATTAAAACCAGAAGACCACGGCTGGGAAAGATTTGGAGAATACAATGATAATGTTTTTCTTCAACCATTTGTAGAAGGTGCTTGGGTTACGAAATATAAGGACAAATATTATATGCAATATGGTGCGCCAGCAACGGAATTCAGTGGTTATTCTGATGGGGTGTATGTTTCAAAAAAACCTTTAGAAGGTTATGAATATCAGCAACACAATCCGTTTTCTTATAAACCTGGAGGTTTTGCAAGAGGAGCTGGACACGGCGCAACATTTCAGGATAATTTCAATAACTGGTGGCACGTTTCTACGATTTTCATTTCAACCAAAAATAACTTTGAGAGACGATTGGGAATATGGCCAACCGGATTTGATATAGATGATGTAATGTATACCAACACCGCTTATGGTGATTATCCAACTTTGCTACCACAATATGCGCAAGGAAAAGATTTTTCAAAAGGCTTATTTCCTGGTTGGATGTTATTGAATTATAACAAACCTGTTCAAGTTTCTTCAACTTTGGGTGGTTATCATTCTAATTATGCCGTTGACGAAGACATCAAAACCTATTGGTCTGCAAAAACCGGAAATTCTGGAGAATGGTTTCAAACTGACTTGGGAGAAGTTTCTACAATCAATGCGATTCAAGTTAATTATGCAGACCAAGACGTTGAGTTTATGGGGAAAACGCTCGGCAAAATGCATCAGTATAAAATCTATGGTTCTAATGATGGCAAAAACTGGAAAGTGATTGTTGACAAATCTAAAAACCAAACCGATGTTCCTCACGATTACATCGAATTCCAAAATCCAGTAAAAGCTAGATTCCTGAAAATGGAAAATCTGAAAATGCCAACAGGAAAATTTGCATTAAGCGGATTCCGAGTGTTTGGAAAAGGTGCTGGAACAAAACCTGGAAAAGTTCAAAACTTCGTTCCTTTAAGGGCTGACCCGAAAAAATATGGCGAAAGAAGAAGCATCTGGTTCAAATGGCAGCAAAATTCAGATGCAGATGGTTACGTCATCTATTGGGGAAAATCGCCGGATAAATTATATGGAAGCATTATGGTTTACGGCAAAAACGAATATTTCTTCACAGGAGCAGACAGAACAGATGCGTATTATTTTCAAATTGAAGCCTTTAACGCGAACGGAATCTCTGAAAGAACGGAGGTTGTAAAATCAGAATAAATTTTAAGTGTTTAATTATAAAAATTCAAGCTTTCGGAGTAATTCTTCTAAAGCTTTTTTATTAGTACTGATTATTATTTCGAAATATCAAATTTTCATTAATTCAAAGAATTCAAATATTAGATTAATATTTATTAACAAACTCAATTTTTTAAATAAAAATACCCAACGATCTTTCATTAATTGAAATAATTTTATAAATTTATAAATAGTAAAAGAATTTTAAAAGCGAATGGAGTTTTTTCTGACATCAGAAGATAATGATGACCGACCAATTTTTATTACCGGAAATTTCAATAAGTGGAATCCGAAAGATTCAAAATTCAGGTTGGAAAAAATGGATGACAAAAATTATCACATCAATATTCCAGATGAATTATTAAATCATGAAATAGAATATAAGTTTACAAAAGGTGGTTGGGAAAATGTCGAGATTGATAAATATGACAACATTACACCGAATAGAAAAACAAAAAAAGAAAAAAAGAAAACGCAAGACACGGTCGAAAAATGGAGACTGAATTGGGGACCTTTCAAAAAAGAATTTTTCCCGATTGCTGAATTGGTTGATAATGCATTCTATATTCCTCAGCTTGATAAGACAAGAAAAGTTTGGGCACTTTTGCCTTATGACTATTACCATTCGGACAAAAGTTATCCGGTTTTGTATTTGCAAGATGCACAGAATTTATTCAATGACGGTTCCGAATTTGGAAATTGGGAAATTGATAAAAAATTGGCTCTTCTTGCAGAATATGGACGAGGCGATTTGATTGTAATTGCTGTGGAACACGGTAACGATGACCGAATCAAAGAATATATTTTTGATAACGAAGAGGTGACGAAAAATGCTGAAGGCAAAAAATATTTGAGGTTCATTACCGATACTTTGAAACCTTGGATTGATAAAAATTACAGAACCAAAAAAGACAGAGAAAACACGGGAATTGGTGGAAGCTCTTTGGGTGGATTGATTAGCATTTATGGAGGATTTCTTTATCCCGAAGTTTATTCCAAGCTATTGATTTTTTCGCCGTCGCTTTGGGTAGAACCGGAAAATGATTTTCCGATGATTACATTCAGTAATCCTTACAAACTGAAAGTCTATTTGTACGGAGGAAGACAAGAAGGCTCCAGGATGGTTGGAAGAATAAGATTATTTGAAAAAGCTTTGAAAAAATTGACGACTCAAAAATCATTTGACTTTGAAGTCAGAACCAACATCAACGACCAAGGAACACATCAGGAATTTTTCTGGTCGCAGGAATTTCCAAGAGCTGTAGAATGGCTTTTCATAGACAGTTTGGAAAGTCCCGTGAAAGCCAAAGATGAATTAGAAGATAATTTAAATCAATAGCGTCGGGCTTTAGCCCGATGAAAAATTAAAGATTGTATTTGGCTTTATCCAAAATTTAAAAAGTTTATGATTAAAATTTATAATAAAAAAGAAAAAACAACCCAAAACATATACCTGTTCAGCGAAGACGATTGGGAACAGGAAAAAAACTCGTATCCGAACGTTGAATTATTCTTCAACGGAAAAAAAAATGACATTTTCATTAAAACTCACTCGGATAAGTTCGATTTTTTCATTGGAATTGGGAAAGATTCAAAAGGATACGAAATCCAAGCTATCGCAAACAAATTTGCTAATGATTATAAAAAAAGCTTGCAGGCAGTTCCAACTTCGGTTCATTCAAATTTAGGATTAGATTTGACAGAAGAATTAGTAAAAGGCTTATTTTTAGGAACTTATCACTATCCATTTGAAAAATCGCATCCGTTTTGGCAAGAGAATTTTGAACTTCATTTTGAAAATATTTCTGAAGAAGAGGGAAAAAATTTAGCCTTAAAAACAGAAGCACTTTGCAACGGACAATTTGCCGGAATGGAATGGCTGAATAAACCTGCCAATCATAAAAAGGTGAAGCAAATTTCAGATTTTTTGAAATCAACCGCAGAAAAGTACAATCTAAAATATAAATCATTCAACAGAGAAAAATCGATTAAGGAAGGTTTAGGTGCGTTTGTAGCCGTAAATCAAGGAAGTTCGCAAGAAGCCGCGTTTACCATTTTGGAATACAATTGTGGAAAAACCGATGCAAAAACTTTCGGGTTAGTTGGAAAATGCGTTTTGTTCGACACTGGTGGGATTTCCATCAAACCATCAGACAATATGCATTATATGAAAAGTGATATGGGCGGTGCAAGCGCAGTTATAGGAGCTTTGATTACAGCTTCGGAACTGAAACTTCCTGTAAACATCATCGCCATTCTGCCGATTACGGATAATGCTGTATCGGAAAATGCGTACTTGCCGAGCGATGTTGTGACGGCTTACAATGGAAAAACCATTGAAGTTCTAAACACCGATGCTGAAGGCAGAATGACTTTAGCAGACGGACTTTCTTATTTGTCAAAAAATTACAAAACTGATGTTTTGATTGATTTGGCAACGCTCACAGGAAGTTCGGTTAGGATGTTTGGTTACACTTGTGGTGCTTATTTTTCTAACAATGATGAGTTGAAAAAGAATTTGGAAAAATCCGCCGATAAAACCAATCAGCGACTTTGGAATCTCCCACTTTGGGATATTTGGAAAGATGATTTTACTTCGGATGTTGCAGATTTTAAGAACATTTCGATGAAACCTTTTGGAGATTGCATTATTGCTGGAAAATTCTTGGAACAGTTTATAGAAGGACACGAAAATTGGGCGCATCTGGATATTGCCGGCGTTGCGTTTGGGAATGTTGGTTATGCCAAAGATAAAGCAGCGACTGGTTATGGCGTTCAGCTTTTGTTAGACTTTATAGAAAATTATAATTAAATCATCGGTCATCAGTCATCTGACCTCCGACAAAAATATGAATATGGAAAAAACGATTGTTTGCATCTCTTGTTATTACAAAGGTTATGATTTTATGGACGAGTGCAAAAAACTCGGCAACAAAGTCATTTTGATTACGTCAGAAAACCTGAAAGAAAAGAATTGGCCTTGGCACGCTATAGACGAGATTTATTATATGCCAGAGCTTGAACCTTCGGTTTGGAATCTTGACCATTTGGTTCAGGGATTTGCTTATCTGATGAAAAACCACCAGATCGATGCGGTTATTGCTTTGGATGATTATGATGTAGAAAAAGCGGCAATGATTCGTGAAACCTATCGTATTCCTGGGATGGGACAAACGACACATCGTTATTTCCGAGATAAATTGGCAATGCGCCAACAGGCAAAAGACAACGGGATTTCTGTTCCAGAATTTTCTTCTATTTTCAATGATGCAAAACTTCATCAATTCACGCAAGATGTTCCCGGACCTTGGGTTTTGAAACCTCGTTCTGAAGCTTCAGCAAGTGGAATCAAAAAAATCAATTCTGCTGATGAACTTTGGCCGGCTGTGGAAAATCTTGGCGATGAACGTTACAAATTCCTTTTAGAAGCTTTCAAACCTGGCGATGTTTATCACGTAGATTGTTTGGTTTATAATAAAGAGATTGTATTTTCTTGCTTTTCAAAATATCTATCTCCACCAATGAAAGTTTCCCACGAAGGTGGTGTTTTCAGAACCAAAACATTGGATAAAAATTCTGAAGAAGCAAAAGGCTTGGAACAAATCAACAAAGAAGTTCTGACAAAATTCGGAATCCAAAATGGTGCAACTCACAGTGAGTTTATCAGAGGAATTGACGGACAATATTACTTTTTAGAAACTTCGTCAAGAGTTGGTGGCGCACACATTCCTGATATGGTAGAAGCAGCAACAGGCGTAAATATTTGGAGAGAATGGGCAAGATTGGAAAATGCCTTGTTAGAAGGAACTCAATATTCGGTTGAGGAAACTCGGAAATTATATTCTGGATTGATTGTGGCATTAGCAAAAGACAAACATCCCAATATTGACAATTTGAAAAGCGACGAAGTGGTAAAATTTCTACCCATCGATTATCATATCGGAATTGTTTATAAATCCGACAATCCCGAAAGAATTCAGCAAAAATTAGATGAAGCGGCAACCTATGTCACAGAAGAGATTCTGAATATCATTCCGCCAAAAGACAAACCGACCAGCTAATGCTTAATTATGAATAATAAATTTCTGAATTTCATAATCTTTTAATTTTAAAATAACAATGCCTCAAATCATACATACAGATTATTATTCACATATTCTTGGAATGAGCCTTCAGGTCGAAGTTACAGGACATTTCGGTTATCCTATTATTATGTTCCCGACTTCGCAAGGGTCTTATACTCAGAATGCCGATTTTCATTTGAATGGAAGTATTTCACATTTCACAGACAGTGGAATTTTGAAATTATTCAATATTCAGACGATTGATAAGTTTAGTTTTTATGACAAAGGAATTTCACCTTATCAAAGAATAAGAAATTACGAAATGTATGTTCAGTTTTTGGTTCAGGAGTTTATTCCTTATATCCAAAGAACACACAACACACATCGTGTAGCTGTTGCAGGCGCAAGTTTTGGTGGTTATCACGCTGCAAATTTTGCGTTTAGATTTCCGGATCTGGTTTCGCATCTTTTCTGTCTGTCTGGTGCTTTTAACATCCGGAATTTTATGGACGGCTATCAGGATCAGCTGATTTATTTCAATTGTCCGGATGAATTCGTGAAGAATGATGAAGCCTGGAAATATAAGCATATGCATATTGTTCTCAGTACATCTGACCGTGACATTTGTTTGGAATCAACGAGAAAAATGGAGGGCATCTTAACATCAAAAGGAATTAATCACTGGTATGATGAGCAAAAATGGATAGATCACGATTGGGTGCTTTGGAGAATGGTTTTCCCGACATTTATTGGAAGATTTTTCGGTTAATATTCTAATAATTTAAAAACAAATAAAATGAAAAGCAACTTATCATTAATAGTTTTAGTATTGGTTTTATCCTGTAATCAAAATAACAAAACAAAAGAATTACAAAAATCGGAAACAATTGAAAATTTTGATTGGTTAACAGGAAAATGGAAAAGATTAAATGAAGAAGCTGGAAAAGAAACTTTTGAAAATTGGAATAAAATTAATCCAAATGAATATTCTGGAATTGGATTCACTATCAAAAATGGAGATACAATTAATCAAGAAAAAATAAAATTAATTAAATCAAATGAGAAATGGGCTTTACTCGTAAAAACACCTGATGATAAAGAACCAATAAAATTTAAAATGCTGGAACAAAAAACTCCAACGGAATTTACTTGTGTAAATGATTCAATTGATTTTCCAAAAAGAGTTCAATATTGGAGCGAAGGTGGAAAACTAAAAGCAAAAGTTTCTAATGATAAAATTCAAATTCCATTTGAATTCGAAAAAATCAAATAAACAAATCAACAATTTTACAGTATAACAAAATCAACAAATCATAAATTATGGCAAAGAAAATTGGAATTTTATTCGGGATGGAAGACACGTTTCCTTGGGCTTTTATTGATAAAGTCAATGAACTGGGCAAAGGCGAATATATCGCAGAACCTGTCCAGATCGATAAATTGGAACAAGGTGCTGATTATGGTTATGCCGTGATTATCGACAGAATTTCGCAAGATGTCCCTTTTTACAGAGCTTATCTTAAAAATGCCGCGGTTAACGGAACTTACGTTATCAACAATCCATTTTGGTGGAGCGCAGATGAGAAGTTTTTCAACAACGCATTGATGTCAAAAATCGGAATTCCGTTGCCGAAAACTGTATTGCTGCCTTCTCACCAGAGACCAACCAATACTTCGGAAACGTCTTTCAGAAACCTGAAATTCCCTCACGATTGGGAATACATTTTTGATTATATAGGATTTCCGGCTTATATGAAACCTCACGACGGTGGTGGTTGGAGAAATGTGTACCGCGTAGAAAGTCCAGAAGATATGTGGGCAAAACACGCTGAGACCGAGCAATTGGTAATGATGGTTCAGGAAGAGATTGTTTTCGAAGATTATTACAGAGTTTATTGTCTGGGCAGAAAATACGTTCACATTATGCCTTATGAACCGAGAAATCCGCACCATTTGAGATATGCAACTACGCATCAAACGGAAGGAAAAGAACTCGAAAAGCTTTTGAAAACCATTAAGGATTACACTATTAAAATGAATGAAGCTTTGGGTTATGATTTCAACACAGTTGAATTTGCTGTGAGAGACGGAATCCCATATGCGATTGATTTCTGTAATCCAGCGCCTGATGCGGATAGAAACTCGGTTGGAGAAGAAAATTTCCAATGGATTGTAGAACACGCTGCAAAATTAGCAATCGAAAAAGCCAAAGACTACAAGCCTGGAAAAATCAATATCGATTGGGGAACATTTGTAACCAACAAACTTTAATAAAACAATAAAACCTTCAAGGTTTAAAATACAACTAACTACTACTAACTAACACAAGAAAAAAAATGCACAAATTCACAATAGGTGTGGAAGAAGAATACCAAATCATAGATGCGGAAAGCCGCGATTTGGTGTCTCACGTTTCCAAAATCATTGAAGGAGGAAAAGCCGTTCTAAGCGAAAACTTAAAACACGAGATGCACGAGTCTGTCGTAGAAATGGAAACAGGCATTTGTGAAAATATCCAACAGGCCCGTCAGGAATTGACTGACCTTAGAAGACATCTTGTAAAAACCGCTCACGAACAGGGTTTGCGTGTTTCAGGCGGTGGAACGCACCCGTTTTCTCATTGGAAAGATAACATCATCACAAAAGATGCACGTTATGACAAAATCGTAAGTGATATGGGCGATGTAGCAAGGTCAAATTTGATTTTCGGATTGCACGTTCATATTGGGATTCCTGACCGTGAAGAAGGCATCAGAATCCAAAATGTGATGCGATATTTCTTGCCACACGTTTACGCATTATCTACTAATTCTCCGTTTTGGGTTGGAAGATTAACGGGTTTCAAATCTTACAGACAGGAAGTTTTCGCTAAATTCCCAAGAACGGGATTACCAAGTTATTTCAGCAGTGTGGCGGAATTTGATGCGTACGTCAATCTAATGGTAAAAACTGGAACAATCGATAATGCAAAGAAAATCTGGTGGGATTTGAGAGTTCATCCATTTTACCCTACGATTGAATTTAGGATTTGCGATATGCCTCTGACGATTGATGAAACGGTTTGTCTGGCGGCAATTATGCAATCTTTGGTCGCAAAAATCTATAAAATGCACCAGCAAAATATTAGTTTTAGGAGTTACAGAAGACTTCTGCTGACAGAGAATAAATGGCGCGCTTCCAAAGATGGAATTGATGCACATCTCATCGATTTTGGCAAAGAAATCAGCGTACCTTATAAAGACTTACTGGAAGAATTACTGGCGTTTATTGATGATGTTGTTGATGATTTAGGCTGTCGAAAAGAAGTTGAATATGCAAGAGAAATTGTCAAAAACGGAACAGGAGCAGACAGACAATTGAAGGTTTTCCACGAAAGCGGCGGCGATATGAAAAAAGTCGTGGATTATATGATTTATGAAACTGAGAAGGGGCTTTTATAATTATTAATGATTAATGGCAAATTGTTTTCGAATCTCTCGCAATAGGGATTGCAGTGGAAATCCTTTTGCTTTTCTTTCATATAAGGAAAAGCAAAAGATTGCAACGGAAAGCCCGACCCAAGTTATGGCTAAAGCGTTGGCGAGGGAATTGCCCAAATTAATATTTTTAGAATTTTTTTAAATTTTCATCAATTCTAGATTCCGTATTTTTGTAAAAATTTATGAATATGAGTAAAAATGATGTAAGAATTGCACTTCTTGATATGAATAATAATCATCCGAATCAAGGGATGAGAAACATAAAAGAGCTGTCGAAAGCGTTTCAGGAGCAGTCGGCATATGAGGTTTCTGTGGAGCTTTTTGATGTTCGTTACAAAAATGAAATGCCAAATATTGAGGATTTTGATATTTTCATTTCGTCTGGTGGACCTGGAAATCCGCATCGTGAAGGTTACGAATGGGAAAAGAAATTTGCTGATTTTCTAACGCAAATCTGGGAACACAACAAAACTAATGAGCAGAAAAAATATCTGTTTTTGGTTTGCCATTCTTTCCAGTTGGCGGTTATTCATTTCGGGATTGCGAATGTCTGCAAGAGAAAATCTTATTCTTTCGGTGTAATGCCGATTCACAAAAGCGAAGACGGCGAAAAAGATTTTTTATTCCAAAACTTGCCGGAGCCTTTCTATGGCGTAGATTCCAGAGCTTACCAATGTATAGAACCAAATGATGACAAAATCAATGCGTTGGGAATGAAAATCGTGGCGTTGGAGAAAATCCGTCCAACGGTTCATCTGGAAAGAGCAATGATGGCCGTTCGTTTTTCTGATGAGATTTTCGGAACGCAATTTCATCCTGAAGCCGACCCAATTGGCTTCATCAAAAATCTGGAAGACGAGAAAAATAAAGAAGCGATGATTGAAACTTTCGGAATGGAAAAATACCTTGAAACTATCGACAGAATGGACGATGATGATAAAATCGTTCTAACAAGAGCGCAAATTATCCCAAGATTTTTACAACTGGCTTCCGAACAAATTACTAAAAATTTAGTATTCGGTTAAAAACTCAAACCACAAAAGTCACAAAAGCTTTTAACTAAAATTATTTTTAAAAGTTCAAAAAAGTCTATCTTTTAATCTATTCTTTTTTTATCTTAAAAATAAATATTCTAACTTTTGTGACTTTTGTGGTTAATAAAAAATTAAACTATGATTCCAAAATACAGAACTCAATTCAACGCAGAATTTTCTCCGGAAAAATATCAAAAAGTAAATGAATTAATAAAAGAGAAAACGGGATACGAAGCTGGTTTCCGAATATCAGAAAGTCCTATTTTTCTTACAAATGAGTTCTGGCAAAAGCTTGATGATGCTTCTCAATCGATTATTTCGCAAATCAAGGAAATGTCTGTTGAAGAACTCAGCAAAGCTATCCCTGCGAATTGTAATGTTCCGAATGACACTAAAAAGCCACATTTTGTTGCGATAGATTTTGGAATTTGTCAGGATGAAAATGGAAACGTCATTCCGCAGTTGATAGAATTGCAGGCTTTCCCAAGTTTGTTTGGATTTCAGAAGTTGTTTGAAGAAGTGATTACCGAAGTTTATCCTTTCCTTAATAAACTGAAAAACACACTTCCGAAAGATGAATACATCAAAAAACTGAAGCAAGTTATTCTTGGAAACGAGAATCCAGAAAATGTGATTCTACTGGAAATCTACCCTGAAAAACAGAAAACAGCAATAGATTTTGTTGTAACAGAACAATATCTTGGAATCAAAACGGTTTGTCTGACGAAAATCAAAAAAGAAGGCAAAAAGTTATTCTATGAAAATGATGGAAAATTAGTTCCTATTCATAGAATTTACAATCGTGTGATTTTTGATGAATTGGATAAAATCGAGGGTTTGGAAACCGAATTTGATTTCCGAGAAGACATTGATGTAGAATGGATTACGCATCCGAACTGGTTTTTCAAAATTTCAAAATACATTCTCCCAAAACTGAAACACGAGTTTGTTCCGAAAAGTTATTTCTTGTTAGATTTTCCTGAGAATGAACAATTAGAAAATTTCGTTTTGAAACCACTTTTCTCATTCGCAGGAAGCGGCGTAAATCTGAATCCGACTCAAGAAATCATTTCTCAAATTGACGATAAACAAAATTATATCCTTCAAAGAAAAGTGACTTACGCACCACTTTTTGAAGACATCAATGGAGAATTTTCCAAAGCTGAAAGCCGTTTGCTTTTTGCGTGGAATCCTGACGAAGAAAATCCTGAATTACTCGTCAACCTTGTAAGAATGACGAAAGCTGCAATGGTGAATGTAGATTTTAATAAGAAAGATGCGATTTGGATTGGGAGTTCTATGGCGTTTTTTGAGAAATAGTTTTCACTTTTAGTAATAATCTCTGGCGTATTTTTTGAACATAGCGATAAAAGACTATGTTAGATTTCAAGCAAATTCTTCTGGGTTCAGAAGATTGGAGTTTCCTTTTAGAAACTGTTCTGAGAACAAGTATAATGTTTGTTATCATCATCTTAGGACTTCGACTATTGGGGAAAAGAGGCGTCAAGCAACTATCCGTTTTTGAACTGGTTGTGATAATTGGACTTGGTTCTGCAGCCGGCGACCCGATGTTTTATAAAGACGTTGGAATTATTCCTGCAATTGTTGTTTTCACAATGATTATCAGCCTTTACTCCATCATTACATACTTTATTGGAAAAAGCAAAAAATTTGAACAGTTGGTAGAAGGACAACCAATTTGTTTGATTGATGAAGGCGTTTTCTGCATTGATGATTTTAAGAAAGAGTCGCTTGGAGAAGATGAATTTTTTGCAGAATTAAGACTAAAAGGCGTCTCACATCTTGGTCAAATTGAAAAAGCCATTGAAGAAATCTCTGGCGAAATCAGCGTTTTTTATTATGAGGATAAAGATATCAAATATGGTTTGCCAATAATGCCTGGTTCATTGGAGAAAGCCGTAACGACAATTACTAAAAACACCTACTATTCTTGTACTTTTTGTGGTTATACTCAGGAATGTGATAGTGGAACACAAAGCAATTGCAGAGTTTGCGGAAAAGATGAATGGGTAGAATCTTCCAACAAAAAGAGAATCTCTTAAATCAATTCCAATTCCTCAACTTTCAGCTCATCAAAATGATGAATGACCAAATCTGCAGTTTCATAGTTTTGATTTTTACTGTTTTCGCTTTTGTAACCAACACAAAATATCTCTGCAGCATTTGCTGCCCGAATTCCGTTTGTGCTGTCTTCTATGATAATGCAATTCGATTTTTCATTTCCAGAAAGCCTTTGAGCTTCGATGAAAATAGCAGGATTTGGTTTTGATTCGGGGAAATCTTCACCACTTACGAGATGTGAGAAAAATGGAAATAAGTCAAACCTTTTGAAAACTCTGTCAATGGTAGATTTTGCGGCAGAAGATGCTAAAATCAATTGAAAATTGGCAGAATGAAGATTCTTAATCAATTCTCCAACTCCATCCAATAATTTCAAAGCTGGGTCAGAATCGAACAAATCATAAAATATGGTTCTTTTTCTTTGGATTAATTCTTCAACATTGGTCTCGATTCCGAAAATTTCTTTAATCATTTGATAGACATTCCGGGTGGATTTGCCTGTGAATCTTGAGAATAATTCTGCATCCACATCGATTTTCAGTTCGTTGAAATGTTGGTAGTAAGCTTTTTTGTGAAGTGGTTCTGTATCTACAATCACGCCGTCCATATCAAAAATCACTGTATTCTTCATCTTCTAAATTCTCTTTTCAGTTTCATTAATTCGTAGCAAAAGTAGGGATTGAAAATTAAACTGAAAGATTTTGGAAATTATTGAAATGTTAATTTGACAATTTTATCCTTCCCAGCTAAGATCAACGTATCGTGATTCAGCCATTCGCAAGCGTAGAAATTTTTTTCGTCAGATATTTTGGTCCAGGTTTTTCCGTAATCTGAAGAAAAACTGATGTGTTGGTCGCCAACGGCTACGATTTCTTTTCCTTTTGTTTTTGGTCGGAATTTCACACAAGTCATATAGCCAGCATTTTGTCCGCTGGCTTGGATTTGCCAAGTTTGTCCACCATCATTGGTTGTTGCGATATTATTGATATTATCGGATTGTTTTGTGTAATCTCCGCCTACTGCGATTCCGAAATTTTTGTCATAGAAATTTATTGAGTAAATACCTTGGGATGATGTTCCTTGAGTGAAAGGTGTTTCGAAAACCTGCCAGTTGCAATCTTTATTTTTCATTCTGTAAATTCTGGATTTTGCACCTCCTGTAGCAATCCAAATAACATTTCCAAAACTTGCAATATTAGTATTACTAGCAGCAAAAGCGGCTTCGCCTTTTTCTAAATAAGGAAAATCTTTACAATTTTTACAATTGATCCAATTTGCACCTGCATTTCGGGTTTGAGTGATATTTAGTCTTTGATTGGCTGATGGGTCACTAAATGCTAATCCAAAATTATTATCTGTGAATTTCAAAGCATCATAAAAAGCCGTCTTATCATTATCATTAAACACAACTTTTAAGTCTAATGTTTTTTTGTTAATTTGGAAAAAATACGCAGTACTTTCTATATTAATTGTATAAAAATATTTTTTGTTTTGAGCTAAAGTTCGGAACTGAAGAGATTTTTGAGACAATCGGATTTGCTTTTTATTAGTGACATTCTCTAAATCTACATACCCAAACTTAGAATCTGTACCTGCATACCAGACTTTTCCGTCCCAGAGTTGAATGGCTCGAATGCTGATTTTGTCAGTCAATAATGTATCGATGGTGAATTTCTGAGACAGTAAAAATGTAGAGATAATTACGAAAGTGAAAATGATTAGTTTTTTCATTTTATAAAAATAATGAAAGTTTAAGAATGTTGATGATTGTTGAAAAAAATTTGGTTTTCCATAGCCCCGATGTTCTATG
>DFXK01000009.1 GCA_002383165.1 Flavobacteriales bacterium UBA4110
ATTATAATTGATTTCTAGGCCATCAATACGCTAATGATACGGTACTGTGGTCAGGAATAATGTATTTTCTTAAAATATGAGGCTTTTTTCTGTAGAACCTTGCATTACTGATCCTATGCTTCTCTTTTAAGATATTCCATGACACGCGTTGCTGTAAGACCATGAATCAATATTGAAAAGAGGATCGTCAAAGAAACAGTAGCCCACAGTTCATCCTGATGGTCAAAATTATATTTGCTGAAAGCAAATGCAAGATAGAATATCGAACCCATCCCACGGATGCCAAAAAATCCGATCGCCAGCCGTTCTCTGTTTTTCATTTTTGATGAATTCAATGCCAGCCATCCAAAGACAGGTCTTACTATTAAAAGGAAAGTTACCGAAAACACAATCATTTTCAAAGTTATGGGTTCTAGAATACCCATTGCTAATGCCCCTCCGAAAATAATCAGTAGCAGGCAGACTAGCAGCCTTTCTATCTGATCGGTGAAAGAATGAAGCGTATCGTGATACTGATGATCTTTCTCAAAATGCCTTAGTGTGATTGCACAGATAAAAACGGCAATAAACCCATAACCATGAACAATTTCTGTTATACCGTACACTAGTAAAGTAGCAGCAACTGCCACCAGACCATCTCTGGTTCTTAGGATCTCATATTTTTTGGAAACTCTGAATAACAAAATGCCAATACCTTTGCCTGATAGAAATCCGATCACAATACCGGCAATTATTCGGTAGATAACATCAAGGGCAAACCACTCTAAAAAGCTGCTTTCCTTGCCTGTTAACATAAGACCAATAGTAATGGCAAGCCAGGTAAATGGGAAAGCGACTCCGTCATTGAGTCCAGCCTCTGACGTGAGCGCAAATTTGGTCTCTGATTTCCTTCCCTCATTTGGAGGTCCCACCTGTACATCCGATGCGAGGACAGGATCCGTTGGAGCAAGAACAGCACCAAGAAGTACTGCTGAAGCAAGACCGAAACCTAAAAAATAATAGCCCATTACCGCTGCTGCACCAACACACAATAACATGGTAAAACTTACAAGTTTCAACGGGGATGACCAAGTTTTAAAAGAAAATTTCCGGTCGATCTTGATCCCAGTACCCATAAGCGAAATTATGACAATCAACTCGGTTAAATGAAGCGTCAGGTTTTCATTTTTTTGAGGCATTGGGTTTGGAAGAAGATCGGGAGCCAGAAGATAAAGTACAAATCCTGTTGCTACATAAAAAATAGAGTACGAGATGCCAGTTTTTTTTGAAATTTTGGGCATCCATGCCATAGTGAAAATGGCGGCGCCGAGTATTATTAAACTAATCAGATATTGATCCATAGAGGAAGTAAATTTATTATTGCTAAAAAAGATTTTGTGAATTGCTATAATATTCAGTACGTCTAGGCGAAGCTGAAATACTAAAGCAGCTTGAGGTGAAATATCAAATATCCCGCCACGGCTTCTTATGGTGAAATACACCCAACAGATGCCGAACTTTTCTAGCTCGATTTACGAAAATTGACAAATATTTGTTGTACAATATGTTTCCATGTTGTTTTACAACTGTCTTTCCATTAAGCCTCGAAATCGTCACTATATAATAATCTTGATGGAATTAAAATATAATTTATTCTTTTCGTCTGTCTCCGGCTTTTAATAAACAAAATGGAGTACCTGCTGGTTTATAGATTGAATCGTCCATTTTAATATTATTAATATTTTGGCCTATGAATACTAGTGTATCCTTAGTTTTTGATTTAATTTTGATATGAGTTAAGAGATTATTAGACCTAAACAGTAGCTGTGCAATCAGGGTATACCAAATTTGGGTTTTGATGCCGTTTTCTGTTTCGGAATAAAAATAATGTAACTGGAAGTTTTGTTTGAGTTTTTTGAACAATAGTTCAATGTTCCAACGAAGTTTGTACAAAAAAGCGACTTCTTCCCGGCTGATTTCAAAATTATTGGTGATAAACTCAAAAATCCGCCCTTTATCATCCCTGTAGTTTACTTTTCTCAGGCATAAAGTCTTTTGCTTATTGTCTTCTTTGTAAATGAGATGAATGTGCTCTTCCAGCAAAACACCGGATTCTCGGTCTTGCAACTCTTGTCTGAAGAGTTCTTCCTCTACTTGATATACCGCATTTTTCTTCAATCTGCACACAAAATTGACTTGTTGCTCCGTCCAATGGGCAAATTGCAGGTAATGATTGTAAGCTCTGTCAAAAACAATCATGCTGTGGGCTGCCAGATTCAAATACTGAAGAAAATTTTTGTCGTGCAGTTTAGCTTCGCTGATTTTCACAAATTCAGGCGTATCGCTGTGGGCATTTATCATCATGTGTACTTTCAGTCCGCCTTTTTTCTTTCCTTCGTTCTTGGGGTTTCTGCCTACTCCTTTCATAATGTCTGAAAACAAGCGTATGGTACTGGAATCGAAGATGAAAAGCTTGGCAAAAGAAACATTATCAATACGGCTGACCGACAAAACGGACTTGAAATGTTCCAATAACACAAAATAGACATCCTTGAAAAATTCATTGTCCCTGCCCCGAAGCCCATCGCCTGCCGTGCTCTTGGCGGGAGATTTTTCCATTCCCAAATAATTGAGTTTCCCTGCCAAACCTTGCATCCCATCGCATATTTCACCCATAGAATCGCATCGGCTGAATATGCCGAAAAGCATCGTCATCAAATGCGTCCACGAATCAAATGTTTTATAATATCGGTCTGATTGATGCTTGTTAACCAATAAATCAAACTTGTTGCGGGGGATAAATTGCAATATTTGTTTGAAAATTGGCTGACCGACTAAATTTTTTTCTGTATTTTTATGGCTCATATTTTTAGTGTGTAGTAAAACTAAAATATGAAAAAAGGAGCTACCTGAACAGATGGCTCCTTATATTTTTTTGTCGGTTAGTAGTGTTAAATTTTATTTTGTCCAAGTGATTCTTGTCGTTTTAACATCGTGAGAATTGGTTCCGATCATCACATCGAAATCTCCTGCTTCCCAATCAAATTTCAACTGACTGTTATAGAACTTTAAATCTTCCGGAGTGATTTTGAAGCTTACTTTTTTGCTTTCTCCAGCTTTCAGATAAACTTTTTGGAAACCTTTCAATTCTTTAACCGGTCTTGTAATGCTCCCCACCAAATCTCTGATATAAAGCTGAACCACTTCTGCGCCGTCATATTTTCCATTATTCGTCAACGTAATTGAAGCCTCGATTGACGTATTGCCAGCAGGTTTTGTATTGCTCACAGAAATATCAGAATAATTAAACTGAGAATAGCTCAATCCATACCCAAATGGATAAAGCGGTGTGTTACACTCATCTAAATAATTAGAACGGAATTTCTCAAAAGTACATTTATCTGTATTTTCTGTGCTTAATGGACGTCCAGTGTTTTTTGCATTGTAATAAATCGGAACTTGACCAACACTTCTTGGGAAAGTCATTGGTAGTTTTGCAGAAGGATTCACTTTTCCGTAAAGAACGTCGGAAATAGCGTATCCAGCCATACTTCCTGGGAACCAAACATTCAGGATTCCGTCAGCTAATTCAGATTCTTCTGTTAGAACTAATGGACGACCAGCGAATAGAACTACTACAATCGGTTTTCCTGTTTTCTTAAGCTCTCTCAACAGTTCTTTTTGAGTTTCCGGAATGCCGATATCTGTTCTGGAACTAGATTCTCCACTCATCTCGGCACTTTCACCGATGGCTAAAAGAATGACATCTGCTTTACTTGCGATTTCAACGGCTTCTTTTCTGATCTGGTCAGCTGGACGACTGTCTCTATTTGCTGTTTTACCAAACATTGTCGCCTTTTCTTCCATTGCAGCAGATTCGTAAACATTACTTCCTTTTGCATAAATGAAGTTCACATCTTTACCTACAGTTTCTTTAAGGCCTCTTAATAATGAAATCGAATTAGCGTGTTTTGCTCCAACGCTCCAGGTTCCAGGCATATTCACAGCATTATCAGCCAACGGACCAATTACAGCAACAGTTCCTGATTTTTTAAGAGGAAGAACTTGTTTGTCATTTTTCATCAAAACCATAGAGTTTGCAGAAATAGTTCTTGCCGCTTCCAAATGTTTCGGGCTGAAAACTTCTTTCTGCGCTCTCTTAGAATCTGTATATTTGTAAGGATCATCAAAAAGTCCAAGGTCATATTTTGCTTCCAAGATTCTTCTTGTTGCTTCTGTAATTGTTTTTTCAGAAACTTTTCCTTCAGATACAGATTTTTTCAAAGTTTTAAGGAAACCTTCTCCAACCATATCCATATCAACACCTGCGTTCATTGCCAAAGCAGAGACCTGCTGCAAATCTCCCATCCCGTGATCTACCATTTCATTGATTCCTGTATAATCTGTTACTACAAAACCTTTGAATTTCCATTGGTCTCTAAGAACATCTGTCATCAACCATTTGTTTCCTGTTGCTGGAACGCCATCAACCTCATTGAAAGAAGCCATTACAGAACCAACTCCAGCGTCAATTGCGGCTTTATATGGTGGAAAATAATTATTAAACATCGATACGTGGCTCATATCAACCGTGTTGTAATCTCGTCCGCCTTCTGGAGCGCCGTAAAGCGCGAAGTGTTTAAGACAAGCTAACATTGTATTATTTTTTGAAAGATCAGTTCCCTGATAACCAAAGACCATTGCTTTTGCAATCTCACTTCCTAGATATGGATCTTCACCGGAACCTTCGGAAACCCTACCCCATCTTGGTTCTCTGGAAATATCGGTCATTGGAGAAAAAGTCCAGTTGATTCCGTCTGCTGTAGATTCCTGAGCTGCAATCTGAGCTGACCTTTGAATCAAATTCATATCCCAAGACGAAGCTAAACCTAATGGAATTGGAAAAGACGTTTCGTAACCGTGGATGACATCCATTCCAAAAATCATTGGGATTTTCAAACGACTTTTTTCTACCGCCACTTTCTGAACATCACGGATTTTATCAACGCCTTTGATGTTAAATAATCCTCCAACAAGTCCTTGTTCAATCTTTTTACCGATATCGGAACTTTGAGCTGTTCCAGTCGTAAAATCTCCAGAAGAAGGTAAATTCAACTGACCGATTTTTTCATCCAAAGTCATTTTTGAAATAAGGTTATCTACGAAAGCTTTTTTCTTAGACTGGTATTTTTCGGTTTGATAAGACTGAACCGGTTTGGTTACAAGTTCCTGCGCCAAAAAGAATGGCGATAACGCCAAGGCAGCTAGAATTACAAACTTTTTCATATGTTATATTTATTATTTTTAAAGGTCATATGGAATCGCCACTAACAATCAATATTTGATATCAATGATGACAATAGCGATTTCATTTATATTTTTAATTTTTCTTAATTTTTAATTTTCTTGAAAGATAACATCCATTCCCATAATTTTGGGTCAGAATAGGTGGAATCCCAAGAATTGTGATTGTCATTTGGGAAAATCGTTAATTCTGCTTTTGGATTGATTGGATGTAATTTTTGATAGAAGTTGAAAGCATTTTCCGGAAGAACGACATCGTCCATACCGCCGTGGAAAATTTTCAGGTTCATGTCTTTGTAGTTGTGGATATTTGCCCACATTACTCGGTCTGTTGGTGCGCAGACAGATGCAACCGCTGCAAACATTTCGGGATGTTCACCTGCCAATTTCAAAGTTCCCCAACCGCCCATTGACAATCCGGTGAGGTAGATTCTGTCTTTGTCAATCTTATATTTTTCTGAAATCTCTTTGATGAGGAAATAAACTGCGTCTGTATCCCACCAAGTATTTGCAGGACACTGAGGTGCTAAAATAGCCACAGGTTCTTTGATTAAATCCTTGTGTTGAAGAACGCCGTTTAGTTTTACTTTTTCCAAATCATTACCTCTTTCACCGGAACCGTGGAGGAAAACAATTAAAGGAATTTTGGTTTTTACATCTTTTGGAATATCCAGAATGTAGGATAACTTTTTCTGAATTTTGACTTCTTTATTGAATTCGGATTTGATTTCTTGTGCTGCTACAAAAGATGAAAACCCAAGTAAGAGAAGAATGATGTTTTTTAATTTCATTTTTTTAATTTTCAAAATAACTTATTTGAGGTTTTGAATTCTCTATAAATTGTTGAATTTTTATTGTATATCTAAGGCCATAGCCCCGATTGCAACGGCATCCTTTTTTTGTTTTTGTTGATAATTTATTCTCTATGACTGAACTTTCTAAACAAAAAAAGATATAGTGGAAAGCGGGAAATAGCTCCTAAAAATTTATATTATTTCAAATTGAGACAATAAATTTTAGTGTTTAAAGATACTACTTTTTGGCTATTGGATTTTATGTTCTGTGGACTTAAATCCAATTTTTTTGAGTCCTTCTCTAATATCAGGTGCGTTCATAAACAAATCCCACAATAATCCTGTGCGGTAATTCTCTATCATTGGCGCAATAGTTCCCTGATCGATAGCGAGATAGCGAGGTGTGGTCCAATCATTAAAATTGATGGAAGTTGCATCATATGGTCCGGCTTGTCCAATGAAATTTGGTTTTTCATCATACAAAAACCTTAAAACAGCCATAGATTCTTTTGGTGTGTAGGGCATAGAACTCAACGCAGCCGTGGGAGTAATTACACCGAAATCTTCTTTCATAGGTTGATGTGCCGCATAACCAACGGAACCGTCTTTGTTCCTTGAATAGCTAGCCGTCAGTCCCCAATATTTCTCGGAATAACCTTTGTAATTCAATGGATTTTCTAAGCAATATTTGTAATCTATGAGAACGTGATTTCTGTTTAAATCCCAGTAACTTTTTACATATCTGTCGGAAAGTCCTCTTGGATCCAAACCTAGATAGGAATATTGTGACCAGAATAATGGACCACCAAATTCTTCTGCATAGTTGTGTTTCACATAAAGTGGTAATCCGTATTTGGTTTTGTCTGTTGTGTAAGTTCCGTTTCTTGACCAGCCTTTGTTATAAGTCTCGGAATCTATGGAATAATTGGGTGAGGACGCTGCTAAAATGTAAGTAATGAGACATTCGTTATAGCCTTGTAGTGGGAAATTCATTTCCCAACCGTAAGATGGAGACCAATGCCAATAGAGGACTTTTTCGCCACCTTTTGTGTACCAATTCCACTCTATCCCTTTCCAGAGTTTGTCCATTTTTGCAGCGAGTGCTTTTTCTTCTGCATTTCCGTTTTTGAAATATTCGCGAACACAGATGATTCCCTGAGTAAGAAAAGCAGTTTCTACCAAATCCCCGCCATTATCTTTTTTTCCAAACGGAACAACTTTTCCTGTTTCACCATTAATCCAATGCGACCAAGCGCCGTGGAAACGGTCTGCTTTTTCTAAGAAATCCGCAATATGAGTCAGTCTTTTTACAGCTTCCTGGCGAGGAATGTATTTTCTGTCTACACCAACTAAAATTGTCATCAATCCAAATCCTGAACCTCCGGTTGTAATCACATGTTTGTCATTATCCGGATAGATATCGTCTTCGTGATAACGTTCTCTCCCTAATAATGAATTAGGCTCTGCGAAGTCCCAAAAATATTTTAGTGCATCGCTTTGAACTTTGTCCATTAGTTGATTTTCGGTGAGTTTTTTTGAAATTGGTTTTGTTTCTGTAAGTGTTTTTGAGACCTGAGTATTTTTACAGGAAAGTAAAACTGATAAGGATATGATTGATATTGATAGTAGGTTTTTCATAAGGTCCTATTTCATATTAAAATTAAAAAAAAGAGGAGACCAAAACTCTCCTCTTTGAAAATATTAAAAACTTCTAACTTAGTAATTAAGATTTTGTTTAGAACGCCCTTTAGCTTCAGTAATAAATGTCTGAGGTAAAGGGAACACTTCATGTTTACCTACAATAAATGTTTTACCGTTAGCGGCCATTGCAGATTCTGCCTGACCAGTTCTTACCAAATCAAACCATCTGTCATGTTCAAATGCTAACTCCAATCTTCTTTCTTTCCAAATTGCAAGTCTAACATCTGCTTGAGAAGAAGCTGTAGTATTATTAATTTTAGCTCTTTGTCTTACTTGGTTTAACAAAGGAATTGCTGCAGACGTTTGTCCTAACTCATTCAAGGCTTCAGCTTTAATTAATAAAACTTCTGCATATCTTAGATAACGAATATTTGTATCAGTAGAAGATTGTGTTGTATATGCGGAAGAATAAGCTTTATAGTTGTAATAAGGATTATCTGCATCTGCACCAACCACTCTACCATCATACAAAGTCATTCCTCTTTTCATAATTGTAGCGTCCCTTCTTTCTGTATCCCCTTCCGCTGTAAAGGCATCATATAGGTTTTGAGTTGGTGTATTAAAGCCCCAGCCCCAACCGCCAGTTCCTCTAGCGCCTTGAACTTGTGTATATTGTTGAATTCCCTTACCGGTTTCAATACCAGATCCTTGAATTTCAAAGATAGATTCTGCATTATTTTCACCTGTTACTTTATAAATCTCAATAAAACTAGGTGTAAGAGAATACCCAGTTACTAAATTACATTGATCAACAGCTAATTGCCATTTTTTCTGATATAAATAGACTTTTGCTAAAAGTGCATGTGCAGCTCCTTTAGTAGCTCGCCCAATATCAGCAGCTCCATACGCTGACTTATTTGGCAAAGCGGCAGCCGCGTCAAGTAGATCTTTTTCAATAAAAGCATAAACCTCTTCTTTGCTCTTTCTTGATAACTGCATGTCCACATCCTCTTCATTTCCTAATACAGGAACGTGGTCAATTAGAGGCACATCACCAAATGATCTTACTAAGGTAAAATACATGAAAGCTCGTAGAAATTTGGCTTCACCTGTTAATCTGGTTCTTAAATTTTGATCAGCATTAGTAAGTTGAGGAAGATATTTCAGTGCTTGATTAGCCCTATTAATCCCTTGATAATTAGACGAGAATAAACTTTCAAATGACGGAGTAGATGGTGTAAATGTCAAAGCATCTAAAATATCTTTATCCGATCCAGTATCACCCGGCGTACTACCTTTATCTGCATCATCAGAAGTGATAGAGGTAACACCAATCCATGAGAAAGTACTCATATCCCAATCCAAAAATTTAGCATAGATAGAGTTAACGAAATTTGTAGCTCCTTCATTATTATTATAAAGCGACAAATCTTCTGCACTTACTTGCTCTGTTGGTGCAACATCTATAAAATCTTCACTACAGCTCTGGTTAAACAATCCTGTAAGAACAAGTGCTGATATTATTATATATTTCTTTTTCATTTTCTTAAAAATTAACGTTTAAACCAAATACAAAACTTCTAAGTGCTGGATAAGAATCCAATTCTACTCCTGCAGAACCATATGGATTTCCATCACCACTTAATTCAGGCGTATATCCTGAATATTTTGTGAAAATTATCGGATTAATTGCACTTACATAAAATCTAACTGATTTTACATAATCTACCACATCTTTGAAAGTATAACCAACAGAAATATTATTTATTCTAAAATAATCTCCTTTTTCTAAGAAGAATGTTGAAGCAATTGGAATGGTAGTGTATGGTCTTGGATTACCTGCATTAGTATTTGAAGTGGTCCAAAAGTCATTAGCTACCGAAGCTTCAATGTTTTCGCCAGAAATTCTCTGTGCTTTTTTACCATTGTAAACACTGAAACCAAATGCACCATAACCACTAAGATTAAAATCAAAGTTTTTATAATTCATGGAAATATTCAACCCCAAAGTAGATTTAGGAATATACGAGTCAAAATACTTTCTGTCATCAGCATCAGCGGAACCAGTTACACCATCACCATCAATGTCTTTATATTTAAGATTTCCATTAGCATCGTAACCATCTGCTTCCCATAGATAATAACTTCCTAAAGCATGACCTACTGTCGAGTTATTAAACAATTTAGTCCATTGTCCGTTATCTAAACTACCTCCTGATATTTGGGATATATTAGAATCATTTACTCTTGTCAGTTCATTTTGATTATACGAGTAATTTGCTCCAACAGAATAACTAAAATCTTCTCCTACTTTATCTGCCCAATTCAAAGATGCTTCAAAACCTTTATTTGTTACAGATCCTACGTGAGAAGAAAACTCAATATTTTGTCCAGATGTGATAAAGTTTTTAACACCCAGAATCAGATTTGTTGTTTTTCTATCATAGACATCAAAAGTACCTGTTAGACGATTATCAAGAACACCAAAATCCAATCCTAATGACGACTCTTCCGTAATCTCCCAGCCTAAATTTGGATCTAACCCTTTATTGATTGTCACACCATTACTTACGGCATTGCCACCAAAAGCGTAATTATAAGAAGTACCAGAAGAAATTGGCAAATAACTTAACGGAACATTCTGGTTTCCTAATCTACCCCAGCCTCCTCTTAACTTCAATAAGTTGAAAAAACTATCTTTCAAGAAAGACTCCTCAGAGATAATCCATCCAGCTCCGAAAGATGGAAATGTACCCCATTTATTACCTTCAGCAAACTGAGATGATCCATCTCGTCTCACCGTAGCACTTAAAAGGTAGCGGTTCATAAATTTGTATTGGGCTCTTGCAAAATAAGAGATCGTTGTATTCCTATTTCCTTGAGTAGAATTAAGAGTTACAATATCATTAATATAATTTTGACCATCAAGATTCCAATAATTAGAAACTGTTCCTAGATTTTTTCTTGAAATAACAGTTCCGTCTACTCCGCTTTTTACGGAAGCTTCCGTTCCAACCATTGTGTCAATATTATGATTCCCAAAAGTTCTGTTATAATTTAGTACATTAGATAATATCCAGTTGTAATAATCTTCTTTGGTGTTTGTCAAAGTATTTCTAGCACTATCTGTATATTGGGTCGCTGTACGGTTTGGATCACCAGCAAGGAAAATTCCTAAACCATCACTAAAATTATAAGATTTGTAGTTGGAATACTCTCCATTGAAATTAGAGGTAAATTTCAGACCTTTCATAATTTCCACGTCCAACTTTAACATCCCTTGCATAAGCATGGTTTTATTCTTCTCATTATTGAAGTCTAATTGGCTTATTGGGTTTCCAACATTATTAAATCTAGAACCTGACATTGCGTAGTTTCCATTAGCATCAATAAATGGAATACCATACTGACCCGATGGATAACGAACTGGAACCAATGGAGATTGTTTGTAAGCATTGGTAAAAGCACTCAAAGGCTTAGGTGTTACATTGGTAAAAGAAACATTTAGATTCTGAGATAAAGTAATTCTTTTAGAAAGTTTGAATTCGTTATTCGTTCTAAAAGTAGTTCTATTGTAATCAGTACCTTTTAGAATTGATTGTTCATCATAATTATTTAAACTAAAGAAATATTTTGCACTTTCAGATGATCCAGATACTGATAAGTTATGCTGATTGTAAATTCCTGTTCTAGTAATCTCTTTGAACCAATCTGTATTATATGGCTGATCAGTAGAAAAATATCTACCCGGTGTAGCTAAGTAGCTATTTGCAATATTATTATAATTAACAAATTCTTGAGCGTTAGCCATCTTTACCTTTTTCAAAGGATTTCTCACACCCACCATTCCATCATATTCTACACTCAGCTTTCCTTTACCAGACTTAGTAGTAATGATGATTACTCCGTTTGCAGCTCTGTTACCATAGATAGCGAGAGCAGCAGCATCTTTCAAAATATCATAAGAAAGGATATCGTTTGAGTTGATATTGTTAATGTTATTTGTAAACATTCCATCTACAACAAAAAGAGGCTCCCTTCCTCCCGTCACAGTTCCTAAACCTCTTACCATAACTGTAGGCGTAGAACCAGGATTATCAGATGCTGTTATTTGAACACCAGCAGCTTTTCCTTGGATCGCTTGTGAAGCGTTTAGAACTTTTGTTTTGGTAACTTCATCCGCTCCAATAGAACTTATCGCAGTAGTGTTATCCACTTTTTTTCTTGTACCATAACCAATCACAACTACTTCCTCTATCTTGTTTTCTTTCGCAACAGTATCTTGTGTGGATTGTGCATGCAAATCACCGCCAAAGTACAAAGCAGCAATCAACAATGGTAATTTTACATAATTTTTTCTCATAATATTCTTAAGTATTATTTTCTTACACCGAATATATATCTTTTTGTAACCACAATGTTAATTTTAACATACATTTTTAAAACACTGATAATTAGATATATATATTATTGATTTCTAAAGAATCAATGATCTAATAAAAAAATAATTTCCCCAATTTATAGGTCAATATTTGTCTATTTAACATATCAAGACTTTAATTACTCAAAATGAGGTATTATATTAAACACATCTCGTCTTGGTTTTTAAATCATTAACAAAAATCACTAAACATATTAATTATGAACACAAACAGATTGTCAAATAATATGCAAAATGCATTGATTAAACAAATGACTAAAGAAGCACATGCTTCACAAATATTTCTTTCGTACGGATGTTGGGCAGATGTAAAAGGCTACAGGGGAATTGCTAATTTCTTGTATCGACATTCTCAGGAAGAACGAAATCACATGATTAAGTTCATGCGCTACATTCTAGACAGAGGTGGCGAAGCTAAAGTAGAAGCAATTCCTGCTCCACCAGAAAATCCTCAAAATCTTACAGACTGTTTTAATAAGGTCTTCCAACACGAGGTAGATAATACCACAGCCATTTACAGTATAGTAGATCTGGCATTTAAAGAGAAAGACTGGGCCACTTGGAATTTTATGCAGTGGTTTGTAAAAGAACAGATTGAAGAAGAAAAGTTAGCCCTTGAATTGATTGACAAATTGAAAATCGCTGGTGGAGACAGAGCTACGGACGAATCCTTATTTACTTTGGACAAAGCCTTGGAAGCCGCCGCAGATGAAGTTTCATTACCTCAGGAAGCAACCGCAGAAAATCCTTCTTAAAAGAAGAATAAATATCACTAACTTTGGTCTCCGTTTTTACGGAGATTTTTTTATTAATCCAAGACTTAAAATTAGATGGCAGATATTATAGATAGCAATCACGCAAATCCAGAAGAGTTTTACAAATCATTGAAAGAAAAACTGGAAGAACAACATAACTTTCCGGAAGAATACCTCTTCAAATTCATTGTGACAAGTGATCCTGAGAAAATTACAGAAATCCTAAAGGCTTTCGATAATTTGAAATATACTTTATCCAACAAAGAAAGCTCCACAGGAAAATACACTTCCGTTTCTATTGATTGTTTTGTACTGGATGCAGACCAAGTTATCAGCATTTATAAAAAAGTAGCAACCATCGAAGGTGTTATGATGTTGTAATTTTTGGTTTGAATGTTGTATTTTAAAATCAAATTTAAGCTTATGAAAAAGTCATTTTTTAAATTTCTGAATAAAATAAATCTTGCTATTTTACCCAAATACAGCAAAAGAGATTTCACAAAACTGAATAAATTTCAAAAAGCTATTTTTGGTTATAGATATTTGGTTTTAATCAATTCATTAGACTAACAACTCATCAGTTTAAAATAAAAAAGCGTTCAAAATAATTTGAACGCTTTTTTTATTATATGATTAATTCAATTAAGAATTCTCCAAAATGTAGCTGAACATCAATGGTGCACAGATTGTTGCATCACTTTCCACAATATATTTTGGCGTCGTAATATCCAGTTTGCCCCAAGTGATTTTCTCATTCGGAACCGCTCCGGAATAAGAACCGTAAGACGTTGTAGAATCAGAAATCTGACAGAAATAACTCCAGAAAGGAATATCGTGCATTTCCATATCTTGATAAAGCATTGGAACCACACAGATTGGGAAATCACCAGCAATTCCACCGCCAACTTGGAAGAATCCAACGCCTTTTCCACCAGAGTTTTTCGTGTACCAATCAGCTAAATATGCCATATATTCGATTCCCGATTTCATTGTAGAGAATTTCAAATCTCCTTTGATACAATAAGATGTGAAAATATTACCCATTGTAGAATCTTCCCATCCCGGAACCACGATTGGCAAATTCTTCTCTGCTGCTGCAATCATCCAGGAATTTTCTCTTGGGATCTCATAATACTGCTCAAGAACACCAGACAAAATCATTTTGTACATATATTCGTGTGGGAAATAGCGCTCTCCCTTATCATCTGCATCTTTCCAAATCTCATAGATATGTTTTTGCAATCTTCTGAACGCTTCTTCTTCAGGAATACAGGTATCAGTTACTCTATTAAGTCCTCGTTCCAAAAGTGCCCACTCTTCTTGTGGCGTAAGATCTCTGTAATGGGGAACTCTTTCGTAGTGAGAATGCGCTACAAGATTCATCAAATCTTCCTCAAGGTTTGCGCCTGTACAAGAAATAAAATCGACTTTATCCTGACGAATCATCTCCGCCAAGATTTTTCCTAATTCTGCGGTGGACATCGCACCTGCAAGCGTAATCATCATTTTCCCGCCATCTTTAAGATGCGCAACATATCCCTTGGAAGCATCTACCAATGCTGCTGCATTGAAGTGCAAATAATATTTTTCTATGAACTCAGTAATCGGTTTGCTCATTTTGTTTAAGATTTTTGCAAAGATAAGGATTTGTTTGGATGTCGAAACTCTAGCAATTGATACATTTAGTTAAATTATTTGGGCAGCTTTATCCGCCTTCCGCTCCCAATCTTTTTTGCAGAAACTTTCAGATAAATAGAACTTGAAGACAAGCAAAAAAGGATTTCCGCTCAAACCTAACGTAGTGGTTCATCGATTCAAATTAAAAAATAAAAGTGGAGATTAGTCGGGCTGCAAGTTACACCAAAGATTCATCTTCTGTCATTAAAAACAGTTGACAATATTTGATTAATGCTTGTCCGGCTGAGGCTCTCGAAGCCATCTATTTCCTTCAATAACACCTTAGTTATTAACCAAATATAAACTTCCAACATCCATCTTCCAACTTCCATCATATTTCACTACTTTTGCAAATTCAAATTCAAACATATACAATGATTTCGGCACAGGGTTTAGGATTGCATCACGCGGGAAATTATCTTTTCAGAGACGTTAATTTTACGATAAAAAAAGACGACAAAATCGGCTTAGTTGGAAAAAACGGAGCGGGAAAATCGACGCTGCTCAAAATCCTTTCTGGAGAAATCAATTTCTACGAAGGAACTGTCGTTCCTGAAGGTAATATTACCATTGGCTTCCTGAAACAAGACCTAGATTTTGTGAAAGGAAGAACGGTTTGGGATGAGACGATGCAGGCCTACGAGCAAATCAATGCGATGAAAAATGAGCTTGAGGAAGTTAATCATCAAATGGCAACCAGAACCGATTACGAAAGTGATGCTTACTCCGATTTAATTGTCAGAATGACTGAACTTAACGACCTTCTGATGAATCACGATGCCTATAATCTGGAAGGCGATGTGGAAAAAGTATTGTTTGGTTTAGGTTTCAAGGCGGATGATTTCCAAAAAATAACCGACGAATTTTCCGGAGGCTGGAGAATGAGAATAGAGCTGGCAAAACTGCTGCTTCAGAAAAATGATCTGATGCTGCTGGATGAGCCGACCAATCACTTGGATATGGAATCCATCATCTGGCTGGAAAACTTCCTTAAAGATTATCCCGGTTCAATCGTTCTGGTAAGTCACGATAAGCAGTTTATGACTTCTATTTGTAACCGTACTTTTGATGTTAACAATAAAAAGGTTGACGATTATAAAGCCAATTATTCCAAATATCTGGAACTACGAAAAGAAAGGCGTGAAAAACTGGCTCAGGCAAAGAAAAATCAGGATGCGGAAATCAAGCAGATGGAAGACAACATCAACAAGTTCCGTGCGAGTGCGACAAAAGCTTCTTTTGCACAGTCATTAATCAAAAAACTGGATAAAATAGAGAGAATCGAGATAGATAATGAAGATGTATCCAAGTTCAACATCCGTTTTCAGCCTTCTGTGACGCCTGGAAAAGTAATTTTCGAAGCTAAAAATCTGGGAAAAGCTTACGGCAAAAAGCAGATTTTTGACAATGTAGATTTCTTTGTGGAACGTGGTGACAGGATTGCACTTTTAGGTCAGAACGGACAGGGAAAAACCACTCTGGCAAAGATTCTTGCTGGCGATATAACGGATTATTCAGGTGAATGGAATCTGGGTCATAACGTAAGCATCGGATATTTTGCGCAAAATCAGGAAGAAGTTCTGACGCCAGATAAAACGGTTCTTCAGGAAGCGGAAGATTCTGCAACGGAAGAAACCAGACCGAGAGTGCGTGATCTACTGGGTTCTTTCTTGTTCCAAGGTGAAGATGTGACCAAGAAAACCAAAGTTCTTTCCGGAGGTGAGAGAAACCGTTTGGCACTTTGTAAACTCTTACTTCGTCCGTTCAATACGTTGATTATGGATGAGCCGACGAACCACTTGGATATTCAATCCAAAGAAATCATCAAATTAGCACTTCAGAAGTATGAAGGAACTTTGATCGTGATTTCTCACGACCGTGAATTCCTCCAAGGTTTATCAGACAAAATCTTCGAATTCCGCGATGGCAAGATGAAGGAATTTCTTGGTGACATCAATGAATATCTGGAATATAGACAGAAAGAAAGTATCCGCGAAATCTCTGCCGAAAGATCAAAATTACATCAGGAACAAGAAAATAAAGAATCAAGAGGAAAAGTTCAGGAAGCAAAACCAACAACTGACAGCCATCAACCGACAACCATTATCAGCAAAGAGCAAAAAAACATCCAAAACAAACTTAAAAAAGTAGAAGAAAAAATCTCGGAATTAGAACTCAAAATCGAAGAATTCGAAAATTCTTTTACCAAGGACAATCCTTCTGAGGAAGTTTGGGAAACTTATAACAAAACCAAAGAAGAATTGGATTTGACGCTTCAAGAATGGGAATATATTGGAAGTCAATTGGAAGCTTAAGATTCAAAATTTTAAATAATATAATACTGCATTAGAATTTCTGATGCAGTTTTTTTTGACGCAAGTGAAAACTTTATGTCAATTTCAAACAAAACAATACTTAATTACATCAAAAATTCTGAACCAAGATCAATATTCCAAAAATCTATAAAAGTATATGCTATAATAATCTGTAAGTGTATTTTTGTATGTATCAGAAAAGTCTTATGAGCTTAGCACAAGAAGACAATTCAATAAAAAACGCCTCCGATTTTGGAGACGTTGTTTATATATTATTATTTGATAAATCCTCTGCTTCGTAAAAGGGGTTTGATGTCTGCTTTATGACCTGTAAACTCTTCAAAAGCTTTGTTCAGATCTACACTGTTACCCACAGAAAGAATATATTTTCTGAATCGGTCACCGTTTTCTCTTGTCAATCCGCCGTTTGCCTTAATCCATTCCCACGCATCAGAATCCAAAGTTTCTGACCAAAGATATGCGTAATAACCTGCCGAATATCCACCACCCCAAATGTGTGCAAAGTAAGGCGTGTGATATCTTGGCGGAACCTGCGGAACTAATAATCCGTATTTTTCCAGCGCTTGTTTTTCAAAATCCAGAACAGGAATCAGTTGTTTCTCATCGGTTACAGTGTGCCAGTTCATATCGAGAGTTGCAGCTGCTACTAACTCGGTGGTTGCATAACCTTGATTAAAATTAGCCGCCTTTTTAATTTTATCAATCAAAGCCTGAGGCATCGGCTGCTTGCTTTGATAATGTAAAGCGTAATTTTTTAGAATCTCCGGCTCCAGTGCAAAATGCTCGTTGATCTGCGAAGGAAACTCTACAAAATCTCTAGGCGTATTGGTTCCTGAAATAGAAACATATTTTTGATTTGCAAAAAGTCCGTGGAGTGTGTGTCCAAACTCGTGGAACATGGTTCCTACATCATCAAAAGATATCAACGATGGTTTTCCGGCAGCGGGTTTCTGATAATTGAATACGTTTACAATGACGGGTTTCTGTCCGAGGAGATGAGATTGTGGTACAAAATTATTCATCCATGCGCCACCGTTTTTATTACTTCTGGTATAGAAATCGAGATAATAAAGCGCAAGTGATTTTCCGTCTCTGTCAAACACTTCGTAAGCTACCACATCCGGATGATAAACCGGAAGATCTTTTCTTACTTTAAAAGTGATACCATAAAACTTTTCTGCAGCGTAGAAAACACCTTTTTCAAGAACGGTAGTCACCTCGAAGTATGGCTTGATTTCATTTTCATCCAAGTCATACTTCGCTTTTCTGACTTGCTCTGAATAAAAATTCCAATCCCATGCTTGCACGCCAAAACCACCTTTCTGAGCGTCTATCACTTCTTGAATTTCTTTAGCTTCACGATTAGCTGTTTCAACTGCTGGTTTTGCCAGTTGAGCAAGAAGTCCTATTGCGGCTTCCGGTGTTTTTGCCATCTGATCTTGTAGGCTCCACTCCGCAAAATTCTTTTTACCAAATAACTTTGCCTTCTGTAACCTCAGTTTAGCTATTTTTTCAATCGTTTCACGGGTATCATTCGCATCGCCTTTCTCAGCTCTTGTCCAGGAAGCTCTAAAGAGTTTTTCTCTTGTGTCTCTGTTTTTAAGGTTTTGCAACAGTGGTTGCTGAGTGGTATTTTGTAAAGCCAGAAGATATTTTCCTTTTTGGTCAGCCTGTTCTGCATCGGTAGCAGCAGCAGCTAATTCATCAGCAGAAAGTCCGTCTAATTCTTTGACATCAGAAATCAGAACTGCACCTTTTTTTCTTGCTTCTAACAGCTTATTGCTAAATTGGGTAGATAATGTAGCAAGCTGTTGGTTGATTACTTTTAATTTTTCTTTATTTTCAGCTGAAAGATTAGCTCCAGCTAATTCAAAATTCTGAATGTAATATTCCACCAGTCTTTTGCTTTCCGCATCCAATTTATCAGTCTTTACTGCTTTGATTCTTTTATAAAGCTTGTCATTGAGATTAATCTTATCGGAATGTGCAGCAAAAATAGGCGCATACTCCTCTTCAACTTTTTGAAGATAATCATTGGTATTAGACGCTGTTAGATTATAAAAAAGAATGGTTGCTCTTGCTAAAACTTCTCCGCTTTTTTCCAAGGCTAGAACTGTATTCTCAAAAGTCGGGGCGGCAGGATTATTAATAATTTTATCAATGTTGGTCAACTGTTCTTTCAGTCCGTAATCGAAGGCTGGCTTATAGTGGTCATCTTTGATTTTATCAAATTCCGGTGCTTGATACTGCAAAGGGCTTTTTCTAAGGAAAGGGTTATTTTTCATAGATTGTTGTGTAGTTGCAGATTGTTTTTTCTGCTGAGCGTGCGTCACCGTGGTTAAACCATTGACGCCAATGAAAGCGATCAGCAACGACATTTTTATATTCTTCATTAATAAAAATTTTGAGGATTAAATGTAAGCAAAAGTGATGATAAATCAATGATGTGAAAATTATTTATCATCATCCTCATCACCACTCCAATAGTTTTCTTCGAAGGAAATACTGTCCAGAGCCAATAATTCGGCTTCACGTTCTAGAGTTTCCCGCAGGGTGAAGGTGATCTTTTCCTTGTCTTTTTCTTTTGCCAAACGTTTGGTCATTGCTTTATCAATCAGCATAAAACGTTTGCCCATTCTTCGGGCGGTATATTTTCGCATTCCGTTTTCTTTCAGAATATCAACTGCCATATCCACAGCTGTACCCAAGGTCTCTCGATAGATATTATTAACATTCTTATTTAGAAAATCATAAGCATCCAAGCGGTTTTTGGCCCTGACAAATATTTTCAGATCGGGATAATTTTCTTTACAATAATCTACCAGAAATTTATTTTTTTCGACATCGTCTAGACAAAGAACCAGCAATTCCGCTTCTTCAATTCCTGCTGCTCGTAGTAAAGCAGGTTTGGTGGCATCACCATAATAAACATTAAAACCGTTCGATCTAAGCAACGCTACTCTATCCGGATCATTATCCAAAACCATGGAACGGATTCCGTTAGCCTTCAAAAGACGACCGACTGTACTGCCAAAAAATCCAAAACCCACTATAATTATTTTTCTTTCCTTAATGATGCCAAGCTCTGTATTCTCTTCATTTTTTTGTTTAATAAAACGATTATCTAAAACTTTCTCTTTGAATATCAAAAGCAGTGGAGAAATGCACATTGTAATTGCGACAATAGTCATCAGCTCCGAATTAGCTTGATAATCAATAAGATATAAACTTGCCGCAAAATTAACGAGAACAAATGCAAATTCTCCCACCTGAGATAATGCAAAAGCCAAGAAAAAACTTTGCTCGTTATTCATTTTATAATATTTCCCGATTCCAAAAAGAACAAGTGCTTTGATAGCCAAAACAATAAATGCTGCCGAGAAAATAAAGAACGGTTTTTCTGCAATAATATTGAAGTTGATTGTCGCACCCACACTTACAAAAAAAACCGCCAGTAATAACCCTTTAAAAGGGTCGATATCGCTTTCTAACTCGTGGCGAAACTCGCTGTTAGCTAACAGTACTCCCGCAATAAAAGCACCTAAAGCCGGACTCAGACCCACAGAGATCATCAGTTCCGAAACTCCTATTATTAAAAATAACGAAGCAGCAGTCAGCAACTCATTTAAGCCAGACTTCGACACAAATCTCAGAAAAGGAATAAAAATATAGCGCCCTAACAGTATCAAAGCCAAAACTCCCAAAATAACTGTAAAAGGCTGTAGCCAATCTGGTACATATTGCAGCAGAATTTCCTGATGTTCTGACTCTTTTACCGCCCTCTCGGATTTAGATAAAAATGGAAGCAATGCCAGAATCGGGATAACAGCAATATCCTGAAATAATAAGATTGAAAACGATGATTCTCCGCTTACCGTTCTGAAAAGATTCTTTTCTTTTAAAGTTTGTAAAACAATTGCTGTAGATGACATTGCGAAACAGAGCGATATGATCAGTGATTTTTTTAATCCAAATCCTGCAACATAGAACACAAAGAAAATCCCAAATATACTCAGAAGCATCTGACTGAGTCCTAACCCCAGAATTCTTTTTCTAATCTGCCAAAGTTTATGAGGCTCCAATTCCAATCCGACCAAAAACAAAAGCATCACCACACCTAATTCCGAAGCGTGCATAATATCTGCCGCATCTCGTCCCGTCAATTGCAAACAAAATGGACCAATTAAAATTCCGCCAAGAATATATCCAATCACAGAACTCAATCCCAGTTTTTTTCCTAACGGAACCATAATAATGGCCGCACCAAGGAAAATCAGAATTGTCATTGCGATGGAATTCTGCATCTATTTCAATTTTAAAGTTTCTGATAATTCCTGACATTGTATTGCCAGTTCGTCTTCTGAAAGGTTGTCGGCATTATAAATTATGTGTATTTTTTTCAAATCGATATTGTTGACGTGCAATGAAACCTTCAATCCTGACAATAACTCTTTTATTGTGGTTTTAAATTTTCCGTCTGGCGCATAGTTAAGTTCTCTTCCGCCAACGCTGGTTACTATCAGAGCATCTTTTCCGGAAAGGATGTTCAAGCCAGTTTCGGTAATCCAACGCATATCAAAAACCTCATCTATCCACAGCTTAAGCAATGGCGGCAAACCAAACCAAATGATAGGAAAATGAAAAATAATGCGTTGATATTCTACAATTCTTTTTCTTTCCCGAAAAGGCTGAATATGAAAATCGGGATAATCCTCGTACAAATCTCGGAACGTAACATTTTCCAAATCACCATAACATTCTAACAATCTAACATTTGTGGTAGAATGTTCGAAGTATGGATGAGCAAATAGAACCAATGTTTTTTTCAAAGAAATCACAATTTTCGTAAAAATAGTGATTTTTTTGTTTGAAATCAAGATTTAGACCATTACGAAATTGATAATAATTATAATTAAAAAGAAAACCCGAACAAAAAATTCGGGTTTTATTTTATCTTTTTCGAAGCTAATAGCAAAATGCTATCCACTCTAAGCAATTTACCATCCACCAGAAGCACCACCGCCTCCGAAACTTCCACCTCCGCCGAAACCGCCAAAGCCTCCGCCTCCGCTGCTTCCTCCTCCAAATCCTCCACCTCCGAAACTGCCAGGAAATGGAAAAAATCCGCCACGGTATCTGCGACTTCCGCGTCTTGATAAGATCACATCGTCATCGTCATTATTACCCCAGCCATCGCCACCATTTTTATTGATAATGCTGAAAAGAATAATGATGATAATGATAACCAGAATCACAGATCCGATATTGATTCCTCCATCATTTTTTTGTTTCTTGACAATAGGTTTGAATTTCCCTTGAACCGCTTCCATTATAGCCGAAGTTCCTCGGTCTATGCCATTGTAAAATTCGCCTTTTTTGAAAGCCGGCGTTACCAGATAATCCAAAATCTGTCCAGCTACAGATGCAGTCAAATATTGCTCAACAGCTCTACCCTGCTGGATAGACATCGTGTGATCTTCGGTTGCAATGAGGAAAACGACACCATTATCGACACCTTTTTGTCCAATTCCCCATTTTTCACCATACATTGTTGCCAGATAATTGACATCTTCACCACTTGTAGTTGGAAGAATAATGACCTCAATTTCTGTCGAAGTGGAATCGGAGAATTTGATAAGTTTTTGATTCAGCGCATCCTTTTCGGATTCTGTAAGCAAACCCACTTTGTCATAAACTGGATAAAGTACGGCTGGCTTTTCGGGCACCAATTGCGCTTTCGCCAGTAAACCAAATACCAACAAAAATACAAAGACCAATTTTGTAAAAAATGCGAAACCAGATTCCGAAACCTCACCTTCTCGCAGCCCGACCTGAGTGGAGCTCATCCCAAAATAGTTTTGGAAATAGCCTTGACTTTTGGGATAGCGGGAACGGAGGGCGGAATAGCTGCCCAAATCTTTGTCCGGATCTTTGTATCGTTTAAGAGAAGCTGATATCATTGGATAATTCATTGATATTTTCCCCATCTACAGGGAAATATTTTTTCAGTTCGAGTCCTGTTTTCAGAATTGCTTCCTTCAGACCTTCACAATAATTTTCTCTTGCAAATTGAGAGGTGATTTCATCGTGAAGAGTGTCCCAGAACTGCTGCTTTACTTTTTTGTGAATGCCTTCGTCGCCAATAATTGTAAGATAATGCTGTACAAAATTGACATAAAAAAGAACACCGTTTCTTTCTTTGGTCTGATGCATCTCCAGAGAACGAAAAATGGCAAATGCTTTTTTGGCAAAATCATCTTCAGCCGTAGAATCGATGTGCACACGGATCTCGCCGGAAGAATGGTCTTCAGCTATTTTGATGGCTTCCACCAGGGAAGCCATTTCTGTATCTGTAAGAAATTGATTCATTATTCTGAAAATACGCTTGGAGCTTTTTCTGCGCCAGCTTCAGCTTTGAAATATGGTTTTTCCTTGAAGTTGGAGAAGTTGGCAATCACGTTATTCGGGAACGTTTTGATGTTGGTATTATATTCCTTAGCAGCGTCATTATAATAAACTGTTTCTGAACGGATGCTGTTCTCAATTGCTGTATATTCTCTTTGGAAGTTGATATACTGCTGATCGGCTTTTAGGTTTGGATAATTTTCTACAACTGCCATCAGACGACTCAGCGCGCCGCTCAGTTCACCTTGTGCCGCTTGGAATTTTGCCATATCCGCCTCGGTCATATTTGTCGGATCAATATTAACAGAAGTGGCTTTGGATCTTGCCTCAACTACTTTTGTCAATGTTTCCTGCTCAAATTTGGCATAAGACTTCACCGTTCTTTCCAAATTTGGAATAAGGTTCGCTCTTTTCTGATAAACCGTTTCCACGTTGGACCATTTCGCATTCACATTCTGTTCCATCCCGACAAATCCGTTTCTTTTACCAATTGCCCAAAATGCGATAATACCAATAATCGCAACAATTACTACGACTACAATACAACCTTTACCTTTCATAGTTTGATGTGTTTTAAAAATTTATAGTTAAATCAAATATACAAATTAAAAGAATCCAAGATATTTATTTTTCAAAAAGCTTGGCTTCTTCCCAGAGCTTGTCCATTTCAATTAAATCCAGATCAGCCAAAACCAAGTTTTTATTGATGGCAATTTCCTCCATTTTCTGAAACCTGGAAATGAATTTCGCATTTGTTTTTTCCAAAGCCGTGTCCGCATTCAGTCCGGAAATTCTGGCGTAATTAACCAAAGAGAAAAAAACGTCTCCCAACTCTATTTCTTTTTTATTCTTGTCACTTTCTTGATGAAATTCCTGCAATTCTTCTCTCACTTTCTCCCAAGCTTCATCAGCAGAATCAAATTCGAAGCCAATTCCTTTCACTTTATCTTGGATTCTGTAAGCTTTTATCAAACTCGGAGTTCCTTTTGTCACGCCAGAAAGCACAGATTTGTTCCCTTCTTTCAATTTCAGCTTTTCCCAGTTTTGTTTTACCATTTCTTCATCTTCTGCAACTGTATCACCGTAAATATGTGGATGACGGAAAATCAATTTTTCGTTCAGAGAATTGATGACATCAGCAATATCAAAACTCTCCTTTTCAGAACCGATTTTTGCATAAAAAACCAAATGCAACAACACATCGCCCAACTCCTTTTTGATTTCCTGTAAATCCTCATTCAGAAGAGCGTCAGACAATTCGTAAGTTTCTTCCAAAGTGAGATGACGCAAGGTTTCAAAAGTCTGTTTCTGGTCCCACGGACATTTTTCCCGAAGATCATCCATTATATCGAGAAGCCTTCCAAAAGCCTCCATTTTTTCTTGTCGTGTATTCATAAATGATGAATAATATGTTATAAAAGTCAAACACAAAGGCACAATTTTTTATATAAATAAGTATGCTTTAAGGCACAAAGTATAATTCCGAAACCTTTTGCCTTAAAGCATATTATAGATAATTTATTTCATTGTGCCTTTGTGTTTTATATTTTTTTAAATCAATGCGATTTATTCTGCAACATCGGTACAAATTTATAAACACCGAATTCCTCTTTCTCAAACTGAGTATCTGATATTTTAGTAAATCTGTAAAGAATCTGTTCGTCCGTTTTTCCTAATGGAATTACCATTTTACCACCAACTTTTAACTGTTTTAATAATTCGGTTGGGAGAATTTCTGCGCCACACGTTACCAATACTTTATCAAAAGGTGCAAACGTTGGCAAACCTGCAAATCCATCACCGAAACTCTGAAATTTAGGTCTCATATCCAATTCTCTGAGAATCTTGGTAGAAAAGTTGTACAAATCTTTTTGGCGTTCAACCGTGTAAACCAAAGCTTTCATTTGAATCAGAACAGCGGTCTGATAACCGCAGCCTGTCCCGATTTCTAATACTTTTTCACCTGCATTCACTTCCAGCAATTCAGTTTGTTCAGCAACAGTTGACGGATGAGAAATCGTTTGTTTTGCCGCAATTGGGAAAGCGCGGTCTTCATAAGCATAATCTTCGAAAACACTTTCGATAAAAAGATGTCTCGGAACTTCGTTCATCGCATCCAAAACAAAAGAATCAGTAATCCCGATTTTCTGATGCAGATAATCGATTAATTGTTTCCTTTTGCCTTTGTGAACGTAAGTATCTCTCATTATTAGTTTTAGTTCTTTAATAATTCTTCTGCAATTTCCGAAGTAAAATTTGAAATTCCAAACAGGAATCATAAAATTAAAAAATTATCAAAAATTTAACCTGTATCTGAAATAAACTTTATAGCTTTGATTGTTTTTTTATTAAAAAATTAAATATATTTCCCATTAATTGAATGATAGAATGAATGTTATGCAGAAATTAAGAGCTTACATCAAAGGAACTGGTTCGTATGTTCCGCCAAAAATTTTAAAAAATGATTTTTTCGAAAAAGTAGGTTCTTCCGACGAATGGATTTTTAAGAATCTAGGAATCAGAGAACGCCGAATTGCTGAAGGTGAAGTAACAAGCGATTTAGCTTACAAAGCCGGACTGCGCGCTTTGGAAAACACAGACGTTTCATCAAAAGACATCGACTTGATTATTGTGGCCACTTCCACTCCAGACAGACAAGCCCCATCTACAGCGTGTTTCGTTCAGGAAAAAATGAAAGCAACTCAAGCGGTTGCTTTCGATATTTCAGCGGTTTGTTCAGGTGGACTTTACGGCATTGCGATTGGCTGTCAGTTCATAGAAACCGGAATGTATAAAAATGTGTTGGTCATCGGCGCTGATACTTTCTCCACAATTACGGACTGGGAAAGAAAAGATTCTGTTTTCTTTGGCGATGGTGCTGGCGCTATTTTGTTATCAGCTACAACCGAAGATAAAGGCTTTTTCGATTTCAAATTACACGCAGATGGAACTGGTAAATATCACTTTAATATCCCGGCAGGTGGTTCAGAAATTCCGGCTTCGGAAGAGACTTTGAAACAGAGACTTCATTATTTCCAAATGAACGGAAAAGAAGTTTTCGAAACGGCAACAAGAGTTTTACCTGAAACTATTAAGGAAATCTTAGAAGCCAACAAACTGACTTCCGATAATGTAGATTGGGTCATTCCTCATCAGCCAAGTATCAGAATTTTGCAAGAAACCGCTAGAAAAACCAATATACCTTTCGAAAAAGTAATGACGAATATGGACAAGTATGCCAACACTTCTGGCGGCACAATCCCTATTGTTTTAGACGAAACATTCAAAAGCGGTCGTATACAAGATGGAAATCTTTTATTGTTTGCCGCAGTTGGTTCCGGCTGGACTTGGGGAACTGCACTTTATAAAGCGTAGTGAATTCATTAATCTTTAATTATTAATTAACAAGATGTTAGATAATCAAACTTTTCTAATTACCGGAATTGCGGATGAAAATTCTCTTGCAATGAAAACCGCTGAAAAAATTCTTGCGAACAACGGCAAAGTTGTCTGTACAGGATTAGGCGTAACGCCATTTCACAAAAATCTATCCGAAAAAGCTGAATCTTTTCTCAATAAAAATTATGAAGACTTCGAAAACGCTTGTAAAAAAGTATTGGGAAATGATGTTTACACAGCGCCTTTGGATGTGACTTTGCCAGAAAGTTTAAGTCATTTTGCTGATGATTTAAAGACAAAAAACATTGAACTGAACGGTTTTCTTCACGCTATTGCAATGGACAAAACCATCAGAAATAAATCTGTGAAACCAATGTTGGAAGTTACTGCAGAGGAATTCAATGATACGATGAATGTTTCTGCGTTTTCGTTGGTTACGCTTTGTCACGCCTTACTTGCAAACGGTGTTTTGCAAAATGGCGCTTCGATTGTTTCTTTGAGTTATATTGCGGCAGAGAAAGTTTCGTTTTTCCCTTACATCAATATGAGTATTGCAAAAGCCGCACTCGAAAGATTAACGATTGAAATGGCTTATGAACTCGGAAAAAAATACGGAATCCGTGCCAATGCGATTAGATTCTCTCCTTATATGGGAAGCAAAGCTGGAAATGCAACGTTGAAAGTGGAAGATGTAGAAAGAGCGAACAGAATCAGTCCGTTGGGGAATGCTTTGCCAGAAGATTTAGCGCACGAGATTGTTCATCTTTTCCGAAAAGAAACCAGAATTACTGGAGAAATTCGTCACGTTGATGGGGGATTTCATATTATGGGATAATATTTATAATTTTAAATTAAAGATTCTAAATTTTAGATTTTTTAGAAAAATTAAAATAGATTCAAGTCGCAAGCTTTGTGGCTTGAATTTTTATTTAGTTAAATTGCATCATCAAAATTATTTTAAAATTTATGAGACAGATAAAAACTGCTTTGTTGGCTTATGGTGGTTCGGGAAAATTATTCCACGCACCTTTTCTTGAGGTCAATGATGGATTTGAACTGATAGGCGCTTACGAACGAAGCAAAAAAAATATACAAACCGATTATCCAAAAGTTAAAAGCTTTAACTCTTTGGAAGAAGTTCTGGAAAGTGATGCAGAATTAGTTGTTGTAAATACTCCTATTGACACGCATTTCGAATTCACAAAGAAAGTTTTGGAAGCAGGAAAACACGCTTTGGTTGAAAAAGCTTTCACAACAACTTCTGACGAAGCAGAAGAATTGCACAAATTGGCTAAAGAAAAGAATCTGAAACTTTGCGTGTATCAAAACCGAAGATATGACAGCGATTTCCGCACCGTGAAAAAGGTTTTGGAAGAAAATTATCTTGGCGATATCGTAGAAGCAGAAATCAGATTTGAAAGATATAATCCTGAACTGAGTCCGAAAGCGTGGAAAGAAAATGGAAATCCTGGTGCAAGTATTTTGATGGATTTGGGTTCGCACGTTATTGACCAAGCTTTGACCTTATTTGGGAATCCGGAGAAAGTTTTTGCCGACATTAGAAAAACTAGAGAAAATACTCAGATTGATGATTATTTTGACATTCTTCTTTATTATCCTGACAAACGTGTGAGGTTGAAAGCAAGTTTCTTTGTGAAAGAAATGACACCTTCGTATGTTTTCCACGGAAAAAAAGGAAGCTTTTTAAAACATAGAGCTGACATCCAGGAAGATGAATTAAAATTGGGTAAAGTTCCGAATCGTGAGAATTGGGGAACTGAACCTGAGGAAAAAACCGGACTCTTAGTATACAACGACAGAGTTGTAAATTTCCCAACTTTTCAAGGAAATTATCTGGATTTCTACGATGACCTTTACGATGCTATCGCCAATGACAAAAAAGTTCCAGTGACTGCAAAACAAGCTTTCCATACGATGAAAGTCATTGAAGCGTCGAAAGAAAGTTCTGAGAAAGGAGAAGTGATATTTTTAGAATGAAAACATTTAAGTTTTTAATTTTTTCTGTAAATTTGATATAAATAATTTCGAAAATGAGTTCCGCTGAATTACAACTAAAATTAGATGTTATTAATAGAATAACCGAATTAAAGGAAATTCGAGTGATAAAAGAAATAAAAAAACTTCTGGATTTTGAACTCGATGAAGAGATTTACGTATTATCACAACAGCAAGAAAGTAGAATCGCTGAAGCAAGAAAAGAATATACAAACGGAGAAATTTCCAGTGATGAAGAAGCGAAAAAAGAAATAGAAAAATGGCTAAACGAAAAATAGTCTGGACTAATTCTGCAAAATTCGAGCTTAAAGAAATATTAATCTATTGGACCAATAAAACGAACTCCAAAACTTACAGCAAAAAACTCAACAAATTATTTACTGAAGCCATCGATTTGTTATCACAACATCCAAAAATTGGAAGGACAACAAATGATAAAAACTCTAGAATAAGTATTGTTCGCAATTATTTAATCTTCTATGAAATAAATGTGAAAGAGATAATTATATTATCAATTTGGGATGCAAGACGAGATGAAAATCAAACAGATTTCGACTATTCCTAAATTAAAATAAAAATGACAAGACTCAGAAACTTCAAAAATTCTGGGTCTTTTTTTATTTGGATTTGTGATAATTCTTAAATTTACCTCCTGAAGAAAAATAAGCTATGATAAAAGCAGGACTTGTAGGCGCAGGACATTTGGGGAAAATCCATTTGAGATTATTGAATCAATCTGAGAAATACGAATTGGTTGGTTTCCACGATAAAGATGCGGAAAGTGGAAGAAAACTGGAAGCGGAATTTGGTTATAAATATTTTGAAAGTTTCGAAGATTTGCTGGATGAAATCGAAATGCTGGATATTGTAACGCCCACTGTTTATCACTATGATTATGCTGTAAAAGCGATTGAAAAAGGAATCCACTTCTTCATCGAAAAACCGGTTACACAAACCTTGCAACAAGCGGAAGAAATTCTTTACAAATGCAGAGAATTCGGAATCAAAGCGCAAGTTGGTCACGTAGAAAGATATAATCCTGCTTTCATTGGGGCGAAAGATTATATCAAAAATCCAATGTTTATCGAGATTCACAGATTGGCAGAATTCAATCCGAGAGGAACCGATGTTTCTGTGGTTTTGGATTTGATGATTCACGATTTGGATATTTTGCTAAGTTTGGTAAAATCTAAAGTGAAGCAAATCCACGCGAGTGGTGTTTCCGTTGTGAGCAAAACGCCAGACATTTGCAATGCCAGAATCGAGTTTGAAAATGGTTGTGTAGCAAACCTGACAACATCCAGAATATCGATGAAAGCAATGCGTAAATCGAGGTTTTTCCAGCAAGATGCTTACGTTTCCGTAGATTTCCTGGAGAAAAAAGCAGAAGTTATCCGTATGAAACCGGCGCCAGAAAATCCGTCCGACTTTGATATGATTATCGAAAATGCGGAAGGCGAAAAAAACCAAATCCTTTTCGAATATCCGAACATTCAACCAAACAATGCGATTCTTGATGAATTGGAAAGTTTTGCAAATGCCATTGACAATGATTTACCAGTTCAGGTTTCTTTGGAAGATGGGACTGAAGCTTTGAAGGTGGCTTTGGAGATTATGAGGTTGATTCAGAAATAATCGGATGAAAATTTAAACATAAATGAATCTCCAATCCTTAGAATCTGAGCTCAAAAAGCGGCTTGATTTTCCTTACAATTGGGGAAGAAAGCAATCGGATGAATGGGATAGAAAAACGAAATTCATTTATCAAACTCAGGATTTTGAAAGCCTGGAAACTCAATGTAAAGATTTTAATTCAGATTTGAGAAATTACGCTTTCAATCGTTGGCTAAATTTCTGGTCCGCAAAAGCGATTGAACAAATATTTACGAATCATCCAAACGTCAGAAAAGAGGAAAATCCGTTTTCTAAAACTGTAGATTTTTATATTTCGGAGATTCCATTTGATCATAAAAGCAGTGTGTTTCCAAAAAAATTCGAGAAAAGTTTTGATTATGCGATTGACCACAAAAAAGAACTAATCGAATGGCTTTATCAAAATCAAAGTCAGCAAGGTAGAAAACATCTTGAAAACCGTTTGTTTATTATTTTCTTCAATGAGAAAACTAACGAACATTGGAAACTGAAAACCGAATTGACACTAATCCAAGAAAAGATTGAAGATTATCTGCGTAATTTTTCCAAGGACAATTTAGTTTCCTTAAATTTGGATTCTCACGCGATCCTGTCTGATATTATTTGGATCAAAGCTTAATTAATGAATTACATCGGTTCCAAAAACAAACTTTCAGATTTTATCAAACAAAGCGTTTATCAAGTTGTTGGTAAAGATCTAAGCGACAAAACATTTTGTGATCTATTCGCTGGAACTGGAATCGTTGGCAGAAATTTCAAAGCTGAAACTAAGAAAATCATCAGCAACGATTTCGAATTTTACAGTTATGTTCTTAACCGAAATTACATCGGAAATTATCATACATTTGAATTCGATTATTTGATTGAAGAGTTGAATCTTCTTGAAGGAAAATCTGGCTTTATCTCAGAAGAATACTCCGAAAATGGGAAATCTGAACGACTTTATTTTTCAGAAGAGAATGGAAACAAAATAGATTCGGTTCGACAAAAAATTGAAAACTGGAAATCAGCTAAGAAAATCAATGAAGATCAATATTATTTTCTGCTTTGTTCACTTTTGGAAGCGGCTGATAAAATTGCCAACACGGCTTCGGTTTATGGTGCGTTTTTAAAACAAATCAAAAAATCGGCGCAGAAAAAACTAGAACTTCAGCCTGCCAATTTTGAATTGACAAAAAACAAGCACGAGGTTTATAATGAAGATGCCAACGAGTTAATCAAAACAATCGAAGGCGATATTCTGTATCTCGATCCGCCTTACAACGCGCGACAATACGGCGCCAACTATCATCTTCTGAACACGCTTGCGAAATACGACAACTTCTCACCAAAAGGAAAAACGGGACTTCGACATTATCAAAAATCAAAATATTGTAGTAAAATTGAAGTTTCAAAAAGCTTTGAAGAACTCATCAACAATGCAAAATTTCAACACGTTTTTCTAAGTTATAATAATGAAGGATTGATGCCTGAAAGCGAAATTAGAAATATACTTTCCAAATTCGGGAAATATGATATATTTACAACCGAGTATCAGCGTTTCCGTGCAGACAAGGAAGAAAACAGAAATCATAAAGCTTCGGGAACGACGGAGTATCTTTATTATCTTGAAAAAACTTATTAGAAGTTAGATTTTAGAGGTTAGAAATTAGATTGATAAAAATTAAAAAAATATGAAAAACATTGTTGTAATAGGCGCCGGAACTATGGGAAATGGCATTGCTCATACCTTTGCTCAAAGCGGTTTCCAAGTGAGTTTGATAGATGTAAAACAAGACAATCTGGACAAAGCTCTAAAAACCATTACCACCAATCTTGACAGAATTATCGCTAAAGGAAATTTGACTGAAGAAGAAAAAGCTAACACACTTGGCAATATTACAACATTCACTGATTTGAAAGATGCCGCTCCAAATGCTGATTTGATAGTAGAAGCAGCGACAGAAAATCTCGATTTGAAATTGAAAATATTTAATCAGATAGATGAGTTGGCACCGGAAAACTGTATTCTTGCGACTAACACTTCTTCTATTTCTATTACTCAGATTGCTGCAGCAACCAAACGTCCGGAAAAAGTGATTGGTATGCACTTTATGAATCCGGTTCCGATTATGAAACTGGTAGAAATCATCAAAGGTTACTCCACATCGAAAGAGACTTTTGATATCATTTTCGAGATGTCCAAACAGTTAGGAAAAGTTCCAACAGAAGTGAATGATTATCCAGGATTTGTAGCTAACAGAATCCTGATGCCAATGATTAATGAGGCGATAGAAACACTTTACAACGATGTTGCTGGCGTAGAAGAAATTGATACCGTTATGAAACTGGGAATGGCTCATCCAATGGGACCTTTGCAATTGGCAGATTTCATCGGATTGGATGTTTGTTTGGCAATCCTGAATGTCATGTACGACGGTTTCAAAAATCCTAAATATGCACCCAATCCATTATTAGTCAATATGGTAATGGCTGGCAAAAAAGGTGTAAAATCGGGCGAAGGTTTCTACGATTATTCCGTAAGTAAAAAGGCTGAGAAAGTATCGAAAATGTTTTTAAAATAAATTATTACTGATCAGAAATTAATAATTCCGAATACGATTTATAACTTTGTTAATATTGATTTGACAAAGTTTTTTATTTTTAAACTATGATATCTGTAAAACTAAATCCAAAATACGAGAAAACGCTTCAGACTTTATTGATTATCCTGACTTATATAATGATAATTCTTCGGTTTCTTTTGAATGAAAAAGGACGTGTGAGTCCAGATTCTATCCGATATATGAGGCAATCCGAGTTATTCCCTGTTATAGATAATACCACAGCTCCGCTCGGCTATCCGCTAGCCATTAAGTTTTTTACTTTTTTTGAGCTGGATCATTTTTGGAGCAGTAAACTGGTTGGACTATTGGCATACACTGCCATTCTGATTTTTGCATATAGAAAACAGTTTTTCTTCAAAGAACTGATGATTATTTCTTCTTTATTCAGCTTTGTCAGTATTTTTTCATTTACGATGAGTGAAGAAATGATCCTTCCTTTTGTCGTGATTTATTTTTACTTAGGAAGACAGATTATAAATCAAAAATACACTTTAGCAAAAGGGAGCTTTTATTTGAGCCTATGCTTGATTGCAATGATTAATATTCGGTACAGCGCCTTATTTTTCTGCTTTGCAAATATAATTTTCGGATTGATGAATTTCAGGAAAAATTATTGGAAAAGCTTTGGTTTAAGCGGAATTGTAGGAATTTTATTTTATGGCATTTATAAATTTACTTTTATTGATTATTTTAATGAAAAATACATCGATACTTTTTTAGAAATAGGCCTCAAACCTACATCTCAGCTACTTTTGGAACTGTTCCAGGGAATGGGAACCACCTTCAATCCGTTCATCCACATTGCAGATCCGAATGGCGGAATTATCAACTACGGAATTTATGGTATTGGTGTTTTGACAATTCTGCTGATGATTTTTTTATTCGTCAAAAATAAACTTACAGAAACAGAAAAATTTATAGTTTACAGTTCTTTAGCCTGCATCGTCTTGTCTTTTTTTATACAATATATCTATTCTGTAAATGCGATAGATTACCGACTAATGGCTCCTTTTTCCATTGGAATTTGGATGGTATTTTTCCGAAAGCTGTTCACTGTTTTCGGGGCATTGACGTATGTCATAGGATTTGCAAGTCTTTCAGTTGGCTTTCTATTTACCTGGCTATCTAAAGGAAATTACATGGAAAACAGAAAGGCAATAACTACATTTTTGAAAGACGAAAACCTGATGCATAGCAAACTGAAGTTCTATGTGAAAAATCTGGAAGATAATGACGTACAAACCGCAGAACTCATAAGTACTGTAAATCCTCATATCTATTATACCTTTATAGCTTCTGATACGTTAAAAAATGATGTGCTGACAAGATATAAAGTGGAGAAAAAAATCAGCATCAAAAAAAATAAATATCAATAATTCTTTTAGGGATTTTTTCTATCTTTGAAAATTAGAGATTATAATCTTTCTCTGATTTATTTTAAAAATTTTTATTATGAAATTACCAAAGTTTTTATTGGCCGACAATTCTGATTTCCCGGAAGATCTATTCGTAGTGCATACAGAATATCCTCGTTTCATCCTTAATGTAGAAGAAGAAGATGTGGAGTGGCTGGATGATCTTGAAGGTGACGATGAAGAAACTGTAGCTACTGAAGCTACTAAAGTTGTAGAAGAAGCCTTCAAATGGTGTGACGAAGAACTTGCGAAATACGACGAAGAAGGAGAAGAAGAATAAAAAAAAAGAGCTCAAAATTGAGCTCTTTTTTTTTTTTTATTATTGCTTTGTGAATTTAAGAAGCAAGAGATTGTCTTTATAAAGTTCCAATGTAGATTCGGTTACAACATATTTATTGACCTTTGGAAGCACTTCCAAATACGCTGTTTCCGTTATCATATTATTACACATTTTTCTCGTAGAGCCAATGTTTTTCGCTGAAAAATTTCCGGCAGAAGTATCAATTGTGGCATCAGAAAAATAGTTATTACAGCCTGCATTTCCAGAGATTCTGTTTTGCTCTATTACCAAAGTTGGTTTATTGGTGATATCATCTGCCAGAATCCATTGTGTACCTGTGATGGATGCCTGGTTTTTCCCCAGCTTGTCTGTATTTCCCAATCTACTTGTACAAGAAACAACGGTTAAAGCTAATATAGATGTAAAAAAAAGTTTTTTCATTTTTATAAAAATTACATTTCAAAGATAAGATTTTCTTTCTTAACACAATTACCATCTACTAATGAAAAAAAGAGACAACCCGTAAGCTGCCTCATTTCAAAATTTGTGTTTTTATGGTTATGTTTTATTTTTTGATGACTTTGAAGGATTTTGTAGTTCCATCTATCATTTTTAAATTGATAATATACAAGCCTTTTGATAAAGAAGATAGTACTAATAATTTTTCAGGCTTCAAAGTTTTGACCAGTTTTCCTGAGCTATCACCGATAGAAATTGATGCAACAGAATTTAAGTCCGATATATTAACAACATCTGTAAATCCACTTTTGAAATACTATTTGCAGATTGACTTGTAAAATAAATATATCCATCATTCCCTGAAGTTAAATAATAAGCATCTACCGCTGGTACAAGGGTCTCAAGATTGCTTCCATCAAAATTCATTTTAACAATATTACCTCCGGCTAAAGCAAATAATTTTCTATTAATTATTGCAATTCCAAAAACACTGCTGCCCAAATTACTTATAACTTCTCTATCAGCACCATCTCAATTTGTTTTATTAATTCTTCTGTTTCCACTATCCTATCACTAATGTAGATATCACCTTGTTGATTTGCAATGACATCATAAGGCCTGTTCAAATTGTCCCCTAAGATTGTTTGAGCTAAAATCGTATTACCTAGAAAAAGGCAAACTCCCAGACAAACCAAATGGAAAAAAGTTTTCGTAATCAATTATTTTTACTAATTACTGAAGCAAAAATAATCACCTCCACTTAACAAAACATTAAACTGGGACGAAATGCAGAACTTTGTATATGAATGTAAAAATTGACTATAAATTTTGTCTATAATTCCTAGAAAGTGGTAGTTTAAAGCTGTTTACAACCACTTCATCGGATGATATTTTTTCCAAAAAAGCAGAGTTTATAAAAATCGAACGGTGGATTTGTTTAAAAGATGACGGCAAAACTTTAGAAAACTCCAGCAACGTATTTCTAATGGTGAATTTAGAATTTGTAGTGATAATATCCAGATAATTTCGATCCGATTGGATGTACACAATGTCGGCTAATTTTAATTTAATATCACTATAACCATCTTTCACAAAAACATATTGCTTTTGTTTTTTCTGGATGATAATTTTTATCGCAGTCAGCAAATCCACTTCTCTAATTGGTTTTGTGAGATAAGATTCTGGCGTGGTAGCAAGTGCATTTTCCACCATTTTAGAATCGGTTTGTCCAGTGATGAAAATAACAGATGTTTCTTCATTTTTTTCATTACTGAGTTTTATACCTTCAAAATGACCTTCCAGATTGATATCCATTAGAACAACATCCGGTTGCAAAGTTTTCATTTTCTCCTGAGTTTCTGAAACGGAATGTGTCATAAAAACATTTTTACAGCCATTATTCTCCAATATTTCTTTGATATAATCGTCGATTAAAACCTCGTCTTCTGCGATTAAAATTTTGATAAAATTCACAACCTACAATTTCATATTAAAACTAAACTTAAACCCATTTTCCAAATCGATTCTGTAATCTATTTTCAATTGGCGACAGAGTTTTTCTATGAGATTAAGTTTCATGATTTCATTTTTCGCTTCGCCATTATCTTCATAATGAAAATAGACTTTAGTTTCGTCTGTATCGATTTTCAGATCTATATTTTTATGATGCTGATTTGGAAAAGCGTGCTTCATAGAATTCATACAAAGTTCCGTGACCAGCAATCCGATGTACATCGCATTACTAACAGGAATCACCAAATCCTTAACATCAAACTTAACTTCGATCTGATTTTCAACAAACAGAAAATCAAGATTTTGTTTAATTTCTAATAAGAAATTTTTCAGATTCAAGTTTTTCTTGTCTTGGTTATTATACAATTGACGGTGCAAAATGCCTAAAGAATCGATTTTCGCAGTGATTCTTCTGTTGCTAAGATCATCAGTAAAATTCTTTTTCAACTCATTATCAATCAATATTCTCACAAGCTGAAGATTATTATTAATTCTATGATGCGTTTCAGCAACCAAAAACTCATTCTGTTCCGAAACAAATTTAAGTTTTCTGTTCTGTTTTCTAATAATCTTAACATAATTGAGCAGAATAATCGCAAAAATCAATATCGTGATTAATCCGGAAAGTATGAAATATCCAATCAGATTTTGCCTTTTGATTTGTTCGCCCTGCAGTTCCAAAAGTTTTCTACTGTCGTTTATAACTTTTTCTCTTTCAGCACTTTTAAATCTTTTTTCGTAGTCCAGTACTTTGTCATCATAGAGTTTGTGATAATAATCCTCTGTTAGTTGCAGCCTAATTCTGAGGTATTTGTAGGCTTGTTTATAATCGCCCACTTTTTTATAGGCCGCCTGAAGATTGTCTGCAAACAAGAGTTGGTTATAGCTTAATTTGTTCTCCGTCGCAATATCAAATCCTTCCAAAGAAACTTTTATAGATTCTTGATAATTTTTTATAAAATCCAAATTCCGAGAAAGATTCACCATTGCATCACATTGAACTTGGATATCTCCTTTGTCTTTGGCTAGCACAACGATATTTTGCAAATGTTTTATTGCTTTACTATAATTCTTCCTGTACTCATAGACTCTTGCGATTTCGAGCAAAGAAATCAATGTACTTTCTGAATCATTAAGTTTTTGAGATAATATCAATGCTTTTTTTGAATAAAACATTACACTATCTTCATTGCTTGGGTCTTCTGAAAAAATTGCTGCTTTTCTGTTGTAGAATTTTAACCGATAAAAATCATTGATTTTTTCACGTTTCAGAATTTTATCACAAAAGTCAATATACTCTTTGGCTCTCGTGTTTTGCCTGCGGTATCTATAAAATTCTGCTAGATGAGTATAAACATAAAACTCTTCTTGCAAAAGTTTCTTCATGGAGAAAATCTTCAGTGCATTTTGATAAGCTTCTGGAGCTTTTTCATAATCATGGTTTAGTTTGTAAGCATTTCCCAATTCAACATATAATAAACCTTTGTCTACTAATGATTTTGATTGCGAAATATTTTGATTGATGTAAACAATTGCCGAATCTATTTTATTTTTACGAATGAGCTCTTGCGAGATATGAATTGCATTTTTGTCATTAGCTGTGATAAAAATATAATTGAATATAAAACATAATCCCAATACTTTTGGAAATATACCATTATTCGGAATTATTTTTTTCATTTTTAAGATTTGAAGACCATAGTACAAAGTAAGTTATTTTTAGCTAAAACCCTTCAAAAATAATATCCAGAAATCCTTCTAAAAATGCGAATTAAATTAATAATGAATAAGTTATGATTTATAAATTTTAAAAGCTTAATTTTGCACTCCGAAATAAGGAATCATATTATGAAACGAATTGCTGAACACAGAAAACTTCTTGGCGTTGACAACACTGCAACTTTGAAGGATGTAAAAAACATCTACAGAAATGTGATGAAGGAAACACATCCGGACAAATTCATCAATGATGAAGCCGGAAAACAGGAAGCGGAAGAAAGAAGCAAATCTGTGATAGAAGCCTATCATTTTCTAGTGAGCATTAATGAAGAAACTCAGGAAAAATATAAAGAAGAATACACGGAAACTATCACCAACTCTATCATCACCGATTTCTATCTTGAAAAATCGATTTTGAAAGTGCAGCATTTGAACGGAAAAATGTTCGAATACATTGGCGTTCCAAGAAATACGTACATCAAAATGGTTAACTCAGATTCACCAAGTCGTTTTGCAAGAAGACACATCTATGGTAATTTTATCTACAGAAAGTCTGGCGAGGCAATGGCAGATTAATCTTTCCATTTTAAAATATATTGAGACTTTCAGATTTTTCTGGGAGTCTTTTTTTATTTAAAAACAAAAAAACCGCATCAATAAAATTGATACGGTTTCAAGGTTAATTAAATTGAGATTAATCTACGTGCTTCGGTGTGTAACCGTCTTCACTTAGTTCTCTGTGTTCATACTCCGCTTTCATTTCAGCGTCATAATCTACTTTTTCATCTTTTCCTAATCTTCTCAGCAAAGAATCGAATAATGAATAAACAACCGGTACAATAATCAAAGTCAGGAATAATGACGATGTCAAACCACCGATAATTACCCAAGCAAGTCCGTTGTTCATCTCCGCTCCGGCTCCTTTTGCAATCGCAATCGGGATCATACCGAAGATCATCGCAATGGTTGTCATCAAGATCGGACGAAGACGAGCGTGGTTTGCCTGAATCAAAGCGTCGTGCGTGGTAGCTCCGGCGGCTTTTCTCATATTAGCAAAATCGACAATCATAATAGCGTTCTTCGCTACCAAACCAATCAACATAATCATACCGAGCATTGTAAATATATTCAGTGAATTTCCTGTGATTGCCAGAATTACCATTACTCCAATCAATGCCAACGGAATCGAGAACAATACCACAAACGGATAAACAAACGAGTCATACAAGGAAACCATTACCAAATAGACCAATACAATAGCCGCCAATAGTGCGATTCCTAAAGTACCGAAACCTTCCGTCTGGTTTTCCATATCACCACTCCAAATGTAGCTTACTCCGGCTGGTTTTGTTTTCTCGTTATCCATAAACTGGTCTGCCCATTCATTGGCAACATCACCCACAGGACGACCGACCACTTTAGATTTCACCTTCACAGAAGGCGCTTTATCTCTACGTTCCAGCAAACTTGGTCCAGAACCCATTTTGACATCAGCAAACTGGCTTAATCTTACTTGTTGACCTTGTGGATTAGTGAACATCAGATTTCTTACGTCATCAATTGACTGTCTGTTAGCATCTGCAAAACGGATGTTGATATCATATTCATATTCTCCGGCTCTGAATTTTCCGTCTGTATTTCCACTGAATGCAGTCTGCATAGTCTGTCCTACACTAGCAAGATTTAAGCCTAAAGAAGCCATTTTATCTCTATCGATATTTACCTGAACTTCCGGACTTCCTGAGTCAGTGGATAATTCTGCATCTACAGAACCAGGCACTTTTTTAAGTAATTCTAGGATTCTATTCGCTTCTTTATTTGCAGTTTCGTTGTCCTGAGCCGTTACCACCATTTCGATTGGCGCGTTGTCTGCTCCCATTAATCCGATTGGTGCTGTTTTGAACTCAACGCCTGTGAATTTCTCTTCTAAAGCTCTTTTTATTTTAGCCGATTTGATATCTGTACTTTCGTTACGTTCAGATTTATCCACTAAAATTACCTGAATCTCGGATTGATATAAAGTAGCCTGCGCACCACCAAAACCTGTGGACTGCTGACCAACTGTTGTAATCATATCCACTACATCTTTATCTTCTCTCAGATATTTTTCAACCGCAAGAGTTACTTGGTTGGTTTTTTCTACAGAAGCATCTTTTGGTAATTCCATCTGAACAAGAAACTGTCCTCTGTCGATTTTCGGGAAGAATTCTCCTCCAATGAATCCAAATGCTACTAACATAAAGGAAGAAATCAAAATAATAAATGTTACAATAACAGTCATTATTCTTCTTAATGTCGATTTCAAACACCATTCTAAGATTCCACTAATCCAGTGTGTAAATTTCTCCAATTGTTTTTCGAACCAAAGGATAAATTTCTCAAATGGATTTTTCCCGGTCAAATGTACTAACTTACCAAATCTTGAAGATAACCAAGGAATAATCGTAAAGGAAGCCAACAATGATAACATTGTTGCAATAACCACGGTCACACAGAACTGCGCCAAGATATCAGACACTAATCCTGAACTCATCGCAATCGGTAAGAATACCACCACGATTACCAATGTAATTGCAGTTACGGTAAATCCAATTTCTGAAGCTCCGTCGTATGCTGCACGGATTCTGCTTTTCCCCATCTCCATATGGCGGTAAACGTTTTCCAAAACCACAATCGCATCATCCACAAGAATACCTACAACGAGAGAAAGTCCTAATAAACTCATCAAGTTCAAGGTATATCCCATCAAGTACATCCCAATCACTGTTGCAATCAACGAAACTGGGATAGAAACCATCACGATGAATGCGTTTCTGATGTTATGGAGGAACAATAACATTACCACAGCCACCAAAATAATCGCTAAGAATAAATCGAAAATTACGTGATCTGCTGCTTCCAGAGTAAAATCTGTGGTGTCATCTACGATATTGACTTTAACTCCCTGGGTTTTATAATTGTCCTGAACCTGAGCAATCGTCTTCTGAACCAATTCCGAAACCGAAACTGCGTTGGCATCAGATTGCTTTTTGATTTGCATCAAAATGGTAGAATTCTGATTAAATCTGGCTATTTTCTCTACATCTTTTTGAGTATCGAAAACAGTTGCAATATCAGACAAACGAACCTGTGCCCCGTTTTTGTTGGAAACCACAAGGTTATTCATTTCCTGGACGTCTCTATATTTCCCAGAAAGTCTGATCGTAGAACGAGAAGTTCTGGTCTTCAAAGCTCCGGTTGGGAAATCTAAGTTCGAAGAAAGAATCGCTTGTTGTACATCTGCAATCGCAAGACCATAACCCTGCATTTTCTTTTCATCCAAACTCACTTGGATCTCTCTTTCCTGTCCACCCACAAGATCAACCTGAGCTACACCGTTTACACGGGAAAAAATTGGCTCGATTTTCTTGTCAAGAAGGTCATAAAGATCTTTGTTATTCAGTTTATCACTGGAGATACTCAATGTCATAATTGGAAGATCGTCCAATGAGAATTTTTGAAGTGAAGGCGGATCTGCATCATCCGGAAGGTCTGCCAAGATGGCGTTTACCTTTCTTTGTGCATCATTCAACGCGTAGTTTACATCAGCACCTGTATTCAACTGAACCATAATTACCGATAAACTCTCGTAAGAAGATGATTCTACTTTCTTCACATTCTCCAAAGAACCAACTGCATCTTCAATTTTTCTGGTCACCGACGTTTCCACCTCACTTGGCGAAGCACCTGGATAAACCGTAGAAATCGTCACCATATTGGTTTCAAACTTCGGAATCAATTCGTACCCCATCATAGAGTAACTCAACAAACCACCCAATGTCAGAATCGTAAATAATACGATAACGAGCGATGGTCTTTTAATGGATATTTCTGCTAACTTCATCTTCTCTTACTTTACGATATTGATTTTTGAACCGTTGTCTAGGTTGATTTGTCCACTGGTAATCACTTGTTCACCACCATTAAGTCCGCTTAGGATTTGAACTTTATCACCGTAAACTTTTCCAGTTTGAACTTTAATTAATTTTGCAGTTCCATTGCTAACAACAAATAATTGACCTGAACTAACGCCGTTTACGAAAGCTTCTGCAGGAACAGTTAACATATTTTGAGTTTCGGCACCGTGATTGGTTTTGAAAACAGCTGTTGCGTACATACCAGCTTTTAGGTTTCCTCTGTTTTGAACTTCGATTTCAACCGGGAAGCTCAAAGAAGCATCACTTTTTGGCGCAATGAAAGTAATTCTACCAGCGAAAGATTCTTCCGGTAAGACATTAACATTGATTTTTACTGTTTGTCCAATTTGGATTCTTCCAACTTGACTTTCATCAACCAAAACAGACAATTTCAAAGTATTGATATTAACAATTTCAAATAAAGCAGTTCCCGGTGCAACCACCATTCCCGGCTCAACCATTTTTTTGTTGATTGTTCCGCTGATGCCTGCTCTTACGCTGGTATCATTTACTCTTACGCCTTGTGCTCTTAATGCTGATTGTGCATTTTTAAGTTGTAATCTTGAGTTATCAAGTTGTTGTTTGGTCACACCGCCAGTTTTGTAAGCATTCTCATAACGCTGGTTATCAATAATGGCATTCTGCAGATTATTCTGAGCTTGAGTTACATCCACTTCTATTGCATCTCTTTTGATGGTTGCCAAAACTTGTCCTGCTCCAACTCTAGAACCTTCTTTTACCAAAACGTTCACAATACGACCAGAAATTTCTGAAGATTGCTGGGACTCTTGTTTTGGGATAAATGTTCCGTTTGCCGAATAATCCGTATCAATATCTTGTCTGGAAACCGTTACCACATTCACATTGATTTTGTCAACCTGTTTTGCCACTTCTTTAACTTCAGTTTCCTGCTTCTTCTTATTGTCGGCAATTTTCCAAGCTGCTAAACCAATTAGGACAGCCGCTACGATGATATATATTAAAGTTTTTTTCATTTTATAACTGTTATTTTTGATAGTTTATTTTAAATAAGTTTTAAGTTCTCCTTTTGATTTATAGTATTGTACTTCAGCGATTTTGTAATCAAGAACTGCAGTAGTATAATTATTTTTAGCTTGAACTAAAGAGTTTTCTGCATCTAACAAATCCGTCAATGTTGCTAAACCGTATTGATAATTACTTTTTGTATCTGCTAAAACACTTTCTGCTAATTCAACATTTGCTTTTTGGTTTTCGATAGATGCTAAACTATTTTCGATTTGAGATTTAGCGTTTTGATAAGCCTGGTCCAATCCTAGTTTTGTATCTTTCAAGTCAGCTTCTAGTTTATCAATCTCAATTTGATTTTGCTGAACTTTTGCTTTTGTAGCAAATCCATTAAAAATTGGGATATTAACACCCAAGGAAATTGCTGAATAATCTGACCACATAACACCTTGAGAACTCCCATTAGTTAATGGGAATTTTTCTCCCAAACCTTGCCAGTGATAATTTGCAGTTAAATTAACCGTTGGATAATAAGCCGCTTCTGTAGCTTTCTTCTGATATTCAAGAAGTTCTTTATTCTTTAAAAGAACTTTCACCTCTGTTCTGTTATCCGTACTTATCATATCTTCCAAAAGATGTGGCGTTACTTCCATATCTTGTTGAACCAATTGAATCTCAGTCTGGATTGGCATTCCCATATAGAACTTAAGCGCATTTTCTGCCTGAGCAATTCCGTTATTGCTTTGTTTGATATTAGTTTCTATGTTGGTCAAATTAACATTCGTTCTATCCAAATCGATTTTTTTTGACAACCCGTTATCAAACAAACTCTTGATTACATTTCTTACTTTTTCTGTACTTGCGAAACTGCTCTCCAGAGTTGTTTTCTTTTCCCGAGCTGTAAAAACCTGGAAATAAGCATTAGAAACTCTCTCGATAATTTGCTCGTCAGTAAGATCTGCGTTCAACTGATAAAATTCCTTAGTTGATTTTGCAGCTTTTAAACCTACAAATACCTGTTGATTGAAAATTGCTTGAGTAACCTGTACTCCCGCAACCGCAACCCAAGGTTGTCCCATTTTAAAAGTCTGACCAGCAAGAGAAACCTCTTGGATAATCGGGTTATATGTAAGATTAGCTGTTCCATTAACTTTTGGAAGTGCTCCCGCTCTGGCTTCTAAAATTTTTGCATCTGCATCACTAATATCTAACTTTGCCTTCAGTGCGTCTGACTTATTTTGCAAAGCATATTCTATGGCTTGTTTCAGAGTAATGGACTGCTGAGAATACAGTAAGGATCCTGTAACAGTCAAAACGCCTAAAGCCAATTTTCTCCACTTTATCATTTTGTTATTTATCATAATTTATTGAATCGTTAATTTTCATAGTTCTTTTATTTTCTTAAAATCTTTTACTTATTTGGGACGATTGAAATTGAAAAATACTTTAACAGTTTTTAATTAATTCTTAAAAAGTAGATTAAGGATTATATCTTTTCTTTGAGAAATCAACCGATCAAATTCTTCATCAGTTATCATCATATTCTCCATAAACAATGGTCTTACAGCACTTGGAAAAACCAAAAGCGAAATCATATTAAAAATGAATTGCATCGGTTCCATTTTTGCCAAATTTCCCAATTCCATTTCTTTTTCGATATTTTTATAAAAATTTTTGAAGTCTTCTTCCTCCACATCTGTTTTATGACAACTTCCTTTATTAATCTGTGAAACAATGTAAGTTTCCAAATAAGGATACTTTAAACTCGTCTGTAAACTACCATCAATGAAATGAGCAATTTTTTCTTTGAAAGGCATATCAGATCTCATAATGATTTCCGATTTCTCTTTCTCTACTTTGTGGGCTTCATCAAAAACAATCTGTACCAGATTATCTCTTGATCGGAAGTAATAGTTAATCAATGTTCTGTTAACGCCTGCTTCGTCCGCAATCTCTTGAGTTGTAGCATCAAATCTCCCTTTAACAAAGAACAGATTCTTCGTTGTTTCTTTGATCAACTCTTGTGTTTGATCTTTTTTTTCTTGTTTTGACATTTTTGTTAAACAATTTTGTGCAAATTTATATGAATTTTATTTTTTGACAAAATTGTTAAACATTAATATTAAACAAAATTGAAAATTTAATACAAAATTAATATTGTGCTTTTCTATTACAATTTTCATAGGACAAGAATTACTCTTCTATAATAAACTTAAAATCTGTAACTTTGCAAAATCTATAAATAGGTTTCCAAAAAGTATAAAATTCTAAAATTGGAAATCTAGACAACCCATAATTTTTATAATCATCAATGGAACTCATACACCGTAATCTTTTAATTGGTATTCACGACTCGCTTCAAGAAACATTTTTCGAAGACAGAAAATACGCCGACAAAGTCATAGAAAGACTTTTAAAATCTCACAGAAAATGGGGAAGCGAAGACCGTAAAGTGGTTTCCGAGATCTTTTACAATATCATCCGTTGGAAAAAACGCCTAGAATACTACATGGGAGAAGGTGTAAAACCTAACAATGTTTACAAAATGATTCTTGCTTACTTACTTTGGAGCAAAACACATTATAAAAAATTCGAAGAGTTTGACGGAATCAAAGTGGCAGACATTCTTACCAAGTTAAAAAAGGGAACAGTTCCTACAAAAGCAATAGAATACTCTATCCCAGATTGGTTAGCAGAAACGCTTGAAAAAGAACTAGGAAAAAACTGGGAAAGAGAAATGTTGGCTCTTAATGAACAAGCGCCAACTGTTTTGCGAACTAACTCTCTTAAGACAACACCAAGAGAATTAATCGCTGATTTGAATGACGAAAACGTTGAAGCTTTCACAATCAAGAATTATCCAGATGCTGTACAATTAGCAGAAAAGAAAAATGTATTCTTAACTTCTGCCTTCAAAGATGGATTGTTTGAAGTTCAGGATGCGAGTTCACAAAAAATTGGAGAATTATTGGATGTTAAAGAAGGAATGCGTGTTGTAGATGCTTGTGCTGGTGCTGGTGGAAAAACGTTACATCTTGCGGCGTTGATGAAAAACAAAGGTCAAATCATTGCCCTTGACATCTACGAATGGAAATTGGCAGAACTGAAAAGACGTGCAAAAAGAGCTGGAGCTCACAACATAGAAGCTAGAGTAATTTCTGACAATAAAGTTATCAAAAGACTTCACGAAAAAGCGGATAGATTATTGATTGATGCGCCTTGTTCTGGTCTAGGTGTTTTGAAAAGAAATCCAGATTCTAAATGGAAAATTGATCAAGATTTTATTGATAGAATCAAAGGAGAGCAACAACAAATCTTGCAGGATTATTCTAAAATTCTGAAAAAAGGCGGACAAATGATTTATGCGACTTGTTCTATTCTGCCTTCAGAAAACAATGAGCAGGTAAAGACATTCTTAAGCAATAATCCAGATTTTTCTTTGATTAAAGATGAGAAAATTATGCCTAGCGAAGGTTACGATGGTTTTTACATGGCGCTTATAAAAAGAAATGCCTAAGAAAAAATCCCTGAGATAAATAAATATGCAGGGATGTAAACTAATAATAAGAGTAAATCTAAAACAAATAATTCTCAAAAAAATTTATTACTAAGTGATATTTTTTTAAAATTAATTGAGAAGCCAATGAATATCATACTTTAGAATCATTCTAAAATCATATTTAATGCATAAATTTGTTACTCCAAAATTTTTATAGATGTTCGAAACCGATATTATAATTATAGGTGCAGGTCCCACAGGACTTTTCGCTGTATTCGAAGCCGGATTACTCAAATTAAGATGCCATCTTATAGATGCACTTCCACAACCAGGAGGTCAATTAACAGAACTATATCCTAAAAAACCGATTTTTGACATTCCTGGATTTCCAAGTGTGGATGCAGGTGTTTTGGTGGATAATCTGATGGAACAGATTAAACAATTTGAACCTCAATTTTCGCTGGCTCAAAAGGCTGTGAGCTATGAGAAAACCGACGAAGGAGATTTTATAGTTACAACAAGCCGTGGTGTAAAAGTTAAAGGTAAAGCCATTGCTATTGCCGGAGGTCTTGGAAGCTTTGACCCGAGAAAGCCTGAACTTGACAATATCGAAAAGTTTGAGGAAAAAGGCGTTGAATATTTTGTAAGAGAACCTGAAATGTTCCGCGATAAAAAAATTGTGATTGCAGGCGGCGGAGACTCTGCTCTAGACTGGTCTGTTTTCTTAGCAGATGTAGCTTCTGAAGTCACTTTGATTCATAGAAGAAATGAATTCCGTGGCGCATTGGACTCGGTTGAAAAAGTGACAGAGCTGAAACGTCAGGGAAAAATCAATCTCATCACGCCAGCTGAAGTCACTGGATTAATCGGCGAAAAAGCTCTCACGGCAATCGAAATAGAAAAAGATGGGGAAAAATCAGTCATTGAAACAGATTATCTTATCCCATTATTCGGACTTACACCGAAATTGGGGCCTTTGGCAGAATGGGGATTAGAAATTGAAAAAAATGCAATAAAAGTCAATAATGCTTTGGATTATCAGACCAACGTTGATGGCATCTACGCAATAGGCGACATCAATACCTATCCAGGAAAACTGAAATTAATTCTTTGCGGTTTCCACGAAGCAACACTGATGTGCCAGAGCGTATATAACAGACTAAATCCTGGCAAAAAATTCGTCCTGAAATATACAACCGTAAGCGGTGTAGACGGATTCGACGGAACGAGAAAGGAAGCCGAAAAAGCAGTTGTAAAATCTATTGATTAGTAATTAATCAATTATAATAAACTAAGAGGATTTTTTAAGATCCTCTTTTTTTTTAATTATACAAAAATTTTAAATCTATGGATCTGGTATCTAAAATCAACTTCTTATCTTTGCACTATGTCAGACGTTAATATTACAATAATAGACAGAGAAGGCGTTTCTCACACCATTGCAGCACCAACAGATATGGCAATGAGCCTAATGGAAGTGGTTCGGGCTTACGAGCTGGCAGAAGAAGGAACAATTGGTATCTGTGGCGGAATGGCAATGTGCGCATCTTGCCAGTGTTATATTTTAAGTGAAAACGTGCCTTTACCGGAAATGTTACCGGATGAAGATGCGATGCTTTCTGAAGCTTTTAATGTTAAACCCAACAGCAGATTAGGCTGTCAGATTCCTGTAACGCAAGAATTAGAAGGACTAATTGTGGAACTGGCTCCGGAATATTAAAATCTGAAAATATTTATAAAAAAAGAGAAGGTGTGTTTACATCTTCTCTTTTTACTTAGTTCAATATTCTAAGGTAAACTTCTTCCATATTTCCTTAATAAAATCTATTCTAAATCATTTTTGATGGAATTATTTTTGCTTCAATGTTCTAAATAAACTTGATAATGAAAAAGACATTTGCAAAAATTTTACTTCCTATTTCTATAGGTATTGTAGGCATTTTGATTCTTAACTCCTGTTCCGTGGGTATTCCTGACAAGGCTGTTGCTGTTAAAAACTTTGACTCTGATAAGTATCTGGGAAAATGGTACGAGATTGCAAGGTTTGATTTCAAGTTTGAACGAAATCTGAACCAAGTTACAGCAACATATTCCAAAAATCCGGATGGCACAATCAAAGTGGATAATAAAGGATACGATTACGTAAAAAAAGAATGGAAGCAGAGCATTGGCGAAGCAAGATTTGTAAATTCAGAAAACGAAGCAAGACTGAAAGTATCTTTTTTCAAACCATTCTGGGCAGGCTACAACGTCATTGCGTTAGAAGATGATTATAAACATGCGCTGGTTGTTGGCAATAATCTAAAATACCTCTGGATTCTTTCCAGAGAGAAAAAAATTCCTGAAGATGTAAAAAATAAATTTTTGAACAAAGCCAAAGAAATCGGATACGATACTTCCCAATTGATCTGGGTAGAACAGAAATAAATTATCCTGTAACTTTAGTCGATAAGAAAAAAGACAAAACCATAATGTATTGCCGATTGTAAAAGTATTATTTTGTTTCGAGCGAGACAACGAGCGTAATGATGCAGACCGAGAAAAAACAAAAGATACAGCGAAAAGTGGACTTATTTCACAGCGAATTCACTAACTTAGGAGCAATAAATACTGTTAAAAAACATCTGATAATATGGCATTTATAGACTACTATAAAATCCTTGGGATTGAAAGAAATGCGTCTGCCGAAGATATCAAAAAAGCGTACAGAAAGCTGGCGCGGAAATATCATCCTGACATGAATCCGAACGATAAAGAGGCAGAAAAGAAATTCAAGGAAATCAATGAAGCAAACGAAGTGCTGAGCAATGCGGAAAACCGTGCTAAATATTACAAATATGGTGAACATTGGAAACATGGTGAAGAATATGAACGTGCACAGCAACAGCAGAGAAAGCATCAGCAGTACTCCGGAAATTCTGGCAGTGGATTTTCGGGAGCAGATTATGATGGAAGTGAAGATTTTTCGGATTTTTTCCAATCCATGTTTGGCGGAAACGGAAATTTCGGAAGAAATGCCAGAGGCAGTGCCAGCGGAAAATTCAAAGGTCAGGATATTTCGGCAGAGCTGAATCTAGATCTGAGAGATGCCTATAAAACGCATCAGCAGACTTTCGAAATTAATGGTAAAAAGATTAGAATTACGATTCCAGCAGGCGTTTACGACGGGCAACAGATCAAGCTCAAAGGTCACGGAAATCCGGGAATGAATGGCGGTCCAAACGGTGATCTTTACATTACATTCAACATTAACGAAGACAAAGATTTTAAGCGCGAAGGTGACGATCTCAGGGCTTCTGTTGATATTGATCTTTACACCGCCGTTTTAGGTGGAGATGTAAATATCCAGACACTTGACGGCGCCGTGAAACTTAAAGTAAAACCGGGAACGCAGAACGGAACTACAGTGCGGTTAAAAGGCAAAGGATTTCCAATTTATAAAAAAGAAAATGAATTTGGTGATCTTTATGTGACTTATAACGTAAAAATCCCGACTCACCTCACAGAAAAACAAAAAGAACTGTTTCAGCAACTCAAAAATTCTTAGCTATGAACGAAAGAATCTCCGTAGAAGAAATCATCCGGTTATATAAAATAGATTATACGTTTCTGGATCAGCTGATCGATTCGGAATTGCTGCATCCGCAAACTGAAAACAGCATCCGCTACATTGTTTACGAAGAACTGCCGCATCTCGAACGCTTCGCAAACTGGCATTATGATCTAGACGTCAATCTACCTGGCATAGAAATTATCCATAAACTTCTGAATCAAATGGAAGAGTTAAGAAATGAAAACAGACGCCTGCTTCAGAATGTTTCAAAATACGAAGATTGGGAAGATGCCGATCTGTAGATAATATTTTTTGTAAATTTGTCCTATGGAATTATTTGATGTTCTTATTGTTGGTGGTGGTCCAATTGGTTTAGCTTGTGCTCTGGAAGCCCGGAAAAATAATCTGAAATATATCGTTATAGAAAAAGGAACTGTTGCAAACAGCATATACAACTATCCCTTATATATGACATTTTTTTCAACGGCCGACCGCTTGCAAATTGATGATATTCCTTTTATTACAACCAGTCCAAAGCCTGGGAGACAAGATGCTTTGGAGTATTACCAAGGTATTGCAAAAGCAAAAGATATCAATATTAAGACGTACGAAAAGGTCATCAACATTCAAAAATTGACATTTTTCCAAGTTGAAACCAGTAAGCAGATATATTTCGCTAAAAATATTATTGTCGCTACGGGATTTTATGACATTCCTAATTTGATGGAAATCCCAGGAGAAGAATTGCCTAAGGTTAGCCATTATTACACTGAGCCTTATCCTTATTCTTTTCAAAAGGTGCTGGTGGTTGGATCAAGTAATTCTGCGGTAGATGCTGCTTTGGAAATCTCTAGAAAAGGCGGAAAGGTCACGATGGTAATCCGTAGCAGCGAAATATCGCAAAGTGTAAAATACTGGGTAAAGCCCGACATAGAAAATAGAATCAAAGAAGGAAGCATCCAAGCCTTTTTTGGCGCGGAATTGTTAGAAATCAAGCCCAATTCCGCCGTTTTGAAAACCAATGCCGGCGAAATCAAAGAAATTGAAAATGATTTTGTTCTTGCAATGACTGGCTATTTGCCAGATTTTGATTTTCTCAACGCTATCGGAATCGATCTAAAAAATAATAGCCAAAACCCTCATTACGATGTTAACACTATGGAAACCAATATTAATGGTATTTATCTGGCTGGTGTTGTCTGCGGAGGAAGAGATACACATCTTTGGTTTATAGAAAATTCTAGGATTCACGCCAAGCAAATTATCAGCAATATTATTCAGAAAAAAGAATCAGAAAAAATTCCTGAATAGAATAATTGTAAAATGGTATTCTTTTTGTAATTTTTTGAATGTTAATAAGAAACCATGACCCTATTTAAAATCAAAAATTTATTTACATTAATTATTCTATCTGCATCTTTAATTTATTGCAAAAAAGATGAGTCATCTCCACTCACTGATACAAAAAATAATCCGACAGCCACTATCTCTTCTAGTGACAAAGAGGAAGATAATAAACAAATAGTAGAGGATGAAAAACCAAAAATTCCAGATGTTGTTATCCCAAGAAAAGATTTTGGTTTCTATCCTTGGATTTATAAAAACACAGATTCTGTTTCAGTCCGAAATAAGAAAGAATTTACAGGCAAAGCTCTATACACAATTCTGGCGCTTAATAGACTAGACAAAGCTAATATCGGAGCAGCAGACACACTTGTAGTTCCTGCCAAAATAGAGGAAGATTTTCTCATTTATTCACCGTTTCCCGGTCACGTAAGCACATTGGAAAATGTAAAGAAATTTGTTTTCTTCTCATATCCAATCCAGGCTTTTGGAGTCTATGAATATGGTAATCTTATAAAATGGGGACCAACCAGCATGGGTAAAAAGGCTACGCAGACAAAACGAGGTCTAATGTTTGCAAATTGGAAAAAAGAAGTTGCCATTTCCACAGTCAGTGATGAGTGGAAACTGCGTTGGAATGTTAATGTTGCCAATTTTGACGGTATAGGTTGGCACCAGTATGCAATGCCCGGCTATCCGGCTTCTCACTCTTGTTTAAGAATGTTGGAAGAAGATGCCAAATGGATGTACAGCTGGGTAGATACTTGGATTCTGAATAAAGGCGGACAAACTACCAGAGCCAAAGGAACACCATTGATTGTGTACGGAGACTATCCGTGGGGAAAACGCAGGCCGTGGAAAAAACTGCTCGACTCCCCAGATGCTAATAATATTTCTGAAGATGAGATGAATAAAATTATTGAACCTCAGCTCGCAACTATTATGAAGGAACAGGAAAACAGGGACAATGTTGTTCAGCAGATTGAACTAGAGAAAAAAGCGAAAGCAGACTCTTTACTAGCCTTAAAAACAAAAGATTCTTCGAATCTGAATTAAATCAATAAAAAATCGGGTAAGTTTTCTTACCCGATTTTGTTTAAATATTTCCTACTACGGTTTTGACTTGTGTAAACTCTTTCAGCGCGTGTAAAGATAACTCCACCCCATACCCTGAGGATTTTGCCCCACCAAATGGCAGTCTGGTATCTGAGCTTGTTGCTTTATTAATGGACACTGTCCCGGATTGTAAATTATCAATAAAGAATTGAGCCCTTTTTTTATCCTTGGTCCAAACTGCATTTCCCAATCCAAAAGGAATATCATTAGCAAGTTTTAAAATATCCTCATCATCTTTTCCAATCATCAGCATTGCAAGCGGTCCAAATAACTCCTCCTGCAGAATTGGATTTCCCTCTTTTACCAAGATAATTCCCGGACGAAATTCGTTTTCTGAAATTCTCTCAAGCGGTACAACTACTTCTGCTCCATTCTTCAAAGCTTTTTTATACTGGTTTTCTAGATCGTCCGCCAAGTCTGGTCTTGCCATTTTCCCCAATCTAGTTTCTTTTTTCATAGGATCAGCAGGCTGATAAGAATTGTACTCTTCAATAAATTTCGGAACAAATTTCTTCTCAATTTTTTTATGTACAATGAAGCGTTTTGCCGCATTACATATTTGTCCTGTATTCTGCAATTTTGCCCAAGGTCCTTCTTTTGCCGCTTTTTCAAAGTCGGAATCTTCCAGAACTATGAAAGCATCGCTGCCACCAAGTTCCAAAACCGACTTTTTGATATTTTTCCCTGCCAGTGCGGCCACGGTTCCGCCAGCTTTTTCACTACCTGTAAGGCTTACACCTCTCACCAACGGATTTTCCAAGATCTCTTGGATTTCATTGTGTCCGATTCTCAAATTCTGGAAAATATTTTTTGGAAAACCAGCCTCTGAAAAAGCATTTTCTATTTCATCACCACTTTCGAAACATATAGATGCGTGCTTCAGAACCACCACATTCCCCGCAAGAATTGTAGGTATTGCAAATCTTAGAACCTGCCAGAACGGAAAATTCCAAGGCATCACTCCGAGAATAATTCCCATCGGATCATAATGCACTTCACTCACATCATACTCGGTTTTGATATTTTCTGGTTTGAGAACATTTTCAGCTTCGGCATAATATTTAATCATTCCAGCACTTTTTTCAATTTCTGCCAAAGACTGAGTGATTGGTTTATGCATTTCTCTGGTGATAGTTTCCGCATATTGTTCTTTGTTTTTCTCAAGAACTTTTGCCAGTTTAATCAATAATTTTTGACGTTCTTGAAACGGTACTATTTTCCAGTCTTTAAAGGCTTTATGAGCTGAATTAATATGTTTTGTAATATCCATTATTTCTATATTTGACATATCGCTTTGCAGTAATTATACCATCATATTATAAAACTGCTTTATTTTTCATTTTCTAATTTAATTTTTGAATCTTCAAGAGCGCTTTTTTCTTTCGCAGAAACTTCAGGATATTGCAGGTTCATCTCTTCCAGTTTATCAATAATAATCTGAATCGCTGCTACTCTGGAAAACCACTTTTGATCTGCAGGAATGACATACCACGGTGCATATTCAGTGGAAGTTTTACTGATCGCCGCTTCATACGCTTTCATATAATCGTTCCAAAATCCTCTCTCCGTAACATCTCCAGAAGAAAATTTCCAGTTTTTATCATCTTCATTGATTCTGTCCAGAAATCGCTGTTTTTGTTCTTCCCTCGATACATTGAGAAATATTTTAATTATCTTTGTTCCGTTATTGGCTAGATGTTTTTCAAAATTCTTGATGCTTTCATAGCGGTTTTCCCAGAACTCATCGTCCAGCTGCTTCGTATCTTTCCATACTTTTTCGCTCAGATTATATTCCGGGTGAACTTTACACACCAGAACGCTTTCATAATGTGATCTGTTGAATATTCCTATTTTCCCTTTTTCTGGAAGCGCAAGGTAATGGCGCCAGAGAAAATCATGCTCATATTCTTTGGAACTGGGAGTTTTGAAGCTTGTAACTTCGCAGCCTTGCGGATTCACACCACTAAAAACATGTTCTATTAAACTATCTTTTCCGGCAGCATCCATAGCTTGCAAAACTATCAGTAAAGACTGGCTGCTATCCGCATACAACTTTTCCTGTAGCTTTCGAAGCTTTTCTTTTTCCTGTACCAGAAGATTTTTGGCAAACGCTTTCTCAATTTTATCCTTGTAGCTTGTATGATGTTCTCTGACTCTGAATTCCGTATTTTCCTTGACCAAGAATTCTTCTGAAAAGTTATAAACCATCGTTTTTGATTTTACTGTAAAAATAAAAAAACCGCCTCGTTTGCGAACGGGACGGCTAAATTATTTTTAGAAATTTCTTAATTATTTAGCAACTGACTCTACTTTCTGAACATCAGCTTTCTTTTTTGCAACTCTCTTAGCCGCTGCAGCTGGCTGAGCTTTTGCTGTAGCGACAGGAGCCGCAACCAATTTAGCTTCTTGTGCAACAGAAACAGCTTGTGCACTTGCAATATCTTCTACATTTCCTTTAATATAAAGTACAGATCTACTGTTCTGAGGGTCATTAGAATACACTTCAATTAATTTATTGAAAGCTCCTTTGATTCCGGTGTTGTATCCTACTTTAATCTGAGTAGATTTTCCAGGCAAAATAGGGTCTTTGCTCCATTCTGGCGTTGTACATCCGCAAGAAGGCTTTACTTCACTAATAATTAATGGTTTATCTCCAGTATTTTTTACGGTAAAGAATCTGTGACCGTCTGATCCAGCTTTTACATTTCCGTAGTCAAAAGTTGTTTTATCAAATGAGATTGTTTGAGCAGATGCAAAAGCGATAGCTCCTGTCATAAATAATCCTGCAAGAATCTTTTTCATATTTTTTTGTATTAAATAATTAAATTTTTGAATAACAAAGTTATAAATAATTTGAATATGTGATGTTAATTTTTTCACATTGTCTTATTTTTGCAAATTACAAGCTTAAAAAATTTTTAAAATGCAGATTGCTGATAAATACAATCCACAGGAAACTGAACAAAAGTGGTATGACTTCTGGTTAGAAAATAAATTTTTCCACTCAGAGCCTGATGACAGACCACCTTATACGATTGTAATTCCACCACCAAACGTGACTGGAATTCTTCATATGGGGCATATGTTGAACAACACAATTCAGGATGTATTGGTCAGAAGAGCAAGAATGCAAGGCTTCAATGCGTGTTGGGTTCCGGGAACGGATCACGCATCGATTGCTACAGAAGCAAAAGTTGTAGCGAAACTGAAAGCTGAAGGAATCAATAAGAAAGATATTACGAGAGAAGAATTTCTAAAGCATGCTTGGGAATGGACTGATAAATACGGAGGAACTATTCTTGAGCAACTGAAAAAATTAGGCTGTTCGTGTGATTGGGACAGAACCAGATTTACTTTGGAAGATAATTTGTCCAAATCTGTAATCAAGGTTTTTGTTGATCTTTATAACAAAGGATTAATTTATCGTGGTTACAAAGTCGTTAATTGGGATCCAGAAGCTCAAACGAATATTTCTGACGAAGAGGTAATTTTCAAAGAGCAAAATGGAAAATTATTTTACCTAAAATATAAAATCGAAGGCACAGAAGATTTTTTAACCGTTGCGACTACTCGTCCCGAAACTATTTTCGGAGATGTTGCAGTTTGTGTTAATCCAAATGACGAAAGATACCAGCATTTGAAAGGTAAAAACGTAATTGTTCCAATCGTAAATCGTGTAATTCCAATTATCGAGGATGATTATGTTGATATCGAATTCGGAACTGGAGCTTTGAAAATTACTCCAGCTCACGATATCAATGATTACGAAATCGGACAAAAACATAATCTGCCAATCATCGATTCTATGGATAATAATGCGGTTCTGAACGAACACGGAATGCATTATCAGGGAATGGGGAGATTCACAGTAAGAAAAGAAATTGCTAAAGAATTAGAAAAAAATGATCTTCTTTTAAAAGCAGAAGATTATGTGAATAAGGTTGGAACTTCTGAGAGAACAGGCGCTGTTATTGAGCCGAAAATTTCTGTTCAATGGTTTCTGAAAATGTCAGAAATGTCAAAGCCTGCTTTGGATGTTGTGATGGATGATACCATCAAATTCCATCCAGAGAAATTCAAAAATACTTATCGTCATTGGATGGAAAATGTTCATGATTGGAACATTTCGCGTCAGCTTTGGTGGGGACAACAGATTCCGGCTTTCTATTATGGAACGGGAGAAAATGATTTCGTAGTCGCTGAAAATATTGACGACGCTGTAAAATTAGCCCAAGAAAAAACTTCCAACTTCCAACTTCAGGCTTCTGACCTGAAGCAAGACGAGGATGCATTAGACACTTGGTTCTCTTCTTGGTTGTGGCCGCTTTCGGTTTTTGAAGGTATTTTAGATCCAGAAAATAAAGACATCAATTATTATTATCCAACTTCGGATTTGGTAACAGGTCCGGATATTATTTTCTTTTGGGTTGCCAGAATGATTATGGCTGGATTGGAATATAGAAAAGACGTTCCGTTCAAAAATGTTTATTTCACTGGAATCGTGAGAGATAAGCAAAGACGAAAAATGTCTAAGCAATTGGGAAATTCACCAGACCCAATCGATTTGATTGAAAAATATGGAGCAGATGGCGTTCGTGTAGGAAGTTTGTTGAGTTCTGCGGCAGGAAATGATCTTTTGTTTGATGAAGATTTGATGTTGCAAGGAAGAAATTTTGCCACGAAAATCTGGAATGCTTACAAATTGATTCAAGGTTGGAAGCGCGACGAAAATATCAAAGCTAAAGAGTTTGATGCACAGACGATTAATTGGTTTGGAGAACAATTGAACAAAACAATTGGCGAAATTGAAGATCAGTTCTCGAAATTCAGGATTTCCGATGCGTTGCATTTGGTTTATAAACTGATTTGGGACGATTTCTGTGCTTGGTATTTAGAAGCAATCAAACCAAATTTCGGAGAAGCAATCAGTGAAGAAGTTTATCAAAAAACGATTGCTTATTTCGAAGAATTGATGAAACTGTTGCATCCATTTATGCCTTTCTTATCAGAAGAATTGTGGCAAAATATATCTGAAAGAAGTGTTTCTGAAGCATTGGTCATTGCGCAACAGAAAAAATCAGAACCTTATAATGAAGATAAAATTAAGGATTTTGATTTTGCTAAAGAAGTAATTTCTGGTGTTAGGAACTACCGTCAGTCCAAAGGAATTTCGCCAAGAGAAACTGTTGAAGTTTTTACGAATGTTTCCGAATTGGCAAATGCTGAGGTTATTCAGAAATTAGCGAATATTTCAGAAATTAATTTCAATCAAAAAACAGATAAACCAAGTTTCACATTCTTAGTTGGAGCGAATGAATTTTCAATTCCATTGAGTGAAAATCTTGATTTGGGAGAAGAAAAAGAAAAAACCGAAGAAGAAATCAAATATCTAAAAGGTTTCTTGATCTCTGTTGATAAGAAATTGTCGAATGAAAAATTCGTTGCTAATGCAAAACCAGAAGTGGTAGAAATCGAGCGTAAAAAGCAAAAAGATGCGCAGGATAAAATTGCCTTGTTGGAAGAAAAGTTAAAGTCACTTTAGGCAATCAACCGACAACTATCAACTGACAACCAAATTATGATTCACATAGAAAACATTAAAAAATTATTCTCCAGCGACTTCGTAGAAAATCCATTGTTGGAAACCTACGAAGTCGGAAAAATTCATATATCATCTGGAAAAATTATAGCTAGTGATGCTTTGATTTCGCCCGATCATTCAGCTTTTAATCAAGGATTTCCGAAAGGAGATTTTCAGGTTTTGGTTCACAAAGAAAGAGAATCAAACTGTATTGCTTATGCGGAAATTGTTTTCGATAAAAATCAATTGGCTGAAAATTGGGCTTTGGCTCTTTGTGATAATCAAAATATTAATGATCTGAAAGACGAAGAAATCTACGGTTATCTTGTAGAATCCGGAATGGGAACTTTTATGGATAAGGAAGCTCAAGTATCCCTGAATGCTTTGGAGCAAGATCTTTTCCACAAAAAAGGAGCTGATTTTATGGGAATTTATGAAGAATTTTTCCACACTCATTTTTTTGATGAAAAAGGTGCTATAGATCAGTTTGCGGTTTTGAAACCTTATGATAACAAACCGGAAAATATTGTCGCATTTGAAACGGGTTATGGTGAAGGATTTTATGCAACGTATATTGGTTATTCTAAAGATAATCAGCCAGTTAAATTAATTTCTGAATTTATAGAAATCAAAGCAGATTAATTGATTACATTAGCCAAGATGAAATTGCAGATATCGCGTTCTGATGATAATAATGCCAATTACAAATGAAACTAAGTAACATAAAACCAAATATAGTAGTTGTCGGGAGTTCTTCTATAGACCTTGTTCTGAAGACTTCAAAAATCCCGACCGCCAATAATACGGTTCTGGCGGAGAGTCTAAAAAGTTTTTTAGGTGGCAAAGGTGCAAACCAGGCCATTGCTACTTCACGTTTAGGAGCTCAGACTTATTTTATAAGCCGTGTCGGCATGGATCCATTCGGGCAACAAGTACTCAGAAACCTGAATGACGAAGCGGTAAATGTAGCTTATGTGGTAGAAGATGAAGATGAGGACACAGGTACAGCATATGTCACAGCATCTGACGAAGGGAATGCTATAACAGTAGTGCCTGCTGCTAATTATAAATTATCTCCCAAAGATATAGCGGAAGCAGAAAAATATTTACTAGCCGCAGATCTGATTTTGACTCAGCTGGAAATACCCGTACAAACTGTCGAATTTTTATTCAAAAAAGCGGAGACTCTAAATAAAAAAATAGGAATATATGCAGCTCCTGCAAGCCGCCTTTCTGACGAAATCATTCAGTATGCAAGTTTTATCGTAGCCAAAAGTACGGATCTGGAAATAATTTTTGGAGAAGGTAACCGAGAAGACATCATCAAACATCTGCCAAATAAACTTTTTGTAAGAGACGGTGCCAACAGCACCAGCTATTTTGATGGCAAAGAAATGAAATACTTCCGCAAAAATCCAAGCACCGAAGCTCATAATATGGGTTTGGGAGATGCTTTTACATCGGGATTTTCTATTGCACTACTTCACGGAAACTCCATCGAAGAATGCGTAAAGTTCGGGAACGATGTTGCACTAAAGGCAGCAGATTACAGAGGCTCTCAAAAAGGATTACCGTATTTGGAAGATTTCCAAAACTGATATTGCCTGCATATCGAATTCTAACCTGTTAGCCAATCATATTTTTACTTTTATAAAATGATTAGCTCAAATCATTTTAAATGAAACGTATTGACATTTTAACGGAAGACCATTACAGCTTAGCAGCGCATCTTTTCGAACCTCAGATTTCAAATCAAAAAGTTTTACTCATCAATTCGGCGACTGGTGTTAAACAGCAGATTTATTTTTCGGTGGCTCAGTTTTTTGCAGACCACGGTTTTACTGTAATTACTTATGACTATCGAGGCATCGGGCTTTCTAAGCCTGACAAGATGCGTGGTTTCGAAGCATCTATGAGAGTGTGGGGAACTACAGATTACCAAGCTTTGACCAATTATATCAAAAGTAATTTTGAGGATTATAAAAAATACTGTCTCGGACATTCCGTAGGTGCGCTGATCTTAGGCATGAATCCAGACTCGGAAATATTTGAAGAATTTATTTTTGTCGGTACCCAAAATGCTTTTGTAGGAAATCTCAGATTAAAAACGAAAATCGAGGCTTATTTGGGTTTCGGAATCGTTCAGCCTTTGTTTACATTACTGTTAGGTTATTTTCCCGCCAGTTGGTTCGGCCTCGGAGAAAGCTTGCCTTCCGGAAGCGCTTTTGACTGGAGAATCCTAATCCTGAATAAAAAATCAACAAACAAACTCTTGGAAAAGTCTGCGGATTTTTCAAAAAAACTGAAACAAAAGGTTTTGGTTATAAGGGCAGAAGATGATGCGTGGCTCACCGAAAAAGGGGTAAAATCTCTTCTCGAAAATACTTACCCAAATCTCCGTCCTACTTACAGACCAATTTCTCCCTCGGAGTCTGAGAAAGGTGAAATCGGACATGTCAACTTTTTCAGAAGCTATAACAGAAAACTGTGGACAATCCTGCTGGAAAGATTAGAAGCAGACACCAGGTATTAGAACTTAGGCAGCAGATTTACCTTCAATCAACTGGATTTGAAAAAAAATATTAAACATTTTTCAATTATTTAATAGAAAAAGGATTCTCTACATTTGTAGTGTAATCTACTAATTCAAAATGGAGCTGATACATAAAACAATTAATTTGGTTCAAGAAAAACTGGAAGGGACAGAATCCGGACACGATTGGTTTCACATTGAACGTGTATGGAAATTAAGTCTTAAAATCCAGGAAAAGGAAGGTGGAGATAAGCTGATAATTGAGCTAGCTGCACTTCTTCACGATATCGCAGACCCCAAATTCCATAATGGAGATGAAACTTTGGCTTCAAAAATTGTTCGTAATTTTCTTACAGAACAGAATCTAGATCCTATTATTATTGAGAAGGTTATTTTCATCATAGAAAATATGTCTTTCAAAAACAGAAATGATGTACCGGAAAACCTGCCTATGGAACTGAAAATAGTTCAGGATGCCGATAGACTGGATGCAATCGGCGCTATTGGGATTGCTAGGACCTTCAATTTTGGTGGCTATAAAAACAATCTGATGTATCATCCTGCCATCAAACCCAAACTCAATCAAACTAAGGAAGAATATAAAAAATCGAACGGAACTACCATTAACCATTTTTATGAAAAGCTGCTGCTTCTGAAAGATCTTCTCAATACAGATACTGCAAAAAATATTGCAAACCGTAGACATCAGTTTATGTTGCAATTTTTGGAAGAATTCTATAATGAGTGGAATGTCAATTTATAATTGGAGATAAACTATTATCTTTGCGGGGATGATAATATTCCTGATACTAATTTTTCTGATTATTGCGCTTTTTCTGTCCGGGATCCGTTCAGAAAAGTGGAATCTGTGGAGCAAGGTCGCAAGAATTATAATTACATTTTCTGCTGCTTCTTATTTTACATTTTGGTTTGTAGAAAAAAGCGTGTCACAGTTTTTGGAAAACTCGCTTGCAGTACAGGTCATTAATTATCTTCCCCAGCCTATTGATTTTTATATCATTCGGGTGCAGGATGATAATGGCGTACAGAATTACAGTTCTAAACACCTAGGGCAGATCCGTCCGGAATATTTCCGAATAGAATATCTTAATATGCAAAAGTCCGACGAATTTTGGGTCGCTGGATATATCGGAAAAGATAAGATGGTTTATTTTTCGCAGATTGCTGTTCCCAACAAAAATGAGGATAAGATAGTGGAAGTCAGAAATTACATCAATCACAGTTTGAAACTCTCAGCCATTGCTGCAGAAAATGTATCAAAACTTAAATACGATAATATAAAACTAAGCATCTGGGTAACTCTGGATCTACTTCTTATTTTTCTGAATGCTGTTTTATTACTCAGAGGACGAAAATAGATTTACGTTCTACAATATAAACTTTCCGTTAACTCAACAGCGTTTTGTTGGACTAACGGAAAGTTTCTGTTTTTTATCTGTTCAAAACTTTGGCAACTTCTGGTGCAGCATACGTGAAAATCATATCTGCTCCGGCGCGTTTGATGCTTGTTAAACTTTCTATCAATACTTTGTCATTGTCTAACCAGCCGTTTTGTGTAGCCGCTTTCAGCATTGCATATTCGCCACTGACTTGGTAAACTGCGATGGGTTGTGTGATGAGTTCACGGATTTTGGAAACGATGTCCAGATAAGGCAATCCGGGTTTTATCATAATGATATCTGCACCTTCTTCTACATCTCTCAACGCTTCATCAATAGCTTCGCGTGAGTTGTGGAAATCCATCTGGTAAGTTTTTTTGTCGGCAGGAATTTCCTGAGCATCAACTGGCGCACTGTCCAAAGCATTTCTGAAAGGTCCGTAAAAGGCGCTTGCATATTTTGCTGCATAAGATAAAATCCCGACATCGGTAAATCCATTTTCTTCCAAACCTTCTCGCATTGCCAAAACTCGGCCATCCATCATGTCGCTTGGTGCTAAAATGTCTGCTCCGGCTTCTGCCAAAGAAATTCCCATTTTAACCAATGCATTCACTGTAGAATCGTTGTCGATTTTTCCGTTTTTGATAATCCCGTCGTGGCCATACATTGAATATGGATCAAGCGCAACATCTGGCATTATTACAACTCCAGGAACTGCATCTTTGATAGCTTTTATAGTGGTTTGCATCAATCCGTTTGGATTCCAAGCTTCTTTTCCTGTATTGTCTTTCAGGTTATCTGAAACCTTCATATAAAGATTGACCGCCTTGATTCCCAAATCATAATTTTCTTTAACAGTTTGTACGGTTAAATCTAAACTTTGCCTAAAAACACCAGGCATCGAGGAAATGGCTTCTTTTTTGTTATTACCTTCCATAACAAACATTGGCAACACCAAATCGTTTGTTGTAAGGTTAGTTTCACGAACTAGACTTCTGATAGAATCGTTGGCTCTTAGTCTTCTGTTTCTTGAAATCATCTTGATAAAAATTATTTATGCAAATTTACTTATACTTTCGCGGATAGGCTATTGCATATAAAAATTATTTAAAATATATTTGTGGGTAATTGTTTAAGTACAGACTAAAGCGAATGAAAAAATTTCTATTCTTTATTATATTTACGGTAGTTTCAGTTGGATTTTCGGGAGAAATGAAGGCTCAATCTACAGGTCAAAAAACCGATGATGGTGTTTTGGTGGCTTTCCCTAATCCTACTAAGGATGTTTTGCTTTTGAAGTCAAAGGATAATTCGGCGAAAATAAAAACGGTAACTTTCTTCTCTATTTTGGGAGTTCAGGTTGCTGAGTTTGCTATTAATAATAGCAATGCAGAATTAAGATTGGATAAACTTCGCCCAGGGAAATATCTGATGAGATATGTTTTGAATGACAATACTCAGAAAATCACTCAGATTATCAAACAGTAAGTTTAGTTTTTAAAATATATTGCCGGTTTTTTAGCCGGCATTTTTTATTTCATCTTTCAGTTGCGTAAATTTGCCGTAACCAAGAAAATTAAATTATGGGAAAATTAATTACTTTAGTTTTTATCATTTTGTTCCAAACTATCAACTGTCAATTCAGGAATTCTTTATACGATAACCAACAGCTGAATATTTCTCTGAGAGGCGGTTTGGATTTTCCTTCTTATGACAATCAAACCAAATTTATTGATTACAAATACAATCTAAATCTTCGAACTTCGGTTGATTATTATTTCAACTGGATTGGATTAGGAATCGATTTTGATTATCTTAAAAATACATCGAAGAATACTTATCCGACAGAAAATTTATACAACGGAACTACCCCACTTTCTAATATCAATTTAAATGAGAATAATGTTGAAAGGATATTTCTTGGAATTGGTCCCAACTTCCGATATGTGATTAATGATAATCTGAGTCTAGCTTTCAAATTAAAAGGCGGAATTTCTAATATCAAAGGTGGCGAAACATCATTAATGGCAAATAATTACAATCTTAATTTTCATAATGGATATAACGAGAAAAATATCTTAACCGGAAAAGGCCAGATTGAATTGAATTGGTTTTTTTCAGAATATTTTGGGCTGAATATTGGTGGTTATTATATTCAGCATTTTAAAGCTAACGATCAAATTAAAAATAATTCTGTTGCGGGATATTTTACTTTTACGGAAAATAACAATCGCTATAATATCAATCCTTCAAATGTTGAAATCAGAAATAAAAGTCTTGAACACGAGATCCATTCAGCTGGAGTTTTTGCTGGCTTGACTTTCAGAATTCCGACTGGTGGTTCTGGACCTAATTATGGTTTATCAGTTATTGCTCGAGATAAAGAAACGGGATTAATTTTGCCTGATACCTTTGTAGAACTTTTTAAAAACGGGAAACGTATTTATTTTGCAAGAACCAATTCTCAGGGTGTCGCTTTTTTCAAAAATATCAAACCAGATAATTACGAAATCAAAGGAAGTCTTTATAATATAGACCTCATCTCCAATAAAGCAGACAAAGATGAATTTGTAAGAAATTCTACCATCAAAAAAGAGATATCAACCGATGCTGAAATGTTTTTTGTGAAAGGTCAAGTGAATATTTGTAATTCTAAAAATCCTTTACGAGACGTAACTGTTATTATAAAAAATAATGAAACAGAAATCTATCACGAAATAAAGACAGATGCTGACGGAAAATTTTATTTCAAAGCAAACAAGAATTCGACTTATACTATTTATGGTAAAAAAGGAAATTACTTTTCCCAAACAGAAATGGTGACTTCTAAAAAAGTAGATAGAACGAATACACTTTTTCTAAATCTCCAAGTTTGTATGGAAGAAACAACGTGTGGAAAGCAAATTAACCTGAAGAATATTCATTACGACCTTGATAAATATTTTATCCGCGAAGATGCAAAGGCAGAACTAAATAAGCTGGTTCAGTTTATGAAAGATAATCCCAAAATTAGCGTAGAATTATTTTCTCATACAGACTCGCGAGCTTCTGATGATTATAATAAAACACTTTCGCAGAATCGCGCCAATGCAGCAGTGGATTATTTAGTTTCCAAAGGAATAAGTAACAGCAGATTAAAGGCCGTTGGATATGGAGAAACTCGGCTTCTGAATCAATGCAGTAATGGTATAGATTGTGCAGAATCGCAACATCAGTTAAACAGAAGAACAGAAATGAAAGTTATCTGCCCCTGATGAAAAACCATTTTTTGTAGATAAAAAAACCTATTATTGCACCAGACGTATTGAGAATCACATCATCTATATCTGCCATGCCGCGATTAAAGTAGAACTGAGAAAATTCCAAGATATTTATGATTATAAAAAAAGAGATGACCATCCATCTGAATTGATTTAATTTTGGATAAAGTATGCCTAAAAAACCATAGGGAATAAAAAGAATGATGTTTCCAAAAATATTTTTGAAAAAATCTAATTTATTCCATTTAATTACTTCTGTTGAATATTCATTTATTGTTTCAAACGGTACAGTTTTTATTTCGAAAAGTATCGTTGGAGAATATCGAAAAGATGCAAAAAACAACAGGTATAAAATCCAAACCGTATAAACATTAATAAAAACAGGATAATACCTATTAACAAACAACCTCATTAAAAATAAATTTGACCCTATAAAATTATTCAAAAAAAAATGAAAACAAGTACAATAAAAGCATTCGGAACACAAGCTGCCGAAAATGATCTGGAATTATTAACCATTGAAAGAAGAGAAGTTCAGCCAAAAGACATCGAAATCGATATCTATTACTGTGGCGTTTGCCATTCTGACCTTCATACAGCAAGAAATGATTGGGGTGGAACGGTTTACCCAGCAGTTCCAGGACATGAGATTGTGGGAAAAGTGTTGCAAGTAGGAAGCGATGTTACCAAATTCAAAGTTGGAGATCTAGTCGCCGTAGGTTGTATGGTAGATTCTTGCCGAACTTGCCATAGCTGTGAAAAGGATTTGGAACAATTCTGCGAAAATGGATTCACTGGAACTTACAATGGGAAAGATAAATACTTTAAAGAAACCAGAACATTCGGTGGTTACTCTGAGTCTGTGGTTGTAGATGAGCATTTTGTGTTAAGCCTTCCGGAGAATCTTGATATGGCTGCTGCTGCACCACTTCTTTGTGCTGGAATCACGACTTGGTCGCCTTTGAAGCATTGGAATGTGACAGAGAACTCTAAAGTTGCTGTTGTAGGTTTGGGAGGCTTAGGTCATATGGCAATCAAATTAGCAAAAGGTTTGGGTGCAGATGTTACTTTGTTCTCCAGAACTCCTGGGAAAACAGACGATGCCAAACAACTGGGTGCAGACCACGTGGTTATCTCCACAGACCAGGATCAAATGAAATCTGTTTTCAATAAGTTTGATTTGATTATCGATACAGTTCCTTATGAGCACGACATCAATCCTTATATGAATACTTTGACCCTAGACGGAACATTAGTCCTGGTAGGTCTTATTGGAGAATTTGAAAATAATGCTGTCAGTACAAGGCCGATGATTTCCAAAAGACGCTCTGTGGCAGGTTCATTGATTGGAGGCATCAAAGAAACTCAGGAGATGTTGGATTTCTGTGGCGAGAAGAATATTGTTTCTGATATAGAAATTATCAATATCCAAGACATTAATCACGCATATGAAAGAATGCTGAAAAGTGATGTGAAATACAGATTCGTCATCGATATGAAGAGTTTGAAGAATTAATTTTAATTCAATCATAAAAAAGAGAGAACATCGGTTGGTGCTCTCTCTTTTTTGTTAAAACTATTTTATCTTTTTAGCGTTGATTTCAAAACTTTCAATTTGCCATCAATCTTTTCACTGACTTTCAAACCTAAAATCTCAGCAACCAAAGGATAGACATTGATATTCTCAAACTCATCAATTACCAAATTATTTTTGAATTCTGGCCCCCAAGCGAGGAAAGTCGCTTTCATTTCTGGGACAACTCTTGGGTTATAACCGTGTTTTCCGACAGAAGTTTTTTTACCTTTTTCCAAGAATATTTTTGGTGCTTTTGGAATTAATAAAATTTGTCCTATTCTATTATACTTATCATCTCTTGTAGCGAAATGAAGATAATTCGGTAACTTCTTATCCAGATAAACTTCATAATCGTCGGTTTTATTGGCTTTCAATTCCTTGTAAACAACTTTTACCTCATTAGGATTTTTAACATAAACTCGTAACAAAGTCTGAGAATTATAATAATCAAATCTATTCTTATCTAACAAAATAGCAGGAATCTCGAGTGGATTTCCACCATCAACTTGTATCATCCCGTGGTCTGAAACAAAAACAAAGTTGACATTCCCCAATCCCAAATCATTCACTTTTTGGACTAATTCTCCGATAGCATTATCAATCAAATGGACAGCCGTTTCAGTTTCTTTTGCTTCTGGACCGTAATGATGTCCAGCACCATCCACTTCAGGAAAATATAGAGAGATAAAATGCGGACGTTTCTCTTCCGGAAGCTTCAACCAATTAATCACTTTATTGATCTTTTCTGAAGGTGAAAATTTCTCGTGATAAGGATAATAATAAGTTGGTCTAATTCCGCCTGCATCACTTGCAGAACCTACCCATTGCAAAGAGGCGCTTACCATATTTTGTTTCTCCGCCAAACTCCACAAAGGAACTCCGCCGTACCAAGAGCCGTCCTCTGCATTCTTGCGACTGCTCATTGCATATGGTTCTTTTCTTTTATAATCATAGAAAAAGTTATCAATTAAACCGTGATGAGATGGATATAAACCCGTAATCAAAGTCCAATGATTGGGGAAAGTAATGCTTGGATAACTTGGCAACATTGCTTTTGCCTGAACACCTGCATTAGAATGTTTCAGAAGATTCTCTGCATTGTATTTCTTAGTATAATCACTTCTGAAACCATCTGTAGAAATCATAATCACATAAGGTTTTTGCATTGCTTCTGCATTATTAAAACGATTCGGAATGACAACCTGAGCTGTATCTACAATTCCTTTCTGAGAGAATATCATTAATGATAAAAATAGCTGCAGAAATACTAATATCTTCTTCATTATAAAAATTTTGGCAAAGGTAGTTTGTGAGAGTCCAACTGGAAAAAATGTTGAGTTAATAAAATATTAAACCTAAAAAAAATCCCGATTCAACTAAATGAAACGGGATTTTATATGTTTAAGAATATCTTAAGCTTGAACGTTGTTACCTCCTAATACGAAAGGCTCAACTTCTTTGATCTCACCAAACTGCTGCTCGTAATTAGTGATGTTTTGTTGCAAAGCAGTCAAAACTCTTTTGGCATGAAGTGGAGCCAAGATTATTCTTGATCTAACTTTAGCCTGCTGAACGCCTGGCATAAGTTGGATAAAATCTACCACGAATTCTGATGGTGAGTGGTTTACTAAAGCTAAGTTAGCATAAACACCAGCTGCTACCATTTCGTTAAGCTCGATATTGATGTTGTTTGGATCTTGATTTTGATTGTTGTCCATGTTTTTTTTAATATTTTAAATTACAGATTGCAAGATAATAGATGATAGACTAATAGACAAGAGAAATTATTATTAAATTAAAATCTATTATCTATCAGCCTATTATCTAAAGTCTTTATTAGTTAATATCTTCGAATTCTTTTCTAGATCCTACGATTACACTTTGATAATCTTTAAGACCTGTACCTGCAGGGATTCTGTGTCCTACAATTACGTTTTCTTTAAGACCATTCAAGAAGTCGATTTTTCCAGAAACTGCCGCTTCATTAAGAACCTTGGTTGTTTCCTGGAACGATGCTGCAGACATAAATGACTTGGTCTGTAACGCCGCTCTAGTAATACCTTGCAATACTGGTGTTGCAGTCGCAGGAAGTGCTTCTCTCACTTCTACTAATGCAAGATCTTCTCTCTTCAGTTTAGAATTCTCATCTCTAAGCTCTCTTGCAGTAATCATCTGTCCTGCTTTGAACTCTTTAGAATCTCCTGGCTCAGTAACCACCTTCAGTCCGAAAACTCTGTTGTTCTCTTCCAAGAAATCATATTTATGTTCTAAAGCACCTTCTAGGAACTGAGTATCTCCACCATCCACAATCGATACTTTGGTCATCATCTGACGAACAATGATCTCGAAGTGCTTGTCATCGATTTTCACCCCTTGAAGACGGTAAACCTCCTGAATCTCATTAACCAAATATTCCTGAACCGCAGTTGGACCTTTGATTCTCAAGATATCATCTGGTGTGATAGAACCGTCAGAAAGTGGATCACCAGCGTAAACGAAGTCATTTTCTTGTACCAAAATCTGGTTAGATAATTTTACAAGATATTTCTTAATCTCTCCGGTTTTAGCTTCCACGATCAATTCACGGTTACCTCTCTTGATTTTACCGTAAGAAACTACACCATCAATCTCCGTTACTACCGCAGGGTTAGAAGGATTTCTCGCTTCGAACAATTCGGTTACTCTCGGAAGACCTCCGGTGATATCCCCTGCTTTTGCAGATTTTCTTGGGATCTTGATTAAGATTTTACCAGCCTTAATTTTCTCACCATCATTTACCATTAAGTGGGCTCCTACTGGTAAGTTATAAGCTTTCTGCTCCACACCTTTAGAGTCAACAACCTTCAATGTTGGAACAGCTTTCTTATTTCTAGATTCAGAGATTACTTTCTCTTCGAAACCAGTCTGTTCATCGATTTCCAATTGGAAAGAAACCCCTTGGATGATGTCTTCGTACTCGACTTTACCTGCAGTTTCCGCAATGATAACCGCGTTATATGGATCCCATCTTGCGATAAGGTCTCCTTTTTTCACTTTGTCGCCTGGTTTTACAGATAGAACGGAACCGTAAGGAACGTTAGCCACCATAATTGGTGTTCTCGCTTCGTTATCCGCAACCAATCTAAATTCTGTTGAACGAGAAACAACGATGTCTGCTGATTTTCCTTCTTCATCTTCAGACTTAATTGTTCTAACCTCATCCATCTCTACAATACCGTCACGTTTTGCAACAATACTTGGATTTTCTGAGATGTTACCAGCAGTACCCCCTTGGTGGAAAGTTCTCAGTGTTAACTGAGTTCCTGGCTCACCAATAGACTGTGCAGCGATAACTCCCACAGCTTCTCCCATATGGATGCCTTTACCTGTTGCAAGGTTACGTCCGTAACACTTCGCACAGATACCTTTTTTCGCTTCACAAGTCAATGGAGAACGAACTTCTACAGCTTCGATTCCCGCTTCCTCGATTTGCTTAGCTACAGCTTCCACGATTAATTCATCAGCGTTTGCCAACAATTCATCCGTTTCTGGGTGATAAATATTATGAAGAGAAACTCTACCAAGAATTCGGTCTGAGATTCTTTCTACGATTTCATCATTTTTCTTAAGTGCAGTTACTTCTGTACCTCTCAATGTTCCACAGTCATCTTCTGTAATGATAACATCCTGTGCAACGTCTACCAATCTTCTGGTTAGGTAACCAGCATCGGCAGTTTTAAGAGCGGTATCCGCAAGACCCTTACGAGCACCGTGGGTAGAGATAAAGTATTCCAAGATGGATAGCCCTTCTTTGAAGTTCGCCACAATCGGGTTTTCGATGATCTCTGCTCCAACAGAACCAGCTTTTTGTGGTTTTGCCATCAAACCTCTCATACCAGATAACTGACGGATCTGCTCCTTAGAACCCCTCGCACCAGAGTCCAGCATCATAAATACAGAGTTAAATCCACCTTGATCAGACTTCATTCTGCTCATAATCATTTCTGTAAGACCGGCGTTGGTATTGGTCCAAACGTCGATAACCTGATTATAACGCTCTGTATCTGTGATAAGTCCCATGTTATAGTTAGCCTTGATCTCATCTACAGATTCTACAGCTGCAGCAATCATGGTTTTCTTCTCTGCTGGGATTACAATATCACCAAGACTAAATGAAAGACCTCCTTTGAATGCATTAGAGTATCCAAGGTTTTTCATATCATCCAAGAATTTAACGGTAGTTGGGAAATCCGTATCTGCAAGGATCTGACCGATAACATTTCTAAGAGATTTCTTAGTCAATAATTCATCGATATAACCCACTTCTTTCGGTACAATCTGGTTGAAAAGGATTCTACCAACAGTTGTATTAGTTAATCTTGTAACAATCTCTCCGTTTTCTTTAATAGGAAGACGACATCTTACTTTAGCATTGAGAGACACTTGTCCTTCAGCATAAGCAATTTCCACTTCTTCCGGAGAATAGAAAGCCAAGCCTTCTCCTTTTACTTTATAATCATCAGTAGAATGAGCTTCTTTGGTCATAAAATAAAGACCCAAAACCATGTCCTGAGATGGTACCGTAATAGGAGATCCATTCGCAGGGTTTAGGATATTTTGTGAACCTAGCATCAATAATTGAGCTTCCAGGATTGCTTCTGGTCCAAGTGGCAAGTGTACCGCCATCTGGTCACCATCGAAATCGGCGTTGAAGGCCGTAGTTACCAACGGGTGCAGCTGAATAGCTTTACCTTCGATCATCTTCGGCTGGAACGCTTGGATACCCAATCTGTGAAGCGTAGGTGCTCTGTTCAGAAGAACCGGGTGACCTTTCATCACATTTTCTAGGATATCATAAACTACAGGCTCTTTTCTGTCGATGATTCTCTTAGCTGATTTTACAGTTTTTACAATTCCTCTCTCGATTAGTTTTCTAATGATAAACGGTTTGTAAAGTTCTGCAGCCATATCTTTCGGAAGACCACACTCGTGCAATTGTAAGCTAGGACCTACAACAATAACCGAACGAGCCGAGTAATCTACCCTTTTTCCTAATAAGTTCTGACGGAAACGACCTTGCTTACCTTTCAATGAATCAGAAAGGGATTTCAATGGTCTGTTGGATTCCGACTTAACAGCAGAAGATTTTCTTGTGTTATCAAATAACGAATCTACAGATTCCTGAAGCATACGCTTCTCGTTTCTCAAGATTACTTCCGGAGCTTTGATTTCCAATAGTCTCTTAAGACGGTTGTTTCTAATGATTACCCTTCTGTAAAGATCATTAAGATCCGACGTTGCAAAACGTCCTCCATCCAATGGAACCAATGGTCTCAATTCCGGTGGAATGATCGGAAGAACTCTCATAATCATCCACTCAGGCTTATTGATCATTCTTGTATTAGCAGCTCTAAGTGCTTCTACAACGTTCAATCTCTTAAGTGCTTCTGTTCTTCTTTGTTTAGATGATTCGTTGTGAGCTTTATGTCTCAAATCAAATGATAAAGAATCAAGGTCGATTCTTTTCAGCAATTCCTCGACAGCTTCTGCTCCCATTTTCGCTACGAATTTATTCGGGTCAGAGTCATCCAGATATTGGTTTTCAATTGGAAGGGTTTCCAAAACATCCAAATATTCTTCTTCAGTCAGGAATTCCTTATCATCGAAATCAGAACCATCTGCTTTCTTAGCGATACCTTGTTGAATCACAACATATCTCTCGTAATAGATAATCATATCCAATTTCTTGGAAGGAATACCTAAAAGATAACCAATTTTGTTCGGTAAAGAACGGAAATACCAGATGTGAGCCACAGGCACAACAAGGTTGATGTGTCCGATTCTCTCTCTACGTACTTTTTTCTCTGTAACTTCTACCCCACATCTGTCACAAACGATACCTTTGTATCGGATTCTTTTGTATTTTCCACAAGCACATTCGTAGTCTTTTACAGGACCAAAAATCTTCTCGCAGAACAAACCGTCTCTTTCCGGCTTGTGCGTACGATAGTTGATCGTTTCCGGTTTTAGAACTTCTCCTCTCGATTCCTGAAGAATAGATTCTGGTGAAGCCAAACCAATAGTGATTTTATTAAATCGACTTGTTTTATTTTTATTTGACATTTTTTGATCAGATTTTAGATTTTAGATTTTAGATTTTAGATTAAATGCTAATGCACAGAAACTAAGACCATCTAAAATTCATCATTTAAAATTTAAAATTATTCCTCAAGTCTTACATCAAGTCCAAGACCTTGTAACTCGTGAAGTAATACGTTGAAAGATTCCGGAATACCAGGTTCTGGCATTGCTTCACCTTTGGCAATGGCTTCATAAGTTTTTGCTCTACCAATCACGTCATCCGACTTCACAGTAAGGATCTCTCTAAGGATATTGGATGCTCCGAATGCTTCAAGAGCCCAAACCTCCATCTCTCCGAATCTCTGACCTCCGAATTGCGCTTTACCTCCTAATGGCTGCTGCGTAATCAATGAGTAAGGTCCGATAGAACGTGCGTGCATCTTATCATCTACCATGTGTCCTAACTTCAGCATATAGATCACACCCACAGTAGCTGGCTGAGTAAATCTCTCACCAGTTCCACCGTCGTAAAGGTGTGTGTTTCCGAATTTAGGAAGTGCTGCCTGCTCGGTGTATTCGGTGATTTGATCTAAACTAGCTCCGTCGAAGATCGGCGTTGCGAATTTTAGTCCAAGTTGTTTACCTGCCCATCCAAGAACAGTTTCGTAGATCTGACCGATGTTCATACGGGAAGGTACCCCAAGTGGATTCAATACGATATCTACTGGTGTTCCATCCTCTAGGAACGGCATATCTTCTTCACGAACGATTCTAGAAACGATACCTTTGTTACCGTGACGACCCGCCATTTTATCACCAACATTCAGTTTACGTTTCTTAGCGATGTAAACTTTAGCTAATTTGATGATACCAGCAGGTAGCTCGTCTCCGATGGATAATGCAAATTTCTCACGGTTTTTAACACCAGAAAGATCGTTGTATTTAATTTTATAGTTGTGAATCAATTGCTTGATCAATTCATTCTTGTCTGCATCAACAGTCCAATCTGCACCACTGATGTTTACATAATCCTCAACAGACTGAAGCAACTTCAAAGTAAACTTAGTTCCTTTTCCGATCATTTCTTCTTCAAGGTCATTTTTCACTCCCTGAGACGTTTTACCGGAAACCAAAGTGTTTAGTTTGTCAATCAAAGTGTTTCTTAGGTCATCGAACTTAGCTTTGTAAGTATTTTCGATTTCTTCGAGTTTGATTTTCTCTTCGCTTCTTTTCTTTTTGTCCTTGATGTTTCTGGAGAACAATTTTTTGTTGATAACAACTCCTCTAAGAGAAGAATCAGCCTTCAATGAAGCATCTTTTACATCACCAGCTTTGTCTCCGAAGATTGCTCTAAGAAGTTTTTCTTCCGGCGTTGGATCAGATTCCCCTTTTGGTGTGATTTTCCCGATAAGGATATCACCAGGCTTCACTTCTGCACCGATACGGATCATACCGTTCTCATCAAGATCTTTAGTCGCTTCTTCAGAAACGTTAGGAATATCTGCTGTCAGTTCTTCCATACCTAATTTAGTATCACGAACTTCTAGTGAATATTCATCCACGTGGATTGACGTAAACCAGTCCTCACGAACTACTTTTTCGTTGATAACAATCGCATCCTCGAAGTTGTAACCTTTCCAAGGCATGAAGGCAACTACAAGGTTTCTACCAAGAGCTAATTCCCCGTTTTCAGTCGCATAACCGTCACAAAGCACCTGTCCTTTTTCCACTGTGTCCCCCACTCTTACGTTAGGTCTCAATGTAATAGTTGTACTCTGGTTGGTTTTTCTGAACTTAGTTAATTTATAGGTTTTAGTCGCAGAATCGAAGTTTACTAAATCATCTTCTTCGCTTCTTTCGTACTTGATAACAATTCTTTCAGCATCTACATATTCCACTACTCCATTTCCTTCTGCATTGATAAGAATTCTAGAATCTTTCGCTACTTGTTTTTCCAGACCTGTACCCACGATTGGCGCTTGTGGTTTCAATAACGGAACGGCCTGACGCATCATGTTAGATCCCATCAAAGCACGGTTTGCGTCATCATGCTCCAAGAAAGGAATCAATGAAGCGGAAATACCAGAAATCTGGTTTGGCGCAACGTCAATCAAATCTACTTGCTGTGGCTCTACTACAGGATAGTCACCATCCAAACGGGCGATAATTCTATCCGTTTCGAAGTTACCATCATCAGTTAAAGCAACGTTAGCCTGAGCAATTACTCTATTTTCTTCATCTTCTGCATTTAGATAAATTGGCTTAGCCTGAAGATCTACTTTTCCGTCCTCTACTTTTCTGTAAGGCGTTTCGATAAAACCAAGGTTATTGATTTTCGCATACATCCCAAGAGAAGAGATCAAACCGATGTTTGGTCCTTCCGGCGTTTCAATAGGACAGATACGTCCGTAGTGCGTATGGTGAACGTCACGCACCTCGAAACCTGCTCTTTCTCTTGATAAACCACCAGGTCCTAGTGCAGATAATCTACGCTTGTGCGTGATTTCTGACAACGGATTGGTCTGATCCATAAACTGAGAAAGCTGGTTGGTTCCGAAGAATGAATTAATAACAGACGTCAAAGTCTTGGCATTAACCAAATCTACCGGTGTAAATATCTCGTTATCTCTAACGTTCATTCTTTCCTTGATAGTTCTTGCGATTCTGGAAAGACCGACACCAAACTGACCAGACAATTGCTCGCCTACAGTTTTGATACGTCTGTTAGAAAGGTGGTCAATATCATCTACCTCCGCTTTGGAATTAACCAACTCGATCAGGTGCTTTACAATTGCAATGATATCTTCCTTGGTCAGTACTTCCGTAGTTTCTGGGATGTTAAGACCTAATTTTTTATTTAATCTGTAACGACCAACTTCGCCTAATGAATAACGCTGCTCAGAGAAGAATAATTTTTCAATAATTCCTCTTGCAGTTTCCTCATCCGGTGCATCAGCGTTTCTCAGCTGACGGTAGATGTATTCAACCGCTTCTTTTTCTGAGTTAGTCGGGTCTTTTTGTAATGTATTCTGGATAATAGAGAATTCGTTGGAATTTTCTTTGTGAATCAGTATAGACTTAACGCCTGAATCCAAAATAATATCAAGGTGTTCTTTTTCAAGAACAGTTTCTCTATCCAGGATAATTTCGTTTCTTTCGATAGAAACTACTTCACCTGTATCTTCGTCTACGAAATCCTCGAACCAAGTGTTCAACACTCTCGCAGCAAGAGTTCTACCTTCTACTTTTTTAAGAGCAGCTTTGGAAACTTTCACTTCCTCAGCAAGATCGAAGATCTGAAGGATTTCCTTATCAGATTCATAACCGATTGCTCTAAGTAAAGTTGTTAAAGGTAATTTTTTCTTACGGTCGATATACGCGTACATTACGCTGTTGATATCGGTTGTAAATTCCATCCAAGATCCTTTGAAAGGGATAATTCTTGAATAGTAAAGTTTAGTTCCATTGGCGTGGTAAGTCTGTCCGAAGAATACACCAGGTGAACGGTGAAGCTGCGTTACGATTACCCTTTCAGCACCATTAATGATGAAAGATCCGCTTGGCGTCATATAAGGAACTGGACCTAGATAAACATCTTGCACAACAGTCTGGAAATCTTCGTGCTCCGGATCTGTACAATATAGTTTAAGTCTAGCTTTAAGAGGAACTGAATAAGTCAATCCTCTTTCCACACACTCATCAATAGAGTAACGTGGAGAATCTACAAGATAATCCAAAAACTCCAATACGAATTGGTTTCTGGAATCTGTAATTGGAAAATTTTCCTGAAATGTCTTGTAAAGCGATTCTTTTTGTCGCTCTTCAGGAAGTGTGTCTAGCTGGAAAAATTCCTTGAAAGACTGGATTTGGATGTCCAAAAAGTCAGGAGTTTCGATTTTACCTTTTGCAGAAGAAAAGTTAATTCTCGGAGTACCTTGAACTTTAGGAGCGGCCTGTGTTTTACTCATAAAATTATAAGAAAAAAGGGTTAAAAAATATTTTGTTTAAAAATATCAGAAGCTGATCAAAGTAAGAAAAGATAAAAAACCTGATGTTTGGCGCTATCAGAATAGTTTTTTACAGATTTTTCTTTCTTTATCCGGATTCTAACTGCAACGTCGGTATATCTTTTCACGGCGTAGTGCAAAATATTTTCACTCTAAAGGCAAAAATGAGGCATATATAACAAAACAACCCCTTTCACAAAGGTGAAAGAGTCATAGTTTTTACAGTATATGAATTATTAGCGCCAAAAGAACTGCAAATATATATAAAATATTTGACATATACAAAAAAACCACTTAACAAAGAAGTGGTTTCGAAATATTTAGATTTAAAAATCTTAAGGTTTAGTCCAGAAAGTCCATTCTCTACCGTTGTACAAAGCCAATTGCTGTGTTCCGGTTACATAGACCATCATTCCAGCTGTTGGATTGACGATATCTGTGTGAGAATTAACCCTCGGTAAGATCATCGCTTTATTTGTATCTCCCAAGACCAAAATCCCAGAAGTTGTATCTGTAGCAGGCGTTCCACCAATCAAAGTTTTTGCTGTTGCATTCTCAGTATTAGTATCTGGAACGTTGGCTGTTGTTGGCGCGTAGGCTCCAGCTGACAAGTCTCCCCAGCTAGTCACAGCCGTTGCATTAGCTGTAGCTGCAGTTCCAAATTTAACTTTCTGATCTGTACTATCAAAAATAATGGTTCCGGGAACAGCAGATGTAACTGCTGTGGCAGCCGTTACCCAAGGTAGTACAACTCCTCTCACGCCTCCTGTTGCATTTCCAAATTCTAAGGACACTGTTTCATTAGCGGCTGTATATGGATTTGATTTTCCAATGGTAACTTGAGCAAAACTAATGCTCGAAACTAAAATTATTAGAGATGCTATATATGTTTTCATCTTAATTATGGATTTGAATCATTACAAGTTTGTTTAGTATAACAGTTCCAAGATGTCCCGTCATAAATCTTAAGACAATTGACAGTTGTGTCATATACCATCATTCCTGTTACTCCAATAATAGAGGACAATGCAGAAGTCGGAACTCTGTTGATCACGAAACCTTTTGTTTTCGCGTCTAACACTGTATATGCTCCGTTCATTCTAACTGGCCATTCACCAGTATTACCTCCAGCTCTAGCAAGTGCAGTAATACCGTGATTAGTAGGTAATGTTGTTCCTGTAGTAGTAGCAGGTCGGAAACAACGATCACAATCAGGATCTCTTACAAGACTATCTTGAGAACTTCCAAAATTTTGACCGATATCAGCCGTTCCATCTGTATTATCAGAAATACCTGCTAAGTTGGATGGGTTTGTAGCTGTATTCAAGTTACTTCCTGCAACATTCACCAATTGAGGAACTCCGTTAGCCCCTGTAGATGTACTAATGATTTGAGCCGGAGTACCCGTTGTTGTGCCATTATAAGTCACTTTAATTTGACCACGGTAAGGATAATTCGCATCTGTTGTAGGTAGAGATAATGAATGAATGTGAGTTCTTCTAACGAATTCTGACCCCTCCAACGCATCTGCACAACCATCATTGTCTGAATCAACATCAAACTGATTGGAAATACCGTCATTATCTGGATCACAGAAACCATTTTTGACTCCATTTGCTCTTCCAGTAATATAGGTAGGTCCTTGAACCATCTGACTTAGAATAATCGTATTAGATCCTGTCCTATTCCAAGTGATATTATTAAATGTATTTCCATTATAAAGCTGAAGAGGAAACAACTGACCTCCACTAACTTTACTACCATACATATTAACCGTTCCATTTTTATGAATAATAATTCTCACCAGCGGATTAGCTGCTGTTCCTGTCATGGTATAAATCTGGGGTATGCTTCCAGTACCATATCGATCTCCATTAAAAAACCTTACGTTATCCGTTTGATCCGGCTGAAACTGCAATTCACTTGTTGTTAAATTTGTACCATTTATATTCAGTGTAAATGAATTATCTAATGTGTAAACATCAAAGATAAAACCTAAATCTGCATCAGGCGCAGAGAAGTTAACCGTAGTTCCGTTTGAAGTATTATAATTAACAGTTCCTACTGCATCTCCACATTCAAAAATATCTAATATACCATCATTATCAGAATCAAGATCTAAATAATCCGGAATAGTATCTTTATCAGTATCTTTTTCTACAACAACATTTACACTACAAGCAGTTGTGCTTCCGTTCAGGTTAACGCTTATTGTTCGTGTTCCCGAACTCCCTCCTCCATCATATACAAGAGGAACAGAAATAGAAGTGGTTGTAGAGGTTACAGTAGTAGTATATGAGCTGTTAAAATTAGCTCCAGAAATATTTATAGTATATGTTCCAGGTCCATAAACATTAGTAATTGGAATATTAAGAGATCTTTCGCCATTGCTTGCAACACCTTCAACAAATGGTGTTGTAGGGCTTTGTGTAATACCACTACATGTTAATGTAAAAGGGACATAATAAGGAACTGTAGCTAAATCGAGATTGGAATAAGAAGAACTAGTATAAGTAGCTGATAATATTGAAGTACCATCATAGATATTAATTCTACGGATTTCAATATTATTATTGGTTGTATTAACACTTGCAATATATACATACCCTTGTAGATAGGCCATACCTTGTATCCCCGAAGCAGTTGGTAAATTAGCAAAACTAGCTGTACCTGATATAGGAGCAGAAATAGCTTTTGTAGCAACCCCTGTAGCAATAGAAATTTTGAAAAGATATCTTGACGTACCATTATTCACAAACATGTATATATTATTCTGATAATCAAAGAATGTATCGGTTCCAAACGTAGTTCCATTATTCCAGTCAGCATCTGTACTAGTAATAGCTATAGCAGATCCTGATGGATAAATTGGGTAAATAGTCTTGGTATCAGATCGAAAACCATAAACATTTCCAAAATAAGCACCTGGAACGTTATTGGTTGCTAACCCTCCAACTTCTACACCTGTTGGAATAGTAGTTCCAGATATAGCAGTACCATTTTTATACAATGTAGAACCTGCTGTAATATTAGAATTAATGAAAACAAGTGTTGATGAATTCCCGCCCGGCTTATCATAACCAACAGCTAAGTTGCTTATATTTGCAGGTGTACCACTTGAATTAGGTATTGTTAGAAGTATTGGCGAAGCTCCACCTGTTATATCATAAACTCTACCAGTGGAAGCAGTTGATAAATAAAGTCTGTCTGCGGCGGCTTGAGAAAATAGCATTCCACTAGTCATTAGTAGAAATACTAATATATAAAGTAGATTTAATTTTTTCATAAAAGATTATTATTAATAAATATATAATTTGCCTTGGAAAATTATTCCCAAAGAAAATGTCTAGTAAAAAAACTTATGATCAATTAAATCTGCGGCGGTGGTCTTACAGAAAAAGCAGCAACCTTATTCTGTAATCTATTAATATTATGCGTTAAAAGAAAATTGCTTAGATATAAGAACTCTAGCAATGAACTACAATCATTACAGTAGTTAATTATACATTGCTTTGCATTATAATAATCATTACTGGGAGAAATAAAAGGAATATTTGCCAAAGCGTTTCCCGTTAGAAACCGAGTACCGTCAAGACCATTAGAAATTTTCAACGGAATTTCTTTCTCGGGTAAATCCGATATATCAATAGTCTTCTTCTTGGAAACTAAGAGTTTTTTCTCTGGCTTAGCCCTTTCAGAGTTTTGCTTTGTAGAAGACTGTACATCAGAATTTTTCGCAATAATTCTTATTTCATTATCATTAAATCTAATGACTTTGGAATATTGCTGTAGGTTTTTGTTTTTTGATATTTGCTCATTGAACGCTTCGTCTTTTGAATAAATACAGGCATCTCCAACGACAGTGATATTTGCTGTGGCCAGAGAGTCTACATGAATTTTCTGCGCAGAAAGTGTAAAAAATGAAAAAAAAGATAATAAAAAAGATAAATGCCAGCATTTTGGTAATATACTGGCATAAGATTTTAATTTCTCAAGGAAAGGAAATAAATTTTTTTTCACTTTGCAAAAGTAATAAAAATAATGGCTTATTATTTATAATAATAAAACTTAACATAAAAAAAGCGACTAGGTGTAAACCTGTCGCTTGTCTTATATTATTGAGTAGTGATTACTTCAATTCTACTTCAGCACCAGCTTCTTCAAGTTGCTTCTTAAGAGCTTCAGCCTCATCTTTAGATACACCTTGCTTGATTGGAGCAGGAGCACCATCTACGATATCTTTAGCTTCCTTAAGACCAGCACCAGTTAAATCTTTTACCAATTTAACGATAGCCAATTTAGAAGCACCTGCAGACTTAAGAATTACGTCGAATTCAGTCTTTTCTTCAGCAGCTTCACCTGCACCACCTGCAGCAACTACTACTGCAGCAGCAGCTGGCTCAATTCCGTACTCATCCTTAAGGATAGCAGCTAATTCGTTTACGTCTTTTACTGTTAAGTTTACTAGCGTTTCAGCTAAATTTTTTAAATCTGACATTGTTGTAATGTTTTTTTGTTGATTATTTATCTATTTTTTTGAGTGTAATTATTCAGCAGCTGGAGCTTCTCCTTCTGCAGCAGCTTCTGGAGTTTCAGTAGCTGGAGTTTCTTCTACAGCAGGAGTTGCAACTTCTTCAGTCGTCGCTTCTCCAGCAGCTTCAGATTTGTTTTGAAGAGCAGAAACAACTCTTTGGATTGGAGACTGAAGCAATCCGATGATTTCACCGATCATTTCTTCTCTAGACTTGATATTAACTAAAGTATCAAGGTTGTTATCTCCAACGTAGAATGTCTCTTGAACGAAAGCTGACTTAAGTGCCGGCTTCTCTTCTTTCTTTCTGAAATCCTTGATTAATTTTGCTGGAGCGTTCGCCGTTTCAGCAATCATAATCGCAGAGTTACCTTTGAAAGACTGGAACATCTCAGAGTAATCTACACCTTCAATTTGTTCCATTGCCTTTTGTAAAAGTGTATTTTTTACAACTTTCACTTTAATATTTTGCTTGAAAGCCTGTCTTCTGAAATCAGAAGATTTTCCAGCGTTCAAACCTTCTAGATCTGCTACATAAACTACTTTTGCATCCTGAAGCAAAACTTTGATCTCTTGTATTGCTACAACTTTTTGGTCTTTTGTCATTGTCTTTAGGATTAAAATTAGTTAACAGATTTAGTATCAATTGCAATTCCTGGGCTCATTGTAGAAGACAAATAGATTGACTTCACATAAGTACCTTTTGCAGCAGTCGGCTTCAACTTGATTAATGTCGAGATTAATTCTTGAGCATTTTCTTTAAGTTTAGCAGCATCGAAAGACACTTTACCGATACCAGCGTGGATGATACCATATTTATCTACTTTGAAATCGATTTTACCAGACTTCACTTCAGAAACTGCTTTCCCGATTTCCATCGTTACAGTACCTGATTTAGGGTTTGGCATAAGACCTCTTGGTCCTAAAACTCTACCCAATGGTCCTAATTTACCCATTACAGCTGGCATTGTTACGATAACGTCAACATCTGTCCAACCTTCTTTGATTTTTTGCAAATACTCATCAAGACCAACATAATCAGCACCAGCCTCTTTAGCTTCTGCTTCTTTATCCGGAGTTACAAGAGCAAGAACTTTCACGTCCTTACCTGTTCCGTGAGGAAGAGATACTACACCTCTTACCATTTGGTTTGCTTTTCTTGGATCTACACCTAGTCTAACAGCGATATCTACAGACGCGTCAAACTTTGCGAAATTTACTTCTTTCACTAAAGCAGATGCTTCGTCAAGATTATAAATTTTGTTTTTTTCTACTTTGCTTAAAGCTTCCTTTTGCTTCTTCGTTAATTTTGCCATTTCTCTAAGTTTTAAGCGTTAGTTGGTTTAGTTCCTGTTACTCTCAATCCCATAGATCTAGCAGTACCTGCAACCATAGAAAGAGCTGAATCCAAAGTAAAGCAGTTAAGATCTGCCATCTTATCTTCAGCAATCTTTTGAACCTGAGCCCAAGTTACAGCACCTACTTTGTTTCTGTTTGGTTCTCCGGAACCTCCTTTGATTTTTGCAGCATCCATCAATTGGATTGCAGCAGGAGGGGTTTTGATTACGAATTCAAAAGATTTGTCTTCGTACACAGTAATAACTACTGGCAAAACCTGCCCAGGCTTATCCTGAGTTCTTCCGTTAAATTGTTTACAAAACTCCATGATGTTCACACCCGCAGAACCCAAAGCTGGACCTACTGGTGGAGAAGGGTTAGCAGCGCCACCTTTCACCTGAAGTTTTACCATTTTAAAGACTTTTTTAGCCATTTTTTGTTTTTTAAATTTGAATAATTAATGAATTTGGAAGCATTTATTATTCAGCAGGTTATCCATTCTCACATTAGAAACCCACTTTTCGGTTTGCAAAAGTATTATTTTTTTTTGAATCTACAAACGGAAACTAAATATTTATTTGAAAATAATAAAAAATAAGTGGTTGTATCATAGCGCGATACAACCACTCAAAAAATTTGATCTAAGTTAATTTCATTTTTGCCAAAGTAGAAAATTATACAAACTTCTACGCCAAGTTAGCCATTCGTGATATGTTTCTAGAGATATGTAAGATTTGAATGGAATCTTTCTCTCCCTGAATTCTTTTTCTAAAATAGTTTTAAAATTAATAAAACGCTCATTCTCAAGACTTCCAATACTTAAGAAAAATTTTTGTTTACTTAAATTCTCTGTTTTTATTTTAGCAAACTTATCTTCTACTACATTACTGTATAGTACAGGACTAAACATCCCAACTTTTGAAAACACTTCTGGATGATCTGTCCCAATTTTGAAAGCTTGATAGCTTCCTTTTGATAAACCTGCGATGCCTTTTTTTGAAAGAAAAAATTCTTTTTCTAATTCTGGTAAAACTTGATTTATCAATTCTTTTTCTATTAATGTAATCTCAGACAAAGTCTCATCTTCTAAATTTTTGTAAGAAATCTCGCTCTTAACATCACCATTTAACATCAAAACAATCAAAGGTTTTATTTTTTTCTCGGAGATAAGATTGTCCAAGACATTTTGAATTTTCCCTTGTTTTACCCAACCAGAAGCATCTTCTCCTGCGCCATGATACAAAACCAATAACGGGTATCTTTTCTTAATCGAAAAACCAAAAGGTTTGTAAAGAAAATATTCTTCTTCAGAGGTTTTATGAATTGTCCGTTTTTCTATTAATCCTTTTTGATTGGTTTTTGGCTCAAAAAAAGTTTCATTAGAATTAATTTCGAAAGCATTAACATCTTGATTGTAACCAAAATAAGTCTCCTCTTTGGGTAACAAATACTTTTTATCATTTATCAAAATCCAAAAGTAATGGAAGCCAATTGGCATTGGAGGCGTTTCTACAGTCCAATACCCAAGGTTGTTTTTTGATATTTTGTAATCTGAATTAGCAAAAAAATCAGGACCTTGCAACTTTATATTTACCGAGTCTTTCAATAAGGTATTAATATGCAGTTTATTTTCAGAATCAACTTCAATTAATCTTTGAGCATTACTATTCTGAAAAGCAATCATTAATAAAACAACTAATAATATTCTCTTTTTCACAATCCAAAAATACTATAGTTTATAAACAACCGTCAAAAAATATGATCTCGGTGGGTTGGCAACTGTAAAATATGGCGAATTATTTGCGACAGCAGCTTGGTATAATTCTGGAGTAAAAGAATCCAAAGTGCCTCTTTGTTCTGCATAGGAACCAGGACGAAGCCAACTCATCACTGCATAATTGTCAAATAAATTATTCACATTAAATGAAGCAGAAATACTCTCTGAAAAATTGTATCCTAAAGCAAAATCAAACAAAGAAAAAGATGGTAGTTTGAAAGCATTTCTGTTGTTGGCTTGTCTTTCTCCCATATAATTCCAAGTTAAAAATGTATAGAACTTATTTTTAGAATACATTGGTGTGATGTTAAAAAATGCTCTAGGTGTTGCGGATGTTTCATTTCCACTAAAATCTCCTTTGATATCATCTTGCGGACCTGCTGCATTGGTAATCCAGAATGTTCCGTTTGTAATTTTGGATTTTTGAAGTGTTGCTACTGCTCTGATGCTAAAATTATCAATTGGACGAACGGTGGTTTCTATTTCTACTCCAAAAGTTTTAAAATCATTGTATAGAGTTGGCAGCGCGTAGAAACTTCCGTCTGGCATAGTAGCAAAACCACCTGCAGGAACGTTTTTCAAAACACTATAGAATGGTGTTACAAATAGATCAAATGCGTTATATTTGGCTTTTATACCAGCTTCTATTTGATCTGTAGTTCTTTTTTGAGGATCCAAAAACTGGATAGTTGTGACACGGTTTGTAGCAAAATAAACATCCAAATCTGGTGCTTTGTTTCCGTGAGAATACCTTCCGTAAACAGCCAAATTGGTATTAATCCTATAATTAAGTGCTGCAGAATAAGCAAAAGTTTCTAGAGTCCGGTTATAATTTACGGTTTGTGCGTAATCCAAAATAGTATTATCATATAAAGTATAAGGATTGTTGTCTAAACCAGAAGCAACTTTCAGATAAGTTCTTGTATTATGCCCCTTTACATTTCCGTTTTCATAACGCACACCCCAATCTAGAGTTAATGCTGGTGTAATATCCCAAGTATGACCAAAGAAACCTGCCAGTTGACGTTGCTTAGCATAAAAACCTAGCAAAACACCATTGTTCCCGGGAAACTGAGCCACTCCATTTGGATTGGTAATCTGATAATTTCCTCCTAAACCATTGATACTCCCATTGAAATCTACTGTTAAAATACGAGGCTGGGGCTCCAATGTTGTAAATGATACACCTCCACCACCGGAAACTCTCGCAGCATCAGAATATCCAAAATAACCACCTAAAGAAAAACTCATAGTTCTCCATTTTTTGTTAATTGTGAATTGTTCTAGTAATTCCTCTACCCTATTTTCATAAAGATTCAAAGGAGTTACAAAAACAGAGTTGGCACCCAATGACTGATTGGTTAAATTATTTTGATTAACAGAATAGATAGGCGTTGTGCCAGTATTTGGAGCTGCTGCATTTACACTCAACATTGTTTGCCCTGTTATCAAATCTCTAAAATTATATGTCCCAAATCCAGTTGCTCCAACCAAATTATAAAGCGCGGTAGATGTTGCAGAAATAATAGATGTAGAACTGGATGTATTATAAATAACATCATTATTAGAATAACGTATTTTATTATCCAGAGTCCAACCTTCTCCCAATTTGTGATCCCAATTCACACCTATCGAGCGATATTTGCTATTAACCAAGTTACTAGAATTATAATTGAGCGTTCCACCTTCTACAAAATTTTGCTGAGTGTATTGCACCTCCGGAAGCAAAACCGAAGAACTATTATTGAAGCCTTCTGCTACTTTTGGATCCGTAAAACCTCTAGTTGGCAAAGACATAGAGTATCCGTTTTTATCATTCAAATATTTTAAATAGACTTTTACAGAACCTCTATTATACTTCTTTACAATATTCATCTTAATTTGGCCTCCATTATTTAGCGCATAATCTCCAGGATTTCTTGCACCCTCATCATACCGATAAAAACCACCAAAATTATAGAACCAATTATTACCCAAAGGACCACCAAAATTAATATCCGTTCTATACAATCCACTGGTATTAGCACCTTGGAAACCAGTTCTAAATCTTACTTCTCCAGCAAATTTATTACCTCCTGTTTTTGAAATATAATTGAAAATCCCACCAGGCGCATTAGCTGTAGTGATAGATGATGAACCTCCACGTACAGCGTCTAATTGATCTATTGTGGCATCTGCACGGAGAAAAAAATCTGGCCCATAATTAAAATAAGTTGTATTGGTAATAGGCAAACCATCTTCTTGCATTGAAACATACTCATAACCAAAACTTCCGTCTTGTGTTCCTATTGTAATTCCGCGAGAAGCAATAGAGTTACGGATTTCACCATTCGAAGAATTTACATAAACTCCTGGTACGTTTTTCAACAGATCCGCTGCGCTGTTGGGTGTTTGTTTTTCTATGAAATCTTTTTTAAGAACGCTGATCGCAATTGGAGAATTCATTTTCAATCTTTTATCAAAAACTCCAGTTACAACTACTTCGTCTATATTATTAGATTTTAGAGAATCGTTCTCGGTCTGTTGCCCATAAACATTTTGAAAGTATAGCGAAGCAATGCCTACCATCAAAAAATACGCTTTTCTTTTCATATCTTATAGTTATTTAAGGTTAATTGTTTATTTTCAAATAAACTCCATTAGTCCATCCAAACCCATCTTGATTTGGATATTCTCCTCCACCTGCAATAGTTTTCACATCCACCGCATTATACTTTTCCATCAGTTTTCCTACATTATTATATACTCTCTCAACATTTTTACTCCAATTAGTTTTTATTTCATCTGCCACATCATCAAAGCCATATTTTTTCATCGCGGTATAACCTATCCATTGGTTAGGCGCCCAAGCATTAGGAAAATCCCATTGTTCTCCTGTTTGTTTTGTAGTTGTCACCAGACCACCTGGATGCAAGAACTTTTTGGAAACCCAATATTTCATATCTAAAGCTTGTTGCATATTGGAAAAACCCAGAAATAATGGATAGAGAGAAGCAATATGCTCTGATGATGTCTGTTCATTTTTTAAGAAGTTGAAGTCTCTGTAAATTTTTGATTCTTTATCCCAAAAATATTTTTCAATATTTGATAGACGTTGATCTGCCAATGATTGGTATTTTTTTTCTAAAGCCAAATTTTCTTTAATACGAGAAGCCTTTGCAAGTGTATTTTCAAGATTCCAAAGAAGAGAGTTGAGATCTATTTGTGCCAATTCTAGGGTATTGATGGTTTTAATACTCTCACCATCTGCGAACCATCTACTAGAAAAATCCCATCCAGACTCACAAGCTGCTCTTATATTTCTATAAAATTCTCGATTCTCGGAAGTTTTAAAATCTTTAACATCTATCAAATAACTTTCTGGGCGAGGGAGATTTTCATCATCGTAATATCGATTAAGAATATCGCCATCATTAGTTTTTAAAACCCTTTTATAAGATTGCCCAAATTCTAAATTTTCTTCCCCACTCATCCAAAACTGATATTCTTTTTCCAATGTTTCGAAATACTGTAAGTAGATTTTTTCATCATTTGTGCTTTCATAAATCAAATCCAACATCAAAGAAAAATAGGGTGGCTGTGAACGAGTTAAGAAATAACTCCTGCTTGCATTTGGAACAAATCCATAATTCATTATCAGGTAAGAGCAATTCTCCACGATATTTTTCATCATTTCGATATTTCCGGAAACCTGCAATCCGAGCATCACAAAATAACTGTCCCAATAAAAAAACTCAATGAATCTTCCCCCAGGAACAATATATGGCTTCGGAAGCCCCAAAAGTGTCCCTCTTTCTTCATAAGCTGTTTTTGTAAGCTGGTTCCAAAGCTTCTTAATATGTTCTTTGATAGGTAATTTGTCTGCAGAAATATCATTCCCTTTTTCTGATAATTTCTCTAAAAAGAAATTTCGTAAGACAAAATCTTTCAAATCAAAATCAATATGATTTTTTTCTTCTTCATACTTCGTCTCGATTTCAGCAATTGGAAATAACGGAATCGCATCGACCATTGTTTTTTGGTCTTCGAAAATCTCAGCTTGTTGAACAGCTTCAAACAGATTATAAAAATCTTTTATATCGATATAATTTTTCATTTGTATATATTAAATTTTCAAAGGTCAAATGGTACACTCATATCATTTTTTCTTCGAAAGAATTTTTGAATGCCTGTGTTTCATTTCTTGCCAAGTTGTTTGTTCATCATTATCACAAAAATCAGTAATAGTGACAATGGAATGAATGAGAGATAAAATGCTTGTTGTCCCCCAGTTTCTTGAAATACAAATCCTGTTATCATCGAGCCAAGCGTTCCTCCAATTGCAGAGAAAACGACAATAAGACCAGACATAGAACTTTGCAGATATTTTGGGATTGATGCAAGAATTACAGAATTGATACTTGGATAAATGGGAGCGAGAAAAATACCCATCATCGGAAAAATATAAACCGCTAAAGGCGCATTGAACCAAGTTACATTTTCATCCAAGTGAATATTATGCGTTAATGGTAAAACTAAAAATATACTTAGTGCAAAACAGATAACGCAAAACGAAACAACGTATATCCATTTATACTTTCTTGAGAAAAATCCCGAAAGAAATCTTCCCAAAGCAAATGCTCCAGCTAAAACACCTCCAGCTTGAACTGCCATACTTGTCGGAAGATGAAGAATCTCTTTATAGAAAGTGGGTGTCCAAGTTTGGAAACTCTGTTCTACCAAAACAAATAAAAAGGCACAAATGACGAATAACAAAACTTTCTTTAGTTTGAATAAGCTGAAACTATTTTTGATATCAGATTTCAAACTTGTATTTTCAATTTTGGCTTCACTTTCATCCAGCTTGGAAAAAGTCAGAATCACAAATGAGACAAAGGATATCGTTCCCAAAACCCAATAGGTATTGAGCCAGCTTCTTGATTGTGGATTTTTATCATCGATGAAAATACTAAACAGAACATTCCCCATCAATACGCCTATCATAAAGAATCCTTCTAAAAATCCCATAATGCTAGAATGCTCTTTATCATTTTCAGAAATGAGCCCAATGGAAGTGAAAACCGATATTTTGATAAGCGCAAAGGAAACTCCTACAACACAAAACAAACATTTAAAATACCAAAAAGCATTCGTAAAAGGCATAAGAAAACACATTATAGTTACAAGAGCTAATGCGATCAACATAGATTTTTTCAATCCAATCTTGGGAAGAAATGATGCAATCAGAAAAGAACAGATTGCAATGGGTAAATCTTTGAAACCTTCCAGAATACTAGCTTCAGATTTCGAAATTCCAAAATTTTGTTGAACCTGAAGAATAACTGTTCCCACCGAATTCAAAAGAATGGCAAAAAGGAAATAGTTCAGGAAAAGGATTACTTTGATATTTAAGTTTCTCATCAATTACAAAATTATCTAGAAACTGTTTACATTAATTTAACACTATAAATCATTAATGACACTGCATTAATATAAAATAGTATATTTATCAAAATTATTAATTAATCAAATGAGAGTAAGTTATGAAAATGTTAAGCCAGATGAAAATTCGTCTTTTCGTACGTTACATATGCATTTTCCTGTGAAGGAATTTCGTTGGGAATATCATTATCATCCCGAACTAGAATTGGTTTGCGTGGTTTCTGGAAGTGGAACACGGCACGTCGGTTATCACAAAAGTAGTTTTCGTGATGGGGACTTGGTTTTGATTGGTTCTAATATTCCGCACTCGGGATTTGGTCTTAATTCATCCGATCCACACGAAGAGATCGTTATACAGTTTCGAGAAGAAATCATCCAATTTTCAAAAGATATAGTTGAATTAACAAATCTAAGAAAGATGTTGTCTGTGGCAAAATTCGGAGTCTTGTTTAGTAGCTCAACAAAAAAAAGAATACTTCCGAAATTACAAGAGATACTCAAAACAAAAAACAATAAAAGATATCTATTATTGCTTAAGCTTTTGGTAGAACTTTCAGATGAAAAAGATTATGTATTATTGAATAAAGAAGTGATGCCACACACGATTATTTCCAAAAATAAAGAAAGGTTACAATCCATATTTACGTTTGTAGAAAAGAACTATCAGAAAGAGATTGACATCAATGAAATTGCTGCAATTGTAAATCTTACTTTGCCATCATTTTGCAACTTTTTCAAAAAAACAATGAAAATCACTTTTACAGATTTTCTCAATCAATACAGAATTGAAAAAGCATGTCATCATATTCTACAAGGCAAAAGTGTATCAGAAAGCTGTTATAGTACGGGATATAATAATATTTCTTATTTCAATAGAGCTTTCAAAAAATATGTTGGCAAAACACCTACAGAATTTAATAACGAGATGATAAAATAAAAAACACCTAAGAAAATTCTTAGGTGTTTTTTATATTTTGTAAAAGTAATTATACTTTTTCTACTTGCATAAAGCTCAATTCCATTGGTGTTTTTCTTCCGAAGATAAGAACCGAAACTTCGATTTTCTTTTTGTCTTCAAGAATCTTTTCAATAGTTCCATTGAAACCGTTGAAAGGACCATCGATTACCTTAACATTTTCTCCAACAATAAAAGGAATCTCGACATCTGTAGCAAATTCTGAAAGCTCATCCATTCTTCCAAGCATTCTGTTAACCTCAGATTTTCTCATTGGAACAGGTTCTCCCCCTTTTGTAAGACTTAAAAAAGAAATTACACCCGGAATATTTTTGATTACGTGAGGTACCTCACCAATCAGATTAGCTTCTACCATAAGGTAGCCAGGATAATAAGGCTTTTCTTTCGGAACCTTTTTACCGTTTCTGATCTGGATTACTTTTTCCATAGGAATCACTACTTGAGTAACATAAGAATCCATACCTAATCTGTGGATCTCGTTCTCAATATAGTTCTTAACCTTATTTTCCTGTCCGCTAATAGCTTTCAGCACATACCATTTCATATCGCTCATATGGAAAGTAATTTGGATTAGTTGAATAGATTAATAAACGTCGCAATAAAATTCTTGATAGTTACACTAAATAAAGAATCTACTCCAAATGTAAATAAAGCAAGAAGCACAGTAGTAATAGCTACAACAATTGTAGAAGACTGCAAATCTGGCCATTTAGGCCATTCTACTTTATCTTTAAATTCTGTATAAGAACCTTTTAGAAAACTAATTAATGAGCTCATATTTTATTTTTGCACGGGCACAAGGATTCGAACCCTGATCAACGGTTTTGGAGACCGGTATCCTACCATTGGACGATGCCCGTAGATTAAAAAGTTCCGAAAGCTTCCTTTCGGAACTTTTTATATTTGATTAAATTAGTCTAGGATTTCAGTTACCTGACCAGAACCAACTGTTCTACCACCTTCTCTGATCGCAAATCTAAGACCTACGTTAAGAGCGATTGGCTGAATTAGTTCTACAGTAATCTCCAAGTTATCACCTGGCATTACCATCTCAACTCCTTCTGGCAAGAAGATCTCACCTGTAACGTCAGTTGTTCTTACGTAGAACTGAGGACGGTACTTGTTGTGGAATGGAGTGTGACGTCCACCTTCTTCCTTAGAAAGGATATAAACAGATGCTTTGAATTTTTTGTGTGGTTTCACAGAATCTTTCTTAGCGATAACCATACCTCTCTTGATGTCAGTTTTTTCAATACCTCTCAACAATAGACCTACGTTATCACCAGCTTCACCTCTGTCTAAGATTTTTCTGAACATCTCAACTCCTGTAATAGTAGAAGTCAATTTCTCATCACCCATACCAACGATATCAACTGGATCACCAGTGTTGATAACACCAGCCTCGATTCTACCAGTTGCTACAGTACCTCTACCTGTAATAGAGAATACGTCTTCGATTGGCATCANNAGGAGATGCTGTAGCAGCAGTAAGAGCTCCTAGTGCAGAACCTTGGATTACTGGAGAGTTATCACCGTCGAAATCATAAGTAGACAATAAGTCTCTCAATTCCATTTCTACTAGCTCTAACAATTCTGGATCATCTACCATATCAACTTTGTTCATGAAAACAACGATTCTAGGTACATTTACCTGACGGCAAAGTAGGATGTGCTCTCTAGTTTGTGGCATTGGACCATCTGTAGCAGCACATACAACGATAGCACCGTCCATCTGAGCAGCACCCGTTACCATGTTCTTTACATAATCCGCGTGACCTGGACAGTCAACGTGAGCATAGTGTCTTTTTTCAGTTTCGTACTCGATGTGAGCAGTATTGATAGTAATACCTCTTTCTTTTTCTTCAGGAGCAGAGTCAATTGCAGAGAAGTCTTTTTTCTCAGCAAGACCTTTGCTAGCTAATACAGCAGAAATAGCAGCTGTAAGAGTAGTTTTACCATGGTCAACGTGACCAATAGTACCAATGTTCAAGTGTGGTTTTGAACGATTAAACGTTTCCTTTGCCATGATTTTAATATTTAATTTATTTAATATTGTTTTTTTCGGTCTGCAAATATAATGAATTTTTGAATATCAAAAATTATTTTGAATAAAAAATAAAATTCTTATATCCAATTGTCAAATACAGATCAACCTATTTATTCTTAGGCTGTGCAAATTTAAGGAAAATTTTGGATAAATAAAAGATTGTAAATCCAAGATTGATTTTATCTCATAGATGTAAATTTGCTTTTGACATCAATCCTGACAACTCCACAGCGCTCGTTGCCGCTACTACAGAATCTAAAAATAATCTATACACCATTGACCTTAATACGGGTAAAGCCACCAACATTGGTAGTCTGACACAAAAAATTATTGATTTTACTATCCCGACTAACCCAGTAGCTTATGCCGTCGATAATTCCGACGCCCGTCAGATTTTTGACCCGAACAAGCCAGAGCCTGTTTCTAAAGCAATAACAGGACTACAAAATAATGAAAGTAAGCTTATCTTCTAGCCACTGTAGGCAGTGAACCGAAAATTTTCATTGTCAGTACAACTATTGGTTCAGCTACTGTGATGGCCAACTGTCCTAATGCGGTAAGAGGTTTTGCTGTAGAATTAGGATTTTAGAAAACTTAAAAGAATTAAAAAAATAAGCCCCAGACAAAAATCTGTCTTGGGCTTTATTATGCTTTACAATAGTTAATAAACTGCTTAATAAAAAAATCCTGAATTGCTTCAGGACTTTGAGCCAACTACGGGACTTGAACCCGTGACCTCTTCCTTACCAAGGAAGCACTCTACCGCTGAGCTAAGTCGGCGTAAAAAAAAATCACATTCCGTGAGGTTTGTGATTTTTTTTTGAGCGGAAGACGGGGGTCGAACCCGCGACATTCAGCTTGGAAGGCTGACGCTCTACCAACTGAGCTACTTCCGCATTTTGTTTCCAAAAAGGTTGGTAAACGAGTTTGCAAATTTAAAAATACTTTTTGAACCTGCAAATATTTCTTATTAAAAAAAGTGGGGAGAGCAGGATTCGAACCTACGTAGCCGAAGCAGCTGAGTTACAGTCAGCCCCATTTGACCGCTCTGGTATCTCCCCGATACTTTATATAATAGAGCCTCCAGAGGGATTCGAACCCACGACCCCGAGATTACAAATCACGTGCTCTGGCCAACTGAGCTATGGAGGCAAATAGATTTCAAAAGAACTTTCTTTCTGCGCTGCGGTTACTTCCGTTTTGCGAGTGCAAATATGAGACACTTTTTTGAAATCTACAAATATTTTTATAAAAAAATTTCAATTATTTTTCTATGCCAACTCTTTTTTCTTGATTAACAGTTTCTTAGCCGTATCGACACTTTCATCCAAACTTTCCTCAAAACTGGCACCAGTCTTCTTAACGACTATATCATTCCCTGGAATTTTTACTACGAGCTCTATGGTTTTATTGTTTTTATCGGAAGTGTTTTCTACTTTAAGATACACTGCAACCTCAACTATTTTATCATAAAATGTTTCTAGTTTGCTCAATTTTTTTTCAATTCTGTCTTTCAACGGTTCGTGCGGTGTAACACCTACAGTCTGAATTGTGATTTTCATAATGCGTAATTTAAATGGTTTAACAATTAAAAATTATAGAAATTATTCCATATACTATTATTCCTTGTCTGGTTTTTTCATTCTAGGATGAGCGTTATTATAAGCTTTCTTTAGTTCTTCTATATTTGCATTCGTATAAACCTGCGTACTTGCAAGGCTAGAATGTCCCATTATTTTCTGAACCTTGGAGATCTCTGCCCCACCATTCAAGACGTGCGTCGCAAATGTATGTCTGAGAATATGCGGACTTCTTTTCTGCTTAGAAGTGACTATACTAAAGTACTTATTAACTACTAAATAAACAAACTTTTCGCCCAGTTTTTTACCTTTTTTGTTAACGAAAAAATATTTCTGATTTTCTGTGTCTGGCATTCTAATATCCAGATAAACTTTCATCTCTGACATCAAACTATCAGATATTGGGATAACTCTTGCTTTATTTCCTTTACCTATGACAAAGATTTCTTTTTTGGAAAAGTCCACATTCGAGTACAGAAGATTACAAAGCTCCGATTTACGGATGCCGGTCTGGTAAAGCGTTTCGATGATAAGTTTTTCGAGAAGTGTTATTTGCCCTTTATCTTCTACTTTGGTTTTAATAGATTCCATTTCGTCTTCGGAAAAAGGAATGCGCTTTTCTGGATAAAATTTTAATGAATCAATCGTTTCCATAGGTGATACTTCGATCTCGCCCAATCTGAGCAAGAACATATAAAAACTACGTAATGATGAGAGCTTTCTATTGATACTTCTTTTGCTTATACCAGATTGACTGAGCTCCGCAATAAAATTTTTAATAACTTTTTTGTGAACGTGAACAACATCTTCTGACGATTCTGTTTTCAAAACGAAATTTGAAAAATCAGCTAAATCTTTTTTGTAGTTGGTAACGGTATGAGGAGAATATCTTTTTTCTACTTCTATATAATCCAGGAATCGTTCTATCATATGTATACAAATGCAAAATCACTTCCAAATATAGAAATTCGGAAGTGATTTTTATTATGTTTTGCTAAAAAGAACCTTAAGCTTGTTCTTCTTTGCTCAAGTTTCTTTGCTTGTGAGCTGCTTTTAATTTCGCTTGTCTGAAAGTTACAGAAGGCTTGATGAATTGTTGTCTAGCTCTAAGCTCTTTTACAACTCTTGTTTTGTCAAATTTTCTTTTGTACTTTTTTAAAGCTCTGTCGATAGACTCTCCGTCTTTTACTGGAATTATTAACATATTTTACATCTCATTTTGAAGTGCAAAAATAGTAATTATTTCTTAATTTGCAAATTTTAAAAGATAATTTCAGAGAAATTTTTTAATTCATCTTTGAACAGATAATAAATGTATAGAATTTTCTAAACATTAGAAAAAGCCTTTAAGTTTTCGTAAACGTGATTATGCTCAGAAAAAGGATTATTAAAATTAACGATATTTTATTGAAACTTCGGAAGAATGACAAATTATATATTATCGACTTACCCTTTTGCTTAATATTTGGGAAGCTTCCATTCGTAAAAGTTGGCATAACATACACCCTTCGACAAGCTCAGGTTCACAGCTCGAATACTAACCGCAATTATTTAATTTTGTCAGGTTCAGAATGTAGAAACTGTTATAAGTGAAAGAGATAGGTCTATTCTATTATTATGCAAATGTTGTTGGGTTGACAAAGCCCTAGCCCCGATAGGAACGGCATCCTTTTTCTTTTTTTGCTAAAAAAGAAAAAGATATAGTGGATAGCGGGATTAAGCTTCAAAAAATTTCTAAAAAAAAACTCCCGAATTCGTTCGGGAGTTTTTAGTTTTATGCTTTGATATACATTGCATTTTTGATTTCTTCTTTTACTTTTTCCAACTTCGGGAACCACGCTTCAAATAATGGTGCTGAATAAGGCGCAGGTGCGTCTGGCGTAGTGATTCTCTTGATTGGTGCATCCAGATAATCGAATGCTTTCTGCTGCACCATATAAGTGATCTCTGATGCTACAGAAGCAAATGGCCAAGCTTCTTCCAGAATTACCAGTCTGTTGGTTTTCTTAACAGATTCCAGCACTGTATCATAATCCAATGGGCGAACGGTTCTCAAGTCGATTACTTCTACAGAAATCCCTTCTTTTTCAAGATCTGCGGCTGCTTGAAGTGCAAGTTTCATAATCTTGCCGAAAGAAACCAAAGTAACATCTTTACCTTCTTTCTTGATATCAGCCTTCCCGATTGGGATGTAATATTCTTCTTCTGGGATTTCCATTTTGTCTCCATACATCTGCTCAGATTCCATAAAGATCACTGGATCATTATCCTGGATTGCTGTTTTCAGAAGTCCTTTTGCATCGTATGGATTGGAAGGCACTACTACTTTCAGTCCAGGGCAGTTGGCATACCAGCTTTCGAAAGCCTGAGAATGTGTTGCTCCCAACTGACCGGCAGAAGCTGTTGGCCCACGGAAAACCGCAGGGCAGTTCCACTGACCACCACTCATCTGATAGATTTTTGCAGCATTATTAATAATCTGATCAATAGCCACCATCGAGAAGTTGAATGTCATAAACTCTACTATCGGACGGTTACCATTCATTGCAGCTCCCACAGCGATACCTGTAAAACCAAGTTCGGCAATTGGTGCGTCTATGATTCTTTTAGGTCCGAATTCGTCCAGCATTCCTTTGGAAGCTTTGTAAGCACCGTTATATTCGGCCACTTCCTCACCTACAAGAAATATGGATTCGTCTTTGCGCATTTCCTCACTCATAGCCTGAGCGATCACTTCACGAAATGTATATTCTTTCATTTTGAAACTGTTCTTTTAAAATTGAAGTACAAAAGTATTAATTTTTTTATTATTCGCATAACAAAAAAGGCTTCCGAATGGAAGCCTGTAATTTATCATTAAACCAGATTAATCAACTTTTTGCCAAGTCTGGGTTCTACCAATAATAGAAATCCCCATATAACCTCTTACATTCAGTTTATTTCCGTCTCTAGTAATCGTACATTTATAAGATTTTCCGTTCTTAGGATCTGTGATTGAACCTCCTGTGAACTCATCCCCTTCTTTTTTCAGTCCGCGGATAATTTCCATGCCTACCAGTGGTTTATTTTTCCTATCATCTTTACATGCAATGCAGTTTGCGTGTTCTGGCTTTATCAAGAGTTGTGAGATTTTCCCATAATATTTCCCATCCGCTTTTTTCCATACCTCTACGATGGATTTTGCTTTTCCAGTTTCATCATCAATTGTTTTCCATTTTCCTTCAATCTGTGCAAATGAAAGAACACCGATAAATGATAAGGCAAATGCTAATAATACTTTGTTCATTGTCTTTTATTTTAAGTTGTTTGTTTTTGATTATGAATCTCTGTTAACGTTAAATTAACATTGATAAAAATATAAATTAATTTTAAACATACAATATTTTTTTGCTATCCAAAGCATAAATATAGCAAGACAAGCGATCATTTAGATTTTAAACGGTTGAAATCAATACAATTTTCTGTTGATCACCCGCTCCATATAATCCTGATACCAGCCTTTCACTTTTTCAATTCCCAATTTTTGTTCGTCAGTGAGTTTTTTATGAATTAGGTTTTTAGAAAGGGCCAAATCTGTCTTATCATAGATTCCTGTGACGTCCTTTCCATTAAAAGTGTAAATAAAATTCCCGATGATCATCTGCTCCTGAATTGAGTCAGAATTAACAATGATATAACTTTCATTCTTTCCAGATATAAGACTTCTGCCCCAACTTCGGATTTTTTTGTTATAACCTATGAGATCAGCCAAAGTTGGGTAAATATCAATCTGCTGTGCAAAACTTGCATCTACACCTTTCAGATTATACTTTGGATTGGGCGAGAAAAATAATATAGGAATTGCAAACCGGTTCATCGTCTTCAGGTATTCCGGATATTGGATTTGATTGGTGTGATCTGCGGTAATTACAAAAATAGTATTGTTGTACCACGGTTGCTTTTTGGCGGTTTCAAAAAACTTCTTCAGAGCATAATCCGTATATCTTATGGGTGCATGGATTTGCAATGGACCGGGCTTGATTGTATTCTGATATTTTTCCGGAATCTTGAATGGATCATGCGAAGATGCGGAGAACAGTGTTGCCATAAATGGCTGTTTTTTTCCAATATTCTTCGCAAAATACTGGAAAAACGGTTCGTCCCAGATTGCCCAGATTCCATCAAAATCATCATCATTATTATATTCGTTTTTTCCGTAATAATGTTTAAAGCCTAGAATGTTACCAAAACCCTGAAAGCCCATGGAGCCATTTGGTGCTCCGTGATAGAAGCTGGTGTCATAGCCCATCTCATTACAAACCGAAACAATGGACTGAATTTTCTGATTAGAATATGGCGAACTGGTAAAAGCATCCGTAAGGCTGGGAATTCCTGCCAAAACCGAACTCATCCCGTGGATTGACTGTCTGCCGTTTGCAAATGCGTTGGTGAAAATCAGACTCTCATTGGCTAGACTATCCACAAATGGTGTATAGGAAACAAAATCTTTGATGTCGGTATTCTTATTAAAAGCGCCAGAATATTCTTTTGCAAAGCTTTCCATAATAAAAATCACAACGTTTGGCTTCTGCTCCACTTCATTCTGATAAAGCTTATAAGGTTTGATTTCTTTTTGTATAAAAGCTTCGCTAACAAAATGAACCAATTTAAAATTATTGGTATTAATGGTTCTTAAAAATGAAAAAACACTGTTCAGCACGAGATTGGCTTGCTGAGGATTAGTTACGTGTTTATTAGCATCGACTAGATTAATTGGTCTTGTAGAATGTTTAAAATCACCTCGGATTCCGCCAACAGCAAGTGTGGCGATAATACAAAGACTAACTACAGAAGAAACAAAATAAACAACAAGATTAGTCGGTCTCTCTTCTTTAATCTTTACTTTTTTATAAAGAAAAACCCAAGTAACCAAAATAAGAACAAACCAAATAAATACGAAAGGATGTTGCAGCAATGCGTTGAAAAAAACCTTCCAAAGATTGTTTTCATTTTTGCCGACTTCTAAAGCAGCCGATGTCAATCTTGCCTGGCTGAATCTGAAATAGATAATATCTCCAAAGTTCATAGAAATAGCTATTCCATTGGTAATAAAATACCAGTAGAACAGAAATTTCTGATATGATTTTTTTGTGTTAATGGTAAGTGGAAGAATACTAAGCAGAATAAAAACAGCATTGATGTAAAGAATTGCGGTTGTATCAAACGCAGTTCCATAATATGCGAGACTGAAATATTCCGAGATACCATTAACTTTTATAAGATCACTGTTGAAAAACCAAAATAACAGCCTGGCTGTCTGGTAAAAGAAAAAAACCAGAAATAACCTGTAAATCAAGGCAACGAGTTCTTGCCGTCTCCAATTGTTCATCGTGCAAAATTACAAAAAGATAGAGGTTGCAAGTGGCAAGTTGCAAGTTTTTCTTCACGCGTCTTAACTTCAGCCATCCATCAACCGACAATTTTCTTACTTTTGTGATATGAATTTTATCAAAAACAATCTCGCCAATGCTTTTACTTTAGGGAATCTTTTCTCGGGCTGTGTCGGGATCATACACTTAATAAATGGCGATTATCAGGCGACTGCATTTTGTATTATCATTTCGCTTGTTCTGGATTTTTTCGACGGTTTTATTGCAAGAGCGATGAACTCCAGCAGTAATCTTGGCGGACAATTGGATTCATTGGCAGATATGGTGAGCTTTGGATTTTTGCCAGGCGTGGTAATGATGAAAATGCTTGAACCTTTTGGCAACCAATTTTTCGGAATCCAATTACCTTTTGACATCAAATATTTTGGATTTCTTATTACGCTTTTCTCTTGTTTGCGATTAGCGATTTTCAATTTGGATGATGATCAAAAATATTATTTCAAAGGTCTGAATACGCCAAGTAACACGATTTTAATTTTCGGACTTTACTATACTTTTTTTGTTTTTGGCGAGAAAAGCTCGGAAACGTCCAAAATTCTAAGACTGATTTTTGAGTACAGTGATTTGATTTTAATTTCCATAACTCTACTAAGTTCCTGGCTATTAATTTCTCCGATAAAAATGATTGCAATGAAATTCAAATCAAAACAACTGAGAGACAACTATCCAAAACTGGCTTTATTGATTGGTGGAATCTTGATTTTGTTAATTTTCAAAACAATCGGTATTCCATTAGTCATTATATATTACATTTTGATTTCACTGATATTTCAAAAACAACTTAAATAATTATAAATGATGAATGATAAATTATTACTGATTTAATTAGTCATTCAAAATCACAACTATAAAAAATGAATTTAAAATTATATAAACCGCTTTGCGTTTTCGATTTAGAAACCACGGGAACCAATATCGGTAAAGACAGAATAGTAGAAATCTGCATCCTGAAAGTCAATCCAGACGGATCAAGAGAAAGCAAAACCTGGAAAGTCAATCCGGAAATGCCAATCCCGAAAGAATCTTCCGCCATTCATGGTATTTATGATGCAGATGTTGCAGACTCGCCCACCTTCCGAGAAATCGCGCCGAAAGTAATGGAGATAATCAAAGATGCTGATTTAGGCGGCTTCAATTCCAACAGGTTTGATATTCCTGTCCTAGCAGAAGAAATGTTGCGATCTGATATAGATTTTGACCTTAGCAAACATCGCTTTGTGGATGCACAAACTATTTTTTTCAAAAAAGAGCCAAGAAATTTGGGAGCTGCTTACCAATTCTATTGCGGAAAAACTTTAGAAAATGCCCATTCTGCAGAAGCTGATGTGATGGCCACTTTTGAAGTGTTGGATGCACAGGTCGGAAGATATGACGATGTACCAAATGAAATTGCTGAGCTAAGTGATTTCTCTTCGCAGAACAGATTTGCAGATCTGGCTGGTATGATTCATTTTGATGAAAAGAATCAGGAGATATTTGCGTTTGGAAAGTACAAAGGTCAGAAGGTTAAAGATGTTTTCCAGAAAGATCTTGGCTATTATGGCTGGCTTCAGAACGCTGATTTTCCGCTTTATACCAAGAAAATTTTCACAAAAATTCAGCTAAAATCTAGATTTTAAATCGATGAACAAGATGCTTCTTACTATCATTCTACTTGTCATTTCAAACATATTCATGACATTGGCTTGGTATGGTCATTTGAAATTCAAACAAATGGACTGGTTTCATAATCTCGGATTAGTATCCATCATTTTAATAAGTTGGGGCATCGCTTTTTTTGAATATTGTTTTCAGGTTCCAGCCAACAGAATTGGATTTAAGGAAAATGGAGGTCCTTTTAATCTTTGGCAGTTGAAGGTGATGCAGGAAGTCATTACACTTAGCATCTTTACCATATTTACGATAGTGTTTTTTAAAGAAGAAAGTTTCCGTATGAATCATCTCATAGGATTTATTTTTCTGATTCTGGCGGTTTATTTTATCTTTAAGAAATAATTTAAAAAAAATCATTATTCATTATTATGAAAATCATCTGTATCGGAAGAAATTATAGCGAACACGCCAAAGAGCTAGGAAATGAAGTTCCTGAAGATCCGGTCATTTTTATGAAGCCGGATACAGCCGTCCTGAAAAAAGGTTCTGATTTTTATATTCCTGAGTTTTCTGATGATGTCCATTATGAATTGGAAGTGGTTCTGAAAATCTCGAAAGGCGGAAAATATATCCGGAAGGAAGCAGCTTCAAAACATTATGAAGAGATCGGTCTTGGCATTGATTTTACAGCTCGGGATCTACAGTCAAAACTGAAGAATAAAGGACTACCGTGGGAATTGGCAAAAGGTTTTGACGGTTCGGCAGTTTTATCAGACTTTGTATCAAAGGAAAATTATGATCTTAAAAACCTTAATTTTTCATTGGCAAAAAATCAGCAAGTGGTGCAAAATGGCAATACAAAAGATATGATTTTCAGTTTCGATGACATTATTGCATTTGCTTCTCAATATTTTACACTGCGTGTTGGTGACTTGATTTTTACAGGAACACCTCAAGGTGTAGGAAAAGTATCGGAAAATGATTTTCTGGAAGCTTATCTTGAGGATGATAAAATGTTCGGTCTAAAAGTCCAGTAAAACATTACGCTCTGGCTAAATTTTTGCACTCAACCTTATATAACTTTAATTATGAAAAAAATTATTTTACCTGTAGATTTTTCGAATAGCACAGATCATTTAGTAGATTTTGCCGTTGGTTTTGCGAAAGACATTAACGCAGATATTTCTCTTATTCACGTTGCTTCTTCTGATATTGGATTCGTGATTGGTGATATGGGTTTTCAGTACTTTCCAGAAGTCGAGGAGAATGAAATAAAATTCGAACTGAAAGAACTCAATAAACTAGAACAAAGAGTAATATCGCAAGGTATAAATTGCACGCACATTTTGAAGCAAGGAGTTGCTGGAGATACTATTTTGGAACATGCCGAGGAGAACAAAGCAGATTACATTGTAGTCGGTTCACACGGCAGAAGTGGTGTGTATGATGTTCTTATTGGGAGCCTGACGAAAGAAATTACCAGAAAATCTAAAATACCAGTTCTAGTTGTACCGTGTCACAATGATTGATTGTTTTACAACTGAACAAAAAGAACCCGTCTCGTTAATTAAACAAGACGGGTTTTTTATAAATATAATCAATTTATTTAACCTTCGTTTTTATAGATCTTTGGATCATAATAAGGATGTTTTCCTTCTGTAGGAGAATAATATTGCTTGTCTTTTTGTCCTCCTAATGTAGAAACAAGAATATAGCACCAATAGCAGAAAAAGCCCGATGCTACAAGAAACAAGATCCAATTCAGAACATTGCCTGTAAGGTTGAAAAAACCGAAAGACCATTTGAAAGCTGCGCTTAATGCTAACCAGAAAGATGTCATCTTTTTTCTATTTTTTAAATTAACTTTGCACAAATTTATAAAAAATGTTTCGATTACTTTCTAAAGAAAGCAATATTTTTTCTGTTCCAGTCTATATTGGTGTTCTTTTTCTCATTTTTATATCGCTTAATCTATTAGATTTCAAAAACATAGACTATATATCAACGGGAATCACCTTTGTTGGAATCAGTTTGGGATATTTTTTATTTAATAAAATCGCACTCAATCAGTTTTCGCATCTTCCTTTGTTTTTATATACTTCTTTCGTGATCTGTTTTTACCCAGGCGATGTAGATCTTGGATTGGCATTCACATTCTTTACAAGTGCAATTATTTTGCTTATTTTAACCAGCCAGGACGACTATCTTCGGAAAAGTTCTTTTTTACTCGTAGGATCCATTTTGGCTTTTAATTATCTTGTTTTCCCTCCCAGCTGGCCTTTAGGCGTTTTTGTGATATTTCATATTATAGGAACTTCTGGAAGAATTAGCCTTAATATATTCAGACTGATTTTCGGCGCAGCAATTATTGTCCTCAGTTATGGAGGATTGATGTATCTTATTCACTATACAACTTGGGACGCTGGCTATCTACCATTCAATGGGGACTTTAAGATGATGGATTCTTATTATCCACTATATATTCTGATCCCAATATTACTGATGTTGATTTTTTCTATTTCTGACCATTTTAAACATTATAATGAAAAAAGCCCCATCAGCAGGTACAAATACACATTTGTCTTAGTATTTTCACTGGCCCAGCTCATAACCATTATATTTTATATGGGAAGAAACTATGAATATCTACTGCTGCTAGCGCTGCCTGCCAGTATTATCCTAAGTCGAATGCTACGCTTTCTTCCAAAATACTGGATGCAGGAAGCTGGACTTTGGATCATTGTATTTACGCTAGCCACATTTAAAATAATTACTTTTGCATAAATTTTAAAACCTTTAATGACGAATGATTCAAATAGATGATAAACTGATTTCAGAAGATATATTTGCCGAAAGCTTTGTTTGTAACCTTACTAAATGTAAAGGTGCCTGTTGTGTAGATGGCGACACGGGCGCACCATTAGAAAAGGAAGAACTAGCTATCCTCGATGATATTTTTCCAAAAGTTAAGCCTTATTTAAGACCTGAAGGTGTAAAAGCGATTGAGGAACAGGGAACATGGGTTATTGATGATTATGATGGTGGCTATGTGACAACCCTTGTAAACGGCAGTGAGTGTGCTTATGTGATTTTTGATGAGAAAGGTACTACAAAGTGCGGAATAGAGAAAGCCTATGAAGATGGTGCTATAGATTGGAAAAAACCTATATCATGCCATCTCTATCCTATCCGTGTCAATGAGTATAAAACATTCACAGCACTCAACTATCACGAATGGAATATTTGTAAAGACGCTTGTACGCTAGGCTCCGAACTGCAAGTCAGAATCTATCAGTTTCTGAAAGAACCTCTGATTAGAAAATATGGTCCAGAGTTTTATCAAACACTTACGGAAGCTGCCCAGGAATGGGAACGAGAATTTAACTCATAAAAAAAGAACCCGAAAAACGGGTTCTTTTTTATTTCAAATGATTTTGGCAGTTTATTTAAATTCATCGTCAGAAACCGGCTGATTGATTTTGATATCAGAATTTTTAATTTTTATCTCCTGTCCTGCAGCATTGAGTGTCATCTCTTCCACAAATTTAATCCCATCTACATCCGTATATTTGGTGATGCTCATATTACCTTTATCATTCTCAGTTTTGGAAAGCAATCCAGTTTTAACATCAAAATAAGATTTGGAATCATCGGAAGAAAGAACAAAATAATCTGCTCCATCCACTTGTTTTTTCTCTACCGTTTTGATTTTTGCAGGATCCATTCCAAGTGCATCAATTATTTTAGATACTTTTAGCTTTGCAACTTGATCTGCAGGAAAATCCATCTTCTGACCCATTTGGTTAGCATAGCCTTTTTCACCATCAAACATCTGCACCATTTCCTGTCCCATCATGGTCTGGGTAGATTTGAACTTGTTATCCTTTTTAACTGTTTTCCCTTCCATATCCATACCCATCACACTGATTGTATTTTTCATAGAAAGCGTTTTAACGGATTCCAGTTTTTGCTTTCCGCCCAGGGCTGTGATGTAATTATCAATGATTTGTTTTGCAGTCGGAACATTTTGTGCCATCACATTTGCAACAAACAACAAAGAAAGTGCAAATGACATAATAATTTTTTTCATTCTAATTTCAATTTTCAGCAATATAGCTAATTTTTGTTAATACTTTTAGGTTAGTAATTATTTATTATTTTTTGTTACAAAAAAACAACTCCGAAATCTGAAGTTGTTTAATAATAAGGATTTAATTTTTCTTTTTAAGATCGGTTTTAACATCTTTATAAGTATCACTCACTGCATCAGCACCTTTTTCAGCTTGTTTACCGGTCCATTTTGCACCTTTTTTAACTGTTTTACCAGTCCATTTTGCGCCGTCTTTTACACCATTTGCGGTTGCCTTGGCTCCTTTTTTTGTTTTATCGCCCACCCATTCTGCGCCATCTTTGATGCCTTCTCCTGTTGCTTTCGCACCTTTTTTAATAGTTTTACCTACAGTTTTGGTATCTTTTTTTACTTCTTGTTTTACAGTCTGTGCACCGATTGTCGCTGTAACCAATAAAATTGCAGCTAATGATAATAATCTCTTTCTCATCGTTTTTTTATTTTAAAATTGATTGTACAATATTATCACAAAATGAGCCAAAATGTTCAGCTTGCAAAAAAATGTTTAAACTGTTTTTTCAAAGAATAAAACAATATTTTTGCAAAACTTATGATCAGGATAACGCAAGACCGCAAAAAGGCAATTCATAAAAAAAGAAGAAAAACGTTTATTAAAAAACGTTGGATATTGCTGGTTATCTTGTGTGTGTCTTTGCTTGGAACGGGATATTATCTCAGACAAAAGCTCAATTATTATTTCACTTACTACTTTGGAAAACATTTTGAGCATAAAAAGCTAAGCAATACCGAAAACGAAACCCAAAGAATTGAAAAAATCATCGGTCTATACTCTAACCAGACTTTTGGTTTCGATATATCGCATTACCAAAGAAAAGAAGATATCCAGTGGGATAGTCTCAGCATCGGTAACAGAACTATCCCTCTGCAGTTTGTGGTTCTGAGAGCAAGTATGGGGAACCGAAAGTTAGATAAAAATTTTGACCATTTTTGGGAAACTGCAAAACAGCATAACCTGATTCGTGGCGCTTATCATTTTTACCGTCCGGACGAAGATCCTGTGATGCAGGCCAATTCTTTTCTTTCTGTTGCCAAACTAGAATCTGGCGATCTGCCACCAATTCTCGATATCGAAAAAAATCCAAGAAAAAAATCAAAAGAACAACTGGTTTCCGACATGAAAGTCTGGATCAAAATAATGGAAGAAACTTATGGAGAAAAACCAATTATTTATACTTATTACCATTATTATAAAGACTATCTAAAAGGCGAGTTTGATGATTATCCTCTTTGGCTAGCGAATTACAATAATGTTCCTGTACCTTCGCCGGATGATGAATGGCTATTCTGGCAATTCTCTGAAAATGGAATTGTTTATGGCATCAATTCTAAAGTTGATTTGGATATTTATAATGGGAATCTTTGGTCTTTGAAAATGCTAACGATAGATTAATTCTTAATAAACTCCATCACATCTACACACAATACTTCAACTCTTTCTACGGGAATGGTGTGAAAAACATCTTGATAAATTTTCAATCTGGCTTCCTGAATTTCTTTTCTTTATCTTTTGAAATATTATCTAATTGAATTTGAAATTTTCCATTTTCGTCTGCCTGGGTTCCAAAATTGCTATTCAGAATTCCGATTTTTGCATAGGGAATTGGTTGATTGTCATTTTTGGAAAGAACGGTTCCGGAAATCAATTGCGCTTGAGAAATGATGCAAATAAAGAGTGCAACAAGAAAGTTGAGTTTTTTCATAGGTCTTAATTCAAAACAAACTTCTGAAATTTTCAATTAGTGTTCTCTCAAAAAAAGTTTAAATGAAACAATTTTATAGTTAATTTTCAGAAAAACGTGACTCACTCATAATTATAAACAATTATATCTGAAGACGAATCGTACGCAACCCGACCTAAATGGAGCTCTTTTTTTATTGCGATTGTACAAAAGTTGTAAAGAAAACCTCTCTTCTTTCGCAGTAACAAAAAAAAGGCAGAAATCATTCGTCAAGCTCAGTATAAACTTAAGGCGATGAGCTGTCCAAATAATGAGCTTTTGAATTTTCAATTTCGTACTTTCGCACATCGTTTATTTTTTATTAATTATTATTCATCATAATGAATTACGTTTCGGCAGAAAATCTTACCAAATCTTTCGGTGTAAAAGTACTTTTTCAAAATATTAACTTCAATGTCAACGAAGGTGATAAAATTGCCATTGTTGCTAAAAACGGCAGCGGCAAATCTACACTTCTGAAAATCCTGATGGGAAAGGAAATTGCGGATAGCGGAACTGTTGTAATTAATAAAGATATTCAGGTGGTGTTGTTTGATCAGGAAATTGAATTCGATTCGGAGCTATCGATTGAGGAGTTTATGATGACGCTCAATTCGCCACCGATTATGGCTTTGAAACAATACCATAAGTCGCTGATTTCCAATGATCCGGACGAAATGGAAAAAGCTATTGTGGAAATGGAAATCCAAAAAGCTTGGGATTTGGAAAACGAAATGAAACAGATTCTTTCACAGCTGAAAATCAATGACCTTACGCTGAAAATGGGAACGCTTTCCGGTGGTCAGATTAAAAGAGTGGCGCTGGCCAAACTCCTGACAGAAACCAGAGCCGAACACCGCCACACTCTGCTGATAATGGACGAACCAACCAATCACCTGGATGTGGAAATGGTAGAATGGCTGGAAAATTATCTGAGTAAAGCCAAAATCACACTACTACTCGTAACGCACGACCGTTATTTTTTGGATTCGGTGTGTGATATCATCTGGGAAATGGAAGACAAAAATCTGTACGTTCACAACGGTTCTTACGCAACTTATCTGGAAAATAAAATGATCCGTGAAGATAACCTGAATGCAACTATCGATAAAGCCAACAACCTTTACAGAAAGGAACTGGAATGGATGCGCAGACAGCCGAAAGCAAGAACCACCAAATCAAAATCCAGAATCGACGCTTTTTATGAAACAGAAAAAGTTGCGAAAACGGACACTCGAAAAGATGCTTTGGAATTGGATTTCGAAATGAAACGTTTAGGAAACAAAATTCTCGAGCTGAAAAACCTCAGTAAAAGCTTTGGAAACAATGTCCTTTTAAAAGATTTTTCCTACTCTTTCCAAAGGGGAGAAAAAGTTGGAATTATCGGGAAAAATGGCGCCGGAAAATCTACTTTACTGAATATTATACAGGGATTCGAACCTAAAGATTCAGGTGATATTGAAACCGGAGAGACCATCAAATTCGGTTACTTTTCGCAAAAAGGTCTGACTTACAAGGAGGATGAACGCGTGATAGATTTCATCCGAGACATATCGGAAAACTTTCCTTTGGCCAACGGAAAAACTATTTCTGCTTCTCAGTTTCTGAGATTATTTCTATTTGATGACCAAACGCAATATTCTCCTATTTCCAAACTTTCCGGAGGGGAAAAAAGACGTCTGCACCTCATGTATGTGCTTTATCAGAATCCTAATTTTTTGATTTTTGATGAGCCTACGAACGACTTGGATTTGCCAACTTTGACTGTTTTAGAAAATTTTCTTCAGAATTTCCAAGGAAGTGTGATTATTGTATCGCACGACCGTTATTTTATGGATAGGATTGTAGATCACGTTCTGGCTTTTGAAGGTGAAGGAGTAATCAAGGATTTTGTCGGAAACTTTTCGGAATACAGGGAAAGTCGAAAGTCGGAAGCTGGTCAGAGATCAGAAGAAAGAGAAAAAAATAAAGAACAAAGATTAGAATCAACCGCCAACGACCATCAACCAACAACTATTAATCAGCAACAACCATCTACTAAGAAAAAGCTTTCCTTCAAGGAACAACGCGAGCTGGAAACGATAGAAAAAGAAGTGCCAGAGCTAGAGCAGAAACGTAAAGAAATTCTTGATGAGCTGAATAATGAGAGTGATTATGAGAAAATATCAAAATTATCCTCCGAATTAGAATCACTTTCCGGCAAGCTTGAGGAACACGAAATGCGCTGGCTTGAACTGCAGGAAATGCTAAACTGACAAAAATCAGATTAGAATAACGTATTCAAAATCAACGAATTAATTTTAAAGGACTAAGTTTATTTAGAATTATTTAAAATAATATTTGGAAAACTTAACAGTTTCCATACATTTGCACTGTTTTTAATCATTCTAAATAAACTATGAAAAGAAAAGCTGTTGCTATAGGCCTTCTGACAATTTCTGTTTTGGGTTACGCCCAAGAAACCAAAACGGATTCTCTGGATGTCAGAACCATTGAAGATGTCAAACTTCATAAAGCCGGAAATCCGAACCGTGCCAAGGTTTTTACGACGAAGTCTAACTTGGATGTGATGGAAAATCCACAGGCTACCGCAATAGTCACGCACGAAATCATAGAACAGCAACAAGCTCAGCAGCTTTCTGATGTGGTCAGAAATGTCAATGGAATGTATATTACTTCTGCAAGAGGTGGATCCCAAGACAGTTTTGGAGCTAGAGGTTACACATTTGGTGCTGAAAATATCTACAAAAATGGCGCCCGAGTAAATAGTGGTATTTTTCCTGAAGTTTCCGGAATGGAACGTGTTGAAATACTGAAAGGCGGCGCAGCTATTTTATATGGCAACGTAGCACCTGGAGGAATTATGAATATGATAACTAAAAAACCACTTTTCAAACAAGGTGGAAGTGTTGCTGTAAGTGCAGGAAGCTGGGATAATTATAAAACGACTTTGGATTTTTATGATGCCTTGTCGAAAAACTCTGCCTTCCGAGTAAACGGTGCTTTCGAAAATAAAGCGAGTTTCCGGGACAAGGTGACTTCACAGAAATATTATTTCAATCCAAGTTTTCTTTTTAATATATCGGATAAAACACAATTAGTCATAGAGGGAGATTACCTCAAAAATCATTTCACACCGGATTTTGGTGTTGGTACATTAGTTTTAAATACTAGCACCTCAAGATCCGTCATCAATGACTTAATGGACATCCGTAAAAATCCGGCCTCTGATTTTCAATACCAAGATACACAGATGGCGACAAGCACAGTTACTCTAAATCATCAAATTAACAATAACTGGAGCTTGAATGTAGTTGGATCTTATCAGAGTTATACCAAAGATTTTTTTGGTAATGATAGAATGCAGTGGATTTTGCAACCAGCCAGCGGTTCTTACCTATGGAACAGAAATCTCACAAGAACGTATAATGAACAAAATTATGGCTCATTACAAGCCAATCTAAATGGTGAATTCAGTACAGGAAAACTAAAACACAAGTTACTTTTCGGTGCCGACGCCGATTATTTACAGGCCGATAGTTACATTTTTAATTATCAAAAGCAAGATGGTAGCTGGGAAGAAAAAAATTCTTCTATACCTTACGGTACAAATGGGAACACAACCAATGGCAATATATCACTTAGCGATGAGACAAGTTGGGCTTCTGGATATGTTCCAGCCACTGCGAAAAGAGAACTAACCAGAACACCAACCAGAAGAGCAGGACTCTATTTACAAGATCTCATTTCCATTACTGATAAGCTGAAAGTTCTAGCGGGAATCAGGTGGTCATACCTTGAAAATAAGACACCTCTAATTACAAAGTACAATAATAACCAAGCTGTAAGTAAGGTAGAGTCAAATACTGGGAAATTAAGCGAAAATGCACTGTCGCCAAGATTAGGATTGGTTTACCAATGGAACGATACTTTTATGACATTTGCAAGTTATACCAACTCATTTACGCCAAATACGGGAACTGATGTTAGTTTGAATGCTCTTAGTCCTTCTGTTGTAGATCAATGGGAAATTGGATTCAAAAAGAGCTTATTAGCTAATACCATTGCCTTCAATGCAACAGCTTATCAAATTGATAACAGTAATCTAGCACAGACTGCCCCTTTTGATGCAAACGGGAACGTAAATACAAACACCAACATCAAAGAATTAACCGGAAAAACCAGAAGCCGTGGTGTAGAATTGGATATTACAGGAAATCCTTTGGCCAATTTATCTATCATTGCCGGATATTCTTACAACCATATGACATATCTGGAAACACCAGATACACTAAACAGCTTTATTGAAGGAGAAAGAATTGTAAGAACACCACTAAACACTGCTAATGCATCGGTATTTTATACCTTCGACAGGTATATTAAAGGATTGAAAATAGGAGCTACTGCTTTCTACACGGGTAACAGATTTGGTGGCTGGAATAACCAGAAAGACGCTAATGGTAATCAAAAAACGGACAGAATGATTCCACTGACAGATTTTACTCAAGTCGATTTCAGTATAGCGTACCAGTATAAGAAATTCTTGTTGCAAGGGAAACTAGGCAATGTATTCAATGTAGTAAATTACAACGTACACGAGAATTACTCTGTGAACCCTATAATGCCAAGAAACTTTTACCTGACATTGACCTATAAACTATAAAAAATATCAAATCAAATTTCTAATAATAGAAGTGGAGTCATATTTTTGCCTCCACTTTTTTGAGGTAATAAAAAAATTATAATAATGGATAAAATCAAGAATACAAAAACGTTTATGAGAATCACCCACAGATATCTTGGGTATTTGCTGGCTGGAATAATGGCTGTTTACGCCATCAGTGGTGTTTTGTTGGTTTACAGAGATACCGATTTTCTGAAAAAAGAAAAGAGCTATGAGAAGAAATTCGAGGCTAATCTGGATGAGAAGAAACTGGGCAAAGAAATCAAAATCAAAGGATTCGAGGTTGATAAAACAGAAGGTGATTTGATGTATTTCAAACAAGGAACTTACAATATCAAAACCGGCGAGGCTAAATATAAGAAGAAAGAATTGCCATTTGTATGGGACAAAATGACAAAACTGCATAAATCACAATCCAAAGACACACTTTCTCCATTGAATACTTTCTTCGGAATTTGTCTTTTATTCTTTGTGATCTCTAGTTTTTGGATGTTTCCACCGAAGTCAAAAGTTTTCAAAAGAGGAATGGTTTTTACCGCTATCGGAATTGTGCTTGCGTTGCTATTGACATTCTTGTAACCTCTAAACTTGTTGATTGGTTATTATACTGCAAAAGGGATAGTAGTTGAAATCCTTTTTCTTTTCTTTCATATAAGGAAAAGAAAAAGATTGTAACGGATAGCCCGACCCTAGCGATTGGAAAGCCGTGGCGAGGGTTTTGCCCAACCTATTTATAGTATATGGATTGCTTTCAAAAGAACATTGAGACTCCAGATAATTACCATTGAACCAACTCCGATAAACATTACTTTCAGAGGTAATTTTCCGGCTAATTTGGCTGCAATTGGAGCAGCAAGAACGCCTCCTAAAATCAAAGCAGCAATCAATTGCCAATGGCTGATTCCGATAACTGAAAAGAATGTCAGTGCGCTGGCAAAGGTTACGAAAAACTCAGTCAAACTAACTGTTCCAATGATATAGCGCGGTGTTTTTCCTTTTGAAATTAAAGTTGAAGTAACCAATGGTCCCCAACCACCGCCACCGAAAGAATCTAAAAATCCTCCTGCTCCCGCTAACCATCCTACTCTTTTAGTCTTTTTGCGTTTTTTATTTTTCTTGAATGCATTAAACAAAATTCTTATTCCAAGAATGAATGTGTAAGTAGCTAGAATCGGTTTTATAATTCCGGCATATTTTTCTCCGAAATAAGCTAACAACAATGCTCCTAAAACGGCTCCGATAACGCCCGGAATCAATATATTTTTGAATAATTTCTTATTGATATTCCCGAATTTGTAATGACTAAAACCTGAAGCGCCACTCGAAAACATCTCTGCTGTGTGGATACTGCTGCTGATTGCTGGTAACGGAATCCCAATATATAAAAGCGCCGCTGTACAAGTCACACCGTAGCCCATTCCCAAGGCTCCATCAATCAATTGTGCTACAAATCCCACCAAGAATAACCAGAAAAATCGTTCATCTGTATTATAATTGAGATAGTGATAAGCAACTTCTAAGTCTTTGAAGCCAATATAAAATGAAAGAATATTGACTATCAGTAATACAACAAAAGCCAGAAAAAAGAAGGTTGCAATTCTTCTCCATTTCTTTTCATTATTGATTGGAAATAATTGCTTTTCATCTTGTTTGTCCGAATCTGATTCAAAGAAAAAATCACTTTGTGATGGGAAATTTGGTGCGTAATAAAGGTTTTTATGCTCCTTTAGTTTATTGATTATGATCTGATCTTGTTCTGAGTTTTCTGTTGCTACAATGAACAAATTCGCCAACTCCAGATAATCCTCTTTGAAATCATCATTGATAATCTTAACCGATGTATTTTCTAACAGAAGATTTTTGATATCATCAGAAAGTCTCTTGGCAAGAACACTGATATTAGCATCCGGAATATTTTGCATCAAATCATTGAGCTGTTCCGATGCTAACTTTCCACCGCCGACAATCAGGATTCTGTTAGCCGATGCATTGATGAAAACCGGAAGTGAAATTTTTGATGTCAAAGTCTTTTCTTATTTAAGATTATTGAATCAAACCGGCACCCACTGTCACAAAACTAGACTCATCTATAAAGATTATTCCGCCATTGGAAGCCAAATCTTTGTAAGAATCATAAGCCAAAGGTTTTGCGGTTTTGAGTTTAAGTTTCACAATCTCATTAAGAAAAACCTGCTCTACTTCTTGTTTTTCCAAAGTATTGACATCCAATTTATATTCAATCTCTTTGATGACGCCTTTGACTTGCGTTGTGTTGTTTTGAATCAGGTACTTTGCACCAGATTTGAGTGGTTTGTCGCCCATCCAGCAAACCAGAACTTCTAATTCCTGTTCGACTTTTGGAAGATCATTTGACTTTACAATCAAATCTCCTCGGCTAATATCTACATCGTCTTCCAAATGTAAAATCACACTTTGAGGTGCAAATGCTTCTTCTACTTTTTCCTGCTTGATTTCGATAGCGGAAATCTTACTTTCGGTTCCAGAAGGCAGAACAGTTACCAAATCTCCAACTTTGTAAATCCCGCTTGTGATTTTTCCTGCATAACCACGATAATCGTGAAGTTCTTCTGTCTGAGGACGAATCACATATTGAACAGGGAATCTCGTTTTATCAAGATTAATCGTATTTTCTAACTCTACAGACTCCAAATAATCCAATAAAGTTTTTCCTTCGTACCAATTCAGGTTTTCGGATTTGTCAACGATATTGTCCCCATCAAGAGCTGAGATTGGAATAAAAACAACATTATTCAGAGACAACTGTTCTGCCATTTTTGAATACTCGTTCTTGATATTGTTGAAAATCTCTTCAGAATAATTAACCAAATCCAGCTTGTTAATCGCCACCACAACATTCGAGATATTGAGCAATGATGCAATAATCGAATGTCTTTTGGTTTGTTCGATGATCCCGTTTCTGGCGTCAATCAAGATGATAATCAAATCAGAATTGCTGGCACCCGTAATCATATTTCGGGTGTACTGAACGTGTCCTGGCGCATCTGCAATGATGAATTTACGTTTAGGAGTAGAGAAATATTTGTACGCCACATCGATTGTAATTCCTTGTTCACGTTCTGCTCTCAGGCCATCCGTAAGCAAGGCCAAATCCAGTTCGCCATCGTTTTTGAATTTGCTGGCACGTTCAACAGCCTCTAATTGGTCAATCAGAATGTTTTTGCTATCGTATAATAATCTGCCTATCAGTGTACTTTTTCCGTCGTCTACACTTCCTGCAGTTATGAATCTTAATATGTCCATTATTGTAATGGTTAATTGTTAATGTTGAATGGTTTTCGTCTAACCATAGAATTGCTCCCTAGTCCTGATGGAAGCGGCATCCTTTTTTGTTATTGCGATTGCTGAAAAATTCTAAAGATTGCTTCACGTCGTTCGCAATGACAAAAAAGATACAGTGGACAGCAGGTTCCCGACTCCTCAATATGATTTAGAAATAACCCGCTTTCTTTCTGTCCTCCATCGCAGCTTCGGAGGTTCTGTCGTCTATTCTGGTTTCGCCACGTTCGCTGGTTTTGGTCGTGATAATTTCGGCAATCACTTGCTCCAGATTGGTCGCTTCCGATAATACTGCCGCGGTGCAAGTCATGTCTCCAACCGTTCTGTAGCGGACTTTTTCTTTGGTCACGACATCATTTTCATCAAGATTGACGAACTCGTTCATTGCGATGAATTGGTTATCGAAATTGAGAACTTCGCGTTCGTGTGAGAAGTAGATGGAAGGTAGTTGGATATTTTCTTTCAGGATATAATTCCAAACATCCAATTCTGTCCAGTTGCTGATTGGGAATGCCCTTACCTGTTCGCCTTTGTGGATTTTTCCGTTGTAGGTATTCCAAAGTTCAGGACGCTGAAGTTTTGGATCCCATTGTCCGAAATCATCACGAACGGAGAAAATACGTTCTTTGGCTCTTGCTTTTTCTTCATCACGTCTTCCGCCACCAATGCAACAGTCGAATTCGAATTCTTCTATAGTGTCCAACAACGTGAAAGTCTGCAAAGCATTTCTACTTGGCAATTTACCTTTTGGTTCTCTCAAACCTTTTTCTTTGATAGTATCCTCTACTTTTCTTACGATTAGTTTTTCTCCAATCTGCTCAGCCAATTGGTCACGAAACTCAAGAACTTCCGGAAAATTATGACCTGTATCAATGTGAACCAATGGAAACGGGAATTTCCCCGGACGAAAAGCTTTCAGCGCCAGATGAACGAGCGTAATGCTATCCTTTCCTCCGCTGAAAAGCAAAGCCGGACGTTCAAACTGACCCGCAACTTCTCTGAAAATATGAATGGCTTCGGATTCTAATTGTTCCAGATAATCCAAATGATATTTTGACATTTTTTTATTTTTTTAAACGCAAAGTGCGCAAAGTTTTTTAATCTAATTGAAAATCTTTTAAGATTCGCGAAGGCATTTCACTCAGCAAAAATTTATACTTATAAATGTTTACAATTGGATATACTTTATATTTTTTAAATAATTAATCAATTATTTGTGAACGTGAAGTCCACACTCTTTTTTGCTGGCATCTTCCCACCACCATCTACCGGCACGAAAATCTTCGCCCGGCTGAATCGCACGTGTACAAGGTGCACAGCCGATGCTAACGAAACCTTTGTCGTGCAAAATATTATAAGGAATATTATTTTTTTTTATATAATCTCTAACTTGTTCCGTTGTCCAGAAGAGAATTGGATGGTATTTAATGATTTGATTGGACTCATCCCATTCGAATTGAGAAAGATTTTCTCTTGCGACGGAATGTTCGGCTCTTAGTCCTGTAATCCAAATTTTGTTGCTTTTCAAAGCTCTTTTTAAAGGATGAACTTTTCTAATATCACAACACATTTTTCTGTTCTCCACCGACCTGTAAAAAGAATCAGGTCCATTTTCCTGAATAAAAGGTTCTAATTCTTCGGGATTTGGATAATAAGCTTTGATTGGAAGTTTGTATTTGGATTTAGTTAAATTCCAAGTGTTGTAAGTATCTTCGAATAAACGACCTGTATCTAATGTAAAAACATTGATTCCTGAATTTTTCACATAATCCGTAATCACTTGGTCTTCGAAACTAAAGCTTGTGGAAAAGCAAACTTCGTCGGGAAAAGTATTCGTCAGAATCTCCAGAACTTCTTCTATCGATTTTGATTCAATGTTTTCATCAATCAGTTTTTGGTAAGTTTCTTTTAGTTCGTTGTTCATCATTAGATATTATCCGAAATGCAAATTTAACAATTCATTAAAATCTGACCAAATTAGTATAATTTAAATTTTGTTAATTAAATCAGTAAAATCTTTTCACATCAATTTCAGAATCCAGTTCAATATCACTTTCTAAGTAATCGAAAAGAACTTTGGAAAAATAACTTCCGTTGTAAACACCTCTTGCTCCCAATCCATTAAAAATATAAAAATTCTGATACTTCTGATGTCTACCTAAAATTGGTCTTCTGTCTGCAACTGTAGCACGAAAAGCAAAATTGATATCTTTGATTTCAAAATCGTTTTTGTATAATTCGCGAAGTCCATTTTCTAATTCCTCAAAAGATGCTTTGTTGATATCATCTGAATTATCAAAACGGTCGTAAGTTCCGCCGTAATAATATTCATCATTTTCAAGATTGAACAAGAAATGTTTCTTCTTAATAATATAAGGTTCTGGTTTCAATTTAAGTATTATTTTTAAGCAATGTCCTTTATTGGGTTTAATTGGAATTTCTTTAAAATAAGGATTATGATTGCTTGCGACTCCTTCGCAGAAAATGAGGTTTTTAAATGAAAGATATTTGTAAGAATTGTTTTCAGTATTAATCAAATCATAATCAAATTTTTCTCTGATTAAATAATTGTTCTCTTCTAAATAATTGAGCGTATCTTGGAAAAAATCTGTTACATTTAATCTTGAAGAATGATTTACTTTTCCAGCTTCAAAAGGATTTTCTACACTATTAAGTTTAATAAAATCATTATTAAGAAAAGATTCTAAGTTTTCTTTCTCAGAATTTTTCTTCCATTGCACTTTCTCAGAATCATTATGAAAAATTCGAACAACGTTTTCATCAATCAAATAATTTTTAGAAGTATAAGTTTCTATTTCTTTGAAGATGACATCCAGATAGTCGATCTGTTCCTGAGACTTCCAAAATGTATTGAATCTTTTCAGAATAACCGGATTACAAACGCCAGCAGAAATTTGAGACGCAGAGATATTCTCATCATAAAAAATCTTAAACGATTTCTTTTCTTTAATCAACTGATGAGCGAAAAAAACTCCTGCATATCCAGCTCCAACGATGATGTAATCTACCTGTTCCATAAAATAAAAAACCTGAGTAAAGATACTCAGGTTTTTTTATTTGGAATATGAGAAATATTAGTAATTCCACATATCATTTTCCATTTGTAGAATCTGTGCTTTGATTCTGTCGCTTTCTTCAAGTTGACCTTCCGCATCATTAGGAATATACTCATCGATGTTACCGCTACCAGCTCTACCCATTCCGTTATCAGTCTTGTAAATTACAGAAGAAAATCTTCTTGCATTCAGAACGTCATCGAAAGTGATGTCTGAAGTAGAATTCTTCGCATTAAAGATATAATTGCTGCTTAGAACTTGTCTAGCATCCGGATAATAGATCCAGAAAAGATCAATTAAATCATCCGCACCACCTCCTAATGAAGCATTATCTACAGGCTGTCCAGCTTCAGCTAAAGCAGCTGCTTGTGAAGCTCTAAGTTTAGCCGCATTTGGATCTTCACCCATTGCTGCAATACCAAGCAGTCTGTATCTAAGCTGTGTATCTCTCTTATCAATATACCACATACCCATCAACTTAAGCGCTTTTACTTTTTCCGTACTAGTTACGATCTTATCAACGTTAGCAGTGATATCGTTTCTGTTGATTTTGTACCAGCTTCCATCTAATTTAACAAGAACAGTATTTGGTGCAATATTTACAGCTTTTGGAGTTGCTTTTTTAGCTGCTTTTTTCTTTTTACCTTTCTTGGTAGTTGTTGTAGTTTCTTCTGCAAGAGTGTCTTGAACTACAGGAGAACTCCCATCATTATATAATAAAACGTCTTCTAGTCTAGTGCTGTAAAAAGCTTTTATAGAACTAATATCAGAATCTGTTGAATTAAGAATAGAAGTAAAATACTTTTTAAGATTGTTAGCAGTAGCATCATCAATCTTATTTTCGTTCAAAGTCTGAGAAAAGTAATCAGATACTTGGACTGCAGATGTAGCAGAAACAATCTGCTCCGGTGTAAGTCTTGAAGTAAAATCATCTCCAGAATATACCTCTTTTATTTTGCCATTATTAACAGCATCTAATAAAATTTGATAAAGAGACTTATTTTGAGAAACCAAGCCATCAGAATTATGGTAAAAAGGCTGATTGATTTTATCATTCATATCAATAATTTCCCATACAACCATACTTCTCAAGATGTCTTTATCTTCGATAAATCCATATTTAAGAGGTGTAATACTATCTTTCTTAATCTCACGATTTTCTCTGAATGTCTGAGGCGAATTAGCATTGAGAATGCTGCTCTGTCCAAAAGCCATTGCCGAAGAAAGACAAATTAAACTATATATAATCTTTTTCATAATAAATATTGAATAGTAATAAAATCAATCAAACTTTTAAAATTCTTTTAAAGTACGTTTACAATAACGTTACCTATATTTGGAAGAACAACTCCATTTAAACCATTGGCTTTCGCTTGAATATCAAAAATTGTTACAACATCTCCGCTTCTAAGACCTTTTGTCAAAGATTCAACTTGACCAAGAGAACTACCGTTGATAGGCATTACCGGCTTACCAGATACTTTAACTTTGAAACTTACAACATCAAATGTTACAGGGAAATCAAAGTCTGGAAGAGTTGCTGAAAGAGTCTGCTTTGAAATTGAAGCAGCAGGCATAGAAACATAACTAGCTCCTCTGATCTGACCTCTTGGAGGTGGAATATTTTTAATTCTAAAATCAAAAGCTTGGGTAATCATTTTTCCACTAGGTGATTTTCCAGAGATTGTTAACTTAACAGTATTACCTGCACCAGGTGTTACATTCCATTTTCCTTTACCTCCACTTACAGAAGCACCTGCTGCTGATAAAGTAGTCGCATTAAGATCAGCTCCTAAGATAGATCCAGAAATTGGGTTAGCTAAACCTCTATATAGAACATTCATCTTATCCGCTGCTAAGATTGCACCACTTTGCTCTTTAAGCGCTTCTTGTCCAGATACAACACTCAATGTATGAGAATAAGGAAGAGAATGAGCTTTTCCATTTTTATCATTGAAAGTAATAGTACCTTGGAATTTCTGTTCTCCAGGAGTTCCAGTAGCAGGAGTAATAATACCTTGTCCATTAACAACCTTTGCACCGCTAATAGCTAAACCAGGAACAGAACTAGCAAAAGTTCCGATAGAAACTTTGATTTGAGCAGGTTCTCCTTTCATCACTGAACTTGGACCAGAAACTAAAGCTTCATAAGCGTCAAATTTGATATCAGCATCTACTTTTTCCTGAAGCATTGAAGTAATTGCATCTGACTGCAAGTTTCTAGCCTCAGACTGAATAATTTCTAAGTTAGACAAAGCTGCTACCAATGGTTGGTTGTAAAACTTATATTGAATCCAACCTTGTGTGCTTCTCTTGTCTCCTTTAGGAAAATCTACTATTAGCATTTTTTGAGCTCTATCCGCAACTGTTTTAAGCTGTGGGTTGCCCCCAAAACTAGAAACGATAAAATTTCTTAAATCATCTACTTTTGTTTTTAAATCTTGAGCAGTTTTTGATGGTGTTTTTTCATCACCATCTTTGAAGAAATTCTGAGTTGCTGGTTCAGTATTATTAAGTGCAGTTAGACTTTCCTCGATAGGTAATTTACTATCATACTCAGCCTCTACACTCATTTTATTTTTAATTCCTTCAATAAAACCAACTAAATCATTGGTTTTTCCTTCCAAATTTTTGTATTGATCTAATAAAGGTCCATAAGTTTCTGGAGAAGCAACAGCTTTAGCCTCCAAAGTTTTCTTAAAAATTTTATCGTTACGCTCCTCTACTGTCAATCTCGTATCAGTCAAAGACTGATTCGTATCTTTATATGATCTGATGATTTGCTGATCGATTGTCATTGCAAGCATTGCAATGAAAACCAAATACATCAGGTTAATCATCTTCTGACGTGGTGTCTGTTTACCTCCTGCCATTTTAATAAAATAATTTAATTGTTAAACAAAAATTAAAATGATAGTAAATTAAGACTTCATTGCACTAAGCATACCACCGTAAACTCTGTTAAGGCTATTAAGATTAGAAGTTAAACCTTGTAATTCCTCGTTGAATTTTTCTGATTGTGCTGCAGACTTTTGAATATCTTCAACATATTTTTTACTGAACTCAGATTGTTTTTGACCTTGTTCTAATTGCAAAGCATATAAAGCATTAATGCTCTCCAAATGAGAAGCAGCAAGATTCAATTGCTCGTTATATTTGTGAGTAGAGGCAGAAACATCTACAGTTTGGTTAATTTGGTCTACAGAAGAAGAGAATTTATCAATCCCACCTCTTAATCTTTCGAATAAACTCACGTCCAATTTAGCATCCGCTAACATTTTGTCAAGTTTATCGGATAATGAAACTTCTAATTCTTTATTTTCTACTTTAGCAACAACTTTTCTTGGTTGTCTTTCAGCAGACTCATCCAATAGTTCCGGATAAACATTTTCCCAAGCATAATGCTCCTCTTTTGCTGGTGGATCGAATGCAAAGAATAAGAAGATTAATGCTTCTGTGATCAAACCGGCAGCAAGCGCAACGTTACCAGTAATAGGGCCTAAGCTCCAGTGCGTCATCTTGAATAAAGCACCTAGAATTACAATAGCCGCACCAAACGAATAAACAAAATTTGTAATTGATTCTTTAGTTTTAAACATTTTTTTGAATTTTTAGTTAGTAATAGTTAGTTAATATTAATTTTTATCTTGTTTTTCTTGAAAATTTCCCAGCTCCGGCAGGTATATCCTGAATTGTTCTAAATCCAATATAACTTCTTGCAGAGTCTTTTCTTTCCCAATCTCTGTAACCTGTCATTAATAGAAATCCAGCATCTTTCCAAGATCCACCTCTTACAGTCTTTTTAACTTCCCTGTATGACTGATTGGATAAATTAGGATTTAATGTTGAGGAGAACTCATATGTTGAGTTATTGTACGGAGATTCTGTCCACTCTGAAACGTTACCTGCCATGTCATATAAGCCATAACCGTTCTTTTGAAACTTTTTCACTGGAGCAGTGTAAGTATAATCGCCTTTTTCCTCGTTTTCTATATAAGAACCTCTTTTAGGTTTAAAGTTTGCAAGGTAACAACCTCTATCATCCTGAAGATAAGGACCACCCCATGGATAAGTAGCATTTTGAATTCCTCCTTTTGCAGCATATTCCCATTCTGCCTCTGTAGGAAGTCTGAAGCGCAATGCATTTTGCTTTTTCTTTTTCAGGCTATTATTATAATCTGTTTTGATTTTAGTTTTGAAATCACAATAAGCTCTTGCCTGATCCCAGGTTACACCGACAACAGGATATTCTTTGTATGCATTATGCCAAAAATATTGATTAAACAAAGGTTCATTATAAGCATAATTAAAATCCTTCACCCATACTGTGGTATCAGGATAAATTGCAATACTTTCTTTTTTAAGATACTTCGTTCCTCTATCTTTATCTTTTACTGCAGAAGATACATCCTCCCACTGATAACTGTATTTAATTTTAGACCAATCAATGATTCTCTCATTATTGACTCTCTTTTCAGCTGGTAAATACATTGATTCTAAAACCTCTGCATATTTTTCATCTGGATAAGCAGAAGTATTATAGGTTAATGGTACTTTTTTATCTAATTTTTTAGACTCATCATAACCATCTCTCCCTCCTTGAGACTCCAAAAACTTTTGATAAGGAGTTGCTTCTTCACCTGTTTTTTTTGAAGCGTAAGCATAGTCAGCAATAGAACTTCCGTTCCCGCCTTCTTCGCCACCACCTTCACCAGCAGCTTCAGCTAACAAACCTCTGGCAATTGAATCTCGAACAGCGTTGATGAAAACACGATATTCGGCATTTGTAACCTCAGTTTCATCCATAAAAAAGGAAGAGACCGTTACAGTTTTAGGCATTGCCTTTTCCGGAGTGTTGGAAAAATCCTGATCTGCCATTCCCATTACGAAAGATCCTCCTGGAATTGGAACCATGCCATAAGGTCTTTCAGCCACAAATGATTTTGAAGATCCTCTTGGAATAAGCTCACCCTTGATTCCGGGGTTACCTGTTATACCTTTCCCTCCACCTTTGGAACAAGAAATGATAACCGAAGTTGACAACAGTATAAATAATATCCTTTTCATCCTATTTTAAAGAAATTAAGCGGTAAATATATAATTTTTTTTATGAATAATTATCAATTTTAATTGAAAACGTAATTTGTTAAAGAATATTTCACAAAACACACAAAATTATTCTACAGTAACTGATTTGGCAAGATTTCTCGGCTGGTCTACATTAGCTCCTCTAGCCACAGCAATATAATATGACAATAGCTGTAAAGGTATAGATGCCAAAATTGGAGAGAAGCATTCTGATGTCTCAGGAATCTCTATAATATAATCTGCCATTGCAGATACTTGAGTATCACCTTTACTAACAATAGCAATCACCTTTCCTTTTCTCGCTTTGATTTCTTGTACATTGCTGACAATCTTATCATAATGTCCAACTTTTGGAGCAATAATAACGATTGGCATGTTTTCATCAATTAAAGCAATCGGTCCATGTTTCATTTCTGCAGCAGGATAACCCTCGGCGTGAATATAAGAAATCTCTTTTAATTTTAAAGCTCCTTCCAATGCGGCAGGGAAATTATAACCTCTTCCCAAATATAAGAAATTAGTAGCATCAACAAATTTGGATGCAATAGCTTTTACATTTTCATCCACTGAATTTAGAACATCTTCCACTTTCTTTGGAATTGCGTCCAATTCCGTAATTAACCTCATGAAATCTGCTTTTCCAAGATTTCCGTTGTGATTACCTAACTTGATTGCAATTAATGATAAAATTGTCAATTGTGATGTGAAAGCTTTTGTAGAAGCGACACCTATTTCTGGTCCAGCATGCGTATAAGCACCAGCATCTGTATAACGAGCGATAGAAGAATCTACCACATTACAAATTCCGAAAACGAAAGCTCCTTTTTCTTTTGCAAGCTTAATGGCAGCCATTGTATCTGCAGTTTCACCTGATTGTGAGATTGCGATTACAACATCTTTAGAACTTATGATAGGATTTCTGTATCTGAACTCAGAAGCATACTCCACTTCTACAGGAACTCTAGCAAATTCTTCAATAAGATACTCACCGATAAGTCCTGCGTGCCAAGAAGTACCACAAGCTATAATAATGATTCTTTCGGCGTTTGTAAGTCTTTCCAAATGATCCCATATTCCAGCCATTTTAATAATTCCTTCATCCACAAGAAGGCGGCCGCGCATTGTATCAAGAATGGATTTTGGCTGCTCGAAAATCTCTTTAAGCATAAAATGCTCATAGCCTGCTTTTTCAATTTGCTCAAGATTTAATCTTAGCTCCTGAAAAGCGGGTTCTATTTTCGTATTTTCCTTTATTGTTCTGATATCTATTCCAGATTCCAGAGAGATCGTCGCCATATGACCTTCTTCAAGATACACAGCTTCTTGTGTAAATTCAACAAATGGTGAAGCATCAGAAGCCACAAAATATTCATTTTCACCAATTCCTATTGCAAGTGGCGAACCTAATCTAGCAACAACTAATTGCCCTGGAAAATCTTCGTGCATTACTGAAATTGCATACGCTCCATACACTTCATTCAAGGCGTAACGAACGGCTTCAGAAAAATCAAGAGATTGATCTTTATCCATAAAATACTGAATTAAATTTACCAATACTTCAGTATCCGTCTCTGATTTAAATTCAAAGTTTTTATTGATAAGCATTGTTTTGATGGTATCGTAATTTTCAATAATACCATTATGTACAATTGCTATTTTTCCGTTGTTTGAAAGGTGTGGGTGAGAATTATTATCACTTGGAACGCCGTGTGTAGCCCACCTCGTATGCCCCATTCCAAGTTTGGAAGTTGCCTCAAGGTTTTTAGAAATTGCTACCAGATCATCTACTTTTCCTTTTGTTTTTTTGAATTCAAACTTATCATTTTGTGATTCTAAAATTATACCTGCACTGTCATAACCACGATATTCTAGACGGCGCAATCCGTTTATTACAATAGCGTATGCATCTCTAAAACCTGTATAACCAACGATTCCGCACATATATTAAGTAGTTTATTTTTTTGTGAATATTAATCTTAACTGGACATTCTTAGAGCTGACAGGCATCTCCTGCCCTATTTTACTTGTATCTGTTCCTACCAGTAATAACCTAAAAGGATTGTATGGTCTGTCATTATAAGTCTGACCAAGTAGTGCTCCCGTAGATGAGTTTACAAGATAAGATCCTGTATCAATTATAAAATCTTTCCCATTATACTCATTTATATTGTAAGATTCATCCTCTATAATTTGTTTAAGTGATGAAGTAATACTAACATCATAGTAAGCATCTTTTGTGGAAAGATTAGCAGTACGGACAAGTGAATATCCTGCGCTTGAAAGTACTGTCATATCCGGTAAAAATCTTGACATTGTATCTCTTTCTTTTACAAGGAAACTTGAAGGTTTTCTGTATTTATTATCCCACTCAGGATCAGTACTATCATTATATAGTCGAATTTTTGCGGAAACAACTGCAATTTTTTCATTCTTATATTGATTTCTTAGTGCAATGATTAATTCCTTTGTAATTCGTACACCAATACTACTTCCGCCCATCCCTTGTAAATAAAGTTTGGTTGAAGGATTTGTTATTGGTAATGCTGCATTGGCTTTGACCTCTTTTGCATCAATGGCATCTTTTGTTCCGGTTATGTAAGAGCTACTTCTAGAGTAAGCCACATTACTTAAGTGAACATTTGGAGATCCTAAACTTAAAGATGTTTCTTGTTTTGTCTTAGTAACTGTTCCATCTGATGCGGTTACGTCATTCTTGTAATAAATAGTTAATGCAGCATCATTAGGAGCCATCGAAAACATGTAACCGTCATTTTCATCAACCGAAATTCTTAAACCTCGGAAATATCTAATAAATGATGCAGCATCTTTCAGCACCTGATTTCCTTGCTTTGCTATGATTTTATCCTGAAAAAATTCTTTTTTCAATGGTATTCTTAACGATACGGCGCGGTTCACGAGTTCAGACGCATCAGAATCTTTTGTGATGACCACTGAATTAACTGTACCGTTGAAGCTTTTCGATCCAATATCAGTAGATGAAACTGCAATTGTTTTATTCGTTTTAATAGAGTCGGAAGCTCCACCTAAAAAGTCAGTAACCTCATGAACTCTTATGGTTAAAGGAGGAGTAGCCGTTCCAACCTTATATTTACCATATTTTCTAACTGGATAGGTATTAACTACTTTTTTTGCAGCTACATTACCATCAGGATAGATATAATCTTCAGTTGTTGTCGTTTTTAAAGAGTCTGAAGCCGTTTCATACAAAGGTTTAAGAGTAAGAACAACAGAATCTATAACAGGGTTTATTCCAAAATCAGGATTGTATGAGCTCAGCCTTACTTGCGTGAAATAAGAAACTTTCTGACCTCCAAAAACAGGCTCAGTAAATGCGCCGATTCGGACGCTGTCATACTGAGAAGTAACAACATTCTGAACGTCTTGATTATTGACATTATAAGCAGCAAGTCCGTACACTTTTTCTGAAGATTCGGATCCGTTTACTAACTGAGAACCGAGGTTATCCAGATCGCTTTCACACGAATTCAACACAACAATCCCCATCCATAAAACGGAGATTACCTTCATCATATTTTTTATTCTTATCATTATAATATAATCGATCGTAATTAATAAATTGTTGATATTGATTCTACATTCAGATAGTCAGATTTTTCAGCATCTGCTTTCGCATAAGCTTCCTCCAATTTGTCTTCCAAAAATTCATTTCCTTTCACAATAACATCTACATAATCCATACTGTCATTTACAAAACTGAGAAAACTTGGATTATCTAACGATTGTAAATCTGAAATATTATCGAATTCCAGAATTTCCTTCGTGTTATCATTCAGCTTCAAATCTTCTTCATTATAAACAGAAAGTACGATTTTGGTATCGTTGAAATAAGAATCGTCTTTATAATAAGTTTTCAAATATATCGGGATTAACGAAGACATCCAACCATTGAGATGAATTACATCTGGCACCCAATTTAGTTTTTTAATAGTCTCTATAACTCCCCTTGCAAAGAAAACAGCTCTTTCATTATTATCTTCGAAAGGATTGCCTTCATCGTCAAAATAATATTGTTTTCTTTTGAAGTATTCTTCATTATCTATAAAATAAACCTGCAAACGCTCACCTGGTAAAGATGCAACTTTGATGATCAGTGGTTGATCCAAATCGTTTATAATAATGTTCATCCCGGACAGACGGATTACCTCGTGTAATTGAAACTTCCTTTCACTGATTTGTCCGAATCTCGGCATAAAAACCCTTACATCGTTACCCTCGCTATGCATTTTCAGCGCCATTTTGTGCACCAAGCTCCCCATATTTGTATCTTCCTGATAGGGATACATCTCCGTAGTAACGTATAAAATCTTTTGATTAGGCATAAAATTTACTTTAAACGAAGTATAAAAACTTCATTTTGCAAAATTACAAAAAATTAAATCAAATCATTTATTTTACTGAATATTAATAGTAATTAACAAATAACACTATATATCAATAACTTACATCAGTAATATTGTTAAAATCAGACTAAAATAATACAGATTACCAACATTGATAAATGCGACATATTTAATAAATGATAGGTATCCTGTCAAGATCTGAAGCTTTTTAAGAAATTTAGTACAAATCATCTGCTGTAAAAACAAAAAACAGCTACCTTTGAGCCTTTAAAACATTACTATCATGCAGGTTTTTTACGACAAAGACTCTTTTTCAAAATATATAGATTCACAAAAAGAACAAAACAATTCGATCGGATTTGCTCCTACAATGGGCGCATTGCACGCAGGACACATCTCTTTATATGAGGAAGCTAACAAAGATAATGACATTGTAATTTCCTCAATATTTGTAAATCCCACGCAATTCAATAACGCTGAAGATTTAGAAAAGTATCCCAGAACAGTTGAAAATGATATTGAAAAGCTCCAGAATTCTAAACTGGTAGATGCCGTTTACATCCCAAAACTGGAAGACATATATCCAAATGGTATGGAAAGAAAACACTATAACTTCGGAGGTATTGAAAACGAGATGGAAGGTGCCGCAAGACCTGGTCATTTTGATGGCGTAGGAACCGTGGTGGAAGAATTATTTCGACAAGTAAGACCAGACAACGCCTATTTTGGAGAAAAAGACTTTCAACAACTAAAAATTATAGAAAAATTAGTAGCTATTCTGGATCTGGGCATCAAAATCCACGGTGTAAAAATCCATAGAGAAAAGAACGGACTGGCGATGAGTTCTAGAAATATGCGACTTTCTGAAGCGGAAAAAGAAGCATCATCTGTTATTTATCAAACTCTAAAAAAGGTGGATGATTGGTTTCGGGTGGTAACGATACCGGAAATCAAATCAAGAGTTGAGGAAATCTTCGATAGGGATGATATGGTGCTGGAATACTTCCTGATTGCCAATGAAGACACTTTGAAAGAAGCAGACTTTTTTTCAGAAGACGAAAATTACCGTGCCTTCATCGTGGTGAATGTGGATCAAGTGAGACTGATAGACAATATGCACCTGAAATAAAAAGAAGCTTCTTTTACAAGAAGCTTCTACACCAAATCACAAAATATTAATATGAAAAAAATTTACTTGCGTAAATTGTGACTCGGCTGGGATTCGAACCCAGGACCCATACATTAAAAGTGTATTGCTCTACCAGCTGAGCTACCGAGTCTTCTTAATTAATAAAATAATTTAATAATTAAAAATATTTCTGCTGTGCCTGCGACTGGACTCGAACCAGCACATCCTTAGGAAACCACCCCCTCAAGATGGCGTGTCTACCAATTTCACCACGCAGGCAAAAAAAAACCGTATCGCTACGGATTAATTTGCTAGTGACCTGGCTGGGATTCGAACCCAGGACCCATACATTAAAAGTGTATTGCTCTACCAGCTGAGCTACCAGGTCGGCCACTATAAAAATGAAAAGATTTATGACATCTGATAAATGATTTTAAACTAAATCTTTTAGCGTTTACCGTTTATCTCTCATTTTTTAGTGGTGCAAAGATAGTGCTTTTTTTAAAATCTCAAAATTTTTTTCGAACTTTGTTTAAAATAAAATTATGATAATTTCTTTACTTGGATATATGGGAAGCGGTAAATCTCACGTTTCCAAAAACTTGAGCAAAAAATTAAATTTTCCATTAATTGACCTCGATCAAAGAATTTCTGAAGAAAACCTGCTGAGTATTCCTGAAATATTCCAGACAAAGGGAGAAATATTCTTTCGCAAGGAAGAAAAACGCGTATTGGAAAATATTCTGAACGAGGAAAAAGATATCATTCTGAGTCTTGGCGGTGGAACTCCCGTTTACTATAATAATATGGAACTAATTAATGAAAAATCAAAGAGTATATTTCTAAGAGCTTCTGTAAAAACGCTTACAGACCGAGTACTGCTACAGAAAAATACCCGCCCGCTGATTGCCAAATTAAATGATGACGACGTGCCTGAATTTATCGCGAAGCATCTTTTCGAAAGGAATCCTTTCTACAGCAAATCTCATTTTACAGTCGATACAGACTCCAAAACCGCCAATGATATTTCTGATGAAATCATAAAGCTATTAAATATTTAATCTTCGCCTTCTTCAGTGTCCGGTGAGAAAAAAATATCCCAATCTTCATTATCCATTTCTAAGGCTGAACTGCCAGCAGAAAAATCGTCCATTTCTCGCCTATCTTTTTTTGTAGGTCTTCCGAGTCCTTTTTGCCTGTAATAATCTTGAGCAGATTTTCTCATTTTTAAAATTTCATATTGATCTTTCTCCGTCATATCAATCACATAAAGCGCAACCAATTTAGCGCCAATCCTGCTTTTCGGCAGATCGGTCACTTTTATTTTATATTCGATTTGATTTTTTTTAATTTTTATAACATCGCCAATCTTTACCTCTTTAGAAGACTTAACCACATTTTCTCCTATACTCACCCTATTCTTTTTGATTTCTTCAGCAGCGATGTTTCTGGTTTTATAAAATCTCACACTCCATAAAAATTTATCTATTCTCATAATTTTTTATACTTTTGTCTCGTTAAAATTAATCGCAATTTAACATTAAATAAAAAAATGAAAAAAATACTTTTGGGAATTGCTCTTTCTGTAGCTGTCTTACAGGGATGCAAGAAAGACAATACTGATGATGAAGAGGTTGTACAGCTTACTGTAGATGAGCAAAAAGAATATGACGATGCCGCTGCTCTAGATTTTCTGAATAAGCATTATTTAGATAGCAAAGGCGTAATCACCGCTTTTGATGATACCACAGATACTGATAACAATGAAAAAAAATTAGCGGATTATAATTACGTTAAGTTGCCATCCGGTGTAATCTATATTGTGAGACCTGGCGCACAGCCAAACCCCGGAAAAGATGTAGCAAGTAATGATGTAATTAGTTTTTTTAATATTACTAAAACATATAGTGCTACAAAAACTAATGACAAAATAAGCTTTAGTGATGAAGCTACCTTTATTAATAATGTTGCTAATACTGGCGTTCCAAGCGTAGACCCAGCTTATTACTATGTAAAATCATCTGTTATTAAAGCGTATAATACTGCAAATAGCACCACAGTAGAACGTAACTTTTATGAAATTGAAGGATTGCAGGAAGCACTTAAGTTTTTTAAATCTTTTGACAACCGAGATATTGCAGAAGATTATAACATGCAGGGTGTTATTATAGTACCATCAAGAGCAGCATTTGCGAGAGATAATTCAATATACGGAACTGTTTATCAAAACAGAAGTTTTGTTTTCAACTTCCAGCTTTATAATACAAGAACTAGATTACCAAAAGAAGACTAATTTGGTATTCTTCTAGATAAAAAAAACCGCAAAAATAGTATTTTGCGGTTTTTTTATTTTTGGTATTTGTTTAAATCTTAGCCAAAAAATCCTCAAATTGCATCTCTTTGATAGAGACATTACCTTCTTCTGTAATTTTATCTAAGACAATGATTTCGATTTGATTGATTGATTTTTCATCAAACGGTTTAGCTACCCTCACGTAGTTTTCCGTGAAGCCGTACATCATTCCGTTTTTGTTTTCATGTTCCCAAAGTACAGAAAGTTTATTGCCTAGCTGTGTTCTGTAGAATTCCATTTTCTTTTTCTCGGAAAGGATTCTCAGCATTTTGTTACGTCTTTTTCTTTCTGGGATGGGAACAGCTCCTTGCATATCCGCAGCTTCTGTATTTTCTCTTTCAGAATATGTAAAAACGTGAAGATAACTGATTGGCAAATCATTCAGGAAATTATAAGTTTCCATAAATAACTCTTCTGTTTCACCTGGAAATCCAACGATGACATCAACACCAATTGCCGCATCCGGCATTACTTCTCGGATTTTATTAACTCTGTTATTATATAATTTGGTTAAATATCTGCGTTTCATTTTCTTCAACAATTCATCACTTCCAGATTGAAGCGGAATATGAAAATGTGGCACAAAGCTTCTGCTTTTGGCAACCAAATCGATACTTTCGTCTTTCAAAAGATTGGGTTCGATGGAAGAAATTCGGATTCTTTCAATACCTTCAACTTTATCCAACTCAGAAATCAAATCGAGAAAAGTATGTTCGTGTTTTTTATTCCCGAATTCTCCTTTTCCATAATCTCCGATATTAACGCCCGTAAGAACAATTTCCTTAATATCTCTCGCCGCAATTTCTTTTGCATTCGCAACAACATTATCAATGGTATCAGAACGAGAAATTCCTCTGGCTAAAGGGATTGTGCAATAAGTACATTTGTAATCGCAACCATCCTGAACTTTCAAAAAAGCTCTGGTTCTATCGCCAATAGAATAAGAACCAACGAAAAAATCAGCTTCATCAATTTCACAAGAATGAATCTCTGCATAACTTTCAGACTTCTCCAAATCCTCCAGATAACTTAGAATATTGAATTTTTCTTTAGCTCCTAAAACCAAATCTACACCGGTAATAGACGAAATTTCTTCCGGCTTCAGCTGTGCATAGCAACCAATTATTGCGACCAAACCATCTGGATTCGCTTTCGCAGCGCGCTTGACGTGAAGTTTACATTCCTTATCTGCATTTTCTGTAACAGAACAAGTGTTGATAATATAAACATTCGCAGGGACATCAAAATTAACCTTTTGATAACCGGCATCCGTCAGTTGCCTTGCAATAGTAGAGGTTTCTGCAAAGTTCAGTTTGCAGCCAAGTGTGTGAAAAGCAACGGTTTTGGGTTGTGAAATTACATTTGACATAAGTCTGCAAAGTTATTAATAAAATTGCAACCGTTCCAAATGATGACTTTTTTACCAAAAAAATCCGGAAATAACCGGATTCTTTTGTTGATTTATGTTGTTTCGGAAAGTTGAGTACACCTTTTTTCATCGGATATACCAAGAACTGAAGAATGATTAATGCTTGTAAGTTCCTCACAAAAAGCTGCAATCGATTTCATATTCTCTTTCATCACTTTCCAAAATTTACTATTAAATTTTATGTATTAATTCTATAACTTTCACTCATCTGACTTTGGTACCTCCACCGCAACTTCATAAACTTTGGTATGCATTAAGTATTTAGACCTTTCCCGAGATGTTACATTTTCTACTTCTCCTTTGTATAAAACAATAACAGCGTCTTCCTTTATTAGAGGATCTGAATCAGAAAAATATTTTTCATCTGGACTTTTTTCAGTTACTTCATTTTGTCGTTCTTTCAGTTTGTCTGCAATTTCCTGAAATCCTTCATCCGATGAATGTAATATCTTATAATCCGGTCCCGCAAACGCCTTATAATATTTGTTTTCTGATATCAAGTTCTGCGAACTGTCTTCTACAGGATTATCATTGCCATCCAAAAAACCTACTTCCAGTAATCTTCCGTTTCTTTCTTCTGAAAACTGTCTTGCTTCTGCCACTGATTTAAAACCAGTGTATAGGTTAGTTTTCTCAAACTCATATCTCACGAGCCTTTCTACAATATTTTCTTTTTCCATAATTTATTTAGATTTAATGATGTCTTATGCCCTTCTGATGATAGTTCACCTGTCTCGAATTAAAATTCTTATTATTAAATTTTGAGTTAATTTGGGAATCTATATGATGGTGAGCCTGAGAAAGAAGTTCAGGAGTGTCAAAATGTAGTTTTTTGCCATTCTGGAAAATCTCACCTTGTGAGTTTCTGTACATCTCATTTTCTTGATAAGTATTTCCATCCGGTGCGCTGTAAGTTTGTGACCTATTTTTTCTTGCTTTTCTTACGATACCTGCGGCAATTAACAAACCTCCGCCTGCAAGAAATCCTAAAGCTATTTTTACACTTGATTTCATATTATATTTTTTAATTAATTATCTTTCTTTTATTTCAAACAAATTAAAAATGTTTTTTATTTAAATTTTAAAACAAAACATCTGCCAAAAATTACAATCGTTAAAAAGTAAATAAGTCTTTTCTCAAAGTAATTTTAATACTAATTAGGAATATTAAACAATTATGACAATTTGTCATTCATCTAATTATGTAGCTGAAAATCAAATAATAAGTATAAAAATTATTTCAAATAATATGGGATGAAAGTTTGGTATAAACACTGTTAAAACTAATTTTTTATTAAGAATTTTTTAAAAATGGTTAAACTTCGTTAAAAGTGTAACACTAATTTTTTAGTTCATACTAATTTAGCATTAAATTTGTCTAACAAAAATCTCAAATAAGAAATGAATATTAAAATGAAGAATACATTAAAAAAACTAATGCCATTTGCATTGACAGGAGTTATCTCTGGAGCAACAGTGTTCGGAGCTAGTCAATATTTCAGCCACGAAAACAATGGAGAAGATTTTGAATATTTTACGAAAGCATCCAAGAATTCTGCTTTTGTAGGAATGGGTTCTGCAGTTGGAGATGATTTTGTAAAGGCTTCTAAAACGACTGTTCCAGCAGTTGTAACTATTAAAAATTATCAGGACAGATCTGCACAGAGGATGCCGGATCAGGATATGTTTGATTTTTTCTTCGGAAATCCTTTTGGCGGCGGTCAGCAAAGACAACAGCAACAGACTCCTAAAAATATGCCATCTGGCTTAGGTTCCGGTGTTATTATTTCACCAGACGGTTACATCATCTCCAATAATCACGTTGTAGCCGGTGCCAACAAGCTGGAAGTAGTTCTTAGTAACAAAAAATCATATATAGCAACCCTAGTTGGAACAGACCCAAATACAGATATTTCACTTCTGAAAATTGAGGAAAAAGGTTTGCCTTATCTCAATTTTGCCAATTCTGACATGGTAGAAGTTGGACAATGGGTGTTGGCGGTAGGAAATCCCCTTGGATTAAATTCTACAGTAACAGCCGGAATTGTTTCTGCAAAAGGAAGAAGCATTGATATTCTCAGTCAGCAATCCAGAACACCGATTGAAAGTTTCATCCAAACAGATGCGGCTATTAATCCTGGAAACAGTGGTGGAGCTTTGGTGAATGTGAATGGAGATTTGATTGGAATAAACACTGCTATTCAGTCCAAAACAGGATATTATGAAGGTTATGGATTTGCTGTTCCATCTAACTTAGCTAGAAAAATTGTGGAAGACATCAAGAAATTTGGTCTTGTACAGAGAGGTTTCTTAGGAATAGGAAGTCTGGATCTTTCTAATGATATGCAAGTAGCGGCTTATAATCAAAAAAATAAATCTAATCTGAAAGTTGGAGACGGTGTTTTTGTGACAGAAGTTACAGGAAAAAGTGGCGCTGAGGATGCAGGAATCAGAACGGGAGATATAGTTACAAAAATTGATGATACCAACATCGGAAGCTTTGCAGATCTTTCATTTGCAATTGGCAGCAGAAGACCAGGAGATAAAGTGACAGTGACCTATATTAGAAATGGTAAACCAAATACTGTAACTGTTACCCTAAAAGATCAAAAAGGCGGAACGTCTTCTAGAAGCAGAGAGGATTTGACTGTGACTGAGAAAATTGGATCCGAGTTCGAACCTTTGAGTGACAGAGTAAAAACTGACTATGGATTGGAAAGTGGAGTTTTAGCCAAAAATGTAACTGAAGGCGGCGAAATGGACAAAATAGGTGTGGTTGATAATTTTATCGTGATGGAAATCAATGGAAAACCGGTTAACTCGCAAAAAGATGTAGAAAAAATACTGAATAGCTACAAAGGAAACGTACAGGTGAAGTATGTGGATAGCTATGGAAGAATTACTACAAGAGGTTTCAAAATGCCTTAGTTAATAACACAATAAATTTTTAAAACCAATCTGATCAAGATTGGTTTTTTTTGTTTTAACCCAACAAAAAAGATACTTTTGCACTGCTACAAAATGAAACTTTTCAATTCTTATATCAACACTTTCAAAGGACTTTCCAGAGAAGCCTGGATGTTGTCCATCGTGATGCTCATCAACCGTTCTGGTTCGATGGTTTTGCCGTTTTTAGGTGTTTATATGACAGACCATTTGAAGTTTTCCTTGGAAAATACAGGGATTGTTTTGAGTTTTTACGGAATCGGTTCCGTGTTAGGTTCTTGGTTGGGAGGATTTTTGACTGATAAATTCGGGGAATATTATATCCAAAGTTGGAGTTTGTTTCTAAGTGCGCCGATATTTATCATTATGCCATTTTTTTCAAGTGTGGAAATGATGGCTTTATTAATTTTTCTACAAAGTACGATCAGTGATACTTTTCGTCCCGCGAACTCGGTGGCGATTACAAAATATGCAAGACCTGAGAATCTGACTAAAGCTTTTTCCCTAAACCGAATGGCTATAAATCTTGGATTTTCAATTGGTCCTGCTTTGGGCGGTATCTTGTCGGGGATTTCTTATAATTTCCTTTTCATTGTTAATGGAATCGGGGCTGTGACTGCTGGAATTATCTACGTTATATTTTTCCGAAGACGCAATAAAATCTTCCGAGAGAAAAAGAAATTAGAACCTACAAAACCCATTGAAAAGACAGTTACAAAATCGCCTTATAAAGATTATCCTTTTCTAGTTTTTAGCTTTTTATGTACCATTTTTGCAATCTGCTTTTTTCAGTTTTTCAACACAATTCCTTTGTTTTATAAAGATGTTGCTAAGTTGAGTCAAAGTACGATTGGCTTTATTTTAGGTTACAGCGGATTTATCATTGTATTATTGGAAATGCCTTTGGTAAGTATTGCTGAAAGAACGTTGAAGATTCCTCAGATTTTGTTTTTAGGTGCAGTATTAGCGGGATTATCCTATTTGATGTTGATATTTGGCAGTAACATCACTTGGTTGGTTCTATCGATGACAGTTTTGTGTGTTGCAGAGATTTGGGCATTACCTTTTATGTCTACAGTCACCGCTCTCCGGTCAGAAAATGGAAACAAAGGAGCTTATATGGGACTAAACGGGATTGCATTTTCGTTCTCCTTTATATTTACGCCGTTTTTGGGAACTTATGTTGTGAGCCACTTTGGGTTTGATAGTCTTTGGATAGGTTCGTTTGCTATTTTATCGGTAACAGCTTTTTTAATTTTTTGGATCACTAAAAAAATGATAAAATAACAAAAAGCTTTCTCCATAATGGGGAAAGCTTTTTGCTATTTTGGAAAATGGACTAAAACTTTAATTATTTGCTTTTAACAAACTCTACATATACAGCAACATCCACATCTTTTGCAACACCTGCGCCTGTTGGATCATAACTGATATTATAATCTAATCTGTTAACTTTGAAAGTAGTCTGGAAACCTAATTTCTCATTTCCTTGCTGATCTTTGTTCTTACCACCATAAACAGCAGTTACAGTAATTGGTTTTGTAACATTTTTGATTGTTAACTTACCTGTCAACTGATAAGTATTTCCTTTTAATTTTTTGATAGAAGTACTTTCAAATTTCATTGCAGGAAATTTTTCTGCATCAAAAAAATCAGCAGATTTCAAGTGATTATCACGCATCTCAACACCCGTGTTAACAGAAGTTGTATTAACAGTAAAATCAAATTTTGCATTGCTAAGATCATCAGCAGTTGTTACAACTTTTCCTTCAAACTTATCAAAACGCCCTTGTACAAAGCTAATTCCCATGTGTTTGATGTTAAAATTGAAAGAAGAATGCATTGGATCAACATTCCAAGTAGTTTGCGAAAATCCTAAAATACTGATTGTTGCAAATAAAAACGATAAGAATAACTTTTTCATAATGAATTGTTTTTTTTATTTATTAATACTACAAAGTTAGATGCTTAAAAGGTTTTAATTAATTGATGTAGGTTAATAAAAGCTTTATTCATAAAAAAAACTATTTTTGTTCAACTCAAATTTGAACAATGAATCCGGGAACTGTTTTACTATTATTCGTTTTTGCTTATTTTATCGGGCTTTTGGTGATCTCTTATTTTACAAGCCGTAACTCGGACAACCAGTCTTTTTTCATCGGAAACAAGAAAAGTAAGTGGTGGCTGGTGGCATTTGGGATGATTGGAACATCACTTTCGGGCGTGACTTTTATTTCGGTTCCGGGAACGGTGGGAAAACTGCTGGGTGGCGAAAATCCGTTTGGCGGTTTCGAATATTATATGATGGTGATTGGGTTTTTCATCGGTTACTTCATCGTTGCGGGGATTTTGCTCCCACTCTATTACCGGATGAATCTGACCTCGATTTATACTTATTTGGGGAAACGTTTCAATGTAGAGGCGCATAAAATCGGTTCTGTGTTTTTCATTATTTCGAGAGCGATTGGAGCGACGGCGAGGTTATATCTGGTGGTAAATATTCTTCAGATTTTCTTGCTTGAAAGTCTTGGCGTTCCGTTTTGGGTAACGGCTTTTGTGTTGCTTTTGATGATTCTGCTTTATACGTTTGAAGGCGGTGTGAAAACGATTGTGATTACAGATACTTTGCAGACTTCGTTTATGATTATCAGCTTGATTGCCTGCATTGTTTATATTTTATCAAATCTTAATCTGTCTTTTGGAGAAGCTTTCACGATTCTGGAGCAGAAGCAATTCACGCATTTTATCAATACGGATGTGAATTCTAAAACATTTTTCCTGAAAACGATTCTGGGCGGGATGTTCATCACAATTGCGATGACGGGTCTTGACCAAGAAATGATGCAGAAAAATATCTCTGTAGACAACCTGAAAAACTCGAAAAAGAATATGCTGACGTTTGCGGGAACTTTGCTTTTCGTAAATCTGGCGTTCTTGTTTTTGGGTGGTTTGCTTTATCTTTTTGCGATGCAGCACGGCGCAGATTACGGTCAAATCTCGACTATGGTGGACGGAAAAGAAGTGATTACGAATACTTTTGGCTTCAAGGATTCTGCGGGTCAAATCAAAAATATTATGGGTGACGACCTGTTCCCGGCCCTATCTCTGCAAGGGCATTTCCCGATGGCGCTTTCTGTGATTTTCATCATCGGTTTGATTTCGGCTTTGTTTCCTTCTGCTGATGGTGCTTTGACGGCGGTTACGAGTTCTTACTGTGTGGATCTTTTAAATCTGAACGAAGACCAGCAAAAAACCGAGAAACAAAAGAAGCATCTGAGAATGAAAGTTCATTTGACTTTCACAGTGATTTTCTTCGTATTGATAATGGTTTTCAAAGCTATTAATGACAAATCGATTGTTTATCTGATAATGGAAATCGCGGGTTATACTTATGGTCCGTTGTTGGGATTATTTGCTTTCGGAATCCTGACGAAATATCAAATCACGAAGAAATATTCCATCTTGGCCGTGACGATTTTGGCACCTGTTGTGACTTATCTGATTAATTATCTGGTAACGAATAACACTGATTACAGAATTGGTGTGGAACTGATTATCTTGAATGGGTTTTTGACTTTTGTTGGGTTGTGGATGGTGAAAGCGAAGAAATTTGAAGTAGCTTAAAGTTTACAAGAAATAATTAAACACTTATGAGTTTATTTAAAGTTTTCAAAAAGAGCGAAAAAGAATTTCCGAAATCTCTAGCAATCTATATAAGTTCTGCATTGGGGAAAATATTGATAGCTTCTCATTATATAGACGAATCTTGGTTAAGATATGAGCAAGAAGAAATTGAAATACTAAATTTGGACTGCGATGATGAATTATTGGGGGCATCAATAAAAAGAAGCTTTAATCTTTTTACTAAAAAAAATTTAGCAAATAAAAAAAGAACTTTAAAAGATTGGTCTTCATATAAAGCAAGCAAATTGAAATCTGTGAAAGAATTTGAGGAGAAATATTTCAAGATTTCAATCAATGGAGCAAACGAGGCAAATCTACTGATGGTTTGTGAAGCTGATATGAAATCAGTTGATAATATTAATTTGACGAGTTCCATTTCAGCTTTTGCTGACAATCAAAAAATAGGATATTTAATAAAGAAATTAAATACACTTCAAAATAAACTTGATTTAGAATGAAAACCCACACAACCAATTACACCAACACTTTGATAGAAATCGCGGAAGATTCTCCCGTTTCTGCATCTGTGATTCCAGTTGTGAAAAATGATAAAAAAACGATTGCCACTTATCAATACGAGAAACTTACTAAACATCCTCTAAAATATACTTCTGACGAATTGCTCTTCGAAATTTTTGCGGAACGAAATGATATTTCGCCCTCAGAATTGGAAGAAGAAAAACTTAATTATTTTTCAAAAGGACAAGCTTGTTTGCGGACTTCGCCTTTAGCAAAGAAAAATGGATTTGGGATTTTTCATAATCAGGATTCTAAAATCAAATTGATTCCTGCTGAGTCGGAGAAATATCTACAGTTGTTGAAAGATGATTCTGTGAAAAAAGTTAAGGCAATGAAATCCAAAAGATAATGGAATTAATTCATTGAAATTCCAATCTTGCTTTTCACTTTATAAGAACCCAGCGTTTTGCTTTTCTTATTTTTGAAATAATGTGAAAGGTGGCTCTCATCCGTAAAACCAAACTCATAAGCAATCTGCTTGATGGTATTCTGCCCCGATTCTATTCTTTTTTCAATCAAAGCCAATCTATAATTATTGATGTAATTTCGATAAGACATCTCGAAATTCCGTTTAAAATAAGCACTGAAATAAGTCGGCGAAATATTAAAATGCAACGCAATTGTTTTGATTCTAATTGTTTCCGGACGATAGATATTCTGATGAATGTACGAAATCAAATCTTCCTGACTCGGAACGCCATTATCAATTCTGACGTTTAGTTTGGCAGAAGCCTCGCGAATCAATCCAAATAATGACAAGACTTGGAAAAACATAATCGGAGAAGTCGTCACATCGCAGATTTTATCATAATCCACAATATTTTCTACCGTTTTTCTGAGAATCGTTTTGCAAGGTTCATCGAAACACAATTTTATTTCCTTCAGCATCGGGTTTCGCATAATATCAATTGGCGAAGCGGTCATCAAAGTGTCCGGCGCAAGATGTTTGTTGCTCTCGAAAAAACTGTCATTGAATTTGATAAAAGCAAATTTCGTTTGTTTTTTGATATCGAAATAATGCTCATCTTCGGGAGAAATCAGATACAAATCTCCGGCTTTGTAAGGAACAATCAGCTTGTTCAAATGATGATTACCACAGCCTTTGAAGATATAAACCAACTCATAATATGTATGGCTGTGACGTGGCAAAGGATATTCTTCCACATTGAAAGAATCTATTTCTAAAGAATTAAACTGCTTCCTCTTCATATTGTAAATTTACAATAATATATCAAAAAACTACATCTGTTTTTACTTATCAAAAAACGAAATTTGTAAAGCTTGATAAAGGCAATTTTAAATTCAATCATAAAATCAATCAACAAAATGGAATATAGAAAATTAGGCAACAGCGATTTAGAAGTATCAGCAATCACTTTTGGAGCTTGGGCTGCCGGCGGTTGGATGTGGGGAAGCACAGACCGCAATGACGCTATTGAAGCAATAAAAGCATCTTATGATGTTGGCGCAACTTCTATCGACACTGCGCCAATCTACGGACAAGGGACCAGTGAAGAAATCGTGGGCGAAGCCATTAAAGGAATTTCCCGTGATAAAGTTCAGATTTTGACCAAATTCGGGATGCGTTGGGATTTGGCAAAAGGTGATTTTGCGATGCACAGCAAAAATAACGATGGACAAGACATTGATGTTTACAAATATGCTGGAAAAGATAGCATCATTTACGAATGTGAACAAAGTTTGAAACGTCTAGGAACAGATTACATCGATTTGTATCAAATCCATTGGCCTGATTCTACAACATCGATTGACGAAACTTTCGAAGCCGTTTCAAAATTAATTGAACAAGGAAAAGTTCGTTTTGCCGGTGTTTGCAACTACAATGCGCAACAAATGGCAGAAGCTGCAAAAACGTTGAATTTAGTTTCCAATCAGATTCCGTTTAGTATGGTCAATCGTGGAATTGAGGAAGAAACTGTTCCTTATTGCATCGAAAATAACAAATCTATTTTGGCTTACAGTCCTTTGGAAAGAGGCTTGCTAACAGGAAAGATTACTTCTGATTACAAATTCCAAGAGGGTGACCACAGAGCAAAACTCCCACATTTTCAGCCTGAGTTTATTGAAAAAACGAATGCACTTTTAGATAAAATCAAACCAATTGCAGAAAAACACAACGCCACTTTGGGACAATTGGTTTTGCGTTGGACAATAGAAAGAACAGGAATTACAATTGCTTTAGCCGGCGCGCGAAATGCAGAACAAGCCATTCAAAATGCAAAAGCGATTGAAATCAGTCTTTCAAAAGAAGAAATCGAAAGTATTAATGAATTAGTCAATGCTTTTTAAATGACAGAGAAAAGAAATAATTCTTATCAATTAAATTTGAAAGAAATCCAATTAAAAGACGGTTCTGAAGGCAGTAGAAATTTAAGTTTCGAATTTAATAATCACGATGATTTGTTTAATATTTTTGAAGTGATAAAGTCAAAGAAAATCTTCGAAGAAGACAATACAGCGCAGGAATTTGCTTTAGGCTTGAAGTTATTCACAGAAGTAATGTTGAAGAACAAACAACATCCTCTATTCGAAGAACTTAGACCAGCTATCTTGGAATTTATGAAGAAATTGAAAAGTCAGTAATTATGAAAGACTTCAAAACGACTTATTTCTTTTTGAGATTGCCAATCGCCATTTCCTTGTTAGGTCACGGATTGGTAAGACTTCCGAAGCTTGAAATGTTCAGCAATTGGATGGTAACATCAATGGAAAAATCTGCAATTCCAAGTTTTATGATTATACCTTTCAGTTATTTTCTGCCAATTGCAGAATTTCTGATTGGATTGTTATTATTAATTGGATTTCAAACTAAATACACGATTTATTCAGGATTAGTTTTAATGAGTATTTTAATATTGGGAAGTGCATCCATCGAGAATTGGAGCGCGATAGAAGCACAATTATTGCATTCAGTTTATTTGGGTGGATTGCTTTGGTTTTATGAAAAATATAATCCTGTTTCTAATCATTAATTTCTAAAAGTAAAATATGAAATTCTTAAAAATAATAACATTTTTAATTTTATCCATTAATTATTTATCGGCTCAGAATCGCCCAGTTTTGGATATTATGTTGACCAATTACCAATATCCTTACGCTGTTCATTTTCTTGATTTCAAAAGCCAGAATCAGGATTTGAAAATGGCTTATATGGACATCAAACCAGAAAAAGCAAACGGAAAGACGGTTGTTCTGCTTCACGGAAAAAATTTCAATGGAGCATATTGGAAAACAACGATTCAGGCTTTGACCAAAGAAGGCTATCGGGTGGTAGTTCCTGACCAAATTGGATTTGGGAAATCATCGAAACCTACAGAATATCAATTCAGTTTTCAGCAATTGGCTCAAAATACGAAAGCGATTTTAGATGAATTGAAAATCGATAAAATAATTCTTCTCGGACATTCAATGGGTGGAATGTTGGCGACAAGATTTACATTAATGTATCCGGAAAAGGTTGAAAAATTAATCCTTGAAAACCCCATTGGACTGGAAGATTGGAAATTGGTTGCGCCTTACGGTTCTATCGACCAGAATTATCAAACCGAACTGAAAGCCGATTACGAATCAACCAAAAAATATCAAAACAATTTTTATTACGACAACAAATGGAAACCAGAATATGACGAATGGGTTTATCTTCTAACAGGCTGGACAAAAGCGCCGGATTATCCGAAAGTCGCTTTGGTAAACGCAAAAACTTCGGATATGATTTTCACACAGCCCGTTGTTTATGAATTCCAAAATCTGAATGTTCCAACCTTATTAATTATCGGAACAAGAGACAGAACAGCGATTGGAAAAGCCAATGTGAAAGACCCAAAAGTAGCTGAAACAATGGGACGATACGACTTATTAGGCAAAGCTACTCAACAAAAAATAAAAGGTTCAAAACTGGTGGAAATTGAGAACGTGGGACATCTTCCACACATCGAAGTTTTTGACCAATTCATAAAACCTGTCAAGGAATTTTTAAAACCTTAAAATAAAATAAAATATACAACACAAAGCTCACAAAGAATTTATTAGTTAATGCTAAATTTAAGTTCACAAAGACGCTTCGATTTGATAAAACTTTGTGAAGTGAACTTAAAGCATTGAATAAAAACTTGCGGATTTTGTGTTCAACAAAGAATTAATTAAAATTATTTATAATGAAAAAAGTAACAATTAAAAATACAGATTTAGAAATCGCTCCAATCAATTTTGGAGGTAATGTTTTTGGATGGACTTTGGATGAAAAAGAATCATTCAATATTCTGAATAAATTCACAGAAGGCGGATTCAATTTTATTGATACAGCCGACACTTATTCTTGGTGGGTGAACGGAAAAGGCGGACAATCTGAAGAAATCATCGGAAAATGGATGAAGGAAAGAAAAAACCGTCAGGATATTGTATTGGCTACAAAAGTAGGTTCTGAAACCCAAGAACACGGATTTGACATCAGTAAAAAACATATTCTGAAATCTGTTGATGAATCTTTGAAACGTCTTGGAACAGACCATATCGATTTGTATTACACCCACTTTGATGATACCAAAACGCCTGTGGAGGAAACTTTATCGGCTTATGACGAAATCGTAAAAGCTGGAAAAGTAAGATACATCGCAGCTTCCAATGTTTCCCCAGAAAGATTGATTGAATCTTTTGAAGTAGCTGAAAAAAATAATTTCCCAAAATATGTCGCTCTACAGCCACACTATAATTTAGTAGAAAGAGAAAAATTTGAGACAGAATATGCGCCATTAGTTGAAAAATTCGGATTAAGCGCATTTCCATATTGGTCTTTGGCAGCAGGTTTCTTAACGGGAAAATATAGAACTGAAGCTGATTTTGAAAACACAGCAAGAGGTGGCGGAATCAAGAAATATTTTGATGACAAAGGAAAATCTGTTTTGTCAGCTTTGGATAAAATTTCGGAGAAACATCAATCTCAACCTGCAACTGTGGCTTTGGCTTGGCTTCTAGCAAATCCATTAATTACTGCGCCAATTGTAAGTGCTACAAGCGAAAGACAATTGCAAACAATTTTCGATGCTCCGAAGTTAGAATTAGATTCGGAGGATTTGGAAATTCTTAATCAAGCTTCAAAATAATCAATGATAGAAGAACAATCGAAACTGAGTAAAGTTCAGGTTCTGGGGATGGCTGTCGTAGCAGGGATTTGTGTTTCAAATATCTACTATGCACAGCCAATTCTGCATCAGATTGCAGAAACCTTCAAAGTTTCCGAAAGCAAAATGGGAATTATGGTCGGTTTGGGACAAGTCGGTTACGGCGCAGGATTATTAACCTTAGTTCCATTAGGAGACAAAGTCAATCGTAAGAATTTAATTCTGATTTTGCTGGCGATATTATTCTGTATTCTTGCAGCAATCGGACTTGTTTCCAATTATTATTTCATCTTTTTATTCAGTTTACTGCTTGGTTTGACGGCTGTTGCAGCGCAGGTTATTTTGCCAATGGCTGCAGAATTATCCGGTAATGAAAAAGGAAAAAATGTCGGGATTATTTTCACAGGAATTTTGGTCGGAATCCTGATGGCAAGAGTTTTCAGTGGTTATATTTCCGAATGGAGCAATTGGAAAATGGTGTATTATATCTCGGCTGGATTTACTATTTTTTCTTTGGCTTTTGTCTATTTCAAATTACCGAGTGTAAAACCCACGTTCAAAGACTCTTATTTTAAATTAATTTCATCCTCATTTTATCAGTTAAAACGATTTCCACAATTAAGATTATTAGCATTAATGGGCGGAATTGCATTTTCCATTTTTTGCTCATTCTGGACAACGCTGACATTCCTTCTGGTAGAAAAACCTTATAATTATAGTTCTGACACCATCGGTCTTTTCGGAATGCTTGGAATTGCAGGCGCTTTAGTTGCACCAATGATTGGAAAAGCTTCTGACAAAGGTAGTTCTGGCAAGACTCAACTGATTGCAAGTGTCATTTTGTTAGCAGGTTCGGTTATTATCTTTCTTTTCCCTCATTATTTAATATCAATTATTTTGGCTGTAATTTTTATCGACGTTGGCGTTCAATCTATTCAAGTGACGAATGTTGCTTTGATTTACAGATTAGACCAAAAAGCGAACAGCAGAATCAATACGATTTATATGACTTCTTATTTTGCTGGCGGAGCCATCGGAACTTTCATTGGTTCGAAATGTTGGGAACTAGGCGAATGGAATTATGTTGGAATTCAACTCGTTGTATTTAGTTTAATTGTATTTTTGATGAATATATTTAGAACATTTAAATCAAAATCAAATCAATAACAAAGAATATTATGAAAATTTCAACAACATTATTAACTCTATTTTTGGGATTAAATCTGACAATAGCTCAAAACTTGAAATCCGTTACATATAAAGACGGCGAGCAAAAACTTTTGGGAATGGTTACATCTAATGCAGGAAAAAAACTTCCTGGCGTTTTGATTTTGCCAGCTTGGAAAGGCATTGACGAAGAAGCCAAAAATGCAGCTCTAGAATTACAAAAACAAGGTTACATCGCTTTTATTGCAGATATTTATGGAGAAGGCAATATTCCAGCTGATAACGCTGCAGCTGCTAAAATCGCAGGAAATTACAAGCAAGATTATAAAGCTTATCAGCGGAGGATTTCTGTAGCTTTGGAAGAACTAAAAAAGCAAGGTGCAAATACTGAAAGAATTGCTGTAATTGGTTATTGCTTTGGAGGAACAGGAGCTTTGGAAACAGCGAGAGCTGGATTTCCAGTAGCTGGCGTCGTCTCTATCCACGGCGGATTGGCAAAAGGAAATGACAGAATGAATGTCGCAATAAAAACCAAAGTTTTGGTAGAACATCCGGCTGACGATGAGAGTGTAAGACCTGAAGATTTGACTAATCTTATCGCCGAATTAAAAACAGGGAAAACGGATTTCCAAATTATCACGTATGCCAATTCAAAACATACTTTCACCAATCCGGAATCTCCAGATTATAACGAAGTAATGGCAAAACGTGCGTGGAATCACACTTTGACTTTTCTGAAAGAAATACTTAAGTAGAAATTAGACTTTAAATATTAGAAGTTAGAAAGACAGCCTTTTGAGCTGTCTTTTTTATTTTTTGATGAGTAATGAAACAATGTCCTGCAGGACTTTCTGAGAAACGAAATGCATAAAATCCAGCCTTTCCAAATGTGGCAAAAATAACTTCGAAGTCACTTCTTCATTTCCAATTCTTATCGTATAGAAAACTGTTCCTACATCTTTCCCATCTTCACCTTTTGAAGGACCAGCAACACCAGTTGTAGAAACTGCAATATTGGTTTTGAATAAATTCTGACAGCCAATCGCCATTTCTGATGCAACTTGTTCACTCACCACTGTGAATTCTTCAACTGTTTTTGAATTGACATTCAAAAGATCGATTTTCTTTTGAGTTGCATAAGTTACAACGCTTCCCAGAAAATAATTGGAGCTTCCGGAAACGGACGTAATCAAATGTGCCAATTCTCCACCAGTACAACTTTCCGCAACAGAGATGGTCAGTTTTTTGTCGGATAAAATTTCGCCAAGGATTTTTTCAATTTTATCTTCGTGCGTAGCAATGATATTTTCTCCAATTAGTGGAAATAATTTTGTGATTTCGTTTTCCAGTTCTGCATTCAGTAATTGTTGAGAAGTTCCAGACGCTGTTAATCTTAACTTCACTCTTGTTCCAACTGGCAAGTAAGATAAACTAATGTATTTTGGTAAAGCCAATTCCCATTCTTCAATAGTTTCTGACAAAATACTTTCCGGAATATCAACGACTGAAACAATTCTGGTTACAATATGATCAAGCGATAATTTTTCTTTCAGGAACGGAATAATCTGATCTTTTACCAAAGGTTTTACTTCGTAAGGAACACCTGGTAAACTGAAACAATAAGTTCCATTCTTCTCCATATTCATACAAGGTGCGGTTCCAAAATAATTGAGGAAAATCTTTGCCTTAGACAAAACTATCGCTTGGTCTTTGTTATGTTCCAGAATCCAAAGTCGGTTTCTTTTTTCAAGATAAATTCTGAGATGTTCATAGATTTCGTCTGAGAAAATCATTTCATCTTCGAAGAAATCAGCATAAGCTTTTTTGGTAATATCATCTTTTGTTGGACCCAATCCACCGGTTGTAAAAACCACATCAGCCATTTCAAAAGCTCTTCCTAAGGTGGCAACAATCGCACTTTCCTCATCAGGAATTGTAAAAATTGAAAGCACTTTTATCCCTATTTCTTTGAGCTGAGTGGCAATAAAATTGGAATTGGTATCAACGGTATTTCCCGAAAGGATTTCATCACCAATAGTAATCAGAACTGCTGTTTTCATAAAGACAAATTTCGTTAATATTTTAGATTTTCAACCACATAGACACATAGTTTTTTTAAGATTTAATTTGGAAATTACACAACTATTTTTTTCTTCTAAAATTTGATTTACTTTTATGTCACTATATGGTTTTATTTTATCTTTGGTTAAAATTTAGAGAATGAAATCATCTTTCTGGAACAACTATAGCAACATTATTCTGCTTCTCATCGGGATTTTCATCGGAAGCCTTGTCGGGATTTTTGCACCTGATTTTGTAACTTATCTGAAACCAATTGGCGACATTTTCCTGAATTTGTTATTTGTAACCGTTATTCCATTAGTGTTTTTTGCGATTGTTTCCGCCATTTCCGGCATCGAGCAGCAAAATCAATTAGGCAAAATCATCGGAACAATGGCATTGACTTTCTTGAGTTTCATTTTGATTTCGGCCACGTTTTGTATCATAATGGTTTACTTCTTCCCTACCGAAACGCCGAAAAACATCAGCGAAACTATCTCAGAAAATCTTCAGAATAATGCCAATATCAATGACCAAATTGTAGGATTCTTCACCGTCAGCGAGTTTTACCATTTGTTTTCGAGACAAAATATGCTAGCCTTGTTGGTCTTCTCTTTCTTAGTCGGAATATCCATCAGAAAATCGGGAGAAAAAGGAAAACTGTTCCAAAACTTCATCCTTTCCGGAAACGAAGTAATGAAACAACTTTTGTTATTGATAATGAAAGTCGCTCCAATTGGATTAGGTGCTTATTTTGCCTACCAAGTTGGAACAATAGGACCTCAACTTTTCGGATTTTATGCCAAACCTTTGGGATTGTATTATATCGCCGGAACTATTTATTTCATTGTATTTTTCAGTCTTTATGCTTTCATTTGGAAAGGAGGGAACGGCGTAAAAGCATTTTGGAAAGAAAGTCTTCTACCAACTGCAACCGCGATTAGTACTTGTAGCAGTTTAGCCACAATGCCTGTTGCGATAGAGTCTGCGAAAAGAATGGGTGTTCCCGCGTCCATCGCTAATGTTGTAATTCCGATTGGAATTACCATTCACAAAAACGGTTCGTCGATTTCTTCGATTATCAAGATTTATGTCGCTTTCCAATTGCTTGGCTGGAATTTTTTTGAACCAATGAATCTAATAATGGCTCTCGGAATCACTGTTTTCGTAAGCGCAGTCGCTGGTGGAATCCCAAATGGTGGTTATATTGGGGAAATGCTGATGATTTCGGTTTACAAAATTCCGCCCGATGTAGTTCCTGCGGTTATCATTATCGGGACTTTGGTTGACCCTCTAGCAACCGTTCTCAATTCTGTTGGAAACATTTTGGCATCGATGATTGTCTCGAAGTTTGTAAAAACCGAAGCTGCATAAATTTTTTAGGAGCTTTATCCCGCTGTCCACTATATCTTTTTTGTTTTCACAACCTTTCTCATCCAACTGAAACGAGAATCAAGAAAACAAAAAAGGATACCATTCCCATCGGGGTTAGTTTGTAATTCGTATTATTAAAATTAGCCTATTAAAGATAACTTTTATATACTTGTCCAATGTCTGCGCAGGCAACATTCCTCCGATGCGCATCCGCAAGTTGTTCTCTGCGCACACGTGACTTCTCAGATGCGCAGAGACAAAGCCTCAGATGCGCACGTTTTTGATGTAAGGTAAAAACTGATTTACTCGCTCCTTTTCACGGGCTCCAGATTCTCCAATTCTTCGGGCGTGAACAATCGATAATGAACTTTGAAGGTTTTACCTAAGGGCGTTTCCAAAGAAAAACCACCAGGTCCCCAACCATCTAAAACATCTAATGTGAAATGAGAATACTTCCAATACTCAAACAAGTCGCGGTCTATCCAAAATTCGTGTCCATTGATGGTGCCAATCATTGCATCATTCATTCTTGGGAAATAGCCTCCTTTCTCGAAACATTGCGGTTGAGTTCCTTCGCAACAACCACCGGCTTGATAGAACATCAGTTCACCGTGTTTTTTTTCCAGTTCCCAAATCACTTCCAAAGCTTTTTCTGTTACGGAAAGTCTTGAGATTTTATCTTTGGTTTCCATATTTTCTATTTTTTAATTGATAATTTAAACACAAAGGCACAAAGATTAATTTATTCAAACTTGTTTTAAGGCACTAAAAAAATCAAAAATTTTTCAATGTTAACGAAGTTAAAAACTTTGTGCCTTAAAACACCACCATTATAATGAAAGCTTCGTGCCTTTGTGTTAATTCCCCATTTATAATCAAGTCATTAAGTTAACAAAAACCCGACAAACAAAATCTGCCGGGCTTAAAAACTCAAATAACAATAAATTAATTTTGTCCAGCGATGTCCAGAACGATACGTCCGTCGATTTGTCCTGCCTTCATCTTATCAAAAACATCGTTGATATCTTCCAGTTTTGCAGAAGTTACAGTTGCTTTTACCAAACCTTCATTGGCAAAATCAAGCGCTTCCTGAAGGTCTTTTCTGGTTCCAACAATAGAACCTCTCACCGTAATTCTCTTAAGAACGGTTTCGAAAATTGGTAATGGGAAAGAACCTGGTGGCAGACCATTGAGTGCAATCGTCCCTTTTCTTCTGAGTACATCTATCCCCTGCTTGAAAGCAATTGGAGAAACAGCGGTAATCAAAGCACCGTGCATTCCTCCAACTTCTTTGTGAAGATAAGTTCCCGGATCGGTCTCTTTTGCATTCACAACCAAATCTGCACCTAGTTTTTTCGCCAATTCTAATTTATCATCTGCAACATCTATTGCTGCAACGTGCATTCCCATTGCTTTTGCATATTGTACAGCAACGTGTCCTAATCCACCGATTCCAGAGATAGCAACCCATTCGCCTGGTTTTGTTTCGGTTTCTTTAAGTCCTTTGTAAACTGTTACACCGGCGCAAAGAATCGGAGCGATTTCTAGGAAGTTGACATTATCTTTCAAATGCCCAACATATCTGGAATCTGCAATTACATATTCTGCAAATCCGCCATCTACGCTATAACCTCCGTTTTGCTGAGCCTCACAAAGTGTTTCCCATCCCGTGATACAATAATCGCAGCATCCACAAGCCGAATATAACCAAGGAACTCCAACTGCATCGCCTTCTTTTACCTGAGCTTCTGGTCCGCAAGCTACCACAATTCCCACACCTTCGTGTCCCGGAATTAATGGCATTTTTGGTTTTGCTGGCCAGTCGCCATCTACAGCGTGCAAATCTGTATGGCAAACGCCACAGGCAATTACTTTTACTAATACTTCATAGCGTCCAGGTTCTCTTACCGGAACTTCCATAATTTTCAATGGCTGTCCGTAACCTTGTACAACGGCCGCTTTCATTGTTTTTGGAATCATAATTTACTTTTTAAAATGGTCAATTATTATTGTTTTTATTGTTATTTGATGGTCCAAATTCTGATGTATTATTTTTATTATCCCTCGCTGAATATGCAAATCAGGCAGATTTTATAACATATTGACCAGCTAAATCTGTAAAATCAGCGAGGGAAATAAACTTAAATTTATTAGAAGAATCCTAATTTGTTTTTATTGTAGGATATCAACATATTTTTGGTTTGACGATAATGGTCCAGCATCATTTTGTGATTTTCTCTACCAACTCCGGACTGTTTGTAACCTCCGAAAGGCGCTCCAGCAGGATATGCGTGGTATTGATTAACCCAAACTCTACCAGCCTGCACGTGACGAGGAATCTGATACAACTGATGGGCATCTCTTGTCCAAACGCCAGCGCCAAGACCGTAAATAGTATCATTTGCAATCTCTAAAGCTTCCGCTTCATCTTTGAAAGTCGTGAACGCCACAACTGGTCCGAAAATCTCTTCCTGGAAGATTCTCATTTTGTTATTACCTTTGAAAATGGTTGGCTTGATGTAATAACCATCTTCCAGACCTTCGATGTGATTGGCTTCTCCACCAGTCAGCACTTCTGCGCCTTCTTCTTTACCGAGTTGCAAATAGCCTTCGATTTTGTCTTTTTGAATTTTAGAAGCCTGTGCTCCCATCATTACTGTTTTATCTAATGGATTTCCGACTTTGATTGCTTCGGTTCTTTCAATTACTCTTGCAATAAAAGCATCAGCAATATCTTCCTGAACCAATAATCTTGAAGGACAAGTACAGATTTCACCTTGATTCAATGCGAAAAGAACCGCTCCTTCGATTGCTTTATCCAAGAACTCATCATCTGCATCCATCACTGAATTGAAGAAAATATTAGGCGATTTTCCTCCCAATTCCAATGTTACAGGAATGATATTTTCCGTAGCATATTGCATAACTAAACGTCCAGTTGCTGTAGATCCTGTGAAAGCCGCTTTGTTAACTTTTGGATTGGTCACCAAAGCTCTTCCCAATTCTGCCCCGAAACCATTCACGACGTTTATAACACCCGCTGGAAGCAAATCTCCAATCAATTCCATTAAAACCATAATAGAAATAGGTGTACTTTCTGCCGGTTTCAAAACCACGCAGTTACCAGCTGCCAAAGCCGGAGCTAGTTTCCAAACAGCCATTAGGATTGGAAAATTCCAAGGGATGATTTGTGCAATGACACCAAGTGGTTCGTGTACGATTAATGAAACTGTGTCTTTATCCAATTCATTATGCGAACCTTCTTCTGCTCTAATCACGGAGGCGAAATATCTGAAATGGTCAACTGCCAAAGGAATATCAGCAGCTAGAGTTTCTCTTACCGCTTTTCCGTTATCAATGGTTTCTACAGTTGCGATATACTCGAGGTTTTCCTCCATTCTATCAGCAATTTTGTTAAGGATAATACTTCTTTCTGTTGGAGAAGTATCTTTCCAAGTTTTGAAAGCTTCTGTTGCGGCATTAACTGCAGCTTCCAAATCTTCTTTGTTAGAATGTGCTGCCTGTGTGAAAACTTTCCCGTTGATAGGAGAAACAACGTCAAAATATTGTCCACCAAGAGATGGTACAAATTTTCCACCAATGTAATTATCATACTTAGATTTGAACTCTGGCCAAGCTAAAGTTGTCGAATTCTGTGTTTGTTCTGCTGTTGCGCTCATAATAATATTTGTTTTGTTATTAATAATCAGTTAACATTTGATTAATGCTAAGTTAATTGCATAATCAACAAATAGAATAGCACAATTCTCCAAAAAAATAGTAAAATCCTACTTTTAAGATTCTTTATAATTTCATTAAGAAAAAATTATGCTTGGCTATATTTCTAAAATTATTATATTTGAGAAACAAGATGTTATAAAAATCTTGAGGAATGAACACAAATCATTTTCATCTTAATAAACCTAATCTGACGCATGAAAACAAGCTGAATACTTTGGTTGAAAATCAAACCAAATTCAGTTTAAATAATTGTGAATTCAGTATCTATGAGACGCATAAGAGTGCTTATGATGTGAAATTGCATTTTGAGCATCTGGCATTTACCGGAATGTTGAGAGGAAAGAAATGGATGAAGCTTCAAGATAAGAGTAATTACTTCGAATATCTACCTGGAGAAAGTGTTTTGGTTGCGCCCGGAGAAACAATGGTGATTGATTTTCCTGATGCCGATAAAGATGCTTCGCAGTGTATTTCGTTGACTTTGAATCCGGAATTTGTGCAGGAATCGCTTGATCTTTTGAACTTCAATGCGAAAAAAGTGGATGATTCTTCACAATGGAATATTTCTTTGGAGGAATTTTATCTCCTAAATAGTAAAGCTTTGGCTTCTGCAACCAACAATATTATGAGAATTGCGATGGATGATAATTCTTATAAAGATGTGATTGCTGATTTTGCTTTGAAAGAACTTTTGATAAGATTGATGCAGACTCAGGCGAGAAATCTTGTTGAAAAAAATACGTTGAAAAACAAATCTAGAATTGGTTTTGTTGCGGATTATATCAAGAAAAATCTTCATCAGAAATTATCCATTGATGCAATTGCGAAAATGGCTTATGTCAGCAAATCGAATTTCTTCAAAATGTTCAAAGAAGAATTGGGGATTTCGCCAAATGAGTTTATCATTCAAGAAAGAATCAAGAGAGCAAAAGAAATGTTGATTCATAATAATTCGGTAAGTGAAGTGGCTTTCAGTACAGGATTTTCGGATACGAATTATTTCATCCGTGTTTTCAAACAAATGGAAGGTGTAACGCCGAAAATCTTTCAGAACAAAAAATTAATTTGAGTTAAATAGTTAGTTATAGATATTTTCAAAAAGAAGACGAGCAAATGATTATTGCTCGTCTTTGATTTTATATTGAACCTCATAGGAACATAAGATTTAATGAAAATTTAGTTTTATGTAAAAGAATAAATAGTCTGTATTTTCTATTTATTCTTTTAAATGTAGAACTATGTGCCTATGTGGTTAATCAATTTTATTTTTGATAAGAATAATATCTTGCACCTTTCAGAACCGGACTTTCTTTTTCAATTCTGGTCAACCCGAATCCTTTATAATTTGGATTAACAGAAGAATCTAATTGTTTGCGATGTAATTTCTCATAAGTGTCGAAATCAATTGCTAATCTCTTTGTCAGATTTTCGAACAGATTCCATTTTTCCACGACAGATTTCCATTCAGGTGAAACTTTCCCTACAAAAACTTTTGATTTAGAACCACTTCCGTAAGCTAAGAAACCTATTTCTTTCTCCGTCAAATCTTCATTTTCGTTAAACGAAGTTTGCAGCGCGGACAACAACGCCATAAAAATAGAAGCCGTGTACATATTTCCAATTTCGGAAGAAGCGCGTTGAGATTTCTCAATCTTTTCATTAATAAAATTGATGTAATCTTCAGATTTTGCGATTGCTTTTTGTTTCTCAACATCAGAAAAATCAAGATTATTTTCTAAACTATAAATCTCGGTAAACACTCTTTTCCCGTGAAATGCGTAAGGCAAATGGAAAATCAAATATCTCCAATCTTCATAAGGTCTAACGGTGAAAGTCTGTTCTTTATAATGCTGATAAGCTTCCCGGATTCTGTCCTGATAACATTGATTAGAATATTGTCCGTCGAAAACAGGCTCATCTGTGAACACTTCAATTTTATCCGGATAATTTTCTGGAGCTGTTGGAAAATCATCCTTAGAAAAATGACGTCTCGGTTTGAAGAAATCAAAAACACTTTCTGTTGCAACGCCCCAATTATTGTCTATTTCAATCAATTTTGGATTCGCAGAAACCAATAAAGCCACTGCACCTCCACCTTGTGTATATTCTCCAGAAGAAGCTAATTCATATTTTGCATAATCGCTTGCAATAACAACTGCTTTTTTTGTAGGATTTGCTCTTACAAAATCCAATGAATTATGAAGTGCGTCAACGGCTCCGACACAGGCAAAAGTCATATCGACCACATCGCAGTTTTTAAAACTTCTTTCCCCAAATTCTTCACTTAGAAATTCTTCTACCATTTGAACGGCATAAGTTGCTGTTGGTTTTGCTGCGTCTAACGCACTTTCAGTTCCAAGGTAAACTCTGGAAATCTCTTTCGGATTGATGTTATAATCTTGAATCAATTTTAGCAAAGCTTCCGCTGCAAAAGTCGCTGCATCTTCGTGAACATCGGGCAAAGCCATTTTGTGTAAGCCCAAACCTTTTTCCAATTTTGCCGGTTCTATTCCTCTTTTCTCAGCAAGGTCTTTGATTTCTAAATATAAAGAAGGCACATAAAAACTGGCCGCATCAACTCCGAATTTCGTCATTTTAAAAATTTTAAGACACGAATTTAGAAAATCTTATGGAAATCGCCTAAATATAACGACGGTTTATTATCTTGCGGTTCATTTTTTATTCGGGATGTACAAAACTTTAAAAAAAGTCGTCAAAAATATTATACCTCAAAAATTTCTTTTTGAAAATGAGGTTCTGTTGCGTTCGTTGATTTATCCGCTTTACAAAGGAGAAAATCACGAGTGTAATATTTGTAAAAAGCACTTGAAAGATTTTGTACTGGTAGAAAATGGAAATTTGGTTTGTCCTGTTTGTGGCAGCTTGCCAAGAACTAGAAGGCTTTGGAAACTTCTGAATGAGAAATATTTAAAACCTGAAATTAAGATTTTAGATTTTTCGCCTTCCAGAGCGATTTACAGGAAACTAAAAAAAAATAAAAACATCCATTATTTTCCCACGGATTTTGAGAATGAATTTTTAGCTGATTATCGTTTTGATATCACTAATATTGATTCAGAATCTGAAAGTTTTGATTTAATTATTTGTTACCATATCCTAGAACATATCGATTCTGACCAGCAAGCAATGAATGAATTGTTCCGAGTTTTAAAAACTGATGGAACTTGCCTGATTCAAACACCTTTTAAAGATGGAGAAACTTATGAAGATTTTTCGATCAAAACCAAGGAAGATCGATTAAAACATTTTGGACAGGATGATCACGTTCGCATCTATTCTATCAACGGTTTGAAAAAACGTTTGGAGAAAAGTGGATTTTTGGTTGATGTTCAAACTTTCCCAAAAGATGATTTTTTTGGTTTAAGTGAAAATGAACATATTTTGTTTTGTTCTAAAAAATAAAAGAGCCTCACCGTTAAAAAAACAAATGAGGCATCCTTCTTAAACAAAATCAAAAACCTTATTATATGCAAGTCTCATCGTGCTGAGACAAATCCAAACCTATATTTTCGGAATCTTCTGCAACTCTGAGAGGAATTATTAAATCTGTCAATTTGTATAAAACCATAGATCCTAAAAATGTAAATGCGGAAACTAAAACCAGCGCCATCATATGATGAGCAAACACTTCGAATCCACCGTGAAGCAAACTTGCATTTTCGCCTTGAGCTAATATTGCTGTCAAAATCATTCCCATAATACCCCCAACGCCGTGACAAGCGAAAACATCCAAAGTATCATCTACTTTTTTCAATCTTTTCCAATTGCACATCAGATTCGAAACAATTGCTGAAATGAATCCGATGAAAATAGCATGCGGAATCGTCACAAATCCTGCAGCAGGCGTAATAGCAACCAATCCGACGACCGCCCCAATACAAGCACCTAAAGCAGAAACTTTGCGACCATTGACTCTATCAAAGAAAATCCAAGACAACATTGCTGTTGCAGAAGCTACGGTTGTTGTTCCAAAAGCCATTGCAGCAGTTGCATTAGATGATAAAGCTGATCCAGCATTGAAACCAAACCAACCAAACCAAAGCATTCCGGTTCCGAGAATCACAAACGGAATATTAGATGGTTCGTGGTGTGGATTCTTTCTTTTTCCAATCATCATTGCTCCGGCCAAAGCAGCGAATCCTGCACTCATATGAACCACAGTTCCACCCGCAAAATCCTTCACTCCGAAATATTTATTCAACAATCCGTCCGGATGCCAAACCATATGACAAAGCGGTGTGTAAATAATTAAATGAAACAAAACCATAAATAATAAGTAAGAAATAAACCTTACTCGTTCCGCAAATGAACCTGTAATTAAAGCTGGCGTAATCACCGCAAATTTCATTTGAAACATGGCGAACAAAACAAACGGAATAGTAGAAGCCATTTGACTGTGAGGCAAAACCCCAACGTTATTAAAAAACAAATATGATGTTGGATTTCCAATGAGTCCATAATGTTCACCATTAATTGTAATCCCAATCGAATCTCCAAATGACAAACTGAATCCTACAACAACCCAAACAATACTAATCACACCCAATGCAATGAAACTCTGCAACATTGTTGAAATCATATTCTTTTTGCCAACCATTCCTCCATAAAAGAAAGAAAGTCCAGGGGTCATCAACAAAACCAAACCTGAAGAAGCAAGAATCCAGGCAACATCTGCTCCTACAATGCTATCTTCTCCTAAAAAAGTTCCTGGTTTTGGTAAAGAAGTTTGTTGCGGCCAGAAAAGTGCAATAATCGAAATGAACGTAATTATTGTGAACGAAATAATCCATCGTTTTTCAATTTTCATATATTTTTAATTTTAACCCTGCAAATATATAGGGTTAATTTCAAATAATTATAAAACCAAACACAAAAACCCTTATTTTTTTCATAAAAAACATAAAATAGCAAATCTACAAAGCTTAAAATAATAAGGCATCAGTTTTGCAATAGAGTTAAAAATAATAAATTATGAGACCAGATATTCCAAAACCCGACAGCGAAAGCAACAAAGGTCCGATGATAGCAATCATCATTATTGTTGTTTTATTTATTTTAGGTTATTTCGGTTATATGATGTTTATTCCAAAACAAGTTGAACAAATGAACCAAACCGATAAAGTACAGCCAACAGAACAAAAAGTAAAAGACTCCATATAGGAGTCTTTTTATATTTTTATTTCAAAATTAATTTTTAGTGAATATGTTTCTCTGCGTGATAAGAACTTCTTACCAAAGGTGAACTTTCTACGTGGCGGAAGCCTAAACTTCTTGCAAAATCGCCAAACTCATCGAATTCTTCTGGCGTGATGAAACTTTTCACAGGAAGATGTTTTTTTGTTGGTTGTAAATATTGACCTAATGTAATCACATCAACATTTGCATTTCTGATATCTTCAATCGTTTGGAAAACCTCATCTTTAGTCTCGCCCAAACCAAGCATCACACCAGTTTTTGTACGGTTTTGTCCAGCTTCTTTCAAATATCTCAGAACATCCAAACTACGTTCGTACTTTGCTTGAATTCTTACTTCCCTTGTCAAACGTTTTACGGTTTCCATATTATGGGAAATCACTTCCGGAGCTACTTCCACCAATCTGTCAAGATGTTTTGTCAAACCTTGAAAATCCGGAATCAAAGTTTCCATCGTAGTTCCTGGGGAAATTCTACGAACTGCATTTACCGTTTCGGCCCAAAGAATGGAACCCATATCTTTCAAATCATCTCTGTCAACCGAAGTCAAAACAGCGTGTTTGATTTTCATTAATTTGATAGAACGCGCTACTTTTTCCGGCTCGTCCCAATTCACATCCATTGGCTTTCCGGTTTTCACACCGCAGAAACCACAACTTCTGGTACAGATATTTCCCAGAATCATAAAGGTTGCCGTTCCTTCGCCCCAACATTCACCCATATTTGGACAGCTTCCACTTTGGCAAATTGTGTTCAGCTTATATTTATCAACCAAATTTCTCAGCTCTCTGTAATTCTTACCAGTTGGTAATTTTACACGAATCCATTTGGGTTTTTGAGTCAATGTTTCTTCCATTCTGATTTTCTAAAATTAAAAATCCGTTTCGTCTTCTTTTAATAATTCGGCCAAGATTTTCTTAGCTCTCATTATTCTTACTTTTGTGTTGGCTACGGAAAGATTGAGTTCTTCCGCTATTTCTTTGATGCTTTTTTCCTCAAAAAATCTTAATCTGATGATGTCTTGATTTTTAGCATCCATTGTTTCTATGATTTTGATAATCTTTTGCTGGTCTTCTTCAGAAATCAGTAATTCCTCGGGTGACCTTGCAAATTCGTTCTTTACATTTTCTAATCCGTCGCTTGCATCTTCGTTTTCTCGGCTTTTTCTTCTCCAGAAATCGATGATTGTATTTTGAGCAATTGTCAAAATCCAAGTTTTGAATTGAAAATTGGGATCGAATAAATCCAGTTTGTTAAGAACTTTTGAAAATACCGAAACCGTAATCTCATCTGCATCATTTTCATCCTTTACCCTATTCATCACAAAAGAAAAAACATCAACCCAAAACAAGTTAATGAGCTGTGTCTGAGCTTTTTGATTTTTATCTCTAGCCTTTATGATGAGAGCGAGTAACTGGTCTTCTTTCATTTTTCAAGGAACAAAGATAGCTATATATTATTAAAAAATATTAATATCAAGAGATTGAGAATTTCTATAATCAATACAAAATTCTTATTAGAATAATAAACGCAAAGCAAGCAAAGATTTATTTGAGATTATTGAAAATATTTTAAGGTCCGCAAAGGCGTAAACTTTATCAAAGAAAAACAATATTCATACAGGTTTATAAAGATTACCATTTTCACTTTATCTTTTTTTGAAATGATGTTACTCTATTTCCTATTGGCTATGGAGCAAAATAATTCACAATTTTAGAGCGAATTTAAATAACAAATATCAAGATTGAAATCCTGATAAATTGAGTACTTTTACTGGCTTGATTTTGGATTAGAGAAATCAAAATAAACATTTAAAAATCAGACAAATAAATAATGAAATTTTATAAATATCAAGGAACAGGAAATGATTTTGTGATGATTGACAACCGTTTAGGAGAATGGGACGACTTATCAATCAAAAACATACAAAAACTTTGTGACCGTAGATTTGGGATCGGTGCTGATGGGTTAATTAAAATTAATTCTGCAGAAGGTGTTGATTTTGAAGTGGATTATTATAACTCTGATGGATCCAAAAGTTTTTGCGGAAACGGTGCGCGTTGCTCTGTTTCTTTTGCTCATTTTCTGGATATGATTGAAGATAAAACCACTTTTACTGCAATTGACGGAATCCACGAAGCTGAAATTAAAAACGGTATCGTGAAGTTGAAAATGGGAGATGTCAACAACATCAATACAGACGGAAATGATTTTGTTCTAAATACCGGATCGCCACATTATGTTAAATATGTTGAAATGTTAAAAAATTATAATGTTTACAAAACTGGTAACGAAATCCGAAATTCTGAAACTTATAAGAAAGAAGGAATCAATGTCAACTTCGTAGAAAAAATTTCTGATAAAGAACTTTTTGTAAGAACTTATGAACGTGGTGTTGAAGATGAAACTTACAGCTGTGGAACCGGCGTTACGGCTGCAGCTTTAACTTTCTTGAATAATAACAATCAAACGTTTGTTGAAATTAAAGTAATGGGTGGCAATTTAAAAGTTTATGCCGAAAAAAATGGTGACGGATTCAAAAACATTTGGTTGGAAGGTCCAGCAGTTCAGGTTTTTAAAGGAGATACCAATTTGTAAAAACCTGAGAATTTAAAACTATGAAAAAAATAATTCTTGTCATATTAGTTGTAATAGTCGCAATCCTTGGTTTTTTTGGATTGAGATTTTATAATAAATATCTTGGAAACAATGTGGAAAAAGAAGGATTTGTTTTGATTCCGCATCATTCTTCCTACAAGCAAATTCTGGATTCTATCGCTCCGTTTGTTAAAAATCAAGACAACTTCGCAAGTATTGCTGATGATAAAAATCTGAAAGAAAATTATAAACCGGGACGATATGAAGTAAAGCAGGGAATGAACAACCGGGAAATTGCCAATATGATTCTTGCGGGCAATCAAACGCCTAATTCTTTCAGGATTAAAGATTTTGATGATGTTTATCAGATGATTGGAAGAGTGACCAAAAAGACAGAAATTGATTCTTTGAAATTTGCTAAACAACTGAACGAAATCGCTATCAACAAAGGTTACAAGAATGCTGAAGATCTTAAAAAATATTTCTTCAATGATACTTATGACTTTTTCTGGACGGTTACTCCAAAAGAATTCTTCAACAAATTCGAAAATGATTATAAAGATTTTTGGACGGCTGATAGAATCGAAAAAGAAAAACAATCCGGATTGACAAGAGATCAAATCTATGCATTAGCTTCTATCGTTTACAAAGAATCTGGCGGAAAACCTGATGAACAAAGAACAATTGCGGGATTATATCTTAACCGTTATAAAAAAGGAATGAAGTTGCAAAGCGATCCAACTGTAATTTATGCAGTAAACAAAGCAAGCAATTTCACTCAACAAATTAAAAGAGTTTATTACAAACACCTGAAAGAACCATCTCCTTATAACACATATGCGAATAAGGGAATTCCGCCAGGACCAATTTGTATTGTAGATAAAAACTCCTTACTTGCAGTTTTGGACGCAGAAAAAAACAACTATATTTTTATGTGTGCCGATCCTGCGAGATTTGGTTATCATAAATTCACAGACAACGATGCTGAACACGCTAAGAATGCAAAAGCCTATCAAGACTGGCTGAACAGCAAACAAATAAAATAAATAAAGAGAAAAGCGAAAAATAAACAATAATGGAACGAACGGAAATTGTAAGTGTATTTCAGAAAAAATTCTTTGGGTTAGCCTTAACCATTGGTGCTGCAAGCTTTATAATGGCGCAGCAAAAAGTAACCATTTCAGGAAATGTAAAAGATGCAAATGGTGGTGTAGGTTATGCATCCATAACTTTTAAAAATCAACAAAATTCTCAGTTAAGTGATGCTGCACTGGCAGATGCTGATGGAAATTATAAATTAGATTTGACTCCAGGAAGCTATGATGTAAGCATAGATGCAGTTGATTATAAAAAATTCACACAGACAATCAGAATAGAAAAAGCTGGCGCCATTGCACCTTTCCTTGTTATTTCTGATGGAAAAGCCAATCTTAATAACACAACGGACATCCAAGGAGTGGTAATTACTGCAGCTTCTACAAAGCCTTATAAAGTTGAATTAGATAAAAAAACGTACGATCCTTCACAAGATATTGTTAGCAAAGGTGGTAGTTTGCAGGATGTTTTGTCCAATGTACCATCAGTTTCTGTGGATACAGATGGAACTGTATCTATGAGAGGAAGTTCTAACGTCAGATTTTTGATAAACGGAAAACCTTCTGCTCTACTAGGAATAGATGACGGCGCAAACGCTTTGCAAAGTATTCCTGCGGATCAGATTGAAAGAATTGAGGTAATCACTAATCCATCTTCTAAGTTTGAGGCGAGCGGAACTGCAGGTATTCTTAATATTATCCTCAAAAAAAATAAAAAAACAGGTTTTAATGGAAGTGTGATTGGGACTTTAGGATACTTACCTCAAACCAACCTCAACACTAACCTGAGCTGGAGAAAAGGCAACTTCACTTGGTTTCTGAATGGCGGTGGTGGTTACCGAGAAAGCAAAAACACAAACCGTAATGACAATTATTACAATAATGCATCCAAAATAGGTGACCAAATAGAATCTCATCAGAATTCTGAAATTAAAAACAAAACGGATAATTATAATGCCACCGCAGGAATCGTTTATGATATTTCTGACAAAACATCTGTCAATGCCTCTGGAACAGTGAGGACTTTTGACAGCGAAAACACTGGTAATATTGACTATGATTATATTTTACTAAATACAGCCAATACGCATACACTGCGCAAAAACTTAGGCACCCATAATAACCTTGCATTTCAGGGAGATTTTGGATTGGACCATAAATTTGATGACAAAGGTCAAAACCTTTCATTATCGTTAAGTTTACAGAGAAACCGTTCCAATAATAATTCGAACATCAAGGAATATGATAATTACAGTGATGTAACATCGCTTGAAAATATTATCAATCAGAAAACCCTGAATAAGAATATTGTTCTGAAAGCAGATTATGAATTACCAATTGGAGAAGTTTCCAAACTAGAAGCTGGATATAGACTAGACTCCAATAATAATAACTACGATAATAATGTCCAGGAAAGCACAGCCGTAAATCCTGCTTTACAATATTTGGGATTATATACTTTTGATGCAAATTATAAAGAACTTTTCAACGCGTTCTATGTTCAGTTTAAGAGTAAGATTGGCAAAGTAGGCTACCAAATTGGTTTGCGGGATGAACAGTCTAATGTAACAATCGATTACCACAATCTGGCAGGAACAAATCCGATAGATAATAAGAAGAAAAACTACAACAACCTTTTCCCAAGTGTTTTTTTAAGCTACGAATTTGCAAAGGACAATCAGCTACTTTTTAACTACACTAGAAGAATCGATCGCCCAAGAGGTTTTTTCCTAATTCCAAATCCTAGTTACAGCGATAACCAGAATATATTTGATGGAAACATCGACCTGAATCCGTCTTATGTAGATTCATACGAATTAGGTTACAGTATTTCTAAAAAGAAATTTACCATCAACCCTACATTGTACTTCAAACACGAATCTGATGACACCAAGATGTTGGTTTATAATAAAGCCGTAAATTTTGAATATTTTGATGAGAACGGCATACAGCAAACCGGTAAAAGAATAGAATTCCACACAAAACCAATTAATCTCGGTAGTGAAGATACGTATGGATTAGACCTTAACTTTAATTGGGATGCTACCAGTTGGTTAAAATTTATGGGGAATGTTGACGTCTTCGGGTACAACATTAAAGGTAGCACACCATATGAGACGCTAGATGTTTTAGGGAATCCAGTTACAGCAATAGCTAACTTTAGTGGAAATGGGATATCTACAAGATCTAGGCTAACATCTACATTCAAAATCGATAAAACTTTAAATCTCCAATTGCAAGGTTTTTACAGAGGTGGTACAAAAACGGACTATCAAGTCAGAAAAGATATGTACGCTATCAACTTTGGTGCATCCAAAACTATTTGGAAAGGAAACGGAACTTTGGCTTTCAATATTCAAGATATTTTTAATACCAGAGCAATGGAGTCTACAACTTACACAGCAAACAGTGTGAGAGACTCTTACATGCAATGGCAGCCAAGACAGTTTACACTTTCTTTAACTTACAGGTTTAAACAAGGTGAGAAAGTGGATCAGCCAAAACGCAAAAAAGACATCAATTCCAATGCTTCCGGCGACGATCAGCAAGGACCAATGTAATCATATTGTAATCACAAATCAAAAGCTGCAAATTAGTTTGCAGCTTTTTTGTTTTTTATGAGCCGCCAATCATAGTTTCTACAATACTTTGCGAACGATAAAAACAACATTAGATATACGTATTAAATACATATTTTGTTGTTTGTGCAAGCTAAAAAAGATAGTCTTAAGAGAATTATTTTAATCCAATTCTACTAATTAAGAATGCGCAACCAATAATTGACTGCGCATTCTTTTTTAACAATATAATTTAAAGTTTTATTTTTTACTTTTCTCCTTTAGCTCTTCTTTATCCTTATCAGAAGGGTTCCAGACTTTTACCTCCGCATTTTTATCAATTCCTGAAAGGATCTGAACATTGATACCATCACTTGCACCCAGCTTCACATACGTTTTCTTGAAACTTCCGTTCGGTTGTTTTACTTCCACAAAAGATTTGTTATTGCCTTTATCATACTGAATCAGAGATTCGTCCAAAAGTAATGCATTTTTCTGTGAGCTCAGCAGAACCTCACCGTTTGCACTGAATCCTGCTCTAATGTATTCCCCTTTTGGATTAGTAACATTTCCTTCCACGTTAAATTTGATTGTTCCACTTTCTTCCGTTCCTTTTGGAGCAATCAGTGTTAATTTTCCAGGAAATGATTTATTTTGAAGTGCGCCGATCACTACATTCATATCCATCCCTTCTTTCAGTTTTCCGGCTTGAGCTTCGTCTATTTTTCCTTTAAAAATCAAAGAATTAAGATCAGCAATGGAACAGATAGTAGTTCCGGGATTGAATGAGTTAGCCTCGATAACCTGCCCACCAACTTTAACCGGAATTTCCAGAACTGTTCCAGCCGCTTTTGCACGAATCTGAGTAGTCGCCATACTTTGAAGTTCTGGCGTAGCGCCCGTTCTTACAATCTGCAACTGTTTCTGAGCAGCATTCAACTGCTGACTAGCCAATTTCTGCTGTTGCAAAGTGGTCTGCAATTGTTGCTGAGCGGCGATATATTCCTGTTTAGAGATCACGCCTTGTTTGTATAGCTTCTCTTGCATTGAAAACTGTTTCTGCTGATTATCTACGTTGATTTTAGCATTTGCCAGCTGGATTTGTGAGTTGTTAATCTGCATAGTGGCATTATTCACATCTGTCACATTCGGGACAATTCTGATAGTAGCCAGCAACTGGCCAGCTTCTACTTTATCACCTTCTTTCACGCTGATGCTTTGGATAATCCCGGAAATATTCGGCTTGATTTCAATTTCCTCGCGCGGTTCTATTTTTCCGGTTGCCATCACTTTGTCGTCTAGATTTTTAATGCTTGGTTTTCTGGTGAGAAACACCTCACTTTCTGTGGAATTGGACTTAATGAGATAGCCAATCCCCAAAACTACTGCCAGTATGAACACCAAACCGAGAATGATGGAAATCACTTTTTTGAATGTCAATTTTTTCTTTTCCATTATATTTTAATGATAATTGATATTTAATAGTTGATAAATTATTAGTTTTATTCTGTCCTCAATGCTTCAATTGGTCTGATCTTAACTGCTCTTTGCGCAGGAATCAACCCGATAATCAGTCCCAGGAAAATCATAATTCCCATTGATGTGAAGACGTTACTATAGTCTACAGTTGGATTATAAAAAGGAAATGAGTCGTTATTCATTGTTGCAATATTAAGGATCATCAGCAGAAAAATTCCTCCTAAAAAACCGAGCAAACCTGAAGACAATGTGATGACAACGCTTTCCAGCAAAATCTGATTCCGGACTTCGGAAGGTTTAGCGCCAAGCGCTCTTCTGATTCCGATTTCCTTCGTTCTTTCCTTTACTGTAATCAAAAGGATATTTGATATGGCGATAACGCCTGCCAGAATCGTTAATGTTCCTACAATTATTGTCAGCAGCTGCATTCCTGTAAGAAAACCGGTCAGCTTTTTAAATTCCTTGGCCAGATTGAAACTCCCAAAAGCATTGGTATCTTCCGGCGAAACGTGGTTTATGATTTTAAGCTCCTGTTTCACATTGTCTTCAATCACAGAAACATCTGCGTCTGGTTTTCCTACAATCGCCAGAAAACCAACTTTATCGCCTTCATTATACAAACCTGAGTAGGTAGAAAAAGGAATGTAAGCAGAACGGTCATTTTCCATTCCGCCACCTTTTGCTACACGAAAAACGCCAATTACGGTAAAGAAAACACCTTTCAGACTGACTGATTTCCCGATAGGGTTTTCATTTTTCTTGGCATCGAAAAGATTTTTATAAACCTCCTCTCCTATTACAATGACGTTTTTTCTACCTGCAATATCAGCATCATTGATATACCTACCAAACAACAACTTCTTTTTTGAGATCTGATTACCTACAGGAAAATCTCCTGTAATCATATAAGTATTTTTCTTTCCGTTCCTGGAAATCTGGTCGCCTGGCGTTCCGAAGTTTCCTCTCACACTTTGAGGTGAGATGTAATCAATCTGAGGAATTTTCTTTTGCAAATAATCAATGTCTTTCAGATGGAGCTGCATTGCTCTTCCTTTTGGAAAACCTTCAAACGGAATATTGGTACTCTGAGCCCATAGAAATATAGAATTGGTAGCAAAACCTGAAAAAAGTTTATTGAATCCGTTTTCCATACCTTTAGCAGCACCCAAAAGACTGACATATAAAAACATACCCCAACCCACGCCTATCATAGTGAGGAATGTCCTTAGCTTATTATTCCGAAGGGAATAATAAATCTCTTGCCAGGTATCTCTTTTAAAAAGTATATTCACGTCTTCTGATTATATAGGATTAATGATGCTTGATAATTAATTGGTAATCGATTATTTTTTTTACGGTTTTTGCTACTTAAATCTGATATTATAATATTGCATTTTATTTTGTAAAGTCCTTGAAACGCTTTAACTATCTCAAACTTTCTACCACTCATTATTCCGCTCTCAGCGCTTCAATTGGTTTTATTTTCGATGCACGGTAAGCCGGTACAAATCCTGCAATAGCCCCGGAAATTACCAAACAGAAAAATGCGACTAATATCAATCCCCAGCCTACTGACGGTTCTGATATAAAATACTCTTCCAAGCTATTACCAATAAGTTTCAAAGCCAAAACACCAAGTCCTACACCCACGACTCCTGATATTACGGTAATAACAATACTTTCTTGTAAAATGAGCGCAACAATGCCTCTTGGTTTTGCGCCAATCGCTTTTCTAACGCCTATTTCTTTGGTTCTTTCTTTCACTATATAAACCATAATATTACTGATACCTATAATTCCCGCCAACAAAGTTCCAAGTCCAATGAATCCTACAACTGCTGTTATCACAAACAAAAACGCAAATGAATCTTTAGTATTGGAAGCATTATTATTGACAAAAATCCCCTGCTGATCATCCGGAGAAATCTGATGTCTTTTTCTGATGGTTTTTTCAATCTCTTTACCATATTCTACAGCCTGATCAGGCGTTAGCTTCTGGTTATAAGACAGCATAATGGTACTGATGGTGTCAGACCCTTTTTTCATCTGCTGAAGTGTGGAAAGTGGCACGGAAATATGACGCTCATCCCAGTCTCCACCGGGATCCGAAAACACGCCCACTACTTTAAACATCGTTCCGTTGATTTCTAAATCTTTCCCAATAGGATTTCCATCACGGATCAAATCACGCCAAACCATTCTACCGATAGATGCTACATTCTGCTTCCGTTCGTTATCCAATTGGTTAATATATCGGCCATCTAGCATTGTTCTGTTTTCTAGTAACTTTTCATCACCTAAAACACCGTTTATCTGGTAATTGCCGCTTTCTTTTCCATACTTAACTGTGAGATTAGAAGTGTATCTTGGCGAGCCATATTCTATTTTATCACCACTTTCCTTTTCAATAGCTTCAAAATCTGAATTATTGAATGAAATCTGCCTATCAGACTGCAGACCTGCGTATGGCAATGTCGTTTTACCTGCAAAAACCATAATCAGATTGGTTGCATCTCTCATAAATGCTTTGGAAAACGAATTGTTTAGTCCATTACCAATCCCGAACAAAACAATGAAGATAAAAAGACCAAGCGCCACTGTGAAACCAGAAAGCACCGTTCGCAACACATTACTGCGAATGGAACTAAAAATCTCCTGCCAGCGGTCTAAATCAAACATTCTTTGGTTTTTGGTTGGAAGCTTGATGCAGGATTACTGATGATTCCTGCTTCTCGCTTTTTATTTTATTTTCTATTTTATACTCTATCGCTTCGGTCATCAGACTTCCAGTATCCAGCTATAATACAATCTGATTAATGAACTCGTCACTTTCTATTCTGCCGTCTTTCAACACAACATTTCTTTTGGTTTGTGCGGCAACATCCGGTTCGTGTGTTACGACAACAATGGTTTTACCCTCATTATTGATATCCTGTAGCAGCTTCATAATATCGTGAGTCGTTTTAGAATCCAAAGCTCCGGTTGGCTCATCTGCCAGAATCAATTTCGGATCTGTGATGAGTGCCCTTGCAATGGCAATTCTTTGTTTTTGTCCTCCGGAAAGTTCACTTGGAAGATGTTCTGCCCATTGTCTTAATCCTACTTTTTCCAGGTATTCCTCTGCTTTCTTCGTTCTCTCTTTTCTGGAAACGTTTTGATAATATAAAGGAAGTGCCACATTTTCCAGAGCTGTTTTATAATTAATCAAATTGAAAGACTGAAAAATAAACCCAAGAAAACGGCTTCTGTATTCGGCGGCTTTTACTTCTGTGAGGTGTTTTATGGGAAAACCGTCCAGTTCATAAATGCCGGAATCTGCTTCGTCCAGAATCCCGATAATGTTCAGCAATGTTGATTTTCCGGACCCGGAACTTCCCATAATGGAAACAAACTCGCCCTGCTCAATGTTCAGGTTGATGCCTTTCAGCACGTGCAGTTTGCTTTTTCCCGTATCATAAGATTTGTTGAGGTCTTCGATTTTCAGAATTGACATTGCCTGGATTTTACTTTATAAGTAAATCCGTATCTAGAATTGTTACAGCGGTATAAAAAAAATTTTTACTTTTTATCTTACATCAAAATTTTAAAAAAAAATTAACTGTAGGCGTAACATTTTTTTAATTATCATGTCTTATTGTATATAATTTTCCTATATGTTCAGAAAAGTATTTTGCATTTCGCTTTTGTCAGTCGGGGTTTTTGGGTTTTCCCAGAAGAAATGGACCATCCAAGAATGTGTGGATTATGCTATCAAAAATAATCTTCAGGTTCAGGCCCAGATGTACAACAAAGATGTGCAGACGAAAAACCTGGAAATGGCAAAAAAGGAATACCTGCCTTCAGTTTCCGGAACGATCAGCAACAATGCGAATTTTGGTCAGACCCTAGTTGGAACCAGCAGCATCCGGAATGACAGCTACTATAACGGTGCTAATGTGGGCGCCAGCATGCTGGTGTACAACAACGGAAGATTGGAAAAAAGTATCAGAAAAACAGGTTTCGATGTGGAAGCAAGCTTGCAAGATGTTGAGACCATCAAAAATAATATTGCACTGCAAATTGCCCAACAATACCTAAACGTGATGCTGAACAGAGAAATCAAAAAAATCTCTGAAAGTGCAATGGAAAATGCCCAAAAGCTGTATGACCGTGCTAAAATCACCACGGAAGTAGGAACTACTGCGCAGACGGTTTTGGCAGAAGCAACAGCATCCTTGGCAAGAGAAAAACAGAATGTAAAGACCGCTCAAATTAATGTAGATAAAGCTTTATTTGCGATGTCTCAGCTCCTTCAACTGCAGGATTACAAAACCTTTGACGTGGTTGATATTCCTGTCCCTGACGAGTTAACACCACAATCAGAATCTGTGGAAGAAGTTCTGAATATGGCCTACACTTCTCAGCCTGTTGTAAAAGCTGCCGAAAGCCGAATCAAAGCCGCTGAAGCACAAACCGAAGTGGTGAAGACCAATTTTTATCCTACCATAACTGCTAATGCAGCAATTGGAAGTTTTTACAATAATCTTTTGAATAAAAATACACTTGGGTACCAGCAAGATCCTGTAACCGGCACATTGACACCGATTATGGAGAGAAATTTTTTCCAACAATATAGTGACAACTTCGGGCAACAGTTAAGTTTATCTGCCAACATACCGATTTTCAATAAAGGGATTACAAAGTTACAAGTGGAGCAGACAAAAATCAATGAAACGATAGCTAAAAATAATCTTGAGCAGCAAAAGTTCCAGTTAAAACAGGACATCCAGCAAGCGCAGTTCAATGCAGAATCTAACTTTGAGGTTTACACTTCTGCGGTTGAGGCGGAAAAAAGCACCAAACTGGCGTTAGATTTTGCTGAGAAAAGTTATGAAGCCGGACGTTCTACAATATATGATGTAACAATGGCCAGAAATAATTATGCGAATGCCCAAGGTTCTGTGGCGCAGGCCAAATATAATTATTTGTTCAGCATCAAGGTTTTGGATTTTTATGCGGGTCGCGGAATTAATCTTTAAATTAAATTAAAAAAAATATCACTATGAAAACACAACTTACTCTTTTATTCCTTTCAATTTTTTGTATTAGCAATTCTCAAGTAATTACCGGTAAAATCTTATCCAGTGAAAGCAAGCAAGCTATTGCATATGCGAGAATCGGTGTCGATGGTGAAAACATCGGTGCTATTGCTAATGAAACCGGCATTTATAAAATCGATTTGACTAACGTTGACAAATCTAAAAAAGTAACTGTTCAGTTAGGTGGCTATTATCCATTCGAACAAAGTGTTCAAAACTTTATAAACTCTGGTAATCACAATATTACTTTAAAAGAAAAAGTTACTGATATCGCAGAAGTCAAACTCAGTCCTAAGATCTACGAAAATAAAAACTGGGGAATCAATACCAAAGCAAAAAAAGTAGGATTCTGGTATTCGTCAAACGGCGGTTCCGAAGCAAATATGTTGGAAGAAGTCGCCATTTTCTTTTCTAATAGAAAAAAAGTAAAACTTGAGAAAATCAATGTTAATATCAATCAGTTTACAACAGATAAACCAGTTGTTTTAAATTTTAATATTTATTCTAATGAGAATAACAGACCGGGGCAATCAATTTTGTCAGAAAATCTAAGTGTAAAACTTACAGAAGATCAAATAAAAGATGGAACATTCACCTATGATGTAAGCGATAAATCGATTTGGATTGATAAAGAAAGTTTTTATGTTTCTGTACAAATAATGAGTGGCTTCAAAGGGAAAATTGGATTAAGTGCAGCTCTATTGAGTACAGTATATTTAAGAAGCTATTATGACAAATGGCAAAAAATACCAGTGGGAGCTCCGGCGATAAATGTTGATGTGAAAATAGCAAAAGACAAAAAAATAAAAGCTTAAATAGATTTAATCAAATATAAGTTTGAGGTCGCAAAGTCAATCTTGCGACTTCTTTTTTCACAAAACATTAGGAAAATTTTGACGTTGCGGTAATGTCTCAATTTTCTTATCTTTGAGATATGCAGATTTTTGGAAAAGATTTACTCAGAGATATCAAAGCAGCGGAATTGTTGGGCGAAAATGCACACAAAATTTATTCTCCGCCTTATCGTCCTGTATTCAGTTACGAAGATATTCTGACCAAAAATCCGAAGTTTGCATCTGTTAATATCCTTCTTTATCTTAAGAATAACGAATGGCATTTTCCTCTGATTGTCAGAAGCATCAATAAACATGATAGACATAGCGGACAAATCTCATTTCCAGGTGGAAAAAGAGAAAAAGAAGACCCGGATTTTGCGTACACAGCCAAACGGGAAACTTCGGAGGAATTAGGAATTGATGAACATTACGTGAGAATCATCCGTGAGATGTCTCCAATCTATATCCCACCAAGTAATTTTTATGTTCATTCATTTGTATCATACACCAAGAAAAATCCAGAATTCTTTTTACAGGAAACCGAAGCTGTAGAACTGATTGAATTCCCGATTTCATCTTTACTTAGTCTTCCGGACCAGCCAAAAATAATGGCTTTACCGTCTACGAAAGGTTATGAAGTGCCTGTAATTGATTTCAATGGATATATCATTTGGGGAGCCACTTCAATGATTCTGAGCGAATTCAGCAACTTGTTAAAAAATGTTTAATTTTGCAAACATTTCAAGATCTTAGAAGTTATAATCAAATATCAATGGCAAAAAAAAATATTTTTACTGATTCCTTCGGAAATATCTACGTCCTTAAAAGGATTATTATTTTCATTTTAGGGTTAGTATCATATAGGAGATTCAATGGTTTTAATAAACTGAAGATTACCGGAACTGAAAATCTTACCGATTTGCCAGACACCAATGTTCTTTTCGTGTCTAATCACCAGACTTATTTTGCTGATGTTGCCGCGATGTATCATGCGTTTTGCGCGGTGAATAACGGCTACCATAATACTATTAAAAACCCTATTTATCTGCTGAATCCGAAAGTAGATTTTTATTATGTAGCAGCAGAAGAAACAATGAACAAAGGAATCCTGGCAAGAATTTTCAAGATTGCTGGCGCAGTTACAGTCAAAAGAACTTGGAGAGCTGAAGGTCAAAATGTCAACAGGATGGTTGACCTTACCGAAGTTGAAAACATTATGAAAGCCTTGGATAACGGCTGGGTTATTACGTTTCCTCAAGGAACGACTTCTGCTTATGCACAAGGAAGAAAAGGAACCGCAAAATTGATTAAAAATCAAAGACCAACGGTAATTCCCATCAAAATCAATGGATTCCGAAGAGCTTTTGACAAGAAAGGATTGAAAATCAAAGTAACTGGTGTGAAACCAACTATGGAGTTTAAACCAGCATTGGATATTGATTATGACAATGAGTCCGCAACGGAGATTCTCGACAAAATAATGCACGCTATCGAGCAAACTCCCGAGCATAACCTGCTCCACGAATACGACGCTAAACAAAAAGAGATAAAATCTCAATCTCAACAATAAAAAAACGGCTACCTTTTGAGTAGCCGTTTTCATTTTTTATTAATGACTGAAAAAAAATCTATGATCTATCAGTCTATTATCTCCGAGTATAAAACCTAAGCTTCGATACTTGGAACCTTTACATTCTCATCAGTATCTTTTTCATAATCTACACCTTCCAGCTCGAAACCAAAAAGGTTGAAAAATTCTTTCCTGTAACCGTCAATATCACTGATTTCAGCAAGTGTTTCCGTAGTAACTTTATCCCAATATTTAGCCACTTCTGCCTGTACATCTTCTGCCATTTCCCAGTCATCAATTCTGATTCTACCTTCTGAATCTAATGCAACCTCTCCATTTTCTGTATATAATCTGTCCGCAAATAATCTCTGCATCTGTTCAATTGTTCCTTCGTGTGTACCTTTAGCTTTCATCACTTTATAAAGTAAGGAAATATACAATGGAACCACAGGAATTGCTGAGCTGGATTGTGTTACCAAAGCTTTATTAACCGAAACATAAGACACACCCTGAAGATCTTTTAGTAAATCATTCAAAACCGGAACTGTTGCTTCCAAATCATTTTTAGCCTGACCGATAGTTCCGTTTCTGTAAATTGGGAAAGTCAATTCAGGGCCGATATAAGAATAAGCGACAGTTTTAACACCTGCTGCCAAAACGCCTGCTGCTTTCAGATCTTCTATCCAGAACTTCCAATCTTCGCCACCCATTACGGCAATGGTGTTGGCAATATCTTCATCATTTTCAACAGGATTAATCGTGATATCAGAAACGACGCCTGTATGAAAATCTACTGTTTTGTTAGTAAATGGTTGGCCAATTGGCTTAAGAACCGATGCATAAGCCACACCAGTTTTTGGATGAGTTCTTCTCGGCGAAGCCAAACTGTAAACCACCAAATCGACCTCCCCAAGGTCTTTTTTAATTAATTCTATAGTCTGTTTCTTCACATCGTCGGAGAACGCGTCACCATTGATACTTTTTGCATAAAGTCCTGCTGCGTGCGCCTCTTTTTCAAAAGCTGCAGAATTGTACCAACCTGCTGTCCCCATTTTCCCTTCTGAAGCCGGTTTTTCGAAGAAAACACCAATTGTAGATGCGCCGGAGCCGAAAGCTGCAGCAATTCTGGAAGATAAACCAAAGCCGGTGGAAGCACCAATTACCAAAACTTTCTTCGGTCCATTTTTGATTTCGCCTTTCGACTTTATATATTCTATCTGGTTTTTTACAGCCTGATGCGCTCCGTCTGGATGTGCTGTCAAACAAATAAATCCTCTTGTTCTCGGTTGAATAATCATTGTTGAAATTATTTTTAGCATTGCAAATTAAAGAAATTTGAATCAATAATTAAGAAAAATATCAGAAAAAGCGCTACCTATTTCGTAGTTTTATGCCTATTAATAATAGCTTTTGTTAATTTGAACTTTTTATTTTGCGCAATCGATTGCATAGATGAGAATTTTATTTAATTTTATCCGAAATCTTTTAATTGTTATGAAAGACATTAAAACATTCCTCTGCGTGAAAAACTAATGATTATCCGTAATGAATGAAAATTGTCGGTCTGAGCGGTGTCGCTGAAATTTATTTTAAAATAAAATTGAAAAGACGAATCTAACGCAGCCCGACCTGAGTGGAGCTCTTTTTCTGTCATTGCGATGGTTGAAAAGCTCTGCCGATGGCTTCCGTTCTTTCGCAATGGCAGAAAAAAGCGGGAACGGAGGGCGGAAATAGCTGCCATAAAAAATAGCGATAATTGCTATTCGATGCAGTTAAAAGCTGCCCAAATAATTAGAAATAATGAATGATAAATGATTTAAATTATATAATCAATTTTTAAATATAAATTACAATACAAACAATGAAAAACTTACTCATAGGATTTACTTTTTCTTTAGTAACAATGATTTCTGCACAGAAAAATGATATCCAGTACTACATCGACAAAGCGCCATTCAAATTTGGACAAATGGTTTTGCCGACAATCCCACAAAAAGATTATAACTTCAAGGATTTTGGTGGTGTGTGCGACGGAAAAACTTTGAATACAAAAGCATTTGAAAAAGCTATTTCTACGATTGCTCAAAACGGTGGCGGAAGATTGATTGTCCCAGCCGGAATTTGGTTAACTGGACCAATAGAACTGAAAAGTAAAATCGATTTTCACGTTGAAGAAGGAGCGATTGTACAATTCAGTAGCGATATCAAGCAATTTCCAATGAGAGAAACTTCGTCAGGGAAATTTGAAGTAACTCCACCAATCTGGGGAAATAATCTGAAGGACGTTTCGTTTACCGGAAAAGGAATTTTTGACGGTGCCGGAGAAGCGTGGCGACCTGTGAAGAAATTCAAAACGACAGATACGCAATGGAAAGAATTGATTTCAAAACAAGGAAGCGTCCTAAGTGATGATGGAAAAATATGGTATCCAAGCGAATCCGCAAAACGCGGCGAAGAACTGGCGAAAGTCATTTCCAAAATGCCGAATGCAACTCTTGACATGTATGAGCAGCTTCACCATTATCTCAGACCAATGATGTTTACACTTTCGAAAGTGACAAACCTTTTGATTGATGGCCCAACGTTTAGAAACTCGCCGAAATTTGTCATCAATCCAAAACAAATTACGAATCTCGTGATTAGAAACACAACGGTTTACAATCCCAAATGGGCGCAAAATGGAGACGGAATTGACATTAGTGCTTCGAAAAATGTAATTATTTACAATACAAAAGTGAACGCAGGCGACGACGGAATCTGTATGAAATCCAGCGGAAATCCGAAAAATAGTGAAGCACTTCTGCAAAACGTTATCATCGCAGAATGTACCGTGAATGAAGGTCACGGCGGTTTCGTAATCGGTAGTAATACGGACGGCGGAATGAAAAACATCTACGTGACCAACTGTACTTTTGATGGGACAGACATCGGAATCCGTGTAAAAAGTAACTCGGGAAGAGGTGGCGATGTGAGTCAAATCTACATCGATAATATCGAAATGAAAAACATCATCAAAGAAGCAGTTTTATTTGATACGTTCTATGCTGATGCGCCAGTCGGAAGCACGAAAGAAAGCGAAGCGGCACAACATACGGGCGAAAAAGTGCCTTATTTTCACGATTTTTATGTTAGTAATGTGAATTGTGCTTCGTCTGAAACGGCTTTCAGTTTCAATGGACTTCCTGAAAAACTGATTGAAAATCTTTATTTCAAGAATGTGAGTATCACGAGTAAGAAAGGTATTGTTGGCAAGAATGCACAGAATATCGTTTTTGAAAATGTGAAAATCAACAATTCTAAAGATTATAAAATCGACAGCGGTTTGAAAAAAGCGATTGTTGTGAAATAGATTATTTCTCGCCGATTTGGCAAATTTCGCAGATTCATCAGCTTAATCTGTAAAATCTGCGAGAACTATAAAAACCCTTTCAGATTTGAAGGGGTTTTTATTTTATGCTAATCGAAAAATTATCATTTAGGATTAAAACTCCTTCTTCTTGTTCGCCTATGAAACCTTTCAGTTTGGAAGTTTTGTTTTTCAGAATCAAATCCTGCAATTGTTTTTCTGATAATTTTTTTCCAAATATTTCAAATGGAACTTTGAAACCACAACCTTTGAAATCCGAACAACCGATTGCCGTTTTTCCTTTCATCAAGTTATTGGATTTACATTTTGGACATTGGGTTTCTGCCCAGATGATTTCGGTTTTTACTCTTGGTGTTTTTTCTTTAGAAGCCGGTTTTTCTTCTTCAAAATTGATAACTTTTCCTTTTCCGCTAATCACTTTCTGCGTCAAATCCGTGACCATCTCTATCAATTCTTCTTTGAATTGATTAGCTTCGTACTCACCTTTTTCAATTTTTCTCAGTTTCGATTCCCATTCTCCTGTCAGTTCGGGGCTTTTGAGAAGTTCGTCTTCTATTGTATCAATCAGTTCGATTCCGGTTGGCGTGGCGATAAGATTTTTACGTTTCTTCTCGATGTATTTTCGTTTAAAAAGCGTTTCGATGATGTTGGCTCTGGTTGAAGGTCTTCCGATTCCGTTATTTTTTAGCATTTCGCGCAATTCTTCATCTTCCACTTGTTTTCCTGCAGTTTCCATTGCTCTCAGCAAAGTTGCTTCTGTGTATGGTTTTGGTGGCGAGGTTTTCCCTTGATGAATCAAAGGTTCGTGGTCTCCTTTCTCTCCTGCAACGAATTCGGGAATACTTTGTTCCTCGTCTTTATCTTTTTCGTCCTTCTCCTCTTTTTTATCTTTCGCATAAACCGCTCGCCAACCAGGTTCAAGGATTTGTTTTCCCGAAGCTTTGAACGGAATCGTTCCAACCTGACCTTCCACCAAAGTATTCGAAATTTTACATTCCGGATAAAAAACGGCGATGAAGCGTCTCGCAACCAAATCGTAAACCAGCTTCTCTTCTCTGCTAAGATTGGATGAAGGTGGAATTTCTGTAGGAATAATCGCGTGGTGGTCAGTTACTTTTGTATCATCAAAAACTGCTTTTGTTTTCGGAATCGGTTGAGTCAATAATGGCGCAGTAAACTCAGAATAAATAGTCATACTCCTTAAAATTCCAGCAATTTTCGGATAAAGATTTTCGGATAAATAAGTGGTGTCAACTCTCGGATAAGTTGTATGTTTTTTCTCGTAAAGACTTTGGATATAACTCAACGTTTTCTCGGCAGAATAACCATATTTTTTATTCGCTTCCACCTGAAGTCCTGTTAAATCGAACAATCTCGGATTTTTTTCTTTTCCTTCTTTAATTTCAAAAGAGACAATCTCAAATTGATTTTGCTTGAGATATTCCAAACCTTTTTCAGCTTTTTCTAAAGTTTTTAATCGGTCAATTGACGCACTGAAAAGAACGTCTCTATATTTGGTTTTAAGTTCCCAATATTCTTCCTGAGAAAAAGCATCAATTTCTTTCTGACGCTGAACGAGCATTGCCAAAGTTGGGGTTTGAACACGTCCAATAGACAAAACACCTTTGTTTCCGCCAAATCTTTTCGTGAATAATCGCGTTGCATTGATTCCTAAAAGCCAATCACCGATGGCTCTTGCATTGCCTGCCAAATAAAGATTTTTGTAATCATCAGCCGGTTTCAGGTTTTCAAAACCTTCTTTTATAGCATCTTCTGTCAAAGACGAAATCCACAAGCGTTTCATAGGTTTGTCACATTTCGCTTTCTGCAAAACCCAACGCTGAATGAGTTCTCCTTCTTGCCCAGCATCACCACAATTAATGACCTCATCGCATTCTTTAACCAGTTTTTCTATGGTTTGAAATTGTTTCTCTACACCATTATTATCAATCAATTTGATTCCGAAGTTTTTGGGAATAATTGGAAGGAAAATTAAATCCCAAGATTTGTAATGCGATGCATAATCGTGCGGTTCTTTCAAAGTGCAAAGATGTCCGAAAGTCCAAGTCACGCAATAACCATTTCCCTCCATATAACCGCTTTTGGGCGTTGTAGCACCCAAAACTTTGGCTATATCACGGGCAACGCTTGGTTTTTCGGCAATACAAAGTTTCATTGATTTTTCACTTTAGAAAGGGAAGCAAAGTTGCGGAAAAATTTAAAATCAGAAAAGTTGTTTTTTTGAAAATAAGTTAATTGATAAATCTATTTAAAACGTAAAGAGCGCAAAGTTTTTTTTATCTTTATTGAAAATATTTTTAAGACGCTCAAAGACGCTTCACTTACCAAAGAAATACAATTAAAACATCCCGTTTGTCATTCCATAGGAATCTAGACTGCTGAGATTGACTACATCGAACCACTTCGTTAGCTTTCCTATGCAATGACAAATATTGTACTTTATGACAAACGGAGTTTTATGCTGAACTGCAGCCCGACTTGAGCGGAAATCCTTTTTTGCTTGTACTTAATTTTTTTTAAATTGAAAAATTTCTGCAAAAAAGATTGGGAGCGGAAGGCGGAAATAGCTGCCCAAATAAAAAATATAAATTATGAAAATAAAAAACAACGCTGGCGAAACAGTAGACTTCGAAATCTCGAAACTGGAAAACTCACTTCGGAATTCTGGAGCAGACGAACAGTCTGTGAAAAGGGTTTTGGAAATAGTTTTGCCAAAATGTTTTGAAGGAATCACAACCGGAGAACTCTACAAAATGGCATTTGACGAGCTGAAAAAAATCTCGAATTCTGTCGCTGCAAGATACAGTTTAAAAAAGGCATTGCTGGAGTTGGGACCTGCGGGATTTTATTTTGAACAATGGATTTCGCGAGTGTTTCAAAACATCGGATACAAGACCGAAACGGGACAATTGATAAAAGGTCACGCCGTGACACACGAAGCGGACGTTATTGCCAAGAAAGACGACAAAACTTATTGGGTAGAATGTAAATTCCGGAATGCAGAAGACACGAAAATATCGGTCACAACGCCAATGTACGTTTTGTCAAGAATCAAGGATATTTCAAATATTCAATACAACCTTTTCGAAACTAAAACAGAATTTACCGACGGCTGGTTGATTACGAACAATTATTTTACTAAGGATTCGATTGCTTTTTCAGAATATTATGGACTGAGATTGTTGTCTTGGGATTTCCCAGAAAATAAGTCGATTAAAAGTCTGGTGGACCAAAATGCGCTTTATCCCATTACTTGCCTAACGACTTTGGACGGAAAGCAAAAACAAAAATTGCTGGAGAAAAAATGTATTCTGGTAAAAGAATTATTCAACAATCAGAATTTATTGAATATTTTAGAACTTAATCAAGAAAAAGAATTAGAAGTCCTAAAAGAAGCCAGAGAATTGATGACAATAAAAATATCAGAATAACAAAATGCCTTGCTAAAAACAAGGCATTTTTTGTCTAAAATCTAGATTCTAAATCTAATATCTCAATTTATTTCCCTTTTTGTGGCGGATAATTAGCCATTATCTCGGCCACAACTTGTGGGATTTGTTTTTGTTTTGACTTTGGCGAATCTACAGAAATTCCGCTTCCCGCACCTTGCCAAACCAATTTTTGAGTTTTCGCATCAATGATGTCAATTACAATTGTTCCGCTGTTATAGTTGTTGGTCCAGGTATTCCCCATACCGAAACCGCCGCCCCAGCCCCAAGGTCTTCCCCAGCCAAAACCCGCATTGTAAGATGTGGTTACATCCTGAACTTTTTTGTGAGATGCTTTTACATTGATAATCAAATCAGGATTTTGAGCAGAAGTTAATCCTTTTGCCTGAACTTGTTTGGATAATTCATTCAAAACTCTGTCTTTGTCCAGATCATTCAGCTTGAGATCATCCGTTCTTAGCAAATATGTTTTGTAATTAGTAAAATCCGCTGTTGCAGAATAATCAGATTTCACTTGGAAAGGGCTACAAGAAGTCACTCCCAAAGAAACCGCAGCCAGTAATATGAAGAAATATTTTTTACTCATCGCTAATATATTTTTATTTTGGAATTCGTGAATCTTCGATTTCATAATATTAAGATTATTTAGGTTTTTTAATAAAAGTATCCGTCTTTTTATCATAACCGTACGGGCAATGTCTGCATCCGCTTTTACAGCAATAGCCCCTTTTTAAATGGAATTTTTCTGTAAAAACCTTATAACCCTGCTCGTTATAATAAAAGTCTTCATTCTCTTTGATGTCATTTAGTTTCATAAGTTAAAAACTTTACCAAAATTTTTATCTTTGATGTATGATAATCATCGTCTGTCAAAGATTACTCAAAAATACTAAAATTTCGGGGATAACACTATTTCCGTTTATATTGCTGAGAAAAAAAGAATACAGACAGAATAAGATTCTTATCAATCACGAAAAAATCCACATCCGCCAGCAAATGGAATTGTTGATTATTCCATTTTACCTTTGGTACTTATCAGAATATTATCTCAAATATCTGAAGTACAAAAATCCACATCTCGCTTACCGTAATATCAGCTTTGAAAGAGAAGCTTACGACAATGATCAAAACCCAAATTATCTCAAAAAAAGAAAATTCTGGAGTTTTATTAAATATCTCTAAAATCCAACATTAGAAACACTTCGGACTGTAAATTCCAGAATTACTCTTTCCTTCAATATTACATTTTTGCGAAAAAAATTTCTAAGAATATAAAATAATCTAAATTTGCAGAATTATTTTTTCAACATATCATAATTATGTCGCAAGATAGCAGTGGTCATTTTGACCTCAAAAAACTTTCCTGGGTTGGCGTTTTGGTTTCACTGGGAATTGTTTTCGGAGACATCGGAACATCTCCGCTTTATGTGATGAAAGCCATCATTAACGCAGGAAGAGAAGGAGGAATTATTTCTGAAGAATACATAGAAGGTGCATTGTCTTGCATCATTTGGACTCTTACGTTACAGACGACTATAAAATACGTTATCATCGCTCTTAAAGCTGATAACAAAGGCGAAGGTGGAATTTTATCACTCTATTCTCTCGTCAAACGATTCAAGAAAAAATGGCTCTACATCATTGCGATAATAGGTGCAGCAACTTTGGTTGCAGATAGTATCATAACGCCGTCTATGACCGTAATTTCTGCGATAGAAGGTCTTGAATTGGTAATGCATAAACCGCCTGTTGTTCCCATAACGTTGGTTATTTTAGTGATTATTTTTGTATTTCAGCAATTCGGAACTAGCTTTATCGGGAAATTTTTTGGACCAATAATGGTACTTTGGTTTCTTGTTTTGGGAGGTTTTGGTTTGGTACATTTGATAGACCATCCAATGGTCCTTAAAGCTTTCAATCCTTATTATGCTGTTAAACTAATTTACAATTCGCCGAGTGCAATCGTTATTTTGGGAGCAGTTTTCCTTTGTACAACAGGAGCGGAAGCATTATATTCTGATCTTGGACATTGCGGAATCAAGAACATCCGTGTAAGCTGGATTTTTGTAAAAGCAATGTTGATTCTTAATTATCTTGGTCAAGGTGCTTGGCTTCTTAATAATTATAATGAAGTGTTCCAAGGGAAAAATCCATTCTTCGGGATTATGCCGGAATGGTTCATTATTCCAGCTGTTGTACTGGCTACAGCAGCCGCAATTATTGCCAGTCAGGCTGTAATTACAGGAGCTTTCACAATGTTTTCAGAAGCAATGTCGCTCAATTTTTGGCCAAATCAAGAAATCGAATATCCTTCAGGAATCAAAGGTCAAATGTATATCCCGAAAATCAACTGGGGATTATTGTTGCTTTGTTTTATCGTTGTAATTCATTTTGAAGAATCCAGCAAAATGGAAGCTGCATACGGGCTTTCCATCACCGTCACGATGCTGATGACAACGATTCTTTTGATTTTCTGGTTCCTAAAATCTCGAACTAAAAAAATCTATATCGCAATTTTTGCACTGATTTATTTGGTTATCGAAGGTGGATTTTTCAGTGCCAACATTATCAAATTCTTTGATGGCGGTTGGATGTCTGTTCTTCTTGCCGGCTTCATTGGCGTATGTATGTACGCTTGGTATAATGGTAGAATCATCAAAACAACTTTCATCAAGTTTGTAAAACTGGACAAATATGTGTCTACAATCAAGGATATGAAGTTGGATGAAACGATTCCTAAATACGCTACAAACCTTGCCTTCATCAGTCGTGCAAAAAGGGATGATGAGGTAGAATCTAAAATTATTTATTCCATCATCCGAGCGCAGCCTAAAAGAGCGGACCATTATTTCATTTTGAATATTGTGAATCAAGAAGATCCGTACAGTTTCAAATACAATGTAGAAGAAGTTTTGCCAGGGACAATTTATAAAATCAGTTTCTTGTTAGGATTCAAAAGAGATAGAAGAATCAACGATTATTTCCAGCAGATTTTAGCAGAGATGATGGAAGAAGGCACGATTCCTTCACGCAGTTCGCATCCATCTTTGAGAGCGCATAATATTCCGCCTGATTTGAAATTTGTGATTATAGACAATGTTTACATCAATGATTTCCTTCTTACCATTAGAGATAAAATCATTCTTAATATTTATAATTTTGTAAAAAAACTCGGCAGTAACGACTTCACAGCTTACGGTGTTGCAAGTCATAATGTCGTGGTAGAGTCCGCGCCGCTTCTTGACCAGAAAATCAAAATTGAGAGAATCGAAAAAGTCGAACACAAGCATTTCGAATAATCCCGAAAATTTGTCTAATTTTGTATTATGGATACGAAACAAAAAGAGCTTAACATTGCCACAATAAAAGATGTTCTGAAGCAATACCTTCAGGATAAAGGATTTCGTAATACACCCGAAAGATATACTATTCTGGAAGAGATCTACAATATGGAACACCACTTCAATGTAGATGATCTTTACCTTCTGATGATGCAGAAGAAATACCACGTTAGTAAGGCAACCATTTATAACACTATAGAGATTTTTCTTGATGCTGGATTGATTAGAAAACATCAGTTTGGAGAAAAAACACAGAGTTCTTCTTCTTACGAAAAGTCTTATTTTGACAAGCAGCACGATCACTTGGTGATTTATAAAACCGATTCTGATAAAGAAATTGAAGAAATCATAGAATTTTGCGATCCCAGAATCCAAGGCATCAAAGAATCTATTGAAAAAGCATTTGGCGTAAGTATTGATACGCATTCACTATACTTCTACGGACACAAGAAGTCTGAAAATTAATGAAGAAATCTCTTTTAGCTGTTCTCTTTCTGGTATTTATCAGAATATTTCCTCAAGATATTCCAGCACAAAATCAAGTTTTGGTAAAGGATCCTTTTTTCAATAATCAAAACCCTGAGGGACAATCCAGTAAAAAAGTTCAGCACAAGCACTCCGATACTTTCGGTGTAAGCCCTGACAAATATGAAGGAAATCCTGTTTTTTCCGGCAATGTTGTTTTCGAGCAGCAAGGTTCTGTTCTCACAGCTGACGAAGTAGTTTGGTATCAAAAAGAAAATTTTCTGAAAGCCATCGGCAATGTTGTCCTAACAAGTTCTGACGGAAGCAGAATTACTGCTGCAGAAATGGAATATGATGGTAATACACAACGTGGAATTGCCAGGAAAAACGTAGTGCTTACGGATCCAAAGCAGACCATAAAAACAGAAACGCTTTATTACGATAAAATCCCTAACACTGCATATTTCAACACTGGCGGAACGATTTACAGTAACGACGGAAGTGTGATGTACACCAAATCGGCTACCTATAATCTCAACTCCAAAATGATAGATTTTGTGGGACGTTCGAACATCGAAACAGATAAATACACCATTGTCAGCGATAACATCAAACAAAATCAAAACACAGGTATCTCCGATTTTTTTGGTCCTACAACTATTAGAGATAAAAAAAATCCAATCAATTATGTTTATACAGAACAAGGTTCTTATAACTCCAAAACTGGTGAATCTTTTCTCAACAAAAACTCCAGAATTCACAACAATGGGAAAATCCTGACAGGTGACAAACTGTACTTCAACAGAAATACTGGTTTCGGCAAAGGAACTGGAAATGTAATGCTGGACGATCCGAGAGAGAAACGGTATTTAAAAGGTGGCTATGGAGAGATTTACGAAAAAAAAGACTCTGCTATGATTACCGACAAACCATATTTTGTAAAAATTCTAGCGAAAGATTCACTATACATGTCGGCAGATAAATTTTTAACTTTCCAAAGACCTGATTCTGCAAATATACTCAAAAAGAAAAGTTTTCTAAGGGCATTCCGAAAAGTCCGTATTTTTAAATCCAATATGCAGGGACGATCAGATTCGCTCAGCTTTAATGAGACCGATGGCGAGATGCATATGATGCGTAAACCAATCCTATGGATGGGCGCAAAACAGGTAACGGGTGACGAGATCCGTGTGTACAGTAATCCGGAAAAGGAAATCACAGATTCAATAAGAGTTTTGGGCAATGCCTTCGCTATCAGCAAAGCGGATTCCTTAAATATAAAGGATGAATTCAACCAGATCAAAAGCAAGAATATGATGGTCTACCTCAAAGACAATGCTATAGATATTGCAAAAGCTGTCGGCAACGCGCAGGCCATAACTTATGCTGATGATACCAATGAGAAGACTAAAGCAGTTACTAGAATTGGTGTCGCGTTGTCCACGTGCGGCGAGATTGTGGCTCATTTTACCGAAAAAAAACTGGAACAGGTCGATTGTAATATCGGAGCAAACACAGATACTTACCCGATGAGCAAAATCTCTAAAGATCAAAGATTCTTCAAAGATTTTAATTGGAATACCAAAGACCGTCTCCAAAAATGGGGCGACATTTTCCTAGACACGCCCAATTATCCCGAAATTGTTTATCAATCGGACAATTCCCTCTTTGAACGTGCAGAAGCCGAACGCAAAAAGATCGAGGAAAAAAACAAACCGAAAACCCCGGTGCGGATCAAAAAGTAAAAATTTTATTTGCGCGTCTATATCCGCCTTTCGTTCCCGTTTTTTTCTGTCATTGCGAACTAAGTGAAGCAATCTCTAGAACTTGTCTACAATCGCAATAACAGAAAAAGAGCTCCACTCAAACCTAACGAAGAGGTTCATTGATTCAAAAAAAAAGTATAATAGGACGTTAGTCGGGGCGCGCTTCGCCAAGTGGGAAATTTTGTCATTTCATAACATCGAAACTCAAAATTTACGAACTTTGTAAAAAGTTTAGAAGTCCATTTATTATAGAAAAACATTCTAGCTTCTAAAATCTAATTTCTAACATCTATCTCAAATGAAACAAGATTTCTTTAAATACCAAGCTCAAACAACACCGTATGCAGCCGGTTTCGAAGTTGAAAAAGCCGAAGGAAGCTACATCTACGGAAAGGACGGAAGAGCATATCTGGATTTTGTAGCTGGCGTTTCTGCCAATACCCTTGGACATTCTCATCCAAAAGTGGTTAACGCTATAAAAGAACAAGCAGACAAATATTTGCACGTAATGGTTTACGGCGAATATGCGCAGGAAAAGCCCGTTGAACTTTGTAGACTTTTAGCAGAAGCAACACCCGAACCTTTGGAAGTTACTTATCTTGTAAATTCCGGAGCAGAAGCCATTGATGGAAGTTTGAAATTAGCCAAACGTTATACTGGAAGAGAAGAAATCATTGCCTTTAAAAATGCTTATCATGGAAACACACACGGCGCCCTTTCTGTTGCTGGGAATGAAGTTCACAAAAGAGAATTTCGTCCCTTGTTGCCGATGGTCAATTTCATCGAGTTTAATAACGAGAATGATTTTGACAAGATCACTGAGAAAACCGCATGCGTAATTGTAGAAACCATTCAAGGTGCAGCGGGTTTTATCATGCCAAAAGACAATTATTTTATTCAACTGAAAAAACGTTGTGAGGAAGTTGGTGCATTATTGATTCTGGATGAGATTCAGCCTGGGTTTGGAAGAACCGGAAAACTATTTGCTTTTGAGCATTTCGGAATTGTCCCTGACATTTTGGTAATGGGAAAAGGAATGGGCGGTGGCGTTCCGGTTGGAGCATTTATGAGTTCAAAAGAAATTATGACAAGCCTTTCACATTCGCCGAAGTTGGGACATATCACCACTTTTGGAGGAAATCCTTTGATTGCAGCTGCTTCCCACGCTACTTTGAAAGAAGTTTTGGAAAGCGGACTGATGAATGAAACTGATAAGAAAGAAAAATTGTTCCGGGAATTGCTCGTTCATCCAAAAATCAAAAATGTAAACGGAAAAGGATTGATGTTGGCTGTGAATCTCGGTTCGCCAGAATATACTTTGAAAGTGGCATCAAAATGTATGGAAAAAGGTCTGATTGTTTTCTGGCAGCTTTACAGAAACGAATACCTGAGAATCTCTCCTCCACTCACACTCTCGGAAGACGAAATCCGAAAAGGTTGCGCTATTATTTTGGAAGCTTTGAATGAAGTGGAATAGATTTTAAATTAACATTCAGTTTGTCATTTCGTAGGAATCTTGACAACGAAGTTTAGATTCCTACGGAATGACAATATTGAGTTTTAGGAAAATCTTGATTTTACGACGAATCTGCAGCCCGACTTGAGCGGAAATCCTTTTTATGCAACGTAGTGGAGTAAAAAGATTGACTACGTCGAACCACTTCGTTAGGTTTGGGAGCGGAAGGCGGATTAAGCTGCCCAAATAATTGTAAAAATTAGTATACATCAACTGTATAAAATCAGCTAATAAAAATCATACTTATTTTCTATAAAAAATTTGAATTTCCATAGACATTTTGATTTGGAAATAAGAAATTAATTTATATATTGCGCCACAATTAGAATTAAGATATGGCGAAAACGAAAGTACAGTATGAATACAATATGCATTGTCTCTCGGAGATATTGTATGAGTATCTGGCAAGTGCAGAAGGATTATCAGAATGGTTTGCAGACGATGTTATAGAACGTGGTGACGATTTCTTTTTCAGTTGGGGCGGCGGTCCTGCGGAGAAAGCGACACTAATCCGTTACAAGCCAGAAAGTTTTGTGCGTTTCCGTTGGGAAGAAGACGAAGGCACCAAATATTTCTTCGAACTTTCTATCATTATTGATGAAATTACTGACGATCTTTCGCTAAATATAACCGATTTTTGTGAGCCTGGCGATGAAGAAGAAAATAGACTCTATTGGGAAAACCTCATTGAGAATCTACAGATAAAATTAGGTGCAGCTTAATATTTTTAGATGAACGATTTTATCGTTCATTATTTTTTTCTACTACTATGCAAAAATTAGTTTTTACAGAAGATAACCTACAACTCATTAACCGTTCTTTTCTTTTTGGAGATTCGGTTTGGGTTTCATTTTTCGTACGAAACGGAAATCTCATTATGGCAGAAGAATCTTATTTCTTCCTGATGGCATCAATGAGAAAAATGAGGTTGAATATCCCATTGACTTATACTTTAGAATTTTTTCAGGAACTTTTCCAGAAAGAAGTTTTGGACAAAGGCATCCAGAACGGAATTATCCAACTGATGGCTTACCGAAAACAAGAAGACAAACCACTTCCGAAATCCCAAACCGCTTTTTATTTTGAAGTGGAAGAATCCGGAGATATTCTTGAAATCCAAGGCAATATAGAATTGGATTTGATTAAAGAAATCAATGTGAATGCGAATCTTCTGAGTAACATCCGGGTTCATTCTGCTGAGAATATTTACGCCGAAATCTATGCGAAAGAAAATGATTTGGATGATGTTATTCTGCTGAATCCGAACAAGAAAATCGCCAGAAGTATCTTCGGAAATCTTTTATTTCTTCAGGAGAACGTGATTAAAATTCCTAAACAGACAGAAGGTGCATACATTTCGCCTTTGATGGAAAACTTTGTCACTTTTGTTCACAAAAATAAACTGGCAGAAATTGAAGAAGCAGAAATCATCGCTTTCGAATCTCAAAAAGCTGAAGAAATCCTTAGAATCTCTGATGAAAAGGGCGTTCACTCAGTTTCAAAAATCAGAAATAAGACTTTTGAAAACAAGAGATTTTCAGAAATGATTACCCAATGGAAAAACAGTTTTGAATAATTTTTGTCAAAAAAAATATTTTTATTAAAAATAATTTCTACCTTTGTCCAAACAAAAAACAAAAAATGTCTATACAATTTATGCATCATCACCATCATTTTCACGTTCAGGCGGGAAGGTAATGGTATGTCATAACTTCTAAATATTATTAACCGTCTGAGTAATCAGACGGTTTTTTGTTTCCCAATTTTCCATTGTTTACTCAGACTTTATCTATAAAATCCAAAATGAGTAATCTAAAATTAGCCATACAAAAAAACGGAAGACTGAGTGAAAAGTCTCTGAAACTTCTGGAAGAATGTGGCATCAAAATCTCCAACGGCACCAGAAAACTAAAAGCTGTTTCGTCTAACTTTCCATTAGAAATCTTATTTCTTCGTGATGATGATATGCCGCAATATGTTGAGCAAGGCGTTGCTGATATCGGAATTATCGGACTAAATGAAGTCTTGGAACAAAAGAAAAACATTGACCTTGTTCAGAAACTTGGATTCGCACAATGTAGATTGTCTTTGGCCATTCCAAAAGAAGAAACTTATAACGGAATTCAATTTTTCGAAAATAAAAAAGTTGCAACCTCTTATCCCGAGATTCTTTCAAACTTTTTCACACAAAATAACATCAAAGCTCAAATCGAAAAAATCGGAGGAAGCGTAGAAATAGCGCCTGGAATTGGACTTTCGGACGGTATTTTCGACATCATAAGCACAGGCTCTACTCTACTTACGAATGGTTTGAAAGAGGTAGAAACTGTTTTAGAAAGTGAAGCAGTTTTGATTTCAAGTCAGAATTTATCTACTGAAAATCAAGAAATTTTAAACAAACTTTTATTCAGAATTAATTCGGTAAAAGAAGCTTCCGAAAGCAAATACATTCTCTTGAACGCGCCGAATCAGAATCTTGAAAAAATCATCAATCTCTTACCAGGAATGAAATCCCCAACTGTTCTTCCCTTAGCTGAAAGTGGTTGGTCGTCCATTCATTCAGTAATCAAAGAAGATAAATTTTGGGAAGTGATTGAGAATCTGAAAAATGAAGGCGCACAAGGAATTTTGGTTTTAGAAATTGAAAAAATGATATTATGATGAAGCAGTACAAATATCCTCCAATTTCCCAATGGAAATCACTTTGCGAAAGACCTTTACAAAGCCAAGAAAATCTTGAAAGTCAAATTAAAGAAGTTTTTTCTGAAGTCAAAAATAACGGTGATAAAGCATTGAAATTCTTCACAGAAAAGTTTGATAACGTTTCTCTTCAAGAATTAAAAGCTACTGATTCAGAAATCATTGAAGCAGAAAAAATAGTTTCTGAAGAATTAAAATCAGCCATCAAAATTGCTGCGGAAAATATCAGAAAATTTCACAGTTCTCAGCAGGAAGAAAAAAAAATAATAGAGACAACCGAAGGTGTTTTCTGCTGGCGAGAAAATCGAGCCATAGAAAATATTGGAATTTACATTCCTGGAGGAACTGCACCTTTATTTTCTACAGTTTTGATGTTGGGAATTCCAGCGACTATTGCAGGTTGCAAAAATATTGCGCTTTGTTCGCCACCTGATAAAAACGGAAAAATCAATCCTGCAATTTTGTTTACTGCAAACTTAATCGGGATTAAAAACATTTTCAAAATTGGAGGAAGTCAAGCAATTGCAGGTTTGACTTTTGGAACAGAAACGATTCCAAAAGTTGACAAAATTTTCGGACCGGGCAATCAATATGTTACAGCTGCGAAACAATTGGCTCTTAACTACAATCTTGCGATTGATATTCCAGCTGGTCCGAGTGAAGTTTTGGTGATTGCTGATGAAATGTCGATTCCTAGTTTTGTTGCAGCAGATTTGCTTTCACAGGCTGAACACGGAACGGATTCTCAAGTCATTTTATTGAGTAATTCTGAAAGAATCATTAACGAAATTAATATTGAAATTAATAAACAACTTAACGATTTACCTCGAAAAGAAATCGCAGAAATCGCTTTACAAAACAGCAAATCAATTTTGTTAAGTTCCATCGACGAAGCTATTGAATTTTCAAATTATTACTCACCAGAACATTTGATTTTAGCAATTGAAAATGCTGAAAGTTTCACCAACAAAATCACCAATGCGGGTTCTGTTTTTCTAGGAAATTACAGTCCTGAAAGTGCTGGCGACTATGCTTCAGGAACTAACCACACTTTGCCAACCAATGGTTTTGCAAAAAATTACAGCGGTGTTTCTCTAGACAGTTTTGTAAAGAAAATCACTTTTCAAAATATCACAAAAACTGGAATTAAAAACTTAGGAAAAACCATTGAGTTAATGGCAGAAGCTGAAGAATTAATGGCTCACAAAAATGCAGTTTCAATCCGATTAAAATCTTTAGAAAATGACAATTGATATAAAAAATTTAGTTAGAAAAAACATTCTGAATCTCCAACCTTATTCGTCCGCAAGAGATGAGTTTGAAGGCGAAAATGGGATTTTTCTGGATGCCAACGAAAATCCCTTCGGAAAACTGAATCGTTATCCTGACCCATCTCAGAGAAAAATCAAAGAAAAATTGAGCGAATTGAATCAAATCTCAACCGAAAATATTTTCCTCGGCAACGGAAGCGATGAAATCATAGATCTAGCTTTCAGAATATTTTGTGAACCAAAAAAAAATAAAGCTCTCACATTCTCGCCATCTTATGGGATGTACGAAGTTTCGGCCAACATCAATGATGTTGAATTAATCAATCTTGATTTGGATGACAGTTTTCAAATCGACCTAGAAACTTTAAAACCTTATTTGAATGATGAAAATCTGAAAATCATCTTCATTTGTTCACCTAATAATCCAACGGGAAATTCTATCCAAAATATCAAATACATTCTAGAAAACTTCAACGGAATTGTCTTTATTGATGAAGCTTACATTGATTTTAGTCCGGAAGAAAGTTTTAGGAACCAAATCGAAAATTACCCGAATCTTATCGTGAGTCAAACATTCAGCAAAGCTTGGGGAATGGCTTCTGTGCGAGTTGGAATTGCTTATGCTTCCGAAGAGATCATTAAATTTTACAATAGAGTAAAACCGCCTTACAACATTAGTCAGCTTAATCAAGATGCGATTATAAAAACACTTAATGATGAAAATATAAATCAGGTTTCAGAAAATATTAAAATCATTTTGGAAGAGAAAAAATCCTTAATCCAAAACTTAAAAAAACTGAATTTAGTTAAGACAATCTACCCTTCAGATGCCAATTTTGTTTTGATAGAAGTTGACAATGCAGATTCAGTTTATCAAGAATTAGTTAAGAAAAATGTGATTATCAGAAACCGAAATTCAGTTATCAAAAACTGTTTGAGGATTACGGTTGGTTCTCCAGAAGAAAATTTAAAGTTAATAGAAACGCTCCAAACAATCAAAATTTAAAAATGAAAAAAATACTATTTATAGACCGCGACGGAACTTTGGTTCTTGAGCCCGAAGATTATCAGGTTGATTCTTTTCAAAAACTGAAATTCTATCCACAAGTCTTTACTTATCTTTCAAAAATCGCGAAAGAATTGGATTACGAATTGGTAATGGTAACGAATCAAGACGGTTTGGGAACAGCTTCTCATCCAGAAGAAAATTTCTGGCCAATTCAGAATTTCATTATCGAAACGTTTGAAAATGAAGGTGTGAAATTCGAAGATATTTTCATTGATAAAACTTTTGCGAAAGATAATGCGCCAACCAGAAAACCAAATACAGGTTTGCTGACAAAATATTTCGATAAAGACACTTATGACTTAGAAAATTCATTCGTGATTGGTGACCGAATTACCGATATAAAACTGGCAAAAAACCTCAATTCAAAAGCGATTTTCATTAATAATGATGAAACTCTTGGAGCCGAGGAGATTTTAGAAAATGATGATTTAGACAATGTAATTGCTCTGAAAACAACATCGTGGAAATCGATTTACGAATTTCTAAAACTTGAAAACAGAACTTCGGAAATTATCAGAAATACCAACGAAACGAAAATCCACATCAAACTGAATCTTGACGGAACCGGAAAATCCAATATTGATACAGGAATTGCCTTCTTCGACCATATGCTTGACCAAATTGCGAAACACGGCCAAATGGATTTGGAAATCAAGGTTGATGGTGATTTGAAAGTTGACGAACATCATACGATTGAAGACACAGGAATTGCATTGGGCGAAGCTTTTTATCAAGCTTTAGGAAACAAATTGGGAATCGAACGTTATGCTTTTGTTTTGCCAATGGACGATTGTTTAGCTCAAGTTACATTGGATTTTGGCGGACGAAACTGGATCAACTGGAATGCAGATTTCAAACGAGAAATGATTGGGAAAATGCCAACCGAAATGTTTTTTCATTTCTTCAAATCGTTTTCAGACTCAGCTAAAGCAAATCTAAACATCAAAGCGGAAGGCGAGAATGAACATCATAAAATAGAATCGATTTTCAAAGCTTTTGCAAAATGTTTAAAATCTGCAGTGAAGAGAGATTCGGAAAAAATGATTTTACCGTCAACAAAAGGAATGCTATAAATAATCAAAAGGCTTCGAGAGCCTCAGCCTGACAGCGCTTAATCAGCAATGTCATACTGAGCTTGTCGAAGTATCTAAAATTAAAAAAAATGAACACAGTCATTATAGATTACAAAGCCGGAAATGTCCAAAGTCTTCTGTTTGCGATAGAAAGATTAGGATTTTCAGCAAAACTCACGAATAATTTTGATGAAATTTCTAAAGCTGACAAAGTGATTTTTCCCGGAGTTGGAGAAGCATCTTTCGCAATGAATTCTCTCCGAGAAACCGAATTAGATTTGCTAATTCCGGAGCTGAAACAACCACTTTTGGGAATCTGTCTTGGGATGCAATTACTCTGCAGAGATTCGGAGGAAAGCGATACAAAAGCTTTGGGGATTTTTGATGTTTCGGTGAAGAGATTTCCAGATTCTGTTTTGGTTCCGCAGATTGGCTGGAATCAGATTTATGATTTGAAGTCGGATTTATTTAAAGATATTCCTGAGCAGAGTTATATGTATCTCGTTCACAGTTATTACGCTGAGAAAAACGAAAATACGATTGCCACAACAGATTATTCTGAATCTTATAGCACAGCTTTACAAAAAGATAATTTCTTTGGAGTGCAATTTCACCCGGAAAAAAGTGGTGTTTTCGGAAGTAAAATATTAGAAAACTTTTTAAAATTATGATTGATTTCAACCACAAAAGAAACAAAAGGAAAAATTAAAATAAAAGCTTTTCAAAAGAAAACAATATTTCAAATAAACCTATTTTGAACTTTTGAACAACTAAAAAATATAAAAATCTTTTGTGCCTTTTGTGGTTAAAATCTATTAATTCATTAAAAATAAAAATAGAAAATGAGAATTATCCCTGCAATAGATATCATCAACGGCGAATGTGTTCGTCTTTCCAAAGGCGATTACAATCAGAAAACGATTTATAACTCTAATGTTTTAGAAGTCGCAAAAAATTTCGAAGATAATGGAATCCAATTTTTGCATTTGGTCGATTTGGATGGCGCCAAACAAAATCGAATTATTAATTATAAAATCTTAGAACAAATTTCCACTCAAACCAATTTAATCATAGATTTTGGAGGCGGTTTAAAATCCGAAGAAGATATCAAAATCGCTTTTGAAAATGGTGCAAAGCAAGTGACATTGGGAAGTGTTGCTATCAAAAATCCAGAATTATTTTTAAAATCTTTAGAAAAATATGGTTCGGCAAAAATCATTTTGGGAGCAGATGCAAGGAAAGAAAAAATTGCCATTTCGGGTTGGTTAGAAGAAAGTGAATCCAATATTTATGATTTCATCAAAGAAAAAACAGAATCCGGAATCGAGTACGTTATCTCGACAGACATTGACAAAGACGGAATGTTGGAAGGTCCTTCTTTCGATTTATATGAAAAAATCATTGGCGAAAATTCCGATATCAAACTGATTGCTTCCGGCGGAATTACTTCTGTTGAAGATTTGGAAAAAGTAAAATCAATTGGTTGCGAAGGCGCAATTATAGGCAAAGCGTTGTACGAAAACAGAATTACATTTAACGATTTAAAACCATTTCTCTAATGTTAGCAAAACGAATCATTCCTTGTCTCGACATCAAAAACGGAGAAACGGTAAAAGGTGTCAATTTTTTGGATTTGAAAGAAGTCGGAAATCCAGTGGAAATGGCGATAAAATATTCTCAGCAAGGCGCAGATGAATTGGTGTTTTTGGATATTTCTGCAACTGAAGAAAGACGAAAAACATTGATTCCGTTGGTAAGAGATATTGCGAGACACATCAATATTCCGTTTACGGTTGGAGGTGGAATTAATGCGCTTGAAAACGTGGAAGAACTTCTGAAAAACGGCGCTGATAAAATCACGATTAATTCGGCTTCTTTATCCACTCCGAAACTGATAACCGAAGTTGCCAAACGTTTTGGTTCGCAATGTATGGTTGTCGCGATTGACACCAAATTGGTTAAAAATCAAAATAAAGTTTTCAGTAACGGTGGAAAAATCGAAACCGAAAAAGAATTATTTGCTTGGGCAAAAGAAGTCGAAAATCTTGGAGCTGGCGAAATCCTCTTAACCTCAATGAATACAGACGGAACCAAAGCTGGATTCGCCATTGAAATCACAAAACAACTTGCAGAATTGGTGAACATTCCTGTGATTGCTTCCGGAGGTGCGGGAACAATGAAACATTTTGAAGATGTTTTTACAGAAACCAAAGCAACAGGAGCTTTGGCGGCGAGTATTTTTCATTTTAATGAAATCGAAATTCCGGAACTTAAAAACTATCTTAAATCTAAAAATTTACCAATAAGATGACTATAAAATTTGATACAAATACAGGCTTAGTTCCCGTTATTATTCAGGATTATCTTAATCTGAAAGTTCTGATGCTGGGTTATATGAATCAGGAAGCTTTTGACAAAACTTTGCAGGAAAAACGAGTAACGTTCTTTTCCCGTTCCAAAAACAGACTTTGGACAAAAGGTGAAACTTCTGGTAATTTTTTGGAATTGATTGATTGGCAATTAGATTGCGACAACGATACAATTCTCATCAAAGCGAAACCGCTTGGACCAACTTGTCACAAAGGAACGGCGACTTGTTTTGCAGAAGAATCTGACAAAGGATTTTTGTATGAATTACAACAAACCATTTCTGACAAAATTGATAATAATGATGAAAATTCATACACGAATGAACTTTATAAAAAAGGGATTAACAAAGTTGCTCAAAAAGTAGGTGAAGAAGCTGTAGAATTGGTTATTGAGGCGAAAGATGATAACGATGATCTTTTTTTAAATGAAGCTGCAGATTTACTTTACCATTATTTGATTTTGTTAAAAGCTAAAGGTTTTACGATTGAAGATGTTGAGACAATTTTGAAATTGAGAAGTAAATAATCTTTTCAACCACAAAAGTCACAAAAGAAAAGTTTGAAAACATTAATTTTCAAAAAGCCTTAAAAGATAAGTTATAAAATTATCTAATCTTTTGAATATCTAAAGATCAATACATCTTTGTGACTTTTGTGGTTAAAACTTATGGTGCCAATCTGGAAATCTTCCAGTCAAAATCTTCTGTCAAAGAATACAAAATCCTGTCGTGAAGACGGTTTGGACGACCTTGCCAAAACTCAATTTCGTAGGGTTTTGCGATGTAACCGCCCCAATTTTCAGGTCTTGGGATTTCTTTGTTGTCGTATTCGGTTTCTAAATCTTTTAGTTTGTTTTCTAGGAAACTTCGGTCTGGGATTTCCTGACTTTGAGGCGAAACAACTGCTCCAAGTTGACTTCCTTTTGGACGAGAATGGAAGTAGCCGTCACTTAGATTTTCAGCAATTTTCTCAATATTGGCTTTGATGATGATTTGTCTTTCCAGACTTGGCCAGAAAAAACTAAGACAAGCTTTTTGAGTTCTCTCCAACGATTTTCCTTTTCGGCTGTCGTAGTTGGTATAAAATACAAAACCTTCCCAATTGTAAGACTTCAGCAAAACCATTCTGGTTCTTGGACAACCGTCTTCCTCGACTGTAGAAATCGCCATAGCGTTGGCTTCGGAAACTTGTGGGTTTTCTTCGGCTTCCAGAAACCAGTTTCGGAATTGCTCGATTGGATTGGCTTTGATTTCACTTTCGACTAATTGAGACTTATCGTAAACTTTTCTTTTATCGTGGAGGTTTTCGTTGTTCATTTTATTTGAAATTCTAAAATTTTAAACGCAAAGTTCGCAAAGATTTCTTTTACTTACTAACTGTTTTTAAGTTCGCAAAGACGTAAAACTAATCAAAGATAAAAACTTCAAATTATGAGAAAAAATTATATTTGAAAGAAAAAACTTCAACTTTACGAAGCACGCCCCGACCTGAGTGGAGCTCTTTTTGTTTTTTCTAAAAAAACAAAAAAGCGGGAACGGAGGGCGGATAAAGGCGCCCAAATTATTCAACTTGCCACAATTTTAAACTAATTTTTGCTTGAATTCTTTTTCAAAAAAAATATTTTTTAATAGCTTTGATAGATGAATTACTCTTACAAAGGTAAAATTTTAATCTCAACGCCTGATATTTCCGGCGATATATTTTCGCGTTCTGTGGTGCTGATTATTGAGCATAACGAGAATGGTGCTTTTGGGCTGATTTTGAACAAAAAGAACAAAAACTTGAGTTCCCGTCTGCTGAATATTTTCGGGTTTCCAGTGGATGTGTATGAAGGCGGACCTGTAGAAAATGATAAGGTTTATTTTATCCTGAAAGGTCAAAAAATTGCGGAGGAATATTCTGAAATCAATGATAAATTCTATATTACTGAAGATATTGACTCTGTAGTTTCGTCAATTGTTGAAGGCTCTACTGATATAGAAAATATCAAGGTTTTTTCCGGATATTCTGGTTGGTCTGCGATGCAACTTGAAGGCGAAATCCAGCGCAAAATGTGGACAATTGTGGATGTTTACAACTTGGATTACACGCTTCCTAATGACCAGAATCTTTGGAAAAATATTATGCAGAATCTTGGCGGCGAGTTTCTTCTTTGGGCAAATGCGCCGGAAGATGTGAGTTTGAATTAAATTTTACATCAGAAAAAAGTCGCAAACTGTATATCCGGTTAGCGACTTTTTTTATTTTATATTCTTCTCTGACTTTATTTTTTTAGTCAGATCCTGAACTTCTTTCAGCAAAATAAAAAAGCCTGGTTTTGCCATACTTACGTGGTCGAATCCATCTTCTTCTAATAATTTTACAGATGGATGATTTACTAATTTCAGCATTCTTGCCAAATAAGCATTTTCTTCATATCGTCCGAATAATTCCAATTCTCTGTCGCCGGTAATCAAAACAATTGGCGGAGCATCTTTTCTGACGTGGAACAGTGGTGCATATTGGTCAATTGTTGGTTGTAACTCTGGAATCCCTTGTTCTTTTCTGACTTGAAAATGCGTGATAGCTTGCCCACTAAAAGGAATCAATCCAGCTATTTGGTTTGCATCGATTTTATATTTCTGAAGATATGTTTTGTCCAGCGTAATCATCATCGCCAAATATCCTCCCGCCGAATGTCCGGATTGGAAAATCAAGTTCTTGTTTCCTCCATATTTCTCAATATTCTCGAAAACCCAAGCCGTTGCAGCTGCTGCATCTTCTATGTAAGCCGGTGTTTTTACTTTTGGCGCCAAACGATATTCTACACTTACAACAGCAATGTTTTCATTCAATAATTCTTTTGGCAACTCATTATTTCCGCCAGTTAATCCACCACCGTGAAACCAAATAACAGTTGAAAAATTTTTGATATTGCTTGGATAATAAAAATTCAGTTTGCATTGAGAACTGATGTATGCATCTGTTTTATTGATTTTTTCAGGATAATAAGAGATGTTGCTTTCGGTGTTATATTGGGTTTGAGCAAAATTGAATGCAAATACTAAAATTAAAATAAGACTGATTTGTTTTCTGAACATCATTACTTTTTATTACTTTAAACACAAAGGACACAAAGATTTTTTTTTAATATTAAACGCTTTTGAGGCTCACAAAGGCGCTTCGCTTATAAAAGTTAAACTTTTTATAAAAATTTCACTTCAACATTACCGGATTGATGATAGAAAAATCCGTCACTGTCATATTCGATATTTGTAAGACCTTCCAAAACATCGTAAACCATTTTTTGCACCACACCATCGCCGATACCGTGGATGATTTGTAAGGTTTTGATTTTATTCTTTCTACAAAAATCAATCGTTTCCAGCAATTTTTCTCTCTGAATCATCAATCTTTCAAAAGCTTCATAATCTGATGGATTTTTGACCAAGAAATTAAAATGCAAATCGAGTTTCAAAGGTGCTTTGTTGTGTTTTTTCGAAACAACTTTGGGTGCTTCATTTTTTCTGATAATTGGAGAATTTTCGTACAAATCGGAATCAATGATTGTTAATTTATCCTTAGAAAAATTATAGGTGAAACCGTGTTCGTCTTCGATTTTTACTTGATTAGCAATAATCTTCAGAACTTTTCCTTTAAGATTTTCATCAATAACAGAAACTAAATCTCCAACTTTCATATAATAATTGATAAATGATGATTGATATGTGATTTCTCAAACTCAATAATTCTCAAACTCTCCTACCGAGCTCCGAGTTCTATGATTTCCAAATCTTTAATTTCTTCTTTATTAATGGTAAAGCGCATCATTGTCCTCACTTTGTGCCAACCGGATTTTCCACAAGCGCCAGGATTAAGATGAAGAAGATTATTCTTTTTATCGTGCATTGCTTTCAAAATATGAGAATGTCCGGAAATGAATAATTTCGGTTTTTTCTCAGCAATTTCTTTCCTTGCTAATGGCGAATATTTGTCCGGATAACCACCAATATGAATCATCAAAACATCAACTTCTTCACATTTGAAACTCAAAACTTCTGGGAAAATTGTTCTGATTTTAGCTTCATCAATATTACCATAAACACCACGAATTGGTTTTATTTTTTCTAATTCCTCAATTACAGTCATATTTCCGAAATCGCCACAATGCCAAACTTCATCGGCATCTTTTGCATAATCGCGAATCCTGCCATCGATGTAAGAATGCGTGTCTGATAAAAGAAGAATACGTTTCACTTTCGGATTTTAAGTCACAAATGTACAAACAGAATTTTTATCTAATTCTTATTATATCGTTTTATTTGTAACATCAGAAGTTTTTTAAGCACTAATTTTACTTAACCAAAACTTTCTACAATGAAATTCAGACTTCCTAATTTGATTTCTGCTGTAGCGATATTTGCTTTTGTCGGCAATTCTTACGCTCAGGAATCTCCAAAGTATGATTATACAGAAGCTTTTAAACCGTTTTTCTATCCTCAGACCGGAACCGAAACTCGTTCTGCAAGCGGACAGCCGGGTCACAAATATTGGCAAAACTCAGCAGATTATCAGCTGAATGTTAGTCTTAATGAAGCTAACAGTGAATTGACAGGTTCAGCTGAAATTACTTATACCAATAACAGCCCAGACCAATTAAGTTTTATTTGGTTACAATTGGACCAAAATCTTTTTGCTAAAGATTCAAGAGGTAATTCTGTAGTTCCATTGTCAGGCAGTAGAAATGGAGCTCACGGCGAAACTTTTGACGGCGGTTATAAAATCAAATCTGTAAAATATGACGGGAAAGATGTAAAATATACCATTACAGACACAAGAATGCAGATTGACCTTCCAAGCGATTTGAAAGCGAACGGCGGTGTTGCAAAATTGAAAATCGAATATTCTTTCTTATCTCCAAAGTACGGCTCGGACAGAATGGGAGTTGAAGATACCAAGAATGGGAAAATTTTCACAATGGCGCAATGGTATCCGAGAATGTGCGTATATGATGATGTTATGGGTTGGAATACTTTACCATATTTAGGCGCTTCAGAATTCTATTTGGAATATGGAACTTTATCTGCTAATATCACTGTTCCGGCTAATCATTACGTTGTAGCTTCGGGAGAATTATTGAACGAAAAAGAAGTTTATTCCAAAGAAGAAATCAACCGTTGGAATTCTGCAAGAAGCAGTGAGAAAACAGTGATGATTCATCCGGAATCTGAATTAGGTAAAGGAAACAATTCAGGTACAAAAACTTGGAAATTCAAAATAGAAAAAGCAAGAGATTTTGCTTGGGCTTCTTCAGCCGCTTTTATTATTGATGCGGCGAGAATTAATCTTCCGAGCGGTAAAAAATCTTTGGCTATCTCGGCTTATCCTGTAGAAAGTGCTGGCGACAAAGCTTGGGGACGTTCTACTGAATATACAAAAGCATCCATCGAACATTACTCCGGAAAATGGCTCGAATATCCTTATCCTGCTGCGACCAATGTTGCAGGAAACGAAGGCGGAATGGAATATCCCGGAATTGTTTTCTGCCACAGAAACTCAAAAGGTGAAGGACTTTGGGGCGTTACAGACCACGAATTTGGCCACACTTGGTTTCCAATGATTGTTGGTTCCAATGAAAGAGTTTTTGCTTGGATGGATGAAGGTTTTAACACCTTTATTAATGAACTTTCCACAGAAGCTTTTAACAAGGGAGAATATTACCACAAACAAGATATCGGCAAAATTGGACCATTTGTTCAGAGTGATAACTTTGAGCAAATAATGGTTGGACCTGATAATATGAAGGAAAGAAGTATTGGAGTTTTGGCTTATTTCAAACCAGGAGTTGGATTGGGAATTTTGAGAGAAACAATTCTTGGACCTGAAAAATTTGATAAAGCATTCAGAACTTATGTTCACAGATGGGCTTTCAAACACCCGACGCCTTGGGATTTCTTCCATACAATGGAAAATGTTTCTGGCGAAGAACTGAACTGGTTCTGGAGAGGTTGGTTTATGAACAAATGGAAAGTTGACCAAGCGGTAAAAGCAGTAAAACCTGTGAATGGCGATTTCAAAAATGGAGCACAAATTACGGTTGAAAATATTGGACAATTGCCAATGCCAACAACGGTTCTTGTAACTTTCAAAGATGGAACGTCGCAGACTGTAAAATTACCTGTCGAAGTTTGGAAACGTAACACAGAATGGACTTTCCAAATCGATTCTACTAAAGAAGTAACCAATGTAAAATTAGACCCACAATCCATTGTTCCAGATATCAATCCTAAGAATAATGCTTGGCCAGCAAATTAGACATATAGATTCAATATCGTAGAATCAAAACATAAAAAAACGCTCCAACTTAGGAGCGTTTTTCATTTATATAAGATGAAAGTCTATCATCTATTAGTTTATTATCTCAAAGTCTACTTACAAACCAACCATCTCAGTCACTTCCACATCATACCCAGAAAGAATCGGTTTGATATTAGGATTCTGAGTAATGACTTTAAATTTATTAATTCCAAGGTCTTTCAAAATCTGAGTTCCGATACCATAATCACGGAAGTTAGGCGCGATTGTTGGCTGGGCACTTGCCCCTTCTTGGAAGTTAAGGAAATGTTTGATTCTGCTCAATGTATTTTCTTTGTTAGAAACATTGTTGATGAAAACCACTGCGCCTTTCCCTTCAGCGTTGATAAGATCTGTAATTTGTTGCATCAATGGATGTTCTCCATTTGATAATCTGCTGAAAACATCAAAATAAGTTCCTGTTGATTGCACTCTTACCAAAACAGGCTCGTCTGCTGACCAAGTTCCTTTTGTCAAAGCATAATGGATTTGTTCCGTTGGTTTTTCTTCAAAAACATAAAATTTGAAATCTCCAAAATGCGTTTTGATATCACGCTCCTCGATTCTTTCCACAAGGTCGCCCTGTCTCAGTCTATAATGAATCAAATCCTCAATAGAAACCACTTTCAAATCATGTTTTTTACCAAACTCTCTCAGCTGTGGCAATCTTGCCATAGTTCCATCTTCATTCAATATTTCGCAGATCACACCACCCTCTTTCAGTCCTGCAAGTCTCGTAAGATCTATAGCAGCTTCCGTATGTCCAGCTCTTTTCAGCACACCACCTTCTCTTGCGCGGAGAGGGAAAATATGGCCTGGCCTCATCAGGTCACCAGGTTTGGTTTCGGGATCCATAATAGCTTGTATTGTTTTAGCACGGTCACCCGCAGAGATTCCTGTGGTTGCACCTTTTCCAAGAAGATCTACAGAAATGGTGAAAGCGGTTTCTTTTGGATCCGTAGAATTGGCTACCATAGAGTGCAGTTCCAGCTCATCACAACGTTTTTCTGTGATTGGCATACAAATCAAACCCCTGGCAAAAGTGGCCATAAAATTGACTGTTTCTGCCGTAGTAAGTTCAGCAGCTGCGACAAGATCGCCTTCATTTTCCCTATCCTCATCGTCTACCACAATTACCATCTTACCCGCTTTAAGATCTTCCAGCGCTTCTTCAATCGTATTCAGTTGGATTCTATCCATTATTTCTAAAAAATTTCTGCAAAGATACTTATTTGGAACCGAAATAAAGATTGGAATCAATAATTAAAGAAATTCAAAACATTAATATTTAGAAGCCGGGAACCTGCTGTTCGCTCATACTCCTCGTCCCCTTTCTTCCACCTCCGATGCCGTTCTTCCCATTTCACTGCGGGGTAACCGCTGCCATCAGGGCTATTTTTGCAATTCATTTACTTTAGTTACACTGTTTTTTCTCAAAAAAGTTGAAGAAAACTAGTTATAAAATTTGAAATTTAAAAAAAAACACTAAATTTGCATTCCAATAAAACGGTGCTTTGGCCGAGCGGCTAGGCAGTGGTCTGCAACACCATCTACAGCGGTTCGAATCCGCTAGGCACCTCACAATAAAACCCTAACTCATTCATTTGTAATGTTTTAGGGTTTTTTGTTTGATGATAATTCCAACCAAATTCCAACCATTTGAAAAAAGTATGATTTTGTATCTTTTTATGGACTCCGAAAATTCCGAAACATATTGAAACATTATTACATCAGTTAATTGTTAGATTTATCTAACTTTTTATATTCTATTCACTTGTGAACAGATAGGGATATATAGATACTCACATCAAAAAAGACCGTTCAAAATCTTCAATACTTGTATTTTCTTTTTTCTCTATTATTTTTGACAACTTTAAAAATCTTTTTGTTGGTTTGCCATTGTAGTGACTTTTAAAATGTTTGCTGTAAATTTCACTATAAACCTCATCGTCAAACATAAATCCAAATCGTTTACTCCAATCTCTCATCTTTTTAGATTCTATTTGTTTTGCATACATCAAATTTGGATTGGCGGAACGATGGCAAAAATATCCACTTATCAAATGTAATTTTCTGCAAACTTTCCCTGTAATCGGACAAACAAAAAACCATTGTAAACCTTTTCCTAAATTGGATGGTCTTGTAATTAATCGGACGTTGTAGTTTATTTTCTCCGTTTCCCGATAAGTGTAATCAAATGTTATTTGTCCTCTATGGTCGTTCGTTGTAATATTTACGGATATTGAGCCTGTTTTTTCGTTTGTGTTACGGTTCGTCCAATTTATTACAGTCTTTATAAAACTTTCAGGTGTTAAAAGTTTCATTCTTTTCAAATCTGCAATAGAAATATATTTTAAATCTTCTATGCTTGTTGGATATGTTGTCCATCTTCCCATTATAGTAATAGTTTATATTTTAACCTAAATTATTAAGGAACTTTTATATTTAATTTTCAATAAAAATGCACCTTCCACTCATGTAAAGGTGCTACCAAAAAATATTATCAAAGAAAATTTAATTTTCCGTAATTGAAAAGACAGGCGGTAAATTGTTGAGGTCTTCCAATTCCATTGCCTTAAATAATCGTTTTTGATATTTCAATATACAATCCTCAATATTTGCCATCTCGTACGTAATATCCAAATTGTATTCTTTGTAAACCATTTTCAGCGTGAAGTAGTTTTGCATTAAATCGTCCATACAATCCCCAATATTTCCAAATGGATTGGGTTGCGTGAAGTCGTCCAACGTTTTTGGGTTGCGTTCCTCAATCTCAATAATGTTTTGCCAACATAGTTGGATTAAATCAGATTCGTCAATTGTTAAAGGTTCGTGTTTTCTTACTTTGATTGTAATTTTAAATTTTTCCATTGTTAAATGATATAAAAAGTTATTAAAAATTAAATTGTAATTGGTTCGGGTTATAGTTCCTTTTCTCAAATCTTTGTCGGCTGTATTTCGGGTTATGTTGTAGGTTGGTTTTGGCATTCCTAATATTGTGCGCTATAAAATAATTTTTGCGGTCAAAACTTTTTCCCTTTTGTTTTTCGGTCAAATATTTTTCAGTTAGTTTTTGGTAGGTTTCGGGTTGGTTTTCTTTGTAATATTTCAAACCTTTAACGCATAAAAACTTACTCCCTTTTTTCTGCATTGATATATCCAAATTGGTTACTAAACAAACTCTATCATTTTGCAAATCTGTTACGTTTTCCAAGTTTATCAGTTGAGAGGTGGTTTTGTCATTTTTTAAAATCCCTCTGTTTATCGTGGTTTTCTGTGTGGAATTCGTAACATTTTGTAAGTCGAAAAGTTTATCAATAATTTGCAATTTGATGAGGTGGTGCAGATTGTTTTTTTTGCCTAAAATCGTATGATATTTATCTTTACTTCTTGCAAATTTTACACGGTATAAACCACTCCAAAAATCAATACTTTTTACATTTTTGACAAACAATACCTCATCCCTTTTTAAGGCGTTCAGTTCGTTCGATTTTAAACCTAAATTGATTAATAAAACTTGTTCCCATTCATCCAATAAAACTTGTCCTAATCGGTTGTAGCTTTCCAAATTCAGTAAATCGGTGGCGGTGTTAATTCCATACTTGCAGATATTCTTTGCCTGTTTGCTCTTAACTTCAAAACGAAATGTATTTGGATTGATTCCGTACTGTGGAACATCCAAAAACTGCAAACCTTTGGCGTATGCCTTTATTTGTTTGTAGGTGGTTGCATCAGTTTTTTTGAAATAAGGTTTTTTGGTATCGGGAATAGTAAAAGGTGTTTTTTTATAAAAATAAAGTCCATTGATGAGGTCTTTTGTATCTGCACCAGGAATAATGTTTAAACCAAATTCGATATTACAAACATTTAATTCGTTGTATTCTCGTTGTTTTATGCCTAAATAGGTCAGAATGTCGGAAATCGTTTTAATTGCCTGTAATGGCGTAAAATCATTGCCATTGTGGCGGTACTGGTTAAAGTGATAATGTGGACTTACATTTATTTCCAAATGACAAAAACCAACTACCTTTCCATTTTCTACTGCCTTGCGAAAATCCAAACTTAATTTTATACCAAAATCTTTATGCCTTAATGAATAATAATTGTTTGTCTTTGGTCGGCATACCACAAAATCAGAATGTTGGTACAATCTGTTTATAATTGTTTGGCTATGCGTTAAAAACTTAGTATTATCTATCATTATTTTTCTATCTTTGGCGTATTGTAATGGTTGCCACTATTGCAAATTTTGAACATAAAGGGAATGCGGTTTGCACTCCCTTTTTTTGTTGTTCAATTTTAAAAAGGTGTTTTTGTTTTAGTGATATTTTCTTTTGGCGCTTCGCTATTGTACCAATCCAACCAATCCCGATACTCCATAAATTGCATAACTTCCAATACTTCCCCTGTAAGGATATAATGCAAGTCTGCAAACTCTCTAAATGATTGGTTAAGTATTTCTTTTTCAAAATTTGCGGTAACGCCTTTTTTTAACTCATCTTTGGCGTTATCCATTGCGGTTGCTAATTTTCTAAGTTCCATTGTTAAAAGTTTTGAATTAAATGTTTTACTAATCGGGTGCGGTCAGTCGCATTGTGTGGATAGAATTGTTTACAGGCTCGTATTTCAATCGTACCAACATCGGAAAGGTATTTGACAACGCACAAAGATTTTACGCCCTGTATTGGCAAATCTGAATAGTAGAAATTATCCGTTTCCGTTGGTCGCAATCCTGTTAAGGTGCATTTACTCCAATTCGTAGCGTTGCGTATTCTCAAAAGTAAGTTTGCGCCCGAAATGGAATTATAACCGTTGTTTTTTTCTAGCCTTATCAGTTCAGATAATAGCGGTTTTTCTGCGGACTGCTGTTTGAATTGTGCAAAGGTCTTTTTAACCTCATCGAGTGTGTAGGTTAATTTGTAGCTGTCGGGGATGTAAGTGGTTGCCGTTTTCATTATTAACTCAATTTGTTTTGGTTAATAATCTGTTCCACTTCGTTGCGTTTGAAGTACACACGGTTGCCAAATCCATAACTCGGAATCATTTTATCTTTTCTCCATCTGTGAAGTGTGGATAGGTCGATTTTGAGCAGTTTGCAGACTTCGGAACGTGTGAGGTATTCCGTTGGTTGGATGGGTTGGAATTGGGCGGAAAGTTGCGCCTTTAATTCAGGTATCAAAGAATTTTTTAATTCTGTGATGAGGTCGGTCGGTGATGTGCCGATAAATTGGATTGTACTCATTTGCAATATCTTTTGTTTGTTATTGATATTGCAAAGGTGTTCAGAATGCGTTTTTAAATAGTTATGGGAATATTCCCATTGATATTCCCATTTTTATTTTGCGTTGTATGAAGTGGTTTTAATTACCGTTTTGCCTTAACTTTTTTTAGCCCCTCCAAATACTGTTGTGCTGTATTTTCATGTTTGGAATCTGAAAAACTGTTTCTAATAGTTTTATCTGTTCTGTCAAATAAATCAGATAATAATTCCTCTATTTGAAATGTTGTAAAATTATGTTTATCCATTAACCAACCTTTTATATTTAACATATCCAAAATTTTTATTTTTTGTGGAACTGAATATTTATTTTGAGTTATTTCATCTGTATATTCGTGTGTGCTGTGTGTTATGTTGGCGGGTTCTGCAATTTCTTTTTGTGTAGTTCCTTGAAATCTTAAAATATTTATTTTTTCTTTTTCAATCTCATTTTTTAAATAATCAATAATTTGTATTAAATCTAATTCTTTAAACATTATGTTTATGTAAAACACCTGTAATGCTAATTCATTATCTGTATTATCAGAATCAAATAAATCATAATTTTCATATATTGTGCCTTTGCATACAATTTTAAATAATTGATTTACTTGTTCGTTGGATAGATGAGAACGTGTGTAGTCTTTCCAATCCAAATATATTTTCAATAATTTATGAGAATATTTCAATAGTGTTTCTCCTTTGTTTTTTTCTACTTCAAAGTCTATTAAAAAAAACTCTTTAAAATCTTCATAGTTTAAGTATTTGGGAAATTCCATATTTTGAACGTTTGTAATTTGGTTGCCGTTTTTAATAATAAATTAGTTTCCCTCACATTCTCTGCGATGAGGTTTAAAATGTTTGAAGTTTCTTATCCCACTTTCAAACTCAATCCCAACGCATTGATGATTTGGACGAAGTTTGATATTTGCAAATCTGTTTTGCCTTGTTCTATCTTGGCAATGTAGGCACGCTCTTTTCCTATTTTGTCGGCAAGTTCCTGCTGGGTTAGTTTCTGCTCCTTTCGGGTTTCTTTTATCAGTTCTCCATAGTAGTAGGCTATTGCCTTTGCAGAAAACGCTTCACGTTCTGGCGTGCCGTGTTTGCCGTATTTTTCGGCTAGGTAGTCGTTGGCGGTTGGTAGTTCTCTTTTTATTTTTTCTATGTCTAGTTTTGGTCTGTCCATTTTTCTAAAATTTTAATTGCCTTTTTTATCTCTTTATCATAATCCTTTGTTGCCTTTTTCATAAATCCCGAAATCAATAAAATGGTTGTTGCCTGATTGATGTTTTCGTGGTCAATAGAAAAGGTTAATATCCGATATTCGTTTTCTGTCTGTATTCTCAACTCATACAGATTCGTATTCGTTAGTTTCTTGATTATTTTAGAATTGATGACGGTCTGCGTTTCCAAAATGTCAAAAATATAAAGGATTTTGTTTCTTAGTCTTTCATTTGAATTTTCTACAAACTCATCAAATTCGGGTGTTCTAAATAATATTCTCATATCAATTACTATGCAAATGTAACAAATTAATTACATTTTATTTTTAAGATATTTTCTGGTTTGATAGTTTTTTGAAAGTCTTTGCGGTTTGCATTGCCCAATCGTCTGCGGTTCTGCCAATGTAGTTCAGAAACATATTTTCTGTTTTATGTCCTGTGATTGCCATTAGTTGCGGAGTAGTAAACAGTTTATTGCCATAGAAATTAGTTGCAAAGGAACGTCTGCAAACGTGGGAACTTACCAAATTATATTTTTCCGTCTCTACAATTTCGTTTTTCTTTTTGTCCTCGTTGTAAACTTTGCCTTTTATCATTTCGTCAATCCCTGCGAGTTCGCAAACCTTTTTGATGTGGCGGTTTAACAGTACTGCATTGGAATCAAAATTAACGGCAAGTATTGGCGGAAAATCTCCGTTGTATTTGTTCAAAATAGTTTCCACCTCATCGTGAATTGGTATCACTACTTTTTCCCCTGTTTTCTGTTGTTTAATCTCAATAAATCGGAACGTGTTGCCCTCGCTATCGGTTTTGGTGTAAATCATCCTTTTGTTCATTCTCAAAAGGTCAGATACTCTCTGTCCAAGATAACAACCAAGTACCAACCAATCTTTTGCAATATTCCAATCTGTATTGAGTGTAGTAACATCTTTTATTTTCTCAATCTCATCAAAGGATAAAAATACTTTGTACTCTGTGTTAGTCGTTCCTGTACTGAATCCCCGAATTTGATAATGGATAGATTTTCCGTTTTGTTCAGCATCAAACAAAACTGTTTTCAGATTTTTAATAAATCTTACGGCTGTGGTTTCCATCAGGTTGCAATCTGTGATGAGGTAGTTTTTGAAATCAATTAGGATTTTGGAACTTACATCCTGCAATAGAAATATTTTCTTTTTTTTCTTTTGATAAGATTGAAAACGGTCTTTCAGATTGTTGTACTTTTTTAAAGTGGATTCTGTGTAGGATGCTGTACTTCGTTTGAAATCTGTGAAGTTTTGCAGATAGTTTATGAAAACAGTATCATCTTCTTTTACTTCGATGCGATTGTAGAATTTATCAATCTTTTCTGCTAACCAATCTTTTGAGAAAATAACGCCTTTGGAATAATCGGAATTGTATTCTTTCAAAACAAAGGTTTCCAACTCATTCAGCTCTGTGTAAAGTATTTTGAACTGTGGTTGGGTTTGGATAGGTCGGGATGTTTTTACGCTCCAGTATTTTGGATTGATTATTTTCCCTGTTTTGATTTGAAAAACATTATCTCTATCAATTGAAAAACGGATATAGATTTGAGCGTTTTCGGTTTTGTGTAAAACACGAAATTTGACAGTTGCCATATTTGAAATTTTTGAACAATCAAATGTACAAAATCCGTTGGAATTAATTCCAACCAAATTCCAACCGTTCTGAAATTTAGTAAAACACTATGCAATCACATACTATTGTAAAGTACCATCAATAAAGGGTTTGTAGTGTATTTTTAAGTTTTACGAAAATGCTAGAAAACTCGTTTGTCGGGTACGCTAGGCACCTAAAAATGAAACCCTGAGTATTTCTTATTCAGGGTTTTTTATTTTGTTAAGAGAAAAAACAGGGGAAACGTTATAAGTACCAACCTATTTATCGTTAGGATTATAGATTACTTTGTAAATCTCTCACGATATCGGCTTTCGGACTTTCGAGATCATAAAAATGGCTCCAGCTGCCAAAATACCTGTCATTAAAATCTTAGATTTCTTACTAGGCACTGGCAATATCGTTTCGCCGTAAACTTGCATTGGAGATTTGGATGGTGTAAGAATATTGCCATCCGTATCTGTTGTACGGTCTTCTCTCATCAGCAGACGTAATGCTGCTGAAGTTGAATTGATAACCGCTTTCGGGAAAAAACCATAAGCCGTCTTCATAAACAGTGATGACCAATCCGTAAATTTGCTTTTTTTAGGATTTTTAGCCATTGCCACCATTTCCTCAGCCAGCTTTTTTGGGTCGGCTGCTGTTGGCGGAATTTTAAAATCTAATCCAGAATATTTCGCCGAGTGCATATTACCTGTAGAGCGCTGGATGCTGGGATATAACGCTACCACATGGATATCCGGCTCATCCGAAACTTCACCTTGTAGACATTCCACCATCCCACGAATTCCATATTTTGAAGCAGAATAAGCAGCACCATATGGCGCAGGCATCCATCCGCCAATAGATATATTATTTAAGAGAATGCCATGTCCTTGTTTTTTAAAGACCGGAAGCACACTTCTTGCGCCGTGCATATAACCTAAAAGATTAGTTTTGATAAGCTGGTCTATTACCTCCACAGGCGTCTCCTCGAATCTTCCTGTAGCCATTACGCCTGCATTATTGACCCAGAAATCAATGGCTCCTGTAATTTCCAAAGCTTTTTCTGTAAGATGCTCCACTTCCTTATATTCTGCGACATTAGTTGGAATCGCTATCGCTAATGCACCAAAACTTTTGCAGATGGCAACAGTTTCTTCTAACGCTTCTTTTCCCCTGGCAGCCAATATAAGATTACAACCCTCCTGTGCAAATGCCTCTGCTGCAGCCCTTCCTACACCACTTGAGGCACCGGTAATAACAACAGTTTTATTACGGATAGATATTATTTCTTTATTTTTCATAATTATAGATTTGATGTTATATTTAAGCCAGTTCAAAGAAAATGCCATCAAACATTGAATTCTATATTTGATTATTACAAAATCATAAAAACAAAAAATTGAAAATATAATAAAAGACAGAATATACAGAAACAATGAAGAAATGTCAGAAACACAAGAAATTATGCTTGATCACATAAAAATAATTCATCAGTGATAAATTAAATTAATTATTTATTTTACATGAACTTGGCAAAGCTTTTGTTTATTGCTAGTGACACTGAATTATACAAATCACTAATATCTTATAGACATGGAAGCGACAGAACTTAGACTAAACAATTTGCTGATGTACGGTGACTCAATTGTTCCGATCATTGGAATGGAAAATAACGATGAAAGTGTGCTGGTAAAAATAGATTCTGACACTGCGGTAGATTACAAAAAATTGAGACCTATTGCGCTTACAGCAGAATGGTTCTCGAAGTTAGGTTTTAAGGAAGCATACCGATCTCATAACAGGGTTAGATTCGAACTGCCGAACTATTGCCGTTATGATTTTGATCTGGATTCAAAAAAAATATTGGAAGGATTTTTATTCTTCGGCAATTACATAAAATGCAAATATCTACACCAGCTTCAGAACATCTATTTTACACTTACTGGCGAAGAATTGAAAATAGAACACAAATTACACCTCAACCAAACCACTCTATCATAAATATTCTCGAAACCTGATTTTTTATAAAGTCAGGTTTTTTTATTTCTAAAAAGAATGATAAAAATCTAATATCTAACTTCTAAAATCTAGCTTCTTTCTAATATAAACTTCTTACTTTTGTTTAAAATTATTTAGAATTGAAAACCCATTTCATTGCTATTGGCGGTTCTGCGATGCATAATCTTGCCATAGCTCTCAAAGATAAAGGCTATCAGGTAACTGGTTCCGATGATGCTATTTTTGAACCTTCAAAATCCCGTTTGGAAAAGAAAGGAATTCTTCCCCAAGAGTTGGGCTGGTTTCCAGAAAAACTGACTTCGGATATTGATGCTGTAATTCTTGGGATGCACGCGCACGCAGATAACCCAGAATTGGCAAAAGCAAAAGAATTAGGTTTGAAAATCTACTCTTATCCAGAGTTTCTTTACGAACAATCCAAAGAAAAAACCAGAGTTGTAATTGGTGGTTCTCACGGAAAAACGACAATTACATCAATGATTCTTCACGTTTTGAACTTCCATCAGAAAGATATCGATTATATGGTGGGTGCACAATTAGAAGGTTTTGATTGTATGGTCAAGATTACTGAAGATAATGATTTTATGATTCTTGAAGGTGATGAATATCTGTCCTCTCCAATTGATTTGCGTTCCAAATTTTTATTATATCAACCCAATATCGCTTTAATTTCAGGAATTGCTTGGGACCACATCAATGTTTTTAAAACGTTTGATGATTATGTTGAGCAATTTAGAAAATTCGTGGCGAGCATTACGCCAGGCGGCGTTTTGGTTTATAATGTTGAGGATATGGAAGTGGTAAAAGTGGTTGAAAGTGCTGACAATTATTTTAGAAAAATCCCTTATAAAACCCCAGAATACGAAATCGTCAACGGAATTGTAAACCTGAAAACCGATATGGGAGATATCCCGTTATCTGTTTTTGGAAAACATAATTTGCTGAATATGGAGGGAGCAAGATTCATCTGTTCTCAGTTGGGAATTATGGAGGAGGAATTCTATGAAGCAATTATGAGTTTCAAAGGGGCTTCCAAGAGATTAGAGAAAGTAGAAAGACAAGATGGTGGTTTGCTATACAAAGATTTCGCCCACGCACCAAGCAAAGTAAAGGCGACAGTTGCGGCGTTTGCAGAACAATTTGAAAAAACTGAAACATTCGGTTTCTTAGAATTACACACTTATTCTAGCTTGAATCCTGTTTTCTTGGAACAATACAACCACGCTTTAGATGGATTAGATAATGCGGTTGTTTTCTATTCGGAAGATGCTTTGAAAATTAAAAGAATGGAGCCAATATCTCCAGAATTAATCAAAGAGAAATTCAAAAACGAAAATCTGAAAGTCTTTACCAATGCAGAAGATTTACATCAATATTGGGAAACCTTAGACAAATCAAAAGGAGCATTTGTAATGATGAGTTCCGGTAATTTTGGCGGTTTGGATTTGACGAAATAAACTACAATCAAAATAAACTATCAACCTTCTGGATTAGTTTTCAGAAGGTTTTTTATTTATAAACGTCTGTAGAAATCGGGCTGCTCAATTTCTTCACAGAAAACTGTGTAATCGTAACTTCATCAATATGGTTTTGATTTTTCACAGAATCAACGGCATTAGTTTTCACAGAATCAATTTTGATTGAATCTGTTTGAGAAAAAATTAAACTCGATAAAAGTGTTAGAAAAAGAATAAATAATTCCATTAAAATTCTGTACTCAAATAAAATTTAGGTATAAAAAAAACTCACCAAAAAGGTGAGTTTAGTATCATTGGTATAAAATCTAATATATAGATTCTAACATCTTTCCTAATCTCTTCTGCTCAAAAATATTCTCAAGATATACCAGAACAAAAGCATTATAGACGAGAACATTTGCAAAGCTGCACCAACATATTGTCCTTTTGTGTAAACATTTTTGATGTTGTAGATAACATTTTCTCTTAAATAACAAATCTTAAGGATTTCATAATTCTTTTTTTTTGACGAATTTTTAGGAGCCGGGAACCTGTTGTCCGCTATATCTTTTTTGTCAT
>DFXK01000018.1 GCA_002383165.1 Flavobacteriales bacterium UBA4110
TTGCAGATTAACATAGAACATCAGGGCTATGGCATTCTACATCCAAACAACAAGAGCTATAAAAACATAATTTTGTCATTCAACAAGAATCTAAACTACTTAGATTCCTCATAACAACAAACAAACTTTAGCTGAGCGAAGCGCCTTTGCGAACCTTAAAATATTTTCCATTAATGGAAAAAATCTTTGCGCACTTTGCGTTCAAAACAAAGTATCAGAAAAAAATATTACATTTGAGAAAAGCCAAATCTAATAAAATGAGATACGTTCAGCTGGGGAAAATCCCTCAAAAAAGACATACGATTTTCAAATCAGAAGATGACCAGTTCTACTACGAACAACTTTTTGGGACAGAAGGTTTTCACGGGATTGCGTCTTTGCTTTATCATACGCATCGTCCGACTCAAATCAAATCTATTGGCAATGTAAAAGATGTCACACCAAAAATTGCAGTCGAGAAAAACGTAACACCAAGAATGATAAAAGGTGCAAAAGTGACTGGTGAAGACGATTTTTTGGAAAGCCGAAAAGTTCTTATGTTAAACAACGATTTGAAAATGGGTTTGGCAAAACCAAGAAAATCCACTAATTATTTTTATAAAAATGCAGAATGCGACGAGTTACTTTTCGTTCACGAAGGAAAAGGAATCTTGAAAACAATGCTTGGCAATATCGATTTTTCTGTTGGTGAATATCTCATTATTCCAAGAGGAACGATTTACCAATTGGAAGTAGAAACTGAACAAAATGTTTTCTTTTTCATAGAAGCGCATTCTCCGATTTATACGCCAAAACGTTACCGAAATGAATTTGGGCAATTGTTGGAACATTCGCCGTTTTGTGAGAGAGATATTATTCCGCCAACTTTTGTAGAACCGAAAAATGAAAAAGGCGATTTTCTCATCAAAGTCAAAAAAGAAAACCAAATTACCGATTTCATCTATGCGAAACATCCATTTGATGTCGTTGGTTGGGACGGTTATTTTTATCCATATAAATTCAATATCAAAAACTTTGAACCCATTACAGGTAGAGTTCATCAACCGCCTCCAGTTCATCAGAATTTTGAAGCACACAATTTTGTGGTTTGTTCTTTCTGTGCAAGAATGTATGATTATCATCCGCAGGCCATTCCAGCGCCGTACAATCATTCCAACATCGATTCAGATGAGGTTTTGTTTTACACGGAAGGCGATTTTATGAGCCGAAATCACGTCGATTTGATGGATTTTTCCCTTCACCCAGGCGGAATTGTTCACGGTCCACATCCCGGTGCAATGGAACGGAGCATCGGTAAAAAATTCACTGACGAATATGCGGTAATGGTTGACCCTTTCCGACCTTTAAAATTGACCGAAGAAGCGATTAAGGTAGAAGACCCGAGTTATAAAACGAGTTGGCTAGAATAAAATAATAACTTCGATTTTTAAATTATGTTTCTAACTCCCAGCTAAAGGACTGCCAAAAATCCCTACCGCCAATTCTGCCCAAACTAAAACAAGTAGAATAACAATTGCAAAGATCACTATAAGCCTAGATTTCAAAGTTTTGACTTTCTTCAAAACGAAATCAATTGTAAAAACTGTTGAAAATAAAAGTATTCCCATTACCAGGAAATCTGAGATAGTCCAATTTACTTCGTTGGTAAGCTGCATCGCGATGAGCGGAAAGCTCAATATTATTAAAGGAATTGAGTAGAGTAAAGTACTTCTTAAAGCTGGTGCCATCATAATTTGCGAATTTTAAGTATTATAAAGAAATTTGAATTACTAAGTAAAATATTATTTTTGATTTATCAAAGAAAATTCTGATTTTTATCATTTAGGATAACAAACTGGCTCGTAACTGATAACACTCATCAAATCTTTTATCAATAATAATTAATTTTGAAAAAAAAGAAAGCTATGTTTAATTATGTTAGTTCAGAAGAAGCGGTTTCAATTATTAAAAGTGGTGACAGGATTTTCGGACACGGAAGTGCGTGCACGCCTAATCTTTTGTATGATGAATTAGCAAAACAATCTTCCCGTTTGAGCAATGTGGAAATGGTTTCCATAACGCAACAAGGCAACGTTGAAATTGCAAAACCTCAATATAAAGACAGTTTTTATGTCAATTCATTATTCACTTCTGCACCAGTTCGCGAGGCTGTGAATAATGAAAACGGTGATTATGTTCCAATTTTTTTAAGTGAAATCCCCATTCTTTTCAAAAACGGGATTCTACCAATTGATGTGGCTTTGATAACAGTTTCTCCACCAGATAATCATGGGTATTGTACTTTGGGAACTTCTGTAGATGTTGCGCGAAGTGCGATTGATACAGCTAAAACCATCATTGCTATTGTGAATCCAAAAATGCCAAGAACACACGGCGACGGAATGATTCACTTCAGCCGAATCTCCAAAGCGGTCTGGAGTGAGGAAGAATTGCTAACCATTGATTACGGGGCAAAAGTAGGAGCAGAGGAAATGCTGATTGGTAAACACGTTGCAGAATTAATTGATGATAAAGCAACGCTTCAAATGGGAATTGGAACTATCCCAGATGCGGTTTTGAAATGTCTGGGAAATCATAAAGATCTTGGTGTTCATACCGAAATGTTGAGCGATGGCGTTGTCGATTTGATTCAAAATGATATTATTAACAATAAGTACAAAGGAACGCATACACACAGAACGATTACCAGTTTTTGTTTTGGAACAAGGAAATTGTATGATTTTGTAGATGATAATCCGTCTATTGCATTTATGGACGTTCAGCACGTTAATTTCCCGATTAACATTATGAAAAATAAAAAAATGCACGCCATCAATTCGGCAATAGAAATTGATTTAACAGGTCAAGTTTGTGCAGATTCTATCGGAACATATCAGTTCAGCGGGATTGGCGGACAAATGGATTTTATGCGCGGCGCCGCTTTGAGTGAAGGTGGAAAGCCCATTATGGCTTTAACTTCAAGAACCAAAAAAGGCGTTCCGAGAATTGTTCCTTTCCTAAAACAAGGCGCAGGTGTTGTAACTACCAGAGGTCACATTCATTATGTGGTTACGGAATTTGGTACAGCTTATCTTTATGGTAAAAATCTCCGTCAAAGAGCTAAAGCTTTAATCGAGATTTCTCATCCAGATGATAGGGAAATGCTGGATAAAGCAGCTTATGAAAGATTCAAATAAATATTAGATTATTATTGAAAAAAGTCTTTGTATAAAGGCTTTTTTTTTTAATATTCTTCATTGTTTTTATATGGATAATTGATGTGAGTTAATAATTTTTTTGATTTAAAATTAAAGTTTTTAGATTGGTATTGTTAATTATACATTATGCGATCGGTTGCAATTTTATTATTATGAAATTTTAATTCAATCATAAGAATTCTGAAGTTATATCAGACTTTTGCTTAAAATAGTAATAAAACTAACAATCGTTAGTTTGTTTTCGAAAAATTCTTATCTTGGCATCATTAGTTATAAAAGTAAAAAGTAAAATGTCAACACTCACTTTTGCCGAGAAAATCGCCCAAGCCGAGAATTTTCTCCCAATCAATGGAACCGATTTTATAGAATTTTATGTAGGAAATGCCAAGCAGGCGGCTCATTTTTACAAAACGGCGTTTGGATTTCAGTCAATTGCTTATGCTGGTCCAGAAACTGGAGTTAGAGATAGAGCATCTTATGTTTTGCAACAAGGAAAAATCAGATTGGTTTTAACTTCTGGCCTTAGGTCAGATTCTCCAATTTGCGAACATCAGAAAAAACACGGTGATGGTGTTAAGATTCTGGCACTTTGGGTGGATGATGCTTACAAAGCTTTTGAAGAAACTACAAAACGAGGCGGAAAGCCTTACCTAGAACCTCAAACTTTGACCGATGAATTTGGGGAAGTGAAAATGTCGGGCGTTTACACTTACGGCGAAACTGTTCATATGTTCATCGAACGCAAAAACTATAAAGGTGCTTTTATGCCAGGCTACGAAAAATGGGAAAGTGATTATAATCCTTCTGATGTTGGGTTGTTATACGTGGACCATTGTGTAGGAAATGTCGGTTGGGACAGAATGATTCCGACGGTTGAATGGTACGAAAAAGTAATGGGATTCGTAAATATTCTTTCGTTTGACGACAAACAAATCAATACCGAATATTCTGCATTGATGTCAAAAGTAATGTCCAACGGAAATGGTTTTGCTAAGTTCCCAATCAACGAACCGGCAGAAGGTCAGAAAAAATCTCAAGTAGAAGAATATCTGGATTTCTACGAAGGCGAAGGCGTTCAGCATATCGCAGTGGCGACAAAAGACATTGTAAAAACTGTTACAGAACTTAAAAATAGAGGCGTAGAATTTCTTTCTCCGCCGCCGGAAGCTTATTACGAGATGATTCCGGAAAGAGTAGGCGATATTGATGAAGATATCAAAAAACTTCAGAATCTTGGAATTTTGGTGGATTGTGATGAAGAAGGTTACCTGCTTCAGATTTTCACAAAACCTGTGGAAGACAGACCAACTTTGTTCTACGAAATCATCGAGAGACACGGCGCTCAGAGCTTCGGAGCTGGGAATTTTAAGGCGCTTTTCGAAGCTTTGGAAAGAGAGCAGGAAAGACGTGGAAATCTTTAAACCCAAATTATTTTCTTATATTTTTACAATTAAAGCATTATTTTTAATGCTTTAATTTTTTAATCTAATTCTAAATTCAAAAAATGAAATGCTTCATCAATCATCCTTCAGATTCCGATTTTTCAATTCATAATATTCCGTTTGGAGTTTGTGTTTTTAACAAAGAATTTATTGCTTGTGCTACAAGAATTGGCGATATTATCGTCGATTTGGCAACATTATTTGACCTTGGTTATTTTGAAGATATCAAAGGTTTTGAAGAAAATGTTTTTGAAGGTTACACGATTAACGAATTCATAGAATTGGGAAAACCAATTACGAATAAAGTTCGTGAAAGGATTCAGCAATTGCTTTTAGAAGATTCTTTGCTTTCGAAAGATGAAAGAGCTTTGGAAGAATGTTTTTATAATCTGGATGAAATCCAAATGATGATGCCTTTGCATATTCCAAATTATACTGATTTTTACAGTAGCATTCAGCACGCCACCAATGTTGGAATGATGTTTCGCGATCCGGCAAATGCGTTATTACCAAACTGGAAACATCTGCCGGTTGGTTATCACGGTCGCGCTTCGTCGATTGTTTTATCAGGAATTGATATTACAAGGCCTTGCGGACAAATCAAACCTGCAGATACGGATAAACCGATTTTCAGTGCCTCAAAACAACTCGATTTTGAATTGGAAATGGCTTTTGTTGTCAATAAAAATACAGATTTGGGAGAAAGGATTTCTATTGCGGAAGCAGAAGATGCGATTTTCGGAATGATGATTTTCAATGATTGGTCGGCGAGAGACATCCAAAGCTGGGAATATGTTCCGTTGGGTCCATTTTTAGGGAAAAATTTCGGTTCGTCTATTTCTCCTTGGATTGTGACTTTGGAAGCTTTAAAACCATTCAAAACTGAATCTCCGAAGCAAGAACCGGAAGTTCTAGATTATCTGAAATTCGAAGGCAATAAAAATTATGACATCAATCTTCAGGTTTATTTAAAACCGGAAAATTCTGAAGAAAATCTAATTTCTGAGAGCAATTATAAATTTATGTATTGGAATATGTTTCAGCAATTGGCACATCATACTGTTAATGGTTGTAATGTGGAAGTTGGTGATGTTTATGCAAGCGGAACAATTTCCGGAGAAAATGAAAAATCTTACGGTTCTATGTTGGAATTGACCTGGAGAGGAACAAAACCTTTGCAACTCAAAAACGGAATCGAAAGAAAATTCATAGAAGACGGCGATACAATCACGATGAAAGCTTGGTCAGAAAAAGACGGAATCCGAGTTGGTTTTGGCGAAGTTTCTGGAAAGATTTTACCAGCAATTTTACAATAAAAGACACTTGGAATTTCAACACTTAAGTTACTTTAAAGTAAATTAATTCTGTTAAAAAAGTTCACTTTAGTCGAAAATCAAAGATTTTCAAAAACTTATGTGTTCTTATGTGAACTATTTTATAGTAATTTGATATAAACTTAAGTCTTAATAAATAGAAATAACACAAATGATTACACAAAAGAAACTAAACGATTTAGCTTACAAAATTGTTGGCGCTTGCATTGAGGTTCATAAGTTAGCAGGTCCAGGTTTGTATGAGGAAGTTTATCATCAATGTTTGGAAAAGGAATTTAAAATATTAGGATTAAATTTTAAAAGTGAACTTCAAATTCCGTTTTTGTATAAAGGTGAAAACATTAATTGCAAATTAAAATGTGATTTTTTTATCGAAGATATGATTGTATTAGAATTAAAATCTGTGACTGATTTACATAATATTCATAAAGCTCAAACAATGAATTATATGAATCTGTTGAAAGCTCATCGTTCCATTTTGATTAATTTTAATGTCAACAATATTTATCACGAAGGCTACGAAACTTTTGCCGCAAAATCATTTCAATACCTCCCGAAAGAATAATACAAAAATCTTTGATTTTCAAAACTTAATTGTACTTAATCAAAATTAATTTTAAAACTCAAAAGTAACTTAAGTGTTAAAAATAATGAAAACAATCATCCCTTCCGATATTCCTGCAATGCAATTACAACAAGTAATGCAAACTGCAATTGCGCCAAGACCGATTGCTTTGGCAAGTACGATTAACAGCAAAGGAGAAATCAATCTTTCACCTTTCAGTTTTTTCAATATGTTCAGCACAGTTCCGCCGATTGTGATTATTTCGCCTTCCAGAAGAGTTCGTGACAATACCACAAAACATACTTTGGAGAACCTGAAAGAAGTTCCAGAATTGGTGATTGGAAATGTGAATTTTGATATGGTTCAACAGGTTTCTTTAGCGAGTACAGAATATGAAGATGGTGTGAATGAATTTATCAAATCCGGATTGACGATGAAACCTGCCGACATCGTAAAACCACCTTTGATCACCGAATCTCCCGTTAATTTCGAATGCAAGGTTTTGGAAATTAAATCGCTTGGAAATCTTGGAGGCTCAGGAAATCTTGTGATTGCAGAAATTGTGAAAATTCATATTGATGAAAAATATCTGAATGAAGACGGAAATCTTGACCAAAAACAATTGGATTTGGTGGCGAGATTGGGTAGTAATTTCTATTCCAGAAACAATGAAAATAATATCTTCGAAGTTCCTAAACCTTTGGTTACAAAAGGAATCGGATATGACCAACTCCCTAATGAGATCAAACAAAGCAATGTTTTTACAGGCAACGACCTTGGAATGTTGGCAAATGTAGAAATTTTACCGATTGGGAATTTTTCTTCAGAAAAAGATGTACATTTATTAGCACAAAAGTTTTTAAAAAATAACGAAATCGAAAAAGCTTGGGAAATTTTAAAACTTTGACAATGATTTAAAACTAAAACTTACAACCAAAAACTAACCCAATAAACTATGAGAAAGCCGGTATATAATACCATCATCAGTCTTCTGATTTTGGTTATTTTGGTATCCGTTTTCGGTGTTATTTATACGCAGGTAAGCCTGAAATATGAAACCGAAAATCCGAAAGACTGCATTTTTATCATTACAGGCAGAGACCTTTGTTTATGGGTTAAAAGCCTGAAAATCATTATCATAATTTGTTTGATATTGACTTCGGGATTAATAAGTTTTAGGTATCGAATTATTAAGGATTAAATCGTTTTCTCTCCATCCTCACTCACAACTTGCGCTTTGTAAAGAACCGAATAGTAACCATTCTTAGACAGAAGCTCCTGATGTGTTCCTTCTTCCACAATCAGTCCGTGGTCCATCACGATGATTTTATCTGCTTTTTCAATTGTGGAAAGTCTATGTGCAATGATGATTGAAGTTCTGTTTTTAGTAATTTTTTCAGTTGCTCTTTGGATTAATTTCTCACTTTCGTGGTCGATAGATGAAGTCGCTTCGTCGAGAATCAGAATTTTTGGATCAGAAAGATAAGCTCTCAAAAATGATAATAACTGTCTTTGTCCCAAAGAAATAGAAGAACCTCTTTCGCTTACAACGTAATCGTAACCATTGGGTAATCTTTCTATAAACTCGTCAACTTCAATTTCGCGTGCTGCTTTTTTGATATTTTCAAGTGTGATATCTTCATCTCCTAAAGTCAGATTTTCAAAAATACTGCCGTGGAATAGGAAAACATCTTGGAGAACAACGCCAATATGACTTCTCAGATTATATAATTCGTAATCTCGGATGTCCACATCATCCAGCATTATTTTTCCGGAATTGATGTCATACAATCTGGTAATCAAACTGATAATCGTAGATTTTCCGGCACCAGTTGCTCCAACAATTGCAACTGTTTCGCCTGGATTCACTTTGAAATCAATGCCTTTCAGGACTTCCTGTTTTTCATCATAAGCAAAATGAACTTTCTCGAATTCGATTTTTCCGTCAAAATGGTCTTTGGAAATTGTTCCGTTATTCGGCATTGCCTGGTCTTCATCCATTACACCAAGAACTCTTTCTGCACCAACAATTCCTCTCTGGATATTATTGAATCTATCCGCAATCTGTCTCAGCGGACGAATCAGCATATTAATAAACTGAATAAATGCAATGATAATCCCAGGTGTAGATTTGATAAAACCACCATAAAATAAAATGAATCCAATAAAAAGCGATGAAATCAATTCAACAACGGGAAAAAATAATGAGAAGATGAAAACTGTTCTCAACAATGCTTTTTTTAGTTCAATATTGATTTTATCAAATTTTGAAAACTCGGCTTCCTGACGATTGAAAACCTGAATCAATGGCATTCCCGCCAAACGTTCCTGAACAAAACTATTTTGTGTAGATGTCCAACTTCTTTCGGAGCCAAAAGCCACTTTTAAACGTTTTTGGAAAGCTCTTGTAATGATGACCATCAAAGGCAGAATCGCCAAAGAAATCATACTAAGATGGGTATCCACCTGAAACATTGCAAAAAGAACCATTATAATTCTCAGGATGTCGCCGAAAACCATCAAAAATCCATCTGTGTAAACTGTTGCAATGGTTTCAACATCGCCGACAGCTCTTGTTACAAGATTCCCGATTGCAGTTTTGTCAAAAAATGCCGTTTTGAAATAAATCAGCTTGTGATACAATCTTTCGCGGATATCACGGATTACATTCTGAGAAATGAAATTCGAAAAGTAAACCAGGAAAAAGTTAAGAACCGTTTCAGCAACCACCAATCCAATCAGCAAATAGATGTGCTTCATCAGCTGGGCTTTATCCTTAAGCTGAACAATGTCTATATCGACAACATTTTTAGTAAGAATCGGTCTGTAAGTGGAAACGATTGCTAGAAAAATTGAAATAATCAGCGTGAAAATAAACCACGACCTAAATTTCATTCCGATTAAAAATAATCGTTTAACAATGTCCCAAGTAGTTTGTTGCTTCATTTTTATTCTTAGAATTCCGGAGATTTTTTCAGAATCGAAAAAAATCTTTGCAAAAATAAGACTTTAAAAATTGAAATCTCAGCTTAATGATTTAAATATAAATTAAAAATCATAGCCAACATCTACCAGGAAAAGACCTTGCGCAGGAGCAGAAACACCCGCAGAATTTCGGAATTTGTCTTCAATGATTGGTCGCAAATCGTTTGGCTTAATTTTTCCGCTTCCAACTTCTACCATTGTTCCGACAATCGCTCGCACCATATTTCTCAAAAATCTATCGGCAGAAATCGTGAATTTCAATTGATTTCCAAGTTGTTCCCATTCTGCTTTATAGATTTTGCAAATGTTGGTTTTGTTATCGGTGTGGAGTTTGGCAAAGCTGGTAAAATCATCATATTCAAAAAGGATTTTGCAAGCTTCATTCATCAACTCGATATTCAAAGGTTTTTGACGCCAATATTGCCAAGAAGAATCTTTTGAAAACGGATTTTTTTCTAACGAGATATAATATTCATAAGTCCTGTAAGTCGCATTAAATCTTGCGTGCAAATCAGCAGGAACTTCAAAAATTCTTTTAACCGCGATATTTTCTGACAAAAAAGAATTGAGTTTAAAAACAAGATTTTCATCAAGATTTTCATCGGTTTCAAAATGAGCAAACATTTTCTTGGCGTGAACACCTGTGTCGGTTCTTCCGGCTCCCGTTGTTTTGATGGTTTCGCGAAGAATTGTTGACAAAGCTTTTTCCAATTCTTCCTGAACAGAAATCTGATTTGGCTGAATCTGATAACCAAAATAAGCCGAACCGTTGTACGAAAACTCTATAAAATATCTCATATCTGGGACAAATTTCCTGTTTTTTTTTCAATTGAAAAAACGATGGCTGATATAAAAAATGTCACACAAAAAATTGTGTGACATCTAAACGGTGAAAAATCTTTATTAATTTGATTTTTTAGCTTTTATCATTGCTTCCAAAGCATCCCACATCTCCTGCGGAATATCTTCCAACATATTGAATTCGCCAGCACCTTGCAACCATTCTCCTCCATCAATAGTTACCACTTCCCCATTCATATAAGCTGAATAATCTGAAACCAAATAAGCGGCAAGGTTTGCCAGTTCCTGATGTTCTCCTACTCTTCTCAAAGGCACTTTTTTCCTCATATCAAATTTCTCCTGCAAATCGCCCGGCAACAATCTGTCCCAAGCACCTTTCGTAGGAAATGGTCCCGGCGCAATAGCGTTGAAACGGATTCCATATTTTGCCCATTCAACCGCTAAACTTCTTGTCATAGCCAGAACACCTGCTTTTGCACAAGCCGAAGGAACAACATAAGCTGAACCCGTCCAAGCATAAGTTGTCACAATATTAAGAACTGTTCCTGGTAATTTATTATCGATCCAATATTTACCAATGGACAAAGTACAGTTTTTAGTTCCCTTCAAAACAATATCAAGAATAGAATCAAACGCTGAATGCGTCAATCTTTCGGTTGGCGAAATGAAATTACCTGCTGCATTATTCAAAAGAATATCAATTCTCCCGAATTCTTTTATTGCTGCTTCTTTCATAGCTTCTACTTCATCCCAATTTCTGACATCGCAAGCCACACAAAGTACTTTTCCGCCAGTTTCATCTTCCAATTCTTTGGCTGTTCCTTGCAGTTTTTCCAAGTTTCTAGAAGTGATTACGACTTTTGCTCCAAGCTGAAGAAAATACTTGGTCATTGCTTTTCCAAGACCACTTCCGCCTCCGGTTACGATGGCTACTTTATCTTTCAGTGCATCTTCGCGCAACATTGGTTGTGTGTATAGATTCATTTAGTAAATGATTTTTGATATTAATAAACGATTAATTTGTGTCTGTGGTAAATTTAGATTTTTATTTTGAAATGGGAATTAACAAAAGATATGCTTAAAATACGAAGGCACGATTTAAAACAAAAAAAGAGTACTTTGGTTCGCTTTCTTAATAACTTATCCTTCCACTTCAAAAAGCAAACGCTCTCCGAATTTTTCTTCATTGATTTTTCCGTTTTCGTAAACCAGATTTCCATTGACGAAAGTGTGTGTTACTTTAGAATGAAATTCTGTTCCTTCCAACGGACTCCAACCACATTTGTAGAGCATATTTTCTTTTTTAACCGTCCAATTTTGATTTAAATCAACCAAAACCAAATCTGCTTTATAACCTTCTCTGATGAAACCTCTTTTTTCAATTCTGAACAAAATCGCAGGATTGTGAGCCATTTTCTCAACGATTCTTTCCAAAGAAATTTTCCCGTTTTTGTAATTCTCCAACATAACAACCAAAGAATGCTGAACCAAAGGTGCTCCGGAAGGACATTTTGTGTAAACATTCTGTTTTTCTTCCCAAGTGTGAGGTGCGTGGTCCGTTGCAATCACATCAATTCTATCATCCAACAACGCTTCCCAAAGTCCGTCTTTGTCTTTTTGAGTTTTTACAGCTGGGTTCCATTTGATTAATCCACCTTTTGTTTCGTAATCTTCATTAGTAAAAGTTAAGTGATGTACGCAAACTTCAGCGGTAATTTTTTTATCTTTTAAAGGAATATCATTTCTGAAAAGTTCAGTTTCAATCGCCGTTGACAAATGGAAAACGTGAAGTCTCGCTCCAGTTTTCTTTGCCAATTCGATTGCTTTTGAGGATGATTTATAACAAGCTTCTTCACTTCTGATCAAATGATGAAATTTCACAGGAATATCTTCGCCATATTCATCGAAATATTTTTGAGTATTTGCTCTAATTGTTGCTTCATCTTCACAATGAACGGCGATCAGCATTTTGGTATTGCTGAAGATATTTTCCAACGTTTCAGGATTGTCAACGAGCATATTTCCAGTTGAAGAACCTAAAAACAATTTGATTCCTGGAACATTTCGAGGGTTTGTTTTTAAAACTTCTTCCAGATTGTCATTCGTTCCACCCATCATAAAACCGTAATTGGCAAAAGATTTCTGAGAAGCGATTTCGTATTTGTCAGCCAACAGCTCCTGAGTCACTGCATTTGGAACCGTATTTGGCTGTTCAATAAAACTTGTAGTTCCACCTGCAATCGCAGAACGGGATTCAGATTCGATGTCGCCTTTCCAAGTTAAACCCGGTTCACGAAAATGAACTTGGTCATCAATCACTCCCGGCAAAAGATATTTTCCGGAAGCGTCGATAATTTGGTCTGCTTCTTCGGAAATATTGGATTCTATTCTAGAAATCAAATCATTTTCGATGAGAATATCACTTTGGATAATTTTCCCTTCGTTGACGATTTGTGCGTTTTTTATTAGGATTTTCATTTTACTTTTTTAGATAAAAACAAAATTAAGTTTTTGAAAACGATTACTCAACTTTTTGAATTATTAAATCTTCGCAAAAATTATTTGACTAAATTGCTTCAAAATTCCAAAGAATGTTTTCGAGAAATCACATTACAATTCTATTTGTTTTAATGACTCCATTATTCAACGCTCAAAAAATGCAAAATCTTGCAAAATATGTCAACCCAATTATCGGAACTGAAAAAATGGGACACACTTTCCCAGGCGCAACTGTTCCTTTTGGAGCCGTTCAATTGAGTCCAGAAACCGACACTTTGTCTTATGAAATCAATGGAAAATATAATCCTGATGTTTATAAATATTGCGCCGGATATCGCTATGAAGACAAAACTATTGTCGGATTTTCGCACACACATTTCAGTGGAACAGGACATTCAGATTTAGGTGATTTTCTGATAATGCCAACTGTTGGAAAAGTAAAATTAACCCCAGGAACTGCACAAAATCCAGAAAGTGGATTCCGTTCCAGATTTTCTCATCAGAATGAAAAATCAGAAGCGGGTTATTACAAAGTGAAACTCGATGATTCTAATATTTTAGCTGAATTAACGGCAACAACAAGAGTCGGATTTCATCAATACACGTTTCCAAAATCTGATGATGCGCATATTATTTTGGATTTGATGTCCGGAATTTACAATTATGATGACAAAAATGTTTGGACTTATGTAAGAATTGAAAACGACCACAGAATCACAGGTTACAGACAAATCAACGGTTGGGCAAGAACCAGAACGGTCTATTTTGCAATGGAATTTTCGAAGCCTTTCAAATCTTACGGTCAGAAAAATTTTGATTCAAAACAAGCTTACAGAGGTTTTTGGAGAAAATGGAATCAGGATGAGAATTTCCCAGAGATTGCCGGAAAGAAAATCAGAATGCATTTTGATTTCGATACTCAGGACAATGAAAAAATTCAAATCAAGTTTGCGATTTCGCCAGTCAGTCAAGCCAATGCTTTGGAAAATTTACAGAAAGAAACTCCGGATTGGAACTTTGATAACGTAAAAGATCGGGCTCAAAATGATTGGAATAAGGAATTAAATAAAATTGTTGTCAATACTTTAAACGACGATGATAAAGTAAATTTTTACACGGCGATGTATCATACTTTCATCAATCCGACGACTTATATGGACATCAACGGTGAGTATAAAGGTTTCGACCAAAATGTTCATCAGGCAAAAGATTTTACGAATTACACCACGTTTTCACTTTGGGACACTTACCGCGCTTTGCATCCATTTTTCAATATTATTCAGCCAAAACGAAATAATGATATGGTAAAATCGATGTTGGCACATTATGACCAATTCAGTTTGAAAATGTTGCCAGTTTGGTCACATTACGCTAATGAAAATTGGTGTATGAGTGGTTATCATTCGGTTTCTTTGATTGCTGATGCCATTATTAAAAATACTTTTACAGGAAATCCAGAAGAAGCACTGCAAGCTTGTATCGCCACTTCCAACAAAAGAAATTACGAAGGCATCGGCGAATATGTTGATAAAGGTTATATCTCTGCCGAGAAAAACGGAACGTCTGTTTCCAACACTTTAGAGTATGCTTATGATGATTGGACAATTGGTCAAATCGCTAAGAAATTAGGCAAAACTGACATTTATAAGGAATATCTGAAACGTTCCGAAAACTGGAAAAATGTCTTTGATAAATCGATTGGTTTTATGAGACCGAGATTGTCTGACGGAAGTTTCAAAAAAGAATTTGATTTGCTGAGTACGCACGGACAAGGCTTTATCGAAGGAAATTCTTGGAATTACAGTTTCTTTGTTCCTCACAATCCGAATGGTTTGATTGATGCGATGGGTGGAAAAAAGAAATTTGGGGAAAATCTTGACCAATTATTCACAATGCATTTACCAGATGAATTTTTTGCTGACACCGAAGACATTACAAGAGAAGGAATTATCGGTGGTTATGTTCACGGAAACGAACCCGCGCATCACGTTGCTTACCTCTACAATTTTGCCGGACAACATTGGAAAACTCAGGCTCAAATCCGCAAAATTCTGACAATGCAATATAAAGCAAAACCCGATGGATTGGGCGGAAATGATGATTGCGGACAAATGAGTGCGTGGTATATTTTCAGTAGTTTGGGATTTTACCCGATTTCGCCCGGCTCTGATGAATATCAAATTGGAAGTCCAAGTGTGAAGAATGCAACTTTGAATCTTGAAAATGGAAAAGTATTCGAAATTGAAGCTAAAAATCAATCTGATAAAAATGTTTACATTGAAAAAATAGAACTGAATGGAAAAGCTGTAAAAGATTTCACAATCAGACATCAGGATATTATGAATGGCGGAAAACTGACTTTCTATATGACCAACAAACCGAAGAAATAAAATTGAATTTTGACAGAATCAATTAATTTTGCAAAAATTTTCGAACTGAAATAAAAATGAAGAAACTTCTCGGACAAACCGCTCTTTATGGATTAACGACTGTGATTATCAGGCTTTTCCCATTCGTTATCAATCCAATCATTACGAGAACTTTTGGACCAACAGCCTATTCTCCATTTGCCGATTTTTATTCGGTGGCTGGCGTTATTGCTGTGCTTCTAACTCATGGAATGGAAACGACTTTTTTCCGTTTTGCTTTGGATGAGAAAGATGACAGAAAACTGATTTCCACTTCATTTTTCAGTGTTTTAGCTGTGACTTTGGTTTATTTGCTTTTCACATTATTTTACAGACAGCCATTGGCGGAAGCTTTCAAAACGCCAGACCAAGTTGACTTATTGGCAATTTTAACAGTGACTTTGGCTCTGGATGCTTTCTGTGCAATGCCTTTTGTAATGCTGAGGAAAAATGAAAGACCATTGAAATATGCCGGAATCAGGATCACAAACGGAGTTATTAATTTTCTTTTGGTTGTATTTTTCATCATCATTCTGCCAAGATATCCTGAAGGTATTTTTGGTTTGAAATACAGTTCAGAGTTTGGAATAGGTTATGTTTTCGTCGCGAATCTTGTTGCAAGTTCAATTACATTTCTGATGTTATCAAAAGAGCTTTTCATAGCAAGAATTAAATATTTTTCTTTGGAACTTTGGAAAAAAATGATAAAATATTCTTGGCCAATTACCATTGCAGGTTTGGCTGGAATCATTAATGAAACATTTGACAGACAATTTTTGAAATTCCTTTTACCTGAAGAAATCGGACGTCACGAGTTGGGTGTTTATGGTGGTGTTGCAAAGGTTGTGACTTTTGTGATTTTGTTCAGACAAGCTTATTCATTGGGAATCGAACCATTTTTCTTCAGTAATTCTAAAAGCAAAAATGCCAATCAAACTTATGTGAGATTGATGGATATTTTCATTACAATTAACTGTTTGATTGTGTTATTTTTATCAGTCAATCTTGATTGGATCGCGAAAGGATACATCAACAATCCTGAATATTATGATGGGATTGGGATTCTTCCTATTTTATTCTTCGCCAGTTTATTTTTAGGAATCTATCTTAACCTTTCGATTTGGTATAAACTGACTGACAAAACCATAATTGGTGCTTATATATCAGGAATTGGTGTTTTAATAACTATCCTTATTAATTTCTTTTTTATTCCCAAATATGGCTATTGGGCATCGACTTGGGCAACCATTGCGAGTTACTTCGCAATGATGGTTATCTCGTACATTTGGGGACATTACAAATATCCAATTCCTTACAATATTTATAAAAATGTAATTGTAATTCTTATTACAATGGTAGTGTCTCTTTTATATTACCAATATTTAAAAGAAAATATTTGGTTGGGAAATGTTATATTTCTACTTTTGGCAACCTTCTTGCTAAGAAAGGAAAAATTAATCCCTGCTAAAGTCCTTAACAAGTTAGGCATAAAATAACAATTCAAACCCGCTATTAACAAGCTAATAGCCAACAATTTTTAAAAAAATTATGAAAATAATTGTTCCAATGGCTGGACGCGGATCCAGGCTCAGACCACATACTTTAACAGTACCAAAACCATTAATCCCAATTGCGGGAAAACCAATTGTACAAAGATTGGTAGAAGATATTGCAAAAGTTGCCAATGAAACTATCGAAGAAATCGCATTCATCATCGGTGATTTTGGTCCAGAAGTAGAAGCATCTCTCATAAAAGTTGCCGAAAATCTCGGAGCAAAAGGAACTATTTACTACCAAACCGAACCACTAGGAACAGCTCATGCTATCAATTGTGCCAGAGCAAGTATGACGGGACCTGTGATCATCGCATTTGCAGATACTTTATTCCGTGCAGATTTCCATTTGGATACAAATGCTGATGGAGTAATTTGGGTGAAAAAAGTGGAAGATCCTTCTGCTTTTGGCGTTGTGAAATTGGACGATTATGGTTTCATTACAGATTTTGTGGAAAAACCAAAAGAATTTGTTTCTGATCTAGCGATTATTGGAATTTATTATTTCAACTCTGCTGAAAAATTGATGAAAGAAATTGACCATATTATGGATAACAATATTATGGAAGGTGGAGAATATCAATTAACAACGGCTTTAGAAAATCTTAGAGCAAAAGGCGCTAAATTCTCTCTTGGAAAAGTGGATGATTGGATGGATTGTGGAAACAAAAATGTGACCATTGAAACCAACAGCAAAATTCTGGAATATGAAAAAGAATGTATGGCAAAATATCCTGAATCTGCTGAGATTGAAAACTGTTTGATTATCCCACCATGTTTTATAGGAGAAAATGTGAAAATTTCCAATTCGAAAATCGGACCTAACGTTTCTCTTGGAAATGATACAATAGTTATTAATTCTAATATTGACAATTCATTAATCCAAGAAAATACGATTATCGATCACGGTAACTTAAGCAACTCTATGATTGGTAATTCGGCCAAATATTTTGGAGTAGCGAGAGAGATTTCTTTAGGAGATTATTCAGTTTTGGATTTCCTTTCAAAGGATTAATTCAACATCAATTATAATTCAAACTTTGTCAGATATCTGGCAAAGTTTGTTATTTTATTTAACTAAGTTTTTAGAAATATTAATTCTTTTTTGGCGTTAATATTGTTAGATTCATTCGAAAAAAATTTATGAAATCATATTTTCTAATCATATTTTCAGCTTTATTAGTTACATCTTGTAGTGTCAAGAAAAACGTAACTCCAGAACAGCCAATTAGCACAACAAAACCTATTGAGAATAACAACCAATTTTTCTCTACAATAGGAAAAAAATCTAATTTTGACGCCGTGAAAATTAGCAGTAAAATCGATGCTAAAACAGGCTCATTTATTCCAACGCTTGATGCGGTGATTTATATTGAAAACGGGCAAAAAATTTGGATGAATCTTACTGCGGTAATCTTGCAGGCTGCAAGAGGAATGGCTACACCAGACGGTGTGAAGGGATATTATAAACTAGATAAAACTTACATCGATTCTGACTTTAGCTATCTCAACAAACTACTAAATGTCAATTTTATAGACTACAACGCATTACAAAATTTGCTTTTGGGCAAAACATTTCTTCCTGTATCGGAAAATAATTATAAGCTTACCAAGAACGCGCAGGGCTTTAATCTTTCCTCAAAAGAAACTCAAAAAATAACAGAGAATGGCAAAACTACAGCCTACAATATCTCTCTGGATTATGACAATGATCTAAATCTCAGTCATGTTTTACTTTTAAATCCTCAGAATAATGACCAGCTGGAAATTAGTTATTACAACAGAGAAATACTTAATAATGAGAGTTTTCCAAAAAATGTTAAAATAATTATAAAAGCAAAGAAAACGGACGAAATATTAATAGAAAATACGAAATTTGACTTCTCCCGAATGGAAACTCCTTATTCCGTTCCTGCCAATTACAAAAAGACAGAAATTAAATGATTAAGAAGTTAAGTTTTTTCATAGGTATTTTAGTTTTCACTACCGCTTTTGCTCAGAAAGATAAAGAACAACTCCAAAAACAGAATGCTGATCTAAAGAAGCAGATTTCTTCTCTAAATAACACATTGAACCAAACAAAACAAGAGTCTAAACTTTCCGTAGCTTATCTCAACACTGTCAATCAAAAGCTGACACTTCGTGAGAAAGTTTACAACAACACCCAAAAGGAAAAAAGATTTATTGAAGATGATATCTATAAAAGACAGCTGGAAATTAATAAGAACAATAGAGAGTTACGTGTATTAAGAAAAAATTACGCAGAAATACTTGTCAAAGCCTATAAAACCAAAGGTGTACAGAACAAAGTAACCTTTATTCTTTCTTCCAGAAATCTGGGAGAAGCGCTTAAAAGAATAGAATACCTCAAACGATATTCTGAATACCAAGATAAAAAAGCAGCTGAGATATCCAATAAAGCTAATGAGATAAAGAAAAATATCGCTCTTAAAAAGAAGTCTGTAACAGAAAAAGATAACCTTCTACTTTCACAGAAAAATGAGTTAGCAACAATTGAAATAGAAAGAAAGCAAAAGCAGGATCTACTGAACGAATTTAAAAAGAATGAAGCGAAGCTCACGGCAGAGCTAAGGGTAAAACAAGCTCAGCAGAAAGATCTTCAGAGACAGATTGCCAACATTATTGCTGAAGAAATAAGAATAGCCAAGGCAAAGGAAGAAGCTGAGAAAAAAGCCGAAGCTGAAAGAAAACGTCTTGCAGAGATTGCTGCTAAAAAAGAAAAGGAAAGAATCGAAGCCGAAAACAGAGCCAGACTGGCCGCTGCAGAAGCGGAAAGAAAAAAAGCCGAAGCCGAAGCTAAAAAAGCCGCAGATCTGGCTGCAAAAAGAATAGAAGAGGAAAGAAAACTGGCCGAATCTAATAAAGCAGAAGAAAGAAAAGCAGCAGCAGAAAGAGCTACTAAAGAAGCTGCAGATAGAGCAAAAGCTGCCAATGATAAGCTTGCAGCAGCTAAAGCTAATGAAGCTGCAGTAAACAAGAAGAATGAGGATGCAAAAGATGAAGCGGAAAAGAAAGTGATGAAGAGCTACGGCGTAGGTTCTACTGTAGGCAATAATTTTGCAGATAACAGAGGCCGTATGAGTTTCCCAGTGGACAAAGGAACCGTAACGCACAGATTTGGTAGACAGCCACATCCAGTATTCAAAAATATTGTTGAAGAAAATATCGGTATTAAGATTGCTGTATCCCCTGGAACAAAAGCAAGATGCGTATTTCCAGGTGTAGTTTCTAGCATTCAGGCGATTAACGGAAGCAGAACAGTGGTGGTGAAACATGGGAATTACTTTACTGTATATTCCAATCTTGCAAACACACTGGTAAGAGCCAATCAGCAAATATCTGCTGGAACTTTAATTGGAGAGGTTGGAAGCGATTTTGATGAGTCCATTACGCTAGATTTTCAGATTTGGAATGGAACCACACCAGTGGATCCATTAGGCTGGGTTTCGTATTAAAAAATAATTTAACTTTGTAAAAAAAATTAAGATGATAATATCTGCAATTATACTTAGCTTATCTTGGCAACACATTCTAATCGTTGCTTTGATATTACTTTTATTATTTGGAGGAAGGAAAATTCCCGAATTAATGAAAGGATTAGGATCTGGTATCAAAGAATTTAAAGATGCCGTGAAGGAGGATGATAAAAAGAACAATGATTCTTCTAACACTACGCCGAACAATCCGTCTTAGAAAACAGATCGTAAATGAGTTTTACCGAAAATGCATGGAAAATCTTCAATCTGTCGGTTGAAGATTACCATATTAAAGATGATGTTAATTCACACGAAAACAATCCATTTCAAACAGGTAGTTTGGAATGGATTTTGTATTCAAAAAACTGGATTGACACAGTGCAGTGGCACTTGGAAGATATTATCCGCGAGGAAAATATTGATCCGACAGAAGCTTTGAAAATCAAACGTAGAATTGATGCTCTAAATCAAAAAAGAACTGATCTGGTAGAACAGATCGATTTCTGGTTTTATGAGAAATACAGAGATATTACTCCCAATTCCGACGCAAGAATTAACTCAGAAACGCCAGCCTGGTCTATAGACAGGTTTTCGATATTATCATTGAAAATCTATCATATGGCAATAGAAGCCGCTAGAAAGGACGCTTCCGACGAGCATAAGATAAAATGCACGGACAAACTTCTGGTATTACAGGAGCAAAAAAAAGATCTCTCTACAGCAATAGATCAACTTCTTTCGGACATCGAAAACGGTAAGGTTAAAATGAAACTTTATAAGCAGATGAAGATGTATAATGATGAGGCACTAAACCCAATCCTGTATCAAAAACGACAGAAAAAATGAAAAGTTTTTATAAACTTTTATCGATACTAATTATTATTAATATTTCTCAATCGTGTTCTACCAGTTCATCTGCATCAGACGAGCTCCATTCTGACGCATATGTCTATCTCTCTCCAGAATCTGTAGTGTATGCTTCAACAATTTCTAACCTAGTTTCAACTTTCCCAAAATTTCGAAATGATGCTGTAAACAGAGAAGTTGCTGGATTAAAAAAATCACTAACAAATTACCTTCTTGCTGTTAGAAACTTGCATCAGTCTGAAAAAACTAAATCTTTAGAATCATTCGAAAAGTATTATAAAAATATTCAAAAATTAAGAAAGTTTATCACAAAGGATGATAATGAAGTTCTCAACAGATATATGGTGAAAATCAAAACCAATGTTAGCTTTTTAGAGTCTTCAATGAATAAAAACAAAGAAAGCAACTCCATGTCTTCAAATTAATCTTTTAGAATGCAATGTTAAAACTACAGGCAGAATCGAATGTACCAACTCAGTTTGGGGAATTCAGAATGATGGCTTTCTCCGAAGACGATAAAAATTGGATGCCGCATATGGCACTGATTGCAAAAGATACAGATCTGGAAAAACCTACTAATGTAAGAATCCACTCAGAGTGTATCACAGGAGAAGTTTTCCATTCAAAAAAATGCGAATGCGGAGAGCAGCTAGACTCTGCCATGAAATATATGCAGGAAAACGGAGGGATAATACTCTATCTCCGTCAGGAAGGCAGAAATATCGGCATTATCAATAAATTAAAGGCATATGCATTGCAGGAAAATGGGCTGGATACTGTTCAAGCCAATTTACAGTTAGGTTTACCAGCAGATAATCGTGACTTTTCTGTAGCCATTGATATGTTGGAACAAATTGGCGTTAAATCTGTGAATCTGATGACCAATAATCCGGAAAAAATCAAGTTCATAAAAGATAGTAACATCGCGTATAATTCCAGAATTCCTTTACAGATAAAATCTAATGAAGCCAGTGCTTCTTATCTCAAAACAAAGAGAGATTACTTTGGCCATCTTTTAGATGACGAAAATCAATCATAAATATAAAAATCCGCCTTTAAAAGACGGATTTTTTATTGATAATATTTTAAATATTATTTTTTCTTATCACCAGCAACCGCTGTAGCAAGATCAGCTCCAGCTTTAAATTTTGCAACTTTCTTAGCAGCAATTTTAATTGGCTTTTTAGTAGCAGGGTTAATACCTTGTCTTGCAGCTCTTTCAGATACCGAAAAAGTACCAAATCCTACTAGAGAAATTTTACCATCTTTTTTCTTTAGAGTTTCCGTTACGTTAGAAACGAATGATTCCAAAGCTTTTTTTGCAGCAGCTTTTGTGATTTCTGCATCCTTTGCAATAGCGTCGATTAATTCAGACTTGTTCATAATATTTTTTGATTAAAGTTATGTTGTTATAGCAAATATAAGACAATTTTAATATCGTGCAAATATTTTTCATAAAAACACTAGAGAATATACGAATCAATTTAATATGATGAATATTTTACAAAACAAGTATTAACGAAAATAGTGGATTTATTGCACTTCATTTTTAACTATTTCCCACTATTTATCAATATTTAGATAAAATTAAGTTAAAAAAAATCAATATTCATAAATTCATAATTACGAGCAAATATTTTAATGTACCTCATAATATTTTCTTTTATACAAATTCTTTACACCTCCATATTTTTGCTGTAAATTTGCGGCTATGTTAATTGAAGTTTTTAAATCAAAAATCCACAGGGTTCGTGTTACGGAATCAGATCTTAATTATATTGGTAGCATTACTATTGATGAAGATTTGATAGATGCGGCTGGTCTGATCGTGGGAGAACGGGTTTACATCGTGAATGTCAATAATGGTGAACGTTTTGACACGTACATCATTAAAGGAAAAAGAAAATCCGGCGATATTTGTCTAAATGGTCCCGCTGCAAGAAAAGTTCACAAAGGTGACGTCATTATTATTATTGCTTACGCACAGATGACGCCCGAGGAAGCAAAAACCTTTCAGCCAAAAATCGTTTTTCCGGATGAGAACACCAACCTTTTAACTTAATCAGTTGTTATCTTGGAAGAGAGAAAAACCTCCGCGTTGAAAAATGCGATTACCATTTTAGTTTCTATAGCCATCGCAGGCATTTTTCTTTGGCTAGCACTTAGAGGATTAGACCTAGATAAGATAGAACAATCTCTTAAAAAAGCCAATTATATCTGGGTTGGGTTTGCTGCTGTTTTCGGAGTATCGGCTTATATTTTCCGGGCTGTAAGATGGAATCTCCTTCTGGAACCGATGGGACATACCATCAGCACCAGTAATTCACTTTGGTCAATATCATTCGGATATCTGATGAATCTTACTATTCCGAGAAGCGGTGAACTGGCGCGCTCCACAGCTCTTTATGGTGTAGAGAAAGTTCCTGTCGATAAGTCATTCGGAACCATTATTTTGGAAAGAGTGATTGACTTGGTTTGTATGCTTATATTTCTCGGACTTACCCTGATTTTTAAATTCGAAGCCATATATAGTTTTTATGAAAAATCTGGTGTCAAGTTTAATCCATTTTTTATCATTGGAATTATTGTTGGAATTATAACCGCATTCGTTGTTTTTTTTAAATTCAAGGAACGTTTCAGAAAGTTTTCTTTACTCTCAAAAATCATTGACTTTATAGACGGAATAATTGCGGGGCTGACTTCGGTATTCAAACTCCGTCAAAAAGTAAAATTCATCCTGCTGACAGCGGGCATCTGGATTTGCTACTTTTTCGCATCGTATCTAGTTTGTTTTTCACTACCAGAGACTTCGGACTTCACTTTGGCGGATGGCTGCTTTATACTTGTTGTCGGAACACTGGGAATGATTATTCCTGCAAGTGGCGGAATCGGCGCTTTTAACTTGGCCATGAAATTCGGATTTACTGCATTATTTATCTCGATGGGAAAAGACGCTGTGGAAGGCGGAGAGCTGGGTCTTGCCTACTCTTTCATCACACTGCCATTGCAGATTATTATTATGCTCGTTATGGGTATGATCTCTATTCCGATGCTGGCGAAAAACAGAAAGATATAACAGACTTTTCTAACTAATCTTACGGAATCCCTTACTTTTTATTCTTACAAAATTGTATTTTTGAAGAATGGAAATCTCTTATCTAATCATCGGTTTTATTGTAGGCGGTATTTTAGGCACCGTCATTCTTTATTTTGTTCTTAAATCTTCTTCAGTCTCAAGAAATCTTTATGATGAACTTAATAATCAATTTATAAAAATCAATTCCGATTTTCAGAATTCTCAGTTAAAAATTGATGAACTAAACCTTTTCTTGCAAGATGAAAAGCAACTGAATTTACAGCAATCTGAGAACATAAACGAACTCAAAAACAATATTGCGACACTCTCAGCCGAAAATAATTCGCATAATCAAAAAATTACTGAGCAGCAGGAAGTTCATAACACTCAAAATATTGAAATCAGAAATCTGCTGGACGAAAAGCAAAACCTGATTGCCATAAAATCTCAATTATCTGCCCAAAACGAAACCTTGCAGAAACTTCTTGATTCTCAAAAAGAAGAAATCACGAAAATACAGGAACAGGCGAAAGAGCAATTTGAAAATCTAGCCAATAAAATACTGGAAGAAAAAACGGAAAAGTTTACAACACTCAACCAGAACAATCTGAAAACTATTCTTGAACCATTTCAGGAAAGAATTACTGAGCTTAAAAATCGCGTGAATGAGGCTTACGAAAAGGAAAATAAAGAGAGATTCTCACTCGCTGAAAAAGTGAAGGAACTGGCAGAACTAAATCAGCAGATTTCTGAAGATGCTAAAAAATTAACCCGAGCGTTGAAAGGCGAATCTAAAACCCAAGGGAACTGGGGAGAAATGATCCTGGAAAGCATCCTGGAAAAATCGGGATTGGTAAAAGGTAGAGAATATTTTCTGGAACACGAACTTCGGGATGAGGATAATAAAGCTTTGTTTTCTGAGTTTTCTGGGAAGAAAATGCGTCCCGATGCCGTTGTAAAATATCCTGATGAAAGAAACGTCATCATAGATTCCAAAGTTTCTCTGTCTGCTTTTACAGAGCTAGTGGATGAGACCGATGCAGAAATTATTAAAATCAAGCAAACACAACATCTACATTCAATCAAAAATCACATCCAGCAATTATCTCAAAAAGCTTATGATGATTATGGAAAATCTCTTGATTTCGTCATGATGTTTATCCCTAGCGAACCCGCTTATATCGCCGCCATGCAAATCGACCAGAACCTCTGGAATTTTGCCTATGAAAGACGAATTTTATTACTGAACCCTAGCAACCTCATCACGTCTTTGAAACTAATTGCAGATCTGTGGAAACGCGAGTATCAGAACAGAAATTCTATGGAAATTGCCGCTCAGGGTGCAAAATTGTATGACAAATTTGTTGGTTTTGTGGAAAACCTAGACAAAGTTGGAAGAAATATAGATCAGGCTAAGACCTCTTTTACTGATGCGTACAAACAGCTCTACACAGGAAATGATAACCTCGTAAGGCAAACTGAAAAGCTGAAAAAGCTGGGCATCAAAAATAAAAAAGAAATCCCGCAGAGCTTGGTAGATAATTCGGAAAATAATCTGGTTGAGGAATAATTTCAAGTACGGGTAAACTCCTACATAATGAGTAAATCAAGCATTTAGCATCTATCAACTCAAAGATATGCAGGCTTTTTAGACATAGAATTGATTTTAGCCAAAATTTAATTTCAGAGAAACATTCACTAAATTTGTACTGTGAATCCCAATCTTGAACTTCAGCTCAAAACCCTTCCTTCGGAACCCGGTGTTTATCGTTATTATGATAAAAACGATCAACTTTTATATGTAGGAAAAGCCAAACATCTCAAAAAAAGAGTGCTGTCCTATTTCAATAAAAACCAGAATGGTTACCGGACACGGATTATGGTTTCCAAGATCCACAGGCTGGAAACTACCGTTGTGAACAGTGAGTATGATGCACTTTTGCTCGAGAACAATCTGATAAAAGCGCACCAGCCGTTTTATAACGTGATGCTGAAGGATGACAAATCCTATCCGTGGATTTGCATCAAGAATGAAGATTTCCCACGAATTTTCCTGACGAGAACAAAGATCAAAGATGGATCGGAATATTATGGACCTTACGCTAAAGTTCGCCCTGCAAGAATCCTTCTGGATACGATCAAAAGTCTTTACAAAATAAGAACCTGCAATCTGAATCTTGCGCCAGAAAAAATTGCGGAAGGCAAATACCGTGTCTGCCTGGAATATCACATCAAAAACTGCAACGGGCCTTGTGAATCACTCGAATCCAAGGAAGATTATGATGAGAAAGTGGAAGCGATACGTGGCATCATAAAAGGAGATTTCCGTTTTGCAAAAAAATATCTGGAAGAAAGAATGTACCGCTTTGCCTCTAATTTGGAGTTCGAAAAAGCGCAGATGATCAAGCAAAATATTGAGTCTCTTGACGATTATCAAGCCAAGCATACCGTCGTAAATCCAACTATTGATGATGTGGATGTTTTTGGGATGACGAGTGATGAAACGGCAGCTTATGTCAATTATTTTAAAATTCGGAATGGTTCTATTGTTCAGAGTTTTACCACTGAAATCAAAAAAGTACTGGAAGAAACGGATGAAGATATTCTAGAAGAGGCGCTGGTAGAAATACGACAAAAATTCGATTCCACATCGAAAGAAATTTTAATTCCTTTTCATCTTGGCATTGAAATTCCTAATGTTAAACTGATTGTTCCAAAAGTAGGTGACAAGAAAAGAATCGTAGAACTTTCTGAAAAAAATGCGAAAGAATACCGTCTTGAAAAATTAAAGCAAGTCCAAATCATAGATCCGGAAAGACATACGAACCGAATAATGTCCGAAATGCAACGAATCCTGAGGATGCCTGTGGAGCCAAGACACATTGAAGGTTTTGATAACTCAAATATCCAGGGAACCAATCCTGTTTCAGCCTGCGTAGTTTTCAAAGACGGAAAACCGAGCAAAGCCGACTATCGTATTTTCCATCCTAAAACTGTAGAAGGTCCAAATGATTTTGCCACGATGGAAGAAGTCATTTACAGACGCTACAGAAGATTGATAGATGAAGGCGAACCTTTACCACAGCTGATTCTGATTGATGGTGGAAAAGGACAACTTTCTTCGGCTGTCAAAAGTTTGAAACTACTTGGCCTGTACGGAAAAATCACAATTATAGGAATTGCCAAAAGGTTGGAAGAAATATATTTTCCAGAAGATTCTATCCCATTATATATTGATAAAAAAGCTGAAACGCTCAAAATTCTTCAAAGGGTGAGAGATGAAGCGCACCGTTTTGGTGTGAAACATCATAGAACCAGACGAAAGAACTCCACGATTAAATCTGAGTTAGAGGAAATTCCTGGGATTGGAGAAAAAACAATTGAACTACTTTTATCTAAATTAAAATCGGTAAAAAGAGTCAAAGAATCCGACCTGGCGACTTTGGAAGAAATCCTGGGAAAAGCAAAAGCTAAAATTGTGTGGGCGTTTTTTAATCCCTAAAAATCTACTTAGATGTAGTTTTAGTTGCAGCTTTTTTATAAACATTTCCATAAAAAGCCATTTGTCTCGCCATACAAGCGTCCTCAACATTTGTAAAGGTTAGTGTATCATTTTTTATCACAAATTTATAGGATCCTTCTTCAGGAGAATCGCAAGGCGAATTTCCCTCGATTTTAAATAGCTTAATTGTTTCCTTATCCGTAAGAAAGTATTTCATTTTTTCCGCAACGTTTCCTGAAAAACAAGATCAATTGTGTCATTAGAGAATTTAAATGTAATTTCTTCCGGAGATGGAATATTGGCTATTCCGTTCCACTCTGTATTTGCAAGCGGATTGGCAGATTGCGGTGAAAAACAGACTGTACTCAAAAAAAGAAAAGCGGTAAATAGAAAATTTTTGGCATTTTTCATCATAAAAATATAATTAACTGGTATATTAGTGTGTAAACTAAATAGTTACAAAAAATAAATTTAGTGTTTTTTTTGTAATCAAAACAAAAAATTTCCATCAATCAATGTTGATTGTTTTTCGGAAATCTTATGCGTAATTCTTATCTTTGCAACCTAATATTTTACAATGAACAAATACCTAAAATTTGTAGCAGCTGCAATTATTATCGCATTAGGCGTTTACCTGATGTTCAACCGTAACATTGGCTGGGGAATAATTTTAGTCGTGCTTTCTGGAATTCCTATTGCTTTATTCTTTAAAAACGAAAATATTCTCTTAGCATTCTGGCAACTGAGAAAACAAAATATGGATAAAGCTGCCAAGTTTTTATCCAATATTACAGATTATAAATCCCAACTTCATAAGAGTCAATATGGTTATTTCCATTATCTTCAGGCCCTGACGACTGCTCAGGATAATCCTGCAAAAACAGAAGGATTGATGAAAAAAGCCTTGGATTACGGTTTGAATATGAAACATGACCGTGCAATGGCAAAACTGAATCTTGCAGCATCTGCATTATCCAAAGGGAGAAAAGCTGAAGCTCAGAAATTACTGGACGAAGCAAAACAACTGGATTCCGCAGGAATGATGACAGATCAAATCAAGATGATGAAGGAGCAGATGAAAATGCCGACAATGCAAAAACATATGCATAATCCGCATATGAGAAACAGAGGAAAATTTTTCTAATTAAGATAAACAAAAGAGCGAAAGGTGATTTCGCTCTTTTTATTTACATTTCTTCATTATTTTCATAACCATAGAACTTAGGAATTCTCCAATGGTATTTTACCGCTAATGTTCTGATAGCTACAATCAAGATTATTGTAGAAATCTGAACCAATGTATAAGACCAGCCTGTAAATCTCGACATCAGCAGAAAAATTCCGCCACCTACAATGCAGGCTGTTGCGTAGATTTCTTTCCTAAAAATCAAAGGAATTCTGTTCAGTAATATATCTCGGATAATCCCGCCAAAACAGCCGGTTATAGTTCCCAGCGTGAGACATATCAACGGATGTAGATGTGAGTTGATTCCTTTCTGAATACCGATTATTGTAAACAACCCAAGCCCGAAACTATCAAAAATAAATAAGGTCACTTTGAAGTTTTTCTCAATAGATTTAAAAACCATTGAGAATACACAAGTGAAGAATATCAGTGAGCAAGTCAGCATATCCGTCATCCAGAAAACAGGAACATCTAAAAGCAAATCTCTCACAGTTCCGCCACCAACAGAGGTTACGAATGCGATAATTAGAACACCAAACGGATCAAGACGTTTCTGCATTGCCGCAAAACTGCCTGACATTGCAAAGGAAATGGTTCCAAGAATTTCTATAATAAGGTTAAGCTGCTGATGCACGTCGGTTGATGGTTAATGGATTGATAAACGATAAATGCTAAGTGGTGATAATCTATAGATTCAGTTCTACTAAAACGGGACAATGGTCAGAATGTTTTACTTCAGGTAGGATAACGGCTCTGGTCATTTTCTCTTTCAAGGGTTCTGAAACAAAATTATAATCCAATCGCCAACCTTTGTTTCTTGCTCTGGAACCTGCTCTATAACTCCACCAGGAATATTGTTCCGGCTGATTATTAAAATACCTAAAACTGTCTGTGAGTTTATTTTCTGCCATAAAATTCGTCATCCATTCGCGTTCCATCGGTAGGAAGCCGGAAGTATTGGCCAAACCAATTGGATTATGAATGTCAATTGCCTGATGACAAATATTAAAATCGCCGCTGATGATTAGATTCGGAATGGTTTTTCTGAGTTCCGTGATATAAGCAAGAAAATCATAGCAGAACTGCATTTTGAAATCAAGTCTCTCAATATTTGAAGCAGAAGGTACGTAAACTGAAATCACTGAAAAACCATCAAAATCGGCTCGGATTACTCTGCCCTCACTGTCATAATTCTCTATCCCACAACCAAATTCTACGTGGTTAGGTTTGATCTTGGAAGCGATTCCTACGCCACTGTAACCTTTTTTTACCGCTGAATGCCAATAACTGTGATATCCGATTTTCTCGAAACTGTCAATATCGATTTGATCATTTCCTGCTTTGCTTTCCTGGATACAGATGACATCAGGATTAGCAACATTCAGCCAGCCGATAAAATCTTTGGTGAAGGCGGCACGGATGCCATTGACGTTATAGGAAATAATACGCATCTTTTATAATAATTGAATTTTGACAGTTGATAAATGTTTAATTTTCCAAAGTTCGGGATTTTGAATGGAATGGTCAAAAGAAATACAAAACCTGTGTATAGCCCCGATAGTAGCGGCATCCTTTTTTGAGCGAGGCGGCGGAGAGCAGCGAAGCCGACCGAGCGACAAAAAGATACAGCGGACAGCGGGTTACAATGTTATTCGGTAACCAAAAGATGTTGCTCCTAAAAACAAATAAAAAGGCGGAAAAGGTAATCAATCTTTTCCGCCCAATAAACCCAAATCAAATAAACTATGAAAAAAACTATTTGGGCTCTAATATGCTTATCGGGATGATAACCTCTTCTAGAGATATTCCCCCGTGCTGATAAGTGTCTTTGTAGTAATTCACAAAGTGATTATAATTTTTCGGGTATGCAAGGAAGGTATTGTTCTTCGCAAAAATATATTTTGAACTCAGATTTCCTTTTGGCAGGAAAAGCTTATCCGGATTACTGATAGCCCAAACATCCTTGTCATCATAAGTGAGACTTCTTCCTGTCTTGTACCTGATGTTGGTAGAAGTTTCCCTGTCTCCTACTACCTTACTAGGTTTTTTAACATAAACTGTGCCGTGGTCTGTGGTGATGACCAATTTGAAGCCATTTTCTGCAGCTGTTTTTATAATTTTTATGAGCGAAGAGTTCTCAAACCAATTATACGTGAGCGACCTGAAGGTTTTATCATCTCTAATTAATTGATTTACAATATTATTATCCGTTTTTGCATGGGACAAGATATCTATAAAATTATAAACGATAACTAATAAATCATTATTTTTATGTTGATTGAAATCATCTAGAATTTTCCGCTCAAAATCCGCGTTCAAGATTTTCAGATATTTCATGGACTTGCCTGACAACCCAATTCGTTTCATTTGGTCTTCTAGGAAATCGCGCTCGTGCTCATTCTTGTTTCCTTCTTCATTATCATTGAACCAATACTGCGGAAATCTTTTCTCAATTTCTGAAGGCATCAATCCTGCAAAAAAGGAGTTTCTTGCATACTGTGTAGCCGTTGGCAGAATACTGAAATAATAGTCCTCCGAGGTTTTATTATAAAATTTAGTAAATAATGGTTCTATAACCTTCCACTGGTCATATCTCAGGTTATCAATCATCAACAGAAGAACCTTTTCTTTCTCCACTTCTGGTTTCACCTTGTCCTTAAACAAGGTGTGACTCATCATCGGTTTGTCATTGGTATGAAGCCAGTCTTCATAATTATTTTCGATGAATTTCGAGAATTGGATGTTTGCCTCTTCTTTCTGGTTCTGCAGCAAGTCTGCAAACTCACTGTCAAAGACCTTGTCAAACTTGATTTCCCAGTTAAGAATCTTTTTATAATATTCTGCCCAGTCTTGATAAGTCCTAAGATAAGATAGTTCCATACTAAGATTTCTGAACTCCTGCTGGTAATCTACGATTGTTTTCTGCTCCACCAACGATTCGCTATGCAGATTTTTTTTCAAAGAAAGAAGAACCTGATTGGGATTCACTGGCTTCAAGATATAATCGGCAATCTGAGAACCAATCGCTTGCTCCATGATATGCTCCTCTTCACTTTTAGTAACCATTACAATTTTCAGCGCATTATCCTTTTCCTTTATCATAGGAATTGCTTCTAAACCGGATATACCAGGCATATTTTCATCGAGAAGTGTAAGCTCAAATTTTTCTTTTTCAATGATTTCAAGTGCCTCATTTACATTGTTTACCGGGGTCACCATATAACCCTTATTCTCCAAAAAGACAATATGAGGTCTGAGCAAGTCCACTTCATCATCTATCCATAAAATTTTTCCTGACATATATACTTATATAATTAGTTATTTACTCATCAAAATTATGACCAAAATATCATAATAATAATTAATTAACTCATTCCGGAAGTTAAATATTAGTTAATGTAAATAAAAAACTTTGCTAAAGTCTTAGCAAAGTTTGATTTTTTAATTAGAAAAACTCATCAGCTCTTTTTTGCTGGAGTTATATAAATGAAATTCCAGCATTTTGAAGGAATCTCGTGGGATGATGGTCACCCATTTTTTATATTTCAAAAACCACTTGTTTTGGATGCTTGCCAGCCCTTTTGTTAAGTAAGCTTCAAGAAAAGGATGCACGTGTAGGAAGAGTTTTCCTCTTTCTTTTTGAATAATTGTTCTGATGGACTCCTCCATTCTTTCAACAATCACAATAGGTGCAATGATTTCGCCGTCTTTGTTTGGATTTTCTTCAGAAGTCTCGATGTGCTTCTCTGGGCGTACGCGTTGTCTGGTCATTTGTATAAGACCAAATTTGGAAGGCGGAAGAATCTTATGTCTTGCCTTGTCGCGCTTCATCTCTTCACGGAAATGTTCATAGAGTTCTTTCCTGTGTTCCGGATCTGTCATATCGATAAAATCTACCACGATAATGCCCCCCATATCACGCAGACGAAGTTGTCTTGCTATTTCAGTTGCTGCCATTTTATTGACGTTGAGAGCGTGGGTTTTATTGGTATTGGCAGATGAAATATTGTTTCCTGAATTAACATCTACTACGTGCAGCGCTTCGGTATGCTCTATAACGAGATAAGCACCTTTGGAACTCGGGATATTAACATGTTTCCCGAAACTCTGTTTCAGCTGTTTTTCTACATTATAATATTCCAGAAGAGGGATATGCGAATCATAAAACTGGACGATATTCTTGCGCTCTGGTGCAATAACTTCGATGTAAGCCTTCATATCATCCACCATTTTTTCATCGTCACAAATGATGCTTACGAAATCTTGGTTGAAGTTGTCTCTCAAAATCGAAGATGCTTTGTCTTCTTCGCTAAGGATTTTGCTAGGAACTTTATTCTTCTGAATATTCTTGAACGTGGTTTCCCATTTTTTTATGAGTTGGTTCATATCATTATGAAGCTCAGCCACTTTTTTTCCTTCTGCAACAGTTCTGATGATCACCCCAAATCCTTCCGGACGGATACTTTCTATCAATGTTTTCAGCCTTGTTTTCTCTTCAGGATTGGCAACTTTTTTGGAAACTGATATTTTGTTATCAAATGGAATCAAAACGAGGAAACGTCCTGTGAGTGAAATCTGCGTTGATATCCTCGGACCCTTTGTAGAAATAGGTTCTTTTGTAATCTGAAGCAGAACAAGATCTCCTGCCGTAAGCACTTTATCAACAGTTCCCATCTTATTGATGTCATTCACTTTCTCAAAATTCTTGAGGCTTGGTGACTGTTGTTTTTTGGAAATTGTGTTTTTCAGGAATTTCTGATAAGAGAGAAATTGCGGTCCCAGGTCCTGATAATGTAAGAATGCATCCTTATCTGTACCAATATTGACAAAAGCGGCATTCAGATTGGGCGCCAGTTTTTTGATTTTTCCGAGGAACAGATCACCCACCACAAAGTCTGATTTGGTTTCCTGCTCGTGTAGCTCGAAAAGACGGCCATCTTCCAATAAAGCAATTTTTGAAGCATCTCCATCATTGGAAATAATCAGTTCTTTCTTCATAACTTCATAAAAAGGTTTTATTAAAATAAGGTTGTAAATATAAAACAAAAATATAGCTGGCGAGATGCCAACTATATTTAATATGTTTAAGACTCAAAAAGGCTAATTTATTTTTTCTTTTTGTGTCTGTTTGCTCTTCTTCTTTTCTTTCTTTTGTGTGTTGCTACCTTGTGTCTTTTTCTTTTCTTTCCGCTTGGCATAATTTATATTTTTTTTATACTGTTAATATTCTTACTAATTATTTCACTGCAACTTTGGTCTTTACTTTCTCTACAAATGTTTTTGAAGGTTTGAAAGCAGGAATGTTATGAGCAGGGATTTCTATTGCTGTATTCTTTGAGATATTTCTACCGGTTTTTGCCGCTCTTGTTTTGATAATAAAAGAACCAAATCCTCTGAGGTAAACATTATCTCCATTATACATGGATGTCCTAATTTCCTGCATAAAAGCTTCTATAACTTTCTGTGTATCATTCTTTTCTACTCCCAGCTTATTCGAGATGGTATTTACCAATTCTGCCTTTGTCATTTTCTAAAATTCTTTATATTTTTGGTGTGCAAATATAAAACATATTTTTGAAAACAAACAAACAAAATGCTGATTTTCTTCACATTGGAAAAAAGCTCACAAAGTGGTACGATAGCAACGCCAGACAACTTCCCTGGAGAGAAAACCAGCTTCCTTATAATATATGGATAAGTGAGATTGTTCTGCAGCAAACACAAGTCAAGCAAGGACTCGGTCATTATCTCAGATTTATAGAAAGATTCCCGACTGTTGTAGAGCTTCACAATGCTTCGGAAGACGATGTATTATTATATTGGAAAGGTTTGGGTTATTATTCCCGAGCGATTAATCTTCACAAAGCAGCTCATCAGGTTGTAGAAGATTTTGGAGGCGAGTTTCCTAACCATTATAATGACATTTTAAAATTAAAAGGTATCGGAAAATATACGGCTGCTGCCATTGCAAGTATTTGTTTTGAAGAAAAAGTTCCTGCAGTAGATGGTAACTTCTATAGAGTTTTGTCAAGGATTTTTGCTGATGATTTTGACATTTCAGGTTCGAAGGCTTTTCAATATTTTTCCGATTTGGCTTTGTTAATTATGCCCGATGATAAAGCTGGAGAATTCAATCAGGCGATAATGGATATTGGTTCTGAGATTTGTAAACCCAAAAACCCTCTTTGTGGAGAGTGCCCTGTGAATGATGACTGCATTGCTTTCCAAACAGGAAGAGTTTCGGAGTTTCCTGTAAAAACGAAAAAAGTTAAAGTTTCGGATTTGAGTTTGAAATATTTTTTTGTGAAGCATAAAGATCACTTCCTTATCAAACAAAGAGGCAATGATTTTATCTGGAAAAAACTTTATGAATTCCCTATTTCGATTCCTGAAAATTGGACTAATTATATTGTCAATTCAAAAATAATCAGCCACAAACTAACGCATAAGAACATGACAATTGAAATCAATACTGTCGAAGTGGAATCGAAAAGCGACTTTGAAACATTTGCTTTAAAAAATGATTATACAATTGCTGATGACAGTCAGGCGGAAGAAAAATCCTTCCCAAAACCGTTGGAAAACTTTTACAAAAAAAGAAACATCTCAGAAACAGGAAAACTTCCATTCTAAGTATTTTTAAATTATCAAATAAACTTGTTTATATTTGCCGAGAATTTGGTTCCCGAATGTTTCGGGATTAAAAGGGAATGAAGCGCAAATCTTCAACTGTCCCCGCAACTGTAAATCGCAACGGATTTAATTAATTAATAATTAAATTTTTAAAGTTTTTGCTAAGAATAATTTTCTGATTATTCTTTATTCATCAAATGCCATTGTCCGTCATAGACGGATGAGAAGGCGCAAAATCAGCGAAAGTCAGGAGACCTGCCAGCGATAAATTTTAAATAAAGATGCTTTCGGAGGAAAGGCAGATTATGAAAAAACTTTTTTTTGCGCTCTTTTCCCTTTTATTGCTGAATCAATTTTCCGCTCAGGAAACGTTGATAGATACTGTATTAATTGATAATCAATATAGGAAAGCATCTAAAACTGTGAAAATTGAGAACGTTAATTCTGATAAGATTTTACAAAACTCCACATCGTTATCAGATTTACTACGTTTTCAATCTAACATTTACATCAAGGAAAATGGTCGTGGCGCAACTTCATCTCCCTCTTTTCGTGGAACAACAGCACAACAAACCGCTTTTGTCTGGAACGGAATTAATATCAATTCTGTTTTCCTTGGTCAGGGCGACATTAATACTTTGAGTCCGCTGAGTTATGAAAATGTCGGAGTTAAATATGGCGGCGGAAGTGTGGTTTATGGCAGCGGAGCGATTGGAGGCTCTATTCACCTCAACAACATTCTTGATTATAACAAAGGTTTTAGTGTAAATCTGTTTTCGGAATATAGTTCCTTTGCAACAATTAACTCGTTGGCATCTGCTAAATATAGCGATGAGAATTTTAGTTTTAATTTTAATTTCAACCATTCTCAAAGTGAAAATGAGTATGAGGTGGAAGAAAAATATTACAAAAACAGAAATGGCGCTTATCAGAATTCTGCTTTCAATCTGGGAATTGCCTACAAAATATCCACAAACAATGAACTTTATTGGCAAACTCAACTGTATGACGGTGTTCAAAACTATGCGCTTTTGTCTGAGTTTTCTACACCTACAAAATATCAAACCCAAAATTTCCGCAGTTTACTTGGTTGGAAATTAAAAAACAGGAAACTCAGCAACGAATTCAAAATTGCGTATTTAACAGATGATTATCAATATTTTGCAAACTCAGCAAAAAACGATTCTCAAAGCGGAGGCGCTTCTGAACAGTTTATTTTAAAATCAGATTTTAATTACCAACTGACCAAAAAATCATCTTTCAACACCATTTTAGAATACAACTATCTCACTTCTGAAAGCTTCAAAACCCAAAGGTTGCCTGCTAACAGAAATCAAGGCTCCATCGCCGTTTTGTACCGAAATAACGAGTTGAAAAATCTATTTCTAGAATTGGGAGCCAAGAAAGATTTTGTAGAAGACTTCAGCAGTCCTTATTTATTTTCTGCAGGAGCAAATTATCAAGCAAAACCTTGGTATCACATAAAATTTAATCTTTCAAAAAACTTTAGGGCGCCGAGTTTTAATGATCTGTACTGGGTGCAAGGAGGGAATTTGAATATGAAGGCAGAAACTTCGAAACAGGCAGAATTAGCTCAAACCTTAAAGTTGAAAAATTGGAAACTCTCTGTCACATCGTATTTTATGGACATCAAAAACATGATACGATGGCTTCCCAATATTACAGGAATGTATGAAGCCTCCAATACAGACAGAGTCAAATCTTGGGGAGTTGAATCACAAATTGGGTATAATTATGTCAAAAATAATCATCACATTGAAACACAAATATCCTACTCATATACGCAATCTACTGATGAGAATCTGAAAAAACAACTTCCATACGTTCCTTTTCACAACCTCAATGGTTATTTTTCTTACCATTATAAAAAGTATCAGCTTTTTGCTCAGGGTATCTGGAATGGGAAAATATTCAGCGATTCGGAAGAGTCTGAAAAATTAGCCTTAGAATCATTCGCCATAATTAATGGAGGCATTTCGGCAGAAATATTAAGAGGAACTAAAATAGGCTTCAAAGTCAATAACATTACAGACAAAGTTTACAGAACGGTTTACGGTTATTATATGCCGAAACGGAATTTTGCCATCCATTTGAATTTAAATTTTTAATCAATATATATATTATGAAAATCAGAAAACTACTGACAGGATTTTTTGCAGCAACATTACTTCTTACAACCGCTTGTAATGAAGACGAAATCATGGATAACGACGTCATAAAAGGGGCTTATCAAGGTGGGATTCTTATGGGTGTAGAAGGTGGGTTTAACAAAAACCAGGCAGAAGTATCTTATCTATCCGCAGACTTATCAACTTTGTCAGAAAATATCTATGCTGGTAATAATGACAATCAACCTTTGGGTGATGTTTTGCAAACTATAGCTTTCAAAGAGGACAAGGCTTATCTTGTAGTCAACAACTCCAACAAAGTAGAAGTGGTAGACCGTTATACTTTTAAGAAAGCAGCAACATTCCAGGCAGAACAAGCCAGAGGAATCGCTTTTGCAGGAAATTATGTCTATGTAACCAGCAATGATTTTTTCAGCACTTATGCAGTCAATGTTTACAATGCTACTACTTTTGCTCCGGTTAAAAAACTTTCTTTTGACAGATACGCAGAAAAAATTGTAAGTGTTGGAGATCAGATTGTTGTTCAGACAGATGGTTCTACTTATGAGATGACACCACCTTACAACGAAATCCCAACGGGGCACACCATTACCACAATCAATTCTACTACTAATGCAGTTGATAAAACCATTACACTTACGGATAACGGAATCATCAATGATATGATATCAGCTAATGGTTTTGCTTATGTCCTTTCTACGGAAAACACAGATTCTTATATCTATGAAGTTAATACAAAGACAGGTACTTTCACCAGTTCTAAATTAACTGGAATAAGAGCTACTAAACTCAGATTCGCAGATAACAAATTGTATTTTGCAGATTTAGACGGTAATATTTACAGTAAAGGAACAGCATCTAACACAACAGCTACTAAACTTTTCAAATATACTAAGACGGAAGGATTATACCTATATGGCCTTAACATCATAGATGACAAAGTTTATATCTCTGATGTCAATTTCAACGGACCAAGCAAAGTGATGATCTATACTCTACAAGGAAGTTTGATAAAAACAATTTCTGCAGGAATAGGCGTAAATGCTTTCTATAAAAATTAATTTTACACGATTTGTGTTTTTAGAGCTCTTTCAAGTTTTTTTGAAAGGGCTCTTTTTTTGTTTAAGTGATACAAATAATTGTTTTTAAAAATTTCAAGCATAATTTTTGCTATTACTGATGCAGATAAAAAAACCTTAATTTTATAAAAAAATTGCAATGAGGGAAAAGATTGTTATTATCGGAGGCGGATTTGCTGGTTTACAACTTGCAAAACATCTTAATAATCAAGGAAAATACAAAGTAATGGTCATCGATAAGATGAATCATCATATGTTCCAGCCCTTATTTTATCAGGTTGCAACAGGACGAATCGAGCCTTCTAATATCTCTTTCCCTTTCAGAAAAATCTTTCAAAAGTCCAAGAATATCCAATTCCGAATGACAGAGGTTAAGAAGATTATTCCTTCTGAAAATAAAGTGATTGGCGAAGATGGGGTTTTTACTTATGACAAACTCGTGATTGCGACAGGTTGTAAAACCAATTTCTTTGGCAATCAAAAAATGCAAGAATTGGCTTTGGGAATGAAAAACACGCAGGAAGCCATTACTATCCGAAATCATATCTTGATGACGTTCGAAAAGATGATTATCGAAAGAAAATCCAGCGATGATGGAAACTGGAATCTCGTGATTGTAGGAAGCGGACCAACCGGAGTAGAGTTAGCAGGTGCATTTTCTGAAATGAAAACCCATATTCTTCCCAGAGATTATCCTAGAATGAATTTCTCCGACCTTAATATCATTCTGATAAGTGCTGGCGATAAACCACTGGAAGCAATGAGTCAAGAATCTCAGAACGCTGCAGAAGACTATCTGAAACAACTTGGTGTCAAATTTTTAAAAAACGAACGCGTTACGGATTACGATGGAGAAATCATTAATATGGCAAGTGGCAATTCTATCCCGACTAACAATGTGATTTGGGCCGCTGGAGTTACAGGAAATATCATTGATGATTTCAATAAAGAAAACTTAGTTCGCAATCGATATATCGTCAATCGTTACAATCAGGTCAAAGGTTTTGATAACATTTTTGCTATCGGCGATATCGCTTATATGGAAACGCCAAAATATCCACAAGGTCATCCTCAGGTGGCTAATGTTGCCATTAACCAAGGGAAAAATTTGGCTAAAAATTTCAAGAAAAATTCAGAAAAAGACTGGCACGAATACGAATATATTGACCGCGGTTCTATGGCAACCATTGGAAAACACAGAGCTGTTGTTGACCTTCCGAAATTCAAATTTCAGGGATTTCTTGCTTGGTATCTATGGATGTTCTTACATTTGATGCTGATTCTGAGCGTCAGAAACAAAATCGCAATTTTCTTCAACTGGATGTGGAGCTATATCAACAAAGACTCTTCTCTGCGACTGATTATTGCGCCATCTAATAAAAACCCGACAGAACAATAGTATAAATGATGATTGATAATTGATTTAATTTTATTCATCATTTATCAACTTTCATTCATCAATTATAAAAAACATGAGAATCGATATCATCAGCGTACTTCCGGAACTTATGGAAAGTCCTTTCAGAACCTCAATCTTAAAAAGAGCAATGGAAAAAGGACTGGCAGAAGTTCATTTTCATAACATCAGAAACTGGAGCATTGGAAAACATCGCCAGATTGATGATGAACCTTACGGTGGAGGTGCTGGAATGATAATGATGGTGGAACCTCTGGACAAATGTATTTCTGAGTTGAAATCCCAAAGAGATTATGACGAAATAATCTATCTAACGCCTGACGGAGAAACACTTAATCAAAGAATCGCCAACACACTTTCCATTAAAAAGAATCTGATTTTTCTTTGTGGTCATTATAAAGGCATTGACCAAAGAGTTCGTGATTTGCATATTACCAAAGAAATATCTATCGGAGACTATGTCTTAACTGGCGGAGAATTAGCAGCTTGTGTTTTAGCAGACTCTGTCATCAGATTATTGCCTGGCGTTTTGAATGATGAACAAAGTGCATTGACAGATAGTTTCCAAGACGATCTTTTATCTTACCCAATCTACACAAGACCAGAAACTTACAAAGGCTTATCCGTTCCAAAAATTCTATTAAGTGGTAATTTTGCAGCCATCGAAGAGTGGCAACACGAGGAAGCGTTGAGAATCACTAAAGAACGGAGACCAGACCTTTTGGAATAATTAATGATACAATCAAAATATGACCTTTCTAATTTCTAGAGAGGTTTTTATTTGTTTTTAAAATCATTATCTTTATCTAAAATTGGATGTATGCAGAAGACGATTTATAATAAGACCGATCTCCGTAATTTTGTTAATGACACCATCAATGGAAAAATAAAAACACTTGATTTTTATCTCAATTTTTCTTTAGAAGCCAGCCGCGAAATCAAGAAAACCTCTAAATATGATTCCATAAGAGAAGAAATACAGGAAGAAATATATCATCTGGACAAACAGATGGTTTCACTGAAAAGTATGCAGACACAGATGCGCAAAGTTCTGAACACAGCCTCGGACGTTGTAAAGCTTGGTTCATTGGTCATTACCAACAAAGCTCGTTTTTATATTTCCGTTTCCCTCGGCGAATTCTTCTTCGAGAATGACAGGTTTTATGCAATATCACCCGAAAGTCCAATGGCTCAGATTATGACCGGAAAAAAAGTTGGGGACGATTTTACACTTAATAACATCCATCAGAAAATTGTTGAAATCATTTAGGTCTGAAATTATAAGATAAAAGTTTTATGATTTAATGTCAAATTCCAACTTTTATTTCCGACATCTGACTTCTGACTTCTTTCTCGTATCTTTGAACTATGGAAAACGCAACTATTCTTAAACACATTATAGAAGAGCGCAGAAGCATCTTCCCAAAAGATTACTCAGACAAAGAAATCCCTCAACACATCATTGACGAAATCCTCAGCAATGCTGTTCTCGCTCCCAATCACAAACGTACTAAACCTTGGCGTTTCAAAGTTTTCAAAGCAGAAGAAAAACAAAATCTTGGTCAGGAACTTCAGAATATTTATAAGGAAATCACACCGGAATTTCAGTTTCTGCAAAAAAAATATGACGATATCGGATTCAAAATTTCTAAGGCAAATGCGGTAATTTCAATCGTGGTAGAGTTCAGTGGTTTGGTTCCGGATTGGGAAGAAATCGCTGCTACATCTATGGCGGTTCAAAATATGTATCTCACTTGCACTGCCAATAGAATCGACTGTTATTGGAGTTCTCCGAAAATCGTAAATAATTTGAAAAACTCTTTAAAAATCGAAGACAACCAGCAATGTTTGGGATTGTTTTATATGGGAAGTTTGGAATAATTTTTATTTGACAAAATTTTTAACTCTAGCGGATTTAGGAAATACGGCAAATCTATTTCAGCTGCAACATCTGCCCAATCAGCGATAACTTTTCACGACATCTAAGTGCTAAAATTTATTTTAAACTTCATAAATGCAAAAAATATCAATATTCTGGTTTCGTCGTGATTTGCGATTGGAAGATAACAAAGGTTTGTCAGAAGCTCTGAAATCTGATAAAAAAATAATTCCCATTTTTATTTTTGATAAGGACATTCTTGACCTTCTCGAAGATAAATATGACCGACGTGTTGATTACATTCATCAGGCATTGGAAAAAATCAATTCCGAATTGCTTGAGACTGGAACTTCTCTTCTTACTTTTTACGGAAAACCCAAGGATATATTCGCACAATTACATAAGGAATATGATATCCAATCGGTGTATTGCAACAGAGATTATGAACCTTCTGCCATCAAAAGAGATGATGAAATCAAGAATTTCCTAAACTCAGAAAATATTGAATTTTTTGATTTCAAAGACCAAGTGATTTTTGAGAAACATGAAGTTGCAAAAGACAACGGAGAACCTTACACAGTTTACACGCCTTATTCCAAAAAATGGAAAAAACTTCTAACAGAGGAAGACTACAAGTCAGTTAAAATTAACAAAGACCAATTTCTGAAATTACCTTCAAACAAAATCCTAAATCTAAAAGATATCGGATTTGAGAAAACAGATTTTGATTTTGAAGAACCAAAACTGGAATCAAAAATTATTGATGTTTATGATGAAAAGCGAGATTTTCCTGCTCAGGATGCCACCACACATCTTGGAATTGCTCTGAGATTCGGAACGATTTCTGTCAGAAAGTGTGTCAAATTTGCATTAAGTCATAACGAAACTTGGCTCAACGAATTGATTTGGAGGGAGTTTTTTATGCAAATCTTATTTCATTTCCCGAAAGTGGTGAAGTTTTGTTTCAAAGAAAAATATGAAAATATCCAATGGCGAAACAATGAGGCTGAATTTGAAAGATGGTGCAACGGCGAAACCGGCTATCCGATAGTAGATGCAGGAATGAAACAGCTGAACCAAACCGGAAGAATGCATAACAGAATCCGAATGGTGGTTGCCAGTTTCCTCACGAAACATCTTTTGATAGACTGGCGATGGGGAGAAGCTTATTTTGCCAAGAAACTGTTGGATTACGATTTATCTGCCAATAACGGAAACTGGCAATGGGCAGCAGGCTGCGGTTGCGATGCCGCGCCTTATTTCCGGGTTTTTAATCCAGATGAGCAGACAAAAAAATTTGATAAAGATCTAAAATACATCCGAAAATGGAATCCAGATTTTGAGAAAAAAGTTTTGGATGATAGAATCGTGGACCATAAGTTTGCCAGAGAAAGAGCTTTGGCAGCATATAAAAAGGGATTAAGCTAGTGGTTTTGAATCAAAAACTTTTAAAAATACTTCGATTGAATGAGAAAACCTAGATACCAGATGTTAGTAAAAATCCTTTTTTTTGCTTGGACTTTAAGAAGTTTGACTGGCAAAATCTGATGTGAAAAATTAAATCCACTTTTTAGGTTTACGACCACAGGTTCTGGAATGCAAATAACAGGTATGAGTTTTTTTCGGTTCTATTTTGATTTTTAATTTATTTTATTTTCAGATTGTTACATAAAAATATTTTTATATCTTTGCACACTTAATATTTAATCGGGACGTGATCCCACAAATTTAAAATTTATGTCAGTAAAAATCAGATTACAAAGACACGGGTCAAAAGGGAAACCTTTTTTCCACATCGTGGTTGCAGATTCAAGAGCTAGAAGAGATGGTAGATTCATCGAGAAACTAGGAACTTACAACCCAATTACTAACCCTGCAACAATTGACTTGAATGTTGATTCTGCTGTAAAGTGGTTAAACAACGGAGCTCAACCAACTGACACTGCAAGAGCTATCCTTTCTTACAAAGGTGCATTGTACAAAAAACACCTTCAAGGTGGTGTTGCTAAAGGTGCTTTTGACGAGGCTGAAGCTGAGAAGAGATTCGCTGCTTGGGTGGAGGCGAAAGATGCTAAAGTTCAAGGAAAAGTAGATGGTTTATCTACTGCTAAAGCTGATGCTAAAAAAGCTGCTCTAGAGGCTGAAGCTAAAGTAAACCAAGCAAGAATTGATGCTGCTGTAAAAGCAGAAGCTGATGCTAAAGCTGCTGAAGAGGCTGCTAATGCACCTGCTGAAGAAGTTGCAACAGAGGAACCAGCTGCTGAAGCAGAAGGAACTGAAGAAACTCAGGCTTAATTCTTTTACAAAAGATACAAAACAAAGACACGATTTTTCGTGTCTTTGTTGTTTTTTAACTTCAAACCTTCAAGGTTTTTTTATATTTATGGAATGAGAAAAGAAGATTGCTATTTTTTAGGAACAATTACCAGAACACACGGATTACAAGGGAATGTTATCTTAAAACTGGATACAGATCAACCTGAGATGTACAACAAATTGGAATCTATTTTTGTGGAAGTCAATGGTTTATTGGTTCCTTTTTTTGTGGAAAAACAATCCTGGTCCAAAGCCGATACCAAAATTATTTCTTTCAAAAATTCTTCCGAAGCCTTGGTGAATCAATCGATTGGAAAAGGCGTTTATCTTCCGCTCTCTACTCTACCGCCACTGACTGGAAAAAAATTCTATTATCACGAAGTAATTGGTTTCGAAATCCGTGAAGCTGATGGAAAAACCTGTGGTAATATTGTATCCATCAATGACCAAACGGCTCAAAATTATTTCATTCTAGACCTTGCCGGAAAAGAAATCATCATCCCGATTATCCGAGACTGGATTTTGGAAGTAAATCGCGAAGAGAAATTTATCCAAATGTTTCTGCCAGAAGGTTTGATGGATGTTTTCTTGGTTCCTTCTAAAAAAGATGAGTAAACAACATTAACACCAGAACTATTGAAACGCAGCTTTATCTGCATTTTTTAGTACATTTGCAATCACTAATTTTAAACCATCAAACACCATTGTTTAAATGGTGTATTTCGATTTGAAAATATATTTTATCTAAAGATGAAAAGACAAACAATTAAAGACCTTTTGGCAGATTACAAAAAAGTATTACATCACGATATCACCGTTCAGGGTTGGGTTCGTGCGTTTCGTTCCAATCGCTTTATCGCATTGAATGACGGTTCTACGATTAATAATTTGCAAGTTGTAGTAGATTTTGAAAATTTCGACGAAGAAACTATCAAGAAAATCAATACGGCTTCGTCTTTGAAAGTTGTAGGTGAAGTTGTGGAAAGCCAAGGTGCAGGTCAAACTGTAGAAATCATCGCTAAGAAAATCACTGTTCTTGGAGATAATTTCTTTGACGAATTACAGGCAACTATTCTTCAACCTAAAAAACACAGTTTGGAGAAATTGCGTGAGCAAGCGCATTTGAGATTCAGAACCAATTTGTTTGGCGCAGTTTTCAGAGTGCGTCACGCTGTGAGTTTTGCAATCCACTCTTTCTTCAATCAAAATCAGTTTTTCTACATCAACACGCCTGTAATTACGGGAGCTGATGCAGAAGGAGCTGGCGAAATGTTCGGTGTTACGAATTTTGACCTTGATAATATTCCAAAAACAGAAGACGGAAAAATCGATTTTACTCAGGATTTCTTTGGAAAGAAAACCAACCTGACGGTTTCCGGACAATTGGAAGGTGAAACTGCGGCAATGGGATTGGGAAGGATTTATACTTTCGGACCAACTTTCCGTGCAGAAAACTCCAATACAACGCGTCACTTAGCCGAATTCTGGATGATAGAGCCGGAAGTGGCTTTCAATAATTTGGAAGACAACATCGATTTGGCAGAAGATTTCTTGAAATATGTGATTAAATATGTTTTGGACAATTGCAAAGATGATTTGGAATTCTTAGACAAACGTTTTGAAGAAGAGCAAAAACAGAAACCGGAAAAAGAAAGAGCGAAAGAAGGCCTTATCGAAAAGCTGGAAAATGTGATTGCAAAAAGATTCAAGAGAGTTTCTTATACAGAAGCAATTGAGATTTTATTGAATTCTAAAGAAAACAAAAAAGGAAAATTCCAATATCCTGTTGAGAAATGGGGAACAGATTTACAGTCTGAGCACGAAAGATTCTTGGTAGAGAAACATTTCGAAAGCCCAGTTGTTTTATTTGATTACCCGAAAGAAATCAAAGCTTTCTATATGAAACTGAACGATGATAATAAAACCGTTGCTGCAATGGACGTTCTTTTCCCGGGCATTGGCGAAATCATTGGTGGTTCTGAAAGAGAAGCCAGATTGGATGTTCTGAAAACAAAAATGGCAGAAATGCACGTTGACGAGCACGAACTTTGGTGGTATCTTGACACAAGAAAATTCGGTTCTGTTCCACACGCCGGATTTGGTTTAGGCTTGGAAAGATTGGTTCTTTTCGTAACAGGAATGACCAACATCAGAGACGTGATTCCTTTCCCTAGAACGCCTAAAAATGCAGAATTTTAAGCATTAATTAAATATAAAAATCAAAATTCCTTCAGTTTCAATTGAAGGAATTTTTTATTAACTTTGATAAAAATTGAACTGATGGAAAATCTAATCATTTATCCTGAAAACCAAAAACAACTTCAGATTCTGAAATCTCTATTAGAAGAAATGAAAATTAAATTTAAAAGTGAAGAACAAGTTGAAGAGCTTCTGGACTGGCAAAAAAAGCTAATTGATGAAGGATTGAAAGATGCTAAAGAAGGAAGATTGTTGTCCAGAGAGGAAGTGGATAAGAGAATTGAGGAATGTTTCAAATAAGCTGGACTAAAAAAGCTGAAGCACAGCTAAGAAATACTTTACTTTATTGGAATGAGCATAACAAATCAACCTCATATTCCAAAAAACTAGCAAAGGAAGTGCGTAAGAAACAAGATTTTTTAATTAGCAACCCAAATTCAGGAACACCAGTTAATTACAATTCAGTTTTCAAAATTCAAATATTAAAAGTATTCTCATTAATATACAAAATGGAAAAACAGAATATTACAATAATAGCTTTCTGGGACAACAGAAGAAATCCAGAAAATTTAGAATTATAAATTCAAAAATACTCAAATCCCATTCTTATCGAGTGGGATTTTTTATTGATAAAAGCTCAGGAAAAAATTAAATTCCATAAATTTGAAAGTATTAAAATAAATCTCAATGAAAAAAATCAGTGTTTACATCTTGACTTTGGCAGCAACATTTTTTCTAGAATCTTGCTCTACATCACAGAAAACCCAAGTAGAAGAACCTAAAAAAGAAGTAGAAATGCCAAAGGAAATCAAAGAAGAAGGACTTAATATTTCTTATATGGACAAATCTGTAAGACCTCAAGATGATTTCTATAATTATGTTAATGGTGGTTGGATGAAAACAGCGGTTATTCCTTCGGATAAACCAAGTTGGGGTTCATTCAACGCATTGAGAGAAGATGTCGATGTAGCGTCATTGGATATTTTGAAAAAAATTCTTTCGGAAAAATTCAGTTCTAATTCTGAAGGCGAAAAAATCCAGGCACTTTATGGAACTTTCATCGATTGGAATAAGAGAAATGCAGAAGGCATCAAACCTATCAAATCTCAATTAGCAAAAATCGATGCGATTAAAAATGTAAAAGATTTACAAAAATATCTTATCGAAGCGACTCCTTCAGGTGACAACCCTTTTTATGGATGGCGAGTGGGTGCAGATATGAAAAATTCTGTGATGAATGCTGTTTATCTTGGCGGACCAAGTTTAGGTTTGGGTAAAGATTACTATCAAAAAGTAAATGATGCCAACACCAAAACTTTGGCTGAATATAAAAACTATGTTGCGAAACTTGAAACAGTTCTTGGAAATAAAACTCCTGATGCAACCGCTCAGCAAATTGTAGATTTTGAAAAAAAGTTGGCTCAAGACCTTCTGACTTTGGAACAAGGACGTGATGCGAATTTGCGTTACAATCCAAAAACAATAGAGGAATTAAAACCGCTAGTAAAAAATGTTAATCTTCCAGGTTACGTAAAATCAGTTGGAGTTAACACAGAAAAAGTGATTATTGGCGAATTGAAATATTATCAAAACATGGACTCTTGGATGACCGATAAAAACATTGGACTCATCAAAGAGTATATGAAGTACGACCTTTTGAATAACAACGCAGGAAATCTGGACCAAAACCTTGATAACACCCGTTTCGATTTTTATTCCAAATATTTGCAAGGTCAGCAGGAACAGCGTTCTATGGAAAAACGTGGACTAGGCGTTGTTAACAGTGTTTTAGGGGAGGCTTTTGGGAAATTATATGTGGAGAAATATTTCCCAGCAGAAGCGAAAAAAAAGATGGAAACTTATGTAGATTACATCAAAAAATCGTTCAAGCTGCACATAGAAAATCTGGATTGGATGTCACCTGTCACCAAAGAAAAAGCGCTGGAAAAATTAGCCAAATTCAAGGTAAAGATTGCTTATCCGGACAAATGGAAAGATTATTCTAAACTAAAATTGACTCTTGATTCCAATGGCGGAAGCTATTACAATAATCTTGAGAAAATCTCTGAGTGGAATTACGCAAAAAATCTTGACAAAGTAGGAAAACCAGTTGATAAAACTGAGTGGGGAATGTCACCGCAAACTGTGAACGCTTACTACAGTTCTTCCAATAACGAGATTGTTTTCCCAGCGGCGATCCTTCAGCCTCCGTTTTTCAATTTTAAAGCAGACCCTGCGGTTAACTTTGGCGGAATTGGTGGTGTAATCGGTCACGAGATTTCTCACGGATTCGATGACAGCGGTTCAAGGTTTGATGGAGATGGAAATCTGAACAATTGGTGGACAGAAAGCGACAGAAAAAACTTTGATGCCAAGGTGGGACAATTGGCTGCTCAATATAATAAATACGAACCTGTGAAAGGTAGTTTTGTCAATGGAAAATTCACCAGTGGCGAGAATATTGGAGACTTGGGCGGAATCAATGTTGCGTACACGGCGTTGCAAATGTACTTGAAGGACCACGGAAATCCTGGAGAAATAAGTGGACTGACCCAAGACCAAAGATTTTTTATGAGTTGGGCAACTGTTTGGAGAACCAAATCTACAGACAAATATATGACCAATCAGGTAAAAACAGACCCACATTCGCCGGGTTATTACAGAAGTTTTGGACCTTTGGTTAATATGGATGCGTTCCAAAAAGCGTTTGATATTAAACCGGGAGACAAGTTGTATGTGGCTCCGGAAAAACGCATAAAAATCTGGTAAAAACCAAAGAAAAAACCTTTAGAAATCCTGAAGGTTTTTTTTTATGTTAAATATCATTCATCAAAAATCGTGCTAAACTTGTTGTTTTTAAAAAATATTTTTCTAACTTCGTAAAGTTGACATTAATCGACAAACACCAAAAATTATGCTAAAGCAAAATCTACAAATGCGACTTGGCCAAAAATTGGCCCCTCAACAGATTCAGTTGATGAAATTGATTCAGCTACACACACTTGAATTTGAAGAAGAACTGGAAAGAGAACTTGAGGAAAATCCTGCTTTAGAAAAAGTAGCAGACGAAAATACGGAAGAAGATTATTCCAAAGCAGATGAAGAATACGAAAATGAAGGCAATGAAAGCATCGAAACAGATTTCGATGTAGATCAATATCTTTATGATGACGAACCAAGTTACAAAACTGCTAGTAGCAACTACTCTGCCGACGATGAAGAGTTCGACAACCAATCTCTTCTTACTGAAGGACAGACACTCTATGATTATCTCTTAGAACAAATCCGTCTTTCCAATATTGATGATGAAGATTTGAAAATCGCTGAATATATTATCGGAAACCTTGATACAGATGGTTACCTGAGAAGAGAAATCAAATCTATTGTTGATGATTTAGCTTTCTCACAAGGGATTTACACAACCATTGAAAAAGTAACTGAGGTTCTTGAAAATTACGTTCAAAAACTCGACCCGCCAGGTGTTGGCGCAAGAGACCTTAGAGAATGTTTGCTTTTACAGATTGAAAAAAAAGTAAGTTCTAATCCATCTATTATACTTGCAGGAAATATTCTGAGAAATCAATTTGAAGCGCTAGCGAATAAACATTACAATAAAATTCTTCAGAAGTATGATATTGAAGAAGAAGATCTGAAGGATGCCTTGGACGAAATCTCAAGACTTTCACCTAAAGTCGGCGGGAACTTTGACACCCAAACCATAACGATTAATCAGGAGATCATTCCGGACTTTGTTATTCAAATCAAGGACAACCAAGTCATTCCGTCACTTAATAATAAAAACGCACCAACGCTACGAGTATCTGAGGAATATAAAGAAATATTAACCACTTACTCTCACGATAAAAAATCGGCAGAGCATAAACAAGCTGCGCTTTTCATTAAACAAAAACTGGATGCAGCCAAATGGTACATTGACGCCATCAACCAAAGACAAAACACCTTACTGCAAACCATTACTGCGATTGTGAAACTTCAGAAAGACTATTTTTTATCTGGAGATGAAAAAAATATAAAACCAATGATTCTTAAAGATGTAGCTGATATTACTGGTTTTGACATTTCCACAATTTCCAGAGTAGTAAAAAGCAAATACGCAGATACTCCGAACGGTATTGTTTATCTTAAAAATCTGTTTTCCGACTCATTGACCAATGATGACGGCGAAGAAGTTTCTACTAAAGAGATCAAACAACACCTGCAGGAAGCCATCGATAAAGAGAATAAAAGAAAACCATACACAGATGACGCTCTTGTGGGAATACTTAAAGAAAAAGGTTACAATATAGCAAGAAGAACAATTGCAAAATACCGTGAACAACTTAATATTCCGGTAGCAAGACTCAGAAAAGAACTATAAAAAAATCCCGAAATTTTCGGGATTTTTATTTTATACAAACTGTGTTTTTATTAACAAATCCTTAACGTTATTTAGAAACATTACAAACTATATTTTTCTGACATTTCTCAATGTGATATGATTCAACTATTTTCTAAATTTGTGCAAATTCAAAATAACAATAGAATTATGGCAGGGATTACGTCTTCTATAGGCAGAAAATATGCTATGGCACTTTCAGCAATGTTCTTGCTGATTTTTTTGGTGATGCACTTATCCACCAATATGATTTCCATCTTTAGCGAAGACAGTTTCAACGCTGCTTCTCATTTTATGGGATACAATCCTGCGGTTCAGTTTCTGATGCAGCCCATCTTGATTTTTGCAGTTGTTTTCCACTTCGTGATGGGATTCGTTCTGGAAATCAGAAATAACAATGCAAGACCAGTGAAATATGCTATGAACCAAGGTTCTGCAAATTCTACCTGGATGTCTAGAAATATGATTATTTCCGGAGCAGTTATTTTGGCTTTCATCGCATTACACTTTTACGATTTTTGGGTTCCAGAAATCAGTTATAAGTATATCCAAGGAAACAATCCTGATGAATTGAGATATTGGGAAGAACTACACCACAAGTTCCACGATTTGTGGAGAGTTGTTCTTTACGTTGTTGCATTTGTATTATTAGGTCTGCACTTAGCACACGGATTCCAGTCTTCTTTCCAATCAGTTGGAGCAAGACATCCAAAGTACACTCCTTTTATCAAAGCTTTCGGAAATTGGTATTCTGTTATCATTCCTGCAGGTTTCATCATCATCGCAATTTATCACTTCGTTACTCAATAATAAAAAGTAAATTATGAGTTTAGATTCAAAAATTCCTCATGGTCCACTTAAGGACAAATGGAAAAATCATAAAGACCATATGAACTTGGTTGCTCCAAACAACCGAGACAAAATAGATATTATCATTGTTGGGACAGGATTAGCTGGTGGCTCTGCTGCTGCGACTCTTGCTGAACAAGGTTACAACGTAAAAGCGTTCTGCTACCAAGATTCTCCGAGAAGAGCACACTCTATTGCAGCTCAAGGTGGTATCAATGCAGCAAAAAATTATCAAGGCGACGGAGATTCAACTTACAGATTGTTTTATGATACAATCAAGGGTGGAGATTATCGTGCGAGAGAAGCTAACGTATATAGATTAGCTGAAGTTTCAGCTAATATTATTGACCAATGTGTTGCGCAAGGTGTTCCTTTTGGTAGAGAATACGGCGGACAATTGGATAACCGTTCATTTGGTGGAGTTCAGGTAAAAAGAACTTTCTACGCCAAAGGACAGACTGGACAGCAATTATTATTAGGAGCATATTCTGCAATGAGCCGACAAATCGGTAAAGGAAGAATCAAAATGTATAACCGTCACGAGATGCTCGATCTTGTAATCGTTGATGGAAAAGCAAGAGGAATTATCGCAAGAAACCTTGTAACTGGAGAAATCGAGAAGCATTCTGCACACGCAGTTGTAATTGCTTCTGGAGGTTATGGAAATGTTTATTTCCTTTCTACCAATGCAATGGGTTCCAACGTTTCTGCAGCTTGGAAAATCCATAAAAAAGGAGCGTATTTCGCAAATCCTTGTTATGTTCAGATTCACCCAACTTGTATTCCTGTTCACGGAACTCAGCAGTCTAAATTAACACTAATGTCAGAATCTCTTAGAAATTCAGGAAGAATCTGGGTTCCTAAGAAAATTGAAGATTCTGTAGCAATCCGTGAAGGAAAACTTAGACCAGAAAATATAAAAGAAGAAGACAGAGATTATTATCTTGAAAGAAGATATCCAGCATTCGGAAACTTAGTACCTCGTGACGTTGCGTCAAGAGCTGGTAAAGAAAGATGTGATGCTGGTTTCGGAATCGAAAATAACGATACCAAAGAAGGGGTTTTTCTGGATTTCTCTACAGAAATCATGAAAAAGGGAAAAGAAGCAGCTATTGAAAAACACATCCATAACCCTACAGATCAGCAGATTTATGACCTTGGTAAAAAATGGGTGGAGGAAAAATATGGAAACCTTTTCCAGATGTATGAGAAAATCACAGCAGACGATCCTTATAAAACGCCGATGAAAATCTATCCAGCGGTTCATTATACAATGGGTGGCGTTTGGGTTGATTATAACTTACAATCTACAATCCCTGGATGTTTTGTAATCGGAGAAGCTAATTTCTCAGACCACGGAGCGAACAGATTGGGAGCATCTGCTTTGATGCAAGGTTTGGCAGACGGTTATTTCGTTCTTCCTTACACTATTGCAGATTATCTTTCTGCAGATATTAGAACTGGAAAAATTTCTACAGACACTCCAGAATTCAACAATGCTGAAAAAGAAATTAAAGATAAAATCGATTTCTTCTTAAATAATAAAGGAACACATTCTGTTGACCATTTCCACAAAAAATTGGGACACATTATGTGGAACAAAGTTGGAATGGGAAGAACGCCTGAAGGTTTAAGAGAAGCTATCAAAGAAATCGAAGAAGTTAGAAATGATTTCTGGAAAAATGTAAAAGTTCCTGGTGATGCTGATAACTTGAATCCAGAATTGGAAAAAGCTTTCAGAGTTGCAGATTTCTTGGAACTAGGACAATTAATGGCAATCGATGCGCTTAACAGAAACGAATCTTGTGGAGGACACTTCCGTGAAGACCACTCTACTCCAGATGGAGAGGCAGAACGTGATGATGTGAATTACAAATATGTTGCCGCTTGGGAATATAAAGGTATGGATATCAACCAGTCTCTGCTACATAAAGAAGACTTGGTGTACGAGAACATTGAAGTTAAAGCAAGAAGTTACAAATAATCTCCATTCAAAAATATATAAAAATGAGTGCAAAAAAAGGCTTAAATCTTACGCTGAAAATTTGGAGACAAAAAAATAATAAATCGAAGGGACAATTCGATACCTATAAAATTTCTGATGTTTCTACAGATTCTTCATTCTTAGAAATGTTGGATATCCTGAACGAGCAATTAATCAACGAGGGAAAAGACCCAGTTGCTTTTGACCACGATTGTCGTGAAGGAATCTGCGGAATGTGTTCACTTTACATCAACGGTAGAGCGCACGGTCCAGATACCGGAATCACCACTTGTCAGCTGCATATGCGTCATTTCAAAGATGGCGAAACGATTCACATCGAACCTTGGAGAAGTGCTGCTTTTCCAGTAATCAAGGATTTGGTGGTTGATAGAAGTGCATTCGACAGAGTGATGGCTGCAGGTGGATTTGTTTCTGTAAACACTTCAGGAAACACTTTGGATGCGAACGCAATTCCTGTACCTAAAGAAGATGCAGACAAAGCGATGGATGCAGCAGCTTGTATCGGTTGTGGTGCTTGTGTTGCAACTTGTAAAAACGGTTCTGCAATGTTGTTCGTTGGAGCAAAAGTTTCTCAGTTCGCATTATTGCCACAAGGTCGTGTAGAAGCAAAAAGAAGAGTTCTGAATATGGTAAAAGCAATGGACGAAGAAGGATTCGGAAACTGTTCCAATACCGGAGCTTGTGAGGTTGAATGTCCAAAAGGAATCTCTCTGGAAAATATCGCAAGAATGAACAGAGAATATGTTACAGCAAACCTTTCTACAGCTAATTCTTAATTATAGAAATTAGATTTTAGAAGCTAGAAACTAGACTTCTTTTAAAATATAAATCCGATTGAATGTTCAATCGGATTATTTTATTTTATGAAGTAACGAAGTTGGAAAATGTTGGTAGAATTAAGATTGCCAAAAAAGGTGCGAAGCACCGACATATTTATAGGTCTACAAATCAAAAACACTAGGTCTTTTAGTCACAATGCAGTCTTTGATCCAAAGCATAAATGCAAGACCAAGATAAAAAAGAAAGAAAATCCCAGCAGTTGCAAACGTAGAATAGATAAAGAAAACGCGCAATTTGGAAACAGGAATTCCTAATTTGGTTCCGTATCTCGTCAAAACGCCAAACCATTCTCTTTCCATTTTATGGCGCAAACCATTTATAATTTTAGGCTCTTTCATTTTCTTTAATCTGATTAATCATCTGTCTTCAGTAACTGAAAACCAACACTGCAATTTAAGCATTTTTTATGATTGCAAAATAGTTTGTATTGATAGAGAAAAGCTTGTGTCTTCAACGCATTTTCGAATTTCATTCCTAACTGTTTCCATTCATCCAAAACAGAATTTTTCTCAGGTTTCATCAGTTTATAGAAATCAAAAATATCATCTACTATTTCCGGATTATGATTTTTGTGATAGAAATATTTCAACGGCAAAATCGTATTAATGATAATCAAATCAATAAAATCTTGACTAAGATATTTCTTACCCTCAACTGTGGAAATTTTCCCGAAATTAAATCGATTATCCCAATAATCCGATGCTTTGATATTTTTGAAAATCTTGTACAAATCTTCAATCGTTTTGGCTTCAATCAGTTTTGAGAAAAGATTAGGATGAGAATGATAAAGATTGGCTAATTGTGACAATCTTATAGTTGGGAAATTCGGAGGACGAAGTTTGGAGAATTTGGGATGAATTTTAAAATCTGATAAATTAAATTTCACTTTCAAGAAATCAAACTCTCGTTTCCAGATTTGCATTATTTCGTCTGAAGGAGCATCCAAAAATCCACAGATTCCAAAGAACAATGCTTCTAAATGAATATCATTTTGCTTGATTTTTTGGATAACCGAAAAATCCAAACTTTCTGCCATTTGAAGAAAAATTTCTGCATTTACTTTCAATCCGAAAGTATAAACCAAATTTTGAAATAAAACTGCTTCATAATTGTTTTGGGTTTTAATTAAAGTTTCTTCGAAGATTTGTGATTTGGCTTCTAACTTTTTAAGTAAAACAGTTTCTTCAAAAAATAACGGAATTTTATTCTCATCAAACAACTCTTCGCAAGCTATAAAAGAATGTTCAGCTTTCAAATTCTGATGTTTCTGAATCAATTCTTCATCAATATAATTTTTGAGTTCCAAAGTCGGAATGTTATGTTGTTCCAATTCCGGAATATCACAATCATTAATGTAAACGGCATGAAGAATTAGATTACCAAACTCAGGATTGCCAGAATGGTTGTGGAAAAACCAATCGGACGCTTTGGTATGAATCTCAATATTGCCCGCAAAAATAATATCATCAATTTTAATTTTCGCAAATAGAAAATCAGGACCAGAATTCTTATTCCACTCTCCGAATTCTAATATTTCGATTATTCGTCCGTTGGTAGAGACAAAATCGAAGCTCCGAAATTTTTTGTAATTCCAAATATACTGTAATATTTCTTCGTTCATTTGTGTGTTGATTTCCGTTAAACAAAAACCTCCCGAAGAAAAACTCCGGAAGGTTAAATTACAGAAATATTTTTAATCTAATATCTTTTGTAAAGACGTAGATTAAACTTCTTTATATTTTGCTTCTTCGAATTTTGTAATAGTGGTTTCGTACATATCAATGTAAATCGGAAGGATATTTTTCAAGTCAAAATGGATGGCTTGAGCTTTGGCATTCTTTTTCATTTCTTCGAGAAGATTATCATCACTCAACAATTTGATGCAATAATTTGACATTGCTTCTATATTTCCTGTTTCTGCTAAAAATCCGGTTTCTCCTTGGATATTAACTTCCGGAATCCCGCCTGCATTACTACTAATAACCGGCGTTCTTGCAGCCATTGCTTCCAATGCAGCCAAACCAAAACTTTCCTGCTCAGAAGGTAAAAGGAAAACGTCGGAAAGTTGTAGAATTCTATACAAATCGTTGACTTTTCCAAGTAATTTGATTTTACCAATCAATTCCGGATTATTCTCCATAAACTCAGAGATTTTTTCCATTTCCGGACCTTCACCAATGATAATTAGTTTTGATTTGACTTTCTTGTTAACATTTTTGAAAATCTCCAAAACATCCTGAATTCGCTTAACCGGACGAAGATTGGAAACGTGTATCAAAATTTTCTCATCATCACTCGCAAATTGCTTTCTCTGGCAGGCATTTCCCTTTTCATCAAAAACAGAATTATCTATAAAATTGGTAATCACTTGGATATTCTTTTGAATATCAAAAAACTGCAATGTATCTTTTTTCAAACTCTCTGATACTGAAGTAATTGTATCACTTTGATTGATAGAAAATTCGACAGCGTGTTTGTAACTTGGATGCTGTCCTACCAAAGTAATATCTGTCCCGTGAAGTGTTGTAACCAAAGGCACATCTTTGTTTTCCGCTTTCAACATTTGCTTAGCCGTAAAAGCAGCATAAGCATAAGGAATCGCATAATGAGCGTGCAGAATATCCAATTTGTAAAGATTCACAACTCGGTAGATCATTGATGATAATGCGATATCATAAGGCTGATATTGGAACAGCGGATAAGTCTGAACGTTGACTTTATGGAAAAAAATATTTGGATTGGTAACATCCAAACGTGCCGGCAATGCCGAACTGATGAAATGAACTTCAAAACCTTTGTCTGCTAGAGACATTCCCAATTCTGTTGCTACAATTCCGCTTCCGCCGTAAGTTGGATAGCAAAGTATTCCTATTTTCATTTGTTGTTGTACAATGTATTATGTAAAAAGTATAAAGACTTTTTTGCTTTTTAAAGCCTAACAAATTTACTCAATTACAGTCTTAGAATCTTTGGTTTCTAAACTATTTTTTCTATCAGTTTTATTTTGAATTTTCGCTTCTACATCCATTCCTAATCCGAATTTCAAATTATCATTGACCAAAACCGGAAGTCTTCCTGAGATTTTTGTTTGACCTAACATTCCATTAGCCGTTGCTTTCATCGCATCGTCATTATTTTCATAAGAAACCAAAACTGTAGAAACCTTAGAAATATCAATATCTTTCAAAGCATAAGGACTTCCAAACACATCCAGCATTACATTTTGGTTTTTGCTTAATTCTGATAAAATTTTCTTGCTTGCATCAGAAATTTTGTATGGTTTGTAAGCTGTGGAATTATCTTTATGGAACCCAACAATCACTTTTGAATTAGCTGGAATCGTATTGATTTCATTAGCTTTTTTAACAATTACAGTTGTTCCTGTATTGATTTGATTAAGGAAAGTTTCATAAGGTGCTTCTTCCAACGGAACGTAATAGTAAGTTTCTTTACAATCCAATGGTAATAGCTTTTTGTCGTCTTTAATCAATGTCAAAGCATTCGCATACATTTTTTGAACTAAAGCCGAATGTGATGCATTATTCAAATCCTCGTTCACATTTACAGGATTGATATTGTTGTACCGATTAAGACCTAAATAATACTTAGTCAAAAGAATTTTTTTAACGCTCTCTTCTACTCTACTTTGTTGGATTTCTCCATTATCAATTGCTTTTTGAATTAATTTTTTCCCGGTGGCAACATCCTGCGAAAACAACATAATATCATTTCCTGCTTTGAAAGCCATCGCATCCAATTCTCCCGCTTTGAATTTATTAGCGACAGCACCCATATTAAGTGCATCGGTAATAATCAAACCTTTGTAACCTAGTTTTTCTTTCAAAAGTCCTGTGACAATTTTCTTTGAAACCGAAGCTGGAATTCCCTTTTCACTTTCCAGAGTTGGAACATAGAGATGTGCGACCATTACGCCACCAATTCCTTTATTCATCAATGCTTTGAAAGGTGCGATTTCTGTTTTTTCCAATCTTTCCAAATTATGAGAAACGACAGGCAAATCCAAATGCGAATCTGTATCTGTATCGCCGTGACCTGGGAAATGTTTAATCGCCGCAAGAATCCTGTTATCCTGCAAACCGTTGGAATAAGCTAAAGCAGAATTCACAACATTATCGACATCAGAACCAAAACTACGGTTTCCAATAATCGGATTATTTGGATTGGTGTTGACATCCACAACTGGTGCAAAATCCCAATTAATGCCCATTCTTTTGCAATCTTCAGCAATCTTCGCAGTCATTTCGTAAATCAGGTTTTTATCTTGAATCGCTCCCAAAGCAATTGCCCAAGGATATTTGTGTGCTTTTGCTATTCTTTGGAAAACGCCCCATTCTGCATCCATTCCGATCATCAATGGCACTTTTGATTGGGACTGAAATTCATTCACCAGATTGATTTCTCTTGCTGCATCGTCCTGCATCAGAATCAACCCACCGATTTTGTCACTGGTTACAATGTTTCTAACTTGGTTGATATGAGCTTCATCTTTGTTCGTGTAAAGTGCTACAATAAAGAGTTGTCCCAGCTTCTCATCCTGCGAAAGTGAGTTGTAAGTTTTATCTACCCAATCATTCGCTTTTTTAATATCCGAATTACAAATATTTTTAGGCTGATATTGAGCGGAATATAATTGAGAGATAAAAATAATTATCGACAGGCTTAACCTTTTCATAATTTGAAAATCTAAATTTTATAAAGATTTCATAAAGATATTAATTCCACCTGGAAATACTATTTTTATGGTCTGTAATTTGGTAACAAAATTATAACGTAAATATTTTAAATTATGAAAAAATTATTTCCTTTCCTGCTGCTGTTCATCACAAGCTTCATCCTTTTTAACTGTAAAGATGACGATGAGGTGCAAGTTCAGGTAGATTATCCGGCTGTTTATGATCTGCGAAATGTTAATTTCTCCTACAATGCAACGGATGGATGGACATACGGACAGAGTTTTAAAAATCCATTATTGGATCAGGATTATGTAGTAATTTTCAGACAGACAGGAACTTCTGGAAACGCTCCCGTTTGGCAACAGATCCCAAGAACGCTTTATTTAGATCAGGGAGAATTAGATTATGATTTTGATTTTTCTAAAAATGATTTTATGATTTATGCTGGAGGAACCTATGATCTTAGTACCACTCCACAATATTTGAATAACCAAACATTCAGAGTGGTGTTAGTTCCAGCGGTCTATGGAAAAAACACTACCTCGGAAGATTTAAAAAAATTGTCTTACGAGGAGATTATTGCTAAATACAATATTGATGAAAGTAAAGTTGGAACATTGTAATCCCAACCTCACAAAAAAAGTAAAACCACAGAATTTGTGGTTTTTTTTGTGACTAAAAATAAATAATACTAAATTAGTATGAATTAAATTTTTTATATTAAATTTGTTATTCATTAATCAAAAAATATTAATAATATGTCTATAAAACTTGGCGATACCGCTCCGGATTTTAATGCAGAAAGCAGTTTAGGAAATCTTAATTTTTACGAATACCTCGGAGATTCCTGGGGGATTTTATTTTCACATCCAGCAGATTATACACCCGTTTGTACAACTGAATTGGGAAAAACATCACAACTGAAACCAGAATTCGATAAAAGAAATACAAAGGTTTTAGCGTTAAGCGTTGACGGAATTGACAATCATAAAGGTTGGATCTCCGATATTAATGAAACTCAAAATACAGAAGTAGAATTCCCAATAATTGCGGATCAAGACAAAAAAGTGTCCGAGCTGTATGATTTTATTCATCCCAATGCAAACGCGACCCTTACAGTTAGGTCTTTATTAATCATTGACCCAAATAAAAAAGTAAGACTCATCATCACTTATCCCGCTTCTACAGGAAGAAACTTCACAGAAATCTTGAGAGTTTTGGATTCTCTGCAATTGGTAGATGGTTATGGCGTTGCAACGCCTGTAGATTGGAAAGATGGAGAAGATGTGATTATTCCGCCAGCTGTTTCGCAAGAAGATGCAGAGAAAAAGTTTACAAAAGGAGTGAAAGTTGTGAAACCTTATTTGCGCTACACACCGCAACCGAATAAATAATTTCAGATTTTTCATCGAAAAAGCTCAGATTGATCTGAGCTTTTTTATTTTTATTATGGATTGTAATTATTACTTAGCAACAAAAACTTCTTTAGCATAATCGCCATTAGCTTTTGGCATTTCAATCACAATATTGGCATTTTCATAGTAACCAATTGTGGATTCTCCAGAACCTAATTTTACTCGAAAAACACCTTCTTTTGTTGTAGATTTAAATGTTGCAAAAGGTACAGAACTGTTGCCATCAACCAAAATAAACTGATTATTATCAATTTGTATTTTTTGGACAGTTAATGTTCCGTTGCTATATCTCACAGCATTCGATGTTTGTAAAATTGCTTCTTTTGAACCCTGCAATTGTTTTTTAATAGGCTCAGTGGATGTTGTTTCAGCAACTTTTTTGACAATTGTAGTTGTATTAGATACAGGAATTTTCACTAATGTCTGTTTCAAAGCATCTTGAAAACCTGGTTCAAACTCTTTTATCATGCTATTTCCTTTTTCAGTGAAGATAACCTTGTTGCTGCAATCTTTGAACTGTAGAATCAGTTTATTTCGGAACATACTTTTGTCATTCAGAAGCTCGGCATTTAGAATACCGCAAGGATTCATCAGCGCATCAGGCGGCCACTCATTTTTAGTTGCTGGCAGAACTGTATATTTTTTTGCTTTCAAAGATTTTTCTAAAAGATTGCCTAATCCATAAGCTTTGTTGTCTTTGAAATCATTAAACTCTGCTGGAATCACAACATATTTGTAATCTGATACAGTTTGAGACTTGACTACTGAAATCAAGAAAACAAATAAAAAAATGGAAATATTTTTCATATTGAATAGTATAATTAATTTCTGAAACCTTGCATATCCAATTTCAGAGAAAAGAAATTAGAATAAAAATTAGAACCGCCAATTCCTGAGTTGGTGATGGCATAATCCAATGTCAAGCCTTTATATTTAATCCCAATACCTGCGCTTGGCTGGAAAGAGACTTTTCTTTTTAAGTCTTCTATATCGGTAATAGATTGGAACCGATTCAATCCTAATCGTACGAAAATCATATCCTGAAAAATCAATTCTCCGCCGACATAAGGTGTGATACTGGCAAAATCTGTAGAAATTAGTGCTGCTGTTTTCGCAAAATCGATATTAACGCCTGCTTCTGGTAACAACTTCAAATCTCTATTGAACTCAAAGGTTTTGCTGACACCCAGATTCAACTTTGGCATTGTGATTTCCATTTTATCTGTTGGCGCTGGGTTGAATTCTTCCCCATTCACAACTGCAGATAATTCTTTTTGATTGATTGTCCAAAAATTGACAGTCGTTGTCGCATCTCTCAGCATAAAACCGTAATTCCAATCTGTATCTGTGTGGTAAACTGCTCCAATATCAAATCCAAAACCATAACCACTAGCAAATTTTCCCACATTTCTATAAACTACTTTTGCAGTTGCACCAACATCTAATTTTTGATTGCCGTTGGGGTGAAAAGCGTAAGAAAACAAAGCCGCATAATCTGAAGTAGAAAAAGAACTGATCTTATCATAATCAATATTACCTTCGGAATCAATTAATTGTGTTGTATTTAGAATATTATCAACACCCAATCGGACTAATGAAATGGCGAAAACACCGTTACCATAATCCAAAGGTTTGGCATAAGCGATGTAATCGTATTTAGCAATGGATTCAAAATATTCTGCATGCATTGCTGCCACTTGCCAATCGCGGCCGATTTTCATTAGACCAGCCGGATTCCACATAGGAGAATAAACATCATCCTGATTAGAAATAACAGCGCCACCCATCGCAAGTCCTCTTGCACCAGCTCCAATATTCAGAAATTCATTAGAATATTTTCTAATGATTTGAGAATAAATAATTTGTGAAAAAATAAGCAGTAAAAAAAATAAAATTCTTTTCATCAAAAAGGTTTTACTGAGGATTTATTTCTGCAGATAATTCATCTTTTTTTCGTCTGGATTTTATAATACCATTAGCTACTATCGCAATAATCATTATGAATGATGCAATGTAAAAAACTGGACTCATATGCTCAGACGCACCGAAAATGAAAAAAGCCAGAATAATCCCATAAACAGGTTCAAGATTTACAGTCAATATCAATGTAAAAGGTGAAATGAATTTCATTAGCTTTACACTTTCAAACATAGGATAAGCCGTAAAAACAGAAGCCAACAATACTATTAACGCAATATCGGTGTAACTTATTTCGCTGAAAGAAGAAATTTGTCCGGTGACGATAAAAAACAGACTAATGACCAACCATCCACCAGCAATCTCATAGAAAATAATATTTCCAGAGCTGGTTTTTCCAAAAATTTTACCATTGAAAACAGAAAAAATAGTTCCAAAAAGAGCACATAATATTCCGTAGAATATGCCTTCCTTATATTTCAATTCGGCATTGAAAATCAAAGAAATGCAAATAACGATAATGATTCCGATAATAACCTCGACCCAATCTGGTTTTCTCTTAAAAACTATTGGTTCTATTAAGGAGGCAAATAATGTTGATAATGACAAACAGGAAAGCGCAATTGATACATTGGAAACCTTGATGGACTGGAAAAAGAACAGCCAGTGAAAAGCCATTACACTTCCAATTCCTACTAGTTTTAGCAACAAGCCTTTTGTAACTTTAATACTTTCTTTTTTTACAATCCTGAGATACAAGTAGAGAAAAACCGCAGCGAATGACATTCTATAAAAAACCAAAAGCGGCGCATCCGTAGTAATCAACTTTCCTAAAATAGCTGTGAAGCCCCATAAAAATACGATAAAATGCAACCTCAGCAGATAAGAATTCTTCATAGAAATATTGATTTTCAATTTACAAAATTACTATAAATTTCTTGTTTTGAAGCTAATAATCTGGATTGACTCAACGAAAAATCCGCACAAAAATTTATACGGATCTCTAATAAGAAAACTTATTAAAATAAACATAAACTAACTAAAAATTCATTTCATTTATCACTCAAACGAAAAATCCTGAGATATATTACGGACACTAATATCAATTTTTAAATGCAACACAGTTCGCTTGTGCAATTAATAAACTCTTTCGTTTTGCCATCAATCAAAAAATTTTATCTTTAGCCCCAAAGAAAAACCCTATGGATTTAGAATTCAATAAAAGAGAAGATATCAACAAACTGAAACTTTCTGACACCAAGAAAATTTTATCGAAAATCAAATTGGGAGGTGGCGAAAAAGCACTTCAAAAACAACGCGACCAAGGAAAAATGACGGTGAGAGAACGTTTAGAATATCTTTTTGATAAAAATTCTGACACCATAGAAATCGGTGCATTTGCAGGTTATGAGATGTATGAGAAAGAAGGCGGATGTCCTGCAGGCGGTGTGGTTGTAAAAATCGGATACATTGCGGGTAAACAGTGTATTGTTGTTGCCAATGATGCAACCGTAAAAGCTGGAGCTTGGTTTCCAATTACAGGGAAGAAAAACCTGCGAGCTCAGGAAATAGCGATGGAAAACCGTTTACCAATTATTTATTTGGTAGATTCTGCCGGTGTTTACTTGCCAATGCAGGATGAAATTTTCCCAGACAAAGAGATGTTTGGCAGAATTTTTAGAAATAATGCAAAAATGAGTTCTGCAGGGATTATTCAGATTTCTGCGATTATGGGAAGTTGTGTTGCTGGCGGTGCTTATCTCCCAATTATGAGTGATGAAGCGATGATTGTGGACAAGACAGGAAGTATTTTCTTAGCAGGAAGTTACCTTGTGAAAGCAGCAATTGGTGAATCTATTGACAATGAAGCTCTAGGAGGAGCTACAATGCACAGTTCCATTTCTGGCGTCGTAGATTATAAAGCCAAGGATGACAAAGACGCTTTAGATCGCATCAAAAATATAATGAAGTCAATCGGAGATTTTGAAAAAGCAGGTTTTGACAGAACCGAAAGCTTTCCTCCAAAAGAAAATCCAGATAATATATTCGGAATAATGCCAGCCGTGAGATCTGAGCAATATGACACTTTTGAAATCATCAAATGTCTTGTCGATAATTCTGAATACGAAGAATATAAACCCGATTATGGGAAAAGCATTATTTGTGCAACTGCCAGAATCGATGGTTGGAGTGTGGGAATTGTTGCCAACCAAAGAAAACTCGTAAAAAGTGGCAAAGGCGAAATGCAATTTGGTGGTGTAATATATTCTGATTCAGCTGATAAAGCGACGCGTTTCATTGCTAATTGTAATCAGAGAAAAATCCCGTTGGTATTTCTTCAGGACGTTACAGGCTTTATGGTTGGTTCCAAATCAGAACAAGGTGGAATTATCAAAGACGGAGCAAAAATGGTGAACGCAGTTTCTAATTCTGTGGTTCCAAAATTCACTGTGATTACAGGAAATTCTTATGGCGCAGGAAATTATGCAATGTGCGGAAAAGCCTATGATCCAAGATTAATTGTAGCTTGGCCGTGGGCAGAATTAGCAGTTATGGGCGGATCACAAGCAGGAAATGTATTGCTACAAATCCAAGAATCTTCGCTTAAAAAACAAGGAAAGGAAATTTCGGAAGAAGAAAGAAAAGAAATTCTTGACAAAATCCTGAAAGATTACAACAAACAAATCCAGCCAACTTACGCCGCAGCGAGACTTTGGACAGACGCAATTATTAACCCTCTAGATACCAGAAAATGGATTAGTATGGGAATAGAAGCAGCTAATCATTCTCCGATTACAGAAAAATTTAATCTTGGAGTTATTCAGGTTTAATGTTAAATTGTTTTATAAAAACTTCCCACTTTCGAAGTTTTTTTTTTTGATGAAAAACAAAATGGATTATCTCATCGAAAAAATAAAAAAACGTCAAAACTAAAAATGACAATAGCAATGAAAACTATTAATGTAAGAATCGGATGGGAATTGTTACTATTTATTTTGATAGTACTCACTTTTTCCAGTTATCAGCAAATCATCACATTGGAATGGAAAGCATTAGTTTTTCCAGCCATTATTTTAGCGTTAATTTTGGGTCTTTGCTTCTCGATAAAATACAAAATTGATAAAGAATTTCTGTACATCAAAAATTCAATTTTTGGAACAACGAAGATTGATATTAAAGAAATTCATAAAATAGAAAAAACGTGGAATCTACTTTCTGCTCCTGCTCCAAGCATTATGGGAAGAATTGAGATTTATTATAAAGACGACAGTATCGTGATTTCGCCCAGAGATTTTGACGAATTAAAAAATGAACTGCTAAGAATCAATCCAAACATCACTGTAAAAGAATAATTATGATGTGGGAAAACTATATACAATCCGTTTGAAAAATATGATGAAAAAAAATTGGGTTTTGGAATAGCTTTGTTTAAATTAGTCAAGAGATACGCAGATTTATTTTGATATTATTTCAATTTAAAATAAGATGGAAATCGGACTAATTCTCTATTACTTTTCCTATAATCTTTTTTCTATGTTCAACACCCCATTCTGCAAGATGTTCAATAATTTTTTTCAAAGTTTGTCCATAGTCTGTCAATTGATATTCGACAGTAATTGGTTGCGTGCTAAGAACAGTTCTCGTTACCAATTGATTGATTTCTAAATCTTTTAATTCGCTGCTCAACATTTTGGCAGAAATACCTTCAATTTCTTTCTGCAAATCCGAAAAACGCATTTTATCATAACAAAGCGCCGCAATGATTTGGACTTTCCATCTGCCTTTCAAAATATCCATCGTATCCTGAACTGCGAGAAGATTGGTTTTACAACATTTAATTTTCATATTAGACTCTTATTTTCAGATTCATAATATTAAATTTTTACTAATATTATTTTATAATTAGCTAATTATCAAATAAGTTACTTTTTGGTAACGGTAACTTTTTGTAACTAGATTACAAAAATAAACTTTTCTTAGTTAACTTTGACATTTCAAATCAAAAAATCATCTAAAAATGAGTTTATTAGAAGACTTAAATTGGCGTTACGCAACAAAAAAAATGAACGGAGAAACCGTTCCTCAAGATAAAGTAGATTACATTGTAGAAGCTGCAAGATTAGCACCTTCTTCCTCTGGTTTACAACCTTACAGATTGTTCGTTATCTCGAATAAAGAACTATTAGAAAAAATCCAACCGATTGCTTTTGACCAAGCTCAGATTACAGATGGTTCGCACCTTTTGGTTTGGGCAGCTTGGGACGGTTACTCTCATAATAGCATCTCCGAAGTTTTTGAAAAAACGACTTCTGAAAGGGGAATTCCTAAAGAAACAATGGATGATTATAAAACCAGACTTTGGGGAATGTACGAACCTCTTGGAAACGAATGGCACGCAACACACGCTGCAAAACAAGCTTACATTTCTTTCGGGTTGGCAATTGCTGCAGCTGCTGAGCAAAAAGTAGATGCAACACCAATGGAAGGCTTTAACAATGCTGCTCTTGACGAGTTATTAGGACTCGCTGAAAAAGGATTGAAAAGTGTTGTGATTTTACCTCTAGGTTACAGAGATACAAGCGGAGACTGGCTGGTAAATCTCAAAAAATACAGAACTCCAAAAGAAGAGTTCATTACAGAAATCAAATAAATTATAAAGCGTGCTGAAAATATCAGGACGCTTTTTTTAATATTAAAATTTGCGAAATTTAAATTGAAGTCATTTACTTGTAGATAAAAAATGTATTTTTACCAAAAAAAGTTAATGCGCACAACTCTATCATTTTCATTACTTTTCGCAGGATTATTTTGCAATGCTCAGCTAGAAGTAAAAGTCCTTGACATTATTGCCAATCAGGTCATCTATGATTCTAATGCAAAAAAAATCTACGCCAGCATTCCCAGTGCAAATGGTGCAAACGGTAATAGCATCGGCGTCATCGATCCAGTAAGTCAAACTCTTGAAAACACGTTCTTCATTGGCAGCGAGCCAAATGTATTGGCCATTTCTGACAATAACCAATATCTGTATGTTGGTTTCGAAACCGCCTCTCTTGTAAGAAGATGGGATATCGCCAGCAAATCTGTAAACTTACAGTTTTCATTAGGTACCGATCCTTCTCTTGGAGCTTTATTTGTAGAAGATATGGAGGTGATGCCAGGAAATCCTAATACAATTGCTATCTCTAGAAGAAATGTAGGTTTTTCTCCAAAACACGAAGGTGTTGCAATCTATGACAACGATGTGATGAGACCCAATACCACCCAAGATCATACGGGCAGTAACAGAATCGAATTCTCAAGCAACAATTTACTTTGGGGATACAATAACGAGACTACGGAATTTGGTTTGAGAAAAATCAACATTACCTCGTCAGGAGCAACGCAAGGAACTGTCTATCCCAATCTTTTTTCCAACTTCAGTATTGATTTTATAAGAGAAGGTAATTTTCTATATTCTACAGACGGGAAAGTGGTTGATATCTCATCAGGAACACCATTCCTTCTGGGGCAATTTACAAATACAACAGGAGCAAATGCCTTTGACACAGCTACACAATCCGTAGCTTATGCAAGTTCTGAATATTCTTCTGGAAATATCACTTTCAAAAGATTCAACCCAAACACTTTCTTATTGAAAGACAGTACACCAATCCCCAACGTTCAAGGATCTACAAGATCGATGACTTCTTGTGGCGCTGGTTGCTACGCTTTCGCAACGTACTCTTACAATTACAGCACCAACGTTACAACAGGTAAAATTGTGATTGTAAAAGACAAATCATTAGCCGTAGATAATCTTCTGAAATCAAATAAAATAACTGTTTACCCAAATCCCGTTTCCAATTATTTGAAGATTGATACAGATAAAAAATTCGTAGAAATTAAGCTTTCTGATTATTCTGGTAATATTGTCAAAACGTTAGATGCTAAAGAAAGAGAATTTGATATTTCGAATATCTCAAGCGGAAATTATCTACTGATAATGACCGATATCAATAATAATAAAATTACAGAGAAAATCATCAAAAAATAAGTCTTCTTTCAAACATAAAAAAGGCTTTTCAAATTGAAAAGCCTTTTTTATGTTTTGAATTTAGATTCAGTTATTTGAAATTAATTTATAAAAAATTACAAACCATTTACTATCTTAATATCCTAACAGTTTCAAGACATCTTCTGGTCTTTGTTCTTCTCGGAATAGTTCGTAAGTGATATTTCCGTCCTCATCTTTATCAATCAAAATATGTTTTGGCTGAGGCATCAAACAATGATGAACACCGCCGTAACCGCCAATGGTTTCCTGATAAGCTCCAGTATGGAAAAACCCAATATACATAGGTTTTGTCTCATTGAAAACAGGAAGATAAATCGCATTCGTATGCTGCTCAGAATTATAATAATCATCTGAATCACAAGTCAATCCACCAAGAAAAACTCTTTCATAGGAATCATCCCAACGATTAAGTGGTAACATAATGAAGTGACGGGAAATCGCCCAAGTATCTGGCAGAGTCGTCATAAAAGAAGAGTCTATCATATTCCATTTTTCTCTGTCGTTCTGACGTTTCTGAGAAATAATTTTATAAAGATGTCCTCCACTTTCTCCAACTGTGAAACTTCCGAATTCTGTATAGATATTTGGTTCTTCAACACCTTCTTCCTCACAGAATTTCTTGATTTGGGAAACAATTTCGTTCACCATATAAGCGTAATCGTAATCAAAATTCAATGATGTTTTGATTGGAAAACCACCACCAATATTCAACGAATCAACTTCTGGAGCAATTTTTTTCAATCTTGCATAAACACGAAGACATTTGTACAATTCGTTCCAATAATAAGCCGTGTCTTTGATTCCCGTATTGATGAAAAAGTGAAGCATTTTCAGCCTTGCATTCGGATGTTCCGCAATTTTTTGACTGTAATAAGGAATAATATCCTTGTATCCAATACCTAATCTTGAGGTATAAAATTCGAATTTTGGTTCTTCCTCAGAAGCAATTCTGATTCCGATATCAAAAGTTCTGTCGATACTTTCCGTCAATTTATCCAACTCTCTGTAGTTATCAAGAATCGGCGTAATATTTTCGAAACCATTATTAATCAGCTCAGAAATCTTTGCCAAATAATCGTCAGTTTTGAAGCCGTTACAGATTACTTCGATACTTTTATCAACTTTACCTTTGTCATAAAGTGACTTCACAATATCCATATCATAAGCCGAAGATGTTTCCAGACTAATGTCATTTTTCAACGCTTCTTCCACAACAAATGCAAAATGGCTGGACTTTGTGCAATAACAATATCTGTAATTTTTCTGATAATCGTTCTTTTCAAAAGCTTCTTTGAACCAGAATTTTGCCCTTTCTATATTCTGAGATATTTTTGGTAAATAATTGAACTTCAAAGGAGTTCCGAATTTTTCCACAACCTCCATCAGATTGATGTCGTGGAATTTCAGATTATTTTCTTCTACACTGAATTCTTCAGTCGGAAAATAAAGCGTTTGGTCAATTAGTTCAGAATATTTTATTTTCATTTCTGGCTAAAAAAATTTAATTGTTTTACGATGCAAAAATGATGAAATAAACTGAATATCTGCGTTAATAATTCTATAAAAATTACTGAATTATTTTCCCACAAAAATCAGCAAATCGCCATCTTTATATTGGATTGAAACTTCCTGACTATCTGCAACATTTCTCGTTCCAATTCTTTCTCCCAAAATCAAATCTTCTTGATGCAAAGGCCATTTTAGTCCTTTTGTTTCGATGTTTTTGGCTATTGGAAAAGGCATCAAGGAAATCATTTTTCCTTTGACATCAGAAATTGAGAAATTTTTAGGAATAAAATAATAGGAAGAGTATTCATCAAAAAACTGAAGATTCAATTTATCTTTAAAAGCATAAGCGACACTCAGATTCCCAAGAAAATGATCTTGTTCTCCTCCACTTCCGCCATAAACATCGATATTTTCAAAACCTTTTTCGAGAATAATTTCCAAAGCTTTATGGAAATCCGTTTTATTCTGGTCAGGTGTTTCTATAATTTCAAAACTGTGATTCTGAGCTTGTCGAAGAATCTCTTCTTCTATTTGATGAGAATCGAAATCTCCTGAAATAAAATCCAGTTTATCCAAAGGAAACTTCAGTTGTTTCAAATAATGAAATGCGCCGTCTGTACAAGCGATCAAATCATAACCAGACAAATTGGAAATTGTTTTCGGAGAATCTCCGTTGATGAAAAGAAGTGCTTTATTTTTCATATTTTCACAGTTGTCATTTCGACGAAGGAGAAATCTATATTCTTCACTTTACTACGTTTTGTTCTGAATGACAAATTACTAATTCTAGCTTCTATCATTAGGATTCCAATATTCCTCAGGCTCATTATGAAGTTTCGAAACATATCTTGCCAAAACAAAAAGATAATCTGACAATCGGTTCAGATATTTTATCATTTCTGGTCGCACTTCTTCGGATTGATTCAGGAAAACTAAACTACGTTCCGCGCGTCTGCAAACCGTTCTCGCCACGTGAAGGAAAGTCGCTGCTTTTCCACCTCCAGGTAAAATGAAATATTGCAAAGGCTCTACTTTCGTTTCCATCTCGTCCATCCAGGTTTCCAACTCTTCGATTTCTTTGTCAGAAATCACCAATGGCAATCTTGCTTTTCCATTAGCCAAAAACAATTTATCAATCGGAGTCGAAGCTTCTGAACCAACTGTAAACAAATCAAACTGAATTTTCTTAAGCTGAGCAATGACATTTTCATCTTCAATGTGAGATTTTGCAACACCAATCGAAGCATTGAGTTCATCTATATTGCCGTAAGATTCTACTCTTGCGCTCGCTTTAGAGATTCTGCTTCCACCGTAAAGTCCAGTTTCGCCTTTATCGCCAGTTTTTGTATATATTTTCATTCTGAAATATTATTGGATAAAATTAACCTTTTTATTTTTGAACCACATAGGCACAATAGAATTTATAATGAATTTTTTCTAAAAGTTCAAATAGCTATTTAAACTTAATTCTGTTAAGCATTTCCTATGTGTCTATGTGGTTTTAAATTAATTCTTAACTTGCTGTTATGAAAAAACCTTTTCAGAAAACAACCAATCTTATCCATATTTTCAATCAATTGAAAAGTTTCATAAAAACTTACAAATGGATGGTTTTCGGAACTTTGGCATTGACTTTTATCGGTGCTTTATTTGCTCAGGTCAATCCGATTGTTTTGAAATATACGGTTGATGAAGTCACGAAATTGACACAGCTTCCTCATCCGATGTCGGAAGGAATTCACGTTTTGATTTTGATTTCGATTATACTTTTGGGAAAAGAATTGGCTAATATTTTTATTCAGTTTGGGCAGAAATTTTATGGTGAAAAAATTAGAATTAATGTCAGTTCAGAACTCGCACAAGCGGCGATAGACAAAATCCTGACTTACAGAATCGCTTATTATAATGACGACCGACACGAATCCGGGAAACTTCAAATCCGCATCGATAGAGGAATTGAAAGCTTAACCAAACTCGTCCAAAACTTTTTCATTGATATTTTGCCATTATTTTCAACTGCAATTATTGCTTTGATTGTAATGTATATGCAGAATCTTTACGTCGGTTTGGTTTCGACTTTTGTGATTCCGATTTATTTTTATGTGACGTCAAGACAAGCTAAAAAATTAGGAAATGTAAGACGAACACTGCGAAATCAACGGGAGCAAAAAACATCCGGACTTTTGAATCTCATCAATTCTATAATGGTTATCAAGAGTTTTGTGCGGGAAAAATTTGAAGGCAAAAAACAGTACAATCTCCAGATGCAATTGATGGAAAGTCAATTATACACGAGAAGAACAAGCTTTATTTTCGATGGCCTGAAAACTTTTATTGAGCAATTTGGTGTCGTTCTCATCATACTTTTGACGGTTTATTTGGTTCTCGACCAGCAGATGACGATTGGTGCAATTATGCTTCACATCATGTTGTTCAACAACGTTTCCGCGCCTATTCGTCAGCTTCACAGGATTTATGATGATATGAATGATGCATTTATTTACGCAGAAGGTTATTTCGAAATTTTGAATGACGACGACGAAACCGAACCAAATGGAACTATCAATAATATTCCAATTCAAGGCAGTTTTGAAATCAAAAATGTAGATTTCACTTATCCAAACGGAATGAAAGCTTTGAAAAATGTTTCTCTCAAAATCGAAAATGGGAAAACCACAGCTTTAGTTGGATTAAGTGGCGCAGGAAAATCAACGATTATCAATTTGCTTTGTAAATTTTATGAACCAGATTCTGGAGAAATACTTTTGGATGGCAACAATCTGAATGATTTTGATAATGATTATCTGCGGGATGACCTTGGTTTGGTACTTCAGAAAAATCACATTTTCAAAGGAAGTATTGAAGATAATATCCGATACGGTAATCTGGAAGCGACATTAGATGAAATCAAAGAAGCAGCGACAAAAGCTTATCTTCACGAGCAGATTTTGGATTTACCGGATGGTTATAATCACGACGCCACACAATTTTCCGGTGGTCAACAACAGAGAATTGCGATTGCAAGATTATTTCTAAAAAATCCGCCAATTATTTTCTTGGACGAACCAACTGCAAGTCTGGATGCGATTGCAACAGAACAAATCAAAAACTCTCTGGATGCGATAAAAAAAGAACGAACTGTGATTATTATTTCGCATTCGTTGTCGCAGATTTTGGATTCTGATATGATTTATGTGATGAAAAAAGGCGAGGTTGTGGAAAACGGAACACACGAAGAATTGTACGAAAAAGACGGAACTTATCGAGAAATCTTCGATGCTTCTGCAAGAAGTCTGAATCTTGATAGATTGGTGAAAACTTACAAAGAAGAATAAAATTATCAATTGCGTCAGGCTTCAGCCCGATGATTATAATTTGATTTTCAATGGGCTTTAGCCGAAATTTAAACTAAGTTTTGGCTAAAGTCAATTGAATTTAACATTCGAAAATGGGCTGAAGCCCATTTCTATTGATGATTTTTGAAAATTCAAAAAAAATGAATGAAGACCATTACATTAAAAAAATAGACCGAGTCACATCGATTCTGACACAATTGCAAACTAAGTCAATTGTTCGTGCTCAGGATTTGGCGGAGAAATTTGATGTCAGCATCAGAACGATTTACAGAGATATCAAGACTTTGGAAAATGCAGGGATTCCGATTTTTGGAGAAGCCGGTTCGGGTTATTCTTTGGTTGACGGTTATAAACTTCCGCCAGTAATGTTTACGAAAGAAGAAGTTTTGAGTTTCATTACTGCAGAAAAACTGATGCAGAAATTTTCTCACGAAAGTCTGGATTCTCATTACAATTCTGCAATGGAAAAAGTAAAAGCGGTCATTAGAAATTCGGAGAAGAATCTCGTTCAGAATATTGAAAATCAAATTGACATCTATTCTTATCGACCAGAGAAATCGGATAACATCAAAAATATTATTCCAACTATTTTGGAAAGTATTGCTGATAAAAAACAATTGAAATTTCATTATCAAAATGTTAAAGATGAAGCTAGTGAAAGAATCATCGAAGCGGTTGGGATTTTCTACGAAGTCAATTATTGGTATGTGATGGCATTTTGTACGATGCGAAAGGATTTCCGACAATTTCGTGTGGACAGAATTTTAAAAATTGAGAAAACTGAAAATCCATTTCAACAAGAATATGGAAACGTTGGTGATTATCGAAAAAAATCAAAGAATCAGAAAGTTGGGGTTAAGCTTTTGGTTGAGAAAAAAATCTTGCCTTTTCTTGTCAATTCTAAAAAATATTACGGATTAGTTTCTGAAGAAGAAACTAACAACAAAATGTTGATGACTTTTGAAACCGAGTGGATTGAAGAAGGTTTTCCGCGCTGGCTGATTACATTTGCAGATTTTGCTGAAATCATTGAACCCGATTATCTTAAAGATACAATGGATGATTTAATAAACAAGATTTCTAACCAATTGAACAAAAAATAAAGCCTGCAAAAAAGCAGACTTTAAATTCAAATCAAGCGTACAAAATTATCTTTGTCTCTCCCAGAAAAAAGGAGGTTCGATTCCCAAAGCTCTCAAGTAAACATAACCTTGACCTCTGTGATGAATCTCATTATCAACAAAATATAGAATATTCTGATAAATAGGAAATTCATACTGTCCAAAAAGGTTGAACATCTCCTGAAAACGTTCTTCTGAAATCTGAGAAAAATATTCGTTAATTGTTTCAGTTTCTTCGTCCCATTTAGCAAGAATTTCTGCTTTTGTAGTTGGTTGGAAAGCTTCCTCATTAAAAGCATCGATTGTTTGTCGAACGATACTTTTAAGTGCTGGTCCGCCAATTGCCAAAAGTTCCAAAGCCAATTTTGCGAATGGTCTCATTCCACCAATTGAAAACTCGAATAAATCTTTCTCTGGAAAAGCTTCAATCACTCTCCTAGTAAGATTTCTGTGTCCTTGCCAATGGATTAAAAGTTGTTGTGAGTCTAAGACTTTTGCGTTTGCGTTCATAATAGTTTGTTTTATTTGATACAAATTTATGACGCAGTTGTGACAATAGTTTGTCAGTAGTGTTTTTGGAAAGTGAAATATTTTTATCGCAAAGTCACAAATGAGTTTTTAACTATAAGAAAAAAGTCTCAAAGAAAAACTTCGCGACTTTTATATATTAATATAGTCTAAAGAAATACTATTTCAAATTTACTTTGAATTAGTTTTGAGTTCAATCTTTTTATCTAATAATTCCCAATTATCTTGAAAATCCATATTTACCTTGTAAACTGCAATCTTTACATTAGTGTTTTTTTTCGCTAAATCTTCCCAGACTTTTACGTGGTCTTAATTTAATTTACCCATAAATTTTGCCCAATCTATAAAAAGATAAAAATCAGCTTCTGGAAAATCTTCAATCTTATTCTTTTTGAAATCAATCAAATTTTCACTAAACTCCTTTAGGTTTGACCCTTCTTCTTTCTTTAGGGAGTCATTCAATCTTAGATTAGGTATTGTAGAAAAAAGACCCGCATTACAATCTTTAGTTTCATTTTTGTAAGTTATTCTATTTCCACTTGCATCGAATAAAACAGCTTCTGGGATACTTTTTTGAAACTCTTTCAATACAGTTTTATAGACATCTTTATTTTTTACTAATAAAATATTCTCAGAATTCATATCAATTGAATTCATATATTTTTGGAGACTTTCTTGACTTTCAATTTTTGGATTTTTTACACCATAAATAGTTTTTAAAATCGGAGTACAAGAGCTCAATAATAAGGATAATAAATAAAGATAGAAAAGCTTTTTTTTCATAATTAGATGATTTTTCATTTGTATAAAAAAGAGAAATTTAAAACTTCTCAAACCTAAAGTTCTCCCCAAGATAAGCCTTCCTAACATCTGGGTCATTCGCCAAATCCTCCGGCAGACCTTCCTTCAGGATTTTTCCTTCGAACATAATATAAGTTTTGTTAGTAATCGCCAAAGTCTGCTGAACGTTGTGGTCGGTAATCAAGATTCCAATATTTTTCTCCACCAAAGACCTTACGATTTTCTGAATATCTTCTACCGCGATTGGGTCAACTCCAGCAAAAGGCTCATCCAAAAGAATAAAATTAGGACTTGTTGCTAAACAACGAGCAATTTCCGTTCTACGTCTTTCACCTCCAGAAAGCAGATCACCACGGTTTTTACGAACGTGTTCCAAATGGAATTCTTCAATCAATTCATCACATTTCTTTTTTTGTTCTTTTTTGGAAAGTTTTGTTAATTGCAAAACGCCCAAAATATTATCTTCAACAGACAACTTCCTGAAAACCGAAGCTTCCTGCGCCAGATAACCAATACCTTTTTGCGCTCGTCTGTACATTGCATCCTGCGTGATATTCTGGTTATCAAGGAAAACATTTCCCAAAGTCGGCTTCACCAATCCAACAATCATATAAAAAGACGTTGTTTTTCCTGCTCCGTTTGGTCCCAAAAGCCCGACAATTTCGCCTTGCTGAACCTCCAACGATACGCCCTTCACCACTTTTTTTGGTCCGTATTCCTTGATTAAATTTTCTCCTCGTAAAATCATAAAACAAAGATATATATTTTTTTGATGGAAGACAGATGTCAGAAGATGGAAGTTAAACTTTTACAATTTATTATCTTTGCAAAAATTCTCAAAATGCTCATAGAAAGCCTTCAAAACGAAAAAATCAAAAAACTAACACGACTTTTGACGAAAAATCAGGACAGAAGAAAAGCCGGTGTTTTCATTGTAGAAGGACAGCAGGAAAATGAACGTGCACTGCATTTTGGCAATCAGCCAGAAGAATTTTTTATCTGCGAAACTATTTTCAAAGGGTCATTACCAGACTCGAAAATCCATTTTGTAACTGAGAAATTATACGAGAAAATAGCCTATCGTGGCACTACAGAAGGAATTATCGGAATTTATAAACTGGAACAAAGAAATCTGGACGAGTTTAAACCGAAACAGGATTCTGCTGTCATTATTTTAGAAAGTGTAGAAAAACCAGGAAATCTTGGTGCAATATTGAGAAGTTGTGAAGCTTTCGGCATCAATGCATTGATTGTAACCGACCCAAGAACAGATTTCTATAATCCAAATGTCATTCGTTCCAGTGTAGGCTGTCTTTTCGGGATGAATATTTTCCAAGCTTCTAATGAAGAAACCTCAGAATTTCTTAAAATCAATGGATACAACATTTTCACCACCTTTATGAGCGATAATGCACAACATATTCAGGAGAAAGATCTGACTGCCAAATCTGCTGTTTTGTTCGGGACAGAACATTCCGGATTGAGTGACTTTTGGAAAAATAAAGGAGAAAATGTTTTGATTCCAATGTCCGGAAGTATAGATTCCTTAAATCTGAGCAATGCTGCTGCTATTACTTGTTATGAAATCTTGAGACAAAAATTGGAGAAATAAAAAAAACCGTTTCTCGAAAGAAACGGTTTCAAATTCTTAACGTGGTTAAGATTATTTTTTAGCAGCAGCTGAATCAACTTTAGCAGCAGCACCTTCTACTTTAGCAGCAGCAGAATCAACTTTTACAGCAGCAGAATCAACGTGAGCAGCAGCAGAATCAAGAGCTGAAGCAGAAGAATCAACTACAGCAGAATCAGCAGAAGCAGTTTCTACGTTTTCAGTTTTTTTACAAGCTACAAGAGCTACAGCAGCGATAGCAGCTACGAATAATGACTTTTTCATAATAATTAAATTTAAATTGTTAGTTAATAGACTGTCCATTATTTGAACAGGGCAAAATTATATCGATAAAATATTTTTGTTTTGAAAATTAATTGTAATATATTTGTAAAACACGATTTACAAATAACAATCACTGTAAATCAACAAATTAAGTATAAAATAGAATTTTGAGCGATACCGAATATATACATTTTCAATCCTTAAAAAAGGCTGTTCAGGACAAATATCTTGAGACACATTCACCAGCTTTTGATGAGATTTCCAAATGGAAAGGAATAGATATTATTTATTTCCAAGAAGATTTGAGACAAAAAGCTAAAGGGAATATAAGTGAGAAGACTTTTTACACATACTTCAAGAATAATTCTCAGGAAAAAATCCCTAGAATTGATATGCTAAATATCTTATCCGTTTATTCCGGATTTAATTCATGGTCTGATTTTAAAAAGAAAAATCCGATAGCAGAAACTGTAGAAGAAACAACTACTGTGGTAGTTTCCGAACCTGCATTAGAAGAACCAATCGAAAAAGTTACAGTAGAACCGATTCACAATCCAATTACGGAAAAGCCTCCAGTTTCTATTGACAATCAAGCTTTTGATGAAATTAACCAAAATATCAATTTCAAAAGTCAAAAACAAAATTTCTTAAAAAGATATCTATGGTTGGGAATTTCAGCTTTTCTGTTCGCAACTGTCTTGATATTAATATTTTATGACAATTTGTTCTATAAAAAATATACTTATGCTTTTACGGATGCGGACAGGAACTCATCCATAAAAGGCGAACTAGATGTTAAAATCATCAGAGAAAATGAATCTCCAATTCTTTTTAAGGTGAAACCGAATTCTCCTTTCGTGTATGAAACAAAGAGTAAAAGTTTGAAGATGATTATTTCTTCTCCTTTCTATAAGTCTGAGGAAATTACACGGGATTTGACAAATGCACCTGAAACAGAAAATATCGAGCTGAAACCTAATGAATATGCAGTTCAATTATATTATTACTCAAAATCAATAAAAGATTTTAAGAAAAAAACGCAGCAACTGAATAGATTAATTAGTGATAATGCACTAATTTATCAGGTAGTCGATAGTGATATTTATGGAATAGAAACGATGGACAAGCAGAAATACATATCGCTGGTTACGCTTCCTACTACGAGTTTGGAAAATCTTGAAGTGATTGATTCTCAAATGAAAAACGGAAAAATTGTAATGATTAAATTCAAAATTACTGACGATGAAAAAACAAAATAAAATATATTATTGGATATTGAGCTTAACTATAATAACCGCTACAGTAATCTCCTGCAATAAAAAATATGAAGGCGACGAAAATTCTATAGAAGTTATCAGAAATGCCAATAATAATGGGACTTATTCTAAGACAAAACTGGATAGTTTACAGGCAATCAATTTGATTACCACTCAAAAAGTTCAGGATTTGTTAGACTTGTCTGCGCTTTACACTTCTGGAAATAAGGATACAGAAATAGATTCTGTGATTTACACACAAATGCAGGCTCATTTTTTAACAAAAGATTCCAGTAACTTGATACCTTTGTTAAAAGAAATGGATAGTTTGAAAGTAAAATTCGCTAAAGTGAGTAAACTTTCTACCTCAAAAACGATACAAGAAAATGACACTTTGGATTTTGCAAACTTCGATGTTGAATATTACGATAAAAAAAGAACTTACATCACAACAGTCAACAGAAAAGCACAATATACATTGAAGGCTTCACCCGTCAAATTCCAGAAAGAGTTTAAGTTTTACTTTACCAGTTTCTACAAAAAAGATTCTGACACTATAAAAACAGCAAAACCCGCTAATTAGCGGGTTTTGCTTTAAAACTAGATTTGGAATCTAATTATTTTTTGATTTCTTCTTTAGCAGCTTTCTCGTCAGCTTTTACTTCAGCTTTAGCAGAGTCAGCAGTAGCTTTAACAGAATCAACAGTTGCAGTTGCAGTAGAATCGATAGCAGTTACTGCAGAATCAGCAACAGCATCTACTGAATCAACAGCAGCAGCTTCTACGTTATCAGTTTTTTTACAAGCTACAAGAGCGATAGCAGCGATAGCAGCTACAAATAATGACTTTTTCATTTTCTAAAAATTTAAATTAATTATTATATATTTTATTTGTTAATTATTCATTCATAATTACAAGACAAAGGTAGAACGGTCTGACAAAAATCATTACTAAATAACTTGTAATATCATTGTAAAGTGATTTACAAATAAATATATTTGATTATCAATTATTTAATATTAAAATCTATAAATTCTGAAGGCAAAATCAAACCATCTATAGCAACATCTTTCTCAAAAACATCAGCAATGTCTTCATTCGGTGAAAAGAAATTTAGACCAATTTTATTATGAATCTTCAAATCTCTCGAAAAGAAATAATCATAGAAACCTTTTCCGTAGCCTATTCTATTTCCAAATTGATCACAATACAATAATGGCGTTAAAACATAGTCTAATTCGATATTAGCATCAATATTAGAAATAGGTTCTTTGATTCCCCAATTGTTAATTTCAAATTCTGAATTAGGAAAAATCTCCACAGAAATCATTTTCTCACCTTGAATTTTCGGCACAAAAACACGAACTTTTTTATCAAAAAAATAATCTATAAAAATCTGAGTGTTTATCTCATTAAATTTTTCAATAGGCAAAAAAACATTAACCTTTTGATTTTCAATTACATTAAATTGTAAAATAAACTGTTCAAAGATTTTTTTGGACAAAAAATTGACCTCATCTTGAGATAAGGCCATTCTTTTTCCTTTATAAATGCTTCTAAGTTCCTTTTTGGTGAGACTAAGACTCATTGTAAAAATGATTTAATCTAAGATTTTATATAACTTATCAGACAAACGAACTCTGAACGGAAGCTCAAAAGTAATCTGGTCTCCAACTTTAGCTGTATTGCTAAATGCGCCATCAACAAAAATCTGAGTAATCGTGATTTCCTGTTCTCCAGTTGTTGGGCCGGAAATTAAAACTTTATCTCCTACAGAAAGTTCATTATTTTCAATTAAAAACTGTGCAATCTTAGATTTGGTAAAATAATGTTCTGCTTTACCAACCAAAGTCTTTTTAACTTTTATCTTCTGACGAATATCTTTGGTTTCAGGTTTTGCTTTTGCCAAAGCTTGCGTTGACAATTCTCCAGATTTTTTAAATTTCAAAGCTTCAGATTTACCTTTCCGGAACACTTTATTTCCGACTTGTAAACCTTTTCTTCTTGCAACTTGCTCTTCCTGAGGTAGATGGATAATCTCGTGACATTCTGTAGAACAAGTATTTTCCATTACAGCTTTACATTCATCACATTGGATAAATAGTAAATGACAAGCATCATTGGCACAATTAGTATGATTATCACAAGGTTTTCCGCATTGGTGACACTGAGAAATGATATCGTCTGTAATTCTTTCTCCTAAACGATGATCAAACACAAAATTCTTTCCAATGAACTTACTTTCAATATTTTCTTCTTTGATTTGACGTGTATATTCTATAATTCCGCCTTCTAATTGGTAAACATTTTTGAAACCCTGATGTTTGAAATAAGCACTTGCCTTCTCACAACGGATTCCGCCAGTACAATACATTAAAAGATCTTTATCTTCTTTGAAATCTTGTAATTGTTCATTAATAATCGGCAAACTTTCACGAAAATTCTCAACATCTGGTGTGATTGCACCTTCAAAATGACCCACTTCACTTTCGTAATGATTTCTGAAATCTACTACAATTGTATTGGGATCCGCCAACATATCATTGAATTGCTGAGCTTTCAAGTGAATTCCTTTATTGGTGACATCAAAAGTTTCGTCATTCAAACCATCCGCAACGATTTTATTTCTAACCTTAATCGTTAACTTCAAAAAAGAGTGATTATCCTGCTCAACAGCGACATTCAGGCGGATGCCTTTCATAAAATCATAAACTTCCAGCGTCTCCCGGAAGGCTTCAAAATTTTCAGCGGGAACACTCATCTGAGCATTGATTCCTTCGTGCGCCACATAAATACGGCCGAGTCCATCTAGCGCATTCCAGGCTATAAATAAATCGTCGCGAAATTTTTTGGGATTTTCAATTTTGGCGTACGCATAGAAAGACAATGTAAGGCGCTCTTGTCCGGCCTCATCGATAAGTCGAGCTCTTTCTTCTGCGCTTAAGGTGTTGTACAGTTGCATGCTATAAACGTTTTAAGTGAGAAAAATAATGGCGCAAAGATAAGGATTTTTGGTTGATAGTTGTTGGTTGATAGTTGTCAGTTTTTTCGGCGTGTCCCTCTCCCACGCTAAAGCCACATCTTGGGTCGGGCTATCCGTTACAATCTTTTCTGTCCGCCTAAGGCGGACAGAAAAGGATTTCCACTACTATCCTTCACGCATTTACAATTCGATGTTCCAAAGATTGTATTCAAAACAATTTATCTTTATTATATTTACGTCATTAAAATTTGAAAAATGAAACCGTAAGGTTCGTGAATACCAAAAAGAAAATTGAAAGATTATGAACAAAAAAATCCTTGTTTCTGTTGTTATGATGACAGCAGTTTTCTCACAAAACATTAATGCACAAGAAATTACATTAGATAAAATATACTCCGGATACTATCGTGGAAAAGGCATTGCAGGAATTGCATCCCTTAACGACGGTGAAAACTATGCTACAATTGAGAAAGATGGTATTGCCAAATATAATTACAAAACATCTCAGAAATCTGGCAATATTGTGGATGGAAGCTTCGAATCTTATATTTTCTCAGCAGATGAGTCTAAAATCTTGTTACAAAAAGAAAGTCAGGATATCTATAGACATTCGTTTTTGGGGAAATTTGATGTGAAGGATTTGAAATCAAATAAAGTGACCGCTCTTAATAATGGAAACTGGATTCAGGAACCGAAATTTTCACCAGACGGAAGCAGAGTAGCTTTCATTGCTGATAATAATTTGTTCTATCAGGATTTGACTTCCGGAAAAATCACACAAATTACAACTGACGGAAAGAAAAATTCTATTATTAATGGACTTGGAGATTGGGTTTATGAAGAAGAGTTTTCTCATGCAGATTATTACCAATGGAACAAAGCGGGTGATGCGATTGTCTTCGTAAAATTCGATGAATCTGCAGTTCCAGAAATCTATATCCCGATCTATGGAAAATCACTTTATCCTACTGAGATGCGTTATAAATATCCAAAAGCCGGAGAAACGAATTCCACAGTATCTGCGCAACTTTATCAGCTTTCCTCAGGAAAAACTTCAAAATTAAATCTTGTAAACTTCGAGAATTATTACATTCCTCAGATTTTCCAAACCAATGATTCTAATGAAATCGTGATAGCAACATCTAACAGGCATCAGAATCAAGTGGATCTTTTGAAAGTGGATACAAAATCCGGAAAGCTTACTAAATTATTTTCAGAAACGGATGCCGCCTGGATTGACACAGATAAACTGACAATGGAGTTTCTAGATGATAATTCCTTTCTATGGGCATCCGAAAGAGATGGTTTCAGACATCTTTACTGGTATGACAAAACCGGAAAACTGAAAAAACAGGTATCCAAAGGCAATTGGGAAATCACAGATTACTATGGTTACAACCCAAAAACCAAAGAAGCTTACATCCAAACTACAGAAAAAGGAAGTCTAAACAAAGTGATTTCTAAATTGAACATCAACTCTGGAAAAACAACTTTAATTTCTTATCCTGAGGGTAATAACTCGGCGAGTTTTAGTAAGTCATTCAATTATTTTATCAATACCAATTCTACAGCTGGAACACCATATAAATATGTTTTGAAAGATGCTTCTGGCAAGGAAATAAAAGAACTTCAGAATAATAATGAGATGCTTTCTAAACTGCAGAAAGATAATTTTGTAACAAAGGAATTCATCACCATTCCGAATTCTGTTGGAGACCAATTGAACGCTTGGATTATCAAGCCGAAAAACTTTGACCCAAATAAAAAATATCCATTATTTATGTTCCAATATTCTGGTCCTGGTTCTCAGCAGGTTTCCAATTCTTGGGATGGCGGCAACGGAATTTGGTTCGAAATGCTAGCTCAGAAAGGTTACATTGTAGCCTGTGTAGATGGACGCGGGACGGGCTATAAAGGTGCAAAATTCAAAAAAGTAACTTACAAACAATTAGGCAAATATGAAATAGAAGATCAAATTACTGCTGCCAAATGGTTTGGAAATCAGTCTTATATTGACAAATCTAGAATCGGGATTTTCGGTTGGAGTTTTGGTGGCTATATGACTTCTTTGGCTCTGACAAAAGGTGCTGATGTTTTTAAAATGGGAATTGCTGTTGCGCCGGTTACCAACTGGAGATATTATGACAGCATCTATACCGAAAGATTCCTACAAACGCCACAGGAAAATCCGGAAGGTTATGACCAAAACTCACCGACAACTTTTGCTAATTTGTTGAAAGGGAAATTTCTTTTGATCCACGGAACGGCCGATGACAATGTTCATTTCCAGAACTCAATGGAGTTTTCTGAGGCTTTGATTCAGAACAAAAAACAGTTTGATTTTATGGCTTATCCTGATAAAAATCACGGTATCTATGGCGGACAAACCAGACCTCAGCTTTATGAGAAGATGACGAATTTTATTTTGGAGAATTTGTAATCAATATAAACTTTTAATAAATGCCTTTCAACATTGAGAGGCATTTTATTAAAATTTAAAGACTTATTTTTAGGAAAATTTTACTCAAAACAACCATGAAAAAAATTATAACATTTTTATTTATAGCAATTTACTCATTGTCCAGCTCTCAAGTAAAAGCACTGACCGAAGATGGAAAAGAAGTGGTGCTTTTTGAAAACAAAACTTGGCGTTTTGTAAATGATAGTGATGAGAAGACTATGGATGAAATCGAGACCAATGAAAAAGAATTTACAAAATCAGCAGATGCTACTTTTCTTTTGAAAAGTAAAAAACTAGATGCTGGAATTTACATAAGTCCTAAGAAGTGGAAAACGATAAAAATTTCAGTTTTACCTACTGCAGAATATACTTTTCAAAATTTAACAAATCCTAATATTATGACATTAGGATGTTTGATGTCAGAAAATGTTCCTATCCAAACATTAAAAAATTTGCGAGATGTTATTCTGTCTTCTATTCAGGCAAAAGCAGATTATTTTAAACTAAACAAATCTGAATATCGTACCGTAAATGGAATTAAAGTTTTATATATAGATTATTCCTTAAACACCACAGGAATGGACTTTCATTATATTGGAAATTATTATTTAACAGAAGATGGATACTCTAATATTGTATCTTTTACTTACGAAAAAGAATATGAAAAAAATAGAACTGAAATGTTGAATTTTATCAATGGACTAGTAAAAATCGAAAAATCAGAAGTTACAGAAACTATCGAATATACTTCTCCCCCACCACCGATGTCAACAAAAAAATAACCAAAAGCCTTTCAAATTTGAAAGGCTTTCTTATTTATTAAATTTAAAATACTATTTTTGGAAACGTTGTGAAAATTGACACTATGAAGACTAAACATCCAAAAGGTTTACCCTTTTTGTTTTTTACCGAGATGTGGGAACGTTTCGGTTATTATTTGATTCTCGGGATTTTCGTACTCTATTTGATAGAGCCGCAAGGCTTGAATGGCGGATTGGGAATTCCTGATAAAGATGCTGATGATATTTTCGGGACTTTCATTGCACTGACTTATCTTACGCCTTTTCTTGGTGGCTTTTTGGCTGACCGAGTTTTAGGTTATATCAAATCCATTTATCTTGGTGGTGTTCTAATGGCAATTGGTTATATTGGTGTTGGCGTTTTCAAAGAATTGCCTTTATTTTATGGCTCTCTTGCATTGATTATCATTGGAAATGGTTTCTTCAAACCAACGATTTCTACACTTTTGGGAAATCTCTATTCAGAAGAACCTTATAAAGCCAACAAAGATTCTGGCTACAATATTTTCTATATGGGAATTAATATCGGGGCGTTTATCTGTAATATTATTGCAGCGTTTATGCGTAACAAATTCGGTTGGGGCGAAGCATTTATAACTGCTGGAGTCGGGATGTTGCTTGGGTTAGTAATTTTCACCATCGGGATGAAACATTACAGACACGCGGCGGTTATGAAACCGAGCCAAGAAGGTGACACCAAACTATCCCAAATTCTGATGAAAGTTTTTGTTCCCGCGATTATAGCAGGCGTTATCGGGTGGTTTGTTCCTACGATGATTTTTGGAACTAATATTTTTGGTAGCACAAATACGGATGCATTTATTTTCGCTTGTATTCCTGTGATTTACTTCTATGTTTCGCTTTATTTCAAATCCAATCCCTTGGAAAAACCTGCGATTGGCGCTTTGCTTTCGATATTCTTAATCAGTATGTTTTTCTGGGCCGTTTTCAAACAAAATGGAACTGCGTTGACAAGATGGGCCAATTATTACACAGATAGAAGCGTTTCAGAATCTGTTGAAAAACCTTTGGCTTCACTTTATTTGGTTGAAGAAAAAAGCTATGCAGATAAAGAAACCCCGATTTATGATGATCAATATCGCTCTCAGAAAGATCCTGACGGAAAAACTTTGAAAGAAACCGGGAAAGATATTTATTTCAGAAATATTTCGGCAGAAAAAAGAGCTGAACTGGAAACTAAAACTGACAAGCCTGTTTTCCTTTATAATACAGAATTGTTCCAATCCATCAATCCATTTTGGGTGATTGCTTTAACGCCTGTCATCGTTGGTGTTTGGGCAATGCTTAGAAAACGAGGAAAAGAACCTTTGACACCAAGTAAAATCGTTTTGGGATTATTCATCACCAGTTTATCTTGTTTGGTAATGGTTGGAGCTGTTTATGCAGGAAACAATGGTTCTGAAAAAGTATCAGCACTTTGGTTGATTGCTGGATATGGCGTTGTAACAATTGGAGAACTTTGTCTTTCACCGATGGGATTATCATTCGTTTCCAAATTATCTCCAGCAAGATTAACAGCTTTGATGATGGGTGGATTTTTCTTAGCAAACTCTGTTGGGAACAAATTGTCCGGAATCCTTGCGAGCACTTGGTATAATTATGAAAATAAAGCCAATTATTTCTTGGTTAATTTCGGACTGTTGATTTTCGCAACATTGCTGGGATTGATGATGTTGAAGAGATTAAACAAAATTATGAGAGAAAGTGGACATTAATTATAATTAAAATTCCTTTTCTAAATTAAAAAAGCGAAATTAATCTGATTTAATTTCGCTTTTTTTGAGTTATAATTTAGTTTTAAAGGACTTTTTCGAACGCTTTTCTAGCACTTCCTCGGAAATGGACTTCTCCACAATATTGATATCCTAATTTCTGTAGAATTGATAACATTGCAGGATTATCAAAGTTGGTATCAACTTTAATACTAAAAGTATTATTCTCCTTGGCAACATCTTCGATAAAGCTGAAAATATTTTTGGACAATCCTTTTCCTGCAAACTTATCCGAAATTGCCACTCTGTGAACTACCAAAAAATCACCATTGGTCAGCCACTCTCCTTCAATATCATTATAAGCAGGTTCATCATTTAAAATTAACGCGCTGTAACCTGCAACAATTCCATCAACTAATAAAACATAGCCAAATCCCTTTTCTATATCGGATTTCACAGTTTCAAGATTCGGGTAGCCATCCTGCCATTGTCTGCTACCATCATTTTTTCTCCTTGTAATAGCGTCTTGCAATATATCCCAAATCTCTGAAGAATCATCTGAACTTGCTTTTCTAAATTCTAAATACATTTCCATAAAAGACAAAGTTAACGTAAATTGGTAAAATATGATTTATTAAATCTTGCATAAACAGCATCTGGAATCGCCTACTTTATGAAAAAAAACTATATTTGTTACCTTTAAGAAAATTTAACAATTAATTTATATGGATACAGTTACGACTAATTCAAAACATCCTAAAGGTTTGTGGGTCCTTTTCGGGACAGAAATGTGGGAGCGTTTTAATTTCTATGGAATGAGAGCGTTGTTGACGCTTTTTATGATTAATTCCCTTGGAATTATCGAGTCAGAGACCTCTATTATTTATGGTGGATTTTTGGCTCTTTGTTATTTAACGCCAATGTTGGGTGGTTTCATCGCTGATAAATATCTTGGAAACAGATATTGTATTCTTCTTGGAGGAACGCTGATGGGAGTTGGGCAGTTGATTCTATTCTTTAGTGCAACATTATTTGGAGAAAATCTTGACCTTGCAAAAACTTTACTTTGGGTAGGTTTGGGTATTATTATTTTCGGTAATGGATTCTTCAAACCGAACATTTCATCTATGGTGGGAAGTCTTTATCCAAAACAGGAAAAGAACAAATTGGATTCTGCATTTACCATTTTCTATATGGGAATCAACTTAGGTGCCTTCTTGGGTCAGTTGATTTGTCCAATTTTAGGCGATGTGAAAAGTGTTGACGGAATCAGAGATATCCACGCTTTCAAATGGGGATTCTTAGCCGCTTCTTTGGCAATGTTTTTAGGTACAGTTACTTTCCTATTGCTTAAAAACAAATATGTGGTAACGCCAGAAGGCAGACCAATTGGTGGACTTCCAAAAAACAATACTGTTGATGATTTTGAAGAAGGAGAAGCACAATCTGCATCATTTTCTCAAAAATCAATTATTGGAGCTGTTATCGCCTTTGTATTGTTAGGGCTTCTTTTCCATTACGGAATTGGACAAAATGTTGTTTATTCACTAGTATATTCTGCAGGCCTAACATTAGCTGGATTAATTATTTCCGATTCATCTATTACTAAAATCGAAAGAGACAGAATCTTGGTTATTTATGTCGTTTCATTCTTTGTAATTTTCTTTTGGGCTGCGTTTGAACAGGCAGGATCATCTTTAACTTTCATTGCTGATAATCAAACCGACAGAAACTTCTTTGGGTGGAATATGCCGCCATCAATGGTTCAGATTTTCAACGGATTATTTATTGTTGTAATGGCAGTTCCTTTCAGTTTCCTTTGGGATAAGTTGAGAGGCGCAGGAAAAGAACCGGTTTCGCCTTTGAAGCAAGCCATTGGATTAGTTGTTATAGCAATCAGTTATTTTATCCTTGCACACAATGTAAAAGATTTGGGTAACTCAGGTTTATTAGCTATCAAATGGTTGATTTTACTATATTTCTTACAGACTTGTGGTGAGCTTTGTTTATCTCCAATTGGATTATCATTGGTAGGAAAATTAGCACCTAAGAGATTTGCCTCTTTACTTTATGGTGTTTTCTTCATTTCGAATGCTGCGGGTTATGCGTTGGCTGGAACATTAGGTTCAATTATGCCTGCAACTGGAGATAAGTTCAAAAAAGCTGAGGAACTTGGAATTAATCTTCAAGATGTACTGGACAAAAAAGTCACTTTGAGTTCAGCTCAGACAGAATTGCTTACTCAAAATCAAATTCCATTAGCCAATCATACTTTTGCAGGATTCGAAATCCATAACCTTTATGAATTTTTTATGGTATTCGTTGTTCTATGTGGAATTGCAGGAATTATATTAGCATTGATTTCTCCTCTCTTGAAAAAAATGATGCACGGTGTGAAGTAAAAACTTTCACATTTATTTATAAATTCAAACCACCTTTGCGGTGGTTTTTTTATTTAAATTTGTTTGTATTTTTAATATCAAAACAAAATTATATTCGATGAATCTTACACTTGAAGAAATTCAGAACTTCAAAGGAAAATATCCTAAACAAATTTGGTCTCTCTTTTTCTCTGAAATGTGGGAACGCTTCTGTTTCTATGGGATGCGAGGAATGCTGGTATTCTTTATGATTTCTCAATTGAAATTCGGAGATGAACAAGCCAATCTTCAATATGGTGCAACACAGGCTTTTGTTTATGCCTTTACTTTTGTCGGTGGTTTGTTTGCTGATAAAATTTTAGGATTCAGAAAATCTCTTTTTTGGGGCGGAATTCTGATGATTATCGGTAGCCTAATTCTAGCTACCAATCCGCACGATTATTTCTTTTTAGGAATTTCTTTTACTGTTGTAGGAACAGGATTTTTTAAACCAAATATTTCCACAATGGTTGGAAAATTATACAAAGCAAACGACTCCAGAACAGATGCAGGATTCTCTTTGTTTTATGCCGGAATCAATCTTGGTGCACTTCTAGGCGGATATCTTTGTATTGCTATAGGTAAAGGCGAAATGTTCTCTGATTTAATTCCAGAACATAAAAGATGGAACGTCGCTTTTGGTTTGGCTGCAATTGTAATGGTTATTAGTCTGATTAATTTCATTTTTACACAAAGACAATTAGGCCCCATTGGTCTTCAACCTCAAAAAATGAATCAAGACGGGACTTTTTCTCCACTTGAAAAATGGAAAGAATATGGTGTTTACATTCTATCATTAGTCTTTATTCCGCTAATTATGATAATGGTTTCTGTTCCACAATACACGGATTATTTTATGTGGACAGTCGGACCACTAACATTATTATATCTTTTTTATGAGATGACAAAAGTGAATTCCTCGGAACGCAAAAAACTTTGGGCAGCTTTGATTTTCATTATTTTTTCAATCCTGTTCTGGGGAATCTACGAACAAAGTGGTGGTTCATTAAGTATTTTCGCTGCCAATAACCTAAACAAAGACCTTTTCGGATTGGATCCTAATGGTGTAAATAACTCTGGAGGAGCATTCTTTATTATTTTCTTAGCGCCTTTGGTTGGATTACTTTGGATTTGGTTAAGCAAAAATAAACTGGAACCCAATACAATCATCAAATTCGGATTAGGTTTTATATTCTTAGGATTAGGCTATTATGTTCTTTTTGCAACTAAGTTTTTCGCCAATCTTCAAGGAATTACTTCTCTTAATGTTTTCACAATCGCATTGTTAGTTATCACTTTCGGAGAATTATGTTTGTCACCAATTGGACTATCGATAATGACAAAATTATCCACAGAAAAGCTACAAGGAATGATGATGGGAATGTGGTTTTTAGCTTCTGCTTACGGACAATATGTTGCAGGACAAATAGGTGCAGGACTGGCAAAAGTAAAATCCGGCGCCACTAATTATGACGCTCTTATCACTTACACCGATGGATATAAACAATTGGGATTATATGCCTTGATTGCCGGAGTAATATTAATTTTGATATCTCCATTCGTAAAAAAACTGATGCAAGGAGTAAAGTAATTTAAATCGTTCAGACGTCTATGACTATGAGAAATTAATCGAAATATAAAACACACAAATGAAAAAAATAGTATTATTAACCTTATTTCTGATTCAAGGTTTTGGCTTTGCCCAAGTCCGCTGGATGACGATGACTCAGGCACTCGCAGCACAGAAAAAAGAACCAAAGAAAATCATTATCGATTTCTATGCAGATTGGTGTGCACCTTGTAAAGAGATGGACAAATTCACGTTCAACCATCCGGAAATTGCTAAAATTATCAATGAAAAATTTTATGCTGTTAAGTTCGAAAGCGATGGGAATGAAACGCTTAGTTTTGCTGGACACACATTCACTAACGCTGATTATAAAGGCAAAAAATCAAAAAATGGACTTCATCAATTTTCAAAATACATGAACATCAATATGATTCCAACAATGGTTTTCTTGGATGAAAAGACAGATCCGATCACTAGTCTTTCTGGATTTCTGAATGCGAAAGAAGTAGAACCCTATTTTTCTATGATTGCTTCTGATGAGTACAAAACGATCAAAACCAGAAATGAATGGGAAGGTTATCAGAAGAAGTTCAAGTCGAAGATTAAAGATTAATTATAAAAACATCCGAATTCGGATGTTTTTTTATTATATCCCATATTTTATTTTACAATAAAATTTCCCGAAATTCGTCGGAACAAATTTTTCTTTCTTGACTTTAGAAACTTCCATAGAATTTCTCAAAAACATCGGAACCGAACGCGCAAAAATCATCAAAAACGTGTTAGGCATCTCGACTGTGGAAGATTTGCTGACCTTCTACCCGATTCGCTATATCGATAAAAGTAAGATTTACAAAATCGGTGATTTGACAAAGGAACCCGATGCTGATATCCAGTTAAAGGGAAAAATCACAGATATCCAAGAAGTTGTTTACGAAAAAGGGAAACGTTTGTCGGCGAAATTTCGGGATGAAACTGGGACGATGGATTTAGTTTGGTTCCGATACACTAATTGGATGAAAGACTCGATTCCATTAAACAAAGAAATTTTTATTTTTGGAAAAGTCAACTTTTTCAACGGTAATTTTTCTATGCCACATCCTGAGATTGAAGCAGATGAAAAAAAAGCAATATCAGGAACACTTTTGCCCGTTTATCCGGGTAGTGAAAAACTGAGTAAGCGAGGCATTAATAATAAGTTTTTTCAAAATGTTATTTTCAACATTTTAAAAGCTTTACCTCAACTGATTTCGGAAAATTTGCCTGATTATATTTTGCAATCGATGAAGTTGATGGGAAGATTAAATTCTTATTACAACATACATTTCCCAAAAGATTTTAAACATTTTGAAGCGGCTGACAGACGATTGAAATTCGAAGAAGCACTTTTCTTTCAATTAGGTTATGGACTGAAAAAACTGCATCAGAAAACAAAATCGTTCGGAAATCCGTTTCCGATTGTCGGCGATCATTTCACAAATTTCTATAATAACAATCTACCTTTCGAATTAACGAACGCTCAAAAACGAGTTCTGAAAGAAATCCGAACCGATATGAAACGTTCGACCCAAATGAATCGTTTGTTGCAAGGTGATGTTGGTTCTGGAAAAACAATGGTCGCATTATTAACAATGTTGATTGCGATGGACAACGACTTCCAATCTTGTCTTATGGCTCCGACAGAAATCTTGGCTCAGCAACATTTCAATTCAATTAAAGAATTATTAAAAAATACAGATATCAACGTCAAACTTTTGACTGGTTCATCCAAAACTTCGGAAAGGAAAATTATTCACGAGGAATTGGAAAATGGACAACTTTCCATTTTGATTGGAACACACGCTATTCTAGAAGATAAAGTCAAATTTCAAAACCTCGGTTTAGCAATTATTGATGAGCAGCATAGATTTGGAGTGGCACAACGAGCGAAACTTTGGGCAAAAAATAATATTCCGCCACATATTTTGGTGATGACTGCAACACCAATTCCCAGAACTTTGGCGATGAGTTTTTATTCTGATTTAGATGTATCTGTGATTGATGAATTACCGGCTAATAGAAAACCGATTATTACCGCCCACCGAAGAGAAAAAGACCGGCTTTCTGTTTATCAATTTTGCAGAGAAGAAATAGAGAAAGGTCGTCAAATTTATTTCGTTTATCCCTTGATTGAAGAATCTGAAACCTTGGATTATAAAAACCTGATGGAAGGTATGGATCAGGTTATGAATTTTTTCAAAAGCTATAATGTGACAATGGTTCACGGACAAATGAAACATGCAGAAAAAGATATTAATATGCAATTCTTTGCTTCCGGAAATGCCCAAATTATGGTGGCAACAACAGTGATAGAAGTTGGTGTGAACGTCCCGAATGCTTCCGTAATGGTGATTGAGAGCGCCGAGAGATTTGGATTATCACAGCTTCATCAGTTGCGAGGACGTGTTGGAAGAGGAGCAGAGCAAAGTTATTGTATCCTGATGACAGATGATAAACTGAGCAAAGAAAGCAGAACCAGAATCAAAACAATGGTTCAGACGAACGATGGTTTCAAAATATCAGAAGTGGATATGGAATTGCGCGGTCCAGGCGACATTCTGGGAACTCAGCAAAGTGGTGTCGTGGATTTCAAAAAACTAAGTCTGATAGAAGATTCTGCCATTATCAAAGCTTCAAAACTAACTGTGGAAAGAATTCTGGAGAAAGATTCTCTTCTCAATCATCCCGATAATCAGGTGATGAAACAATACTATATCCGCCAATACAAAGGAAAAAATAAATGGTCGCAGATTAGTTAGAAAGTTGGAAGTTTATAAGAATTTTACTTCAAAAGCAGTTCCATCAAAAAATCGTCCATCACATAGCCGTTTCCAATGTCGAAAATCGCTTCATCATAGATTTTGAAACCTTGTGATTCATAGAATTTTTTGGCAGAATTATTTTTATTGACTGTTAAGATCACTCTTTTATTACCAATTTTTTCAGTCTCATTAACAACAAACTTTAAAGCTTTTTTGCCCAAACCTTTTCCTTGCGCTTCTTTTAAAAAATAAATTCTATGAAGTTTTGTAGTTTCCGGTTCTAGACGGAATTCAAACCCAACAAAGCCTAAAAATTGATTGTCTTCCTGTATCAAATAATATTGGTAATTCGGATTTTCAAAATGTTCATTAAGCGTTTCTTCGGAATACATCAAATCCAACATATAATCAATCTGATCCTGTTCCAATATGTCCGCATAAGCAAAACTCCAAGATTTTTTTGCTAAATCTTGAATAACAGAAATGTCTTTTTGTTCGGCTTTAATAATCATAATTTAAAAAATTTCTTTGATGATTTCCAAGGATTTTGGTTCTCGGAAATCTGTAAAATGATAATGAAAATAGACTAAAACCGAATCCAGAAAATTCTGCTTCCCTAATCTACTTAATTTAATGTCATACGGATTTTGCGACACAATGAGCTCCTTCCAAATTGCCGAAATATCTTGATTAAAAAAATGGTGAGACTCGATGTCTTCAAAGTTTCCTGATTCAGGATTCAGATAAGTTTTATCAGAGAATAACGGCTGTAAACCTTGCTGTTTCAATAATCTGAAAATAAATATCAAATGAGATTGGAAATTTTCCATCTGCAATTGGCTCAAGAAAAGCGAAATTTCCGAATAAATATTCTGATTCTGATTTTCATTCCTAAGAACTTGATTCAACAAATCAGAGATAAAAAATAAAATCGCATTCTTTCTAATATCAGACGTGAAAAGTTCAGAATTTTTCTGTTCTAATTTGATAACATTCTGGATATTTTTTTTTTTGTCAGAAGTATAAACCAATAGTTCATTTAGAGGAAAAAGAAATGCCTTTTTTTTATTTTTTGGAGCATAGATACCTTTGGCAAAAAAACTTTCGAATCCGTTTTCTCTGCAAAAACAATGGAGAACAGCATCGTGATCTCCATATTTCGTATAAGACAGTAAAAAAACTTCTTGGGTCATTTCTTAATTTACGACAGCAATTTTGGCTGTAGCAGTATCAGTTCCATCCTCGTTGGTCATCAAAACATAATAGATTCCTGAAGCTACCCGCACTCCTCTTTGGTTGTTAAGATTCCATTCAAAATAGCCTCCATTTGCCACTGCAGAATGGACTAGATTACCTGCAGCATCCGTAATCCTGATATTGGTTTTCTGTGCTAGACCACGCATTCTTACATTGCCTTTATACTGCGCATAGACTACAGGATTTGGATATACCAGAACATTACCGAAATTGGATGTTACCTCTGTTACATCACCCTGGTAAACTACGATCCCATCTGTTGTTACAAAATAAACCTTACCGGTTTTTTCATCAATTTTAACATCTGTTACAATATCGTTCGGCAATGGAGAATTAGACTTTGTGAAATGATAAATTGTTTTATCTCCGGATGAGCTTATGTAAAACACTCCTCCACCGCCAATAGATATCCATTTTTGGTTTCCTGAGTCTACTGCAATTTGTAAGATTTCAGCATCTTTGAAGAGTTCTTCTCCAATTCCGTTTTGTTCTATAATAATTGGATCTGTTTGCGGATTACTTTCAAGAATTGCGGCTTTTGGATTAGATAGAATACGCAATCCTTCCTTTGTTCCAATCCATACATCATCATTATTATCTACATTAACAGAGTATACCTGACTTACTTGTAGATTATTATCTTTGGTTATAAGTTTAAATTTATCATCAGAAAATGAAGATGGTGTATTATTGTAATCATACATAATAAGACCTCCAACTCTAGGAACAGGAATATATAGGATTTTATCTTTTATAAGAGGTTTTTGAGCGTTGTTAGACACATTTAAGTTCTTACTGATAAATCTATCATTGGATTTATCATAATAATAAAACCCCGCACCTAAAGTCCCATCTATTGCAGAAGCAGAGCAAAATAACTCATTGTTACTATCGAACACGCAGCCTACTGGCTGATCACCATAAATGTTCGCAGGATTTAAACTATAAGATTTTACAAACTCATTATTATCCATTTTATAGATACCTTTATTTCCAGAAAAAAAATAATTAGTAAAAAATATTTCAGATGGTTTAGATGGATTAGGGACAACATCTAAAATATTAAATTGATTATTCGTTTTAAAATATTCCGGATATATCCAATTAGTACCATTATAATGGTAATAACCCATATACGGAGGTAATGATTCATTGTAAGAACTTCTTCCTCCAGTTGAAACCCATATTTGATTATTTAGCAACGATATTTTGTACGACAAATTATTGTAGGGTCCATCTGGTCTGAAACTGCTTTTTTGTTCATTATACATTCCGGAAAAACGAGTCCCTGTGAAAAGCTGACTATTATACACTATGGCCGTATTGATTGATTCTTCAGCGTTAAAATTCTTTTGCTGAGTTCCATTAAGTCCATAAACAAAGACTTGAGTTTGATCTGTTACAACAATCTGATTTTCAGTAACTTTTACATCTTGAATATTAGAAAAACCTGATTTGGTAGATAAATTGGGAAAGTTACCGAATTTCAAATCGTTATTTGAAGCAAAAGCTATAATTCCCGAGGCATCTATTTTTTTGTAATCACCTTGAAAATTAGTAGGAGACACCCAACTGTTATATACTGGAAATGTGGCGTTAAGCTCATGATATTTCAATCCTTTGCTTGTTGCAGCATAAACAATATTATCTTTAAGAACTGCGGAATTCACCGCGTCATATGCTGCACCTGTAGTAAAAAAAGCGGTATCCCCAAACTCTCTTTTGGTGACATTAAAAATAGACACACCATAACCTGCTGAGATAATTGCTTTATCGCCATTGATGAATATATCATTGATCCTTTTACTTCCGTTATAACCATTGGCAAGAGGGATATCAATAATCAGAAAAATACCGTTTGGTGTAATGACATCCATAGATCCGTTCTGGTAGCCCACAATTCCTGTTTGAGTTGTAGGATTATAATCAAAAGCAGATATTTTAACTTCGTGGAGACCATTGGCTTTAGAAAGTTTTTTTATTTCTCCTGTGCCGGGATAATAATAAAAAATGCCATTCTCTGTGGCAGCAACAAGGCGATCGCCATCCTCCCGGATCTTGAGAACGTTATTATACGAGAACAGATCACTCCATTTGCTGGTCTGTGCCAGTAAAATTTGGTGGGCAAATATTAAAAAAAGTAATAATTTTTTTTTCATCTTACACTTTTATGCTTTCATCTATTAACTGATTATTCCAAGAAATATTTTTTATGTTTTTGTTTTTATCAAAATAGAAATCTAGTCTTCCCAACAAAATTCCGGCCCAGCCAACCTGATTGACAATAACATTTTTACCAACCTTATTTTGAAAAACCAGAGGTTCTTTCAGAAATGTATGCGTGTGCCCTCCCAAAATGAGATCTATTCCGGAGGTTTTGGCTGCAAGATGCTTATCCGACATTTTCTCCGGCTGATCTTTGTAATCGAAACCTATATGAGACAGACAAATCACCAGATTACATTTTTTCTCGTTTCTAAGAAAATCTGCATAATGCTGTGCTACATCTACAGGATCTTGGTAAACTGTTTCTGCATAATTCTTTTTTCCTACCAGTCCATTTAGTTCTATTCCAACACCAAAAATCCCAATCCTTACACCGTCCTTATTGAAAATTTTGTAAGGTTCTGTTTTGCCATCAAGAATGGTATTCTTGAAGTCGTAATTGGAGCAAATGAAGGGGAATTTTGCATTCGGAAGGACTTTTAGAAAACCATCTAAACCATTATCAAAATCGTGATTTCCCATTGTAGAAGCATCATATTTCATCATACTCATCAGCTTAAACTCAAGTTCGCCACCAAAAAAATTGAAATATGGCGTTCCTTGGAAAATATCTCCGGAATCCAGAAGCAATACATTTTGTTCCTCGCTCCTAATTTTACTAATGAGCGTTGCTCTTCTGGCAAAGCCACCCTGATTTGGATTCTTGGAATACGATGCATCAAAAGGTTCAATCCGGCTGTGCTGGTCATTCGTGTGAAGAATCGTCAATTTATGCGCTGATTCTTTTGTTAGAATATCAAATTGCTCTGCCAACAAAAAATTAGGTGCAAGCGTCAAAGCAAGACTTCCGCCACCGATATATTTTAGAAATTCTTTTCTTTTCATTATTCCTGCACTTTTTTGTTTTTGAAAATCAATCTTACATCGTCTGGAGAAGAAACCTCTGGGTTTTGTTTGAACTTATCTAGGAAAAGATCTCGCATTTTGATTCCCGTCTGGATCATCTGACCTTTTGAAAAGAATAACATATTGTCGCCACCCAAGGCAAGATAATCTGATGTCGCTATGTAATACGTTTTATTCGCATCTACTGATCTTCCGTTGATAAGCTTTTTAGAAATGGAATTATCATCAGTTTCTATTAAAATGTGGGAAACGGGATTATTTTTCTGAGTTTTCATGTAATAATCGAACAATCCTTCTACATCTTTCCCAGTCATTTTAACGATTACAATTTCGTTTTCGAAAGGCATCACCTCATAGATTTGTTTCGTCAGAATATCACCTTTTGGGATAATGGTTCTGATGCCTCCGATATTGATAACTGCTGCATCAATTGGCGGAACATTGTTCTTTTTCGCCCACTCATCGGCACCTTCAAAAGTGTAATCTGCCAAAAGGTTTCCCAGATTGCTGTTGTCGCCTGTTTTATTTAGTTCTGTATTTGTATGTGAGATTATGGTGTTCATTTTACCTTCCAGCTCGTGTTTGTAAGGTTGGATGATGGCAGCCATTTCCTTATCCTCACTGAGATCGCTGGTGATGTAAATATTCTTTTCGGTATGGATGTTTGCAATGTTGAGTGGCGCTTTACAACCAATCAACAACAAACTGATAATACCAAATCCTAATAATTTATTTTTTATCATTGAATTTTATCTTAATTACTGAATTCGTGATTCTCCGATTTCATTTAAAAATAATATGGTTACAAATCTAATGATTTTTGGGTTTTAAAACTAACTAAATAATTGTTAGAGAAGTCAAAAGAACATTCATTTTACTTTTAAAAAAAATCATTGTTACACATCAACAAAGCCAACATAATCTTTGTCAATTATTAAAATAAAATTAACTTTGACAAATTTAATTTTCAAATAAAAATGGCTCAGCTAAAAGGCGTTGGTGTAGCTTTGGTAACACCTTTCAATGAAGATCTATCCGTAGATTTTGATTCTCTTACCAAATTAATCGATTATAATATAGACAACGGAACTAGTTTCTTAGTTGTTCTGGGAACTACAGCAGAAGCTGCAACGCTTTCTAAGGAAGAAAAGGACAGAGTTGTTGCACACATCACGAAGATCAATAATAACAGATTACCACTAGTTTTAGGAATTGGTGGAAACAATACGGCTGAAGTTGTAAAGCAAATCAAGGAAACAGATTTATCCGATTTTGACGCTGTTTTATCAGTTTCTCCTTATTACAACAAGCCGAATCAGGAAGGACTTTATCAGCATTATAAAGCTTTGGCAGAGACTGGTGAAAAAATCATTATTTATAATGTTCCAGGAAGAACAGGACAAAATGTGGAAGCTTCTACAACTTTGCGTCTAGCGAATGAATTCCCGAATCTTTTTATGGTGAAAGAAGCAGCTCCAAATATTCTACAATATTTTGATATTTTAAGACAAAAACCCGAACTTTTTTCACTGATGTCCGGTGATGATGAATATACACTGCCTGTAACACTGGCTGGCGGAGACGGTGTAATTTCTGTTATCGGTCAAGCCTATCCAAAAGAGTTTTCGACAATGGTAAAACTGGCTCGTAACAGAGAAGTGGACGAAGCTTACAAGATTCACAATTCTTTGGTAGAAATCACAAGATTGATTTTTGCAGAAGGTAATCCTTGCGGTGTAAAAACCATACTGGCGGAGAAAGGCTTGATAAAAAACTACCTGAGACTCCCATTGGTTCCAGCTTCAGAAAGTCTTCAGGAAAAGATAAAAGAAGAAATGCAAAAGCTTTCTTAAAAACAAAAGGTTCAGAGATTTCTGAACCTTTTTATTTAATTATATAAAATAACCTTGTAAACATCTGAAGAATTTCTGGTAATTCCTTCACAAAAAAAACCTCCATTCTCTGGTATGAGTTCCATAAAATCAAAAATTTTACAATCTTTTGGCAATCCGGAAAAAACCAGTGTAAACCAATATTCCTTTAGATATGGGATCGATGTCCATTCCGGAAAAAGCGTTATATTTTCAAAATGTATGAGTTTGGAAACATGTTCTAACGTTCTATCAACCAAATATGTGGAAGACCAAATTCTTATTTTTTCCTGCAAAAACGACTGTGATTTTATACAGCAATGAAGTATTACCTGGCTTTCTTCCTCAATTTCTGGCTGAAGTAAAGCGAGTAGTTTGTCTGCTATAAATGGTTTGAGTTTAATTTTACTCATTTCCAGTCGTGTTAAAATTAATACTCCAGTTCAAGTTTATCTTTCGAATAGTCGCGGATCTGTTGTATAAGCTCAGGATGTTCTACCAATTTTTTTCCGTAGCTTGGTATCATCTGTATGAGTTTATCTTTCCATTCGGTTGCCAACCTTTTTTCAAAACATTTTTCCAGCACCATTATCATTGCAAAGGCTGAGGTACTTGCACCCGGTGAAGCGCCCAACAGAGAAGCAATATTCCTTTCTTTGTTCACAACAACTTCTGTTCCGAATTCTAATCTGCCGCCTTCAAAACGGTCTCTTTTAATGATCTGAACGCGCTGCCCTGCTTGTTTTAGTTCCCAGTCTTGTTCCTTTGCATCTTTTATAAAATCTCTAAGATGGGACATTCTTTGTTCTTTACTCATCGTCACCTGTTGGATCAGATATCTTGTGAGAGGCATATTGTGCCACCAAGCGCCAAATAATGATCGTATATTTTTAAAATTAACACTTTCTGGCAAATCGAGATAGCTTCCCTCTTTTAAAAATTTGGTCGAGAATCCTGCAAATGGACCGAATAATAATGCTTTCTGACCATCAATAATTCTGAGGTCAAGATGCGGAACCGACATTGGCGGCGCACCAACTGTAGCTTGCGTATAAACTTTGGCGTGATGTTTTTCAACCAATTCCGGATTAGTGGTAACCAACCATTGGCCACTCACAGGGAAACCACCGTAACCTTTACTTTCCTCAATTCCAGAACTTTCCAAAAGAGGCAATGCGTAACCGCCTGCACCGATAAACACAAAATCTGCATGCACTGTCTGCTTATGAAGGTTTTTTCTGTCATTTACCTTTAGATCCCATCCACCATTACCATCAGAATCGATATCTTTTACTTCGTGGTAAGTAAAAACTTCTACAGATTCTGTTTTACTAAGGTGTTCGATTAACTTAGATGTCAATTTTCCAAAATCCACATCCGTTCCCTGATCCATTTTGGTTGCAGCCAATTTATCTGAAGACATTCTTTTCTGCATTACTAATGGAATCCATTCCGCTAGCTTTTTATGATCATCGGAATATTCCATTCCTTGAAACAGCGGAGATTGTAATAATGCTTCATGTCTTTTTTTCAGGTAATCAACATCTTTTTCGCCAAAGACAAAACTCATATGCGGACAAGAATTGATGAATTCTTTTGGATTATCAATAATTCCTTTGTTGATTAAGTAAGACCAGAATTGCTTAGAGACCTCAAATTGTTCAGCGATATATTCCGCCTTCTTAATATCGATTTTGCCTTCTTTTTCAGGCGTGTAATTCAGTTCGCAGAAAGCAGAATGTCCTGTCCCAGCATTGTTCCAAGCAGAAGAACTCTCTTTGGCTACTTTTTCCAGTCTTTCGAAGATTACGATTTCCAGACTTGGGTCAAATTCGTGAAGCATTGTTGCCAAAGTTGCACTCATAATCCCACCGCCTACCAACGCAATATCGTATTTAGGTTTTGGATTCATTTATTTAGATTTTTCGGATACAAAATTAGTGATAAATGTCAACTTCTGTGCCTCGTCATTTTTTTAATATCTTATCATTTGTTAAGAAATCTCAAATCTGCCTTTAAAGTCTCTTCTGAAATTTTAAATCATTAATTTTGCAAAGACTTTGGAAAATCGAAGTGTAAAAAATGAAAGCTTTAAAAACACTTAATCCTTATTTCTGGAAACATCGCATATTACTGTTTTGGGGATTCCTATTTATCATACTAAGTAATTTTTTCACGATTTACAAAATTCAGTATATCGGTCAGACAATCAATATTATCGAGAAAAATTACTCTACGCTTAATCTATCCACCGATACTGGAATTATAGAAAATATAAGAAACAATTGGACTTATTTTAGAATAATTTTTATCAATTCAGGCATTTTAATTGGTTGCTCCCTGCTCTCTGGTTTTTTCACATTTATGATGAGACAAACCATTATTGTAGCATCCAGAAGGATTGAATATGAATTGAAAAACAAAATCTATAGACATTATCAGGAATTATCGGTTACCGACTATAAGAAAACGACTATTGGTGATCTTCTTAATCGATTAAGTGAAGATGTTGTAGCTATCAGAATGTATCTGGGACCAGGGGTAATGTACGTAGTAAACCTGATTATATTACTCATTATCACAAGCATTTATATGTTTATGACGGATTTACAGATGACTCTTTGGACACTGATTCCTTTGCCTATACTCTCTTACGGAATTTATAAGGTGAGTGATATTATTAATAAAAAGTCAAAAGTGATGCAGAAAAGTCAGTCTGCGATATCAACTTTTGTCCAGGACAGCTTTTCCGGGATTCGTGTTATAAAATTTTTCAGCAAGGAAAGATATATCGAAAAAAATTATGGCATCAAAGTAAAAGATTATCAAGACAAAGCATTGGATCTTGCAAGAACAGAAGCCTATTTTTTTACGATTATCATCTTCGTCATAGGTCTTCTGAATGTTGCAATTCTTGTAATTGGCGGTCAAAAATATATTGCTGGTGAGATGAGTGTGGGAACCATTGCTGACTTTTTTATGTATATCAATATTCTTATTTTTCCTTTTTCCATGCTGGGATGGGTCACATCTGTCAATCAAAGAGCTGAAGCCAGTATGCAAAGAGTGAATGAGTTTCTGGATATGAAATCTGAAATTATTAATACCAATCACGATATCTATCCAATAACAGGTGAGATTGAATTCAGGAATGTAAGTTACACATATCCGAATACAGGAATTAAAGCAATTGATAACTTAAGCTTCGTGCTTAATGCCGGAAAATCACTGGCAATAATGGGAAAAACTGGAAGTGGCAAATCTACTATCGCGCAATTACTTTGTAGACTAATTGATCCTGATGAAGGCGAAATTCTCATAGACGGGAAAAATCTGAAGGATCATAATCTAAATCTTTATCGTGAACAGATAGGTTACACACCACAAGAGAGCTATCTTTTTTCCGATACTATAGAAAACAATATTGGTTTTGCAATTGACAATCCAAGCCACAACCTTGTAGTTGAAATGGCTAAAAAAGCCGATGTACACAAAAACATTGAGGAATTTAAAGAACAGTACAACACTCTGGTGGGCGAGCGTGGCGTGATGCTGTCCGGCGGTCAAAAACAAAGAATCTGCATTGCAAGAGCATTGATAAAGCAGCCAAACATTCTCATATTTGATGATTGTCTATCTGCATTGGATACTGAAACTGAAGAAAACATTCTTCAGAATATTGACAAAGACATTAAAACCACCACTTCTATCATAATAACTCATAGAGAATCAAGCGCAAAACGTGCAGATCGTATTTTAATTCTTAATTGAACCCTTTCTTTTTTTTAAGTATAATTACCGAAATTTTAAGAAAAACAGGTGTTTTGGAGTTTTTTTTAACAAAATATTTTGAAATCCCGAGAATTCTATTATATTTGTTAGAACAGATTTCTAAAAAAATATTTAACAATGAGTGACTATAAGGAGAGACATGAGAATGAGATTTTCACTAAGGTGTTGAAAGCAGGCAGAAGAACCTATTTCTTTGATGTGCGTGAGACAAAAGCGGGTGATTATTATTTGACCATTACAGAAAGTAAAAAGAATTTCGGAGAAAATGGTGAAGCGACTTTTGAAAAACATAAAATCTATCTATACAAAGAAGATTTCAAAAGTTTCCAAGAATTATTTAATGAATCTACAGATTTTATCATCCAGCAAAAAGGTGAAGATGTAATATCAGAAAGACATGATAAAGACTATAAATCCAAATCATTTACAATTGAGTCGGACGACGAAGTTTAAAACAAAAAAATATTTTAACGCATCTTTATAGATGCGTTTTTTTTATTCTTTTTCGTAAAAATGGTTCTTCTATGAACTTCCAAATCATAACAGACAAAAATATAATTACGATATAACTTACAAACAATCCAAAAAAAGAGTAATTCTTATAAATCTTTTCTTGTACAAAAATTTGAATTACAGGAAAATGCACAAGATACATTCCGTAAGAAAAGTCACCATATTTCCCAAAATTCTTTAATGGTAATTGTGAAAATGCTAACCATATTATCGAAATGCCTAATGATAAGGCAAAAATAATTTGAACTGGAGAATATAAGAATTCCATAATTCCAAGAAATAGAAATACAATCAAGATTTTATTCTTTTTTGTATTGAAATAATCAAAATTGATATACAATAATATACCAACTAAGAAATATTTTAGACTGCCAGGAAATTGTTTTGATAATTCGTAATTGAAATACTTATTGACAAAATAACTATATATTAAAGAAAAAAAATAGATACTTATAATGATACCGTTTTGTGACTTTAGACTTTTTTTATGGATGAAATAATACAATATAGGAACAAAAAAATAAAACATTATTTCCACTTTTATTGTCCATAATGATCCATTGACTGCACAATGTAAATTATTTTCAAAAACATATTGAATGCAGGGTTTCAGAAAATTTGCAAATACCAAATTAGCACCTAAATACTTTAACCAATCTGACGAGAAGTAATGTTGGAGTGTAGTACTGGAAAAAAAATATAGTAAAAAAGCGAAAGTAACAACGATAAAAAAATAAGCCGGAACTATTCTTTTGATTCTATTTCTAAAATATATATTTAGACTTTTTGATCTGTCAAAACTTGAATAGATAAGAAAACCACTGATAATGAAAAAAGAGTATACACTAAAATTAGGCATAGCTGCAAAAAAGCCGTTCCAAAATTCCGGATTCCCGCTTAAAAGTATCGAATGTCCTATTACAACTAGGAATGAAAACAAAAACCTTAAAAAATCAAAATTATTGTTGTTTTTCATATATCATTAAATCCTAAATGTATAAAAACAATATTAAATAAAAAAACGCATTCAAATTGAATGCGTTTTAATTAGGGTGAATGATGGGTCTCGAACCCACGACCTTCGGAACCACAATCCGACGCTCTAACCAACTGAGCTACAATCACCGTTTTGCGTGTGCAAATATATAATATTTTCTTTGTTAATCACAAATAATTCCATCGAAATTTTTCAGAGCAATCAATTTTTCAGTTGTAAAGCCTTCCGCATATTCCACTCCGGAAAGTCTTCCCAAGTCTTGTGCTCTGTAAGTCAGGCTTTCCAGAAAATCTTTTGTTGCAATTGGTGTAACTGGTTCTTTGGATTCCGGATTATAAAATTGAGTTTTATATGCTAAACATGCTTCTATTTTTTGCTCCATAAATCCAGAAATATCAATCACAAACTCCGGAACCACGTTTTTCCATTGGATATAGTGGAAGATATGTTTTGGTCTCCAAACTTCTTGAGAGTGACCATTATCGAAAGTTTCTATTTTCTTCAAACCAGAAAGAAAACAAGCATCGGAAACTAATTTTGCAGCTTTTGCATGGTCAGGATGTCTGTCATCTATAGCATTAGCCAAAACAATTTCCGGCTTATATTTTCTTATTTTCTCAACGATTTTAAGTTGATAATCTTCTGAATTATTAAGGAAACCATCTTTTAGCTTAAGATTTTCTCTTGAACTAATTCCTAATATTTTAGCAGCGTCAGCAGCTTCCTCAGCACGTGTTTCAGCTGTTCCTCTAGTTCCTAATTCCCCTTCCGTCAAATCAATAACGCTGACTGTTTTTCCTTCAGAAATTAATTTTATAATTGTTCCTCCACAACCCAATTCTACATCATCTGGATGCGCACCAATCGCCAAAAAATCACATTTCATTTTAAAAATATTTTCACAAAATTACTAAAAAGAAAACTTCCCAACTTTGGAGGTTGGGAAGTTTTTATAAGTTGATAATTTAGATTATTTATTCAATGTTTTTTGAAGATTGATTGCATCTTGATATGTTGGTTCATATTCTAGAGATTTTGCAACATCTTGTTTTGCTTTTTCAGGATTAGCATCTTTTTCCATAAATGCTACAAAGAAATAAGCATAACCCAAACTCGGTTTGCTAGCTTCTATTTCTGCTGGTTTTACAAGAGAAATAAATTTCTCATACGAAGCTTTAGCCATATCATTATTTTTAGCTTGCTGATAAGCATAGCCTTGGCTGTAATATGCTGGCGCCCACTCTGGCAATGCTGAAATCATTTTCCCCCAAGTTAAGATAGCTCCATTCCAGTTTTGAACATTCTGATACTCTGTAGCTAATTTGTAAAGAGAATCTGTATCATTAGGATTTTCTACAATCTTTTTCTTAAGAGCTTCTATTGCTGGAGAAGTAGGACCTTGCTCTACAGATGCAGAATTGATGCCTCCTTTTACTTTTGCAAGTTCTTCATCCCATTTTAGTGTTTCGTCTTTTGCAGCTTTTGCAATAGCAATTTTTTGTTGAGCAATTGCATCTAATTGTGCTTTTTTAGCAGCATCTTTTTCGCCCTTTGCCATACCAGCTGCAATTAAACCTTGCAAACCTTCATCAGATGGTTGGATTCTGCTTTTGTCTGCTTTTGATAAAAAAGTTTCGATATTTTGCTGAGCTCCTGCATAATCTCCATCTGCATATTGGATATATGCACGCAATCTATATTTGATTGCATCATCTACTTTATCGAAAACTGCATCTAATGTCTTCTTTGCATTAGCATAGTCTTCATTAGTAAAATAAAGCTTAGCAATTTCTAACTGTGTATATGGATCTTCATCCGCATATTTCGTATAGTTAATCAAATTCTGAGTTGCTTCTGCATTTTTCTGATACTTGATATTAAATCCTGCCAAAGCTTTGTAAGCTGGAGCATAAGTTGGATCTACTGCAATCGCTTTATCAATATTGGTTTTAGCTTGTTGCCATTGTTGAGCAGCAATCCAAAGCGTGCCTTTTCTAGTATAAACAGAGGCTTTATTTTGAGCAACAGCTTCTGCTTTATCATAAGCTGTCATTGCATTTCCTGGATCTTTTTTGATTCTATAAGCATCACCTAAAGCGTAATAATAGTTAGCAGGAACACCTTTTTTATCTGCCTTCTCAATTGCTTTATTCAAAAAAGTAATTGCTAAGTCTGGAGAACTATTTTTTTCAAATAAAGTTAATGCCTCACCAGCTCTAAAAAGAACTTCGGCATCCTTCTCTTTAGAATCTTTTACAATCTGCTGAATCTCTGCAATTGCAGACTTATCACCTTTGCCTAATTTAACAGAAGCTAAGCCTAATTTATTCAAATAACTTTTAGGATCTGCAGCAAGTCCTTTGTTGAAGTTTTCTTGTGCAGAATCAAAATTGGGATCGAATTGAGTTAAGAATGTATTACCTAAATAGAAATAATTATTGGCGTCTTTAGGATTTTGATTAATAAGGTCTGTAAAATTTTGTTTTGCTTTCGCATATTTTTGGCTATCTACAAAATTAATTCCCTCTTGTAAAGATTGTGCAAAACTAAAACTTGTAAAAAACCCTACTGCTGCTGTTACAGCAATCTTTTTTGATAAATTCATTATATATTCTGTTTTCATTTTTCCTAACTATAAATTTCTTTTAGTCGCAATATTTAGACCAAAATAAAAATTTATGTTTAAACTTTCTGTTAAATAAATATTAAAAGTTCAATTATCTCATTTGAACTTCTCTTTTAAAAATATTATACGGCTGGAGACCTTCTTTGTCAACAACAATCTGTCCCAATTGTTGGCACGAGAATCTAATAAATCCATTCCCTAGGCCATAATAACCTTCATTGGTTAAGAAATATAAAATTCTTGTAAATGGATAAGACATATTTTTCAAACTATCATTGGAAACATCGTACGATTTATTGCCCTTAACGACTTTTAGTATTTTCAATTCGTTCCGAAGTTTTTCAGCTTCTTTTCCATAAGGACGACTAATTGTATTGTAGCTTATCACACCTATCTTGTCTGGATAATTCTTAAGTTGTTCTGCAACATTTTCGTTTCCATTGATGATAGAAAATTTCAAATCGGATGGGTTTTTATTAAATTTTTGGGCGATAAAATTAAGATTACTGGAATTAGTTCCATCAAAAATAAAACGTTTTTTTTCAGACTGAAGCTCGTTAGCAATCTCATCCATAGAAATAGATTCTAAAGGCGAATTTTTTGGAACGACAAACAAAACGGCATCAGCAGCAAATTTTGCAGGCTTCCAAGGTAAATCTACTTTTGTATCGTAAGCTTCTTTTTCTTTTTGAGATAATTCTCTAGACATAACAATCACTCTTACTTTTCTATCTAAAAGATCCAGCAATCCAAAATCTTCTTTTTTAATAACAAGATTAATCTTGGTTTTTGGGTTGAGTGCTGTATAACGTTCTACTAACGCTTCTGAGACACTTTTGAAAGATTCGTCTGCTTCTATGGTAATTTCACCTTTGCTAGGATTGTCAACGTCTTTATCTTTTGAACATGAGTAAATCACAGCTAGGATTGCCATGAATAGAAAAAATATTTTTTTCATTCTAATTATCATTTTTGAGCGCAATTATTGCTCTTACAAATCTGAATATACCATAAACTATTAATAAAGCTCCCAGAGGATAAGCGATATTAGATATTACAATTTCCAAATACCTATAAGCAATAATAAAGATACCGAAAGCAATGTAGAGAAATCCTACAACTAGAGAAAGCCATTTATACATATCACAAATTTAATAAAAAAAAGAGAAGTTATAAAAACTTCTCTTTTATATAATATATTACAAAATAAATCCTTATTGGAAATTCATTGTAATTGGGAATCTAAATCTAGATCTTACGGGCTGTCCGTTAACTTTAGCTGGTGTCCACTTGGTTTTAATTCCTTTTACAGTAGCTTCCGCTTCTCTGTTAAAATCAGCATTTGACCCATTAGCTTTCACCTGTGTTAAAGTTCCATCTCTTTCAACGACAAAAGTAATTTCTGTCTTAAGTGTACCTTCACCTTCCAAACTTCCGGCATCAAAATTATTTTGAAATTTTGTTCTAAAAGCATTAATAGTGCCTGGAAACTCTGCTGACTGATCTACAGATTCATAAACTTCATTAGTTACAGGTTTTACCTCGGCAACCTTACCCGTTCCACTAGATGGTGGTGGCGGTGGTGGCGTATAAGCAGGAGTTTTAACCCCTTCTTGGTTAGCAAGCCCAGTAGTTGTTTCCAATTGTTTTGTAATTGGCGGAGGTGGCGTTTCAATCTTTGGCGCCTTTTTAGGCTCTGGAACAACATTCTGAATTACCTCTTGCTGTTCAGGCTCCTTTGGAGGCGGAGGTGGCGGTGGTTCTTCTTCTTTAGGTTGATCAATAATTGGTTCTTCTTCTAAGATATCTACCAACTTTGCATCTACCTCCACAGCATCTTTAGCATTCATTTGCTGAATTTTAAGATAGACAAGCGGGGAAACCGCAAGAAGAATAAAAAAAGCCGTTCCTATCAAGAAAGATCTGGTAAGCAACTTAGGATACGCAGTTCTAAGATCGTACGCACCGTATTCTTTATTTCTATTTTCAAATACAATCTCATCAAGAGAAAGATCGTACTTCAAATTTTCGTCTGCCATTTTAATAATATTAAATATGATATTTGTAGAAAGAAATTATTCTCCAACTTTCTTTTTATAAATAGCTAACTCCCAAGGTTTGATATCGGTAACCCCATATCTTTCATTTTTAGTGATAGCCATTTCATCAAGAATATCTACAAAATTCTTATATACTGCATCGTCTGTTGGCTTGATAATTACTGTGAATTTTTCTTTATCAGAGGCTCCAGCTTTTGCTCTCTCAATTACTTTCGTAATACCTTCTCTATCAAAGTTTGTTTCAACAAGTGTTTGATCGTTAAGACCAGCTTGATCTTGTTGGTGATAGAAAATTCTGTTATCTTTTCCTATGATAATAGAAATTGAATTATTCAATTTGATTTCTGTATCTGGTGGTTTCTGGTTTTCCTTTGGCTTAGCCGGAAGACCAAGATCCATCACATTTGGTTTACTAAATGTTGTGGTGAACATAAAGAACATCAACATCAAGAAATTCAAATCAACCATCGGAGTCATATCTACACGGGGATTGTGCTTTTTCGAGCGGACCTTACCGCCTTTACCGGAATCCTCTTTTACTTGTACTTCTGCCATTTCCTGATTAATTTTTATTTGTCTCTTGTGATGTAATCAACCAAAATTTAAGAAAATCAATATCTCTTAAACCTTCAAACAAGCTTTTTACTTTTGGATATTTTGTAGTCACATCACCTTTAATCGCTAACTTGTAGTTAGGATTAACAGCAAGACTTTGCTCTACCCAATCAATTAATTGCTTATTTGTACTATCCATAGGAATACCTTCTTTTGATTTGTAAGTTTTTTGTTGTTCTGCAGGCAGATTCAAAAAACTTTTCAATTGTCCCATTGGTACGCTTACCGCTTCTACTTTTGCAAATGCAGCTTTTTCTGGGTTTGTAAAAGTCATATTGTACTTTGCTCCCATTTTATCCAAAAGTTGTATTTTTTCTGACCCGTTATCTACAGGCTGAAAATAAAACACACCATCTGGAGTAACACTTACAGTCATAAGACTAGCATCAGGAAGTAACTTCTCTGATATAGAAGAAGGCGGTTTTATCTGTGCCACATCGGGCTTTTTGAACTGGGTAGTCATAATGAAGAATGTAAGAAGTAAGAATGTTACATCACACATTGCTGTCATATCTAGAGCTACACCATGTCTTTTTGGTTTAATTCTCGCCATTATTTTGTCTATTTAACTATTTGATGAAATTTAAAATGTAATAAAACTACATTTTAAGAAAACACTCAGTTTCTTAGTGAAACTCAGCAAAAGATTGTTGGATGCTCATAGAGATCTCGTCGATCTTGTAAGTCAAACCATCAATTTTTGATGTGAAATAGTTATAAAGAATAATTGCAATTGCAGAAGTACCAATACCTAAAGCTGTATTCATCAAGGCCTCAGAGATACCGATTGATAATGCAGCAGCATCTGGTGTTCCACCTGCTTCTCCTAATGCTTGGAATGAACGAATCATACCTAATACAGTTCCCAATAGTGCTACCAACGTTGCAACTGTTCCTAATGTAGAAAGAATGTTCATATTTTTCTCTAACATTGGCATTTCAAGAGTTGTAGCCTCTTCAATGGCTTTGTTAAGGCCTGCCATTTTTTGTTCTTTGTCTAGAGTTGTATCGTGAGCTAATGCTTTGTAAGTCGTAAGACCTTCTTTCACAACATTTCCGATAGAACCCTGCTGCTTATCGCACTCTTCCAAAGCCTCATCGATTTTGTTTTTGTTAAGCAAGCTTCTGATTTTTAAAACAAAATTATCAACATTTCCAGTTCCAGAAGCTTTGTTCAATACAATAGCTCTTTCAATAGCGAAAACAATAACGATAATCATAAAAGTAATCAACACAGGAACAAGAACTCCTCCCATATAAATAACGCCTAATCCGTGAGGGTGTAATTCCGTCCCTTTGATATCAGCAAATGCTACTGAAGCTGTGCCAGCTGTACGCGCATCCTCTTGAAAGTTAGATGGATTACCTAAAACAAATAAAAAGATTGCAATACCAATTGCAAATAAGATTGGTATAATTACCGCAGGATTAAGACCTCCTTTTTTTCTAGCAACTACTTGCTCATCCGTGTTTGAAACATTCATTTCCATATTAAAACTAAATTATAATTGTTAAATTTTATCGTGTAAAATAAAGTCAAATATTTTAAAAATGCAAAATTATTTTTGCTTTGAGTTCTAATTTTGTTTAGTCAAAAAAAACAATTAATTCCATTATTAAATAAATTAAAACCTTGTTTTTGTGAATTTATTATTCCTTTTCGAAGTATTAAGATTATATACTTAAAATTGATATGATAAAATTATGATTTTTATTTCAATAATTTTCGGTTATGCAACAATAAATTTTCTTAATCTATCGCAAGGAAATCTAAAATCAGCTAACAATATTGATGATTTTCTTCGGGACAAAGATGAAGTTCTTAACTGGATTTTCACCTAAAATCCTTTTAACATCTTCATTTCTCATAACAATTGTCTGCACATCATCCTTAGTCAAATCAGCAGCCAACTTCAGCTTCATCTTCATTTTTCCGTTGAAACTCACTGGGTAATCTATCTCATCTTCAATTAAATAGCTTTCATCAAGCCTTGGAAATGGTTCAAATTCAATAGAGGCATTATTTCCCAGCAAATTCCACACCTCTTCGCAAATATGTGGCGCATATGGTGATATAATAACAGCCAAAGGTTGCAAAATATTGCGTTTGTTACATTTTAATTTCTGTAATTCGTTCACCGCAATCATAAAAGACGACACAGAAGTATTGAAAGAAAAATTCTCAATATCGTAAACCACTTTCTTGATTAATGTATGCAGCACTTTATATTCTTCTTTTGTTGGTTCTTCATCAGAAACAGCAAAATTATCGCCATCGAAATAAAGATTCCAGAATTTTTTCAAGAAACCATAAACGCCGCTAAGACCTTGTGTGTTCCAAGGTTTGGATTGCTCTAATGGACCAAGGAACATTTCGTACAATCTTAAACCATCTGCTCCGTATTCATTACAGATGTCATCAGGATTTACAACATTGTATTTAGACTTAGACATTTTTTCTACTTCACGACCTGTGATGTATTTTCCGTCTTCCAAAATAAATTCTGCATCAGCATAATCTGGTCTCCAAGTTTTAAAAGCTTCAGTATCTAATTCATCTGTTGTTCCTTTTAATAAAGAGACATCAACATGGATTGCTTGAGTTATATAATCTTTCGCTAAATTTTTAGAAACAAATTGATTAGTACCGTCAATTCTATATACAAAAGCACTCATCCCCAAAATCATCCCTTGATTAATCAACTTTTGGAAAGGCTCATTTTGTTCGATATAACCTCTGTCCTTCAAGAACATATTCCAGAAACGAGAATACAACAAGTGTCCTGTTGCGTGTTCGCTACCTCCAATATATAAATCAACCTGCCCCCAATAATCAGACAATTCTTTTTTACAGAAAACCTCATCATTATTTGGATCCATATATCTTAGGAAATACCAAGAACTTCCTGCCCAGCCTGGCATTGTGGATAATTCTAAAGGGAAAACTGTTTTGTCATCAATCAAATCTGTATCAACAACTTTTTGATTCGCCTCGTCCCAGGCAAATTTTTTTGCGTTTCCTAATGGTGGGTCGCCGTCTTCTGTTGGCAAATATTTCTCAACCTCAGGAAGTTCCAAAGGCAAAGCAGAATTTGGCAACGTGTATGGCATTCCTTCCTTATAATATATAGGAACAGGTTCTCCCCAATATCTTTGTCTTGAGAAAATCGCATCACGTTGTCTGTAATTCGTAGTTCCGTGACCAATTCCTTTATTTTCGATTTCAGCAATGATTTTTGCTTTTGCATCATTATAATTAAGACCATTCAAGAAATCAGAATTCACACAAACCGAATCCTTAGAATCATAAGCTTCTTCCTGAACATCCACATCAGATTCTACAACTTTGATAATTTCCAATCCGAATTTCTTAGCAAATCTGTGATCCCGCTCATCGTGTGCAGGAACTGCCATCACAGCTCCAGTTCCGTAACCCATCAACACATAATCCGAAATATAAATAGGAATTCTGTTCCCATTAAAAGGATTAATCGCATAACTTCCTGTGAAAGCACCACTTACGTTTTTCACGTCAGCCATTCTATCACGTTCAGTCTTTTTCGATGTTTCTTCTATGTAAGTTGCGATTTCCGTTGCTTGTTCTTCGGTTGTTAAATTTTGAACCAAAGGATTTTCTGGTGCCAAAACCATAAACGTAGCTCCGAAAATCGTATCAGGTCTTGTCGTGAAAACTTCAATCGTTTCTCCATTTTCAGTTGAGAATCTAACTTGCGCACCTTGAGATTTTCCAATCCAATATTCCTGAGAATCTTTCAAAGGTTGTGGCCAATCCAAAGTTTTCAATCCTTGCAACAATCTTTCAGAATATGCGGAAATTCTCATACTCCATTGCATCATTTTCTTTTGGAATACAGGAAAGCCACCTCTTTCGGATTTTCCGTCTTTTACCTCATCGTTTGCCAAAACCGTTCCCAATGCCGGACACCAGTTTACAGTTGTTTCCGCTCTGTAAGCCAAACGATAATTTAATAAAATCGCACCTTTATCAATTTCAGAAGCATTTTTCCATTCGTCGGAAGTGAAATTCAGTTCTTCGTTTTGATTGGCATTTAATCCTTCGCTTCCTTTTTCTTCAAAATGTTGGATTAAGGTTTCGATAGATTCCGCCTTGTCAGTATTTTTATTATACCAAGAATGAAACAACTGAATAAAAATCCATTGCGTCCATTTATAATAAGAAGCGTCCGAAGTTCTCACTTCCCTACTCCAGTCGAAAGAGAAACCAATCTTTCTTAATTGCTCCTCATATCTCGTGATATTTTGTTCAGTCGTAATGGCAGGATGCGTTCCAGTTTGGATGGCGTATTGCTCCGCCGGAAGCCCAAAACTATCGTAACCAACCGGATGAAGAACGTTGAAACCCTGATGTCTTTTGTATCGCGCATAGATATCAGAAGCAATATAACCGAGCGGATGTCCCACGTGAAGTCCAGCTCCGGAAGGATATGGAAACATATCGAGGACGTAAAATTTCGGTTTATCTGTTTTATCGGAAGTCTTGTAAGTTTGATTGTCTTCCCAGTATTTCTGCCACTTTTTTTCTATCTGCTGATGGTCGTAAAACATTATTTTTAATTTCTTTTGTAAGTTTTTAATTCATAAACGGTGTGAAAAACTCCACCAGAATCCGATAAAAAATAAAATTTGGTAACGAGTTCTTTATCTGTGAGTTTAACAATATTATATTCAGCTATTGAATTATTCTGATAATTATGTTTAATTGTCTTAGCTGCTTTATCCCAAGAATAATTAAAACTGACCTCCGAATCAAAAACACAATCTGTAAAAGTCTCTAAATATCTTACACTGATACTCTTTCCAGCATCCAAATATTCGATATATGTCTTTTTTTCACAATCTGTATACTGCGTCTCTGCCAACTCTGGTGTACCTGTCCTGTCATCTATAACAGAATGGCTCACAACATACCATTTACCCTGAAGATTAGGATCTGCAACAGTTGCTGGTTTATCATCATCCTTTCTGCACTGAACAGAAACAATAATAATGAGTAGAAACAATAAAACTTTCTTCATTTTTCAAATTAAGTTAATATTTGACGAACACAAATTTATGGATTTGAAAACAATTAGCAATAATAATTATTAGACACCTTATCCTTCATCAGTTTCAAGAGCGAACCTCAATAATTTTCACGATTAAAAACCTATTATCTTAAAGTCTATATATTTATCTTTGTAAAAAATTCACAAGTGCCAGAAATTTCTATCATCACGCCGAGTTACAATTCCTCAAAATATCTTCAGGAGACGATTGATTCGGTTTTGAAGCAAACTTTTCAAGATTGGGAATGGCTGATTACTGATGATTGTTCGACGGATAATTCGGTGGAAACTCTGGAAAAACAAACTGATTCAAGAATCAAAGTTTTTAAAACTGAGAAAAATGGCGGTGCTGGACACGCAAGGAATATTTCTTTGAAAAATGCAACAGGAAGATTTATCACATTTTTGGACGCCGATGATTTTTGGGAACCGAATTTCCTTGAGGAAATGATCAATTTTATGAAATCTGAAAATGCTGAATTAGCTTATTCCACTTACTCCCGTTGTGATGAAAATTTGAATCCTACCGAAATTGGCGATTTTGAAGCGGATAAAGTTGTAACATTCAACAATCTTTTGAAAACCTGCAGATTATCACTTTTAGCATCGATGTACGATTCCAAAAGTGTTGGTAAATTCTATTTCCCCGAAGGCACAAAACGGGAAGATCACGTAATGTGGCTGGAACTTTTGAAGAAAATCCCGGAAGGAAAACCTTTGAAAAAGACTTTATCAAAATACAGAATGTTGCCAAATAGCGTTTCCAGAAATAAAAGTAATATTATGAAAGACCAGTATTTGGTTTACAAAAATTATATGAAATTTTCAACTTTGAAATCTCTGTATTATACAGCTAATTGGGCTTTCAACGGTTTTATCAAATATTCTAAAATCTTTAATTAATGGAATATTCAAAAGAATTCAAACAGGCTTTGAGCGAGTTTTCTCCGATTGAGAAAGACCGTTTGATTTTCCGATTATTAAAGAAAGATAAATTGCTTTCCAAAAAATTATATTTCGAACTCATCGATCCGGAAACGACAGATGATAAGCGAAATGCGATGGAAGTGATCATCAGCGAAAGAGTTCGTGAAATCTCAAAATACGTGGCAAATCAGAAATATTTTTTGGTTTTAATCAGAAAACTAAGCGCAGAAATAACGGAACACGTGAAAATCACAACGGATAAATTTGGTGATGTTTATCTGAATTTATTTTTAATTAATAAAATCCTTGAACACAACGAAAAACTGGGAAGACAGAGATTTGATGCGGTATATAAACTTTACATTTACCTCATTAATAAAATCATTAAAGCCTTAATTCAAATCAAAAAACTGGATGAAGATTACTGGATGGAATTTGATGAACTGCTAAGTGATATTGATTTCCAAATCCACGAAACGCTTTATTTTGAAAAACTATGTATCAATAATAGCTTTGATTTCAATTGGCTGAAATGCGAGAATATTCCTGACCATTTTGAATTGATTGTAAAAAATATCAAGAGTGAGGGATTTTTGAGGTAATATTAATCAAGGCCCATATCTTTTTTGAAGTCTTTAGAAAATTTAAACCCTTTCGTTTTCAAAAATTCTATTAGTTCAAAATCCCCTTGAAATCCGTAAATAATTTCAATTTCACTTTTATTATTAAATACAAAATTCCACATTCTAGGATTGTAGTTGTAATCATATTTTGCAAGATTAAAAATTTCATAAGGCATCTTTTTAAAAATTCCATTAAAATTATGAGCAAATTCATTCTCATAAACTATTGTTTTGAAATCTTTTACTTTAAAGACATTTTTATAAGGAAAACCACTAAGCAAATCGATTGAAGTAAAATGAATCGTTAATAATTTGCAATTCATTATTGTTTCATCAGGCAACATTCCAACAGCTAATAAATCAGTTGTTCTTTTGATGAATTTTCCTTCTTTCATCCTGTATTCAACAAAACTTTCGACAAATTTTTTGATAGTTTTCTTGTCTTGAGAAAAGCTCAAAACCGAAGTTAAAATCAATAGAATAGAAAGCTTAATTTTCATAAAGACAAAATTTTCTTCACAATAATCTCCGTAGAATTAGGTTGAGAATTGACAAATTCAAAGGCTTTTTCCGACATTTCTTTCAGGTAAGATTTTTCTTCGCCCTCGGTTTGGGAATCTTTTTTAATCACTTCTGTAATGAAAGCCGACGCGGCAACAAAATCATCAAAACTTTTAGCGCCTTTTGCTTCAATCAATTCATCTGCTTCCGGATTTTTCTTGTATTGATTTCCGAAAATCACAGGAACGCCATAAACTGCCGCTTCCAAAATATTGTGTAATCCCGCCGAATGAAATCCACCACCAACAACTGCCAAATCTGCGTAAGAATACAATTTGGAAAGTTTTCCAATGCTATCGATGATTAGAATTTGAGAATTTGAGAATTCTGGAGCGTGAGAATTTGTAAGAGAACTGTATAATATAGCGTTCGGAAATAATTTTTGCAGATGCGCAACGCGCTGCAAGTCGTGCGGTGCAATAACTATTTTAATTTCAGGAAGTTTTTTTGAAACAACCTGAGCAATATCTTCTTCTGCCTGCCAACTGCTTCCAAACACAATCAGTTTTTGATTACCTTTGAATTCTTCTATAAACTCGAGATGATTATCTCTATCGAGAAACTGTTTCACTCTGTCAAATCTTGTATCGCCGGAAACTGTAGAATTATTTAAACCGAGTTTTTTCGCCAAAGCCTGAGATTTAATCGTCTGATGAAAAAACCAATCGATATTTTGACGAAGTTGTTTCGCAAACCATTTTCCATAGCTTTCAAAAAACACCTGATGCTCATAAAACAAAGCGGAAATCACATAATTCTTTGTTCCTCGATTTTTCAACTCCTCCAAAAGATTGTACCAATAATCGTATTTCACCGTGAAGAAAATCTCTGTATCAAAAGTGGACACAAATTCTTTTACATCTTTTTTTCTATCGAAAGGTAAATAACAAATCGAATCGGCAATCTGTTTTCTTTTTTTTACATTTTCATAACCTGAAGGCGAAAAAAAAGTCACCAGAGTTTTGTGTTCCGGGAATTGTTCTTTTAATTTTTCGAGAACTGGCAGGCCTTGTTCGTACTCGCCCAAACTTGCAGCGTGCATCCAAAGTACTTTTTGTCCCTGGAGTTTTTCTGTGACAATGCTAACGGACTGCTTTCTGCCACGCATCCCTTTTTTGGTTTTCGGATTGAAGAGTGAGAAAACTTTCATCCCGAAAATCATCATATAAACGAAAAGATTGTATAGAGATTTCATTTAATCAACCATGTAAATTTTGACGTTTCGAAATTATATAAGAATAAATTAGAAGTCCAAAGACAAAAATAAAAACCAAGCCTAACAAATAATGCATTATTGAACTTAATCCGTTGGTTTTCCCTAAAGCATTCTGAATACTTTCATAATTAATATCTGCAAATATCAGCATAATTATTAATAACAGAATACTTACTACAAATTCAGTGAGAATAGGCTTCTTTTTTATATTCTGAGGAATATTAAGTAAAGGAAAATTAGGCTTCTTCGAGACGTACATTAAAAATAAAAACAAAGCTGTAGTTAGAGTCGTTTCAAACCAAATTGTACTTTTTGGACCAAAACCATCAGGCGTTCCAACAATATTATAATGAATGGGAATGGTTTCTGGCAGGTTCCTAAAATTAACAATAGAAAAGATCCAGATAAATAACAAAACCACAAAAGAAATAACTTTCAGTACAAAAGAGATAGTTTTCATAATTGTTTAGTTCTTTACTACAAATCTATAATTATTTATTGAAGGAATTCATATCACTAGCCAATCCAAGTTTTTTTGATAAAGTTAAATTCATTAAGAATTTTTAACTGGGCGAAATACAGCCACGTCTAGCTTCATTGTTGATTTAGTTTAATTTGAATTGATGAAAGATTTTTTAGCTTTGATTGTAATTTCTTTTTCTAATTGTACAAAAGATCTAGTTCATCTGAAATAGTCAGCAAAAAGGTGGGAAAGGAGGATGTAATCATTTGCAAACAATCAGAATCAATAGAAATTAAAAAATTAACAGAAAAAAGTTTTCAAATATTTGCCACTCAAAATAAAATCTCTATATTTGCAGTCTGAAAATGAAAAGATAATTACGAACTAAATATATTAGTGATGAGTAAAAGAACATTCCAACCATCTGAAAGAAAAAGAAGAAACAAACACGGTTTCCGTGAAAGAATGTCTACACCAAACGGAAGAAGAGTGTTGGCAGCTAGAAGAGCGAAAGGCAGAAAGAGCTTAACTGTTAGTGCATCTCGCGCTAAGAGATAATTTTCTTTAATTATCATATACAAAAAATGCTTGAATTTTTTTTCAAGCATTTTTTGTTGTTAAAATTTCCCAAAAGTAAAAGCGGAAAAATAAGTTTTTGCTATTTTTGAATCTTACAAACTTTCAATTTACAAATTATGCCGCACAGAAATGACCCGGGTATCGATATTATAGATTTGAGCAGTGCTAAGATTGTACAGAAAAACTTTACAATTCTGAATGATGTGGATCTGCATATCAAAAAAGGAAAATTCTGTTACCTGATTGGAAAAACAGGGTCTGGAAAAAGTTCTCTTCTGAAAGTACTGTACGGACAACTTCCTCTACAAGGCGGAAGCGGACAAGTAGCAGGCTTTGATTTGAAAAAATTGAAACAGTCTGATGTCCCTAACCTGAGAAGAAAACTAGGAATCGTTTTCCAGGATTTTCAATTGCTACCAGACAGGAATATCGAAAAAAATCTCCTTTTCGTTCTTCAGGCAACCGGCTGGAGTGATAAGCATAAAATGGAAGCAAGAATAGATGAAGTACTTTCTAGCGTTGGTATGAAAACTAAAAAGCATAAAATGCCTCACCAACTTTCCGGAGGTGAGCAACAACGTGCTGCGATTGCAAGAGCTCTACTAAATCATCCGGAATTGATCCTCGCAGATGAGCCAACGGGAAATCTTGACCCAGAAACATCTAACGACATTATGACGCTTCTAAAAAATCTGGCTGAAGAAAACCATTGCGCTGTAGTAATGGCAACACACGATTACCATATGATTCAGAATTATCCCGGGGAAGCAATCCGATGCGAAAACGGACAGGTAACTGTTCTTGATACTGCTGAACTTTTTGAATAAGAAAATTCCCAATTATAAAAATTTAAACTCTTTGAAGAAACTCAAAGAGTTTTTTTGTTAAATATGTGGAAGTCTTTTGTCAGCTCAAGGTATTCATCCGAATAAACTCTTGGTGACTTTTCTATAACGAAATATTCTTCTGTAACTTCTAATTTTTGAAAGGTATATTCTAAAACTACTCTTTTTGGTTTTGCAGTACTGATTCCTTGGATGATGACTTTTCTTTGCAGAAACAAAAGATTATCACTACAGATTTGAGTGAATTGTTTTTCGGAATCAATGGGAATAATAACGGAATATAACCCTTTTCCCGAAAGTAATTCTGAAGCTTTTTGAATCAAATCAGAAAAATCCAATTCCAATCGCTGTCTTGCAAGAATATCTTTTTCAGAACTGTTGGTTTCGAAATAAGGTGGATTAGAAACGATTAAATCAAATCTTTTCTCAGTTTCAAAATTTTTAAAATCTTGGTGTTGACTTTGGACTCTATCAGCGAAAGGAGAATTATAAAAATTATTTTGAGAAATTTGGACTGCTTCAGGATTAATATCAATTCCTAAAATATTAGCCTCAGAATTGCGTTGAGCCAGCATCAAAGCGACAATACCGGTTCCGGTTCCTACTTCCAAAATCTCCCTCGCTTGACGGACACTGGACAAAATTCCAAGCAAAACAGCATCAGTTCCCACCCGAAACACTTCCGAACTCTGCTGAACTTCAAATTGCTGAAATCTAAATGGCTTCATTTATAAATTGGACGGCATTGAAATGGTAAAAACCGCACCTTTATCCACTTCAGAAAATACGCTTACTGTACCGTTATAATCTTCCACCATTCTTTTTACCATTGTTAGACCTATACCCATTCCGCTGTTTTTGGAAGTGAAATTTGGATCAAATATTTTTCCCAACTTATCTGGCGATATCCCTACTCCATTATCATTAACTATGATCTTAATGCGCTTTTCAATTTTTTCGATATCTACATTGATGACTGACTTTCTGTTATCTGCTTTCGCCTGACTAGCATTGGTCACAAGATTGATTATAATTCTCGCGAGATAATCCTTGTCTATTTTCATCATTATATTATCATGACTTGCGTGGATGAAGATATTTTCATCGCTAAAAATAGTGAGAACATTTCGGATTTCTCTATTCAAATTGATTTCTTCGTCGTTCCTTTTTGGGAGCTGCGCAAATTCTGAAAATGCCGTTGCTACCCTGCTGATGACTTCAATCTGACCAATAATCACTCCACTAAGATTCTTAACTTTAGTTTCGTTATTAGGATCATTGGGATCAAATTTCCTCTCAAAATTCTGCATCATCAGCTTCATTGGCGTCAGCGGATTCTTGACCTCATGTGCTACTTGTCTCGCCATTTCTTGCCACGCAGATTGTTTTTCAATATAACTTAACCGCTCTCTTTGGTCAGCAATCTCGGAGATCATTTTATTATAAGCCTTCACTAACGCATTTAATTCATCATTTTTATAATAACGGATCGGCTGGAGATTTTTATCAAACAGATTAATTTTACTGATCATAGAAGTGAAACGGGTAATTGCATTTGTTAGATTATTGGAAATGATCCAGCTAAGCCAGATACTAAGAAAAATAATCAGCAAATTAACACCAATGATGTAGGCAAAATAGTGTTTAAAAACCACCATATAAGCGCTTTCATTGTGGTAATAAGGAAAATAAACATAGGCAATATCCTCCAGCATGTTATTTTTCAGCACCATATAGGATGAGACAATACTGGCTTTAAGATTTTCATCATAGGATTTGTGATCATAGCGCTTACCGTCTTTCCGAATAGCTGCGATTACTTCCGCTGGCATCTTCTTTTGCGCCACCAGATTTGGCTCCTTGTTGGAGAGGAGGTAATTCCCATTCAAATCATAAATAATAATATCGTGCTTATTAATATCTGCAATCTCATAGATTTTATTCTCAAGAACCCTAGGAATATCACGTGTTTTGACCGTTGAGTGGCTAAGCGCATAATCCAGGGACGACATTAGCGCTTCGGATTTATTCTGCATATCGGTACGGCTTTGTTCTTTAGCATTGTTTCTCAATATCACAAAAGAAAGAACACCTGAAGTAAGTATACTCAGTAAACAAATAACCATAAAACCTAAGAAAACCCGGTTTCGTAAACGGTAACCTTTATAATTACTAAATGGCATATTGTTTTTTCAAAAGTTTGGCAACATACTTTCCGATGATGTCAAATTCTAGATTTACTACATCACCTTTTTTCAGATGCTTCATATTCGTAAACTCCCAAGTATAGGGAATTATTGCCACAGAAAACTTATTTTTTCCACTTTCTGCCACGGTCAGACTCGTTCCGTTGACTGTAATTGAGCCTTGAGGAACTGTCGTATATTCATCTGATTCTTCATAAGAAATTGTTATAACGTAGCTTCCGTTCAGATTCTCAATATGCTCTACAATTCCAGTCTTGTCCACGTGACCTTGCACCACGTGACCGTCTAGTCTTCCTTCGAATTTCAAACAGCGTTCCAAATTCACTTCCGTTCCCACACTCCAATGGCCAAGATTTGTCTTTTCAAGCGTTTCATTGATGGCTGTCACTTTATATTGGTTCCCACTGATTTCCACTACCGTGAGGCAACAACCGTTATGTGCTAGACTTTGGTCTATTTTCAGTTCCTGCGTAAATGGACAGCTTAACGTGAAGTCTATATTAGTTTCGTTTTTCTCGATTTTAACAACATTTCCTGTTGCTTCAATGATTCCTGTAAACATTATTGTGTCTAATTTTTAAAGGGTTTTTAGGAGCTTTATCCCGCTTTCCGTTGCAATCTTTTCCTTTCGAAAGAAAAGAAAAAGGATTTCCACTACAATCGGGGCTATAAATGTTGCATATTTTACCAACTAATTAGTAGAATATGTAAACAAATAGTTATAAATACAACCTAAAAAAACCGTAATTTTGTAAAATTCTTTTTAAAAGTCAAAGATAAACAAATGAGCTCCAAACACCATAAAACCAGAGTAGGAATTTCAATCGGTGATTTCAATGGCATCGGCCCGGAAATCATCCTGAAATCTCTGAAGGACAAAACCATTACAGATTTTTTCACACCAGTAATATTTGGGTCGGGAAAACTCTTTACTTATCAGAAAAATGTTTTCAAATTACAGACCAATTTCAATTACATCAACTCACCAAAGGAAGCTCAGGGTGGAAAAATCAACATGGTCAATCTCATAAAAGAGAACAGCAATATAGAATTTGGAGTTCCTACAGAAGAATCCACAAAACTGGCCATTGCTTCCCTTGAAGCCGCTACAGAAGCCTTGCTCAATCAGGAAATCGATGTGCTGGTTACCGCTCCAATCAATAAGGATGAGATGATAAAGTACGGCTTTGCGCACGCAGGTCACACAGGATACTTCGAAGAAAAAGCGCAGAAAAAAGCCGTGATGTTTATGGTAACAGACGAGCTGAAAGTGGCTGTTTCCACCCATCACATTCCAGTCTCGGAAGTGGCGCAACACATCACCAAAGAAAAAATCAAGAAACAGGTTAAGCAATTGGTTTCTACATTAAAAGAAGATTTTTGTGTAGAAAAACCAAAAATTGCCGTGCTTGGACTGAATCCTCACGCTGGTGACGGCGGCATAATCGGCAGAGAAGAAATTGAGATTATACAACCGGCTATCAAAGAATTATTTGACCAGGGCATTATGGCATTTGGACCGTATCCGGCAGACAGTTTTTTCCAGCCTGAAAAATACAAAGCTTATGATGCTGTTTTGGCAATGTATCACGACCAGGGATTGACACCGTTTAAAACCATTGCTTACGAAGAGGGCGTTAATTATTCTGCAGGTCTGCCATTTATCAGAACATCTCCAGACCACGGCGTGGCGTACGATATTGCCGGAAAAAATATAGCTGATGAAACTTCATTTTCGGAAGCTATTTTTACAGCCATCAAGATTTTTAAAAACAGAAGCGAATATAAGGATTTAACAGAAAACAAGCTTCGCACAAAGGTTTCACACATTACCAATGGTGTGGATGAAGACCTTCCAACTGGAGATGAATAAGACTAAAATTTCTGAAGTAAATTTTTGCATTTCAAGTATTTCCAAAAACATTTTGTTATTTCAAAAAAATAAATTATTTTTGCACACCATTTTTTATGGACAGATTTAGAAACTATGATATTGCTTTTTCTGGTCTAAAAACCGGAAAGCACGATTTCAAATTTGAAATCAACAAGGAGTTCTTTGATTTATTTGAGACTGAACAGGAATTTTTCAACCCAAAAATCAGTGTGGATGTTCATCTGGATAAGCACACGACCTTTTTGGAATTTTTCATCAATGTTTCAGGAACAGTTCAACTGATTTGCGACATCAGCACAGATGAATTTTCTGAGAATATAATGAACGATTTGAAAATTCTTGTGAAATTTGGGGAAGAATATGATGACAGCAATGAAGACATTATCACCATTCCTCAGAAAGACAGCGACTTTAATATCGCCAATCTTATATATGAAACCGTGGTTTTATCGATCCCGATGAAAAAAGTGGCGCCATCTGTAAGAGACAATGACGAGTATGAAAAGCTGCTGGAAAAATACAGTCCGAAACCAATCGAAGAAGAGGAAGAACAGAGCACAGACCCAAGATGGAAAGCTTTGAAAAAATTGAGAAACAATAATTAAGTATAACATATAATTCGGTAGAATTTTTTAAAATAATTAACAATGGCACATCCTAAGAGAAGACAGTCGTCTACAAGAAGAGATAAAAGAAGAACGCACTATAAAGCTGTAGCGCCTCAATTGGCAAAAGATGCTACGACTGGTGAACTACACCTTTATCACAGAGCTCACTGGCACGAAGGAAAACTTTACTACAAAGGAAAAGTTGTACTAGAGAAAACTGTAGAAACAACAGAAGAAAACTAAGATTTACTTTTGAAAATCTTATACTAAGCATAAAAAACCACTCGGATTTTATCAATTTGAGTGGTTTTTTATTATATTTGGCGTTCAAAATAATTTAAAAAATTTATGGATATAAAAGACATTCAGAATCTTGTAAGATTTGTTGCAAAGGCAGGTGTTTCAGAAGTGAAGTATAAAAATAAGGACTTTGAAATCTATATAAAAACTCCGCTTGGAGGTGAACCTGTAAGCTATGTCACTCCTCAAGTTGCCTACCAATCACCAGTTTCTGCACCAGCTGTAAATCCAATTTCAGCAACTACTACCACCTCTGAAGCAGCAACTACTGCTGACGACAGCAAATATATCACGATCAAGTCTCCAATGATTGGTACTTTTTACAGAAAACCATCTCCTGACAAAGATGTATTTGTAAACGTGGGCGATTCTGTTACGGAAGGAAAAGTAGTTTGTGTAATTGAAGCAATGAAACTTTTCAACCAGATAGAGTCCGAAATCAGTGGGAAAATCGTAAAAATATTAGTGGACGATGCTTCTCCTGTAGAATACGACCAACCATTATTTTTGGTAGATCCATCTTAAGCAATTTTAGATTAAAGATTATAAATTTTAAATGGAATATTTTCATTTAAAATAATTTAAAATTCAAAATTTATAATTTAAAATTCGAAAAAGATGTTCAAAAAAATATTAATCGCCAATCGTGGGGAAATCGCTATGCGAATCCTGCGCACGGCGAAAGAAATGGGAATCAAGACTGTTGCAGTGTACTCTACAGCAGACAAGGACAGTCTTCATGTTCGTTTTGCAGACGAGGCTGTCTGCATCGGACCTCCAATGAGCAAAGACTCATATCTGAAAATCCCAAATATTATTGCAGCTGCTGAGATTACCAATGCAGATGCCATCCATCCTGGTTATGGTTTCCTTTCTGAGAATGCTAACTTCTCCAGAATCTGTGCTAAGAACGGTATCAAATTCATCGGAGCCACACCTGAGCAAATCGAGAAAATGGGAGACAAAGCAACGGCTAAGGCTACAATGAAAGCGGCCGGAATCCCTTGTGTACCAGGTTCTGACGGACTAATCGACTCCTACGAAGATGCTAAGAAAACAGCAAAGGAAATCGGATATCCTGTAATGATTAAAGCAACTGCAGGTGGCGGTGGAAAGGGAATGAGAGCGGTTTGGAAAGAGGAAGACCTGAAAGACCATTGGGATTCTGCAATACAGGAAGCGGTTGCCGCTTTTGGAAATGGTGGGATGTATATGGAAAAACTGATTGAGGAGCCTAGACATATTGAAATTCAGGTTGCCGGAGACCAATATGGAAAAGCTTGTCACCTTTCCGAGAGAGACTGCTCTGTACAGAGACGAAATCAAAAACTAATAGAGGAAACGCCGTCTCCTTTTATGACCGAAGAACTTCGTGAGAAAATGGGCGAAGCGGCAGTAAAAGCTGCAGAATTCATTGGTTACGAAGGTGTTGGAACCATAGAATTTTTGGTAGACAAACACAGAAATTTCTATTTTATGGAAATGAATACCAGAATACAGGTAGAACATCCTATCACCGAACAAGTTGTAGATTACGATTTGATTCGCGAGCAGATTTTACTAGCTTCTGGAACGCCAATCAGCGGGAAAAATTATTATCCGAAGATGCACGCTATTGAGTGTAGAATCAATGCTGAAGATCCTTATATGGATTTTCGTCCCTCGCCAGGTGTAATCAAGGGTCTTAATATTCCTGGAGGACACGGCGTGAGAGTAGACACACACGTTTATTCGGGCTACGCAATTCCGCCAAACTACGATTCAATGATTGCAAAATTAATTGTTACGGCTCAGACCAGAGAGGAAGCAATCGCAAAAATGAAACGTGCGCTGGAAGAATTCTACATCGAAGGGGTAAAAACGACTATTCCTTTCCACAGACAATTATTAGAAAATGAAGATTTCCTTGCCGGAAATTACACTACAAAATTTATGGAAGATTTCGTAATGGACAAAAATTTTGATAATAATATCTAAAAAATAAAATCTATATAGATAAAATGCCTGACTTTTACAGTTAGGCATTTTTCTTATCTTTATTTGCAATCAAATTCATTATTTTTACAAAAAATTAAAGTTATGTCAACAGCAGTTAAGGAAAAAAATTCACAATACTTCATTAATCTTGAAGAAAAACATGGCGCTCATAATTATCATCCGCTTCCTGTAGTTTTGGAACGAGGCGAAGGCGTATTTGTTTGGGATGTGGAAGGTAAAAAATATTACGATTTTCTTTCGGCGTATTCTGCTGTAAACCAAGGTCATTCTCATCCAAAAATTGTTGATGCTTTGGTAAATCAGGCTAAGAAATTAGCTTTGACATCAAGAGCATTTTATAATTCCAATCTTGGTGAATATGAGAAGAAAATTACTACTCTTTTTGGGTTTGACAAGGTTCTTCCGATGAATTCTGGCGCTGAAGCGGTTGAAACTGCTGTAAAGTTAGCCAGAAAATGGAGCTATGAGGTAAAAGGAATTTCTGAAAATGCTGCAAAAATAATAGTTTGTGAAAACAACTTCCATGGAAGAACAACAACAATAGTTTCCTTTTCCAATGACCCGGATGCGAATCAGAATTACGGGCCTTTTACGCCTGGATTTGTAAAAATACCTTACAATGATTTGGCAGCGTTGGAAGAAACTCTAAAAAATGACGCCGAGAATATTGCTGCATTTTTGGCTGAACCAATCCAAGGTGAGGCTGGTGTCTATGTTCCGAACGAGGGATTTTTGAAAGGCGCATCAGAATTGTGCAAAAAATACAATGTATTGTTTATTGCAGATGAAGTTCAGACGGGAATTGCAAGAACCGGAAGATTAATTGCCTGTCATCACGAAGATGTTCAACCTGATATTCTGATTCTTGGAAAAGCATTGTCTGGAGGGATGTATCCTGTTTCTGCAGTTTTAGCAAATGATGAGATAATGAACGTCATCAAACCTGGTCAACATGGTTCTACATTCGGAGGCAATCCAATTGCTTGTGCAGTAGCTGTTGCGGCTTTGGATGTTGTGGCTGAAGAAAAATTATCCGAAAGAGCTGAAGAATTAGGCCAACTGTTCCGTTCTGAAATTGAAAAATTAATTCAGAAAACAGATTTGATTACTAAAGTACGAGGTAAAGGTTTGCTTAATGCCATTTTGATCAACGATACACCTGACAGTAAAACAGCTTGGAATCTTTGCTTGCAACTGAAAGAAAATGGATTACTTGCCAAACCCACACATGGAAACATTATAAGATTGGCACCACCTTTGGTAATCACCGAAGAACAGCTATTGGATTGTGTAAAAATCATCGAGAAAACTATTTTGGAGTTTTAAAATGACACACCTTAAAGAAAAAATCAGCGGTTTAATCATCACTTATAACGAAGAAAAAAACATTCGAGAAGTTCTCGAATGTTTTGATTTTTGTGATGAGATTATCATTGTTGATTCTTACAGCACAGATAAAACAACGGATATTGCTAGATCCTTTTCTAATGTCACAATTGTTCAAAATAAATTTGAAGATTATACGAAACAAAGAAATCTCGCTCTCAATTTGGCAAACAATGATTGGGTCTTTTTTCTGGATGGGGACGAGAGAATTTCGGAAAAAGGAAAACAAGAAATTATAGAAACCGTGAACAATCCTAATGCTTGCGATGCCTATTATATCTACCGAATTTTTTTTCTAGGTCAGCAAAAAATACGCTTTTCCGGTACACAAAACGATAAAAACTTCAGGCTTTTCAGAAAATCAAAAGCGCATTATGATGATCTGAAAAAGGTGCACGAAACACTTTTAGTAAACGGAAAAATTGGATTTTTAAAGCATAAATTACTTCACTATTCTTTTGAGAATTATCATCGTTTTAAAGATAAAATGATTTATTATGGGCAACTGAAAGGTTTGGAACTTTCTCAAAAAGGAAAAAAATACAGTTCTTTTACGAAATGGAGTAAAACTACTTTCAAATTTATTAAAACTTATATTTTAAAACTCGGGGTTTTGGATGGTATAAACGGTTTAAAGATTAGTTATTTGCAAAGTTTATATGTTTATGAAACCTATGAATCATTAAGAAAAGCTACTTCTTAACATAAACAGGTCTTTGGTTGGTATAAAATTTATCAATCAGATTTTTAAGTTTTCTCTGAGTGCTGGATTCTTTGATCCGAATAGGAATTTTAGAAAGTTCCATATCTTTTATACGTTCTACAACTGCATCAAAATGATACTTCTTCATAAAACATTCTCTTAGAAAAAGACTTATTGTATCATTCCATTGTTTTTTATTTCCCCAATAATGCCCAACAATATGGTCTGCTGGTTGTAACTCTGAATATTGATTGAGTCCAAGGGAAAACGCAAATTGTTCAATCAATCTTCTTGTAACGCCATCTGCGCACATGGCGTCATTAATCTGAAGCGTTAGTTCAAGACATTCGAAATGTTTTTGTGATATGCCTATTAGTCCGGCATTCCACATTGCTACATTTTCATTGATTATGATATTTCCATAGGACTTCCCTTTCATCTGTTTCCACATTAGTTTTTCGGTTTTTGATGAAAGTTGCGATAGTTTGCCTTCGTTAAGGTGCATAAATTGATTTCCACTTTGAAGAGCAGTACGCAATTCAGCTGTATTTTTATAGAAAAAAGTATCCGAATCCAAATACAAGATAGAATCCTGTGGATATTTCTGAGCAACCAACTGCAGTGCTTTTATTTTTACCCTCCAAAAAAACTGATGAGGACCTTCCCAATCCATTATAGTATCTTGGTTAATGACTATTGTTTCTATTTTATCTTCGAAAAAACCGAATAGTGAGGAGTCATCTGTTATTACAATAATTTTATCATCATCGTTTTTATGTAACAGTGCCGTAAAAATGGAAAAATAGGCTTGCTGATAATTTTCGATTTTAGTACCAAATACTAAATATACAATGTTCATTTGTTTAATTTTGATGGGAATCGGGATAGTAAACAATTAGTAAAACAGAGCGATGCGCTGATAATTATTAAGTTTTTTATTATCTTGCAAGTTAATAAAATATTGTAAAATAGGCGATCCGCAAGCGGCTTTGTTTTTTAATTTTCAAGCAAACATTTTTGAAACCAAATGAATTACCCATTAATTAGCCTAATTATCCCTTGTTATAATGCTGAAAAAACGCTGGAAAAATGCATGATTTCAGTGATGGGACAAACCTATGGGAATTTAGAAATCATTATTGTTGACGATGGTTCTACTGATGGATCATCGCAAATATATAACAAACATCAGAGCCAAGATGATCGAATAAAAGTAATCAAACAAAAAAACACCGGTGTTTCCAAAGCCCGAAATGTTGGACTGCAATCTGCGACCGGAGCCTACATCTGTTTTGTAGATTCTGATGATTGGGTTGAAGCCAATTATTGTGCAAAACTCTTTCAATTAATTACCAATGAAAATGCCGATATTGCGATTATAGAAGCCAGCTATGAAGATGAAGAAGGGCAAGTTATTTTTGAGAAACCTACCACCCAGGAAACGACCTTTCAAGGCAGAAAAGCCTTGTCGCTTTTACTAGAAGACACCGTGATCCAAAGTCACCCGTGGGGAAAACTATACAAGTCTAGTTTGGTAAAAGATCTCAGTTTCCCAGAAAATATAAAATGTTTTGAAGATTATTCCACACTTTTTAAAATATTTGACAAAGCAGAAAAAGTGGTAAAATCCAATGACAAATTATACCACTACATCCAGCGAGACGACAGTCTTTCACACGATCTTTCTCCAAAAACAGCTTATTATTTTTACATTGCAATAATGGAAGTATTCCGATTTTGGCAAGGGACAAGAAAAGTGGAAAACCAACAAAAAATTGCCAAAAATTTTGTTAAGAAATTATTGATGGTTCTCAAAAGGATTCTTCGTCAAACCTCCAAAGAAGAAATGAAAAATGAGAAAGAAGCCATCCGACAATCATTTGCTTTATTTCTAAAATATCCTGCGAAAACAATCGGCTTAGAATACTATTTTTATCTGAGACTGTATTATTACTTTCCTAATCTGTACACAAAATTAATATCAAAAAAATGATTTCTCAACCACTTGTTTCAATAATAGTTCCCTGTTATAATGTTGAAAAATATGTTGAAGAATGCATCAATTCTATTATTTTGCAAGATTATAAAAATTGGGAAGGAATTTTAATCAATGATGGAAGTAGTGACAATACTTTAGATTTAATTAATAAATTTAAAGAAAAAGATGACCGTATCCGTGTCTTTTCTCAAGAAAACGCAGGTCTTTCCGCCACCAGAAATAAAGGAATAGAGCATTCTAAGGGAGTATTTATCTTTTTTTTGGACTCAGATGATGTTTTGGACAGTCATGCAATTACAACCCTTGTTTCAGCTGTTTCTGATAATGACATCGTCACAGGAATTACTGTAAACTCAAAAATAGGAAATAAGCATATTGAGAAAATATCACATTTATATCCACCAAAAGAAGGTAATGTTGTTTACGAGAACAACCACTTCGAAGTTCTCATAAAAGCTTTGGAGTCTGCATTAACACCTGTTGCACAAAACCGATTATATAAAAAAGATTTTATAAACAAAAATAATATCCGATTCAAGGAAAAAATCCTTCACGAAGACGAATTATGGTTTTTTGAAACGATGCTCTTCGCAAGAAATGTAAAATTTATAGATCATGAAACATATTTTTACAGAACAGACAATGAGGATTCTATTACAAAAAATGTTGGGGACAGAAATTTAGAATCTTACATCACAATAATGGAAGTGATATTTGAAAAATACTCAAAACATCTTGAATTCAAAGTTATTGCAAGTTGGTATATGGTCTATATAAAAAAGATTTTTTTGGATTTTGCCATTAGAGAACGCAATAAATTAAGTGATAAAATAATTGCTAGATTAGAAGCTGCACTAAAAAACTGCTACATTTCTTTAGGCAATGAAAAAATCCTTTCCAAAAATAACGACATCTATTACAGAACGATTAATATCTTATCTTTGAAAAGTTACTCTATTATCCAAAAAAATTTCTTTCGAAACCCCATAAACAGCCTTAGAAAAGTGTATAAAGTTTTCAAAATAAAATATTTATTGAGATAAAATGAGTAATTCCAAAAACTTTCTTCTCGTGATGCCAGATTACTCAGATTTTCCAAAATTATTTTTGGAGAATTTGAAAAAAGAAGGCTTCAACCCTACTTTAATTACTGACGAACCCTCAAAATTCAGGTATAAAGGCAATGAAAAAATAATCAATTTTTTTCAAAAAACTTTCTTCAGAAACAAGGATTACAAAAAAAAACTTATTGCAGAACATAAACTGAAAGCATATTTTAAAATCATTGATGATATTAAAGAAAATCTAGATTATGTCTTAATCATAAGACCAGATCAGTTTCCCATCTCGGTGGTGAAGGAATTGAAAAAAAAAACCAATAAACTAATTGCTTATCAGTGGGACGGTATTGAAAAATTTCCAGATGTGAAAAAATATTTTCATCTTTTTGACACATTTTTCTGTTTTGATTCTGCAGACGAAAAAAACAATATAAAACCAATTACTAACTTTTATTTTGATTGCATTCCGCCGGTTTACAAAGATTTTAATGCTCAAAAACCCGAGCTTTACTTTGTAGGATTATATTGGGAGAATAGAGAGAAAAAGATTGACCGATTCATATCCGAAGTGTCAAAAATGGAAGTTGAACTGTCCATTTTTATTCAATATAATAACAAATCAGAAATCAAGAACCCAAAAATAAAATATATAAAGGAAAGGATTACTTTTTTGGAAAACCTTCGAAACGTAGAAAAAGCAGATGTTTTATTAGATTTTGTAGATCCAATACATAATGGGCTTTCTATCCGTTTTTTCGAAGCAATCTATTACAAGAAAAAAGTGATTACAGATAATCAAACAGTAAAAGATTATGACTTTTACCATCCAGACAATATCTTTGTTTTAGACGAAAATTTTGATCAAATAGACAGTTTTCTCAACACACCCTATCGCGATCTTTCTGAAGAAATCGTAAAAAAATACGGATTTAGTCATTGGATCAAAGAGATAATTCGGTAATTTGTAAATTAAAATAATTTATCAGTTTACTTTGAAGAAAACCATTATACTTATAATGCCACGTGATTTCAATATTTATGAAGCATTTGTGGAAAATCTAAAAACAACCGAATTCGAAATCGAATTGCTTTTTACAAGTAACCACGATTTTCGCTACAAGAATCCAAAACAAAGAGTTACAAATTTCCTAAGGAAAACATTTTTAGGCGACAAAAACTATAAACAAAATTTGAAGGATAGGTTTAATGATGACGCTTTACTAAAAGAATTATCAAAAATTCAAAAAAAAGTAGATTATACACTTGTTATACGTCCAGATTATTTTTCCACTGAAATACTTCAGAAATTAAAAGAAAAAACCAATAAACTGATTGCCTACCAATGGGATGGCCTAGAGCGATATCCTAAAGCAAAAAAACTCATCCCTCTTTTTGATCGATTTTTTTTATTTGATGTTGATGATTATGAGAGACACAAATTCAATTTTCAAAACATTTTTCCTATTACCAATTTCTACTTCGATTTTGATAAAAATTTAGCTAAAAGTATAAATAATGAAGTTTTCTTCATTGGAAGTTTTATTGAAAATAGAATAGATAAAATTGTTCATTTAACAAAAACTTTCGCCAACTTAGGGTTGAATCCCAATATCAATTTGCTCGCTTTTGATGATGAAACACCTCGTAAATATTCTGGGTTAGGACTTAACTTCATTACTACAGGTATGACTTATTTAGAAGTGTTGGAAAAAGTAAGAAAAGCCGCAATTGTTTTGGACTTTGCCAATTCTGTACACAATGGTTTGTCGTTTAGGACTTTTGAAGCTATTTATTTTTCTAAAAAATTGATTACCAATAATCCTCTTGTAATGAAGTACGATTTTTATCATCCCAACAATATTTTAGTTTTGGATCAAAGTATGGGCGAAGAAGACATAAAACAATTCCTTTCTGCAGATTACATACAGATTGATGATACGATAAAAACAAAATATTCATTTACCAATTGGCTAAAAACCGTTTTAAAAGATTAATCCATTATTATGAAAACATCTGTTGCAATGTGTACTTATAATGGAGAAAAATTTCTGGAAAAACAATTAGACTCCATTTTAAATCAATCTTACCCTATTAACGAAATTATTGTTTGCGATGACAAGTCCACGGACTCTACAGTTTCTATTCTAAAGCAATATAAAGAAAAGCATCCAGAAATTTTTAAAATCTTCATCAATGTAGATAATCTCAAAAGTGTCAAAAATTTTGAAAAAGCAATCTCACTGTGTGAAAATGACATCATTTTTTTATGTGACCAAGATGATATTTGGGTGGAAGATAAAGTTCAAAGGATGATTTCGGTATTTAATAATGAAAACGAAATATCCGTAATATGTACAAACGGATACATCATTGATGAACACTATAAAAAGCTGGATGTACTAACACTTTGGGATTTCCCAAAATTCGTTTTAGAGAACGGTTATCGTTTTGACTACTTCAATATCTTGAATTTGAATGACAATTTTTGTACAGGAGCTACTATGGCATTCAGTAAAGAATTTAAAAAAAATATTCTGCCAATTCCAACCATTGAAAATGTGCATCATGACGGCTGGATAGGTCTAGTCGCTAGCTTGCAAAACAAACTTTTTTTCTTGGATGAAAAACTGATTTACTATAGAAAACACCCTTCACAGCAGATCGGAAATGTCTTTTTCGAAAACACTGAAAAATCAAGAAAAAATATTACCAGTTATATGAGTATTGATAAAGAAATAAAAACTTTCAAAGATTATAAAAAATTTCTTAAACGCTTTCCTGAGGCATACCATAGAAATATTGAATTGGCTGAAAATTTACCCGTACAAAATGAGTTTTTTAAAGAAAATGCAAAGGAAATAAAGCGCCGGTTTGAAATTACTTACAAAGAAATGAAATCAACCTTTCCCCTGCAGTCTTTTATCTTGAAAATTTCGGACTTATTTTCTGGAAAAAGAAGAATTGCCCGCTAGAAAAATATATAACTTATAGTCCGTTGTTCTTGTCTCTTATGGTGTTATCGTTATGACAACTTCTATCGCGGATTTACCTCAATTTTTCAGCTTATTATTTGGCTCATCCGCAAAAACACAATACTTACACAAAGGCATTTCTCCTATTTCCAACATTTCTTTAGTTTTTATAATTTTTATTGAAAGTAGTCAAAGTATTTTTTCAATACCAATAGAGAGGTTAAGTTTTCGACAGCTCTATTGTTAAATTGATTACGGTGTTCTTGGGCATTATTGATTATTTCCAGGGCTTCTTTGTCGTGATCTATATAATATTGTAGCTTTTCCTCCAAATTATTATAATCTGCTTCAATACCTATAAAATGTACGTCAGGCAGCAAGGTTCCTTCCATATACCAAGTTTCCATCGTTAGAGGAGGACAAACGGCAATAGAATTGGAAGACATAATCCACTTAAGATTAGTCGCGACATCATTGCCTTCCAGACTTAAAATAAATTTATTTTTCAGATGATCCGCAATAGATATTTTTGGCTTTATCCAATTTGGATTTCCTTCTCTTTTATTCACTTGCCCCAGATCACATAAAGGGTTGTTGAAATATTGTTCGTAAAATCTGATCCTATGCTGCTGATAAACACCAGCTCTACCGATTAGTTTATTTTCTTTTGTAAGAAAATCAATATCGCCTTTCACATTAACAAAATGCCTGGCCTTGTCTAAGTTTAATAGGATATTATTCTCATTATTTCCTTTTATAGGTCTACTTTTGGATATCATTGGGTAGTCCAAAATGGTATTTACATCACCAAATTTAAAATCGATAGGATAATCTGCAGGGAAAAATCTTGCAAATTCGTAGGCATCAAAATAATACGATTTAGGTGTTTTCGGTTTCAACAAATCTTTTACCTGTGTTCCTGAATGAAAACCTTTCTTTGACTCTTGTATTTTATTGTAATAATCTACTCTCTTTTCTATTTTGAAAAGATTTTCTTTTGATACAGTTTTATACAGCTCATCTATTTTCTTATCATAAGATTTTACTGGAACGATTCCCCGCCAAAAGCCTTGTATGTAGAAAAAAAACTTGTTTGTCTTGGAGATATAAACCATAAGTACATAAAACTCCAAAAGTACAGAATGTTATCTATTTTTGCTTAATTTTGCACCACAATTTTGATATGAAATCGCCATTATAAATTTGTAGACCTACAGATGGATATAAGCGATTATATTACTTATTCCGATAATCGGAATGACCTTTAAAAACATTACATATCTATATATGACAAAAGTAAGAGTGCGTTTTGCACCAAGTCCAACGGGAGCTTTACATTTAGGCGGTGTTAGAACTGCATTGTATGATTATCTTTTCGCAAAAAACAAAGGTGGCGAATTTGTACTCAGAATCGAGGATACAGATACAGCCAGATATGTCGAAGGCACAGAAGATTATATTATGAATTCTTTGGAGTGGTGTGGGATTATTCCTGACGAAAGTCCAAAAGTTGGAGGACCTTATGCTCCTTACAGACAATCTGAAAGAAGAGATATTTACGACAGATACAAAGAGCAAATCTTGAAAACAGATTATGCTTATTTAGCTTTTGATACGCCTGAAGAATTGGATGCTATAAGAAAAGACTTCGAAGCTAGAGGTGATGTTTTTGCTTACAATCATCAGACAAGACAACAATTAAGAAACAGTATTTCTCTTTCTTCTGAGGAGGTTCAGAAATTGTTGGATGATAACGTTCCTTATGTCGTTCGTTTCAAAATGCCAATTGACAGAACGCTTAATCTTAAAGATATTATCAGAGGAAATTTTTCTGTGAATACCAGTACACTTGACGATAAAGTTCTAATCAAAAATGATGGAATGCCAACTTATCATTTCGCCAATGTTGTAGATGATTTTGAGATGAAAATTTCGCACGTTATCCGTGGTGAAGAATGGTTACCATCTATGCCTTTGCACGTTTTATTATATGAAGCGATGAATTGGGAAGCGCCTGAATTTGCGCATCTTTCATTGATTCTTAAACCTGAAGGAAAAGGTAAATTAAGCAAAAGAGATGGTGCAAAATTCGGATTTCCGGTTTTCCCAATGGATTTCAAAGATCCGGAAAGTGATGAAATTTGGAAAGGTTATAAAGAATCTGGCTATTTCCCTGAAGCTTTTATCAATATGACAGCTTTGTTAGGTTGGACACCCTCAAACGATAGAGAGATTATTTCAATGGACGAAATGATTGCCGAGTTCGATCTTCACAAAGTTCATAAAGCCGGCGCAAGATTCGATCCACAGAAAGCGAAGTGGTTTAATCAGGAATATTTGAAGTTGAAATCTGATGAAGAGGTTTTGGTTTTACTGAAAGAAATTGATGAAGTTAATGCTTTGAATCTTTCTGATGACAAATTATTGAAAATCGTTTCATTGATGAAAGAAAGAGCAACTTTTGTGGTTGATATTTACAATGATGGAAAATTCTTCTTCGAAGCTCCAACTGCTTACGACGAAAAAGCAAGCAAAAAAGCTTGGAACGATACTACTTCTGCAATTTTGAAAGATTTCTCAACCCAATTAGAAACGTCAGAATTTGATTCAGAAACTTTGAAAGAAGCGATTCATCATTTTGCAGAAGAACATTCTATCGGGATGGGAAAACTAATGATGCCTCTTCGTCTCGCTTTGGTTGGAGAACTGAAAGGACCTGATGTTCCGGATATTATGAGTATCATTGGCAAAGAAGAAACATTGGCAAGAATAGAAAAAGCAATCAGTTTAAATTAATTTAACAATTCAAAAACCATTTAAAAAAAATAGATTATTTTTGAACGGTTTAATCCAAACAAAATATGGAGTATTTAGAATTTGAACAGCCTGTAAAGGAATTGATAGATCAATACGAAAAATGTGTACAACTAGGTACAGAAAGCGGCATTGATGTAGATGAATCCTGTAAAAAGATCAAAACAAAAATAGAAGAAACTAAGAAAAAAATATACGGAAACCTTACGCCTTGGCAAAAAGTACAACTTTCCAGACATCCGGACAGACCTTATACGCTTGATTACATCAACGGTTTGGCAGATGCAGAAAGTTTTGTAGAATTGCACGGTGATAGAAATTTCGGGGACGACCCTGCGATGATTGGTGGAATTGCCAGCATCAGTGGAAATACCGTAATGCTCATCGGAACTCAGAAAGGTAGAACGACTAAAGAACGTCAGCACAGACGTTTCGGAATGTCTAATCCAGAAGGTTACAGAAAGGCTCTTAGATTGATGAAATTGGCAGAGAAATTCAATATTCCTGTGGTAACTTTTGTTGATACACCTGGTGCTTATCCTGGTCTCGAAGCAGAAGAACGCGGACAAGGTGAAGCTATTGCCAGAAATATCTTTGAAATGTGCCAATTGAAAACTCCAATTATCACAATCATCATTGGTGAAGGTGCAAGTGGAGGGGCTTTAGGAATTGGTGTAGGAAACAAAGTTTATATGCTGGAAAATACTTGGTATTCTGTGATTTCTCCAGAAAACTGTTCTGCAATACTTTGGAGAAGCTGGGAGTACAAAGAAACTGCAGCAACAACAATGAAACTTACTGCTGATGATATGTTGAAGCAGAAGTTGATTGATGACATCATCCCAGAACCACTTGGAGGCGCTCATTATGACAACGCAGCCACTTTCGACAATGTGAAGAGATTCATATTGAAAGATATCAAAACTCTTTCTAAATTACCGGTTGAGAAATTGGTTGCTGAAAGACAAGATAAGTTTATTGCAATGGGAGAATTCAAAGGGTAAGATACTTTTCCTTTGATTTTTATAAAATTAAAACCTTTTCAGAGTTGGACTGTGAAAAGGTTTTTTTATTTGTATTGATTAACCAATGTTAATCGGAAGCCAAATCTGCGCCCCGACTTGAGCGAAAATCCTTTTTTGCTTGTACTTCGAATTCTATTTAATCCGAAATCTTCCTGCAAAAAAGATTGGGAGCGGAAGGCGGATAAAGGCGCCCAAACCCAACTAAGTGGTTCGACGAAGTCAAATAATTCACAACAAAAAAGCGATTCAATAAAACTTGAACCGCTTTTATATTTTAGAAAAGATTCTAATTATTCAGCATCGAAATCAGCATCTGCTTCTGCAGAAACTTTTTCGCCTTCTTCTTTAGATTTTTCTTTATCTGCTTTTCTTTGAGATTGACCTTCTTTTACCGCGTCTGCTACTACAGAAAGGATCATATCAATAGATTTAGAAGCATCATCATTTCCTGGGATTACGAAATCCACTTTTCTTGGATCTGAGTTAGTATCTACGATACCGAAAACTGGGATACCCAATTTTTTAGCTTCTGTAACTGCGATGTGCTCTCTCATAATGTCAACTACAAAAATAGCTGAAGGAAGTCTCACCATATCCGCGATAGATCCTAAGTTTTTCTCAAGATTAGCTCTTTGACGATCTACTTGTAATCTTTCTTTTTTGGATAGTGTTTCGAATGTACCGTCTTTCTTCATTTTATCGATAGCGTTCATTTTTTTAACCGCTTTTCTGATAGTTACGAAGTTAGTTAGCATTCCACCAGGCCATCTTTCAGTGATGTAAGGCATATTAAGTTCCGAAGCGTGTTTTGCAACTACTTCTTTCGCTTGCTTTTTAGTTGCTACGAAAAGAACTTTTTTACCTGCAGAAGTTAATTTTTCCAAAGCGCTACATGCTTCGTCCAATTTAACAGCTGTTTTATGTAAATCTACGATGTGAATACCGTTTTTCTCCATGAAAATGTATGGAGCCATATTTGGATTCCACTTACGAGTCATGTGACCGAAGTGTACACCAGCCTCTAAAAGGTCTTTTACATTTGCTTTTGCCATGTTTTCTTGTTTTTTGTTAGTTTACTTTCCGCTTTTCCGCAATCAACTTTACTTTAGATGGGAGTAAAGTTTGGATGCTAAACGTAACGGGCAATATTTTTGTTGATAAAATAGAACCAAGAATCTTGAACCAAGAATAAAACATAAGTTTTGTACCTCCCGTCCGAAATCTTGAATCTTGAAATTAACGTTTTGAGAACTGGAATCTCTTTCTCGCTTTTTTCTGTCCTGGTTTCTTTCTTTCCACCATTCTTGAATCTCTTGTAAGCAATCCGTGTGGCTTAAGAAGTAATCTGAACTCTTCGTTGATCTCACAAAGTGCTCTGGAAACACCAAGTCTTACAGCTTCTGCCTGACCAGTGATACCTCCACCAAAAACATTTACTGTAACATCATACTGACCTACAGTCTCTGTCAACAAAAATGGCTGATTTACTTTATAAACTAAAACATCCGTACAGAAGTAAGTTTTAGCATCTTTCCCGTTTATCGTGATATTACCAGTTCCTGGCTTCACGTAAACTCTTGCAACAGAAGTTTTTCTTCTTCCGATTTTGTGTACTATAGACATACTCAATTATTTGAATTCGTTAACATTGATTACTTTTGGCTGTTGAGCTTCGTGCTTATGCTCAGTTCCTTCATATAAATAAAGGTTCTTGAAAAGAGCGGAACCCAATCTGTTTTTTGGCAACATACCTTTTACAGACTTTTCCAACACTTTTAGTGCATCTTTTTTCTTAAGCTCTTCAGCAGTCATAGACTTCTGACCACCTGGATATCCAGTGTGCCAAATGTAAGTTTTGTCTGCCCACTTGTTTCCGGAAAGTGTAACTTTCCCAGCGTTCAAAACGATTACGTTATCTCCACAATCTACGTGCGGTGTGTAATTCGTTTTGTGCTTACCTCTCAAAATCTTTGCAACGGTAGAAGCTAGTCTTCCCAACGGTTGCTCAGCAGCGTCTACAACAACCCATTCTTTATTTGCTGTAGCCTTGTTTGCCGATACTGTTTTGTAACTTAATGTATTCACAATTTATCGTTTACGATTAAACATAATTTTCCCTCAAAGGGTGTGCAAAGGTAGGAATTTTTTTTCTTATGAAAAATTATCCTCAGAAAAATATTTTAATTTTCACAAAATTAATGTGTTAGCTGAGCATTAATTATCCGAAAACTTTTCGAAATCATTAAAATAAGCATTATTTATTACTAAGGATTTTTATATTTATTGAAAAATATCTTGGAAAATGAGCCACAGAAAACTATGAGAAAAAAATACTCTCTGAATTGCGAACACATTGTAGAAAAAAATTCCTGTCCTAACTGTGGACAACAAAATAAACATAAAAGACAGCCATTTCACTATCTTTCACTCATTTTATTGAAGAGTTCACCAATTACGATGGAATTCTGGGCAACGATGGAGAATCTTGTGTTCAAATGAGGAAAACTAACAAACACTCACCTTGAAGGTAAAGTTTACCATACCCACATCGTTATTAGGTTGGTTATTGGCCGCATACTGTTCCTGTTCGTTTTCTGCCTTTATGTTGTTGGTTATTTGTCTTGGGTACCATCAGTTTACTGACAATCCATTAAAACAAAAAGCCAGATCTTAAAAATCTGGCTTTCTTTTAATTAAATACTGAGTAAAAGCAAAACACTAAAGTACAAGCTGATTAATACCTTAAAGATTTGCTTTCTCTAAAGCTTGCTATCATATAATAAGCTACAAAAACCGTAGAAAACTTGATTATAGAAGGAACTGCAGTTTCGAAATTGAAAAATATCAATCCAACAGCAACTAGAAAAACAATTCCAATTAACGAAATTCCCATTTTCTTAGGAAGCGGCCACTCCGGATGATCTACAAAATAAGCCAATCCCCAACCGATTCCGAAAGCGGAAGCTACATAAAGTTCTACCCAAAAATCCGCAGGGTCGCCTGTGAGACGTCTAAGAAAAAAACTAATCATAGTTCCAACTGCGAAGTACATCAGCGCTTTTATCATTTCAAAAAATTTTCACAAAAGTAAGGATTGTAATTGAAAATTACTTTTGGAATCCTAAAAGCAAAACACAAAGGCGCAAGGAAAGATTACTGTTGAGCTGCTGTTAAGGCACTAGATTAATCAAACATTTTTCAATTTAACGAAGTTAGAAACCTTTTACCTTAAAAATATAAAGCAACTCAAAGAAATTGTCTTTTTGATAAATTCCACCGCTATTCTAATTCTCGTCAACAAAATTCATTAGATTTGTGTAAACGATATTTTTATGCACGAGATAAGGCTCAAATCTATTCTAGATAATGATTTCTATAAAATTACAATGCAAAATGCAGTTGTGAAATTATTCACAAACGAGATTGTAAAATACGAATTCATCAACCGTGGTAAACATGAATTTCCGCAAGGTTTTGCTGATGAACTCCGAAAGGCCGTCAATGCAATGGCAGAATTGAAATTGACCAAAGACGAAAAAAAATATCTAAAAGTCACCTGTCCATACCTAGCACTGCCCTACCTTGATTTTCTGGAAGGTTTTCATTATGACCCATCGGAAGTAAAAATAGAACAAATTGGAAATGATCTGAAAGTATCAGTAGAAGGCCTTTGGTATAGAACAATTCTTTGGGAAGTTCCACTTCTTGCTCTCATTAGTGAACTTCATTATGAGATGAATCATATGGAGCGACAAACCAACGAAGAGGTCATCAATAAGACTGTAGAAAAAGCCATCCATTTGACAGAACTCGGTGTACCATTTGCGGAATTTGGAACGCGAAGAAGACATTCTTATAAAGTTCACAGATTAGTGATGGATGCTTTGATTAAGGATAAAAAATCGACTTTTACAGGAACTTCCAACGTACATCTTGCTATGATGTACAATGTAAAACCAATCGGGACACATGCTCACGAATGGTTTATGTTTCACGCTGCGGAATATGGTTTTAAAATGGCCAATTCTATCGCATTGGAAAACTGGGTCAATGTTTACCGTGGCGATCTAGGAGTGGCACTTTCTGATACCTACACCACAGAGGTTTTTTTCCAGCAATTTGATAAAAAATTTGCAAAGTTGTTTGATGGGGTACGTCACGACAGCGGCGATCCATTGGAATTTGCAGACAAAACAATCGCTCACTATACAAAGCAGGGCATCAATCCGCTATTCAAGTACATAATTTTTTCCGATGGACTTAATCTAGAAAAAGTAGAAGAAATCACGAATTACTGCAGAGGTAAAATAGGAATTTCTTTCGGAATCGGAACCAACCTTACCAATGATGTGGGACTGAAACCAATGAATATTGTGATGAAACTCATCAGCGTGAAAGGCATTAACAACGAATGGATTCCAACAGTGAAGCTCTCCGACGAAAAAGGAAAATATACAGGTGACCCGAAATTGATAGAACTTGCAAAGGAGTTTCTGAGAATTAAATAGATCACAAATTATAATTTTCATCAACTTATAAAATTCTGTTAAATATTTCTAAGATGAATCTTTGCATTAAAAAAGTTTTTAAATTTACTAAAGACGAAGTTTAAATCAAAATACGATGGTTCTCCGCTTTGTTTGGCATCAATTTTATTAGTTATAAATCACGACTTAAATAAATCAATTTTTATCCTATGAAAAAAACATTTAAAATTGTGGCTCTAGCATTGATGGTATCAATGACAGCCGTATCTTGTAAAAAGAAAGCATCTGACGCTGAACTTACATCACAAGCTACAACTGCGATTACAGCTTATCCGGGAACTTCTGTGGAAGTGAAAGAAGGACAAGCTCACCTGAGCGGAACTTTTGCAACGGAAGCAGACAAGCAAGCTGCAATCGATGCTCTGAAAAAAATCCAAGGCGTGAAAGATGTTCACGATATGGCGACAGTTACACCAGCTCCTACAGCTGCCCCAGTTGAAGTGAATGTGGTAGATGCTGCAGTTCTTCAAAAAGTGAATGATGCTCTTAAAGATATCCCTGGTGTAAAAGCAGAAGATATGAACGGAACTCTTACACTAACTGGATCTACAACTGCCGCTAACGCAAGAAAAGTGAAAGAATCGGTAGACGCGCTTAAAATTGGAAAATACGATAACAAAATCACAGTTAAATAATCACAAATGAGTTTACAAGACAAATATGCAAGTGTAGTCTCTGCAGCTCAGTCCGCAGGACTTTCTGACCTTTCTATTAAGGAGCAGGATGGCGTTCTATACATCACAGGAAAGGCATCTAACAGTGCATCGAAGGATGCTGTATGGAATGCGCTTGGTGCAATTGATTCTTCATACACTGCTACAGATATTAACATTGACGTTCAGGTTTCTGGTTTGGAAGCTGGAACATCTCTTACAGTTGCTACTGAAGATTCTAATTTGAACATTAGACAGGCACCTTCTACTGAAGCGGCTGTTGTAGGTAAGGCGGCTAAAGGGGAAGCGGTAACTTTAGTAGAACAATCTTCTGACGATTGGTGGAAAATCAAAACTAAAGACGGTGAAGAAGGTTACGCTTATTCCAGATATCTAAAAGCATAACTTTTTAGCTTATATAAAATCAAAACCTCTGATTGTTCGGAGGTTTTTTAGTTTTTATTTGATTTAATACAACACTTCTTTCGTAATAATACTTTCGATATTATCCGGATAATCAACTTTTATTATCTTTTCAGAATTGATCCAGTCCCGGATTTTCGCAGGATCAAGCCTGTCTGAATTGGCAACACCCATTTTTTGCAGCGCAAAAGCATTACATTCCTGCTCATATTGGTTTTCTATAGGAATCACGAATAATTTCTTATTCATAAACAGAGCTTCGGCGGGTGTTTCAAAACCAGCATTGCAGAGAATTCCTTCGCAGGATTCAAATAATTCAAGATATTTTAACTCATCAATAGGAAAAATCTCAACATTCCTGAATTTCTGAATCTGTTTGGCGTATTTGGAAAAAACCTTCCATTCCACATCGATCCTTGTTAGTATATTTGTTATAACCTCATCGGAAAAACTCGGGAGATATACCAAATAATGGCCCTTTTTATCCGGATTTAGTTTTCTGATTTTTTGTCTGATGACCGGTTTCTTGATGCTTGGGTTATAGTTATCGAAGTGGAACCCGATTTTCTTATCACATGATACATAATGTTTCAGAATAAAATCTCCCAACCAATCTTTTTTATCGGGCTTTGGAGTTTCTTTGAACGTTAATGATGCCTGATGGCTCAGTTCTATGATCGGCAGATTTTTAAGTTTAGCCGTCCATCCCGTCAGTGGTTCAAAATCATTAATAATCAAATCATAGCCACTCAGATCCATATCTCTAACAACTTTTGCAGCCTTGCAAAAATTGTTATGAAACAATGTTTTTTTATAAGACAGTCCGCCAGTTTTATTATATAACAGCGAGATCCCCTTGAACCGGAAATCAATATCGAAATCCGACTTCAACTGGGTCTGATGACCGCTAATCAGCGTATCTACCAAGGCGTGCTTCTTTAGAATCGGGATAATTTCCTGAGCTCTGGCAAGATGTCCGTTCCCTGTACCTTGGAAGGCATATAATATTTTCATATGGCTTAAAAAAATTTAAATATTTGTGTTTTATTTTAATCGCAAAGGCGCAATTATTTTTTTAATTTTATACTAATAAGTCGCAAAGCCAATTTAAACTTTACACAATTTGAGTCACAATTTTCATCAGTTCTGCACTGTTGATTTCCTTCATTTCATCGATTTCTTCATCCAGCAAATTGTGTTTTTCATCTTCATAAACAAACATCTTCCATTCGCCATTTTGATATTCCAACGCGGAAAGATTTTCCACCCAATCTCCGGAATTCAGATAAGTACATTTGCCTTTTTTGGTAACCACTTCTCTGATTTGAGGCTGATGAATATGTCCACAAATCACATAATCGAAGTTGTTTTCAATCGCCAATTCGGAAGCGGTTAATTCAAAATCACCGATATATTTCACGGCTTTTTTGACATTATTCTTAATTTTTTTCGAAAAGGAATATTTTTCTCTTCCCATTTTTTCCAATCCCCAATTCACAAGATTGTTAATCGCAATCAGCAAATCGTAACCTTTTCCGCCCAACTTTGCAATCCATTTGGAATGTTGAACCGAGGCGTCAAAAACATCACCGTGAAAAATCCAGGCTTTCTGATTCCCCAATTTCAAGACGTGTTTGTTGCACAACTTCAATTTCCCTAATTCGAAATCTGTAAAATTCCGGAATGCCTCATCGTGATTTCCCGTGATGTAAAATACTTCTGACTCTTTCGTCGCAAATGAAATCAATTTCTTGACAACCTTCAGATGTGATTTAGGAAAATAGGATTTCTTAAACTGCCAGATATCGATGATATCGCCGTTCAGGATCAATGTTTTAGGCCGAATAGAATTGAGATAATGCAGCAGTTCTTGAGCCTTGCAACCATAAGTTCCAAGGTGCAGATCAGAAATAATAACGATCTCCACATCTCTTTTCATAAACTGGTTGATGTTGATTTCATTAGCTATCAGTTTTGTACAAAGAACGACTTCTAATGTAAACTATGCGTGAATGTTATTTTATTTTTGATGTTTGAAAATAGATGCTTTACTGAATGGTGATTAATATTAACTTAAAAAAATAAGTGGTTATTCTCTCAAAAATATTAGTTTTGTTCAGTTTCAATTTATATCAGATTTTATAATGCTAAGGTTTAGACCTACAGCATTTCTTTAAACTGAAACTGATTAATTTAAATAGATTAGAATTTGTGCACATTGTGTTCAAAACATTAAAATATGTAGAAAGTTATGAAAGGTCAGAATAAACTGTTTTTCGCAATCATTATTTCATTGGTTTTAGGTGTGATCCTAGGCGGCATCATACATACCAATAATCCGGATTCCGCAGAAGAATTTGCAAAAAATATAAAGTTGCTGGGAACGGTTTTTATCCGTCTGATTCAGATGATTATTGCACCATTGGTGTTCTCTACACTGGTTGTAGGGATTGCAAAAATGGGTGATATAAAAATGGTAGGACGTGTCGGAACTAAGGCGATGCTTTGGTTTATCAGTGCATCTTTGGTATCACTTACCATTGGTTTGGTTTTAGTCAATTGGCTGGAACCTGGTCATGTTACAAAATTACCAATTCAGGATGCAGCTTCCGCTTCCGAAATCGTGAGCAATAGCAAAGGATTCTCTATGGAAGACTTTGTAAAACATATTATTCCGAAAAGTTTATTCGAAGCTTTTGCAACGAATGAAGTGTTGCAGATTGTTGTCTTTTCTGTAATGTTTGGGATTGCATTGTCTGCAATGGGAGAAGAGTATGCGAAGCCGGTTATCAAAGGTCTGGACATTGTTGCGCACGCCATTCTGAAAATGGTGGGTTATATAATGTGGGTTGCGCCATTGGGTGTTTTCGGGGCAATTTCTGCGGTGGTTGCAACGAATGGATTTGAGATTTTCAAAGTCTATGCGATTTATCTTAGAGATTTCTTTTTTGCGTTAGCAGTTCTTTGGGCAGTTTTACTTTTGGTAGGTTATATGATTCTCGGCAAACGTCTTTTCGAATTGTTGAGAAGAATCAAAGAGCCTTTGTTGATTGCATTTTCCACGACAAGTTCAGAAGCCGTTTTCCCGAAATTGGTAGAAGAATTGGAAAGATTTGGCTGTAACAGCAGGATTGTTTCTTTTATCTTGCCTTTGGGATATTCCTTCAATCTGGATGGAAGTATGATGTATATGACCTTTGCATCGATTTTCATTGCTCAGATTTACGGAATTGATATGCCTCTTGGACAACAAATCATAATGCTTTTGGTTCTAATGCTGACGAGTAAAGGAATTGCGGGCGTTCCGAGAGCAAGTTTGGTAATCATTGTTGCGGCGTGTGGAATGTTCGATATTCCTGTTGAGGGAATTGCTTTGATTCTCCCAATTGACCATTTCTGCGATATGGGAAGAAGTATGACAAATGTGTTGGGTAATGCCTTGGCGACTTCTGCTGTGAGTAAGTGGGAAGGACAGTTGGAGAGTTAAAGAATGTCAACCTTAGATAAAAATAAATTTTCAGTTGCGTCAAGTTTATTAAGCTTGATAGTTCTAATTTGCGTAGTCATTATCAATTATCACATTTTGGATGATTACAAAAAATCTGATGCAAAAACGAAAGCTTTTTTCGATGCTTTGACTTTTACTAAATATTCTTTTAAGTATTATCTGATAATTTTTCTATTAGCATCATTTATTTTAATCTGCTTAGGTTTTAAGAAAAATGAAAAAATTTCACATTTAATAGTTTCCATAATTTTACTTTTTATTTCAATTTTATCTATATTTTTTAATTTTTGGAAATTGTTTACTTGATTGTTGAGATTCTTTCAAAATGACAAAATTGTGTTTTCGTTGCCAAAACTTGATCAAAAGTCAAAACCCCTTAGCCCTGATGGGAACGGCATCCTTTTTTGTCATTGCGGAGAAAGTTTCTAAAGATTGCTTCACGTCGTTCGCAATGACAAAAAAGATATAGTGGACAGCAGGTTCCCGGCTCCTAAAATGAGTTGGATAGTTTTTAACTTAACCTTAAATCTTTATTTCTCTCAAACACTCCTACTTAACTTAACCTGCCAAAAATCATCAGCATAGACAAAATCATAAATTCAATTAATTCTAAATTAATTTTAAAATCCGTAATTTTGTAGCCACTTAAAGAATAATAAATTTTATGCTGACGAAATCAAAAGTTCAGGATTTTCTGAAAGAGATAGAAGTGGATGACCTTGTGAGTAATTTCCAAGTGATGGGCGATGCCGTGTATATCGATATGACTGCTCACTCGCCTGCTATGCACGAGAAAAAGAAGTTGGAAGTTGCTATGAAACAAGCTTTTGCTTCAGAATTCGGGGAACATATCAACTTGAAATTAAAAATCACTTCTCCTGAATTGCCTGCAACACCTGCGACTAACGAAATCAAAGGAAAACAAATCCCGGGAATTCAGAATATCATAGCCATTGCTTCCGGAAAAGGTGGTGTTGGGAAATCTACTGTTTCTGCAAACTTGGCAGTAACGTTGGCAAAAATGGGTTTCAAAGTTGGATTGCTGGATGCAGATATCTACGGTCCGTCTGTTCCTACAATGCTTGATACAGAAGGTCAAAAACCAATTTCTGTAGAAGTGAACGGCAGAAATCTGATGAAACCAATCGAGAATTACGGTGTAAAAATGTTATCAATCGGATATTTTTCCGGTGCTAACCAAGCTGTAGTGTGGAGAGGCCCAATGGCTTCCAAAGCATTGAATCAAATGCTTCGTGATGCAGATTGGGGAGAATTGGATTTCCTTTTGATTGACCTTCCTCCGGGAACTGGTGATATTCATTTGTCAATTATTCAGGAAGTTCCGGTAACAGGAGCTGTGATCGTGAGTACGCCTCAACACGTTGCTTTAGCCGATGTGAGAAAGGGAATTGCAATGTTCAATATGGAAAGCATTAATATTCCTGTTTTGGGATTGATAGAAAATATGGCGTACTTCACGCCAGAGGAATTACCTGAGAATAAATATTATATCTTTGGAAAACAAGGCGCTCAGTTTATGGCAGAAGATCTGGGGATTCCGGTTTTGGGTGAAATTCCTTTGATTCAAAGTATTAGAGAAGCGGGAGATGTTGGAAGACCGGCTGCATTGCAGGAAAATTCTAAAATATCTGATATCTATACCAAAACTGCTCAGAATATGATTGAAAGTCTAGTAGAAAGAAATAAAAATCTGCCAGCAACAGAAGCTGTAAAAATTACGACTATGGCAGGCTGCTCGCCAAAGAAATAATAAATTTATGAACAATACAAATGATATCCAGGAAGAACTGGTTACTAAAGTAATGGAGGCATTGGACAGCATCCGTCCGTTTCTTAATAAAGATGGGGGCGATATAGAGCTGATAAATGTAGAAGACAAAACTGTCTATGTCCGTTTGTTAGGACACTGCTCCAGCTGCGGCATCAGTAGCTCTACAATGAAGTTGGGCGTGGAAAGCACTATTAAGCAATACGCTCCGGAAATAGAGACAGTGGTAAATATCTAATAAAAAAACCAGAGAAAAGTTCTCTGGTTTTTTTATTCAACAATCTCTGCATCTATCACATTTGGATTTTTCTTCTGGCTTTCCCATAGAAGAAATTTATCCACTTCCTTTAGTAACATAGGAATAGCAAATGCTAATATTGCAAGATCATCCAAAGCGCCTATTCCTAAGACAAAATCCGGAATAAGATCTATAGGCGAGATAACATATAATAATGCTAGCGCAGGTAATAAAATGTCTGTTACTTTCATTTTATACTCACCTTTTCGCCAGGATTTTATCATTCTGACAGCCGCTGGAATCTTTTGTAAAAATCCTTTGTGCTTTATGGCTTCCTGAGCCAGCTTAAACTTTGAATGTTTCATTTTGTGTTTGAATATTTTTTCATTTCTTAAGACTGCAAATTTTGCAAAATCTGTTCCATTGTGCTTGTTCTATAATTAATTAACTTTCATTAAGATCAGGTTAATTTTTCTGTTAATTTTGCAAATTGTTTTTCCGCATTTTTTCCTTCATACAATATATCATAAATGGTATTGACTATCGGAAGTTTCAATTTTTTGTCTTTACAGATAGAGTATATACCTTTGGTAGCGTAATAACCCTCCGCAACCATACTCATTGACTGGATTGCAGACTTCACGGTATAACCTTTGCCAATAAGATTTCCCAAGTTTCTGTTTCGGGAAAAAAGAGAGTACGCTGTAACAATCAAGTCCCCTAAATAGGCACTGTCATTCACATCTCTCGGCTCGGGATAAATAGCTTGCAGAAATGCCTCCATTTCACGGATTGCATTTGAAACGTAAACCGCAATAAAATTGTCTCCATAGCCCAGTCCGCTAGCGATACCAGCTCCGATGGCATATATGTTTTTAAGAATTGCAGAATATTCGTTTCCCAGAATATCCTGGCTTGTATTCACTTTTATATAACAGGATGACAAAATCTCTTGGAGAACTTTTGCATCTTCATCTTCTGCAACAGCGACCGTAAGATAAGACAAACGTTCCATTGCAACTTCTTCTGCATGACAAGGACCGGCAATAACAGCCTGATTTTTAAAACCAATTTTAAAATTGTCCCTCAGATAGTGAGCAACAATATCATTATGCTTAGGAACAATACCCTTTATAGCGGAACAAAACAATTTTCCTTCCAGATCACACGTCAGCTTCTCCATAGATTCTGCAAGATAAATAGAAGGCACCGCAAGGATAATCACATCACAATTGGAAACCAATTCATTGATATCGGTTGTGATATTAAGTTTTTTTAAGTTGAAAGCCACTGTAGTGAGATAGGTAGGATTGTGGCCTCTTTGCTCGATAGCACCCTTCACGAATTCATTTCTTACACACCACTGGACGGTTTTACAGTTTTCCAGTAACATTTTCACAATGGCCGTTGCAAAACTTCCGCTTCCTAAAACTCCAACTCTTGCATTTTTAGTCGCTTTAGTCAATTTCTTTGTCATTTTTGGTTTGGCTTTTTTTAGCATTTACAAATCTAAGCTTATTTATGAATTTGTCTAAATCAAATTATGCTTTAATTATAAATTAAGAATAATTAACTTTCATTTGCTGTATATACAACGTTGATCCTGATTACCATTAATCAAGATAAAAAATTACTACTTTTGCATTCCATTTTAAAAATGTATTAATGGTTCAGTTTTTCAAATCTAAAAAGAAAAAAAATATTGTACTGATATTTTTGCTTCTAGCGTGCTTTATTCAGTCGTTGATAATTGCGAGATTATATACAGGTAAAGATGATAAACTTTATCAAGTAAATCTGGTGAAAATCAATAACGAAAAAGACAGTGTAGATCATCTGCAACTAAAAACCGACCTCGCTCTTATAGATGAAAGCATCCGAAGCATTGACGGATTTCTGAAATCAAAAAATGTGTCGGATCTTAGGATTGATAGGCTGTCGCAGGATAGCCTACAAAATGTGGTATATCTTGCAAAAGTAAGCAACCGCTACAGCCAATATCTTACCGATCTTGAACAGAAACTACAGCTGGTTCCCCTGGGAATTCCCACCGATGGTTATATCTCATCAAATTTTGGTATCCGCAAAAATCCTATCCCTCCTAAATCTCCGGAAATAGTTGCCAATCAAAATAACACGGTTGAAGAAAAAGACAGTCTCGGAAATGTTATAAAAAGACAAGCCATCATCAGAGAAGATAAAAATGCATCCAGCAATGCTCCGGCAGAAAAAGATCAAATGCAATTCCACAAAGGTTTAGACATTGCTGTGGCTTATGGAAGTCCTGTTAAATGTGCTGCTTCTGGAAAGGTTATTTTTGCAGGTGTCAAAGGCGGTTATGGCAACTGTGTGATTGTGGAACACGGCAACGGACTGGCAACGCTTTATGGACATCTATCCGAAGTCTTGGTGGAAACAAATGACCGTGTAAAAGTAGGTCAGATTATTGCCAAATCCGGAAATACTGGCCGTTCCACAGGGCCGCACCTTCATTATGAAGTTCATAAAAATAATCAGCCTGTTAATCCACGATTGTTTTTGAATTTTTAGTCTCATCTTAAATTTATAGATCAACTTTCAGGTTTTGAAAACCTTGAAGGTGCTAATAAAAAAACGCTCCACATTTGGAGCGTTTTTCCTTTATTATGAGGAAATTACTTCTTCAATTCTTCAAGAAACTCATCGTGAGAGATTTTTGTTTCTGTCTTCTTAGATTTTTCAAGGATTACATCTTTTAGTTTAGCCATTGCAACTTCAGAAGAAATTTGTCTCACTTGGTTTTCATCTTTAAGCATTTCAGCAGCATATTTCTGAACCTCATCATCTCCTAAATGGTGAATACCATAGATCGCCAATTGATTTCTTACCAACTGCTCAGCCTGCCCAAGAACTTCTGCATAATCCAAATTGATTTCATTATCGTTCATCAATTTTCCTTCAAGGATTTGACCTTTGATAATGCTTTTTTCGTTTTCAAGGATTTCTTTTGCTTGCTCCTCAGAAGTGATATTCTGGTTAGAAAATAACAACCATTTGATTAAGAAAGCCTCAGGTAATTTTACTTCTTGCTTTTCATTTACCTGCTGAAGAATTTTGTTTACGAAATGTACATCCGCATTCTGCTGGAAATATTCATCAAGCTCAGTTTTAACTCTAGCCTTCAATTCTTCCTCAGATTTGATCTCATCTTTTCCGTAAACTTTATCAAATAACTCTTGGTTAAGCTCTGCAAGGTTTAGTCCGTAGATATCTTTTACAGTAACTTCCACCTCATTATGATGAAGATGCTCTGCTTCTTCTTTGCTGAAACCTAATTGTTTAGCTAATTCTTCTTTTGCCTGAAGATCTTCTTTAGAAACTTTTACAGAATCATCTTTTTTAAGTTTTTTTACAAGATCGTAAGCTTCTTTTTGTTCTTTGGAAACCGTTACGTTTTTTGGATGATGGTGATGCTCACCTTCTGCGTCTGCTTCCACCACTTGAGAAACCTCTAATGCCACATAAGAATCCTTTCCGATTTTTTCTTCAGGAACTCTCTCTGCGAAACGCTTCTGCATGTTTTCCACACTTGTAGCGATTTCTTTTTCAGATGCTTCTACTTTGTAATGTGGCGCTTCGTACTGCGTCAAGTCCACTGTAAATTCTGGCTCATATCCAACTTCAAATGCTACAGAAAGTGAATCTGCATTATGATTGAAATCATTTACAGGCTGTGGAACCGGCTGCCCCACTAATCTTAATTTGTTTTCAGCAACGTAATTATTTAAAGCTTCAGAAATCTGTTTGTTGATTTCTTCATAAGCGATACCTGCTTCATATTGTTTTCTAACCATACTCAATGGCACTTTTCCTTTTCTGAATCCAGGAACTTGTGCATTTTTTGCATAGTTGATCAATTGTTTTTCTACTTTTTCTTTATAATCAGATTTTTCCAATGTTACTGTAAGCAATGCGCTCACTTCGTCATGGTTGGTTGCTGTAACGTTCATTAATTGAATTTTTTAGGTTGCAAAAATAGGCAATTTTTGAAGAATTGCAAATTAAATACAACTGTGATTTTTATAAAAATTCATAAATTTTAAAAATCTGAATCTTAAGATGCTTTCCAAAAAGTCCAGACCGTTCCGTTGTAAATCAAAAGCATCTTTTTTGCTGTGTCATAAACAATCATTCCGGCTGTTGGCGCAACAATATTGAGATAGGCATTTGCGACTTTGGGAAGAATCATAGCTTTATTATTGTCTTCTAAAACTAAAATTCCGGGAGTTGATGTTACAGTACCAACAGAAAGTTTAGCATTATTCCGCTCGGTTAAACCATCCTGTAATGTGCTATCAACAGAGCCTGTCGAATCTACAGAAAGGTCTTTCCACATATTGCTGGCGTAGATTTTTGTTTTTTTATCATTGATATCAAAAATCATTGTTCCGTTCACAACATTGGTTACGTCAGCTGCACTTGTTGTCCAAGGCAATACCAAACCACGGTTTTCTGAACCAAATTCAATAGAAGAAGAGGCGGATTCCAGCGTTGTTTTTCCAATCGCTACCTGTGCGTTGTCAAGACCAAAAGCAAAAGCTAAGATCAGTAAATAATTTTTTTTCATTTTCATGTAATGTGTTATATAGTTTAATTAATCGGGACAAGTCTGCGTATTGAAGCATTTCCATCCATCTGCTGTGCCGTCTGTGTTAATTTGCAGACAATTAAGTGTCGTGTTGTAAACAACCATTCCTTCTTTCAGATCAGCTGAAGGAATCTCAGAAACTTGTTGTGTAGTTAATCTGTTCAGAACAAATCCTTTGGTTTTAGCTTCTAAAATTATCCAAGCTCCAGTTCTGATTTCTGGCCAGTTGCTGCTCCCCGAATTGGCTCTCGCTAAAGATGTAAATCCTACGTGTGTAGGCAGCGCTGTTCCAGACAAAACTCCCGCTTTGTAACAAACATTATTAGTGCTGGTTACATTAACAGTAACCACAGCAGTACTACAACTGCTTGGTAAGATGGTACGGCAAATCTGGTAATTAATCGTATAAATTCCAGACGGAACACCTAAACCGACCTGAACTAAGCCCGTACTTGTGTTAAGTGTAACATTCGGGTTGGTTGTAGATAACTGCGTCAAAATGACATTCGATGTGGTTGCTACTGCACCATTATATTGCTCCAAATCGTTGGCAAGAACCGACGTTGCAGATAAAGAACCTGCAGTGATGGCAAACGTATCATTGTTGGCAACAGGCGGAAAAGATCCGTCGGGATTCATACAGATATTGGTCACTGTAACCAATGGTGCACCGCAGGTAACGTTTCCGACACAGTCGTAAGTCACATTCGCCAAGGTCGCAGTTGTTGGCGTACCTCCAGAATTAATATAAAGTGGAGTCGCGTTGAAAATAGCACTTTGACCTTGTGTTCCTGCTTTTACCATTGCACCTTCGTATTGCGTGTATTTTGTCAGATCCAGGTTAGGCCCTATTCTCACGCCATTGGGATTAACAGTATTAAGAAAATACGTATATCCTTTTCTTGACGGAGAGGATGGTCCGGTCATTGTGGCACCGTTGGGTTGCCAGGTTGTGATTTTCATCAATCCTTCATTATATATCACAGCTGCACTAGATCCGTTTATAGAACCTTTAGAATAAAACGTTCCGTAATTTTCCATCCTGCTCATTCCGGACATATCTACAGAACCGCTTCCTACATTGAAGGTTCCTGTATTTACAATTCTACCACCACCGAGGTTATATCCGATTGTCGAATTAATCGTCCCACAGTTTAGATAAGTACTAGTACTGTTATTATTGTAACTGGCACCAATGTTTATCGTTCCAAAATTTCGAAATGTCGTGGTTCCCGATATATTAATGTTTTGCGTAATGGAAAAAAGGTTATAATTATCTATAAGGTTGTTTCCGTTCCCACTGAATCCCAGAACTCCCACATCTATAGTTCCGTAGTTGATCACTGTATTGCTGGTTCCGGAAAATGTAAAATTGTTATTACCGCTTGCACCAGCACGCATAATACCGCCATTGGCAATATTTATGGTAAGACTAGAGTTGATGTTCGGGCTCTGGGTAAACTGCAGTGTTCCAGCAATCTCAAAAGTAACATTTGTTCCGGTGGTGGAATTAATATTATTCTGAATGATTAAAGTCGCACCAGACGCTATACATATTTTTGAATTATTTTGGAAATCTACATTATTCATTGTGGTAGTTCCTGTAGTAAAACAGACCACGCTGTTGGTTGCAAAGGTATAGTTGTTTTCAGTAGGATTTGTAACTGTACATCCTGTACATTGAGAATAACAATTGACAGACAGCAGAAATAGCAGTATTGGAAGCACAATAGGCCTCAATAAATAATTGATCATCATTTTTCATCATTTTAATTATGATTTATTCAACTGTGTTAATTTTGAATAAATTTTCAACAAATGTAATTTTTTTTGACAATAAAAAAAAATTAAGTGATAATTAATATCAAAATAATAAAATACCCTGTCGTTTGCACCTACTTATATAAAAATAAAGATGCTCTAAAAAAGCACCTTTATTATATGTATTTTTAAATTAATTAGTTAAGCCGAAGGTTGCTTCAGCATCAGTTTCTCCACCGGAAACGCTCCCCCAGGCTGTTCCGTTTTGGGATTCATTGGCAGATGCTGGGTCGTGGATCAAGGTTAACTTTAACAGTGGTGAAGATGATACTACCGCTTTTACCACATCCCATTTCGTTTTCAGTCCTACTTTTCCAAGTTTCCCTGTAGAAGTCTCATCATCCAACCTGGTAAGATTAACTGTAGATTTCGGGAAATCAAATATTAGAAAATGCTCATCTTTAGCATCTTTTATCTCTTTGGTTACATCATCACTACCGTTCCAGAAGGTGGTTGTAACTTCATAAGATTTCCCATCAGTTACAGGAATAACGGGCGCTCCAGAACCTATGATATAACTGTACTCCTTGTTTGTGCCCGCAGCTATATCTTTAACATTCAGCGTGATTTTGGTAAGCTCTTCCTGTGGAAGATCATCTGCTGCTACATCCTCATCTCTCTGACAAGAGATGACATTAAAGATTAAAAATAATGCAGCTAAAACACTTACTAATTTTTTGAAATTGAATTTACTTTTCATTGTTTTAAATTTTTTATTTTTATAACTTAATAATTGTTTTTAAAATTTGTATCTGAAGTTCAGAATGAAATTTCTTCCCAAATCGTTGGCAAAAAACCGCATTCTGTTCAGATAATCCTTGTAAGAAATATCGAAGACGTTGTTTACTGTAAGACCAGCAGAAAAATTCTTAGCCAGATTGATCCCTGTCTGAATATTCCATAGTGAATATTGTCTTGGCGGTGTGCTGATGTCCACAGTTTTATTGACTTCTTCGCCATCTATATAGTCCGTATATTCCAAATTATGAATCGGAAAGCGGTTCTGATATAAAAAAGTTTGATTTTCAATATTGAAGTAGAATCCGTGCCATTTCTGAATTTTAAACTGTAACGCATTCGAAAAATTGACTGGCATCATCAGGATCAGCGGTTCATTATTCGTTTCATCCTGTCCGTAGACGTACGCGCCCCTTCCTTTATAAGAAAGATTATCCGTTATATTGAGATTAATATCAACATCCAATCCGTACATTTTGGCATCAATCTGCTGGTAGATCCAAACCGGAAAAGTCCCAGCTTGTGTCAGTTGCAAAACGCCGTTCGGAATTTGGTTAATAAAATTCTTTGTGATAAAGAAATACGGGTTAGCAGAAATTTCCAAGCCTTTCAGAACATCCAGTTTGGCATCTGCAACGAGGTTGAACTGATGTCCTTCCTCATTTTTGATGTTCATATTGCCTTTCTCTATTATAGCGGCAGAATGATGCAGTCCGTCCGAAAAAAGCTCAGCAATATTCGGTGTTCTTCCTACTTTTGCGTAGTTGAATTTCAGATTAAAACTGGCTGACGAATGATATTCCAAACCAGCGTTGTAAGACCAGTTTTCAAAAGTTAGTTTGGGCCTTGTCAAAACTCTATTCGCATCTGTTTTTACATAGAACTGCGGAAAAGTTGCTGCATAATAATCTTCCCAGTCGCTTTTGTTATACCATTTTGTAACATCATAATAATTATAATCATAACGGATTCCCGCTTCGGCATTCAGCTCCGGCGATATTTTATATTTGAACACCGAATAAATACCTGCTGAATATTTGTCATAATTTGGGATCAGCCTTCTTGCTTGCGTCGCCGGGTCTGAATAATTATTCTGAAAGGCAGCATCAATTCCCGTTTCCAAAGACCATTTTTCTCTTTCCAGAAGATCATTGATATTAAACTGATGCGTCATCAGCGCTAAATCAAGTGACGGAATCGCACTTAGCGTTCCTCTTCTCAAGTCAAACTCCTGACGGTGATTGTATTGAAAACTGTATGTAGCCGATACTTTTCCGATGTTTTCGAACCTGTTGAATGCAGAAACTTTTGCCAGATGATGTTCTACCAGCTGCCTCGGGTTATCTATATCATAACTGAACTTTCCTGAGTAAAAAGGGATTGGCGTGTTCATTGCCGCTTCATAATCCCGCGGTGTGGAAACGTGCGAATCGCGCAGGATTCCAAGGTTCTGATTCGTCAGATAATAATCGAACGAGATTCCACTTTTGAAAGTATTCTTTTGCAAAGTAAAATTGAAAGAGGAAAAATCCGAACCTGTATTTTTGAGGTTATAATCGGGTGCGCTTTGATCTCCCAGCTTCTGAAAATTACCTCCAGATTTTATTGCCCAGCCATTCTTCCAGACTTTTACCAGATTGACATCCAGACCAAGACCTCGTCCGTTGGAAATTCCAGACAGTCCGATATTTCCTTTCAAAGTATCTTTTTTAGGGAAAATCTCTGGCTCCAGAACTACAACGCCTCCAATGGCATCACTTCCGTACCTAAGAGCCGATGCACCTTTGATGACATCTATATGCTGGAAATTATTGACATCAATATTGGGTGCATGTTCAACGCCCCACTCCTGCTCTGCCATCCTGACACCATTGTTAAAAATGGAAATCCGGCTTCCGTAGAGTCCGTGAATCACTGGTTTTACGATGTTATTCCCTGTTTTCAGTCCGCTCACACCGGAAATATTCTTCAGTAAATTTCCCAGATTTTCTGTCGAATTTCTTTCAATTGTAGTGTGATCCAGCGTTTTTATGACAAGCGTCCCATTGTTTTTATGATTGCCGTGAAGTGTTACAGACTCGATCTCGTTTACGTGATGTTCCAGGCTGATGGAAAGATGCAAATCTTTATTAACTTCTATGGCTTCAGAAAAACTCGCGCAATCCGGATGCGATGCCAGCAAAGTATAACTGCCTTCAGGAATTTGTCTGATCTTGAACTTGCCGGACGTATCTGTTTTGACAGAATATGTACCGATGGTTACCGTAACATTTTGCAGCAAGGTCTTGTCATGATAATCCTGAACGGTGCCTTCCACAGTATATCTCTGTGCGGATACCAATGCAAGCCCACATAAGACTAACATCAGACTAATAATGTTTTTCATTTTTATAAAATGTATGATGATAAGCGCAGCTGCACTTATCGTATAATAAAATTAATCATTGACGAATTTGGAACGGTGAATTGCACGCAGCCCGGCTTGAGTGGAGCTCTTTTTCTGTTATTACGAATGGACAAATTGTCTACAGATCTTGAAACTGCATTCGTAATGACAGAAAAAAGCGGGAACGGAAGACGTATAAAGCTGCCCAAATAAGACTTATTTTAAAAGCAAATAAATGGAATTATTCCAAAAAAAAGATTCTCAATTGGTTGCTGAGAAAAACGAAATCAGGAAATAGCTGGCGGCCCACGCAGCTGGAAATTGAACTTGGTCTGAGACCATATTTTTTCCTGTAAGGAAATGATCGTTTTAACTTCCTGGGTATAATTTTCGAAATGAAATGTGAACTGCTCCGGCAGTAGCGAGTTGCCCGTGGCTATGAAATAACACGAAAGACAGTCGCCAGAACTTTGTTTATCCTGAGTGGATTTGGTGATTTTTAGTTCTGATTTTTTGAACGATAAATCCTTGAAAATGTCCGTATTATGATTATGTAGCTCGGCAGAAAACAAAACCACAAAAAGGTAGCTCACGGCTACAAAAGCCGAAAATACCGTTCTGAATATTTTGTTTTCCCTGATGAACATAGATGCAAATGTAGAAAATTTTTTCTGAGAGAGCAGATATTATATTAAGTCCCAACAATAATCTGTAACAGATTTATTTCTCCTGCTCAAAGTAAAGTCTGTAGAATTTTCCTTTGTCATCTTGTCCGGTTTCTATCATTTTGCGATCACCGTGGATGTAGATATGGAAATTTTTATCTAGCTTGATAATGGATTTAAAATGTCTTTGTTGCTTTTTAACAGCCTGATTATTAATAGGGAAATCTTCCGATATAGAAATCTGCATATCCTGCTCATAATCGGATTTGAAGTTGGAAAAACTTTCGATCACACTTTCGTCCTGCAACACTTCGTTCACAAAATCATCATATTTGAACTCTTCTTTTTCTTTGAAGAAATTGATAGACTTATTCAGAAAATCTGCCTGATCTGCTTTAGAAACTTCAAATTCTTCCGGTAGCTTCTGTGTGATGAAATCCTTATAAACCGTGAGCGTTTCTTGGGTGTGGAAGTATTCGTCATCGCGTTGTTTCACTTTCAGAAAATCCTCGAACCAGTAATACATATCGCCGTTTTTGTTATTATCTACCACAGAAAGGATGTAGCCGGATTCTTTGTCATTGTTGTAGATCAACGCTGCTTTATCAATTTTTGATAGGCTGATTCCTTGATCTCTCTCGATATCAAACGTTTCATTCTTAGGGTAGATTTTTAGAAAAGATTCTCTTTTTTCGGTTTTGAAAATCCCAATGGAATCGATTTGTTTAGGTTCGCCATCTTCAGTTTCAATAGGCTCACCCTCAAAGTAAACGATGAACAATTCGCCAGCCTGTACTCTCGGATTTTCTGCCGCATTAAAAAGATGCTTGGCAATATTCTCGGATTCCCACTGAAATTTGGCTTTATCTTCAAAAATCTCCGACACAGAGCTGTACACCGGATTATTAACCAGATAAGAATCACTGTAAAACTGAAATTGCTCCTCAGATTTGAAAGCGCTCATAAAATAATTACCGAGCAGTTCTTTCATATCGTCTTCCAACTGAAGTTCTTCCTGCGAAAGCGTAAGTGACTCACCATTGATTTTATTCCCGACTCTATGAACTGTGATTTTTGAAAACATTGATTTTGTTTTTAGGATTGCAAAGATATTAAATCCTATAAAAGTCCAATTATTTTATTGCATCTAATAAATCAAAATGAGGGTCAGAAGATCTTAATACATAAGAGCCGTCATTAAGTATAATGGCAGAATTTCCACACATTTTTTTCTTTTTAAAAATTGTATTTTTAAGGAAAAGGTTTTCGTCAATGATTATTGAGTCATCCCAAAGCTTTAATTTATTAAAATTACGACCAGGTTCTCTAAAATTAATTGCTATCGCTTCCGGATGCTTATCATTGAAGTTTTTAATATGCTTTTTAAAGTTCTGCAAAACATTTTTAATTCTCGAGTCGGATTGCTCATCGAGAAGATTCCAGCAGGAATCATTTTTATAATCATATTTAATTACTATCGTATCTTTTACAGGAATATTTTTGGATGCGAGATATGTTTTTAGGTTGTCATATTCTTCTTTAGGTAAAGTGAATATTTTATCTCTATTTGTAATTTGCGATTGATAAAAATTAGCAACGAATAAAATAGGTATGATATAGTTTTTCATTATTTTTGTTAAAGATAAACAAAAAAACCCAGCCGAAGCTGGGTAAAAACTAATAACCATGAAAACTCAAATTAAACATGAGAATCGTTTATTCCAATTGCAAATAGTGAGCCATAAAGTTTTAAAATATTATAAATAAATGTTATTGTTTGTTAAAATCAGATTATTGCACATTGATAACTTCTTATTTATTTCAGATGCAAAAAAAAAATCTCCAAGCTTTCGCGAGGAGATTTTATATTAAAGCACTTATTAAGTTTTATTTCACTTCTTCGAAATCTGCATCTTGTACATCTTCACCTCCTGCATTTCCAGCATTCTGAGCTCCTGCATCAGCTCCTGGCTGCTGTCCTGCTGCATATAATTCTTCAGATGCTGCCATCCAAGCTGCATCTAAAGCTTCTGTTTTAGCTTTTACATCATCAGAATTTTTAGCTTCGAAAGCCGTTTTCAATTCAGCGTGAGCACTTTCAATAGCTGCTTTTTTGTCTGCAGATAATTTGTCACCAAACTCTTTCAATTGCTTTTCAGTTTGGAAAATCAATCCGTCTGCTTTGTTGAAAATTTCAACTTCTTCTTTTTTCTTAGCATCGGCAGAAGCATTTTCTTGAGCTTCTTTCTTCATTCTTTCGATTTCTTCATCAGAAAGACCTGAAGACGCCTGAATTTTAATAGACTGCTCTTTACCTGTACCTTTATCTTTGGCAGAAACACTTAAGATACCGTTTGCATCAATATCGAATGTTACTTCAATCTGAGGAACTCCTCTTGGTGCAGGTGGAATATCTGTTAAATCAAATCTACCGATTTCTTTGTTATCGTTGAACATTGGTCTTTCCCCCTGTCCTACTCTGATGCTTACAGCCGGCTGATTGTCAGAAGCTGTAGAGAATACTTCAGATTTTTTAGTTGGGATTGTCGTATTCGCTTCAATCAATTTAGTGAAAACAGAACCCATCGTTTCGATACCTAAAGAAAGTGGCGTAACATCTAATAAAAGAACGTCTTTTACGTCACCTGTCAATACACCTCCCTGAATAGCTGCACCAATTGCTACAACCTCATCCGGGTTAACGCCTTTTGATGGTTTTTTACCGAAGAATTTCTCCACTTCTTCCTGGATAATTGGGATTCTTGTAGAACCACCTACCAAGATTACTTCGTCAATATCTGAAGTAGATAAACCTGCATCTTTCAATGCTTTAGCAACTGGCTCCATAGATCTTCTTACTAGATCTGCAGATAATTGCTCGAATTTAGCTTTAGTTAAAGTCTTTACTAAGTGTTTAGGACCTGTAGCTGTAGCTGTAATATAAGGAAGGTTGATTTCTGTTTGTGGAGAAGAAGATAATTCAATCTTAGCTTTTTCAGCAGCTTCTTTCAATCTTTGTAGTGCTATCGCATCAGATTTTAAGTCTACTCCTTCTTCAGCTTTGAATTCGTCTGCCATCCAGTTGATAATCACATCATCAAAGTCATCACCTCCTAAGTGCGTATCTCCGTTTGTAGACAATACTTCGAATACACCATCACCCAAATCAAGGATGGAGATATCAAAAGTACCACCACCAAGGTCATAAACAGCGATTTTCTGATCTTTATGGTTTTTATCTAGACCGTAAGCTAACGCTGCAGCAGTTGGTTCGTTGATGATTCTTTCTACTTTAAGACCAGCGATTTCACCAGCTTCTTTTGTAGCTTGTCTCTGAGCATCGTTGAAGTATGCAGGAACAGTGATAACCGCTCTTGTAACCTCCTGACCAAGATAATCTTCAGCAGTTTTCTTCATTTTCTGAAGGATCATCGCAGAAATTTCCTGTGGCGTATATTCTCTGTCGTCGATTTTTACTTTCACTGTATCATTCGGTCCAGAAACTACTTTATAAGGTACTCTTGTGATTTCAGAAGCATCATCTTTAAAGTGCGTACCGATAAATCTTTTGATTGAATAAACAGTTTTTGTAGGGTTTGTTACAGCCTGTCTTTTTGCAGGATCTCCCACTTTTCTCTCACCATCTTCTGTAAACGCTACAATAGACGGTGTCGTTCTCTTACCTTCTGCGTTAGGAATTACAACAGGGTCTTTACCCTCCATTACGGCAACACAAGAGTTGGTTGTTCCTAAGTCGATTCCAATTATTTTACTCATTTTATATGTTATTTTTTTGTTATTAAAATTTATTACACTCTGCATTTCTCAACATTTATACCACGTCATAAAAAGTGACAAATTGTCATTAATAAAAAAAACTCCGTACAAGACGGAGTTTCATTTAAGTCAAATTTAAGTTAGTTTATTGTTTGATGAATTTCATTGATTTGATGAAGTTACCATTATCATAAGTTCTCACATAATAAGTTCCAGCTGGAAGACTTTTTACATCAATTTTATCTGTTTCATTTTTGATGTTTGATTTTTTCACCAATCTTCCATCATTACCGAAAATCTCCACCTCATTAATTTTAACTAAAGGCGAAGCTATTGAAATATAATTAACAGCAGGATTTGGGAAGAGACTGATTGAGTTAGCTTTTTCTACGTCATCAACAGCTAAAAGAGAACAAGCATTAGAATTTAACAAACTTGCTCTTGGGCCAGCCATAGTATTTTGTGTAATGGTTTTCTGATTGTTTGTGAACATTGCCATTTTGTTATCATTCACGTAATCCATATAGTTCATAAACATAGAACCATTAGTAGTGGTTATACAAGCATATTGATTGGTAGGAAAAGTTGGTGCTCCATAGTAAGGCTCTTTCGTAGCAGGCGTATCTTCGCAACCATCATCTCCTAACGAAGTTCCACAAGAATTTTCTTCATCGCCCCAAATATGATTTAGTCCAAAATAATGTCCAATTTCGTGCGTTGCAGTTCTTCCTTTATTATATGGAGAAACTACAGTTCCTGTAGTCCCAAAATATTTATAGCCGATAGCAAGTCCATCATCTGAACCGCCTGCATTATCGGGAAGGTAAGCCCATCCTAGGTAGCCTGCACTAATATTACCAACCCAGATATTAAGATATTTTGTTGTATCCCACGATGGTAATCCCGAAGATTTGTAATAATTATCATCAAAATTAAACCCTGATGCAACAGATTTACGTTCAATACCTGTAGTAGTTGAGCCATCTGGTTTTTTTGTAGCTAAGCAAAATGCCAACTCCATATCGGCTGCAACACCTTGAAAGACTGTTGGAACAGCAGTACTGAAATCAGCATTCAGTTTTCGAAAGTCATCATTTAACACTTTCATTTGAGAAGCAATCTGAGCATCAGAAATATTCATTGTAGTATTAGAATACAGTACGTGAACTACAACTGGGATCGTAACAACACCTGCTTTTCTGTTGATTTGAGATTTATTATTGATTAAAAAATCTTTCAAAGATTGTCTGTTTGCGGCAGCTTCCGGATTAGTCGCAAAAAATTCAGCCATCTTCTTACTTGTACCACAAGTTCTTTGTCCAAAAGCACTCAAACTCAGAACACTTACTAACGTTAATAGAATTTTCTTCATATTTTTAAATTTTCAATAAAAGGGAAGCAAATGTATTAATTTTTTAAAAACAAGAATCCGATTTTATTAAAAATTTAAAATAAATTTATTTAAGCACTTATAGTAAAGTCTTTACACAGTATTTAAAATTTAATTGACATTCTCGAAACAATAATAATCCCATTAAGATTGTAGTTTTCGAACCCAAATTAATACAATGAATTTTAGTAATTTTGAGATAAACAAAAACCCGATAATGCCACAACAATTTAATCCGCGCGATGTCACTTGGCTAGCTTTTAACGCCAGAGTTTTACAGGAAGCGATGGACAAAAGTGTTCCGATACATCTCAGAATTCGTTTTTTAGGAATTTTCTCCAATAATTTGGATGAGTTTTTCCGTGTAAGAGTTGCAGGTTTGAAACGCGCAATGGACTTTAAACAAAAGCTTGTTGCCGAATCTTTCTACGATGCGCCTTCCAAAATTCTTCAGAAAATCAACAAATTGGTTATTCATCAACAAGAAGATTTTGACAAAACGTGGAAGGATGTTCAGCGCGAAATGGCAAAGGAAAAAGTTTTCATCAAAGACCATAATCATTTGACAGCTGAACAAAAAGAATTTGTTGTCAAATATTTTGATGAAGAAGTGGAGTCAAACGTCATCCCTATTTTGCTTCATGACAACAAACCAATGCCTTATCTTCGGGAAAAAAGTCTCTTCATTGGTGTAGCGATGCGAAGAAAAGAATGGCAATACGAAAGTCAATATGCTTTTATCGAAGTTCCGGTGACTGCTAATGGAAGATTCGTTTTGTTACCAACGGAAGATAAAGAACAAAAGGATGTGATGCTTTTGGAAGATGTCATTATTTATAATCTTCCGTATATTTTCTCCTATTTTGGTTATGATGATTTTACAGCGCACTGTTTTAAAGTGACAAAAGATGCAGAATTTGACCTCGATAATGACATCAAAACACCCTTAGCAGATAAAATCGAAAAAGGAATTAAAAGCCGACGAAAAGGGAAACCTACACGTTTTGTCTTCGATAAAGAGATTGATAAAGCCCTACTGGAATTCCTCATCAAGAAATTAAATTTAACAAAAAAGGATAGTATTATTCCTGGACAAAAGATTCATAACTTCAGACATTTTATGGATTTTCCTGATGTTTTTAAAGCTTATCAAAAACCTGTTGAAAGAACATCCTTCATCCACCCAGAATTTGCCAAGAAACAAAGAGTAACAGATGTCATCATCAAGAAAGATGTTTTGCTGACTTTTCCTTACCATTCTTACGATTCTGTTATCGACTTATTGAGAGAATCTGCAATGGATCCAGATGTGAAATCAATCCAAATCACAGCATACAGATTGGCATCGAGTTCCAAAATTGCGAATGCTTTGATTAATGCCGTTCGAAATGGTAAAGAAGTGACCGTAATGCTGGAGCTGAGAGCAAGATTCGATGAAGAGTCTAATCTTNNCTTTTGTGGAAAGACAGATTCGAGCTAGAAGGCGTAAAAGTTCTTCTCGGAATTCCGAATAAAAAAGTTCACGCCAAATTGTGCATCATCAAGAAAAGAGTCAATAATAGAACGATTCAATATGGTTTTATCAGCACCGGAAATTTCAACGAGAAAACAGCGAAGATTTATGGTGACCATTTGCTAATGACTTCCAACAGAGCAATAATGGCCGACATTAATAAAGTTTTTCTTGCGCTTAACAAACCAAAAGTTGACCCGACTATCGCTTTGAAAAGTTGTAAAACCTTGATGGTTTGTCCGGTTTTTATGCGTGAAAAAATCATTGCTCACATTGATAAAGAAATAGAAGAGGCCAAAGCGGGCAGAAAAGCGGAAATGATTATCAAAGTTAATTCCTTGAGTGATAAGACATTAATCCTAAAACTTTATGAAGCAGCCAATGCAGGTGTTGACACCAAAATGATTGTGCGAGGCATCTATTGCGCTGTGAATCAGAAAGAATTCAAGAAGAAAATCTATGCAATAAGTATTGTTGATGAATATCTGGAACACGCCCGAGTGATGTATTTCTATAACAAAGGTGCGGAAAATATGTACATCTCTTCTGCCGATTGGATGACCAGAAATTTGGATTACAGAATAGAAGCTGCGACACCAATCCTGCAGAAAAACCTTAAAAAAGAACTGAAAGAACTTTTGGAAATTCAGCTTGAGGACAATGTAAAAGCCAGAATTCTTGACAAGAATATGCGAAACGAATATGTCGAAAGTGATAAAACAGACCCAAAAAGGTCACAAATAAAAACTTATAATTACCTGAAAGATCAGAAATATTAAGAATTTACTACATTTATGCTTTAAAATTCGTCACTAGAAAATGATTATCGCCGCTATAGACATAGGAAGTAATGCCGCAAGACTGCTCATCAATGAAGTAAAAGAGTCTAAAGGAAAAGTTGAATTCACGAAACTGAATCTTCTGAGAATCCCTTTGCGGCTAGGCTTTGATGTTTTTAGCAAAGGTGAAATTGGAGCAGAGAGAAAGCAGATGGCTATCAACACAATGAAGATTTTCAGCCAGTTGATGGCAATGTACAAAGTAGAACATTATCGTGCTTGTGCAACAAGTGCAATGCGTGATGCGAAAAATGGTCAGGAAATTATCGACATCGTCAAAGAAGAAGCCGACATCAATATAGAAATCATTTCAGGAGACGAAGAAGCCACTTTGATTTATGAAAACCACGTTGCAGAAGGACTTGACAAAAATTTTGCTTATTTGTACATAGACGTAGGCGGCGGTTCTACGGAACTCACTTTTTATGAGAATAATAAAATGAAATATGAACATTCTTTCAACATCGGAACCATCAGATTACTGAATGGTTTGGTTTCTCAATCTGCCTGGGATGAGATGAAGGAAGAAATCAAAGATAAAATCCAAAGCAAAAAGCCTGTCGTAGCAATCGGTTCAGGCGGGAACATCAACAAAATATTTTCGCTAAGCAAAACCAAAGACGGCAAACCAATGCCCGTTTCTGTCATCAAAAAATATCTGAAAGAGATGCAAAATCTGTGTGTGCAAGAACGGATGCAACTTTATCAGTTCCGCGAAGACCGTGCGGATGTGATTGTTCCAGCGCTTCAAATCTTCAATAACGTAATGAATTGGGCAGAGATTAAACATATTTATGTTCCGAAAATTTCTGTCGCAGATGGTTTGATTCATAATATTTACACGTCACTTATCGACAAAAAGTAAGGACGTCTAAATTGCAAAAAATTACATCTCGACTCAGTTATATTAATAATAATTCTGGATTAATTTTCATTTCAAATCTTCACGAAAACACCCATTATCACAAACTTTATTAAATATTAATTAAAATTGATTTAAAGTAACCGAAGAGGATATTGTTTCATCTTTACGCAAATCTAAATAAAAGTAAAAATGAAAAACAACTACCTTTTTAAAGGTCTTTTGCCGATTGCTGCTATGTTTTTTAGTACAACTCAGGCACAAACATTAATTCATTACTGGAACTTCAACGATAGTACTTCTGTGGAAGCTATCACAAAACCTTCTACTTCTGCTGCGATGCAGAATGGTGCCATCAATGCGTTGCAAACAGGAACAGATGAGCCATTTACGTATATTGCATTTGCCAACGGAACGGGACAAAACTTCAATGTGAATAATCTGAATGATAGAAACGGAGATGTCTCTGGAACGCATTTGAGATATAACTATCCAATCAACGGAAACATCCAATTTTCTTTACCAACCACGGGCTATAACAATGTTGTGGTGAAGTTCTCAACAAGAAGGTCTGGCTCTGGACCAGGAAATCAAGTTTGGACTTACTCTTTGGACGGAACGACTTTCATTGACTATAAAACTGTTGTTTCAAAAGATGAAAATCCAGAGTTGATTACTTTTGATTTTTCAGGTGTTGCAGGTGTTGCCAACAATCCCAATTTCAAACTTAAAGTTCAGTTCACTCAAGGTGCTGGTGGAATAGTCGGGAATAACAGATTTGACAATTTTACAGTAGATGCTGATGCAATTGGAGGAACGGACACAACTGCTCCAACTGTAACTTATTCGCCTGCGAATAATGTTAACAATGCTTCTACAACTGTTAATCCTACAATCAAATTCAATGAGATTGTAAGGTTGATTGACAATTCTCCAGTCACTTCTGCTAATGCTCAGAATGTTGTTGAATTAAAATTAAATAACGCTTCCGGAAACACAGTTCCATTCACAACGACATTTGCTGACAACACAATCACAGTGATTCCATCTGGTGGATTAATTCCTAGTCAGGCTTATTATTTGGCTTTAAAACCAAATATAATTGAAGACGAAAGTGACAACGCTTTTACGGCTTCAACCTCATCAACTTTCACAACGGCGGGAACAAACATTTCATTAGACAAAACTTTGATTAAAGTAGATGAAAGTACAGGAACTTTGGCATTCAAAATCAATGTAAATAATCCTTCTACTGCGACTGTCAATTTGGTTGCTAAGCCAACTTTCGGAACTGCAGATAGCAATGATTATACATTTACTTCTGAAACGATTAATATCGTTCCTGGAACTTCAACTTATAATGTCAACATCCCAATCGTTGATGATGCTACATTAGAGCAGCAAGCAGAATATTTTGTTTTAAGTCTTGAAAATCCTGTTGGTGCTACGATTTCGGGAGACGCTTCTTCTACAGTTTATATTATTGACAATGATAAACCTGCGCCAGCGCCATCAAACCAAATCACTTTAAACTACATCGGAAGTTTTGACCCTTCCAGTAATGGAAACAGCTCTACAGAGATTGTTGTTCACGACCCACAGACTCAAAGATTATTTACAATCAGTTCTATAACAGATGTTTTTGATATCATTGATTTCTCAAATCCAACAACGCCGACGGTTATCAAAACAGTTGATATGAAACCTTACGGCGGAATCACAAGTATCGATGTGAAAAACGGCATTCTTGCAGTTGCTTCTCCTAATGGAACAGATGCTCAAAGCAATGGCTCTGTCGTTTTCTTCGACACTAATGGAAATTTCCAGAAACAATTAACGGTTGGTGTTTTGCCGGATATGGTAACTTTCACACCAGACGGAAACAAAGTAATGACCGCCAACGAGGGCGAGCCAAATGATGCTTACACGGTTGACCCAGAAGGTTCTATCAGTATTATTGATATCTCAACGGGAATTGCTAATATTTCTCAGTCTAATGTAATAACACTTTCTTTTGACGGTTACAATGCTCAGGAAGCAGCATTCATAGCGTCAGGCGGAAGAAAGGTTAAATCAACAAGTACATTAGCTCATTATTTGGAGCCAGAATATATTGCTATCAGCTCAGACAGCCAGAAAGCTTGGGTTTCTTGTCAGGAAAACAATGGAATTATCGAGGTTGACCTTACGACTAATACTTTAGGAAATATCTGGGGATTAGGCAAAAAAGATATGAATCTGCAAGGAAATGGTTTTGATGCTTCTGATAACAACGGCGAAGTTTTGATTGCTAACTGGCCTGTAAAAGCGTACTATAATCCGGATGCAATGGCTTCTTTCAAAATAGGAAATACCAATTATCTGGTGACAGCTAACGAAGGTGATGAAAAAGATTTGGGAGGATTCAGCGAGAGAACTACTGTTGGAGCTAATGGTTATGTTTTAAACCCAAATAATTTCCCTAATTCTTCAATTCTAAAAGCTTCTCATAACTTAGGAAGATTCAGAGTAACAAATGTAAACGGAAACTCTGATTCAAATTCTGATTTTGAGGAAATCAATGCTTTGGGAGCAAGGTCTTTCTCTATCTTCAATGCTGATACGAAAGCGATTGTTTATGACAGTGGCGACCAATTTGAGAGATATATTGCAGCTAATCACCCTTTGATTTTCAATGCGGATAACGAAGCGAATGGAATCAAATCCAGAAGCCGTGCAAAAGGGCCAGAACCAGAAGGTGTGACATTAGCCAATATCAGTGGACAGACTTTCGCATTCATCACTTTGGAAAGAACCGGTGGTGTAATGGTTTACAACGTAACTGACCCGAATAATGTAACATTTACAGATTACAAACATTCTAGAATGACATCAGCTTTTGGTGGCGACAACGGTCCGGAAGGAATCACTTACATCGCGCCGGCAAACTCTGCAACAGGAAAAGGTTATGTGGTAGTTGCTAACGAAATAAGCGGCACTTTATCTATGTTTGAAGTAGCGCTTTCTCCCGAGTTGGCAACAGGTGATGTGAAAAACGAAAAAGCGACTTTCAACATCTTCCCGAATCCTGTGAACAAAGGAAACATTCTTTATTTCAACAGAGCTCAAGGTTACGAGTTGTATGACATGTCTGGAAAGATGTTATCCAAAGAAAACAATGCTTTAACAATTGATACTTCCAAACTTTCTACAGGTGTTTATTTAGTAAAGACTTCAGAAGTTGATGTGAAGAGAGTTATTGTAAAATAATTTTTTTTTCTTCCTTTTAATTTTTTTTAGCCTCAGATTTTTTTCTGGGGCTTTTTATTAGTTTAATGAATGACATTCATAATTACCCTACATCAATGCGAACCAAAATCGTAAACCCTAAATTTGTACTATAAAAAATGAGACTATTATGGAATTAGGAATAGGGATGTTCGGAGATGTTTCTCTAGACACCAAAACCGGAAAATATAGAGATGCAAGTGTAAAACTAAATGAGATTCTTGAGCAGGTAAAGCTGATGGATCAGGTAGGTCTGGATGTTTTCGCAATGGGTGAACATCACCGTGCAGATTATGCCGTGTCTTCTCCCGAAATCCTTTTGGCAGCTGCAACAAGCATCACCAATAATATCAAACTAGCAAGTGGTGTAACGGTTCTAAGTTCATCTGAACCTGTGAAGGTTTATGAGGATTTCTCTATGATTGATTTGATATCAAAAGGCAGAGCCGAAATCTTTGTCGGAAGAGGAAGTTTTATTGAGTCTTTTCCTTTATATGGTTACGATTTGTCAGATTACAATCAGCTTTTTGAAGAAAAATTGGACTTATTACTGAAAATCAATAACGAAGAAAATGTAAGCTGGAGCGGAATCTTAAGAAGACCAATGGAAAACCAAACAGTTTATCCAAGAGCTTTCAACAACGGTGTCTTACCTATTTGGATTGCTGTTGGCGGAACTCCGGAATCTGTTCTAAGAGCAGCGAAATTGGGCTTACCATTAATTGTCGCAATCATTGGTGGAATGCCAAGACAATTCAAAAACCTCATCGAATTTTACAAACAAGAATATCTGAGAGCAGGACACGACAAAAGCAAAATGCAGATTGCCATCCATTCTCACACTTTTGTGAGTGATGACCAAAATGTTATTGACCAATATTTCTTCAACTACAAATCTCAGATGGACAGAATCGGCAGAACCCGAGGATGGGCGCCATATACCAAAGAGCAATACGAAGGCGGAAGAAGCAAAGACGGCGCATTGTTTATTGGAACAGCGAATGAAGTTGCGGACAAAATTAATGAAATGAAAGAGTTATTTGGTTTGACAAGATTCATAGGACATATGGATGTGGGTGATCCGGCTCACGATGTGATGATGAATTCAATCCAACTCTTCGGTGACAAAATTGCGCCACAAGTAAGATAAAAAAAAGCCTCCTGAAAGTAATTTTTCAGGAGGTTTTTTATTGATTAAAAAACAATAAACTTATCTTACGCATTCCGATAGAAAAGGGTTCTACCTAAGGTGTTCGAAAAAGCTCTTGCATAAAAAAAAATCCAGACCCAAACTAATTCTGACTATTTCAAATCATATTGCTTTCCTTCATAAACAAAAGCTTCTGAATCTGCAGGAATATAATTGATTTTAAAATCCTTTATTCGTCTTGAAGTCACATATGGATTAATGACAAAGTCTGAAATTTTGTCTTCATTTTTATTTTCTTTCATCCAAAAAACAACTTGATCTTTATCTTTTATACTAATGATTTTCTCTTTATAAAAACTGTGAACAAGGATTTCTTCTTTATTATATTGATATAGATTAAATGAAATTCTCACAACGAAAAATGCAAGAAGACAAAATCCAAACCTCAGCAAATTCTTCGGATTGAAAAAGTCTTTGATTAAAAATTTTAGAAAATAGATAACCAAAAGTAGAATACTTAATTCAAAAATATTGAGTGAAATATTTCTCGTCATCAACGATTCGAGGCTAGAAAACCAATGAATCAATTTCAAAATATACTCAACAAAAACATCAAAAGCTTTGTAAATAACTGGAATTTTACTGAATCCAAAAGCAATCAAAATAACTATTACCAAAGAGGAAACAATAATTAGTTCAGATAAAGGAATAATCAAAAGATTCGCAATGATTGAAACAAAAGAAAACTGATGAAAATAATAAATTGCTAAAGGCAAAGTCGCAATCTGCGCTGCAAAAGTCATTGCTGAGATTTCATAAAAGACCTTTTCAGCTTTGAACCTTGGTTTCCTAAACAGATTCTTAATCGGATTAGTCAACCACCAAATTCCCAAAACCGCAACGTAACTCAACTGAAACCCAACATCAAACAATTGATTTGAATCGAAAATCAAAAGAATAAAAGCCGACAATGCCAAAGAATGCAACAAATCTGATTTCCGCTGCAACAAAACCATCATATAATAGCACGTAATCATCAAGCAGCTTCGCATCACAGAGCTTCCATAATCTATGAAAATGGCGAATGTCCAAATCAAAAGAATACTCAGAACGATTGAAACTTTTCTGAACTTCACTGGAAGAATTTGATTGAAAATCAAAAGTGTGAGCCAGAAAATAATCACCATATGCGAACCAGAAATTGCTAAAAGATGGACCAAGCCAGTTTGATTAAAATCTTTGACTGTCTCGGCATCCATTTCGGTTCTATCGGCGAGAATGATTCCTTTTAGAAATTCCTGAATCTTCGGAGACAAAGAAGAATGATTGATTTGATTGAGAATATCCAGACGCTTTTGCTTGATTTTATCTTCAAAAAGAATTGATTTCTTCTCGGTTTTCAGAACATTATTTGGAAGGTAAGCCTGGAAATAAACATCTTGTCTTGCCAGATATTTTTTGTAATCAAACTGAAAATCGTTCTTGATTTCTTCAGGCTGATGAATGTAAACTTCGGCTTTGTAATAATGCATAAAATCTAAAGCCTCTACATCTTTTGGAATGCTGATAACAGTTTTGAAAGGAAAATTTTCTTTTTGTTTTAAATCCGAAACATCAAGAATTTCAACATAATATTTCCTGTTCTTTTCATTAGAATTGAGTTTCTTATCCAGTTCAAATATTATCGTTTCTTTTTCTTTCAGAATTGGTAATTTCTGTTGTTGAGAATTTTGAAAATGGACAAAGATTCCAATCGAGAAAAAGAAAAATCCTAAACAGTAATATTTGACGCTTTGAAAAAATTGATTTTTGATTAATACAGAAATGATTGAAACTGTAGAAATTATAAGAAATGAAAAAACGAGCATTTGACCCATTATCAAAAATTCCTGAAACAGAATCCCGAAAATGAAACATAGCAGCAATATGAGCAATGGCTGTTTTTTCATTGAAGTTCATTTGTGTTTTTGTGTGTTTTTTCTTCAGCTTCACCAATTAAGGAAGTTGAAATAACTAAAAATAAAGATAAGAAATATTTTATTTTAAAATATCATCAATAATTTTCAAATGATGATTGGTGTGAAGAGCTAAAAATTTAAGTGTAGTTTTTTTATCGAGGTCGCCGAGAAAAGGATGGATGATATAGGATTTCGAAGGAAGATTTTTCACCGCTTCCAATCTTTCTTTTGCTAGATTCAAGAGCTTTTCAATACCTTCTTTACTCGGCGTTTCTAATGGGAAGAATTGCTTTGGAGATTTAATTTTTCCTCTCGGAATCAATCCAAAATTGAGAAAGATAAACTTCTTGATACTGAATTTCGGTTTGTAGTTTTCTGGATTTGTGATTGTCAAACCTTTCAGACTTCCGTTCAGGATTAATAAAGAATGTTCCAGATGCCAACCAACCGAAGCTTTGGAAACCTGTAAATTCTCTTTATCGATTTCTGGTAAAAGCGATTCTATTTTTCGCAGTTGATTCTGAATGTTTTCCATGATTATAGATTTACAATAATTTCTGCAGCGTTTTGGCTGGCGCCGCTTCCAGCTAATTTTGTTCTTAGAACTTCGTAGTTATTCAAAACCTCCTCTCTTTTTTTTGTGTTAAGGATTTTGTTAAGTTCTTCAACGAGATTTTTAGTATTCAGTTCATTTTGAATTAATTCTGTTACGACTTCTTTGTCCATGATTAAGTTGACCAAAGAAATATATTTGATGTTCTTGATTAATCGTTTTCCAATTTCGTAAGAAATCCTGCTTCCTTTGTAGCAAACAACTTCTGGAATATTCAGCAAAGCGGTTTCTAAAGTTGCAGTTCCCGAAGTTACCAAAGCGGCTTTGGAACACCTCAGCAAATCGTACGTTCTGTTGGAGACGAAATGGACATCAGCATCTACAAACTGCTCATAAAAATCTTTATCCAAACTTGGAGCTCCGGCAATTACAAACTGATAATCCGGAAAATCATTTCTTACAGATAACATCGTTTGCAACATTTTGGAGACTTCCTGCTTTCTGGAACCTGGCAAAAGAGCAATAATTTCTTTTTCATTAAGATGATTCTCTTTTTTGAATTTCTGAACATCAATCGGGGGTAAACCTTCTATTGCATCTAATAATGGATGTCCAACAAAATGGGCTTCTACCTGATGCTTTTTGTAAAAATCTTTCTCGAAAGGAAGAATCACAAGCATCTCATCCACATATTTTTTGATGGTTTCTACACGACCTTCTTTCCAAGCCCAAAGCTGAGGTGAAATATAATAAACCACTTTAATTCCCAATTCTTTGGCAAACTTTGCAATCCTCAAATTAAATCCTGGATAATCTACCAAAATCAAGACATCAGGTTTGTTTTCCAAGATGTCTTTTTTACAGAATTTGATATTATTAAGAATTGTTTTTAGGTTTTGAACCACTTCCAGAAAACCCATAAAAGCCAAATCACGGTAATGTTTGACCAAAGTTCCGCCTTGTTTCTGCATCAAATCGCCGCCCCAAAAACGGAAATCTGCGTTTTGGTCTTTTTGTTTTATGGCTTTCATCAAGTTGGAAGCGTGCAAATCGCCGGAAGCTTCTCCTGCTATTATGTAATATTTCAAGGTTTTTGGGTTTTAGATTTTGAAAGTCTTTTCGATAGATAAATCTAAAGAAGTTTTCCGTTCAAAATAATTAACTTTGAACAAAATTAAAGCTTTTTGAGCGATTAGGATTGGGAAAGTTCTAATCTGGGTGAATTTGTTTTTACATACAAATCCCATAGCCCCGATATTAGCGGCATCCTTTTTTGTCATTGCGGGTGAAAATTTCTAAGGATTGCTCCACTTCGTTCGCAATCACAGGAAAGATACAGCGGAAAGCGGGATTAAGCTCCAAAAAAATATTTAGAGTTACAAAAATGGAAGAAATCGTAAATAAAGTTGCGGGAAGCGGATTGGTGAATTTTGATATTTCTGACTTGGTTCCGAAAGGGAAACGTCTGGGAATTGACATCAAGGATTTTCTTTGGGAAGGAATGATTTTGAGAGAAAAAGATTTCCGTGAGAAAATCAAAAATATTGATGAGGAAATCTACAAAGACGCTTATGTTTACATCTATTGTTCTGAGGATGTGATTATTCCGCTTTGGGCTTATTTTCTGATTACTTCTAAAATTACAGATGTTACAAAGAAAATAGTTTTTGGAAACCGTGAAGATCTGGAGGTTTTGCTGATGCATAATGCGATCCAGACTTATGATTTTTCTGAGATGCGTGATAAACGTGTTTTAGTAAAAGGTTGTAGTGATGAGTTTATCCCGAACAATGCTTATGTGGAGTTGGTAGAGCAACTAAAACCGCTTGTAAAGTCTCTGATGTTTGGGGAAGCGTGTAGCAATGTTCCGATTTTTAAGAGTTAAGTTTACACTTTTATAAAGTTTTTTTATACCTTTATATTTCTGCTTTTTTTGGAAGCAGATTTTTTTTGTTGAAAAATTAAAGAAAACTATGTTATACAGAGAAGAATTTATGAGGAGGGCAATTGCGTGCTCTTGTGAAAACATAAAATTAGGTGGCGGTCCATTTGGAGCCGTAATTGTGAAAGACGGAAAAATCATTGCTGAAGGCGCCAACAAAGTGACCATTAATAATGATCCTACAGCTCATGCTGAGGTGATAGCCATTAGGAATGCGGCTACTTATCTTAATGATTTTAATTTATCTGGTTGCGAGATATATACTTCTTGCGAACCTTGCCCTATGTGTCTTAGCGCCATCTATTGGGCAAGATTGGACAAAATCTGGTACGCTAATACCAAAACGGACGCTAAAGATATTGGTTTTGATGATTCTTTTATTTATGATGAAGTACAGCTTCCTATGGAAAAAAGAGCTATTCCGATTAAACAATTATTAAGAAATGAAGCTTTGGAAGCCTTTAAACAATGGGAAGAAAAGGATGATAAAACGGAATACTAATAAGATTATATTCTAAAGTCTAAAAAATAAAAAAAATATCAATTATTTATCTGAAATCAAAAACTTGTAATCTTATTTTTTATCTTTGATTAAAACAATTAAAAAACATAAATTATGAGTCTATTAGACCTTATCACAGGAAGCGCTGGAAACCAAGTTGCTGAACAAGCTGAAAACAAATTCGGAATCAGCAAAAATCAAATCATTGCTTTATTAGTTGTCGCTGCACCTTTGGTCATCAGTTACTTGAAAAAGAAATCAGAAAATGCGGACGAAGCAGACAAACTGAATGCAACGCTCGACAAACATCACGACGGAAGCATCTTGAACAACCCCGCTCAAGCTCTTGACAGAGAACAAGAAGGAAACTCGATCCTTGACCATATTTTTGGAGGAAACAAATCGAATGTAGAAAACCAATTATCTCAGAATACAGGAATTTCTATGGACAAAATCGGTCCGGTTTTGGCGACTTTGGCGCCTGTAATTATGGGTTACATCGGTCAACAAAAGCAAGCAAACAATGTTAATTCTGGAGGCGGACTTGGAGATTTGTTAGGCGGAATTCTAGGAGGTTCTGCACAGGAAGCTCAAGCTTCCAACAATCCTTTGAGTGACATTTTAGGAAGCGTTATCGGAGGAGCGACTCAATCTTCTGGCGGAGGTTTGGGGGATATCTTGGGAAGCGTTCTTGGCGGTGGAAATCAGCAGCAACAATCTAAACAAGGCGGACTTGGCGGTTTATTGGGAAACATTTTTGGAAAATAACTTCTTATAAAAAATTTGAAAGCCGAAGATTATTCTTCGGCTTTTTTTGTGCGTTTTACTTTTGTTTTTCTTCAGTTTCTTCTGCTTTTTCAGCTTTTGGTTTCGCTGTTTTTGGTTTTGGTTCAGCTTTTACTTTGGTTGGTTTTTCTACAACTACTACAGATTTAAAAGTTTTTCTCGGTCTTGTTTTGCCATAACTTCCACGCACTCTTTTCTCTCAGGTAGATTTTTGATCACCTTTTATAATAATAATTAAGTATTTAATTATTAATGATTTGTGACTAATTTTTAATTATCCAATATTTTGGGCGTATCCCTCTCCAATCCTCAGCAGCTTCTCGGGTCGGGCTATCCGTTCCTATCTTTTCCTGTTCAGAGAACAGAAAAAGGATATCCACTACTATCCCTTACGCGCTGCGCCAAGATTCAATCTTTGACATCAAAAAACCTTTCAACATCAATCAAAATTATTTCTCACAAAACCCTATCTTTGCACTCGGAAATTAGCCTACTAAAAGTCTAATATCTAAAGTCTAACATCTAACATCTTAAAAAAAATGTTCCGTACACACACAAACGGCGAACTAACGCTGGCAAATCTGAATGAAAAAGTAACACTTTCTGGTTGGGTACAAACCATCCGTGACAAAGGTTTTATGATTTGGGTCGATTTGCGAGATCGTTACGGAATTACACAATTGGTTTTAGACGAAGAAAGAAGTTCAAAAGAATTATTGGAATCGGCTAAAAAATTAGGTCGTGAATTTGTGATTCAGGTAGAAGGAACTGTTATCGAACGTGCTTCAAAAAACCCAAAAATCCCAACTGGCGACATCGAAATTTTGGTTTCTGATTTAAAAATATTAAATGCTTCAGAACTTCCTCCTTTCACTATCGAAGATGAAACTGATGGCGGAGAGGAATTGAGAATGAAATACAGATATCTGGATATCAGAAGAAATCCTGTAAAAGATAAACTGATTTTCCGTCACAAAATGGCGCAGAAAGTCAGAAACTACCTTTCAGATTCAGGTTTCATTGAGGTTGAAACGCCAGTTTTGATTAAATCTACTCCGGAAGGCGCAAGAGATTTCGTAGTTCCAAGTAGAATGAATCCTGGACAATTTTACGCTTTGCCACAGTCACCACAGACTTTCAAACAATTATTGATGGTTGGCGGAATGGATAGATATTTCCAAATCGTGAAATGTTTCCGTGATGAGGATTTGCGTGCTGACAGACAACCGGAATTCACACAGATCGATTGTGAAATGGCGTTCGTAGAGCAAGAAGACATTATGAATGTTTTCGAAGGAATGACCAAAACTTTGTTGAAAGATATCACTGGACAAGATTTCCAAGACTTCCCAAGAATGACTTTTGCCGATGCGATGCAGAAATACGGAAACGACAAACCGGACATCCGTTTCGGAATGGAATTCGTGGAACTGAATGAATTAGTTAAGGGAAAAGATTTCAAAATATTTGATGATTCAGAATTGGTTGTCGGAATTAATGTTGAAGGCATTGCAGATTATACAAGAAAACAAATCGATGAATTGATTGATTGGGTAAAACGTCCACAAATTGGAGCAACCGGAATGGTTTGGATTAAATTCCAGAACGACGGCGTTTTAACTTCATCGGTTAACAAATTCTATTCTGAAGAAGATTTGAAAAAAATCGCTGAGAAATTCGGAGCAAAAGCAGGAGATTTGATGTTCTTAATGAGCGGAAATGCTGATAAAGTTAGAACGCAGCTTTCAGCATTAAGAATGGAATTAGGAAACCGTCTTGGATTGAGAAGAGGAAACGAATTTGCACCACTTTGGGTTGTAGATTTTCCATTATTGGAATTTGATGAAGAAAGCGGAAGATACCACGCAATGCACCACCCATTCACCTCTCCGAAAACCGAAGACTTTAGTTTATTGGAAACTGACCCAGGTAAAGCTAGAGCCAATGCTTACGATTTGGTTCTTAACGGGAACGAAATTGGTGGTGGTTCCATCAGAATTTTTGATAAAGATTTACAGTCAAGAATGTTTGATTTATTAGGATTCTCAAAAGAAGAAGCTGAAGCACAATTTGGATTCCTGATGAATGCCTTCAAATACGGAGCACCACCTCACGGAGGATTAGCTTTCGGTTTTGACCGTTTGGTTGCAATCTTGGACGGAAACGAAGTGATCAGAGATTACATCGCATTCCCGAAAAACAATTCAGGAAGAGATGTGATGATTGATGCGCCGGCGCCTATTGCGGATGAGCAAATGAATGAGCTGGAACTGAAATTGAATTTAAAATCATAAATTAGAAGCGAGAATTTTTTTCTCGCTTTTTTATTTAAGGCAGTTTCGCTATCAAAAATTCCGGAGACAATTTCAAAATCCAGTAGATAATTTTCCATTTCCAATTAGGAACGATTGTGAAAGAATTGCCAGCATTTATAATAAACTTTGCAACGTATTCCGGTTCCATTATCAAGTTTTTATTAAGTTCTAATCCAGCATTGATTTTGGTGTTGATATAACCGATAACCAAAACATTCACAGTAATTTTTCTTGAATTCAATTCCTGTCGAAGTCCAGCCAAATATTGTGTAAAAGCAGATTTTGTACTTCCATAAACGAAATTACTTTTACGACCTCGAACGCCTGAAAGCGATGATAAACCAATAATTCTTTCCAGATTTTTGTTCGACTGATCTGTTGCTACAATATTAAGAATAGAAACGGCTCCGATGTAATTGGTTTTCATCATTTCGAAAGTTCCATCAAAATTCTTCAAAGCTTCCTGATTTTCTACTAAGAATCCAGCTGCATAAACAACGATATTGGGTTTTACAGATAATTCATCATAGAAATTCTGATGCGAAGAAAAGTCGGTGGCATCGAAATATTTAATTTCTATTTTAGATTTATCCAGATGATTTTCATTAGCAAAATTATCAAGAGATTTTAGATTTCTGGAAGCGAGAATCACGAAATAGCCTTTATCAATGTAAAGTTTGATTGCTTGTTTTGCAACATCCGAATTAGCACCGAGAATCAGAACAGTTTTACTAGAATTCATTTTGTAAAAATAGATATTAGAAGTTAGATTTTAGATATTAGTCCATTCTAAAATCCGTAAATTTGTAAGTATTAAAGAAATTATTGACTTCAGAAAAACCTTTATTTTAAAGTCTAGATTCTGATTTCTAACATCTAACTTCTATTTATGTTTAATGTTTTAGGAAACTTTTTGACGCTTTCTTCCTTTGGCGAAAGTCACGGAGAAGCTTATGGTGGAATTATTACTAATTTTCCAGCTGGTCTGGAAATCGATTTAGAGAAAGTTCAACTTGAACTTGACCGTAGAAAGCCGGGACAATCGGCAATTGTTACTCAACGAAAAGAAAGTGACACTGTTCGATTTTTATCTGGGATTTTTGACGGAAAATCAACAGGAACTCCAATTGGTTTTATTGTAGAAAATGAAAACCAGCGTTCCAAAGATTACGACCATATCGCTCAAGCTTATCGCCCAAGTCACGCTGATTATACTTACTACCAAAAATTCGGAATTCGAGATTATCGCGGAGGTGGAAAATCGTCTGCTCGCGAAACTCTGAACTGGGTTGTTGCCGGAGCTTTAGCAAAACAATTCCTTCCGGAGATTGAAATCAATGCTTATGTTTCTTCGGTAGGAGAAATCTTCTGTGAGAAACCTTATCAGGATCTGGATTTTTCTAAAACCGAAGGCAATATCGTGCGTTGTCCAGATGAGGAAACTGCTGAAAAAATGATTGAAAGAATCAAGGAAATCAAAAAAGAAGGTAATACAATTGGTGGAACGGTAACTTGTGTTATCAAAAATGTTCCAACTGGATTAGGTGAACCTATTTTCAATAAACTCCACGCAGAATTGGGTAAAGCAATGCTTAATATCAATGCCTGCAAAGGTTTTGAATATGGAAGTGGTTTCTGTGGCGCAAAAATGACAGGGAAGGAACACAACGACCTTTTCAATCAAGATGGGACAACGCAATCTAATCTTTCCGGTGGAATCCAAGGTGGGATATCGAACGGAATGGATATCTATTTCCGAGCAGCTTTCAAACCGGTTGCAACGATTCTTCGTCCGCAGGAAAGCATCAACAAAGATGGAGAATCTGTAACTGTCGAAGGAAAAGGAAGACACGATCCTTGCGTAGTTCCAAGAGCTGTACCTATCGTGGAAAGTTTAGCTGCCTTTGTGTTGGCAGATATGTATTTAATTAATAAAACCAGAAAAATATAATGGACATCAAACAATATTGGGACAACGCTGTTTCTTACACAGAATATCTACGTGATGCTGGAGAAAGATTAGGCAATCCAAAAGACACGCAAGAAGCTGATTATGCAGAATATTACCGATTAGGAATCCAAAGAATGAACAGAATGACGGAAAAATATCTCCCAAATTCTGAACAGGTTGAAAAATTAGCCAATAAAAATTTCCAGGGGAAAATATTGATTATTTCTGAATCCTGGTGTGGTGATGCTAGTCAGGTGATTCCAGTTGTTGTTAAGTTTTTTGAACAGTTCGAAGTCAAGATAACTTACCGTGATCAAGAACCAAGTTTGATTGAAAATTATCTGACAAACGGTGGAAAATCTATTCCGATTGTTATTTTCTTGGATGAGGATTTTAATGAAATTGCGCATTGGGGACCAAGACCAAAACACGGAACTGAACTTTTGAATAAACATAAAGCAAATCCCGAAGAATTCACCAAAGACCAATTCTATGTGGAACTGCAGACTTATTATGCTAAAAACAGAGGTTTTGATACGATAGAGGAACTTTTAGAATTACTTTAAATTTGATTCTGATGAATTTTCTAAAAAAAAATCTAATTTATATTATTCTGATTGTTGTTTTGTCTGCTTTTGTATTGATAAAACCGCTTCGTGATTTTGTATCGGAACAGATTGCAATGAGTCCGACTGTTGCTAAAATCAATGATGAAACAACACTTTCTGACGAAGTTTTGAACATCGATTTGAAAGGCATCAACACAAGTAGTACTAATCTGAAAAACCTGCGCGGAAAAGTTCTTTTCCTTAATTTTTGGGGAACTTGGTGTCCGCCTTGCAGAACAGAATGGCCGACGATTGAGAAGCTTTATCAATTGAAGAAAGATAAAATAGAATTTGCGCTGATTGCTATGCAAGATCAAGAGGAAGATGTGAAAAAATTCTTGAAAGAGAATAATTATACGGCTCCTGTTTACATCGCAGAAAGTCCGCTCGACCCGAAAATCCTGCCAACAGTTTTTCCCACAACTTATCTGATTGCAAAGGATGGAAGAATCCTGAAAAAAGAAGATAGTTCGATGGATTGGAGCAAAGATTCTGTTTTGGAATTTATTGATCAAGTGACGAAATAATGATTTGTTAATTTGATAAATCGTTGATTTGATAATAAAAGAATCGCCCGAAATCTTAGATTTCGGGCGATTAATAGTTAGAATAATTGTTGAAATTATTTCTTCTTCTCTACTCCAAAAGTTTCTGGAAATCTTGCGATTGTGAAATCTCTTGAGATTGCTGCTTTTTCGAATTTTAGCTTTCCACTCAATGTTTCCAGAATTACTCCGTCTTCTGTGATGGAAAAGATTGTTCCGTGCATCCCCGAAGTAGTCACTACTTTTGCGCCTGGTTTCAAAGCTTCTTGGAAAGTTTTCTCTTGCTTTTGTTTTTTCATTTGTGGACGAATCATCAGAAAATAAAATCCAACGAACATCAACCCAATCATTATCAAAGTTGGCGTCATAGACTGCTGTGGCGCTGCTTGTAAAAATACTGTCAACATAATCTTATGGTAAAATGTTAGCAGAGAATGTTAATCTAACTGGCGCTTTTTCTACATTTACGAAAACATCAGCTGCTTTGTTAACTGCTCCATCGAAATTTGTAGAATCGAAATGTAAAGTGATTTTTCCTTTTTTACCTGGCAAGATTGGCTCTTTTGTATAATCCGGAACTGTACATCCGCAACCTGGTTTCACATTTGAGATAATCAAAGGATTAGTTCCTGTATTAGTCACTTCGTAGATGTGTTCTACTTTTTCGCCTTTTTTGATGTTACCAAAATTATGGTCAGTTTCGCTGAATGCTACGGTTGTTAGTGGTTTGCTTTTAGCTTCTGCCAGCATTTCTATATCAGCAGGGTTTTCTTGCTGAGATAGTGCCTCCACAACAGTACTTGCCTGAGCGGAATCCAGATTTTTTGCTTCTGTAGTCTCTTCCTTCTTGTTGCAAGAAAAAGCAACTGTACAAAGTACTGCAACTGCTAGTAATTTAATTGATTTCATATGTATATATTACTTTTAGTATTAAACTCGGTCTAGATCTTTGGTGTATTTATCAAGAATACCGTTGATAAAGATATGGGATTTTTCGGTTCCGTAAACCTTGGAAATATCAATATATTCATTAATGATAATTCTTGATGCTGTAAGTGGGAAACTGTCCAGTTCGGTAATAGCTGCTACAAGAATGATTCTGTCCATAAGGGAGATTCTTTCCAGGTCCCAGTTTAGTAATTTGGATTCCAGCTTTTTTTCGGTATCTTCCCAGTTGTTAAGAGAGTTGCTGAGTAGTTTTCTTGCAAAATCTTCGTCTTCGTCATCTTTAAGCATTTTGATAAGCGTGTGAGATGGTTCTGATTCTTTCATAAAACCAATGGTTTTCTGAATCATCGAATTTGCAATGTGAAAATCATCTGCCCAAGACATTTCTTTTTCCTCAAAACGGTCGTGCAAATCGGTATTTTCTGCTACATATCTTAAGAAAAGTTTTCCGATAAACTTCTGATCGTCTTCGAAGGAAATTTCTTCATCAATCATATAATCCTGATAACGTTTTCCTGCTTTGATTCTTTGGAATGTTTTAACAAGCAATTCATCATTAGGATCCCAGTTCAGTTCTTTATGTTTTTCCGAGAAACTTCTTCTCTCTTCATTATCTTCTAGCTGAATCAGGATTTGGTTTCTGACGAATTTCTGATTGGGATTTTCGTTTTCAGCCGTTTTGATGAACTTGTTTTTCCCAATCTCTATCTGGTCTTCTGCAATACGCTTTAGTCCAACAAGAAAGTTGAGCTCATAGATGTAGAGATGATAAATTTTATTGATTTCTGAGAGCATATTCTTCTGCAGAGCATCAAATTTTATTGGATTTTGATAATAAGAATAGAGTGTTTCTACAACTTTTTCGCGGATTTGTCTTCTTCCCAGCATTTTCAAAGATCTTTTTTGTGGCTGCAAAGATAGCGAAAAATGTCACAACGTCATAGTTAATAGGACTGAATTTGAGTCCGAATAAGTTGCAGCCCGAGCTGAGTGGAGCTCATCCCAAAAAAAAGCTGGGAAAAGAATCGGCTTTTTTTGGGATAGCGGGAACGGAGCGCGGAAAAGCTGCCCAAATCAAATTATCAATTTTCTTTTTCAGAATCAATTTTTTCCAGTTGTTTCAGATTTTTAGATAATCTTTTCAGAATAATTCCGTAGGCTACTTTGTAATATAAAAGAATAAGAACGATACTGATTAACAGACTCAAGCTAACCGCAATAATCAGGCTCCAAAAGGTAGGATTATCTACATGAATATTTTGCCTTCTAATCGTAACCGTAAGCATACTTATCAAGCTACCGATAAATAATACCAGCAAAAGAACGTTACTGAATATGAAGAGATTGACCGTTTTTTTGAATTTTATGATATGTATAATAAACTTTCTAAGATTAGACTCTACATCGATTTTTTTATAGTTTAGATAAAACACAACCACGAAAATTCCAGTTATAAAAAAACTCAGAATTTTCATACTGTTATAGATTTTATCTAGTGAAAACTCTACTTCCGGTTGATTTCTGATCTGCAACTTATTGAGGATGTTTGTTAAATCCGTATGAAAGTCACCGGAAAAAATGGTGATAAAATTAATTACTCCGAAAACAAGAAATTCTGCAACACTAATCCACAGAATATATTTTACATAATTTCTGGATTTTTTATTGAGCATCACCTCAATTTCATCCTGATTGTATCCGTCAGAAATCAACTGTTCCTGCCAGGATTTTTTGAGAGAATCTATATCAAAGTCTTCTGAGTTAGGCATGCTTTATCATTAATTCTTTTAATGTTTTCTTTAGTCTGTTCATTTTCACGCGGGCATTTACTTCCGTGATTCCTAATGTTTCTGCGATTTCCTTGTAAGGTTCATCGTCCAGATACATCATCACGATTGCTCTTTCTACATCGGGCAACATTTTAATAACCTTGTACAATAAGGAAATCTGTTGCTGTTTTTCATCAGAATCTTCTAAAAAATTTTTGCTGTGAAAATCCTGTAATTCGTCCGTCTGTGGCTGTCTAGTTTTTTTTCTGAATAATGTGATTGCGGTATTTAGCGCAACACGATACATCCACGTAGAAATTTTAGAATTACCTTGGAATGAGTCGTAAGATTTCCAGAGTTGTAACACAATCTCCTGAAAAAGGTCTTCTTGGTCTTCCAAAGTATGGGTATAAAGCCGGGAGACCTTGATAATAAGTCCCTGATTATCCTTTATAAGCTTAGAAAACTCTTTTTGTTTATGCTCCATTCCGGAAACGAAGATAAGAAATATACAAAAATAACAATTCATTTTCGGACATCTTTTCGAGCTTTCACTACTCGTTATATTGACAGTTTATCCATCATCAAGATTTATTGGGATAATTTCAAACATTACGTTTAATTCTGCAGTTTGTCTTTAGTAAAGAAGTTGAGTAATAAGCGTAAAAGCTCAGGCTTTATTAGTAAATTTGCAACAGAGAAGCGTGGCTTGTTGATCCGAATTCATTTTTGGGTAGGAAAGTCCGGACACCGTAGGGCAGCATAGCGGATAACATCCGTCATTTGTGAAAATAGGACAAGTGCAACAGAAAGCAAGTACAGTTCGGCTGTAGTGAAACCAGGTAAACTCTATGCGGTGCAATGCTAAGTATATCATCAGCTAAGGGCGGCTCGTCCGTTGATGAGGGGTAAGCAGCTTAAGATTTTCAGTAATGACAATCGTAGATAAATAACAAGCTTTAACAGAATCCGGCTTATAGCGCTTCTCTATTTTTTTATTTGGGAATGTTGATAATTCTTTATAATAAAGTTAATTCCTGTCTCCAAAATTTCTCCCATATTTTTACACTTTTTGAATTGAGTATTGTAAGTTAGTTTTTGAAGCGAAATACTCAATTCTGATATTTTTTCCGGTGAAGAAATGTTATCCGTTTTCATAATTTCTATCAAATCTTTATATCTTTGATTACTTGTTAGAACTCGTTTAGCAATTGCAGAGCGAACCTCTTTTCTGTATTGTTCTACAGAATTAGGTTTTAGTTTCTTATTTACGAGTTCCACCATTTCCATGTTTTCTTTGAAATATTGGGGAACGTATATTTTAAGTTGTCCTTCGTAACTCTGCTGATCAAAATCAATCGCTCTAATTCTGTAAACAACCTGGTCAAAATCGTGAATAGGAATCACGACATAATTATATGAACGCATATCACCCAATAAACCAATCAGACATCTTTCATTGAATTTTACAAATTCTTTGGCAATTTGAGCTTTTTCAAGTTCAGTACACAGTGATAAATAATTTTTGATAAAAACATCGCCAGGTATGCCAAGAATGTGTTCTTCTATCAAAGTATCTTTGAAGACAAGAAAATTAATTCTATTAGGCGAAAAGATGTCTTCAAACTCTAATCCATAAATTCTGGAAGCATCAGCTTTTTTGATATAGAAGTTGGTGTAGTTATCATTAAGAATATTCCTTACCCTAATTCTAAACGGCTTAGAATTTCCAAATGTGCAGAAATGAATAGAGTCAACCTTTAAAAAAGGCAAGGTCTCTTCATCACCATCCGAATGTAAAAGTGTATATATCTTATTAAGACTAGCTTCAATTTCTAAATATTCAAATTCAGGATAGAAAACATCCAGCCAATAAGTATCTTTTCCATCTTTATCAAACAAGGAAGTATAACCAGAAAATCTCAAAAGATCTTCATAAAAGATTTGGATATGAGTAGTTCTGTTATGTTTTTCAAGATAATCTTCGAGTGACTTACCAATAGGATATATCGGTTTTCTGAATTCTATTTTAACATCTTTCATCCTAATAATTAAGAATACTAAATTACATAAAAATAAGATTAAAAGAAATCTCCCTTGATTATGAGGGACAATCAAAATTAGTTATAAGACTTTTATTAAAA
>DFXK01000013.1:0-3455 GCA_002383165.1 Flavobacteriales bacterium UBA4110
AAGTTAAGGATTTTAAATCATTAATGTCATTTCGCATATCGAAAAGGATTTTATACATAATCTCTCTTTCCGAACCAAAGTCAGAGCCGGAATTACCACTGTTGTTTTTTTGTACAACAACCGGAAGATTTGAATTCATCGGTATATATTCTGCTAACTTTACAGAATTGATTTCTCTGTTCTGTTCCACAACTGTCATTTGCTCAACCAAATTTCGAAGTTGACGAACGTTTCCTGGGAACGGATAATTTTCGAGATAAGCAACTGCATCGTCTGTCAACTTGAGTTCCGGCATTCTGTATTTCTCAGCAAAATCTCTCGCAAACTTTCTGAATAACAAATGGATATCGCCCTTTCTTTCTCGCAAAGCCGGCATATCAATCTGTACTGTATTCAGTCGGTAATACAAATCCTCTCGGAAACGTCCATCGGTAATAGCTTTCATCATATTGACATTGGTTGCAGCTACGATTCTGACATTGGTTTTCTGAACCTGGGAAGAACCCACTTTCATAAACTCTCCACTTTCTAAAACTCTCAAAAGACGAACCTGAGTCTGCAACGGCAATTCTCCAACTTCATCAAGGAAAATAGTTCCGCCATCTGCGACTTCAAAGTATCCTTTCCTGGTAGAAGTTGCGCCGGTAAAAGCACCTTTTTCGTGTCCGAAAAGTTCAGAATCTATCGTTCCTTCCGGGATTGCGCCACAGTTGACAACGATGTAAGGCTGATGTTTTCTTCTAGATTCTGAGTGGATAATTTTTGGGATAAATTCTTTCCCAACACCACTTTCTCCAATCACGAGAACGGAAATATCTGTGGGTGCTACTTGTATTGATTTTTCTAAAGCGCGGTTCAAAGCAGGAAAATTCCCAATGATTCCGAAACGTGCTTTTATGGATTGTAAGTCTGCCATTTTTTCTTTGTAATAATTTTTAAAATTAAAAAACGATCAATTTTGTAAAAGTTTTTTTAATTCTTCTTTAGTGGGAAGTACGGTTTGGTACTTACTTGCAAAAATCTGCTCGTTATCTTCCGGCAAAATATATTCTACCAAAGCTTCACTTTTGTCTTGACAGAGGATGATTCCGATGGTTTTATTCTCGTCTTGCAAACGTTTTTCACGGTCATAATAATTCACATACATTTGCATTTGTCCGATGTCCTGATGTTTCAATTCTCCAATTTTTAAATCAATTAAAACAAAACATTTTAAAATCCGGTTGTAAAAAACCAGGTCTATTTTGAAATGTTTTTCGTCAAAAGTTATTCGGTTTTGTCGGGCTACAAACGTAAAACCAGTTCCTAATTCTAAAAGAAAATGTTCCAATTTATCAATTAATCCACTTTCCAAATCATCTTCGGAATAGCTTGATTTCTCCGCTAAACCTAAAAATTCTAAAACATAAGGATCTCTGACGAGGTCTTTCGGTTTTTCAAAAATCTGTCCTTTTTCAGATAGTTGAAGGATTTCTTCTTTGTTTTTGCTTAATGATAATCTTGTGTATAATGCAGAATCGAATTGTCTTTGTAATTCTCTTAAACTCCAATTATTTTTGTAAGCCTCGATTTCGTAAAATTTTCTTTCATTGAGGTCGCTGATTCTCATTAATTTAAGATAATGCGACCAAGAGAGGTTGAAATTGAAAGCGTTTTTTTGTGAAATATTTAAATTCGTCAAATCTGTTGAAAATCTTTCATTTATTTGATTATCAGGCAATTTAAATTCCGCAGACTGTGTCTGCGATTTTTCGTGATTATCTTTTTTTTCTATCATATTGAATTCCGCAGACACCGTCTGCGCAATTGAATAAGACAAGTAGAATTGTCTCATTTGTTCTAAATTTCTTTGAGAAAATCCTTTTCCAAATCTCTCAGTAAGATACAAAGACAATTCTTTTAGAACCGCTTTTCCGTATTCTGCACGGTTTTCGCCATTTTGTTCGTCTTCTACAATCATTCTTCCAATCTCGAAATAGGTAATGACCATTGTCTGGTTGACCGTGGACACCACTTTTTTTCTTGCATTATCTAATAATACAGAAATATTGAATAGAAGTTCTTTTGATTGTATATTGCTCATTGCTTAAAATGAATTTACAAAACCGTTTCCCCCAAAAGCGTTCCCTGCGTATTCCCATGAACGAAAACTGAAACCAAGTCACCAATTTTCTGTCCTTCCTTCATATCAAAAACGCAAACGGCATTTTGAGAATTCCTTCCTTTCCATTGGTTTTTGTTCTTCTTGGAAACACCTTCAATTAATATTTCGTGAACTCTACCAACGTAAGAAGCCATTCTTTTCTTGGATAATTCGCCTTGCAAAGCAATCACTTCTGCCAAACGTCTCTGTTTAACATCTGCAGGAATATCATCTTCCATCTTTTTGTGAGCAGGCGTTCCTGGTCTTTCTGAGTAAGCAAACATATAGCCGTAATCATATTCAACTTCTCTCATCAGTGATAATGTATCCTGATGGTCTTCTTCAGTTTCTGTAGAGAAACCGACAATCATATCTTGAGAAAAAGAAATGTCCGGAACGATTTCTTTAGCTTTTCTGATTAGATCCAAATATTCCTGACGTGTGTGCTGACGATTCATCAAGTCAAGGATTCTGTCGCTTCCGCTTTGAACTGGCAAGTGAACGTATTTGCAAATATTATTGTGTTTTGCCATAACTCGGAAAACATCCAAACTCATATCTTGAGGATTGGAAGTAGAGAATCGGATTCTCATATTTGGAACTGCAGTTGCAACCATTTCCATCAATTGAGCGAAATTTACAGCTGTCAATTTCTGCATTTCGGTAGCTTTTGCGAAATCCTTTTTTGGACCACCTCCGTACCAAAGATAAGAGTCAACATTTTGCCCAAGAAGCGTAATTTCTTTATAACCGTTATTCCAAAGGTCAAGACATTCTTCTATGATAGAATGCGGGTCACGGCTTCTTTCTCTTCCTCTTGTGAACGGAACAACACAGAAAGTACACATATTATCGCAACCTCTTGTAATCGTTACAAAAGCTGTAACGCCATTTCCACCAAGACGAACGGGATTAATGTCTGCGTAAGTTTCTTCTTTAGAGAGGATTACGTTGATAGCATCTCTTCCGTCATCGGTTTCTTTTAGAAGATTGGGGAGGTCTCTGTAAGCATCCGGACCAACCACCAAATCTACGAGTTGTTCCTCATCTAAGAACTTGGTTTTCAATCGTTCTGCCATACAACCAAGAACACCGACGGTAAGATTTGGTTTTTCCTTTTTAAGATTTTTGAATTGAGCGAGACGCATTCTTACCGTTTGCTCAGCTTTCTCACGAATGGAACAAGTATTAAGCAAAATCAAATCTGCTTCTTCCGCTTTAAGAGTCGTGTTGTAACCTTGTTCATTAAGAATGGATGCAACAATCTCAGAATCAGAGAAGTTCATCTGACAACCGTAACTTTCTAAAAACA
>DFXK01000013.1:3475-6848 GCA_002383165.1 Flavobacteriales bacterium UBA4110
TAGTTTCGTCTATATATTTTTCCTGCACTACATTTATATTTAAAGCTCAATGTTTTAAAAATCCAATGATGAGTGAACTTTGAAATTAAAACTTTGAACTGTTTAAGTCTGCAAAGATACAAAATATTGTGACAGAATGGCAGATAATGATTAATCATTAAATAAACTTTTATCAATCATTTGTGAGAAAACAATAAAATGAATTAGTAGAATTATTATTAATATCAAATGTTCCCTTTTACGTTAAAATATATAGAGAAGTGAATTTATCCCCTTTTGATTTTGTAAATTTGATTTTAATTTAGATTTAAAATGAAAATTACACTTAATAGAATCAATGATGATTTTTTGTTTGAATGTTCCAACGAACAAGGGAATTCTATTTTATTAGATAATACAACTTTACCTGGAGCCAAAGGAGTTTCACCAATGCAATCTGTTCTAATGGCTGTTGCTGGTTGTAGCGGAATAGATGTGGTTTCGATTCTGAAAAAACAACGTCAGACAATTACAGATTTCAAAGCAGAAGTAGAAGGCGAAAGAGTTCAGGTAGATGACGCAAAACCTTTCAAATCTATCAAAGTGAAGTTTTTCCTAGAAGGCGAAATCGACCCGAAAAAAGCAAAAAAAGCATCAGAATTATCTTTCGAAAAATATTGTTCGGTTTCTAAAACGTTGGAACCAAATGTTGAAATCACTTATGAAGTCAGTGTTAATGGAGAAATTGTAGAATAAATAAAAAAACCTTATCAAAATCTGATAAGGTTTTTATTTTATCGACTAGAAAGTCTCGGCTGAATCAACTTAGCAACCGTAGAAGTCCAACCAGTCTGATGAGAAGCGCCTACACCACGACCATTATCGCCATGGAAATATTCGAAGAACATAATGTAATCTTTGAAATGCGGGTCTTGGTTAAATTTCTCTACACCACCGTTGAACGCTCTGTTTCCGTTTTCGTCTTTCAGGAAAATACCACAAAGTCTGTCGCTGATATCTTTGGAAACTTCTTCTAGATTCTTTTGAACACCGCTTCCTTTTGGATATTCAATCGTCAAAGCATCGCCAAAAAAGAAATGAAAACGTTGCAGACTTTCTACAATCAGGAAATTAATCGGAAACCAAATTGGTCCACGCCAGTTGCTGTTGCCACCAAACATTCGGCTGTCACTTTCTGCAGGCGTGTAATAAACCACGTGCTCTTGCCCGTGAACAGTGAATCGGAAAGGATTTTCTTCATAGACTTTGGACATCGCACGGATTCCATAATCGCTGAGGAATTCAGATTCATCAACTAATCTTGTTAAAACTTTTGTCAATCTTGTTTTTCTGAGGATACTCAAGAGATGCTTGTTACCTTCACCTTCAACATACCATTGAGAAACCAATTTTGTAAGGTCTTGTTTATTTTTCAGAACCCATTCCATTCTTTTTTTAAACTCAGGAAGTTTTTCCAACATACTATGTTCCACAACTTCTACGGCAAACATCGGAATCAATCCAACAATACTTCGAAGTTTTAGATTCACACTGTCTCCGTTTGATAATTGAAGCAAATCATAGAAAAATCCGTCTTCTTCATTCCAAAGTCCTTGCTTGTCTTCCCCAATGTTTTCCATTGCTTCGGCGATATAAAGATAATGCTCAAAGAATTTGATCGCCATATCTTCATACACTGGATTGTAAGTTGCCAATTCCATAGCAATACGCATCATATTCAGCGCATACATTGCCATCCAGCTCGTTCCGTCGGCTTGTTCCAGATGTTCACCTTCACTGAATTCCATATTTCTATCGAAAGCTCCGATGTTATCTAGTCCAAGAAATCCACCTCCAAATAGGTTTTTCCCGTTGTAGTCTTTTCGGTTAACCCACCAAGTGAAATTCAGTAATAATTTCTGAAAAACTCTTTCAAGGAAAGCCAAATCTGGTTTACCATTATTTTTTTCATCGATTTTGAAAACTCGGAAAGTTGCCCAAGCGTGAACGGGTGGATTAACATCGTCAAAATTCCATTCGTAAGCAGGAACTTGTCCGTTCGGATGCATATACCATTCTTTCGTCAGAGTAATCAATTGATTTTTAGCGAATTCCGAATCAATCACGGAAAAACTCACACAATGGAATGCCAAATCCCAAGTCGCATACCAAGGATATTCCCATTTATCGGGCATCGAGATAATATCTTTGTTATGAAGATGCTCCCAATTGCTATTTCTTACAAAACCTTTTCTTTGGATGGGAAAATTCGGGTCGCCTTTCAGCCATTTCCCGATGTTGTAATGATAGAATTGTTTATTCCAAAGCAAACCAGCAAATGCCTGTCTTTGGACATTCTTTTCGTCTTCATTTTCAATATCTTTTTGGATTTTCGCATAAAACTCATCCGCTTCCTGCTTTCGTCTCGAAACGATTTCATCAAAATCCCAAAACGCATCATCCATAATATGAGGCGACAATCGGAATTCGAAAACTTTATTGCTGTTCGCGTCTATGATTTCTTCACAATGGAGAGACGCTTTCGTTCCTGTTTTAGAAGGATTAATGGTATCAAGACCTTTTGTAATATATTGGTTAATTCCGTCTTTGAAAAAACCTTCAGTCTTCGGAAGATTGAATAGCCTTGAACGATTGGTCTCATTCTCACAAAACAGCGCATCAGCATTTCTGTTTCGGGAATAAAGTTTTTTTATACTAAGACTATTATGATGAACATCTATTTCGCCTTGTTTAGAAAAACCGAGTTGCCCTTTGTAGTCGTTATAACCCCATATCCAGTTATTTCTGTACCAAACTGTTGGTAGAATTACGATTGGAGCAGGTTGATTACTTCTGTTATGAACATCAATTCTGATTAAGAAATCATCTTCTCCGGCTTTCGCATATTCAATAAAAATGTCAAAATATTCATCGTTATCGAAGATTCCGGTATCAAATATTTCATATTCAGGGTCTTTGTTGGAGCGTTGCGCATTCGTATTGATGAGGTCATCGTATGGGAAAGCATTGATTGGATATTTGTAAACCATCTTCATATAGCTATGAGACGGCGTATTGTCCAGATAATAAAAAATCTCCTTGATATCTTCGCCGTGATTTCCCTGATAATTGCTCAACCCAAAAAAACGTTCCTTAACTCTGCAGTCGTTTTTATTCCAAAAAGATAGCGCAAAACATAATTGCTGTTTCTCGTCAGAGATTCCTGCGATGCCTTCCTCTGCCCAACGGTAAGTCCACGCTTCCGCCATATCGTGACCGGTAAATTCCCACGCATCGCCGTTGGTGCTGTAATCTTCGCGCACATTTCCCCATTGGCGGTGGCTCACGTAAGGTCCCCACTTTTTCCAATGCGGATTTTTTAATTTTTCTTCTT
>DFXK01000013.1:6980-7666 GCA_002383165.1 Flavobacteriales bacterium UBA4110
AATTTATTTTTCAAATTACAGTCCGCTTAAAAAATCGATTCATCGATTCCTTTGCCTTCTTAAAATTTCTTCGCTCTTCAAAAAAAACTTTGCGTTTAAAAACCACAGCGAATCAATCATTTATCAGCTATCATTCATCATTTATAATCACCCATTATCTGCAAAACTCTCCAGACTCGTCATTCCGCCATCTACATAGATACTCGCACCTGTAATATAATCCGAATAATCACTCGCCAAAAATACGGCTAAATTTCCAATGTCTTCCGGTTGCCCAATTCTATCATACGGAATCAAGGTCATCAGAGAATCAAAAGATTCCTTGTTGTCCCAAGCAGATTTGTTAATTGGTGTTTGTATTGCGCCCGGACAAATATTATTCACTCGGATTTTTTGTTTCCCATATTCCTGAGCCAGAGTTTGCATCAACATCCTAAGCGCGCCTTTGCTGGAAGCATAATTAGCGTGTCCAGCCCACGGAATAGTCTCGTGAACACTACTAATATTGATAATTTTTCCCAAGGCTTTGGATTTTTCGGTCATTCCACGTTTTAGAAATTCTTTGATGGCTTCACGGGAACAAAGAAATTGTCCCGTCAAATTCACATCAATCACTTTTTGCCATTGAGCTAGAGTCATTTCAATAAAAGGCGCATCTTGTTGCAAACCTGCATTATTAATAAGAA
>DFXK01000012.1 GCA_002383165.1 Flavobacteriales bacterium UBA4110
CGGAATGGGGACACGATTTCCGTCCAGAATACAGGAATCTCAAATTAATTATTGATAAAATTGCAAAAGTTCCTGTAATTGCATTAACTGCAACTGCTACACCTAAAGTTCAGGATGATATTCAGAAAACTTTAGGAATGAACAATGCTTTGGTCTTTAAAGATAGTTTTAATAGACCTAATCTTTACTACGAAATTCGTCCAAAAGTAAATGTAGATAGAGAAATCGTAAAATTTATCAATCAACACAAAGGAAAATCAGGAATTGTATATTGTCTCAGCCGAAGAAAAGTAGAGGAATTTTCTCAGCTATTGCAGGTAAATGGAATCAATGCATTGCCATATCACGCTGGTCTTGACCAAAAAACAAGAGTGATGAATCAAGATAAATTCTTGATGGAAGAAGCAGATGTAATTGTGGCTACCATTGCTTTCGGAATGGGAATTGACAAGCCAGATGTAAGANNTATCAAGAAACAGGTAGAGCTGGTAGAGATGGAGGAGAAGGTCATTGCCTTGCTTTTTATGACCCAAAAGACATTGAAAAATTAGAAAAATTCTTAGCTCAAAAACCAGTTTCTGAACGTGAAATCGGACTTCAACTTTTGAATGAAGTAGTAGGTTACGCCGAAACTTCTATGAGCAGAAGACAATATTTATTGTATTATTTCGGAGAAGAATTTGACCCAATCCATGGTGATGGTGCTAAAATGGATGATAATTCTGTAAACCCACCAAAACTGAAAGACGCTTCTAAAGATTTGAAAAAAGTCTTAGAAATCGTAAAAGATTTGGAAGAAAAATGCAGAACCAAAGATTTAATTTCGATTATTTCGGGAAAAGAATCTGCCACTACCAAAGCTTACAAATTAGAGAATTCTAAACATTTCGGGATTGGGAAATCTGAAAATGATAATTATTGGAAATCCATCATCAGACAAGCTACTGTACAAGGCTATTTGACTAAAGATATAGAAACTTACGGCGTTCTGAAACTTTCTGACAAAGCTAAAAATTTCCTTTCTGGAAAAGAAACTCCAGAATTTATGATTGCCGAAGATAGAGAATATGATTTGGCGGCGATTGCAGACGCAGAACAAGTTCAGGTACAAGCTGGAGGTGGTCTAGACCAAAATCTTTTCGCTCAGTTAAAAGAATTGAGAAAAAAAGTAGCCAAAAAACATGGCATTCCACCTTACACGGTTTTTATGGATCCGAGTTTGGAAGATATGACAGTGCAATATCCTATAACTGTAGAAGAAGTTGCAAAAATCTATGGTGTTGGTGAAGGAAAAGCTAGAAAGTACGGAAAAGAATTTGCTGACTTTATCAAAAAATATGTTGAGGATAATGAGATAGAAAGAACTCAGGATATGGTGATGAAACAAGTAGCCAACAAATCCAGCCATAAGGTTTTCATCATCCAAAATACTGATAAAAAGATTGATTTGGAAGATATTGCTAAAGCAAAAAATCTTTCTATGACAGAGCTTCTTTCCGAGATGGAAAGTATCATTTATCAAGGTACAAAACTGAATATCGATTATTACATTGATGAAAATTTTGATGAAGATATTGTCGAAGAGTTTATGGATTTTATGAAAAACTCGGAAAGTGACAGTATGAAAACTTTACTTGCAGAATATGGTGATGATCTCACAGATGAAGAAGTGAGGATTCTCAGAATTAAATTTATTAGTGATGTAGCGAATTAGAAAAATAAAATGTCGGACTTGTTTTCGGCATTTTTTATTTATAGGATTTCCCATTACGGTTTTGTAATTTTGAGTTATGAAAAAATCAATCATTTTCATATTACCCGATTTGGAAACTGGAGGAGCAGAACGCATTGTTACAACCATCGCAAACCATCTTCCAAGAGACCGATTTTCTCCGTCAATTCTTTTGTTGAGAAAAGAAGGTGCATATCTTGATTTTTTGAAATCTGATGTTGAGATTATTGATATTCAAACGCCTAGAATCAGAAATTCTTTAAAACCAATTCTTCTCGAAATCAAACGAAGAAAACCAGATATTGTGTTTTCCGGCTTTGGTGAAGTGAATGCTTATTTGTCATTATTCATCAAACTTTTTCCAAAAACTAAATTCATCGCAAGAGAAACCAATGTTGTTTCTCAACATGTTACAAGAAAAGAAATTAAATTTTTCTATAAATTCTATAATAATTACGATAGAATCATTGCTCAAAGTAATGATATGGAAGTGGATCTGATCAAGAATTTTGGAATTAAGAAGAATAAACTATTAAAAATTAATAATCCGGTTGATATCAATTTTATAAAGGAGAAATTGAAGCAATCAGAACGACCGGTGGAATTTTCTCATCAGCATAAAAATGTAGTTGCTATTGGGAATTTATCTGCTAGAAAAGGCTTTGATAATCTTCTGAAAGTATTTTCCAGACTTAAAAACCAGAATATTTTACTTCATATTCTTGGTGATGGAAAAGACAAAGAAATGCTTTTGCAGATGAAAGAAATGCTTGGATTAGAACACGTCATTTTTCACGGTAAGAAAAACAATCCTTATCAATATCTCAAATATGCTGATTTGTTCATTTTGTCCTCGCGTTACGAAGGTTTTCCTAATGTACTTTTGGAAGCTGGAACTTGCGGTGTTTATTCTTTAGCTAATAATTGTCCTGGTGGGATTGATGAGATTATTATAGATCAAGTGAATGGCGAAATCTCCAATATCGAAAATTATGATGATTTTGCCGAGAAAATAAAACATTCTGTTCATAGGAGTGATGATAAAGATAATATCAAAGTCTCGATAAAATCTCGTTTTTCTTCCGAAATTATTCTGAAAAAATATGTAGATTTGCTTTGGAATATTTAATCATTTTAAATAAAAAATTCCTGAAACTTAATTCAGGAATTTTTGTTTTGCTATATCAAAAACGCGTTTGTCAATTGGTAATGGAAACGGATTTTCTCCCTCCAGCGGAATCCATTCTGTCTTTTCGATACAAGGATCTAAGATTAATAAATCTTCTTCATTTAAGATTTCTGCCAAGTAATAAATAGTAATTAATTGCTCATTATCTCGGAATCTGGAAACTAGAAAATCGTCTTGCGTGTAAAAATGAGCTTTAATTTTAATTTCAAGATTAAGTTCTTCCTGAAACTCTCTTTTAAGGCATTCTAAAGTACTTTCCCCGAATTCTAATCCTCCGCCAGGTAATTTAAGAAGGTGATCTCCGGCATATTCTTCGTGAAGCGCAAGAATTTTGTTATCCTTTATACAAAGTGCATACACCCGAATGTTGATTTTGTCTATCATATATTGTGATTTGCAGTGTCTAAATTAGCGAAATTATTTTTTCCAAGCAATCAGCATTTCTCTTTTTCCAGGCGGGCCTTGCCTTTTTTCGACTTCGAAACCTAATTCTATCAAGGCTCTTCGCATAGTTCCTTTCGATGAATAGGTTGTCAACAAACCACCAGTTTTCATTTTAGAAGCTACGACTTCAAATATTTCTTTTTCCCAAAGGTCGGGCTGAATTCTTGCTCCAAAACAATCGAAGTAAACCAAATCGATAGGAGGCAAGTCCATATTCTTTATGTTAAAGAAATCATCTTTAATTTTCTTAAGATTGAAATTAGAATCCAATTCAACTAATTTTTCCCATTCGGTTTCATGGATTTTCAGAGACAATTCTTTAACAATTTGGTTCGGAAATAATTCAGAATAAGACAATTCTGAAGCTTCATGAAAAAAAATTGGATATTTTTCGACCCCAAAATAATTAATTTTATGATTTTTGTCATTTCGCAAATATGCATCAAATGTTACCAAAACGTTAAGACCTGTTCCAAAACCTAACTCTAAAATATTAATTTCGTAACTATTTATTAAATCTAGTCCATTTTTGATAAATACATGGTTGGCTTCTTGCAACGCGCCATGTTTTGAATGGTAAGTTTCTTCTAATCCATTGATCAATAGGGTTTTACTTCCGTCATTTGTGCTAATTAATTCTCTTTTCAAAGTATTTTTTTTCAAATTTAACATAAATTTTGATTATTAAAAAATTATTATATATTTGTAATACCTCAACAAAAAATTAAAAAATGATAATTCAAAAATCTACTAATCCAAGAATTTCAACCTTCGATCCTAATAATTTCGCATTCGGTAACACTTTCATAGATCATATGATTATTTGTGAGTACGAGAATGGAAAATGGGGGGATGTGCAACTTGTTCCATATGGTCCTATCGGTTTTACCCCAGCAATGATGGGGGTGAACTATGGACAAGCTTGTTTTGAAGGAATGAAGGCATATAAAGATAAAGACGGCCAAGTATTCCTTTTTCGCCCAGAAAAGAACTTTCAAAGGATTAACAAATCCGCAAAAAGATTGGCAATTCCTGAGATTTCCGAAGAGATCTTTATGGAAGGGCTAAAAGCATTGGTTGATATCGATAGAGATTGGATTCCGCAAGGAGAGGGAACATCTCTTTATATTAGACCATTATTATTCGCAACAGAAGAAGCGCTTAAAGCTAGAATCTCTGAAAAATATATGTTTGCCATTGTAGCAACACCAGCAAAAAGCTATTATACTGCTCCTGTATCAGTTAAAATTTCTGACCATTATTCCAGAGCGGCTAGTGGAGGTGTAGGTGCTGCAAAAGCTGCTGGTAACTATGCTGCGTCTTTCTATCCAACACAATTGGCTATAGAAGAAGGTTATGAGCAAATCATTTGGACAGACGATTGTTCTCACGAGTATTTTGAAGAAAGTGGAACGATGAACGTTTTTGTTAGAATCAACGATACTATCTATACGCCTAAAACATCAGACAAAATTTTGGATGGTGTTACCAGAGATAGTTTTATCCAATTGGCTAAAAAAAGAGGAATTGAAGTTGTTATTGACGATGTTAAAGTCTCTGATGTTATCGAAGCTCAGAAAAACGGAACTTTGAAAGAAGTTTGGGGCGTAGGAACAGCCGTTGTTACAAGTATTTTTGAGGCTTTAGGTTACCAAGGCGAACACCTGACTCTGCCTAAACTTTCTGATGAAGAGAGTTTTGCAGCGCAGTTGAAGGCAGATCTTGTCAATATCCAGACTAATAAATCTGAAGATCCTTTTGGATGGAGATATTTGGTTGAAGAAAATGTATACAGTGTATCGGATTAATTAAAAAGTAAATTGAAAAGTGAAAACCGGAATTAATTTTCCGGTTTTTGTTTTAATACTAATTAAGTCTTCAAAAATTCTTAATTTTGCGACAGTTTTTGAGGGATTTCAAAGAACAATATTGAAAAATGAAACAATTATTTTACATCTCAGTTCTGGCATTAGCAACATCTTGCGCAAAACAAACCCATTCCCAGCATTCAGAAGATCAGTACATGTCTGAAAGCGAAATGGAAGTTTCAAAAAAAAGAAACAAAGAACTCAATACTTTGGAAAGAGCTCAAATTGAAGACTGGATCAAAGCTCAGGATGTAAAATATTATCCAATGGGAATGAACTATTGGGTGAATATGGAAGGACTCGAGAAGCAACCTCGTAAAAATAATGGTGAAAAAGTTTCCTATCAGTATGACATCTATGATTTTGATAGAACTAAACTGTACAATATGCCAATTCAAAATAACAATGTAGAATTTGGGCATTTTGTAGAAATGGATGCAGTGGAAGATGTCATCCGATATCTGAAAAAAGGTGAGGAAGCAGAAATTTTAGTACCTTCAGTTTTAGCTTACGGAACCTATGGCGACAACAAAAAAATAACAAACGATATGCCTTTAATCATTAAGGTAAAAGTCTTATAACAACGATATTATAAAACTATGAAGAAAATTATAGCACTTTCTATAACATTATTAACACTATTAAATTGTAAAACATTGGAAATAGACAAAGAAGTTTATAAAAGCTTGCCAGACGGGCTTTACGGTAATTTTGAAACAAGCAAAGGTGATATCCTTGTAAAATTTGAAGATGAAAAATCTCCGGTAACTGTTGCAAATTTTGTTGGTCTTGCAGAAGGTAAGATCGAGAACAAATCTAAGAAAAAAGGAGAACCTTTCTACGATGGAACTATCTTCCACAGAGTGATCAAAGATTTTATGATCCAAGGTGGAGATCCACAAGGAACTGGTATGGGAGATCCTGGATATAAATTTGCTGATGAGAAAAATGACCTTCAGCACGATGGAAAAGGGATTTTATCTATGGCGAATTCTGGACCTAACACCAACGGTTCTCAGTTCTTTATTACAGAAGTTGCAACACCTTGGTTGGACGGAAGACATACAATTTTTGGTAAAGTGGTTGGTAGTACAGCAACGATTGATTCTATCGCTAACGTAGAAAAAGGCGCTCAGGACAAACCAAAGACTGATGTTGTGTTAAAAAAAGTAGCAATCTTCGGTAAAGGTGATGCTTACAAGCATTATGATGCTGCAAAAATCTTCGCTGAAGGAAAAGCGAAAATTGAAGAAAAAAACAAAGCTTATTTGGCAAAAGCTGAAGAAGAAAAAGCTAAAAAATTGGCAGAATTCGCAGCAAATCAGGAGAAATTAGTAAACGAAATGAAAGCTGGGATGCAATCTACGCCTTCTGGTCTTTTCTATAAGATTACTAAAACTTCTACTGGTGCCAACCCAACTCCGGGACAGACGGTGGCTGTGCATTATGCAGGGAAATTAATTAACGGAGAAGAGTTTGATAATTCCTTCAAAAGAGGACAGCCTATTGATATTCCAATTGGTGTAGGCCAAGTGATCAAAGGTTGGGATGAAGGAATTCTTTTACTGAAGGAGGGAGAAACCGCAACGTTGTTGATCCCACCAGCTTTAGGCTACGGCGAAAGAGGAGCAGGTGGTGTTATTCCTCCAAATGCCTGGTTGGTATTCGATGTAGAACTGGTGAAAATCAGTAAATAACTAAAAAAGAGCGAAACTACTTCGCTCTTTTTTTTATGCTAATATCCGATAAGCTTTTCTTGCACCGGTAATGCAGCTTTCATAATCTTTTTCACTAATTCTTTCATCTAAAAAAGCTTTGAATTCCTGCCACATTAGCCCGGTTTTATCACCATAAATCCCAAAGTAATTGAATGTGATATCTTCAAACGCAGGATTTTTCCGAAGCTGTTTCATAATTACATTTCCTCCTAAAGTAGATCCTTCCATCACATAAAGCGCTCCAAAAGCTTCGGCTTCGTTATCAAGATTGTCGGCAATAGAATCATTATTAATGTCAACATTCAGATTGTTTAGATCGGTTGTTATAGCCAAGATTTTTCTGCGTATATCTAGCTTCAATTCAGGATATTTATGTAAAAATTTATTGACTTGAGGTTCATATTTGCTGACGAGGAAATAATTATGAATCAAAAGATTTTTATAATTTTCCAGCGTATAAGACTTGTCAAATATTTTATTGGATTGTAAGCTTTCTTCGGTTTTGTCGTGCTCCTGTTTTGTTTCTTCTTTAAGAATTAATGAAATCATAGTTGGGCTTTTGAAATTTTAAAATAAAAGTGGTTCCTTTTCCGCTTTCGCTTTCATAAGATATTTTTCCGCCCATTTTTTCCATAAGATGATGCACAATGCTTAGTCCTACACCATTACCCTTAAATTCTTTTGCATTGTTCATCCTACTGAATATTTTGAACATTTTTTTGGATTCTTCCTGATCTATTCCGATTCCATTATCCGTAATCTTATAAATCACAACATTGTCATTAGTTTCTCCTACAATTTTCACTTTGGGTTTTTCGGATTTGGATGAGTATTTTACCGCATTTCCGATAACATTGCCAAAAACCTGATAAACCATAGTCTGGTCACCTAAAACTTCCGGGGTATTTTGTATGATTATATCTGTATGTGGAGATTCAAAACTGATTTTTGAGTCTTCTACAACTTTTGTTATCAAAGAGTCTACCTGAATACTTTTCAGTTTTATTTCAGATTTCTTAATCTTACTGAGTTCCAAAACGTTCAGGATCATTTCACTCATCGTATCAACTTGGCTGGTAATATTATCCAAAGCCTTACTGACATTTTCAGAACTAGGCAGTCTTTTTGCAAGCTGCGCATTTAGTTTTATGACGGTAAGTGGTGTATTAAGATCGTGAGAAATGGTGTGAGAGAAAGAATCTAGCTCTGCATTTAGTTCCTTTAATTGATTATTGAGGTCTTGTATCTGAGAAGATTTAGTATGTGAAGCTTTTAGAATAACTGATGTTATCCATTTTGCGGACTCAATTTCTTTAATTTTCCACGGTAATGAAGTTCCTTTTACATATTCTTTCCACACTTCAAATGATTTTCTGGGTGAGAATTTAATGATTTCAACGCCGTCTTTTATTTCTGAAGTTGTCTGTTTTTCGGGTTTTCCTGCCCATTTTATTTTATAACCTTGTTCCTTTCTAAGCCAAATGAGCATGTCGGAAGTGTTGTTACATAATTCGCTGATAATAATCCCGCAGCTGGTTTCAGAATTTTCAAGATTTGTCAGCGTACTGCAAAAGGTGTTGGAAATATAAATATTTTCCTGGAAATTATGACAGTTTTCCTTGCTCCAGTTTATAATCTTTTCAATATCTGTATTATCAGGGGTATTACCTGCTGTCAAAATTTCGTCATTAATTTTTATGATAATTCCATCTGCGTTACAAATATTCATAATATCATTGATATTATTTTCTAACGCTTTATCGAAACTATCATCATTCAATAAATTCTGACGTAGACTAATATTATTAAGGTTAATTTTCTGATATTCTTGCAATGTTTCAAGAGATCTGAAAGCAGCGAAAGCATTTGCGGAAGTTCTGGTAAGCGTTTCGACAAGTAATCTGGATTGTAAATCAAGATGTTTTGCCTCAGAATTTTGGCAGGCAACCAATCCCCATAGTTCTCCGTTAACAATAATTGATGTACTAAAACTAGCTTCAACCTGAGCATTTTTTAGATATTGGATATGAACAGGAGATGACGCACGAGTTACAGAATATGTAAGATCAATTTCTTCTTTTGGGATGACACCGACAATAGGATAAGTTTTTCCGGAAACATGCGATGTTATTCTTACAGGGTTTTTAAGGTATAAAGCTCTGGCCTGCGCAGGAATGTCAGATTCTGGATAGTGTAAATCGAGATAACTCTCAAGATTCGGTTTAACAAGTTCTTCAATCACATTTCCGCTTCCGTCACACAGAAACTGATAAATCATAACACGGTCAAAATCAATAATTTGTTGGACTTCGTGCAATAAAATTTGCCAGATATTCTTTTCATTAGAATTTCTGAGTATATTTTGTATGGCTGCGTATTCTTTATTAATCTTATGATTGGGCATTACTTTCTCGATCTCTAAAAAAGTCCAACCTTTATGAGTATGAATACTTAAAGTATATTCTTGATTTTTAAAGGTAATATGTTGTATTGCAAGTATTTCGTTATCCGAAAAGTTATTCCAATTAACATCAATATCGAAGTGTGCAAAAAGTACACGGATATCTTTCCCCAAAAGAAAATCAGAATCTACAGAAAAAAAATCTAAGATATTCTCACTATAAAAAGTGATCTTAGAGCCTTGTGAACCCAATAGATACCCATATTCCTGAACTTCTCCACAAATATGTATCGGTTCTTGGTCACAATTAATATATTCTCTCGGATACATATTTTGATTATAAGTTTAATCTATCCTTTGTGTTTTGGAGAGTAAAGATAGAAATAATAATTAACTCTGGTTAATTAATTATCTTTAATCAATTTTAATTGCTGTATAACATTATAATTGACACAATTTCAATAAGTAAAATAAAAAAAGAGATTAGTATGTGTACAATATTTCCACTATAAGTTTATTTCATATCGTACATCATTAAAGCTGTGATTAATTTTGGCTCAATCAATGTACACTTAGGCGGCATTTTGATTTCTTTGTCAGATATTTTTAAAAGATCGGTAAAGCTTATAGGATATATTCCGAAAGCAACTTTATATTCTCCGCTATCCACTTTTTCTTTCAGTTCGATAATACCTTTTATATCTGAAGTACCTTTCTGATAAATAATCTTATCAGTATGTTTGGCATTTTCAATTCCAAGAATATTTTCAAAAATATATTTGTTTACCAGGTGATGATCCAAGTCATTGTCATTTTTATGTTCTTCACGGATGCTGTGCTTCACATGGAGGCTGTAGAATTTTCCGCCAAGGTACATACTGATATGAAATTTCTGAGAAGGAAAATATGGCGCTTCACCTTTATCGTGGATCTGGAAATCTTCTCTGAGTTTATTGAGAAATTCTTCTTCCGTAAGACCGTTGAGATCCTTAAGAAGCCTGTTATAATCATTAATTTTTATAGATTGGTTAGAAACAATAAAACTATAAACAAAATTATAATGTTCTGTTCCGTGAGATTTTTTATACTTATCTCTTTGCTTTTTTGCATATTCTGCCACCGAACCAATTCTGTGATGTCCGTCTGCAATATAAAAGGAATCAATAGGATCTAAAACTTCTTTAAACTGCTGAAGCTTAAGTCGGTTATCAATTTTCCAGATTTTATGTCTCACTCCTTTATCATCTGTATAGTTTATGATTGGGACATTTTTCTGTTCGTGATTCATCAGAAGCTCTACTTTGGAGTTGGAATGGTAGGTGAGAAGAACCGGCTCTGCCTGTACGCCTACTTTTTCAAGATAATGCGCCATTTTCATTCTTCTTTCTGTGATGGTAGATTCGTGCTTTTTTATTTTTCCATCCCAAAAATCGTCTACACTCACAAGACCCATTAAGCCACGGAAACTAGTTTTATTTGGTAAAATTTGTTCATATAAATAATATGCAGAATCATCCTGTATCAGTTTCTTATCCTGTAGAAGTTCTTCAAAATTAGATCTTATTTTCCTCAGATTCCTATCTACATCTTTAGATTTACTTACAACAGCAGGTTTTATCATCTGTACATAAGAATTATCTACCGTGGCTTTTTTATTGATTTCTTCCTGCGTAAAATTATCCAAAGAATAAGTAGGGAAGACGTCAATAAAATCAGTATTTGGTCTGATTCCTCTAAATGGTTTAAATACTGGCATATATTATAGTTGAGCTTTTATTTTTATAATTTGTTGTGCTAATTCTTCTCCGATTCTGTTTTGGGCATCCACCGTGTTGCCACCAACGTGAGGAGAAAGAGAAAGAGCAGGGTTCATAAGAATTAATACTTCAGGAGTTGGCTCATTTTCAAAAACATCCAATGCAGCTCCATACACTTTTCCGCTTTCTATAGCATCTAAAAGAGCTACTTCGTTGATGACACCACCTCTTGCTGTATTAGCAATGAAAACACCTTCTTTCATTAGTTCCAATTCTTTAGAATCAATTAAATATCCATCTGTAAGCCCTGTATTTAGGCTGATGAAATCTGAGTTTTTTAAAACTTCATCTAAATTTACAGATTTAATTTCAAACTCCAAAGATTGACCATCGAAAAAGCTAAGTTGCACTTTTTCAGTTTTTGGCGTTCTGTTGTAAGCTAAGATTTTCATTCCAAGAGAGATTCCCATCTTAATTACCTCAATGCCAATATTTCCCATCCCGATAACACCTAAGGTTTTACCAGAAAGTTCAGTCGCATTATTGAATGATTTTTTCAGTGCATTGAAATTGGTTTCTCCTTCCAAAGGCATCAATCTGTTACTCTCGTGAAGGAATCTTGCTAATGAAAAGAAATGGGCGAAAACCAACTCTGCAACAGATTTGCAAGACGCTGTTGGTGTGTTGATGATGTAGATACCTTTGTCAATAGCATATTCTACATCAATATTATCCATTCCAATTCCGCCACGTCCGATAATTTTGAGATTAGGACATTTGTCAATCAGGTCTTTTCTAACCTGCGTGGCACTTCTTACCAAAAGAACATCAACATTGTTGTCATTGATGAATTTGCTCAGATGTTCTGGAGATACTCTGGCTTCCAAAACCGTAATATCCGCTTCTTTCAAAAGTTGAATTCCCTTTTCGGAGATTCCATCATTAGCTAATACAATCATTGTTTAATTCAAAAATCTTTTAGTTATTGACTTTCCTCGACTTGTTTGAGTTAAAATTCAAGGTTCGCTAAGATACGATTTTTTCTTGTGATTAACATTATATTAACAAAAAAACGTCCTGAACTAACAAGGACGTTTCTGATTTATAAATAGAAAAGAGCTTAGATACTCTTCATCACATCTACCAAGACTTGTACGCTTTCAATTGGCATTGCGTTGTAGATACTTGCTCGGTAACCGCCCACACTTCTGTGTCCGTTCAGTCCACTGATTCCTGCTGCTTTCCAAGCGGCGTCAAAAGCTTCTTTTTTGGATTCATCGGTTAGCGTGAATGTCACATTCATGAAAGAACGATCTTCAACCGCCGCTACACCTTGGAAGTTTGGATTTCTGTCGATTTCATCATAAAGCAATTTGGCTTTTGCATTATTTTTAGCTTCAGCAGCAGCAATTCCGCCATTTTCTTCCAAATGTTTTAAAGTCAAATAAGAAGCATAAACTGCAAAAACAGGAGGAGTGTTAGACATAGATTCTTTATCGATATGAACTGCATAATCCAAATAAGTTGGAATAGTTCTTCCAGTTTTTCCAAGAATTGATTTTTTAACCACAACCAACGTCGCTCCAGCTGGACCCATATTTTTTTGAGCACCTGCATAGATCAGGTCAAACTGTGAAAAATCAATTTGTCTGCTGAAAATGTCGGATGACATGTCGCAAACCATCAGCGTATCCACTTTAGGAAATTCTTTCATCTGAGTTCCAAAAATTGTATTATTGGAAGTACAGTGGAAATAATCATATTCTGATCCTACAGTATAATCTTTTGGAATAAAATTGTAATTTGCGTCCTTTGAAGAAGCTACTACATCTACATTTCCTAATTTCTTAGCTTCCTTTATCGCGCCTGCCGCCCAAGTTCCAGTATCTGTGTAAGCCGCCTTTCCGTCAGTTGTAAGAAGGTTAAAAGGAACCATCAAAAACTGAAGGCTGGCACCACCCTGAAGATAAAGAACCTCATAATCGTCGCCCAGATTCATCAATCTTTTTACAATTGCTCTTGCTTCATCCATTACTGCTACGAATTCTTTGCTTCTGTGTGATATCTCAAGAATTGATAATCCCATTCCGTTGAAATCAAGGATAGCGTCTGCAGCTTTCTGAAAAACTTCCTGAGGAAGAATACTTGGACCTGCACTAAAATTATGTTTTTTCATTTATGGTAAGTAATTTGGTGTTAGGATTTAGGTAATAATTCTTTAGCTAAAAGCCAAGTGTAATTGGCCAGCAGCAGAATTACTCGTTGTGAAGAAATGCTTTCTTGGCTAGTAACTGCTCTTCAGATTCTACATGATCTTCATCTGGAACACAACAGTCTACAGGGCAGACAGCGGCACACTGCGGTTCTTCGTGAAAACCTTTACATTCCGTACATTTATCTGTAACTATAAAATAATAATCATCGCTAACTGGTTCCTGAGCGGCATCTGCATTCACGGAAAGACCGGAAGATAAAACCACCATTCCTTTAAGGGCTGTTCCTTCTGATGCTTTCCAGTCTACGGCTCCTTCATAGATAGCGTTGTTTGGACATTCCGGTTCACAAGCGCCACAATTAATACATTCGTCTGTTATCTTGATAGCCATTGCTATATTTATTTATATTTTTGCACAAAATTACAAAAAAAAAGCCAGCTATGCTGAACGGAAATAAAATTTTGGGACTTGAAAAATTAGGTCAATTCATTATCGAATTTTTTTCAAAAAAAGATGATAATTATAATGAAAAAGAAGAACGCCTGGCTTATCTCATGACGCGTTCCGAAATCGAAAATCCTTGGTTTACACAAGAGAATCAAAGGTACAATTTGGAACAATGGGGAAGTCTCTTCACAAAAGACAATATTGAAAACTGGCTTTCCAAATATCAATTATCAAACTCATCCAAAAGAGTAGGATTGATATTGGCTGGCAATATCCCTTTGGTTGGGTTTCATGATATTATTTCAGTAATTCTAAGTAATCATATTCCTGTCATCAAATTATCGTCAAAAGACCGATTGGTTTTACCTTTTTTGTTAGAATTATGGAATCAATTTTCTAATAACGAAAGTGAATATCACATTGTGGAGAAGCTGGAAAACTTTGATGCTGTGATTGCAACTGGAAGCAATAATACTGCAAGGTATTTGGAATATTATTTCAAAGATAACTTAAGTATCATAAGAAAAAACAGAACTTCCGTTGCAGTTTTGAAAGGCGATGAATCTGATGCAGAATTACAACTGTTAGCCAATGATATTTTCCGATATTATGGATTAGGATGTAGAAATGTAACCCGAATTCTGATTCCTAATGATATGAAATTGGATAGATTGTTTGAGAATTTCATCAATTATAAAGATATTATCAATCATAATAAATATGCGAATAACTATGATTACAACAGAGCTATTTACCTTTTGAATCAAGACCAGTTTTGGGATAATAATTTTGTGATGCTGAAAGAAGATGAAAAATTGTTTAGCCCGTTATCTGTGATTAATTTTTCCCGTTATAATACTTTGGAGGAAGCCAAAAAATTTTTAGAAATTAATAAGGACGAAATCCAAACAGTTGTTGCAAAACCAGAATTAGGATTAGAATCGATTGGTTTTGGAGAAACTCAAAATCCTTCTTTGGATACTTATGCAGATAATGTGGATACAATGATTTTTCTAAGTGTGATATAAATGATAAGCAATCATCAGCTTTATTTTTTAACTTTAATTAACAATTTAAAGCTTCTACCTTCAAAACAACACTAATGAGTTTGGAACTAAGGAAACATTTTGAGGAATTGATAACGTTATCAGACGAGGAGTTTGCAACGCTGGCTTCTTATTTCAAGTTGAGAAAACTGAAGAAACACCAATATCTGATTCAGGAGAATGAACCTATTACCAATATTTACTTTGTTACTAAAGGTCTGCTCAAGGCTTCTTACATAGATACCCACGGAAAGGAGCATATCATCCAATTCGCTATGGAAAACTGGTGGATTTCGGATTTTCAGGCGTTTTATATTGGCGTGCCGTCGGTCACAAGCATCCATTGTCTGGAAGATGTGGAGCTGTATGCGATTTCCAAAGATGATTTGGAAAAGATTTGCTTAGACAATCACAAAGTGGAACATTTTTTCAGAATCAAAAACAGTTTGGGTTATGTGGCTTTGCAGAAGAGAATTCTGTCCTTATTGACCACCGATGCTAAAGAACGGTTTGAACAGTTTTCGTTACAATATCCAACATTGATTCAGCGAGTTCCCAAAACTATCATAGCTTCCTATCTTGGCGTATCCAGAGAGACCTTGAGCCGGATTACTCGAAAATAGTGACCTATTTCACTATAATTTTGTGACTTATGTCCTGTTTTTTTAATGGCGTTTGGCTCAATTTTGTCTTATCAAATTTTAAAAATTATTAAAATGGACAAAAAAGTATTATTCGTGGTTACAAGTCACGAAGATCTTGGAAACACAGGACTTAAAACAGGATTCTGGACAGAAGAACTAGCAGCACCATACTATGTATTAGTGGATCAAGGTGCGGAAATTACCATCGCAACTCCAAAAGGAGGACAGCCGCCTATAGACCCGAAAAGTGAGGATCCGTCTGCGCAAACAGATTCTACTAGAAGAATGGATGATGATAAAGTATTACAAGAGAAGCTTCGTAATACAAAAGTTTTATCAGAAATTAATCCTGCTGATTATGATGCGGTGTTTTATCCAGGCGGTCACGGACCAATTTGGGATCTTGCAGAAGATAAAATTTCTCAGCAATTAATCACAGATTTTTATAAATCAGACAAACCTGTGGCATTTGTTTGTCATGCGCCAGGTGTTTTGAGACACGTAGAAATCGATGGGGAATATCTAGTAAATGGTAAAAAAGTAACCGGCTTCACCAACACAGAAGAAGAAGCTGTCAAGCTTACAGATGTAGTTCCATTTTTGGTAGAAGATATGCTCAAGCAGAACGGCGGAGAATATAGCAAAGTGGAAGATTGGCAACCTTACGCTGTAGTGGATGGTAAGTTAATTACCGGACAAAATCCAGCATCTTCCGAGAAAGTAGCGGAAGAACTTCTTAAGATGTTATAACAAAATCCACAGAATAGGTAAAGAGGCACAGATTTTTTCTGTGCTTTTTTTTATTTTCTATCAAAGTAACAATACTGAATTCGTTGTGACTAATGAAATGTTGCGTAAATTACGCTCCGAAAAAATAAAAGTTTACTATGAAGAAAATATTTATTTCAGTTTCACTATTATTAATGATGAATGCAATGGCACAGAAATTTGAAACACAAAGCTCTACAGATAAGCAAGGTTATACTTACGAAACCGTAAAAAATGACCAGTCCGGCGTAAGAGTTTATACACTCAAAAACGGGCTGAAAGTTTATCTCGCCAAGAATGATGACGCACCCAGAATCCAAACTTATATCCCGGTAAGAACTGGTTCTAATAACGATCCAAGCGATAATACAGGTTTAGCACATTACTTGGAACATATGGTTTTCAAGGGAACGTCAAAGTTAGGAACCAGCGATTGGGCAAAGGAAAAAGCAATGCTTGCGCAGATTTCTGATTTGTACGAACAGCACAAAGCTGAAAAAGATCCTGCAAAGAAAAAAGCAATATATAAGAAAATTGATGAAGTCTCTCAAGAAGCTTCTAAATATGCCATCGCTAACGAATATGATAAGGCGATCTCTTCTCTTGGGGCAACCGGAACTAACGCTCACACTTGGTTAGACGAAACGGTTTATAAAAACAACATTCCATCCAACGAATTGGAAAAATGGCTTAAAGTTGAACACGAGCGTTTTTCTGAGTTGGTTTTGAGATTATTCCATACAGAATTGGAAGCGGTTTATGAAGAGTATAACCGTGCTCAGGATAATGACGGAAGATTGGTGAATTATGCTATGATGGAAGCGCTTTTCCCAAAACATCCAAATGGTCAGCAAACGACAATCGGTACTTCGGAACATTTGAAAAGTCCTTCTATGGTAGCGATTCATAAATATTTCGATACTTACTATGTGCCTAATAATATGGCGGTCGTTTTGGTTGGAGATTTGGATTTTGACAAGACTATTAAATTGGTAGATCAGTACTTTGGAACATTCAAGTACAAAGAATTACCAATGAAGAAAATGGTTTCTGAAGAGCCAATGACAAGCATCGTTTCCAGAACGGTGAAAAGTCCTTCTACACCAAGAATGACAATGGCTTGGAGAACAGATTCTAACGGAACTCAAGAAGCTAGATTAGCTGATGTGGTTGCTGAAATCTTGAGTAACAGCGGAGATGCAGGATTAATTGACCTTAACATCAACCAAAAACAAAAAACCTTAGGTGCTGGTGCTTACGAATCACCTTTCAAAACTTATGGTGCATTTGTTTTAAGCGTTGTTCCAAAAGACGGACAAAGCTTTGATGATGCTAAGAAATTGCTATTAGAACAAATCGATTTGGTTAAAAAAGGACAATTCCCAGACTGGATGTTGAACGCCATCGTAAATGATCTGAAAGTTCAGAGAATGAAACGATGGGAAACGGCTGATGGATTGGCTACAACATTGTATTCAGCTTATATTGGGAACAGAACTTGGGAGCAGGAACTAGACGAAATCAACCAATACGAAGCGATTACTAAAGCGGATGTTGTGAAGTTTGCGAATGATTTCTTTAAGGATAATTACGTAGTTGTTTACAAAGAAAAAGGTGTGAATGATAAACTGGTTCGTGTAGAAAATCCAGGAATCACGCCAATCAAATTGAACAGAGAAGCACAATCACCTTTCCTGAAAGAGATTATAAATACAAAATCTTCTGATATCAAGCCAGAATTCGTTGATTTCAAAACTGCCATCGCGACTTCTACAATCAAAGACAAAAAAGTGAGCTTCATCAAGAATAAATATAATGAAGTAGCTCAGGTGAATTATGTTTTTCCTTTCGGGACAGATAATGACAAAGAATTGGCACTTGGTGTAACAGTTCTTCAGTATCTTGGAACGGATAAATATACGCCAGAACAGTTGAAGGAAGAATTCTACAAACTGGGAATCACGAATCAATTCAGAACGTCTAACGACCAAATGATTATTGCACTAAGCGGATTGGAAAGCAATATGAAAAAAGGCGTAGAGCTAATGAATCATTGGATTAATAATGTGAAAGCAGATCAAGCAATTTACGACCAAACGGTTAACACCATTTTGGAATCCAGAGAAGTTGCTAAGAAAGACAAGAACAGAATTATGGCTGCGTTGGCAAACTATGCGAAGTTTGGTAAAGATTCCAGAATGACGGATGTGATTTCTAAAGACCGTTTGAAAAGCATCAACGTTACCGAATTGATTTCTAAAATCAAAACATTGAACGAATATCCTTACGAAGTTTTCCTTTATGGAGAAGATCAGAAAGGATTGGAGAAAGCTGTGAAGCCCTACATTGTTAATGCAAAATTAAAACCTGCAACTGCCAAAGAATATGCTGACCCTGCCACTGCCGGGAAAGTATATTTCACGCTATACGATATGGTTCAGATGGAAATGTCTAAAGTTGCGAAAGCTGGTAATGTAAACGTAGCAAACTTCGGAAAAGCAAGTGTTTTCAATGAATATTTTGGACGAGGATTGTCTTCTATCGTTTTCCAAGAAATTAGAGAAAGTAAGTCTTTGGCTTATTCAGCTTACGTTTCTTATGCTAATGCAACTGAGAAAAACCATCCGAATTATGTAACAACTTACATCGGAACTCAGGCAAACAAATTACCTTTAGCAGTTTCTGCAATGTCTGAATTGATGGCAGAACTTCCACAGATTCCGGCTCAGTTCGAGAATGCGAAAGGATCTGCTTTGAAACAAATTGCATCTAACAGAATCAACAGAACGGTGACTTATTACAATCAGTTATCATTAAAAAAATTAGGAATTGACCACGATGTGAGAAAAGATATCTATGCAGAAATTCAATCTTTGACGTTGCCTCAATTGACTAATTTCTATAACACCGAAGTGAAACCGTTGCAGTACAACACAGCAATCATCGGTAAAAAAGAAAACCTGAATATGGATTCTATCAAAAAGATGGGAGAGTTCCAGGAAGTAAGTCTTGAAGAGATTTTTGGATATTAATCTTGATTGATTTCTAAATAAAAAAGTGGAGCAGAAGTGCTTCACTTTTTTTTATTATCATTTTTAAAAAATAGCTTATAACAAAATCATGTTTCTTTTTTCTACTATCGCATTAAGCGGCATTTTTAAAATTTTAATAGATATACAAAAAAGTAAAAAATAAAATACAATAAACATTCGTTTAATTTTTTAACAGATATAACATATTTAATTTTTATTTTTCAACAATATGTGATATATAAATTAGTTTATTTTGTATAAATTATATAAATGTTAAAAATTTCCTGTATTACAATGCTGGGTTTTTGCCTTGCAGGCGTATAAGCACAAGATAATCTTAGCTTTCTTAATGATACCTTTAGTGGTATCAACTGGGCAGTTATTTCTCCTACTCAGCCTTTCCTGAGTCCTAATCCTTGGGATGCCAACCTTCTTTCTGCAGATGCTTTTCTTAATAATGACTATGCGTATATATCCAGTCAAAGCGTTCTTGGGCTACGTAATGCTACAATTGTAACCGCCAATCCAAATAAAAATATATCGGGCGAAAACCAATCTGATGTTCTAGATTTTTATAATAAAGACAGGGCCAACTTATTATTCGGGTCAGATTTTTTAGGACCATCATTATCTATATCTGCAAGGATAAAAGAAAGGAAATATGTTTTTGGGATTTACAGCAGACTCAGAACGCAGACATCTGTTTTGGGTTTCGATAATTATTTTAGATATAATAATCAGAGTATATCGGAACCAGCAGCATACGCTTTCGAACCTGTGTCTGGAACGGTAATGAATTGGGGCGAAATTGGACTTAATTTTGCAAAGTCAATTTTTCCACAATCTGAAAAACAATGGATTGTAGGTGTGAACGTAAAATACGAAATCGGTCTGGACGCTGCCAATATCATAGGCAAAAACCTGAATCTTATTTCATCTGAGCCAGCTTTAGCCCAAAATACAAATAAAAGAAATATTTATGCTACTGATTATGATTTATCTGCAAGCTATATCACCAACTATAATTTCCAAAGTAAACGTTACGAATATAAACAAAATGGAAGCGGGATAGGCTTCGATATTGGTATAGCGGTTATTGATAAAGATAAAAGTGAAGAATCATATAATTACAAATTTGCTGTTAATGTTTTAGATATTGGTTATGTCAATTTCAAGAAAGGCATAAATCACGTTTTCAAAGATCGAAATACAATTTGGCTTCAGAATAATCCTGTTTTTGAGGATAGAAAATTTGATAGTCCGGAAGAATTTTTCCAAACACTCAGTACAGCAGCTTATGGCGATGCGAACGCGTCATTACAAGATTGGGGTTTCAAAATAGGATTACCCACCAGTATAAATCTGAACTACAGCCAGAGAATAAAAGATCATCATTATCTTAATTTTAACTGGATCCAACGCATTCCGGTTTTCGAAAACTCTGTGAAGCGCAATAATTTGGTTAATGCCAATTATATGATCCAGAAAGAAGCTATCGGATTTGGCATTTCGGCATCAATGTCCGAGTATAAAGATTTCAATTTTGGAGGCTATTTCAGGATTGGACCTCTTATTCTTGGCAGCGAGAATGCTTTTCCGTTGCTATTTAATCATAAACATCTTCACGCTGCCAGTTTTTATATGGCGATAAAACTCTATCCATTCTGGGACAACGAAATGAAACGCCACAGACGACAAAAATGTGACTGCGAGAAGTAGTCTAAATAGATAAAAGATTTAGAAGTTCTTTAAAAATTTGTAATTTATTTTTAACAGTAAGAAATAAACACAAAAAATTATCACAGGCTCTTACAATCAGCGTTAATATTTAAAATATAACTTTAATTATTTTCTTATTTAAGTAAAGGAAAAGTCGCCATCGCCATCGGTAAAATGAAAATTAAAATCTTTTCCGAGTTTAGCTTTGAATGCTTTATGAATAAGATAACTACGCTGCATTGGACGCTTGTAAATCGGCTTCGGCATTTTGTTTTTGCCAATGGTTTCATTCAGTTTATCATCATATATCGTCATCATTTTGATTTTGTTTTTTTTGATAACTTTTGGAAGAATTCCCGATATCTTTTCTGCATTGCCAAAATAGTAAAGCACTTTCAGATGACTATTTCTCACTGAGCAAAGGAAAGCTAATATTATTTTCTGATTCTCACAAACAGAAACCCAAAACATCCGATAATCTTCTGAATAGGAGGAAAACAAATAATTTGGCTCCTCTTTTTCTGTGGAAAGCCAAGGAAACTCCAGCATCCATTGGAAATCTGCTGCGTTTCTTGCAATGGGATTTTTATGTTGATGATTAATAAAATCACTGAGATTCCCATCTACAGATCTTGTGATTTTGTAAAGACTATTTATACCTTTTAATCTGTATGGAATGAAAAAATTGACCAAATTATCCCATCTTTTTAACCAAATTTTATTTCTCCCGAAAAAATTGTTCTTTGAAGGCAAAAGTTCTGCAAGATTAGATTTATAATAATATCGAACAGCATTTTTAGAAGTAAGATCGTCGAACATACCTATTTTGCGGTAAAGTCTTTCAGCACTTGGCGTAAACTCGGTAATTAATAAATTCTGATCATATGATTTTTCTGCGGCGTACAGCAATTTCTGAGCAATCTGTTTACCCCTATGTTTTTCGGAAACAAACAAAGTTGAAAGCCATCCGAAATGTATCTTTTCTCCATTCTTCTCACGAACATCATCCGGAAGGATGCCGAGATAACCGGCCAACTGTTCGTCATCATACGCCAGAAATAACAAAATATCATTATCTAAGGCGCGAGGATTATGAATATGAGACTGTGCTCTGAGCTCAGAAATTGGTGCAAACTCAAAATTTCTGAATGCTTCTGTTTTTGTAAATCCTTCTAATCTAGCTTTATTTAATCCGACAATATTGATCACCGCTCATTGATTTATAGCAAATATAGCAAACACTTTATTCAAAGCATAATTTTCAGCTTCTATTAATAATGTTTTTATGGAGTAGTTTTAAAAATTGATAATAAATGATTTCATTTTTAAGTAGTTTTTGCGCTGGGTAATTTCCTATTTCCATCGGGACTCTTTGGATGTTTCTGGAATAAGAATCTTTTTTGATGCCTGCCGCCCCGAAAGTAAATTTCAACGCCGGATTTCTTAAAAAGATAGAATCAAAAAAATGATTGGTAACCAAATGATCTGTAAATGGAAAAGCAAAAGAATCATTATAAAATTGATTTTCTGCCATGTAATCCAGAGCTTTTTGGGTGTTTTCTAACTGATTTTCCACAGAAAGCTGATTATAAAACGGGTGATCCCAACCGTGAGAAGCAATTCCAAAACCATCATTCTTGAGTTTTTTCAACTGTTCCAAAGTTATATAAACAGGATTGGTTTTGAGATATTGGTCATAATCTATATCCAGATAATCTGCAATATCATCTAACTGATTTCGATTATCGAAACTGATATTCAAAATGGAAGAAAAATTATGTTTTAATTCATCTTTGGTCCATCGGAACATTTTTTCTTTGAGTTTATCGCTTTCGTTAATTTTTGAAACCAGAAGACTGGCTTTATTGCGCCACATCATTTCCTTATTATCAATAAATTTTGGGTTGATGTAGTTAATAGCAAAAATTCCTTTTCGGAGAAAAATGGGAGAGATGACGTCATAAAACTCACTATAACCATCATCAAAAGTTAATAAAATAGATGGCTTGGAAGTTTTCTTTTGACTGAGATAGTCTTCCCAATTAACGAACTCAAAATGGTTTGACAGAAAGTCTAGATCTTTTTCAAATTGTTTTACCGAACGATAAGGGAAAAGATGTTTAACGTGTTTTACATCTTCATCAGAAACCAAGTGATAAACCAAAATAAAATCATCAAAAGGTAATAGTCCAGAAAGTTTTTCAAAAGAAAAAATCTGCGTAACAGGATTGAAGATTCGGAAAATTTTGGATTTAAAGCGCATCATAAAAAAAACTTTGCCAAAGATAATCATCTTTGGCAAAGCTATATTTAATTTAAAGATTTAATTATTTTACGATTTTCATCTCATTGATTAACCATTTTGCATCGGCATATTTGTCAATCACAAAAAGAATATATTTGGTATCCACCATAATGTTTCTACATAATTTAGGATCATAATTGATGTCACTCATCGTGCCTTCCCATTGTCTATCGAAGTTAAGACCAATGAGGTTTCCGTAAGCATCCAAAGCAGGACTTCCAGAGTTTCCACCAGTTGTGTGATTGGTTGCTGTGAAGTTTACAGGAACATCGCCAGATTTATCTTTATAGATTCCGTAATCTTTGGTGTTGTAAAGACTGATTAATTTTTTAGGCAGATCAAATTCATAATCTCCAGGAATATATTTTTCCATCACACCAGCAAGATGCGTTTGATAACCATAATTGACAGCATCTCTAGGGTTGGAACCTTTCACTTTTCCATAAGTCACACGCAAAGTCGAATTGGCATCTGGAAAGAATTTTCTGTCTTTATCCGTTTCCATTTGCTGAGCCATAAACTGCTTTTGCAACGCATCAATTTCAGTTTGATAAGATGTTACCTTCTCTTGAGTTGTTTTTACATAAGTTCCTTTGATAGATGCATAAAGCTGAACAATCGGATCTTTTTTAAGAGCTTGAACCAAAGCGTTTTGATCTGCAAAAACTTTATCGATGTCAGAATAAACGGTTGCACCGTTCACTTTTCCGCCTCCCATTACAACAGAACTTTTTGCCCAGTTTTCTATGGTTGAAATGTTTTGATTTATATCTTTATACTTTTCAAAACCAGTTGGTAAAAATTGCTGAGGCGTTTTGTTGGCATAAAGTGCAATAACTTTTGCGGTTACTTTTGCATCAAGACCGCTTTCATAATCTTTATAAATTTCTGATAATCTTGATTTTAAATTATCCAAAGATTTCTGAGAAGAAGTTCCGTTTTCAACAGCTTCTACATAACTCCCAAATAAACTTCCGAGAGCCAATGTCTCTGAATTTCTTGGTAACTCGCTGTAATAAGCTCTGTTCAAGGCGTAAGGCGCTTGCTCGTTGTAAAGTTTGTTTAATTCATCAATGGTTGTTTTGATGGCTGGGTTTTTTGAAATCAAAGATTGCTCATATTTTTGCTTCTTTCCAACAGCATTAGACTTTTTAAGGCCTTCGATTTCTCCTTGCCATTTTTTCCAGGCGTTGGAGATTCTTGCATACTTAGAAGCATACTTAATTCTTGTCGCATTGTCCACTCTCATTTTTTCGTCAAGGGTTTTCAAAGTGACATCCCGAACAGAAATCATCGCTGGATCAATCTCCGTCATTATTTTTTCAACCGCTACAGCAGGAAGATATTCCGTTGTTCTTCCTGGGAATCCGAAAACAAAAGTGAAATCATCCTCTTTTTTATCTTTGATAGAAATTGGCAAGAAATGTTTCGGCGTGTAAGGGATATTATCTTTGGAATATTCTGCAGGTTTATTATTCTTATCAGCATAAATTCTGAACATAGAAAAATCCCCCGTATGTCTTGGCCAAACCCAGTTGTCTGTATCAGAACCGTATTTCCCAATAGCCTGTGGCGGAGCACCAACTAAACGAATATCTTTGTAAGTCTCTATGACATAAGCATAAAACTTATTGCCATAATACATAGATCTTACAGAGATTTTCTGATAGCTCTCAGGTTTTTGAGAAGCAATGTAAGCATCTGTGTTTTGTTTGATTTTAGCATCCAGATCTTTTCCTTTCAGACTTTCAGTTCCTGCAAGAATGTCTTTAGTCACTTCTTTGATATCTGTGATGAAATCAACCGTTACGCCAGGATTTGGTAATTCTCCATTCATATCTTTTGCCCAAAATCCGTTAGTCAAAAGGTCATTTTCTACAGTAGAATGAGATTGGATATTGTCATAACCACAATGGTGATTGGTTAGTAACAATCCTTTTCCCGAAATGATTTCCGCAGTACAACCACCATCAAACTGAACAACAGCATCTTTAATACTGGCCTTTTCCGGATTGAAAATATCTTTTGCAGAAATCTTCATTCCCAGTTCTTTCATTTCTTTTTCATTGACTTCTGTCGGAATCCACATTCCTCCGTATTGCTGTGCAAATGTCATCATTGTGGACAAAGCAAAAGCTGATAAGAGAATTTTTTTCATTGATAAATTTTAAAGTTTACGAATTTAAAGAAAATATTTATAACGGTTATTTTAAACACTTTTCAAGCATAAAAAAAGAACCTAAATATTAGATTCCTTTATAATACATTTGCATTTTTTTCGCTTAATCGGTCTGCAACATATTCAATTTTTGTTTTGCCGTGAGGTTTTGGATTTCCGTTTTCATCTAAGCCTACAAAAACTAATTTATCAATAGTGATGATAATCTGATGTGTCATTTTGTTTCTAACTTCACATCTCAGTGCGAGAGAGGTTCTACCAAATTCCACTGCTTCAATTCCAATTTCGATAATATCGCCTTGTTTTGCAGAGCTCACAAAATTGATTTCAGAGATATACTTTGTAACCGCCCTCGAATTTTCTAACTGAATAATTGCATAAAGTGCCGCTTCTTCATCTATCCATTGCAAAAGTCTCCCTCCAAAAAGTGAATGGTTGGGGTTAAGGTCTTCTGGTTTTATCCATTTTCTGGTATGATAATTCATCATAATTCTATAGCATTTTAATTTGTTACAAAGGTAAAATTTCCTCAGGAATTTAACAGTTTTACAACATAGAAAATATGGATGATGACATTAATTTTTAGAAATATTAATCTAAAATTTTTTGGTTGAATTTTTGATTCTCTAGAATCTTAGTATTTTTGTAAAAATTTAGATTAAATGTCAAAAGTAAAAATAGGTACAGTTCAGATGTCTTGTGTTGCTGATAAGCAATCTAATCTGAACAAAGCCATTGAAAAAATAAAAGAAGCCGCTGCAAAAGGTGCTCAAATTGTTTGTTTACAAGAACTTTTTACATCGTTATATTTTTGTGATGTAGAAGATTATGTTAATTTTGATTTGGCAGAAGCAATTCCCGGTCCTTCAACCGATGCACTTTCTGCAGTTGCTAAAGAATTGGGTGTTGTTATTATCGCTTCATTATTCGAGAAAAGAGCGCAAGGTCTTTATCATAATACAACGGCTGTCATAGATGCAGATGGAACTTATCTTGGTAAATATCGTAAAATGCACATCCCTGATGATCCTGCTTTTTATGAAAAATTCTATTTCACACCAGGTGATTTAGGTTACAAAAATTTTAATACGAAGTTTGGAAGAATTGGCGTGTTGATTTGCTGGGATCAATGGTATCCGGAAGCTTCAAGAATTACAGCTTTGATGGGAGCTGATATTATGTTTTATCCAACAGCGATTGGTTGGGCAACAGATCAAGACGAGGAAACCAATCAAGACCAATATAATGCTTGGCAGACGATTCAGCGTTCTCACGCAGTTGCAAACGGCGTTCCTGTAGTTTCTGTCAATAGAGTAGGTTTTGAACAAGATGGCGCTATGAAATTCTGGGGTGGAAGTTTTGTAACTAACGCTCAAGGAAAGTTGTTATATCTTGGTTCTCACGATAAGGAAGAAGTTGTAGTAACAGAAGTAGACCTTTCTCAATCAGATTATATGAGAAAGCACTGGCCTTTCTTGAGAGACAGAAGAATAGAAACTTATTCGCCGATTACAAAACGTTTTATTGACGAGGACTAATGTCAGAGGTCAGATGACCGATGACGGAAGATGGATGACTTTAAATTTTGCAACAATTATTAAAACATAATAATAAAAACTTCGGACATCTGTCTTCCGACTTCCCACAACAAAATGGCTTTTAAATTTGAAAAATTGCGGGTTTGGCAAAAAGCTTTGGAATTATCAGCATTAGTTCATAATGTCTCAAGAGAATTTCCAAAGGAAGAATTGTTTATTCTTACTTCTCAAATTAAAAGAGCGGCAGATTCTGTTAATTTGAATATTGCAGAAGGTTCTACAGGACAATCGAATAAAGAATTTATTAAGTTCTTGAGATATTCTTTACGTTCTAATATAGAAGTAGTAAGTTGTATTTTTATAGCAAAAGAAAGAGAAATTATTTCGGAAGAAAATTTTAATAAAATATATGAGATGAGTGAAGAAATTTTGGCAATGATTACAGCACTCATCAAAAAATTAGATAATGAGCAACAACAATAATTCCGAATTACAATCTTCGGACCTCGGACATCAGACTTTGGACTTGGAAAACTACATTTTCCCCGCAGAATGGGAAGAACACGAAGCAACTTGGTTGTCTTGGCCTCACAAAGAAGAATCTTGGCCGGAAAGAATCGATTTGATTTATCCAGCTTACGCGCAATTCATCGCTGAATTGACGAAAGGCGAATTTGTTTGCATCAATGTAAAAGACCAAGAAATGCAGGCTTTTGCAATGGAACATATTTCCGAAGCTGGCGCAGATATTTCTAAAGTTGAATTTTATTTTCACGAAACCAACGACGCTTGGTGCAGAGACCACGGTCCAGCATTTTTAGTGAATAAAAACGGAGAAGAACCTAAAAAAATCATTGTGGATTGGGGCTTCAATGCGTGGGGAGGAAAATATCCTCCATTCGAATTGGATGATGTGATTCCGACTAAAATTGCTGAAGAAAAAGGATTGCCTGTTCTTTATCCCGGAATAATTATGGAAGGCGGTTCTGTTGAATTTAACGGTGCTGGAACGGTTTTGACTTCAAAATCTTGCTTGCTTAATGAAAACAGGAATCCACATCTTTCTCAGGAAGAAGTAGAAGAGTTTTTGAAAAAATATTATGGGCAAAAGCAAGTTCTTTGGGTAGATGATGGCATTGTTGGTGATGATACAGACGGCCACGTAGATGATACAATCCGTTTTGTGAATGAAAATACTGTTTTGACTGTTATCGAAGCTAATCCTGAAGATGATAATTACGAAATTCTTCAAACCAATCTTCGTCAGTTAGAAGAAATGACTTTGCTCAACGGCGAAAAGCTGAATATCATCAAACTTCCAATGCCTGACCCAGTTTACTGTGATGGACAAAGGTTGCCAGCTTCTTATGCTAATTTCTACATCGCCAACAAATCGGTGATTGTTCCTACTTACAGATGTGATAAAGATGAATTGGCTTTAGAAATCATTCAAAAATGTTTTCCAGATAGAGAAGTGGTTGGGATAGATTCTACCGACATTATTTGGGGATTGGGAAGCTTCCATTGTCTAAGTCAACAAGAACCTTTAGTATAAAATCAATCCGCTTAAAAAGCGGATTTTTATTTTAATTGTAAATTTATCAAATGAGCGAAACTTTGCCTCTAGATTCCGTTAAAAAATTTCTTCCACTAATATTAGCAACTGCGATTTTTATGCAGATGCTGGATTCTACGATTCTGAATACATCTTTGCCTTCGATTGCCAGAGATTTGAACGAATCTCCACTTAATATGCAGAACACAATCATAAGTTATGTTCTCACATTAGCCCTGTTTATGCCTGTTAGCGGATTTTTGGCGGACAAATTCGGGACGAAGAATGTTTTCATAATATCATTGGTTTTATTTTCACTCGGTTCGTTGTTTTGTTCTTTGTCACAAAATTTAACAGAATTGGTGATTTCCAGAGTGATTCAGGGTGTAGGCGGAAGTTTGATGACGCCTGTTGGGAAACTCGCATTGATTAAAACATTTGACAAAAGTGAACTTCTCAAGGCAATGAATTACGCGATTATTCCTGCGTTGATTGGTCCCGTTTTAGGACCTTTGGTTGGTGGATATTTGGTCGATTATTTGTCTTGGCACTGGATTTTTCTAATTAATATTCCAATTGGAGTTTTAGGAATTGTTTTGGGCTTAAAATATATGCCGAATTACAAATCTCCCGTCATCGATTTTGACTTGAAAGGCTTTCTAATTTTCGCAATGGCTTCGTTATCACTTTCTATTTCATTAGAATTATTCGGGAATGCAAAAAATATTACGCCAGTTTTGTTGGTGTTTTTGTTAGGATTCTTGATGTTGTTTTTTTATTATAAACACGCCAAAAAAGATAATAATCCCATATTTCCGCTCAATCTTTTTCAGGTTCGTACGTTTAGAGTTGGGATTTTGGGGAATTTAGCGACCAGATTGGGAATCAGTTCTATTCCGCTTTTGGTTCCGTTGATGATTCAGATTGCTTACGGACAATCGGCCTTTACTTCAGGTTGGATTGTTGCTCCAATGGCACTCACATCGATGTTTGGGAAGTCTGCGGTTATCAAGATTTTGGATAGATTCGGATATCGTTCAACGTTGATGGTCAATACATTTATTATCGGTTTTCTCATTTGTTGTCTGGCGATTCCGAGTATTCATAGCTCAATTTATTGGTATGTACCGCTTTTGTTGTTGCTTGGATTTTTCAACTCAATACAATTCACATCAATGAATACTATTTCCATAGCAGATTTACGAAATTATCAGACCAGCAGCGGAAATTCTTTAGTTGCTGTAAATCAGCAGTTGGCGATGGGATTCGGGATTGCATTTGGTTTGATTGTTCTGAAGATTTTCGAAGGCGATACCAAATTCATCAATAACGAGGTTCACAATGCTTTCAGATATACATTTTTGGTTGTTGGTTTTCTAACGATTATTTCTGGTTTGGTTTTCAGAAGACTGAATTTCCGTGACGGAGATAATATGAAATCAGTTTAAAAGATAATTTAATAAATTTGGGCAGCTTAATCCGCCCTCCGTTCCCGCTTTTTTCTTTTTAAATAAAAAGAAAAAGAGCTCCACTCAGGTCGGGCTGCGAGCAATTCAAAGTTTAATATAAATGGATTTTTCAAAGCTAATTTCTTCTGATATTCAAAACTATATCAATCAAAATATCAATTCTGATTTAAATAAATTATTATTGAAAAAGTCGCCATTTTATGATGTCGTGATTCAGGAAATTGTGCAACAAATTAAAGGCAGAAAAACAGCTGAGAAGAAGTTTTCATTCTTATTAAAGGAAGGAATTATTTTCCCTCCAAATCTCAATCTAGAACAAGCTTCATCGCAATCAACTGCAGAATATAAAGCTCAGAATCTCAAAGGAAAATCCTTTCTCGATTTAACTTGTGGATTTGGGATTGACGCTTATTTTTTATCAAAGAATTTTGATGAAGTTACTTTAATTGAACAAAATCCAGAATTGATTTCAATCGTTGAAAATAATTGGAAAACTTTAGAAAGAAAAGCCAATTTCATCAATGTAAATTTGGAAGAGTTTTTAGAAAGCAATCAACAAAAATTTGATGTTGTTTATCTTGACCCAGCAAGGAGAGACCAGCAAAACAAAAAGAAATTCTTGCTAGAAGATTTATCTCCGAATCTTTTAGAAATAGAAAAGAAATTGATGTCAATTTCTGATAAAATTATTGTTAAATTATCGCCTTTAATTGATATTTCATATGTGATTTCAGAATTAAAAAACATTACTGAAATTCAAATTATTGCTGTTAGAAATGAAGTGAAAGAATTGGTGTTAATTATTGAGAATAATCAATCAACAGACAACCAACAACCAACAACTATCAAATGTATTAATTTGGAATCTAATGAACCAGAATTTTCATTTAATTTCAATGATGAGAAATCAGCAAAATCAGAATTCTCAGAAAGCTTAAATTTCCTTTATATTCCTAACAATTCTATTCTGAAAGCTGGAGCATTTAATATCATTTCAGAAAAATTCGGGTTGAAAAAACTGCATCCAAATACGCATTTTTATACTTCAGAAAACAAAATCGAAAACTTTCCTGGAAGAGTTTTAGAAATAGAAAAAATCGACGCAAAAGATTTGAAAAAAGGAGAGAAGTATAATTTGATTTCCAAAAATTATCCTTTGAAACCAGAAGAAATCAAGAAAAAATATAAACTGAATGACGGCGGAAGTCATTACCTGATTTTCACGCAATCTGTTAAAGGAAAAGAAATCTTAAGAAGTCTATAATTTAATTTATTGATTAACAAAGCTTTAATTAGATGTTAATTATTTAGCCTTATTTTTAAAAATAATTGAATCAGAGTTCATTTTCCCATAAAAATTCACTACATTTGCACGCGTAAAAATGGATATGCAAAACATTAGAAATATAGCGATTATCGCACACGTTGACCACGGAAAAACAACTTTGGTTGACAAGATTATTCACGCAACAAACATCTTCAGAGAGAATCAGGAGAGTGGTGAGTTGATTATGGATAACAACGATTTGGAAAGAGAAAGAGGAATTACGATTCTTTCAAAAAACATCTCCGTAAATTACAAAGACACAAAAATCAATGTAATTGATACACCTGGTCACGCCGATTTTGGTGGTGAAGTAGAAAGAGTTTTGAAAATGGCTGATGGTGTAATCTTGTTGGTAGATGCCTTCGAAGGACCAATGCCACAAACGAGATTCGTACTTCAAAAAGCTTTGGAATTGGGCTTGAGACCTTTGGTTGTAATTAACAAAGTTGACAAACCAAACTGTCGTCCAGACGAAGTTCACGACCAAGTTTTTGACTTATTCTTCAACTTAGATGCAACAGAAGAGCAGTTGGACTTCCCAACTTTCTATGGTTCATCTAAGCAAGGTTGGTTCAACACTTCATTAGAAGAAACTGATAACATTTTCCCATTATTAGACGGGATTTTACAATACGTTCCAGAACCAAAAGTAACTGAAGGTAACTTGCAAATGCAGATTACTTCATTAGATTTCTCTTCTTTCTTAGGAAGAATCGCCATCGGAAAAGTAACAAGAGGTGAGGTTAAAGAGTCTCAATGGATTGGTCTTGCTCAGGCAGACGGAAAAATTGTGAAAGGAAAAGTAAAAGAACTTTACGTTTTCGAAGGTCTTGGAAAGAAAAAAGTAACTGAAGTACAAGCTGGAGATATCTGTGCTGTTGTAGGTTTTGATGCGTTCCAGATTGGAGATTCTTTCGTTGATTTAGAAAATCCTGAACCATTGGAAAGAACTGCGATTGATGAGCCAACGTTGAATATGACGTTCTCTATCAATAATTCTCCTTTCTTCGGTAAAGACGGTAAATATGTTACTTCTAATCACCTTAAAGAAAGATTAACTAAAGAATTAGAGAAAAACTTGGCATTGAGAGTTCAACAAACTGATGATGCAAACACTTTCCTAGTTTTTGGTAGAGGTATTCTTCACTTGTCTGTTTTGATTGAAACAATGAGAAGAGAAGGTTATGAGATGACAATTGGTCAGCCACAAGTTATCTTGAAAGAAGGCGAAAATGGTGAAAAATTGGAGCCTTATGAATCTTTGGTTGTTGACGTTCCAGAAGAATTTGCTTCTAGAGTTATCGATTTGGCAACTCAGAGAAAAGGAGACCTTCACATTATGGAAACTAAAGGTGAAATGCAACATATGGAATTCGAGATTCCTTCCAGAGGTCTTATCGGATTGCGTTCTCAAATGTTGACTGCAACTGCTGGTGAAGCGATTATGGCGCACCGTTTCACAGAATACAAGCCTTTCAAAGGTGCAATTCCTGGAAGAAACAATGGAGTACTTGTAAGTAAAGGAACTGGTCCTGCTACAGAATATTCTATCAACAAACTACAAGATAGAGGTAAGTTCTTCGTTGATCCAGGTGAGGAAATCTACACTGGTATGATTATCGGTGAGCAAAACAAACCAGGTGATTTGGTTGTAAATATTGTAGAAGCTAAACAGCTGAACAATATGCGTGCAGCTGGAAAAGATAAAGATACTGGTGTTGCACCAAAAATCTTGTTCTCTTTGGAAGAATGTATGGAATATATCCAAGCTGATGAAGCAATCGAGGTTACTCCAAACTTCATCCGTATGAGAAAGAAAATCCTTTCTGAAGAAGATAGAAAAAGATTGGAAAGACAAGCTAAAGCTTAATCTTCATAAATTTAAAAGCCTTCATATTTTGAAGGCTTTTTTGAATTTAAAAACAAAAACCGTGATGAAACAATTTACCATAAAAATAACCTGCAAAGACGAGAAAGGGCTAGTTTACAGAATTTCCGAAATCCTTTTGGAGAATGGACTTAACATTATCAAGAATGATGAATTCGTGGATAATGAAAAAGCTTTGTTCTTTATGAGAACCGAAGTTTCCGGAATTGCTGAACCTGAAAAAGTGATTGAACAACTCAAAAAACAATTAGGTGATTGCTCAATAGAATTAAGTCAAAATGAATCCAAAAAAGTGGTGGTTTTAGTAACTAAAGAACATCATTGTTTGGCAGATTTGCTAATTAGAAATCAATTCAAAGACCTTAATTTTAATATTCTTGCTGTTGTGGGGAATTATGAAAAACTGAGAGAATTGACAGAGAAATTCAATATTCCTTTTATTCATATTCCTGCAGAAAATATTACGAGAGAAGAACACGAAGAAAAAATCAAAAATGCTCTTCAAGATTACAACTACGATTATCTTGTTCTCGCGAAGTTTATGAGAATTCTTTCTCCTGATTTTGTGAAAGATTTTGAAGGAAAAATTATTAATATTCATCATTCATTTTTGCCTGCTTTTATTGGTGCAAATCCTTATAAACAGGCTTTTGAAAGAGGTGTGAAAATCATCGGAGCAACGGCGCATTTTGTAACGAATGATTTGGATGAAGGTCCGATTATTTATCAAGATATTATCAAAGTCAGTCATTCTAAAACCGCAAAAGATTTAGCTAAAATAGGAAAAGATGTTGAGCGAATTGTTTTGGCAAATGCACTCAAATTAGTATTCGAAGACAAAGTTTTTATTGATGGAAACAAAACCATTATTTTCGAATAATTAAAATGATAAATTGTTAAACACAAAGACACAAGGTTTTTTTTCAAGCATAAAATATTTGATTAAGACACAAATATTTTAACTTCGTTAAAAATTGAAAAATCATTGATTCTTTAGTGCCTTAAAACTGTTTTCAAAACAATTAATTTTGTGTCTTTGTGTTTAACTTTAAGCTTTTGAAGTTAAAAAATTATAAAAGCATCCAATTATTCGGATGCTTTTTTGTATTTCTGATTTTATCGTTTAGTTTTGCAAACTATGCGTTTCAGATTATCATTTTTCCAAATATTATTGCTGGCAGTTTTTGTGGTTTCTTGTGCAACAAAAACTAAGAAATCACCTTCAAAATCGGGTATTAAAAAACCTGTTGTAAAGACAGAAGTCAAACTTCCACCAAAACCGGCTGTCAAATTAGATAATATCGATTTGCCTGAAATCAAAAGAGAGTTCAGAGCGGTTTGGATTGCTTCGGTTGCTAATATCAATTGGCCTTCGAGAAATAATCTTTCCGTTGACCAGCAAAAACAAGAAGCCATACAATTGTTGAATCTTCTTGTTGACCTTAATTTCAATGCAGTGATTTTGCAAGTTCGTCCTTCCGCAGATGCTTTGTATAAAAGTCAGCACGAACCTTGGTCTTATTTTTTAACGGGACAAATTGGTCAAGCTCCTTATCCAGAATATGACCCTTTGCAATTTTGGATTGAAGAATCTCACAAACGCGGTCTAGAATTTCACGCTTGGCTCAATCCGTTTCGTGCGCATCATTCCAACGGTGGACAAATCACTTCAGAATCTATGGTGAAAAAATCGCCGGAAAATATCATTAAGTTGAAAAACGGAATGTATTGGTTTGACCCAGCTGATGACAAAACGCAAGATCAAGCTTCGAAAGTGGTGAAAGATATCGTTTCCAGATATGATGTGGATGGAATTCATTTGGATGACTATTTCTATCCTTATGCCGAATATAATGGTGGAAAAGATTTTCCTGATTACAAAACGTGGTCGGTTTATCAGCAATCCGGTGGAACACTTTCAAGAGCGGATTGGAGACGTGGAAATGTGAATAAGTTCGTGAAACGAATCTATGACGAAATCAAAGCTCAGAAAAATGATGTCAAATTCGGAATCAGTCCTTTTGGGATTTGGAAACCCGGTTTTCCTGCAGGAATCAAAGGTTCTTCTCAATATGACGAATTATATGCAGATGCAAAACTATGGCTGAATCAAGGTTGGGTTGATTATTTCACACCTCAGTTGTATTGGCCTGTAGATTCGGTGGGACAAAGTTTTCCGCTTTTGTTACAGTGGTGGAGTGATGAAAATACAAAAGGCCGTCATCTTTGGCCGGGTTTAAATACTGTTGCCGTGAAATCATCAAATCCCGTTTCTGAAATCGCTCGAGAAATAGATGTAACACGACAAATCCTTAAAAAAAATACAGGAGAAGTTCATTGGAGTATTGCCGGAATTACAAAGAATTATGCAATGCAACAGGAATTAAAAACCAATTCCTACAAAGAAAAAGCTTTGATTCCCGAAACTACTTGGTTGGCTTCTAAAGAATTACCTGAATTGAATGTAACTTGGAAAAAACAATCCAATAATGTTTCAATCAATTGGAACAAACAAATCGAAGCCTTGTCTTATGTGATTTATTTAAAATATGGAAACAATTGGCAAACAGAAATCCTTTCTCCGGAAATCATTAGTAAAAATGTAGCTTCAGAATCTAATGGGAAAAAACTTTCGACAATTGTTGTGAGGTCTGTTAATAAGCTTGGAAAGTTGGGTGGTTATAAAGTTGTTTTGGTGAATTAAATTACAATCCCCAAAACCTGATACAATTCTTATTCAAAAAATTTTTTCTTCAGTAATAAACTAAATATTTCAAATAAAACTCTAATTTTATTGAAAATTTGAAATAACTATGTCCATCAACAGAAGAGACTGGCTGAAAACCGCTTTTTTGGGAAGTGCTGCTTTGACACTTTCACCTTTAGAATTTTTCGCAAAAGAAACCCCGAATTTCAATTTATTAAAAAATAGCAACGAAACAATTCGGCTTTGCTTTAACGAAAATCCGTTTGGAACCTCGCCAAAAGCTTTGGAAGCGATGCATAAATGTCTTAGCCTTTCTTCAATGTATGATTTTAAGTTTGCGGATGTTTTGTGTGAAAAATTAGCAGAGAAAAATCAACTTAAAAAAGAAAATCTTTTGGTTTCTGCAGGTTCATCCTTTCTGTTGGAATTGATTACCAAATATGTTTCGATTAACAAAGGACATTTCATCATTCCGGACCCGTGTTTCACAATTTTTGAACCTATTGCAGAGTTTTTAGGAATGTCAAAATCTGTAATTCCTTTGAACGACAAAAAGAAAATCGACCTTGAAAAGATGAAAACTTCTATCCAAAAAGATACGAAACTCATTTATATCTGTAATCCGAATAATCCAACCGGAGATTTGCTTTCAAGACAGGAAATTGAGAATTTTATCAAATCAATTCCAGACAATATCATCATTTTGGTTGATGAAGCTTATATCGAATTTACGACTCAGAAATCTCTCAGCGATTTGGTTGATGTCTATAAAAATCTGATTGTGACGAGAACATTTTCCAAACTTTATGGTTTTGCCGGCGCAAGATTAGGTTATGCAATCGGGCATCCTGGAACAATTAAAAACCTGAAAAAACTTCAAAGTTGGAGTGGAGCAGAAATAAGTGTTGTTACAATGGCTGGTGCAATTGCCGCGATGGAAGATCAGGAATTCATTACTAAAGTTTTGAATAACAATCAGAAGGTAAAAGATTTTACAGTTTCAGAATTCAATAAAAGAGGAATCAAAACCATTCCGTCTTCTGCTAATTTTGTTTATTTCTCTTTGGAAAAATACAAAGGTGATTATTTCAAAAAACTGAAAGATGCAAAAATCCTTGGTGGAAAAACGTATGAGGAAGATGGGAAGTGGACGAGGATTAGCTTGGGAACGATGGAGGAGATGCGACAATACTTTGATGTGATTTCTTAATCTGTCAAGCCATAATATTACTAAACTCCTTCCGATATTGCGACGGACTTTTCTGCGTATGTTCTTTAAAAGTTTTGTTGAAGTAACTGAAATTATTAAATCCACTATCAAAGCAAACTTCTGTAATACTCATTGGTTGTTCAGCCAAAAGTTTTAAAGAATGTGTGATTCGATATTCATTCACAAATTGAGTAAATGTTTTGTTTGTGATTTTCTTGAAGTATCGGCAAAAAGAAGGAACAGTCATATTGGATAATTCTGCAACGGTTTCCAAAGTGATTTGCTCCTTAAAATGGTCTTTCACATAATTAAAAATCACATTGATTCGGTCATTATCTTCTTTTTGGGTTTGCAAATAATATTTTGAAGCGTTTAGGATTTTATAATCTTGGGTTAGTGACATCTGATCCAGAACTTCAATCAGAAGAAGCAATTTGGTCAGAGAATGTGATTCCGTCAATGCATCAATTTTGGGTTTCAAAGCTTTTTTAAAATCTCCCCCGAAAACAATTCCACTTTTTGCTTTTTCCAACAATGCAGAAATCCTGTTCATTTCTACAGCCTTCCAAAAATCCTGACCGAGAAATTCTTTTGAAAACTGAATCACGACTTCGTATTCATTTTTTGTGTTCTCATTCGTCATTCCACAATGCGGAAGATTACTTCCGATAAGAATGAGATCGCCATCAGTAAAATAAGAAATATTACTGCCTATTTGTCTTTTACCAGAACCTTTGTGAACAAATATTAGCTCAATTTCCGGATGATAATGCCAGAAATTGGACTTTATATTTTCATCACGATGATATTTGAGACATGTAAAACTGCTTCCCACATCAGGACTAACAGATTCTAAAACTGGATTATAATGTTTCATTGCACAAAGATAAGATAATATAAATATATGTTTTATATTGTCTTAAATACTAAATTAATATTTAGTTAATGTTAAAATAGTATATACTTCTGAAAATTGAATGGTATTATAAGAGTTTAATCCTCTATAGATTTGCTTCATCATTAATCAAGTAAATCTATATTATTATGAAAAATATATTAAAGTTAAGTCTAATTGTGGGTGCATTATTTTTCACAATTAACATGTCAGCAAAAGATAGAGTCTTTTCAATATCGTTAGTGGACGTCAGTTCCAAAGTTTTAAAGTTTGAGGTTATGAATGCGGAGAACGTATCGCTTTATTTTTATAACGATAGAAAAGATAAAATCTACTCAGAAAATCTTGGCAACAGAGCTATTGTTGAGAAAACCTATGATCTTTCTACCCTTTCCACAGGCGAATATTTTCTGGTAGCTGAATCGGAATTCAAAATAGAAAAATATAGAGTGACCATTGATAAAGATGGAAATGTGAAAGCAGAAAAAACCCCTGTACTGGCATTAAATAAACCTAAATATACGATTGAAAACAACATAGTAAAACTATATATGAACAATGTTGAAAACGGCGTCAATGTTTCCATTTCAGATTTAGCTAACAATGAATATTACAACCAAACTGTTAATACAAAAAATGGTGAGATCAACCTTAAATTTGACTTCAATGCCAATAATTCTGCTGCCTATGTTATCAGCGTAACAAAAGACGGCGCTGTGTTTAACAGACTGATTACTTTGAAATAGTTTCTCTAAACTAAGGTTATATATTATTTTCTAAAAGCTTCACATTGTGTGAAGCTTTTTTTGATTATTACAATTTAATTAAAATAAAAAAATCCCAATATCAAATTGGGATTTGCGAGATTATAAAACTTCTTTGATATGCTTATAATTACTTGTAATAGTATCCGCAACTTCTTTGAAGTTACCATCCAGCATCATTTTTGTCATCGCAACGCCCATACCTTTCATCTGTTCCCAGCCAACTTTTGGTGGCATTGCCAGAGCGTTTGGATCGGTAAAAATATTGACCAAAACTGGACCATCAATTGCTAATGCATCTTGAATTGCTATTTCTACTTTTTCCGGATCTGTAACATTGATGCCATTGATGCCGAAAGCTTGAGCTAATAACCCAAAATCTGGATTAACCATATCAGTTTCGTTATCAGGAATACCGTTAACTTCCATCTCTAATTTTACCATTCCCAAAGATCTGTTGTTGAATACAATAATCTTGATGGGAAGATTATATTGTTTGATGGTCGCGATATCTCCCAACAACATAGAAAGTCCGCCATCACCACAAAGTGCAATTACTTGCTTATCCGGATTGGACAGCTGAGCACCAATAGCCATTGGCATGGCATTGGCCATAGTTCCGTGATTGAAAGATCCTAAGAGTTTTCTCTCTCCAGTAGCTTCTAGATATCTAGCACCCCAGACACAGCACATTCCTGTATCTACTGTGAAAATGGTATCTTTATTAGCCTTTAGGTTGATTGTTTCTGCTACGAATTCGGGCGAGATATGGTTTTCTTTGCCTTTATCCTCAACATAAGATCTAAGATTATTTTTTACTTTTTGATAGAATTCTAGTTGCTTGTCAAGAAAATCTTGGTTATCATTGATTTTAATTAAAGGTAGAAGATTAATTAAAGAATCCTTTATTTTTCCAGCAAATCCTCTTGTCAATTGGGCTCGCCTTCCCAAGCGTTCTGGCTTATCATCAATTTGAATAATCACTTTATCAATAGGCATAAATTTCACATAAGGAAAATCGGTACCTAAAAGTAAAACAATATCAGCTTCGTGCATCGCTTTGAAGGCGGAAGGTAAACCCAAAAGTCCAGTCATTCCCACTTCATAAGGATTATTATATTGGATACCCATTTTTCCTCGGAAAGAATAACCTATTGGTGCTTTCAGTTTTTCTGCTAAAGCAACAACTTCTGTGTGGGCTTCGGAAGCTCCTATTCCACAATAGATCGCTACTTTTTTTCCTGAATTAAGCTGATTTGCGATCCAGTTTATTTCTTCTTCTGAAGGAATGATTCTAGGATTTGTTTTGAATACGAGATCAGAACTAATGTTTTTTTCAGATTTAGCCTCAAAAAGATCGCCCGGGACACCTAAAACCGAAACGCCTTTTTGTGATATCGCATGTTGTAAAGCAGCTTGTAACATTCTTGGAGCTTGTTCTGGTGTATTGGCTACATGATTGTAAACAGAGCAGTCATCAAACAATTTGATGGTATTAGTTTCCTGAAAATAAGATGTACCAAACTCAGAACTCTCACAAGTAGATGCTATGGCAAGAACTGGAACATTCCCTCTATTAGCTTCGTAAAGACCATTAATGAGATGAACGTGACCAGGACCAGAACTTCCTGCGCAGACAGCCAAACCTTCTAGCTCAGCTTCGGCAGCCGCCGCAAAAGCACCGACTTCCTCATGTCTTACGTGGATCCATTGGATAGAACCTTCACGTTTTATAGCATCATTTAAAAAATTAAGGCTGTCTCCAGTGACAGCATATATACGTTTAATTCCTGCTTTTACAAGAATCTCTACAAATTGTTCGGCAATATTTTTTGACATAGTTTTATGAATTTTGTAATATCATAATTTACAAAAAATATTCCAAGCAAATCATTATTAAATAATAAGTAAATGTTAAAGAAATCAGTGAAAATGTTTTGGAAATGCTTCTTGCGGAGTTTGTTTCAGAATATTGAGCATAAACCAAGATTTAAGAAAACCGTAACCGTATGAAAACATTTGGATGTAAGTAGAAATTATCGCCATCGCCGCAATGCTGATATTTTTTGTAACAATCAAAGCGTGCAAGAAAACTAGAAATGTATAAAGTCCATACAAAGCGAGAATCAACCCATTTCCCCATACGAAATAATGAATTACTCCAACCAAATAACCCAACAGAAAAATGCTAGGAAACCAAAATGTAGGTTTCACATATTTTGGATGTCTTTGATTTAGAATTGGTCTTGCACAACCGAATTGATACACTTGTTTTGAGAATTTGCCAAAGTCTGTTCTACGTTTGTGATAAACGCCAATATTATCATAGAATAGAGTCGTGTAGCCATTTTCCCAAAACGTCATTGATAAATCTGGGTCTTCGCCAATTCTCATTTCAGAAAAACCACCAATGTCTAAGAATTTCTCTTTATTCACGCCCATATTAAAACTTCTTGGCTGAAATTTCGTCACTGCTTTTTTGCTTCCTCGGATTCCGCCAGTTGTGAAAACCGAAGTCATAGAATAGGAAATGGCTTTCTGCATTAGATTAAATCCTCTATGCGCTTTGTCTGCGCCACCGAAGGCATCGCAAGGATTTTCGATAAGGTTTTTCTTGATGTTTTCGATGTAATCTGTTTCTACAATCACGTCAGAATCTACAAAAACCAGCCAATCATTCTTTGCTCGTTTTGCACCGTAATTTCTACTCAATCCAGGACCAGAATTATCTTTCCTGAAGAACTGGATATCCAATTGTTCTTGAAATAATTCAACCGTCGGGAGAAGTGCTATTTTGGAACCATCATCCACAATGATTACTTCGAAGTTTTTATCTGTCTGATGAGAAAGAGAATTCAGAAGTTCGAATAATTCGTCTTTTCTGTTGAAGATGGCAATGATGATGGAGATTGTTGGACTCAATTTTATTTAATTAAATAATTTATTTGATTCAAAAATATAAAATTATATTTTCAATAAAAGAATAAGAACTGATAGAAGAATCGAACTTGAAATTATACAAAATATAAAACTCGAAATAACTAAAGAATGAATTATTTTAAAGTGATTTAATATTAATAATGAAACAAATGAAACTAAGATTGAACCAGCAAAACTCAAAAAAAATGTTATAAATAAATGTTCAATCCCAAAAATTTCTGTTTTATAAAAATAAATTAACAAAGCAGAAATTAATAATAATCCTAAGGAAATTAAAATCAATTTTTTATTGATTGGGTCAATGTCTACTTTATTTTCTCCTCCGTTGCCAAACAAGCCAAGAACCGACAAAGCATCAAATAAAAAATTAATAAAATCCATATTTATTCTAATTCCTTATTTATATATTTCCCTTTCTTAGAACCATCATACATTTCATACTGCAAAAATCTCGTCTCCAATTTCCCATTGAATAATTTGATTTTTCTGGAAGGTCTTAAGCCAATTTTCTTCGGAGCGTCCAAGTCTGCAGAAATCAACCAAGCCAAAGTGTTCGGATAATGTTGTTTGAAAGTATCACCAATTTTTTTGTAGAAATCATCATCATTGATAGAAATTCTCTCATCATAAGGTGGATTGAAAACCATCAACAATGGGAACATATCTTTCTCAGAATCAAAGAAATTTTTATTTCTAAGCGTGATGACATCTTCCATTTCTGCAGATTCAATATTCGCTCTTGCTGCATCCAAGGCGCTATAATCGATGTCGTAACCAACAATTTTCCCGGTGAATTCCTTCACACGATTCATTCGTACTTCTTTTATGGTTTTGAATAATTCAGAATCATAGTTTTTCCAATTCTGGAAAGCAAAATTTCTTCTGAAAGTCTGAGCTGGCAAATCCATTGCAATCATCGCCGCTTCTATTAATAACGTTCCTGAACCACACATTGGGTCTAGGAAATTGCCTTTTCCATCCCAACCTGCCAATTGCAACATTCCACTAGCTAAAACTTCATTGATTGGCGCAACCGTTTGTTCCTTTCTGTAACCACGTTTGAAAAGTGGATCTCCAGAACTATCAAGAGAAATCGAAACCAATTCTCTGTCAATATGAAGATGGAATTTGATATCCGGATTGTCTTTACTAATATTTGGTCTTACCTTATGTTTTTCCTGAAAATAATCTACAATCGCATCTTTCATTTTCAAAGTCATAAACTGCGAGTGACTGAATCTCTCAGAGTTTACAGTGGCATCAATAGCAAAAGTCTGGTTTGGTTCCAAAAACTGATCCCACTCAAACTTGTATAATTTATCATAATATTTGGTCTCGTTAAAAGCTTTAAATTCCATTATCGGAACTAAAATTTTAATCGCTGTTCTGCAAGAATAATTGAGTTTGTAAAGAAAACCAAGGTCGCCTTCACAAGTTACCGCGCGGTTTTTAACTTCCACATTTTTACCACCCAATTTCTTAACTTCCTCAGCCAAAACCTGTTCTAATCCAAAGAAAGTTTTGATTTGTATTTGCAGATTATCTGTATTCATAGCGCAAAGATAATAGATTATTAGATGATAGATAAAAGACAAATGAAAATCCTTTAAAATCTATTGTCTATAATCTATTCGTCTCGCATCTTTTTTCATAATTTTGTAGGATGCAATGGTTCGAAGAATGGTTTGATACACCATATTATCATATTCTTTACAAAAATCACGATTACAAAGAAGCAGAAGATTTTCTGAATCTTTTAACCGATTACGTGAATCTTGAGAAAAATTCAAAAATAATTGATTTAGCTTGCGGAAAAGGCAGACATTCAGTTTACCTCAACAAATTAGGCTATAATGTTTTAGGATTGGATTTATCTGAGCAAAGTATCCGTTTTGATAAACAATTTGAGACAGAAACTTTGAAGTTTCAAGTTCACGATATGCGAAATAGAATAGCAAGTGAGCCAGTAGATGCGGTTTTCAATCTGTTTACAAGTTTTGGATATTTTGAAACTGAGAAAGAGGATAGAAGTGTTTTCCAGTCTGTTTCCGATGTTTTGAAGGATGAAGGTTATTTCGTTTTAGATTTTCTGAATTCTGATTATGTGAAAAATAGCATAGTTCCAAAAACTTCCATCGAAAGAGAAAATATTACCTTTAATATTCAAAAACATATTGAGAATGATTTTATTATCAAAGAAATAGATTTTGAAGACCAAGGCAAAAAGTTTCATTTTTTCGAACGTGTAAAACTGACTTCTCCAGAGAAAATTCTGAAATTTGCAGAAGACTTTGGTTTTGAATTAATCCAGCGTTGGGGCGATTATCAACTGAACGACTTTGATGAAAAGACTTCTCAGAGATGTATTAATCTGTTTAGAAAGAAATAATTAAAACAAAAGAACTAGGTTTTAAATGATAATTATTCTATTAATTTTTAGTGTTCTGATTGGCGTTTTTCTCGGAAAATATTTCGGGAGCAAACAACAATTCGCCAAAAATCTTCTCATTCTAAGCGCCGGTTTCCTGATAACGATTTGCTTGAATGAAGTTTTTCCAGAAGTTTATCATTCCGAAGACCATAATATTGGGATTTTCGTGATTCTTGGAGTTTTGATTCAGATGTTATTGGAAAGTTTGACCAAAGGTTTTGAACACGGACATCTTCATCATCATTCGGATGAGCATTCTATCATTCCGGTTGCGTTGATTATTGGACTTTTTGTTCACGCTTTTATAGAGGGAATTCCTTTGTCCCACGAGAAAGAGACTTTGTCGCCGTATCTTCTGGGTATTTTGTTTCATAACATTCCGATTTCATTTGTTTTGGGAAGTTTCTTGGCACACAGCAAAAATTTTACGACCAAATTCTGGTTCATTGTTTTGGTATTTTCATTAGCTTCACCTTTAGGAATGCTTCTCGGTAAATACTTTGACGAAAATCTTAAAGTTTATTTTCTTGCAATTGTCGGTGGCATTTTCCTTCATATTTCGTCCGTCATTATTTTTGAAAGCAATAAGAATCACAAGATGGACTGGCAAAAAATTATTCTAGTCATTTGCGGAGTTGTCTTGGCTTTAGGCGGACATTTGTTTCATCATCATTAATTAAAAAATATTTTCTATTTCGATAGGAAAATCATAATTTTACTCAAATCAATTTTATGGGATTTTTAAATCAATTATTTGGTAAAAAAGACGAGCAAGACCAGACAAAAAGTCTTTGGAAGAAAATTGAATCTGAAAAAGATTTGGACTCGGCTGTTGAGAAATCTTCTCAGCAAAAAGTCTTGATTTTCAAACATTCTACGCGTTGTTTCATCAGCAAAACGGTTTTGAAAAACTTTGAAAAGCAAATGCAAAATTCTGATAAAGATTATGCGTATTATTTTTTGGATTTGTTAGCCCACAGAAACTTATCAAATGAAATAGAATCCCGTTTTGACGTTGTTCATCAAAGTCCACAGCTTATTGTTCTGGAAAATGGAAAAGCTACACGCAACGCATCTCATCAAAGTATCGATTTGGATACAGTTTAATTATGGGAGTTAGAATTTAACTTCAAAAAGTGAAAAACAAATATGATTCATCAAAACTTTAGCAATCATCTTTCTCAGATTTTAGGCGTCCCGATTAGCAGTATAGAATTTTGTTCTTCTTTTTATGAAGTGAAAGAAGTTAAAAAAAATGAAATTATCCTAAGAGAAGGCGAGATTTCAGATTCTACATTCTTTGTTGAAAAAGGTTTGCTGAGAATGTATTCTATCGATAAAGCGGGTAAAGAGCACGTGATACAGTTTGCCCCAGAAGGTTGGATTATTTCCGATACAACCAGTCAATTGCTGAATGAAAAATCGAGATTTTATATAGAAGCTATCGAAGAAAGTACAATTATAATTGTAAGAGAGGGTTTTTTTGAACATCTTACCAAAGAATATCCTGAAGTTGCTGAGAAAAATCAAAGATTGATGTTCAATCACATCAAAAATCTTCAAAACAGAGTGAATTCATTGATTAGCACAACTGCGGAAGAACGTTATCTTGATTTCCTGAATAAGTACCCAAATCTAATGCTTCGTGCACCACAATGGATGGTAGCTTCTTACCTTGGAATCACGCCCGAAAGCTTGAGCAGAGTTAGAAAAGAGTTGGCTAAAAAGAAATTTGAGATTTAATATTTTGAATAAATTCTTAGTCTTAATTTTATTTTCGATTTTCAGTTTTGGGCAAAGTCAATTAAAGGAAAACCTTAGTCATAAAACATTTTCAGCAAAAGTCATTGGTATTTCTGATGGCGATACGATGGAAATTCTTTATAAGGAAAATCCAATTAAAATTCGTCTTGCTCACATAGATTCGCCGGAGAAAAGACGAACTCAGCCTTTTGGTAATAACGCCAAACAAGCTCTATCCAATCTTTGCTTTGGAAGAATTGTCACCGTTCAAGCAGAGAAATATGACCGATATAAACGGTTGATTGCGGTTGTCATCAATGATAAAAATCAAAATATCAATAAACAAATGCTAAAGCAAGGAATGGCTTGGCATTATAAAAAATACTCTACCGATTCCGACTACGCCAAACTGGAAACCGAAGCTCGAAAAAATAGAGTAGGACTTTGGCAGGATAACACTCCGATTGCGCCTTGGCTTTGGAGAGAAAATAAAAAGAAAAAATGAATCACGAAATTTTAAAAGCAAACCTCTCCGATATCCCTGAATTATGCGAAATGATGAAGGATTTTTATGCGATTGATTTATATCCTTTTGATGAAAAAGAGGCTGCTACTAATTTTGTAAAATTCCTTGATAATGATAGTTATGGTAATTGTTTTAAAGTAGTATTTGAAGGCAGAATTGCAGGTTACATTATTTTGGTTAAATATTTCAGTTTTGAATTTGGTGGTGAGATTTTGTTCTTGGATGAATTATTTATAAAACCAGAATTTCAAGGTAAATCTCTTGGTAAAAAAGCATTGGAATTTGTGAAAGATTATTCTGTTGAAAATAATTTCAAAATTGTCTTATTGGAAATAGAAAATCATAATGAAAAAGCTAAAAAACTTTACGAAAATTATGGTTTCCAAAATCATAAAAGGAGTTTGATGATTCTTAAAAATTAATAACAAATCTAAAATTTTAATTGATCTGTTTTACAGTACCATTTTGGATCACAGCACGTAAGTTCACAACCTCCAAAATAAAATTTATTTTTGTTTTTTTTCATAAATTTTCCAGTCGTTAAACCATAAAAAATAGGTAACACCTTTTTGTCACTTTTACATTTAGGACATACTGAACTTTTGTTTTCTCGATAACTACAGTTGATGGTATCATTAATTTTATTCTGTGAGAAATAATTTAATGATGCTAATAAAAACGATAAAAACACAAATTTGCTCATCAATTAAAAAATAAGATTAAAATTTCTTAATTCTGCTCCAAGATCCGTTTCTGGCTGTATGTGTACGGTTTTAAAACCCAGGTTCTTTGCAGTAGCAATATTCTTCGCATTATCATCTATAAATACAGACTCTTCAGATTTTAAATTATAACGATTGAGCAACACTTCGAAAATCTCCTTGTCCGGTTTGATTAATTTTTCGGTTCCAGAAACAACTATTTTACCTTCAAATAATCTAAAAAAATCATAATTTTCCAATGCGTAAGGGAAAGTTTCAGCAGACCAGTTAGTGAGTCCATAAAGGTCATATTTGCCTTCCAACTTTCTAAGAATTGCAACATTTTTAGGAATATCACTTTTCAGCATCACTGTCCAGTTGTCATAGTAAGCACGGATTTCTTTTTCCCACTCCGGGTGTTGCATAACTAATAATTCCGTACCTTCTTTCAGCGTTCGCCCACGGTCTTGTTCTATATTCCATTCATCTTTGGCTATGTTTTTTAAGAACCATTCCATCTTTTCATCATCATTGAAATAGGTTCTGAAAAAATATCTGGGATCCCAATCCATCAATACGCCGCCAAAATCGAAAACTATATTTTTTATCATTATCATTTTTTTCAAAAATAAAAAAAAGACTTCAGATTTCTCTCAAGTCTTAGTTTTATGAAGATTTTTGTGTTTGATTACTTATCAATTGATCCCATTACTTTCTGGGCAAAAGAATTAAGTGCGTCTTTTTCGCTCATTCCGTTCTTTACATTGGCGTGTACTTCTAAAGCGCCACAAATGTTTGTGATGAGTTCGCCAGCAACATTCATATCTTCCTCAGAAACATTACGGAACTCACAGAAGCTTTCTAAAACTTCCAAAGTCGCTTCTAGATTTTCCGGCGTTTGATTCTGGTAAAATTGTCTTATGATTGGTAATTTCATTTTAATAAATTTAGAAATTATAAGATTTAGAGATTAAGAAATTTCTTAATTTTTAACCTTTTAATTCGCTGAAAAGATTGTTAAGACTTTCAGCCTGATTGGTTTGAACCTGATTTTTCAAAGCACCACCTTCAAACGCTGCAAAAGTTGGTAGATTATCAACTGTTGCTAATTTTCTGCTTTCCGGCAATTTTTCTGCATCCACATAATAAAAAGGGATATCTTCATTTTCTGCAGCTAATTTTTTGAACTTTGGCTTCATAATTCTGCAGTTTCCACACCAAGTTGCTCCATATTGAACCATTACTTTGTCATTCTCCTGAATGATTTGCTGTAATGTGTCTCCTGTAAGTTCTATATACATTTTTGTGATTTTTTAAATGTGATAATTATTAATTTGAAAATATGATGATCTGTTAATGAGTTGATAAAAACAAATCATCATATTATCTCATTATCAAATCGATTTAGTTTTTGCTTAGGTACTCAGCAACACCTTTTCTGTCGGCGTTCATTGCGTCTTTACCTTCTTCCCAGTTAGCAGGACAAACTTCACCATGCTTCTGAACGTGTGCATATGCGTCAACAAGTCTCAGATATTCTTTCACATTTCTTCCCAGCGGCATATCATTCACAGACTCGTGGAAAATTTTTCCCGTTTCATCGATAAGGTAAGTCGCTCTGTAAGTTACGTTAGATCCTGTAAATACCTCGTTTCCTTCTTCATCATATTCCAAATCCTGATCTACAATTCCAAGAATATTTGCTAATTGTCTGTGTGTATCTGCTAGGATTGTATATGTTACACCTTCTATTCCTCCATTATCTTTTGGTGTGTTTAGCCAAGCGAAATGAACTTCGTTTGTATCGCAAGAAGCTCCGATTACTATTGTATTTCTTTTTTGAAACTCTGGCAAAGCCTCTTGAAATGCGTGTAATTCCGTTGGACAAACGAAAGTGAAATCTTTCGGATACCAGAATAAAAGCACTTTTTGCTGATTATTAACCGCTTGTTCGAAGATGTTGATTTTAAGATCATCACCCATTTCACTCATTGCATCAATTGCTACATTTGGAAATAATTTACCTACTAATGACATAATATTTAAGTTTAAATTGTTTATTTAAATTTTCTGTGACAAAATTAAACAGATTTTATGAATTGGAAAACAAAATGTAATTTATAAAATCTATCGAAGTGAAAGATATGTCACGACTTGAATTTATACCAAATTTCGGCAAAAAACATTAGAATAAAAATGATGAAACTCATAAAAAAATCCGCTTCAGTAAAGCGGATTTAAATATTAAAACTGATCGAGGCAATCTTTAATTCTTCTCATTGCTTCTCTTAGTTCTGCTTCAGAAGCTGCATAAGAGAAACGGATACATTCTGGACTTCCAAAACTTACACCGCCTACACAACCAACGTGTGCATTTTCTAATAAGAACATCGCGAAATCATCTGCATCTTTAATTTCTTTTCCATTAAGGTTCTTTCCGATGAAATAAGAAATGTCTGGGAAGAAGTAGAACGCACTTTTTGGAAGATTGCATTTGAAACCTTTGATGTCTTTCATCAAATCAAAAACCAAATCACGCCTTTTATGGAATTCCGAAATCATATATTGCAACTCAGACGGATCCATTTGCAAAGCAGTGATAGAAGCCCTTTGAGCAACTGTATTTGCGCCACTTGTCATTTGTCCCTGAACTTTGTCACAAGCATTTGCAAGCCATTCTGGACAAGCAGAATATCCAATTCTCCAACCCGTCATTGCAAACGCTTTACTCATTCCGTTAATCACTGCTGTTTGCTCATAAACTTGAGGAAAACTTGCTATAGAAACGTGCTCTCCTTCATAATTGATGAACTCATAGATTTCATCGGAAATGATTGTGACGTGCGGATATTTGGCCACAACATTCGCTATAGCTTCCAATTCTTCTCTTGTATAAAAACTTCCAGAAGGATTACAAGGCGAACTATAGAGTAAGGCTTTGGTTTTTGGCGTAATCGCTTTTTCTAATTGCTCAGCTGTGAATTTGAACTCTGTATCAATAGAAGTTTCAATGAAAACCGATGTTCCACCAACCAATTTTACCATTTCGTCATAACTCACCCAATATGGAGCAGGAAGAATCACTTCATCTCCGTCATTCACAATGGCCGATAGAACATTGATGATGGATTGTTTTGCGCCATTTGAAACACAAATTTGAGTGGGTTTATAATCTAGATTATTATCTCTTTTCAGTTTTGCAGAAATAGCTTGTCTGAGTTCTAAAAATCCTGGTACAGGCGAGTAGTGGCTGTAGTTTTCATTAATAGCATCAAAGGCTGCTTGTTTAATTTTTTGCGGAACATCGAAGTCTGGTTCTCCCAAAGTTAAACTAATAACATCTATTCCTGCGGCTTTCATCTCGCGCGCCTTATTACTCATTACAAAAGTCTGAGAATAGCTCAGCCTGTTTAATCTGTCAGAAATCTTACTCATTATCAAAAGAATTATATTAATTACTTATTAATAGACAAATATAATTTTTTATCTTAGAAAATGAAGTTTGGAAAGTCTATAATTTTAGTAATTCAATTTTTTTATTCCTTTTAAATCAATACTTAAAAAAAGTATAGAATGTTCAATATTGAGAATAGCGATTTTACTTTTTGACTTTATTTTAATGAAGATTTAAAAGAATCAAAACCAACCAAAGGTATACAGAACGGGTAAATAATTTTGTTTTCTCATGCTTATTTGAAAAATAGCATTAGCAAAAATCTTCTAAAAAATTTATGACACATTCAAAATAAAAAGTACGGAAGATTCTTTGCTTAAACTTTAACATTTATTCATAAATTTTGCAACTACATCGCTCATTCTAAAATAACTAAATGTTATTATGTAGTTTATAAAGAAGGACTTATATACTTCATCATCTCTTAAATTGCAATTTATCGACTGTATTGCATTCTGATTTACATTGGTATTATCGTAACTGATTTCACAGTAAAAACGCATTTTATCACATTGCTAAGTTTTCATTTTAAACACCTAATATTTTCACATTTTATAAAATATTAACATATGATAATTAAAGTAACGAAATGATAATTTTAATTTTGCAACCTCAAATTTTAAATGATGTACAGAAATTATTTTTTACTTTTTGCACTTTTTTTCGCAAAAATCTTCTTCGCACAGACAGAATTGTCCAGATGGAACAAAAATGATCTAACATCAACTCCTGGAAGCAATGTTACAGCTCAAAATATTACAACTTCCAAAGGAGTTTCGGTTACCCCAACAACCTGGAGTGATACTTTCTTTTTGATTTCAGGATTATCTTCGTCTGCAACACTTGATAATAGCAAATATGTAGAATTTCAGATTGCACCAAACGCAAACTACAAGCTAAATTTATCCAACCTTAACCTGACTTACAGAAATCAGGGCGGAACATCCAAACTTGAAATCAGATATTCTGTAAATGCAGATTTTTCTAATCCTCAGACTTTGCTTTCCACCAGTGTGATAGATGCGAACTGGCACACCATTTCTCCTTCGTTCAATAACGTTTTGGTTGGTTCAGGAAAATCGGTGTATGTGAGACTGTATGTTTATAACACCTATAATAATTTTCATCTTTCTTATACCGCAAACGGAGGTACAGGGACAGGACCAAATATCACTGGTACCGCTTCTGTAGATACTCCTACAGTACCAACTGCATATAATGATTCTTATACGGCTTATAAAAATAATGAAAATGATTTTAATATCCTAAACAATGATGTGTCGACATCGGCTATAGCGGGAATTACTATCACAGAACAGCCTGCACACGGAATAGTTGCGGTAAATGGAACAACTAACGTCACTTATAAACCAACAGTTGGTTACACAGGAACTGACAATTTCAAATACAAAACATCCAATACAACCGGTTTGTCAAACGAAGCAACTGTTTCTATTAATGTTATTGAGAATGCAAATACAGCTTTAGTCAGATGGAATAACTCCAACTTCTCTTCCAGCGTTTATAACACGCATGTGGTATCTGGAAATCTTACTTCTACAGCAAGTCTTTCTTACTTAGAGAATATCAGTGCCAGCGGATATAATGCTTTTCATACAACAGGATGGCCGGATAAAAATGCACAGACTATTGATAAATCAAAATATATTCAATTTTCTATAAGCCCGAAAAATGGTTATAAATTGAACCTTTCAGAATTCAATTTCCTTTGCAAAACAGAAGGCGGAGATGCCAAAATTAAAATTGATTATTCACTGAATAGTGATTTTACAAAATCTTTTAATCTTCTACCCGAAACGACTGTAAATAATAGTATTTCTACCATATCTCTAACCAATTTTTCAAAACCTATCGCTACCGATGGGCAGGTAGTCTATCTGAGAATCTATGTTTATAATACTTGGAATGCTTTCCAGATTCTGCTTAAAAATGTTGATACAGTTGGTCCTACTTTTATAGGTAATGTGGAGTTTAGTTCAACTACACCAATTGCTTATAATGACGATATTACCAACATTGTAAATAATGATATTGATATTAATGTTTTGATTAATGATGATTATAGCAATAAAATCACATCATTGACTTTTACACAACCATCTCACGGAACCGCATCTCTTAATGCGGATTGGTCAATCAATTATATACCTGAAAGAGACTTTGTTGGTTCAGATTATTTTACTTATTACATTACCAATGAGTATGGCGTATCTAACTCTGCAACGGTTAGCATTACTACTAATGCAAACACTACAACACTACTTGTACGTTGGGATCAGAATAATTTCACTTCCACACCTTTCCAGTCATTCATCAGTTCCACAACGATGACTACAACTGGTGGGATGACATTATTAGTCGGCGGCGAGACCAATCCGAAAACCTACTATCTTGAAAGTTCTAATAATGGAAACACTATAAACACATCGAGATATGTTCAGTTTATTCTGGACAATTCCGGCACGGGAAAAACTATTGAGCCGAAAACATTCAGTTTTGTAGGAAAAGGTACTAATGGTGCAACATACGAAATCCGATATTCAAAAAATATGGATTTTTCAGATAGCGAAGTTCTTGCGACGAGCACAGTCAATAGTAACTATACGCTGAACACATTCAATTTTGATAATAGTCTGAAAGTAGGACCTGGAGAAAAAGTGTATCTTAGATTATATTTCTACAATAGTAATTATGTACAGTATATACTCCAATATCTTCCTGGCGGTTCAGGACCTGAAATTTCTGGAATCTACTATAACCACATTTTTGCGTCCAACGATACAACTTGGGTTAATAGTAAAAACCCACACTGGAATAACGGATTACCGACCGCAACAAAAAATGCAATCATCGATACCAATTACGACACAGCCACTTATGGAAATTTTGAAACCCAAAATCTAACTATAAACAATGGTGGAACATTAACCATAAATAGAGGTGGATATATAACAGTAAATGGTCAGATTATAAACAATAATACAACTGCTGATTCTTTTTTAGTGGAGCATAATGCTAATTTATTACAAAATGGAAGTACACAAAATATTGGTTATATCACTGTAAAAAAAGAGGCGGTAATTCCTAAAATGGGATACAACTATTGGTCTTCACCGGTTGACGGACAAAATCTTTATCAATTTTCAGATGGATATAATCAGGCATCTACGACAGGGACGGGAACACCTTGGAACAGATTTTATATTTACAATGAAGCAAATGATAATTTTGTAACTTCTATTGCCAATGAAATTACTTTGAAATCTACATCCGTTTTCGAGGCAGCACGAGGTTATGGTATCCGTGGCAAAAACAGTTTTCCGACCACTGTTACTTCTGCATCTAAGCCTTCAGAATTTCAATTTGTAGGAACACCTCAGAATGGAGATATCAGTTCATTTAATCTAAAATGGACCGATGCGAAACACGGATACAATATGATAGGAAATCCGTATCCTTCTAATATAAGCTTCGATGATTTCTTTGCTCAAAACAGTTCAAAAATGTACGGTATAGCCTACTTTTGGACCAATAACGATGGTAACATTAACTATCAACAAGGCAGTAACTACTCCGGAAACAATTACGCCATCTGTACATCTGTAGGTGGTACATCAGCTACATATTTCGGCTATAATAATAGGAAGCCAAACGGAAATATATCTGTAGGACAAGGCTTTATCATTCAGGCGAAAGAAGCAGGAAAAAACCAGCCTTTAGTTTTCAAAAACTCTATTAGAAACGCGGATATTGCTAATTATTATAACAAAGGCGGTCAGAAAGACAGGTTTTGGTTAGAGTTCAAATCTCCGACGGATGTGAATAACGAAATTCTTATTGGCTATCTGCAGAACGCAACTAACGACTTTGACAGCGATTATGATGCGGATCAGCTTGCAATCGGAAACGATTCTTTCTGGAGCATTGTAGATAACCACAAACTAGCGATACAAGCCAGAGATGGTAATTTTAACGATGACGATAACACAAGATTAGGTTTCAAAGCATCGGCTTCAGGTAATTACACTATTAGTTTAACAGATCGTGAAGGAATTTTTAATACAGGACAGACAATTTACATCAAGGATAAATATCTGAGTAAGTCATTTAATATTTCAGAAGCACCGTATACATTTTATACCAATTCCGGACAATATGAAGATAGGTTCGAAATAATTTACAAACCTTTTGTAACACTTGCAGCAGATAATACAGGTAAAAATGGAATTCTGATCTATAAAGATACTCAGAATTTCATCATAAAATCTGATGAGAATATAGACGAAGTGAGCCTTTACGATTCTGTTGGAAGATTATTATACAACACAAAAAACGCAAAAAAAGAAGTTTTAATTAATAAGACAACCTTTGCAGAAGGGATGTACATTATAAAAGTGAATTCTAGAAATACAACGATGACCAAGAAAGTTTTAAAATAACACATAAAACTTTGAAATTTTAAAAACCATCAGATTAATTTTTGATGGTTTTTTATTTATAATTAATATTAACAAATCTTTTCATAATTTCGCCTTATGTCTTTAGAATTAATTTTACAATATTTCCCAAATATTACCAGCGAACAAAAAAATCAATTTGCAGAACTAGAAGTTCTGTACAAAGATTGGAATGAGAAAATCAACGTGATTTCCAGAAAAGACACAGACAGTCTTTATGAGAAACATATTCTTCACTCTTTAGGAATTGCAAAAGTGATGGCGTTTGCAGATGGAACCAAAGTTTTGGATATCGGAACCGGTGGCGGTTTTCCAGGAATTCCTTTAGCAATTTTATTCCCTAATGTACAATTCACATTAGTAGACAGCATCGGAAAAAAAATCACAGTAGTAAAAGGTGTTGCGGAAAGTCTCGGCCTGAAAAATGTAACGGCTCATCATATGAGAGCGGAACAATTGAAAGAAAAATTCCATTTCGTGGTCAGCAGAGCCGTAACGCAGATGCCGGTTTTCCTAACTTGGCTGAGAGGAAAATTTGAAAAAGACCAATTCAATCCAAAGCATAACGGCGTTCTTTATCTCAAAGGCGGCGATTTAGCAGAAGAATTAGCAGGATTGAAAGCAGAAATTTTCAGTTTGAAAAATTATTTCGAAGGCGAATTTTTCGACACCAAAAAAGTTGTCTATCTATCGAAAGGCAATTTCAATAACTAAATAAAAAGAAACGATTATGAAGAAAGTATTTATTTTAGCAGTTTTAACGGCATTTTCAGCATTCATAGTTTCGTGCAAGGACAATGATGATTACAGCCAGATTGAAGAAGTTTTTGCAACCAAAATAGACAGCGTGAAAATCCCGATGGATACAATGTCTTTGGGTGTCACGCAGGAGATTTTAGCCTATTCTACGTTCAAAAAAACTTGTGAAGGCATTTACAGTTACGATTATAATTACACCAACGATTCGGTCCGCACAATCGCCAATTTTGCTTACAAAACCAATGACGTTTGTGGCGACGGAACTTATGTCGATGGAAGCCGAATCAACTTCAAACCTATAAAAATAGGAACTTATACTTTCAAATTCTGGACAGGAAAAGACACCGCCGGAGCCAATACTTTCCTTGAGAAAAAAGTGGTTGTAGAATAATTTTAGGAGCTTAATCCCGCTTTCCACTATATCTTTTTTGTCATTGCGAAAGAAGTGAAGCAATCTTTTTGAACATTTAGCCATCGCAATAACAAAAAAGGATGCCGTTGCAATCGGGGCTATGGATTTTGTCATCCAATTAACCATTCACAAATAAACACGATATTGTCATTCCGTAGGAATCTAGACTGCTGAGATTCCTACGGAATGACAAATCATTGTTTTTCTTATTTGAGTTTTACGCCTTTGTGAACCTTAAAAATATTTTCATTTTTTTTCAAAAAATCTTTATGAACTTTGCGTTTAAATGAATCAAAAAATAATTAAATTGAGCCTTTAAGTTTTTAAAGGCTCTTTTATCAGATAGTATGAGCATTTTCAGTCTATCACCAATTAACTTTATCAATTATAATTCATCAATTATCAATTATAAAAAATGCAGTTTCTTCAGAAGATTATTACAGAATTATTAGAAAATCATCAAGATATTTCCGAACTGGATATTGTTCTTCCCGGAAAAAGACCAATGGTTTTCATCAAAAGAATCCTGAAGGAAAAACAATACGAAGGACTTTTACCGAATTTCGTCACAATAGACGAACTCATCGCAGAACTTTCAGAAAATGTAGAAATCAAGGGAATCGCGATTTGGCTCTTTTCTTTCCGTATTTACAATAAGATTGATTCATCTGAAGATTTTTCTGGTTTCTTGAAATGGTTTCCGACCTTGCAGAAAGATTGGGACGATATGATGAAGTTTTCCGATGATGACCAAAAAATCCTGCTTTGGATGCTGGACGAAGAACGGATTAAAAATTGGGGCGAAAATCTCGGCGACGATGACAATCCAAGAAAACGAAATCTCAATTTCTGGCGAAAAATGAACGAGTTTCTTCCACTTTTGAAAGCAGAATTGAAGAAAGAAAATCTCGCCACTTCCGGAATGTTGTATCAAGAAGCATTTTCCAAGATTGAAAACTTTGCTAAGCAAACCAATCGTCAATTTGTTTTTTGTGGATTCAATGCGTTGTCGAGAGTGGAAGAGCAATTGGTAAGACAGCTTTTGCAATGGAATAAAGCCGAAACTTATTTCCAAGCCGACCAATATTACATTGATGACGAAAGGCAAGAATCCGGAAAATTCCTGAGAGAAACTTTGAAGTGGAAAGAATTCAATGACAGCAGAGATTTTAAATGGATTGAAAATCAATTCTCTCAACCTAAAAGTATCAAAACTTACGAAGTTTCAGGAAACATTGTTCAAGCTAAATTCCTGCCTGAAATCCTCAAAAAAATTCCTAAAAATGAATTGTCAGAAACTGCTTTGGTTTTATTGGACGAGAATCTTTTACCTGCAGTTTTAGATAGCTTAAATGCCGTTGAAAGCGTTAATATCACAATGGGATTTCCATTGAAGAATCTGTCTTTTAGTAATGCAATTAAAAAACTGTTTTATCTTCAGAAGCAACAAGAGAAAAAGTCATCAAGTTATTATTACGCCGATGTTTTACCAATTTTGGAGGAATTACCGAATGATGAAAAAGATTCTGAAATTATCCGAAATTTTATCTTCGCGATAGAAGAGAGAAACATTGTTTATATTTCTAAAACTTTGTTGCAGGAGTTACTTGGAAACCTCAGTTATTTCCAGCTTTTACAGAAACCTAAAAACTACCAGACATTTTTAGATTTGTTGATTAAGTTCTGTTATGAATTGAAATTCAAAGAGCTGGATGATATTCAGTACGAGAATATTGCGTTGTTTGAGAACGTTTTCAAAATCATCAAAAATCAATTATTGCCTTATCAGATTGATGTCAAAATAGAAACTTTAGAAGTGCTCATTAATCAGTTAGTTAATTCAGAAAGTATTGATTTTGTGGGAGAACCGTTAGCAGGATTCCAGATTATGGGACTTTTGGAAACGCGTCTTTTGAACTTCAAAAATATCATTCTGTTATCTGTAAACGAAGGGAAATTACCGCTAGGAAACACTCAAAACACATACATTCCGTTTGATGTTCGTAAGAATTTTGGACTGAATACGTTCTTGGAAAATGACAGTATTTATGCTTATCACTTTTACAGATTGATTCAGAATTCGGAGAATGTTCATTTGCTTTACAATGCTTTGAGTTCTGGTGTGAATACAGGCGAAAAAAGCCGTTTCATCACACAATTGGAAATGGAAAGTCCGCACAACATTGAACACATTATTATCGAGAACTCTTCTGAACCAATTGCTCAGGAATTGATGAAAATCGATAAAAATGAAGAAGTAATGCGACTTTTGAACGAATGGAAAAATCGTGTTTCGCCTTCGCACCTCGTAACTTATCTTTATAATCCTATTGATTTCTATCTTAATAATCTGCTTAAAACCAGAGAAACCAACGAAATAGAAGAAGAACTTTCACAAAGAAATTATGGAAACTTGGTTCATTATGCTTTGCAATTTTTACACGAACCAATAAAAGGTAAAATATTATCTATTAACGATTTAGAAAATTTACTTCAACAAACAGATTCAGCGATTGACTTTGCGATTGAAAAGCTGAAACACCAGCCTGAATTCTATGACCGCGGAATGAATTATATCCACAAAGAAATTGCTAAAAGGGTAGTACGCAATATTGTAGAATATGATTTGGAATTGGTTAAAAAAGGTTCTGCTTTGGAGATTTTGGATTTGGAAAAAGAAATCAACTGTGATTTTTTCCTCGATGATAATAAAACCGACAAAATCAGTTTTTATGGTTTTATCGACAGAATAGATAAATTGGACGGGATAACCAGAGTAATTGATTACAAGACGGCAAAACCGAAAAATCTCACCATTAATTTAGGCAAAAATAAAGAAGAAAAACTCCCAGAATTATTTTTCCGAGACGATTACAAGCAAGCATTGCAGCTTTCTATTTATAAATATTGCATCAAAAACGTTTTGAACATCAATCCAAATAATATCGAAACGGCAATTTGGTCTTTTGCAGAAGTCAATAATGGTCCACAAAAACTGAATTTCATTGATATTGAAGATTCGGAAGTGGAAGATTCTATCAGAAACTTAATATTTGAAATTCTGAATCCTGAGGTTCCTTTTGAGGAGAAAGAAAAAGTGAGTTGGTAGGAATTTTATCGTAGATAAAGCAAATTATGCTGATTTGTCAGACATCCGCTAAATTAGCGCAATCTGCGAGAGACAATTTTAAGGCTGACTTTTCAATTTCAAATCCGTCAATTTTTCTCTAACTTTTTTCATAAACTCAGAGCCTGGATCTTCTTTGCTTGTAAAATATTTGGAATCTGTTTCTTTCCAAAGTTTAGAATTTCTGAAAATACCATATTCCGAATGTCCGATGAGATATTCGATTGGATATTTTTTTGCAAGATATTTGACTAATTCTGCATTGGCTTCAACTTGTTTATCGGTCAAAGGTTTAGATTTACTTCCGATATTTTCTACACCAATAGCACAATAATTAAGACCAATGGTGTGTCTTGCAAATAATCCTGGATCAACCAACTGGTAAACCGTTCCGTCTCTATCCACCAGAAAATGAGCAGAAACATTGAGAGAGCTTTGTTTCATAAGCGTCCCTCTTTGGTTTTCCAGATATAAATTGTTCAAGTATCTGAAATTCGAATCAATCGTTCCGCCAGCGGTGTAATGCAAAACAATAATTTTCGGAGTGATATTCGGGGTTTTCTCTATTAGATTGTGATGTTCTTTCATATAATCCAGACTCAGATTCATTCTTTCCTTAGAATAATCAATCGGTTTTTGAATGATTTTAAGGTTTTGAGCTTGGAATAGAAAGCAGAAACTCAGAAATAAAAATTGAAAAAGTTTATTCATAATTATTTTAAACCACAAAAGTCACAAAAGTTTTTTAAATATCTATTATCATCAATTAATTATCATTGATAAAAGTAATGCCCCGTAATCGTCCAATCAAAAAGGCAATCTTGTAAAACCTGTCCGGTTCCGATATTATGAGAAATCAAATAACGCGTGCCATCCGCTGGTACATCACCGTTCGGGTATTTTATACTAAAATAAGTAGGATCATAAACGACTTTATCTTTAGTCAGATTAATGGCTGCATTCGACAGTTTGGTTTGAAAATTTTGTCCAAAGACTGTAACAGAGACAAAGAAGAGAATGACGAAATATTTTTTCATATTAAGTTTTTTGTAGTTTAGATCTGAACGAAAAAACCTACGAAAATATTCCGTAGGTTTTTGTTAAAAATATATAAGATTGATTTGGTCTTATCCAAAGGCATTGATGCCGGTAATATCCATTCCCGTAATCAAAAGATGAATGTCGTGCGTTCCTTCGTATGTAATCACGGATTCAAGATTCGCTGCGTGGCGCATCATCGGGAATTCTCCCATTATGCCCATTCCGCCAAGCATTTGACGAGATTCTCTTGCAATGTCGATGGCCATTTTCACATTATTTCTTTTCGCCATAGAGATTTGTGCTGGCGATGCTTTATGCGCATTTTTAAGATTTCCTAACTGTAAGCAAAGCAATTGAGCTTTGGTAATTTCAGTTAAGAATTCTGCTAATTTCTTTTGCTGAAGCTGGAAAGAAGCAATCGGTTTTCCGAATTGTTTTCTCTCTTTAGTATATTGAACAGCCGTGCAATAACAATCCATCGCTGCACCAATTACGCCCCAAGAAATCCCATACCTCGCTGAGTTAAGACAAGACAAAGGTCCTTTCAAACCTTCAACATTCGGTAACAGGTTTTCTTTCGGAACTTTCACATTATTGAAAACCAATTCTCCGGTTTTTGATGCTCTAAGACTCCATTTGTTATGCGTAGTTGGTGTTGTGAAACCTTCCATTCCGCGTTCCAGAATCATTCCTCTAACTTTTCCGTCTTCGCCTTTTGCCCATACAACAGCAATGTTAGCAACAGGGGCATTGGTAATCCACATCTTGGCACCATTCAAAAGATAATGGTCGCCTTGGTCTGTGAATTTGGATTCCATAGAAGAAGGGTCAGACCCGTGGTTAGGCTCCGTCAAACCAAAACAGCCAATCATATCTCCAGAAGCCAGCTTCGGAAGGTATTTTCTTTTTTGCTCCTCAGAACCATATTCGAAAATAGGAAACATTACCAAAGAAGACTGTACAGAAGCCGCAGAACGAACTGCAGAATCGCCTCTTTCTAATTCCTGCATTATCAATCCATAAGAGATTTGATCCAACCCCGGACCGCCATATTCCTCAGGAATATATGGACCAAGCGCACCGATATTTCCCAATTCTTTCATCAATCCTGGGATATCAGTATGATTTTGCGCAGCTTCATCAATCTTCGGCATTACGAAACTCTCCACCCAATTCCTTGCAGAATCGCGGATAAGCTTGTGTTCTTCGGTCAAAAGAGCGTCTAGGGAGTAGTAATCTGGTATGCTTGTTAACGGGTAGTATGACATTATTTTGTTTTGCCTAAAAATAAAGCTTTTCCTGAATTACCAAAATAGATTGTACACAAATAATTCATTTTCTGAAAAACTTCACCAATGCGTAATTATATCTTAATAGGAAAGCTCCAATCAATTGGAGCTTTCCTTTATTTCTTTTTCAAATCTTTATCAATCTGCTTTTCTGCGTTTTCGGCTTTCTTTTCCTGAGCTTCTTTTTCTTTTCGCTGTTGTGCTCGGGATTTTTTCTCGGCTCGTTTTTCTTGTCGGATGACTTTGTTGGATTTGGTATTATACAAAGCTTCTATAATACCTTGACCTGTTTTGCTGAAGATTTTGATTTTCGGTTTCTCGTGTGTTCCGGTCACAACAATCGGGAAGCCAATCCAGCCGCCTGGTGGCAAACCAACTCTCACTCTAAAGTCGAGTAGACCATTAAAACTAGTCGTTCCACTAATCGTAGGTCGCAAAATAGAAACTTTGAAGGTAAACGGCTCTACGTGAATCAGGTTATTGTTGATGCTCGTCTTGATATCTACACCTTTCATATCAGGATTATCAAAGGCATTTGCTCCAATATTATCGCCAACTGCGGAAAGCATTTTTAGGTTTTTGACTTCTACATCTCTCAGATTCACGTTTCCGCCACCTTCCAATGATGGATAGATAGGTTTCATATTGCTGTCAAAATCGCCTTTAAGTTTGTAATCCAAAGAAACAATTCCTTTCACATTTTTCGCGGCGGTTGCCATTTCACGCACCATGTCGATCTCGTTATAAGCTCTCTGAACATCAAAATTATCAACCTTCAAAGCCACATCATAATTGGCGGTAATCGGAGATTCATTCTGATATCTGGCATCGATTCCCATTCGGCTTCCGATGATATCAAATGTTGTATTTTTAAGATAAATTTCGCCTTTTGTTACCGAAGCCAATCCTGCAAGGTTATTCAATCCAAGTCCTTTGAATTCTACTTTTTTCGCATTAGCTTCCAAAGAAACATCCAGATTGGTTGGGACAATCACAACACCGCTGCTTTTCGGATGTTCCTCCTTCGCATAAGTGACTGCAAGGGATTTGTCTGTGTTATCACCTTCTTTCAGTGCCATAAATTCATCCACCAAAATATAATTGGATTTCAGATGAAATCTACCGTGCAAAGTTCCTTTTCTTTCGATAAAATAATTGATGGTATTCAATAAATATCCATTAAGCGAATAATCGGATTTTCCGTAATTACCATAGAATTTTCTAAACCACATTTTCTCATTCTCAAATTCGAAATTACCCTCTTTGATATAGAATGATTTTGGAAGATATTCGGTGGTGGCTTTGATATTTTTTAAGATGAGATTACCTCTGTTATCGAGCTTGCTGTATTGTCCAGTTGTCGCATAACTTTGTCTCCCGTTCAGAGATAAATCCGCCATAATCAATCCAGTGATATCCAAACCTTCTTTTTTGAAAACTTTATAAATTCTGCCAACATTCAAAACACCTTTTGCTCTGACTTTGTATAATAAATCCTCAAAATCCTGTAAATCTGCATTTACAAAAACAGGATTGCCTTCAAAATCAAATTTAAAAGGGTCGAGTTTCACACCCAGACTTTTAAATGTTCCGTCGGTATTATGAATATTCGCTAAAATATTGATATTCTGAATTGGATTTGGATAATATTTAGTTTTCAGCCAGCTATTTTTCAGATTGAAATAACCTTTCGTTTTAGGAAATAATTTTTTGTCTAAACTGAAAAGTCCATTTGACTGAATATCAGTATTCATAAGCCCTTTCAACTCAATATCTTTCAATCCTAAAGCTGCATCTAAAGTTGCCAAATCGATTCCGCCTTTGATATTAGCGATGATGTTCATTTCATTTAATCCTTGTGTTCTAACTTTTGCACGGAATTGATTTTTCTTACCTAAATCAAAACTTAGATTTCGCAAATCGAGTAGGAGTTTGTCAGTGTTTAGCGCGGGTAAATCAACATTCATATCCAAATTAAGATTGTTCATAGGAACCGGTGCATTGCTGTTGGAAACAAAACCATTATTAACTTTCAAACTTGCTTTCAAATCTGGTTTTTGATTTCTCGGCTCACTGAATCTACCTTTCAGACTGAAAAACAAATCGCTGTTTCCCTCAATTTTTGTGTCCTTTACCCAGCTCAGATATTGCGGAGGCAAAACGGACAACATATCTTTAATCGTCGTTTTCTCGGAAGCTGCATTGATATTAAGGTTATATCCATCTTTAAGAATACTCACGAATCCTGTGAATTTCAAAGGAAGTTCATTGATTCTAAGCTCATTTTTTCTCAAGACAAAAGTCAATGCATTGGTGTTGATTCTTGTGATTAAATCTGCGTGTAAGGTTTTCTGCTGTGCGTACCAGATTCGGTTCAGAGCAAAATCGACTTTATCAATATCCAAATCGGTTTCCAAATCAAAAATATCTTCGCTGAGTCCACCTTTTCCGGTGTAATTAAGACCTTTTGCATTAACCAAAACGTTTGCTGCGTGGTCATTGTATTTGATATCCCAGTTTTTTAGTTTGATTAAATCCAGTTTTATAGACGCACCTGTTCCGGTTGTATCTTTTGGTTTTTCTGATGGTTTGGAAACATAAACGTTATAATTGGCTTCACCTTTTGAGTTGACAAAAACATTGGCAGTTGCGTTGTTCACGTAGATTTCATCGATTTTAACTTCTCTATTGAAAATCAGATTTTTCAGATTGATTCCAACTGCTACTTCTTTTGCTGCAAGTAATGTATCTTGTTCAAAAGGTTTTGAACCTTTCAATATAAAATCGTCCACCGAAACTGTGAGAGAAGGGAAGTGACGGAAAAATGTCAAATGTGTTTTCTTATAATCCAATTCTCCGGCAAGGTGTTTATTCGCAAAAATCTTAACCTGCTGAGAAATGGTTCCCGGAAACAAAATCGGGATAATGAACATTAAAAATAGAATAGAAGCGATGGTGATTCCCAGCCATTTTAATATTTTCAGTAATATCGTCTTTACATTAACCGCAATCATAAACTTGAATTTTTTGGAATAATTCAAAGATTGTGCTAAAAGTAAATTGCAAAAAAAACCTTCCTGAAAATTTCAAGAAGGATCATGATTATTTTGAAAGTTTAAATCAATCCAAAATTAGATTAATATTCTGATGTGATTTTAAAATTTCAACTAAAATTTCAAAAAGAGTTTGTCCGTTTCCAGCAACTAAATCATTTAATTTATTTTGAATAAATTCCATATTAAAAGGCTTCCCAATTCTGATCTTATTTTCATAAAATTCCTTAGTCAAATCAAAACCTAAATCTTCTTTAGATTTCTGAGAATCTTTCCAAGTAATATCGGAATCAACGCCATAAAGAATATCATCAAAACCGTCCAAAGTCCCGACTTTCCAATCTTCATCTTTCATAAAAAGTTCAGAAACCTCTTCATAAAAACCTTCCAAATCTGAAAAATGACCGCCATTGATGACAGTCATTTTCTTGTTATTTTTATTTGAAGTATTCCACTCCATTCTTAAAGATATTATGGTAATTCGCAGTTGGAATATTTTTCATTAAACCTTCCGCAAAACGTTCAGGATGTCCCATTCTACCGAAAATTTTTCCACACGGACTTGTAATTCCTTCGATTCCGAACAATGAGTTGTTTGGATTGAACGGCATTCCGTGAGCGATATTTCCTTCTAAATCCAAATATTGCGTAGCAATCTGTCCGTTTTCATACAACTTCTGGATTTCAGCTTCCGAAGCCATAAAACGACCTTCACCGTGAGAAATTGGAATTGTGAAAACCTGATCTTTCATTCCTTTTAACCAAGGCGATTCGTCATTCACAACTTTCACATTTACCATTTGAGAAATATGTCTTCTGATTGCATTGTGAGCCAACGTTGGAGAATTTTCATCTAAATCCTTGATTCTTCCGTAAGGTAGCAATCCAGACTTCACCAATGCCTGGAAACCGTTACAGATCCCGATAATCATTCCGTCTCTGTCTAACAATTCGTGAACGGCATTTCTCATCTTTTCGTTTTTCAAAACGTTGACAATGAATTTTGCAGAACCGTCCGGTTCATCACCTGCAGAGAAACCTCCTGAAAATGCCAAAATCTGAGAAGTTTTAATTTCCTCAACCCAAGCATCAATACTTTCATCCAATAATTGGTGGTTAATATTGATTAAAGGTAAACTGCTGATCTCAGCGCCTTCTTTCGCGAAAGCATTCAACGTATCGTACTCACAGTTAGTTCCCGGGAAAACCGGCGCGAATACTTTTGGCTGAGCAATTCCGTGTTTTTTGATGATGATATTTCTTGGGTTGATTGAATTTAATTTCTCATCAATAGCAACCGTAATTTTTTCTTTTTCAACCGTTGGGAAAAGGTTTTCAAACGTATTTGTATTAGCTGCTAATAATTTCTCAATTGCGAATTCAGCATCATTAATTTTAATAATATTGGAATTGTAAACTTCTCCGATTAACTGAAGGTTTACAGAGCTTAATTCTTCCTTTGATTCAATAAGTAGGCTTCCGATATTTTTAGCTAATAAAGCATTTTCATCAACGGTAATTTCAGCACCTAATCGATTTCCGAAGCTCATCTTTGCTAAAGCAACTGCAACTCCTCCCTTTTTAACCGTTTTAACTGAAACGATTTTTCCAGCTTTAATGTTTTCGAAAATTAATTCGTAAACCGTTTTTAAATCATTGTAATTCGGAAGTCCGTTTTCCTGAGCGATATGATTGAAGAAATACAGTTTATTTCCTGCATTTTTTAATTCAGGAGAGATAATATTTTTCTTTTTTCCGTTTGCACAAGCGAAAGAAATCAAAGTTGGCGGAACATTCAGATCCTGATACGTTCCACTCATTGAATCTTTACCTCCGATTGCAGCCAGTCCAAAGTTGATCTGAGCACCATAAGCTCCTAAAAGTGAAGCCAAAGGTTTTCCCCATTTTTCAGGATTCTGACCTAATTTTTCAAAATATTCTTGAAAACTGAATCTGATATTTTTATAATCGCCACCCATTGCAACAATTTTCGCTACACTTTCTACAACCGCATAAGAAGCTCCCAACAAAGAATTTTTCTTAGAAATCTCTGCATCGAATCCCCAACTCGCCAAAGAAACGGTTTCAATATCTTTTGCTCCGATAATTGGCAATGTCTGAACACTTCCTTCCATTAAAGTCTGCTGATATTTTCCACCTAAAGGCATCGCAACCGTAGTTGCTCCAATGGATGAATCAAACATTTCCAGCAATCCTTTTTGAGAAGCTACATTTTTATCGCTTAATATTCTTAAGAAATTCTCTTCATTAAATGCAAGAGTTTCTTCTCTTACTTCATTAAGATGTGTAATTTTTACTTTCTGACTTTTTGAACAACCGTTCGTATCTAAAAATTCTCTTGAAAGATCAACAATTTTATCTCCTTTCCAGAACATCTGCATTCTTCCGGAATCTGTCACTTTTGCAACTTCAACAGCCACAATATTTTCCGCTTCACAGAATTTGATGAACTGTTCTTTATCTTTAGGCTCAACTACAACCGCCATTCTTTCCTGAGATTCAGAAATAGCAAGCTCGGTTCCGTTCAAACCTTCGTATTTTAATGGTAAAACATCCAGATTAACTTCCAAAGAATCAGCAATCTCACCGATTGCTACAGAAACTCCACCAGCTCCAAAATCATTTGATTTTTTAATCAATCTCGTTACTTCCGGATTTCTGAATAATCTCTGAATTTTACGTTCTTCCACCGCATTTCCTTTCTGAACTTCGGAACTCATCGTATGGATCGAAGTTTCGTCCTGTTCTTTTGAACTTCCGCTTGCTCCCCCAACGCCATCACGACCAGTTGCTCCTCCTAAAATAATAATAGAATCGCCAGCTTCAGGCTTTTCACGTCTTACCCAATCCACAGGAACCGCTCCGGCAACGAAACCAACTTCCATTCTTTTTGCTTTGTAGCCTTCATCGTAGATTTCAGAAACCATCGTAGTTGCCAAACCGATTTGGTTACCATAAGAAGAATATCCGTTTGCAGCCTGTTTTGTGATTGTTTTTTGAGGTAATTTACCCGGTAAAGTCTGATCAACAGACTCCAAAACATCAGCAGCACCCGTTAATCTCATCGCCTGGAAAACGAAAGAACGTCCAGACAAAGGATCTCTGATTGCACCACCTAAACACGTTGAAGCACCACCAAAAGGTTCAATTTCTGTCGGGTGATTGTGCGTTTCGTTTTTGAATAATAAATACCAAGGTTCTTTTTTACCATCATATTCAGCTTCAATTTGGATTGTACAGGCGTTGATTTCATCAGAAACCACCAGGTTTTCTAATTGACCTGTTTTATGGAAATATCTTCCGCAAACGGTCGCCAAATCCATTAAAGAGATGGGTTTCAATTCGCGTCCTAAGAATTTTCTTTTTTCGATATAATCATTGAAAATAGTTTCCAATGTATGCTTAAACTGTCCTTCAAATTCAATATTTGACAGCTCTGTTTCAAACGTTGTGTGACGACAGTGGTCGCTCCAATACGTGTCTAAAACTTTAAGTTCAGTTTCTGTCGGATTTCTCTGTTCAGTTTTAAAATATTCCTGAATGAATTTCAAATCATCCAAGCCTAATGCAAAACCGTGATTATTAAAGAATTCTTCAAGTTGAGCATCATCAAAATTGATGAAATTTTCGTGAACAATTACTTTTGACGGAGCTTCTTCCGCAGGAATATTTAAAGTTGATAAATCTTTTTCCTGAGATTCAACTTTATTGATGAGAAGATCTTTGATTTTTGCTAAATCAGATTCAGAAACTCCATCAAATTCGATTAATTTTCCGCTTCTTACTTTAGACTTCTCATTTCCAGTCAGTAAAGCGATACATTGCTGAGCAGAATCTGCACGCTGATCGTATTGACCAGGCAAAAATTCCAATGCGAAATGAGTTCCTTGTGCAGGATTTTCTTCGATTAAAATATCAGTAACCGGATCCACGAAAGTGCTGTTAACCACCTTTTCAAACTCGCCATCATTTAATCCAAAAATATCGTAAACGTTGTACACTTTTACGCTTTGGATCGACGGAACCACCGCTTTTACTTCATCAAAAATTTTTGGACTTTCTACATCGAAAATTCCTCTTTTTTCTACGAAAATTCTTTTATTCATTTTTATAGATATAAGATTTTAGCTTTCATTCTAAAATCATTTATTAGATTGATTTTAATAAAAAATGCAGCCCAAAAGACTGCAAATTAATTTATACTTTAAGGTCAGCTTCTAGACCAATCAAATCCTGATTCGCATCGATAATCGGTTGAACTTCATTGGTGATGAATTCTTCCGTTTGTATTGGCGCAAAACCGATGAAGTTTTTAGGATCAAGAACCTCTTTTAATTTTGATTTATCTAGTTTTAATGAATCGTCGTTCAGGATTCTTTCGATAAGGTCGTTTTCTTTACCTTCTTCTTTTACTTTTTTGGAAGCTTCCATCGAATGAACTCTGATCACTTCGTGGATTTCCTGACGATCGCCACCAGCTTTCACTTCCTCCATAATGATGTATTCTGTCGCCATAAACGGCAACTCTTCCATAATATGTTTGTTAATTCTGTTCGGATAAACTACAATTCCGTTCATAATGTTATTCCAAATCAATAGAATTGCATCAACCGCTAAAAACGCCTGAGGAATTGTTAATCTCTTGTTTGCAGAATCGTCCAATGTTCTTTCAAACCATTGTGTTGAAGCTACCATTGCAGAACTTGTCGTTAAAGACATTACATATTTTGCCAATGCTCCAATTCTTTCGCTTCTCATTGGATTACGCTTGTAAGCCATTGCTGATGAGCCAATTTGGTTTTTCTCGAATGGTTCTTCAATTTCTTTCAAATTTTGAAGAAGACGCAAATCGTTGGTAAATTTATGTGCAGATTGTGCTATATTTCCTAATAAAGCTACAACTTTCGCATCAATTTTTCTATCATAAGTCTGTCCGGAAACTCCGAAAACTTTTTCGAAACCAAATCTTTTTGACAATTCTTTATCTAAGTGTTTAACTTTAGAATAATCACCGTTGAAAAGCTCTAAGAAACTTGCAGCAGTTCCGGTAGTTCCTTTTACACCTCTGAATCTTAAGGTTTCTAAAAAGAAATCAAGCTCTTCGATGTCAAGAACTAAACTTTGCAACCAAAGTGTTGCTCTTTTTCCAACAGTCGTTAACTGAGCCGGTTGGAAGTGTGTAAATCCTAAAGTCGGTAAATCTTTGTATTGAATTGCAAAATCAGAAAGATTCTTCATCACGTTCACCAACTTTTTCTTTAAAATTAAAAGTCCGTCACGGATTTGAATTAAATCGGTATTATCTCCTACAAATGCCGAAGTTGCTCCCAGGTGAATAATTCCTTTCGCCGAAGGCGCCACATCACCATAAGCGTGAACGTGAGCCATCACATCGTGACGAAATTTTTTTTCGTATTCTGATGATTTGTCATAATCAATGTTTTCTGCATTGGCTTTCAGTTCAGCGATTTGCTCGTCTGTGATGTCAAGACCAAGGTCTTTTTCGATTTCAGCAAGAGCAATCCAAAGCTTTCTCCAATTTTGAAACTTGTTGTTATGCGAGAAATTAAACAGCATTTCTTCACTGGAATAGCGTTCTTCCAATGGATTTTTGTAGGAATTCATTTCTTTCTTTTTACTTTTTTTAGATTACACAAAAATAGGAATTTTCATTGAGAATTTAAAATCATAAAAAGTTCCCTCGATTTAACTTTTTAGAAACACAATTATCCTTAATTAATCAATAAAACTATAACTTTGCAACCCGCTATTAAGATGGAATTATGAAGAAATTGGAAATCAAAAAGAATATTCAAAAATTAGAAGATAAGCATCTTTCTTTCCGCGTTTTTGAATTAAGTGAAGAGAATTTAAGCCCATATCTAAAACCTCATAAAAAAGACCATTTTTTTATTCTTGTGATTGAAAAAGGAACGTTACAACTCCATATTGAAGATAAAATTCATTCTTTGAAAACCGGACAAATTTCTGTTGTATTTCCAGATCAGGTTCATTTTATTTCAGATTTAAGTTCAGATTTAAAAGGTAAGACTATCCTTTTTGAAGAAATTTTGTTCTGTTCCGATATTTTGAAAAACGAACTGAGTACTTATAATGTCAATCTTTCAACTCAACTAAATTGTACCATTTTATTTGCCGAAGATTTTGAACAAAGTGTAAATGCGATCAGAATTATTAAAGGAATTTATGAACATCCAAGCTTGGTAAAAAAAGAACAGGCAAGATTTCAGATTAAAATATTTTTGTTAGGTTTGATAGAATCCGTTCACGGTTTGCATCCTATTTTACATAAAGAAACAGTCGACAAACCCATTTATGTTCGGTTTAAAAAGCTTTTGAATGAACATTACAAACAACACCGAACCGTTCAATATTATGCCGAAGAATTGGCAATTACAACAAAAAAATTAAATTCAATTACTAAAAAACATTGCGGAGAAACGGCAATTCAGGTGATTCACAACCGAATTTTAATTGAAATAAAGCGTCAGTTAATGTTTTCCGACCTTTCTCACAAGGAGATTGCTTTTGATTTAGGTTTTAATTCACCTTCTGCCTTAAACAAATTTGTAAAAGCAAAATTGAAAGAAACGCCAACCGAACTTCAGCAAGAACTGGCGCAAATGTATAACGCATAGTCTTGTTTGTATAACATCGCTCGTTTTGGTTGGTCTAATTTTGTCTCATTAAAATTTCATATAAAAATGAGCAAATTATTTATTGCAGGAGAGGTTCTTCATGGAGCAGGAACTCTTTCCGAATTGGCAAATATCAAAGGAACAAAAGCGGTAATCGTAACTGGCGGAAGCTCCATGAGAAAGAGCGGAACGTTGGATAAAGCGGTTGCTTACCTTACTGAAGCTGGAATCGAAACTAAGATCTTCGATGGTGTGGAGGAAGATCCTTCATCCGCAACGTGCGCAAAAGGAGCTGAATTGATGCACAATTTCCAACCAGACTGGATTATCGGTTTGGGAGGTTGTTCAGCAATTGATGCTGCAAAAATTATGTGGGTTTTCTATGAATATCCTGATGCAGATTTCGATGCGATGACCAAGCCATTCACGGTTCCGGTTTTAAGAAATAAAGCAAAATTTATCGCAATCCCTTCTACAAGCGGAACAGGAACTGAAACTACTGGTCTTGCGGTAATTACTGACAGAGAAAAAGGCGTAAAATATCCTATCGTTTCTTACGAATTGACTCCGGATATTGCGATTGTTGATGGTGAAATCTGTGCTTCAATGCCAGCTCACGTTACATCAAATACTGGTCTTGATGCTTTGACGCACTGTGTGGAAGCTTACGTTTCCAATATCGATAACAATATTGCAGATGCGCTTTCTAAAGGTGGGTTGGAGATTGTTTTTGATAATTTGAAAGAAGCGGTAGAAAATCCCAACAATATTGTAGCTCGTCAGAATATGCACGATGCTTCATTTATGGCAGGTTTGGCGTTCAACAATGCTTGGTTGGGAATCGTTCACTCCTTATCTCATCAGGTTGGGGCTTTGTACGGAATTCCTCACGGAGCTTCTAATGCGATTTTCCTTCCGAATGTGATTCGTTATAACGCTCAAGCAACAAACCGTTTTCCTGATTTGGCAAGAGTAATTGGTAAAGAAACTGCTGAAGATTTGGCTCAGGCTATTGAAACTTTGCGTTCTGAAGTTAACAATCAATCAGCAATCAAAGAATTCGGAATTTCCAGAGAAGATTGGGATAAGAATCTTGATTATATCGCTAATAATGCTTTAGTAGATCCTTGTACAGGTTTCAACCCAAGAGTTCCGACTTTGGATGAGTTGAAAGCGATTTACAATGCTTGTTATGAAGGTCTTGTTTATGCTGAAGAGAGTGTAACAGCTTAATTTTAAGATTCAAATATTTGAACAAAAAAAAACAGGAAGTCAATTTGATTTCCTGTTTTTTTCTATTTTCAATTTATTATTTGATATTGAGTTTGATTTAACTTAATTATCATTATTTAATCCAATATTCGGCTAGATATTTGTATTTTACCCTTAAATTCGTAAAAAATGGTGTCAAAAATTACGTCAGAAATAAAAGTCAGCGTTACTGCAGAATATGACAACTTTAATAGTTATCCTTCTGAAAACCGTTTTGTATTTAGATATCATATTGAAATTCAGAATCTTGGAGCAGACACAGTGAAGCTTCTTAGCAGAAGATGGATGATTTATGACCTTGGCTTTGGATTTACTGAGGTTGAAGGTGCTGGTGTGATTGGCTTGACTCCAATACTTGAGTCAGGAGAAAGTTTCAGCTATTTCTCCAATGTGATTCTGAAATCTGGCGTCGGAAATATGGAAGGTTCTTATCTATTTGAAAGCTTTGGAAAACCCGACTTATATGTTGAAATTCCGAAATTCAACCTAGTTTCAGAAGTTTTGAGTAATTGATTACGATTGAAACTATAATTTATATTGCTTCGGGTGTTAAAGTATTTTAAAGCGTTTTCCAAAAACAGAATTTACTTCTTCATTATTTGTAACCATCAGTCTTTCAAAACTTAACAAAGAAATTTTTGCGCAAACTTCGGCATCAGCATCTGCACGGTGATGGTTGAATTTGATCTGATGATACTCAGCTAAATTTTTTAAGCCATAACTTTTCAAATCTTTCCATGCTTTTTTAGCAACTCCAATACTGCACAGATACTTCATATTCGGTTTAAAGAAACCATAATGATCCAAACAACTTCTTAAAACACTGGCATCAAAGGAGGCGTTATGCGCAATCATAAGATTCCCATACATTAATTTTTCAATCTCATACCATACATCACCAAAAGTGGGAGCGTATTCCACATCTTCTGGTGTAATACCGTGAACCGCTATATTATGACGATTAAAATAAGGATAGGACGGTGGTTTTATCAACCAGGATTTAGTTTCCTTGATCTTCCCATTTTCTACAATGCAAATTCCCAATTCGCAAGCAGAGTTTCTTTCGTGCGTGGCTGTTTCAAAATCGAGCGCTATAAAATCCATAAAATGCTAATTTTTTGATCCAGAAAAATGTTTAAATATCAACCATTTTGTTTGATAATAAGGATCTATTTGACTTTTTTGTCTCAATTGTATTGATTTGGGTAAATGCCAATAAAATCCAACGTGTGACTTGAAAACTGCCCAAAAATGTCTCCAACCATTTTTATAGGCTAAATAAACAGCAGCATAAGCGTCTAAATTTAACCTGAAAAATAAAATAAAAAATGCTTTTGAAGCGGGTAAGTTCTTCAACAACATAGTCAGATTATTTCTGAAATTGAGAAAAGTTTTTTGTGGATTTTGTTTGTTTAAAGTTCCACCGCCAACGTGATAAACTTTGGATTTTCCAATATAATAGATTTTTCTTCCAGCGTTTTTCAGTCTCCAACAAAGGTCAATTTCTTCTTGGTGTGCAAAGAATCTTTCATCAAAGCCATTCATATCCCAAAAATCTGCTGAACGGATGAATAACGAACAACCAGAAGCCCAAAAAATTTCAGTTTCATCGTCGTACTGACCATTATCAAATTCGATCTCATCAAAAACTCTTCCTCGACAATAAGGATAACCTAAATTGTCTATCAAACCACCACCAGCACCAGCAAACTCAAATTTGTTCTTTTGATTATAATCTAAAATTTTCGGTTGAATGGCTGCGATATTTTGGTCTTCGGAAAATAATTTAGTGATAGGATTAATCCATTCCTCTGTAACTTCTACATCTGAGTTCAGTAAGCAATAGATATCAGCTTTTATAGATTTTAAGCCTTCGTTATATCCTTTTGCAAAACCAGAATTCGATTGGTTTTGTATGATTTTTACTGATGGAAAATTAGAGGTTAAAAATTGAACAGAATCGTCCGTTGAAGCATTGTCTATGACATAAATTTCTGCTTCCTGAGAATATTCTATCACAGAAGGTAAAAATTTATCCAACCAAGTTTTACCGTTCCAGTTAAGTATAGCAATCGCAATAGTCATTACTCATCATATTTTTTAATTGCATCCTTATATTTCCACCTTCTGTGCGACCACAGCCAGTTATCTGGTCTTTTTCTAATGGTATTTTCTAGCAATTTATGAAACTTTCTTACTACCTCGTGTTCTACAAAACGTTCACCATCCGGATAAATTCTATGATAATTGACCTGATAAAATCCTCTTTTCACTTTTTTCATCTCACAGTATATGAATACCATATCCATCCTCGTAGAAAGTTTATCATACCCAATGAACGCTGGCGTTTTCTGATTTAGAAATTTTAAACCGTAATTGACGTGCGAGGAATGAGGTGTTTGATCTGCGACAAACATATATACAGAATCTCCATCATTTGGAGTTCGGAAAATATGTTTTATCACTTCGTTGGCTTCCAAAGATTTATTATTAAACCTGTTGCGAACCATTTTTATTTTTTGCTCCCAGAATGTACTGTTCATTTTTCTGTAAACAGGATGGCAGTTTTTCTGAGGAATAATAGTTGCCAAAGCATTAAACCATTCCCAGTTAAAAACGTGTCCGGATAATAAAATTATATTTTTTCCTTCAGCTTTTGCATCGTGGAATAGTTGCTGATTCAAATGCTGCATCCTGACTCTGGATTCTGTCTTGGAGATTGTGAAGGCTTTTAGCATCTCAGCTAGATAATCACAGAAATTAGAGAAGAAAAGTTTAGAAATATTTTTTATTTCTTTATCTGATTTATCGGGAAAAGCATTTCTCAGATTTTCCAAAACAACATCTTTTCTGTAACCGATAACGTAATAATTCAAAAAAAACATTATATCCGAAAAGAAATATAATACTTTTAAAGAAAATCTGGAAATCAATAGTAATATGCTAAATAGGAATTGATTCAATGGTGTAATGAATATTGGCAAATATACTGAAAAATGGCTAGATTTTTGTTTATCTTCGGGGTTAAATATAATCATCTTTTAAGATATCATGAAAAAAACAGTTCATAAATTGCTTTTAGCCACTAGCTTATTGACATTATCTTTTTACAGTTCGCAATCCGCAGTAAACACTTTGTCTAAAGAGCAAATTGAGGCTAAGAAAAAAGCTGTTGCTGAAGAAAAAGCAAAATTACCAAAACCATATCATCCTGAAGCTAATGCTTCTTTGGATATAAAGAAATCGATAGATCAAGCTAAAAAAGAACATAAAAATGTAATGATCCAAGCGGGCGGTAATTGGTGCATTTGGTGTTTGAGATTTAATGATTACTTTCAGAAAACCCCAGAACTTAAGAAGATCGTTGATGACAACTATGTGTATTATCATCTGAACTGGTCACCGGAAAATAAAAACGAAAAGGTCTTTGCAAGTTATGGTAATCCTGGAGATAAATTCGGTTATCCTGTTTTTATAGTCTTGGATGAAAATGGCAATCAAATTCATACTCAAGACAGCGGAGTTCTGGAAGATGGAAAAGGCTATAGTTTAGAAAAAGTAAAAGATTTCCTTACAGCCTGGACGCCCAAAAAATAAAATAATTGACAAAAAAAAACCACTTCGAATTGAAGTGGTTTTTTTATGAAATATCTTGTTATCTTAAGCTTCTTCAGTTTTAGGAGCATCCTCTTTCTTAGCAGGAGCTTCAACCGGAGCATCAGAAACGATATCAAACTCATAGTTATACTCAACATTTCTGTGAAGTCTAACTAGTGCAGAGAATTTACCTGTTCTTTTAATAGTGTTACCAGGGATTTTGATATATTTTTTATCAACTACTACACCAGCTTTTGCTAAAGCAGCAGCTAGGTCAGCATTATTGATAGAACCGAACAATTTATCGCCAGCACCAACTTTTGCAGGAATAGTGATAGAAGTTTTCTTTAATTGATCTACTACGCCATTTGCCGCAGCTACCAATTTAGCTTCTTCTTCTTTTCTGGATTCCAAAGTAGCTTCCAATTGAGCTTTGTTCTTTGGAGTTGCCAATAGTGCAAAACCTTGAGGAATCAAGAAGTTTCTTGCGTAACCAGGTTTTACGTTTACAGTATCAAACTCAAGTCCTAAGTTTTCTACATCTTTTTTTAGGATAATTTCCATTGTTGTTGTCTTGTTTAGATTCTAGAAGTTAGAGGTTAGAAATAAGAAGTTAGAAAGTCTAATATCTGAGATCCAATATCTAATATCTAAAACAGTTAGAATTAAATTATTATTCAGCAACAAAAGAAGCAGGCGAACCTACTTCTTTTATTATTTTTTGTTCTTATTTCAAAAGATCCGCTACGTACGGCATCAAAGCAAGATGTCTTGCTCTTTTGATAGCTGCAGACACTTTTCTTTGGTATTTAAGAGAAGTTCCTGTATATCTTCTTGGTAAGATTTTACCTTGTTCGTTTACAAACTGAAGAAGGAAGTCAGCATCTTTATAATCTACGTGCTTAATTCCAAATTTTTTAAATCTACAGTATTTCTTTTCAGATTTTGTATTGATATCAAGTGGAGTAAGAAATTTTACTTCCGATTCGCCCCCGGCAGAGGCTTGTTTTGCCATATCATCTATTGCCATTGTTTTAAATTTTAAAGGTTAATAATTAAGCTTTAGCAGATTTTACTTTGCTTCTTCTTGTTACTGCATATTCTACAGCGTGTTTGTCAAGTTTAGTCGTTAGGTAACGGATAACTCTCTCATCACGTTTGTAAGCAGTTTCTAGATCAGCAACTACAGTTCCTTCTCCTTTGAATTCGATCAAGGTATAAAAACCATTCTTTTTCAATTGGATTGGATAAGCCAATTTTTTAAGTCCCCAATTTTCTTTGGCAACGATTTCGCAATTGTTTGAAGTCAATAGATCTTCAAATTTTTTCACTGCTTCCTCCACCTGAGCATCAGATAGAACGGGAGTTAAAATGAAAACAGTTTCGTAATTGTTCATAATGTTAATTAATTTTAATTAAAAATTCGAGTTGCAAAAGTACAACTTTTTTCTGAACTACAATATTTATAACGAAAAAACCTGCAGAATTTCTGCAGGTTAATTTAACAACATGATTTAGATTTTATTTCTTGATCACTTTTGTAGAAGTTGTAGAACCATCTTCCATTGTAGTAGTTACAACATAAACGCCTGAATTAAATTTAGTGAAATCAATTTTAGACGTCGCTTCATTTAAATCTTCAGTTAATAATTGCTTGCCTGTTACATCAAATACTTTAACAGATTTGATTTTTCCTTGAGCTTCAATATTGAAGATATCTTTAACCGGGTTTGGATAAGCTTTGATGCCGTTTTTGGAAACGTCGTTAACAGCTAATTGTCCAATGTTTAAAGTATAATCTTCAACTTGTCCATAACCAGAAGTACCACAAGGTGTCAAATTAGGAGTTAATGATGCATCATGCAATCTAACTCTCATACGTGTACTTCCAATGGTAGCGGTTGCTGGGATAGTGATAGAACCCGTCCACGGAGATTTTTTTGTAGGAGTTACTAAAACTTGTTCACCGGCATCATTGAAGTCTTTGTCATTGTTCAAATCAATCCAAACTAACACTTGGTCAGAAGCATATGAAGTTCCACTGAATGTAGCTGTAAAAGTATAAGTGGAGCCAGCTGTCACTTCACCAACAACCGAAGTGAAATCTTCGTAACCAGCAGTTGCAGTTGAATTATTGTTAATATTAGCAAAAGTGACATTGCTTATCTTCTCAAAACTTGTAGATGTTGCACCTGCAGTACAATAGGTTGGTGCCATAGTTGTAAATGAATATACTGTACATCCAGTTGCGGAGCCAGCTGTATTCTTAGCAACAACTTTCCAATAGTATGTGGAAGATGGATCTAAGTTAGCTGCCGTATAAGATGTTCCAGAAACATTGCTTACTAATGTTGTAGGGTCTGTGTTTTTATCTAGGTAAACGTCATAAGAATCTGCAACGCCTGTAGTTGGAGCTGTCCATGATAATGTTTGAGAAAGATAAGCAAGATTTGTTGCTCCATTTGCAGGAGCAGTTAATGCTGCACAGCCAGGAGCGGTTGTAGGAGCTGCTTCAATACTTACATCATCGATATGAATTGAAAACATATCTGTAGAATTATAGTGTCTGAAAGCAATGTAAACCTGCGATTGACCAGCAAATGCGCTTAAATCAATTGTTTTTGTGTAAAATACACCACCATCACCATTAGAAGCTGCGTTTTCTGTAAGCAGCGGCGTGGTTGCTAAAAATCCTGCAACGGTATTCGTCGTTGCTGCATAAACTGAATAGGTTTCTTCTGCCCAATCTGGATCTTGTGCTTTTACTTTGAATTTAAGTATTGCAGAAGTCGCAGTAGAAAGATTAATAGCTGGTGAAACGATGTAATTATTAGGAGTTAAAGCTGATGATGAGGCATTGTCATAAGAGTATGAGGCAATAGCACCAGTGTAACCAGTTCCTAGATTAACAGTTTCCCAGTTGTAACCATCTCCATCTTGATCATAAAGAGTCCAGTCTGAGATATCTTCATCATCAAAATTGTCTGAAAAGTAAGTTTGGGCGAAACCAAACATTGGTAAAGCCACAAAGGCAAGCCGGAGTAAAGTTTTTTTCATAAGACATTTTTTTTAAATTCTCTCAAATTTAACGAAATAACTCTAAAATAACCAAATTTAATTGAGTAAAATTATTAATAATATAGGAAAATTTAGATTTTATTGTAAATTGAATTATTTAAATATTCAATTATAAATATGAAATATTCAAATAATTTTCTTAAATCATACAATATTTAGAATCATATTGTTTAAAATTTTCTTAAAAAATGAAAAATAAAAAAATTAAATATATGTTTAATGAAAATATTGAATATCAGTATTTTAAACTTCCTGGTCTATGAAGCCGAATAATATTTGCTCCTTTTTCTAATAACTTCTGATGTAAGTCTAATGTTTCTTTTTCAACGTCATTTGCTTGTTTTCCGAGCGGTTTGTAAATAAAAGATTTTTTAGAAATTCCAGCAAGAATCGGAAATTTTCCAAATCCAATGTACTCAAAATCCTCAATCATTTTATATTGGTCTTCAACTGTTTTTCCAAAGCCAAATCCAGGGTCGAGAATAATATCTTTAATTCCTTTCTGTCTTAAAAGATTGACTTTTTCTGAGAAAAATCTGTTGATAGAAATAATAATATCATCAAATTTAATTTTATCGTGCATTGATTCATAAGTCGGATTAATATGCATCAATATATAAGGTAAACTTGTTTTTGCAACGGTGTCCAAAAGTTCAGAATCAAACTGTCCTGCAGAAATATCATTCACAATATCAATTCCTTCATCATAACCAAACTTTACAACATCTGAATAAAATGTATCCAGAGAAATCAAACTTTCCGGAAATTCTTTTTTGATTAATGAAATCACATTTCCTATTCTTCTGACTTCTTCATCAGCTTTCAAATATTCAGCATTCGGACGGGTTGATTGTGCGCCAACGTCAATAATTGTTGCCCCGTTTTTTAATAAATTTTCCGCTTGTTGTAAAGCTGATTTCTCGTTGTTGAATTTTCCGCCATCAGAAAAAGAATCCGGAGTCAGATTCAAGATTCCCATTAATTTTGCTTTTGACAAATCAACCAATCTGCCGTTACAATTGATTGAAAAAAACTTTGATTGATTAGAATTGGTAATAGAAAATTCCATTTGAAATTTTAATAAGAATGTAAAGTAAATTTTGTGTGAAAAATATTATTTTAATGAGTCAAAGCGTAGACAGCGAAGCTTGCTAACCAATGATCGCCGCCATAATTGCCTTGAAAAATAATTGGTAATGAGTTTTCTATGAATTTTTCCCTTGACTTTTCAAACTGTTTTCTAATAAAATTCTTTTCTGGTAAAGCATCGATAATATTTTTCATTGCCCAAGCTTTCGAAAATGATAATCCCACAAGATGAACGGTTTGATAGTCATTAACATCACTTATGATAGGAATTTGTTCAATGTTTTCTAAGCTTCTTTTTTCATAAAACTGATTCAGCCATTTTTCAAAGTCTTTCTGAGGCAAAATTCTGCTCATCAATTCTGCAATTTCTAAACTTGGCGAAAAGAAATCACTACCGTCTGGTTCCAGATAAGCTGGTGTTTTAGTATTGTTTAAATAGAAAATTTTAGCTTTTTCAGATAATTCTTTCTCAAATGATGTATCTCCAACTTGTCTTGCCCAATCGATGGCGAAACTCATTGCGAATGCGGTATTGGGATGAACGCCGGTTCTATTAGGATAAGTTTGTTTTGGTAAATAAGCTTTCCAAAGCCTCAGAATTTCATCTGTCAAAGGTTTTAAATTTTGATGCCAGATTTTGGCTTTTGGATGATTCCATCTTGCTAATTCTTCATCTAGTTTCAGAATCCAAGCCCAACCATAAGTTCTCTCAAAGTTTTGCGCCACTTGATATTTGGTAAAATAAGACGCTTCTTCTTTTATTTTTTCAGGCGAAAATGATTTATCTAGAATTGAAATAATTTTATCTTTATTTTCTAAATCCGGAACAGTTCTCAATAATCTCAGCAGCATCCAATGTCCGTGGACAGAGCTATGCCAATCAAAACAACCATAAAAACTCGGATGCAGTTCTTTTGGAGTCAAAATCGCATCTTTCTCAGTATTGATAACGTGTGCAGTTTTATTCGGATACTCTTGATTGATACACTTCAACGGCATCGAGGCAAGCTTGCTGGCCATTTCTGTTGTCAGTTCCAATTTCTGTTGAGCATTGATGAAGACAGTTGATACTAGAAAAAAAGAAACGGCAAATCGCATAGAATAATTTTAGAGTCATAAAAATAGATAATTTTTCTGGTTAGCAATCAAAATTTGAAAACAACTAAATTTGTATCTTTGACCAATTAGACAGATTTATGCACAATACTTCCGCTCAGTTTGACGACGTTATCAAGGTTTGTAGAGACCTTTTTCAAAAGAAAATGAAAGATTATGGAACCGCCTGGCGCGTTCTTCGCCCAAGTTCTATCACAGACCAGATCTACATCAAAGTCAGCAGAATCAGAACGTTGCAAATGACGGATGTGAAAATGGTGGATGAAAGTGAGGAGGACGAATTCATTGCGATTATTAATTATTCTATTATTGGATTGATTCAGTTGGAGAAAGGTTTTTCTGATGAACTGAATGCCAATCCTGATGACATCATCAACCTTTACGATTCTTACGCTCAAAAAGCAAAAGAGCTGATGGAACGCAAAAATCACGATTATGGTGAAGCTTGGAGAGATATGAGAATTTCGTCCATTACAGATTTGATTTATCAAAAAGTTTTAAGAACTAAACAGATAGAAGATAATCAAGGAAAAACTTTGGTTTCCGAAGGTTTGGATGCCAACTATTTTGATATGTTGAATTATGCTGTTTTTTGTCTTATAAAGATGGAAGTCGGAGGTTAGAAGATGGAAGTTTTACAAAATAATGTCTAACGATGAGTTTTAAATTTGAAAAATTAATTATTTGGCAAAAGTCGATGGATTTTGGAGAAGAGATATTTCTAATTTCCAAAGATTTTCCAAAAGATGAAATGTTTAATTTGACTTCTCAAATAAGAAGAGCAGTGGATTCTATTGCATTGAATATTTCTGAAGGTTCAATTTTACAATCCACACCTGAGTTTAAAAGGTTTTTATGTTTTTCAATTCGGTCTCTGGCAGAAGTAGTAACGTGCTTATATAAAGCAAAAAATAGAAAATATATTTCTGAAGGAAAATTCAAAGAATTATATAACGAATCATATCAATTAATGAATCAAATTATTGGATTCAGAAACCAACTAAAAGATTAATCTATGCATCGTATTGTCAACATCCATCTTCCATCCTCTAACTTCCATCTCTAAAATTATGAAAGCAGTTTTACGATATATTGTTGCACTTATATTTATTGCTTCCGGATTTGTAAAAGCTGTTGATTTGAAAGGGTTTTCTTTCAAATTAGAGGAATATTTTTCGCCAATTGTTTTCGATTTACCGTTTTTGGAAAAATATGCTTTGGCATTTTCAATTATTGTAGTTGTTCTGGAATTGATTCTTGGATTTATGTTATTGATGAAAATCAAGCTTAAACTAACACTTTATGCACTGATTGCACTTTGCGTTTTCTTTGGTTTTCTAACATTTTATTCAGCTTATTATAACGTTGTTACAGATTGTGGATGTTTCGGAGATGCGTTGAAATTCACGCCTTGGCAATCCTTCTGGAAAGATATTACGCTTCTTGCTTTATTAGTAATTCTTGCTTTTCTTTACAGAAAAAGAGAAGAAGATGAAAAGGTTAGATTTGGCAAATTACCATTGTTGGGCGTTTTTGTTTTAGTAATGACCTTCGTGATGTTCAGAGGAATTGTACACGAACCGATGATAGATTTCCGAGCTTATTCTATCGGAACTGACTTAGCAGCTGAGAAGCAAAAAATTGTACAAAATCCTTCGGAGTATAAGACGTTTTATTCACTTAAAAATTCTAAAACTGGCGAAGTTAAAAAAGTTGACCAAGACGAATATATCAATAAGGAATATTGGAAAGACACAGCTTGGCAAATTGAAGATGGAAAAACAACTTCTGAAATTTCGAAAAAAGGCTATGAATCAGAAATCTCGAAGTTCAAAGTAGAAGACACTAATGGAAATCCAATCACAGACGAAATTCTTAAGGAACCGAGAGTTGTTTTAGTGTTTACCTACAAACCAAAAGAAGCAGATTTAGAATTAGTTAAAAAAACGGAAACCAAAGCTTTGACGGAAAAAGCAAAAATCTACGGAATAAGCACTCAGCCTAATTTTTACAAACAAATCCCAAATTTTCTAATGGACGAAGTTGCCATCAAAACCATTGCGAGAAGCAATCCTTTTGTATTGATTCTAGAAAAGGGGAAAATAGTGGAGAAGTTGGGCGCAAAAGATTATTTGGATTAAACATCTTGAATAATTAAAGAATGAAATATATCATATTAGTCTAATATCTAATGTCTAATATCTAACATCTATATTTGTATAATGAGAAAATCAAATAAACCAATTGCAGGTTATCATTTACTGATGATTTTGTCTGCTGTGGACGGGATTATCAAACCGGAAGAAGGTCTTAAAGTTCAGCAATATATGGCGGAAGAATTTCCGTTTCGTCTCAATCTGGATGACGAATTGGAAATCATTGCTCAATTAACAGCAGATCAATGGAAAGAACATTTCGAATTTCACGCAAAATGTTTCGAAGAAGATTCTACCGAGAAAGAAAGAAAAGACTTCATCCAATTTGCAAAATCCCTCATCAAAGCTGATAATGAAGTGAGCGATGAGGAGCATCAATTCTACATATTATTAAAAAACATTTGGAATTTAAATTAAAAATATAATGAGAAAAAACATTGTTGCAGGAAACTGGAAAATGAACAAAACTTATGCTGAAGCACAGGAACTGATGGCTCAGCTTTTAGAATACAAAAAAAATAATACGACAAACTGTGAGGTTTATATCGCTCCGCCAGCTTTATATCTTACCGCTGCCAAAGAAGTTTTCAAAAATGGGGAAGTCGGTGTTTTTGCGCAGGACGTTTCCGAATATCCAAGTGGCGCTTACACAGGCGAGATTTCTGTAGATATGCTGGCTTCTGTTGATGCAGACGGAAGTTTGGTTTCACATTCCGAGAGAAGAACTTTCCACGGAGAAACCGACAGCCACGCCAATAGAAAAGTAAAAGCACTTCTGGATAAAGGTTTGATACCAATCTATTGCAATGGTGAGAAATTGGAAGAGAGAAAAGCAGGAAGACATTTTGAGGTGGTTAAAAACCAGACAGAAACGGCGCTTTTCACTTTATCTGCAGAGGAAATCAAAAAAGTAGTCATTGCTTACGAACCTGTTTGGGCCATCGGAACTGGCGAAACGGCGACTGCTGAGCAAGCTCAGGAAGTTCACGCTTACATCAGAAGCCTGATTGCTGACAAATACGGAAAAGAAGTTGCTGACGAAGTTTCTATTCTTTACGGAGGAAGTGTGAAGCCAGACAACGCGAAAGAAATCTTTTCTCAGCCAGACGTAGATGGTGGTTTGATTGGCGGTGCAGCACTTAAAATTGAAGATTTTTCCAAGATTATTGAAGGATTCAATTCCTAATTAATCAAAAATATAGATTGTCAAAGTATGTCATTCAATAAGATTTACTTTGGCAATTTTTTTTAGGAGCTTAATCCCGCTATCCACTATATCTTTTTCTTTTTTTGTTAAAAAAAGAAAAAGGATGTCGCTACTATCGGGGCTAGGGATTTGGTTATTCAAATAAATTTCGTCATTCCCACATAAGATTATTCAAAAATAACACAATGAAAATAGAACATTTAGGAATTGCCGTAAAATCTTTGTCAAACTCAGATGATTTATTTTCCCGACTTTTAGGCAAATCAAATTACAAACAAGAATCTGTAGAAAGAGAAGGCGTAACCACATCTTTTTATGAAATTGGAGAAAGCAAAATCGAACTTTTAGAAGCTACAAACCCCGAAAGTCCAATCGCCAAATTCCTGGATAAAAAAGGAGAAGGAATCCATCACGTCGCATTTGGCGTAGAAAATATCCAAACAGAAATCGAAAGATTAAAAAAAGAAGGATTTACTTTCATCTCAGAAGAACCGAAAGAAGGTGCTGATAATAAATTAGTTGTCTTCCTGCACCCGAAATGTACCAATGGTGTGCTAGTAGAATTGTGTCAAGAAAAACCTTAATTTTTTTTTGAATTTTCCGAAAAAATCTTACATTTGCACACCCAATTGAAATAAAGATATTTTATCATAAATATTTGGCCTTGTAACTCAGTTGGTTAGAGTAGCTGACTCATAATCAGCAAGTCCTTGGTTCGAGCCCAAGCTGGGCCACAAAATCCTCAGAATTTCTGAGGATTTTGTTATTTTTGTATAAATGAAACATTTTGTTTATATATTATTTTCTGAAACAGCCAATAAATATTATATTGGCGAGACAAATAATTTAGAAAGAAGATTAGAAGAGCATTTAAGCCATTTTTTTGAAAATTCTTTTACAAAAATTGCGGAAGATTGGGAATTGTTTTTAAAAATAGAGTGTAAAGATATTTTTGAAGCAAGAAAAATAGAGCGCCACATAAAGAAAATGAAAAGCAAAAAATATTTAGAAAACCTCAAAAAATATCCAGAAATTATTAAAAAATTAAAAGAAAAATAATCAGCAAGTCCTTGTCCCGATAACTATCGGGACGAGCCCAAGCTGGGCCACAAAATCCTCAGAATTTCTGAGGATTTTGTT
>DFXK01000001.1 GCA_002383165.1 Flavobacteriales bacterium UBA4110
GAGTACAGTGCATATATGAGTTCCGTAAGTGCCGTTTTACTTGCCGTCCATTTCAATGAATTGTCCGAACCCGTTTTCACATTGATGTTATGCCCTGTCCTGCGATACGGTCGCCTACACTTTTATGAAGGTATATTCGTAGGAAGAGTTGTTCATGAAGTACAGTTCCACATAGTCTTCATTTTTGATCTCGCGGTCTTTTTTGCTGTCTATGGCACTCAGAAACCACAACACCCCGTTTTCATCTACCTCCTGTAGAGACATGGGCCTGCTGTGCGACTCTCCGCTTTCAGATTTTGTGGTGAAAAAACAGGTGCGTGCTGCTTCGGCAAGTTCTTTAATTTTTTTGATAGCGTCGTTTTTGGCTAGGTTCTGTTTTGGTGATTGTGCTTGTCCCATTATTCTCTAATTTTTGGTTGAGAAGGCCATGTGATGGCTCCGTTAATTCCTGATGTTTAAACACTTTAAATTCACCGATGGTGATGGTGTTGAATACTTTTGTAGCGGCATCCACTGCATCAATATCGATGACGATGGCTGCGCGGTGCCAGTTTTTGAGTTCCTGCAAACCCAGTACCATACCATTCAGCCATGCACCGGCGCTGAAGTTCGAAAGGTTGGTATCCACTATCAGCATATAATTGAGGTATTGATATTTTTCGGTAAACTTTGCCACCTCCGGCATTACGATGTTTTTGAAATCATCGGCTACGACTTCCCACTTGCCTTGAATGCCGCGAGCGTTTCCGGCACATCATTAATTTTTGTAATCATAATAATTTAATTTATAAATTTTTTGCGCTGCTCTGGTGTTGGCAAAAGGCAACTTTCTCCTGCCAATTTTTTGCGGTTATCAGCAACGGTATCATACATCTTATTTAATATAAATTTAGGCAAAACTTTCAGCGAAAACAGTCCGTAATAAACTCCGCCTAATGTTTCGCCAATTTTAATAACCGCATACATTTTCTTGTAATACATGCCGTCCTTTATAAAATATAGGGTATCGAAGGTGTCGGTCGGCAATTCCTGATTTTTTAAAAAATTTTGTCCATATTCACTTTGGAGCGATGCAAATTTAAATCGGTCGTGAGAATCGTTATTTAAAATCCACTGTACCCAAAAGTTGCAGAATCCGCAATCGCCGTCATACAGCACTACATTGTTATAATTATTCATTTTCTTCTTTCATTAAATTATCGGTAAAAACTTCCCATTGTATTTTGCTCCCTGCAATTATGCCGGTATTAGCCATTACAAAGTTTCTAATCTTGTCAGTCAGGCTTTGATCGGAAATATTGGGTACTTCATTTCTGCCGTGGATTGATACCTGCACTATATTTTCCTGCTTTGCAATCACGAAAGTATTGGTGGCATTTTCCCAATAAAAATGTGCTGTTTTTTCACTATTTTGATAAGGACAATCGCAGGGACTAACTTCCAGTAGATAAAATTGAACATTTTTGAAATGTCCTTCATCCATTCGCACCACTTCTACCCAGTCAAAACCTAGACCTTCTTGATCTTTTGGACCGGGTAACTGGATTCTTATTTTATCTGTGATAATAGGCGGACTACTTCTCAAATTTCCCTGGGAGTCTGTCAGTTCAAAAATAAAATTATCTCCGCCTGCAAATTTGCTCCACATCGAAATTGAAAGCAATCTTTTTTTTAGGTTTGTAAAGTAAAAGTCTGCTTGTGCTGAATGATCAATTTCCCGATACGCGAATGATTCGTTTGCGGAGCCTCGCTCATTTATTGGAAGAATTTCCTCAACATATATTTTTTGAGATTGAAACATTGAGAACTTTTCTTCAAATATAGTTATTTTCACACTAAAAGTTTCAAATTAGTATTGATTAAAAACGGATATTCAAAAAAATATTACTTTACTTCACGTCAAGCAATATATCCTTGAGGAATTTTTATCTGTAAACATACGATCTTCAAGTGGTATGTATACGATTTTGTACTTGCACCCTGCAATAAAGAAACAGTTGAAATAATTCATCATTACTCTGAAGATCATCCCAATTGCCCGGATAATTTATCAAAGAATTTAGAACCGATGGGATATAACAAGATAATATCTCAACAGCGTTTACAATTTGCTGTTTTGAAATAAAGCTAAATTTTCTAAATCTAACTTTCTAATTGAATTAATATAAGACTCCTCAGGAATTCTGTTTCCCGTTGAATCCAGATCAAAAATTCCACAGTTGCTGTAACGTGCCAAATTATCCCAATCTGGCCTGTCCGTTACCGGATAAATACAAATACCCCAAAATGGCACGCCATTTTGGTGCGCAATCGCACACTCTTTTGCTGTTTCTTCGATCCATTCTACTCTTCCCGATCCAAAGTGTCCCGTTTCAGAAAGGAAAATTGGTTTTTGATATCGTGCATACAGTCCCTGAATCATTTCGTGAAGCGGCGTTCTTTTTTTTTCTGGATCGGGCCAATAAATTGTATCATCCCTACCCGTCCATTGGGAGTTCCAATAATAATTAGCTCCCAGAATTTCAAGATATTCTTCTCTTCCGCCAAGTTCCGGACAAAGTCTACCAGAAATTATATCGCAAGCTTCAAACTGATATTCATTAACTCTAAAAAGATCGGCCTCAGAAGTAAAGCCATCCGAATGTACTTTTATTAAAGGTTCTACCATGACGATCGTACAATCTGGTATTTGCTCCTTTAATATTTCAATGCTTTTAATCGCAGCTCTGCATAAATGATACTTAATGTCCCACCCATTTCCCACTGCATAAGGAACCGTCCCTCTTGCTTCGCCCGAATACCAGGCCAGAAAACTGATCTCGTTAATGGGGCAAACTAACAACGGTTGTATAGCATTATTTTTATAAAATTTCGCAAATTCTCTGGTTAGATTCTCAAAACGTTCGCAAAACTTTGGATGCGTCGGAAATAGACCATCAGGATAACCAAAATGTATCAAATCCCACGTTACCTGAATTCCCAGTCGTTCTGCTATCTTTAGACGATTTAACACTTCAGCGAAATCGTACTCACCTTCAACTTTTTCTACCGTACTCCAGATAATTCCTTCACGAACTGATGTTATTCCTAATTTTAAAAGAAGACGATAATCCTCTTCGGTACGGAGATGGTGTTCGGTTTCTTTCAATAAATTCACCCGCTCGCCGGAACGGTTCAGATGATCCGCACATTCAAAACCACCCATAAAATAAGAACTAAATGGATTCTGCATCTGACACTTTTATATTATCTTTTCTTTCTAAGTCAAAAAATAGATCAAGGGCATTTCTAAACGCCTGATCCATATTAAAATATTTATAATTCGCCAGTCTTCCCACAAAATAAACATCGATCAATTTATCAGCTTCTGCTTTATACTCCGCATAAATTTCCTGATTTTTATCATTCGGTACTGGGTAATAAGGTTCGCCTTCATCAACGGTGTACTCTTTTACAATACTCGTTTTTTCAGACTGCTGATTGCCAAAATGTTTATACTCCACAATTCTGGTAAAATCTACTTCCTCACCCGGATAATTAACCACAGAATTTTCTTGAAAGTACTCTTGATCTAATTGTTCTGTCACAAAATTAATGGACCGGTATTCTAGCTTTTCTTTTAAGTTTTCATTAAACTGAAAAAATCGGTCGATCGGTCCAGTGTAAAATAACTTTTCGTACTCACCCAGCTGGTCCTGCACCTCAAAATAATCAGTGTTGAGTAATATGGTAATATTCGGATTTGCTAAAATATTTTCAAACATTTTCGTGTAACCGCCTTTAGGTAAAGCCTGGTAAGTATCCGAAAAATAACGGTCGTCATAATTATCACGCACCGGAATTCTTTCTAAAACAGAAGCATGTAGTTCTGCCGGATATTTGTCCCACTGCTTTTTGGTATAGTGCTTGAACATTTTATTGTATAAATCTTCACCCACTTTATTTAAAACCGCTTCCTCCCCATTTTGAGGTTGATCAAATGGAATCCGGTTTTTCTCCAACCAGTCCTGCATTTCAGTTTCAGTTTTGATATTTGTTCTAAATAAAGTGTTAACCGTCGTAATATTCACAGGAATCGGAACGGTTTTGTCATCTACACGCGCTATTACTCTGTGACTCCACGGATACCAGTCCGCAAATTGATTCACATAGTCCCAAACTCCATCATCATTGGTATGAAATAAATGTGCTCCGTATTTTGAAGTTAGAATACCGTTACCGTCGTAAAAATCAAAGCAGTTTCCCGCAATATGATCCCGTTTTTCTATTATTAATACTTTCTTACCCATTGCGGCGTAGCGCTCTGCTAAAACAGAACCCGATATACCTGCACCAATAATTACTATGTTGAAATTCTTCATGCTAAAACTTTATTAATGATGGTGCACATTTTCTCTGCCGTTCGATCCCAAGATGTATTTTCTAAAATCTGTTCATATTTTGCGTGGAAGTCAGTCATTGGCTGCTCAATTGATATACTAAAATCATCTGCATTGTCTATTAAAGACACACAATCACTGTACTCCGTAACTACATCTTTTATTTTGGTCGAAATAATTGGCTTCATCGCTGCCATGTATTCTAACGTTTTGGTTGGACTGATAAATTTGGTTGAATCATTCAATGCGAAAGGCATCATCGCAACATCAAAAAAATGAAGGTACTGCGGCAACTCTTCATAGGATTTCATGCCCAAATAATGAATGTTTTCAGTGCGAGGAAGATCGCTTTCTTCAATTTTGCAGATCGGACCAATCATTACCAAGGAAGCATTAGGATTTTGAAGCGCAGTTTGCTGAAGCAGATCCAGATCTATTCGTTCATCAATTACTCCGTAATATCCGATGATTGGTGAATTAATATTCCTTAGATCACTAGGCTTTTCAATATGCTCTATATCCTCATTTGAAAAATGAGAAATGTCTACGGAACTAGGGAAACAAAAAACATTGTGATGCTTTTCTTTTTTGGATTCATACAGTGATTTTCCACCAGTAAAAACGATGTCGGCGGCAGATAATAAACTGTTCTCTTGGACTAATAATTCTGGCGAAGCTCCCTTAAATAAAGTTAATTCATCCATACAATCGTACACAACAGTCTCGAAATCAAAAGTATTTAAAACTGAAACAAAAGCTGCGGAATAAAACCAACCAACCAAATATTTAGAGTCTTTCAAAATTGCTTTTAAATAAGACCCTAAACCCTCTACATGATCAATTCCTGGTTTTAGAATATGCAAAGATGGGCTGATTTCGATAATTTCCGGCTTGTTATCAGATTTTCCTATTGGTTCTTCAACAACCAAAATTTTGTACTTATTGGATAAACGGGTGATTAAGTGCTGTGGTCTTTGATATACGAAATCCCATCGTAAATGCGAGAAAACAATCATGTCATAAATCGGCAGTTTTTTGGAACTGTCTAAATAATTATTCATTCTAAATTGTGATATTTAATGAGACAAAATTATAATAACATTGAAGAATTATGTAGCGTTATAAAATCTAAAAACGACGCATTCAATTTTTAAAATTATATTTTAGGACAAAAAGATAACTATTACGAAAATAGTTTTTTATAAATTTTGGGTGTAATTCCGTACCGTTCCTTATAGATTTTCGAAAAATAACTATTACTTTCTAAACCTATTGCTGATACAACATCTCGAACTCTATACTCATTGTTCTGTAACAACATCTGTGCCTTCTCAAGCCTCTTGTTGGTGATAAATTCATTGATAGACGTTGCGAACAAATACTTGAAACCGTTCTGCAGTTTCTTTGGATTTAGGCCTGACATTCTCGATAATTTCTTGATAGACAAATCTTCGTTGATATTTTCCTTAATAAAAACACTCACCTCTTCAACCCTTTTTAATTCATCAATGCGAAGAACTACCCGCTTATCCGCACGTAGCGAATCATCATCATATTGTATGATTTGATTGATGAACATTTGTATAGAGACAGATTGCAGATTTAACTTTCGGCCAAGTGAAAAATCTTCGTAATTACTCACATCATGTAAAATATCTTTAAAATAAACACCGCAACTTCCTACATCGTAAAACTGCTTTAATCCACGCACATCTAGAAGTACACTTTGCAGCTTCGAATTCATTTTTTTAATTTCACAGCTTTCCTTTCGAGAAAACCTCTCTCTATCTACTTCAATACTTATAACTTCGTGCAAAACATTTTTTGAAAACTCCATTATGTGTCCGTTGGTCCCTTCGCTAGCTACTATGGCACAATTAAATTCATCAATGGAATGCTTTATATCTTCATTCGCAAATTCGTGAATTAACGGGCCATGTATGGAATTAATAAACTTTAACGGATGGATTTCATCTAATGTGAATTCTAAACGAACATCTTCTTTAAAATAAAGTTTATAGATCAACAGTGCCAGCCCATTATCAAAATTAACGCCTCTTATTTCCCCGCTACCAAGGTTTTCTGGAAGAGTTATATAATATTCGTCACAATTATGAAAATACGGAACCTCAAAAGAATGAGCTAAACTTATAATAACATCTTTTAAAGGAATTGAATTAACTTGAAATGCTAACATGGCTATTTTTTGTAAATTTAATGAAAACTTTATAATTATTGATGATTTGTTACTGTTTTGAGATATTATATTGAAGAACTAACCATTTTATAGAATCTTTTAAATCAACTAAAATTAGCCTAATAGAAATTATTTTTAACGTTATAAATTTAATATTGCAAGTAGTTATTAATTAGAAAAGATCATTCCTTATTTTCATCAAGATACAAAATCTTATTTTAATATTTAAGAAATATCCGTAATTTATCATAACTTTTGTATATTTATAGTAATCAAACAATTAGATATCAATTTATTCAATTTTTCAGCACATTTTGGGACAGAAGATGATTGTATAAATCATTTTAAATCTGAGAGAGATAAAATAGGACTCCCGTGCAAATGTGGAAGCACAGAACATTTTTGGATAAAGAGCAGATTAAGTTATGAATGCAAAAAATGCAGAAGTCGAACTTCTTTGCAAAGCGGAACCATCATGGAAAATTCGAATTTGTCTTTTCTCATTTGGTATAAAACCATGTTTTTGATGAGCGTTACCAAGAAAGGTTTTTCTGCAAAAGAAATCCAAAAACAATTGGGATTAAAGAGATATTAACCAGTATGGGCAATGGTTCATAAGTTGAGAAAAGCCATGGGAAACCGAGATGCACAATACACTTTGGAAGGGATGATAGAATTTGACGAAGCCTATTTTACAGTAGAATCCAACGAAATAGAGCAGAAAAAAGGAGTTCGTGGAAAAGGTTCAGTTGGGAAACAAAATGTAGCGATGATAGCAGAATCAACACCGTTAGAAGATATTGATACTGGAAAAAAAGAAAAACATGTTCGCTTCTTTAAAGCAAAGGTTTTAGATGGACACAGTGGAGAAGAAATCAATGAAGCCATTAAAGAATCTATAGATAATCAGAGTATTGTTTTTACAGATAAAAGCACTTCTTATGTGGATATTTCAGATTTTGTAGAGCTTCATATTATGGAAAAAAGTTCAAAAGAAACTACCGAAGAAACTTTAAAATGGGTTCATATTGCCATTAGCAACGCCAAAAGAAATTTGTTGGGCAATTACCACAAAATAAAAAGAAAGTATCTTCAACTCTATCTCAACACTTAATCTGACCATTGTATTTGAAATTATATTTCCGTTACTATCAGCAAGATATACAACAGATTTTATAGATGTTATTTGCTATTTTTCAGGTGCGCTAATATATCATTTAGTATTACAAAGAATTTATTATGTAGATTGAAAATCATTATAATTGATTTCTAGGCCATCAATACGCTAAGGATACGTTACTGTGGTCAGGAATAATGTATT